>OZ253463.1:0-3632607 GCA_965261635.1 Chloroflexota bacterium | reverse complement strand
CAAACGAAGTGCAACACCATGCTAAGGTGTTGCCATGGGAACACACTATCGTCAACTTTCCATTGAAGAGCGGTGTGAAGTGGCCCGACTTCACACCGCGGGGCACTCGTACCGGCAAATTGCTGCAGCTCTGGATCGCGCGCCATCGACCATTATGCGGGAGGTGAAACGGAATGGGTCTCGTACGCAGGGCTACAGAGCGACGTATGCCGCTGAACAGGCGTGGGCGCGGCGCTGGGTTGGCGGCAAGTTGGAGCGGGATGCTGCGTTGCGCAAGACCGTGCTGGAGTACTTGCAATGCGGCTGGTCGCCGGAGCAGGTGGCGGGACACATGGCGCAGAAAGCGGGAGCACCGGCCATCTCCCACGAGACCATCTATCGCTTCATATACGGACAGGTGGCGCGCACCAAGGACTATAGTTGGCGGCACTACCTGCCGCGAGGCAAGGCGCAACGGCGACCCCATCGGCGCAGTGGGCGCAGTCCGGCCTCCTTCATTGCCAAGCGCCGTCCACTGGCGGAACGTCCCCAGGCGGCGGCCGACCGCCAAACCCCCGGCCACTGGGAGGCTGACCTGATGCTCTTTGGCAGAGGCGGCCACGCGGTGCTCGCCCTGCACGAGCGCCACTCGCGCTTGCTCATCGCTGCGCGCCAGCCCGGCAAGGCGGCAGACCCCATCGCCAGCACCATGTACGATCTGCTCGCGGTCTTGCCTGAAGCGTGGCGACAGACCGTCACCTTCGACAACGGCACCGAGTTCGCGCGCCATTACCGCCTCCATGACTTGGGCATCCAGACCTTCTTCTGCGATACCCACGCGCCCTGGCAGAAAGGAGGGATCGAGAACGCTATCGGACGCATGCGGCGCATGCTGCCGCGCAAGACCGACCTGGCGGAGATGTCCGCAGAGCGCTTTGCGCAACTTATCCAAGCCTACAATCACACCCCGCGCAAGTGCCTTGACTATCAAACCCCAGCCGAAGTATTCCTCAAACAAACGTTGCACTTGAAATGTGAATCCACCTTCCCGCTTTCGCGGGAATGACGGACTTTCCCGCTGCGACTTTGCTGCTTCTGCGTGAGGCAATTACAGACGTTTCCGAGGCAGCAAATTGCAGCCTAGCCCGCGCTGAGCACAAACTTCGTGCCGTCCTTGACCGTCGCGGTCCAGACCAATGTGCCGTCTTTCATCTGGGCGGAAATTGCGCCGCCGTTGACCGTGGCGTTGCGCCAGGGGGTGTCTGCGCGGAAGGTGAGTTCGCGAGCGGTTACGTCGTCCCGCAGGCCATTTAGGTTTACGGTGCACGTGGCGCGGTCTGCGCCATTGGACGTAACTGTCACTGCGGCGGCGCGGCGCAGCAGTGTGTATTCGACCACCTCTTCGGGTACCGTTGCCCACAGATCGTTGCCCCACAGCGCCCGCACTTCACGGAGGCGCGCGTCCAGGATTGACGGCGTCATGCAGCGGTTCCAAAGGCCCGGTCCGTTGGCCTTGGGCAGGCGGTCTACAACGATGTGCGAAATGTCTACAAGCCACAGGCCGCGGGTGGTCTCCTGCCGCAATTCACCCGGGAAGGCGTCGCGGGTGTGGTGGTAGAGGGAGGCTGACGGCTCTTGGAGCCATCTTTCCAAATCGCGACCAATGGTGCCGCGCATGATTGCCCACTCGTCGTAGTCGGACGTATTGAACGGGTAGCCGATACTGAGAATACCTTGATACCCGGCTTCCTTGGCCACGGGTAGTATCTTGTCGGCGATGCGCAGGTTGCCCCAGTAAGCAAAGAGTCTTACCGGCTGGCCGGTCGCCTTCTCCAGTTCCCACTTGCTCAGGCGCACTTCCAGATCGAGGTCGATGCCGTCTTGGCCCGTCGGCACATGCGTATGGGAGTGGCTGCTGATGGTCCATCCCTTGTCGATCAGAAAGCGCAGTTGTTCCGGGTTCATGTAGAACACTTCGCGCATCGAGGTGCCGCGCACCAAGCGCTGCTGACCCAGGTGCCCGCTCACGGTGCAGACGTGTCCCGGAATGTCGTGCTCCTCGTGAATCGGAAAAGAGTTCACGATGGCGTCGAGGGTGCCTTCGTCGTAGGTCATGGAGTAGACGAACTGGGCGTCGTACTTCCAGGGTGTGATATCAACGCTAATGTCGGGTGCATCGCTCATGGGAAACTCCTTGACTAGATGGGTGTTGAGTAATGTAAATTGTCTTATGTGATTGTTGTTCCTCACTACAGATATGCCAACTTACCTTGCCCTCCTGCGGGAGCGCAGCGACTCTTCCACGGAAGGTTCACCATGCTGTCACTGCGGTTCAACACACGTTTCCCTTCCGTTCATACTTCGACAGGCTCAGCACGAACGGAAAAGGAGGCACAGGCCGGTAGATGGGCGTCAGGTTTAGGCGCATGTGGGCCGATCTATTCAGGCTAGCCGTTTGCGGAAATCGCTACGCTGTTTAGTCCGCCGCACCGCAGGCCCGCAGGACCGTCTCCTGCGTGATGAAATCGTGCTCTTTGGTGTAGGGAAACTCCATCTCGCCGCGGATGCAGGCGGCGAGTTCCACCAGGTCACGCTCGTAGCGAGGGATGTTTTCAAATGGGACGTCCTGCCAGCCGGCCTCGTAGCCGCCGCGCGGTTCATTGAGGAAGAGGCGACCTGCCGGTGGTTCCAAGGGCGTCAGGACGATGCTGCCCTGACTGCCGCAGACGGCGAAGTGCCGTCGGTCCTGCGAGCCCATCTCCAGGAGCGAGCTCTCGATAATGCCTACCGCCTGCGCGTACTCCATCACGGCAACGGTGTTGTCCGACATTTTAACGTCATACTGCCCGTCCTGGCGTAAGAAGGGAGTGACCTTCTCCGGTCGGCCCATGATTAGCGTAATCATGTCGATCAGGTGGCAACCCAGTTCGAGCATGATGCCGCCGGGATAGTGTTGCAGCCGTTCTCTGGTGGCGGGATCGCTCGCGGAATTGATGCCGCCGCGCACATAGTGAACGTCGCCTAGCCAGCCTTCCCGCACCGCCTGGCGCACGAGGTCGAAGCCGGGATTGTAGCGGAACATATACCCCATCTGGATGATAAGGTCTTGCTGCTCGGCCTTCGCGAGCAACGCCCGCCAGACGGCGAGGTCCGTGCCCGCCGGCTTGTCGAAATGAATGTGCTTACCGGCATCGATGGCTTTCTGACCCAAAGGCAGCAACTGGGGTACTTCGCTCTCGACCGCAATCATCTGAATAGTTGGGTCGTCAAAGACTTCTGATTCTTCGAGCCAACGTAAGCCCTGCCAGTTGGCCTCCTGCTGCCGCTGCTGACGCCAGGCAGCGTCCGGTTCGCACACGCCTACCAGTTCCCACTCAGGAAAGTTGCGCAACACGTTGAGCTTGCCCAGCGCATGCGAATGGCCGGTGCCGAGCACGGCGCAGCGGATTGGAGTCACGGTCTCATCACCTCACTCTCGTTTTACCCTCTCATAAGCTTTGCTGTCAGTATACTGGGCGTGTAGACAGGGCACAAAGTTAGGGTAAGGGTCGGAGCGGCGCGAAACCGTCAGCCAGGTGCGCGGTGCCGCTAGCCTCTGTATGGTATAGGGTAGGGTTGGTTGGGGCCTGACACCTCTGCCATTGGGAACGGAATTGCTAGGGTTCACACGAGACTGAGTTCTAGGCTCACACACGGCAAGGAGAGATTCATGAAGCTTGTAACTTACGCGCAGGATAGCGGACCGCGGGCGGGTCTGCTGGATGGAGACCACGTATACGACCTGCAGGATGCGGCTGACGCATTTACGTCACAGGCCGGTGCGGTTGGTGCAAAACTGCCTAACGGCGTGAAGGAATTGCTGGAATTGGGCGACGTTGGCTTGGCGCAAGCGCGCCGCGTACTGGGGTTTGCGCGGGAGCAAGGCGGCGGCGCGCCGTTTGCCCACGGTGCCGGGGATGTGAGTTTGTTGCCGCCGATTCCGCGGCCGGACAAGGTGCTTTGCTTGGCCGGCAACTTCGCCGATCACATTCGCGAAGGCGGCGACGAGCCGCCGGAAAAGGCGCACCAGACGCCCCGCTACTTTTGGAAGCCAAACTCGGTGCTCGTGGGACAGGATCAGCCGGTGCGGTTGTGGGAAATGACTGCCAACGTGGACTGGGAACTCGAGCTTGCCATCGTCATCGGCAAGTCGGGCCGTGACATTGCCGCCGCGGACGCGCCAAAACACATTGCCGGTTACACGATCTTCAACGACATTTCCTCCCGCGATCTCAGTCTGCCTTGGGAGCGCGAAGAGCGCGAGATGGACGACTACTTCGACTGGCTGAACGGCAAGTGGTTCGACACCCACGGCCCCATGGGTCCGGCCCTCGTGACGGCGGACGAGATTCCCGATCCTCACAATCTCGCCATGTCGCTCAGCGTCAACGGCGTGGAACGGCAGCGTGGCAATACCGGCCAGATGATCTTCAACTGCTTTGAGTTGGTCGAGTGGATCACGCGCATCGTCACCCTGGAACCCGGCGACGTGATCTCCACAGGCACGCCCGCAGGCGTCGGGGCGGCGGCAGGCACTTCGCTCGAGGACGGCGACGTAATCGAGGCCACCATCGAGCGGCTCGGGACGTTGCGCAATCCGGTTAGCGGTTGATTGGGAGAGACGAGAGCATTACCAATAAGGCGTGTCAGGCGCAAACGGTCTACAAACGAGCGCACGATTGCATCGTTCGTGGTGAACGTGCCGATCCGTTCGTCCTGAGCGTGTCGAATGACGGGCGGCACGTCATTAAGACACATGTATAGTTTGCATAGAGCTTTCAATCCGTTCGTCTTGAGCTTGTCGAAGGATGGGCGGGCACGCTTGTCGGACACACGTACAGTTTGTGGTAGACGGAACGATCCGTTCGTCTTGAGCTTGTCGAAAGATGAACGGATTCTTCTGTCGGGTACACTCTTCAGGAGGGTCTTTCTATGTAGCATGGTGTAGCAGGTGGACTGGTAGAAGTGAAGCAGAGTCCACCCTCACCCCAGCCCTCTCCCTCGATGGAGAGGGAGTGTTGCGCGTCCGACCCGGGTCGTGGCAAGACCTCCCAAGGCACTGCGAACCAAAGTTCGTGGCAAGAGTTGGCACACTATACAGCCGCTTCGCCTCGCGGGCGCACCGCCACCGCAAGGACGGCGTGGGTGGTAGAATGAATCTAAAGTAAGCCGATATTGGAAAGCGAGCGTGAAGAGTAATGGGTGTATGGAGGTGGTCGCGGTATATTCTGGCCGGTGTGCTGTTGACGGTGGCGCTCAGCGCGTGCACGCCGAGCATCCCGTTTCTATCGTCGGGCGACGAAGCCGGTCTCCAAGAGCTGTTGGATCGCGGACAGGAAGCCGTGCAAAAGGGCGACCTGGAATCAGCGATGGACATCTACAACGAGGCCGTCGATAAGTACTCGGATAGCTCCCACGCCTACCATCAACGTGCCATCGTGCACGCGCAGAGCGGTGATATCGCCAGTGCGCTGCGGGACATGGACCGCTCAATTGAACGCGATCCCGAAGATGCCGGTCACATCTTCTTTCGGGCCGGAATCTTCCTCAACATAGGAAACTTGCAGGGCGCGCTCGAAGACCTCACGCGGCTTTTAGAACTCGATCCGAGCTTTGTTGAAGCCTATCTGGCGCGCGCTTCGATCTACTATGCGCAGAACCGCCTGGACGAGGCGATGGCTGACGTCGGTACGGCAATTCAGCTTCGTCCCAATGAGGCGGAGCTTTACTTCCGCCGCGCTAGCCTGCGCTTGACACGCAATGACTACCAGGGCGCTATTAACGACTTGAGCAAAGCGGTTGAGATCAATGGTGAATATGCTGAGGCATTCTATGTGCGGGGCCTGGTGCAGCAAGTGGAGGGCAACCTGGAGGCCGCGCTCGCCGACCTGAGCAAGACTGTCGAGTTGGCGCCGGATCAGCCCCAGCCCTACGTCGCGCGCGCGGGCATCTTCCAGGAATTGGAGCGCTATGACGAGGCGCTGGTAGATCTGAAGCAGGCGTTAAACATAACCCCGCAGAATCCGGAACCGTATGCTGCTCGCGCCGACGTATATCGTGCGATGGGCGAGCTTGCGCGGGCGCTCGATGACGCGAATCGTGCCATAGACTTGGCGCGGGACGACCCGCGCTATCTCATAACGCGCGCGGCCATTCTCGCCGCTCAGGAAAATACGACGCAGGCGCTGCGAGACCTCGACCGAGCCGTGGAAATGGATCCCGGACTGGCGCAGGCCTTCCTACAACGCGGTGAGATATATGAAAAGCTTGGGGAGAAAGAGAAGGCGATAGAGGACTTCTCCCGTGTGCTTTCTATTCCCGCCTCGAATCAGATGCTCGAACAGGCTCGCACGGCGCTGGAGCGGCTACGCAGCTAATTGACATAACAGAGAAGCGTAAGCAGTACGAATCCCGTTGCCGGGCGGCACCGCTGTAGGCGCCTTAAGTGCTCTCGTTCTAGTATCGCCTGGATCGCGCGTGGTATCGGTAGGCCGTTACGGCACACGTGCCGCGGCCTCTTTGCAGTGTCCTCAAACCCTGCTGCCGTGAAACGTCATTCCTGTAAATGTTGAGTAATTCGTTGACAAAATCGCTTTCCACCAGGCAGCGTTGACCGGTTATGTCATTCCGAGCGCAGCGTCGAACAGTGTTCGCTGACTTCGTCAAAGACGCGGAATCTGGAGTCCATGTCGCACCTAGTCCAATAGGCTCAGCACTTTAGATTCCTCTCTGCGCTGCGCTCCGTTCGGAATGACATGTGTACAAGGCATGCACGACGCGTCGCTTATCTTCTCTTTATTGAAAATCTGTCAACGAATTACCTGACACCTACAATTCCGTCAGATTGGCCCTGGCTGGCGGCATTCCGCTGGTGTGGTGTAGCTCCCAATGCGGAGAGGAGCCCAAGGAGTATCCCCAGCAGGACGCCGATGCTATGCACGAAGAGACTGTCAACGAGGCTATGCGCGGAGAAGGCGGCCAGGCTGCCCATTAGTCCCAACGCGAGTATGCGCCCCCAGGTGTCCGGCGCGCGCCGCCACGTGCTCGCGGCTAACCGCCAGGCAATGCCCAGGAAAAACAGAAAGGCGACGAAGGTCAGCAAGCCGCCTTCTGCCGCCAGATTGAGGTAGTAGTTGTGAGCGTGGCCGACGCCGGTCGGCCAACCGGGTAGGGCGTAGGTTACATATGCCTTGGGATAGTTGCCGATGCCTACGCCGAGGATGGGGTTGTTGGCGAACATCTGCCAGCCGGCATACCACTGCGAAACTCTCTCCAGAATGGCCCAGTTATCGGCATTTGGGCCGGCGCGCAACTCTTGCACCAAGCGTGAGCCGTATACGAATAGGTCCGTGAAACGCGCCAGTATGGCTTCCGGCAGAATCCCAAGGACAAGGGCGAGCAGGGTTGCCGTCAAGCCGCCGTATGCCAATGCAATGGCGCGCAGCCGGTTGCGTTGGCTTTCGAGGAGCCAGACGACGCTGAGCGCCGCCAACGTCCCAAGCCAAGCGCCGCGTGAAAGGCTAGCCAGAATACCGAATGCGAACGCCAGGCTAACGCCCCAGCCAAGCAATCGTAGGCCGGGCCGAGGCGCGGCAAGCGCGATGGCTAGCGCGATGGGCAACATGAGAGCAAGGTAGCCTCCGAACGGGTTAGGTTGTTCGAAGGTGCCGTGGGCCCGCATGAGAATGCCTCCGGCGAGAAAGTGCGGCGGTCCGATGCGGAACGCTACTTGGAACAGGCCGATGCCTACCTCGGCCAGCGCTGCCAACAACAGTATTACCACCAGCGTGGTGAATACGCGGCGGTTGCGCACGGTGGTGGCAGTGACGACGTAGATCACGAATAGCTCAGACCACTTGCTGATCTCTTTGAGGCTTAGCAGCAGACTCTCCGCAGAGAGCGCAGAAAGAACCATTGGGATGAGTACGATAGTGATAGGTATCGTCAGCGACGGCAGTGAGGGCGCGCGCCAGCGTCCCGCGAGCATGCCCGCGAGCCAGGAAAGGCCGATAAGCAAAACTAACGGCTCGTTTACGGTAATGTCTACGTTGTCCGGCAGGCTGATGGTGCGCACGCTGCCAAAGGGGACAGTAAGGAGCAGCATCCCAACGCCGACGGCGGGATGGGCAAAGACGGCTAACGCCCCGGCGGCTGCTCCTATGCTGATGAGCGCCCACAAGGGAGGCAAGAACCACGCCACGAGGAGCACGGCGAGCACGCCGGAGAAGCCGAGCACGCGCCATCTCTGCGCCGTGACGTGTTGGTGTAGTTGGAATTGGTTGGAGAGCGCCGTGCTGTGTTCAATCATGACTTTCACTATAGCATGGGGCGGTTTGCCGCTTGAGCCGCGCTCGTGGGGAGCATGGCGGACGCCTATGGCGCGCCGTAATTGCCGGTTGCCAACGCAAGTGGTTGCGCGACTTCGATAACCGCTGGGATGAGGCTAAAGTTGAGAAAAAGCACCCTCGCCCCGGCCCTCTCCCTCATATGGAGAGAGGGACTCTGCGCCTCCACTCGGGTTATGCATTGGTCTCCCACTAGGGAGAGAGGAACCATTGCTTCCGTTCGGGATTGTGCAGAATTCGCACTGGGGCATAGGCACCCGGGCGCTGAGTTTGAAGTAGTTTCCGGCAAGTGAGCCCTTTAATGGAGTTGAAGCAAGAGCCGCTGTGTTGGTGGGACGTTGCCCAGGCCGTGCGCCAGCAACAAATCGGCCGGCGCGTGGTCTATCGGACGGCAGTCGATTCCACCATGGAGGTCTGCCATGCGCTGGCACGTGCAGGCTCCGACCCAGGCGTGGTTGTGGTGGCCGATGCCCAGACTGCCGGTCGGGGCAGACAAGGCCGTTCATGGCTCGCGCCGCCATGCAGCAGCCTTCTTTTTTCTATACTATTGCGGCCGACCTTGGCTCCCGAACGGTGGCCGCACGTCATGTGGCCGCTGGCGGTGGCCTTGCAAGAAGCCATAGAGGAAGTAACATGCTTGCGCGCCGCGATTAAGTGGCCGAACGACTTGGTGGTGCAGGGCAGAAAGCTCGGCGGCTTGCTGGCCGAAGCCACGAACCACGGCGTGGTGGTCGGGGCAGGCATAAACGTGAATTTTGCCGGTACAGCCCTCTCACTCGACCAACCGCTCACCACGGTCGCGGATCAACTGGGACGCCCGGTTTCCCGCGAGGCGTTGCTTATCGCGAGCCTCAGGTCGTTCGAGCAGTGGTATGGTCGGTGGCTGGCGGCGCCGGACGAGGTGTGGCAGGCCTGGCGTGCCGGTTCGTGCTTGATCGGGCAAGAGGTGCGGGTTAGCGTTGGTAGGAGAGACTATGACGGAACCGTTGTAGACCAAGACCGCGACGGGTACCTCTGCGTGCATACCGACGACGGGCAGGTGCGGCGCTTTGCGGCCGGCGATGCGCACGTGCGGCTGAGCGATTCGGAGTTGAAGTAAATAGCGCGTACGAGCTGCTCGATGGGTGAATTGCCATTTGCCGATCAAGCCGGGCAACGTGACGCGGCAGCGCGTCTGCGCCTTTTTCTCGTAGCGCAGGTCAGCAAACTACGCACGCCAGGCATAAGGCAGTCGGGCTACGAGGGTAGCCCCCACATTCCCTGCCGCAGGTTACCGGCAGCTACGCCTCCGCCTCGGCCTCTGACGGCTTGAATTCAATCACAACACGGCGTTCGTCGCCGGTTCCGGTGGAGTGGGTTTCAATGGCGTCGTCCTCAGCCAGGGTGATATGGATGATGCGTCGTTCGTGAGGCGGCATTGCTTCCAATGTGATGGCTTTGCCGTTCTCGCGGACGAGGTCGGCCAGCCGGCGCGCCATACCGATCAGCAATTCCTCACGACGCTGGCGGTAGCCGCCGATGTCTACGACCACGAGATCATGCTCGCCAAGCTGTTTCGTCAGCATCAGGTTGTAGAGGAATTGAATTGAGCGCAGCGTAGTCCCGCGTTTACCAATGAAAGCGTCGGTGCCCTCGCCGGAAACGTCAAGGCGGAGGGGTTCGGTGCCGGTCACTTCGATTGTGACCGTACTGCCGAGATGGTGGAAGAACTCGCGAAGGAGCTCTGAAGCATCATTCAGTTGTTCCTCAGAGAGCGGCAAATCCTGAGATTTCGCCGGCGGCTCGGGGGCGGCCGGTTCTTCAGGCGAACCACCTTCATCGGTCTCTTCAGCAGGGCCTTCCGGTTTCAGCTCCACCAGGACCCGGGATTCCTCTGCGCCAATACCGAATAACCCCCCGGTGCCTGCGCTGAGGACTCGAACAGTTACGGCATCACGAGAAGCCCCAAGTTGCTCAAGGGCGTCTTGTATTGCATCTTCGACGGTCTTGCCGGTTGCTTCAACGCTTTCCGCCACCTTTTTTATTCTCCCTCTTGCGCGACCTTGATTTGCCAGTGTTGGGCGCTTTAGCTGCAGCGCCGTTGCCCTGGTCGTCTGCGTCATCCAGGCCGAGTTCCTGCATTGTCGTCTCAGTAAGATCAGGTATTGCCGAGCGGCTCACTCCACCAAATGATAACCCACCGAAGAGTCCGCTGGGGCGCTCTGCGGTCTGCTCCTCTTGAGGCTTCGCCGGAATCTGAGGTGTCTCGGATTGCTTTCTCGCGACGGTAGCCGGCGGCTTGGAAGGTGCTTGGGTCGCATCGCTCTTCTCGCTGGTATTGTTAGCGGTCACCGTCGCCTGCGCAGTTGCCAGTACGTTTAGGCTCTTGTCCCGCATGATCACGAATTGCTGGCCGATGCTGAAGGTGTTCGATACCACCCAGTATAGAGCAAGTCCCGCGGGGAATTGCATGGCGAAGAAGACGATCATGACGGGCATGAACTGCATTACGTTCTGGATCATCTGCTGCTGCGGGTCGGTCACCATTCGGTTCATCATCATGCGCTGCACGACCCACTGGGTGGCGCCTGCGGTGAGTGCCAGCACACCGGGCAACCCGGGCAGGCCGAAGGGCAACTCGATGCCCGGCGGCAACCAGACGTCCGGCTGGCCCAGATCATCGATCCAAAGGAATGCCATTTCCAGGCTGCCGCTGTCTCTCGTTACGTTGATGATGGCCCAGTAGAGCGCAAAGAGGACGGGGAGTTGCGCCAATTGCGGTAGGCACCCCATCAGCGGATTGACCCCGTGCAGCTTATAGAGCTCCATCTGCGCCTGCGCCATGGCTTGACGGTCGCCCTTATGTTTTTTCTGTAGTTCCTTGAGGCGGGGCGATAGCAACTGCATGCGGCGCGAAGAGCGGAGACTAGTGACACTGAGGGGGAAGAGCACAAGGCGAACGATAATGGTAAAGAGGATAATGGCAACGCCGAAGCTGCCGGTGAGGTCGTTGAGTTTGAGCAGCCCGCTCTGCAAGCCGCCGACGAGGATGTCGTTCCAAAGTGTGCTAAAGAGTTCCACTGAAGGTTTTTTCCCCTAAATTCGCCGTGCTTCCCGGTCTTGTTTCGTCGCCGCCCGATTGGCGCAATTCACGATTTGTGCTTACTGTCCGCGGGCGCGGCCTTGCGGGCCGGTTTCCCTTGGCTCTTGCTACGTCCGCTGCGTGCGGCTGCCCGCCACGGCCTTCCTCGTTGCGATTTCGGGCACCGGATCGACGCCGCCGGGATGAAACGGATGGCACCGCGCGATGCGCCTGATGCCGAGCCAGCCGCCCCGCAGCAGCCCGTGCTCTGCAATTGCGTCGTAACAGTACTCGGAGCACGTGGGTGCGTAGCGGCAGCTAGGGGGAAACAGCGGCGAAATTGCCAGCCGATATGCCTGAATGAGCCGCAGTGCTACCACGCTGCTGAAGGACACGTGTCGTATTCTTTCCGCTTCAACCTCATGCGAGACTGTGCCAGTATACCCTACGGTTCATGCGGCCTGTAATCCGGGGGCAGCAGGAGCGCACGCCTGAGCACCGCGCATACGTGTCGATTGAGTTCCCAGAAGGAGGCTTGGGCGGCGCCCCGCCGAGCAATGAAGATGAGATCCATTCCCGGTCGGACGTGTGGATAATGCGTGCGCATAGACTCACGCAAGCGCCGACGGACGCGGTTTCGGGTTACAGCATTGCCAACACGCTTAGACGTAATGAAACCACATCGGCTGAGCGTGAGTTGGTTTGGTTTGACGATTAGTCTTACGGTGTGCGTCGATTTCATCGAAGACGCCGACTTCGTCGAAGACGGCGACCGCGCTTTGCCCTCTGCCAATACGGCAGCAAAGTCCCGTTGTTTCTTTATCTTCTCCGTTTGGTTCAATCCTCATGCAGCAGCTTTGCTACGGCAACGGCTTTTGCTACGGCAACGGCTCCGCTGCGGCAATGGCTGCGCTACGGCGAAAGATATCATCAATTATCGCTTAAGTCCTCCCGCGTGGGGCGCGAGAGACTCACGCGCATTAAACGGAAAGGATTAAACAGGCCGCACAGGCTCAAACGGTGAGCTGCGTGCGCTGCTTTTCGCGTCGGTTCTTGAGTATCCGTCGTCCCGCGCGCGTAGACATGCGCGCGCGAAATCCATGTCTTCGCAGCCGGCGCCGCACTTTGGGTTGGTATGTTCTCTTGGGCATCCAGAAGTATCCTTCTATCTTTAATCTGATTTTACTATAGCATTCCGCTGATTCCACGGTCAAAGCGATTTGAGCTGCCGTGTTGCTCAGAGGTGCGTCTTGTTTGGCAAATTCAATCCCCTAACGCGCAACGTTCGGCTTGAATGCCTTGGCGGGCGGATCGGCGTGCGACAGCGTGGGCGGCCGACTCTTGGTGTGGTCGCTTCTAGGCGTATACGGCGCACGGGACGGGCTCTTTTCATTCCGGTTGGAGTGTAGCGGAGCGAGTAAAATGAAACGCGGAACATGCTCCGTCATGACGGAAGGTGCACCGCAATGTTAGTAGAGCGCTCTAGATTTCTCTCTCGGATTGGAATGACAAGCAACCGGCACAGTTAGGGCGACGAGGCCAAGTGTGTAATTGCGGCGGAGCATTTGCTTCTTCCCCGCGAATGCGAAAAAGCACGTATCCACTTTCTTGGACGTCACGGGTAATTGCAGCAGATCAAGGAGCAAACCAAAGCTCCGCTCGGCCCAGTCTCACGGTACGCGGTCGTAAGCGCAGCGCTATTCTGCTGTGCGAATAACCAGATAGGTGATCGGCACGTCACCGCTATTGCGCAAACCGTGGCGGGTACCCTCGGGCGCAAAGAGCGCGGCCATCGCCTCCATGGGGTGTTCGTCCTCCCCGAGCGTTGCCATACCGCTGCCGGATATGAGAAACATGATCTCTTCGCCGCCGTGCTCGTGCGGTGGGTGCGCTGCCTCGCCCGGGTTGATTGACGAGAGATGGAGCTGCAGCACCTCCGCGCCGGCTTGCTCGCCTACGAAGGGCAGGGAGAAGCCGCGCTCGTGTACGCGTTTACGTGCTTCGTCCCACGAAATCACTACCGGCTGTTTCATAGCAACTTCCTTTCACGCTCTATGCGTAGGCCTGATGATGTTTATTATGACGTGCGACCCTTGCTTTAGAGTCTGCAGCCTCGGCTTAGCCACGGGGAAAGAACGTGTCCACGAGCTTATCTACGTCCGTTGGCTCGCAGGCATACTTTTCCATGAAGCTTTCATGGAGGCGCTCTTCGTGCTGCGTTGGCTGCCGCAGTGGCAAGGGAATCGTTGTGCGATCCTTGCCGCCGGATTCCAGCATTGCGATGTCCATCTCCTGGTCGAGGCGCGCGGCAGGCGCGCCATACGCCGGCTCAGCATCCTCGCGCACCGCCGTAGCGATACTGAGCAATTCGTCGGCTACCTGCACCTGGTTCTCGGTTAAGGGATATCGGCGGAAGGGGTTTTCCCAGGCGATGCGCCGGTCGGGAAGCGTTACTTCGAGGCGTTCCAGGACTTCGATGCCGTCCCGTTCACTGGTTATGCGCTGCGGCAGCACCGGAGAGCTTTGGGCGCCGGTGAGCAGTTCGTCAGCAGGCACGGTATGGACTTCATCACCCACGATAGTGCCGTGGGTGCCGTCAATTTGCGAGCAGCGAAACGCGCCGCGGCCGAGCGACCGCGCGTGTATGACGTTGGAATACGCGGAGAGCGCCGTTACCCCGTTGGCAAAGTCGATGACTCCAATCGATAGCTTCTCGCTCTCTTGGTGTCGCAGCATACGGTCTTTGATAGGGACGATAGGGCTAGTGTGGGAGACGCCCATGATTGCCGTAGGGTCTGCGCCGGCCCAGATACGCAAGAGGCTCATGCCGTGATAACCGCCCTCCTCGAAGATGCGGTAGATGCGGCTGACATCGCCGATGGCGCCGGAGTCGATGACCGCCTGCCTCAAACGCATGAGTGGCTGGCGATAGTAATTCTCCGCCACTTCCAGCTTCACACGATGCTGCCGGGCAGTCTCGATCATGAGATCGGCCAAGGGCAACGTGACCGCGATGGCAGTCTCCACGATTTGGTGAATGCCGTGTGTGGAAAAGAAACAGCTTAGCGCGTGGTGCGCGTTCCCAGGCACGACAATGTCGGCAATGTCGAGTGTTTCGTGCTTGATGAGGTCGCGTGCTGAGGTATAGGCTTTACAGCCATAGCGGGCCGCGACCTCCTGTGCCCGTTCCTCCGTGGCGTCGCATACGGCAACGAAGTTAAACACGTCGTCCAGCGCGCTGATAACCGGAGCGTGCGCGCCTGCGCCCCGTCGTCCGGCGCCGACGAGAGCGATATTGAGACGATCCATGGTTGCGGCCTCCTCTAGCATACTAAGGAGATGTCACGTATAGTCACGGATAAGAATTGTCCGCGCACGACCAAACTGCGGGCATGCACAGCCTGGCCATGCTACCGCTATTCTATAGTAGGCTGGCACCCGCTGGAAAGGTGATGGGAGAGGTTTATGTCTGATTCCTTGCAGATCGAGGTCACGCGCGGCGCTCTCGTTGAGAGCGTGCATCGGGCGCATGCTGTGGTGGCGGATGCCGCAGGGAGCGTACACTACTCGGCCGGCGATCCGGAGCGCGTGACATTTCTCCGCTCGTCGGCAAAACCAATTCAAGCGCTGGCGATGGTAGAGAGCGGCGCTGCGGAACGCTTTGGCTTGAGCGACCGAGAGGTTGCGGTGACATGCGCATCCCACTTTGGCGAGCCGTACCACGTGTCCGCCGTGCAGAGTATCTTGCAGAAGATCGGACTAGACGAAGCAGCGCTCGCGTGTGGCACGCATGCGCCGACCCATGCGCCGAGCGCAGAGGCGCTGATCCGTGCCGGGGAGTTTCCGCGCAAGATCCATAATAATTGCTCAGGCAAACATGCCAGCATGCTTGCGCTCTGCCAACATGCCGGATGGCAGATTGAAGGATATACGGCGCCGGAGCATCCGGCGCAGGTCCGTCTTCGCCGTGTCTTGGCGGAAGTGTCCGGCGTGCTGCCGGATGACGTTTACGTTGCCGTAGACGGATGCAATGCGCCTGTGTTCGCGATTCCGTTGCGGAATATCGCGCGGGCATTTGCAGTGCTTGCCAATCCCGTAGGGCTCGCGGCGGAGCGCGAGGCCGCGGCGATGCGGATTTCGCGTGCGATGCGTGCCTATCCGGAGATGGTATCGGGCACCAATGGCTTTACCACGAACCTCATGCGCGTGGCGGGCGACAACGTGGTGTCAAAGAGCGGCGCTGAAGGCCTGTTTTGCGCGGGCGCCTTGTCCCAAGGTTGGGGCATTGCAGTCAAGATCGAGGACGGCGACGCGCGGGCGCACCCTGTCTTGGTGCCGGAGTTCTTGCACGCGCTAAACGTCATCAGCCCCGGTCAACATGATCGTCTGCGCGAGTTACACTCGCCTGTGGTCTTCAATACCGCCGGGGTACGAGTGGGCGAGGTACGGCCGCGCATTAGCCTAGCGGGCTAAGAGTCGTCCAGAGGAGCAGCGCCGCTGCAATTGCGCCGACGGTTCCGTATTCGAAGACCGCCGTGAAGCCGAGTTTCTTGGCATGGTGCGCGCGTGCCAGCCCCAGCACCACGTGCGTGTGCAGCAAGAGAGCGAGCGCCTGTTGAAACATCGGCAGAGGCCAGTAGATGAGCGCCCAGGTTACTTCCCCCGCGACCAACGCAATCAACAAGCTATACGTTTGGGTGGCGGCCCGTGGCAGACCCTCGCGGAATAGAATAGATATGCTCGCAGCGAATGCAGTAATCGCGACGAGCGCGGACTGCAATGCCACATGCAGGCCCCACGAACTGAGTGTTGCGAAGAGCATGAAAAGGGTGATGTAGACGATTGCTTGATTGGGCCACGTTGCGAATCGCGTGGCAAGGCCAAAGCGATTCTGGTGATAGTCCACGATCGTGAACAGAAAGAAGATGCCGAACAGCGCGCTTCCAATCAGGGTGGCGCGCTCGTCGGGAATAGCTCGCCAAAAGAGGGAACTGGCTAACGTGAGCAAGAGCGGCGCCACCATCCAACCGGAGGCATCGCCGCGGGCTGAAACTACTTGACGTAATGCCGCAGTGACGACACCGAGCAGGACTACGACGGCAATTGCCAGCAGTGGCATGGTCGCGCGCAACGTGAGCAGGACGCCTGCCGTGGCAATCGCGCTGAGGACTATGAGGCGGTCGAACTGGAGTCGTTGGTACCAATCTTGCACGATGCGTGTCTACCCCCAGCAGGCAGCATAGCACGTTTTCGCTTTTGACTCGGTGTATTCCCAAGGCTATACTTTAGGCTGGCAAGAGATGCGATAATTCTCTTCGAAATCCAGAGCGGCGACGTAGCCAAGTGGTAAGGCGAGGGTCTGCAAAACCCTTATACAGCGGTTCGATTCCGCTCGTCGCCTCCAGCAATGTTTGCTAGCGCACATATCTCTGAAACCTGCCTGGAAGCGCCTCGAAGGGCGCTTCTTTGTTTAATCATAATTACCGAGCTTCGCCCGGATATCAAACGAATTGGGTAGCGGCGAAGCATTCCGATTACTGCAGCTAATGCCCTGCTACTGCGGCAAATGCCCTGCGCTGCTGTGAAGATTTCGACGAACCCCCACTATCGCGGCTCCGTGTGCGCGACTTCCTCAGTATTCCAGTCCTCGAACGCACAATTGCCCTGCTACGCGCAGTAGAATTCTTCACCCAATTTCCGGGACGAGCAGGACCTGCTGCCGGGGCGGGATCAGCAATTAAGTGGTCTACACCAAGAACGATCGCAGCACGTGGTGAAGCGCAATCTGCTGTTGTTGGATACGATCGGTGAGAGGGAGCAGACCCGGTGTCTCAAATCCCACTACACGCCGAATGACGCCGTGCCGTCGGAGCGTCGGTTCCAGAGCGCCGGAGCGGCTGGCGCGGGCGGTTCCGGGGTTGGACACCACGAGCCCGCTGCGATTGTAGTTACCGTCCACGTGGTCGCCCGCGCACACGGCGTACCCCTGCGACTCCAATGCATCCAGCAGGGCGACGTCATCGGCGACGATCTGCGCAAACAGCGCCCGGTCTCTAACTCCGCTCTCATACATGTAGAAGCATTGTGCGGACACGTCTTCATGCAGGGAGATGAGAAGCTCTGCTTGCCGCCGGCGGAAGAAACGCAGCACGATTTCGTTTTCGGGTTGGGCCGTGGGCCGTTCGAAGTGGCGGTTGAGGTCTACCACACCGTTGCCGCGTATACCCCGCGCAAAGCCGATGGGGTTTATGAGGGGCAAGAAGAGGAAGCGGATGTGCTGCGTGAGAGCATGATTGGCTTCATTCTCCCAGAATTCAAGGAGTGCAAGCGGTCCGGCAATCTCATCGCCGTGGGTGCCGGCGAGGATAATGGCGCTCCGAGGGCCGTGCCCTACCGCGCCGGCGAATATCGGAAAACGGAGGCCGAAACGCTCCACTTCGCCAAATTCGGTCAAGGAAAATCCGGGGAAACGAGTGGCAAGCGCCCGGTAGCGGCGTACAAACTCCCAAACGCGGTTCGGATCGCGGCGGGGCATGGGTTACGTGCTGTCCTGTCGCCCTTGCAAGGCGCTGGCAATGGTGCTCTCGTCAGCATATTCGAGGTCTGCACCGGTTGGCAGGCCGCGCGCGAGGCGTGTGATGCGCGTAGCGAAAGAGGCGGAAACTTGTGCCACATAGCTTGCGGTGGTATCGCCCTCATGGTCGGCGTCCATCGCGAGGATCAACTCCTCCACCGGATGCGCCCGCAGCCGCTCAACGAGTTCGGCAATCTTTACGTCTTCCACATTGCGGCCTTCCAGCGGCGAGAGTGAACCATGGAGAACGTGGTAGAGACCGGCATAGAGGCCGGTGCGTTCGATTGCCAGGAGATCAAGGGGTTCCTCAACGACGCAGATTCGGTCTTGTTCGCGGTCCGGGTCTTGACAGATAGGGCAAGGATCGCGCTCGCTGAGGTTAAAGCAGCGAGAGCACCATACCGTCTGGTCACGCAGGTTTACGAGAGCCGTTGAGAGGTTGCGGGCAAGGTCCGGTGACGAGCGCAGGAGGTAGAACGCGAGTCGTTGCGCCGTGCGTGGGCCGATGCCGGGCAGTCTGGATAGCTCCTCGATGAGCCGCGCTACTGGTGCGGGCAGGCTCATCCGTGCCATCGCTAGGCTGACTCCTTGGGTGAGAATTACGGTGGGACTAGGTCAGACCGGGGATATTCATGCCGCCAGTGATAGCCGAAAGCCGGCGGTTGGCAAGCTCTTGCGACTTGCTCACGGCATCATTGACAGCGGCGACCAGCAGGTCCTGCAACATGACCACGACCTCTTCGTCTACCTCGCCCTCCGGCGTTACGGCAGACTCGAGCACATCGGGAAGAATCTCGATAGCGTACACTTTTTGATGGCCGGTCATCACGACCTTCACTGCCCCGCCGCCCGCGGTGCTCTCAACCGTCTCATGACCTAGTTCTTCCTGAATTTTCGTCATCTTTTGCTGCATCTGCCGCAGCATCTTCATTGACATGTGCAGTTCTCCTCGGTAGCGGCTGTCTATTCCCAGCATACCAGAAGGGTGATGGGCGCGGATAGGCGGGGGCGCCGTTCTTTACTTTTGCGGCTGACAGTGACTATAATGGTGCCAGGCCACATAAACTGTATGAGCCGGATTGTGGCTATGTGGGATAAGGTAACGCGTGAAAAGGTTAAGGGTAGCCAGTGCAAGAATCACTAACGCAAGAATTACCAACGACTGAAGAGCCAATGACGATGGAGTCCCTGATGGGGGCAATTGAGAGCTCCATTCGCACGGTGCGGCGCGGTGACGTGGTTGAGGGCGTCGTGGTGCAGGCTGCCGCGGACGAAATCATGGTGGATATCGGTCTCAAGGCAGAAGGTATCGTCTCCGGCAGGGAACTAGCGCGGATGGACGAAGCGGTCGATATGAGCATTGGTGAGAAGGTGCTGGTGTACGTCGTCAACCCGGAGACTGCGGAGGGACATGCCTTGCTCTCCATTCGGCGGGCAATGGCAGAGCGCTCCTGGCGAGAGATCGAAGAGCGCTACAACAACGGCGAAATCCTTGAGACGTCCGTTATCGACGCCAATAAAGGCGGCGTCATCGTGGATATCGGGCTGCGTGGGTTCGTGCCAAGTTCCCAACTCGTTTCGCTGGAACGACCGCCGAACCGCGACGCGAGCGAAGAAGACCTGCTGGCCCGCCTCTCCGAGCTAATCGGCCGCTCGCTAAAGTTAAAAATCATCGAAGTAGACCGCCGCCGCAATCGGCTGATCCTATCTGAGCGCCTAGCAGAGCGTGAGATGCGTGCTCACCAACGGGAGCAGTTGCTTACAGAGCTTGAAGTTGGGCAGACACGGGAAGGCGTAGTCAGTAACCTCTGCAGCTTCGGCGCTTTCGTGGACTTGGGAGGCGCAGACGGCTTGGTTCACATTTCTGAAATCTCCTGGAGCCGGGTGGAAGACCCAAGTGAGGTGCTGGGAGTCGGTGAACGAGTGGAGGTCTGTGTCCTTAGCTTGGATCACGAGAGTAAAAAGATTGGTCTTTCCATCAAGCGCACGCAGAAAGATCCTTGGGAAGGAATCGAGGAGCGGTATCCGGTGGGCATAGAAGTGCCTGGGGTTATCATAAAGATAGCACCGTTTGGCGCGTTCGTGCGTGTCGAAGACGGTGTTGAGGGATTGGCGCACAATTCCGAGATGTCTCCGGAAGGCCGTGATTTTCTGGAAGAAGGGCAAGAGCTCACATTCCGGGTACTCAGTGCCGATCCGCAGCGTCACCGGATGCGGTTGTCTCCTATTGACCTAGAAGAGAAGCTGGCTACCGCGATGGACCAAGCAGGAGTGGAGGAAGATACAGCGCAAGTCGAATCTGAAGATGAGCAAGGAGACTTGGAGAGCTAGCGGGCAGGCCGCCCTTCTGATCGGACGCAAAGCCGTGAAGCGTGTACCGTAGCCTGCGACAGTGGATCCGAGGAGAATTGTCGTGAGTCCCCCGTTCGACAAGATTACGGAACGAGCAAAGCGGGTTCTCATGCTTGCCCGGGAAGAGGCTGGCCGGTTCGACCACAATTACATCGGCACCGAGCACTTGCTGCTTGGGCTTGTGCGCGAAGGTGAGGGCATAGCGGCAAAAGTCCTCCACGAAATGGGTGTGGATCTCACCAAAACGCGCAGTGCGGTGGAGTTTATCATTGGTCGGGGCGAGGGTGCGGAGGCAGGGGACATCAGCCTGACACCGCGCGCAAAGAAGGTAATCGAGCTGGCAGTTGAGGAGGCCCGTCGGTTGGGTCATGAGCATATTGACACGGAGCATTTTCTGCTCGGCCTGGTCGGTGAAGGTGATGGAATTGCGGTAGGCATCTTGGAAAGCCTGGGTGTGGACCTCTCCAAATTGCGCAGCGTGGTGCTTGCGGTTATACGAGGGGAGCATGTTGAAGGCGACAAGATCGGCTTCACGCCGGGCGCTCGGAAGGCACTCGGGCTTGCGGCTGAAGAGGCGCGCCGGCTGGGACACGCCAACGTTGGCACCGGGCACTTGCTCCTTGGCCTCGTACGCGAGGGTGAGGGTATTGCAGCGAGTATCTTGCAAGATGTGGGCATGAATCTGCAAAGAATGCGGCAACAGGTTAGACAAGCGGTGAGCCAAGGAGAGTAGTTGTGAGTCCTCTCTACGACAAGTATACGGAACGGGCGAAGCAAGTTCTCATGCTTGCTCGGGAAGAAGCAAACCGCTTCAACCATAACTACATTGGCACCGAGCACCTGTTGTTGGGCCTTGTGCGCGAGGGCGAGGGAATAGCGGCAAAAGTCCTCTACGACATGGGTGTGGACATAACCAAGGTGCGCAGCGCCGTGGAGTTCATCATCGGTCGAGGCGAGCGCGTCAACGTTGGTGAGATCAGCCTGACACCCCGCGCGAAGAAGGTCATCGAGCTTGCGGTTGAGGAAGCGCGTCGGCTGGGACATAACTACATTGGCACCGAGCACCTGCTGCTCGGCCTGGTCCGTGAGGGTGAAGGGATTGCGGCCGGCGTCTTGGAAAGCCTGGGCGTGAGCCTGGAAAAAGTGCGGCAGAAGGTTATCCAATCGGTGAGCCAGCAACCTTCACGCCTCACCCAGGAGAGTAGCGGACGCCAATCGACCTCACGCACCCCATTGATCGACCAGATGGGCATTGATCTCACCGCCGCGGCGCGTGGGGATAAGCTTGATCCGGTTATCGGTCGCGAGCAGGAAATCGAGCGTGTGGTGCAGATACTATCGCGCCGCACCAAGAACAATCCGGCCCTTATCGGAGAACCGGGCGTCGGCAAAACGGCAATCGTGGAAGGGCTGGCGCAGCGGGTCATTGCCGGCGACGTACCGGAAACTTTGCTTGGGAAGCGGCTGCTTACTTTGGATATCGGCGCATTGGTGGCCGGTACGAAGTATCGCGGCGAATTCGAAGAGCGGCTAAAGAAAATTCTCGAGGAGATCCGTGGCTCTGGCGATTGCATGCTCTTTATCGATGAGCTGCATACGCTTGTGGGAGCCGGGGCAGCGGAAGGTGCGGTGGATGCCGCCAATATCCTCAAACCCACCTTGGCGCGGGGGGAATTGCAATGCATCGGCGCCACCACGCTGGACGAATACCGCAAGTATATCGAGCGTGACGCTGCGCTAGAGCGTCGCTTCCAACCTGTGCACGTGCGCGAACTTGACATTGAGGAGACCATTGCGGTGCTTCAGGGCGTCAAAGAACGCTATGAGGAGCACCATAAGGCGCATATTACCGATGAAGCCGTCAAAGTGGCTGCGGAGATGTCGGGTCGCTACGTGACCGATCGCTTCTTGCCTGATAAAGCAATCGACTTGATCGATGAAGCGGCTTCACGCGTTCGTATCCAGCAGGCAAACACCTCCAATGCGCTGCGCAACGCGGTGAAGGACCTCGACGGGATCGTGCGCGAGAAGGAAGACGCCATTGAGAGCCGCCAGTATGACGAGGCGGTTGGACTTGGCGAGAAAGAATCGGAACTGCGCAAGAAGATCGAAGGCCTCGAATCGGACTGGCCGAACGAAGAAGAGAAGTGGCCGAATGTCACGAAAGAAGACGTGGCGACCGTGGTCTCCATGTGGACGGGCATCCCGGTGACACGCATCGCCCAAGAGGAATCTGAACGACTGCTCCACATGGAGGAGAACTTACACCGAAGTGTGGTCAGCCAGGAAGAGGCCATCAGCAACGTATCCAAGGCGGTGCGACGCGCGCGTGCCGGTCTCAAGGACCCGAAGCGACCCATAGGCTCTTTCATCTTCGTCGGGCCCACGGGTTCCGGCAAGACGTACCTAGCTCGGGCACTGGCAGAGTTCATGTTTGGCAGCAGCGACGCCATGGTAAGGCTTGATATGTCGGAGTATATGGAGAAGCATACGATATCCCGATTGGTCGGCGCTCCGCCCGGCTACGTGGGCTATGAAGAGGGCGGCCAACTCACCGAAGCGGTGCGGCGGCGCAGTTACTCGGTAGTGCTCCTGGACGAGATCGAAAAGGCCCACCCGGATGTCTTCAACGTGCTGCTCCAAATCATGGAAGACGGGCGGCTAACCGACGGCAGGGGCCGCACGGTAGATTTCAGAAACACGATCCTCATCATGACTTCGAATGTTGGCGCGCACCTGATTAAGCGTGACGCCGCGATTGGCTTCAGGCTGGAGTCCGAAGATCTCCGCACTGAGGGGCAGTTTTACAAGGAAATGCGGGAACGCGTGATGGCGGAGATCAAGAAGACGTTCCGTCCTGAGTTCCTGAATCGCGTGGACAGCGTGGTAGTTTTCCGCCACTTGTTAAAAGAAGACATCATAAGTATCGTAGACATTCAACTGGCTGAGTTGCAGGCACGCCTCACCGAGCATGAGATTACGCTGGAAGTCACCGGCGATGCCAAAGAATTGTTGGTAGAACAAGGCTATGATCCCGATAATGGCGCGCGACCCCTGCGGCGCGTAATCCAAAACTTGATTGAGAATGAGCTCGCAGAAGGCCTGCTGGCGGAGAATTTCCACGCGGGGGATATCATTACGGTAGACCGCAACGGTGAGGAATTGCGCTTGGAAGTGCGCATGTTGGTGGAGCAGGCGTAGATCGAAGAATTCACTTTGTGATCGATGAAGAACGGCCCGGCAAATTGCTGGGCTGTTTGTTTTGCAGCCGCTGGAAACGTGTTAACAGAGATTTGCACACAACAGTATCCGAATCTGCACGAAATCTCTTAACCAGTGTTTTCTTTGCTGCCACAATTGGTATGTAAGGTTTGAACGAAGGTAAGAGGCAAGATTGCAAAGAAGCCACCTGGCAAGCATTGCCGTCGGGGTATCACACTTCTAATGCTGTAAGACATGTCCCCAAACGATGCTACCGCTGAGAGTTGGTTCGTAAATCTGCGTGGGCCTGTCGGAATGCAATGCGCTCATTGTGGTAGTGAAAATGTAGGTGCAACAGGTAACCACCCCACTACGTAGTACCATTGCCGAGATTACCGTAAGTCCTTCTCGGGCAAAACTGGTACCGTGACGCGTTCCAGCAAGATTGGTTACTGCAAGTGGGCGCTCGCAATACACCTCTTGACCACGTGCGTCAAGGATACCTCGAGCGTGAAGCTACATCGCGAAATTGGCGTCCCTCAAAAGACCCCTTGGCAAGAATGGCATATTGAATCCGTGAAGCATGGGCAAGCAAGGGCGAGCCGCTATACGGTACCGTAGAAGTACACGAAACCTACTTCGACGGCAAGGAACGCAACAAGCACAAGAATTGCAATCTCAATGCCTGTCGCGGCACGGGAGGCAAGGCAGTGTGATTGGTGCCAAGAATCGAGAGGGCAACAAGCATCCTCTAGCGTGGTTTCTATAACCTAAAGTGAAATGCTACAAGGATTTGTAGGGACAATCCGACACTCGACGCGTGAATACACTCGCTTGCAAGATTACACCAGCGGAATTTAGGAACACTCTGAACAAGTCTCTGGCATAGTATCATAGCAAGAAAGCAGCATATGGCGAGGAGTTGGGTAATGGAGCAGCCGACGTTTGCCGACCTGGAGTACGCGCACAAGAAGCGCAAGACGCGGCGGGAGAAGTTCTTGGAGCGCATGGAGGAGTTGATCCCGTGGGCGGAGTTGGAGGCGCGCATTGCGCCGTACTATCCCAAGGCGGGGCGTGGGCGGCGGCCGTATCCCTTGTCGGTGATGTTGCGGGTACACTGCGTGCAGTTGTTCTACAACCTGAGCGATCCTGGGATGGAGGACATGCTGTACGAGGTGGAACCGGTGCGGCGGTTCGTGGGGCTGCGGCTGTCAGAGGCGCTGCCGGACGAGACGACTATTCTGCACTTTCGGCATATGCTGGAGCGGCACAAGTTGGGAGAGGGATTGCTGGAGGCGATCAACGCGCATCTGGCGTCGCAAGGCTTGCGGCTGCGAGAAGGGACGGTAGTGGACGCGACCATCATCGCGGCGCCAACGTCGACCAAGAACCGCGAGGGGGAGCGAGACCCGGAGATGCGGCAGGTGAAGAAGGGGAACCAGTATTACTTTGGGATGAAGCTGCACATTGGGGCCGACGCAGAGACGGGGCTCGTGCACAGCTTCACCACGACGCCGGCCAACGTGCACGACGTGACCCAAGCGGCGGCGTTGCTGCACGGCGCGGAGAAAGCGGTGTGGGGAGACGCGGGGTACGTGGGGGTGCAGAAGCGACCGGAGCATCAGGGGCGCGCCGTAGCGTGGCAGGTGGCGTTGAAGCCTGGGCAGCGGCGGAAACTGGCGCCTGAGAGCGCGGCGGCGCTGGCAGAGCGGCGCAAAGCGTCGGTCAGGGCCAAGGTAGAGCATCCGTTCCTGTGGGTGAAGCGGCACTTCGGCTACGCCACGGTGCGCTACCGGGGTCTGGCCAAGAACAGGCAACGGCTGGCCTTGCTGCTGGGGCTGACCAATGTGGTGACGGCCGCACGCCAGTTGGCAGCTTGACACGGGAGCAGTGCGCCCAAAACACGAGTGGGAGCAAAAAACGCTCCCAGCAGCGCCGAAACACGGGCAAAACAGCCCCTCCCAAACGCCAAAACACACCCCAAAACGCCCCCACAATCCTGCACACACCAATAACGCCACGCTTGCACCGAGTTGTTCAGACCCTTCTTAGTAGTTTGGTCGATGTTCAAGCGTGGATGCGAAGGCACATATCACTACATGAGTACGAAGGGCCTACATCGCTACGTGAATGACTTCTCTGGTCGCCAAAACAACCGTCTCGCTAGCCCGGCGGATCAGATTCGCCACATTATTCAGGATACGAGAGGGAATCGGCTTCGGTATCAGGACTTGATACGATAAACTGACTGCCTTTCGAGATATTAGCCTATCTATAGGGACACATTAGGCTTGCTCTATTGACGCAAGAACGAGTCAGTGCTAAACTTTGGTTGACAAGTGTCAACCTATAAGTTGACATATTTGGCTTGCAGATTGACCGGAATTGCAGGTTAGAGTGAGGGAGGAGCGGCGTATGTCCAAGCCCAAGCCTAGAGCTGCAAGAATGCGCAAGCCTTGTCGCTCAATAGTCAACAACATGCCACCGCCCATCCCCGATACGCCGGAGAACGTGGAGCGCGTCGTGCTAAATATCCACTTACAGGCAAGAAGTAGGTGGTGATAGAAAGGGCACATGGACAAGTTCGTAGTAAGTGACTTCGCAAGAAGTCGAATGGATAGACACGGATTAACGGAGGATCAGGTTAGGTATATCATCAAACATCATAACTGTACCTACAATGTACAAAAGTCCACCGTGTATGTCGCTACTTTGCCAGATGGACGACAGGCGAAAGCTAGGGTAAGAGACAGAACCCTGATAGATGCGTTCACTACAGTCAAGGCAGCTTCATAAGGAGGAATTCGATGCTCAAGATTGGAATGGACGGGGCACTAGACTCGGTCTTCATTGAGTTTGAAGCTGGCACAGCCGGATACTCGGTGGAACTGGATGATTACCGAGTTGTGGACTACTCTCTAAACCCTGGGAAGCCTATAGGAGTATGTCTCCATAACGTCAGTGATGGCGTGAAACTAGAAGGACTTCCATATCCCGACCAGGTGAGCAAGATATTGCAAGGGTTAGGTGTAGAGTTTCACTAAGCTGACATGAGCTAGCGAAGCGCGCCTTGGTGTTTGCCAATGGCGCGCTTTGCCTTATTGAGGAGGTCTGTTGCGGCCTTCTTCTTGTACGTGTACCCTCTTGATGGTATCGGTTAATCACGATAGGAGAATTTCAAAGTGCCAAAAGACCATGTCTCAATAGACTTAGCGGAAGAGTTTGCCGTAATTCGAGACCAGACGCTTGTTGCCCACGAAATTCTAAGCAGAATTGACAGCAATAATCCTGCGAGGGAGTACCTTGATGCCGTTGAAATGCGTCTAATAGCCATGCAAAAAGTGCTTCTAGTGCTTGTGCACGGCATTCCCCAGAACGAGGATCGCGCTGAAACCCTTTGACGTGTCGCTTATGACGCTTTCTGCAGTGATCGGCGAGTTTCTCTAATCTCTTCTTGTAATATGAAGGGACAAAAGACACCCAAATACTCATATACTCTCCATCAATTGAGAAAGTACAACTCACTCACAATTACATTGCGCAGTGGTCTTGTATACGTAGGTATGTAGTTCCCTTTGCATAACGCCGTCACTGCGGCGAAATGCCTGCCCTGTATCACGTACCGGTATCCGGAGGTGTGTGGGTTGTGTGCGCTAGCTTACCGCGAAGCCTTCTTGCACCCCCTCCCAACCTTCCCCTGTCACGGTGGAAGGGGTTTCGCAAAGGTGTCCGCTGGGAGTGCCGGCAGCGCATTCGCTACAATACACGTGTAGGCCCCGCATGGCACGCGCAGGTCCGATAAGAGTAGAACAGAACCGCCACGGAGAAGGTCGCTCGTGAGCAAGGCCAAGAGCGTTTTCATTTGTCAGCAGTGCGGTTCCGAATCCCCGAAATGGGCGGGGCAGTGCCCTTCTTGCCAAGCCTGGAATAGCTTTGTAGAAAATGTGCAGAGGGAGGGAGCCGCGGGTACACGGCGTTCCGGCGCGCGCTCGCCCACCGCCGCTCTGCAAGCGCGGAAACTCCAAGACATACCTGCCAGCGATCTCATCCGCATTCCGGTGCCGATCGGCGAGCTCCACCGCGTCTTGGGCGGCGGCTTAGTGCCGGGGAGCGCGGTGTTGCTCTCCGGCGACCCCGGAATTGGAAAGTCCACGCTCTTGCTCCAGTTTGCAGTAGCATTGGAGCACGCCGACCGGCCTGTGCTCTATGTGTCGGGGGAGGAGAGCGCGGCACAGATTCGCATTCGCGCGTCACGGCTCGGTCTCGACCCGCAGGAACTCTACGTACTCGCCGAGATAGGTCTAGAGGGAATTCTGGATGCAATTGCGCAGGTGCGTCCCGGGCTGGTGATCATCGATTCAATTCAAACGCTGGTTAGCGCGGAGCTATCGGGGGTACCGGGCAGTATCGGACAGGTACGAGAATGCGCTTCCCAGTTGGTCGCGCTGGCCAAACAGACGGGAGTCACGCTTTTCTTGGTCGGCCACGTGACCAAGGAGGGCACTGTGGCCGGGCCGAAGACGCTGGAGCACATGGTAGATACAGTGCTGGCCTTGGCCGGAGATCAGCACCACAATTACCGCATTTTGAAAGCCACGAAGAATCGCTTTGGGTCTACGAATGAAGTGGGCATATTCGCCATGCGGGAGCAGGGCTTGGCGGAAGTTTCCAACCCTTCGGCAGCGTTTCTGGCAGAGCGGGAACCACTACCGGGGTCTGCCATTGCCGTGCCGCTTGAGGGTTCTCGTCCGCTCCTCGTCGAGGTGCAGGCGTTGGTGACGTACAGTCCGCTGGCGGTACCGCGACGCATGGCGAACGGATTCGATCAGAGCCGCCTGCACATGCTGATTGCGGTGCTCACCAAGCGCGCGGGCTTACGCTTGGCCGACCAGGACGTCTATGTGAACGTGGTCGGCGGCCTGGAATTGGACGAACCCGCCGTAGACCTCGCAGTCTGTATGGCAATCGCATCCAGCGTCGCTGACGTCGCCCTGCCGGGTGATATGGTGTCAATTGGAGAAGTCGGGCTGGCAGGCGAACTGCGGAGCGTCTTCAAGTTGGAAGAACGCGTCCTGGAGGCGGCGCGCCGCGGGTACAATCGGGTGCTCTTGCCGCGCACCGGCACGCTTGCTTCGCTTGGCGAGGACGGCCTCGACCTCTCCCGCGCTGAGAGCGTGCGACAGTCTATCCGTCTCGCCCTGGGAAAAGCGCAGGGAGCGAGCCGCAAGGGCGATGATGGAGGCGCTCGCGATGGTACAGAGGAAGCTGCTGTGCGCCGGCAATGAGGTGTGGACGTGATACCGTGCCGAGAGTCCGGCAGAGCAAGCGCACACGCTGCAGGAGGGTGTCTGCAAAGATGCTGGCGTGCACTTCCATCCCGTCCGCCCCCGTGTCGAGTACACTGCAGGCTCTGAGCGTGTCAAAGGGTCACAAGACGTCCGTTCATGGTTCGTCCTTTTTCGAACTCAGGACAGGCAGGCTCGCGACGAACCGTTTCTTGCGGGTGCTGCTAATGCTCCCTGAAGGAGGCCTGCGCGTGTGAGGAATACCAGCTTGGCGGCGATTGTTGTGGGTGGCGGTAGTAGCAGCCGCATGCAGGGTCACGACAAGCTCTATGCTCCACTGGGCGGACGGTCGGTGCTTGCCGCCACGGTGGAAGTCTTTGAGTCCTCAGCGGTGGTTGACACGATCATACTCGTCGTGGCAGAGGAGCGCGTCGGATTCTGCCGGGAGCTTGCCCGGAAGCGCTCCTGGCGTAAAGTGCGTGCAATCTGCGCGGGCGGTACGAGCCGGAGCCATTCGGTGGCGAACGGTCTCCAGGCGCTGGATGACACTCCGGCAGCTTACGTGGCCGTGCACGACGCCGCGCGTCCGTTCGTGACCCCGGAGCTTATTGCGCGTTTGCTTGCTGCCGTGCAACAGCACGGCGCGGCGGTGCCTGGGATACCCTGCGCGGACACCATCAAGCGTGTTGATTCGAACGATTTTGCACGTGAGACCCTACCGCGCAGCGCCTTGCGCGCCATACAGACACCGCAAGTTTTCACCCGCGCTCTGCTGGAACGCGCGTACAAGGAGCACCATGCGTACCTCGCCGCGTTCACCGATGACGCGGCCGTGGTGGAGGCTACCGGCGTGCCTGTCCACGTCGTGCCTGGGGACTATGGTAATATGAAAATCACCACGCCAACGGACTTAGCATTCGCTCAATGGCGTGCGCACAGAAGTGTGCGCCCGCAGCGGAGCGATGGAGGCGCGTAGTGGAGGCAGCGCAAACCGATACGTCGCCTGCCGTTCAAGATGAGGGAGAGGCCGCTGCATTAGCACCCGCGGCCCCCGCGCTTCGCATCGGTATTGGCTACGACATTCACCGCCTTGCTCCTAACCGTCCCTTGATTCTTGGCGGTGTACACGTTCCCCACGATCAAGGTCTTGCGGGGCACTCCGACGCCGATGTGCTGGTGCATGCCATCATCGATGCGCTGCTCGGCGCTGCGGGGCTGCCAGACATCGGACGCCAGTTTCCCGCGGAAGATCCGCGATACGAGGGCGCCGATAGCTTGCAATTGTTGGGCAGTGTGCGTAAGCTACTGGCTGAACGACAGTGGTGTGTGATAAATGTAGACAGTGCAATTCTGGCGCAAAGGCCTCGGCTTGCGGGCTTTATTCCCAAGATGCAGGCCAATATTGCCCGTACGCTCGGAGTGGCGGCAGTGACCATAGGTATAAAGTCCACTACCACCGAAGGACTAGACGCGATCGGCGCCGGTCACGGCATCGGCGTGCACGCCGTGGCGCTGCTGATGCACGATCCCTCGCTGCAAGACTGCGCGTGTATGTCGCCCCGCTAGGGGCCTTGTGTGATTGCGCGCGGGCATAAGCTCACCACGCGCAATCTTGGTCGATAGAAGCGCAGTGTTGTAACCGGGGGAATTTGTCTATGAGCATTCTTCATTCGCTGCGACAGGACATACGTGTAACGCTCGAACGCGATCCTGCCGCGCGCAACGTAATCGAAATCATCTTGGCCTATCCGGGCGTGCACGCGATTTGGTTCTATCGCATTACGCACGCGCTTTGGCAAGCGGAAATTCCGGTCCTTCCGCGCTTTCTCTCCCACGTAGCCCGCTTTCTCACCGGCATCGAGATTCATCCCGCGGCGATACTGGGCCCAGGTCTCTTCATCGACCACGGCATGGGTGTCGTAATCGGCGAGACCGCGGAAATTGGCGAAAACGTCACCCTGTACCAAGGAGTGACTTTGGGGGCGCAGACGCTGCATTCCGGCAAGCGGCACCCCACCTTGGGCGACAACGTCGTGGTAGGCGCGGGTGCAAAAATCTTGGGGCCGGTGATGATCGGTGAAGACTGTGTTATTGGCGCGGGGGCCGTCGTTGTGAACGATGTGCCGCCACATGCTACCGTGGTGGGTGTGCCGGGACACGTGGTGGCTATGCGCGACCCCCATACCGGAGAGAGCGCGCGGGTGGTGCAGCCCGATCCAATGGCGGAAGCGCTCTACGCGTTGCAGAAACGCGTGGTGGATCTTGAGGCACGGCTGGCACGCTTCGAGGATGATGGAACGATAGCAGAATGTGAGGAGACGCTGGAGACATGCCGTGACGCTTAGTATTTCCAATACACTCGGCAGCCGAAGAGAGCCGTTCACAGCCCTGGACGGCAAGCAGGTCAAGATGTACGTCTGCGGCATGACGCCCAAGCGCGAGCCGCACGTCGGCCATGCCCGCCTTTTTGTGGCGATGGATATAATCCGGCGCTACCTTGCGTACTGCGGGTACGAGGTGCAGCACGTGCAGAATATCACCGACGTTGACGATAAGATCATCGCGGCGGCTGAGCGTGAGGGAGTTACGGCCGATGTAGTGGCGCAGAAATACACGGACGCCTACGACGCGGTGATGGGAAATCTGAATGTCTTGCGGGCGCACGACTTTCCCAAGGTCACGGAGACTTTGCCGCAGATCATCGCGATGATCGAGGGGTTGATCGAGAAGGGGGCTGCCTACGCAGCCGAGGATGCGGTCTACTTTTCCGTATCCGGTTTTCCACAGTACGGCGCGCTTTCCACTCGCACTGAGGATAGCGGCATCCAAGCGGGCGCCTCGGGGCGCGTTGACGATGATCCGGGTAAGCGCGACCCGCGCGACTTCGCCTTGTGGAAGCCGGCGAAACCCGGCGAGCCCTGGTGGCAGAGCCCCTGGGGGCAGGGGCGACCGGGCTGGCACATCGAGTGCAGCACGATGATCTACGAGACCCTGGGCGAGCAGATCGATATTCACGGCGGCGGCGCTGACCTCATCTTTCCCCACCACGAGAATGAGATCGCGCAGAGCGAGGCGTTCACGGGGAAGAGTCCGTTTACGAAGTATTGGCTGCACACCGGTCTGCTTACCATCAACGGTCAAAAGATGGCGCATTCGCTCGGAAACTTCGTTACCATCGAAGATATCCTCGACGAGTACAGCGGCCCGGTGTTGCGGCTCTACCTACTTTCTGTCCACTACCGTTCGCCCCTCACGTATACGCCGGAAAGTCTTGAGCAGGCACGGGCCGGAATGGCGCGGCTGACCGGCGCTTTGCGCGTGCAGACCAGCGGGAACGGGAGCACAGACGCAGAGCTTGCTCGGACAACGCAGCAGGCGGAATCCGGCTTCTTTGCCGCCATGGATAGCGACTTCAACTCTGCCGGCGCAATGGGGCAGCTCTACGAACTTGTGCGCGAGATCAACCGTTTGGGAGCCGTGGCGCAACCCTCGACACTGCAGGCCGCCCAGGAAACGCTGGTGACACTGGCCGACATCTTGGGCATCGACCTGCAAGAGGTCTTGGAGTTGGAGATGGCGACCGGTGACGGCGATGCCGGAGGGTTCATCGATCTGCTCGTGGAATTGCGGGCCGACTTGCGGCAGGAGAAGCAGTTTGCGCTGGCGGACAAGGTGCGGGATGAGTTGGCGTCATTAGGCATTTCGCTGGAGGATTCGGCTAGCGGAACACTGTGGCGGCGGAAGACGTAGCCGCCTCGCGGCAGGCATTCACTGATATGAACGTAGGGGCACGGCATGCCGTGCCCCTACCGTGTTTGACAGACTGAATAGCCGTAATGGAACGATTGCTTTCCGGCAGTAGATCGGAGCAAGGGACAAGCTCTCGCGCTACGTTCTCAGGCGACGGACTATAGTGCTAATCACCATGCTGTTCGTGCTGAGCCTGTCGAAGTATGAAAGGCAATTGCGCGTATTACACGCAGTGAACACTACAGTCAATCTGCTTCCTCTTCCTCGAAGATGTGCCGGATGCTTTCCCCAAAGCTTTGCGCCTCGTCGTCGTACGTAGCGAATGGGTTCGGCATTTCCAGCACCCGGCCGTGCGCGGCGATGGCTTTCCAGTCCAGCACGTAGGGAATAACGTCCCAGCTATTGTTCGCGGCCACGTCTTGCCAATCGTCCACATAGTCGTAGGCGAGAAAGAAGAAACGGCGGTCCCACATGAGGTTTTCCAGATTGGTTCTCAGATCCTGCCAAGGGATGGCCGTATCCGCGCCGGCGGCGGCAAGCGCGCGCAGTGCCAGGCTGCGACCGTGGGCGCGGGTATCGGACGGCGCGTGCGCCTCGGCCGTGTAGACGGCGTCGCTATCCGCCCAGTAGAGGTTCCGGTGCCGCTTTGCAAGAATATCGAAGAGACTCACCGACGGATCGATTTGGTGATAGGAGAGATCGAGCTTTATCAAGTCCGGGTCGGTCCATGCCTTGTCGGTGCCGGCGTAGCGCTTGATCTGCTCATGCTTGGTCACCCAGTCCAGATACCCGTCGAGGCGTGCTGGATCCTGCTCAAGCTCGTCCAGCACCCAGGCCCAGTTTTCAAGAGTCCATTCCGTATCCGCGTCCCGCCCCGCAAAGCGGTGCTCGGCTTCGCGCAAATAGCGGCGTTGCACCTCGATGGCGGGAATGTACTCATCATCCACCGTGCCTACGGTCCACTTGCCGCCGGTGGTTGCGGCAATGCGGCGCAAGTCGCGCACGGGGTCGGCAAGCACAAGCTGCGGGTTCCACCCTTGCTCCAGCAGTTGGGCAACTAGCGCAGTGGTGCCGATCTTTAGCGCGGTCGCGTACTCCGATCGATTAACGTCGCCGACGATGACGTGCAGGCGACGGAACCGCCGATCCGCAAGCGGCTCGTCGCGCAAATTGATGATGGGCCTGCCGCCAAAGCGTACCCGGTGACTCACGTCAATTGTCACGAATTGCGCGCGTTGGGAGAGAGCAAAGGCTGCCGGGGTGTCATCGCCGCGGGGCAGCAGGCAGCCGGCTCCTGCATAGATTTGGCGGGTGACGAGAAACGGGAGCATGCCGTCTACCAGACCGCTGTCATAGGGACTCTGGCGGATGCAGTAATTCTCGTGGTAGCCATACGTATTGCCGAAGTAATCTGTGTTGTTCTTGACGAAGTAGGCCTGAGATTTGAGTCCGGCAACTTGGACGGCTTGGTTGACGATGTTCTCACCGGCCCGCTCGTGGGCGACGATATCCGTTAGAGTGCGGCACTCGGCGGTGGCGTGCTCCAGGTGGCCGAGGTCTAAGTACATGCGCCCACCGTTGAAGAGAAAGCCGCCGTTTCCCGGCACTTCGCCCCACTCGCGAGGCGGGGGATCGATGAGGCCGTGCCTGCACCCGCGAAAGATGGCATCCTTAACCAACACTGCCGCCCGCACCGGTTGGACGCTACCCACACAGCCGTATTCGATTTCGGTGCCAAAGAGGGCATCTTCCATGCTGGCAATCCTGAAAGAGCTGACTAATTTGTTGACAGTTTCGTAAATCCGGTTCGCATCTATTGAAATTAGAACACGTTCAACGCCGTCATTCCCGCGAAAGCGGGAATCCATCTTCGCCGCACCCGCTGGACTTCTGCCCGTACCCGATACGGGGCAGGTTCTTCGCTGGAGTGAAGATTCACGTTCCGCCCGCCACGTTCGAATTTAGTACTTGAGGAGTCACGGCTCGTGACTGCGCTATCTAATGGCTAAGGCAACCGATATATGGGCATCAGTTCTTGCCGTTCCATATTCCCATGCTGTCGGCGAAATATCCAGCACTGCAATTCCATTGGAGGTCTCGACGCCCTGCGCTTGCCTGTTGCCACGGCGGTGGGTGCCGGCGCTGTGACGGTATCGGTTTCGGTGGTAGCGCTAGAGGTACGTATCCTTTGCCATACATGAGGTGATTACGTTTAGCGATAGGGCTCGAAGCTTGGATTGTGACTCAGGTATCGGCCAGGGACGCAAGCCACTGGGCCGATACCTCGTCCCGTAAGCCATTTCTGCAGGATTCATGAGGGGCAAACTATATAAAGGGCTACGACGACTCTGTGGTGTGCGTCTATTGTGCGCAACTGAATGGGTCTTGGCTACTCTCCGCCGGGCTGAGGTGTGGGATCGGGCACTTCGCGAATGATGCGTTTGATTTCTTCGTCAAGATCGTCGGTTTCGGTCTTCTCCGGAGCCTCCGTAGGCGTTTCCGTGGGCGCCTCGGTACCCGCCACAACGGGACGAAAGCTTTGCCGGACAGAGTCTACCCGCGCTGTGCTAGTGGGACATTCCGTCTGCGGCGTGTTTCCAGCATACCAGGTCACGTACCACCTCCTTGGCGCACTGCTTGGCGGAGCTCCTCGATAGATTGACAGGAATCGAGCATCTGTTGTTGGCTTGCGACAGATGATCCCCACAATTCGGGGAGCGGCAGAGTGAAAGCTGATCCATTGTGTTGAAACGTGATCGATCCCCATTCCATTTCCGTAATGTGCTCAGCAAACTTGGCAAGGCAAGCGGCGCGTACACCTGCGCGCGTGCCTGCAGGGGCCGTTGTTTCCGCCTGTGCAACGGCCGCATCCGTCACGACACGCCGCATCCGGCCGGCGCGCGTCAGCATATGATAGAGGCTTACGTCGGGATCGACGAGATGGTAGGCCAAATCGAGCCTGAGCACCGTCGGGTCTTCCCAGTCGATACTCGTGCCGCCGCTGACTTGAGCGAAAAGCGCCAGCTTTGCTACCCAGTCGAGACGGTCGCGCAGTTGGGTTGGGTTCGCTTCGAGCAGGTCGAGCACGGCGCCCCATTCGTCGAGCACCCAAGTTGTCTCGGCGTCCCTCTCTCGGTAGCGCTGCGCGGCTTCCCAGTAGTGGCGTTGGATGTCAATAGCGCGCATAGTCGTGCCGTCAGCCATCGCGAGGGGTTGCTTCAGTTCGAGGTCGCGGGAGACGGTTTGGAGCGCTTGCACCGGATGCTGGAGTTGCAGACGAGGCGCAAGGTGCTCTTCTACCAGATCGAGCATTAGGGCCATGGTTCCCACGCGGAGTGCCGTGGCGTACTCAGAGCAATTGGCATCGCCGATGATGACGTGCAAGCGGCGGTATTTCTGCGGATCGGCATGGGGCTCATCGCGCGTATTGAAAATCGGGCGCTTGGTCGTAGTGTTGATGCCGACGTCGGTTTCGAAGAAGTCTGCCCGCTGGCTAATCTGAAAGCCGCCCGTGCGGCCGGTTGCCGTCTCAATCGCTGCTTTGCCCGCGCCCGCATAGATCTGACGGGTGACGAAGAAGGGAATGCAGGCCGCAACCAGGTAATTCAAGGGCACGGCGCGCTTCACGAGATAGTTCTCGTGGCACCCGTAGCTGCGCCCGTGGTAGTCGGAGTTGTTCTTCACAAGGCGCACGTGCGAATCATTTCCGATGGCGGCGTTACGCGCCTGCTGGGCGCGAAAGACCACGCGCTCACCGGCCTTGTCTTGGGCAACGAGGTCGTGGAGTGAGAGACAGGCGTCCGTGCAGTACTCGGGATGATTGTGGTCGTTGTAGAAGCGCGCGCCGTTGGCAAGCACGGTGTCGGCAAGGAGTTCCTGTCGGGAGAGTTGCTTGCTCTTAGCGTTGCTGTCGCGCAGGTCGTGTGGGTCTTGGTCGAGGCGGTCGACGCGTGACCCACGCAAGTCTAAGCGCGGGTCCTCGGCGGCGTAGTCCCAGCCGCGAAAGCAATCTTCCAGGGGGGCGCTGCGCACGAGCATGGCTGCTTCATAGGCAAAGTCCACTGCTTGCGTGCTGCTGGCGCAGAGCATGCCATACTCGGTCTCAATGCCCACCGGGCGATTCATGAATAATTCCTGCCTTTACGCTTGTGGAATCTAGTATAGCAAGCCGCAGTGCGCCACGATGGTGCAGGCGAGCCCGCACGCTCTAGTTTTCCAATTCCGCAGATTGCCCCCTCTCCATCGAGGGAGAGGGCCGGGGTGAGGGGGAATTATCGCAGCGTTTGAGAATGAAGATTGGATGCTCACAGGGTCCGCCAACCACCATTTGGCCGCAGGTTACAAACCTGCGCTACCGGGAGTGTTGCCCGTGATGACGTCTTCTGTTTCCGCAGATTGCCCCCTCTCCATTGAGGAGACCTTTGCGTAACTAACAGTGTAGGGGCGAAAATAAGGTAAGACAACCCCAAGCTGAGAGGAGGGCGCAATGCAGCGCGATATGGGCCGACCGTCATTAGCGGAGTTTTTATTGCCGGAGAAATTGGGACACAACGAGCGGCTGGAACGGATCGATGAGGCGGTGGACTGGGATCGGTTGGGAGGGGTGGTAGCGGGCATCTATGCGTCACGAGAAGGCAGGCCGAGCTATCCGCCGTTGACAATGGTGAAGGTGCTGTTGCTGGAGCAGTGGTACAACCTGTCAGACCCGCAGATGGAGGAAGCATTGGGAGATCGGCTCTCGTTCCGGCGCTTTGTGGGGTTGGGGCTGCAAGACGACACGCCGGATCATGCGACGATCAGCCGGTTTCGGACGGAGTTGGCGCGGCGGGGGTTGAGCGAGCGGTTGTTTGGGGAGTTGGCGGCCCAGTTGGAGGAGCGGGGATTGCTGGTGAAGGCAGGGACGTTGCTGGACGCAACGTTGGTGGAAGCCCAGGTACGGCGACCGTCGACGGATGCGGGACTGGGAGCGAAGAGTGAAAGAGACCCGGATGCGGACTGGACGCGGAGTGGTAGAGCGCGGCGGTCGCACTTTGGCTACAAAATGCACGTGGGAGTAGATGCAGGGACGCTGCTGGTGCGGCGGGCGGTACTGACGCCGGCGAAGGTGGCGGAGAGTGAGGTAGCGGACCGTTTGGTGTGTGGTGATGAACTGGCGGTGTATGGCGATCGGGCGTACGAGTCGAAGAAGCGGCGTGCCTGGCTGAAGTCACAGGGGATTGACGATTGTATTCTGCACCGTTCGCACAAGAACCAGAGCGGGTTACCGGCGTGGCAGGAGGAGCGCAACGCGGAGATCGGGCCGGTGCGGGCGTTAGTGGAGAAGGTGTTTGGCACGCTGAAGCGGAGCTACGGCTACCGGCGGGTACGCTACTGCGGACTGGAACGCAACGCAGTAGAGATGTGGTTGAAACTGATGGCCTACAACCTGAGGAAGGTGGTGGCACTGACGGCATAGGCAGGATAAAGCGTAAAGATAGGGTAAAAGCAGCGGGAACTAGGTCGCCTAGACAGCACAGGGCCTGGATAAGACCGCCCTGGCGACGACTCTAGGCCGCCCGCAGAGACCACAAGCTGTCTTTCCCCGCCTCAAAAGCCATGCAGAGAGCCACACCAGAGTTATGCAAAGGTCTCATTGAGGGAGAGGGCCGGGGTGAGGGGGAATGATCGCAGCGCTAGAGAATGAAGGTTGGATGCTCACAGGGTCCGCCAACCGCCATTTGGCCGCAGGTTACAAACCTGCGCTACCGGGAGTGTTGCCCGTGATGACGGTCTTCTGTTTCCGCAGATTGCCCCCTCTCCATTGAGGGAGAGGGCCGGGGTGAGGGGGAATTATCGCAGCGTTAGAGAATGAAGGTTGGATGCTCACAGGGTCCGCCAACCGCCATTTGGCCGCAGGTTACAAACCTGCGCTACCGGGAGTGTTGCCCGTGATGACGTCTTCTGTTTCCGCAGATTGCCCCCTCTCCATCGAGGGAGAGGGCCGGGGTGAGGGGGAATTATCGCAGCGTTTGAGAATGAAGATTGGATGCTCACAGGGTCCGCCAACCACCATTTGGCCGCAGGTTACAAACCTGCGCTACCGAGAAAGTCGAAGTCTTGCAGCTAATACCAGTTGCAGTTTTGGAGATAGGTATCAACGCGATTTGGCTGATCCACACGCAGGATAGGCCTTGCTTTGGGTGCGGAGCAGCGTGATCCCCAAAGCTATTTCGGGTCTTGCGGGCCGATGTCGCCTTCCGCCAGCAGGCCGTAGAGCTCCGGGCGGCGGAAACGGGGATGGAAGACGCCCTGCGAACGCCGCTCGGCGAGGAGTTGCATGTCGAGATCGGCGGTGACCATTACCTCGTCACCGGCCTCGTCCGGTGAAGCCGCCACCAGTTGGCCCAGCGGATTGTAGATCATGACCATGGGATTGCCGTAGTACGGTCTTTCGCTGTCGGGAGCGGGACCGCAGGCATTAATGGCAACGAGAAAGACGCCGTTATCGATGGCGCGTGCCGGAAAGGTACGGCCGGCGTAGTCTTTCCACGCTCGGTTGCGGCTAACATGGTCGGGCGGGTCGGCCCAATCGCCGACCGACCACACGTACGGAGCAAGAATCACCTCAGCGCCTTGGAGCGCTACCATGCGGCCGGACTCCGGCAGCCAGTTGTCGAAGCAGATGTTGACGCCCACTTTGGCGACGCCAATGTCGATCACCGGCGGAATGCCGCCGCCGCGCCAATAGCCCACTTCCGCCGGTGGGATGTGGATCTTGCGCGACTTGCCGATGTAACCATCCGGTCCAACGATCACGTAGGTGTTATAAACAATGTCGCGATCATTCTCGGCAATGCCGGCGGCCAGCATAACGTTGTGCGTGCGCGCCAGGTCAACGAGCGCCTGGGTGGAAGGCCCCGGCACCGGCTCGGAGGCTTCCCATATTGCCGGCGTAATCGCATAGCCGCTCAGGCCGAGCTCAGGAAAGCAGATGATGTCCGGATTCTCCACCTTGGCGCGCGCGACCCAGGCGGCGTGATGGTCGAGATTCTCCTGCGGCGACGCCGGTCGGCTGCGCAACGAGACCGCGGTAACGCGAAAGCTCTGCATATCTTGTTCCTTGCAAGTGAAAGACCGCTGTACTATCCCTGTCATAGCTTCCGCCAGCACGAGTGGCTCCATGCCGCTCGTGCACCTAGCATGGCATACCCCAGTCTCGCCTGCAACGAGATCGGAAGGGGCCGCACAGTCAAGTCCATACTTTTAGGAGTAGGATGTCGTAAAGTTTTCCAGTCGTAGCGAACAAGCACTGCCAACAGCCTAGGACCCCGGGTCTGGAAGTCAATAGCCGGTGAGCGTGTACACGATGTTGAGGAGTTCGAAAGGGCTGAAGTGCTTGTAGAGCGTGCGAACCTGCTGATTTGCACCGGTGAGCGCCGTTACGTCAGGCGCGGTGCGGTCGGTGAGAACGATTAGCGGAATGGCCGCGAACACGGGGTCACAAAAGAGTGGGGCATAATCAGGCACCGTGTTGTCAGGCGCGAGGTCGGCATCCAGAATTACCAGGTCAAGACGTTCGTCGTGGGCCAGCGCGCTCAAGGCTTGCAGGGACGACGCCTCGACAACGCTTGTGCGTTTGTTCTCCACGGCAGCGCGGACGAGTGCTCGCAGGTGCCATTCCCCGGCAACTACGGCGATGGTCTTGTGCCGTCCTTTGGTTTCAGCGGGCACGTGGGGCTGCGGACTAGAGCTATCAGGCATCTAGGACTTTCTCTTATTCCTTACAAATGGACTGGTACTGTCCCTTGCTGATCGAGGACTTGTACCCAATAGACCATGATATGCTTTCTTTGCCGGTTATTCACGCGAACCATGATTGCCGCATACTGTCCTGGTAATTGACCTAACCGGCAATCTGACAATTTCCATATTTGGAACGGGAATTTACCGTCCGCACATAGAGTAACGACGAATGGTAATGCTGCGCTATATTCAACGTGTAGCGTAGGCAAATTGAATTGGTATAAGATGGAGTGCGGGCATGCACATCGCACGGCCGTAACCGGAGGCACTACATGGCAGAGGCGTCGCATACGTACGAATTCAATCTCGATCGATTTTTCCCCGAAGACGTGTTTTGGCGCATCACTGACGTACGGGTGGACAAGCCCGAAATCGTGGCCTTGGAGCAGCGCTCGCGCAAGCGACGCAGGCAGCTCGCGCCGGACGGCAAACTCGTCATCTTGGCGGCGGACCATCCCGCCCGCATGTCCACTGCCACGCCCACCGACCCATTGGGAATGACGGACCGCCATACTTACTTGGGCCGCGTGCTGCGGCCGTTGATGGGTGACTTGGTTGACGGCCTCATGGCCACACCGGACGTTCTAGACGACGTTTTCATCGTCAATTACCTCGTAAAGCAGGGCGGCGGTCCGAGTTTCCTGGACGGCAAGGTCTTGCTGGGTTCGATGAATCGCTCCGGGCTTTCAAACACGGTCTTCGAGATGGATGACGATATGAGCGCCTACACCGCTGACGGTATCGCCGAGGCGAACCTGGATGGAGCCAAGGTGCTGTGGCGTCTCGATCCGAATGAGCCGGGTTCCGGCAAGACTCTCATGTACATTGCTGAGGCGGTCAGCGAATTGAGCGCGATGGGCCTGCCGAGTTTCCTGGAGCCGCTGCCGGTCAAGCGGACGGAAAACGGTTACCAACCGGTCAAGGACCCCATCGAACTGCTCAAGCAGATCGGCGTGCTGTCGGGTTTGGGCGGCAATACGGCGCGCACGTGGCTGAAGATTCCCGTGTGTGAGGACTACGAGCGCGTGGTGCGGGCGACGACCATGCCGCTCTTGATGCTTGGCGGCGCATCGCACAATGATCCCGAGCCGACGATTCGGGAGTTCGCTCGCGGTCTCACCGGCGGGCCGAACGTGCGTGGGGCCATGGTGGGACGCAACGTGCTCTATCCAGGTCAGGACGACCCCCTGGCAGTGGGCACGGTTATCAGTGAGATTATTCACCACGGCATCAGCGCTGACGACGCCTTGGGCAGGTTGCCTCGATATCGCGATCAAGATATCGAAATGCTGACAAAGTACGCACTTGCGTGATGCGAGAGGAGTAAGAAACCTTCCATGCCATCCACTCTGCGCGGCAATTTGGCAGTGGGTCAATCGGGCGGGCCTACCGCTGTCATCAATGCAACCCTGGTGGGCGTGTTGCATGAGGCGGGCAAGCATGCTGCCATTGAGAATATCTATGGCTTGCGGCACGGCGTTGAAGGTTTGTTGAAGGAAGACTTGATGGACTTGGGAAGGGTAAGCGAAGAACTGCTGGAGCGCATCAAGCATACGCCGGCTGCCGCCTTGGGTTCCTGCCGTCGCAAACTGCGGCCGGACGACTACACGCGCATCCTCGAGGTGTTTCGCGCCCACAACATTCGGTACTTTCTCTACAACGGCGGCAACGACTCTATGGATACGTGCCAGCGCATCGCCGACATGGCCGAGCGCGAGGGCTACGAACTCCGCGTGATCGGCGTACCGAAGACCATAGACAACGATCTTATGTACACCGACCACTCCCCCGGCTATGGCAGCGCCGCTCGCTACTGCGCCATGTCAGTGCGCGACATGGGGCGGGATGTCGAGGCAATGGCAGGTTACGATAGGGTTGCGCTCTACGAGAGTATGGGGCGCCATGCCGGATGGCTGACTGCTGCGAGCTGCTTGGGCAAAGCGGACGAGATCGATCCCCCGCACTTGGTGTATCTGCCTGAGGTGCCGTTTAGCGAAGAACGCTTTCTCGATGATGTCTCGCGCTGTTTCGTGAAATTTGGCTTTGCCACGGTGGCGGTTGCGGAGATGTTGAAGACGGCAGAGGGAGAGATCGTGGGACTCTCCGAGGCTACTGTGAACTCCGATTCCTTCGGCCACATCATTGTCGCGGGGAGCGCCAACTACCTGGCGCGGCGCGTGCGGGAACGGTTGGGGATAAAGGCGCGGGCAAATCGACCCGGTACCTTGCAACGGTCATCGATGGTCGCTGCCTCCACAGTGGATCGCGAAGAGGCCTATATGGTCGGCCGGACGGCAGTGCAGGAGGCCATTGGCGGGGCCGGCGGCGTCATGATCACCCTGGAGCGCACGAGTAACGATCCTTACCAATCCACGACCGGTACAGCGCCTCTGGCGGCAGTAGCGAACGCCGAGAATTGTGTGCCCCGCGCCTTTATCAATAAGGACGGCAACATGCCGTCTGAAGCATTCCGCGACTATGCCTTGCCGCTGATCGGAGACTCGCTGCCGCCCGTGGGCCGCTTGGCCGTGCACCCCGTTGAAAAACGGACAATGGTGTCGACATAAGAGTCCGATTCCGGCTGGAAAGGTTCGCGGACTGCCACGGCGGTTGGCGGCGGGAAGCGGCTAATGTGACGTACTCCGGTTGGATGAAGGAGCGCCGTACGACGTGTGGACCGTACCCCAAGCTCTTGCGCTGCTTACCTTGTTCGCTTATGCGGTCGTGGCGCTGCTTGCCGTCGTAGGATTGTGGCATTTCCTGGCGCGAACTGAGCCCCCTTTGCCCTTGAAACCCCCGGCGCGATTGTGGGCCCACGTCCAAGATTCTGCGCTCGGCCTGGCGTGGATCGTGTCCCTGGTGGCGACCCTCGGCAGCCTGTACCTCTCCGAGGTTTCCCACTTTCCGCCCTGCACGCTCTGTTGGCTGCAGCGCATTGCCATGTATCCGCTGGTCATTGTCCTTGGCGTCGGCGCTCTCCGTGATGATCGCGCCGTGCGTTGGTACGCGCTGCCGCTGGCAGGCATCGGCGCGGCTCTCGCGTTCTACCATGCGCTGGTGCAACGAGTGCCCAGTCTGCAGCAGGCGACAAGCTGCAGCGCGGACGCTCCCTGCAACGCCATGTGGGTGCGCGAGTTTGGTTTGATTTCTATACCCGTGATGGCGCTGGGCGCTTTCTTGCTCATTGGCGGATTGCTGCTGGTTGTCTCGCTGGATGCTACGCACGAGAGTCCGGGAGACAGTTTGGCAACTGACAAACACTAACTGTCAATTGCTCTTAGGGCCAAGCGCTCCGATCCATGCACATGGTTTGTCCGGCGCGCGGGCATAGGGTACCATGAGCAATGGCGCATCACGCCGGTGATGCCGGGGTACGGTATTTCTGCTAGACTGAGGGCTTGGTTTAGCTTGTGTTGAGGGAGGCATCCATGCCAGTTACAGCCGTGGTTGGAGCCCAGTGGGGAGATGAGGGCAAGGGGCGCGTAGTAGACGTATTGGCTTCGCAGGCCCATATGGTGATTCGCTACCAGGGCGGGGACAACGCAGGCCATACTGTTGTCAACAACCATGGCAAGTTCGCGCTGCACCTCCTTCCCTGTGGGGTATTCTACCCCCACGTGCACAACGTGCTCGGTGCCGGCATGGCTATTAATCCGCAGTCGTTCCTCACAGAGATGAAGTTGCTGAATGACGCCGGTGTGGAGACTCCGCCCAGCCGCGTGCACATATCGGAACGGGCGCAGGTGGTGATGCCGTATCACGTGCTGCTCGACGGCTTGGAGGAAGAAGCGCGCGGTAAGAACGCGCAGGGCACCACCAAACGCGGCATTGGGCCCTGCTATACGGATAAGGCGGCGCGCGTGGGGCTGCGCATTGGCGATCTTACGGACGCGGCGCACCTGCGGGAGTACTTGCGCCACATTTTGGCGGTTAAGAATCGCCTCCTCACGCGAGTATATGACCACGATCCGCTTTCATATGCGGATATCCTCGAACAGCTAGTGGCGTGGGGCAAAGAGCTTACGCCGTACATTAGGAATACCCATCCGTTGGTGCAGCGGGCGTTGCAGGACGATAGGACAATTCTGCTGGAGGGCCAGCTTGGCGCGCTGCGTGATATTGATTGGGGCATTTATCCATTCGTCACGTCCTCGTCACCAATCGCTGGCGGCAGTGCCACCGGCGCAGGTGTGCCGCCGCACAAGATTAAGAACATCATCGGTGTGGTGAAAGCCTACACCACGGCGGTCGGCGAAGGCCCGGTGCCGACGGAGCTTACCGGCGAGATGGGCGAGACCCTGCGGGAAGTTGGTGAGGAATACGGTGCTACCACCGGACGGCCCCGCCGCTGCGGCTGGTTCGATGCCGTAGCCGTGCGCTATGCTGCCGAACTCTGCGGCTTCTCGTCGATTGCCGTCACCAAGATCGACGTGCTCGACCAACTACCGACGCTCAAGGTCTGCGTTGCCTATGACGTGGACGGCACGCGCCACGAGACGGTGCCGGACACACGGGTGATGGCGCGCGCGCGGCCCATTTATGAAGAAATGCCCGGTTGGCAGGAGCCAACCACCGGTGCGCGCATGTGGCACGAGCTTCCACCCAACGCCCAGGCGTACTTGGAGCGCATTAGCGAATTGGCCGGCGGCGTTAGAATCTGCATGGTGGGTGTCGGTCCCCATCGCGAAAGTACGCTGACAGTAGACGTGCAGCATTCGGAAGTGGCGTAGTGTATGTTTTGCATTGGCGCCTTTGCGAGTAGAGATGCCCTGCGACAGGCTCAGAGCTTGCCCCGAACCTCGATACGGGGGCGAACGGCAAGGGGAAAGAGACAATTTGTGCGGGCTTGCATGTCCTAAGCCTGTCGAAGGATCGAAGCACCGGACGGTAGGTCGAGGTGAGTTAGGGGATAGCATGTAGTGTGCACGCATTGCCCGCCGATATTGGCGAGGGCGGGGCGTAGAATGCTAAACGTGAGTGAGCAGAAGGAGGACGGTACGGGATGGCGACACAACAGGACATTGGCTTTGGCGTAATTGGCGCCGGGGGCATAGCCGGCTCCCACACGCAGGCGATCAAGGACGCTGCGGGTGCGCAGTTGATCGGCATCGCCGATATGGAGCCGCAATTCGCCGTGGGCCTCGCGGGAAAACATAACGTCACGGCCTACGGTTCCGTGGCGGAGCTCCTGGCCGACGATACGGTGCAAGTGGTTAACATTTGCACGCCCACCGGCACCCACGCCGATCTGGGTATCCAAGTCGCGGAAGCCGGCAAGCACGTGATTTGCGAGAAGCCGCTGGACGTAACCCTTGAGAAGGCCGATGCGCTCATCGCGGCATGCCGCGATAACAACGTAAAGCTGGCGGCGATCTTCCAATCGCGCCTCCATCCGCTCTATGCCAAAGTGAAAGAGACCATTGCTGCGGGCCGTTTGGGACGAGTCTTCTACGCCGACGTGCAGCTCTACTGGCTGCGGAAGTCGGAGTATTTTTCCGGCGGGGGTCCGGTCAGTTGGCGCGGCACGTTCAAGTTCGACGGCGGCGGCGCGTCCATGAACCAAGGCATCCACAGCATCGATCTCTTGCAATGGATCATGGGCCCCGTGGAATCGCTGACGGCCCAGATTGGCACCTTTACCCACGATATCGAGACGGAAGACCTGGCCGTGGTGAACACGCGCTTCGCCAGCGGGGCGTTCGGTAACATGGTCTTCACCACGTCGGCCTATCCCGGCCTCGACCACAACTTCCACTTCTTTGGCGAGAAGGGCAGCATCTGCCTAACCAACGCCGGTGTCGAAACCTGGCGCATCCAGGGCGACCGGGAAGAAGAGGAGGAGCAGGAGATGAAGTCCGGCTACTCCGCGCGCATGACCGCTGCCGCCGATCCCACGGTCAAAGGCTGGAACGGCCATAAGGTTCAAGTGGAAGACATGGTGCAGGCGATCCACGAGAACCGCCCGCCGGCCATCACTGGCGACGAGGCGCGCCACGCGCTGGAGATCGCCGTCGGCATCCAAAAGGCCGGCAAGATCTCACCCGCGCCGGTGACATTCCCGCTGGGGTAGCCCGCAACCTTCACAAAAAAAGCAGAAGAGAAGGAAGGCCGCGCGTGAAAGCAGCCTTCCTTCTCTTTTTGTGTTGCCGGCCCGAGCAGTCGCTGCATCCACGTATGCGGGGAGGTAGCTGCTGCGTGACTTTGGTATTCTGCGATTCTTGGCCGCGGCACTCTGCCTAGATTAGCAGTTACAAGGATGTCCGCTCGTATTGGTAAGCGTTAACCTGCTTACCTACAACATGGATGGCTCCCATGTGGCGCAGGCAGTACGCGATCTTCTGTCCCTTGCCGTGGCGCAGACCGAGGCCGGCGGCAAGCTCGCTGCTCGTAAACGGTTCCGGTAGGGCCGCGGGCAAGAGGGCGGCAAAGTCGGCTGGACCACTGAAGCGGTGTTGCGACTCTACGCCGACGAGAATCTGATCGTGAATGCTCCAGCCGCGCCGCCGCCAACTGCCGCGGCCGTCATGGCAGCGCGTTTCCTCAACCTCAACGAGCAATACCTCCAGCGAGAACTGCGGATTAGCAACGTGTCCGGGGATGCTCACAAGTTCGTCGAAAACGTCGAAGACACTGCCGCGTTTCGGCGAGCGGCGGCGGCTGAGCACGGTTGTCCCGTCCCGATCCAGGCGCACGATCCACTTCTGCGCCGAGATTGGATGCACCAAGCGCACCTGGTGATTCTGCAGAAGGGCGGAGAGCTTGCGCTTCAGCGCGCCGAAGTTCCGCGTCTGAATCTCGATGAGTTCATCGCCGCGTACCAGGTCCGCCACGTAGCCGTCTACGGGCTGTTCCGTTCTATCGCCGGGCGCGGCGTACCAAGCCTTGAGCGCCGCGTGCAGCGATTTTTCCTGATACGTGCCGATTGCAGGATTGGGTGAGACTGTCATGCAGCTCTTGACCTGATACTTTGCTCATTCATACGGTGCCGGCGTGCTCGTGTGCACGGCTATAGAGAATAGATGAAAAGCCGCCAATCCACGAATTTAGAGCCGGCAGCAACTCTGTCCGTCATTTCCGCGAAAGCGGAAATCCATCTTCTCTGCTTTGGGCACAATTGTTGCAAGCGTGGAATGGCGTCTCGCAGTTTCGTTCACCAGAGACTAAGCGGGGTCCGTGAGCGAGAGAACACTGAAGTTGCCGTCGATGAGTGATGATGGCAAGACATCTTAGATTCCTCGCTACGCTCGGAATGACACCAGAAATCAAACAACTCCGGACCATCCTGATGCCTTGTGAGAAGCCGTTTACTCGATACATAACAATTCATCATAGAGTCACCGGTTGATTGGTCACCTCATTCAGTAAATGACGCGAGCACGGCGTCCCAGGCTACCTCGGAAGCGAGCACACCGAGTACATACTCATTCAGGCCTTGGTCGTATGCTAATTCGTTTGTGGTCACGGCGTAGAGCACGTCACCGTCGGAAATGGTATGGAGCGGCTCGATGGCGCGCGCCATTGACGTATGCACGTGGCGGGTGAGTTGACGGAGCGACCATCCGCCCAGAATCTGGTTGATGACCACCACCGTGAGGGTTGTATTGCCATGCGGTGGCGGGAGTCCTGCCTCAGCCACGCGTGGGCGCTCGCCGGTACGCGGGTCCAGTGAGCCGCGTACCACCCGTCCCTGGCGGTCTACGATAGCGCCAACCGCGTTCACCACTGTAAAGACGGCTACTTTCACACCCTTGACTTCACGAAACGCGCCGCCCTGGCCGGCGTGCTCGCTGCGGTAGGGTTTCTGCAGCCACTTGCCAACAGTCGCCGAGCGCCCCGCGCCCCGTGGTCCCAGCGGGAAAACACCGGATCGCGCTGCTTTGAGCGCCGCGCGTCCCAGGGCTTTATCGGGGTAAATGGCATTGTCGCGCGGGCCGTAGTCGTAGATGATGGCACCGGAGACAAGGGCGATATTGCCCCAGTGGGGAGAGTAGTTGCGCTGGGCGAGCAGTTCGGCTGCCACGCCCGTGGCCGCTTCCAGGCCGTAGAATGAGCCGCCGGCCAGGCAGATAGCGTCCAGCTTGCCCTCCCCGTTTTGCAGCGCCTCGGTATACAGTGTCGCATGTGCTCCGCCGCGAATGTCCACGGCAGCCACGGCCCCGTGGTCGAAAGCAAACACCGTACAGCCAGTGGGACCCTCCTCGTACTCGGCGACGCCGATGGCCATGCCGGGAAAGTCGAACGTGACTGTCGGACCGCTAAATTCGGTCTGCGGCGTGACCGCCAGCGCATCGTTTGAGGTCGGCGGATTCGTGCCTTCTTGGTTGGACATGCATTCTACTCTAAGTGGGGCGGAGAGAATTCTGCGGTCACATACATTAAACGTGATGGCGGTCTGAATATGCTCAAGGTAGCTGCCATGGACGGGAAGCCGCCCTGCTCACATCATAGCAGCTACGCTAGCGAGGCCCGTGCTTCTCTTTTCGCACCGGGCAAGTCTCAGCCTGACGCGTTCTTGCTTGCAAGCTGCCGCACAATCTGCTGCATCGCGCTACCGTAGCACTCCTGTCCGAACTCCTGGCTGCGCTCTATTGCCGCTGCGCTGAGCCGCGCACGCAGATCGGGATCGGCTATGAGTTGCTGTGTGGCGGCAACCAAGTTTGCCGTCGTGTCCCAGTGAAAGCCGTCCTTGCCCGGGGTTATAATCTCACGCACACCGCCCTTACCTACCGCCAACGGCACGGCGCCGGCGGCCATGACCTCCAACACGCTGATGCCAAAGTGCTCCACAAGGAGCGGTTTCCGCTCTTCATTCACGCCATAGCCGGCCGCGTGCCAGTACAGGCTGGCTTGGGCTGAAAGTTCTTGCAGGGTCGCGAATTCCGCGTTGGCATGGAGAGTCACGGGCAGACCCTCCGCCTCTGCCTGTATCCGGGCAAAGTAGCGTTGGTCTGCCGGTCTGTCGCTCAAACTCCCAACCAGATGAAGGTGCCAGTCCCGGACGCCGCCGGCTACGAGTTTGCGAAACGCCTTTACCAGCACGTCCTGGCGCTTGCTGTGTCCGCCGACAAAGAAGCGTCCGATAGAAAGAATGATAGGCTGCTTGTCGCCAGGCACGAAACTCTCAGTGTCCACGGGCGGATAGAGGACTTCGCTCTCTGCGTTCCAATAGCGCCGGAGCCACGCGGCCGTGAAGGACGAATTGGCAAGAATGAGATCGTACGTATCCAAGTAGCCCATTTCGGATTCCGCCATTATATTGCGAAATTTAAACATTAGCTGGGGAAGATTGCGCTCGATCAGGCGCTTGGAGAAGTGACTCAAGGCAGTGCCGGTGGTGACTTGGCCGATCGCAATGCCCAGTGCCCGGCGTTCTGCCGGATCTGAACTGCCAGGCTCCGCAACTTCGCTTTCCACGTCAATGGTTACGCGTTCGGCGTGGCTGAGTTCCGGCGGAATCTGCAGCGTAAGCAATTGGAAACTGCCCTTCGTCGGCGCCACGTCGACGCGAGCGAGCTCTGTGCCCTGCGTTGCAAAAGAGGCGTGCAGCGGTTGCGCCGCCGCAAAATTGCCAACTGCGAGCCGCACTGCCAACCCGCGCCGGCGTCCAGGTACGGAAAAACCGGCGCGACGGCCTATGGCGCGATACCAGCCGACTGCCGACAATTCCATATTGAAGAAGCCGTATTCATAGCGCATGCCACCGAGCTGCGCCTCGAATGATGTGGCCAAGCAGCGGGCCAGCCGCGCCAGTGGCGATAACCCGCGCGGGCGCGGAAAGTAGATGAAGAGGATGCTGACCGGGGCGCGGCTCGGCAGAGCATCCATGAACGAGCCGTTGATGAAAAGGTCGTACTCCCCTGTCATTGCCGTCAATTCAGAATAGGGCAAGTCCGGCACCACGCGCAGTGACACGTCAGCGAGATCAAGGTTGAAGCGCTGGGCAAGCGCCGCGAGGTCGGTGGGAGTGGTTGTGATGAAGGAGACATCGTGGCCGTCCGCGGCGAGCGCTTGCGCGGCAGCCCCGGTCTGCCGCTCCGCGCCGCCGTGTGTATGCAGCCAGCGGTTGAAGATACCAATGCGCATAGCTAAAGGGAATACATTGAAGGGAAGGGGCGTCTTCTCGTCAGTTGAAGTAATTATAGCAGAGCTTGTGCGGCGCTACGCATTGCCAAACGGGCATCGCAGCAGGCTGCGCGCAAGCACAAGCCCTCTTGGCCCAGCACAAAGCAACGCAGTATTGCCGACCTTTCGGAGTTTCCAAAACTGCAGTAGAGTGTCTGCTCTACGAGGGGGGAGGGACGCCCCTTAGTGTTTATGGGTGCGCTGACTGCCCTGGACTCATTCCCGCAAGCTGCCGTACGATCTGCTGCATGGCGTCACCGTACCGCTGCTGGGAGAATGCCTTGCTCCGCTCTTGTGCCGCCGTGCTGAGCCGCGCGCGTCGTTCGGGATTTTCTATGAGCTGCTGGGTGGCAGCGACCAGGTCGGCAACTGTATCCCAGAGAATGCCGGACTCACCCGGTGAAATGATTTCGGTTACGCCGCCTTTGCCGACCGCTAGCGGCACCGCGCCGGCAGCCATGGCCTCGACCACGCTGATGCCAAAGTGCTCCACGCGCAGCGGCTCTTTCTCCTCGTTCACGCCGAAACCGGTCGCATGCCAGTAAAGGCTCGCTTGGGCATAGAGTTCCCGCAACGTGGCGAAGTCCGCGTTGGCGTGAAGGGTCACGGGTAGGTCCTGAGCCATTTTCTGAACTTGGGCAAAGAAAGCGCGGTCTGCCGGTTTCTCACCGACGGTACCGACGAGGTGAAGTTCCCAGTTCTGCACCCCACTGGCGACCAGCGTGCGAAAGGCATCTATGAGCACGTCTTGGCGCTTGCAATGCTCGCCGACGAAGAAGCGTCCGGTGGAGAGGATGATGGAACGCTTGACGCCGGGTACGAAGCTCGTGGTGTCAACGGGCGGATAGAGGAACTCGCACTCCGCGTCCCAGAAGCGCCGGAGCCACGAGGCTGTGAAGGCCGAATTGGCAAGTATGAGGTCGTAGGTGTTTAGGTAGTCCATCTCGGTTTCTTCCAGTATCGTCCGTGCCCGTAACATTAGCCGGGGCAGATTGCGCTCGAACAGGCGCCTGGAGAAGCGGCTGAAGGTTGTGCCTGCGGTAACTTGGCTGATGGCGATACCGAGCGGGCGGCGCTCTTCCGGTGTGGACGGATCAGGCTCCACAACCTCGCTTTCGACATCGATGGTCACGCGTTCGGCCTGGCTCAATTCGGATGGGACCCGTAGTGTGAGCAGGCGGAAATTGCCTGCAGACGGTGTTACATCAACACTTGCGATCTCTGCGTCCTGCGCGGAAAAGCGGGCGCGAAGCGGAACAGTTCCGACAAAATTACCAACCGCAAACTGCACGGTTACGCCACGCCTGCCTCCGGGCACGGAGAACCCGGCACGGCGGCCCATGGAACGGTACCAGCCAACGTCTACCAACTCCATACCGTAGAATCCGTACTCATAACGCACCCGGCCCAGGCGAGCCGCGCACCATTGAACGAGATGTAGCGTTAGCTTCGCACGCGGGGAAAGGTCGCGCGGGAGCGGAAAGTAGATGAAGAGGATGCTGGCGGGCGCGCGGCTCGGGATGTTGTCCATATGCGAGCCGTTGATGAAGAGGTCGTACTCCGCGGTGAGCGCTTCAAGTTCTGAGTAGGGGAGGTCAGGGATTACGCGCAGCCCAACGTTCGCGAGATCAAGATCGAAACGCTGGGCGACTGCTGAAAGGTCTGTAGGATTGGTAGTGATGAACGTAACGTCGTGGCCGTCGGCGGCGAGCGCCTGCGCGGCGGACCCCGTTTGTCGCTCGCCACCGCCCTGCGTCTGCAGCCATCGGTTGAAGATTCCTATGCGCATTGCAAGGTTGATCCTTACCCATGTGGATGCCTGAATATTAAACGTTGGAGCGATTCTAGCGTAAAGGTGCGCAGAGCGCCGCTCACTGTGTACCGAAGCGGTCGGGAGAAAACGGCCGCAGCGGCGCCAAGTCGCCGCCACGAATGGCGTTGCACATGAGCTGAGCAGTAATCGGGGTGAGCAGGATGCCGTTGCGGTGGTGGCCGGCGGCGACCCACAGTCCCGGCCGGTGCGCAACCGGCCCCAGCAGCGGCAAGCCGTCGGCGGGCGTGGGGCGCAGGCCCACGCCGAAGTGGTGCACCCGCACGTCCGCGAGACCGGGCGCGAGTTTTTGTAACACCTTAACTAGGAACGCCACACCTCCGGGGGTATTCTCGCGCTCGAACCCCGCGTCCTCTTCCGTGGCGCCAACGACAATGCGCCCGTCCTGCTTTGGCGCCAGGTAGCCGCCTGCGCCGAAGGCGACTCGCTGCAGCGGACGGTTGTAGGTCTCCAGCACCATCACTTGGCCCCGGGTTGGTTTCAACGGCAGCGCAATGCCGAGGTGATCTCCGAGCAGGCGGCTCCAAGCTCCGGCGGCAATCACAACGTGGTCGGCGTGCACGGGCCCGGCAGCAGTTTGCACCCCGGTAACACGTTCACCGGAGGTGATGAAGCCATGCACGGGGGTGTACTCGTGTATTGTCACACCCTGGGCCACGGCTGCCAGCGTCAGCACGTGCATGAGTTGCGGCGCGTACACGTGGGCGTCGTCCTGAAAGAGTAGGGCGCCGCGGGCGGCTGGGTTGAGCAGCGGCTCTTCGCGGCGCAGCACCTCGGCATCGAGCCAGGCGACGCGCTGACCTCGCTCGGCAAGTGCCTTAGCCCGCCTGGAGAGAAAGACCGCTTGCTTCCCACCGAACACGACGGTGAGCGCGCCGGAACGAGTGTAGGTGGCGTCCAGGCCGGTGGCGGCTTCGAGCTCAGCCGTGAAGTCCGGATAGAGTCGGGCCGACTGCACGGAGAGATTGAGGACGTGATCACCGCGGTCTCCCTCTACGCCGGATCCCAGAATGCCGGCGGCAGCGATACGGGCCTGGCCGCCTACGCGTTCCTTCTCGAATACGGCTACCCGCACACCGGACTTTGCCAGCGTGTAGGCGAGCGCACAGCCGATGATCCCGCCGCCGACGATGGCTACCTCAGTTGTCATGGACATTCCGTTTCTTTCAATCCTTGATCAACTGCGGCACTGGCTTCTCAATTGCAGGAACAGAAGGTTGTGCCTTTGCCGCAGTGGAGCGCAGTATTGTTTGGTACCGATTACTTCCACCGCCGACCATGCGGACGATCTCTACCACGTCGCCCTCTTGTAGGAAAACCTGCCGGTGCTCGTCGCGGCGGACTACCTCTTGGTTCACGGCAACGGCGATGAACCGCGCCGGCACGTCGTTCTCCTCAAGAAAGGCAGACAGCGCCGTGCCTGAGAGTAACCGGCGTTCTTCCCCGTTTACGGTTATGCGGATGCTTTCCGCTGGTGCTTGATTGTGCGCAGGCGGGGTCGCCTCTTCTTCCCTCGTCATGAGGATTGCACCTGTCGCGGTCCGGTAAGCGCGTCGATCAGGTGGCGGGCGGCCGCAGAGGTGTCGGTTGCCCGGAGCAGTGCGCCAATCACGGCCACGCCGTGCGCGCCGGCCGCCATAACCTCTGACGCGTTACGCGCCGTGATGCCGCCGACGCCGATGACGGGGATGTCAATTTCCGCCTTTACGTCGCGCACCAATTGTGGCCCCGCGGGCGCGCGTCCCGGCTTGGAGTCCGTCGCATAGAGTGTTCCGACTTGCACGAAGTCTACACCTAGGACCGCGCGCTGGGCGGCACCGGCGACGCTGTGCGCCGAACACCCCAGCAGCATATTCTCCCCCAGCATTTGCCGTGCAGACTCGATCGGTAGCCCATTTTCAGGCAGGTGCGCCCCATCTGCGCCCACGGCGAGGGCGACGTCCACGCGGTCATTGACGATGAGAAGCGCGCGGCCTTGGGTGACGCGCCGGAGATACCACGCCAGCCCGAAGAGGTCTCCGGCAGGTAGTCCTTTTTCCCGTAGCTGTACGACGTTCACTCCGCCTGCAATGCCCGCCCGCACCCGTTCTACGAGCATCCTCGTAGACTCGATTTTCGCTATCTCAATGCTGCTAAGACCCCTGAGCTCCGGCACGTTCGCCGCCGCGCTAAGGTCCGGCGCGTCGAGGCGCGTGATGAGCGTGAGACAGGGGTATGGCAGTTGGGGTTTCATGCGGCGTGAGCCAGTAGCGCTAGGCGTGGACGACTCCGGCTACCGGACTGCTGGGCGTGGCGAATTTCTGCTGCGCAATGCGCCCGGCAAGGTAGGCTTTGCGGCCGGCCTCCACGCCGAGGCGGAAGGCTTCCGCCATGAGCGACGGGTCTTCTGCGCGCGCAATTGCCGTGTTAATGAGCACTGCGTCCGCGCCGATCTCCAGTGACTGTGAGGCTTCGGACGGCACACCGATCCCGGCGTCCACGACGACGGGTACGTTGGCCTGCTCGACAATGAGTTCGATCTCTTCCCGCGTAAAGATGCCTTGGCCGGAGCCGATGGGCGAGCCGAGCGGCATTACGGTGGCGCAGCCCACGTCTTCCAAGCGCCGCGCCAGGATGGGGTCGGCGTGGATGTACGGCAGCACGACAAAGCCGTCTTTGACAAGCGCCTCCGCGGCATGGAGCGTATCCACCGGGTCCGGCAGCAGCGAATTCGGGTCCGGCTGCACTTCGAGCTTTACCCAGTCCGATCCGGTCAGTTCGCGTGCCAGCTTGGCCGTAACGACGGCCTCGTCCGCGGTGCGTGCGCCGGCCGTGTTCGGCAAGATAGTGTAACGGTCCCAGTCGATGTGGTCGAGGATCGTCTTTTGCGTCGGATTGCTGAGGTCGAGGCGCCGTATCGCCACGGTTATGATCTCGGCCCCCGACGCCTCGATAGCGTGAATCATTTCCTCAGGCGTGCGGTACTTGCCCGTGCCGATCATCAGCCGCGATGTGAATTGCTTTCCCGCTATCTCAAGCGCGTCTGTCATTTTCGTTCCTTTTCCACATGTTGCACGTGGATGAGAAGGAGTCTGCCTGGTAGGCGCACCCTCTCTTCCCCGCAAAATACAAAAACCGCTTCACAGTGAGGAGAGCGGTTTGCGGCAGTGTCTTTGGGTTCTGCCGCTTCCCTCCGCTGGCATGATCCAGGTCAGGTTCCAAGGGTTGCCCCGCTCGCGAGCAGAGTCTCTCAGCCATGCGGCTCCCCTAGCGGCCCTAGTGGCGGAATACGGTATGCGCCAGTAAGACGGTTCCAGTATACCATGCGGTGCAGGCGTACAGGGAGTGCGTATAGAATGAAACGACGAAGTGCGAAGGAAGTGACCGGTGGCGCATGTTTGCGTTGATTGCGCACCTGCCGCATTGTTCGTACTCCAGCGTTGGTTGTGGCGCGGGATATGGACTATCAATTGAGGAGCGGTGTATATGGATATGGTGAACATCGGCATTGCGGGTACAGGCGGCATAGCGCAATCGCACGCGCGCGGGTTGGCATCTGTTCCCCAGGCGCGGATCGTGGCTGCCGCGGACGTGAATGAAGCAGCCGTTAGCGCATTCGCCGCTGCACATGACGTGGCGCACGTCGATTCTGACTACCGCGCCGTTCTGGACAACCCGGCGGTAGATGCGGTCATCATCTGCTTGCCCCATGCGCTGCACGGTGAAGTCGTGATCGCTGCGGCGCAGGCCGGTAAGCACGTGCTCTCCGAGAAGCCGCTGGGCGTATCCGTAGACGAGTGCAGCGCCATCATCGCCGCCTGCGAAGAGGCCCAGGTGAACCTGATGGTCGGTCACACCCACCGCTTCATGTTGGAGCACCTGCGGGCGCTGGAGTTGCTGCGGGAGGGGGCCATCGGCGACGTGCTCCATATTCACGACTCCATCACTGGCGCTACCCGCCATAAGGACTTGGGCTGGCGCGGGGTGCGGGCACTGGCCGGCGGCGGTGTGTTTATGGACAACGGCGTGCATAGCGCGGACCGGCTGCGCTGGTGGATTGGGTCGGAGGTTACGGCTATCACCGCCAACATCGGCCACTACGGCGCGCGCACCGAGGGGGAGGATTTCGGCGTGGCGCACCTCGAATTTGCCAACGGCGCGAGCGCGACGATGGAAATCTCGTTGATTGCGGCGCCCGCAATGGGCCGTTGCCGCGCTGAGGTGACGGGTTCAAACGGCGCTATGGAGATCGCGACGTGGCGGCATCTCAAGGTAGCGGGTGCGGAGGACCAGGAATGGGAAACACTGACGTTCCCACGAGACCGCAGCCAGTTCGTGCGGGAGGACGGCGAGTTCGTGGCGAGCATCTTGGAACAACGCGTGCCGCTCGTCACCGGCGAGGACGGCAGGCGGGCCGTGGCAATCGTGCAAGGCATCTATCAAGCGGCAGAGAGCGGTGAGCGCGTGCTCTTGCACGGATAATCCAAGTAAACAAAACTCTACACTCGTCAGGACAAGCTTGGTCGGCTACGGGAGGGCCGGCCTCGGAGGGCCGTCATTCCTGTAAGTGTTGACTAATTCGCTGACAGATTTCGCAGTTTGATTCCCTTGCCAAGATCTAGAGAACCTCCGTCTCCGTCATTCCCGCGAACGCGGGAATCCATCTTCTCTGCGTGCCCTGGACTCCGGCTTCCGCCGGAGTGACGACCCTAAGGGCGAATTCTTCCCTCGTACATAGCCAGTGCCGTCTAACACATTCGTACCTATACGCCTCCTTGTTGGCCTTCTCTGCCCATTCTAGTGCCAATTCTGTCAACGAATTACCTTACACATACAATTCCGGCGCAAGCCGGAATCCATCTTCGTGTAGGGTAGAGACCTGCTCCGCCGAGTGCGCAAGGTCGGCAATACCTAGGAGTGAGGATTTAACAGCCAGGGCAGTTGACAGCGCTGTGATAGCGGTCACCGTTCCGCCAGCATCTGCGCCACGGCGCACGTGTCGCAGCGCTTCTCGCGGCACCAGGTATGGTAGACGTGGAGTAGTCCCTGCTGGCGCGCGGCAGTCATGGGCACGAATTTTGGCGGCAGGACGAATACGTCGTCGCGCATGCTTCGGATGAGGCGGTTCGCGCCGCCCGCCGGCGCGTGACGCAAAGTGGTGGCGGCCCAGTCAGATACGCTGGAGTCGCCGGTGTGCTCGCCAAGTGCGAACATGAACGGCAGCAAGACGTTCGTGAGCACTTCGCGGGCGCGCTCCGTGCCGATCAGGCTCTGCGGCGCGCCGCGCAACGGGACCCCAAAGTCACAATGAGTGGCCCAGTAGCGTGAGCTAGACGCCGGTAGCGCGAATGCCTCGGTAATCCGATGGAGCAATTGCGGCCACGGCGGGCCGTCGCGGAGGTTCAGGCACGCTTGTACCGGGCCGGTCTCCGCAAGCCGCGCGCAGAGGTGTCCCGCCGCTGCCACGCGGCGCGCGGGGGCATTCGTGGGGCGCACGCCGCCGCGCACCCAGGCCGCGGTAGGCACCGCCGGTTCCAATTGGTAGTTCCTCCACAGGCTTTCAAGCTCCTGCATATACGCATGGTCGGCGGCCGTAGGGGCACGGCATGCCGTGCCCCTACGCGGGGAAGTGCCGCGTTGGGAGGGCAGCAGCCCCGCCGCGCCGAGAAAGAGCGCTTCTCCGTGCAGAGCCGCATCGGCCTTGCCGCTCAGAATCGCCTCAACTACCGGCCACGGCAGGGCCTCACTGAGTTGCCGGAAAGGCTCGCGGTTCTGGCTGTAGCCGAGGGCATCGAGCAGGGCGGCATAGAGCGCCTGCTCCGGCCCGATTTGTTCGATGGCCGCCAACATCTGCGCCGCTTTCTTGCGCATGCGCCGTTCGCCCAACGTCGCAAAGAGCATGCCGACGGTCATGGCGTCGGACTTGGTGTGGAGGTCTGAGCAGGGCTGGAACGACGGGAGTTGCTGCGCCACATACTGCTCCGGCATACCGTCAGGAAAGTACGACGACAGTGCCAGCGTGCGCAGGGGTCCGCCTCCAATCAGCCCGTCGTCTTCCCACACCACGTGGAGCATGACGTGGTGGTAGGCCGGATCGGAGGCGTGGCCGTGGGCGCGCCAAGCGGAGGCGGCGGAATGTACTTCTATGTGACCGTAGCGCAGCCGCCGGCCGTCCAGCGCGATGATCGCGTCGAGGAAGTCGGGCCCGGGACCCAGGTTGCGCCGCCCGGGATAGACAACCTGAATCTGTTCGCCGGCCGTGGTGCGCAGAAGTTTCGCGCCCCAGGGGCACGCCTGCCAGATCTGCACAACGTCTTCTTCGCGCAGAGTCTCCGCCGGAGCAACTGTGGATGAGGAAGTGACCATAGGGAGTTAACGTCTTCGCGACGGGTAATGCATGCTACCGCCACTATATCACGGAACGCGTCACAGTCCATGCGGTGGTTGTACGGAGTCTTACGCTTAGGCGTTGTGGACTGGGCAATCGGCGCAGCATTGACGTGCTCGGGAAAAGTCTGAACGTGGCATTGCGCGGTCTGTGCCCGGCTCCTAACACAGGAATTCTTGCCTGCTCGCCTTTTAAGGAAGTTCGCACGCGTGGGATTTCCCACGCGTGCGAACTTCACGATATGCGTTGCAGCGCTTTCAGCCTAGAAATCGATGACTGAGTTTTCCAGCGCTTCGTCAAGCGCCTGCTGCACCTGCGTGTTGCCGTCGGCGAGCGCTTCCGGCACGGTCTTCTCGCGGTTCCAAATCGAGCTGGCCATACGCACGTGAATGCCGATGATGGCGCGTCCGCCCGGGGCGCTGACCACCCACTGGGCGCCATCCATCTCGCGCGCGCCCTGGATGCGCAACGGGTCGCCCTGGGTAAATTCCGGGCTGGTAGCGACCGACCGGCGGGCCGGCAAGCTATCGCGCACGTCGTTGAAGCGGCGGTCATTGGGCTCCAGGAAGAGCCACTCGAGGAACTTGAACGCCCCGTCCGGGTTGTTGGAGCCTTCGGGCATGATGTGCGCGCCGCCGCCGCGATAGGCCGCGGGCGAGCCGCCTTCCGCCACCGGATACGTATCCACGCCAATGTTAATCTTCGCGAAGTTCTCCTCATACGCCTCGAAGCGGGTGATGTTCATCACGTCGGTCCACATGGCGCAACGGCCGGTGGAGAAGAGGTGTTGATGCCGCTCGTCGCCCCTGAACTCATTCATGGCGTCCAGGCCGCCCTGCAGGTCGAAGAAGCGCAACGTCAAGTCGAACGCGGTAACCATCGTCTCGTTGTCGATGGTGGACGTCAACTCATCATCGCTGAGCAGGCGGCCGCCCTGCTGCCAGAAGGGCACCAGCCACCAGACCAGGGAGCTGTTGCCGTACCAGAATCCGAGACGCTCAGTTTTGTCGCCTTCTTTCTTGAGCGTGCGCTGGATTGCCGCGTCGAGCTCGTCCCAATTCGACGGCCCACTGTCCGGATCGAGACCCACTTCTACAAAGACGTCTTTGTTGTAGAAGTAGGTAAAGACCGTGGGCGCCCAGGGCAGCCCGAACCAGTGGCCGCGGTAGGTCGAGTCGTAGACGACGCGCGGATAGTAGTCTTCAGCGTCGATCACCGTCGAGGCCTTGACATAATTCGTGATGTCGGCGGCGATGCCGCGTACGCCGAAGTCTTTCGGCAAATAGGCGTCGATATAGGAGATGTCCGGCGGGATGCCGCCGGCAACCACCGTGGGCAGCTTGTTGATCGTGTCGCCGTACGTGGTGACGATTACGTTGACTTTCTCGCCAGGGTTGGCCTCGTGGAACTCGTTGACGATTTCCTCGCCGATGCCCTGCACCCAGTTACTGCCGCCCATGTCGATGGCCCAGAAGTTCACGGGCAACATCTCTTCCATCGGCATTTCTTCCGCCTTCATGTCGTCGGACTCAGGCGCATCCGCCGGGGCCGTCATGCCGGCCTCACCGCACGCAGCGAAGAGTAGCGTAGCACCGACCGCTGCGCCACTGCCTGCTAACATGCGACGACGCGTTGTCTGCAATGCAATATGACTCTCCATCTGTAGCGAAACCTCCTGCCCAGTAGGCATTATTTCGTTCGCAAACACTGCCTTGTGAGATGACGGGCCACCAGTCTGACCGTACCTGTTGCCATCTCCACCAGGAGGCTAAAGCATGCGCTGTAGCTCCTAGACGGCTTGAACGAAATTGTAGCGTGATTAACGACGTGGTGTCAAGGGTATGTACACAGCGATATCCGCTCGAAGCAGCGATTTCTCAACGGACGGCAATGAATGAGAGGCGTTTACGTGGCCTGCCGGAGCGCCGCGATTTCACTTGCGGTGAGAGCGCACCCGTAGACGCGCACGTCGGCCATGCTGCCGTTGAAGTGGTCGTGTTGCCCGTGGCCGATGAGGAGCAGCCGATCATTCGTGAGGTCGCCGGGAAAGTGCGTCGCGCAGGCGGACTCCGCCACCTGGATCCCGTCTACGTAGAGCCTGAGGTTGTTCGATTCCCGGACAGCGGCCACGTGCCGCCAGCCGGGGGCAAGGGCGTGATCGTACGTCACGTTGGCTCCCGCTTGTAGGGCATAGACGCGGCCCGACGGCAGCGTACCGCCGAAGAGCTTGCCCTCAAAAACTGCCATCGACCACACCCGCCGGTACTTCACGTCCGGCGTGGTGTCCAACTGTCCCGTATTGGTCCAGGTGGCGCCGCCCTCATAGCGGTAGACGTTCGCCAGGGGCAGCGTCCCCGCGTAGAGCTTGCCGTTGTAGACCGCCATCGCCATCACTTCCTTCTCTTCGTCCAGGCGGCCCACACTCTCCCACGTTTCCTTGCCGGCCCAACGGAACACGGTGCCGTTGGGCCAGGTGCCGACGTAGAGTTCGCCCTGATAGGCGGCGAACGAGTATACTTGGGTGACTCCCTCCTGGAAGCCGCAGGGCGTCCACTCGGTGCCGCCGTCGTAGCGAAAGACGCCGCCGCCTTCGTTACCCGCGCCGTAGAGATGTCCCTTGAAGACGGTGATTGACATCATGCGGCGGCCGGGCGTGCCGCAGTACTCCCATTCCTGCCCGCCGGCATAGCGGAAGACGCCTTGGCTGTACAGCGGAATGGCGTAGAGTTCGCCGTGGTAGACGGCCATACCGGCGATGGAGTCGGCGCCTTCCAGACGCCCGCAGTACTCCCACGTTGCATTGCCCGTGTAGCGGTAGATGGCGCCGCCGGGATGCTTATTTGGCGAATCCTCCAGCGCGGAGCCGCCGGCCTTATAGCGGGAGACACCTCCGTAGAGTTCGCCCTTGTACACGGCCAACGACGCGACCGTGTTACACGGGTCGGGACTGCCGCAGTCTTCCCACGTTTGGCCGCCCGCGTAACGGTACATGTGACCGGATTCGTCCGCACCCCATTCGAACGTTCCCGTATAGAGGTCGCCGTTGTAGACGGCCAGGGAGTAGACGCGCAGGTTATTGCCCGGCCGGCCGCAGTCGACCCATGACGGCTCCTGCAGGCCGTCGTCGATGCCGAAGTGCAGATTGCGGTGGTGTGCCTGTGCGGCGGTGACTCCGGCGTAATTCAAGGTACCGAAGTTCAGGCCGGTGCGGGTTGCGGGATCGAATTTGCTGAGGATGTCGCCGTGTAGGTTGGCGCCGTCGGGCGGAAGCTCCACCCAGGCGGAGAGCGTGAAGTCGCCGCTGCCGAGTGCCAGCGATTCGTTGGCCGGCACGGTTACGCAGGCAGTCCGCCCGTCAAATCCGGCTGCTCCGCCGGACGTGCCGTCGCGGCCTGCAGCCGAAAGGTCGGCGCCGTGGTTCGCGCCGTGATTGCCGTTACCGGAAGAATCCCGGCAGTCGCCGTTGAATTGCCAGTGTGCCAATAGATCGGAGTTGATGCTCATACAATGGACTCCATCCTGTGTTTGCTTGGCGTAACCTTACCTTTGTTTAGGTCTCTCGTAGAAGGAGCGAGCGAGGCACTCTTCCCTCCGCCCCATTGTATTCCATCCTGGGTGCCAGCAGGCGGGCAGGATCTCTTACGCTGCCAGCCACTGTGGCCCACTCATTTCAAACCAAACCTCTGCAACCGTGTCCACCGCCGCGCCCACGCCAGCGCTACGCTGGCAGCCACCGCCATGGTACCGGCGAGGGTGTTGAACAGGATGTCTTGGGGATCGAATACGCGGTTGGGCAGAATTGCCTGGATGCATTCGTCGAGCACGCCAAGTACTGCCGTCGCCAGGACGGCGAGCAGGGGCGGCAGCGGTACGCGACGGCCTTGGCTCGCACGCTCCGTGAGCGCCTCGTAAATGAGCACGCCCACCACGCCGTATTCGATAAGGTGCGACCGCTCCGTCGGAATCGTCATGCGGGTGAACACCAGCAGGTAGGCGGTCGCGACACCAATGGCAACGGCGACTTCCGCTCCGCCAGGCCGCACCTTCAGCCCCTGCGTGAGCACGGTCGCCGCCACGAGGAACATGCAGAGGAGGAAGAGACCGATGGAGATATCCAGCAGGCCCCGCTCCCGCAATGTTTCAGCCAGCGTTTGCGCCAAACCCAGGGTGGCATAGATCGCTACCATGACAGCCAGCACCCACAACCACAGGCGGCGCTCTCGACGGGACGAGAAGAGAGTCATGACTGTTGGATTTCCTGGTGCAAATAAGGAACGTGTTGAGCAGAGTCACGAGACGCTTCCAAGTGGAGACCTGGAATGACATCGTCATTCCGGCTTTCGCCGGAATCCAAGGGAGGGGTAGTGCGCGGTAACTTGCCGTACAGAGTAACCACCCCCCATCCCAACCTTCCCCCGTCAAGGGGGAAGGGGTAGCGGAGAAGTCTCCGTGTGGGGGGTTGTGCCTTCCCTTGCAATGGTCAAACTACTATGGCTCGTGAAGACTGTATCACAAGGTTGACTGGAGAGAGACGACTTCGTCGGGTGTCGCTTGGCAATGAAACTCGTGCTCAGGGTCGGCTGACAGCGTAAGTAAACGCGCTAGAGCGCCTGCACAAATAACAAGCTCTCTAGCGCATTACATCGCCATATCCAGGTTTCCACCCGCTGGATTGGCATAATTGGCAAACTAGCGTTGCACCGAAAATCACTTCACCCCGCCGTTCGCTGCTCGGCTGTAGCTAAGTACCCCCGGCCAATTGCAAGAAGCCTGTGCTTGATGCCTACTCCAGCGGCAGCTTGACGCGCTCACCGCCCAAGCTGGCAGACCGCTCGGCGGCAAAGATGACCTCGTCGATCTTTAGCGCGTCGTGGATATCCACTTCCGGCTTCTTGTTGTTCAGGATGCAGTCGATGATGTGGTCCGTCTGTGGCTGGAAGGGGTGGTGCGCGACCTCGGGCGTATCCGGCATGATCGTCTCGAACGTCGCCCAGTCGGTCTGCTCGGTCATGCGCTCGCCGATGAGGGTCTCCGAATGGAACTTATTGCCCACCAGCGTGCCGCGGTCGCCGTGCAGGCGGACGTTGAACGAATAGGGGTTGTTGCCCTCCAGGATGCAGCCGACCTTGCCGATGCGGCCGTCCTTGTAGCTAATCACGCTGAGCACGGTGCCTTCCCAATCGAAGGTCTTCGTGAAGTTGCCCCAATGGCCCACCACGTGATCGACCTCGCCGGGCATGAATTGGAGCAGCGCGTCTACCGCGTGACAGCCCGCGGCCGCCAGCGCGGAACCGCCTTGCTCCCGAGTCTTCACCCAGGGGTAGCCCACGTACCACTGGGGCCAGTTGGCGCTAAAGTAGTCGCACTCGCCGTAGAAGATGTTGCCGAAGGCATTGGCCTTGATGAGTTTGTGCACGATGAGGAAGTAAGGACTCCAGTGCAATTCGAAGCCCTCGCACGCCACCACGCCGGCTTTGTCCACCGCCGCCACGATGGTCTTCATATCTTCCCAATTGAGCGCGGCGGGCTTCTCGATCAACATGTGCTTACCGGCGTCCGCCGCCGCCAGCACCTGCGACACGTGCTTCTCATTGGTAGAGCAGATGTAGACCATGTCCAGGTTGTCCTGCTTGAGCATCTGCTCGTAATCGGTGTAGACGTGGGCGTTGGTTAGCCCATGCTCTTCCTTGGCGTTCTCCGCGTTTTCCCGGCTGCCGCTGCAGAGACCGACCACTTCCGTGTGGGGATTCTTGACCAAAGTGTCAATGTGCTGATGCGATACCCAACCGATACCGACCACACCGACGCCAAGCTTACCATTGTCTGTCATTTCAATTCCTCCCAAAGTTTCAACATTACGTTTAACAAAACGTGGCTACAGTACAGCGTATTCCCGGCTTGCTGTCAAGGGAAGAAGGAGGGGGGCGGTATGCTATGCTTGGTTGTGAGAGGCCGCTGTCTGGACGTAGCAGTGGATGACTGCGCAGTAGCGGTCGTTAAGTGGCGAGGAGCAATGCTCAATGGAATCCCGGACCGATGATGTGGCTGCCCGGCTGCTGCGCTGTCCTGTGGGATGCGTTTTCTTGCTGACTATCGAGCGGGATGAGGTTCCCATTGAGCTCGCCGTCACGCCGCCTCAGGCGTTTGCGCGCGCCGCGATCGCCTTGGACGCTCTCAATCCATGGTCGGCGGATTTCGAACGGACCGTTGCGGCCGCGCTTTCACGCGGCGCAGATCTGGCAAGCCTGGCGCGCGCGGTTGTGACACATCCGCAAAGCCGCTGGTGGAGTGCTCCTATGGACCCAACCCGGCAGTTACTCGTGATTGATGACACGGCGCACCCTACCTCTGCCCGCACGGTGCCGCCCGCGTCGAACGTCCGTTGGGAGTCCTACGCGCAACGCCCGGTGGGATGGCGGATTACTTCCACGCTCAGGGGCGCATATTCGTGCGTCGATACAGCAATCGCGTCGGGCATCGGTGACTGGACCCAGATGACTTCGCACCGCAGATTCGCTGCCGAAATTGACAAATCTACCCGCGTCTTCGAGGTCTCCGGCCCGGCGGACTGGCACACGCTCTGCGTCTCCTTTCCTCGCGTTAATCAGCATCCTAATAGTCCAGCCGGGATCGACACGCTTTCGCCGGATTGGAGCTGTGTTGCCACGCAGTGGGACGGCGTCCACCTAACGTTCATGGGGCTCTTGACTGCGCCGCTCGTGCGACATAGCTCGGCGGCCGGGACAACGATGCTGTGGTCATGGAATACGGAGGGCACGATCTGGCTCCCGGGAGATTTCTTGCGAAGAGCTTCACCCCTCGCTCCCATAGACCATGACATATGCCACTTTGACACAATCACATCCATGTCCAATGACGCTTTCGACGAGGGCACTCAAGTGGTATGAATTGTCAAGCATTTCTCCTCCCCGGGAACACCGGGTTTCAACAGGTAATAGTCACTGTCCGCGAAATCAAGAAATGTACCTCCGAGACGCCGTCTGGCCACACAACAGTATGCCGGCTCCTACCACGATAGTTGCCGTTCTGGCAGCTAGCGGCCGAGTTTGAGCGAACATATTTGGCGAAAGTGCGTGGTGTCGTTCCAGTCGGCCCGACGTTACTCCACCAGCAGAAGGACAATAGGCACGTTTCTTTTTGAAGAGTTGTGGCTACGGTCAACGAATTCATTGTTACGTCACATCTAGTCCACCCCTCGGTATTGATGGTGCCATCTTCATGGTGCGAGTCGTGCGGGTCATCTGCCTTAAGCAGGCAGGTCCAATCCACTAAACTGGAGGAAGACATTGTAGTGCCACCCCCGTGGCTAAGTGTAACGGAAGAGAGATGCTCAACTTCAGAAGACTGCGTCGGCGCCGAGTGGTTCTCATTTGGGTTGCTTGCAAGAGCACCGTCAGGGTTTGCCAGAAGAATGAAGCCTATGACGAATACCGTCAATCTCACTGTCTTGAGAATCCACATTTGTCCCACTCCTTTACTGGTACGTCCCATATGCGATGACGATTAATCGCAGCCATGCGCCAGTGACTAATTAGTGTATCCGAGTCAATTCTTTGGTGTGGGTTCCGGTGTAGCTCAGCCCATTGCTGCGCGGCAATAAGCACTCCCACCTGCTCAGCGGTTTCCCTGAGTGACTCTTCCTTATCAGGCTAGCCGGCAGTACTGCAACCCACCAGCAGCGTTGCCAGGACTAGTGTGGCAATGCGCATGGCTAACCTCCTTGGACTAAGGAACAACCAAGGTCTTTGCCGCCCATAGAGGGCGACGGACAGCTACAGACCATGTCGCACCTCCTTTGCTCACAACTGCTCCTAATATAGACCCTAACACAGTTTGTCAAGGGTGTTAGCCAGTTGTTCTTACTTTAGCTCCATCTCAGCTTTGACTGCACGGCGCACTTCGGTGTCCATCACTGCCACCCATGCTTTTGCGTATGCTTCTGATATCCCAAATTCTGTTGTGATGCGCACAACTCGCTTGTCCAAATAACACAAATGCCTGTCATCTACTCACCTCCCTCATCTCTACGACAAGGAAAAGGGCAACCAATACAGGTTGCCCTTTTCCTTCACTTCACAATACTGGGGATAGCACACCTAAGCGACTTTGCCCCACATGCCGCCTAGTGCCTAGAAGTCCAGCACCGAGTTTGAGAGCGTCTCGTCGAGGACGATTTGGGTCTGCTCGTTGGTCTCGGCGATGGCTTCCTGGATGGTCTTCTCACCCTGATAGATTGCGCGCGGCAGCGCGACGTGCAGGCCGAGGATCTCGATGCCGCCGGGAGCGGTCACCACCCAGTGCGCGCCGGCCATCTCGATGGAGGCCTGCAAGCGCAGTGGGTCATCCTTGGTCCACTCGGGGCTGTTCGCGATGGCCTTCTGCACCGGCAGGCGGCCTTTGGCGTCATTGAAGCGCAGTTCCTGCGGCGCGTCGTAGAGCCACTCCAAGAAGGCAAACGCGCCGTCCGGATTGCTGGAAGCGTTCGGCATCACCTTGGAGCCGCCGCCGCCGTAGGTCGCGGGCGTACCGCCGGGTGGAATCGGCTCCACCGCCAGGCCGAAGCTGAGCGCCGCAAAGCCCTCGCGGTAGGCGGGGAAGTTCGGGATGTCGTAGATCTCGAAGTACATCGCCAGCTTGCTGTCGATGAAGATCTGCTGCGTACGGATGTCGCCGCGGAATTCCGCGACGGCATCGTAGCCGTCCTGCTCGTCATACATGCGCACCGTATGCTCGAACGCATTCACCATCATCTCATTGTTCATGGTGGACGTGCTGTCGTCGGCTGACGTCAGGTCGCCGCCCTGCTGCCAGTAGGGGATCATCCAGCCGGCAAGAGAGCCGCCGCTGCCCCACAACGGCACGTAACCGAGACGGGCAATGCTGCCGGCCTCTTTCTTGAAGGTCTTGTTGATCGCGTCGTGGAACTCGTCCCACGAGGTGGGCGGCCTTTCCGGGTCCAGACCTACCTCGAGCAGCGCGTCGTTGTTGTAGAACAGCGTGCGCACGTCTGCCGACCACGGCAAGCCGAAGTAATGACCGTGGTAGGTGACGTCGTTGAGGATGCGCTCCCACATATCGGCAGTGTTGATGATGGACGACATCTTGACCATGTCCGTGATGTCACGGACTACGCCATTCACCGCCATGGTCTTGGGAATGTAGCGGTCCTCAAACGCCAGGTCGGGCGGCGCGCCGCCTGCTACCGCCGTCGGTAGCGTATCGCGCAGGTCTCTACCGCCCTTGGGTATGGTGGTAACGTTGTAGGCCTCGAATGTCTCGTTGAACTCGGCAACGAGCTCAGCGCCGATCTCTTCGTTGAAGGAACCCCACGCCGACGTGAGCGACCAGTAGACCACCTCTGTGGCCTCCATGGGCGCTGCGGGGGCCTCTTTGGCTTCAGCCTCGGGCGCTTCATCCTTGGGCGCGTCGGCCATTGGGGCCGCGGGTTGTCCGCACGCGGCCAGCAAAGCCGCAGTGCCCGCAAAGCCGATGCCGGTTCCGAGTATTCGCCGTCTTGAGGTACGCATGGTTGGCCTCCTCTGCGCAACTGCAAAAACTCAATTTGCCTCTGATTTCCACTCTTGCAAGAGTAGGATATCGAGAGACAGTCTGTCAATAGATTAAGTAACACTAAAGACAAGCTCAGTCAAGAGAGCATGGCATAATGGCGATACTTGGGCGCGGTGTTATTGGAAGTTTTCCCCTACCACAAAGACAGAGGGAGTGTTCATGTTGATTGGTGGAACTGACGATTGCCACGCCAGCGTCTCGGCGGTATCCCTGCGTAGACTTACCTCCCTGCTCGTGGCAATTCTGCTCGCTCTTGCCGTGACCGCTTGTGGCACCCTATCCGCTCCCGAGACGCCCGCCAACCAGCGCTATGGGTACGTGTACTCGGCCGTAGAGATCATCTGGGACGCCGCGCCCGATGCGGACAGCTATACCATCTTCTCTGGGGGCTCGGACTGCCGGGTGGAGTCCGGCCGGCCCGTCAACTGCGAGGAACTCGACAGCGACATCGAGGAGACTTCATACCTCCACCACATACTCGGCGGTGAAACGGACAACTACTGGGTCGTCGCCTGCAACCGCCTTGGCTGTTCCGCGATCGATACCGCCAACCCCGCCCTCCCCTTGCCCCCTGCCCCCGATATTTTGGGTATTGAGCAGGTAGGATCCTCGCTGCGGATCACGTGGAGTCCCGTTCCGGGAGCTACCCACTATAAGGTCTATCACAACCAGGAGATTCCTCGGTGCACGCCGTCCACGGCCTACCCGCAATGCGAAGAATTGGCTGGGAACGTAGTCGGGACGACGTACACGCACGCAATCCCCGTCCCTCCACGACCATATGACCTCAAGGTAATTGAGAGAACATCTGATTCGATCACGATCGCTTGGCCGGAGCGTTACCACAGCCAACACTACTGGTTCGCCGCGTGTACCGACGTAGGCTGCTCGGCAATTAACACCGACTATACACCTGATGAATTTGTCGCAACAAACAAAGTACTGCCTCGTTACTACCTGATATATCGGCAGCCCAAAGGGCTGACGGAAAAGGAGATTAAGTACGAGCCCGCGGGAGCGAGATCCAACCACTTCCGATATGTCGATAAGGGACTACAAGCAGGTACGATCTACTACTATCGGATCTACGCTTGCAACGATAGTGGATGTTCTGATGGATACATGGGTGCGGAAGGAATGACGGAAGCACAGGGCCCGGTTGATCCCCCATCCACCCCCACCGGCTTCAAGGCAGAGCAGGTCGAAAAGGGGGAGCCACCGGAGAATGCAGGAGCTTCCTGGAATGTGGTGGAAGGGGCGACATACTATGAACTATGGAGAGGTACCGCCCCGTCTCGTCCATTAACGCTCCACATGACACTTAGCGCTCCCGTTATGCTCATTTGTTCGGAACAGAGGGACAACAACCGCGTCTGCTTCTACGATGGCTCTCTCAATAGAGGTAACGTCGGGATTGAGTTCTCAACTACCAGCTACAAAATCAGAGCATGCAACAAGGCCGGTTGCTCACCGTTTACGGAGACCGTTACGTTAGATTGGGGAAAACAATAGCGGACCGAATGGGTAATACGCGCCTATTGGTGGTTGTCCGACGAGGAAGAACTGTGCAATAATCCCTCTATGCGTAGAAGGACAATGGGCATGATATCTGCGGCCTGCAACTTCCCGATCAAAGCCAGTGGCGCGGCGGCACCGTTGCCGTGGCTCTTTGTGTTGGGGAGGACCTAGCGACCGCGCTCTCAAGAACTCAAGTCATCAAGGCCTCCCATGTCATGGGATGCCTCTTTTTTTGTTGCGTGTTCAAGAAGAGAGGTGAGAACTGTTTCACCAAAACTGGGACTGTCATGCTTCATGCTCTTCTTCCTGGATGGGATGACTCCTTAACCGACATCGTGGGAAAGCCATCACCAATGGCTGTCGCACCCACAGCCACCTAGAACAACCCTTGGAGGTTCTCCCGGAGGTTCCGCCACCACCCCCGGTCCGATCCATGGTCCGGTACGAAGTGGACTGCGTATGTCCCGTCCTCCTCCACTTTGAGCCGCCCAGCCAGGGTCGCCACGCGGCCCGGGGAGATTGCTTCGAGGACCTCCGACGGGTCGTGGACGTTAACTCGCTGCACGTACTCGCCCCGATTCATCTCCACCACTAGCTCGTCGGCGTCTTGGAACACGACCGTGCCACTGACCTTCACGCATTCATCGCGAAACAGGTCGCCGGCCACCGCAATCTGTGCTGGGGTGGGGATACCGGGAGAGTTCAAGGAACACGGCTTGACGCGCGGCGATACCACGTCGAGGCTGAAAAGGACGACCAAGACCAACGCCCCTATGCCCAACAGCCTTACCACCCATATGAAGCACCCGCGGAGGCGCCCGCCGCTCTTCGGTTCCTCAATCAGTGTTTCTCCCCTGTCCAGTTGATACCCGCCCGATGGCGGTGACGGCGCACCTTCCAGAGAACTGCGCTGTGAATCCGGCTCACGCGCTATGTCCTGGATTTCGTCGGCGGTCTCCCTGTGCACGGCCTTCCCGGTATCCGGCGACTCCGATTGGCGCAGCTCACGCTCTACCTCGTAACCCAGTCCCGCGGCCGCTTTCGCCGCATCGCCCGACCGTCCGGTCAGCCACCATTCCGGCGCGTGCATGAAACCGCGATAGGCCGCGTCCAGGTCGGCGCCTTGCAGGGAGGATGCGCTGCCGGATCCGAACCACGGCGGAGCCGAGTCCGAGACGTTGAGCCATGGCTGGGCCACATTCAGCGCCACGGCATAGGGCAATATGGAATCAGCTTGGTTCCGGGCATCGGGCGGGGCAGGTCCGGCCATAGTCTCTTGCCAGCCTAACCACTGACTTTTCTCATGCGCTCCCCTCTGCGTTGTCGGCACCATGCCCGTTGGTATCGACGGCGCCATCATCAAGTATACGAGGCCTGTGAACGCGCCGATCAGGGCGTTCGCCCACCACTGGTCCAGCCATGCAGCCGCCCAAAGTCCGCTGCCAACGCCCATCAAGGCGCCGGCCAGCATTCCCCATCCGATTGCATCGCCGAAGTTTTCCCTCCTGACTCGCACCGGATTGTCATGGAAAAGGCCGCGATGCTGCAGGTAGTCCCCTATCTGGTCGCCGATGGCATCCTCGCGCTTTTCTATCGCTTCATGGAGCGCATCAACCGTCGTGGCACGCATCGGCATGCTTTCGCATATCGTTCGCTCCCAGTCATACTGTACGGGAGCCTGCCAAGACAGCCGATACAGGAAGCCGATCGTTGTTCCGATGGCCTCGATTCGCAGCGTGCCGCGCTGGCACATCTCGATGATGGAGGCCAGCATCGTCGGGTTCCATATCATGTGGCCTTCCAGCGCAGATACCGCCGCCGCGGGCATTGAATCGGGCTGCAGGGTTCCCGAGTACCATGGGGACCGATGCGCCTCCGTCGCCTGCGGGGGCCGGTACTTGGGCCACAGCCGCAGCACGACAATGACCAACTGCGCCGCGACTACGCCTATCGTGCCGAAGCCCAAGAACGCCTGCTGCCTCCGGTCCAACTCCCGGAAGTCAGGAAAGCCGATTGCGGCGATTGCCCCGCCTGGGTCTATCGCGAACAGCAAGCCGATGGCGGCAAGGGCCGCCACTGCTGTCACCACACTCACAATGGCCTACCTTCCTTCTCGGGTCGCACTGCCTGACTTGACTCCGCCGGACAACCGCCCTTCACACTACTATCGGAGAGCAGCAGTCGCCAGGCGATACCCGTGCCCAGCCGTGTCGGAGTCCGTCCTCTGGAGGCTGAGGACGGCGGCGTTGCTATTCGGGACGGCGACTACGGCCACCTTGGCCGGTGTCCCCTTCCACAGGACGGGTCGGGCATGACGGTGCTGCCGTTCCTGGCTAGAATGACCCCTCTCCTATAAAAAGCGGGGATACATCTTCTATGCTTTCCAAGTCGCCCGCTGCCGCGGCTGTAGCAAGACATGTGGTCATTGCCTATTCTCAAATTCTACTATGCCGTTCCCATTCGGCATCCTGACCGGCTCTCTTGCATTTCTACATGATCTGTAATCTCGGTCAAAGCCGATGCCGCCCGGTTGCCGTTGAGGGCGGACTGAAATCTAAAATTCCTCGCTGCGCTCGGTATGACACTAGGCTGCGACAAAGGATGTGACGGCTCCGTGTAGCGCGGGGGCTTGTCCCCGCTGCCTCATGTAGACCGGACACTAAAGCGAGTGCATATCTTCTGCCAGAGACCCTAACCCGCATGCAACCAGGAGAAGGGCGATCAGCACGGCCAGCGCCGCGACACAGACGGGAGGGGACGCACGAGCGTAGCGAGCGCGGTGGAGGCCCACCACCCCAACATACACCCGACACGCCGACACACCGCTCGCGTCCGACTAAAGCCACTGCTTCTTGCCGGTAACGTAGATACTCTGGAAGTCTTCATCCGACTTGGTCAGGTAGATAATGCCTTCCACCAACCCAAGTACGCCAGCCGCCATCAGAGCAGCATAGCCAACCACGTACATCAAAATCCCAATGACGAGGCCAATGCCGAACATCCCCAAAGCTATGAATGCACTGCCCACAATATTAGCCAGCACTAGGCCGCCGCCGCCAACTGCCAGCTGTATTATTGCGGGCCTCTTGATGCCCAGGTAGAACTTGTGGACGCCGGCCCAGCCAAGGAATATCCCCAGCAGCCCGGCAACCACCTTGGTCTTCTCGGAGCCCATCACGCCCTCGAGAGCGCCGCCAATCCCGCCGGCGCCGGGGGCCGGCGTAGCACGGTAAATGGCTACAGCATCGCTGTCCTGCACCTCGAAATCCACCCGCATTCCCCGGTTGGGAACGGCCTGGTTTTTCCATTCGGTCCCGACAAAGTTATATCGGTTGCCGTCATCCCCTGTGATCAGTCCCGAGTTGGTTTGAGTGGAGTAATCCAATACTTGTCCATTCATTGCCTGTTCTCCTCTTGAACGGCGTCAACTATTGTTGCCGGTGTGCGTCTATTATTTTTGCCGGTAGACCTCCTGTTGAATGCGCTTCTGAGCTGCCCCGGTCCGATAGCTGGGGACGTCGAACTCCAGGATGGCCGAGTGGTGGAAGCTCAGCCTCCGTCTGAGCTTCCCGGGGCGCGAAGCCGCTTACGCCCCGTCGCGCCAGTGTATCCGGCATTTCCCATATTGGGAGTCTTCAGGCTCAAAGGGCAATCCAAACGAGATGGTATCATAATAGTCAGGTTCTGCAAAGCCAGTCAATCTCCGGTCTATCCAATAAGGGATGCGATTCTTGCCGTGAACCATGTTTCTTGTCCATCTTTGTCGTCTTCGGGCCCCCGCCAGTGGGGTGAAACCGCATTGAAGACAAGCCGACTCCCTGGAGCGCTCTCCCTCTTGGCAAGATCGTGCTTGTACCCTCCCTCAGCTTGGCGCCGGCGATAACCGGCCGATACGATCCAACACTCCCTGGAACAACCTTCGAGGAACCGACACCTCGGACAACTGAAAGATCAATCGCCGGGAGTGCCGTACCAGACGGCCTCCCATCTTGATCAGCTTGACCTGCACGCTCCGCAGCGACCAGTGCCTGACCGCCTTGGGCAGACACAGCCGGCGAAGGAAGTTCCCAAGGTTGTACGCCAGGACGAACAGAGACAGACGCACCCGGTTGGCCACGAACCGATGGCACGACAGCCGGGTCCAGTTCAGGGCGTACTTCCCTTCCTTGATCCACTGTTCGGCTGCCCTTGACGCCTATTGTGTTCGGGAACGTAGAAATCTACAATAACACTGTCAAGATAGACATATACACCGACGGCGTTGCCGGGACTGGCGTCGAGTACGTATTCGCAATGGCCCTGACGGCGAGGGTGAGTGTGTTGGGTCTCATGTCCTGACCGGCCGGGGCTCGTGTGGACTACGCCTGGATGGCCTGAGCGACTCGCTACGTCAAGTTTACTCTACGAGATTCCGCAATAGAGTATTATTAGGCACATCCACAAGTGGCAACTCCGAATCGCATCATCTGCTTGAAAGGAAGCGTTCCATGCTTGATCTTGCCATCATCGGGCTCAGCCCGCAGCACCCGCGTTCTTTTTCCCAGCTAATCAACGAGGAGAATCCCAACGGGGAAGGCCTGAACGGCGTGGCCCGCATTTCAATGCTCTGGGACCGCGACCGCGCGGCGGCTGAGGAATTTGTGGCCGGCCACGGGCTGGAGACCGTGCTTGACGATCCGACTGCGGCGATTGGCAAAGCCGACGGTGTGCTGGTGCTCGAAGACCCCGGCGATACGCATCTTGAGTTGGCACGGCCTTACTTGGAGGCCGGTGTGCCGACGTTTGTGGATAAGCCCTTTGCCTTGAGCTTAGAGCATGCGCAGGAGATGATCGCGCTTGCCCAGACCCACAACACGCCTCTCATGTCGTCGTCGGCCCTCCGCTTCGCCCGCGAAGTGCTGGAATTCAAGGCACAAGAGAAGGAGCTTGTCGGCGACCTGCGGGTCGCCGTGGCGACCGGCCCGAACGAACTGGTCTACTACGGTATCCATGCGGCGGAACTCTTCTACACGGTGATGGGTCCCGGTATCGCGTGGGTGCGCAACGAGTACACCGACGAGTACGATATCGTCCACGTGCGTTATACCGACGGCCGCGCCGTCACCATGCAGATAATTCGCAGTGCGCGTTACGGGTTCTTGCTGAACGTCTACGGCACGGAGGGCAAAGCCGAGATTGCCGTGCGGGACGCCAATTTCTTCTATGCCGAGCAGATGCGCGCCGTCGTCCGCATGATACAGACGCGAGAGAATCCAATTCCCCACGCGGAGATGCTCGAAATCATCGGCATGCTGGTCGCGGCCAGACAATCAGGGGAAACCGGCGAGCGCGTGGAGCTCTCAACCGTGCTCTAGTGTTTTAGCTACTTTGTATTGATGAATGAAGAAACGGTAGCATAGGTTTGTAACCTGTGCTCAACTCCTCGGATTGGCGTGATTGCCCCGCATCACGGGAAGATTGCGCAGGTTGCGCGCACGTCCCGAGCGAACCTACGCTACCGGCGCTCTTGCCCATCGATATAAGCTTTTCGAACTACTTGCTCAAGAGCACATAGTGCCCACAAGGAGAAATATCTTCCATGCGCATCGTTGATGTTGACGTAATTCCCATTGCCATTAGCGATCCCCCGTTACGCAATTCTTGGGGAGTCCACGAGCCCGTTGCGCTCCGTTCAATCGTGGGCCTGACTACGGACGATGGCTGCGTGGGCTGGGGCGAGACGTATGGCGGTGAGGACATTCTGCGGAAGCTGCAGGGCGCTGCTTCGCTTGTGAAAGGTCTGGATCCCGCGCTTTTCAATCGGTTGCGGATCCTCATCAACAACCCTCCGGTCTTTGCCGCGTACGAGACGGCAATGCTCGATCTGATGGGAAAGGAAAGCGGCCGGCCCATCTGCGATGTGCTTGGGGGCAAAGTGCGAGATACCGTGCCTTACTCGGCGTATCTCTTCTATAAGTACGCGGGCGACGACGAGTGGGGCGAGGCCATGAGTCCGGAGCAACTCGTGGCCCAGGCGGAGACATTTGTGGATCGTTACGGTTTTGAGACCCTCAAACTTAAAGGGGGTGTGCTGCCGCCGGAAGCGGAAGCCGAGACGATGCGCCAGCTCCGCGAGCACTTCCCCCAGCACCAATTGCGCATCGACCCGAATGCCATTTGGTCGGTGGAGACGAGCATTCGCTTTGCGGGCTGGGTGGAGGACCTCGATCTGGAATACTACGAGGACCCGGCGCCGGACCTGGCCGGCATGGCAGCCGTGGCGCAGGCAACGCCGATCCCGCTGGCAACAAATATGGTGGTAACTGCCTTCACCCATATCGCTCCCTCTGTCCAGATGGATGCGGTGCAGGTGGTGCTGGCCGACCACCACCACTGGGGTGGGATGCAGGCGTCGCTCACGCTGGCCAAGATTTGCGAGACCTTTCGCCTCGGCATCTCCCAACACAGCAACAGCCACACAGGAATCTCGCTGGCGGCAATGACTCACTGGGCCGCGGCAGCGCCAAATCTGATTTACGCTTCGGATACGCACTATCCGTGGAACGAAGAGGACGACATCGTGCAGGGCGGGCCGTTGCAGTTCGTGGATGGCGCCCTTCCGGTGCCGACCGGACCGGGCTTGGGCGTGGAGGTTGACGAGGAGCGGTTGCAGGCGGCGCACGAGCGCTACCTGCAGAACAAAGCCGCGGGCCGGGACGATGTCTCCGCCATGCAGGAGCGCGATCCGAGCTGGCTGCCGATGCGGCCGCGGTGGTAAGGAAACGCTCTCTTATGAGAGGCGTTTGATGGCCGCACGCTCGTGTCCGGCTTCCCAATACTTCACGACGGGAAACTGCCTAGAACTTATCTCATAAATACATCGCTCGGTGTAGACCTGCCCTTCGACAGGCTCAGGACAGGCAGGCTCAGCACGAACGGGCAAAGGATTTCGGCACCAAGAGCTAGGCACCACATAAACAAAAAAGCAGGAGAGCCCTGGAATAGCTGGGAGTGGCAAGAGTGCAGGTACACGCGCTGGGTGTGGACGCCGCCGTGCGTTGACAGGGGTGTATCCTTGCCCCATGCTAAGGCATGGGCCACGCGTTAGATGAGCACTGACCAGTCCCGCAAATTCGATGCCAAATTGAGATAGAAAGTACTGCCCGTTCGGTTCACCAACTAAATAGGAGCACATTACACATGGCTAACGGCAAGTTACGTGTCTGCATTGTTGGCACCGGTGCGCGGGGCAATGCCCACGCCAAGGCGTGGCAGGAATCCGGAGAGGCGGACGTGGTCGCTGTGGTCGACGTGCTGGCCGACCGTGCGCAGGAGCTGGCGGCGGCGTACGATGCCCCTCACGTGTTTACCGACTATCATGAAGCGGTACAGCGTGATGATATTGACGTGGTCTCTATCTGCACACCGGCCTTCTATCACGAAGAGGTGACGGTCTTTGCCGCCGAGCACGGCAAGCACATGCTGAGCGAGAAGCCGCTGGCCATGCGGCTGGATCAGGCCGACCGGATGATTGCCGTATTGGAGGAGACCGGCGTCGTCTTCGTGGTCAATTTTCAAAGCCGCTTTGGCGACGCGCCCGCGGCGGTACGCCAGTGTTACCGCGACCACGCCCTCGGCAGCCCCCTCATGTTCCGCATGCATGCGGCCTCTTCCATTCGACCCAAAATTGCTATGCACGACATGGAGCGCGGCAACGGCGGGCCGCTCAACGACTTTATGTGCCATTACTTCGACTACTGGCGTTGGCTCACGGGTTCGGACCCGGTGCGCGTGAGCGCCCAAGGGTTCACCCTTGCCAAAGACCGGCCGGAGATTGCCCACTTCAACCGGATTGCGCCGGATACGGCGACGGTGGCGCTCGAATATGGCAGCGGCGACCTGGCCGCCTTCAGCATCTCATGGGGCTTGCCCCCGGGCGTGCAGCCGCCGGGGCGGGTGGATGACATCATCGGCCCGCAGGGAGCCCTGACGCCGAGCCGCCCGCGCGACGGCTTCAAGATCTACCGGGAAGACGGGGTTGTTCAAGAGTATGGGCCGTATGCCGGTGACAGCCAGTTGCTCTTGACCCAGCACGCGATACGGGCAATTCGCGGCGAAGAGCCTGTATACGCCAGTGCGGCGGATGCGCGCATTGCGCTTGCCGTCACCTGGGCGACGTATCAATCGCTGGAGCGGAAGGGCGAATCGGTAGACATCGTGCTGTAGCATAGGCCCACGCGGGCGGCTGGTGGCCGCAATGCCCGATACCGTTTGCGGTGGGCGGCCTTCACAAGGCGCGGAGGCGGGGGCAAGCCCCCCGCACTACGCAGAATTAGTATTGTGCGGTCGCCGTCACGCATGTCTGCTCATCGACATAACATAGCAATCACCTAATAGTACGTCCGCTTTACGATTGACTTAACCGCATGGCCTCACCTGACAACGCTGCTAGAAAACCCCCTCTCTCAGAGCACCGGTATCTCAAGCCGCTTGTTCTCTTTCTGACGATCTTTTTCCTCAACGCCACACTGGGTGCGCCGGGCCGAACGCTCTTTCCTGTCTACGTTGAGAAAGTGCTCGGCGGATCGCCAATTCTTACGTCCACGCTCTTCTCGGTCCAGAACGTCGTGCGCATTGTCGTGCTCTTTGCCAGCGGTTTGCTGGCAGACCGTGTGGGGGCGAAGTACATCCTGTTGTTGGGCATGACGGCGGTGAGCATCGGCGGGCTCATGTTCATGGTGTCCGACACGCGGCTGCTCGTGTTGTTGGCGCTCTTGTACGGCGCTCTCTTTACGCTGCGCACCACCTCTTCCCGCGCCTATCTCGCTCTGGTTGCGCCGTTGGGAAGTATGGGCTTGATGGGGGCGCTCTACTTTACCGGGCCGACTATTGGCAGCGCGCTGGGCAACTTGGCAGCAGGCCCAATTGCCGATCAGCTTAGCTTTCGCACGTTGGGCATCGTGATGCTGGTGGGGAATCTCGTGCTTGTGTTCTTCGGCGTGATTTTCCTGCCGCCAATTCGGTTGGAACAGGTGCAGTCGATGTCCGCGTGGGAGATGCTTCGTTCCTACCAGGTCTTGTGGCGGCGCCCGCTCATCCTGCGTCTCATTGGGATTCGCTTTCTTCCCACCTGGTGGCTCGGCACGAGTTCGGTGATGCTCCCTCTGCTCATCTTCCGTCTGACAGACTCGGTGACGGCGGTTGCCTTGTATGCCACCGTCGGCGCGTTGGTAACAGGGTCCACCGGCCTCGTAGTCGGTTGGCTTTCCGATCGCATTGGCAGAGCCATACCGGTGGTAGCGAGCAGTCTCACGCTCGCCCTCGGCCCGTTTGGCTGCGCGCTGTTCGTGGATAACGCCCTGTTGCTTGCCGTGTCGGCGATTTTCACGAGCCTGGGGGGTCAGTGGCTTGCCTCGCTGATGCCGTCGCTCGTGCGCGTGTCGGGAGATGGAAACGAGCAAGGGCGTCTTACCGCCGTCACTGAGGCGGCGTGGACGTTCGGGAACCTGGGCGGCACCATGGCCGCGGGTATTCTGATCGGCCTGGCCGCGCCGATTCCGTTCGTGCTCGCCGGCGTGCTCAACTTCGGCACGGTGCTGCTGGCCCTCCAGGCCGCCCGCATTCTGCGGGGCACAGACATTCTGAGCTCACAGTAGCGCTGCATTAGACGACGCCCAGGCGTACCGGAGCGGAGCGTGCCGCATTGCCCCACCCAAAATTGTGAGTGGCAAAGCGGACTTTTGCCTCTTAAGTGGTTGACAAATCGGCGCATTGTCATGACTATGGATTTAAGAGATGTTTTTTGATAGACCTACTGCCGGTTGGCGGTAGCAGGCGGGAGGTAGGGTACACGGTGGCAAATTAGTGAGCAGACACTCCTGCTCTATGCGCGTAGTGCCTGCAGCTATAGCGACGTGTGCGGCAATCCTCACGTCGGAAGGAGGTAGCGGTCATGGTAAGCGCGCAAACGACATTGCGACAGGGCTGGCTGGCGCGGGCGGTGCTCTCCGGCTTTGTTGCCACCGTACTCATGATTCTCGCCGCTGTGGTTGCGTACGGCATAGCCTACGTGCTGGCAAATATCGAGCCCTCAGAACAGGCAGGCGCCCAGACGTACTCCGCCTGGTTCAAGGGCTTGACGGATAACATCATTGTCGAGTACACCACGGACATATTCTACGCCGCAATCGCGATCCATCTGGCCATCGGCTTGGGCTTTGCCCTTATCTACGCGTACTTTGTCGAGCCGCGCATACCCGGCACGGACGTAGGACGCGGTCTCGTCTTTGCATTCTTCCCGTGGGTACTGTCCCTGGTGGCATTCCTGCCGCTCGTGGGCGCCGGATTTTTCGGTCTCGGCCTGGACGCAGGCTTTCTGCCAATTCTCGGCAATCTGGTTCTACACATTGTCTACGGCGCCGCGCTGGGCTTGATTTACGGCTCTTTTGGAGACACCGTCGACGCGGAGAATCCCGACTCTGCTCAGGCTACGGCCGCCGACACCGCAGCCATGGGGTCGTCGGAGCGCATGGCGGCCCGTGGCATTGTGGCCGGCATCGTGGGTGGCGCCGCTATCGGCCTCATTGCGGCGGCAATTGCGGGCATCAGCGGCTCTTCGGAGATGATGAATCTGCCGTTGGCGGCCTTTGTGCTCGTCTCCGCGGTGATGGGCGGCACTGTCGGCGCGTTGATCGGTTCGCTGGTGGGTTTGGAGCAGTCTACGGCCTGAGTAAGAGGAGAGACCTTTTTGTTCGGCCATTCCTCCAGCGTAACCGTCAAGAGCTTATTAATCTTGCGCTGGCGGTAGACCCGTAGCTCCACGGTGTCACCGGGCTGCTTGTAGGCGTCAATGTATTCGCTCAAGTCAGTCAGGTTTCTCACGGGCAGGTCGTCGACGCTGACAATAATGTCGCCATTTGCCCCAGTTTTTAACGTGTCCGTATTGAGCTTCGCACCGGGCAACAGGCCGTAGACGAGAACGCCGTAGTCTACCGGGAGACTACATTGATTGGCGAGCTGCGGCGTGATGCTGGCGCCGTGGATGGGGAGCCAGGCGTGCGTCGGTGTCTTGCCTGCCAGTAGGTCGGGCAGAATGGCCTTAACCCGGTCAATTGGCAGCGCAAAGGCGATGCCCACAAAGCTCCTTGATTGGATTGCTGTGTTTATGCCGATAACATTCCCCTCAAGGTCAAGAAGAGGCCCACCGGAACTCCCGGGATTTATGGCCGCATCGCTCTGAATCATGCCTGTTATGGTCCGACCCGAAAAAGCGTAGTTACGCCCTAAGCCGGACACGTAACCCGGGGTCATGGTGTTGAGCAAGGTATAGAACTGGCTGCCGATGGCGATGACCTGGTCGCCCACTCTGACGGCAGCGGAGGAGCCAAGCGGGGCGACAACGAGCTTGTCCGGTGGGATGTTGGCTTGCAGTAACGCAACGTCCGATCCCGGGTCGGTGCCTATAACTCTTGCCACAAGCGGCGTACCGTCATCAAGCGTAAGGTGCAGCGCTTTCCCGTCCTTTATGACGTGATAGTTCGTCAAGATGTGTCCGGCCTCATCGATTACGAAACCGGAGCCGGCCTCACCATAGGGCTGGCCGATCCCGACAGAGTCGGAGTCCGTTGAGATGCGCACGACGCTCCCCTTGAGCCGCTCGTACACGTCTGCTATCCGATTCTGAGATGTCTCCGCTACTACGGCCGTTGGCGGTGGCGTGGGCGGCGGTGTTGGCACGACAGTAGGTTCGGCCGTGGGTTCTACGGTGGGCATGACGGTAGGTAACGGTGCCGGCACAGCCGTGGGGGCGACGGTGGGCAAGGGGACGATGGGCTGTTGATCGCCCGTCGCACCGGCGCGCGTGATTGGAGAGGCGCCAATTCCGGTCTCGGCAGCGCTCGGACTATCCAAGAGGCGCATGACGCCTATCACCGTGAGGGTGGTCCCAGCCGCCACGACGAGCAGTATCGCGGCAATTGCGCCGGGAACCATGAGCCGACTCCGCCACGTGCGCTTGCGGCCCTGAAAGGGGTCGTACGGCTTACTGCCCACCGCTCCCCTCCTGCGGCAAACGCACGGTAAATGTATTGCCTTCTCCCGGCGCGCTCTCGACCGATAGCGTGCCGCCGTGCTGCACTATCACGTCATGCGCGAAGGGCAGGCCCAAACCGTGGCCGCTGCCAGAGATGGAGGCACTATGGAAGCGCGTAAAGATGTGCGGGAGATCGTCCGGCGCGATGCCCGCGCCGGTATCGGCCACCGCAATCGTCGCGGTATCGTCTGAGCAATGCAGCGCTACGGTTACGGTCCCGCCGTGCGGCGTATTCATGCATCCATTGTCTATGAGGGCGGCCAGCGCGTCGCGCAACCCGCTCAGGTCGCCGTGAAGCCGCGGTGTGCACGGCAAGTGGCTCGAAATGTGCAGAGAGTTCTCGTACTGTTCGCGTTTTTCCTCGCAGAGGCTGTAGAGCAACGGCGCCAGCGACACCTCTTCGCGCTTTAGATCGAGCCCTTCTTGCGCGCCCACGTAGAGCGGAAGATGGCGCACCCAGCGCTCGAGCGCTTCCGTCTGCGCTTCAAGCCAAACGACCACGTCGTCGTAGGCTGCCATCCACCCGGGTGGATCGCTATGCAAGAAGCTCCCCAGAGTGCGGCGCTGCCGTGGCAGTAGCTCAAGCGCACTCGGTTCGCGGGGACGCAACTCACTGCGCAGAAAGTCGTTGAGGCTGTGCTGCTGCGCAATCAGTCGCCCCAGTTGCTGCTGGATGTAGCCGGCGCACTGGGCGCGGAATGCTGAGGCCTCGGCCGCAGCCGCTTCGGCGAGCACCACGCGATCGAGCAAGTTGTTGAGGCTTTGCGCAAGCCACTGCGGTTCTTGGAGATGTCCCGATGGCACGAGGCGCTCATCCTCTTCGCCAAACGCCCGAATGCGCGCCGTGGCGCTCGCCACGTCTTCGATTGGTTTCGCGGTAATGTGTGCGATTAGTAGGCCCAGTCCCACGGCGAGCAGCAGGCCGACACCGGCGCCCACTACCAGAACAAGACACAGGTGAGAGAGAGTCTGCTCGACCGGAGCCAGCGGACGCGCCACTTGGAGCATGCCTGCCGTTTGTCCCGGCAAGAGTACGGGAAGCGAGTAAATGCGGAACCGCGTGTTTGCATGCTCAACGGTTTCATAGGCGAGTGCTTGCGGCCCTGCGCCGGTAGCGCTATTGGCGCTGTTGTCGAGCGGTCCGGTGCGGCTGCCGACCGATTGGGCGAGCACCCGGCCGTCTGATGCTTTGAGTAGAAAGGCGGATCCCGTTGGCGCTACCGCTTCAAACGGTTCCGTAGATACCGGCAGCGTGTTGCCTACAAGTGGGGAATCCGCAAACGTCAAAAAGTAGTCGCGCAACTGCTGGCCCTCCGCGGCCAGGCTCTGATCGAGTTGCGCGTGCAAACTGAACGCGAGCACGCCATACGTTGCCAGGCTCAAGGCGGAGAGAGCGACGGCAAGTACCGCTGTTGTCACTACGGCAACAAAGAGCCGCGTGGACATAACACGCCTTCCTCAACATTAGATCCTAAAGCAGCTCCTTGCGCCGCTTGGATTTAAACCTACCACAGTGATGTGCGCCTGATAAGTAGAATTACGCGAATCTTCTGCCGCAACGCGGCCCACGCGGAGGGCGAGCCGTCTCCGGTCTCCAAGTGATGGCGTGCTAGAATGAGACAATCACGAGTGCCCTCATTGATATTTGTGCCGGGACCATAGCCTGTATGTCTTCTGCAGATCCGCCGCTTGCGCCATCTTTTCACTTGGACAGCACAACCATCGACGCCATCTACGGCCCAAACGGGCTGTTGGTGCGCGCCGGGTGGGAGCACCGTGCGGGACAGCACGCCATGGCGTCTGCCATCACTGCGGCCCTAGCGGAACGCCGTCACCTGGTGGTAGAGGCCGGCACCGGTGTGGGGAAGAGTCTCGCTTATCTCATCCCGGCGGTATTGGCCCGGCGCGCCGACCCGGACTGCGGCCCGATCATCATCTCTACGGCAACCAAAGTGCTGCAGGACCAGCTCTTCTTCAAAGACGTGCCGGCTGTGCAGGAGCTCCTTGCTCCGTTTGGCATTACGTTCGACGCCATCGTGGCCAAAGGGCTGGGGAACTACGCCTGCAAGCTCAAGCTGGATGAGGTTACCGGCAGTCTCATACCGCCGGAGGGACTGGCGGGGATGACGGCGTGGCTGGGGGAAACGACGACCGGCGACATAGACGAGCTACGCTTTACGCTCTCAGCGGAACTCCGCGAGCGCACTATTGCTACCGATACCGATTGCATCGGACGGCGCTGCCGCTACTTTCACGACAACTCATGCTGGTATTTCGCCATGCGCAAACAGTTGCAACGGGCTGACATCGTCATTTGCAACCACGCGCTGCTCTGCCTAAGTACATTGGCCGAAATCCTGCCCCCGCATGCGTTCCTCATTATCGATGAGGCGCACCAGCTTGAGAATTTTGCCTACGCGGCGTTCACGGATACTCTGACGCCGCGCAGCATCACTCGCCTCATTCCCGAAGAACCGGGCCTGGAGGGCTTGCGCGATGCGCTCCAGCGGGGCGTCGCAACGTACTGGGAGCAGTTCACGGCCCTATTGCTGAATAAGGGTCGTGGCGACTGGGGAAGCCGGCAAGTTGCGGTGCCGGAACCCCTGGAATTCGCCGCAGAACCGGTCACCAGCGTTCTCAATCGCTACTACCAGGCCCTCAAAGAGCGCTTGCCACAGATGCCGAGTGAGGAGGAAGAGGCGAAGCTGCGGAAGCGCATCGAGCAGGTGGATTCCGTGATCAACCGCGTGGATCGCTTCTGTGCACCCACGCTGCGGGGTGCGCTCCGCTACGTTGAGGAGGGGCGCATCGGCATCCAGTTGCACTACACGCCTATCGACGTCTCAGAGCACCTCGCCCAGGTGGTCGAACGGACACAGGCAACGGTGTATACGTCGGCGACGCTGGCTGTGGGCGGCAGCATGAAGTTCTTCGCCTCACGCGTGGGGGCTGGCAACTATCGGGAGGCTACGTGCGACAGCCCTTTTATCTTCGAAGAGCAGGCGCTCATCTGGGCGCCGCGGCCGCGCGAACTTTCCGAGCCTCCCTCGCGCTGGGAAGGGGAGGCAGCGCATGCCTATCTGGCGGCCCTGGTCGATCGGTTGGAACGCCTGGTGGTTGCCTCCCAGGGCAGGGCCTTCTTGCTCTTCACCAGCTATCGGGCGCTTGAACACTGCTACCGGGAGCTATCGCGGCGCGTCGGCGATCAGATGCTCTGCTTACGCCAGGGGGAGATGCCGCGAAGGGAACTGCTGCGCATCTTCCAGGAGGACGGCAACGCGGTACTTTGCGCCACCAAGTCCTTTTGGCAAGGCGTGGACGTACCGGGAGAGGCGCTCTCGGTCGTCGCCATCGACCGCCTGCCGTTTTCCGCGCCTTCCCCGCTTTCCCAAGCCCGATTGGATGCGGTAACCAGTGCCGGCGGCAACTGGTTCCGCGACCTGATGCTGCCGGAAGCTGTTATCGATCTCAAGCAGGGCTTTGGCCGATTGATTCGGAGTCCGGAAGACAGCGGCGTGATGGTGCTGCTGGACGCGCGCATCCATACGAAGTTCTACGGCAAGATGATCCTGAACTCACTGCCTCCGGCGCGGCGGGCTGGGGATTTTGCAGACGTTGAGCGGTTCTTTCGTTAAGGAAGAGCGTTTTCTACTCTCGATGCGTATTTGGCGCTTCTATCAATTGAACCTATCGTCTTAGTCCCAAGGCATATCGTTGCCCTTGGGCCTTTCCAAGGGCAAGTTTGACATCGACTTGCACTGTCACGTACCACGCCGTTCCCACCAATGCTTCGACAAGCTCAGCACGAACGGAAGATAGAGTCATGGGTAGTTCGGCTCAGCACGAATGGTAAGGGAAACGCACGTCAGCTATCCTCTCCCGTTCGCCCTGAGCCGGGTCGAAGGGTGAGCGGGAGTGGGGGTAGGATAGTGGTTGTTGAGCACGCCGGACTCCGTTCATACTTCGACAAGCTCAGCACGAAGGGAAGATAGAGTCACGGGCAGTTCGGCTCAGCACGAATGGTAAGGGAAACGCACGTCAGCTATCCTCTCCCGTTCGCCCTGAGCTGAGTCGAAGGGTGAGCGGGAGTGGGGGTAGGATAGTGGTTGTTGAGCACGCCGGACTCCGTTCATACTTCGACAAGCTCAGCACGAACGGAAGAGAGGGTCACGGGCAGTTCGGCTCAGCACGAATGGTAAGGGAAACGCACGTCAGTTATCCTCTCCCGTTCGCCCTGAGCCGCGTCGAAGGGTGAGCGGGAGTGGGGGTAGCCTGTCTGATTGTAGATAGGATTATTCCGTTCGTGCTGAGGTGGCTTCGCCAAGTCCCTGTCGAAGCATGAACGGAATAATTTACCCCTGGACGGCTATTGCAGTTCGGGCAAAGGCGGCATGTGGCGTTGCGCCCAGACGGCGATGTCTTGCGTGAGCAGTCGTTCGACGTTGAGTTCCACCTTGCGGTCGGCGAGGAGTTGACTGAACGCCCGTAGTTGCAGTTGGGACAAGGCGTTGGGTTCAATCGGGACGTCGCCGGCTTTTTCCAGGACTTCGATGATATGGAACCCAAACGGAGTCTGAATCGGATCGCTGGTTTGTCCGGCTGCCAGCTCGAAGGCTACCAGCTCGAAGGTGGGGGTCATGACGCCCTTGGGGAACCAACCCAGGTCGCCACCGTTTTCTTTCGCGGTGGGATCCAATGACATTTCCGCCGCAAGCTCGGCAAAGTCCTCGCCGGCCTCCAGGCGTTCCTTGGCGAGTGCGGCATCTTCTTCAGTCGCGATCAGTATGTGGCGGGCATGGACCTGGGACTGGCTGGCGGGCACGGCGGCAATGGCGTCCTGTTCCAAGCGCTGCCGCCACCAGGCATCTTGAACGCGCTCAGCGAAGGTCTCACGCGACATACCGGTACCGGCAAGATAGGCTTCCACGCGGGCGTCCATGGCAGGCGTTGGCGTGGGTACTATCGGGGTAGACGTAACCGGCGCGGCGGTAGGCGACGGGGTTACGGGAAGCGCCGTCGCCGTGGCTGCGGCGGATTGGCTGCTCAAGAGCTCTGCCCGCATTAGCATCTGATCGGACTGCCGTATCTCATCATCGGCGGTCACCGGAATGATCTCAGGCGCGGGAGGAGAGATGAACGAGAGAATGCTGTTGCGCAACTGCGCTTCGCTAAGCGCGCCGAGGTAGGCTGCGGTGGCTTCCTCCCGCTCGGCTTCCGAATAGGTATAGCCCCGCGCAGCGGCTTCCTGGCGTACGATAATGGCCTCGACCATCTGCTCCAACGTGTAGCTGGGCAGGAACTGCAGTTGCTGTTCTTGTTGTGCTAGCAGCCGGCTGGTCGCGTTGCTCAAGGTGGCGGGGTCTTCTGCCGCTTCGCTGACGAGTTTAGGGAGAATCTGCTGCACCTGACGCGTGTAGTAGACACGGTGGGCGAGTTCTGTGCCCAATGCCGTGGCATACGTGCTGGCGGAGATGTTGGTCGTCCCTACCCGTGCCACGGTAGCGCGGGCTTGGAGCACGTACTCATTCAGGTACGCATAGAGCAGAATGAGGACGATGAGAGCGGCAACGAAGCCGGCGCCGGCGATTACCGCCCGTCGCTTTATCGAGTCCTTCTCACGCCGCGAAAGGTGGGCGCCCCAGCCAAAGATCAACGCCTGCCCCTCTTCCGCCGGATGCTCCAGAGGACGGGCGATTATGCGTTGGGCGCGTCGGCTTGACTGACCGGACTTTCTGCGTGGCATGGGAAGACCTTGAAGTATGGGGCGTCAGGAGGCAACTGGGTGGCAAGCAATCGCTCAGTCGCTGTTGTCGCGAACCGGCTATTCCTGCTTCCGAAGGGCGGCCTTGGCGCGAGCGCCGGCGCCGGTGAGAAAGCAGTTTGCCCGGTAACGCACTACGCTGCAACTCGCATCAGCGCGTTTGGCAAGGAGCAGGCGCCCTGGCTGGTAAAGAAGAGCGCTTAAACCTTGACAAGCACTGCGGCGCGCTGCCTTTAGCAACCGTTAGCGGGCCGCGGCAATGGCGGGCTGCTTACCGTGTGCGCGTGTGTTCCGGCGTGTACGGCAACAGCGCCACTGTGCGCGCTCGTTTAATGGCAACCCCGAGTCGGCGCTGGTGCTTCGCGCACGTGCCGCTTTGGCGGTGCCCGATGATCTTCTCGCGATCGTCCAAGTAATTCCACAAGATGTCAACGTTCTTGTAGTCAATGACCTTAATGCCATTGCCGCAAAAGTAGCATGACCGGCGACGCCGCGGACCCCGACCGCCCGGCCCTCGCCGGCGCGGCGGGCCGCCGAAACGACCTCCGCCGCCACCACCACCGCCGCCACCACCGAAACGACCTCCGCCTCCGCCGCCGCCGCCGCCACCGCCGCCACCGCCGCCACCACCGAACCGTCCCGGCGGCCTGCCTCGTGAACCACGATCATCTCGATCAATCATCAGTTATCCTCTATTTGCAGTGTATCTGTCAGAATTCATGGGAAATCGTGGGGAAATATTAGAATGGAAGATCATCAGGGTCGATCTGCTCTTCCTGTTCGGCAGGCGCCCCGGCTTCCGCCATGGCCTCGCCGGACATGCCTTGATCCCGCCGCGAGCCGAGCATCTGCATCTCGAATGCCGTGACGGCTAAGCTAGAGCGTTCCTGGCCGTCTTGGCCGGTGTAGGTATCTAGTTTCACGCGTCCTTCGATGTAGACCTGTCGGCCTTTAGCAAGGTAATTCGCGCAGGTCTCCGCGAGCTTATTCCATGCAGTGACGCGAAACCACTCGGTCTCTTCCTGTTGTTCACCGTCGCGGCCGCTCCAGCGGCGGCTGACCGCCATCGAGAAATTGCAGACTGGCGTGCCGCTTGCGGTATACCGCAATTCAGGGTCGCGGCCCAAGTGTCCGATGAGTATGACTTTATTCAGGCCGGCCATGGTTATGCTTCCTCGCTTTTGGCTGCAGCGGCGGCTGCGGGTTCCGGTTGCCGGTCCGGCGTGAGCGGTGGCAGGCCCTCAGCACGCACGGTGAGGTAGCGGATTATTGGCTCCGTGATTAGGAAAAGGCTTTCGAGATCGCGTACAAGCGCCGGGGCATCGGCGTTGAAGTGCCAAAGCACGTAGTAGCCGTCGGTGAGGTGCTTGATGGGGTAAGCGAGGCGCCGTCGCCCCCACGTCTGTCGCGCGACGATTTCGCCGTTGTGTTCAGTGATCGTGGAGACGATGCGACCGGTGAGAGTCGCGAGGGTATCGGTGTCGATCTCCGGGTGGAAGATGACGACAAGTTCGTACGGACGCATGCAGAGTTTTCCTTCCTCTGGGTTTGCCTCCGGTCGGGCGCATCGGCTGGGTGAACTTTAGGCCCAGCCTGCACATGCCGGAAGCAGAAAGGTTATTGTCGTGGTGCCGAGGACCGGAGTCGAACCGGCACGAGCGTTTAAGCTCCTGGGAGTTTAAGTCCCATGCGTCTTCCATTTCGCCACCTCGGCTTGATGGACGCGCTCTTTACTGCGGGCGAAGACGCCTCACTCCCAACCAGGGGACGCAGGTCCTTGACTATCTTTCCACATTATATGTCGCTCCGTATGCGCCCTGCAACCAAGGCGGGTGTTTTTATGGCGAGTTGGTCACCTGGTTACGAAGGTCAAGTGCTGCACTTAGTCATTCCTGTAAGTGTCAGGTAAATCGTTGACAGATCTTCAATAAAGAGAAGATAAGCGATGCGTCGTGCATGCCTTGTACACATGTCATTCCGAACGGAGCGCAGCGCAGAGTCGCTAGGAGCGCGGAATCTAGAGTGCTGAGCCTATTGGACTTGGTGCGACATGGACTCCAGATTCCTCTCTGCGCTCGGAATGACATAATCGGTCAACACTGCCTGGTGGAGAGCGAATTCTGTCAACGAATTACTCAACATTTACAATTCCAAACGAAGCATGGAATCTAGAGTTGCCAAGCGATAAGCGCAACGCCTGATTAGCGTCTTTCTAGCCTTCGTAGACTGTTTGCAACGAAAGGTGAAAGGCGCTGTGGCGCTTGTACTGCCCGCGTTCATGCTTGCTTGTGAGGCAGGCGCAATCGAGAGTGCCATGCGGGGTAGTAGCTAGGTGGTGAAGGCTCTCTTGGGGCTAGCTCTTCGTGGGAGTGATGGAAAGCGGGAGCGCGCTAAAGCCCCGCCATCCAGAGCGGGGGACAAGCCCCCGCGCTACGGGGATTATCGCTCTTCAGTTCACTGCGACGGTGGCAGCCACTGCGATAAACACAGTAAAGCATATTCTAGGTTGTGCGCCCTAGATTCCTCGCTGCGCTCGCAATGACAAGAAACGCCAACTAATCCTAAACGACCGAATCGCGCTAGAGCTGCACCTGGACGCGCACGAGTCGGGCGTACGTGCCTGCGGTGCCCACGAGTTCGTCGTGAGTGCCCAGTTGGGTGACGTTCCCGTCGTCGAGGACGATGATTTTGTCCGCATCGCGGACAGTGGAGAGGCGGTGCGCGATGACGAGGGTGGTGCGGTCCCGCATAAGCTCGGCGATGGCCGCGCGCACTTCCCGCTCGTTCTCCGTATCCAGGTGGGACGTGGCTTCGTCCAGGATCAGAATAGGCGCTTGTTTCAGCAGCGCGCGCGCAATGGCAAGCCGCTGCCGCTGGCCGCCGGAAATTGACGTGCCGCGTTCGCCGACGACTGAATCGTAGCCGCGTGGGAACCGCCGAATGAACTCGTCCGCGCTGGCCATCTTTGCCGCTGCCTCGATCTCATCATCGGTGGCGTCAGGCCGCGCGAGGCGCAGGTTTTCGCGGACGCTCATGTTGAAGAGGTAGATGTCCTGGGAGACTAGCGAAACGCGGCTGCGCAGGTCGTCGAGGGTGAAGTCTCGCACGTCGTGACCGCCGAACGTGATCCGTCCTTGCTGCGGGTCCCAGAAGCGCATGAGTAGGTGCGCCACGGTGGTCTTGCCCGCGCCGGAAGGTCCGACGAGAGCGACGGTCTGGCCGGCATCTATTGCGAAAGAAACACCGCTCAGCGCCTGGGGCTCGCCGGGGCCGTAGTTGAACCATACGTCATCGAATGTCAACGCGGGCACTGCGGCCGCCGTGGGTGAAACGGCGTCACCGTCAGTCACGGGCATTGGTTCGTCCTGCACGGCAAAGACGCGCCGACCGGAACCGAACGCGTTTGCCAATTCCTTGACGATGCGGGCTATTTCGGCCACCGGCGTGAAGCAGGTCAGGGCAAGCATCGTCGCTACCGGCAACGCAGCAGGCGCCAGTCCGCCTTCGATCACGAGATACGCGCCCAGCATGAGCACGACGAGCCCGCCGACCGCTTGGATTCCTTCGATAGTTCCCTGCTGGAAACCTAGTTGCTTGCCATAACGCACCTGCAGGCCGGTGAGCGCATCGCTCTTGTCGTGGATTTCCTGCAAGCGCCGACCGTCTTGCGAAAAGACCACGACCTCACGCAGTCCCTGCACGCTGTCAGACATGTGTGCGTTGACCTCGCCAAGCTCAGTGCGCAAGCGATTGCCCAGCCGGTCGGTATGTCGTCCGATGAAGTGCGGGCTGAGCGCCACCAGGATGAGGAAGGGCACCAGCACCAGCGCGAGCAGCCACGACATGTTGAGCAAAAAGACCACTGCCACGAGCGGCACCATGATGGCAACCAGGATCGGCCCGGCTGCATGGGCGAAGAACGACTCGACCGTCTCGATATCCGACGTGACGATGCTCGTAAGGTCGCCGCTGCGGCGGCTGTACATATAAGCGGGCGCGAGGCGGTCAAAGGTGTCGAAGAGCTTGATGCGCATGTCCGCCAGAATACGGTACGCCATGTCGTGCGAAATCCAGGACTCGATCCAGGTAAAGAGTGCCACTGTTACCGCCAAGGCGATCACAATTGGAATCATGGGTCCCAGGCCGCCGCCGGTCGCCACGCGGCCGGCGAGCATGGCGCTGGTGACGCCGAGCGCGATGGTAGCCCCAGCCTTGACCAGACCGCTGCCAACGGTGACGGCGAATTCCAACCACTCCGGGCGAATGAGCCGCATCAACCGGCTGCTCGTTTCCCAAGCGCCGATTGCCACCGGCTCGATAGGTTTTGCGTGGGCGGCGCTGCGCAGAAAGTGACCGTCCTGACTGGCTGGGTCGTCTGCCGCGGGCGCGGCGGGGGCCGGCGCGCCGCCTGCGACGCCGGCTGCTACGGGATCTCCATTCGTCGCGGCAGAAGAGAACCCGATACCATCTTGCTCGTCCTCAGCGCCGGTCGGCAGCCGCGATTGCGCCGCCACGAGACGCGCGTAGACCCCGTCGTGAGCCATGAGATCGCTATGAGAGCCCCGCTCGACGCAGGCGCCTTGGTCCATCACGATGATTTGATCGGCTCCAGCCACTGTCGAAAGGCGGTGGGCAATCACGATCGTCGTCCTATTCCGCATCAGCCGTTCCAGCGCCTCTTGGATGACCGCTTCATTGCCGCTATCGACGTGGGAGGTAGCCTCATCCAGGATGAGAATGGGAGCGTCCTTGAGGATTGCCCGGGCAATGGCAAGCCGCTGTCGCTGGCCGCCGGAAAGCTTCTGGCCGCGTTCGCCAATGATCGTTTCATAACCGGCGAGCAGTCTCGGAATGAACTCATGCGCATTTGCGGCTTGCGCCGCCGCCAACACCTCTGCGTCTGACGCCTCGGGGCGGGCGAGGCGAATATTCTCCAACACTGTGCCGTGGAAGAGATACGTGTCCTGCGCGACGATAGAGACCTGCCGCCGCAAGGTTTCCAGCGGAAGGTCACGGATGTCGTGGCCGCCGAGCAGGATGCGTCCCGCTTGGGGATCGAAGAAGCGCAGTAGCAGATTGGTGACCGTGGTCTTGCCGGCGCCGGAAGGCCCAACGATGCCGAGTGAGGAGCCGGCCGGTACGCCAAAGGAAACTTCCCGCAACGCCGGTTGGTCGCCGCGCTCGTAGGCGAAAGTCACGCGCTCGAAATCCACGCTGGGCTCGAGCGTTTCACCAATGGCAATGGTTGCGCCGGTGCGGCCGTCTGGAGTGACCCGGTCGGCAGCATCCGCGACCTCCGGCTGCTCATCCAGGAGCGAGAACATGCCGATGGCTGACGAGGTGCCGAGCAGACCGGTGTGGTAGAGCTGATTGAGTTCGCGTAACGGACGGAAGATCTCTACTCCCAGGAAGAGCACAATCATGAGGGGCGTCAAGTCGAGCGTGCCTTGATCGACGCGAATCGCACCCCAGGCGAGCACCGACGCGGCGCCCAAACTCATGAAGAGCATGCTCACGCCGCCGGACGCTATGTTTATGCCCAGCACCTTCATGGTTGTGAGCGAGAGCGCGCGTGCGCGGTCGGCAAGCATGCGTCCCCACTCCGCGCTGCGGCCGAAGATCTTCAACGTGGCGAGCCCTTGGATGGCATCGATGAAATCTGCGCTCAGCTCTCGGTTTGCTTGCCAGCGTCCGCGGCTGGCGCGGTACGTGGCGCGGCGGAAGAACATCGGCGCAAGGAAGGTGAGCGTGGCAAAAAGCAGGAAGATGAGGGCCGAGTGCCAGTCAAGGATTGTCATGAATATGAGAATGCCAACGGGGGCCACACCGGCAACCACAAGTTGCGGCAGGTAGCGACCGAAGAACGTCTCAAGCTGCTCCACCGAATCCACAGCCTTTACCACCACCTCACCGGTGCGCTGTTTCTGCGTGAAACCGGGGCCGAGGCGCAGCAAGTGGCTATAGAGGGCAGTGCGAAGCTTGACTTTCATTTTCGCCGCCGTCTCGTGGGCAATGAATTGTTGCCCCATCGTGAAGACGATGCGTAGCATGGGCAGCGCAAGTACGCCGAGCAAAATCGGGATAATTTCTGAGAAGGGCACATTCTCGAAAACCATTGCCACCGCCGTACCCGAGAGGGAAAGGCGCGCCACGCCGGTAGTAACAGCGCCCAGACCGAAAAGGGCAGCCAAGGCTATCCGACCGCGAACTTCCTTCGTCAGGCTGGCGAGACGCCAACTGGTGCTTAGAGAATCAGCCTTCTTTACTGTCGCCATTGCTTGCCTCAATCAACACTGTGCTTCTGCAAATATTGAGAAGTGTTCCTAATAATGGGCATTTAATATACCACGATTTACAATAGCACACAAGCGGCTTGAATCTAGGTTTGGAGACCCATTGCACTGCACATGACCTCTTTGCGCGGCAGGGACTTATGAGAACTCGCTCCTGCAATTCAACGTATCGTTTGATGTTCCGGGCGAATGTGCCAAACGGCGCTGGCAGTCCGAGGGAGATGTCCCAATGAATTACTGGAATAACGCCGTGCGGTCCTCCCACTTTCTCTCCAAGGTGCAGTCTAAGAGTAGAGAAAAAGCGTGGTTGCAGGGCAAAGAAAAACCGGGAGGTATATCCCGGTTCATCTTCTCTCGTTTCGATAAAGCTTATTTGACTGTCGGAGATAGGTAGTTAGTAAAGGGGATGGTCCTTCCGCAACCAGTTTACCGGCTCTAGGGATTCGAAAGGCTCCTCGTCATCAGCGAGATCGGGCTCAAAATCGGTGTCGTCGTAAATCCCCTTGATCTGGTTTGAATCGAGATGCCGCATGTCTACTAAATCGTCAAAGAATCTTTCAAGCACCTTGTAACGGTCATACCATTCGCCGGGGTCTTCGAACTTCTCAGCCCATTCTGCAAAATAGATGACAACATCGCGAACCGATATTTCGTAGATTGTCTTCCGAATACACACATAGTGGCCGAATTCTTTTAGCCATCTAATCCTCCTGCCCGTCTCCGTTCGTGAGAGCCGCCTTTGATTTGCAAGATAGGAGGTATAGATACGAAGGACAGAATCCACATCGGTGCTACTCGCCATCTGTTGCCTCCTCACCCTGGCAGATGAATTGCTTTACGCAGGACACGCCTTTATTCTAAGCGAAATCTAAGCATTCGTCAACCGTCTGTAGGCCGGTAATTGCCCTCAAATTGGCAATCCAAGGACCGTCTTCCCGTTGCAGGGATGCGTTTCCGTGCTGCCTGTGTCATAGTTAATTGGAGTGTTTTGCTCACGAATTGCATTGGATTAAGAGACCTGATGAGCGGTATTACGGCTTCTTCGGAAGTTGAGAACGCCCCCGAGGCAAAGCCGGACGGCCCCACGTTGCCGGAGTCTCCTGAGCCGCAGCCGACCGGAATTCGCTTCTCCCGACGCACCAAAGTTGCGGTAGTAATGGTGCTTATCGGGCTTACACTTCTATTCGTGTATGGCGTGCGTGCGATCATTTGGCCCTTCATCTGGGCGGCGGTGTTGGCCTATCTGTTGGCGCCGCTCGTGACATGGCTCTGCCGACACTCGCGCCTCCATCGTTTTTGGGTGACGCTCATTCTCATGGTTTTCTTCCTTGGCGGCATTGTCATGCTCTTTACGTTCGGCTACCCACCATTGAGTCGTGAACTTGAAGGTCTCCGGCTCAGTCTACCCAGTATGGTGAGTAATCTAGAGAGGACCGTCGGCGAGTTCGCGCAAGTGGATCTCTTCGGTCTTGAGGCAGTGATTGGGACTTCCGGCGAGCTCCTTGCAGGCGTCTTGGACTCCGCTACCTCCCAGATGGTTGATGCGGCGCTCGAAATTGCGTTGCACGTGGTGGAACTCTTGCTGAAATTCCTGCTCTGTCTCTTCACTACGTTCTACCTGTTACTTGAATCGAATCGCTTTGGGGCATGGGCGCGGCGCATGGTACCGGCGCCGTACCGCAACGAGATGGCGCGTCTGGGCGGTCAAATTGACCGCATGCTCGGCCGCTTCATTCGCGGTGAAGTGATGCTGGTGATCATCATGTCGGTGGCGACCTATGCTGGATTGAAGCTATTGGGTATGCCTTATGCCCTTGTCTTGGCTCCCGCGGCGGGTGTGCTGGAATTGATCCCTTTTATCGGACCGTTCATGGCGGCCACGCCGGCCGTTTTGCTCGCGCTAGTCTACCCAAGCCCCTTCGGCTGGTCGCCTGTGGTCAACGCGATTGTGGTCGCGGTCATGTATACTGTGTTGCGGCATCTTGAAGACTATCTCATCATCCCAAACGTCGTCGGTCGCTATGTGCAGCTTAACCCGGTGCTGACGATTTTTGCTATTCTATCTGGCGGGGCGCTCTTCGGTATATCCGGCATGCTGCTTGCAATCCCGGCGGCAGCAATCCTCCGTATTGTGCTCAACTACCTCTATGTGAAGCTAACTACCTAGGCCCTCGTATGCGTGTACGCCGCGCAGACCTCAGAGATATCGACGCTTGTATACGGCTCGATTCTTCCTATCAAACACAGAACGTTTGGGCTATGGAGACGCGCTGGGAGGGCAAGCGCAAGCTCTCCGGCTTCCAGGTGCGCCGCCTGCCGCGTGTTCTGACGTTGCAGCCGCCGTTAGACCCGGATGACTTGCACGCTGATTGGCGCAACGGAGATCTCTTCTTGGTGGCAGAGGAAGAAGGCGTGATCGTGGGGTATCTGGACATGGTCTCGCCCCGGCGGCTGAGCAACGGTCTCATACAGAGCATTGTCGTGCGGCCCGACCTGCGCCGACGCGGGGTGGGTTCCGCCTTGCTGCGCACTAGTCTAAACTGGGCCAAGCACAACCGGTTGCAAGGGCTTTGCATGGACGTGCAGTCGCGAAATTATCCGGCCATTCAGTTTTTGCACAGGAATGGGTTTGTTTACAGCGGATACAATGACCGCTACTACCCGACCCAAGACGTGGCGCTGTTCTTCGTCTACCGCCTCGGCCACACGTAGAGAATAGTGGCCGGTTAGGAAACCGGGGTCCGGGTGCGGCGAGAATTGCGGGTCGGTCACGAATAAATAATGTCGTTTGCGAACTGGCAGCCGCGGCTGAGGAGCGAATCGCTTGGTGAATGACGAGAAGACGGTAAATATCGGCTTGATGGGCCTGGGGGTGGTAGGCAGCGGTGTGCTGCGCATCATCCACGAGAAGGCCCGCATGCTGGCGATGGCAACGGGTCGTGATCTCCGCGTCAAGAAGATCCTGGTACGGGAGAAGGCGAAGATTCGGGGGGTCGACGTGGAGCCCGCGATGCTAACCACCAATCCCAGCGATATCTTGGACGATCCGACAATTCACATCGTGATCGAACTGATAGGCGGCGTTGAACCGGCGTATACATACGCCAAACGCGCAATCCAGGCCGGCAAGCACTTGGTCACGGGCAACAAGGACGTGATGGCAATGCACGGGCCGGAACTCCTGCGCCTTGCCAGCGAACAGAACGTGGACATCTACTATGAAGCGAGTGTCGGCGGCGGCATTCCTCTGATCGGCTCGTTTCGTTCAGACCTTGTGGCGAATGAGATTCGCGAGATATATGCCATTATCAACGGCACGACGAATTATATCTTGACGCGCATGTCGCGAGAAGGCGCGGCACTGTCTGAGGTGCTGGCGGCAGCGCAGGACTTGGGCTACGCGGAAGCCGATCCAACGAAGGACGTGGAGGGCATCGACGCGGCTTTCAAGCTTGCAATCTTGGCGTCGCTTGCATTCCACACAGAGGTCGACCCCGCCGCTATCTATCGCCAAGGCATCATGCAACTTGAACCGGCGGACTTCCGCTACGCGCAGGACCTTGGCTACGTCATCAAGCTTCTTGCTCTCGCGCGACAGGACGACGCCGCGCCGTTGGGGCGCACGCGCTATGAGGCGTCGGTCTACCCCGCGCTGGTGCCCCAGGACGCCCCGCTTGCCAGCGTTGACGGTGTGTATAATGCAGTGTACGTTGTGGGCGATTTGGTTGGAAACGTAATGTTCTATGGCCGCGGCGCGGGATCGGAGCCGACAGCCAGCGCCATTGTCGCCGACGTCATCGACGTGGCCCACAATATCATTAGTGGGGTTACCAACCGCGTTCCCTATACCATCGATTCCACCAAGACAATGAAGCCGATAGACGAGATCGAAACCCGATACTACTTTCGACTGTGGGTTGCCGATCGGCCGGGAGTGCTTGCCAAGATTGCGACTATCTGCGGAAAACATCGCATTAGCATTGCTTCCGTGATCCAAAAAGAGGCAGACCCGGTTAACCAGACTGCTGAGCTCGTGTTTACTACCCACGATGCATTTGAGCGGGCAATGCAGGCTGCCGTGCAAGACATTGCGGCGCTGGACGTGGTGGCGAGGGTAGCGGGCTTCCTGCGCATTGTGGACGTGGGCGAGTCAGTGTGAGCACCGGTGTAAGGGCACGAGAGGGAGAATGTGGACGATTGCCGCGAAAGCGCAGCACCGTCCATTGCGGCGTAGAACGCTCCGGCGGATTGGGAAGTAGGTAGTATGGATAGCCCCGGTTCAAACAATACAGCGCCTGCCGGTCGGAACTTGCTGGCTCACTATCGTGAGTATCTTCCGATTACGGAACGGACTCCGCTCATCAGCCGCGGCGAGGGCTTCACCCCGCTGGTCCGCGCCCATGCTCTAGAGAAGCGCGTGGGGTGCGCCGAGCTATGGTTAAAACTGGAAGGCTGCAACCCGACCGGTTCATTCAAGGACCGCGGCATGGTGATGGCCGTGGCAAAGGCGCTGGAGGAAGGCGCGGAGGCGATCATGTGCGCCTCCACCGGCAACACCAGCGCGGCCGCAGCCGCGTACGCCGCCGCTGCGCAGATTAAGGCTGTAGTAGTGGTGTCACAGGGGAAGATTGCCTTAGGCAAACTTGCCCAGGCGCTGATCTATGGCGCGGTGGTCATTGGCATTGACGGCACCTTCGACGACGCCTTGAAGATCGTGCGTGAGATTACGGCGCGCAATCCAATTACGGTGGTCAACTCCATCAACCCCTATCGGCTCCAAGGACAGAAAACGGCGGCTTTCGAATGCAGCGACGTACTGGGCGACGCACCGGATATTCTGGCCGTCCCGGTCGGAAACGCGGGCAACATCACGAGCTACTGGATGGGCTATCGGGAGTACCGGCGGGCGGGCAAGACAACGCGTCTGCCCCGCATGTGGGGCTTTGAAGCGGAGGGAGCGGCCGCCATCGTGGAAAACCGCCCGATTGAAAACCCCGATACCGTGGCGTCGGCGCTGCGTATCGGCAACCCGGCCAACTGGCAACGCGCCGTGCGCGCCCGCGACGACTCCGGTGGCCTGATTGCGACGGTGAGCGATCCCCAGATTTTGGAGGCCTACCAACTCCTGGCAGAACGAGAAGGTGTCTTTGCCGAACCCGCGTCAGCAGCCTCTGTGGCCGGCGTCCTCAAGATGGCCGCCGCAGGCGAGGTAAAACCCACCGACCAGATCGTCTGCGTGCTCACAGGCCACGGCCTCAAGGACCCCCAAATCGCGTTGGACGTCGCAAAAGACGTGGTCCCGGCCCCCAACGACGTGCGCGAGATCGAGAAGATTCTCGCCCTGCGATGATTGCCGCCGGGCGGGCGCAGGTCGTATGACCCGCCATCCGCGACGGATCAAAGGGACATAAACCCAAAGCGTTTTACGGCATGGAGAAGGGCTATCCGAAGCAAGTTAGAAGGTTCCGCAACTCTTTGGCACTGCGGGGACTTGGCGCGGCTGCCTGATAGCGAAATGACTCTCCCATACGTTCGCAATCATCGCAGCAACTCAGCGTTCACCTAGCACGAGAGCTGTTCTTTTCGCACCTCGTCGCGGTTGGCCTCGCTCGTGCGGCCCATGGCTCGGTATATTTGGGCGCGGATGCTATAGACGTCGCGCTCATTGGGGCCGAATTCCGCGGCAGCATTGGCGTCTGCCAGCGCCGCATCAAGCCGGTTCTTGGCGAAGGTAGACCTTGGCACGCCCCACGTGGGCCCAGCTCGCATCGTCACTCAGTTGCAGGGCTCTATCGGCGTCGGACTCCGCCGCGTTGAGGTCGCCTAGGCCGATCCGAGCCAACGAGCGGGTGTCGTAGCACTCCGCGCACTCATCGTCGAGTTCTATCGACCTATTCGCGTCTTCCAGGGCTTTCTCATAATCGCCTGCCTTGGCGTAGGCCCAGGCGCGGGCGTTGTAGCCGAAACTAAAGTCCGGCTGCATGTCTATCTCCCGCGTCGCGTCAGTGATGGCATTGCCGTACTGCTCCAGTGCGAGGTAAACGGCAATACGCGCCCGATAAGCGCCGGGGGCAGTTGGCGCCATTTCCGTTACCACGTTGGCATCCGCCAGTGCGTTCATGCAGGAACCAACCTTTATACCTAAAAACGCCCGCACGAGGTACAATTCCGGCTGGGTAGGATCGAGGAGTATTGCTTCATCGGCGTCCTCGAGCGCTCTTTGGTAGTCTCCCATCGCCTGGTAGATCTTCGACCGTGTCAGATAGCGGTGGGCGGATTCGGAATCTAGAGAGATCGCGTAGCTGGCGTCGTCCAATGCCGGTTCCAGATCGTCCTGCAGCAGATAGACGTTGGCGCGCAGGCCGTAAGCATCGACCATACCGGGATCAGCCTCGATGAGTGTGTCGAGGTCGTCCAGGGCCTTGCTAAAGCGTTCCAACTGTACCGCCACGATCGCACGGAGCCAGCGGTACCTTGGCTCTTCGCCGTTCAGCTCTACGGCGCTGTCCAATTCCCGCATGGCGCCGTTGAGATTGGCTTCTTGGATGTATTCAAGCGAGCGGTTGAAGTGCTCTTGCGCTGGCGCTTCCGTCCCACCGCGCATATTGGCGACTGTTTGTTGTTGCAGGGGTTGCAGGAAGCGCGGATAGATGATGAAGGCAAAGAGCGCGACGACTGCGATTACGCCGACAACAACAATGCCGAGGGTCCGCTCGCGCTGGGTCTTTCGCCTCGAATCTAAGTCTTCCGTGTCCGCGTCTTGCGGGCCGCGCACAGGCCTTTCGTCATCTTCATTCTTGTCTGGGGGGTCTTGCTCGCTCATAACATCCTCCACGTCATCGTGATAGGAACCGCGCCAATGTCATTCTCTTGCTATTTTAGGAAACTCTACCCACGAGGTCACGTCCAGGCCGCAGTTGGCGGCTTGACCGATGCGCACGTCGCCATAGGCGCTGATAAGCATGAATCCTTCGTGGTAGGGCACGTGCAATTCGCGAGATAGAAGAGCGGACATGTCGGCCACGGCTTCTCGGGTGGCGATCTCCAGAGTCTCGCCGTGCCCATAGGTGATCCAGGATTCATCCGTCTCCCACCATACCTTTTCCCAGCCGGCATCTTTGACGACATCGATTTGCACCGTAACGTCGGAGGAGATTTCGATTGCGCCGCCGCTGGATTCCGCATCGCCCATAGCGGCGTGCACGTCCCCCAGGCCGAACTGCGCGCCGGGCACCCACACCGGCAGGTGCACCACTGTGCCTTCTCTGATGCTGTTGCAGTCCATATTGCTCCCGTTGATGTCGGGGTCGGCGGTAAAGACCACGCGATCGGGCAGCGCGGTGCCCACCACGCCGACCATGGGACGCGCAGGCAGGCGAATGCCGTTATCCATGACGAGCGTATTGTCTTCCACGTCCACAATTATAATCGCCGGTGACTCTGCCGCATCGGCCAGAATGCCGGACCCCGGTGTAAAGCGCAGAATGCCGGGGGCCACCAACGCGATGCGCTCGATGCGAACATTGAGTCCGTCTCCAGGCATGGCGCCGCGTACAGTGACCGGTCCGCAGGCGGGATTCGACTCATGGGTCTTGCGCACGGAGAGGTAATAGTCGAGGTCTTCGCGGCGTTTGATCCGACCGGTCGATGAATCGTGGGTTTCAAGCGTGAGTCGGTCGCCGGACTCGATCTCAGCTATCGCCGGGACGTCTTTATCGAAGCTATACGTATAGTGCTCACGTGCGATCCGCAGCATCCGTTCGCCTTTCATTGCCGATCAAGGTGTCCCAATGTCCGTTGGTACAGCCAAATTGCATTCTTCAATGGGGACAATAGCACAGACTCTTACCCTATGCCTACTGCCATGCATTGTCCTATGCCGGAAAGGCACGGCGTGGGAGGCGTGTTTGTCGCTCTTTGTGCGGCTTGTCTACCATGGGCGGCGAAGTAGCGGCTGCCTGCCGGTGGTTGGTCGTTGCAGCAGATTTAGATTGAGAAAGAACAGTCACAATGGCAAGTAAGCTTTGCAATGATTTCGCACGTGGGCGCAGGCTTGCGGTCAACACGCGTGTCTTGCAGACTCCCGTCGCTGTGTGTCGCTTTTCCTCTTGCGCATGGGGCTCAAAGCATCTCCTCGCTACGTCGCGTGGTATAATACAGGCAATAAGCTAACTGATTGACACTCAAAGAAGGACAATATATGTTGTCTCCGCGCTACCAGTGGCAGGTAGCGTCCCGTGCCCCCAATTCCCTCCTAGAGTCGCTTGCGGCGTACCACCCGCTTGTCGTCCAACTGCTCTTCAACCGTGGGTATACAACAGCCGAGACTATTCGGGCCTTTCTTGACGGCGACGACGCTCGGGAAAACGATCCGTTCCTCCTGAAAGGCATGGATGTCGCTGTTGACCGCATACTGCGTGCAATTCGCACGGGCGAGTGCATCGGCATATTCGGGGACTATGACACGGATGGCATCACCGCCGCCGCGCTTCTCAGACAGGCATTGGAGCAGCTTGGAGGGCACGTTGTCGTCCGGTTACCACACCGGGTCGAGGACGGCTATGGCGTGTCGAACCGTGCCATTGAGGAATTTGCGGCGCAGGGTGTCACGCTGATCATCACCGTGGACTGCGGCATCAGTGCGGTAGAGCCTGTGGCGCTGGCGGCAGAGCGGGGGATGGATGTGATCGTCACCGACCACCACCAGCCGCCAGCGCATTTGCCCCTTGCGCACGCCATTGTCAATCCCTGGCTCCCCGACTGCACGTATCCATTCAGGGATCTTTGCGGCGCCGGTCTGGCGTATAAACTCGCGTGCGCACTCTTTACTTCCGTCGGTATCGTTGGCGATCAGGAAACCGCCGAACTGCGTGCGTTCGCGGCGCTTGCCACCGTTGCGGACGTGGTTCCCTTGCGCAGCGAAAATCGTGCCATTGTCGTTGGGGGCATTGCGGCGCTGCGGCGAACCGAACATGCCGGATTGCGCGCTCTCATGCAGGTGGCCGGCGTGGACCAAGCGGTCGTCAGTAGCGGCAATATCGGCTTTGCGCTGGCTCCACGTCTCAACGCGGCGGGCCGGATGGCGCATCCTCGCCTTGCGTACGACCTCTTGATGACGCGGGACCATGCACAGGCACAGGTCTTGGCCTCGCAGTTGCAGCAGCTCAATCTGGAGCGCCAGCGGGAGACCAAGCGCCTCATCACCGCTGCGCGACTACAGGTGGAGGCGGGACAGCAACACGAGGTGCTGCTCTGGGTGGAGGGCGAAGACTGGCCCGCCGGAATCATCGGTCTCGTGGCAGGGAGACTCGCCGAGGAATTCGGTAAGCCGACGCTCGCCGTCGCGGTAGGCGCGACAGAGGCAGTTGGGTCCTGCCGCAGCATACCGGGCTACGACATTGCCGCCGCGCTTGCCGTGCAGGGAGAACTCATGCAGCGCCATGGCGGGCATCCGCAAGCAGCGGGCTTTGCCGTGGCAACCGACCGGCGCGCCGCACTGCGGGCCGCGCTGCAAGCTGAAGCACGTGCGCAGCTCGATCCTGCAGAGACTCGGCCGCGGCTTTCCATCGACTGTCAGGTGTCGGCCCAGAAGATGGACTTAGGGTTACTTGAAGAGATTAATGTACTCGCCCCCTTTGGCGCGAGCAATCCGGAGCCGCGCTTTCTCAGCCGGGGTCTCACGTTGACCGGTGCGCGCACCGTCGGCACCGACCACCTGAAGGCCACGTTTGCCGTTGGTGGGGGCACCGTCACCGGCATTGGATTCCACATGGCGGACCGTACCGAAAACCTGCGGCAAGGACAGGCGGTCGATGTGGTATATTCGATGCAGGAGAACACATGGGGCGGGTTTGCGCGCCTGGAGTTTCACCTGCAGGACATGCAGTTGGCCGACCATGACCGAATCGCATACAGCAAGTGAGGCCATGTAGGACTCTCTCATGGCACTAGCACCTTACACAGCGTCACCCGAAGAGACTCAATCTAATACGATTGAGGGGTTGATCGCGGCTGTATCTGCGTATAGCAGCGAAAATCCTGACCTCCGGAAGAAGGACCTCAACCGCATCAGGCAGGCCTACGCGTTTGCCGCGCGAGCCCACGAGGGGCAATTCCGCAAGTCCGGCGAGCCATTCACCCAGCATCCTCTCTGCACCGCCCTCCTTCTCTCGGAAATCCGCATGGACACCAGCACCATCTGCGCCGGTCTGCTCCATGACTGCGTGGAAGATACCGACGTGACTCTGGACGACATTCGCACGCAGTTTGGCGTCGACGTGGCGTTGCTCGTGGATGGCGTCACAAAGCTCACCCAGCTCGACTTCCTGAATCTGGAAGATACCCAGGCCGAAAACCTGCGGAAGATGTTCTTGGCCATGGCGCGGGACATTCGGGTTGTGATCGTGAAGCTCGCGGACCGTTTGCACAACATGCGCACGCTCGCGTACGTCGAGCCGGAGCGCCAGCGCCGCAAGGCCCAGGAGACTCTCGATATCTACGCCCCGTTGGCAAATCAGTTGGGGATGGGGCACTGGAAATGGCAGTTGGAAGATGCAGCATTTGCCGTGCTGCATCCGGACGTCTATAAGCAGATCGAATCTATCTTGGCAGAGAGTTCCTTGACGCAAGACGAAGTCTTGCAAGAAGCGGTGCAAACCCTGACGCGAGAGCTTGAGGAGGCCGGAATTCAGGGGGAGGTGAGCGGCAGACCGAAGCACATTACGAGTACGTGGTTCAAGATGCAGCGCAAGAGTGTCGGCATCCAAGAGATTTATGATCTCATCGGCGTGCGCGTGGTTGTGAGCACGGTGCAGCAGTGCTACGGGGCACTTGGGCTTGTGCATACGTTGTGGAAACCGATTCCAGGCCAGTTCGACGACTATATCTCGGTTCCCAAATCCAATAACTACCGCTCGTTGCACACTGCCGTGATCGGGCCGCGCGGCCAGCCGGTCGAAGTGCAACTTCGTACCCAACACATGCACCAGGAAGCGGAGCTTGGCGTTGCCGCCCATTGGCGCTACAAGGAAGGGGAACGAGGCGCGAACGTCGATGAACGCTTGGCCTGGCTGCGCCAGTTGCTAACCTGGCAAGAAGAGCTTTCGAGTGCGCGCGAGTTCGTGGAGACGGTGAAAGCGGATATCTTCGAAGACCAGGTCTTCGTGTTTACGCCTCGCGGAGACGTGAAGGACCTGCCGGCTGGCTCTACGCCCATTGACTTTGCTTATCGCATTCATACCGACGTGGGACACCGTTGCCTTAGCGCTAAGGTCAACGGCCAAATCAAACCGCTCTATACGGAGCTTCAGAATGGCGACGTGGTTGACATCCAGGTGAGCAAGGCGCCGAAAGGCCCCAGCCGCGACTGGATCAATATCGTCAAGAGCAGCCATACGCGCGAGCGGATTCGCCAGTGGTTCAAGAAGCAAGAGCGGGCCGAAAACGTCACGCGCGGGAGAGAGATGCTGGACAAGGAAATTCGACGGTTGGGTCAGGGTGATTTGAGCAGCGTCGATGAGGCCCGCGTCCGGACGCTGTGCAAGTCGTTCACGTTCAACTCCGCGGATGACCTCTTTGCGGCCATCGGATACGGCGCAATTTCCACGCAACAAGTGGTGATGAACTTGAGCCGATCGGGTGAGCAGCCTGCACAGACTGCATTCGAGCCGGAGACGTTGCCTGCGGAACCGCGTACCGACAAGACTACGGGCACGGTACAGGTTATGGGTGAGGGCAACATGCTCACGCGCCTGGCGACCTGTTGCAAGCCGTTACCCGGCGATCACATCGTCGGCTACATTACGCGCGGACGCGGCGTTACCGTTCACCGCCGTGACTGCCGCAACGTGCATAGCGCGAAGGACAAAGAGCGCTTGGTGCCGGTGGATTGGGGAGATCAGGTTATTAGTCATGAGACCCGCAATTTGCCGCTCCAACTGGCACAGTGCTGTGGCCCTCAAACGAGTGACAAGATCAAAGGCTACGTTGTGGATGGCAGCGTGGAGGTGCACCGCAGCGACTGCCGCCGCGTTCGCCAACATGGGCCGCCGGGAATGCAGGTCAGTGTTTCCTGGTCGCGCACGAGCAAGCAACAGTCGCTCTACCCGGTTGCCCTGCGCGCCGAGTGTGTGGACAGACCGGGGCTTCTCCGCGACATTAGCGCGGTCGTGACGGAAGAGAAACTCAACATCAGTGCCGCGAACGTCAATACGGACGGCGGCGCGGCGACGATTACGTTTACGGTTGAAGTTACCGGAGTGGGGAGACTGGCCGGCCTCATGGCCAAAATCGAGCGCGTCGGCGGCGTGGTCGGCGTGCAGCGTGATGTGCGTACCGATCGTCCCCAGCAAGGAAACTGACCGTCGCAGCGGCTGTGCTGCGGCCGGTACGGCGTAGCCGGAATTCCTTGCTGCAACGGCTGGGAGGCCGTGGCTTAGTCTAGGTCCAGCGCATGGGGATTGAATCCCGCAATGTCGAACATAGAGAAGGCGTAGCCGCTGGTCTGGCCCGTGAATGACGAGGCGGTGAGTGGCGCGGCGGGGGTCTCCAGCGCCATTTGCGCGAAGTACTTGCTGACCGGCGCAAGTTCTGCCAGCGCTTCGAATTCGTGGAGCGCCAGGAATTCAGCCCGATCAACCTCCACCTCGTCACACTGGGGGCCGCCGCCGAGGTCTTTGAGGGTGAAGACGATGTAGACATTGCTATCGCGTTGAGTGAGACTGTTGCGTGCCGCCAGCACGCCTTGTACTTCCGTGCGGACGCTGGTTTCCTCGAAGAGTTCGCGCACCACTGCTTCCTCGAAGGGCTCGTCCTGCTCGACGTAGCCCCCCGGAATGGTCCAACGCCCTTTGCCGGGGTCTTGCCCGCGCCGAATAAACAGCACTTTGTTATCGCGCACCACAATGCCGCCCACTCCGAGGGAGAAGGTGCTGAAGTGGATGAAGCCGCACGCCCGGCACGTCGCGCGTTGACGCCCGCCGTCGGGCCGCAGCGACAGCGATTGGCCGCAGCGGGGGCAGTAACGGAAGTGGTTCGGTACTGTAGGTAAATCCGCCATGATCCGCTTTCATTCGGTGCTGAAGATATTACTCTTCTGATGATATGGTGCTCCACAAGCGCGGTCAATTGCAAGAAGACCGTTTTTGCATGGGACGGCAGTTGCAGGGAGATGCTTGACAGCCAACGGGAGTCTAAGGAACGGCGCATGCGTCAGATGGAAGATGTGGAAAGGAGCAGGCGTCCGCGTTGGTTTACAATGCCAGGTGAGGCCGGGCGTCCTGTCCTGGTGAAGTAGGGAGCGCTCTTGCGCGATGTCAACGCAGAGTCACTCGGCTGCGATGCACGATAGCGGCGCAGTATGCGATGGTTCTACTAAACATAAAACTATAGGAGCTAACGCATGGGAGACATTTGCTTCGGGGTGGGCGAGAAAGTCGTATTCATCGGCGATAGCATTACCGACTGCGGCAGGCGTACGGAGCAGGATGGGCCGTATGGAAAGGGCTACGTTAGCCTTGTACGGGCTTTGCTTCACGCGCGCTATCCGGCGCACGGGCTGACGATCGTCAACCGCGGGATCGGCGGCAATACCATACGCGATCTAGCGGCGCGTTGGCAAGAGGATGTGCTGAACGAAGCTCCGGATTGGCTCTCGGTGAAGATCGGCATCAACGACGTGGGGCGTCTCATCGCCGGCAATCTCGCGGACCACGTGGGGCTCGACGAGTACGAAGCAACGTACCGATCGCTTCTCCAGCAGACTCCGGCAGTTGCCAACGGCAAGCTCATTCTAACGGAGCCGTATGTCATAGCCCCACCGGTGCAGGGCGATCCGGCAGCGCAATCAGGTATAAGCTTGGCGGAAGTGCAGCAGCAATTCGGCGCTCTGCGCGCCAGCGGCGCACGGGAGGGCGCAATCCTCACCGCCGGCTGGATGTACTTCCGGGCCTATATTGACTCTTATATTGAGGTGGTGCATCGTCTCGCCGTGGAGTACGACGCGATTCTCGTCCGCACCCAAGCCGCCTTCGATGCAGCGATGGAGGCACAGCCTCCCGCGGTCTGGGCAGCGGACCGCATCCATCCCGACTTGCCCGGCCATGCTGTCATTGCCCGCGCGTTTTTGGCGGCGGTAGGATACGGCGACATTTGATGCGGCGATTCTGTACACTCCGGTTGGGAAAGGTATGGTGAAAGGGAGAGTTAGGCGAAGCCGGCAGGGTATCGCCTGAGTGATTGTCAGAGGCCAATTGAAAGAGTGTTCGACTCCGGGGAGTAAAGGGAGGGTCGTGTGAGCACAAAGCTACGGGTCGGCTTAGTGGGTGTTGGCGGCAATGGCGGCCGGTTCTTGGAAGCGTACGCCACCAACCCGCGCGTTGAGGTTGCAGCCATTTGCGATGTTCGCGACGATCACCGCCAAGCCCTGCAAGCACAGTACAGCGTGCCGCATGGTTACGCAGACGTTGCAATGCTGCTGCAAGACGATGGGGTAGACCTGGTCTCAATTCATGCACCGGACGGCCTCCACGCGCGTTTCGCGCTGGCCGCGCTCGACGCCGGCAAGCACGTGTTCGTGGAGAAGCCCATGGCAACCAGCATCGAGGACTGTCTGCAGGTCGTTGAACGCGCGGATCGCGCCTCGACGCGAATGGCGGTTGGGCACGTGCTGCGCACGCGGCCGTACTTCCGCATGGTCAAGGAGATGGTGGACGCGGGAGAACTCGGCACACTCTATGCAATGCGTACGCACTACCTCACCGATGCGATGCGAAGAGGTCCCGCATTCCTGGACAAAGCGAGAGAAAGCTACTCGCCGCCGATGCTTACGATGGGCGTGCACCCGGTGGACCTGATGCGCTGGTACGGCGGCGACATTGTAGAGGTGCAGGCCATGGAAAACCGGGGCTTGGCGATGCGAGGCACCGGCAATCCACTCGACGAATCAGTGACGGCGGTGTACCGCTTTGCCTCCGGCGCCACCGGCAGCATTACCGTGTGTTGGGCGTCTAACTACGTATTCGACTCTTTCTACGGTCTCGAAGTCCACGGCAGCGAGGCCAGCGTGGTCTGGGACAAAATACATGGCAAGGAACCGCACAAGGTGGTGCCGCTGCCTCAGCCGCCGGAGACGGGCCGGGACGGATACGCCGCTGAGGTGGATTGTGTGGTCGATAGCCTCTTGGATGAGACGCCGCTCTTCTGCGACGTCCACGAGGGTGCCCGCAGCGCCATCGCGTGCCTAATGGCCATAGAAGCTGCAAAGACCGGCGAGACCCTGGAAGTGCCAAATCCGTAGCGTCAAATCTCCGCGAGCAAACCAATGAGCGGCACGGCGGCATAACTTGGTACAATTGACGTGAGCAGCGGGAACCGAACCCATCTCGCAAGTGAGTGGAGTGAGACCGATGGCGATCATGGATACCCACGAAGCTTTTAAACTCTTGCATAGCGCGGGACTTGACGAGGAGAAAGCCGAAGCGATAGTGCGCGTGGTAGGCGTGGGGCAAGACGCCCTGACGACCAAAGCCGACCTGGAAGCGTTAGCGCAGACGACCAAAGCCGATCTGGAAGCGTTAGCGCAGACGACCAAAGCCGACCTGGAAGCGTTAGCGCAGACGACCAAAGCCGATCTGGAAGCGTTAGCGCAGACGACCAAAGCCGATCTGGAAGCGTTAGCGCAGACGACTAAAGCCGATCTGGAAGCGTTAGCGCAGACGACTAAAGCCGACCTGGAAGCGCTGGAGTTGCGTTTACGGCATGACTTGACGCTGCGCTTGGGAGCGATGGTGTTCGCGGCTGCGGGAGTGCAGGTTGCCATTGTCGGCTTCCTGCTCGCGCAATTCCTGCCCAATTAGCTTGAGACAGCTATTCGTCAGGAAAAGTGAGATTTGCAGGAATGGCCCCGTTAGCAGTCAGGCGCAGGTACTGGTTCTGCGCTTTGATGCATTGGCGCGGGGTTTGATCCAAACTTTCGGGCGAACGGACCGACCATTGTTGACAAAGAAGAAACAGTTCCTGACACTGAGTAATATTGGAAAGAGCCCGGAGAGTTTTACACTCGCCGGGCTCTTTCGTCTCTAGACTGGTTTCGTGCTAGACGATGCGTGGAACCGTCAGCCTACAGGTTGGCGGCGTTCCAATCGTCAACGATTATCTGGCAGTCTTCCTCTGCCTTCTCGAGGGCTTGCTTGGCAGTAGTTGCCTCTTCACTCCACCACGGACTCATCGCAGCGGCGTAAGCGTCCCGCAACACGCCATACTGCGGATGCGGGAAGTACGGCTTGGCGTAGTCGGCCGCCCGCGCAAAGGCCAGTAGGTTCGCCGGATCCGGCGAATCCGCTGACGGGACGAAGACTTCCTCGGCTAGTGATGAAATGGACGGGATGATGTTGCCCTGGCCGCCGGTCCATCCCAGGTGTTCCGGCCCGACGAGGAAGGACAGGAACTCGGCTGCGGCGTCCAGCTTCTTGGTGGTGGCTACCGTGAAGATTTCTTCGATGCCGAAGAACGCGCCTTTGCCTTCCTCCCCGTCGGCAACCGCCGTCGGCTGCTCGACAATGTCGAAGTTCACGCCGGCCTCGTGACGCCGCAATGGCTCCAGACCCCACGTGCCGTATACGGACATGGCGACTTTGCCGTTCGCAAACGAGTTGAAGAACTGCGCGTCATCTTGGCGGTTATAGTCCTCAGGCCGCGGGCCGACCTCATACTTGTCCCAATTGTCCCGCCACCACTCGACCGCTTGCAGTCCCAAGGGCCCATCCACCACCACCTGGGTGCCGGAATCGTCCATGAAGCCCTGATACATGCCCGCGATCCAGTAGGCGACGTAGTGTATGGTCGCCACGCCCCAGATCTTCTCATCGGCGGTGCTCAGGCTGTTGGACACCTTCTGCGCCGCCGCCAGGCGGTCGTCAAACGTGTCGCTATCTTGCGGATAGGGCACGCCGGCCTTGTCGAAGAGGTCCTTGTTGTAGAACCACGCCGTGGTGTTGATGCCGATCGGCGCCGCAATCAATTTGCCTTGCCAGGTAAGACCGTTCAACAGCGTCGGGTTGAGCTGGCTCATGTCGTACTTCATGCCCTTGAGGAGCTCGTTGGCGTCGTACAAGATACCGGCAAAGGGATGTAGCCCCACACCAAACCAGCCCAAGTCCGGTGCTGCGCCGCCCGCCACCGTGGCGAGGAGCTTCGACCTGGGATTGCCGCCAAAACTGCCGGCAACGTCCAGGGTGTTAACCGTGACACCGGTCTCCTTGGCGTTGTAGGTCTCCAGGATCCACTCCAGCCAGCGGGTCTTGCCGGCCGAATAATGGGGCCACAGGAAGGTGACTTCCGTCGCCTCCATCATCGCAGGCTTTTCCGCCTCTGCGGCCATCTCGGCGCCCTCTGCCGGGGCCATTCCGGTCGCACCAGTCTGGGCGCAGGCAGCCAGCAACGCCGTACCGCCGACTAATACAGCGCTACCACGCAGGAACTGGCTCCGTGAAATGCGCTTATCGCTAAGCATGCAAGACCTCCTATTTTGGTCTCTCTCAGCTACTCTCACCCTATCTCATCTCGGTATATCACCAGATTGATAGTCCCTACCATGTTAACACATTGCTGCATTGATTTCCTGCACTTTACAGCCCAGCCTTGCAGACCTCTCCTGCTGGAAAAATATCGGCCGGTGCCGTTACTCCTGCAACGTGCGAATCATGGCAATCTCGTCGCACTTCGAGAACTTGGGACAGCGGTAGCATTCCTGCCATACCTTGATTGAGAGCGTATCCCGTTCTACCCGCCGAAATCCGCACTTCGTAAAGAACGTCGGCTCCAACGTTAGTGTGAACACGGTCTTGATGCCCAGTTCGCGCGCCTCTGCCACACAGGCATCAACAAGCTGCCGTCCGATGCCTTGTCCCTGGAACTCCGGCAGCACTGCCAGTCCGCGCACCTCGGCGAGGTCTTTCCACATCACGTGCAGCGCGCAGCAGCCGGCTACCGTGCCGTCCTGCCGCCAGACGACGTAGTCGCGAATTCCCCCGTAAAGCTCCGCCAGCGAACGGAAGAGCATGCGGTTCTGTTTGGCGTAGTAATCGATGATCTGCTTCATGGCGGGCACGTCCGTCACTTGCGCCCGCTCAGCCGTGCCGGTATTGACGAGTCGTAGGGCTGCCATGTTGCTGAATCCCAAATTCTAACTGATGTACGGGGGACATTGAGAGAAGATCTATCTATTATCGTAACGTATGCGTCAACTACACGTAAATGCGTATGCGTAAACACGTTCGCGAAGGCGCGGAATCTGCAGACTTAAGCTTGAAGCCTTCGCGGATTAGCGGTTCTTGTCATTCTTGTAGGTGTCAGGTAATTCGTTCACAAGTTTCCGATAAGCAGAAGCGAAACGGAGCGCCATGCATGCCTTGCACACATGTCATTCCAAACGGAGCGCAGTGTCGCTCTTAAAGCTGAATCTAAAGTGCTGAGCCTTATGGACTAGGTGCGGCATCGACTCCATATTCCTCCCCCGTGTTTCGCACGGGGCCGCTGCCCGCTCGGAATGACACGTAGGAGCAACATACAAATGACAGGAATTGTCAACGCTGCCTGGTGGAAAGGGATTCTGTCAACGAATCACTCGACACCTAAAGGAATGAAAGTATCCCTGCGCGGCTCAGAGTCTCCCCCCGCTCTTGCCATCCACAAGAACCCGCCGGATATCATCGGCAAAGGCGACTTCCGAGTCATCTTGCGGCGCGTAGCCAATCACTTTGCGCGCGTTGGCGATGCTCCAGAAGGCGCGCGTATTGTTGGAAACACCGTAGAAGATCTGGAATGGGATGCCGTGTTCATTCTCGATTTCCTGGGTCTCGATGGATTTCACAAAAAGCTGCTGCAGGTCGCGCGGGCTGATATAGGCGCCGAGGTTGCGCTTGTAGGCCGTGAGGTCTTCTGAAGCGTTCTCTGCCGGTATCGGCCGTGGCGCGCCGATCCGCACCTGCACGTTCTCCAGCACGCGCCCCTGTTTGCCGGTGGCGAAGAGAAACCCCAAGTGCTCGTAACACGCTTTTGCCCAACCGTAGTAATTGTCTGAAAGGGGCGGCGCCGTCACGTCCAGCATCTCCAGCTTGCGCTGCCGCAGCAGATGCTCGTACCAATCGGCGGCGTGGTTCGAACTGGCAACCACCACCCGCCGCACTCCCTCTTCCAGGCATGTTTGATAGACGTGAAAGGCGAGGTCGAGATTTGCCCGCTCCGCATAATAGTCACCGTCATTCATCGATCGCCCCGGCTGGCGATTGAAGGCCAAGTGCACGACGGCATCGGCTCCTTGGATATGGCGGCGATATGTCTCACGGTCCGGATTGCGGAGGTCGGTGATGGTGACGCCTTCGACCAAAGCGCCGTCGCGGGTATGCTCCCGATTGTCGAGTAAGACCAGGTCGTATCGCTCGCGAAATGCGGGCAGAAGCTGGGATGCGATATAGCCCGCGGCTCCGGTTACGACCACTTTCAATCGTGCCATACGGTTTCGTCCTTCATCTCGTTAGATAGCACTGCCGTGACAGTCTCAAACTGGATCGGCGCCGATGAGATCCAAAGCGGAAACCGGCATTGTTGCCGTCATGAGTTCGTTGGCGCTCAACGTGTTGCGGGCCCTAGGTGAGAGATACCGTCTGACCGCTCTCACCCGACTCATAGATCGCGTCCACGATCCGCTGCACGACCAGCGCCTCCTCCGCTTTGACCAGCGGCGGCGTGCCCTCCTTGACGTTTCTCACGACGTGGGCAAATTGCGTGGCGTGTGTATTCTCTCTGCCTTCTTCATGCGCAGGCGTGCAGTCAAGCAGTCCGGCATTAGGCACCTCTTTGAGAATCTTCAGCGGCCGTAACGTGGCGCCGCCTTCCGTGCCGCAGATATATGCGTTCACTTCATTCTCGATATTGAGGGCCCAGCTTGTTTCCAGATTGATGACAGCGCCGGTGTCGAAGCGGATTTGCGCCGTGGCAAAGTCTTCTACGGTGTACCGTTCCGGATCTACGGGATTACGTCGGGTATACAAGCCCGGTCGCTTCGCCAGTTTTGTAAAGACGGCGCCCGTAACTGCCGTGGGCGTTGGATGTCCCATGAGCCATAGCGTGAGATCGAGCGTGTGGACGCCAATATCTATCAATGGGCCGCCGCCGTTCTTGTCCTTCTCTATGAACACGCCCCAGGTGGGAATGCCCCGCCGGCGCAGCGCCAGTACGCGCGCATAGTAAATCTCGCCCAGCTCGCCTTGCTCGATGAGGTGCTTGAGAAACTGTGCGCGTTCGCCATAGCGCGACTGGAAGCCGATCGTGAGCATCTTGCCATTCTGCTGTGCTGCGGCGATCATCTCTTCCCCCTCAGCCGCATTCATCGCCATGGGCTTCTCGCAGATGACGTTCACGCCCGCGTTGAGCGCAGCCACCGACGCGGCGCAGTGCAGAAACGGCGGCGTGCATACGCTTACCAGGTCCAAGTCTTCCTGCGTGACCATCTCGTTGTAGTCAGTGTAGACTTTCGGTATGCCAAATTCGTCTGCAACCAACTGCGCACGCGGCTCATCGATATCACTGATAGCCACCACCGTGGCTTCATCGGGAATCTTTGCGTACCCCGGCAGGTGGGCGCCGCGGGCGATGCCACCGGCTCCGATAACGCCGACCCGCACCTTTGTACCCATTGCACACTCCTCATTTATTTCCAGGCAATTTGCGCGTTAATCTAGTATACATTGACGCAGTCCCAGCCGCCCCGTACGATGACTGCAGAAACAACGATGAGAAAGCACATGATTCTCCTTGCCGGCGGTACAGTCTACACGCCTCTGCAGCAGCTCCCGCAGACCAGCGTTGCCATTGACGACGGCCGCATTGCGCGCGTGGCCCCCGCTGACGCGTTTGCGGATTTTGCCGGAACTGCGGAGACGATCGACGTATCCGACTGCATTGTCTGTCCCGGCTTCATCGACATGCACGTGCATGGGGCCTTAGGGGCCTCATTCAGCACGAATGCAGTGGAAGATGTGCATAAGATCTGCGCGTACCGCGCAGAAACGGGAACCACCGGACTGCTCGCGACGGTGGGCACGGCATCATGGGAGCATACGGTCACGGCGTTACGGACAATTGTGGATGCCGCGCCTACCCCCATCGGATCACAGATTCTTGGCGTGCACATGGAGGGGCCCTATCTCAGTCCCGACCGCCGGGGGGCCATGCGCGTAGAACTCATGCGTACGCCCGATAGAGACGAGGTCACAGCGCTCCAAGACATTGCGCAGGGCATGATCAAGGTGATGACCGTCGCGCCGGAGCGAGAGGGGGGCTTAGGGCTAGTAGAGCACCTCGCCCACTTGGGCATTGTTCCATCCATCGGTCACTCCGACGCCACTTTTGCCCAGGTGGCGGCAGCAGTCGCCAGTGGGGTCAGTCAGGCGACACATACGTTCAATGCGATGCGTCCGCTCCACCATCGCGATCCCGGCACCGTCGGCGGTGTGATGGCGCACCCGCAGATCACCGCCGAATTGATCGGCGACGGCGCCCACGTAGACTCTCAAGCAGGCAAATTGCTCGTCACGGCGAAGGGCTGGGAGCGTGTCGCCCTCGTTACCGACGGCGTAGAGTTCTCCGGTTTGCCTCCGGGTACCTATCAAAGGGCGAGCGGCGGCACGGTAACAGTCTCGGACGTGTTGGGCATGCGGGACGATGGTACGATCACGGGAAGCGCGTCTTCAATGAATCGCAATGTCCGCGTATACGCGGAGGCCGGCATACCCCTGCCGCACGTGCTGGCTATGGCGAGTCTTGTTCCGGCCGGACAACTCGGTTTGAGCAAGCAGAAGGGCACAATACGTCCCGGCGCGGATGCCGATATCGCCGTGCTCAGTAGGGACTTTCGCGTCATGCTGACGATAATTGGCGGTAAGGTCGTGTACCGCGCGCCGGAGTTTTCACCAGGGTAGAAACTATGACGGGAATCGGCGTAGACATTGGCGGCACTAAAGTCGCTGTGGGTATTGTGGACGATTGCGGCGACATGCTGGCGACGGCACGCGGGCCGATCGTAAAGGATTCGCATGCCACGATCATGGAGAGCATTTGCGCGGTCGTCGATGACCTGCTCGCGCAGGCGGAAGCGCAACCCAGCGCCATTGGTATCGCCGTGCCCGGCACAGTTGATCGCGACCGGGGCATCGCGGTATCTGCGGTCAACGTCGGCTGGCGAAACTTGCCGCTTGTTGCGCTCTTGCAGGAGCGGTACGATCTGCCCGGCGTTATCGCGAATGACGCGAATTCGGGCGCTTGGGGCGAATTTGTGTTCGGCACGGGCAAGTATATGCAGAATTTGGTGTATATTACCGTTGGCACGGGCATCGGCGGCGGCATCATAGATGCCGGACGGGTGATGCGAGGGAAGGGATCTGCCGGCGAAATCGGTCACATTCTCGTTAGTCCGGGAGGGCCGCTCTGCAACTGCGGCGTGCGCGGCTGTTTGGAATCGCTCGCTGCCGGACCCGGCATCGCGCGGCGTGGCCGCGCGGCGGTGGCTGCGGAACCAACGGACATAGTCCATCGCCTCACCGGTGGGAACATAGATAGCTTGACAAGTTTCACCGTGCACGACGCCGCTGAAGCGGGCGATCCGGTGATGCAGGCTGTGCGCGACGATACGGCCCGCTGGCTTGCCATAGGCTGCCAGATTTCCCAGCAGCTTTTCGCGCCGGAGTGTATTGTGTTCGCCGGTGGCGTGATGCAGGATGGCGGAATCCTGATCCAGGGGACTCGGGACTGGTTTCAGCGTCTTGCCGGGAGCCCGCACCCTGACATAGAGTCCTTTATCCGGCTCGCCGCGGAAAGTGAGCATGCCGGTATCGTGGGCGCGGCGGCGCTCGTCCTCCAACCGGAGAACTGAGCATAGAGGTTGCAGCAAGCCCACGGCACAGCGGTCCTTCCACATGCGCACGTTCTAGCTCATCATTGCCATCGTGCTGCATCTCGCCTTTCCTCTGCCCGGCGGCGTCGTGTGCGCACTTCGGGAAACTAAGGGCCCTACCCCTTTCAATCATCGCCTTCAGATCGACTGTAGCGCGTAGGTACTCCGGCGCATGTAACCTGGAATGCCAGAAGAGCCTTCGCGCCACGCGGCAAAGCAACGTAGTAGCTGCGCGCCCGTAGCTGCCACGGTCGATTTGCACAGACGGCATCACCCGTTGCTACTATGTAAGGGAAAGCCCGATGATTCGATTTAGCCATACAGTGATTCCTTATCCTGCGCGCGCGGCGAGCATTGTTCTGCTCGCTCTTTTGGCCGCGCTCATTCTCATCGCCTGTGGGCCGCGCGGGGAACAGACCGGCGCGCTCGCCGTGACCGTTGTTTCTGTGTCACCCGAACCGGCAACGGTGGGCGACGCCGTGATCACCCTGGAAATTCACGATGCGGATGGTAATCCGGTTGAAGGCGCAACCATCGAGGTGGAAGGCACGAGCTAGACTCACAAACGAAGTGCAACACCATGCTAAGGTGTTGCCATGGGAACATACTATCGTCAACTTTCCATTGAAGAGCGGTGTGAACTGGCCCGACTTCACACCGCGGGGCACTCGTACCGGCAAATTGCTGCAGCTCTGGATCGCGCGCCATCGACTATTATGCGGGAGGTGAAACGGAATGGGTCTCGTACAAAGGGCTACCAAGCGACGTATGCAGATGAACAGGCATGGGCGCGGCGCTGGGTTGGCGGCAAGCTGGAACGGGATGCTGCGTTGCGCAAGACCGTGCTGGGGTACTTGCGACAGTGCTGGTCGCCGGAGCAGGTGGCAGGACACATGGCGCGGGATGCCGGTGGACCGGCCATCTCCCACGAGACCATCTATCGCTTTATCTACGGACAGGTGGCGCGCACCAAGGACTATAGTTGGCGGCACTACCTGCCGCGAGGCAAGACGAGACGGCGACCCCATCGGCGCAGTGGGCGCAGTCCGGCCTCCTTCATTGCCAAGCGCCGTCCACTGGCGGAACGGCCCCAGGCGGCGGCCGACCGCCAAACCCCCGGCCACTGGGAGGCTGACCTGATGCTCTTTGGCAGAGGCGGCCACGCGGTGCTCGCCCTGCACGAGCGCCACTCGCGCTTGCTCATCGCTGCGCGCCAGCCCGGCAAGGCGGCAGACCCCATCGCCAGCACCATGTACGATCTGCTCGCGGTCTTGCCTGAAGCGTGGCGACAGACCGTCACTTTCGACAACGGCACCGAGTTCGCGCGTCATTACCATCTCCATGACTTGGGCATCCAGACCTTCTTCTGCGATACCCACGCGCCGTGGCAGAAAGGAGGCATCGAGAACGCTATCGGACGCATGCGGCGCGTGCTGCCGCGCAAGACCGACCTGGCGGAGATGTCTGCAGAGCGCTTTGCGCAACTTATCCAAGCCTACAATCACACCCCGCGCAAGTGCCTTGACTATCAAACCCCAGCCGAAGTATTCCTCAAACAAACGTTGCACTTGAAATGTGAATCCACCGTCTAGCGAATCCATCTTCCAGGAAACTGCAACGCGAGGCGGCCATCCCGACTACGTCCCAAACACCCACCCAAGCCGCAAGAGAGGTTCCCACCCCAGCCGGACTTCAACTCGTGCAAACCGGCTGCGAACTGTGGCTCTTCCAAGAACGCAAAGTCGGCAACATGGACTGCACGTTCTGTCTGGACTGCATCCAAGCCTGCCCCTACGACAACGTCGGCATCCAGTTACGCGCGCCCACCAGTGAGTTTGGCCGCTTGCAGGAGTGGCACTCCGGCGTAGGCACGCTGGTAAAACGCACTGACATTGCGGCGTTGGTGATTGTGCTCGTATTCGCGGCGTTCGTAAACGCCTTTGGCATGGTGGCGCCGGTCTACGCCCTGGAACAATGGCTGGCCGCGCTGCTTGGCGTCCGCAGTGAGCCATTGGTGCTTGGCGTGGTCTTTCTTGTAGGGCTGATAGCGCTCCCGTTTGCGCTCGTTACATTTGCCGCTTGGTCGAGCCGCGCTCTTGTCGGCGGAACCGAGCCGCTGGGCTCGACCGTAACGCGCTACAGTTTCGCCCTCGTTCCCATTGGCTTTGGGATGTGGCTCGCGCACTACGGCTTTCACTTCTTTGTCGGCGCCCTAACCGCTGTTCCCGTGATGCAGAGTTTCTTGGCTGACTTTGGATTGCCAATACTGGGCGATCCGCGGTGGGAGCTGGCTGCCATCGTGCCCGACTCCTGGCTGGTACCGCTGGAACTCCTGCTGCTGGAGCTTGGCATGCTCGTCTCTCTGACCATCGGTTACCGCATTGCGAAAGAACAGCAAGGCGGGGTGTCGAAGGCTATACGCGCTCTCTTGCCGTGGGCAGTCCTGATTGTTGCTCTGTTCTTTACCGGAGCCTGGCTGATGACGCAACCGATGGAGATGAGAGGCACGATTCTCGGATAGATCGCGCAATGCCCAAACGCAATAGTACGTTAGTGCCTAGGAGGTAGAGAAAACAGCCCAATGGCAGCCCGTCAGTCGAAATACTCTTGGCTCATGACCGGGCCTGGGAAGAGTCATGGCAGAGCCAGCCATATACGCCCTTTCGCGCTTGGGGTTCCGCTGTCCACGCTTCCGGCCCCGCTGGAGCACGGCGCGTTGGGCGTGTGGGACGAGGTGGCCGTGGGAGCGGTCCTGATCGGCTGCGCCATCGCGTACGCGATTTGGTTCTACCTCAGCGGACGTAAGGAAGGGCCGCAGGACAAAGACTAGGTAATACTACGAATTGTCAGGCCTTATTCTTGAATGAGACTTGGCCGATACGTCAACAGCAATTGCCGCCCTCTCACTGCCGTAGGAGAAAGCAAGACTTCGAAGGCGTCATTCCGGCGAAAGCCGGAATCCATCTTCGCTGCATTCAAATACCTCAAACCCGTGAAAGGCGCCTGGCAAGTTTCCCGCATTAACGCTCAATTGTGTAGGGGCACGGCATGCCGTGCCCCTACACAATTGATTAACCTTCCCGCTTGCGCGGGAATGACGGAGCGGGTTGCCGGCTGTTCACCTAGCTAAGGCGACCAGGTTCTTGCACAGTACTTTCAATTCACTCGTTGGCCGTCAGTTGGCGCACAGGTGTGGAAAGCAGCCCGATTTCGTCAATCTCGATTTCCACAACGTCACCCTCGCGCAATGCAGCTTCCTCGGTCACGATGATGCCCGTGCCTGTGCTCACCACCGTGCCTACCGGCACCGGGTTATTGCGAACGAGATATGCGGTAAGGGTCTCAAAGGGGTGACGAATCTGGTCCGTATTTGCCGAACCCTCGAATATCACTGAACCGTTGCGGCGAATGCGGGCCGTAATCTCCAAGTGATACGGGTCCGTGAGTTCGCCGGTCGTCACCAGCGTAGGCCCCAGGGCCGTACACCCCAGGAAGATCTTGGACTGCGGGAGGTAGAGAGGATTCTCGCGCTCGATGTCCCAGGCCGAAACGTCGTCGCAGATCGTATACCCAATGATTTCGTTATTGTAGCCCAACACGTAGGCCAGTTCCGGTTCCGGCGCCGTAAACGTGGAATCGACGCGGATGCCGATTGGCTCGTTCGGCCCCGCGCAGTGCAGGGTATCGCCTTTGTAGAATATCTCCGGCCGGTCCGACCGGTACACCTTATCGTAAATTCCGATCGGCCCTTCCATATCGCCGTCGCGAAACTCAGCGCTGCGGCGATAGGTGACTCCGCAGCCCCAGACCTGCGGCGGGAAGAGGGGCATGGTGAGCCTCGGTTCGCCCGGCTCCAGGAGTTCTTCATACGCGTGCGCGCCGCCTGATGCCTCGGCAACCCGGTCTGCGATTACGTCATCCAGTGACCGCCGCTGCCGGCGAGCTTCGTCAACGAAATCAAGCGTTGTCGACAGGTCTTGCGCCGGATCGGTTATGTCGACGACCTGCTCGTTTTGCACCACACCGACGCGAATGCTCTGATCGACATCGTAATATTGCACCAGTTTCACGATAGTTCTCCTCTAATAGCAGATGGATTGCCGCTTGCGCGGAAATGACGAACAAAAGGCCGATATGCGATGGACACTACGGCTCCCGAGAAGGTGTGCGGGAGCGTGTGCTTTTATTCTACTGCTTTTACGATGCGCATACCGTTGAGCGCCATGTGGTAGAGAAAGACGAGGTGCAGCAGATCGCCGTCGTGCGGCATTGCGCCAATGCTTTGGGCGGGAGCAACGGGCAGGTCGTAGGTCTGCACGCAGTTCTCGGGTACCACCACCTGACAATCGCGCTGGGCGGCATTGGCCGCGAGACGCAAGTGCATTGCCGTTTGGTAGACGCAGAGGTCGGTGCAGTCGCCGATGACCAGAAAGTACCGTACCTCAGGATGCCGGTCGAGCCAATCCGCAAGCCCGGTGCCGTATGCCGGGTGCAGAGAGTTTTTTTCCACGACCGTAAAGGCAGCGGCGGCAGGCGAGCCGGCGAGTTCGGGTACAGTATCGGATTCGCTCTCGCCCGCCACGCAGTGGGGACCGAACTGCGCGAATTCCAAAGCGTCGGGTTGATGGGTGTCTTGCGGCAGAAGAAAGTGGCGCACGCCGAGGGCGTAACAGCGCTCGATCGCGGCCCGCACCGGTGGAATGAGCGCATTCACCCGCTCCCCCGCCAACGGGCCTGCATGACAGAAACCGTTGACCATGTCGACGACAAGCACGGCGACGTTGTTCGCCGCGATCCCGTTCGCGGCCCAATCATCTTTCAATTCGAGCGGTTCCAAACCGGCGTACCAGTCAGCGAGGTACGCCAAGAATGCCCCGCTGCTCTCTGTCAGCGCTTTGGTGCGTTCCGGCATGAGCGTGCCCACGTGCTGCCTCCTTCTACAAGTCCGCCTAACCGCCGCGCTCCGGGATAGTGCCTCAATCACCCACTATGCTTGAAATCACTATGGTGTGCGAGGCTGCACAAAGGTTGAGAATAGCAGACAACGTCCTAATCGCCACTCCCGTCCCCATCTTCACTCCCACAGGAAACTGCGTGTAGCGCGGGGGGCTTGCCCCCCGCATGGGACGGAGCAAGCGTGGCGACGGAGTACCCGTGGCGCAGAGAAGATGGATTCGCTAGACTCACAAACGAAGTGCAACACCATGCTAAGGTGTTGCCATGGGAACATACTATCGTCAACTTTCCATTGAAGAGCGGTGTGAACTGGCCCGACTTCACACCGCGGGGCACTCGTACCGGCAAATTGCTGCAGCTCTGGATCGCGCGCCATCGACTATTATGCGGGAGGTGAAACGGAATGGGTCTCGTACAAAGGGCTACCAAGCGACGTATGCAGATGAACAGGCATGGGCGCGGCGCTGGGTTGGCGGCAAGCTGGAACGGGATGCTGCGTTGCGCAAGACCGTGCTGGGGTACTTGCGACAGTGCTGGTCGCCGGAGCAGGTGGCAGGACACATGGCGCGGGATGCCGGTGGACCGGCCATCTCCCACGAGACCATCTATCGCTTTATCTACGGACAGGTGGCGCGCACCAAGGACTATAGTTGGCGGCACTACCTGCCGCGAGGCAAGACGAGACGGCGACCCCATCGGCGCAGTGGGCGCAGTCCGGCCTCCTTCATTGCCAAGCGCCGTCCACTGGCGGAACGGCCCCAGGCGGCGGCCGACCGCCAAACCCCCGGCCACTGGGAGGCTGACCTGATGCTCTTTGGCAGAGGCGGCCACGCGGTGCTCGCCCTGCACGAGCGCCACTCGCGCTTGCTCATCGCTGCGCGCCAGCCCGGCAAGGCGGCAGACCCCATCGCCAGCACCATGTACGATCTGCTCGCGGTCTTGCCTGAAGCGTGGCGACAGACCGTCACTTTCGACAACGGCACCGAGTTCGCGCGTCATTACCATCTCCATGACTTGGGCATCCAGACCTTCTTCTGCGATACCCACGCGCCGTGGCAGAAAGGAGGCATCGAGAACGCTATCGGACGCATGCGGCGGGTGCTGCCGCGCAAGACCGACCTGGCGGAGATGTCTGCAGAGCGCTTTGCGCAACTTATCCAAGCCTACAATCACACCCCGCGCAAGTGCCTTGACTATCAAACCCCAGCCGAAGTATTCCTCAAACAAACGTTGCACTTGAAATGTGAATCCACCTTCCCGCATGCGCGGGAATGACGGGCCTAAGTAGTTACGGGTCAAAGTAATGACGGGCCAAAGTAATGACGGACGAAAGTAATGACGGACGAAAGTAATGACGGGCCGGAGTACTGTCTCTTTTTCATAGAAATACACGCACCTCTTCACCGACGCCAACACTCAGCGCACGTGCCGCGCTCGTATTGGGAAGGGCGACTTCGATGCGCCCGCCGCTATTCACAACCACCATAATGCCATTGCCGGCAGCATAGTGCGGCGTGATGCCGCACACCGTAATGTCACGAATGCGAAATCGAGCGTGCTGGGGTTCCGGGCCGAGGTCCTCTAATCGCACGTTCGTAATCAAGTTCCCAAAACGATCGACGTGGATTATTTCACCCCTAATTTCATCTCCGCGCCGATGCGGCTGCGGCCATGGGAGGCGCACCATTTCGGCGCGGGGTGTCCCCAGCAAAGCGGGCCGGACACCCCTCGCGAGGTGTGCCGCTACCGGCGCAAAGACATCGCGCCCGTGGAAGGTCGCGCTCACCTGCCGCCGCCAGTAATTGGGTTTGTCCAGTGAGTAAACGTGGGCGGCACTATCGTGCGGTACAACGCTCGTCAGCACCCCGTTGTCAGGGGCTATGAACCGGCCATGCTCGGTCTCGACGAGAATGGCCGCGCGCTCACTGCCCACGCCCGGGTCCACAACGACGACGTGAATTGCGTTCTGTGGAAAGTAGGGCAGCGCTGTCTCGAGCGCAAACATACCCGCCCGAATGTCATGTGGCGGAATACCATGTGTGACGTCTATGACGGTTGCGTGGGGCGCCAGGCTCAGTATCACGCCCTTCATCGCGCCCACGAACCCGTCGGCAGTCCCAAAGTCAGTGGTGAGCGTAATAACATTCGCCATGAGGCAAGTAGTGGGCTGAGACCTGTGACGGGATCATGCTATTCGTGACAAAGCCAAGCAGCAGGTCTGGCGCCGCTCCTGAAATCTAAGAATCATCAAGTACCGTTAGTCTGAAACCAACGCCGGTGGCGTGAAGGCGTCCCCGCTCGTGTAGGCTGGAGCAGCGTTCGGCCACCGCGCAAGAGTACGCAGCATGCGCCCTATAGGGCTAGTTTACCTCGCCTTCAGGCTTCCGCGTCGTCCGCGAGCGGGAAGGCTGCTGGGACCGACTAGCGGCTGCCGGTCGGCGGCCGCCGCTGCGGGGGCGGCCGGACGAGGCCTGCCTACCACGCGCCGGCCTACCTCTTTGGATCGGCCGCGGCCACAAGTCTGCCGGTGTAAGTAGTGCTTTGAGCGAGTCTTCTACCTGCTTGGCGTCAAGATCATCGGACTTCGCAGCGAGTGCTACCGCGTCCTTCGCCACGGTCCGCGTGGCGCGCTTCTTCCAAACTTTCAGCAATGTGCCGACCAGTTGCTCCTCGTACTCCTGCTTCCACGCTTGCTGATACGAAAACTCGTCCGGCCAGGACGAAGCCCCCGTTTGCGCTAGGCACCGTGTCATTGTCATATTCGCAAGGTCTTCCCAATTATTTCCCCGGGCGGCGGCGGCAAGAGCGAACAGCGCCTTCGGGTGTCTTGTCAGCACCTCGGCGGCGTCCTTGACGAGCTGCTCGTCGCCCACGGCGACCAAGGCAGCGGCGAACGTCTGAAATGGTGCGAGATCGCATTCAGCGGGGTCGAGCGCCACAGCGGCCGCAATCGCCGCCCGCGCCCAGCTCTGCGCCCCTTCCTTATCCGTTGCCCCATCCGCCAAGCGCTGTACTTCCTGCGCGGCCGTAATAAGCTGCGTGGCCGCTATGTCGTTCCAAACTAACGTAATCATCGAAAGATTCTCATCCTTATTTGTTTGTTGGGAGCAATAGATGTTCTCGCGTCCGTTACGGACATCCTAAGAATGCATCTATTGCCCAATTGAATTTACTATGTTCTTCGCAACGTAGCTCAGGTTTGCCACGTGTGCCAAACGCACTGGCAATGGGCCCGAACCATTCAGATTATCCCAGGCTTAGGGGAGAAAGGCTACTCGTAGCTGCCTCCTACCCCTTTGGCAGTCCCAACCTGTCCAGCAATCCCAGCCTGTTCGTCCCTCCCATCCCGACCGGCCTGAGCTTGTCGAAGGCTGAAAATTGGAGTCTGATAATCAAGAGTCCATTCAACCACGGGTGGGAATTAGTAGATTTAGGCATACATGGGTCACATGCAAGACACGTGGCCGTACCCAGGCCAAAGCCAGATTCTCAAACTGTCATTCCGAGGAGCGCAGCGACGAGGAATCTAGAGTCAGGAGCTTTCTAGGAACACTCTGAACAAGTCTCTGGCATAGTATCATAGCAAGAAAGCAGCATATGGCGAGGAGTTGGGTAATGGAGCAGCCGACGTTTGCCGACCTGGAGTACGCGCACAAGAAGCGCAAGACGCGGCGGGAGAAGTTCTTGGAGCGCATGGAGGAGTTGATCCCGTGGGCGGAGTTGGAGGCGCGCATTGCGCCGTACTATCCCAAGGCGGGGCGTGGGCGGCGGCCGTATCCCTTGTCGGTGATGTTGCGGGTACACTGCGTGCAGTTGTTCTACAACCTGAGCGATCCTGGGATGGAGGACATGCTGTACGAGGTGGAACCGGTGCGGCGGTTCGTGGGGCTGCGGCTGTCAGAGGCGCTGCCGGACGAGACGACTATTCTGCACTTTCGGCATATGCTGGAGCGGCACAAGTTGGGAGAGGGATTGCTGGAGGCGATCAACGCGCATCTGGCGTCGCAAGGCTTGCGGCTGCGAGAAGGGACGGTAGTGGACGCGACCATCATCGCGGCGCCAACGTCGACCAAGAACCGCGAGGGGGAGCGAGACCCGGAGATGCGGCAGGTGAAGAAGGGGAACCAGTATTACTTTGGGATGAAGCTGCACATTGGGGCCGACGCAGAGACGGGGCTCGTGCACAGCTTCACCACGACGCCGGCCAACGTGCACGACGTGACCCAAGCGGCGGCGTTGCTGCACGGCGCGGAGAAAGCGGTGTGGGGAGACGCGGGGTACGTGGGGGTGCAGAAGCGACCGGAGCATCAGGGGCGCGCCGTAGCGTGGCAGGTGGCGTTGAAGCCTGGGCAGCGGCGGAAACTGGCGCCTGAGAGCGCGGCGGCGCTGGCAGAGCGGCGCAAAGCGTCGGTCAGGGCCAAGGTAGAGCATCCGTTCCTGTGGGTGAAGCGGCACTTCGGCTACGCCACGGTGCGCTACCGGGGTCTGGCCAAGAACAGGCAACGGCTGGCCTTGCTGCTGGGGCTGACCAATGTGGTGACGGCCGCACGCCAGTTGGCAGCTTGACACGGGAGCAGTGCGCCCAAAACACGAGTGGGAGCAAAAAACGCTCCCAGCAGCGCCGAAACACGGGCAAAACAGCCCCTCCCAAACGCCAAAACACACCCCAAAACGCCCCCACAATCCTGCACACACCAATAACGCCACGCTTGCACCGAGTTGTTCAGACCCTTCCTAGATTCCTCGAACTCTGGTTCGCCGCTACGCTCGGAATGACAAGAACCGCTGCCTCGCAAAAGCTTCAAGCCTATATCTACTAATTCCGCCACGGGTTATTGTTGTTTCTTGATACTCATTTCTAGGAAAGACCTGCCAGGCGCTCGCTTATTTGTTGGGCGCGTAGTTCCAATTCCTCCAGCTTTTCGCGCTCTTTTTCTACAACCGGTGGCGGTGCCCGATTCACAAAGTTCTCGTTTGCCAGCAAGCCCCGCGTGCGCTCCAGATTAGCCAGCACACTCTCCTCTTCCTTTTGCAGCCGTTGGCGTTCTTGCTCCACGTCGCGCAGCCCGGCCAGCGGCACGTACACCCCCAAGCGGCTGGTGAGCACCGACACGGCCTCCTCTGGCTTTTCGGCGAGAGTAGCGTGGACGGTAAGCGGCCGCACGCGGCCCAATAGTTCGATTTCCGCCGTGAGGGCCGCCACCGCCTCGCTGTGAGCGCCGGCCACCATCGTCGCGGGAATGTACCTTCCCGGCTCTACGTCGTATTCGGCGCGGATGTTGCGCACGCCGCGTATTGCCTCGATGAGTTCGTTAAAGAAATCTTCAGCCTCATGATCGCGCTCACCCGCCACCGGCCACGGTGCTACGATAAGGCTTCCACTGCCATTGGCCGTACCCTCGGGGTGCAGATAGTGCCAAATCTCCTCTGTGATGAAGGGCATGAAGGGATGCAGCAGGCGCAAGATCACGGCGAGCGTATTCTCCAGCACGCTCTGCGTCACTGCCTTGGCATGAGGATCGTCGCCGTAGAGGCTCACCTTGCCGGCCTCGATGTACCAATCGCAGTATTGGCCCCAAATGAATTCTTGCAGGGCACGACCGGCTTCGCCGAGGTGGAACTGGTCCAGCTGCCGCGAAACCTCCGCAATCGTATGGTTGCGGCGGCTGATGATCCAGCGATCGACAAGCGAAAGCTGAGAGGCGTCCGGCTCCGGCGCTACGGTCGTTGCTCCTTCCGGGCGGTTGCTAAGCACAAAGCGGGTCGCATTCCACAGCTTATTCGCAAAGTTACGCGCCGCCTGAAGCCGCTCCGTGGTGAAACGCATGTCGTTGCCTGCGGTCGTGCCGGTGACCAGCGCAAAACGCAATGCGTCGGCGCCGAATTCCTCGACCATGACGAGCGGGTTGATCACGTTGCCGCGCGTCTTGCTCATCTTCTGGCCTTCCACGTCCCGAATAAGCCCGTGCAAGTAGACCGTGTGGAAGGGGATGTCGCCCATGTTTTCGATGCCCATCATGATCATGCGCGCCACCCAGAAGAAGAGAATATCGTGGCCGGTCTCCATGACCGTCGTTGGGTAGAATTGGCGCAGGTCGGCCGTATCTTCGGGCCACCCCAACGTCGAGTGGGGCCACAGGGCCGAGCTAAACCAGGTATCGAGCACGTCCGGGTCCTGGCGCAGCGCGCCTCCGCACTCAGCGCAAGCCTCCGGATCGCGCATGGGGTCGTCAATCGGCGGCACCGCCACCGTCTCGCAGGCATCGCAATACCACACGGGGATACGATGCCCCCACCAGAGTTGCCGCGAAATGCACCAATCGCGGATATTCTCCATCCAGTTGTAGTAGATGCGCGTGAAGTGCTCCGGCAGAATGCGAATCTGGCCGCTGCGCACCGCCTGGATGGCCGGCTTTGCCAGGGGCTCGGTTTCGAGCCACCACTGCCTGCTTACCATCGGTTCTACGACTATGTCGCAGCGGGTGCAGTGGCCGATGGCATGGCGATGAGCCTCGATCTTCACCATACGCCCTTGTGCCTCGAGTTCGCGCACGACCGCCTCGCGGCAGGCGTAGCGGTCCATTCCCGCATAGGCGGCGCCGGCATTCTCGTTCATAGTGGCATCGAGGTTCAAAACGTTGATGAATTCGAGCCCGTGACGTTGCCCGATTTCGAAGTCCGCTATGTCGTGCGACGGGGTCACCTTGAGCGCTCCGGCGCCAAACTCCGCTTCCACCGCTTCGTCGGCAATAATTGGGATTTTCCTATCGGTTAACGGCAGGATTACCTGTTTTCCCAGAAGATGCTGGTGGCGCGGGTCGTCCGGGTTCACGGCAACTGCTGTGTCGCCCAGCATGGTCTCCGGTCGGGTGGTCGCCACGGTGATAGCGGCGGAATCATCACCCGCAAGCGGATATGAGATGTGCCAGAGATGACCGTCCTCTTCCTCATGGGCAACCTCAAGATCGGAGAGCGCGGTAGAGCAGCGGGGGCACCAGTTAGTGATGCGCTCGCCCCGATAAATCAGGCCCTTGTGGTACAGCCGCACGAACGTAGTGCGCACGGCGCGGGCCGGTCCCGGATCGAGCGTGAACGTGTCCCGCGACCAGTCGCAGGAAGCGCCGAGGCGGCGATGTTGATCGTCGATGATGTGGCCGTACTTCTGCACCCATTCCCACACCCGCGCCTCGAATTGCGCGCGGCCTAAGTCTTGCCGCGAGACGCCCTCTTCCTGGAGCAGCCGCTCCACTACCACCTGCGTCGCGATTCCCGCATGGTCGGTGCCGGGCACCCAAAGCGTGGCGTCGCCGCGCATGCGATGCCAACGCACCAGCACGTCCTCGATGGCTGCCGTAAGCGCATGGCCGAGGTGAAGTTCACCGGTTACGTTCGGCGGCGGCATGATAACCGTAAACGGCTCACCCTCTGCGTCGAGTCGCGGCGCAAAGTAGCCTCCGTTTTCCCAGAAGGGGTACCAGCGCGCTTCCACAGGCACGGGGTCGTAGGTCTTCTCCATCGTGCGCCGCGATCCGGTTTCCGGTTTCGCTTCTGCCATCCTCGCGCTATCCTTTCTCGTCATCACTTATTCGTTTCGCGTTAAGATTCTCGTTTCGAGCAACAAAAAACCCGCTCTCATCACCTGACGAAAGCGGCCCCAATGCACTCTTTGCGGTCTTTACAAGCGATTGCCGCGCATGCAGCCAAACGCAGCAACGCAAACCGATCAAGCTCTTTGCACGTCTTCCTTTGGCTCAAATACCCCACTGCCCATGAGCAATCTCTCCAGTCTAATCATGCCCAGTCAACTGGCACTGTTTGCTACCGCTAGGGTAGCTCGCTACGCTCCCACAAAGCCCTGTATGGTAGCGCATACGGGATTCGAACCCGTGATCTCCGCCTTGAGAGGGCGGTGTCCTTGGCCTCTAGACGAATGCGCCACGCCTGCCTTGAGGACACAGGCAACTTATTCTGAGTATAGGCGAAGAGACCCTGCCGGTCAAGTATGAAAGAAACGCGACTCCTACGCTTTCAAACGCTGGGACAGCAGCTGCCGGCAAACACTTTGACTAGAATTTCTGTTTGCACTGAGAATTGGGATTTAGCCGGCACGCGTGCGACACCATCCGACCGGACGTACATTTTTCCGTTCGGCCTGAGCCTGTCGAAGGCTGAACGGAAAGGCCTCCGGCCGCTGATAAATCGCGCGTGTGTCCCCTAGCCTTTGATTGACATACAATGAAGACGGAACGGCTATCATAGTCCAACCTTCGAGACTAGATTGCAAGCGATGCCGATCAATCCGATGCGAATTCTCCGTCCATCTATCCTCCTCCTGCTGGTCTTCGGCCTGTTGTTAACTAGCTGTCTTAGCGCTGCTCAGGAGCGCTCCATTTTGAAGTCGGCGCTGCTGCTCACCGAAGTGCTGCCGCAGATTCCCATCAAGCCGCTTGAGACCATTGGCAATCCCATTCGCCAAGAACGAACCGTGTACAGCGGCACAGACTCAGCGTTGGTTGGCGATCTCTCTCTGCCGGACGGCGAAGGCCCCTATGGCGCAATTCTCATATATCTGGGTATTGCGTCCCCGGCGGACGATCCCTATGCGCAGGCGCTCGTGCAAGGCTTGGCACGACAAGGCATTGTTGTACTCGTCCATCAATCACGCCGGATGGAAGCCGGCATCATCGACCCCATTGAGATCGAAGGTATCGTACAGGCGCTCCTTCACTTGCGGGAACTGCCGGTGGTTGACCGCGAGCGCATCGGCATACTGGGGTTTTCGGTGGGGGCGGGCCTGGCGCTGCGGGCGGCGGCCGATCCCCGAGTCCGCGACGACGTGGCGTTTGTGCATAGCTTTGGGGGTTATTTCGACGCGGCAACCGTGCTCAGCGCCGTGACCACGCAGCAAGTGGTCGTGCGCGGCAAGACGGAATCTTGGGTACCGGACCCGCTTGCCTCCAGCCTGTTCCAGAATGCGCTGCTGGCTACCGTTGAGAATGAGACTGAACGAGCGCAACTCCGTGCCGCGCTCGCTGGCGAAGGTGAGCCGCCAGCAAGCCTTTCACAGCGGGGCCGGACTCTTCTCGCTCTGTACGAGAATAAAGACCCCCACCGCACCCAGCAGATTCTGGCGAGGGATCCGGCGCTCGTGGGTTGGCTGCGAGAAATTTCGCCCTCTGCCGCCATGCAGGACGTGCGCGCCCGGCTGTACGTCGCCCACGACCACGCCGACGCCTACCTGCCTTTTAGTGAGTCTCTTCAACTCGCCAATGCTGCCGAAGAACACACGACCGTGGTGTTTCGGTCCTTTGTCCTCTTTGCGCACCTCTATCCCACGAATGACGCCAACCGGCTCATCTTCTTGCGCGAGGTGTGGAATCTCTATTGGCACGTGGTCGCCGTGCTCGCGGAGGTCGCCTAAGGTCTTGCCTGAGATGGTATTTACTGCTCACGCCACGAAGCGTGGGAATAGTCCCTGTCCTACGGCAAGAGAGCCATGTATTCGCATTCCAATATGCACGCTCATCTTTCCGTTCGTGCTGAGGGTGCTGCGCCAAGCCCCTGTCGAAGCATGAACGTTAGTGCGTACGTACTGCGGCTAATGTACCGCCACGCTTTGCCCTTCGACAAGCTCAGGGCGAACGGGTTTTGCGCTTAGGGTGAACGGATGAAAGTGCGGGACGGCATTCTCCGGGATGGCACTCTCAATGAAGGAAAATCGAAAGTCACTGCCGAACCGTCCCACAACTCGGCACTTACAGATGTCCAAGAGCAAGAAAAATACCCTGCGAGAAGCTGCAAAGAGAAAGGGCGTCAGCGGTGGCTTACTTGAAAACCTACATGTGGTCCGGGGCGGACATCCCCATCAAGCTCAGGCAGCGCGCCACCACAAGCTTGGCCGCAAGCACGAGTTGCAGGCGGGCACGCGTGAGCGCCAGGTTGTCGGAGTCTATCACGCGGCAATCGCGATAGAAGGCGTGGAAGAGCGCCGCCAATTCCTGGGCAAAGAACGCCAGCCGGTGCGGCGCATGCAGCATGGCGACGTCTTCTACGAGTTCCGGTAGGCGAATCATCAGGCGCAGCAGTGCAATCTCTGCCGGATGCTGCAAGAGGTCGAGGTCGGCGCCACCAGGATCGATGCCGTCTTGCCGCGCGCGTTTTAAAATACTCGCCGTGCGCGCGTGGGCATACTGGATGTAGTACACCGGATTCTCATCCGACTGCTCCTGCGCTAAGTCCAGGTCGAAGGTCATGGCGGTATCCGGCGACCGCGCGACCAGGAAGTAGCGGCTCGCGTCGACGCCCACCTCGTCCACAACCTCACGCACGGTTACAACGTCACCGGTGCGCTTTGACATGCGCACCTCTTCACCGCCACGCATTACCCGCACGAGCTGATAGAGGAGAATTGTGAGCTGTTCCGGGTCGTGCCCGAGGGCCGCCAGCGACGCTTTTACACGCGGCGCGTGGCCGTGATGGTCCGCGCCCCAAACGTCGATGAGACTGGTGTAGCCCCGTTCCAGCTTATAGGCATGGTAGGCGATATCGGCGGCAAAGTACGTGGGATCGCCTGTACTCCGCACCAGGACGTTGTCCTTATCTTCGTCGACGTCGCTCGAAACGAACCAGGTCGCGCCTTCCCGCTCGGCCACGCGCCCGTGTTCGCGCAGCGTATCGATGGCTGCTTGAACCCGTCCTTCATCTTCCAACCAGGCTTGGGAGAGCCACTCGTCGAACTGTACACCCATCAGCGCACAATCTTCGCGAATCGATGCCAACATCAGGACAAGGCCGCGCTCGTGCAGCTTCTGAAGTGCCTCGCTCTCCGGCAACTGGAGCAGGGCGTTCCCCAAATCCTCATTGATCTGAGCGGCAAGGTCCACCATGTACTCTCCGGCGTAGCCGTCGGGAGGCACGTGGGCATCGGTGCCGTGCAGTTGTTGGTAGCGCGCCAGCAGCGTACGGGCAAAGGTATCCATCTGGCTGCCAACGTCGTTCACGTAGTACTCCCGCTGCACGGCGTAGTTCGCAGCCTCCAGCACGCGCGCCAGCGTGTCGCCAAGCACGATGTTGCGTCCGCTGCCGATGGTAAGCGGGCCGGTAGGATTGGCGCTGCCAAACTCGATCTGAAGCGCAGCGCCGGCTCCCACGTCGCAGTTGCCGTAGGCCTCACCCAGATCCACGATTTCCTGCACCTGCCGCGCCAGCCACGTCTCATCCAAACGGAAGTTGATGAACCCTGGCGGGGCCGCGGTGATCTCTCCAAGGTATGGGCTCTCCGGCAGCGCCGCCACGATCACCTCGGCAACTTGCATGGGCGGCATGCGCACGGCGCGTGAGAGACGCAAAGCGAGATTGGACGCGTAGTCGGCCTTCTCCGGCGGGGCGTACTCAACGGTCACGTCGGTATTCGCCAGCGGCGGCAGCTTATTCTGCTGCTGCGCCACGCCGAGTGCTTGCACCAGGAGCCCGCAAATATGCGTCCGTGCCGATTCTCTGTTCATGAATTGAGTTGAATCCTGCTCATAATCGCTCGACGGCTTGGTAAAGACTCTCTCGTGCGGAATCGTCATCCGTTCAGAGTCGACAGTGCTAAATTAAGAAAGCGACCGCTTGGTGGCCGCTATCTGTATTCTCCATACTACGTTGTAGCGCCCTCGTTTTCAAGCCCCGGCTACGATTAACCAGGTAATCCTTCCTGCGTATCGCTTCCTAGCGCGTGGTATTCTGGTGCTACGTAAGCAGCGGACAAGCACACACGTCGCCACACTTGAGAATGGTAGGTAGCATGATTGTAGACGTACACTCGCACATGGCGGATTCGACGCTACACCTTAGCGATGAGTTCAAGGCCGATCTCGATGCATCGTGGAAAGACCACACCATTCACGCGCCGCCTGAGGTGCATCGGCAAGCCGTCGCCGACGTAGACGCCATCATCGTCTTTCCGCTCAACGCCCGGTATAGCGGCATGGTCGTGCCCAATGAATACGTGGCTGACTACGTGCGCGGAGCGGGCGAGAACGTGATCGGTTTTGCCAGCGTTGACGCCAACGATCCGGAAGCGCCCGACCAGCTTGAGCATGCGGTCAAGCAGCTCGGGCTGCGCGGCCTCAAGATCGGCCCCATCTACCAGGGATACGACCCGCTTTCCGATGGAGCGCTCGCCATGTTCGCCAAAGCCGACGCGCTTAGCATTCCCATCATGTGGCACCAAGGGACGACCTTCGTCCGCAAAGCGCCGCTCAGGTTTGCCCAGCCCTGGCAGGTGGATGAGGTCGCAATACGCTTCCCAAATCTCAAGATCATCGTGGCGCACATGGGGCACCCCGGGATCGGGGAGACGGTCTCGGTAGTGCGCAAGCACCCCAATGTCTACACCGACATCAGCGGCCTTTACCCCCGTCCCTGGCAGTTCTACAACGCCCTTATGACCGCCGTTGAATACGGCGCGGCGCACAAGGTGCTCTTCGGCACGGACTTCCCGCTCTTCAGTGCTGCCGACACGATGGCCGGGCTGCGCAACGCGAACGCGCTCGTGGCAGGCACGGCGCTGCCGCGCGTACCGGACAACGTAATCGAGGAGATCATTCACCGGGAGAGCCTGACGCTGCTGGGGCTGGAGTAAGCTCGTAGGGAAGCCCATGCCGCTGGGGGATTCTGGATCAGCAGGGAAACCCGTTCGTGCTGAGCCTGTCGAAGCATGAACGGCTGAGGGCCATTTCACAGCGGTACTGTTCACCCTTCGACAGGCTCAGGGCGAACGGCAATAGTGCTCAGGGCGAACGGAAAAGGCGCTCAGGGCGAACGGCAATGGTGCTCAGGGCGAACGGCAATGGTGCTCAGGGCGAACGGAAAAGGCGGGCCGATGGATTGGCGAACATGGATCATGCTCCTGCCGAAGATTCGCAGGAACTATTCGGCAGCCTCTCCCTCTCTTGCCGCTGACTCTTCCGGGGATTCTTCAGGGGTTTCTTCAGGCGCACGAGCGAAGAAGCGGCGCATTATCCAGTCATTGACACCCCAGGCGCGGATGGCGGAATAGAGCACCCAGATACTGAAGACGCGTTGCAACGTCGCCTGCGAAAGCTGTTGCGCAACTAGAGCAGCCAACAATCCGGCGGCAACTGCGCCAATCGCGATCAGCAGCACCGGCCTCAGTTCCAGGTTCTTCATGCGGTAGTGGGTTATGGCGCCGGCAAGCGTGGTGGGAATCATCACCACCAGCGAAATGCCCTGGCCGATATGCTGACCGTATCCCAGAATGAGTACGGCCGCCGGTACCATGATGATGCCGCCGCCGACTCCCATCGTGCCGCTCACCAGACCGACCCCAAAGCCAATGAAGAGACTCAAGAGGAATACGCCAATTTCGGGGTCGAGGGTCATGCCGTCTCCTCCCGTTGCAATACCATGCTCCAAATCGCCATGATTACCATCAAGACGAGGCCGGCAATCAGGATCGCATTTCCAATCGCCGGCTGCTGCAAGAACATGCGGAGACCGACGGCAGTCAGCAAGATGGCAAAGAGACGGCGCAATTGTTTTTGATTGATGCGGTGTGAGATGCGCACGCCGATCGGAGCCGCGATGACGGCGCTGATCATGAAACCGGCCCCGGCAATGTACGCCGGCACTTCGTTGCCAGGCGGCTCGTCACGGGGCCACAAGGAATAGATTAAGGCAGAGGCAATCGCCGTGGGCACGATGGCGCCCAGGCTAACCGCGTGGGCCTGGCGCTGCGATAAAGCCAGATAGGCAGTAATCAAGGGAACGATAACGACACCACCGCCCACACCGGCGAGACCGGACAGCGTACCGCCGGCAACGCCCACGGCAATGTAGCGCCAAATTGGAACTGAATTCATGGCTTCAAAATAGTAGCACGGTTAGTTCTGCCCCACAACGGATGAACGAATGCGGTTGCATAGTCATGCATGGCGCGTAGGGGCACGACATGTCGTGCCCCTACGCTGTCGTCGCAGCGAGTCCGGCGTGACGGAGTACGTCTGGCCTTCTAGCATTTGGGGCAGAAGACATCGCGCGGCAGGATGCTCAGCCGGAGATCATGCGCGCCGTCGGCGCGGGCGCACTCGAAATAGAAGTAGAGTTTGTCACCCACCGGCACCACGTCTACATAGCGGACCGAACGTGAGCCGCCGCGCGATTGCACCACCGGCCCGTTCACGCTCAGACGAACAAAGTTGCGCAAGTCGGCGGACAGCGCCAGACCGCACTGCTCCTCGTAGTTCTGAGAGACATCGGCCGAACCGTCATAGAACGCGAGCCACTGCTGCCCTACCCGCACGAGGGAAGAGATGCGGCTGCAGTAGCTATCCCAGCCCCGCTCGCGGGGTGCAAAAATGTCGCCCTGCCATTCCCAGTTGCGCCCATCAGCGCTCACCGCCAGTCCTGTGCTCGACTTTGCAATGCCGGTGTTGTAAACGTCGGCGGTGGCGTGCATGGCTTCACGCGCCGGGTCATCTACCAAGACGGGAGTAGGCGCGTAGCTGGCAATCATGTGCCATAGCCCGCCCACGTTGATGACGTAGGGATCCTTCACACCTTCCGCGTGAATATCCGCCGCCGTGAGCACCGGTCGGCGCGATGCCGGATCGAACTGCGCCGGTGTATCGGCTTCCAGCACGTCGATGCGCCAGCGGTTGTCCGCGCTGTCCACGAATGAGACATAAAGCAGAAAGCGCCCGTCGGCATCTCTGACTAGACTGCTCTTCTCAACGGAGGGTGAGTCACCGAACTCGTGCTTGGACGCCGACCAAATGGTCTCGAAGTGCTTGCCATCCTCACTGCGCGCCACGTAGCACGCGAATCCGCGATCAGGCTCCTGACCGCGCGGACGCCGCCGCCGGTAGTAGAGATAGAACGCCTTTTCGTCAGGGAGGTAGATTACACAAGGCGCGCCGACCCAATGACCGTTCCCCGCCTCCAGCGGCTCCAGCACAACGTGCGCTGTTTCCGGATCGAACAGCGTTACGGGAAAGTGGTAGGTTTTTGCATCACGCATCGGGTCTGCTGTCCCTCAAGTTTCTCAGTGACGGGAGGAAATGCACACCGGCAGGCTCAGCAATTCCACGCAGTTCGGCCCCCCCCCGAATCACCCACCAATAGCTACTACGCGAAGATTTCCGCTTCGATCTCGGCGGGGGTAACCGCACGGCCCTCGGCTGCGGAGCGATTGAAGGCGAAGGTGAGCGCCAAAGTCTTGAGGGCTTCATCGAGAGGCGACCGGATCAATGAGGGATCGTCCGCCTCAACGGCCTCTAGGAACGCCTGCGCCATCCGCACCTCGGCAGAAGGACTTTCGGCCTTATGCGCCTCGGTCCCATCCGGCCTGATCTCCTGGAGTTCTCCCTGCGCAAAGCGCAACAGCATCTCCTCGCTAACGAGATCGAGCCCTGAACTCTGCGGCAGGCCGAAGAAAAGCGCATACGTGGTAGCCACGCTGCCGACCGCGCCTGTCTTGAAGGCAAAGGTACCGGAGTAAACATCCCAATTCTGAAAGTCAGCGTCGTCTTGCCAGGCGCTCCGGCCGAACTGTGCATAGACTTCATCCACCTCGCCGCCAAAGAGCCGGCACAGGTCAAGCAGATGTGTGGCTTGCTCCACGATCTGGCCGCCGCCTTGGGCGGAATCAAGATTCCAGGGCACTTTCGGTACGCCTTGATACCACCAAATGCGTGCGAGGCCCAAATCGCGCCCTGCCAAGAGTTCGCGGGCACGGGTTACCAGACTGCCGTAACGTTGCTGGTAGCCCACGCAACAAAGCACGCCGCCCTGCTCGACCGCCATGCGAATACGGCGGGCGTCCAGCACACTAAGTGCTACCGGCTTTTCCACAAAGATCGCTGCCTTCTGCGTAGCGGCATATTCCACCTGTTCAGCATGCAGATTCGGCGGTGTGATGATGTAGACGGCGTCGGGCTGCTCGGTGTCGAGCATGTCACGGTAGTCTGCGTAGGTCTCCGCGCCAAAGGGTGCGGCGGCCTCCCGGGCACGCGCTTCGTCCAGGTCGCAAATTGCTACCACTTCAGCGTTTTCGACTTCCTGGAGTGCGCGATAGTGCGCCTGTGCGCGGCGTCCGGCACCGATTCCCGCGACTCGCAATTTCATATCGTTACCTCAATCACATTCTTGTTGGCTTTGAGTCCGGCGGACACACGCACCGACGCGCCTGCAAGTACATCCGAAAGCAAGTCCCTACATCCGTTCATACTTCGACAGGCTCAGTACGAACGGATGTGCTGGGGCAACCTAACGGGATGCACACGATTTCTGGAGCCGGCACAAATTCCACCGCAGAGCGATTGGTCACGCGACCGCCGTGCCGCGCAGCGAATACGCCGTCGTGTCGTCGATGCGTACGGGCAGGATTTCGCCCACCAGGTTCTCGCGGGGATCGGTGAAGAACGTCACGCGGTCGGTGCGAATGCGGCCCCACCATTTGCCATTCTTTTGGCCTTCCACCAGCACGTCCAGCGTCCGGCCGCGCAGCCGCATATTCTTTGCTGAGACGATCCGTTCCTGCAGTGCTTCCACTGCCATCAACCGTTGATGTTTCATCTCGCGCGGCACGTCGTCCGCCATCTCCTCACCGGCTTTTGTGCCCGGCCGCGGCGAGTACATGGCGACGTGCACGACGTCGAGCTCAAGCTGCTCCAGCATTGCAAGCGAATTCTGGAATTGCTGCTCCGATTCGCCGGGGAATCCGACGATAATATCCGTGGCAATGGATGCGTGGGGGATGATGTCGCGAATGCGCGCTACCAAGTCCACATATCTGCGGGCGGGATAGCCGCGTTTCATGCGCCGCAGCACAATGTCGTCACCGCTCTGCACGGCAATATTGAAGTGCTCGCAGACGTTAGGCAGGCTGCCCACCGCCTCGATGATGCGGTCGCTCATGAAGAGCGGGTGCGAGGTGAGGAAGCGAATACGCTCCAAGCCCGGTACTTCGCTGCACGCCGTGAGCAAGTCCGCCAGATCCGGGCGTCCTTCCAGGTCACGGCCGTAGTCGTCGACCGTCTGCCCCAAAAGCGTGACTTCCCGCGTGCCGTGCCGTACCATCCAACGCAACTCGCGCACGACCTCCGGAATCGGACGGCTGCGCTCAGCACCCCGCCGGATCGGCACGATGCAGAAAGCGCAGCGCATGTTGCATCCGTAAATGACCGGCACCCAGCGGCACGGCCCACCAATCGCAAGAGGCGATCCCTCTAAGCAGCCCTCGTCCAGCATGCCTCGGTTGCCGGCCTTCTGCTGCGCGAACTCCAAAATCGGTTCGTACTCTACCGGCTTGGTGAAGACGTCAACTTGCGGCAGGCGCGCCTGCAAGCGCTCCAGGCTGTCCTCACCCACCATGCAACCCATCATCGCAATTGAGAGGTGGGGGTTTTTCTTCTTCATGCCGGTGAGCCAGCCAAGCTGCCCCAGGGCGCGGTCTTCTGCACTCTGGCGTACGGCGCACGTATTCACGACGACCAGGTCTGCCTGCATTGGCTCGTCCGCCCACGTGTACCCCAGCGCCTCCAATGAGCCGCCCAGCCGCTCGGAATCGGCTTTGTTCATCTGGCACCCGTAGGTGATCAGGTGGTAGCGCAGATCAGTACCGCCGCGCACTAGAAGAACCCCTTCTCAATGCCGTAAGGTTGCACATTCGTTGCGTCATACGCCCTCTATTGTAGCAAGCCGACGGCAGAAGCGTGAAGAAGCGGACAGCCCTTAGACGTTGAGTGAAGAGAGGCGCTCGCAATCCGTCATTCCCGCGCAAAGCCTGCCCCGTACTTGATACGGGGCAGGCTTCCATCTTCTCTCTGCCCCATGCACGCCATCCCAAGCGGGGGGCAAGCCCCCGCGCTACTGCCGGAGAGAATGCCCGTTGGTGAGGCACGGTCCTAGCACAACCCAAGATACGAGGACCCGGCTATGCAGGCGACTTGCACATAGATGCGCCCTACGTGTCAAGAGCAACCGTGCAGCGCGCGCTGCCCAGGCTAGGCCCGGGCAGCGGGACGAGGGTACCCCCTTCACGCGGCCTCCGATACACGGTCAGATACGCCGGTTGGGACTCCAGTATCAACTCCCGCGCCTCTCCCAGCGCCGGCCAACAAGCGTGGGCTACTTCCCCTTGCCACCACCAGGTTGGGTTGTTGGACTCCAGCCGGGGCACAGTATCCACCACGTAGTGGTGACCGGCGCTATCCCGGACGCTTCTGAACCCATCCCAAAGACCCCCATGCTCCAGGCTCTCCTTAGAGAGCCGTTCCGGCAGCAGTCCGTAGCGACACTCTACGTACACCACAAAGCCATGCGCGTGGCGGTCGATCTGCGTCACGCTCGCATGAAGACGACCGCTGGCGTCAGCCTGCTCCTCCGGAGGGAACAAAAGGTCTCGCAGCGCGCCGGCCCTCATCCGAGGGTAAGTCAGACGCATCAGATCGTTCATATGTTTCGCTGGGATTGCTCCCCGGAGGACATGCTGCAGTATGTACTGCGCGCACAAGGCGGGGCAGTGATCTTGCAGCCACTGCACCGGGTCGGCGGTGTCCGGCAGCCGCAGCAGGTCGGCGAGAACCGTATCCGGCGCCGGATCGACCTGCGACCGGGCCGGGGCAGCCTCTGTCGTCAGGCCGCTCTGCCGGCGCAACTCCCGGAGCGCCTCCTCAAGACGCCGCCGCGCTGAGGGGTCATCGCGGCTGTGGATTGCCTGCGTGGGCGCGGCCCACCCGGCTTTCGCCCTCAGCAGCGCGCCGAACAAGCCGCCGTCTGCTTCCTGCGCGTCCTCGCGCAGACCCTCACGCGCGCTTTCACGGCTGAACGGCGGCGGCAGACGGTGGTAGCAGCCATACATCATTCCGGCCAGAATTAGAATCTTCTGAAGAGTCAGCAGGGCGACGGCCGCGCCCCGCTCCGCCGCCAGCCACCGCAGCGCATCCACGCTCTCCGGCAGACCGAGCAACTCCTGCAACAGCTCCTGGGCCAGGCCATCTTGCAGCCGCGCCAAGCGCGCGCCCGGCCGCACGTTCCTGACGGCGGTCAAACGATCCTGTAGCTTGAGTTCCATTGCAATCGCGGCATAATCCCGCGCGGCATAAACCGAAGGTACTTGCATATCACGACTCCAAATCCAAACAGTGCACCGGTCATTCTATGCGGAACAGCCTGTGCGATGCTTCTAGTGGTCCAACAACATTGTAATGATAAGTAGGTGTAGGCAGCAGCGCGAGGAAACGGCGCAGGTTACGCGCACGTCCCGTGCGAACCTACGCTACCCGTCAATTCAAGCTTGTTGAACCACTAGTGGTTAGCGTGGTTGACGCTCCATTCTGTCCTACAGGAAACAAGCCACCACGCTACGGGACTTCCCCCTAACCACTGGCCGCTGCTTGCTGGAGACCAGCCCTAGCGCTACTCCCGGGGACTGCCGGGTCGGCCTACGCGCCGAGAGCGACCGTGCAGCGCGCGCTGCCCAGGCTGGGACCCGGCAAATGGATGACGGTATCTCCTTCGCTCGGCGACCGATGCACGGTCAGATACGCCGGTTGGGACTCCAGTATCAACTCCCGCGCCTCTCCCAGCGCCGGCCAACAAGCGTGGGCAACCTTGCCCTGCCACCACCGCGGCGAGTTGGTGGACTGCGCCTGGGGCAGCGCGTCCACCACGTAATGGTGACCCGCGCTATCCCGGATGCTTCTGAACCCCTCCCAAGTGGCCCTATTTTGTAGGCCATCTATGGCGGGCCCGTCCGGCGGCACACCGAACCGACACTCCACGTACACCACAAAGCCCTGCTCCAGGAGATCGATCCGCGTGAGGCTTGCCTGGAGACGATTGCCGGTGCGCATTCGCGCTGCCGGGAAGAGTGAACGGGGGGAGAGCGTACGGGGCGGCTCACCGAGTTTGAAAGAAGGACGTATCAGATCCATCAGATCCTTCATCGGTTCCGTTGGGATTGCTCCTCGCACCATGCCCCGCAGCACGTATTCCGCACACAGGGCAAGCCGCTGGGCGTACAGCCACCGCACCGGATCGACGCTATCCGGCAGCCGCAACAGATCGCCGACAAGCGTATCCAGCGACGGATTGACCTGCGACCGGGTTGGGGCGGCCTCTGTGGGCAAGCCGCTCTGCCGGCGCAACTCCCGCAGCGCCTCTTCAAGACGCCGCCGCGCCGACGAGTCATCGCTGCTGTGGATTGTCTGCGTGGGGGCGGCCCACCCATCATCCGCCGTCAGCAGCGCGCCGTACAGGCCGCCGTGCTTCTCCTGTGATTGCTTAAGCAGACTCTTACGCGTGTCCTCACGGTCGAATAGCGGCGGCAGACTGGCTATGCAGTGGTCGGAGCCATACATCGTTTCAGCTACGTTCAGACACCGCTTAAGGGTCAGCAGAGCAACGGCCGCGCCCCGTTCTGCCACCAGCCATCGCTGCGCATTCACGCTCTCCGGCAAGCTGAGCAATTCCTGCAACAGCCCCTGGGCCAGGCCGTCCTTCAGCCGCGCTAACTGCGCACCCGGCCGCAGATTCCGGAAAGCGGTCAAGCGATCCTGCAGCTTCAGTTCCGCCATAATCGCGGTGTCGTCCGAAGATGGTTCGGACATGTGCAACCTCAGCAGTCTACAGTTGGTTTCAATATGCATGTCATTCCCGCTTGCGCGGGAATCCATCTGCGCTACGCCCCTAGACTCCGGCTTCCGCCAGAGTGACGGATCCGAGGATACACCAGCGGGGGACAAGCCCCCGCGCTACTGGAAGATCCCAGCATACGAGACCCGTCCGCGCGGTAGCGTGCAAACAGCAGTGCCCTACGCGCCGAGAGCGACCGTGCAGCGCGCGTTGCCCAGGCTAGGCCCGGGTAGCGGGATCAGGGCCAAGCCATCCCCTGCACGCGGCATCCGGTGCACGATCAGATACGCCGGTTGGGACTCCAGTATCAACTCCCGCGCCTCGCCCAGCGCCGGCCAACAGGTGTTGACGATCTCGCCTTCCCACCACGGCGAGTTGGGGAACCGCTGCGGATAACCCGTAATCACCACGTAGTAATGGCCGGCGCTATCTCTGACGATTCTGAAACCCTCCCAAAAAGACCAGCCCTCCGGGCGCTTCACGTGGGACCACCCCGGCGGGGCGTCGAACCGGCACTGCGCGCGCACCGCGAAACCATGCTCGAAGATATCAATCCGCGTCACGCTTACGTGCAGACGTGCACTGGCGTCAGTCTGCGCCTCCGCATGGAGCGAACGGGGAGACAGTACGCGGCGTGGGGTGCCGGCTTTGCTGCCAAGGTATGTCGCATCCAGCAGATCGCCCACCGTCTCCACCGGGACTGCTTGCCAGAGAATATCCTGCAGCGTGAACCGCGCGCACAACGCGGGTCGGTGAGCTTGCAGCCACTGCGCCGGGTCGGTGGTGTCCGGCAGCCGCAGCAGATCGGCGACAAGCGCATCCCGGTCCGGATCAGCCTGCGACCACGCCGGAGCGGCTTCGGTCGGCAGGCCGCTCTGCCGGCGCAACTCCCGCAGCGCCTCCACAAGACACCGCCGCGCCGACACGTCATCGCTGCTGTGGATTGCCTGCTTGGGGGCGGTCCACCCGCCATCCACCGTCAGCAGCCCACCGTACAAACCGCCGTACTTGCGCTGGACATCCTGGCGCATCTTCTCTTTAGCTTCCGGTGATAGTCCCCTGGCGTCTATTCTGCTGTGGCAGCCATACATGATCGTGGCTCGGCTCAAGCTCTGCTGAAGGGTCAGCAAGGCGACGGCCGCGCCCCGCTCCGCCACCAGCCATCGCTGCGCATTCACGCTCTCCGGCAAGCTGAGCAATTCCTGCAACAGCCCCTGGGCCAGGCCGTCCTTCAGCCGCGCTAACTGCGCACCCGGCCGCAGATTCCGGAAAGCGGTCAAGCGATCCTGCAGCTTCAGTTCCGCCATAATCGCGGTGTCGTCCGAAGACGCTTGGGACATCTAAAGCCTCCTAGTCTCGCAGTGAACCAATCGTACTGTACAGAGCATCAGATACCCTATGCACCCTGTGCGATGCCTCCAGCAGACGAGATACTAGCGATTATGTCCAGCGTGAGGGACTGTCTCTTACAGATTCCACGCCCGGTTCGGGTTCGCTAAAGGCTGGACAGAGCGGCGATTGCCCGGCTTCATCACTTAGCAGAAGAAGAGCAATCTACTTGGTTTGCCACTCCCCATCAGGGTTGCGCAGAAAAGTGAAGGGGCTGCATAACCCGTGTGGTCTCTGAGTCATTGCACTCTTGTCTCATCCGCTGGAAAACCGGAATTTGTACAAATGCCACCCAACACCAAAGTGCTGCTGGCAGCGGTAATTAACCCTATTACCGGACCTGGACCGGTGGGTTCAAGCCCATAGTCATCCCAATAATCCCGGTAAGTACCACTAAAGGACCCACTCATAGGGTAGCTTGTGCTGAAGTCCATGTTTTCAACGAACCCCAAGAACGATGCTGAGGACATCGGGCCTAAAATCGACGTGATGTTCACGTGCCAACTAACACTTCCGTCTAGGCTGTCTTCTAGCTCCAAGGTAAGCGTGCCGCAATTCCCATACACGGAACCCTGTCCTGTCGCGCCTCCTTCGGCACTCCCATAGCCGCACAGATTGTACTGGGCAAGCGCTGCACGTGTCGCAGGCGTATCCGGCACTTGTGAGCAGTCAATGGTGAGCGGAACCGTCGCGGCATCCTCATTCGCATAGGCTGCGCCGCAGAAGATGGTCAGCGCCACGATACACGCGCACGCCACCACAATTATCCGTCGCAATACGCTGTATGTAGACATGATCCTCTCTCCTTTCACTGTTGTGTTTCCCGTACATGAACACCGGGAAACAGCCCCTCATTAACCACTATGCGCCTTGTTCAAAACGTCCGTCAACCCCTTTGGCACAAGAAATTTCGCTGTGTTATTGAACCCAAGCACCTTGCCCGAGATGGTGTTTGCTTTTGGCGCCAAGCATGACCCGTGCCCCGACACGGGGCAGCGGGGGACAAGCCCCCGTGCTACGGCTTGTAAACCAGACCCGGTCTGGCACTGGCAAGAGCATACTAACCGGGTCCAGGCGCCTTAGCCCCCCTAACGCGCCAGCCAGCCGCCGTCTATGGGCACGATCGAGCCGTGCATGAAGTCGGACTCGTCTGAGGCGAGATACACTGCCAGCTTGCCGATGTCCTCTGCCGTGCCCCAGCGGCCGGCGGGAGTGCGGCTCTTGATTTCGGGAGCGCGGACAGGATTCTGCTGCAACGCTTCTGTCATGTCGGTATCGATGTAGCCGGGCGCAATCGCGTTGACGTTGACCCCGTGCGGTGCCCAGTCCGTGGCTAAGGCGCGGGTGATGCCGACCACGCCGTGCTTGCTTGTGACGTAGGGCGCAATGTGCACGCCGCCCTGAAACGACATGAGGGAGGCGATGTTGACGATCTTGCCGCGGCCCTGATGCACGAAGTAGCGCCCCGCTGCCTGGCAGAGAAAGAAGACCGCATGAAGATTTACCTGGAGCACGGTGTTCCAATCTTCTTCGGTGAGCTCCAACGCGGGCTTACGACAGGTGATTCCGGCGTTATTTACCAAGATGTCGATACGGCCAAAGTGCGCCGCCGTTTGATCCACGAGCCCGTTGAGATCCGCGACCGTAGTTGTCGCCAGGTCGGCCTGCAACGACAGGTAACGCCGCCCCGCAGCTTCTACCTGGGTTTGCGTCTCGGTGGAAGCGGACCGCGACAATCCCGCCACGTCGGCTCCCGCCTCTGCGAGCGCTTTGGCAATGCCCTGCCCGATGCCGCGGCTGGCGCCGGTGACCAATGCAACCTTGTCGGTCAGTGAAAACCCAATCTCACTCACGAGCAACCCTCCTGATTAGCGTAATGGTCAAGTTACCTCAAATTTTAGATGCGTATCTCACGTGACTGCGAGAGTAGTGGACGACCTAGGCAGTCCGCCACTTCCGGTTCGCGGACCTCGATGCATGCTGAGAGGTGGATACAGAACCAATGCTGTCATATACGCTGCGTAGGAACAACCCAGGCCGCGATAGCCGTCAACTCCGGTAGCGCAGGTTTGCAACCTGCGTCCACTCTGCGAATGGGACTCCTTGTGCCGCTATTTCCCTGAAGCATACGAGTAGGCTTGGTTTCCACCTCTCTTTTGAGGAAATCTCTGTACGAAATCTGCCACGTCCGTTTGGTCAGGCACTTTGCATTGGGTTCGCGCCACCCTGAGCTTGTCCGCCTCGAGAGTAAATTGAGACGGAGGGGCACGACATGTCGTGCCCCTACACCCCTGTGATCGGGAAGAGGTGGTTCACTTGCCGACCGAGAGTCCAGGCAGGGCCACCCACGCCTGCTTGACTAGTGGCGTTAGTCCGTGACAAAATTCCAAGGGTAGGAGCAGCTTGCCAGCGCTTTGCAGCGTGCTCGTAGCATTTTTGCAACCGCGCTGCACTTTCACCCGCTCTCAGTCTTTTCTAAAGCAGCATTACCTAGAGACAACTTCTCAATCACAGAGTGCCGAAGGCGACAAAACATTTTAATAGATTCCCAACCGCACGATAGCGGCATCGAGGAGGCGCCAGGTGGCCGGGTTTAAGGAAGTCAATAGAGACCTCGACTTTCCCAGTATGGAGCATCGGATCCTGAAGTTCTGGCAGGATACCGATGCCTTTGAGAAGCTTGTCGCGAAGAACAGTGGCAATCCTCGCTGGTCTTTCATTGACGGCCCCATCACCGCCAATAATCCTATGGGCGTCCACCATGCGTGGGGACGTACCTACAAAGATGTCTACCAGCGCTTTAAAGCCATGCAGGGTTACGTGCAGCGCTACCAAAACGGTTTCGATTGCCAGGGACTTTGGCTTGAAGTCGAGGTCGAACGCGACCTCGGTTTCGATTCAAAACACGAAATCGAAGAATTCGGTCTGGATAACTTCTCGCGCGAGTGCCGCAAACGTGTGGAGCATTTCTCCAGCGTACAGACGAATCAGTCCATCCGGCTCGGCCAGTGGATGGACTGGGACAACTCGTACTACACCATGGACGATACCAATATCGAGCATATTTGGTACTTCCTGAAGCGGTGTCACGAAAAAGGCTGGCTCTATAAAGGTTGGCGCTCGATGCCTTGGTGCATCCGCTGCGGCACCAGCCTCTCGCAGCATGAGTTGGTTGGTACCGACACCTACCGCGAAGTCACCCATCCGAGCATCACGCTGCGGCTTCCGATTAAGGGCCGCGCGAACGAGTACATTCTCGTTTGGACGACTACGCCGTGGACGCTCGCTGCAAACACGGCGCTGGCCGTGCATCCCGACTTGACCTATGTGGCTGCCGAAGCCGATGGCAACACGTACTACCTCTCGAGAGGCACTCTAGAGAGCGTTGGGCGCGGCAAGCTCACCGCTGTCCGCGAACTCAAAGGCGCCGAACTGGTTGGCCTTGAGTACACGGGGCCCTGGCATGACTTGCCGGTCCAGCAAGACTTCCTCTCCAAGGTGGTCGCGTGGGAAAACGTGGGCGAGGAAGAAGGCACCGGCATCGTCCACATCGCGCCGGGGTGTGGCGCGGAAGACTACGAACTCTCGCAGGAGTATGGACTCCACGTCATCGTGCCGATAGACGGCGACGGCAACTACGTCGATGGGTTCGGCCCACTCACAGGCCGAAGCATAACCGATACGAATGAGATGATCTTTGACCAGCTTGGCAAAGCCGAGTTGGTCTACCGCATCGAGGACTATACCCACCGCTATCCGGTGTGCTGGCGCTGCGGAGCGGAAGTTGCCTTTCGTCTGGTAGAAGAGTGGTTTATTTCCGCTGAGGAAATTCGCGAGCGCATGCTTGCGGAAAACCAGACCGTGGAGTGGGTGCCTGAGTACGGTGGGAAGCGCATGGACGACTGGCTAAACAACATGGGCGACTGGTGCATCTCGCGCAAGCGCTTCTGGGGCTTGCCGCTGCCTTTCTACCATTGCCAGAGCTGCGACCACGTCACAATCGTCGGCACTGTGCAGGAGCTTGAAGAGCGGGCAGTTGATGCTGCAAAGGTGCGCGCGCTGCCGGAACTCCATCGCCCCTGGATCGATGAAATCAAAGTCCACTGCGAGCAGTGCAACGGCGAGACCGCGCGTATCCCGGAAGTCGGCGACTGCTGGCTGGATGCCGGTATCGTGCCCTTTTCCACGCTCGGCTACTTGGAGGGCAGCGCGGAGTGGGGCAACTGGTTCCCTGCTGACTTCATCAGCGAAATGCGCGAGCAGATTCGCCTTTGGTTCTACGCCCTCGCCTTCATGAGCGTTACCTTGGAAGACGTTCGTGCTTACCGCAACGTGCTCATCTACGAGAAAGTCAATGATGAGCATGGCAGGCCGATGCACAAGAGCCACGGCAATGCCATTTGGTTCGATGATGCCGTGGAGAAGATGGGCGCGGACGTGATGCGCTGGCTGTACTGCGAGAGCAATACCCAGCAGAACCTGAATTTTGGCTACGGTGTGGGCCAAGACGTTAAGCGGCGGCTGCTGCTCTTTTGGAATATTTATAATTTCTTCGTGACGTATGCTCGCTTGGAGGACTTTGACCCTACCAACGTCAGTGTGCCGCTCGAAGTGCGGTCGCTGATGGACCGCTGGATCATTGCGCTGCTCCATAAACTCGTGCGGGACGTCACCAACGACCTGGAGCAGTTCGATGCCTACAGCGTGGCACGGCGGGTCAACAGTTTCATCGAGCAGTTGTCCACGTGGTACGTGCGACGCGGCCGCCGACGGTATTGGAAGTCCGGGCAGGACCGCGACACCTTATCCGCCTACGTTACGCTCTATGAAGTGCTCACCACGCTGACGCGCACAATAGCGCCCATTATGCCGTTCTTGACTGAAGAGGTTTACCAGAACCTCGTGCGCTCCGTGGATAGTGCTGCGCCGGAGAGCATTCACCATACGGAGTGGCCGCGCTACAACGCATCGCTCATTGACGAAGACCTGCTCGCCCACATGGAGCTCGTGCAACGCATCGTAGGCCTGGGTCGCGCCGCGCGCAGCACCAGCAAGATCAAAGTGCGCCAGCCGCTGCCGGAGATGCTGGTCCACGCAAAGACCGCCGACGAGCTGGAGGGGCTCGGGCGCCTGCAAGACCACATCCTCAGCGAACTGAATGTGAAGTCGCTCCGCTTCGTCGGGCCGGAAGAGGAGCTTGTAACGTACGAACTCAAGCCCCGGTTCAATCTGCTTGGCCCCAAGTATGGGAAGCAGGTAAAAGCAATCGCGGCGGCTCTCCGACAGAGCGACGCCCAGGCCGGTGCGCGACTGGTAGCGCAAGGTCAGCCAATCGAAGTAGACGTTGACGGACAGCAAATCGAGCTACATCCCGAGGAAGTGGACGTGCAGGCGCGAGAGCGCGCAGACTATAGCGTGGCAACTGAAGAAGGGTATCTCGTTGCTCTCCACACGGAGATTTCGCCGGACCTCGAGCGGGAAGGCATGGCACGTGAACTCATTCATCACGTCCAGAATTTGCGGCGCGAGGCTGACTTCAACCTCTCCGACCGCATCGTGACCTATATCGGTGTGGCCGACGGCGCGGAAGGACGCGCTAACGTCGCGGCGATGCTGTGTACGCATAGCGAGGCCGTCGCTCAGGAAACGCTTTCCGTACGTGTGGAGTCGTCCTTTGCTCCCGACGGGGCATATCAGGAAGTCGTGGATCTCAACGGCTTGTCGGTTACACTCGGTGTTGTGCGTGCCGCATGATCGGTTTCCCTCAAGGCACAAGTAAATGGGATTGCGACGGAGCTTGAGGCGAAAGTTGCTGTATTCGACCGCGCCACATGACGGAGGTCGGACACGCTAGAGAGACTATTGCAGCATTGAATGGTACTGTAGTCATACTGTTTTTCTAATCTGAAAGGAAGGTAACTATGGCTGAGAACTCGCAGACTTTGCCACAAATCTTCAAGTGGTTTGGGGATGGTGCGTTTGCCGCTTCCGGTTTTCCGGATACCGAGGAAGAGCTGCGCGCGGTGGCAGCGCAGGGCATTACGCACATCGTCGCCGCGTCGAGTAAGGACCCGGATACGGCCGCCATCGAACGCCTGGGCATGACCGTCGATCAGTTTGTTGGCGCCAGCAGCGATTTGGCGACGCTCGATGCCGCCGTTGAGTCCCTGCACGCGGCGGCCATGCGCGATGACAAAGCCCTCATTCACTGAGGCTCCGGATTCGGCGGGGCCGGTACGGTCCTGGCAGGTTATTTGGTGAAGTACGAAGGCTACGCGCCGGCGGATGCGGTGCAAGCCCTGCGCGACTTTCGCCCGGGAGACTTGAAGGGCGACAAGGTCGACGCATTCATTTCTGAATACGCGGAGAGCCTCAAGGCTGGGTGATCAGAGGGCAGATAGAGAATTAGAAGAGCCCGCTGCGCTTGCCGCAGCGGGCTCTTAGATTCTTAGATTTGCCATCGGCTATCGGCGCGGAAGGGCATTCGGCGGAGAATGCCTTTGTGGTAAATTATCCGCTCTTAGTCGGGGTATTCGCATCAGGCACTCTGCTGCTCGCAAAGTAGCCTTCCAGCAGCCCCTCGATGCGAGCTAGCCGCTGCTCTATACCAGATACGCGACTCTCAAGGCTGGACATGCGTCCGTCGAGGCTACGTATTTGTAGCGTGATAAGTCCGCCAACTGCAACGCCAGTGACAACGACAGTCGTAGCAGATTCCCAGCCCATTGTTCTCTCCTCTATTACTTACTTTCGATATACGAAGTGGGGTGCGGAGGAACAAGCGCGTTTTCAGCTGCTGCGACTTTCAACGTCTGTAGCAGTGCAGTGGGAATACAGTTTGTACAAAACTGACTGCAGCACAGAAAATGACAGATGCCCGCAACGTCAAGCGCGGCGGGCATCTGTTTTTCTACTTATTCTTCCTACACAACATTTCTTCAATGGAGCGCCGAGAAAAACTCGTTTAACGCGGTATTAGCTCCAGTGCGACTAACACACCTGCTAACGCGACAAACAACAAAACAAGCTGAATCGTTAACTGGTGAAATCGCTCTTCAATACGCAATTCCAACGCCTGAATTTCTGTCCGGAGGTCTGACTTAGTAACGAGTTCGCTTCGCTTTGCGCCCACCAAGTCCACGAGCGCCTCAGCCTGGGATTCATTGAAGCCCGTGCCCGTAAGGGTCTTTATCGCCTTGTGCGTATCAAACATCGCCATAGACAGAACTTAAGCAACTACTTTTAGTTATCGTCAATACCAGTAAAACACACGCTTAAAGCCTACTCTCTAGTGCAGATACAAGGCGACGAGCGTGCCAGATCTTCAGGAAGAATCACGAGGGGCCCCTAACCGCAAGGCAACTCAGAATTCGGCTCCGGGCGAATGCGCTGTGCCATAAACGCCGTGAGATCCGCAATCGGCACGCGCTCCTGCTCCATGCTGTCGCGGTGGCGCACGGTCACCGTGCCGTCGTCTTTCGTTTGAAAGTCCACCGTAATGCCGAACGGCGTACCTACCTCGTCCTGCCGCCGGTAGCGGCGACCGATGCTGCCGCTTTCGTCGTAGAAGACTTCCCAGTGCAATTGCAGTTCCGCCACGATCTCTTTGGCGATGTCCGGCAGGCCGCCTTTCTTCACCAGCGGCAAGACTGCCGCCTTGATGGGCGCGAGAAACGGATGGAACCGCAGCACGACACGTGAATCGCCTTTCGCGTCTACGTCTTTATCGTAGGCTTCGAGGAGAAACGTCAGCAGCGCGCGGTCGGCGCCGGCGGCGGGCTCGATCACGTAGGGGACGATGTGTTCTTTCTTTTCTTCGTCGTAGAAAGTGAGGTCCTGGCCGGTGGCTTCGCTGTGATTGCGCAAGTCGTAGTCGGTGCGGTTGGAGATGCCCTCCAACTCGCCCCAGCCAAAGGGGAACTGATATTCGATGTCCCAGCAATACTTGGCATAGAAGGCAAGTTCGTCATCTCCATGCTGGCGCAAGCGTAAGTTTTCTTCTTTCACGCCGTAAGCGAGGTACCATTGGCGCCGAGTCTCGAGCCAATACGCGTGCCACTCGTCATCGGTGCCCGGCTCGCAGAAAAATTCCAGCTCCATTTGCTCGAACTCGCGCTGGCGAAAGATGAAGTTTCCGGTCGTGATCTCGTTGCGGTACGACTTGCCGATCTGGGCGATGCCAAAGGGCAGACGCAGCCGCGACGTATTGAGCACGTTCTTGAAGTTCACAAACATGCCCTGGGCGGTTTCGGGACGCAAATAGGCAACGGCGGAATCATCCTCCACCGGGCCGACGAACGTCTTGAACATGGTGAGAAAGCGGCGTGGCTCAGTGAAGTCACCGCCGCAATTGGGACACTCTTCGCCTTCCAAATGGTCCACGCGAAAGCGTTGGTTGCAACTCGTGCACTCCACCAGCGTATCGGCAAAGTGGGAGGCATGGCCGGTTGTCCGCCACACATTGGGGTTCATCACAACTCCGGTCTCAATGCCGACCACATTCTCTCGCGCACGGACGGTATTGTGCCACCAGGCCTCGCGCACGTTGCGCTTCAGCGCAATCCCCAGCGGCCCGTAGTCCCAGAAGCTCTCAAAACCACCGTAGATTTCGCTGGAGGGATAGACAAATCCCCGCCGCTTACACAAACTAACGATTTCTTCCATTACATCGGATTTTGCTGCCAACGTGATTCCCTTCACGACTGAGTCTTTAGCGCACGCATACGTTCCATAAACGGCGCGGTTTTCAAGTCCTGCTCGGCGACGTAGCGCACAAACGCATCTGCGGTCTGTTCAAGTTGGACGGTTGTGGCCGGGTCGACCTGCAGGCGCTCAACGGTCTGCAGGGGTTCGCACGCCAACCAGCGCAGGCACTTGATCGTGCGCACCGCAATCGCCAGGCCGGAGACTCCACCGCAGGGCGCGCACACCACGCCACCGGTATCCGGGCGCACCCGGTTGCCGTCATCTGAGAGCGGATTGCCGCACCGCGCGCACTCTTGGAGTTGGGCCTGATACCCAAGACTTGCCAATAGTTGTAGTTTATAGGCAACTAAGACCAGCGGCAAGGCATTGGTTGCTGCCAGCGCGCCCAGGGCTTTTAGGAGCAAGATGAACTCCGTGTGGGATTCCACCTCTTCTTCAACCAGGATATGGGCCGTCTCGATGGCTTGATAGGCATAGGGCAAGCGGTTGAGGTCGGTGCGCAGATGGGGGAAGGTTTCCACGGTTTCGGCCTGCACCACCAGGTCTAGGCTGCGGCGGCGCACTACAAACACCCTGGCGAGCGTGAAGAGTTCCAGGTGCCCCGCCATGCGGCTTGCCGGCCTGCGCACCCCTTTGGCGACCACGTTCAGCCGTCCGCGGTCGGGCGTAAGCAGCGTCAGGCGCCTATCTGCTTCTAGGTAGTCCGTCCGCCGCAGAACTAGCGCTTCCGCAATGTAGGTACGTTCTTTCGCCATAGAGCTTCATCAAGTGTCGCAGAAATGCGAGATCGCCAGACGCACATGCCAAACAGCGGTAATGCAGTGCGCTTGGTGTTTGTCTTGTGTCCCTCTCAACCGCACTCCGTTTACCAATTGCTGTCTGAATTACGTAAGGCTGCGAGTTGTCTCACTCACAGCCTTGTTGCGTTTCTCTCATGAAGAGCCGTAAGGGTTCAGCAATACCGTGGGCTCCTTTAAGTTGGACACGCAACCTTGCCCACATCACTAATTTCGTTTGGCCGTGTTCGTGATGGGGGACAGGATATACATTTGCTTGTAGCTATCCCATCTCGCCTCAATCATTCGTCTCAGCGCCATCTTGATCCTGTCCTGAGCGCGGCTCCTTGCGCACGAGCACCTTCTTTATGCGTGTACCTTCGACGGTTAACACTGAGACCGTAACGCCATCGAATTTGAGTTCATCTCCCTCATCTGCCATGCGGCCGAGATGCGCAAAGATCACACCGCCCAGGGTATCCACCTCTTCGTTCTCAAGACTGATGCCGAGTATTTCATTCAAGTCGTGCATGCTGACCGCTGGGTCCACCACGGCTTCCAAATCATTCACCATTTCGACGCGTGGTTCTTCCGCGTCGTGCTCGTCCTGAATCTCCCCCACGATCTCCTCGAGCACGTCTTCAATGGTCACGAGGCCGGCAACGCCGCCGAATTCATCCACACAGATCGCCGCGTGGACATGCCTTTGCTGCATCTCTTGCAAGAAGTCGCTCAATTTCTTCGATTCGGGTATGAAATAGGGTTCGCGCATAACGTCGCGCACGAGTGTATCGAGCTTGTCCGCTTCCACATAGGGGAGCATGTCCTTGACATAAACTACGCCCTTTATGTTGTCAATGGTCTCCTCATAAACCGGGATGCGGGAATAGCCATGTTCAGAGGACGTGCGGATAGCGTCAGACAGTGTGCTGTCACCCTCCAAGGTCACGATGTCGACACGGGGAGACATGATATCGCCGACAGTCAACTCTCCCAGTTCGAACACGCCGTGGATCATCTCGCGCTCGCCTTCCTCGATCACGCCCTCCTTGCCGCCGGTGTCCACCATCAGCTTGATCTCTTCTTCCGTGACCGTGGGCACCGCAGTCAGCGCCTCGCGTCCAAAGCGGTGCGTGATGAGATTGCTCGCGTGGGAAATCAGCCAGACGAGCGGATGAAAGGCCGATTGTGTGACCAGTATCACCCGTGCCGACAAAAGCGCAAAGCGCTCGGCATGGGTGATGGCCATGGTCTTGGGCACGATTTCGCCCAAGACAATGCTGACGAAGGCAATCGTCATCGTGATCAGAATGAGGGCGATCAGGTCGTTGCCGATGACGCGACCCAGGTCGTCCGAGAAGCTTACTGCGCCAATAGCGGACGCGAGGAACCCGACCGTCGTGATTGCGATCTGGATAGTCGTGAGGAATCGCTCGATGTTCTGGTGAAAGCCCTTAACGATGCGCGCGTTTCTAACGCCCTCATCCGCCAGTTGCTGGATGCGCGCGCGGCTTACGGAAATTACCGAGGTTTCTGTCGCTGCAAAGAACCCGTTGAATAGCGTTAGGATAAGAATGCCGAGAATCTGACCCCAACTTGACGGATCCAAAATCAATTACTCCTTACTAAAACACACCCTTCCTGCCGTTCCACCCCTGGACGCAAATGAGTACGTCTCTAAAACACACCTCCGACCGTTAGTTTTTCATGCGCCACGCTTTTCATCCGGTAGCGGCTGCTCGTCTTCCGCAGGCAGCGCGCGCACCCCCCGCACGCGTGCCGGCACGCCGTAGGCTTTCACCGACGGAGGCACATCCCGCGTGACCACGGAGCCCGCACCCGTCATCGCATTGCTGCCCACCCGCACCGGCGCTACAAGCAACGTACCGCTGCCCACAAAAGCGCCGTCTCCAATCTCGGTCTCATGCTTCACCGCGCCGTCATAGTTGCACGTGATGGCGCCGGCGCCAATGTTCACGTTGTTCCCGACTACTGTATCACCTAGGTAGCCCACGTGGTGTATTTTGGCGCCGGGACTAACCCGCGTATTCTTGAGTTCGGCGAAGTTTCCGATTTCCACGTCGTGGCCGATCACTGTCCCCGGCCGCAGGTGGGTGAAGGGACCGATGCGCACGTTTTCACTGACCTCCGCGCCCTCCAGCACCGACTCCATAGCCGTAACGTTAGCCGCGAGGCGTGTGTCCTGCATACGGGTACCGGGCCCGATCGTACAGTTGTCTCCTACGGCAGAATCGCCGTAGAGGTGACAGTTTGGCAAAACCGTAATGTCCTGCCCGAACGTCACCGTGTCATCGATCCAGGTCGTCGCCGGGTCTACCAGAGTTACGCCGCCACGCATCACCCTCGCGCGTATCCGTTTGCGCAGCGTACTCTCGGCGAGCGCCAAGTCTGCACGGTCCCTGATTTGGAGCACTTCGACTGCCGCGCCCGTAAGGCGCACTGTTTCCACAGGGATTCCCTCGGCTATGGCAAGCGCCAGAAGGGAAGCGACAAAGACTTCGTCTTGCGCCTGCACGGCGCCGCGGTGTTCCCAGAGCCATGCACGCGCTACGCACGCCACGCCGGTGCTGACGATTTCCAACGGAGAGTCCCCAACGCTCGGGTCTTCATCCGCGAGCACACATCGGACTCGACCGGCGGAGTCGCGAATGATGCCGCAACCACCGTACGTGGGGTCTGGGTGCGGATTAGAAAGCAATACAACCGGAGCGGACGTCTCTTGCCGGCACTGAATGAGACGAGACATCGTCTCATGGGAGAGGAGCGGCATGGCGCCCGAGAGAACTAAGATCGAACTGCGGGTATCCGGTACCGCGGCGACTGCCGCTTCCAGCCGGTTCACGTCCGTCGGGAGCGCACAGGTAGCGGCGGGGCCAAGGAAGTCCTGCAACTGAACAGTGTCAGCAGTACAGGCTGCTACCAGGGGAGAACAGCCGGCTTTACGCGCTGATTGCGCAGGGTATACAGCCATGGGGCGGCCGGCAAGCGCATGCAAGACCGTAGCGCGTTGAGACTGCATCCGCCCTGACTGGCCGGTAGCCAAGATGATAGCGGCAGTGGATTGGTGAGGGTCCGGGTCGCTCTCTGTCATGGGTTAGAAGGCAGCGCGTACCACGCCCCGGCAGCATGTGCCGGCTTCGTGTCGCTTAGCGTTGCTGTCGTCCTACGGACGCGCAATCCGCCTACACCCTTCCTCCTTTTGCGCCGCTCGCATACTCGCGGCTGGGGCGGTAGGATTCGAACCTACGTATGCGGGCTCCAAAGGCCCGTGCCTTACCGCTTGGCGACGCCCCACCTGCTTAATCATATCCCCGCCATAGTGGAGCGTCAAGTACGTCCGAGCAGCCCCGCTGATCCCTTCCGCTCCCAATCGTGCTGGGTCTGCCACCGTAGGGGCACGACCTGTCGTGCCCCTACGTGTGATGCTGAATATCACGCGCCGACATTGCTTGCTTGGCAGGTGGCGCGGCGTGCCGATACGCCCATGCAGAGTTGCCCTCGATCTCAGCTTAATCGACTTCCCCGTTGCGGCGCCCACTATGCCGGAAGTTGACATAACAACAATTCATCCGTCCAATTCGCACTCTCTCGTTTTCCCATTGCATGCCTCTTCACTGGGAGACGGTCTGGTCCCCCAGGCAGCCGCAAGCGACGAAGCAAAGATTACTGATACGATGAATTTGAAAGTCTGAGTGAAGAGAGTAGAAGAGCGTGCTTCAAGCGTTAACCGGCCTTTACATTCAGATAATCGTGGTTGTCGGCTTGGTCGCAATTGTAGCGGTCGGCACGGTGCTAAGAATATCTGCGCGCACAGGGAATAACCTCATTCACCCTGACCGTAGCTGGCGGCTGGATGAACTGCCCGCGGCGGAGCCTGCTCTAGAACCGCTGGCCTTCCCGGCTACCGACGGCACGCGGCTCGCCGGCTGGTTTCTCGCGCATCCCAAGCCGCGCGGCACCTTGCTGATGCTCCATGGCTTTGGCACGAACCACTTCGGATTGGTGCACCTGGCTTACGACCTGCTCGCGCAGGATCTACAGTGCCTTCTACTCGATTTTCGCGGACATGGGATGAGCGAAGGAGATGCGACGACACTGGGGCTGTGGGAGCGGCAGGACGTGCTGGGAGCGCTGGAATACCTCCGCTCGCGCCGCGACGTGGACCCGGACCGCATCGGGGTGTACGGTGTTTCAATGGGTGCTGCGACGGCGCTCCTCACGATCAAAGAGGGACTTGGGGTCCGCGCCTTGGTGACCGACAGCGCGTTCGCGACACTTAAAGGAGCTATAGACCACGGCTTTCGCAGAATTGCCAATCTGCCGCCGTCTGTATTTCGCACACCGACGGTATGGTTTGCAAGCCGGTTTGCCGGGGTGGGACTGAATGAGGTGCTCGGCGTCGTACAACCGTTGGCTCGGATCAAGCAGATCGCGCCCTGCCCAATTCTGATCATTCACGGTACGGAAGACGACGTCGTCTTCGTGCAAGATGCCTACCAACTCTATCTGGCTGCCGAGGGGCCAAAGGAGATTTTGATTGTACCGGACGCCGGCCACGGCCGCTCACATCAAGTGCTTGGCGACGCATACGTCGAGCGCGTCGCTGCCTTTTTCATTGACGTTTTCAGTCGCCCCGATTGACGTTTTCAATCGTCCCGATTGACGTTTTCAATCGTCCCGACTGATGTCCTTTAACGTCCGGCCGCCGTTTGACTGATAAGCTGCTTCCGGGAGCGAAGGCATCCTAGGGGATATCTGAGTTATTCTCGGAATTAGTAGTTTTAGGCTTAGATGGGTCACATGCAAGACACGTGGCCGTATCCAGGCCTAAGCCAGATCTTCAAACTGTCATTTTGAGGAGCCCTTCGGCAGGCTCAGGATAAACTCCGCGGCTGAAGAGCTTAGATATCAGGCTCCAGATTCCGCGAACCCTGTTCGACGCTGCGCTCGGAATGACAAGAATCGCTGCCTCGCAAAGGCTTCAAGCCTAGGTCTACTAATTTCGATTATTCTTCATCTTGCACCGGGAGGTCGCTCCAGACGCCAAACACGGACGGGAGGATCGCGGGGCGTGGTGTAGACGAGCTCCAGACCGCTGTTAATTGCTTCCAATGCCGGCGGCAGCAATGAAAAGTCGCCCCGCGCGCCGGCGAATGCGTCTTCCACTACAAACTTGGTCGCCGTGCCGCTCAGCAAGTAGCCCATCTCATCGTCTTTGGTTTCGTAACGGTACTTGGCAGTCAAGCGGCCGCTGTACACGTACATGGCAAAGTGGCGCCGCGCCAAGATGACGTCTTCCTGGCTGAGATTCTCCCGGAGCCACTGTGCTGATTGGATATACGACGACCACGGCGAATCGAAACGGTAGTACTGCGCCGGGTCGGTGCTCCAACGCTCGACATTGGTGCGAATGAGCACACCGTTTGCCAAGACCAGCATGGCGATCAAGAGCGAGACGCCGGTCACAATAATGCCCTGCGTCGCGCGCGGTGCGAAAACGCGCTCCAAGAGTACGCGTCCTCCAATGAGACCGTAGTAGCCCAGAAACGGGATGACCGGGATGAGAAAGCGCCCACTGGCATAAGACCAGATGAACACGACGCCCAGATAGACGAATGTGTATACGGCCACGAGCGAGAACTGCCGCCTGAGTTGGATGCCCCAGCCGAATGCGGCGATCAGCCAGCCTACTCCCGCGATCACACTAACGACAATGCCGAGTCCAGGCCGATCGACATCCAGGAATCCCGCCAGCACATAGTGCTCCATATTGCTCGCTATGCGCACAAGAAGATCAGTGAATCCAATGGTGCCTGCGGAAAAGTTCTCTTGGTCTTTAAGGAAAAACTGATAGGAATAGATGGTGACGGGCAAGACAATAGCGTTGCGCACCTGCCACAGGCCGATGAGCACCGCACTCACACCTCCGATCACGATGGCTCTGCGCATCTGACGGTGAAAGAGCAGCCAAAGTACCATACTGACCACCACAGTTGCGCCCACGCCGCGCACGTAATAGCAGAGCACTGCCAAAACGGCGAGCAACAGGAGTTGCTGCCACTGGATGCGGCGCCGGGTCGTTGTGGGTTCGGTCGCGGCGATTGGTGGGGCTTGGCTCGCGGCAATCGAGTTTTCGCCTCTATCGGACGGTGGATTCCCGCTTTCGCGGGAATGACGGGGTGCAGAGGATTGGATGTTTGGGTGGGTATGCGGGTCTGGGCGGGGGTTTTGTCTCGCAGAGCCATGGCGTTCCGGGCCGTAGCGTGTTGCTGCCCAGAGGGCGAGGAGCGAGAGCAACGTATAGGGCAGTTCAGACATGATCTGCACTGCGTACTCAAGCACGAAGGGGTTGACGGAGAATAACCCCACCGCGAGCAAAGGCTCGAAACCCGGCTCGCGCTGCGTGCGGGATAGCAGCAACCACAACAGGACTAGCGCCCCCGCAAACGCCAAGAGAGTCAGCAGTTTGGCGGGAATGATGCCGCCGTAGGCGTCGTTGGCGTTGCCGGTAAGAAGCAGTACACCCGCGACCGCTAGCGGGTAGCCCGGCGGGTATTTGTTGTGCGGCGGCTGCAGCGGATCGTTCGCCCACGTGTAGCCCTGCCCGCTGGCGAGGGCGTCCCCGATCACGAGATACTCGGCGTCGTCGTTGAAGAGACCCAGGTGCGGGTGGAGCTGGAGCGCGCCCAAGAGCACCCCCAAGCAAATGAAGAACGCGAGAACCAGGCGCGTCCTGTCTGCAAGTAGTGTGAAAAGCTTATTCACGGCGCGCCCGCCGGTGTCGTGCTAGCAGTCTGCATAGCTTTAAGAGTAGCCCAATTGCGCTGCCGAGACACACACCGTAACGATTCCGATAAGAGGTTTGAGCCGGTAGGAAACTGTGCAGCGGGCCAAGACGAGAAGCTCGAAGCCGGGAACGGAGCAAGGCAATTTCGCGATGAAGGACGTAATGTCGCTGCGAACCACGCTACGTTGCCGCACTTACCAGCGAATGTGGCTGCGGGCAAATTCGGAGACGGCATCGAGCTGTGCAACCTCTTCGGGCGTGAGGGTCACATCCGCCGCTGCCAGATTATCCTCCAGTTGCATCGGATTTTTGGGCCCGATAATGGCGGATGACACAAACGGCTTCGCCAGCACCCACGCCAAGGCGATAGCGCTCGGCGTTGTGTCGTACTCCATTGCGAGGGCCCGCACGGTCTTTACGACCGCGAGATTGGGCTCTGTCATCATCAGGTCGTAGTGCTGCGGCAGTGAGCTAATGCCGTCGGGCCGGGCAGCAAAGCGGGAATCCGGCGGGGGCGGCTGACCCGTTTTGTACTTGCCGGTGAGGAAACCGCCGCCGAGCGGACTGTGCGCCACAATGCCGATACCCAAGTCCTGCGCCATGGGTACCACCTCTTGTTCGATCGCGCGGTCTATCAGACAGTAGCGGGGTTGCTCTACCACCCAGGGCGTAAGCCGGTGGCGCTCCGCCAGCCGCAGGCCGTGCGCAATTTGCCAAGCGGCAAAGTGGGAGGTGCCGATATAGCGCACTTTGCCTTGCTGCACCAGGTCGTCCAAGGCGCGGATGGACTCTTCGAGGGGCGTGGTCGGGTCCGGGATGTGGAAGTAGTAAACATCGATGTAGTCGGTCTGCAGACGCCGCAGCGAATCCTCGATCTCCTGGTAGATGTGGTAGTGTGAGGAGCCTCTTTCGTTGGGGCCCGCTCCCATCGGGTGGCCGAACTTGCTGGCGAGGACGACCTCTTGGCGCCGTCCCTTCAGCGCTGCGCCAACGATTTCTTCCGATCGGCCTTTAAAATAGACATTGGCGGAATCAATAAAGTTCACGCCGCGGTCCATAGCGGCGTGAATCATCGCTATGCCCGCATTGGTATCAGAATAGGTGCCGAGCGGGAACGTGCCGTACGCAATTTCAGAGACGCGCACGCCGGTTGTGCCTAGTTGCCGGTATTCCATGGTGCCCTCGCTTCGACTGCGGCTACGTAACTAACACGGTTGGTTGGCCCAACGTAGACATCGAGTCTATCCCGGCATGGACATGCACTCGTAGACCTCGATGGTGCAGCCCTCGCCCTGGTCGAGAAAAGGATCTGTTCTGAGTATGGCTTCTGCCACCGCCATATCCTCCGCTTGCAGGATTGCGAATCCCATCATAGTGCCGTCTACTTCAGAAGTCCCGGCTCCGGACAGCACTTTCCCACCGCTGAAGGGTGTCCCGGCATTCAGCAGCGACTCCGCATTGCTTTCCGTCCACGCCTGCCACTTACCCATGTGTGCTTGTTGTTGTTCGGGCGAAGCGCTTCCCATCCGCTGCATAGCTTCCGGCGACGCACTATAGAAGAAGATGAACTGTGCCATTGATTTCCTCAGGGTACAAAGATTGGACGAGATTCACTCTTTACATTTTAGCAGCTAAGGGCAGACATAGTGCTTCGATTGGTCTGCGAGCTAGGCGGCCCTTTGGAGGCAAACCAGGCGCACCGGTATTGTCTGGAATGTAGCACGGGGGCTTGTCCCCCGCCCGTGGAGGCCTCTACTGGCTGGGAAGGATGGATTCGCTAGACTCACAAACGAAGTGCAACACCATGCTAAGGTGTTGCCATGGGAACACACTATCGTCAACTTTCCATTGAAGAGCGGTGTGAAGTGGCCCGACTTCACACCGCGGGGCACTCGTACCGGCAAATTGCTGCAGCTCTGGATCGCGCGCCATCGACCATTATGCGGGAGGTGAAACGGAATGGGTCTCGTACGCAGGGCTACAGAGCGACGTATGCCGCTGAACAGGCGTGGGCGCGGCGCTGGGTTGGCGGCAAGTTGGAGCGGGATGCTGCGTTGCGCAAGACCGTGCTGGAGTACTTGCAATGCGGCTGGTCGCCGGAGCAGGTGGCGGGACACATGGCGCAGAAAGCGGGAGCACCGGTCATCTCCCACGAGACCATCTATCGCTTCATATACGGACAGGTGGCGCGCACCAAGGACTATAGTTGGCGGCACTACCTGCCGCGAGGCAAGGCGCAACGGCGACCCCATCGGCGCAGTGGGCGCAGTCCGGCCTCCTTCATTGCCAAGCGCCGTCCACTGGCGGAACGTCCCCAGGCGGCGGCCGACCGCCAAACCCCCGGCCACTGGGAGGCTGACCTGATGCTCTTTGGCAGAGGCGGCCACGCGGTGCTCGCCCTGCACGAGCGCCACTCGCGCTTGCTCATCGCTGCGCGCCAGCCCGGCAAGGCGGCAGACCCCATCGCCAGCACCATGTACGATCTGCTCGCGGTCTTGCCTGAAGCCTGGCGACAGACCGTCACCTTCGACAACGGCACCGAGTTCGCGCGCCATTACCGCCTCCATGACTTGGGCATCCAGACCTTCTTCTGCGATACCCACGCCCCCTGGCAGAAAGGAGGGATCGAGAACGCTATCGGACGCATGCGACGGGTGCTGCCGCGCAAGACCGACCTGGCGGAGATGTCTGCAGAGCGCTTTGCGCAACTTATCCAAGCCTACAATCACACCCCGCGCAAGTGCCTTGACTATCAAACCCCAGCCGAAGTATTTCTCAAACAAACGTTGCACTTGAAATGTGAATCCACCTTCCCGCGTGCGCGGGAATGACGGGTTGAAATGCTCCGTTCCTTGTAGCGCGGGGGCTTGTCCCCCGCTCTTAGCGAATAACCCTAGCCAATTGGGAGGGATACCCGCGCCGAAAGCACTGTGAGCAGGTGCACTTGCAAAGCCACTACATCACAAGCTCTAAGAAGCTCGCCTAGAACCACGTCTATCAAGAGAAAGCAAGTCCGTTTATCCTTCGACCCTTCGACATGCTCAGGACAGGCATGCTCAGGACTAACGATCTCACCTTTGCAGAGAGTTCAATTGTCGGCACTTTGTTGACCCGCAATGCTTCTGTTAGCCTGTCCGCACTCTCTTAACTCGTCGGCACTTTCTCAGCTTTTTAGCACTCCCGCAGTTCTTCTATGACCTGGCGCACGAGCGATTGCGGCACTGCGCTCTCGATGCGTGGCTTTCCGATGTCTTCCAAGAGGATCCAGCGCACCTTGCCCTGGCGGTTTTTCTTGTCTAGTGAGATTGCGTCGTGGATAGCAGCGGGGTCCACCTGCGTGTACTGAATGGGGAGTTCGTATTGAGCGATGACGGCTTGCTGCTGCTCGTATGCCTCTTGACTAAGCATGCCCAGGTGGTGGGCGATCCGCGCCGCGCCGTGCATGCCGATGGCGACTGCTTCGCCGTGGAGGTATGTCTGGTAACCGGTGGCCGCTTCCAAGGCGTGGCCGATGGTATGGCCGTAGTTGAGGAGCGCGCGGATGCCTTGCTCTTTGGGGTCTTCCGCTACGACCTTCTGCTTCCAGCGCACGCACCGAGGGACGACCTCCAGCAAGAAATCCGGCGTAAGGTCGCTGGGGCCCCGGCTGGCAATCTCCGCGAAGAGCGGCGGATCGAAGAGCAGCGCCGTCTTGACGACCTCCGCCCAGCCTGCGAGCAGGTCTCGTTGGGGGAGGGTCTCCAAAAAGCGGATGTCGATGCACGTAATCAACGACGGGTAGAACGCGCCGACGAGATTCTTGCCTTCCGGCAGGTCTACGGCTACTTTCCCCCCGATGCTGCTGTCGATTTGCGCTACGAGAGTCGTCGGAATCTGTACGTACGGCATACCGCGCAGGTAGGTGGCGGCGACGAACCCGGCCAGGTCGCCGACAACACCGCCGCCAAACGCCAGAATAACTTCCTTCCGCTCGGCCCGATGCTCGGCGAGCCAATGGTAGATGCTTTCGGCCTGGCGCAGACTCTTGCTCTCCTCGCCGGGAGGAACGAGATAGGTGAATACCGTATGGCCGTTCTCTGCGAGCGTCTTGGCAACGCTATCCTGGGTGTGCGCTACCACGCGCTCATCGGCGATGAGGAAGAGCCGTCCTTCAATACCGTGGCGCGCCAAGGCACTCGACAGTTCGGGCAGGATGTCGCGACCGATCAGGGCTTCTTCCATGCCTCTACCTGTTTCCAAAGAATGTCCGCCACCGCCTCGTGGCTTTTGTCGTCCGTATCCGCTGCCACGTGGCTCGCCTTGCTGTAGTACTCTTGCCGCTCATCCGCCATGGTGTGGATTCTGGCAAGTGGGTCGGGGGCTTTGAGCAAGGGGCGCGTGTGTACGCTCCACTTCAGGCGGTTGTAGATGGTCTCGGGCGTGGCGCGGAGCCAAATCACGAGGTTGTGGGCGCGCATGGCGTCGCGGTTAACCGAATCGAGCACAGCGCCGCCGCCGGTGCTGATAACGTGATGCTGTTGGGCACAGATCTCCCGCACGACGCGCTGTTCGACGCCGCGAAAGTACGCTTCCCCCTGGGACTGAAAAAGCTGCGGTATCCGCTGCTTTTCCTGCTGCTCGATTTCGCTATCGGTATCACTGAGCCGCCAGTGCAGCTTCCGTGCCAGGATTCTGCCGACGGAGGATTTTCCGGTGCCCGATAGGCCGATGAGTACTACGCTCTCTATTTTGGCAGCCCCTCCATGTAGCCCTGATAGTTGCGTTCGACCTCGGCCATGCTATCGCCGCCGAATTTCTCAAGAAACGCATCGGCCAAGACCATAGCCACCATCGCCTCGCCAATTACCCCGGCGGCAGGCACGGCGGTGGTGTCAGCGCGTTCGTAGTGGGCCTGTGCAGGCTCGAGCGTCGCCAAGTCTACCGAGGGCAGCGGGCTCTTGATAGTGGATATCGGTTTCAGCGCCCCACGCACGAGCAGCGGTTCGCCGTTGCTAATGCCTGCTTCCAGACCGCCCGCGCGATTACTCAAGCGGGAGAAGCCCCGGCCCTTCTCAAAGCGAATCTGGTCTTGCACCTGAGATCCTTGCCGCCGCGCATTTTCGAAGGCCGAGCCGAATTCGACCCCTTTGGTGGCGTTGATCGAGAGAATTGCCGCCGCCAGACGTGAATCCAGACGGCGGTCCCAAAAGACGTGGCTGCCCAATCCGACCGGCAGACCCCAGGCAACGACGTTATAGATTCCGCCCAGGCTATCGCCCGCCGCTTTCATCTCATCGATGAGCGTTACCATCTTCTTGCTGGCAGCGGGGTCCGGGCAGCGCAACGGGTCTTCTTCCAGGGCGTCCCAGTCTACGGATTCGGGATGCTGCGTAACCTCATACGCGCCGTCCATCTCAATCGGCCCAAGCACTGAAACATAGCTGGCGATCTGAATACCGAAGTGGCTTAGCAGTGCGCGACAAACCCCGGAGGCGGCCAGACGCGCAGCCGTTTCGCGGGCGCTCGACCGTTCGAGAATGGGGCGAATGTCATCGAAGCCGTACTTGAAGACGCCGACGAGATCGGCATGGCCGGGGCGCAGGTGTGTCACTTTCTTTACCGGCGTCTCGACGGGTTCTACCGCCATGATCTGTTGCCAATTTTCCCAATCCTTGTTGTTGACCAACATGGCAATGGGACTGCCGATACTCTTGCCGTGGCGCACGCCGGAGAGTATCTCTGCAGCGTCTTTCTCGATTTGCTGGCGGCGACCGCGTCCGTACCCCTTTTGGCGGCGCGTCATGTGTCGGCCGATTTCCTCCGCCGATATGGGCAATCCGGACGGCATGCCCTCGACAATGGTCAGGAGCGCCTGGCCGTGTGATTCACCGGCGGTAAGAATCTTGAGTACGCGTAGCACGGTAGCCTATACCTCTGCGTGTGTGTCGTTTGGCAGGTCTAATCGCGCCCGCTTCTCAATCCTAGGCTGAGTGTGGATCTGCAGTAACGGCGCGGAACTACGGTCTCCCATAGCGAACGAAGGCTCATGTACCAAGTGCGGCCAGTGCCTTGGCCTTCATAAGTTTAAGGGGCGCAGGCTTTCCTGTCCAGCGTTCGAAGGCCGCCGCGCCTTGGTAGACGAGCATGGGAAGGCCGTCCAGCGTGCTTGCGCCGCCTTGCTGCGCGTGGTGGAGCAAGGGCGTGGGACTTGGCGTGTAAACAAGATCGAATACCAGGTGGTGTCCGCGAAAGACGTGGGGCGGCAGAGGCGACTCTTGGGGTGCAGGGCCTTTGGTCATACCCATCGCAGTACAGTTCAAGATAATGTCGGCATTTGCAGCCGCTTGATGCAGGGCTGTGCTATCCCAATCGACCACGGCACATTCCTGCGCGTTTAGCGCCACCGCAAGCGACTCCAACAGGCCTTCGGCTCGTGCGCGATGCCGATTGGCGATAGTAATGTGACGTGCGTGGGCTTGCGCAAGCGCCACGAGTACGGCGCGCGCCGCCCCGCCCGCGCCGAGCACGAGCACCCGCGCTCCGGCGGGATCGGTAGCGCCGTCGGAGCGCAACGCGGTGAGGAAACCGTGTGCGTCAGTATTATCGCCAATGAGGCTCCCGCCATCCTTGAACAGCGTGTTGATGGCGCCGATGGTCCGGGCCGTAGCGGTACAGCGGTCAACGAGGGCGACGACTGCTTCTTTGTGCGGAATGGTTACGTTGAGGCCAAGCCACTCCGGCTCGCGGAGAGTAGCGATCAATGCGGGCAGATCTTCCGCCGTTACCGGATACGTGCGGTACGCGGCCGGAATCCCGTAGTGGTCAAACGCCGGTTGCTGAAAGGCCGGCGAGACCGTGTGCGTGAGAGGGTAGCCGGTAACGCCAACTCTATGCCTCACCCGCGCCGCTGCCATAGATTCTCCTCACCGAAAGAGAGTGCCGAAACCGGGATGCGCCAAAGAAGGTCGCTCGAACGCGTCAGCGACGCGCCACCGCACAAACTCCTCATCATAGCTAGCCGGCCCACCATGCGTTCACTGAGCCAACGGCACCGCGCGGTCATCAAGAATGCACCCTTCATCGGGTCTCTTCCACCACATTGCGCGAGCCGCAAACCGCGCGTCCGCGCTTCAATGCTACTGACTCTAAAGAAGCCGATCGAAGAGTCCCTACCGCTTTGCCAAAGCTCTGTGATTCTTGCACTGTCTTGCTAGCTGCAGGGCAAGCTAACGCAAAGAATGGGGCGGCTCCGCAAAATTGCCGTATCACTGTGTCGGATGAGCTATGGTATCATACCAGCTAAGGTCGCGCTGGGCACGTGGCCGAAATGGTGTGATGAAATTCATAAACAGGGAGGCATGACGTATTGTAATGAATTGTCCAACGTGTGGGAGTTTGAATAAAGGAAATAGCCTCATATGTGTTGCCTGCGGGCATCCGCTAGAGTCGCTACGATCCGCAATCGGTACACCGCTTCCGTCCTCAAAGCCGCAACGGCTGATGATCTTCATAGATGCGGCCAACATCGAACGCCAGGCCCGTGACATCGGCATCATGCGTGTGCCGTGGCATCTAATACGAGACCAGCTTCGAGGCAACGATACACTCGTGGGTGCCTACTATTATACGGGCACGGACTTGCGTGTGGAGGGTTTCCGGCAGCAACTCGACTATCTGGTAACGCACGGCTTTCGTGTTGTCCATAAGCGGTCAAAGGAGCTGCCGGGCGGGGGCTACAAGGGCAACCTGGACATTGAGATGTCGCTGGACATGCTCGATTTCGTGGGGTTCTACGACAAGGCGTTTGCGCTGACCGGAGATGGCGACTTCATTCCGGTGTTCTCACGGCTACGCGACCGCGGCGTCCAAGTCATGGTGGGTAATTTTGGCGTGGGCAGCGATGCCAGCTTGAAACTCGTTGCCGACGGCTCCCTTAACCTGGGGCTGCTGCTTTCATTGGTAATCGAACAAGAGAAGCGCCGGACGGAGCAGTCGCGATTCGACCAGCCGGAGTTGCCGCTTGGCGAAACCCTCGATACGCATGTGGACCGCAACATGCTTGCCGGCCGATTATATAGCCTCGGTCGCAACGCATTTGACCGAGATGAGTTGACGCAGGCGCTAAACCTCTTTTCACAGTCAGTGCGCTTGATGCCGCGTCATGTTCGCTACCATCACTGGCTTGCGCTTACGCTAGCCGCCTTGGGACGGTATGCGGACGCCGCAAATGAGCTCGAAGACCTGGTGCGGCAGGAGGTCGAGGATGCTGAGGTACTTTACGACCTTGGGCAAGTTTACGAGAAGCTTGGCGCACAGGATAAGGCGCTTGAGGCCTACGCACGCTGTAGTAGTCTAGATAGCCGCTACAAGGATGTGCAAACACGCAAGCAAGAATTGGAGCGTTCGGTAAAGAGCAGCAACGGTCAAGCGACAGGCCAACGTGGACGGGGAACGCGATCCCGACAGGCGGCAGCGCCCGCGCGCTCGCCTCGTACTTCGACAGGCTCAGCACGAACGGAATCAGCTACGTCGCCGGCACGAACGGAATCCCAGGCTGCCCCGGCACGAACGGAAACTCCTACGCCGGTACGAACGGAATCAGCTACGCCGCCGGCACGAACGGAATCTCAGGGAGAAAGCGCTCCCGCTGCGCGTGAAAGCGGTTCACGGAAACGACCGCAGCCCGCGCCTAGCGCGAGCGTGGAGGCAAAAGGATCTGAGGCGCCTGCGGCAACTCCCTCTTCAGCGTCGACGGGAATGGCGCTAGCATTTCAACACATGCTGCAAGGCGATCATCAACAGTCGGTGTCCGCGCTGGAACAGGCGGCACAACTGGAGCCGGAAAATCTCGACGTTTCCCTTGCCCTGGCGCAGCAACTTGCCGCTTCCGGCGAACACACGCGCGCGGCCATGATGGCAGAACAGCTTGTGCTGGATAACCCGGAAAACTACGCGCCGATTGCGGTGCTGGGCCGCATTTGCTACGAGCGGGGCAAGTTTCGAGATGCTCTGGAGCAGTTCACGCAGGCGCTGGAGCTGGCAAAGCGGGCGGACGATTTACCGGCGCAGGCTTTCCTCTACCGGATGGTCGTTTGGACGCACTTGGAGTCCGGCAATGAAGCCGAGGCCTTGGCGGCAAGCGAGGCGGGACGCGCAGCGGCACCCGAAGATCAGCAACTGCGCCGTTTGGTCGACCGTGTAAAGGGAGCGCAGGCGCAGCAATCACCTGCTTCTCCTTCACCTGACGGCGAATCAGACGACGCCCCAATTGCCGCGGAAGTTCCTGCGCAGGCTACTGACGGTGCTGCCGCTGAGCCGTCCGCTGCAGCGGCCGGCCCCCGTGCAAAGTAGGCTGGCGCCACCTCAAGTGCTATGAGCGTTTAACGCTCATAGCGAATGGGGCTGTTTTCGATGTCCTTCAGTCAAGGCCAAGCTCACATGGCTCTGCTGCCAGCGGTCAGCATGGGCTTGGGGTGCAATCGGCTTTGCTCGCAGATGTACTCGTCATGGCGCACTTGCACTCTTGCTAAGCGCACAGCGCGGCCAGTATCATGTTAACTAAGTGAATTTGTAAACATTAGTTACTTGCACACCTGGTAGCAGCGCTATGCGTATTTCTATGAAAGCGGACTATGCGGTCCGCGCCGTGGTAGATTTGGGGCATCGGTACGGGCAGGGGCTCGTGCAGAGTGCGTCAATCGCGCAGCGGCAATACATACCGGAAGCGTATCTGGACCAATTGCTTACCGCACTGCGCAAGGCCGGCATCGTGCGCAGCATTCGGGGCCCGCAAGGTGGGCACGAACTTGCGCGTCCGCCCGAGCAAATCACAATGGAAGTGGTCGTATCGACGCTCGAAGGACCTTTTACGCCGGTAGAGTGCCTGGAAAACGTGTCGTTCTGTACACTGGTGCCTGGGTGCGGTCAGCGTGAAGTATGGCAAGAGGTTCAGTCAGCGTTTCAATCCATCTTGAGCCGCCATACAATCGCCGATCTGGTCGCACGTGAGAAAGAACGACGCGAGCGCAGCGTGTACTACATATGATGCCTATTGACGCGAATGGATGAAGGAGGAACGCATGAGCAAGGTTGCAAAGCGGCGCAGTCTCTTCACGCCGGAACAGGTGCAGCGCTACAGCAGACACATCATTTTGACAGAGGTTGGGCCGCTCGGACAACGGAAATTGCTCAATGCCAAGGTCTTGCTCCTTGGGGCAGGCGGCCTGGGATCTCCCGCGGCGCTCTATCTGGCTGCGGCCGGTGTGGGCACGCTGGGTATCGTCGACTTCGACGAGGTAGACCTAAGCAACTTGCAGCGCCAAATTCTGCACGGACACTCAGACGTCGGTAGGCTGAAAGTAGCCTCTGCCCAGGATCGCCTGCGAGAAGTAAACCCCGACGTGAACGTGGTGCCGCATACCGAGCACCTCAACTCCGATAACGTGATGGAAGTCTTCGCCGATTACGACGTAATCGTTGACGGCACAGACAACTTCCCAACGCGGTACCTGGTCAACGATGCCGCGTTCTTCCTGAACAAGCCGGTGGTGCACGGCAGCATCTTCCGGTTTGAAGGGCAGGCCACAGTATTTGAGCCGGGCAAGGGCTGCTACCGCTGCCTCTATCCGGAACCGCCGCCACCGGAAATGGCGCCTTCCTGCTCCGAGGCCGGCGTGTTGGGTGTCTTGCCCGGCATCGTTGGCTGCATTCAGGCCGTAGAGACTGCAAAGCTGATCTTGGGCATTGGCGATACGCTGACCAACCGGCTGCTGCTCTTCGACGCGTTGGCGCTGAGCTTCCATGAGGTAAAGCTGCGCCGCGATCCCAGTTGCCCGGTCTGCGGCGAGAATCCCACGATTACTGAATTGATCGACTACGAGGCATTTTGCGGCATGCCCGCAGTGGAGCAAACGCTGGACGTGACCTCCGGTACGACAGTGTAGCAAGTCTCAATTACGAGATGATTGGAAGCTGCCAAGCAACAGTCCGTTCGTGCTGAGCTCGTCGAAGTACGGACGGATTGGCGCGTCCCGGCTTTGCCAAGGACACACGTGCTGCCCCAGTGTCGCCAAGTCCTCATCTTTGGAAGGTCTCTAGCGACCATTCGGGACTACATGAGGAAGGGGCGTATACACCTGGTGGCGGACAGAGTTCGCACCAAGCGCGATGTTTCCATTGCCTTGCAGCCTCTCCGCCCTTGTCCGATGCCGGTTCACACAGTAGAGTGGAAGTGTGTTGCAGGTGCGCACTGCGCGAACATTGGTGAGCGTATGCAGTCGGCAATCAACAACGTGCGGTTGCCAACAGGGATTAGCCAAATGTCTGTGGAGGCGGTGCTGCACATTCTCACCCACGCCGATAGTGCTGCGGCATGGGACGCAATTGAATCCGAGAGCAAAGACCGGCTCGTAACGGTTGTGCTGTTGCAGGAAGCCGTGCTCTCCCCGCCCCGCGACTGCGTTACGGTGGTGGCCTCACGGGCGGACTGGGAAAAGCATGGTGCCGTGCACCCCCACAAGACGGTAGACTTCGTGGGAATACTGCAACTCATCGACGAGCATGAGGAAATTAGGCGCTGGTAAACTATGCTTCAGATTACGGCGCAGCAGCGTGAAGAGATGATCGCCCACGTACGGGCGGAGTCGCCCAACGAAGGTTGCGGCATGTTGGGCGGCAAGGACGGCGACGTATTGGCGGTCTTTCCGGCACGGAACGCGGCCGCTAGCCCCATTCGCTTCGTAATACATCCGGAAGACCTACTGCATATCGTGCGCACGGTGGAGTATGAGCGCGATTGGCAGATAGTAGGCATCTTCCATTCCCACGTCGCTTCCCGGGCCTACCCATCCGCGACCGACGTGGCCGAAGCGGAATTCGACATGGGTAACGGTGAATTGGCGGAGCGGTATCCAGGAGCGGTGCACGTGGTGATTTCGCTGGCAGACCCAGCACAACCAGACGTGCGCGGGTATACAATTATAAAGGGTGAGATTACTGAAGTATCCCTGCAGGTTGTGTCTGATACGGTGACAGTTGACTAAGAAACGCAGTGAGCATTGCATATCTAATGAGCGGTGCGAACACATTGTAAGTGGAGGCTGACGGATGGCGACTGCAAATTTGTACGAGAAACAAGAGCATCTAAAGCAACTCATTGGCGGTATGGGGCGGACGCTTATCGCCTTTTCCGGTGGCGTCGATAGCACCTTCTTGGCGAAGGTTTCCCATGCCGTGTTAGATCGGGACGCTGTGGCGGTGACGGCACTTTCGCCGACCTACCCTGCGACAGAATTGGAAGAGGCCAAAATCTATGCGGCCGAGATCGGCATCGAGCACCGACTTATCGAGACCCACGAGCTCGAGAAGGAAGAGTACGCGGTCAATAACCCCGATCGGTGCTTCCATTGCAAGAAGGAGCTCTTTACCGAGATGCAGCTCATTGCCGTGGCAGAGGGCTTCGACACAATAGTCTACGGCGGCATCATGGACGACCTCGGCGATCATCGTCCGGGCATGGAGGCGGCTGAGCTTCTCAACGCCCGGGCGCCCTTAGTGGAAGCCGAGTTGCAGAAGAATGAGATTCGCCAGCTTTCCAAAGAGCTTGGGCTGCCGACGTGGAATAAGCCCGGCGGCGCTTGTCTTGCCTCGCGCATCCCATACGGCATGCGCGTGACGCTGGAAAAGTTGCACCAAGTGGATCAAGCAGAGCTTTTCTTGCACAAGCTTGGCTTCCGATTGGTACGCGTCCGTCATCACGGCGACATTGCTCGCATCGAAGCGCCCCCCGAAGACCTGACCCGGCTTTTCGAGAACGACGCCCATACGCAGACTGTCACAGCGCTCAAAGAGATCGGCTTCAAGTACGTTGCGCTCGATATGCAGGGCTACCGCTCGGGGTCCCTCAATGAGACTCTTGCTTCCCATAGTATCGTGCCGCTGCAAACGGTCTGACAGGCCGGATTGCAGACGATCTTAGCAAGCAGCCGCCAGGACGAACGCATTCTTGGGTCTCTCGGATTTATCTTCGAAGGTCTGCGGGTATTCGAGGGTAACGGGGATTCAGGCGGATAATTAGACGGGCAACGAAAGCAGGGCATTGCCAAATGGAAGTTCAGCGCCGGATTATATTCGTCTACAACGCTGATTCCGGGCCCTTTGCGTTGCTCAAGGACTACGTCCACAAGATAGTCTCGCCCGAGACCTATCCTTGTAGCCTCTGCCAGATTACTTTCGACAATCTCGGCATGAAGCGTGCGTGGCGGCGCTTCGTGCAAGCGTTACCGTACCCGGCGGTCTTCCTTCATCGGGACGAACTGGCGACACAATACCCGGCTTTGCTAGACGTTGCGCTGCCCGCTGTCATCTTGGATGACGACGGCGCTATGAGACTCCTGGTTTCCGCAGAAGAACTCGACCGGACACCGGACGTAGGTGCCCTGCAGGCCCTAGTGTTGGCAGGACTACATGTAAGTGCCTAGACCGCACCGGGCCGGATAGGCCAATGGCGGTGCTGGAGTAAGGTTAGGTTTTCGGTGGTCGGGGTGCCCGGATTTGAACCGGGGACCTCTTGAACCCCATTCAAGCGCGCTACCAGGCTGCGCCACACCCCGTTGCCGTGTCGTTTACGCGCCAATGCCAATTCCGGTAATGTGCGGCCAGGGCCGTACGCCCCTTTGCGAATGCCCGCTTGAAGGCGGGCCACTTCCGGCAGAGTCGCGTTTCACCCCTATTGTACCAGCGGCCAACGCCTCGCTCAACGGGCCGGGCAGACGAGGTAGCGGCGCGGGCGGGCTTATTGGGATGTTCGCAACAAGCGAAGTGCGAGTGCGCTTGACCCGGCCAGCATGATGAGGAAGCCAAAGAACGGCAGCCCCAGCGGCACGCCGTGCAGGGCGGGCCCGTAGAGAAAGACGACCGCTGATCCTACCATCATCGGCAATGACTCGCGCAGGACGAATGCTCGCATACTCTGCCCCATCACGGCAAGGGCAAAGACCGCTGCCAGCAACGCGCCGCCGCTTTGGAACAAGAGCGGGACGCGGTTGAGTGCAAGGTCGGCGAAACGATCGATAAATGTTTGGTTTGCCGACGAAAGGCACGACGCCCCGGATTCCACGCACGCTTGAGCCAACTCGACCACAAGCGTGGCCTCCAGCGCAAAGATGCCGGTGAGTACCGCAGCTCCGATGACGCCGAGGACTACGGCCGCATGCACGACCACGTGGGAACGAGGCATTAAGGACCGTAGCGTGAGCAACACGACGAGGCCGAGCAAGCTGCCCCCAGCCATGCCGAGGTGCACCCACCGCCATCGCGTTGCGTTCGCCGCCAGTGCTTCGATCTGCTCCGCTGCCGACCCGTCAAAGCCCGGATGAAGACCGGTATTACTTAGCAGCATGAAGCTGAGCGGAAAGAGCACAAGGCAGAGTGTCTGCGGCACTGCGGACCAACTTGTCATTACTGCTCCCTGCATGGATTCCCTACGCTCAGGTTGGCCGTACTCTGCTTGACCAACAGCATTCTCTCTCTTTGTCGTTACTCAAATTCTTGCGTACATCGGACGTAACCACGCTAGCTGGTGCCAACTTGCAGTGTCAACCGTCGCCGTACAGGGAGACCTTGGTTGCATTGCATGCGCGATTTCCCTCCCATGCGATGACGAAGAAGCAAGAGTGTTTGTGCCGAGCCTGTCGAGGCATTCAGACCGAGCTTGGCACTTCAAGCGCCGGGGCAGGGATACTTGATAAATTGGAGCAACTAAGTCATAATACCGCTAATGAATGGAGTCTGGATGCAGGACTCCAAGAGTGTATGGCGGCTTAACTCTAGTTTGAGGCCGAGTGCACGCGCCTTGGAGAAGATGGATTCCCGCTTGCGCGGAATGACGGACTCAACGTCCAGACATGATGGGCTGAATGTTGAGAATTACGGGCTGTGCGCAGGTTTGTTTTGGGCCGTTTTTTTGAAGCATCGGTCTGTTTCTTGGAGCGATCATGAGTACGAATGTTGAAGCACGCGAGGCAACCGGTCTGAGGCAGCGTGTTAGGTCGCGTGTGGTTGCGCGCGTGGTCGTCGTAGCGGCAGTAGTCCTATTCTTGGCATTTTTGGCAGCGGTCAACGCTACGCTTGCAGTGATGTGGCTCTTTGGTTTGGCGTTCGGCGTAATCTTGCAGCGCAGCCGCCTCTGCTTCGCCTCCGGCTTTCGGGACATATTTCTAATGCATGACGCCAGTACGATGCGCGCCCTTGCGGTGGGTATCGGCATTGCCACCGTCGGCTTCTGGCTTGTGATGCAAATGATGGTGCCGAACCCCGCAAGCGGTGCCTTGCCCGCGGCGGTGCACGTGATCCCCATCGGTCTGCACCTGGTTGTGGGCGGTATTGCCTTTGGCTTTGGCATGGTGATCGCCGGCGGCTGTGTCTCGGGCACGATGTACCGCATCGGCGAGGGGTACGTGGCGTCGTGGGCGACTATGGCAGGCATCCTGCTTGGCTTGTACCTCTCAGCCCGCACCTGGAACTGGTGGTGGACGAACCACATCAGCGACATGCCGACGGTCTTCCTGCCAAGATGGTTGGGCTACGGCGGCGCTGTGGCGCTCACGCTACTGGCCCTCGCCGGGATCGTGCTCTTGAGCTACTGGTGGGAGTACCGTTCGGGCCCCATGCCGAGCTTTCCGCTGGGCAAGCAGAATGAGATGCCCGCTATGGAATTGGGCGAGAAGTTGCGCCAAGTATATGGCTTGGTGTTCGGTAAAGGCTGGCCGCTTGCCGTCGGCGCGATTGCTCTGGCGGTAGTTAACGTATTTTTCTACATCTATGATCGTCCGCTCGGTGTTACCGGCGAGTTGTCGGCGTGGTCGGACCGCATCGTCAGCGGCCTCTTCCGAATTCAGGCCCCCGCGCTGCTCGGCGTAGAAGGTCTCGCCGGGTGCAATCTGACGGCAGGTGTCGGTTCATGGTGGACGAGTGAGGGCCTGTTTGTCGACGCCGGCTTGATTATTGGGGCGCTTGTCGCTGCCGTGCTCGCCAATGAGTTCAAGGTGCGGGTGCCGCCGGTGAAGCGGCGCTACGTACAGTCGGCTGTCGGCGGTATCTTCATGGGCTACGGCGCCGGTATCGCGGTAGGCTGCACGATTGGCGCGTTCTTTTCCGCCATCCCTTCGCTGGGGCTCAACGGCTGGATATTTGGGCTGTCACTGCTGCCGGGCGCATACCTTGGCGTGCAGGCGATCAAGCGGATTCCCTAACGGTGACCTTTGCATAACCTGGGCAGAGGTGCAGAAACCCCTCGCCATTGAGCAAGCTTTTGAATGACTCCGTCATTCCGGCGAAAAGCTTGCCCCGTACTCGATACGGGGCCGGAATCCAGAGGGGCGTGGGTGGATTGGGATTGCTGGCCGTGAGCTAGATCGTCACCCCCATCAAGGGGGAAGGAGTTATACAAAGGTCTCATCGAGGGAGAGGGCAAGAGCCTGCCCCGTAATTGGTACGGGGGTGAGGGCGAATCCTCATAAAGATGGTTCAATCCCGCTCGCGAGTTCGAGTTACGCGTAGGTCTCCCAATGAGAGTGCCGCGTGGCGAAGCCAGTTTGAGCGACCGGCATTTGGATGCTAAATGAACTGCGGAAACTGCTGAGTCGTTATGCGGGTGTGCTACGATACAAAATGGATGATGATTGAAAGAGATTTGACTGCATCGTTAACTGGGTGCACTGAAAGGAGCGGTAGACCATGAAAATCGACGTGCGCGGTGAGATATGCCCCTACCCCATGATGAAAACTTCAGAGGCCTTGAAGAAACTCGAGGGAGACGAAACTCTGGAAGTACTGACTGATCACGCGCCCGCGCTGGGCACTATTCCATGGGAAGCGGCAAAGAACGGTTATGAGACGAGCATCGAGGGCGCCGCTGATTCGGAGTGGCGGCTGACGCTACGAAAATCCGACAAGGCCGCCAAGCCGCAAGAGCTCATTGCCAACTTGCAGGAGCAACTCGCAGCGCTAAACGTGTCGGAGTAGGCTCGCAATTAGTGAGATTGTAAAGAGGTCGGTTCCTGAGCACGGGAACCGGCCTCTTTTGTTATTCTGAGAGGTGGTTCACGCTGGGGCCAGCGGCCAAATTAAATACGGATCCTGGGCCCAACGAAGGACAGTTCATGGTTGAAGAAACCCACCTTGAACAGCGATGTGTAGGCGGCATGGACAGGTTGATGCACACTAGCCGTTCGCCCTGAGCCTGTCGAAGGGTGAACGGAACTAGCGCGTTTGGCGACTGCCCCGCTCGCGCTTCGACAAGCTCAGCACGAACGTTCTTTTCTAGACTCTGCAAGGATCCTCTAAGGCAGTCTGAGCAGAATGCATTGGACGGAAGGACAATTGCACACAATGTCGACCGATAATCAGGAGTGACACCCATGACGTATGGAGTGGGCATCATTGGCGCAAGCCGTGTGAGCGGCGGTCATGCACAGGCCGTCGCCGCAGTGCCGGAGACGCAGTTAGTGGCAATCGCGGAGCCGGATGCGGTGCGCCGTGCGCAGTTCACGCGCAATCACCCGTGCACCGGCTATGCCGGCCACGACGATCTGCTCGCGGATCCCCGGGTAGACGTCGTCATGATCGGACTGCCGCACTACCTGCACACAGAGATCACGCTTGCGGTCTGCGCTGCACGAAAGCACGTCTTCCTAGAAAAGCCCATGGCGATGACGGTTGCGGACTGCGATGCCATCATTGCCGCGGCAGAAGAAGCGGGCGTCAAGCTGCTCGTGGCGCATACGGAGCATTTTGTGCCTGCCGGTCTCGCGGCTAGGGGGCTAATCCAAGACGGGCAATTGGGCACGGTGGTCTTTGCCACGGATACCTGGTACCGCACGTTCGATCTGCCAAACCGCCCGCCCTGGTTCCTGAACCGCGCGGAAGGCGGCGGCATGTGGTATATGAACGGCGTCCACATGCTCGATCGCCTCACGTGGTTCATTGGCAGCCCAATCACGGCCGTGCGGGCGTGGGTGAGCAATCCCATGGTGGGCCAAAACACCGACGACACCGGCCTCGCGTGGCTGGATTTTGCCAACGGCACCCACGCTACGCTCCACCACACCGGCTACCCCCAAGAAGGGCCGGAGCGAAATGAGGTCGAGATTGTCGGCACCCAGGCGAGTGTGCGTGTCGCAACCCGCGACGACCGTCTCTGGCTCAGCCACGGCACACAGTACGTCGAGCAGCCGGTGTCCGGCAGCGATTCTTTTGCGCTGGAGTTGGCAGGCCTTGTGCAGGCAATCGAAACCGATACCACCCCGCCCGTAGATGGCCTTTGGGGACGCTACATCGTAGCCGTAGCCCTGGCCTGTGAGGAATCCTCACACACTGGTGAAGTAGTGCACATACCGCCAGACCTCTACGCCGATCTCACGTCATGGTAATGGAGTGGGGGTAATTTACGGTTATCGTCCCAAGTACCCGTTGCCGTGCAGCCATAAAAATATTGTATGCTACTCACAAGAGGATGTTTTCTAATAATTGAACTACTAAGCACCTTGCGGCAGTTAATGTTCTCCTGCCAAGTATACGCTCGATCCTTGTTAGCAAGCCGTAGCGCGGGGGCTTGTCCCCCGCTTCTTGGCGAGAAAAATTCACACTATCTCAGGCAAGGTACTTAGCGCTTTGGGATAGACACTACGCGTAAGGAGAGTGACCCATGCCGGAGAAGGTAACAAGGGGACGGTGGGCTGTAGGCTTACTGCTTGGCTTGATCATAGTACTGTGCCTGCCGGCGACAGTGGCGGCTGACGAGTGCGAGTTTCTTGGCGGGTTCAAGACGCTGCATGACCTCATTCCGGATGAGGTCGGGGAGTGTGCAGAGAACGCGAGCCCCTTAGAGAACGGCATCTTTCAGCGCACGACGAACGGCAGCCTCACTTGGAATGAGGCCGATGACACTGTGCGATTCACCAACGGGCTGCACACATGGGTCAACGGCGCAAACGGGCTTGAGTCTATTCCTCATGATGCGATCGCCCAACTACGCGGCTTCATGGCGCGGGCGCTAATGAAAGAAGCGGTTGAAGACTATATCATCGAACATGGAATGTGGAGATACATTGGACTTCGGTCTAGCGAGGATATCGGCTTTGGAATTTCGGGGACCAGTCCGAAAATACATATCGAAAGAATTGCTATAGGCTTAACTAACCATTTTAGTTGGCGAGGGGGTTGGAATAGGCTCAACCCGAATCAGGAAGGTGTGCACCATCTTACCCCACGTGGCTGATCGAGTGGCTGGATTTGCCGTACAGCGAGCAGTGGCAGATACACCAGGTTTCGGCTGAGCAAATGCTTCTGCTACAGGAAGTGTGGCTGCGGCGCTACCACCCTCTTACAGTGGCAGCATACGCTGACGTTTATAGCAACGGAGCAGAGTATATCCAAGAGAAGAGAGAAGAAGGCTGCTTTCCCACTACGCCGGTTGTGGATCTGGTGTGGAGAGATGAATGTAGAGATAGCCGCAAGACTCACGACTACGTCCGACTGGTGGCACTGTGGCACGTGCTTCAGGGCAATACAGATCTCGAGTAAATACCTACCCCCTTGGTGCTGCGAACCGTCTCTGGCGTGAAGGGCCGATTTGGGGTATATTTGACATAAGGAAGTAAACGCATATACGTCCTGGGATGAGAGAGATTGTTATGATTGACACACATAAGATGATGAAGTCGCTCATAGCAGCAGGGTTCGATGAGGCTCAGGCGAAAGCTATTGTCACAGTTCGATGTGGTGTTAAGGGAGTACCTCGACGAGGAGCTACAGCACCTCGCGAGCAAGATCGACCTCTCCAAGATGGTGCTCACGATTATTCTGGTCACCGTCACGCTCACGGTCAGTCTTAACGTCGGCTTGATAAAGCTTTTACCGTAAGGGGAATACTGTTGCCGAAGCCAAAAACAAGAAAGGGACGTGCGCGTATTGCTGCACGGTGGTGAGCGCGAGCATGGGTACAATACCGTTGCTTGCCTGCGTAAGGCGGGCATCGCCTCGTTTGCATTCGCTCCTACATGGTACATCCATTTGATTGAAGTGAAGGGTAGTGCAAAAGGAGGAGCCATGATGGAAAACATATTCGATACACACAAAGCGGTAGAACGCTTGCAGGCATCGGGGGCAGAGAAGCCTCTCGCTGAAGCTCTGGTTGCAACGATTGGCGAGGCGCGCAATAGTAACACGGTAACGAAGGACTACTTGACTGCTAGCCTCTACAAAATGGCGCTCACGATTGTTCTCGTCAACGTCACGCTTACGGTCAGCCTTACCGTTAGCTTGATAAAGCTCTTGCCGTAGGGAGCGTTTTCTTGAACAAGCCGAAGAAGATGGGAAAGTGCGCATATTGCGGCAAGGAGCGTTCTCTAACCAGGGATCACATTCCACCTAGGAACATCTTTCCAAAGCCGCGGCCGTCCGACTTGATTACCGTTCCGTGCTGTGAAGAGTGTAGACAAGGATGGTCGAAGGACGATGAGTACTTTCGCTCCGTGATAGTAAATGGGGCAAGTGCGTTCAAGGGCACTGAAGGCTTGCAGTTGAATCCTCTCGGTGCGGACATACAGACCCGGATGGAGCACAAGATGCTGGATTCATACGCTCGTCCCGAGGCAAAAGGCTATCTACACGAAATCGTGGGCGAAATGATAGACCTGACGGTTACTACCACTGAGGGTATCCATCTTCCGCACCTTTCTGGCTTTAAGCCGAATGAAGGCCGCCTCAACCGGGTCGCAGGGCGCATCGTTCGAGGACTCTTTTTTCGTGAGAAAAAGACCCCTGTTCCCAAAGACTACCGTATAGACGCAGTGACCTTTCAAGGTGGTCTCGATTCAGGGATGGATGAATTGCGTGACAATCTCCTTGGGTTCCCTCCAACAAATGAGCAATCTATTCAAGGCGGCGATTTCCAATACTGCTTCTGGCAACTCGCGGATTACGAAAACGCGACCGCTTGGTTAGCAGTTTTCTATAGAGTCCCTGTGAACCTCATTGGCTTCACAGGACGCCACTCACAGCAAACGCCCCTATCACATCTATCCGATAACTAAACAGCTTTTTGTAGAGCGCGAGGTTTCTTGACTAGCAGTCTTGCTTTCAAGGAAATGTAGATACTGAAACCCTGAAATTCAAGCCACCGTGTGCGCGTCGATGTAGCCCCAGTTGATGTCCCAGCCGAGGCCGGGTTCTTGGGAGACGTGCACAAAGCCCTTGGCGTCCATGGGGTCGGTCTTGCTATTCAGCCAGGGATCGAGTTCCTCGTAGTCAATGTGGGGATGTAGCAGGCCGCGCTCGTAGTACTTGCCGGGATAATTCATGGCGCAGAGCGCGTGCAAGTTGCCGGGCCCGCCGCCGTGCACCTCCATCTGCACGTTGAATGCCTCGCAGAGGTGGACGACCTTCATGAGGGGCGTAATGCCGCCCACGTCGCTCACGCCGCCCCGGCTGATGTCAGCCGCGCCGCGGGCAAGCCACTCGGCGCGGGTGTACATCTTGCCGTCGGCGGTTTCCGGCCCCACCACGGGAATATCGAGCTGGTCGGCAAGCCAGATGTACGACGAGGTGCTGAATTCGTCCATCGGCTCTTCGAGCCAGTAGTAGCCTAGCTCTTCCAGCGCTCTGCCGATGGAGAGCGCTTCCGTGCGGCTGTAGAAATGGTAGCAGTCGAGCATGAGGTCCATCTCGTCCCCCACGGCCTCGCGCACGGCGGCACAGGCGGCGATATCCATCTTGGGAGCGGGCGCCCAGGCGATGGGTGGCATCCAGGTATGCAGCTTGAACGCGGGATAGCCGCGCTCTTTGCACTGCAACGCAAACTGCCCATACTCCTCCGGCGTGCTCAGACCGCCCGGAATCTCGTCGCCGCACATGGTGCTGGCGTAGGCCGGCACTTTGTCTCGGGTCGCGCCGAGCAGCTTGTAGACCGGCTGGCCCAGGGCGCGTCCCACCAGGTCCCAGATCGCCATATCCACCGCGCCGAGCGCGCGGTCGGTCAGGTCGCGGGACATGCGCTGCCAGTGGTGGAGGGTCTTCCAGATGCGCTCGCGGTACATGGGGTCTTCGCCGATGATGGCGGGCTTGATAACGTCCTCCAGCACGCGGGGGCTCGGCGCGCCAAAGCAGTAGCCGGTTGCGCCGTCGTCCGTGACCACGGTGAGCAGCGATTGGGTGGCCTCGTGCTCAGGCCCAGGATGCGTGTGCCCCTCAGCGTCCCGCACGATGCGGGAGGGATAGGTAAACGTGCGTACGTTCATGTCTACGATTTTCATCTGGTTTCCCCTTTGTTTCGTTTGTGTGCGTCATAGTACGCCACGAGGCGGGGGACAAGCCCCCGCGCTACACGGTCAATACCTTAGCGGCGGTAGTCTCCTGCAGACAAAGCGTCTCCAAAATTGGAGTGTGCCGTTTCGTTGACCGCATATGCCAATAGGCTCCCTTGATCGAAATCACTCCGGCTGCGGCTCATGATACTATAGGGCACACTGACGACGATAACGAATGTTGTGACAGATAGAAAGCGAGGCTTATTTGCCGTGGCAAAACTAGCCATCAACGGGGGGCCGAAACTGCGCCAGACAGGGTTTTTGGGCTGGCCGCAGGTTGGGGAAGAGATGATTGACGCGGTGACGGACGTGCTGCGCAGCGGGCGCTGGAACCGGCGGCGGGGCGGCACGCGCACGCGGGAGTTCGAGCAGCAATTTGCGCGCTACCACGACTGCGACTACGGCCTCTGCGTGAGCAGCGGCACCGCCGCGCTCGAGGTGGCCGTGCTTGCCGCCGGCGTCGAAATTGGCGATGAAGTCATCGTGCCGCCGTATTCGTTCATGGCGACGGCCAGCGCGCCGCTGCAAGTGGGGGCGGTTCCGGTATTCGTGGACATCGACCCGGAAACTTACAACCTCAATCCCGCCTTGATTGAAGCCCACATTACCGATAAAACGCGGGCGATCTTTGCCGTGCACTTCGGCGGAATGGCCGCCGACATGGACGCCATCAACGCTATTGCGCGCAAGCATAACCTCCTCGTGTTGGAAGACTGCGCCCACGCCCACGGCGGCATGCACGCCCAGGGCAAACTCGGATCGTTGGGCGATGCGGCCGGTTGGAGCTTTCAGGCCGGCAAGAATCTCACCAGCGGCGAGGGCGGCTGCGTAACAACGAACAACGAAGAGATCTACAAGCGCGCGGTCTATTACCACGACTTTTGGCGCTCGCACGTGGAGCTCGAGGACGATGATATGAACGATCCGGTCGACACGCAGTTTCCGGTGCTCTCCTGGAACTACCGCATGTCTGAGATCATGGGCGCGATCCTGCACTCCCAGTTTGGTCATTTAGAAGGCTGGGCGGCGCGTCGAGCGGAGAATTCGACGTATCTTGCTTCCCGCCTGGCGGAGATCGAGGGCCTGGCGAACGTGCGCGTCGATCCGTTTGTCAAACGCAACGCGCTCCACATCTTCATCTTCAAGTACATGAACGCTGAGGAATTCGCGGGCGCGCCACGCGAACTCGTTGCCAAAGCCGTGAATGCCGAGGGGATTCCTTGCAGCACCGGCTACGTGCGTCCGCTGCACAAACACCCGCTGTTCCAGGATGCCCTGCATGGTTCGCTGCGCAGCGGCTTCCCGCTCACGAGCCACTACTACGGCAAGCAGATGGACTATCGCCAGGTGGAATGCCCCGAAGCCGAGCGCCTCTGCCGGGAGGAGACACTTTGGATGGGACAGTCGCCCTTCCTGGGTACCAAGCAAGACATGGACGACATCGCCGACGCCTTCGTAAAGGTGAAGGAAAACGCGGCGGAACTGCGGTTGGTGGCAGCGGCGAATTAAGTTAAACTAATTCGACGCCAGCTTACTTGCATCTCCTAGCCGTTCGTGCTGAGCCTGTCGAAGCATGAACGGCTGGAGAAGTGTGCCTTGGGAAAGGGAGCCAGTGGGCCGAACCATTAGAGCACTCTTGCTGGGAATCGCGCTATTGCTGGTAACACCCAGCGTTTCTCTGGCAGCAGACTGCCAATTCGTGCTCGGTTTCAAGACAATCCGCGACCTCATTGGTCATAGCATCGTCGGCGAGTGCCTGGAGAACCAGCGCTATAATGCCATCGGCAACAGCGAGCAGCACACCACAGGCGGTTTGCTCGCTTGGCGCAAGGCCGATAACTGGACCGCCTTCACTGACGGCTACCGTACCTGGGTCAACGGTCCCGATGGTTTGCAACAACGTCTCAATACCGAGCGGTTCGAGTGGGAAGCCGACTATGCCGCCATTACGGGGCAAGCAACAACGTCCGCACTCACCCGCGACGCGGTGCGGAACGCTGAATACGCAGCCGGACTGCCTACCTATGGACGGATTGCCGTACAGCCCTTTCTCGACTTTGGCGATCTGAATGGTGACGGCATTAACGATGCTGCGGTAGTTCTGTCACTGGTAGATGGAAACGCTGTGCATCGGTATCTCGCTGCCGTTCTCAACAGGAACGGTGAGCCGGTGCACGTTGACTCTGCCTATCTGGGTCTCAATATAGGGCTTCGCTCTGTAACGATCCAAGACGGAATCATTACGGTGAAGATGGTGCAGCTTGCGCCTGGTGATCCGACTTGCTGCCCCACGCAGAAAGTTATTAGCAAGCTATGGTTTACCAATAGTGCCTTGGAGTTGCTTTCTGAGGTGCCTCCGGGTCAACTCACAGCCAGCCTCCAACGCGAGGCACGTCCGGCTATAAACCCAATCCTTGCGCACGCGTTCCACGTGATGCGTTCCACGCCGACTGGGAGTGAAGTCGCGGAGACTCTTGTCCGTTTAGCCGCAATCGCGCAATTCGAGCCGTTGGGAGATAGTACATCCCGATGGGATGTCTCCCCCCTGCGCATTACCATCAATGAAGCGTATCGCAACGAAAGTCCTGAAGCGCTCGCTTTCGGGCTGATTTGGCCGACATTAGGGCTGGCCCACTACACCGAGTCAGCAGAACCGCAATCTTGGGCAGCGTGTATCGCGAGAATTTCAGACCAGCATGCGGCTCAAGCCCAATTCTGGTTAGAGACATTTGGGAAAAACGGCAAGCAAGACCCGACACAATTGGAACAAGGAGCGAATAACACTCTGGCGCGTTACCTTGACGAGCGTTTGCAGAGTTGGGTCCGTAGCAGCGACCACTACCGGCAATACTGCGCCCAATTCGGAGAGCCGCCGCCAGTGCCGACGCCCACACCCAGCCCGGTGCTGGTCTTGCCCTGGGGGGAATTCAGCCCAGCAGATTATGTTCATTTCTTGCTGGAAGAGGCAGGCTTTAAGCCAGGTACCTACGGTTACATCATCTATAAGGGTGCCGCGGAAAAGTATGCCTATTTAGCGTACCCACTGTTTCTGCCATGGCTTGACGCGACTGGCCGTGGCGTGGAGGATGCTACGCCGGAGCTATGGCGGCAATTCTTCAACGCCTACGTAGGGAACTCTCGGCGGGAGCTTGCCAATGAGGTGTACGATTATCTAGAATCCAACGCTCACCTAGGCCCGGTGATGACGACTTTCCTAAAGGCAGAATACATTAGCTCGCTTGATGAAAGAGTTGAATTTGTGGCGCGGGCTGAGAATTCAATGAATGCAGTACTTCCTACTTATTTCATTGCGGAGAGTCTTGGCGCATTTGGAGATTGTTCCGGCTCAGGAAGCAGCTATCATTGCTGGGAGAAAAGGCGGCAATTGCGTGACTTCTTGACTGGCAAAGACCTGGCTACCGTCACTGCTATTCCCAATCCCTGGTACAAGAACTAAACGCTACCCTCTCGCATGAAGGCAACTACGTGAAGGCAACTACGTGAAGGCATCCAAGGGGGTTGACAAGGAATTTCTTACATAGCGTGCCGCATTGTTCCAGATCGCGCTAAGCTGCGCATTGCCGAGCATTGGCGCAGCTAAGTGCGCTGATTATTCAAGCTATCGCAGCTAGGATCCAGTTGCCCCAGTTGGTCCCCGTGTCAGCCTGCCTTCCCGTCTGGCTTGGTAGAATAGAGTCAGTGATTTGTTAATGGATCGGGTTACCAACGTCAACTGGTAGCACTTAGCGATGCGAGGTTCCACTATGCCTAGGATATCGCTTGAAGATGACAGCTACTACGGGAAAGTATCAAAGCACAAGTGCCTTATCCAAGAGTGCGCTTGTCTTCTCTATGGACTTCTTGAGAAACACGGTGACCAAAGCTTTGGCGATGCAAGCAGCTTCGATGTTTGCGGCAAAGGAGGCAATTTCGAGAGGGGTAGCGCGAGAGAGTGCGCTGGCGTGATGGCTAGGGAAGGCCGTAGTCTCTTGGCATTGCAACCAGCTACGCCTTCCGCCGAAGAGTATCACAAGGACGTAATTCACTTTGCGGCAAGCGCAGTATTTGCCAGCCACCTTTTCGATAAAGGGCTGAGGGGAGATGTTTCGATCACCAGTCTCTGCTCTAAGTGCCTTGAGGAACTGAGCTGTCTCGGAGAACTTCTTCAAGACCCCCGCGACCCTTAGCAATTCCTTCCCCTGAAGAAGCTCTCATAGATCTTGCCCTTGATGGCATGCATTGGCCCAACCTACTGTCGTGGTTAGCTAACACTGAACGGAGGACATAGGAATTCACTCTGAGTGTCTTCGCAGCGCTCGCAATGACACCAATGAGCACGTCACAGTGGAAGGGTGAACGGAAGTGGAAATACGCGTGTGAGGGAGAGTACATGACATCTAGTGTTCCGACTACAAGCCTGCCCCCGCTGTGCTGCTATGATCCTCAAGCCGCGCCGCTTGGGCGCTATGTTTTGGAGATGCTCTTTGCCGAGGGGCTGACCGGTGCTGAGGAGCATGACGTACGGCAGATGCCGTTGACGGCAGACGCACTCAGGGATCGGCAGGCAGTGATCGTGGCGCCGTGCGGCGAGGATACCGGCGCGGAAGCGGCGGCGCTGGAGGTGCTGCGCCAAGGCACGCCGGTGGTATTCTTACGTCCCTCCGCCGAGACGGCTGCGGAGCTCGGCATTAGCAAAAAGCAGCGGCGCACGGCGAATGAAGCCTACATCGCGCCGGAGCGAGACCATCCGCTTTGGTTTGCGGCGGTAGGCGATTTCTTGCAGTTTCACGGCACGGCGGACATGTACGCCGAGTTTGGCGGGCGTGAGCGCGTGCTGGCCTGGATCGCCGGACGCGATTGGGCCTTGCCGTATCCGGCGATTGTCACCGGCAGCTATGGCGCGGGACGCTTCGCGGTCTTTACCTACGACCTGGCAACGTCCACGGTGCTCTTCCACCAAGGCCGCCGCGACCAAGCGAGCACCGGCCCAAATCCGGATGCCGACGGCGACGGCTTGTATTCGCCGAGCGACCTCTTCTTCGGCTACCGCGACCGCACGCTGCTCGATCTGCCTCAAGCCGACTTGCAGCAGCAATTGCTTGTGCGGGTTCTGGATTGGGCCTGCGCGCCGCAAGCGCCGCTGGCGCGTCTCTGGTACTACCCGGATGCCGCGCCAGCCATGGTGCTCTTCAACGGCGACAGCGACGGCATGACCCGCCCGCAGATGGAGTGGTACACCAACATGGTGGAAGCCCACGGCGGCGAGTACACCGTTTACCTTATGGAGCAGCACCTGCCGCACCTCACGCCGGAGATGGAGCGCGACTACCGGCAGCGGGGCCACTCGGCAGGACCTCACATCTGGCATTCGCTCAAGCCGACCGTGGAGCAGATGCGTACGCGCATACAAGAGGAGGTCGCGCTCTTCGAGGAGCGCTACGGCTATCCGCCTAAGACCACGCGCCACCACTGCGTCATCTGGCCGGGCTGGGTGGAAACCGCCAAGGCACTGGCCGACGCCGGTTTCCGGATGGACACGAACTTCCGGGCGGGCGACCACCTTCAATACGGCTACCTGACCGGCAGCGGTCTGCCAATGCGGTTCATTGACGAGGACGGAGAATTCATCGAGTGCTTCGAGCAGGAGACCCTTTTCTGCGACGACTACGTGCTGGTGGACAAGAGCTTCTTGCCGCCGTTGAGCGAGGAGCAGGCCATCTCCACCTCCAAGGAGTATATCGATGCCGCCCGCGACCACTACCATACGGTGGTGCACCTGTACTTCCACCCGATCTACGCAACCGGAGTGAAGGTGAATACCGGGCAATTCATCCGTACGGCGGGCTGGTTCGAGGCGGTCTTGAAATACGCGGCGCAGGAAGACTTGCCGATGCCGAGCACCGATGCGTGGTGTACGTTCAACGAGCAGCGGCGGGCAACCGTGCTTACCGAGCAGCGCTGGGATGCTGCCGGCGGCGTCCTGCACGTGACCGTTGAAGCGCAAGACACAATGCCCGGCGGGACGCTGGCATTGCCGGCGCACTATGACGGCCGGCAGGTTGCACAGGTGCTGCTCGATGGGGAGCCGATGCAGCTTACCCAGCGCAGCGTGGGGGGAGTGTCACACGTTTTCGCTGTTGCCGACCTTAGCGCTGGTTCACATCGGGTGGAGTTCCAATTCCAGTAGGCTGAAGGTCTTCCTGACGGACAGACTCATAGCTAGCTGAATGATGAAAATTCCGGAGCGTTCGCACCGGGATTTTCCATTGGTGATTCGGCTGAAGGCATGCGCGAAGCGACCTCCCTTATAGCCCCGGCAGCACTCCCATCATCCACATCATCATGATGCCCATGGCGACCATCATAAGCATCATGAGGGCCATGCGCCCCATGAGTATTATGGTGCGTCGGGGCGCGTGCTCAAGTCCGACGGAGATGATGAGACCAATTAGGCGGAAGGTCTCACGCGCCGTGCGGAGCCTGAATGACCGTGTCCGGGGTTCATCATCAAGAGGCAAGTACAAGACAGGAGCGTCAGCGGCCGTCATTAGGAGTGTCAACATGGCGGGTAGCGTGGAGGGGTCTGAAAGGCGGTCGGCGAATTCATGTAGTGTTGTTCGGCGAAGAAGGCGTAAGCCGGAGTTGAGGTCGAGGACCGGTCTTCCCAGGGCGTCGGATGCCAACATGTCGAGAATCCACGGCAGGATTCGGCGCCGCGCGGGGATGGGTTTTTGTACTCCAATACGTACACCGACAACCATGGCAGCATCGTGTTCCTCAAGTGCGCGCAGCAAGCGGGGGATTTCGGCCACGGCGTAGAGAGTATGTAGATCGATGGTGCAGATGAGATCGTGCTGCGCCTGTGCGCTTGCGGTCAGGATGGCGTCACCCCAACCGGAGCCGTGTTCTTGAGAGACTAACCGCACTGAGGAGAGACCTGCTGCGTCTGGTACGGCTGCATGCTGCAGATCCGCGGCTACGATGATGATTTCGTACGTGAGCCCGCTGGCGGCTAGGACGGAAGCTGGCTGCTTCAAAGTATCACAAAGCTGCGGCTCATCGTTCAGGACAGGCAGAATTACGGAAATCGGTACCGGCACGTCGGCCAACTTGTGTACCTCCGCCATGCTTTTCGCCTCTAGTCGTGCGGCGAATCTGCTTCCAGCAGAGAGGGTCGGTTGCTTGCAGTCACGCCACCCACATGCCGCACGTTGAGTAAGAGAAGGTGCGCGTGCGCTCGGGCGGGTAGAAATGGAGTGTTGGTAGACCGAGAACCGTCTTTGCCGATGGTTTGTCCCCACCATAGTGTTTCGATCGGAGCGTCTTGCACAAGGTGCCGGCTAGGACGTGGTGGAACTGTATTGGGAGTGTCGGCCCGCCTATGGAGCGGCAAGCGCCGAGAGGACTAACGAGAGACGATCTTCTTCATGATCGGGCTCGTCTTGGCATGTACGCGCCGCGGATATTCGTATGTCCACACGCGGTCGTCGAGATGTGCAGGCAACTGCTGTTCCAAGAAGCCTTCCAAGCGCGCGCGTTGCTTTAGCGCCGCATCGGGCTCACTCTCGAGCACGTTTGTCGTCTCCAGCGGGTCATTGCTCAAGTTATAAAGTTCCTCTTGTACATGCAGGGCGGCGGTCTCCTGTGTAACCGTGAATCCGCCGCTATCGGTCTTGCGCGGCCCTTGCTCGAAGTCCACCACATAGTTGTGCTCGTGATCGCGCACAGTGGCGTGTTGTCCCCAGCCGGCGATGACAAAATCGCGGTTCTTCTCGCGCTCACCGGTTACGAGCGGCCACATGGAGAGGCCGTCCAGCCCTTCGTGCGGCACGCCAAACAAATCGAGCACGGTGGGCGGCACGTCCTGATGTTGGACGAAAGCGTCGAGGCGTTTGCCCGCGTGCTGCTTGTCGGGATGGCGGATGAACATGTTAATGCGCGTATTGAACCACTGGAGGTGGTCTTCAGATTTCCCAAAGCGGTCGCGGTCCAGGAGCTCAGTGCCGTGATCGGATGTGAAGACAATGACCGTATCTTCAAGAAGGTGGAGTGTTTCCAGCTTGTCTAAGAAGTGGCCGATCCACGTATCTACAAACGTCACTTCGCCGTAGTAGAGCGCCTTGGTGCGCTCGATGGCCGCTTCGCCCTCCACCTCAGTGCCCACCGGCCAAATGTAGTCTTTCACTGAGTCGTCTTTGTAGTATGTGTCCGCGTAGTGGAGCGGCGGGTCCCACGGTTCGTGAGGGTCGAACGAGTCGATATACAGGTAGAATGGCCCGTAGGCGGCGTTGTTCTCTACCCAATCCATGGCGCTCAAGAAGACGCGCGCCGCTTGAAAGTCGTCCTCGCGAGGGCGCTCGCCTTGGTTCCACAGGTACTGCAGCATACCCGTCATGCGGGGCGAATCCGGCTCAGCATCGGTATACATGGTTGGGTCGACAGCGCCGGGCGGCAGGGTCTTCCAGTGGTCGAACTCTTGACCCCGCACAAAGTCCCAGGAGCAAAAGCCGCGCGTAAAATTCATAGTTGCTTTGAACATGTGGTACGTATCGGCAATGAAGCCGGTGTTGATGCCCGCTTCTACGAGGCGTTCCGCCACAGGTGTGTGTTCCGGGGGAATCTTGTGCCAGCCGCGCGGCGAGGGACTGGAGCCAAGGGTATCGAAACCATATTGCCAAGGAAAGCTGTTCATGCCGGTGAAGAGTGCGCGGCGGGCGGGAATGGTAGGATAGGCGCAGCCATACGCCTCGGTGAAGGCCACGCTCTCGGCTGCCAGATTATCGAGCACGGGAGTGCGGATGAAATCGGCGCCAAAAGTATGCACCATGTCGGAGCGCATGGTATCGAGGCAGATAACAACGACGTTCATAGCACTGAGCCTGGATGTTGACGTTACTTGAGTATTGCCCTTAGCTAAGCATATTCCGCTATGCCAGCGCAACCCTTGACGAGCGGACGAGAGCCGGAGCGCTTGTTGCTAGGTTTTGAAATGCAGACCTAGTAGAAACGATTAGATCTTGCTTGAAATCATCCTGACATTCTTCAACCAAGAATCCGGGCAGTGTTGAAGTGAGCGTAGTAGAAACAGGGAAATGGTTCCGCACGCACGGGCTTGTAACAAACACTTCTAACGGCACCATCACCCATCCAAGAGACTTCACGTTGCACCTGCATATTTAATGTTCTCCGTCCCTGGGACAATTGAGACCTACCGGCTATTGAGCGATTTCGCAACTCTAGTCTGCAAATCAATACCTGTTATGCGAGAGAGAAAGCGTCGGCTAGCAAGTTACATCTTCCGCAGGATTTCAGCCTTGAGTGTTTCGTACTCGGCTTCCGAGATCAATTCGCGATCGAACATCTCCTTAGCCTTTGCCAGCTTAGCCACTGGATCTTCAGCACTTGTAGATCCAGTTAGTTCCTGCGCAGGCATGGAGATTTGAGTGCCGCCAGCACGGGCACGCTCCTCTTCCATCTTTCGCACGCGGCGACGCTCCCTCCACTCCTGCTCTTTCTGCTGGCAAATGCTGTAAAGGATGCGGGTTTGCTTCTTAATTAATCCCTTTATGTAGTGACGTTCTTCGTTGGTCAGCTTACATTCAAGGTATGACGCTAACATGCCCTCGCGAATCTTCACGTCTTGCACGTCTTCCCAAAGGAAGTCGGTGAACGAGAATCCCCTGAACCGATGCCGATTGAAGATGATCATGCGGTTGTTAGTGGCTACTGCAGCGTCAAGCTTCTGCCCGATCATAGTCCATCCTTGATGCGCGATGTACAGGATGTTCTCATTCGGTGTGAGTATCTCGCTGACTTCGCTAGCGACCTGTTTCAAGACTGCCTTGTCTTGGTCGGCATCCACCCGCTCTATGCCAAAGTCATCGACTGGTACTTGATCCATATGGCCACCTCCTAGTGACGCTTTCTCTTGATACAAGCCCCGCAGTCCAGCAAAGCGATGAGCCGCGAGAAGAGAATCACTAAATGCCTAGAAAACTGTGCCTCTAAATCTACTACACACAACTAAGCAGTACAGAGGGGAACATAGCAGGGAGTCCAAGAGCAAGTCAAGCCGTTTTCTGCAGACTCCCTAAGCCCTTTTACTTGCGCCGCCGACTTCCGCGCTAACGACGCAGATTATGGCGCTTGCGCCGTAGATTACGGCACCGCTAGAATTAGACATTGGTGTTTCTTGCACACCGCCATGTAAACTTCTCTAACCGACACAAACGCTAGCCAATTGCGCTCATGGAACAGACAGCACGAATAACGGGTGGCTTGCTTTCAGGTCTAGCGGCATGGACTCGGCTGGGGTGGTTCCTCAGTGGCGTTTTCTTCCTGGTCACGCTAGTCAGCCGCATCCCCTTTCGCAGCGAGGCGCTCTTCGCATGGGATTCTGCAAATTTTGCCTATGCTCTTGAAGAATACAACGTGGCCTTTCATCAGCCGCAACCTCCCGGGTACCCGCTATACGTAGCGAGTGCCAAGCTCTTGTACAGTCTCGGCTTGGACGCCAACACGAGCTACGTGCTCTTATCGCTGGCTGCAAGCAGTCTGGCGGTGTGGTGTCTGTTCATTCTCGGCTGGCGGCTCTACGGGCTGCAGACAGGGGTTGTTAGCGCCCTGTTGCTTGGGACGAGCAGTCTTTTCTGGACCCACGGCGAGGTGGCGTATCCCTACGCTTTTCTCGCCTTGTTTAGCACGCTGGTGTTGCTGCTCTTGACCGAGACGAAATTCGGGTCGCACAACTTGATCATCCCTGCTGCGTTTGTGTTGGGCCTTGGCGCGGGATTCCGTCCGGATCTGTTGCTATTCCTCTTGCCCGTGTGGGTTTACGCTTGGTGGGGGAGGAGTTTGCGGAGTCTCGTCGGCGGCATTGGAGTAATGCTCCTGGTAGTGCTGGCGTGGGGAGTGCCAACGGTGCAGCTCTCCGGCGGCTGGGAGGCGTACGCGAGGGCGTCGGGCGAGCATTACGGCTTCTGGGTCGGGCAGTCTACCGGTCTCGTGACGTATCTCAAGAGTATGCTCGACAATGGACGCACGCTTGCGGCAGTGCTTTACAATGGGGTTGGTCTGGCTCTTCTGCCGATCATCTACTTCTTGGGGCGATACTTTTCACCGCAGCAGGTCGTGCGCGATGCGCGCACGCGCATCATTCTGCTGTGGATGATCGTACCTTTCGTATTCTATATGCTCGCCCATATCGGGAATCCGGGCTACGTGCTCTCTTTTCTGCCCGGACTCCTCATCTATGCCGCGTTAGCCATGCGCGGCTTTGCGCGCGATTGTGAGCAGGCGTACCGGTTTCTGATGACGCAGCGCGGTATGGTAACGACCGCCCTGACTCCGCATCGAGTCTCTATTGGCATCACGACCGTGCTGGTTGCTGTCATTGCTATCTCCAATACCTTGCTCTTCTTCTTTGCTGCCGGTGAAGGACGCTATCAGGAGATCCGTCACATCGACGAGATACTCACCAAGCAGGTGCGGTACATTACGTTGAACCACGCACCGGAGCAGACGCTGATCGTGGCTTTCGACCGTTCCCATCAACTTGAGTACTATCTGCAGGAATACTCTTTCCGCTTGCTCTTCGACCCCGGTGATCCCCAATATTGGGAAACTCGCCAGGAATTCATCATTCCGGAGGGGGTCACGCGGGTTATCTTGCCGGACATGGGAAGGAACACCAGTGACCGGACAGAACAGATCGTGCAAGTTGGCCTGGGGCCGGGGGTAAGCCTTTATGTGGCGAACGTTAGGCCCGGCGATACGCTAATACACGGGTACCAGTATGCCTCCGTCCGGCCATCGCCAGAGGGAGATGCATGAGCTTGCCGCCGCCGGCTCATGTATCAAGACCGCAAGAAACACGTTGCGGCAACCGCACATTGCGTTGGGGCTCCCGCACCTACGTGGTCGGTATTCTCAATATGACGCCGGATTCCTTCTCCGGTGATGGAATTGGGGGAGACGTGCGGCGCGCCGTTGCCCAGGCCGCGCGCTTTGTGGAACAAGGTGCGGATATTCTCGACATCGGGGGTGAGTCGACCCGACCCGGCGCGCACACAGTCTCGTTGCAAGAGGAACTTGACCGGGTGCTGCCTGCAATCGAGGCGATCCATCGCGAGGTAGAGGCGCCGCTCTCGATCGACACGTACAAAGCAGACGTGGCACGTGAAGCGGTACATGCCGGAGCAGCAATGGTCAACGACGTCTGGGGTTTAGGCGGCGATCCGGCCATGGGAGCAACGGTTGCGGCCCTGAACGTGCCGGTGGTGCTAATGCACAATCGTCGTTCCAATTCGCAGCAGTCGGCGCTTGGCGGATTTTATGGAAAGGTCTCGTACGGCAATGTAGCAGAAGACGTGACAAAAGAACTCGCAGAGATAGTGTCGCGGGCAACTGCCTGTGGAATCGCGGCTGAGCACATAATTGTCGACCCTGGGATCGGCTTCGGCAAAACACCGCAACAGAACATTGAACTCATGCGCAACCTCGGCGTGCTCCAGCGTTTAGGGCAGCCGATATTGATCGGCACCTCACGCAAGTCCTTCATCGGGCTAACGCTCGATCTCCCTCCGGAAGAGCGGTTGGAAGGCACTGCGGCAACAGTGGCGCTGGCAATCGCGCAAGGTGTTGATCTGGTGCGGGTCCATGATGTGGGAGCTTTGGTGCGGGTGTGCCGTATGACTGATGCCATCGTGCGCAGTGCATGACTGCCACGTTATGAATCCTGAATGTACAGCTTCCCCGGCGTTGCTTCATCCACGTAGCCTGCGAAGGTAGACCATCTCTTGTCTAGCCGTAGGAACTTCATCCTCGGTGTCCTCAATGGCGTCAGCTACAGCACCGGTATGGCCTTTACGAGTGCAACCGTGGTGCTGCCTTGGTACGTGAGCCAGCTTACGCAGTCCAACGTGCTCATAGGTATCCTGCCCGCCATGCAGATGGGGGGTTGGGCGTTGCCTCAGTTGTTGTTGATCAACTACATGCAACGCCAACGGTACAAGCTCAAGTATTATCAGCGCAGCGCGGTAGTACGCAGCACCTGTTGGGCGCTCCTGGCGGCCACAGTGCTTATCGTGCCGGATCAGGCAGACATCGTGCTGCCTGCACTGATTCTGCTCACGGCGATCGCTTCTCTTTCGGGCGGCTTTACGGGGTTGGCGTTCTTCGACGTGGTCGGGCGTATCGTGCCGCGCCGACGGCTTTCGACGTTCTTTTCGCTGCGTAACTTCTTTGGCGGCATTGGCGCTCTGGTCGCCGGTCTCGTCGTGCGCCAGGTACTCGAACGTTCGGAAGGAAGTCTCGAACACGTTTGGCTGCTTTTTATGCTGACGTGGGTCTTTACTACAATTGGGTACTTGTCGTTTAGCTGCGTGAGGGAGCCCGCGGGACCCTCAATTCTCCCAAATCGCACCATGCGTCAAGACTTGGGCCGCATCCGGGAGATTGTCCTGCGCGACCCGCCGTTTCGCACGTACGTCATCATTCGTGTCTTGGCCATGGCTACCTTTATCGCAGTGCCTTTCTATGTGGTGTATGGCGCCAATGTGTTGCAGCTACCGGCATCTGTGGTGGGCTCGTCCGCGATTGCACTCATGGGCGGTGTGATTGGCAGCAACGTCATCTGGGGTTGGCTGGGGGCGCGCGGCGGCGGTTGGCTGCTGCTGGTGGCGACGACATTGATCAGCGTGCTGCCCCCGGTGCTGGCGCTTACGGCGCAAGTGCTCACAGTTTCTCAGGCTGCGCCTTCTCTGGTCACTTGGGTCTTTCTTGCCCTCTTCGTCTTCCTCGGCATGGCAACCGGCGGGCAGGAAATCACGTTCTCAGTTCTCGCAATCGAAGTTTCACCGGTTGAAGATCGCATCATCTACATGGGCTTCACGAACACGCTGATTGGAGTCCTGATCTTCCTAACCCCGGTGGGTGGGCTTCTCGCTGATCTCATATCCTTCGAGGCACTCTTTGGCGCGGCCCTTACGGCTGCTCTTGCAGCAACCGTACTCGCCGCGGCCGCGCTGCGCAGATTCGCTCGGCCGCGACTGGACTTGTCCGAGGCGACGGCGGCATCGGAAGCGGACGGCGCGTAGTTGGAACGGCCATAGTGTGTTTGCGGTCGGAGTGCTCATTGCGTGTAACGCGGCACGGTAGCGTGGGCGCATTACCGCAAGTCACGGCGATGGGGCAGGGCTTCTAGTATAATACGCAAGGGCAATTCGAAAGATTAGAGAAGGGCACAATAATGAAAATTGGGATTTTCACTGACGAGGTGCATCCGGACTTTGCCACGGGGCTAGGCGTGATGCGCGAGCACGGCATCATGTATGCGGAGCTACGCACCGTCAACGGCACGAACTTGATGGACCTTTCACCGGACGGGCTGGATGATGTGGAACGCCTCCTCAAGCAGAACGGCATCCAAGTGAGCGCACTCGGCACACCGATTTTCAAGTGCCCACTGGAAGGCCGGGAGCGAAAGATCGAAGGCGACACCTTTGGCGCGCAGGAAATGACCTACGAAGAGCATCTGGCGCTCTTGCCGCACTGTTTTGCTTTGGCCGAGCGATTCGGCACGCGTGTGGTACGCTGCTTCTCTTTCTGGAGAGATGACGATCCGGAAGAAGTGTTCACTAAGGTTGTGGAGCGCTTTGGTCCGGCGCTCGACATTGCTGCCAAGCACGGTTTCGATCTCTGTATGGAGAACGAGCCGTCGTGCTATGCGGGCGTAGGTGAAGAGTCGCAGCGCCTGATCGAGGCGGTCGGTTCACCGCATTTGAAGGCAATCTGGGACCCGGGCAACTGCCTCTGGGCGGATGAAGACCCCTACCCGAAGCACTATGCTGCCATCAAGCCACATCTTGCGCACATGCACGTGAAAGACGCGCGGCGCGTGAATGGTGAGGTCGAGGCGTGCCGCGTAGGCAAGGGCAATACCGACTACGAAGGTCAGTTTCGCGCGCTGGCTAATGACGGCTACGATGGCGTGTATACGCTAGAGATGCATTACCAGGTGGAAGGCGGCCCGCCGGAGGCCGCGGCAATCGAATCTGCCAAAGCGCTGCGGGAGATGCTGACGGCTGCGAGCGCATGAGAAGCAAAAGGCATCGACGGTTTGCGTCGATGCCTTTTATTCAAGCTAGTGTGGTAGAGACGAAGCGCGGCTATTCCTAGTTTATTTCGGGAATGTCTAAATCCATGCCGGGATAGATAGTCTTTGGGTCTCCTTCTTCGAAGCGCCACTTATTCTTCTGAAAAATAACATCCCATTTGCTGGCATCGCCGTACTCGCGCTGTGCAATGTCTTGAAGGGTTTCCCCCGGGCCGACCTTAACTATAGTGCGGACGCTGCCACTTGACTTCTTCTTGCCAAACAATGCATCCAGGAAGCCCATTGCTCACTCCAATCTCTGTTCAAGAACTCCTAGCCCCAGACTTCGTCGTCCGCAAGAGAGTATAGCAGCTTCTCGATTGGTTGGCAATGCTGGTCTTGCATTCGAATGAGTGTGCGAATCCCTCCTTGTTTCCTGGGCCTGAGTGGCTGAAAGACTCTGACAAGGTCTGTCGGTTAGGGCATTTGACACGAGGACCGTCTGATACTATGGGTTGGACGAACGCAACGATTATTCCTCCCAAGTCTGCGGGGAGCACCAATGAGCCCGCTGCAATTGAGCACGCTTTGAGGGAAGTGTGGGAGAAATGCCGTGCCTGACGTTTCGTTAGCGCTAAACCTCTCCGTCGCTGTTCTTGCCGCTTTCCTTTTTGGGTTGGTTGCCCAGCGACTGGGTCTGCCGGTGATTCTGGGGTACTTGCTTGCCGGAATTGCCATTGGGCCGTTCAGCCCCCTGCTGCGCGCCGACCAGCACGACGTCCAAGTGCTCGCGGAAATCGGTGTAATGTTCTTGCTCTTTGCCGTAGGCGCTGAGTTTTCCCTACGCGAGTTGCGTCATCTCGGTCGCATCGTGGTCGTTGGCGGTGTAGGGCAGATAGTCCTGACGATGAGTCTCGGCCCGCTGATGGGGCGAATGCTCGGGCTTTCGCTCACGCAGGGCATCTTGCTCGGCGCTGTTATCGCCCTTTCGAGCACCGTCGTGGTAATCAAGGTGCTCATGACTCGCGGCGAGTTGCAGGCGCTGCACGGCCGCATCGCGTTGGGAATCTTGATACTGCAGGACATTGCAGTAGTACCGATGGTTGTCATTCTGCCGGCATTGGCGGCAGGCGGCGAGAACGTGGTGGTCGATTTGCTCTTCCTAGCCGGAAAAGCGGCGGCGGTGTGTATCGGCGCGTACTTCATTGGCGCGCGCGCGGCGCACTGGTTATTGACACATATTGCCCAAGGCAAGTCGCGGGAGTTGCTGATCCTCGCGGTGGTTGCTCTCGCCCTCGGCACCGCCTTCGTTACCCAATTCGTCGGTCTTTCGCTCGCTTTCGGCGCTTTTCTCGCCGGGCTTGTGGTGGCGGAGTCGGAGTTTCGCACGCAAGTCGTGGCGGAGATCGTACCAATGCGCGACTTATTTGCGTCACTCTTCTTCGTATCGATTGGGATGTTGCTTGACCCGGTTTGGTTGATTAGTAATCTAGGCCCGGTCGGTATTGCGCTGGCTGCGGCGGTTTTTGGCAAAATAGCTATTCTGATGGTACTGCTCCTGATGCTGCGCGTTCCGGCACACGCTGCAGTACGTGCCGCGCTGAGCTTGGGGCAGGTGGGCGAGTTCTCTTTTGTGCTGGCGCAGATTAGTGTCGGCGCAGGCGCTCTGCCCACCGGTATCTTCAACCTGGCCATAAGCACGGCGCTGATCAGCATCATTCTGACGCCGTTTCTTTTGCTGCTCGAGCCTCAGATTACCCGCATATTGCGGGCCTTGCCGGTCATTGGTGTACGATTTGCAGAACCTGACACGGCTCCATCTTGGATGGGGTTGTATCGAGGCCATGCAGTAATCTGCGGCTTCGGGCGCGTCGGACGGGAGTTGGCCGATGCTCTTGACTTCCAGAATATTCACTATGTTGTCGTGGAATACAATCCGCTGACGGTTCGCGAACTCAGAGAGAGCGGCATTCCGGTGGTCTATGGTGACGCGGGCAATCGTGCGGTGCTTGGGCACGCGCAACTTGAGCAGGCGTCGCTCTTGGCGGTGCTCGTTCACGATGACGTGGTGGCGGAGATTGCGGTGCGCCACGCACGCGCGATTAATTCTACGCTCGATATCATCGCGCGGGCGGGTAGCCGTGAGTCAATCCAGAAGCTTCGCGATGCCGGTGCTTCAGACGTCGTGCAGCCGGAGTTCGAGGCGGGTGTGGAGGTGATTCAACACGTTTTCCAAAGGTACGAGATACACGGAGAGGAATTGGAGCATCTGGTCGGCGAGCGCCGATCCGCATTCTACCGAAATTGGGAGTCCCCGCGGAGATGATGCTGGCGTAGGCAAGCGGCAAGTGCACTTCAGAGCACGCCAAACCCACCGCCTGCGAGGCGGTCGTCGCATGAAGATAGCTAAGGGCTGCGCCGTCTGGATAGGGATAGATTCATGCCGCTTTAGAGAGCCGCCCTTTTGCAGTCACCCTGAACGCCTGCCTACCGGTTTCCCAAACCGAATTGGCGGCTAGGCGTCTCGCCAGACCTTGCCGCGCTGCTTCACATTGGCAAGGAGTGCCTCGTCAAACGGCGGTGGGGTAGCGAATCCCTCCGGTTGCGGTGGGTTCCAGCCAAGGATGAGCAGCACAGCCGGATTCGTATAGTAGGCTGTGTAGGTTTGATTTAGCAGCGTTTTGAATAGCTCCGGGTGGGCTGCCTCTACGCCTCTAAGCACTTCGTCGCGCGCCGCGTCGGTGAGCAACAAGAAAGCAATGTGAGTGGATCCCGCCGTTGTCGTTGCTGTTGCCTCGGACGCCGCACTGGCGGCCGCGGCCTCGACAGCATTCAGGGCGGCGATCACTGGGCGTCGTAGGGCAGGACGCTCGCTGAGGAAGCGATCGATCGTCATAGGACATCCGGCGTCGCCCGCGCCGGGCATGCCGTCTTGGGCAGGAATTAGCCTGTTTTGAATGGCTTCCAGCAGGGCTAGTTGCTCAGTGGTGAGAATGGTGCCGTTCTCTTGCTGCTCGGTCATGACGCCACCTCCCGGAAGTTCTGCTTCAGCCAATCGGAGACGTAGAGCGCGAGGGCCTGAATGGTGCTGGTAGGGTTCACGGCAGCGGACGTGGCAAAGAGACTCCCGTCCACGATGAAGAGATTGGGGACATCGTGCGCGCGTCCGTGGCGATCTACCACGGAGCTGCGGGGGTCATCGCCCATGCGGGCTGTGCCCATGAGATGCCAGCCCGCCTCTTGTGTAAGCGTTTGGCTTAGTACTGTGTGGGCGCCCGCGGCGTCCAGTAACTCTCGCGCCCGGACAATGCCATAGTCGAGGGACTTGCGGCTATTTTCGCTGACGGTATACGAGACTCGCGGCGCTGGAATGCCGTTGCCGTCTGTCAGTATGGGATCGAGATCAACCGTATTGTGCGCCTCCGGCAGGTCTTCGATCATAAGGCCGACGGTTAGCATGTGGTCGCTGCGCTGGTGTTGCAGGCGGTGGTGGTCTGCACCCCAGGGCACTCCTTCTCCAGGGAAACTGCCGAGAGCAGTTGAGAGCGGCCCGCTGTCGCGGCAGAGCTGCAATTGGAAGCCGCGCACAAAGCCCCGCTCTATGTCGGTCTCATAGAACTCCTGACAGTGAAGCAGCAGGCCGACCGGTCCTTGATGCCCGAGCACGGGCTCGGGGAACATGCCGGTGACGAACGCTACGGGATGAAACATGAGATGCGTGCCCACGACCCCGTTTGAGTTGGCCAGGCCGTGGGGAAAGTGGCTCGAAACGGAGTTGAGCAGGAGACGCGGCGTGCCAATACCGTTGCAAGCGACAACTACGACCCGCGCGCGTTGCTGCTCGACGCCGCCGTCAGCAGTGTAATAGACGGCGCCGTTGGCACGGCCGCGTCGGTCTACCGTGATTTCGCGCACGCGGGCGCGCGCAATCAGGCGCGCCCCTTGCGCCAACGCGATCGGCCAGTAGGTCACGTGCGCGCTAGACATGGCGCCGCGCGGACAGCCCATGTCACACGGGCCGCAGTAGTTGCATACCTGCCGCCCTTCCCCGAATGGTGTTGTGATGAGGGCGCAGTCGGAAGGCCACCAATGCCAGCCAAGCTTTTCCAAGCCGCGAATGTACGCTCTTGAGGCGGTGTCTAGCCCCAGCGGAGGCGTTTGGCGGGGCGTTCGCGGTGGGCCGCCGGGATCACCGTTCACGCCGCAGACACCGATGTTGGCGTCATTTTCCTCGTAAAACGGCGCGAGGTCCCAATACGTTATGGGCCAGTCGTCGGCAACGCCATCCAGCGTCCGCACGCGGAAGTCGGACGGTCGAAAGCGCGGAAAGTGGCCGCTCCAGTGGATGGTGCTGCCGCCCACGGCATTGAACATAAGCGGCGTAATGGGTGTAGCGTCGTTATTGAGCGGGTAGTCCTCCGGTCGCTGCCGCACATTGGGGTCCTTGGCAAAGTCGGTCTGCCGATGCAGTTCCCAATCGGGGCTACTATGGGGATAGTCAGTGGGATCGACCCAGTCTCCTTGCTCCAGGCAGACCACGTCGAGCCCGGCGGACGTTAACGACCAGGCTGCTGCCGCGCCGGACGCGCCGGCGCCGATGATCAACACATCTGCCACTGCGGGTGAAGATGCCAAGACTGCGCTCCTTTGCGGCTGCTGCCGTTTGTATTCCAATCGCACGCGGCGGTTTCCACAGGACTGCTGCCGGTGAAGGACATTCCGTGGTGCGCCGCCGGCGTTGGGCCTAGAACGGTCTAATACTGTCGATTAAGTGCGGAAGAATCTGTGTTTGCCAAGCATAGGCACAAGCATTTGCACTGATTCTGGCGGCAAAGCGTCACGATGTCAATGAATGGTGAGGCCGGGTCTGCAAACCGCCTCGGGCAAACTGCCATAGCAGATTGCTATAGCAGACTGCTATATTAACCTTACTATGCGTCGTGCACTCTTGCGCCTCCTCGAACCCCGCCAATACCGCCGATCGGATGAAGCGAACCGCATATGCATGGAAGGGATGCGCGGGACGCTCCTCGACATCGGCTGCGGGTTCTTTTCGGATAAGTTCCCCTTTAGATCCGATGTAACCTATGTCGGCTTGGACATATCGGACCGAGCCCGCGACGTGCGAGCAGACGCGCATAGGCTGCCCTTCGCTGACGATTCCGTTGATTGGGTCCTGTTGGTCGGCGTGTTGGAGCACGTGGACGATCCGGACCGTGTCCTTGAAGAGGCGCGCCGCGTGCTCAAGCCCGGCGGCCTGGGCTACGTTGCGGTGCCGTTCTTGCAGATGCACCACGCCGCCCAGGACTACGTTCGGTGGACGCGTCAGGGGTTCGAGCGGTTGCTGGCGGACCATGACTTTGCCATAGAGCAGATGGTACCGAACGGCGGGTTCTTCCTGGTGCTGGACTACCTCATTTGGCATCGGTTTCGAGATGCGGCGCGGCGGCGCAGTCCGATGGCGTTGGTACTGCTGCCGGTCAAGGCCGCTTCCCGGCTACTCGCGGAGCTTGCGCGCTCTGCCGGCTGCAATCAGTACGCAACGTCTTTCCATGCGCGTGTTCGCAAGCCATAATGGAATTTAGTGGTGCCCGTACGCGGCACGTTCAACCGTAAGCCGATGAGAGCGGGTGTTTCGGTAGGTCATTCCATGAAAGTTTGCCTCATCACCGACGTGCTCAGTCCGCAAACCGGCTGGGGGCGCTATGCGGCCGAGATCATCAAGGGTCTCCTGGCGGCTGGTATAGACTGCCGCATACTTTCGCCGCGGGAGCGGTGCGCGTATCCTGAGCTCTCCGCGCACAGCGACCACCATGCAATCACCTCATATATGGAAGAATCACGTCACTTTGCGCGACTCCTTGCGTCGAATTATGTGCGAACGCGCGGTTTGCTCAACGAATGCGACCTCGTCCATTGCCTCACGGAACCCTATGCGCCGCTCACGTGGTCGGCTGCGGGGGGAAAGCCCTACGTGCTCTCTGCCGTGGGCACGTTTGCCATCCAGCCGCTGGGATCGCGCGTGCACGGTTGGTTGCACCGGCGGGCGTTTCAAAATGCCCAGGCTGTGGCGTGCATTAGCGCGTATACGGAGCGGCGCCTCACTGCACGGATACCGCTTGAGAACACGCAGGTAGTACCGTTGGGCGTAGACGTCGCTCGCTTTGCAGCGATGAGTTCGCAGCCGGAAAATACTGGGCCGGTGCTGCTGTCCGTGGGAATGATCAAGGAACGCAAGGGGATTCATCTTGCACTGCAGGCTTTCGCCACGTTGGTGCAGCGATATCCCAGTGCGCATTACTACATCGTTGGTCCGCAGGAGCGCAGTGCATACTTTGCACGGTTGCTGCGCCTTGTAGATGAACTCGGTCTCCAGTCACACGTGACGTTCCTGGGCGAGGTCTCCGAGCAGGAGTTGGTTGCGTGGTACCATCGCGCGACCGCTTTCGTGATGCCATCCCTCTCCGTCGGCGATCATTTCGAGGGATTCGGGTTGGTACACCTGGAGGCGAACGCCTGCGGAACTCCGGCGATCGGCACCTGGGAAAGCGGGGCGGAAGAGGTCATCGTTGATGGTGAGAACGGCTTCCTGGTGCCGCAGAGTGACCCCGAGGCATTGGCTGAGGCGATTGGGCGATTGCTCGCCGATGCCTCTTTAGTGCAGCGCATGGGCGCCAGCGGTCGCGCGCGCGCGCAACAGATGACCTGGCAGCATACCGTGAACCAACTCATCGCGCTCTACGCACGGATATTGGGTGTCCGGGCTCCTATCCGTGTGGCTTCAGAGCAGGTGAGACCCAACACATGACCGCCCAGTCTCGCCAGGAGTCAATCGGAAAACGTGCACTCCATGGTGCTTTCCAACTCGGCATAGCCAGCTATGTGATCCTGGCCATTACGTTTGCTAGCGGCATCGTTCTGGCGCGCATCTTGGATCCGAAAGACTTTGGCACTGTCGTCTTCGCAAACTTCTTCTACTCACTCATTGCCCGACTCAAGGACCATGGGTTCGATGGCGCACTGATACATCGGGCAGATGACGTACAGACGGCCGCAAACACACACCTGGTTTTGCACGTCAGTATCTCCGCGCTAATTGTGCTTGTTGCCGCCGTTATCTTCCCAATCCTGGTGTTCTTTCATGACACGACGGTCGGTTGGATTGTGCTTGCGAATGCAGTCATTTTCCTGGTAGGCAGCCCCAGCATGACGTGCAGCCGCTTGCTCGACAAAGAGATGCGTTTTGGAAAAGTTGCAATTATTGGCATAGTGGGAAACTTGCTAGCTGCCGCATCCCAATTGTCGCTCGCGTTTCTGGGCTGGGGACTTTGGGCGCTGGTATTCGGCGGTGTGCCGACGCGCATATGGGCGGTGGCCGCAACGTGGCGTTGGGCGCCATTGCGTCCCCGCATCAAACTCGATTGGGACATGGCGAAATGGTATTTCCGTTTCGGGCCGTACTGGCTGTCGGTCGTGAGTGGTTTTGCTACGCTAATCGTCGAACAGGCCCATAATTTTCTCGTGGGTAGTCTTGTGGGGTTTTCCGCGGTGGGTTTCATGAGCCGGGCCTACGGTTGGGCGGACTTGCCGACCCAACGCGTGACCCACATTATCTCCGGCACGGCTTTTCCGGTGTACGCAAAGCTCCAGGACGAACGAGAGCGTCTCTCCTTTGCCTTCCGTCTCGTACAGCGTGCGGTGGCGCGATTGTCCTTTCCGCTGGCCGTTTACTTGGTTTTGATCATTCCGTACGGCACACGCTTCCTGATTGGCGAACGTTGGCTGCCGGTTGCACCGATTTTCCAGTTGTTTGCCGTTTACATGTTTACGCGGCCTCTCTACGACGACATCAAGCTGCTACTCACTGCGGTTGGTGAACTGAGGTTGGTAAATCGAACGCAGGTTACCATGGCGGTTACTATGCTAATCATCGCGCCTCTGCTTGTCATAACTGCTCCGGCACTTTTCGCGCATCTGCCACCATGGCTGATCGCATGGATTCGCACACCATTGGAATTATCCATCTACCATGAATGGAGTGACGCAATTGAGATAGGGACTATGCACATGGAAATGGTGTACGCTCCATTAGAAGCGACGGTATTTGGTGTGCTGGGCGCGGCAATTGCCATCGGGGCAGTGCAGATTATTGGATTGGGCATGGGGATGTATTTCTTACGCCGCTTTGTGGACGTGAGCAGCTTGCAGACGTACGGGCCGCCTCTTGTTGGTGCGGTGGTTGCAGGCGTAGTAACCGTAGCAGTGCACACGCAATTGCCACCGCTGCAAGATGTTGTGTTGTTGGCGACCCATGGGGTGCTCATGGGTGTTACGTACTTGGCCGTGCTCGTGCTGCTGGAAGGGAAAGAGCTGCTGACTGAGCTGCGCACGGTGCGGCAGACCTTGCGGCAGATATGATCGGTCATCATTGCAGGTAAATTGGGCGGCAGAGAACTGCGGAGGGCAAGGGAAAAAGCAAAAGATACGGATGGTAAAGCTCTGAGAAAGCTGCAGTAAACCCGGCTGTAGCGGACCGGCTGCGATTGGGTGTACCTTGATAGTGAATAGCGATTGGTAGATGAGGAGCGTCTCATGGAAAGTCGCACGTTAGGGGCAACAGGCATCGAGGTTTCGGCTCTAGCGCTAGGTACTTGGGAACTCGGCGGGCTTTGGTGGGGCCCCGTGGATGCAAATGACGGCGTCGCGCTGCTGCGCCGGGCTCTCGAACTAGGCGTAACTACATATGACGCCTCAGACCAATACGGCAACGGCCGGTCGGAAGTGATTTTGGGTGAGGCATTTCGCGAGCGGCGGGGAGAGGCTGTTATCGCGACGAAGGTCGGCTATCTTGTGGGGATCGATGGCGCGCAGATGCTCTTCCAGCAGCGTAACGTGCCGCAGCCGCAGTGCTTCGAGCCGTGGTATATCCGCCATGAATGCGAACTCAGCCTGCGTCGCCTGCAGACCGATTACATCGACGCGTATCTCCTCCACGATCCCCCGGTTGACGTGGTCGCGCGCGAAGAGCCTTGGGAGACGCTGCGTGAACTCAAGCAGGCAGGCAAGGTGCGGAGTATCGGTCTTTCGTCATCCGTAGCGGCTTGCCTGGAAGCCGTGCAGCGAGGATACGCGGAGGTTGTCGAAGTGTCGTACAGCGCGTTGTTGCAAGAGGCGGCGATTGACCTCTTTCCTCTCTGCGCCGAGAGAGGGGTGGGCGTGCTGGCCCGGTCGCCCTTTGCCTCCGGGCGGCTCTTCCAAGACGAGGCAGCGGTTGAACGCCTGACACAAGCGCTCGTCAAGCCGCCGATTCAATCGCTTCACGAAGCCGCTATCAAATTCGTGATCTCGCACCCGGACGTGGCTGCGTGCATCACCGGCGTCATGAATGCGGGAGAATTGGAAGCCAACGTGCGTGCCGCAGAACCGCCATACCTCAGCGCTGAAGAACGCAGGCAAGTGGAGACACAATAGCAACGGGCGGTGCGCAGAGTTCTGCGCGTAGAAGAGGACCGGGAATCTGAAAAGTTGGGCGCGCTTCTCGCCCTGCTATTGTCAGTGCTTCTCGACCTCAATTGTTGAAGATAACAGTCAACGAAAGTCGATTGTGCGTGTTCTCCTGATCTGTCATGCCTACAGCATGGCGATATTCCAGCACAAGATCCAATTGCTCGATGCGTATCCCGACGTCGAGATGGGTCTTGTCGTGCCCCGGCACTGGGGGGAAACCCTGCACCAGGGGAAGTATCAGGTGTTGCCGGGGGCAACGTTTCGGGTATTTCCCGTGCGTACCCATCACGGCAACAATGTGTGGAGCTTCTTCTACAACCCGGTAGAGTTGCTCGCCGCCATACTGGCCTTTCGCCCGCACATTCTCCACGTCGAGCAGGAGCCGTGGAGCGTTCCATTGTTCCAAGCTGCTTTGCTCAAAGCCCTCATGCCGTGGCGGAAATTGGTCTTCTTCACCTGGGAGAACATCTACAAGGAATACCCGCGTCCATATCGCTGGTTCGAGCGGTTCAATTTCGCGCGAGCGGACTGCGCTCTTGTAGGCAATACCGAAGCTGCCGACGTGCTGCAGCGCAAGGGTTATGGACGGTCTATCACCGTGTTGCCGCAGATGGGCGTGGACACCGACCGGTTTCATCCGAATGCAATTCAGTCCGGCGATCGGTCTGCGCTGCAAGAGGAAATGGACCTGGACGGCTTTGTCGTAGGTTACTTCGGTCGTTTCGAAAAAGGCAAAGGGCTGCATACACTCTTTCGGGCGCTGGCGGCATGGAAAGCGTCCTGGAGCCTGCTGATGGTGGGCGCCGGGCCCTTGCGCAGTGAATTACCTAACTATGCTGCGCATCTCGGCATCAGCGAACGGATTCGTTGGGTGAATCGCGTCCCGCCGGAAGAGTTGCCGCGGTATTACGGGGTACTTGATGCCTTTGTACTTGCATCGGAGACGCACAAGGGATGGAAGGAGCAATTCGGCCGGGTACTTATCGAAGCCATGGCCTGTGGCGTACCCGTGATCGGCTCGTCCTCCGGCGCCATCCCGGAAGTAATTGGCAATGCGGGCCTTATTTTCCCGGAGCGAGACCACGATGCTCTCACATCGGCCCTAGAAGCATTGCGATCGGAGCCGGAAAGACGCCATTCACTTGCCGAAGCAGGTCGGGAGCGCGCACGAACACACTTCAGCAATCAAACCATCGCAGAACGAACCCACCGCATCTATCAAGCCCTGCGAGAGTGAGGGTATCCCTGGGGATTGGTGGGCTCGCGCCCTGCCGAGCCAGCAATGTCTGCGACGTTCAGGCTGGGCGAGGGTGCGTTACTATAGAGGGTGAACGCCTGTCATCTGTCGGGGCCCAGATGTGTTGATCTCCAAGGGATCGCCGGGCTCAAGCGGATAGAAAGCGCGTCTTCCTCTCTCGCTCACGAGGGTAAGAAACGTATGCGAATTCTCCATCTTCTCGCCACCGGGATGCACGGCGGAGCGGCTACGGCAGCTATAACGCTCGCGCGGCTGCAACAACAGTGGGAAGAGGTGACTCTCGTGTTGCCTCGTCGGCATTCACTCGACCAGGAAGTGATGGCTTTAGAGCAAGCCGGCGTGGCGGTGATGCCATTGGACCTGAAGTTCCAACGTCGTCTCGGCGGCTGGTGGACGTATCTGCAGGCACTCCGGCCGAGGCATTTCGACGTGGCGCATGTCCACTTACCCGATCCTACTACCGGAATGTGGCCTGCAATCGGCGCGAGGTGGGCTGGGATACCCTTGGTGGTGGCCCATGAGCATCATCCTATGGCAATTCCTCCCGGGCAATGGACGTGGAAGCAGCGGCTCGCGCGCAGGCTCATGCAGCGTACGGTGCACCAGTTTCTTGCCGTCACAAGGTACAGTGCAGACTACTTGCAAGAATATTGCAAGGTTGCGCCATCACGCATCTCAGTCTTGCACTTGGGCGTTGATCGCGCCGCTTTTAGCAATGCTCCGGCAAGAGTGGCTGCTCGTGCTGCTCTCGGCATTGAGGCTACTGCGCCTGTAGTAAGTATCGTGGGAAACCTCATTGACGAGCGGAAAGGACACTACGTGTTGCTCGATGCAGTGGCGACGTTGGCGCAGAGATTACCGAATTTGCGTGTGTACATAGTCGGGGATGGGCCGAGGATTTTAGAGTTTCAGCAGTATGCCGTACAGATTGGTGTTTCAGACTATTGTCGTTTTACCGGCCGCTTACCGTTTGCGGGTCTCCTTGAACACATTGCATCCAGTGATGTGTTGGCGATGCCGTCATTCGACGAGGGGTTTGGGTTGGCAGCCTTGGAAGCAATGGCTGTAGGGGTACCGCCCGTGGCGTCTGCGGTCGGTGGACTCCTTGACATAGTTGAGGATGGAGTAACCGGCTTGCTGGTGCCGGCAGGCGACAGTGAAGCGCTTGCCAGCGCGCTAACCCGCGTTCTTACAGATGCGGAGTATGGATCGGCGTTGGGTCAAACGGCAAAGCAAGTGGTTGCCGAACGCTGGGATGCCGAGAAACTTGCGCAGTCGCAAGTGGCACTCTACCGTGACTGGCTGGGACCGCGGCGGTCGGCTGTCGCCAACTGAGCGAGACTTTCAAAGAGCAAAGCTTCTCCGGCGAGCAGCAGAAGCAGTGGCTGGATGTTCGGTAGGTTAGGAACGCTACAAGCACAATTCTCCCGGTGGACAATTCTACTACGACATTTGGGTTCAACGTGCGTTCCGGCAACCAAGTTGCCTACGATGGCAATGCAATGGCCTTGCAGGGGCTCGCCCAAGGCATAGCGAATCTCGATCCGGATGAGCAAGTCTGCTACTACCTGGATAGTGCGCCGAAGTTCGGATTCTTTCGCTCGCAATCCCGCCGCCAGGCAGTGGCGCTACGGCCGTTGCGCGGCGTCAACCGGATCCTGCGCCGGTTGGATGTTGAACCGTGGTATCAGCTTAGGATGCAACTAGAGCTTTGGCAGCGGCGGCCGACCGTGTATTTTCAAGTGGGGCAGGAGCCGTTGCCCGGTCATCTGCCGTGTCCGAGTGTACTTCTGATTCATGACATTGCTTTTCGGTTACCCGATGCCGATGTTTTTTTCGAGCCACCGTTGCGGCAGCGCTTGGAGCATTTGACCGACACCGCGATCCGCCGGGCCGCGCGTGTCGTCGCAGTCTCTTATGCGTGCAAGGCCGACATTGTGGCGCATTACGGATTTCCCGCAGATCGCATTGACGTGGCGCAGCATGGATTCGACGCAGAACGCTTTCATCCCGTTGACCGGGATGAGGCGCGGCAATGCCTGCAAGAGCGGTACCCCCAAGTAAAGAGACCCTACGCTCTTTTTGTAGGCCGCATTCAGCCGCGAAAGAACCTTGAGCGACTGGTGCAAGCATGGCATGCGGCAAAGCAGCGTGGGCTGCAACAATGCCTGTTGGTGGCCGGTAAGGAAGGGTGGTCTAGCGCCAGTGTCTTTGCGCAGGTGGAAGCCCTAGGCCTGGCGGGAGACGTGCACTTTCTTGGCAGCATTCCGATGGCGGACGTGCCGCTGCTGATGAATGGCGCTGATTTCTTCGCAATACCGTCTATCTGCGAGGGATTTGGAATCCCCGCGTTGGAGGCCATGGCATGCGGCGTGCCGGTGTTGGGAGGCGACAGCGGCGGGCTGCCGGAAGTGATTGGCGATGCAGGATTGCTGGTAGACCCGCTGAGTGTGGAAGCTATTGCCGAGGCGCTGCTGCAACTGGGGATTGATCCGGCGCTGCGGGAGCAACTTGGCGCCCGCGCGCTCGCGCGGTCGACGCAGTTTTCGTGGGAACGCGCGGCGGCGGCGGTGCTTGCCAGTATGCGCAAAGCTGCCGCGGCATAGGCACGTAAGGCTGGCGCGCTGCGGTCTTTGATTTCAAGAGAAGAACCATGAACATAGTCCTGGCTGCGCCTCATTGGGAAACGGGGCAATGGGGATTCTACTGCCACCGGGCGCTTACCGAGCTCGGCCATTCGGTGACACGAATAGAGTTTGGTCGGCGTGTCGGTGAAAAGCCGAGTCTGCGCCAAAGACTGCGACGCAGACACGTAGGCCCCCATCAATTCAACCTTGAGCGTCTGCTCGCGGCAAACCGGCAAGACAACCTGGACCTTGTCAGGCTCTGCGCGCAACAGCGGCCGGACGTTGTGCTGTTGATTCGCGGGGACGTCTATCTTCCCGAGACGATTCATTACCTTACAGACTCCCTCGATGCCCCAGTGCTCAACTGGTGCGGCGACGATCCCACGTGGTTCCCCAATATTCTTGGAAGTCTGCGTCTCTACACGCGATTCTTTATCGTAGACCCATTTTATCTACCGGTGGCACGCCAACTGGGCGCTAAAGACCCGCTTTACCTGCCGCACGCAGCAGATCCGGAGACATACCAACCATACGCCCTCACGCACGCAGAGGAGCAGGAACTGGCCTGCGACGTTATATTCGTTGGCGACTCGCGGCACGTCATGGGGCACTTGCCGGAAAACTGGCATCGCGTCGATACGGTTGAAGCTGTATCAAGCCTGGGTGTTGCGCTGCGCGTATACGGCAAGGGCTGGGGGTCACTGCCGGACCAATACACGGTCAAAGGTTGCGTTCGGGGTCGCTCCTTGCTGCCGGCTGAGCGGGTGGCACGAAGCTATCGCGCTGCGCAGGTTGTCCTCAACGTCCACCATCCGCAGTTGCCCCAGGGGTGCAATCAACGTACGTTCGAAGCCCCCGCCTGTGGCGCATTTTCGTTGGTGGACGACCGTTCGGAACTCGGCACATTGTTCACTCCGGGAGAGGATATCGCGGTTTACCGCGACGTTGATGACTTGCAGGCGAAGATTCGCCACTACCTGGCGCACGCTGACGAGCGCGCGGCAATTGCGGGACGCGGTCGGGAGCGTGTGCTGGATGAGCACACGTACGCGCATCGGATGAAGTCGTTGCTGCAGCATGGCATTGGACATAACTGAGCAAATGCGCGCATTACAACGTGGGCGATCAACAACGACCGCTTGCTTCAAGGCCGTGGATAGAAACTCATGCCAAACATAGACTCAGTTCCCATTGAAGACTCTAAGCGGTCTGCACTTGTGGATCAGCGGCGGACAGCGCGCCAATGGTTTCGCCTAGTCTTGGAGAGTCACTACTATCAGCCCGCCATTGCATTGTGGCGGAGCTTGGAGTTGGAGATGTGGCAGGGACGTGAATTGCCACAGCCGGTGTTGGATGTAGGCTGCGGCAATGGCTATGTAGCGTCGCTGGTACTGCCGCCTGACCGGCAGGCCGTGGGATTGGACATGGTGTTCTCCGAGTTGCGGGTGGCGCGCCATTTGGCGACATATTGCGGAGTCGTGCAGAGCGAGGGCGGAGCTATGCCTTTTGGTGACGAATGCTTTGGGAGCGTGTTCAGCAACTGCGTGGTGGAACACATCCCGCGTCTAGACCAAGTGCTGCAAGCAGTGAGCAGCAGCCTGCGCCCGGGCGGCATCTTCGCCTTTACGACAGTTAGCCATCGCTTTCTTGAAATGCTGGGCCCCATCGGACGATTCCGCGCTACCGGCCGTCTTGGAGAAGCTGAAGCCTACGCGGAGAAGACGAACGCCCGGCTCGGCCACTACCACTACTACTCCCCGGAGCAGTGGCAGGAGAAGCTGGCTGCCGCGAATTTGACAGTGCGTGAGATCCAGTACTTTGCTCCGGCTTCATTCATGGCGGCGTGGGAGCAGTTGGACGTGGCGCTCACGCGCAGAATCTGGCGCGGGCGGCGTCCAATCGATCTTTATCGCCGTCTGGTGGCGCGCCGCTTGGTACCGAGAAGCTTATTCGTTTGGTTTTGGTATCATCGTTACCGTCACTTGCTTGATAGTCCACTGCTGCCCACGGAAGAAGGCGGCGGCCTCTTCATCCTCGCGCAAAAACCCAAATAGCACCGTACTCACAGCAGCCCGCTCACTCTCGTCGGGCGTACCATGTTTGATACCGCCTGCGTGCGATCTGGGCGCCCGGCATTGGCTGACGTGCCTGTGGGGCCATGATAAGGTAGAGACTATCAGCGGAGAGCTCAGCCAAGGCCGGTGAGACCGCAGGTACCGAGCCCGGCTCTTCGGTAGTCGAGCAGATTGAATTCCATACTCCCGCGACGTAAGTAGACTTTGAGACCAAGCAAAAGGAGACCACACATGAGCGAGCAAGCACCGTCGGACCAGGACGTACGGCAGCATTTCACGGAGCGCGCGGCAAGTTACACAGGCGGGCAGGGTGATACGGTGGAGGCGATGGTAGCCATGGCTGCTCCCGGCCCCAATGCGAAGGCGCTCGACGTCGCAACCGGCACAGGTCTGGTGGCATTTGCACTGGCCGCGGAAATCACAGGAAGCGGCTACGTCATTGGCGTGGATTTCACAGCCGCCATGCTCGCCCGAGCTGGGGAGCAGAGAGAGGCCGACGGTGCGGAGACCAACGGAGGGCAGATCGCTTTGGCTGCCGCTGATGCCTCGCAATTGCCGTTTTCCGACGGTATGTTCAGCATCGTAACCTGCCGTTTTAGCGTCCATCATTTCACGCACGCCATTCCCGCTATGCAAGAAATGGGGCGTGTGCTCGCGCCGGGCGGGCGGCTGATTATCGGCGAGTTCGGGATGCCGGAGGATGCCCGGAAGGCGGCACACTTCAATCGCATGGAGCGATTGCGCGGACACTCGCACGTGCAGGCGTTCAGTGAGAGTCAGTTGCGCCAAATGATGGCGGACATTGGCTGTCCCGTGCATGACGGGCGTCTCTTAAAACGGGAAATGATGGCCAGCGAGTGGCTTGAAACGGCCAATACCTCAGATGAGAACCGCGAGATTGTCAGGAAAATGCTCTGGGAATCGGTTGAGGACGACCGGGCCGGTCTTTCTGCAAAGCCGGTGGGCGATGACCTGCACTTAACCCGCCATGAGATTGTGCTCAGCGGTGTACGAGCCTAAAGGCGCCTCGGACACATGAAGGACCCCGTATCCTGGATCGAGGTTAGCCGGGGCGCGCTGCAACACAACATCGCCACTCTCAAGGAGCGACTAGCGCCGGGAACTTCCCTGCTGGCGGTCGTCAAGGCAAACGCTTACGGTCATGGTCTGCACGTCGTGGCCCGCAGCATCGCCGATCACGTCGATTGGCTCGGCGTCAATACGCTCGATGAAGCGTTGGCGCTGTACAACGACGACATCACGCTGCCAATCCTGATTATGGGCTTCACCCCCCATAGCCGTGCCGATGAGGTGGTGCGGCACGGGTTTCGGCAAGTAGTGTACGATCAGGCGTCCGCCGAGTGCCTGGCAAGGCAAGCGGCGGCGCAAAACGCCACCGCCGTCATTCACGTTAAGATCGAAACAGGTACGTATCGGCTTGGGGTAGCGTATCGGGAAGCAATGGCATTCCTGCGATACGCAGGGTCGTTGCCGCACCTTCAGGTCGAAGGCATTTACACTCACTTTGCCACGGCGGAGGATACGGCTGATGATTCGTATCTCCAATTGCAGCGCAGCCGGTTCGCGGAGGTGCAGGCCGCTCTAGAACGAGCCGGAATGGACGTGCCGTACCAGCACACGGCGGCAACGGCGGCGGCGATGGTGGCGCCCGCCGCTCACGGCAGCTTGGTGCGCTTCGGTATCGGCCTCTACGGGCTGTGGCCTTCACTGGATACGCAAATCGCAATGACTGAACGCGCCGAGCGCCCGCTGACGCTCGGACCGGTCATGCAATGGAAGACACGCATCGTGCACGTGCAGCGCGTTGCCCGGGGCGAGACAGTGGGGTACGGCCGGACCCATCGCACGCGGCGAGACTCCGTGATAGCAGTGATCCCTATTGGATATTCAGACGGCTATGATCGCAAGCTCTCAAACCAGGGGGAAGTCGTGATTCGCCACAGACACGCCCCCATCGTCGGTCGCGTAATGATGAATATGACAATGATTGACGTGACCGATATCTCGGGAGTCCAGGTGGGAGACGAGGTGACACTGCTTGGGACCGAAATGCCGGCGGAGCACATTGCCACCCACGTCGGCACCATCAACTACGAAATCGTGAGCCGCATCAACCCGGCGCTGCCGCGAATAGCAGTACCCTAGCGGCAGTGTTAAGGCAGTCTCACTTTTGCAGATCTCTGAATGACTCCGTCATTCCGGCGAAAGCCGGAATCCAGAGGTGTAAGGGTAATTCCCCTTAGCTCGCCGTCAAGCCCTTTTCACCCGCATCCCAGCCTTCACTCTTCAAGGAGACTTCCGTGTAACTTGCTAGGGGAACCGGCATTGGGCTGTATTGGTTAGGATTCACCCTCACCCCCGTATCAAGTACGGGGCAGGCTCCGGCCCTTTCCCTCAATGAGACCTTTGAGCAACCCCGTCATTCCGGCGAAAGCCGGAATCCAGAGGGGGTGTGGGTGGTTTGGGATTGCTAGCCGTGAAGCCTCTTTGCCCCATCCCAATCTTCCCCGGAGAGGGGATTCTGTGCCTCCGACCAGGTCTTGCGCGGGCCTCTTTAAAAGGCGCGACTGGCGGCGGTTGACCACAATCGCCGCCAGCGAATTGAGGAAGGCTTGCCCTGCTTACGACGCCTCAACCCGGCGTCGAGAAAAGACATCCCAATCGACCAACAGGCTCGAGGCGATGAAGATCGAGGAATAGGTACCGGTAGCCGCGCCGATCAAGAGCGCCAGGACGAAGTCCTTGATTGCCAGGCCGCCAAAGAGATAGAGGGCGAAGAGCGTTATCAGCAACGTAATAGACGTATTGAGGGAGCGGTCGATCGTCTGGTTGACGCTGAAATTCACGACGATGGGAAGCGGCGCGTGGGAGTATTTTGAACGATTCTCACGCACGCGGTCGAAGACCACGATAGTATCGTGAACCGAGTAGCCGATCGCGGTGAGAATCGCCGTAATGAACATGGAATCGATTTCTTTGTCAACCAACACGCCGAGCACGGAAAAGACACCCAGCACGACCAATACGTCGTGCACAAGCGCGCAAATCGCACAGACGCCGTAACGGAAGGGCTGCGGTACGTGGCGGAACGCCCACGTGATGTATATGAGGATGGCGACGGACGCTACCAGCACTGCAAGAATCGCTCTCTGCGTTAGCTCGCGAGCGATTACCGGCCCCACTGCTTCAAAGCGAAGCTCCTCAGCTTGGCCGTGCGCTTTCTCCAGCGCAGTGCGCACCGCTTGCTTGTTCTCTAGCGCAAGCTCCTTCGAGCGAATGATGACCGATCCCTCCCCCGTCGCCTGCACCAGCGGTTCGCCAAAGTCGAGATTCAGGTAGATGAGCTTGATTTCCTCCGCGGGCGGCGGGGCATCGAAGCGCAATTCATAAATCGTACCGCCCGAAAAGTCAATGCCTAGCTGCAACTGGAAGATGAGGAGCGAAAGAATGCTCGGCACCAGTATCACGGCCGAAGCTATATAGGCCCACTTTCTGCGACCAACAATGTTAAACATGGAGTGCGACTACCTCATTTGCATGAACAAAATCGTTGCTAGGTCACGTACAGGCGGGGAAATGACGCCAATCGGAACGGTTGGTCTTCCCGCCTTAACAACCGTAAAGGCGGGCGTAGGGCGGTTACGTCGAAGATGGATTCCCGCTTTCGCGGGAATGACGGATATCCTGCCGCGCTCACTCATAGCAATTACCTACCGAAAACCCCATTGTCCGTCTTGATTTCACACGCCGCTTTCGCGGGAATGACGGATTTCGCTCCGCGTTTACTCTTGGCAACTGCCAACTTGATTGCGCATTCCCCGCGTAGTTCTTGCACAACGCTTTCGCATTCATAGCTGTTATTCGAAACGACTAGCATACTCATATTCGCATTCCAAGAACCGATCTTACACCTATTCTTCAAGTTTCAGCGTCTTGAGGAGTTGGCGGTAGAGGCTGCATTCTCGCGCAAAAATATAGCGCGGCGCCGTAACAGAGACACTGAGACAGCCTGCCCGGCGGAAGCTAGCCACCGCGGAGAGCAAGTCTTGCGATTTTACCTGTACGGTTACGGCGAAGTACGAGCCTTCCTGCTCATCTCTTGGGAACACACGCGCCACGGTTGGGCCGAGTAAGCCGCCTACTTCCGGAAATGCCGCCAGCGTGGTGACGATTTCTTCGGCAGACTCCCCTTGCATGTTTGCGGTTAGCGTGGAATACGGCGCGGCGCGTTGCGATGCCTCAACGAATTCCAGGATTGTCTGCAGTGACCGCCGTTTGTCCCCACTCGCGCGCAGCCGCTCGCGATTGCCGATCAAGCACGCCTGGGTGCGCAGGATGACACCGTGTTCGATCATCTTGAGCCGGTTGTCCTTGAGAGTCGCGCCGGAGGAAACCAAGTCGACAATAATATCAGCGTAGCCCAGCATGGGGGCTGCCTCCAGACCGCCCTCGGCCTGCACGACTTGGAAGTAGGTAATTCCTTGCTGAAAGAGGAATTGGCGAGTCAGCGCAGGAAACGTGGTAGCAATGCGCAGCACGCGCCCTCTTTCCCGGAATTCAAGCGCCACTTCGGCAAGGTCGGTCAACGTCCGGACGTCGATCCACTCCTCAGGCACAGCGATGGCGAGCCGTCCTTGGGAGTAGCCGAGAGCCTCTGCCACGACGACGAGATTGTCACCCTCCTGTCGCATTTCGGACAGAATGTCAAAGCCTGTAATGCCGGCGTCGGCATCGCCGTTGCGTATTTGCTCGACCATTTGCCACGCGCGCTGAAACAGTACGGTGACACTGGGTATGGCCGGGAGGGTGGCCTGGTAAGCGCGTGAATTAGGGCGCGCGACGCCAAGGCCGCACTCGTTAAGGAAATTGAGGGTCTGCTCCCCGATGCGGCCCTTGCTTGGCACGAGGAAACGCAGCGCTTCAGCCATTGAGCACCTGCACCACTTCGCTTAGAGACAATGACTCTTCGGTGCCCTCTGCCAGATTGTGGAGGAGTGAATTCTCAGCGCGGTCTTCAACCAGCAAGAGGTAAGGAATCTCTTTCCGGCTGGCGTAGCCGACTCGCGCGCGCGCGGAGCGTTGCCGCAGATCGTATTCCGCTCGGATGCCGTGCTCGCGAAGCTTCTGCGCGGTCCGCATACCGGTGTGTGCGGCATCTGGCGATGCTGCCGCCACGAGCACCTGCGGCTGTGGCGGAGCAGGCAGTGCGGCCCCTTGGTGCTCTAACGCCAGTCGCATGCGCTCCAGCCCAACAGCAAAGCCCACTGCCGGCACGGAGGTGCGTCCGCCGAGCGACTGCACCAGTTCGTTATAGCGGCCGCCGCCGCACAACTGGCTCTGGCCGACTTCATCGTACAGCTCGAAAACCACGTCGGTGTAATAGTGGAGACCGCGTCCGAGGGCGAGCTGTACTTGCACTTGCGACTCTGCGATGCCGTAGGCGTCAAGCGCCGCCACCACCTCAGCGAGGCGGCTGAGGGGCTGGTCGCCCAGGCCGTACTCCGCTAGGAACGTGCGCGCGCGTTCCAGCACCTCCAGCGGCGCTCCCGTCAGGCCGTGCAGGCCGTGGATAAACTTGAAGGCTCGTTCCACCCGCTCGTCCTCATCGGAGGCACGCTGCTTCCGAAACATGCGGCCAATGATAGCCTCTTCCGTGCGGCTGCCGTGCAACTCGATGCCCATCTCCCGCAATGAAGCCCGCAGCGAAGCGCGTGCTTGCGCCTCGGAGCCCGGCAGGTCGTCTATGGGTGGAGTGTCGGTGTGTTGGGTGGGGTGTATTGCTGCCAGCCGTTTGCGCACGTACGATAGACCGCGTCCCGGTCTGCCTACGTCTTCCATGCTGTCGAGCAAGAAGTGCCGCAGGCGCGTTGAGAGTCCCAGGCTACCGAGTAATTCCAAGAGGATGCCAACGTGCCCAATCACGATCCGGTAGCGGTCGATTCCCAGCCGCTTCAGCGTCCAACACGCTAGTGCAATCACTTCAGCGTCTGCGGACGGTCCGTCGCTGCCAAGCAACTCTACGCCGGCCATTGAAAACTGCCGAAAGCGGCCGCGCTGCGGCTTCTCATAGCGGAAGACCGGTCCGGCGTAGGCATAGCGCAGCGGAAACGGCGCATTCTGGTCGTTGCTCAGATAGTAGCGGACGATGGAGGCTGTGAATTCCGGGCGCAATGCAAGACGACGCCCGCCGAAGTCCTCAAAGGTATACATCTTCGAGATAATCTCGGCGCCCGATTTGCGCAAGTAGAGGTCGGCCTGCTCGACGAGCGGGACATCAATTGGGATATAGCTTGCAAGCTGAAATGTGTCAAGCAGGGACTGGCGTAGCTGGGCCTGCGCGTGGGCCTGCCGGGCGTTGAGGTCCAGCATTCCGCGAACGGAGTCGACAGGACGGGTTTCTAGCGGCATGTCGAAGTCACTACTTATGGTTCCGTTGCTTGCTGCGGCGGCGTTTGGCGAGGCGTAGCGTTTTCTTCCTGTGGCTGCCCTACACCATAGAGCCACTGATGTTCACGCAATTTCGGGAGGCGCACCACGAAGTAGAGGAACGTGCGCGTAACCGTAATCGCCGTGAACATGCTAATGATGACGCCTATTGCAAGTGTTATGGCAAAACCGCGTACAATGCCCGTTCCGAAGTAGAATAGCACTGCGCAAGTGATCAAGGTGGAAATATTGGAATCGCGAATCGAGGTCCATGCGCGATCGAAGCCGACGTCCAAGGCGGAACGCAGAGTCCGGCCCCGGCGCAATTCTTCCTTTAGGCGTTCGAAAATCAAGATATTCGCATCCACGGCCATGCCCACGGAGAGAATGAAGCCGGCAATGCCCGCCAGTGTAAGCACCACCGGCCACAGCTTGAAGATGCCAAGTACCAGGAGCGCGTAGATTATCAAAGCCACGGTTGCAACCACACCGGGCAGCCGATAGTAGATGAGCATGAAAACGGCAACGAGGGCCAGGCCGATAATACCGGCCCGCAGGCTGCGGTCGACCGAATCTTTACCCAACGTGGGGCCAACGGTGCGGTTTAGCGCAATTTCCAGCGGCACCGGCAATGCACCGTACTTGAGCTTGATGACGATTTCCCGGACTTCATCTAGCGTAAAACTTCCCGTAATGCGGCCGCGGTTAGAAATTGTGCCCGAAATCGTGGCGGCAGAAATCAGGATATCGTCGAGGGTGATGCCCAGCCAGGTGCACGGCGCGCCGTCAATACGCACACAAATGTTCTGGGACGTAAACTCTTCGAAAACTACCGCGCCTTCGTCCTTGAGTTCGAAAGTGATCTGCGGCAGGCTGCGCTCGTCGAAGCCGACTTCGGCGGACTTGACCATGGCGCCAGTGAAGAGCCTGCGGTACTGTTCGCCTTCAACGAGCCCGCCGACCGGTACCGGCGGCACGGAACTCACACCGAGGTCGACGAAGGCAAGCTCACCGGTTTCGCGAAAGAGCGCGATGGCTTCATCCGGATTCTCGACTCCGGGAAGCTCCACGATGATACGGTCCGTACCTTCCAGTTGCACGATGGGTTCCGAAACGCCCAGGGCATTCACGCGCTCAGCGATGATGTCGCGTGTGGCTTCCATGTGATCGGACGTGATCTCTTGGTCTTCCCCGGGGGTGGCGCGCAGCACCACGTGAAGGCCGCCCCGGAGATCCAATCCCAGGTGGTAGCGGAGTTCGCGCACAAGACGTGTATTGCCAAAGCCGAGATTTAGCCCGGGATTGTCAGGCCAATTGACATAACCGGAAAATACGACGAAAACAACGATGACTGCCAGTGTGATGAAGTAGCGTCGATTCATGGTTTTCCGGTGTCAGCCCCAGCCATCGCTTCGACTACTTCGCCTGCGGGGGTGGCATCAAGAGTTGCCTGTGCGTGGGTGCGCACGGCTAACTCGATAGCCTCAGCGATGTCGGTATTTTCCTTGAGGAACTTGCGGACGTTTTCGCGTCCTAGGCCGAGACGCGTGTCGCCATGGGAGTAGTGCGCGCCGGCCTTGCGCACGATGCCGAATTCCGTGGAGAGGTCTATGAGGTCGCCCAGCTTGGAGATGCCTTCGTCGAAGAGGATGTCGAATTCGCAGGTTTTAAAAGGCGGCGCAACTTTATTTTTGACAACCTTGGCACGTACGCGAATGCCGACCTGTTCTTGCCCAATTTTCACATAGTCAACCCGACGCACGTCAATGCGCACCGAGCAGTAGAAGCGGAGTGCCCGTCCTCCCGGCGTGGTCTCCGGATTCCCAAACACCACGCCAATCTTCTCGCGCACTTGGTTGATGAAGATGATGACGCAGCGGGAGCGGCTGATGGCGGCCGTGAGCTTGCGCAGCGCTTGGGACATGAGCCGGGCCTGCAATCCCATGTGGGCATCGCCCATCTCGCCTTCGATTTCGGCTTTCGGCACCAAGGCGGCCACGGAATCGATCACGATTACGTCTACGGCGTTGCTGCGCACCAGCATTTCGGCGATTTCCAATGCTTGTTCGCCGTTATCCGGCTGCGAAACGAGCAAGTCCTCAATGTTCAAGCCGCACTTGGCGCCATATGTGGGGTCAAACGCGTGCTCGGCATCCACAAAAGCAGCGGTTCCTCCGGCTTTCTGTGCCTCAGCCACTACGTGCTGGGCAAGGGTTGTCTTGCCACTGCCCTCGTTACCGTAGATTTCGACGACGCGACCCCGGGGCAAGCCGCCCACTCCCAATGCTAGGTCTAGCGAGAGCGAACCCGTGGGAACGACGGCGACAGGCACCGCGACTTCTTCGCCCATCCGCATAATCGAGCCTTTACCGTAGCGGCGCTCGATCTGGCCGATCGCAGCTTGTAATGCCTGGGTACGTCCTTCCACGCTGTTCTCATTGGAACTCTTTGCTCGCGTAGCCATGGTAGTGTGCCCACTCCTTGGTTTGTGGGGTCCGGTGATTTCTCTCTCGTGTAGTTATAATTCCGTATCCTCCATTATAGGCAAATGCACCAATGAAGCCTAATTGAAACCTGCAGGGAGCGCGCAGGTACGACTGCCGATTGGCGCGGCCTGAGCGTTTATCTCCGGGCCTCGAAGTCGTTGTTGGGCCTACGTTGGAAAATCAATATCCGGCAGTACTGCGGCCGTGCCGTCCTTGAAGGTGTCGCGACCGCCGCATGCCAAGCCGACGTGCGGATGGACGCGCGTCACCGCGGCGACAATGGCGTTGGAGACGTTGCGAATGTCCCATTGCGCGTGACCGTCGCTGCGAATACGTGAAAATTCCACGACTTCGCGCGCATTGAGATCGGCCAGGATACGGAGATTGTGCCCGTTGGCGAGCAGGATTTCGGCGCGGGCATTGCCGCCGAGGGCGTTGTAGGTCTCCTCTAGGAGATCGAGCGTGTGATGGTACAGGTCCGAAAATCCGGCATTCCGGACGAGCGGCGGCAGCGTGCGCCCATGCGCGGGGCTGTGAGCCTGTGCGACCTCGGATTTCATCCGATGGCGAATGAATTGGTGATAGGCCGCTTCTGACATGACCAATTCGAACTGGTAATGCAGGAGTTCGAACTCACGCAGCAGCGTGTCGTGAGCGTGCAAGCCACGGTAGGCGGACCGAATTAATCGGCCTACCTGGTCGGTGTCCAGATGTGCCACGGCTTGTTGCGCAGCGGTAAGCGTCATCTGGGAGCTGTGAAAAAGCAGGGCCGCTGCCAGGTGACGCTCGCCGTCCGGGTCGAAGCGCACGAGACGCACCGCTTCACTCGCATTCGCACTAGACGATCGGCTGCCGTCTAATGTGTTGCGGTCTGTTTGTGCCGAGCCAATTTCAAGCGCAGCGGCTGTAGCATGAACGGCATCCAACCCGCTCTGGGGATACGGTAGCGCGTGGATATACTTCTCCGGAAAGAGCGAGGGCGCGATGGGATGGAGCTGCGCAAAGAGTTTCTCACCGGTCTCTCGAAATTCCGGTAGCGGCGATGAGAGCAGCCGCGTAATCATGAGGGCGAATTCCCGGGCGTTCGTGGTCACACCCACTTGGGTGGTCTGTGCCAGCGGCAAGACGTAGCGTGCATCCTCGGTGGCGCGGCGTTCGGCAGAAGAAGCACGCATGCGCGGGAATTTGTCGAGAAGATAGGCGGTGCAGCCCGCGTAAATGGTGCGGTACGCATCGTAGCTTTGGCTTACCGCCTCCTCAACCAGGCGCCGGGCCTTGCCGCGGCGATACGCTCTTGGTAAGTAGAACTGGCGCGTCACTTCTTCGAAAGGAATGTATCGCCCGCTATGCTGGGTATAGGCCGCCAGCCGATGCCGCACGATTTCCAACGAAAGCAGACGGGGAATGTCCCAGATTGCGGCACTGAAGCAGCCGTGCTCCGCGACGCTATTGTGGCCGAATTCATAGACAACCCGCTGGTTGCGTTGACGCGCCAAGTCGGTATTGTCGCGTGCTTCCTTGATGAGTTGCGGCACGGGCGTGGGGTCGCGACTGATGCGCGCCATGCCAGCCGTTATGGCTTCAGGATTTCTTGCCGCCCGCCCGACGATCTGTACCCGGGGCGTGTATGACCACTTGACCACGGTGAGGTTGCGGTTCCTTTAGTTTTGCAGCTTAGAGGTGAGAGTGACTACCGGACTGTGCATCCGAGAGTGGGACTGCTACAGCCTATCTCGCCGCATGCGGCGTCAGTTCAGTATAAGCCCGTACCAGCCCTCCGTATAGCCCGTATCAGCCCTCCGTGGAGAAGTGACTTTGCGCCTCAAATCAGGCTATGCGAAGGTCTCCTAGGGAAGCGGTGTCGGTGAGGCGGGGAGCGTATCTTCTGTCGGCGTTGGGGTTGCTGTAGGCTCTGGCGTGGGCCGGGCACGAACGACGACCTGCAATTGCGGCGGGTTGATTCGTTCCACTTTTACCTGGGGAGGTGTACTGACATCCGGCGTTAGCGCGTAGCTACCAGCGCCCACCCCGCTCAAGTTTAGCGAGACAATCACGCTACCTGCTTGCAAAGCTCGCAGCACCGGCGCCGGGCCGCTGAGCAGCACAGAGACCGTGGTGGGCTCCACAACTGCCGCCATCCCCGGTTGCAGGTTGACGTACGTTACAACGACTCGAGTTTCCGCACTTGACTGAATTGGCAGGACTTCCACGGTGACTTCAACCTGATCGGAGCCGGTGATGCCTATGTCCGGCGGTCTTTCCAGCTCTACAGTCGTCGTAAACGTCTGCGTGGCTCCATCTACGGGGACAGTTTCGGTGAATACAAATTCCACCCCGTTAAGTTCCTCGGGCGAGCCGACGAGTGTTGCCGAGGGAGGTGAAGCAAGGTACCGCGCGATCCAATAGCCGGGCGCAGGCTGGCCCTCGATACTGACGCGGACGGGTACGTCCTTATAGGAAGTCACTTGCTCTACCGTCACAGTTACTTGAACGACGGCGGGATCGAGTTGAACGCCACTCACGTCTTCGCCCTGGGCGTCGCGCGGCATTGCCCGCTGGGTGAGGTTCACGGTACTCTCCGCGCCATCCAATTCCACGTCTACCCAGACCGAGTCGACGAGTTCCACTTTGGAGGCGGGCCCAATCACTTTCACGATGTCCGGCAGGAACTCTGGTGGTTGATATCCGTAGCCGAGCGGCGGCGACCCTGTCACGTTTACGCGCACCGGCACCTCTTTTTCCTTGCGCTGCTCCAAGGCTACGGTCACGGATTCCGGGTCCGTAGCGAGGATGCGAACGCTGGAGTCTGATGTTATGGCAGTAATGGGAATTTCATGCAAGCCGACGCCCACCGCAAAGAGGTCCACTACCACGCGAAAGTTGTCGGTGCTAAGTGAGTCCCACGTATCTCGCGGCGCCGCAATCCGCAAGCGCACCGTGCTTGGCGACGTGCGGCTAACTACCAAGCCGTCGCCAAGGCGGCTTGTTTCCACCGGGATCTCCCCGCCAAAGAAGCCCTCGCGTACGGGGTTTTCTTCCGCAGTGAATATAACCCACAGGATGACCGATATCGCCAAGGCAAAGAGAAAACGCACACCCAGCGTATGGGTAATGAAGTGACCGAGGAGGGGAATGAACGAGCGAATTCTGTTTATCCGGAAGATCATTTCAAGACTTTACGCCTACGGCGGCTACGTGAAAGGGTGGGGAACGTCAACCAAGGCAGCATGCTCGATCCACGTTCTTCGCGAAAAAGGCTTTGGAGATACGTGCGTAACTTTTTCTCGTCCAAGTGCCGCAGAAGCGTTCCGCCCCGCGCAACCGAGATGATGCCGCTTTCCTCTGAGACCGCGATGCAGATGGCGTCGGTAACTTCGCTCACGCCCACGGCTGCCGCGTGGCGAGTGCCAAGGCCTTCACCTTGGGGCACGTTTTCAGATAGCGGCAGCATGCAGGAAGCGGCGATGATGCGTCCCCCGCGTATGATTACGGCCTTGTCATGCAGCGGGGAGTTTGGATAGAAGATGGTCAGCAACAAGCCTTCGCTCACTTGACCGTCGATGCGGTGGCCTGTTTCAACGAAGTCATCCAAGCCGGTTTCGCGCTCGATTACGATGAGGCCGCCCCAGCGATTCTGCGAGAGACGGCCGGCAGCGTGGGCGACCACTTCGAGGGCGCGTGAGACGCCTTCACTTATGGGTATGTAGCGGGCAAGCGGGTGGGTGCCTTGGCGGCCGACCTGCTCCAGGAAGCGCCGGAGCTCCGGCTGAAAGATGATGGGAATAGCGATTACCAGCGCGGACAAGACGCTTCGCAGCAACCAATCGAAGACCAGGAGCTGCAATGTGTTGCCAATGATGAACGCGAAGACGAGCAGAACGGCAATCCCGCGCACCAATTGGTCCGCAAGAGTCCCACGCACGATGGTGAAGATGATGTGAATGATGGTGGCGACGAGAAGAATATCGAACGCCGCACTAAAGTCTATCTGGGAAAGGAGCCAACGGAGGTTGTTTACCACGCGTCACCTCTAAGACAACGTGTCTATGTGTCGGATCCCTGTTCGCGCTTGGCAGAAGGCTGCCTGCAAAGTCTATGGGAGATCGGGGCTAGGTCTTCTTAACTGTTGATGTCATTCCAGGAATAGCGAAGAATTCGAAGCGCACGTTGCCCAATGCACCCCGCAGCACCTCTCAAAATGCCAACAATAGGACCTGATCTAAATTCCAAGAGGGAATCGATCCGACCTCCGGCCCACGTAGATATCGCGTTACGGTACGTCGTGAAGATGGATTCCCGCGTTCGCTGGAATGACGGTGGAATGTTCACACAGCATAGACAATTCAGATGCTCCCACCAACCAGCAGTTCCAGTAACACGGCCTTTTGGGCGTGGAGGCGATTCTCAGCTTGATCGAATACGACCGACTGCGGGCCGTCCATCACCTCGTCGGTGATTTCCATGCCACGGTGCGCAGGAAGGCAGTGCATAACGATTGCATCGGGTCGCGCATGACGCAGGAGATCTGCATTTATCTGGTACGGTGGGAATACTCGTTCGCGCTCGGCTGCTTCTGCCTCCAGGCCCATGCTAATCCAGGAGTCTGTATAGATGACATCGGCGTCTTGAACGGTAGCTATCGGATCCGTGCAAAGCTCAAGCGTCGCGCCTGATTCTACAGCCAGGTTGCGCGCGCGCTCGCTGACATCGTCAGGCGGCAGATACCCTTTCGGAGAGCCTACGGCGAGGTGATAGCCAAGTTTGCCGGCGGCAAAGAGGAGGGAGTTGGCTACATTATATCCGTCGCCGACATAGGCGATCTTGCGTGTGGCAAGGTCTCCTTTGTGTTCCTGCATGGTAAGGAGATCGGCCAAGATCTGGCACGGATGGCTGTAATCGGAAAGACCGTTGATTATGGGAATGCCGGCATGCTCTGCCAGGTTTTCCAGGGTGGAATGCGCGAATACCCGCGCCATGATGACGTCTACCCAGCGTTCCAAATTCCGGGCAACGTCCGGGACCGTTTCACGCACTCCCATCTGCAAGTGCTCCGCCGCCAGGTCCACCACCTGCCCGCCCAATTGCTGCATGCCGATGGCAAAAGTGGCACGGGTGCGCAGGGAAGGCTTCTCAAAGATCATGGCGAGCGTATATCCCGCCAGCGGACGATAATCGGCCCTGCCGGTAGAATCCGATTGCTCGCTTCCGGCAGACTTCAGAGTCTTTGCGGTTTCAAGTATTTGGTGGACTTCAGACGCGGAGAGGTCAGCAAGCGTAAGGAGGTCTCGACCCTTCAAGGCTGGTTGCTTCTTTCATCTGGGGGAGGGATAGCAGGAATAAGGCACTTAATCAAAACTGCTGCGGGGAGGAGTATTAGTGGACACATTATAGCAGCCTTGTCGTATGCATACAACTCTTCATCCAGTGGCGGCAGTGGCGGTCAAAGCAGGCTTGTCCAACTCTGAACTGATAGTCTCGCGCGACGCGAAGAGAATCAGATTGACCGGCCCGGCCTACTAAATGATGTTGAGAGAGAGTTGCGTCGGATCGGGCTCGGGTGAGTGCGAGGGCTCTCTGATGTCCAAGGCGTACCGCTGCTGCAATATATTTACATAATCATAAATCGGCTCTGCGAATCTTTCCGGCGCATACCGGCCCGGATAGAGCTGGCGATACGTGCCGAGGAGCCAAGGAAACTCGCTCCTGAGATACTCCAAGAAGTGTTCCTTGACGCCGACGCCCAGGTTGAGCACGTTCGCAGCCAGGAAGCAAGCATTGTGTTCGGCGGCGGCGCGCGCCACCTCTTCGAGGTTGTCTTTCGTCGCCGTTAGGCCCGGTATGATAGGGGCAAGCAGCACGCCGGCATGCACACCGGCGGCTGCGAGCCGTTGCATGGCACGAAGCCGCTGCAGAGGCGGGGCCGTGCCTGGCTCAAGTTGCCTCCACAGCGAACGGTCAAGGGTAGTAATACTGAAATTCACCGTGCACCCAAGGCGCTGCGCTATTTCGGCCAACAGATCCACGTCACGGATTACAAGAGATGACTTTGTGATGATGGAGACCGGCGTGCGGAAGGCGAGGAAGGCTTCGAGCACGGCGCGGGTCAGCCGGTACTTACCTTCAATTGGTTGGTAAGGGTCGGTGGCCGTACCGATCACGACGCGCGGGCGCTGCCATCGTGGCGACGAGAGCTCCATGCGCAGCACATCGGCGATGTTTGTCTTGACAAAGATTATGGAAGAAAACTCATCGTCCGCGTTCAGATCGTAGTAGAAGTGCGTGCTGCGGGCGAAACAGTAGTGGCAGCCATGGGTGCACCCCCGATAGGGATTGAGGCTCCAGCCAAACGCCATGCCCTGCACCCGCGTGAGTGCGGACTTGCAGTGCACTTCTTCATAGAGCGCCTGTGGCATACTCGTTCCTAAGCGATGCTGCTTGCGACATTCCTCGAGCGCGCTCGAGGAATGGGGGCGGCCCTGCTCATCCGGCATGGTTGCAAACCACCCACTGAGAAGAACAATTCATCTCGCGCATGCAAACCCAACGTCAATATGGAAAAACAGCGTAGCGAGTATTTCTCGGTTGCGGACGACGGTACGCTGCACGTGCAGCCTGATGAGACCGTGCAGCGCGTTCAGGTTGCGCTGCTGGGATGGTACCGCGCGCACCGGCGGGCGTTGCCGTGGCGCAAGACGAAGAGTCCCTATCGCATTTTTCTTGCCGAGATGATGCTGCAGCAGACTCAGGTAGAGCGCGTAATTCCGAAGTACCAAGACTTCCTTTCCCGCTTTCCCACAGTTCGGCAACTGGCGGCAGCGCCGTTGGCAGACGTAATCCGCCTTTGGGCCGGACTTGGCTATAACCGGCGGGCCGTGCATCTCCACCGCGCGGCGCAGGCGGTTGTGCGGGAACACGGCGGCACGTTTCCTATGACTTTGCAGGCGCTGCTCGGCCTTCCCGGTATCGGGGCCTACACGGCGCGGGCGCTCTTAAGCTTTGTCAGCAACGCGCCGGTTGCCGTGGTAGATACCAACGTGCGGCGGGTGCTGGGTCGGGTCCACCAACGCGATCTTGCCGCAGTCTTTGGAATTGAGGGGCCGACGGAGCGGCAATTTCAGGGACTGGCCGATAGTCTCGTTCCCAATGAGCAATCCGCGCGTTGGAATCAGGCGTTGATGGACCTGGGGTCTTCGGTCTGCACCTCCCGTCGGCCGGATTGCCCGCATTGTCCGCTCCTCACGTGGTGCCAAGCGGGACGGGCAGGAGTGGTCCAAGACTTGCCTTCGCTGCGTCCGAAAGGCCAGGGGAGATTCAGCGGCTCTCGACGCTACTATCGCGGGCGCATCATCGCTGTGTTGCGGGAGCGGCCGCCGGGCAGCGCGCTGCCATTTGCAGTTTTGTTAAGCCGCGTGCAAGACCGGACTGCCGCAGAGTTACCGGCAGCGCGGGTGTGGGAACTGGCGCAGGACTTGGAGCGCGACGGCCTCGTAATCATCAAGGGCGATTGGAGTGATCGGTCCGGAGCAGTGCTCACATTGCCGGAGTAAGGCAACGCGCATAGTAGGCTGCCACATACTCTTGGACCCAGGGCCTAATGCGCGCCCAAGCACCGTCCGGGTAAGCAGGGCCTTCGGGCGTACGCGCGCCGACGCGCTCGCCGGTATTCAGATCGCACCACAGTGTTAGCAGCCAGAATCCTGGGACTAGCTGATCGGGGTGGTAGGAATCGGTGATCGAGCCCGGCGTACTTTGCGCGCTCCACGTCTGCAACAGCGTGCCGTTGTTAGCGAGCGCCACACTCTCGCGAAAGAAGGCGCGGCGTTCTTCCTCCCGATAAGGCTGCAGTAGCGCCAGCAGCGCCCGGACGCGCTGCTCGTCGGTGGCATGACTCCCCGCAAAGCGCGCAGTCAGCCGCTCCTCCCAACGGTCGCCTAGCGCCGGGATAGCAATGCCGCCGTCTGAGGCGATCGCCAAACCGCCAAAGGCCCGCGACCAGGCAATCGCCTTGTTCGCGGCAATCGCTTCCAATGTCGATTCAGTTTCCGGCGGGGCAAACGCTTGGGGCAGACTCGCCTCTGCCAGCGTTACGCGCCGCAGCGGTATGCCCGCCAGCAGCCAAGCGAGATGCGCGGCCTTGGCCTGGTTCGAAGTTGCAAGCAGGACGTGCTGTTGCTGGGCCCGCTGATAGTCAGTCGGCGTATTGAGGTTCCATACGACACCGGGGTCGTCAACGTCCAGATACATTGTGTCGGCCCGGTGGGCGCGGGTGACGGCCTTCAAGCCCTGGGTCTCCTCGCGTACTTGCAGCAGTTTCCGCCGCAGTCTGCCCGAGAAGAGCGGCGGGTGACCTCGCACCCCCTTATACCGGGGAATGGTGATGAGCTCGTCTCCCGTGGTCTGCGCCGCCATGAGTTGCTTGAGAATCGGCGCGGCACAGGGCTGGTCGACGTTGACTACAGCAAGGGCCGTCAGCGTCTCCGGCAGAGCACTCACGCCGTGCACGATTGAAGAAGCTCTGCCCCGTGCGGGGTCGGGGTTTTTCACAATGCGTACGCCCGCGAAAGACTCAATGTAGGGCGTGAGGCGCTTGGCATGAAATCCGGTGACGACGACGATGTGTGCTGCACCTTGTGCTGCGCCCTGTGCTGCACCGAGCGCCGCGATCTGCTCAAGCTGGTACTGGATTAGCGGTCGTCCGAGCCACGGCAGCAGCGCTTTCGGCGTCGCCTGTGACGAATTCGTCTCCGATGCAGCCGCCATGCGCCGCGACTCTCCCGCAGCCAGCAGCACTATGCCGATGCCATCGTGATGGGAAACTGGCATGGACTACGCGGGCCGGGGAGAAGGAGTCGGTGGCGGCAGCGGTGTTGGGCTGGGAGGAACAGTGGGTGTGGGCTTGAAGTCTTGCGTTACCACGATGATGACTGGGGTCGACTCCCGCCAGACCTCAGGTCCCTGCTGCACGAATTTCAAGGTGTGCTCACCCAGTCCAAACCCCCACACGTTTTGAGGTATGGCGAGGGGCCGCGGGCCCATGCCGCCGGTCTCGTCGGGCCAAAAGACGCCGATGCGCTCGTCGTCGATGTAAACCTGCACACCGTACTCATCGGGAGGCAAGCGACCGTCTCCCGGACTTTCGTACGGCGCCCAGCCCACACTCCGATTGACCCAGATGATGCCGACACCGGAAGGCGGCACTGTGTTATCCGATAGTGTGACCTCGATAATCTTGGGGTCATTGGGGTTACCGACGACTGGCGTGGGTGTGGGGGTTGGCTTCGTGTTGATAATCACACCTTGCGGCTGCGCGATGCACCCGCTCAAGCAGAGGACGCCGAGGGCTACAATTACAAAGAGTTGCCAAGACTGCAGCCAGTAGAGTCTCACGCCCGATCCTATCACAGCTCACCCCGTTCCCCATATTTCTCATGTAACGAGTCCTATTGTCTAATGTACCTAGTATCTATGCAATAGAACAAGCGATTTGCGGCGGCATTGTGCCTCGATCATGAGAAAATGCCTGTACTGCCAGGATGCTTATCACTGCTCAGCAGTTGAAGACCATCATGTTGTATGCAGGATGCTATAGTGAAATGACGGCAATGATTTGGGTATCCAGGAGACCTAGGTGAAGAATCGCGAGTTTACGCCTGATACCGAACATACGTATGATCGCTCTTCTGTGCTGCGGTGGCTTGTTAGTCATGCGATGCGCTACCCGATTTACGTGGTGGTAGGTACCGTCTTTCGCGCGGGAGTCGTGGTGGCCGCAGTGCAGGTGCCGAACTTGATGGGGGATGCCTTCGATGCCGTCGCGCAGGCAAATGCCCAGGTCAGCGTGCTGCTTGGCTTCGCCCTGGCTATTGTCGGCATCAGTCTGCTCAGAGGCGTAATGCAACTCTTCGCGAACTATGCGGCTGAGATAGTGGCGCTGCGCATCGAACGCGACGTACGTGACGAACTCTACGTTAACTTGCTGGGCAAGAGTCAGACCTACCACGGCCAACAGCGTGTTGGCGACATCATGGCGCGTGCTACCAACGACGTGCGGCAACTCAACTATATGGTCAATCCCGGTCTCCTCTTGCTATCGGAGTGGCTCGTCAACATGGTGGTTCCCATCGTTGCCATCGGCCTAATTGTGAATGCAGCGCTCATGCCCATACCGGTGCTATTCCTCATTCTCTTTCTCGTTTCCTTGCGTGGATACTTGCGTCGGCTCACCCCGGTTGCCGGCGGGCTGCGTGCGCAGTTTGGCGTGCTTAACGCAACGCTTACGGAATCGATTGCCGGCATTGAAGTGGTAAAGTCAAACGCCCAGGAACAGCAGGAATACGGCCGTTTTCGTGTCAAGGCGGAAAACTACCGCGATCTCTTCGTCAAACAGGGCAAGATTCAAGCACTCTACCTGCCGCTGCTCATGTTCTCCTTTACGTTGGCGCTCGGCCTCGCCCATGCGCTCTTTCTTTACACGAACGGGGCGTTGTCGATTGGCGAAGTCATCAAATTCATGGGATTCCTCGGTATGCTGCGATTCCCAACGTTCGTTTCCATCTTTGCGTTTTCTCTCGTCAAGCTCGGCACGGCTGGATCGGAACGCATCCTTGCCATACTTAACGCAGAGACGGAGATAGACGAGAACCGGGCCGGCATTGAAAGGCCGATTGACGGTGAGGTGGAGTTCGACAACGTTTCATTTGCGTACCACGACTCCAATACACTCAAGGACATTAGTTTTCGCGCTAAGCCGGGTGAGACGATTGCGATTGTGGGACAGACCGGTTCCGGCAAGTCTACTCTCACGCGGCTCATCAACCGCATCTACGAGGTCTCGGGAGGGCGCGTGCTGATCGACGGCGTGGACGTGCGCGTGTGGTCGATGGAATCGCTGCGCTCGCAGATTGCCACCATCGATCAGGATGTCTTCCTCTTTTCGCGCACGCTGGCGGAAAATATCGCCTTCGGGGTGCGCCGACCGGTCACCCGCGAGGAAATTGAAGCGGTAGCGAAGCAGGCCCAAGCCCATGACTTTATCACGAGCTTTAAGGATGGGTACGACACGGTGGTGGGTGAACGCGGTGTGACCCTCTCCGGCGGACAGCGTCAGCGCATTGCCATCGCGCGCGCGTTCCTGGCCGACCCGCGTATTTTGGTGCTCGATGATTCGACCAGCGCAATCGACAGCGCGACTGAAGACCAGATTCAACGCGCTCTGCGCAACATCCTGCACGGGCGGACGACATTCATAATAACGCACCGCCTATCGCAGATTCGCTGGGCCGACCGCATTCTTGTGCTGCGCGGCGGGGCTTTAGAGGATCAAGGTACGCACGAGGAATTGATGGCTCGCAGTCCGGCCTACCGCAATATCTTCGCCCACCGGGACGAACGCTACGCTGCCGCAATGCCTGCGACGGTGGTTGGAGAGTAGTGGACAGTGACCCTTGCAGCATGTAAGACAGGACTCTTGCAATGAAGAGAAGCGGATTAGCAATCCGTCATTCCCGCGAAAGCGGGAATCCATCTTCTATTTGTCATAAGCACGGCAGAAGGAGCGGGGGGCAAGCCCCCGCGCTACGCGGGATCTGTGAACGCGGAAACTACCGTTCTGCACCGCAAATGAGGTCCAGCCAATGGGCTTTGTGATGGACGGCCTGGACGCCGACGCGTACGATCGCGAATACAGCGATCGGGCGCTCCTGCATCGTATTGTGAAATACTTCCGTCCGCAATCGCGTCCAATGCTGTTGGTGGCAGGCGCTGTCTTTGTCGGTTCGCTGACCGATACGGCGGTGCCGATCCTCATCTCCCGCGGCATCGACCAGGTCGTCGACAATCCCGTCGCGCAGACGATGGTGCTCCTCATAATTTCAATCCTGCTCTTGAGCAGCGTCTCATGGGGCCTCAATTTTCTCCGTCAATGGCTCGGCGCCGTTGCGATTGGCAACGTGATTCTGAAGATCCGCGAGGATGCTTTCAACGCAACCATGGGGCACGACCTCTCGTTCTTCGACGATCAGCCGACCGGCAAGCTGGTCAGCCGCGTTTCCTCGGACACGGATGGGTTCGCTGAGACGGTCTCTCTTACGATGAATCTCATCAGTCAGGCGATGCTGGTGCTGTTGATGGCAGGCGTGTTGCTCGTGATCAATCTGCAACTGGGGTTGATTACGGTGGCGATGGCGCCGTTTATCGCAGCTATTTCGCTCCTGTTCCGACGCATTGCCCGCGAAACCTCGCTGCATTCGCGGCGCATCATGGCGCAGGTCAACGCCCACATCGAGGAGTCGATTAGCGGTATCGCCGTTGCTAAGGTATTTCGCCAAGAGAAGGCGGTGCATGATGACTTCGTTCGCATCAACCAGCAAGCGTACCGGGTAAACTTCCGGCAAGGGATCGTGCTGAATACCTTCTTCCCGGTGTTCAACGCCACAGCCGGTCTTGGCGCCGCGGTCGTCGTCTATTTCGGCGGTCTGAAAACGGCCTCCGGCGCTATGAGCGTGGGCGATTGGTACCTCTTCATTCAAGCGCTTATGTTCTTCTGGTTTCCGCTCACGCAGATTGCTTCGTTTTGGAGCCAGTTCCAAAACGGGCTCGCCGCCAGTGAGCGGGTGTTTGGGCTGATCGACGCCGAGCCCCGCGTCGTGCAGACCGGTGATGTTCCTGCCGACGACCTGCAAGGCGGGTTCGAGTTTCGGAAGGTGCGCTTCAGCTACCAGCCCAGTGAGATTGTGTTACCGGACTTTGACCTAGAGATTCAACCGGGCGAATCCATCGCTTTGGTAGGACACACCGGCTCGGGCAAGACGAGCATCGTACGGCTCGTGGCGCGATTCTACGAGTTTCAGGAGGGACAATTGCTCGTGGACGGGCGCGATATCCGCACTTTTGAGCTGGCTTCGTACCGCCGTCAGATTGGTATCGTGCCGCAGTCGCCATTTCTCTTTAGCGGCACCGTGGGCGAGAATATCCGGTACGGCAAGCCGGAGGCCACGGAGGAAGACGTGCTGCGCGCAGTGGAACACATTGCGGGGGGCAATTGGCTTTCCGACTTGCCCAACGGGCTGGATACCGACGTCGGCGAGCGCGGCGGACGGCTTTCCATGGGTCAGCGTCAACTTGTGGCCCTGGCACGCGTGATGCTGCACGATCCGGCGGTATTCATCTTGGACGAAGCAACGGCGAGCGTGGACCCCTTTACCGAAGTGCAGATTCAAGACGGTGTTGAAGCCATCATGCGGAACCGCACCTCAATAGTGATCGCTCACCGTCTCTACACCGTGCAGCATGCCGACCGCATTCTGGTGCTGGATAGCGGCCGCATTCTGGAAGAAGGCACCCACCGGTCGCTGCTGGCCGCGGGCGGCCACTACGCAGCACTCTACGATACGTACTTCCGCCATCAGTCGCTGGAGTACGTGGAGAGCGTTGTGCATTAAGGTAGACTGCTTCGATGAACATTCGGAGCTATCCACTCTACGGTGAAAGGGAGGGTACGCGGTAAGCGAACTGATACAGTGGTGTATCTGAAACGTGATCGTGCTAACGGGAGGCTCGACCTGTAATGGAAATCCAGCGACTCGTCTTTCCAAGCAAAGACCGGTGTGAGATTGAGACTCTGACCGTGCCTGACGATATCGGGCCCAGCGACGTTCTGGTGCGAAACCGCTTTTCGCTGATAAGCGCGGGGACAGAGCTTGCCATGTTCACGCGGACGCATCGCGGCTTCGATGAACCAGAATTTTCCTATGCCAAGTATCCGTTCTATCCCGGCTACGCGGCGGTTGGTGAGGTGCTGGCGGTTGGCGACGGTGTCACTGACCTAGCACCCGGGTTTCGCGTTTTCCACCGTGGCCGCCATGCAACGCACGCGCTCCTCAGTCGCGATGCCCTGCTGCCGGTGCCGGAGGGTGTGCCGGACCCACGCGTGCCGTTCTTATCTATGCTGCAAATCGCATTGTCGGCTGTCCGTCAAGCGCCGGTCTACTTTGGCGAAAACGCGCTCGTGATCGGAATGGGTCTGGTGGGGAATCTCTGTGCGCAGCTTTGCGCATTGGCGGGAGCAGGCCAGGTAGCCGCGGCGGATCTCGCGGCGCCTCGTCTGGCGCAAGCGCAGGCGTGCGGCGTGGACTTGGCGTTCAACTTGAGTGAAAAACCGCTGGCCGACTGGCTGCCGGAACTCGGCCCGCGCGGTGCGAATTTCGTGGTTGAGGCCGTGGGGAGCGGGCCGACGATTGACTTGGCTATCAAAGCGGCAGCGGACCACGGGCGCGTCGTGCTGCTGGGGAGTCCACGGGATAAGTTGGAACTCGATCCCTACTTCGACATTCACCGCACGGGCGTGCACCTCATTGGGGCCCATGCCGGCACGGTGGACGCCGCTACGCGTGAACGTGACATACCGCTCCTGTGGTCGTTGCTGGCGAGGGCCCGCATCAACGTGGAGCCGCTCATCACGCACGTGCTCCCGTATACGGAGGGGCAGAAAGCCTACGAGGGCTTGCGCGACCGCAAAGATGAGTACCTCGGCGTGCTCTTGGACTACCAGTAATGCGCGTGGGTTTTCCGCTTACTTTGCAATTGCGCTAGCTGTCTCGATCCGACCCAGCCGGAGTTCGGTATAGAGGAATATGCGTTCGCGCCTCTCCTGTAGAGGATTCGACCGCAACTCCTTGTATCCATTGGTGAATAGTGCTGTACCGTAGGGGCACGACATGTCGTGCCCCTACACACAATTGCTCTTGAAGAAGAGGGTACCTCCCACTGCGCAGTGGGAGGGATTTCTTGTGCTCAACCAGGGTTACGCAGCAGCCTTCTATAGCGGAGACGCTAGTTCACCCGCCGGCCTTTGCTATCGAAGACGTGCTGGCAGTGGGCGGGGATCTCCATGAAGATGAGCGAGTCGGGCTCGTGATGCTCGGTCTGCGGGCGCTGGATACGGTACGTGTAGCGCCCAACGCGCACCGTAAGTAGCACCGCGCGGTCGCTCATCAGCGGTTCCACGGTCTCGATCTTGGCGGGAATTGTGTCCTCTTCGTTCTCAGGGCGCAGCACAACGTCCGTAGGGCGAATGCCAATAGTGACTCTCTCGGCCTGATGCTGATGCAGCACAATTGGCGGCGGTAACACCTTGCGGTCGTGTGTATCCACGTACTCTCTGTACACGACGCCGGGCAGCAAGTTCATGGACGGCACTGTGATGAAGTCGGCGACAAAGAGGCTGAGCGGACGTTCGATGAGTTGGCTGCGACTATCTACCTGCAAAATCCGGCCTTCATGCATCACGGCGATGCGGTCGCCCATGGTCATGGCTTCGGCCTGATCGTGGGTCACGTAGACGGAGGTAATGCCGAATCGCTGGATGAGGCGCTTGATCTCGACGCGGGTACGCGCGCGTACTGTTGCGTCCAGGTTCGAAAGCGGTTCATCGAAAAGGAATGCACGCGGATCGCGAATGATCGCCCTCGCAATGGCCACACGCTGCTGTTGGCCACCGGAGAGTTTGGGCGGCTTCTGGCTGAGGAGCGTCTCAAATCCAAGCCCCATGACCCGTGCGGTCAAGCGCACACGCTCGGGAATCTCGTCCTTGCGTTGGTGCGTTTTAAAGAAGAATCCTAGGTTATCCTGCGCGGCCCAATGGGGGTACAGAGCGTAGTCCTGGAAAACCATGGCGACGTTGCGGTCTTGGGGGCTCACAGTCGTCATATCTTCCCCATCGAAGAAGATCTTGCCCCCATCCAAGTGTTCCAGACCGGCCAGGATTCGTAGCAGAGCAGTCTTGCCGCAGCCCGACGGTCCCAGCACACTCACCGACTCTCCGTCATCGATTTGGAGATCGAGCCCGTTGAGTGCGTAGATCAGGTCTTCTTCAGTGTCGGCAGTGTCAGCGACCGCTACGTCGGACGCTTCTCCACCGCGGATTCGCGAGAACATCCTCTTCCATGAGGTAGGCCTTGGCCTCTTGTACGTTTTGGTCGCTCCTTCAAGAGTGAGGCTTGCCATCCGTTCCTCCTCAAGAGTCTCTTTGCACTGGATTTACGCCGCCGCGCTTTTCCTCGTATTGGTCAAGGAGCTCGTTCAGCACCCCCACGTGGGTATGGGCAAAGATAGAGCCGCCCAAAACCGGATACGCTATGGCGACGAGCGGGACGAAGAAGAAAAGCATCACGAGTTGCACGCCGATAAGGCCGATAGTAACGCCGAGATTGTCGAGCGCCAACAAGACGGCGTTGCGAAACGTCTGCAGCACGGAGGTGTCGAGCCTAATCATTACGGAGAAGAGATACGGTTGAATTGCGACCCAGAACACAATGCCCCAGACAAAGATAATGCTAAGTGCGCGCATGAGCTGGGGAATGTCCGCCGTCAGATAGAACCAGGTGTTGAGCACGAGCGCAGCGAGGATCAAGAGGTCGACCGCTGCCAATAGGTAACCCTTGAGAAAGTGTGTTTTGAGGCTCTGCCAGTAGACCTGCATACTCACGGCTTCGCCGGCCAGCGACTTGGCGGCGAAATCATACAGGGCGGCGGTTGCCGGGCCGGCGAGCGTGAGGAGCACGAGGGAATAAACCACGAAGCGCACGCCCAATAATATCGGCGGAAGCTCCTCAGCGGCCTCCACGGTATCCGTGATCAACGGTAAGAGCATAACGAAGCTAAAGTACAAGAATGGCAAACAAAGCACCGCCCAGAGGATATTACCTCTGATCACAGTAAAGAACTCAGAGTAGTGCATGCCCAGCGCTCTGCGCCAGACGTTGAAGACGAGCATCACGGAACTATGCCGTCCTTGTTAAGACATGAGCGCGATGGTTAGGCGAGATTGTTGCCATGCTTCTTGTAGGACCGGACACTGGAAGGATATTGGGAAAATCTTCTCTTTTCCCAAATGTAGAGCAAACGGAACATGGACGCAACTGCGGGAGGGGGCGCGGGCCCGGTCGCCGAGGATTCTTAAGGCAGGATAACGTAGGGAAACAAGGGCTGGGTGGTGTGCGCAACACTAAGCGCATCCCACCCAGCCATGTATTGAGCTTTCTTCCCGTTGTCGATTCGCGCGACGCCGAGAGTAGTATTCTACCCGGCAGCGGCTGCTACACCGACGGTTGCCGAGACTTCCTGCATGCTTGCCTTGATAGATGCGGCGACGTAGCGTACGTCGTCGTCGCTCATCAACGGATGGAGCGAGGGGCAGAAGAGCCGGCGACCAATATCGGTAGAGACCGGAACGTCCTCCGGCGTATGGCCGAGCTTGTTAAGAATAGAGTCGTAGTCGGGAAGCGCGGCATTCATGATGCCGCCGCCGACGCCGTACTCAGACTGCATATGTTCTGTAACCTTATCGCGCGGCTCACCGGCCCACTCCGATTCCAGCATGACCGTATAGCCGTACCACACGTGGTCGTAGCCTGCTGGGGTTTGGGGAACAATCACGCCGGGCGCGTCAGCCAAACACGCGGAAAGCAGTAGCGCGCGGTCGCGGCGCAAGTCGTTCATTTCATCGAGCCGTGCAAGCTGGATCCTACCGGCGACGGCCTGCAATTTCGTCAGGCGGTAATTGCTGCCCCAGCCTTTCAGTCCCCAGCCAAAGGAACGGCTGCTGTTGATGTAGGCCGCATAGTCGTCGTCATCCGTTGTTACCATGCCGCCTTCGCCGAGCGTAGTCATATTCTTCGTGGTCTGGAAGCTGAAGATGTTCATCGCGCCTCTCTTGCCCACGCGCGTGCCCTTGTAACCGCCGCCAGCGGCACGGGCGGCGTCGCCAACTACCGGTGCCGGGCCGTGAACTGCGTGCGGATGCCGCTCGGCAATGTCGGCTAGTGCGTCCATGTCGGCAGAGAGGCCGTTATTATGCACGGGCATAATGGCGCGTGTATTCGCCGTCATGCGGCGTTCCACGTCGTTGGGATCGATATTGAAGGTATCGGGGTGGCACTCGGCAAGCACGATCTTTGCGCCCACGCCCACGACTGCCTGGGCGGTTGCGATGTATGTAATGGCCGGCACAATGACCTCGTCTTCAGGGCCGAGATTCAGCGCCTGCATCGCCCCATCGAGGCCGGTACCGCAAGAATTGACCGCGAATGCGTACTTGACGTCGCAGTACTCAGCGAATTCCCGCTCGAATTCCGCAATGTCGTTGCCGGTAAAGCCCACCCGCCATTCCATGCTCTCCCGTAGCGCTTGGGTCAGCGCTTCCACTTCTTCCTCGTTGTACCAGCCGCCGAGGGCGGGCAGGAAGGGAAGATTGCGCTTTTCGCCGTTCAACAACGCTTGCTCTTCTGCGGACAGTGCCATGCTGTTACTCCTTGTAAACTAAGTGCTGCTCGCTCAACTTACTCTATACGATGCCTGAAAGGGGTAGGCTTTGACAAGAAACCGCGTGTCGATTGGATGCTCGTGCCTTTGTTCCAATGTGCCGCGTAGGTGGATGTGTGTGCCATAGTTTACCGACAATCCATCGGTGACTGCTACAGCCATCGTTCGCGGCGGCAAGAATCTCCCGGCTCGGATGGCAGCGCGACACACTGAGGCTGGTAGGCTTCGCGAATCCGGTGCCTACTGCATGTTGGTCATAGCATCTTTGATGAGCTGTGCGCCCTTCTGCAGGGCCTCGTCTAGTTTTCCCGGGTCGCGGCCGCCGGCTTGGGCCGTTTCCGCACTGCCGCCGCCGCCGCCGCCTGCCACTTTGCCTACCGCGCGCACGAGGTTGCCGGCATGGACGCCCCGTTTTGACAAGTCCTTGGTTGTCATAATGAGAAACTGCGGGCGGTCGTTGAGGACAGTGCCCAGCAGCAGCGCGCCGGAGCCGCCGAGGCGATCCTTCACTCTGTCGCCAAGCTCGCGGAACGTTTCAACGTTGGGAATGTCTACCTGGCCTACGACGAGTTTCATGCCCGCAATGTCCAAGGCAGCGGCGATGAGTTGCTCTACCTGCTGCCCCGCTTGGCCCCGCTCCAGGCGCGCAATCTGCCGCCGTTGTTGAGCGATTTCCTCGCGCAGTGCAAGCGTGCGGCTGGCAAGCTCCTGGGGCGGTGTTTCCAAGGTGTTCGCAAGGTCGAGCAAGAGCGCATGCTGTTGCTGGACGTGGCGGATTGCGGCGGGGCCGGTAAGCGCCTCGATGCGCCGGAGACCGGCGCCAATACTCGACTCGCTCTGAATTACGAAGAGGCCGATCGTGCCGGTGGCCGGCACATGGGTGCCGCCGCAGAGCTCATTGCTCACGTCATCGATGCTCACGACGCGCACGGTTTCGCCGTATTTTTCGCCAAAGAGCGCTTGGGCGCCGGCGGCAACCGCTTCCGACGTTTCCAAGTGCTGAGTTTTCAGTTGCAAATTCGACCGGACGTGAGCGTTTATGCGGCGTTCGATTTCCTCGATCTCCTGACGCGAGAGGGCCTCGGGATGGGCAAAGTCAAAGCGCAGGTGGTCCGGCGCGACCAGCGAACCCGATTGCCGGACGTGGTCGCCGAGCAGGCTGCGGAGGCTGGCATGCAAGAGGTGGGTAGTCGTATGGTTGCGGGCAGTGTTGGCGCGGCGTTCATCATCTACCGTTGCCGTCACCGGAGAATCGGCAACAATGGCGCCTTCCGTGACGCTGCCTTGGTGGATGATAACTCCGGGTTGTGGGGAGTAGGTGTTATCGACGCAAAAGACGCCGTCGGTGCTTGCGATACGGCCGACATCACCCACTTGGCCGCCGCCTTCCGCATAGAAGGGCGTGCGGTCGAGGACGATGAATCCCTGTTCTCCGGTTTCTAATCTGCCGACGCGTTCATCTCCTTGCTGGATGCCGACGACGATGCTGGTATCGGCGGTCGTTTCATAGCCGGTGAACTCCACTCCTTGGAAGTCCGAGGGGAGGTTCTGGATGACCTCGAACTGCGCGCTCCGGCGGCTGCGCTCTTGCTGCTCGCGGAGCGCGGCCTGATAAGCTTCCTCATCCACCGCAATGCCGCGCGTGGCGGCGACCTCTCTGGTGAGTTCGATGGGGAAGCCGTACGAGTCGTGGAGCAGGAACGCGTCCGCACCGGGTAAGGTTCCGCCGCCTGTTTGCGCTGATTTCGCCAAAGACGCCACCTTATCGAGCATCGCCTTGAGAGTAGGCAGACCTTGGCTCACGTTGCGCAAGAAGCGCTCTTCTTCCTGCGTAATCGTGCGCAGGATGAAGTCTTTGCGCGCAAGGATGTCGGGATAAGCTGCCCCCATGAGCGCAATGACAGTCTGGCCCAGGCCGGCCAGCATGGGTTCGCGGCGGCCGAGTAGGTAGGCGTGGCGCATGGCACGGCGTATCAAGCGCCGCAGCACATAGCTGCGCCCCACGTTACCCGGCGAAACGCCGTCGCTAATGAGAAAGACAGCGGCGCGGGCGTGCTCGCAGATAATGCGGATACTAACGTCCTGATCAGAATCTTCGCCGTACGAGCAGCCCAGCAACTCTGCGGCTTGCTGCACGATGGGCTTGAATAGATCTGTCTCATAGGGGGTGGCAACGCCCTGGAGCACTACTGCCCAGCGTTCCAGACCGGCGCCGGTATCCACGCCAACCTTTTCTAGTGGCGTGAGCGCGCCGGCATGCAGTTGGCTGTTGCCGGTACTCGAGTAGTACTGGTTGAAGACGAGGTTCCAGATTTCGAGAAAGCGGCCGCAGGGGCAGGCCGGGCCGAGGCAATCGTGCCCATCGGTATTCGGCGCCAGTTCAAGGTGGATTTCCGAACACGGCCCGCAGGGGCCGGAGTCGCCGGTAGGGCCCCACCAGTTTTCTTTCCAACCCGAATAGCGCACGACTCGCTCCGGCGGCACGCCCACGGCCAGCCAGGCGCGCTCGGCGTCTTCATCGGGCCCGACATCATCTTCACCGCCGAATACGGTCGCCCAAATCTGGTCCTTCTCAAAGGGGAATCGTTCTGTCACGAGTTCCCAGGCGAAGGCAATGGCCTCTTCTTTGAAGTAGTCGCCAAAGGCAAAATTCCCCAGCATCTCGAAGAAGGTGAGGTGGGATTGGTCGCCCACCTCCTCAATGTCATCGGTGCGCAGGCACTTCTGCACGGTGGCGATGCGAGGCCGCGGCGGATCGGCAAGCGCAAGGTAATAGTCCTTGAACTGTTGCATACCTGCGGAGGTCAGCAACACGCTGGGATCGCCCTGAGGCACAAGCGATGAGCCGGGCATGACAAGATGGCTTTTTTCTTCAAAGAAATCGAGGAATCGCTGGCGTATTTCGTCAGTGCGCATGGTGTAATCTTGCCTCGCAAACGGTCCGGGATTCGCCATATAGCAGCGAGTTTAGGGTAGTAACGTCTATTGTACCGAATGCAGAGGGATTCGGCAGAGCGCAACTTCGCCGGAAGCGGTAAAGTAGAGTGCGTGCGCAGTCGTGTAGGAATGAGGGCGGTTGCAATGGTTCGCCGTTGACTCCGGCAGACTCTCGGTCGTTGCACCCTTGGCAGAGGTATTACTCTTAAGGTAGTATTACTTTAACTATTAGTAAGAATACGAGTAGGAGTATTACGGTGCGAGTATACGAAACTCGAGTAACCCAAAAGGGTCAGGTGACCGTTCCGGCTGAGATACGAGAGAAGCTAGGCATCAAGCCGCGAGACTTAGTCAGGTTCGAGTCCACGCCGGATGGTGTTCGCCTGCTGCCGGTCCCGTCTAGGGTAGAACGTCATTTTGGCACGGCGGCAAAGTCGCAAGCTGTTCTCTCCCGGCAAGAAGAGCGCGCGGCCTTTGAAGAAGGTGTAGCAAAAGACTCAGAGACTAACGGGCAACGGGCAGACGATGCGCTTTCTTGATACAAATGTCCTGCTACGCTATTTTACGGGCAGCGAATCGGAAATGGCGGAGGCGGCGCGGCGGCTGCTGGCGGCGATAGAGCGAGGCGAGGAGAAAGTTGTCACCTCAGCGCTGGTTGTCTTCGAAACTGTCTTCACCTTACAGCGCAGCTACGGGGTGTCGAGAGAGCAAGTACGTGCGATGGTAGGTGACATAATATCCCTGCCGGGTATCCAGTTCGCTGAGAAACGACTGTGTCTTAAGGCACTTGAGCTGTTTGTCCAGTACCGCGTCTCTTTTGCCGATGCCTATACGGTGGCGCACATGAATGCCCGCGAAATCACTGAGATCTATAGCTGGGATATGGATTTTGACAGGATTGAAAGTGTTACCCGAGTTGCGCCGACATAATTACCCGGTCGTGAACAGAATCCTCTTCTTAACCGCGCCTCTCTTAGGCGCGCCTCGACTGCGTCTATTCTTATGTTGTTCCGGCGAAATCCTTACGCGAACGGTAGCGCAGGTTTCAAACCTGCGCCCAGTGGAGAATTCTCCTGATTACTTTCTTGGTATCACCGGCAGAGTGATGCGTGACGGGTGACTTGCATCGTGGAGCACGGTCTGGCGGGCGCTGACCATGGTAGCGTCCGCGTAGCCATCGCTGCCGGTATTCAGGTTGCGGTCCCAATTGGGAAAATCGCTGCTGGAGATGTCCAGGCGCAGGCGGTGGCCGGGTTGAAAGACGTTGGCGATAGGGTTGAGCGAGACGGTAAACTCGTAGACCTGCCCCGGCGTGAGCAATTGCGGCGCTGTATAGCCGTTGCGGTAGCGGGCGCGCACGATCCCGTAGCAAAGGTTCTGCGCAAATCCGTCTGGGTGGACGTCTACCAACTTGGCCGTGAAGTCGGTGTCAACAGCGCTGGAGGCCGCGTAGAGGCGGAGGGTCGGTTCGCCGGTCACCTCCAGCGGCTCAGTCAAGGGCTCAGTCTGGTAGACGAGTACGTCATGGCGCGAATCCAAGACGCGCTGGTCGAATATGCCGTCTTGGTCGTGCATGAGATGACAAGAGGGCACCGGATCGCGGGGATCGTAGACGAATTGATCGGGCGTTCCTTCAGCTGACCGAGCGGGAGAAAGGCTGCCGTCGCCGTGGGGCGTCTGTGCGTTGCCGTCGCTATGCAGGTGGTAGTCGGTATACTCGGTGCGTGCCAGCGGCCATTCATTCTCATTGCGCCAGGTGTTATCGCCCAGGATATAGAGACTTATCGGCCCCTCGTCCATGATGCCCGTATCGCGGCCCTTGAGCCAATAGTCGAACCAGCGGAGCAGGAGGTCGGCGTGCTCCACGAGACCATCCGGCCCAAAATCCAACTCGCCTTCGTAAGCGTGCAAAGCGCTCGTGTGGCCCCACGGCCCGATCATAGCTCGTTGCCCGGCGCGTGCTTCCGGCGTAGCGGCCTTTTGTGCCATTAGCGTATAGCCATCGATTGCGCGCACGAAACGGTCGTACCAGCCGGTGCGGTGGTAAACAGGTACGCGGACGTCCTGGTGGCGTTCTTGCCATTGAAACGTGTCGACTCCGGCCTCCGTCATCAACGTGCGATAGTAGCGGGCCTGTACGGAGCCGCCAAACCGGTCGTCGGGAATGTCCTTGCGCGGCAAGAACCAGAGCCACTTGTGGCGTTCGCGCTCCCAGAGCTGATCGGCTACATCCTTGGCGTGCGGTCCGGGTAGGTCTTTCTTTAGGCGAATATCAGAAGCGATGGTGCCCATAGACCAGGCAAAGCGCCGGCCGGGACGGAAAAGGGGTTCAAAGTCGGTGAGCCGCTGAGTCATGCCCTCGGCGAAGACGCAGCGGAGGCTGGGGGCTTGACTGAATGCGGCGCAGTATGAGGTGAAGCCCCCGTAGGAGTTGCCAAAGATGCCAACGTCGCCGTTCGAATCCGCTAACCGCGCACACCACTCAACCGAATCGTAGCCATCTTCGATGTCCGGATAACCAAAAGCAAAGAGCGGTGTGAACTCACCGCCGGAGGCGTAGCGCCCACGCACGTCCTGTGCCACCACCACGTATCCCGCCGCGGCTAGGGCTTCGTACGTAGGCGAGGGGCCGCCGTCCAGTGCGCCCTTGTTGTAGGGCGTGCGGGTGAGAATGACCGGAAACGGTCCTTCCGCCTGCGGTCGGTACACATCGGCGCGGAGAGTAACGCCGTCACGCATGGGCACGGTGACATTGCGATCCATACTTACGGTAAACGGCGGCGTGGCCATGGTGTGCTCCTTGGCGCTGAAGAGAGGGTGCGGATTACGGCATTGGGCAATTCTTGCTCGCTTGTATCGCGTTAATATAACCGGCTGTCTCTGGCGAGCGGTGGCGTGATAGGCATTTACTTGGCTTCAGACCCAATGATATAGTAGGGACGCCTCTAAACCAACCCATTCAAGATTTCGTTGGATTTGCGGATTCACTCATGACTATTGCCCTCACTGTGCCTTCTGAACTCTACCGCAAATCTTGATGCAACCGATTTGTCTACCCTTGAGATTGAAGTAGCGGCCACAATGAAGCTCTCCGTTCTGATTCCGGTTTATAACGAGTGCGAAACAGTGCGCGCGGTGCTGGAGCGCGTCGCGGCTGTAGCCTTGGATAAGGAAATCGTAGTCGTAGACGACGGTTCATCGGACGGCACGACCGGAGTGCTTGAGGCTTTAGCGGATGAGCGTTTCCATATCGTCTACCACCCTGAGAACAGAGGAAAAGGCGCTGCTATTCGCACCGCCTTGGCGGCCGCAACGGGCGACGTGGTTGTCATACAGGATGCCGACCTGGAATACGACCCGGCGGACTTCGCGGCGCTGCTGGAGCCGATTGCGCAGGGTGAGACCAAGGTCGTCTACGGCGTGCGCTCTCTGGCGCACCAAGAATTCTTTCGGCGTCTCGGTAACCTCTTTCTTACTCTGGTGACTCGAATTCTGTTTCGGGCGCCGATACACGACATGGAAACCTGCTACAAGATGATGGCCAAGGAGGTCGTCGATCAGATCACGATAGAGTCATCAGGGTTCGAATTGGAGCCTGAGATTACGGCAAAGGTGCTGAGGCTGGGCTACAGCATTGTCGAAGTGCCTATTTCGTATGCGCCGCGCAGTCAGAATCAACGCAAGTTGAACATGTGGACCGATGGTCCGCGCGCGCTCTGGACGCTCGCAAAGTATGCTCTGCGAGGATAAGGCGGAGGAAATCTAGTCAGGTGATTGACACATTTGAAGCGCGGTGCGAATATGTAGCCTAAGGACAGTTCTTTGTGGCGGTTGCGAATATGACGCGACGTGACCTGTTAAGGGCGGGAAGTGCAGTGGTGGGCGGTGCCCTGTTGCTTGCTTGCGGCAAGCGCGGCGCTTCCGATGTGCCGACTCCGGAACCAAGGGATGTCAACGTAACCGTTGCGGTGCGAGCGGGCGAGCGGGTGAGCGCTGTACTGGAGAAGGTGTTGCCCTTTGTTCGCTATGGGATGGCGCCCGGCGGACGCGGCGGGATGCCCACAATCACAGAAATCCCAATCGTGCCTGAGCCGGAGAGTTCGTTCGTGGCAGCCGTGCGTCAGCGCATTGCGGCGGGCGAGGCGCCGGACATTGTCTGGTATAGTCTGCAGGACGACCTGCCGGAGATATTGCGCGGCGACTTGCTTCGTCCCCTTAATCCCTTCCTCGACAACGATTCTGACAACACGCTCCAAGGCTACCATCCCGAATCTCTGCACGCCCTGCGTTATTGGGGACAGCAGATGGCGCTCCCCGCCGCATTGGGAGTGCTTTCCGTGCGTTACGATACTGACATGCTCTCTGCGCGCGAGGTGCCGCCGCCGGTGTCAAGTTGGACATGGGATGAATTTGCCGCAAAAGCTGCGGCGCTCACGCACACCGCGAACGGCGCTACTGTGTGGGGGTTTGGCACGAGGACGGTTCCCGCTTGGCTGCTGTTCACTATTGGCGCAGGCGGGCGTGTGGCAGACCTCGGCGCCGGGAGGACTACGCTTGATGAGTCTGAGGCGCGGCGCGGGTTTCAGTTTTGGTTGGATTTAGCCCGCCAGTACGGGGCGCTTGAGAGTGGGCCGCAAGTGACCGTGGATTCCATCCTGCGGCGGCGCACCGGTACATCGAACGCGCCGCTGCGCTTAGAACTCATCAATTGGCACAATACGGATCCGTCGTCGCTGCCGTACGCCTTTGTTGGAACACCAAGCGGACCGGCGCAAGCCGTGCCCATGTTGGTAACCGATATGGTCGGTGTTTCCGCAAACAGTGCGGATCTTGACGCGGCCTATACCGCTGCCAAGCCACTGGCCGCGCAGTTGGGTTCACAACTGCTCGTACCGCCGCGAAACAACGCAATCGAGTTTATTCGGCGTCCCAATCGGATGCACGCCGATCTCGCCCTGGGGCTGGATCGCGCTGACGTCGTTTTGCGTAGCCTCTCGTATAGTGTCGGTACCACGCTCTCGTTGTATAGTGGATTAGGGATATCTTTAACAGAGCAGATGGCTTTGCCCGCACTCCGCGGCAATCTCGCAGCCGCTGCCGCCCTTGAAAGAGGCGCAGCCGCAGTGCGTGACTGGCTTGGTTCACCGCCGAGCTAGTACTTGAAGAGCGGGCGGAGGGCACTAAGTACAAGAGAATGCCAAATGACGAGACGAGAGTGTATTGCGACACTGGCTGCCATTTGCGGTAGCACGGTTGCGCTGGCAGCGTGCGGCGGGGGCCCGGAGCGTGGACGCGCTAGGCCGGAGCTTGAAGGCAAAGTGCCGTTTCGCGATGCTCCGCAATCCTCCAACGGCCAGCAGTCTGCCGAATTGGTGACCCTGACGTTTGCCTTCATGGGACGTCTGGCAGGCATATCAAATGAGGCCGAAAATGCCATCGCAGCCTGGAATCAAGAGCAGATTCCCGGTCCGAGCCCTCGCTCCCAGCTAGAGGCCGTAGAAATCGCCCGCCAGAGCAATAAGTCGTGGCGCGACAGCTTCACTGAGTACGTGGTGGCACGTGACGCGAGCGGCGTGCCCCTCGACATAGCTTGGATGCATTCCGCGCTGGACTTCCCGCGCACGTTTACCCACCAAATCGTCTCTCCGTTGGATCGCTATGCCCAGACCGATGAGAGTGACGTCCTTGAAACCTTTGCGCCCAGCGCGGTTCAGCTCATGCGTTATCGGCGCCAGCTCATGGGCGTGCCGGTAGCCGTGCTGCCCGCCATGGTGATGTACAACAGCACCAAGTTCAATGAGTTCAAAGTAGCGGCTCCCACGCACACCTGGAACCACGAGGACTTCGTCTTCACTGCTAAGTCGCTGACGCGTGACGTTGACGGCGATACTGCGATCGACTTCTGGGGGTACTCCGAATGGAGCATCCCCGGTTGGCTGCCCTTCGTCCTGCAAGAAGGCGGCGACGTCGTTGACCTGGATACCGGGACTATCAAGATTACCGAGCGGCCGGCGTTGCGGGGACTCACCTTCTGGCAAGAGCTTGGCCGCACGCATCAGGCCATGCCCTACGGACCAGACATCGATTCGAATACTTTGCGCGGCACCGTGAACGGCCAGCGCCGGCAGGCGGCGATGGTTTTCAACCCGTTCTTTGGCCGCTTGCGGGCGGACCGCATGCCGGCGGTGATACCGACTGAAGATCGGAGCGGCACACCCCTCGGCTTGCAGGAGGCATTCGTTATGCCCGCCGGCAGCCAGAATGGCGATGTGGGCTACAGTACAATGCTCCACTTAGCCCATCATGTCGGTCAGACGCGACTGGTACCGGCTGTTTACGAAGCGCAGGGCTACATTGCTAAGCCGGACGGCAAGCACATGTCGCTGATCCTGGATCCCGTGGCGCGTGACGTGTTGCTCGATCTCCTGCTGCACAGCGTACCATCGCATCTGGCTACAGCTACGCAACTGAGCTGGACACTCTTTAGCCGGCTTACGCTGCCTTTGGCACGGGGCCAAGTGTCGGTTGAAGAGGCGGCGCAAAACGCTCAAGCTGCCATCGAAGAATACCTCACCCCCAAGCCGCCGCCCACGCCAGTGCCGGAGAGTTAGCCATCCTCGCCCAGTATCGCCTTCATTCTTTCGAGTCGTAGTGAATACATCTTCTTGCCCGGTAAGTGCTGAGACAGGCGGGCTATGGCTTCTTTCAATCGTTGGGCGAGCGCAGGTCTCTGCAATCCCTGTAGGACATCGCCCAGCCGCCGCCTCAGAGCTTGCGCTTGCGGCGATAATGGCAACTTGTGATGTTAGAACTGGCCGATGATGTCGCCGACGAACTCCAGCAGGGCGTCGACCGGTCCGCCAAGGAGTTCGTACGCGTAAAGGAACGCTACGACAAGCAAGACGAGAACGAGCGCGTAGAGGGCGAGCCGTAAGGTGGAACGCGTCTGCCGCTGGGGGCGGGGGGTCATTGGTGGCGGTTCCTCCCGGTCAGTCAAAGGATACGAATTCAGGCATGTAGGCGACTTGGCGCATGCCCTGCCAAAGCGGATGGGTCTGGGGCAGGCGCGTGGCGCGGCCCTCGCGCGTGGTGAACGCATGGGTTGTTTGACCGCATGCGAGGAGCGCGGGTGCAGCCTCAGGTTCACGCACTTGATAGCCGAACACAATCTTGGCACGTGTCGCCGCCATAATTGCGGTGCGCACCTGCAAGGGAGCATCGTAGCGGGCGGCAGCGAGGAAGCGCGCCCGGCAGTCCACTACCGGCAGGTAGATGCCCTCCGCTTCCAGGTCTCGATACCGCAACCCCAACGCGCGCATAAGTTCTACTCTGGCTACTTCGAACCACGTGAAGTAATGCCCGTGGTACGCCACGCCCATGGCGTCGGTCTCGGCATAGCGAACGCGAATTGGGACGTCGAGTGTCATGCGCTGCGTGCTGGACGTGTGCAGATTTGTGCTTGGCTCCCGCTCCATTCAGTATAGCGTATGCGCCACATGCGACCAATGAGCACGGGTCTGTGGCAAAGGAGACTATTGCCTACGTCGAGTAAGCTAGCGGGGTCGGGGCACAATGGCGAGGATTCCTACTCATCCCCGTATCGAGTATGGGGCAAGCTCTAACCCTTTCTCTCGAAGGGAACTTTGAATTAACCCGTCATTCCGGCAAAAGCCGGAATCCAGAGGTGTGTGGGTAGTCCGCGGTTGTGCGCCGCCAAGCCACTTTTCACCCCCATCCCGGCATTCCGCCATCAAGGGGGAAGGGGTTTTACAAAAGTCTCCTCAGTGGAGGGGGATTATGAAACTCCGGATCCGGTTATGCAAGGGTCTCCAAAGGGAGTGCAAGAGAGGTGTGCTACACTTAATGAGCTATGTTTGCTAACGAACTCCCACGAACGACGAAGCCGCTGCGCATCGTGGTCGCGATGTCCGGCGGGGTAGATTCCTCTGTGGTAGCTGCCATGCTTGCCGACCAGGGACATGAGGTGATCGGCATCACCCTCAATGTCTGGCAGAAAGGCATGGTAGATACCCGCCTGCATGCATGCTGCTCGATGAGCGCGACTCACGACGCGCAGCGGGTAGCGGACCGCATCGGCATTCCCCACTATTCGCTGAACTTTCGCGAGATCTTTGCGCGGGAGGTGATGGCGCGATTTGTCGCCTCGTACGCCGCAGGTCGCACACCGAACCCGTGCGTCGATTGCAACCAATTCGTGAAGTTCGCGGCCTTTCTCAAGCGGGCGCAGGAGCTTGACGCCGACTACCTCGCTACCGGCCATTACGCGCGCGTCCAGCGGGATGCGGAATCGGGGAGCTATCGCCTGTTTCGCGCGCTCGATCCCCAGAAAGACCAGTCCTACGTGCTCTATATGCTGGGTCAGCACCAACTGGCGCAGACTCTGTTTCCAATGGGGGGCCAATCGAAGTCTGAGACACGCGATTTGGCAAGGCGGTACGGCCTCCATGTTGCGGATAAGCCGGATAGTTTCGAGATTTGCTTTGTGACCAGTGACAATTATCGCGAATTCCTGGAGTCTTGGCAGCCCGGCATCGCGCGCTCAGGCCCCATTTGCTACAAGGACGGGCAGGTGCTGGGCGAGCATGGCGGCATCGTAAACTACACGGTTGGGCAGCGCCGGGGTCTGGGCTTGACGTGGCCGCGACCACTTTACGTAATTGCATTGGACCCGGAAGCAAATACCGTATTCGTCGGTGAAGAGGCAGACCTCTACGCACATGCTTTGCAGGCTATTGACGTGCACTGGGTGGCGGATACTCCTCCGCGAGGACCTATGCGCGTGAGCGTGCGCACCCGCTACCGAATGGCGGAAGTGGAGGCAACCGTGGAGCCGACTGAGAACGGGGAAGCGAAGGTTGCGTTCGCGCAGCCAATACGCGCGGTTGCGCCCGGTCAAGCCGCAGTGTTCTATCTGGACGACGAGGTGATTGGCGGCGGGCGTATTGACCATGCCCTTAGCCCGGCGCAGGAAGCTCTTGCAACTGCGGTGTGACATCCTCTCCGGAACGAACGTCTTCTTCAGAGACGGGCGCCCGGCAGAACTTAGGGATGAATGGTTGCTCCGGTCTCTCCTTGCGGTCTTCTGTCAATCCCTCCACGCAAGAGCTTCGCGTAGTCACGGAAAACCATTTTCTTAAGGGTGATGCAAGCATTGCGCTGCCATGACTGGCCCCCGGCGTGAGTCTCTTGTAACAAACCTCGCTATAATAAGCGCAAATTGTAGAGTCATGCAGGAGTCTAGCCAAGCAACATGAAGATTCTCGTTACCGGCGGGGCCGGTTTCATTGGCTCGCATCTCGTGGAACGGCTCTTGCATGAAGATCACGATGTTTCCGTGGTGGACAACTTCGATTCGTTCTATGATCCTCGGCGCAAGCGTCGGAATCTTGCCGCAGTCAACAACCACCCTCGATTTCACCTGTTTGATGCGGATATTTTGGATAGCGCCGCTTTGCGGCGAGCATTTTTGGAAGCGAAGCCTGAGCGCGTAGTCCATCTTGCGGCGCGCGCCAACGCGCGCCTGGCGCTTAAGGAACCGGCAGCATATGCTCGGGTGCTTGGCGAGGGTACGATCAATGTGCTGGAGCAAGCGCGGGAATTCAGCGTGGAGCAGTTCATTCTGGGATCGTCGTCATCGGTGTACGGTCTCAACGCCAAGGTGCCGTTCTCCGAAGACGATCCCATCAGTACGACCATCTCGCCGTATGCAGCCGGCAAGCGCGCCGCGGAGCTTTACTGCTATGCCTACGCACATAACTATGACCTGCCAATGACGTGCCTTCGATTCTTCAATGTGCACGGGCCGAGGCAGCGCCCAGATTTGGCAGTCTACACTTTTGTCCGTCTCTTGCTGCGGAATGAGCCAATCCCATTCTATGGCGACGGTTCCAGCGGGCGAGACTATACGTACGTTGACGACATTGTCGATGGCGTCGTGGCGGCGCTGCACAACGTATTTCCTTACAAGGTGATCAATCTAGGGGGCAATCATCCGGTGCTCTTGCAGGATATGATCGCTACAGTTGAGCAGGTGCTGGGTGTGACGGCGGAGCGAATCATGCTCCCGCCGCAGCCGGGCGACGTGCCACGGACGTATGCCGACATTCACCGGGCAGAGCAGTTGCTTGGGTTCGCTCCTAAGATCACGTTCAGCGAGGGCGTCGGGCGCTTCGTGGAGTGGTACAAACGTGAGATGCTTGCGGACGTATCGAGTTGACGCCTTCAGGCTCCCGGCCGGGGTATTGTCGGCGTTGATCAGCCGGCGCCCCTAGGCACGCGAACAGTCGGTCGCCTCGCGTTCAATGGTGCGTGCTGTTTCTTCGCGTATTCGCGGGCGCTCAGATGCAGATTGTCCAATCATGAAGCGATTCTATTTTTTTCTTGGATACCTTGTCTTGCTTGCCGGGGCGACGTTTGCACTGGTGGGATATCGCTTTTGGTTTGAAACCGGTGTCGCCTACGGGCGCGAATCGATCTATCCGATCCAGAACGCCGCCGTATACCGCTACGGCATCAACACACTCTTCGACCAGGAACCGGACTGGGAAAAGGTAGAGCGCGGCATGGCGCTTTTGGAGGAATCTGGCTTTACCTATATTCGGCAGGTCTTTCCCTGGGAAGACATAGAGCGCCCGCTGAAGGGCAGGTACTGGAACGACCTTTTGCAGGAAAGCAGTTGGAAGAAGTACGATCGCCTCGTGGCCCTGGCGAAGAAACACAACCTCACCATAATCGCACGCCTCGAGCGCCCTCCGTACTGGGCATATCCCAATCACCAGCCACCGGGAAACGGTGGGCAACAGGGACCGCCGGAGCGACTCGAGGACTATGGCGACTTCGCGTATGCGTTCGCGCAGCGATATCGCGGGGACGTGCAGATCTTTCAGGTCTGGAACGAGCCCAATCTCTATGGTGAATGGTGGCCGCACAACCCGGATCCGGCGGCATACGTTGAGATGCTGAAAGTTGCTTCGCAGCGGATTCGGGAGGCGAATCCGGAGGCGATTATTGTCGCCGCCGTACTCGCGCCTACCATTGAAACCGGCCCAAAGAACCTCAGCGAACTTATCTTCCTGCAGGGGATGTATGAGCATGGCGGTGCACCCTACTTCGACGTGGCGAGTACCGCATCATATGGCTTGTGGTTCGCTCCTGATGACCGTTACGTCGCACCGCACCACACCAATTTCTCCCGGGCAATCCTCTTTCGGGAAATAATGGTCCGCAACGGTGACGCGGCAAAACCCGTTTGGGCCGGTGAGTACGGGTGGGTTGCGCTACCGCCGGACTGGCAGGGCACACCGTCGCCTTGGGGCAATGTGTCAGAGGCAACGCAGGCGCGCTATACCGTAGAGGGGATGCAGCGCGCGCAAGCTGAGTGGCCGTGGATGCCAATGATAAACCTCTGGCACTTCTACTGGCCCCAAGACAACCCCGATGACCCCACACAGTACTTCGGCACTGTGGATGCGAACTTTGCGCCGCGGCCGGTGCTTACGGCAATGCAGGAGTTGATGCGCGCGCCACCCGATTTAGGTCCCGGGTACCATCAGGAAACGCATCCGGCGCTCAACTGGGAGAGCGAATGGATTGACATCGAGGACGAACGCTATTCGTTGGGTCAGGCGCGGGGCAGCCCGCTGGCGGGCGCCCGCCTGCGATTTCGTTTCCGAGGCACCGCGGTTTCGCTGGTGGTGAACAAAGGGCCGGATAAAGGCATCGCGCTTGTTCGCATCAACGGTTCACAGTCGCTGGCACACCGTTTGGACAAAGACGCGGGTGGACAGGCCATTCTCGATCTCTACGCTCCCGAGGACCGATGGCAGGAAGAGGTGTTGCTGGCAGATCGACTTCCGGACCGCGTGCACGACGTCGAAGTTGTGGTGAAAGGCGAGCACAGCCCACAGTCTAGCGCCTCCGGCATAGACATCGATGCGGTGGTAGTGGTTCGCGAACGACCGCTATGGCCCTATGTCACTCTGGGCGGATTCTACGTGGGTTTCTTTGCGGCGTTGGGCTGGGTCCTGACCGGATGGTTGCGACAGCGGCGCTGGGCGTACCGGATTCTCCAGAGGGCCGTGGGATTGACCGCGAGCGGCGTATGGCGATTTGAACGGGCTAGGTTTGCGTTGCTCCTCGCGCTGTCCGTGGTGCTCTGGATGGCACCGGGAACGGGGCCACAGATTCTGGTTGTGGCACTTCTCGCCCTCGGAGCGCTCGCCTGGCCTCGTGCACTACTGTTTGTGCTTGCGCTAACACTACCCTTTACCGTGCTGATACCCGCCGCCGGCCGCCTGACACTGCCGGTAAGCGAGACTTTGGCGGTGCTGCTCGCGGGATCGCTCATCGCGCACGCGTACATTCAACAGCGCTTACCGTTCCCGCGGCGCGAGTTCCATTGGTGGGCAGTTGGTCTGATTGGGATCGGGGCGGTCTCGCTTCTGTTTTCGCATTACGCGGTCTTTAGCCTGCGTGAGCTACGGCAGACCATCATCGTGCCCGTGCTCTTGTTCCTGGTGGCGAGTTGGCTCTTGGAGAATCGCCAACAGGCCTGGTGGTTGATACAGGCATTTGTGGCGGGGGTGGTCATTGCGGCCGTCGCAGCGCTCGCAGAGCCGATCCTCGCTCCCAGCTCCGTGGTAAGGGCGGAAGGAGTGATGCGGCTTACGGGCTTCTATCCCTCGCCAAATCATCTGGCAATGATAGTGGAGCGCGCACTGCCCTTTGTGGTCGCTGCCGGTATATTCAAGCTGTGGCCCTCCCGGGTGGCGTGGCCGCTGGCAGGTATCCTGGCGCTCACGCTGCTGGGCAGCTTTTCGCGCGCAGGCTGGATAGCCGGGTTCGTATTGCTGCTATTCATCATTTGGGTGCTCGTTCCGGCTGGCAGACAACGGGTTCGCATCGTGGGGGGCGTTGTGCTGGTGACAGTGCTGCTCGTAGCCGGTGGCGTCACCTTCGGCCCGGAGCGCGTGCGCTCGCTGCTGAGTCTGGAGCCGGGCACGACCACGCATACGCGGCTAATTCAAGGGCAGTCTTCACTCCGAATGATCGCAGATTACCCAATTACGGGCGTCGGACTGGACAACTTCCTCTATGTTCATGCGCAGTACTTGAACCCGGCAGCCTGGCGTGAACCAAACCTCTCGCACCCCCATAACCTCTTCCTCGACTTTTGGCTACGCCTTGGAATAGTGGGTCTTGTTTTTATAGCCGGTTATCTCGTGCGATTTTTCCTGTTCACACACCGCATTGTCTATAGCAGTGACGAAGGAGCGGCTCGCGCCTTGGGCTTTGGTCTCGCTGGGAGCCAACTCGCCGCAGTGAGCCATGGGCTGTTAGATAATTACTATTTCCTGCCGGACTTGGCAAGTTGGTTCTGGTTGTCTGCAGCGTTGTGTGCTCTCATTTATGCGACTAGCCGAAGGCAGTCGCGAACTGTAGGAATAAGTGACGCGGGGACGTAGGCATGACCCAATCTTGTCTCTGCAAATTTCTTGAATAACAGCAGTGCCGCGTCACCCGTAGTGCCCATCGTGGCAGTGGCCCGTGTGACAGGACTGAGATCCTGGAGTAGTAAAGCCGACCGCCTGCGACCTGACTGCTTTGTCGCGACGGACGTCTCGCACTACGGAGCGCAACGATAGCATAAGAAGTGGCTTTCGGACCACTTCTTATCGTCCTTCCTGGATGTATCGGCAGAAGTGAAGGCATGTGTAAAAGCCCGCGAGACCTTCTGCATGCCAGCACAGACTGCGCCCGATACTACGTTTTTCGAAGAGAGTGTATGGGGCCGAATGACGGCTTTGGAACGGGAGAAGAAGCTCTCCTTGTGATTCCTCCGTGATGGGCCGACTAAATGGAGAAAAGAGACTGAGTCCGCGCAACTTAGCAAGCTGAGAGAAATCTTACCTTGCGTCTTTGTTTAGGTGCGGAAGTGTATGGTATTGTGAAACTAGAGTTATGAAGACGATTACTCTTGCTTCCACACAATCAACAGAACTCCTCGACATAACCAGCGATCTTCACGACGCTGTAGGGGAATCCGGCATACATGAAGGTGTATGCAGTGTTTTCTGTTTGCATACTACCTCTTGCTTGATTGTCAACGAGAACGAGCATGGCCTAAAGCAGGACTTCGAAACCGTTGTGGAAGCACTGTTACCGCAAGCGCATTATCGGCATGACTGCCTGGACAACAATGCGCGGTCACACCTTACCGCAGGGATCGTAGGGAGCAATCTTATGATCCCGGTCCATGAAGGCCGTTTGGTTCTGGGGACCTGGCAAAGCGTCTTCTTCGTGGAGCTTGACGGGCCGCGCCCGCGGCGCACAGTGGCAGTGCAAGTAGTTCCGTGCAACGTGTAGGTCTCGCTCTTGTCTCTTGACTTCCTTCACCCCTGTGGACTGTCTCTCGCTGCGTCTCATTGAGTTAAAGCGGCACTTCATTCAGGCTTCAATTCCTATCTGAGGCGTGTCTGCGGCGGGCGATTCTCACCAAACCGTACCTTCAGTGCCCCATAGTCTAATGTCGCCGCTGCTGTGTGTTTGAATAGGCAGAGTGACCGCTACTAAGCCCACCTCTTCAAGTGACTCCAGGACGGGCTACCCGGAGCCCGTTGCAGCGCATTCTGTAGCTATTGCAGGATGTGAGCCACGTCGAAGAGAATGAAAAACGCCGCCAAGCCGGCAATCCCGCCCCAATAGAGACGCAGGGGCAGTTCAAATTTCCGGCTCAGCCAGGACCAGCAATAGAGGATTGCTGCTTCTGTGACTAAGACAAAGACCAGCACGATCACCAGCAAGAACGTGTGATTGGAATACTCCCGCCAAAGGACCATAGACCAAAAGTCAAGGCCCAGGAGGTACTCTGGATTCTGCGGCCATATGGCAACGCCGAGAATAGTCCAAGGCGGGCGACCAAGTATAGTGAGGAGGAGTTCAGGTCTTGTCGGAAAGAAGAGTTTTACGAAGTCTGCTGCCAGTATCCACAAATGGGCAAATAAGGGTGAAAACGGAGCTGCGAATAGATATAGGACATTCTGTTGATCCCAGGGGCTGTTCGTAGGGTGGTTAAAATAGGCTTGACCCACTCGACCGGCGAGAAAAGCACCGCTTTCCGGTACTTGCGGGAGGATTTGGGAGCGCAACAGGCTGAGGTACCAGTCGAAGTGATTGGCAATAGCAAGAATCTGGATGCCGATTCCGGTTGCACCTAGCAGTAGAGTTGCCCGAAGCTCTCTGATGCCATTGTCGAAAATGGCTTTCTCAACAATTGGAGCAGCCATGACAAGGAAGAGGGGTACCGCCGGAACCAGATAGCGCGGCCCCCAGCTACTGCCTCCATACCAGACACCCTTGGCGCTATAAACCAGCAGATAAAGCAGCGGTATACCGATGAAGGGCAGCGCCCACCACTTGTGGCGGTAAATAAATGGCAGGCTGCCGAAGAGGGCCAGGATGAGGGGCGGCGCATAGAGGAAGACGCTCTTTCCCGGACTTAGCAAATTACCGTAGAGTCCGATCCAGATTGGGAGGTCAAGCCAGGCAGTAAACCTGTCAGCAAAATTCGTCAGCACAGGAGGCCGTACGTTGAAAACGAATACGAGTACGGCAAGTGCTGCCGATCCGAGTACGCCTGCTGGGGCCAAGAACACGATGGTGCTTGCGAGGGCCCGGGCAAGGGTCCGCAGAGACCGGTTGGCGCTTTGCAAGGTGACAAGTGCCGGGATTGCCGCCAGTACAGCAAGATTCATGGCCGTCACGTATTTTACGGCGATGCCGCCTAGTATTGTGAATCCACCAACAAGCAGCCAGCCTAACTGCTGGTCTTGGAGACCACGCAGCAGGAAGTAGACTGTGCCAAGAAGCGCTAGCGTAACGCCTGGTTCAGCGAAGTCGTATTTTGCGTACGGCCACGCAATCGTTGCCAGACCAAATAGGAATGTCAAGACAAGTGCAACGTGGCCGTGATACCCAAGTCGGCGTGCAATTAAGAATAACAGTACGGCGTTCAGGGCCGTTACCCAGGCGTTGGTGAATAGAGCAAACAAGCGCGTGAAGAAGCCGCTGTTTTCCCGCTCGGACCAGACCCTACCTCGGGCGCCGATCATTATCGGCTGGTCAGTTTCGGCATCGATGAGGTTGAGGGATGAAATGTGCAAGTTGCCTTCGTTAGCCAGATACTGGATGGTCACGCTCTTTACGGTCACGCTCTGCGGAAAGAGCAGTTCGGAAACGTAAATGCTGGAACTTGGGATCCCAATACGGCTCGCCGCGGCACTTGCCTTGCCGTGTGCCACCTTACCGCGCACGTCCGGGCGGTCGTACGCCCACTCCGCCGTGTCTCGCCCAGCTATCATCTCTCCAAAGAATCTGCCTGTCGGAACGGTATCTAACGTGACTGTGGCGACTCGTGTACCTTCACTGATCTCTAAGGACGACGCCAAGTAGGAAAAAATAACAAGACCTCTGGCGCGCACGTCCTTAATAGGAATGTAAAACGTCTCCACCCTATTGGGAGTGCCTCTAAATGCGAGTACAGGATAGTCTCCGAGCACATACGTGCGCCCCTCGTGCTCAAAAGTGTCCTTCTGCGGCAGCAAGGGGCTGATCATGCCGCCCAAGACCAAGGTAGGTTGGAAGAGCAAGGGTAACCCAATTCCCCACCATGCGAGGCCATGAAATTCTCGTCTTAGGTAGGTATGCTCAGGGTCCAAGATGATGCTCTGCCCGATGTTGAAAGCAAAGCGACCGTCAGGGCTGTACTCATGACCGCCCGCAGTCAAGATGTACACCAAGAAAAAGAAGAGGAAGATTACAACAAGCAGCCGCGGTGTGTGCTTCGGTGCGTCTTCCAGGGAGGGATGGAAGCCTGTGAGTGGTGCCGCGTGAGTAGAATGAAAGCGCCTCATACAAGCGATAGTAGCAGGCAATCGTGCACTGTAGCAACCACGCTATGCAGACGATGCCTGGATTGGAAAGAGTCGGCCTGTTGTAATTTGCTCAGCCGCGGCGCTCGGCTGCGAACGACTTTGCATGTGCGAGAAATAGGCCTCGAAACTCTCGCTGGTTTGGGAATTATGTGGCGAGAACTGCCATAGAGCCCGATCGCAGTCCATGTCTCTTGACAGGTTGCCTTCAGTTTAGATTGGGCTTAGGGCAGCATGGTTCGAGGGCGAACTGGGAGAGTGTCTCGTAATGATGAGAGAGTCTTAGCCGCAATTGGAGAGCACAGGCGAGGTTGAAAGCATGCCTAGGGGGTATCTTGCTCTTCCCGCGCGATGTAGGATCGGCGCGCCTGGCGCAAGCGAAACCAAAAGCGAAAATCATCCGCCAACGTCTGAATGATGTGGCGCGGGCGAAAGAACTGTGAGCGGCCATACTGCCGGGGGAGATGTGTCACGCCTACCTCGGAAAAGCGGGCGCCGGTAGCAGCGAGTTCTGCGACGAGCTCTAAGCAAATGGCACCACTATTCATAGTAAGGTGAATTGAGTCCAATGCCCGACGTCGGATAAGCCGGAAGTCGCAATCGATATCCCGAATAGGAGTCTTGAATAGCATGCGTACGGCGCTGCGATATAGCTTGCCCACAACATCTCGGATCCAGACATCGCTGCGCGAAACCTTGTAGCCGTTCACAACGTCAACGTCATCCGCCAGTTTTTCCAAGAGCAAGGGTAGCTCTTCTACGTCATACTGGGCGTCGCCGTCAGTGTAGAAGACCAAGTCTTTACAGGCTGCGCTGAAACCGCTGCGGAGCGCCCCGCCATAGCCGCGATTTTTTGGGTGCGTAATCGCGCGAAATTGCGGTAGATCGCTTTCCAACCGCCCCAGCACTGCCGCTGTGCCGTCTTCGCTGCCGTCATTGATGGCGATGATCTCATAGTCAGCGAAACCCAGCCGTTCAATCACGGAAATGGACTGCTCTACCAGGGTACCAATCGTGTGCTCATCGTTGTAGGCAGGAAAAAAGACAGAGATGCTCTCTTGCCTGGGCATGCGTGTTTCTCGTATATAGTTGCTTGCTACCTAACGGGATAACCTCACTCTACGCTAGGCAGAGCGCCTCTGCAACAACGCGATCACGACCGGTCTAAAGGGAATCTTGCCGCAGCTCTGTGCGAGATGAATTCTTTCCCTTCAACGCGCGGCACTAGCGCATTTCCGACCGTGAGCTTTACGGCCAACGCTCTTGCGGCTGCGGATAGGGTGCCCTTCCTGGACAGCGAAGGAGCGCATTGGAAGGGAAGCAAGCGGGAGGACTTCAGCCAAAGGCGCATGATACCACGCTAGTGGTACATCCCTCCGAAAGACCGGACAGACCCAAGCCGGTCGCAGGCGCAATGGAGGTATTACACGCTAGACCGGCGCGCCGGTGGGGGATGTTGCCGCATCCAAACGGTCAAAGAAATCGGGGAATGTTTTGGCTACGCAAGCGGGATTGCTGATTACAACACCAGGCTGCCGCAGACCCACCAGCGCAAAGCTCATAGCAATGCGGTGGTCGTTGTGGGGATCGATGGTAGCCTCGTGCATGGGGCCGGGCTTGATGTGTAGTCCGTCTTCGAATTCTTCAACTGCAACCCCGAGCTTCTGCAACTCTTGGGCGGTGGCGTGGACACGGTCGGTTTCTTGCAGCCGGGTGTGAGCTATGCCGCGAATGACGGTCGGACCGTCCGCAAACGGCGCAAGGGCGGCAAGAGTCATGAACGTATCGGAGAGCGATCCCATGTCAACGTCCACGCCCCGTAGTTTTCCGGGCCCAGTCACTCTCACGTGATCGGCGCCCTTTTCAATTTTGCAGCCCATCTCTGACAGCACGTCGACAAAGTCCAAGTCTCCCTGGGCGGAGTCAGCGCCGAGATTCTCCACGCGCATGGTACCTCCCGTAAGCGCAGCGGCAGCAAAGAAATACGAAGCGGCAGAGGCGTCCGGTTCGATATCGTACGTGCGGGCCTGATAGCGTTGCCCGGGCGCCACGCGGAAGCGCTTGTCTCCCTCGCCGGTTGCCACAACCCCGAAGTCCGCCATGCTCTTCATCGTCATCGTGATGTACTGACCGTGAATCAGGCGCCCTTCCACAGAGAGATCAAGTCCTTGTGTCATGTATGGCGCTACCATCAGGAGAGCACTGAAGTATTGGCTGCTCTGGTCGCCGGCCATCACGGCAGCACCGCCATGCAGTCCGCGCCCGGCAATCTCAATAGGCAGACAGCCATTGCCGGTTAGAGACCGGATACTCCCACCGAGTTGCTGAATGCACTCCAGTAACGGCTGCATCGGACGCTCGCGCATGCGCGCGACCCCATCGATGCAGTATTGGCCGCGGCCCAAAGCGGCGAGTGCCGTGAGAAAGCGGGAGCTTGTACCGGAAAGGCCGACGAAGAGATCGGCTCGGCTGGCGGGTATGGAGCCGCCCCGGCCTTCCACAGTGAACGTATTGGTGGTCTCATCCGCCGTTACGGGAATGCCAAGCTCACGGAGCGCTTGGGCCATGTACATGGTGTCGTCGCTGAAGAGGGCTTGTCGCAACTGCAACGTACCGGCGGCCAAGGCGGCGATGATGAGCGCCCGGTTGGTATAGCTCTTCGATCCCGGCAGGGTAACGGTCGCGTTTACTGGATGTTCGATAGGATCGATTCGCTTCATGGTAGGGCAGGTTCTCTAAGACCGAGACCTTGAATGACGCGATTCAGGTAATTGAAGAGTGCGGTTTGCGTAGCGGTCTCAACGATAGCTGCGTCGCTCAAGCCGAGCCGGCGCAGCCGGCCAACGTCTTCTTGGGTTACGGCGGCCGGTGAAGTCGTGAGCTTTGCCGCATACTCCAGCAATGCACGGTCCGCCGCCGAGAGCGGCGCGCTGCGAAAGTCGCGTAGGACTTGCGCCACTAGCGCTTCGTCACGTGTGCGATGGAGAAGCAGACGGCTATGGAGTTCCTGGCAGAGTGCGCAGCCGTTTATGACTGACACCACTGTGGCAATCAACTCGCGTTGTACGCGCGACAATTCGCCAGGGCCATACGCTATGGCTCTGTGTAGTTGGGCCAGCGGAGCAATCGCGCGGGGCACGAGGCTGTGCAATCGCAGGAAGTCAGGGACATTGCCCTGCCTTCCTTCACCGAGAAGCTCTTGATAGACCGCGCGTAGCTGACCCTCCGCTTCGTCCTCCGCTATCATCTGCACCCAGGCGTTCACGTTTTTCTTCCCATGCAAGCATGCGTGTTCCGGTTACGGGGTGGCGGCTTCCATCTCGGCTGTGGCGGCAGGCACTTCCCGGCCTACCGCAGCCGCCACTTTGCGAATGGCGTCCATGATGTCGAAGAAACGTGCCGGTGTGACGCTCTGGGGCCCGTCTGAAAGCGCCAGCTCCGGATGTGGGTGCACTTCGATCATCACACCGTCGGCTCCCGCAGCGACAGCAGCTAGCGACATCGGCTTTACCAACTCCCACATACCCGTGGCATGACTGGGATCGATGATTACCGGCAGATGAGATTGTTCTTTTATCACCGGTATGGCACTCAGGTCTAGTGTGTTGCGGGTGGCCGTTTCAAAGGTGCGAATGCCCCGCTCGCAGAGGATCACCCGCATATTGCCTGCGGCCATAATGTATTCCGCGGACATCAGCAAGTCTTCGATGGTGGCCGCCATGCCGCGTTTGAGCAGCACCGGTTTATCGGTGTTGCCGACGGCTTGCAGCAAGGGGAAGTTTTGCATGTTGCGGGTGCCGATCTGCAGGATATCGACGTATTCCGCTACCAGGGGAACTCTACCGGGTTCCATGACCTCCGTAATGAGGGGCAGACCGGTGGCATTCGCGGCAGTGCGGAGTAGCTCCAGGCCCTCTCTGCCCTTGCCTTGGAAGCTGTATGGAGAGGAGCGCGGCTTGAAGGCGCCGCCCCGCAGGATGTGCCCGCCCGCTTCCTTCACAGCCTCTGCCGTAGCGACGATTTGTTCTTCACTCTCCACGCTGCACGGACCGCCAATCACGGCAATTTCATTGCTGCCGATGGTCACGTTGCCAACGCGAATGTGGGTGTCGCCGCCGCCCTCACCTCGGGCAGCAAATTTGTACGGCTTGTCAACCGGAATGACCATCTCTACTCCCGGCAGCACTTGTACGCGCTCCAACATGCCGGGAGGACGTTTGCCGATGAGGCCGATCACTGCCTTATTAACACCTTGGCTGACGGTCGACTCCAAGCCCTCGTCTTCAATGCGCTGGCGAACGGCAGCGATCTGCTCCGGTATTGCATCGGGTCGCATTATCACAATCATGTCTTTCTACCTTTCGATCCTTTCCATAGTTGCTGCATTGCGCCTTCGCTGTGTGAGGCCGCCTTGTATTCACAACATTTTTGACAACTGGTTCCGCGGTGGTTGTCGCTCTAGCAAATCTATGCTGCCACCTACTTCCTTCTATAAAAGAAAAAGCAGAAAGTCTTTCACTTTCTGCTATCGCCGGAGGGTATCATCTGCTCTCGTATTGTCCGCTGGGACAAAGCAAATCTGCTTAAGCCGGACCCTCCGGCTCAATAAACAGATAATAATAGTTGAGAGCTGCGACTACCACACTATTTCCTTTTGTTGCACTGCCAAGCGTGCAAGGCACGCCGCAAATACTGAGGCATGATAACAGGCGGCAAATGAGCGTGTCAAACAAACGGCGCAATTCATGCAGATTGGGCGCCTTACTCACCACGCCGGTGAGTACTTGGGAAAGTGCGGGGCCGGCAAACAGGGTAAGAATTGCTGCTAAGGACTCGGTCCCGGCAGCGACCAACGGGAGAGGCTCTGCTCCGTGTCGGCGCAGCTTTGCAGCAGCAAGTCGCGGCGCACGTGCGAAACGCCGCCAGCGGGCTGCCCGTCACCAAACCTGACCGCGAGGCATAGATCGGAGTCACCCAAACGAATTGCACCGTCGTCGCTCAAGACAAATCGTTGGTTAGGTGATTCCGAGCACGCTCTCACGTAGAGCGCGCCTTCCGCCGCCTCGAGGCAGACAGCGTACGCGTCCATGTAGAATTGGCCCGGTGTGGGATGGTTGAAGATGAAGAGTTCGTCGTCGGCCCCCGGCTTGCACGTGTGGGCCTGTAGGGGACTGTTGAGATTGAGGTTGCTGCCAAAGCCCGCCACGTCTACGCAATAGAACTCCGGCTCGTCGAGCGAATCCCGCAGCATGATGAGGCTCTCGGGAGATGGTGTTTGCGCTGCGGGTGCTGACGTGGGCGACACCTCTGCGGTTGGTGGCTGCTCAAACGTGTACACCACGGGGGACCTTGCCGCAGTTTCACATGCCGTAAGGGCAAGAAGCGCGACTATGAGAACGAATAGGAGAGACTTCATAATAAATCGATATGCTAGTTTTCGGCACTACATTTGCGGCGCGGCTTTTAAAAGCGATATTAGGTGATTGCGCTAGGCAGAGCAGACTGCCGTTCAAACCAATGTGGCAGCGCCTCTCTCCAAATCGCTAACGCACTTCATCTCTGTGCACGGTGCGATGTTCTTGGCTTGAGCGGCAGAGCATCTCGCAGGCGCGGAGTATTTCCAGGTTGTTGCACCCGCTGATGCCGGGCTCGACGCCGTCCACGATGTACCGGTAGAGGTCGTCGATAACGCCTTGCTCGCTTCGATGCGGCGCCGGCGCGTGCGGGACCGGCTGCGGGGGTTGTGCTTTGCCGAAGTCTGCTTCCGGCGTCGCTTGCCACTGCCAATCTGCGCCGTCCCAGGCCAACACGCCTTCGGCGCTCTGCACCACAAAGCGGTAGTCGTTGTAGCTGGCGATGTGAGTCATGGCGTACGTGGCAACAGGCCCGCTTGCAAAGTGCAGCACCGCAGAGATGCCCGCGTCGTGGGAGTACTGCGACCAGGGGGCGGTGAAACTCCGTGCCGTGGCTTCAGCAATCGGCCCAAAGCAGAAGACCAGGTTATCCAGATGGTGCACGCTCATGTCCCAAACCATAGCAAAGGGATAGTCCAGCGTGCGGGGCGTGGGCCGGAAGCGGTGGTGGACCAGGTCGATGAGATGCGGCGTACCGTGGTCGCCGCTTTCGATGGCGGATTTCAGGGAAAGCACCTCAGGCCGATAGCGGTAGTTCTGCGAGACGCAGAATTTTACGCCCGCGCGTTCCGCCTCGGCTACGAGACCCACTGCATCTTGCCAATTGGTCGCCATGCCTTTTTCAACCAGCACGTGCTTGCCCGCATCAAACGCCAGCCTCGCCAATGGGGCGTGGAATGCCGTGGGTGTGCAGATGATGACGGCGTCGGCCTGGATGGTTGCGAGTGCTTCCGCCAATTGAGGGAATGAGTCGGACGCGCCGAGCCCCGTAAGCGCCCACGCCTCCGCGAGCAGTTCCGGGGAAACGTCGACAAGCGCCGCCGGCATAAATCGCGGATCGGCGGTAAGCACTTCCAGCGGCCAGCGGCCGCGGCGGCCGACACCTACGTGAATAGTACGAATAGGGTCTTGCCCAATCATGTCGGTCAAGCCTCCTGCGCGGCAAAATGCCGGACTTTGTCCTCGTCTACTTCGATACCAAGTCCCGGATCATCGGTGACGAGCACCGCGTCGCCCTCACGGGGGAGGGTCTTGGCTGCCACGTCGTCGGTGAGAAACTGTGGGCCGTTTAGCGCGCACGGGTGCACTATGCCCCATGCCGCGGCAAGATGGACGCTGGCGGCGAACGCCACGCTGCACTCGGTAAGGCCGCTACAGACCAGCATCAGCCCGGCGGCGTCCGCGAGCGACGCACAGATGCGGGACGGCCAAAGTCCGCCGGTGCGCGTGACCTTGAACGTGTAGGCTGTGAGCGCTTCTTGCTTGATCATGGTGAGCAACGGTACCGGGCCGGAAATGGACTCATCCAGCGCCACGGGGATTGGCGATTCTGCCGTAATGCGCGCTGCAACGTCGGGACGGTCCGGCGCAACGGGCTGTTCGAGCAGTGCAACGCCTACGTCTACGAGCGCATGCATCCGTTGGCGCGCCTCATGAGGCGGAAAGCCGCCATTGGCGTCGGCCCAAAGAAAGCCATCGGGAAAGGCGCTCCGCACCATGGCACAGAGTTGAAGGTCCCATTCCATGGAGCCACCTACCTTGACATTGCAGCTCCGATAGCCGCGCTCTTCAGCCTCGCGCAGACTTTCTTCCACTTCAGCCGGGGTGCTTCCGGTCACGGTCCAGCTTAGGCGAATGCGGTCCGCTCGGCGGTGCGCGAGCAGGTCGGAGAGGGGCGCGCCGTAATGCCGCGCCAGGGCATCGTGGGCCGCAACATCAATCGCGGCACGGGCAATTGGCATGCTCAGCCCCCAGAGGGGTGCGATCGCGCCATTCATGGCTTGATGAAGGCCATCGAGATCGGCGAGCGGCTTGCCAATCACAGCGGGAACGAAGTGATCATTGAGTACGCTCACCACCGATTCGCGAGTCTCCGGCGACCAGGTGTGGGAAGGGGAGCCTTCACCCCATCCGACGGTGCCGTCACTGGCGGTCAGTTTCGTCAACACGATGGGACGTCCGGTTGCGGCACTGCCCACGGTCCCCCGCGACGTGCGGAACAGTCCCTTGAAAGGGAGGGTGAATGAGAAAACTTCCACGTTCTCTATTGTCGTCATACTTGCTCCTTGGTTAGCGGCGGGTTGCCAGAGTCTAGGAAGGGTCTGAACAACTCGGTGCAAGCGTGGCGTTATTGGTGTGTGCAGGATTGTGGGGGCGTTTTGGGGTGTGTTTTGGCGTTTGGGAGGGGCTGTTTTGCCCGTGTTTCGGCGCTGCTGGGAGCGTTTTTTGCTCCCACTCGTGTTTTGGGCGCACTGCTCCCGTGTCAAGCTGCCAACTGGCGTGCGGCCGTCACCACATTGGTCAGCCCCAGCAGCAAGGCCAGCCGTTGCCTGTTCTTGGCCAGACCCCGGTAGCGCACCGTGGCGTAGCCGAAGTGCCGCTTCACCCACAGGAACGGATGCTCTACCTTGGCCCTGACCGACGCTTTGCGCCGCTCTGCCAGCGCCGCCGCGCTCTCAGGCGCCAGTTTCCGCCGCTGCCCAGGCTTCAACGCCACCTGCCACGCTACGGCGCGCCCCTGATGCTCCGGTCGCTTCTGCACCCCCACGTACCCCGCGTCTCCCCACACCGCTTTCTCCGCGCCGTGCAGCAACGCCGCCGCTTGGGTCACGTCGTGCACGTTGGCCGGCGTCGTGGTGAAGCTGTGCACGAGCCCCGTCTCTGCGTCGGCCCCAATGTGCAGCTTCATCCCAAAGTAATACTGGTTCCCCTTCTTCACCTGCCGCATCTCCGGGTCTCGCTCCCCCTCGCGGTTCTTGGTCGACGTTGGCGCCGCGATGATGGTCGCGTCCACTACCGTCCCTTCTCGCAGCCGCAAGCCTTGCGACGCCAGATGCGCGTTGATCGCCTCCAGCAATCCCTCTCCCAACTTGTGCCGCTCCAGCATATGCCGAAAGTGCAGAATAGTCGTCTCGTCCGGCAGCGCCTCTGACAGCCGCAGCCCCACGAACCGCCGCACCGGTTCCACCTCGTACAGCATGTCCTCCATCCCAGGATCGCTCAGGTTGTAGAACAACTGCACGCAGTGTACCCGCAACATCACCGACAAGGGATACGGCCGCCGCCCACGCCCCGCCTTGGGATAGTACGGCGCAATGCGCGCCTCCAACTCCGCCCACGGGATCAACTCCTCCATGCGCTCCAAGAACTTCTCCCGCCGCGTCTTGCGCTTCTTGTGCGCGTACTCCAGGTCGGCAAACGTCGGCTGCTCCATTACCCAACTCCTCGCCATATGCTGCTTTCTTGCTATGATACTATGCCAGAGACTTGTTCAGAGTGTTCCTAGAGCACTGCCTGCGCCTTCGTCCAAATACTAAGACTCTCTTGCTATAGTACCGAACCCGCCTATACTTGCGCTTCCGAGTCGTCAGAGGAAACGTCGGTTGGAGGAATGGAAAAGGGTTTTACACGCAGGGGCGTATCCATCAAGTAGGTGATTGCTACGCGGTGTCCGGCTTGGGGATCGGCGTAGACCGAATCCGCAGGAAGGTGCACTTCGTGAATGGTGTGACGGTCTTCTTGCCAGACGAGCATTAGCTTGTAGTGATCGACTCCTTGCAGGTCGTAGGTCTCGACTTGCAGCAGGAGTGCGGCGCGATCATAGGGGGCGCGCATCATGTCGGATCCTCACGGTAGACTTCTAAGCGCTCTGCCACGTGCTGTAGGACGGATTGTACCAGTTGTTCCCCGCCAAATTGCAGCACTTCCTCCGAAAGTAACGCGGTCTCAAGGGTTGCATTGCCACTTGGGGAACGCAGCGCGAAATGCACGGGGTGCCGGGCTGCTGCAGGCTTGCAAACCACCGCAAGTCCCCAATCCGCGCCAAACTCACTTTGCGCGATAGCGGCAAGCCCGCACAAGCGATCGAGACTCTCGATCGGGTCTTGTCGCCAGCCACAGCGGCCCATGATTGACTGGGGCCAAGCGGAAGCATCCGCAGTGAGTATCAGTGCGCCGGCGAAGAAGGCTGAACTTCCCGGCTCTGACGTAAGGAAGGAGGAGACCTGCCCGCCGCTTCCAATTTCAACACACGCGAGCGTTTCATTCCGCGAGGTAAGGCGCGCCGCGATGTGCCGGTGGAGCATGCCCATGGGTTGTGTGGGTGCCATAGAGTGATCTTATTCCCAGATGAGAGTATCTTGTCCGGCGAGCGAAGGCCGCTCAAACACATGGATTTTACCGTATTAGTCTCGGACACGGCGTGGATGCACACCTGTCCGCGCACACAGTCGGTCAGTGCCGTCCACCACTCTCAATTGAGGTAGGTATCTGGCGCGAATGCAGTTGTAAAATCTGGGCATTGGGCGAACCTGGGTATGCCTTTGCTTCGCTCCTTCGTGGCAATTGCAATGAGCACGAGTGAAGAGCTAGGGCGTTTACTTGCATGACGCTCGCCGTTCAAATATTAATTCTCTAGAACCAATGGCTCAACGTGTTCCGTACCATAACTCAGGAGTGCTATTTGCGGTAGCGGGGTGAACGCTACGATAGAACCCTCACTAACAAGAAACCGCGCTGCAGGTACCCGATCTACAACCCCAAAGGGATCAATGGTGAAGGCGAGGTATAGCTGATATTCTCCATCGGTTAGTGCTTGGACTTGATTGAGCGACGGGGGATTCGTGAAGTTACTTTCGGCGAATGTGCCGGACGGGTCGAGGGTTAGGCGAACGTCACCGTGCTCACCATGGATAATGAGCTGGCTGGGCCACCATAGTCCGCTCTGTTCCTTGCCGGCTGCTACTTTGACAAGGTGCCACGCTACGCCATCACCGTGTGTCCATCCTTGACGATTAAAGTAATTGGCATCCACTTCAATGATGTTGCCAATTTGCCGAGATCGTAGTACGACACCGGGTGCGCGAACCGCAGTGAGGTGTTCACTGAAGCCGAGCGTACCGGCGATGAAAGCCTCGCCTTGTACTGCGGAGAGCGTGAACTGCGAAAGATCAGCATTCAGTGGCAGCCCAATGACCCACGTCCCACCACCCAAGTCTCGTTGCGCACATCCTGCCGGGCTACAGACTTGGACCACGCTACCAGGATTCCCGGCAAGTACGAGCGAGAGTGAGCGGAACTGCACAGGCGAGGTGATGGTGGGCCCATCTTCCAAGACAAGGTCTTGGCGGCTTGCGTGCAAGCGTAAGGACCGGCCGGCCGCAAGCAGTCTGGGAGAAAAGGCCGGTATCGTGTCGTTTGGGTAGACTCCCACACTTTCGTTTGGTGCACGCCAATGCCACAACGCGGCCTCAGGGAGTGTTCCGGATAGCCGCACCTCCGAATCCTTGCGCACGTGCCATGTCGCCTCAGCTTCTGTTAACGATACAGGTCTATTTACCGTTATCCACTGGTGTATTCTATTTTCTGGCCCGAGGCCAGCCGTCGGGCGATCCTTAAGTTGCCGCACAAGTGCTTGTCCCATCCCAAAGGGTAAGTCAGTCGACAGATAGAGCGTATCTGTAGACGGTAGTAACGTCATCAATGCGGATAGAGTGTTCGCAGGGGTTGGACCATACTGGAGGAATTCCTCGGTAGGAGTGAAGAGCAGAAGTTGGCGGTCGTCGTTGCGGCGCAAAAACCAGCCATCGGTTTCTAAGAGTTCCCGCGCCGACGGTGGCAGTGAATAGTACATTCTTTGGTGATAGAGAACTGCAGTCGCGCCCAAGGCGCGCCAGGCAGCGGGATCAAGACGCCAAATAGCATCGTAGAAGGCTGGGCCGGGAAAGTAGATGTGGGAAGCGTATAGGGTAATGCCGTCGATAGATCCATAGGCGGCAGGTAGGCCTGTTGCGATGACGAATGAGACGGGATGTTGAGTAAGTACGACGCTGTCATCGGGCAGCACTTGGGCGATGTCCCTGTAAACATCTCGATTCTCGAATAACCGGCGCGTTACCCATGGATCGGTGATCTGGGGAGTGTATACCAGCCCTGGAGACTCCGGGTGGTGAAACGCAACTTCCTTTCGGAGATCGGAGATGATGCTGGCCGCTGGTTGGGTAAGCGTGGGTAGGAGTACAGGCATCAGTAAGAAGGCGACAAGCGCTGTGCGCCACGGCTGTGCATCACGGAGAAGACGGGCAACCGCCATGGGCGTTACCAGAGCGAGTGTGAGAAATGAGAGGTTCACGACACGGGCCCATTGGCCAGAACCGATGACTCCCTGGTATTCCACAATATGAAAGCCGAGGTAGCCTGCGAAGCCGAAGCCGCAGAGCATTAGGCCGAGCCACCAGCGTTTCCAGATGAAGATGAGGGCGGAGGCGGCGAGGGGTAGGGGAGGGAATATCCAGAGCCACCCTTCCGGGAGCATTCTGGTCAAGGTGACAGAGCGGGCGGCGTCCGGCACAGATCGCAGAGATAAGAGGGAGCCAGAGCCGGTAGTGCCAAATAGCGCGTCGGTGACAGAGCCGCCTTGAAATGCAATGAGGCCGATTGCGGCGAGCAGTCCGCCCAACCAGATGAGGAGATGGCGGAGTTCGCGGCGCAAGAAGAGCAGAGGCCAAGCGAGGGCCATGAGAGCAAGGGGGAGCATAGTTTCATCGTAGAGGGCGACGGCAGCAGCGATGGCAATAGACAAGGCCATAGTGGTGTGGCCCCAACGTCTACGCCCTGGTCCGACAAGCAACACGGCCAACGCGGCGACAGTGAAGAAGGCCGCGAGTCGATGGGGATAGATCAAGAGCCAGCGGAGGTCGGAAGAGAAAGAGACGATGGGATAGACGAGTTCGATATATTTGCGGAGGCTGGGGAACTGGAGGAGAGCATTGAGCGACAGATTGCCGCCAAGCAAATGAGAGAGAGCAGGGGGAAACGCGGCGAAAGGCCACCAGAGCACCAAGCTGCCCATAGAGAGAGCGGCGAGGAGGCAGGCAAGGCCCCAGAGGAAGTGTTTACCGGCCTCGCGGCCCAAGGCGAAGACGAGCAGGAGTAGTGCTGCGCCTTGCAAAGCAGCGAGGAGTTGATAACCGGTAGCAGCGGGCAGGCCGGCGGCGCGGCTGAGTGCTGCGACGAGGAGAGCGGCGCCGTAGTGGTAACCGGAAGGAGAGATCGGAGAGTAGGGGTTACGCACGGGCAGGTTGTCGCGTGCGATGGTAGTCGCGATTGCCAAGTGGGTAGGAAAGTCATAGAAGTAGGACTGGTTGCGAATGGCGAGACAGACGTAGGCGAGCACGAGAGCCAAGAGGGAATAGCCGCAGACTGCCAGGAGTAATTGGCGGGAGGGTAGCTGCCAGGAGCGCGGCCGTAATCGGAAAGAGGCGAAGATGCCGAGGGCGCTGAGCAAGAGGAAGGCGCCGGCGAAGGCCAGCGGCACAGTGCCGACTCTGCCGACAAGGACGGCGATTCCGGAACCCTCAGGTAGAGCGCCGACCTTGCCGAGGAGATTAGCGCAGACGAGGAAGATAGCGCAACCGGCAGCGAGGCCGAGGGGAGGCAGCAGCGTCCAACTGCGAATAGAGCAGCAGAAGCGGACGAGGACGGCGCCGCAGAAAGAGAGCCAAAGCAAGAGCAGGAGGCTGGTGCCGAGGGGCAAGAGAAGAGCATCGTCTACGTAAGGCATGGGCGTTACTTTGCAGTGGGCGGCCGAAAGGCCGCCCCTGGTTCTAAGTTTCGCAGTTTTTCACCAGGCAAGGGAATTCTCGAAAACTTCGGTATTGGAATTCTTCGCTGTTCAACAGATTCGACCGGTCGGCTAGACAGCAATGGAAAAACGTTAGAACGCAAGCCCATGCGAAAGGGAAGCGGCTGACCTGCCTCCGTCATTCTTCCAAGACAACAGTTTCCGTGTGTTCCGCGCTAAAACTCAGGCGTGCAATTTGGGGCAGTGGAGTGAACGATACTATGGTACCCTCTTGCACGCGAAAGTGAGCGGCAGGTATCCGATCGGCGGCCCTAAAGTGATCGGTGAAGAAGCTGAGGAAGAGGCGGTACTCGCCATCGGACAGTGCCTTATCCTGCTCGATCACCGGCGATATAGTGAAATTATGCTCAGCGTGGCTCCCGTCAGGACCAAGCGTGTAGACTACGTCGCCGAGCTCACCAAAGATGATGAGTTGGCTGGGGCGGGAAAGCACCCGACGCTCTCGCTCAGAGTCAACGCGCACGAGTTGCCACGCTACGCCGTGGCCAAGTGTCCATCCCTGAAAGTTGAAGTAACTCACGACGACTTCAATGGCATTGTCAGTTTGCCGAGGTTGAATGACAACGCCGGTAGTGCGGACCGCGCCGAGCTGGTCGGAGAAGCCAAGCGTGCCGGCGACAAAGGCCCGGCCGTGCAGTACCGAGAGCGTGAATTGGGTGTTTTCTGCGGTCAAGGGCAGGCTGTACGTCCATGTGGCGCCGCCCAGGTCGCGCTGCGCGCATCCTGCGGGCGCACAGATCTGGACCACGCTTCCAGGTCGCCCGGCAAGCACGAGAGAGAGTGAGCGGAAGTGAACGGATGTGGCCATGCCGGGCGCGTCGTCCAAGACAAGACTACTGTGATTTGCTTGCAAGGCTAATGACTGGCCGGCGGAAAGCTCTAGAGGAGAGAATGCGGGAATCGGAGCATTGGGGTACGCGCCCGCGCTTTCGCTTGGCGCCCGCCACTCCCAAAGAGCGGCCTCTGGAAAGATGCCGGCAAGCCGCGTATCCACATGGCTGCGCACATGCCACACGGCAGATGCCGAATCAAGCCCCGGGGGCCGTATGATCTCCATCCAGTCGTGTGAACTGGGGTCGGGCCCGAGGCCCGCAACGGGATGGTCGCTCAGGAGATGCACCAGTGCTTGTCCGACGCCGTAAGACAGATTAGGCGAAAGAAATACGGTATCCTTGGGAGTAAGGGCCGCGCGGAACGAGGCGAAGGTACTGGGAGGCGCAGTCTCATAGCGCAAAAAGGCTTCGCTAGGCGTTAGAAGCAAGAATTCGTTCTCATCGTAGTGCGTAATGAACCAGCCACTGTCCTCGACCAGTCTGCGAGCTGCTAGTGGGAGGGAGTGGTAGGTATTGTGGTGATAGAGAACTGCAGTCGCGCCCAAGGCGCGCCAGGCAGCGGGATCAAGACGCCAGAAAGCATCGTAGAACGCCGGATCCGGAATGTAGCGGTGAGAAGGAAACAGTGTGAGACCGGAGGTCGGGGCATAGGCTGTGGTGAGGCCCGTGGCAATTGCGAATGAAACGGGATGGCGCGTCAGCACGACGCTGTCATCGGGAAGCAACTGCCCGACGTCCCGATAGACATCGTGAAAGTTGACAAGCTCTTGGTGTACGTAAGGGTCGGTGATTTGGGGAGTATAAGCTAGGTCCGGGAGATCCGGATCGTGGAGTGAAATTTCACGGGGGAGTTCTCTTAAGATTCCTGCCACTGGTTGGGTAAGCGTGGGAAGGAATACAGGCATCAGTAAGAAGGCGACAAGCGCTGTGCGCCACCACGGCGCTTCGCGGAGAAGTCGCGCCACCGCCAAGGGTGCGGTTAGAGCGAGCGCTAGGAACGAAAGGTTTACGACCCGGGCGAACTCGCCGGTGCCGGCCACGCCCTGAAAGTGGAGCAAATGAAAGCCGAAGTATCCTGCGAAGCCGAAGCCGCAGAGCATTAGGCCGAGCCACCAGCGTTTCCAGGTGAAGATGAGGGCGGAGGCGGCGAGGGGAAGGGGAGGGAGTATCCAGAGCCAACCCTCGGGCAGCACTTTGGTAAAGACAAGCGAGCGGGAGAATTCGGCTGGGGAGTAGAGGGAAAAAGGAGGTCGCGTGCCGGTAGTGCCCAGCAGCGCGTCAGTAATTGAGCCGCCTTGAAATGCAATGAGGCCGATTGCGGCGAGCAGTCCGCCCAACCAGATGAGGAGATGGCGGAGTTCGCGTCGCAAGAAGAGCAGAGGCCAAGCGAGGGCCATGAGAGCAAGGGGGAGCATAGTTTCATCGTAGAGGGCGACGGCAGCAGCGATGGCAATAGACAAGGCCATAGTGGTGTGGCCCCAACGTCTACGCCCTGGTCCGACAAGCAACACGGCCAACGCGGCGACAGTGAAGAAGGCCGCGAGTCGATGGGGATAGATCAAGAACCAATGGAGGTCGGAAGAGAAAGAGACGATGGGATAGACGAGTTCGATATATTTGCGGAGGCTGGGGAACTGGAGGAGAGCATTGAGTGACAGATTGCCGGCAAGCAAATGAGAGAGAGCAGGGGGAAACGCGGCGAAAGGCCACCAGAGCACCAAGCTGCCCATGGAGAGAGCGGCGAGGAGGCAGGCAAGGCCCCAGAGGAAGTGTTTACCGGCCTCGCGGCCCAAGGCGAAGACGAGCAGGAGTAGTGCTGCGCCTTGCAAAGCAGCGAGGAGTTGATAACCGGTAGCAGCGGGCAGGCCGGCGGCGCGGCTGAGTGCTGCGACGAGGAGAGCGGCGCCGTAGTGGTAACCGGAAGGAGAGATCGGAGAGTAGGGGTTACGCACGGGCAGGTTGTCGCGTGCGATGGTAGTCGCGATTGCCAAGTGGGTAGGAAAGTCATAGAAGTAGGACTGGTTGCGAATGGCGAGACAGACGTAGGCGAGCACGAGAGCCAAGAGGGAATAGCCGCAGACTGCCAGGAGTAATTGGCGGGAGGGTAGCTGCCAGGAGCGCGGCCGTAATCGGAAAGAGGCGAAGATGCCGAGGGCGCTGAGCAAGAGGAAGGCACCGGCGAAGGCCAGCGGCACAGTGCCGACTCTGCCGACAAGGACGGCGATTCCGGAACCCTCAGGTAGAGCGCCGACCTTGCCGAGGAGATTAGCGCAGACGAGGAAGATAGCGCAACCGGCAGCGAGGCCGAGAGGAGGCAGCAGCGTCCAACTGCGAATAGAGCAGCAGAAGCGGACGAGGACGGCGCCGCAGAAAGAGAGCCAAAGCAAGAGCAGGAGGCTGGTGCCGAGGGGCAAGAGAAGAGTGCTGTCAACGTAGGGTATAGATATCATTCAATAAGGAGCGGTGTTAATTCTTTGTATTTATCCGTACTATAAGGTGGCGACTATTCGAATGAAAGTAGCTTGCTTGCAACTGCCCTGGGCCGTAGCATCAGGTGCTGGATCACTTTCCTGCTTCTCTGCTTGCCACCGCTTCATCTCTTCCTCGATGAAGTAGCTCACTAGGTCGCGGTACACTTTTTCGATAACGTCGGCGTCCAGGCCGGCTTCCTGCGCCCAGACCCGACGTTGCTTAAGCATCGCCTTGAAGCGATCCGGTGCGCGCACCGAAGTGGCACTGGTCTTGAACCGAGATGCCTGCTGCACATACTCGAACCGCTCGCTGAGCAGCCGGATGACCGCTTGGTCTATCCTGTCGATCTCTGCGCGAATGTCCTGCATGTCGCGGCACTCGTCCGGTTTTCTCATTGCCTATCCGATCCTCTTGAACGACGCTTGCCGCTTTAGAGTATAACAATCTCGCCCTTAACCGCATGGCGATAGGAGTGATTTGTATACGGGGTGCGGCGCGTGACCGCTCACTGCCGGATGAATACTAGCGCCAGATAATTTCCCATTGCACCGGGGCGTCATTGAGCGGCTGATTGTACTCGTCGAGCACGTTGAAGCGCAGACCGTCTGCTCGCCGTGCTTCGATGCGTATCATGCGCACCTCGTCCGACATGGCGTGGCATCTAACAGTGCGGGGCACACCGCGTCCCTGCGCGACGATTTCATCGGGAAAGGTGAGCGTGCGCACGCCGCGCGCAGTTTCCACTTTGAGTGTTAGCGGCTGCCGTTCTTCGGCCATGGTCTTCTCCCTGGGGTCTTCCAGCGGCAGGCATATGACTTGCCGGACGTTCATGCGTTGGTCAGCGAAAAAAAGAATTCTGTGTTGGCCGGCCGCTAGCATGGCGGCACCAATCCAGTCAGTCTAAGCAGTGCGGCCGTACCTTCGCGATGACACAGCTTACACTCCAGCAAGTAATTGCGCACCGCACAGCGGCGCCTTCACCCTGATTGCCGCACGTGGCGGGCCTAATGCGCATGTCTTCGCTCCTATGATAGCATTAGAATATATAGGATGATTGTAGTCTTGAAGAGTCGACCTCCAGGGGCTTCCAGCCGCGCTTGTTGGCCGGATAAGTGGGCGCAAGCAGGCGCATTCGTTAGGTGCGCTGGTATGCTAGCGGTGTCAGGCGCTCGGCCTCCCTTCTTTCTCTACTCGCGATGCTGTGCGCTGTAGAATTCGATGCCGAGGCAAAGCCAACGCGTGGAGGGGCTCGCGCATAGCGGCGGGCTCTTCACTGAGAAACACTATTTGAGCTTTAGAAACTTGTGTGTGCCCTACGGTTTTGTCACCAATCGCTTGTAAGGGATCGCGTGTGAAAACAGCACTAATTACAGGAATCACCGGGCAGGACGGCACCTATCTTGCCGAGTATCTTATCGGCTTGGGGTATAGCGTATACGGCCTCATTCGGGGCCAGAACAACCCCAAAGCGGAGGCCGTACAGCGGCTCATCCCCGATCTGGAACTCATTGAGGGAGACCTCTTAGACCAGAGTTCACTCATCGCCGCCGTGGAGAGCACGCAACCGGATGAGGTTTACAACCTGGGTGCGATTAGCTTCGTGCCATTGTCGTGGCGCCAGCCGGTGCTTACGAGCGAAATTACAGGACTGGGAGTAACTCGGCTGTTGGAAGCTATTCGCATGGTAAACCGGGACATCCGTTTTTACCAAGCGTCGAGCAGTGAAGTGTTTGGCAAGGTGCGCGAAATGCCGCAGAGCGAGGCGACGCCGTTTCATCCCCGCAGTCCTTACGGCGTGGCTAAGGCATACGGGCACTACACTACGGTGAACTACCGCGAGAGCTACGACATGTTTGCTTGCTCAGGGATTCTCTTCAATCATGAATCGCCGCGCCGCGGCCTGGAATTTTCGACGCGCAAGACGACAAACGCGGCAGCGCGCATCAAGCTTGGCAAGCAGGATAGCCTTCTAATGGGCGATCTGACGCCAAAGCGGGACTGGGGATACGCCGGTGACTACGTGCGGGCGATGCACCTGATGCTGCAGCAGGACGAGGCTGACGACTATGTGATCGGCACCGGCGAAACGCACTCGATCCAGGAGATGTGTGCGGTAGCATTCGATCACGTTGGTTTGGACTGGCAGGATTTTGTGGGCAAAGACCCGCGGTTCCTCCGCCCGGCAGAAGTCAACCTCTTGATCGCCGACAACTCGAAAGCAAAAGAGAAGCTGGGTTGGATGCCAACCGTAGACTTTCCGGGGCTCATTAAGATGATGGTGGATAGCGATTTGAAGCAAGAGAGCGCCGTCAGGGAGGTGGTGTAATTCTTGGATTGTCGGGAAGGTAGTGTAGTTCTTGGATTGTTGTAAAGCGCGAAGTATGGTATCGTGGTTAGCCTAAGTTAGGTTTGACGCGAACGTAAGCATGTCTCTTATTCGCAGAGTGAAGATACGTCAAGAGGAGTGTGGTTGATTTGTCAGCAGTGAACTTGCGCGACGGTGAGAGCTTTGACAGTCTCTTGCAGCGTTTTCGCTCATCTATAAACCGGTCCGGTGTAATGCGGGAAGTCCGCTTGCGGCGGTTCTATCGCTCGAAATCAGAAAAAGAGCGTTTGGCACTACAAAGGGCTATTCGCCGTCAGCGTCGACGCGAGGCTAAAGTCCGAAGGACGATGGGAGGCTAGAGGCCAAGGGTGGTCTATGCCTGCCCGGGTAGCAACTGCCCCAAGAGCAGCTAGGTTGGCTGTAGTCTTCGTCCTTTGAATTGCTGCGGGTGTACGTTGGGGCGTGGTTGCGTAGCGTCAGTCCTAGCTGTTGGGTGTGTGAGGCTTAGCATTAAGGGTCGAAAGCGCATCGACTGGATTGCCACACGCCAATTAAGTTGGTTTAGAGAGTCGGCTCGCAGGGGCGAATGCATCTCTATGCACCTCTGCTACCAGTAGGCTGGAGGTTGGTATAGCAGGTTCTTTGACAGCGGTAATAATCGTAGGTTAATCTTAAGTACCTGGAGCAGTGCGATAGAAAGTTTCTATCGCTCGAATACCCTGCTCCGGTTTTTTTATGTAGTGTGCGAAGGAGAAATTGCACATGCAGCGATTTAGTCGTCGAAAGCTTCTCTATGGAGGCGCGGTAGCCGGGCTGGGTACGGCACTGCTGGCTGCCTGCGGCGAGGGAATGGCTACGGCCACCACGCCTGCGGATGCACCGGCAGCAGACGCGGAGGCCCCAAAGGCCGATGATTCGATGAGCATGGCTGATAGCCGGACCATCATTTCGTTCTGGTCGTACATCGGCTTTGGCGCCGCAGGCTTGCACCCGCAGGTGCAGGGCCTGTCGGACATGGTTGTAAAGTACAACGCCGAGAACGAGGACAATATCCTCGTCGATATCGTGCCCGGCAAGGGCGCGGACGAGGCCAAGACTGCGGCGGCGGGCGGTGTGCCGCCTGCGCTGCATTGGCACGCCTGGCCGGATAGCACCAACTTCTATGCAGCAGGCGTGACGGTGGACCACGAGGAAGAACTCAAGCGATTCCCCGGCTGGACCGAGCAGCGGGCCGATTACTTTGAGGGCATGACCAACAGCACCACTTGGCAGGGCAAGCTGACCGGTCTTCCGATCAATACGAACAACAACATCATGATCTGGAATCCGGACATTCTCTCGACGGCGGGCGTTAGCGATCCGGAAGAGGGCTGGACCTGGGATGACATGTTGGAGATGGCCCAAAAAGCCGCGAACCCGCCCGACGTTTGGGGCTGGGACTACCATCCGCGCAGCATAACCCGCTGGGACCAAGTAGCCGGAAGCGCCGGATTTACCTGGTTGAATGAGGACCAGACCCGTTGGAATTTCGATTCCGACGAGGCCATTTGGGCCACACAGATGATCAGCGATTGGATGAACGCGTACCAGCTTGCGCCGTATAAGGACAATTGGGAAGGTGAGTTGTTCCACGACGGCAAGACGGTCTTCGAGTCCCAAGGCCCCTACCGCTTGCCGACGCTGCGCCAGCGCGGTGACGTTTTCAAAGTGATCCACACGCCGATTCAGACGAAGCGGCACGCGCCCAACGGCGGCCAGAACATCGCCGTGTTCCACCAAAACAACGCCAATCAGCTCGACGCGGCGCTGCTTTTTGCGCAGTACGCCGTCTCGGCTGACGCGCAGGTCTTCGTCATCACGGCTTCCGGCGGCACGAATCTGCCGGTGAGCAAGTCCGTGTTGGAGCACGAGGGCTACAAAGGCCTCATCGCCGCCGACCCAGACTATGCTGCGTTTGCCGCCGAGCTACCATACGGCGGCCGTTATCCCGGACTGCCTTCCGGTTATGGAGGCTTCCAGGGCCAGCTCTTCAGCGAGGGCTTCCACAAGGTTTGGCGTGGTGAGCTGACCGCAGAAGAGGGAATGAAGGTTGTTCAGGACATTGCCCAGGTGCAGCTTGAGGCTGACATCGCCCGCATGGGTGGCTAGGTCAAACCGAAACAGCGGCGCAATCGGTATCGCTACCATGGGCAACTAGCTAGTTTGGGTAAGTGGTAGCGCCCATCGTGCCGCCAAAGGTACTAAGCCAGACAGAGTCTTGAAAGAATACCAAGAAGCCAGATAGACATTCTATCTGGCTTCTTGGTTCTACTCTATCGCTAGATTCTCCGGCGCCTTCGTGCGCAGCCCTACGGCTAAGGGAAATCTCACCGTTGCGCCTCGCGAAACCGTTTGGAATGAGGAGGGAGCATTCTATGACATACCGGGTTGGGGTCATCGGTTGCGGTCGCATGGGCAGCACCATCGATGACGAAGTTCAGGGCAATGCCAGCGTTATCCTTCCCTTTTCGCACACTGCGGCCTACATGGAGGAGCCGCGGGTGGACGTGGTTGCCGCCGCGGACGTGGATCCGGACAAACGCGCAGCCTACCGGCAGCGCTGGGACGTGGAGCGTGTCTACGAGAGCCATACTGACCTCTTGGAGCGTGAGAACCTGGATATAGTCAGTGTCTGCACCCGTGCTGAGGAGCGGCCCGACGTTGTCATCGCCTGCGCGGAAGCGGGCGTGAAAGTGATCTATGCCGAGAAGCCGCTGGCGTGGACGCTGGGCGAGGCTGAGGCAATGGTCGCTGCGTGCCGCCGCCACGGCGTAAAGCTCGGTGTAGGCTGTCTGCGCCGCTGGCATCCCTTCTACCGCAAAGCCAAGCGGTTGATCGATGAGGGCGCTATCGGTCAAGTGCTCCAAGTTACGGGCTACTGCGCGTCCAACCTCTCCCATGACGGCAGCCATTGGGTCGACTTGATGCGCTACTTTGCCGGCGACGCGCCGGTGGATTGGCTCACCGGCGAGATTGGCGACACCGCGGCCATGTCCGACGATAGGGACCGGTACGGGGGCAACGCCTACGTTGCATTCCGCAATGGTGTGCGCGGGTACTTGCGTATGATGGGCACAGGCGCGGCGGTGCAAGAGTGGGACATCATTGGTGAGCAGGGGCGCATTCGCTCGCTGGACGGCGGCCGAGAGTTCGAATTCTGGCGGCGCGAAGGGAACGGCAAGACCGACCGTCCCGTACGAGAAGTGTTTCCGCGACCGCAGCGACTGCCCAGCCCCACGTCGCAGGCGGTGGCAGATATGATCCAGAGCCTGGAGACCGACAAAGAACCGGACTGCAATGGTGAGGATGGCTATGCCGCTTTGGAAATTGCGATCGCAATGCGGGAGTCGTATCGACGCGGTTGCGCGCGAATAGACCTGCCATTTGGTGATAAAGAGGCACAATTGATAACGGCAACGTGAGACGGTTGCGTGAGGGGTTCTTTAGGCGCGACAACCGGGCCGAAAGTGTTTATAGGTTCGAGAACTGCTTGGGCAGCAGGCGCAACCTTGCGTACAATTGGTCTAACGCGAGCAGCCCTTTCTATGCGGAAGCAGGTTTGGGCTTAGGTGAAGTGTCCTTCTCCAAGAGCAACAGGGCGTAGGGGCACGACATGTCGTGCCCCTACGGGCAAGAATCGTCTCTCAAAGGGAAAGTCTAGGGGCGAGGACGCAACCTGGTTGTGGACATTCTTCGCGTGAATCATCCAAGATTTCACAATTGTCACCGTTCAAAACAGAGGTAGAGAAATGTCTATCGAGAAACCGCTCCGCGTTGCCCTGATTGGGCTGCGGCACCCGCACGTGGGCAGCCTGGATCCGACACGGCCGTCGCCGGGATACATTCATACCTTCAAGCAGATTCCGGATGTGCAGGTCGTTGCCTATTGCGAGGATAGCGATCCGCTGCTTTTGGACCGAGCGCGTGAGTTTGATCCGTCTGCGCACGTCTACGCAAGTGTGGACGAACTCTTGGAGAAAGAGGACTTTGCGCTGGCGTGCGTTGTGCTGCCGGCGAACGAAATCCCTGCTGTCGGCATCAAGCTGGCGGAAGCAGGCAAGCACTTTTTCGTGGAAAAGCAATTTGCCCGCACGGCGGCTGACCTAGCGCGGTTGGTGGATGCCGTGGAGCGGAGCCAGGTCAGAGTGCTTGCCGGATACCCCTGGCGCTTTCATCCGGTGATGCAGGACTTGAAGCAGTTCATCGACCAAGGCGTCTTTGGCGCTCCGCTCTCCCTCGAGAGTCGTCTTGTCACCACCCAGGTTCGCCCCGGCAGCCGCGATCCGTCCCACTTCATGTATGGCAAAGATACGGAGGGCGGCGGCGTGCTGCACATGCTCGGCGGGCACTACATCGAATTGATGCGGCATCTCGTGCAGTGCGAGGTCAAGACAGTGCAGGCGCTCATGGGCCGACCGGTGGGGCACATTGATGAACCCCTTGAAGACGTGGCAGTTGTAGCGCTGGAGTATGAGAACGGCGCTCTTGGCAGCTTGCACGCGGCGTACGCGCTACCGTCTCTTGCTAGTGGATATGACTCTTGCCTCGTCTATCGCGGCCTACACGGTTGGGCGAACTGGATGCCTGTTGGCGGACCACATTTGGAGGTGTCCAGTGAAGCGCAGGCGTGGTCGGGTGCGCCCCAGAAGCAGATTGTGTATTCACCAACGCCGATGGCAGTATACGGCGGGCATCGTTGGTTCTTTGAGATCATGCGGCAATTCGTGGAGGACATCCGCGCCGACCAACCCCCCGCTGTGACGCTGGAGGATGCGCTCCACGTGCTGCAAGTCATCGAGGCCGCTTACAGCGCGGTGCGCACCGGAAAACAGGTTACCGTGCAGTACGGCGTGCGGGCCGCCCTGGGAACGTAGAGCTGGCGGCCGCACCTTACTTCAAGCGGAGATCTTTGCTGTTGCCTTGGTATGTCGGTTTCTCTACGCGGCAGCGTCTGTGAAATTGGGGCGACAGTGGCAATCGTGCTTCTTCGTATAGCCAGTCCACTCTTGACGCTGGCGAAGAACATGGTTATGCTGCACGTAGGTACCGCAATGGGTGCGGGCCATGTTGATGGTGCTCTCTCATCTAGGAGGTTTTGAGATGAAGAGACTGATAGGAAGCGAGTTTCGTGGCGTCTCCCGTCGCGCCTTCCTGGGCGGGGCGGCAATGTCCGGCGCTGGCGTGCTATTGGCTGCGTGTGGCCTGCAGGCCGGGCCGACCGGTGAGTCGGGAGACATGCAGAAGGCGGATGCGCCTGCAAAAGAGGATGCCAAGGCGCCCATGTCTGAAGGGGCAGTGGCTGTCCTCTTGTGGCAGTGGGGCACCACGTATGTACCGGGTTTCGAAACGTTGGTGACAGAGTACAATGAGATACAGGAAGAGGTTGCGCTGACGGTCGAGCAACCGTCCGGCTACTGGGACTCAGTACTTGCCGCCATTGCCGCCCAGACCGGCCCCGACATCTTCCTGATGAACGGCGTGAACATCAAGTCGTGGGCGACGGGTGGCCGCGTTGTTGCCGACCTCTCTCAATACATTGCCAGTGACAAGCAAGCTACGGACGACCTGGCGGAGGCGCTGCCGTCATTTGTCGAGTGGTACTCGCAAGACGGCAAAGCGTCCGGCACGCCCTGGAATTACAGCACGAGCAACACGCAGTACAACGTAGAGCACGTGGTTGCCGCGGGCCTGACCCCGCCTGCCGAGCTTGGCGACGGTTGGGACTGGAACGCGATGCAAGAGTACGGCGAGAAGCTCACGCAACGGGACGGCGAGAATATCACGCGCTTCGGCCAAGGACACCTGCACGGCATCGAGACCGGCTGGGGCAACTTCATTCAGATGAACGGCGGCAGCTTCTTAAATGAGGACCGTACGCGGTGCGTCGCTGCGTCGGAAGAAGCGATCGAGGCGGTGCAGTTCTGCGTCGATATGGTGCAGAAGCATAGGGTTGCGCCCACCAGGGAAGAGTTCGCGGCGATGCGCGAAGGCGGTCTCCATCCTTCCGCGTTGATGATTCAGGGGTTGATTTCGATCTACTCCGCAGGCGACTGGTACTTCAACCGTTACAAGGACCATCCCGACCTTGAGTGGGATGTGACTTTCTTAGCGAAGTCGCCGAATACCGGGCAGACCGGCAACAACAGTAACTTCCGCGGCACTGTCATGAACCCGGTCACCGAGAATCCGGACGCGGCGTGGAAGTGGCTGGCGCACTCGCTCACGAAGCCTGTGCAAGACCGCATCGTGGAACTCTTCAACGAAGTGCCGGCCAGGCTTGACTCCGCGTTGGAGTACTACACCAGCACGGAGAAGTCCGGGCCGCCGCCGTCGCGCGCTATGTTGGAAGATGCGCTGCGCGCGACCATCTCACTGCCCACCCACGACGTCGTGACGTGGCAGCAGATGATCCGCGAGGGCGTCAATCCCAGCATGAATCCGATCTTCGATAACGAAATCGGCGTGGCTGAAGGGTTGCGGCAGATGCAGGATCAGATTAACGCGCAATTCGACTCCGCGGCGAGCTATTAAGAGTCTGTTCTCGCGCAATGCGTGAGCTAATGACGGCTCGTGCGGACTAGGCGCACGACTGCTGGAGAAACAGAGGCGGGAGAACCACATCGGTTCTCCCGCCTTTCGCTCTTGTGTGATGTTGCTCTACTGTTTCAGGCTCGAAGGTGCATCTGAAAGCTGGATTTAGGCAGGTTGCCGGATTAGCTTCTGCAACGATCGCAACTCGCGCGGAGGATCAAGTTTGCTGCCGTACTCGCTCCAGGAGACTTCGGCCACATAGATATCGCCCTTAGAATCGACGGCAAGGCTGTGCGGCGAGTAGAAGCGGCCGGGCTCGTCGCCGTAGGACTCTCTGCCGAGACGCGCCAGCACGTTGCCGGCGGTGTCCAGGATTGACAAGCGCGGGCCGAGGTCCGTGCCCATCGCGTTCGAATCAATGCCGCCAAAATACTCCCCGACGTAGACCAGGTCTTCGCCGCGCGGGTCCACGAGCACGCAGGCGGCTTTCGAAAGATTCACCCATTGTGTCACGTACGTGCCGTCTGCCGCAAAGATCTGCACACGGTGATTCTCGCGGTCTGCAATGTAGACACGCCCAGCGGAATCCACCGAGATATCGTGCACGATGTTGAAGTGTCCCGGCTCCGTGCCGGACGCGCCCCAGGAGTGGAGCAAGGCACCGTCCCCTGAGAACTTATGCACGTGAGCGTTGCTGTAGCCGTCCGCCACGTAAAAGGCATCCGTACCGGGCTCAAACGCGACAGTTGTCGGGCGATTGAACGGCACGCCGCTCATCGGCGGCGGCGCTTCGCCCGGCGTGCCGAGCGTCATTAGTAATTCGCCCTCCGGCGTGAACTTGCGCACGGTATGGTCGCCGCTATCGATGCAGTAGACGGAGTCGTCCGGCCCCACAGCCACGCCGTGCGGCGTGTCGAAGATGCCGTGTCCCCAGGTGTGCAGTACGTTGCCCTCAGAGTCGTAGACGACCATCGGGTGGGTGCCGCGATTGAAGACGTACACGTTGTCTTTCGAGTCTACCGCAACCGACGTGGCTTCTTTGTAATTCGCACCTGCCGGGAGATTGCCCCAGTTTGTTCCCGATAGGGCGTAGGTATACTTGCCGTCGCCAAGTGTCACCATTTTTCTGCGTTTGCTCCTGTGAAAGTGCTCTTTCTTACCGTGCCCGCTGATGGAGAATACTCTCCTTTCCGAGCAGCAATCCCAGTGTAACCGTTTTCAAAAGAGAAGGCACTGGGGCTGCTGGGCCACTTGGGCGTCGGCTTGTCCTGTGGCAGTTTTCCTGGGACGTGGAGTCCTTTTGATAGCTTGTGGAGTTGCGTTACGTGCGCTTTCAAGAATGCTCTCTTGTGAAGGCTTTTTCCGCATGCAGATCATGACAGCAGGAATAACCGGTTAGAAGAACGAAGGGAAACGCAATGGCGCCGCGTTGGATCATCCACGCCGATCTCGATGCTTTCTTTGCCTCGGTGGAGCAGCGTGACAATCCCGCGTTGCGGGGCAAGCCGGTCATGGTGGGCGGAGCGGGAGGGCGCGGCGTCGTAACGGCAGCGTCTTATGAGGCGCGTGCCTTTGGCGTTCACGCGGCAATGCCGGGTGCGCAGGCGCGGCGCTTGTGTCCCCAGGGCATCTTCGTGAAGGGCAGCTATGGCAAATATCAAGCTGAATCCGCGCGCGTGATGGCTATCTTGCGCGACTTCTCGCCAACGGTGGAGGCGCTCTCAATTGATGAGGCCTTCATCGACGCGACCGGTTTGGAGCGGTGGAAAGGCGGCCCGGTGCCGGCGGCCAGGGAGATTAGAGAGCGAGTCCGCGATGAGTGCGGGCTGACAATCTCGGTCGGCATTGCAAGCTCGAAGTACGTGGCAAAGATGGCGACGAATACCGGCAAACCGGATGGCCTGGTGCTCGTGTCCCAGGGAGGTGAGAGAGAATTCCTGGCGCCCTTGCCGATTGGAGCGCTGTGGGGTGTGGGACCGCAAATGGGAGAGCGGCTGCGCGCCTACGGTATTCTCACTATCGGCCAATTGGCAGCGTATTCATGCGAGGCATTGCAGCGGGCGTTCGGTGCGTGGGGCCTATGCGCCTACCATTTGGCGAACGGCAACGACAGGCGTGCTGTGGTCACGAAACGGGCGACGAAGAGCGTGAGTAATGAGGCGACGTTTCCCCACACGGTGTTCGAGCAAGAGTCGCTGCTCCACATGCTCATGGCGCTCTCCGAGCAAGTTGGCAAGCGACTGCGGAGCAAAGGGTTTCGCGGCCGCGCGGTTGCGCTCAAGTTACGCTCAGCTAACTTTGCAACAATTTCTCGTCAGAGGACGCTCGTGCGACCGACCGATGCGACTGACGTTATCTATGCCGAAGCAAAGCGACTCCTCATGAGCATTCAACTCAATACGGACGGATATAGACTCGTGGGCGTAGGAGTCCACGACTTGATTCCTGCAATGGGCGGACAGTTGGCGCTCTGGCTTGAACCGGAGGACCGGCTGAGCCAACGCGACCGGGCCGTGGATACTATTCGTGAGAAGTTTGGCATGCAGGCCGTCATGCGCGCGCCGCTGGTGGCGCCCAGCGAACCATGGATAGGGAGAGCCTTTGCCGGTGGTGCCGGTCGGTGAGTACAATGCCGGACCAGTGGCGCCCCCGGGGTGACTCGAACACCCGACCGACTACTTAGAAGGCAGTTGCTCTGTCCACTGAGCTACGGGGGCAAGAGGGATAGGCCGTACGCGGCGCACCTCTGGTTCAATCGCGCTGGGCTTGCCGGCTCGGAGCATGACGTAGGCTCGCAGCGCACACCGGCTGTTTCAAACCTGTCGCTCCATCCGCGCAACGCTTCTCTTCATTTCTCACTGCACATGCGCCAATTTCAATTATAGCAACGGAAATTGGAGATCGTCTATCGGCTCGTTGCTCTACGAAGCCCGCTTCTTGGCTTCAGCAATGGCATGGGGCCACCTGTGAGCGGTTGCTGACAGAGGCTTGCACGCAAGCGATTGCTGCTGGATGGCGGCTGTCAGTACTGCCGCCTGCTTTGCGCCAACGCGTCTGAGATCCTAATCAATGAAGCAGGCGGAGATCCGAGGCGGGTCTATAGAAGGGCGAGCAGCGCGGTACTCCCGTACCAGATGAAGTAGAGCCCAAAGAGCGCCAGCACAATGCCGAAGAGGTAGAGCGCCGTCTGGTACACGCGGTCCGTGATGAAACGTCTCCCGGTAGCGAAGACAATGGCAACGAGGGTAAACCAGAAGAAATCGCTGGCGACGTGGCCGAAACTGAATGCGGCGAGACCGAGTATGCCGCGCGGTAACGCAAGCGTTGTCATTGTGGAAATGCCTACGGTAGCCCACCAGAACGACCAATAAGGGTTCGCGAGGCTGAGCAAGGCTCCGCCGACCATAGGGTTATCCGCGTGCCGGTCAGAACCAGATGCGGCCAGTCTTGCGCCTTTGCGCCGCACATCGCTAACGAGTTTCCAGCCCATCCAAATCATTACGAGGCCGCCGACCACTCCGATAGCGGCAGGCAGCGGTTCCCACTGGAGAACGCGGGCGAGTCCGAGCCACAACAGCACAACGAGCGCGAATTCCAGCAACCCGTGCCCTAGCGATGCCAATGGACCGGCCAGCACTCCGTAGCGGGCACTCTGACCCATCACGAATACGGTCAATGGGCCGGGAGACATTGCGCCGGAGAGGCCGATAGAGAACGATGCGGCGAAGACGAAAACGAACGACTCGAAGGCTGCCATAGCGGTTTTGTGAAAGCGAATGAGATCACGCGACGCGAGGAGCAAACACGCTACTCGTCACACTAGGATATCACCTCTAACTGCTCCAATCAGTCCATGATCATCCCACCGTTTATAGCGAGCGTATGCCCGGTGATGAACGATGAAGCGTCACTTGCAAGATAGAGCACTCCGTAGGCGATATCTTCTGATTTGCCGAGGCGTTGCACCGGAGTGCGGTCGAGCACAGCACGCAAGCGGTCTTCCGGAATACGGGCAAAGCCGGTGTCTATCTGGCCGGGCGCGATATTGTTGGCGCGGCCCCAGGGGGCCATCTGCCGGGCGAGCGCCTTGGTGAACGCGATCATGCCGCCTTTTGACGCCGCGTAGTGCACACGCGCGCTTTGGCCGCCGTTTTGGCCGCTGATGCTTGCCATGTTGACGACATTGCCGCGCTGCTGTTGTTCCATAATGGGAAAGACGGCTTTGGCGCACAGGAATGCGCTGCGCAGATTGTTCTCCAGCAGGTCGTCCCAATCCGCCGCGGAAGTCTCTTTCATAGCGCCGTGCCTGCCTGCTTCACCGGCGTTGTTCACAAGCACGTCCACCGCGCCGAATGCGTCAACCGTCCGCTCTACGAGCATCTCCGTGTCTTCCGGCACGTTTACGTCGGCGCGCACCGCCAGCCCCTTGCCGCCGGAGCCCGCGATGTCCTGCACGAGAGAATAGAGCGCCGACTCGGTGCGCGCGACGGCAACGACATTGGCGCCCGCAGCCGCGAGCACTTCTGCCGTGGTGCGGCCGATGCCGCGGCTCGCGCCGGTGACGATTACGGTCCGGCCGGTGAGATCAAATGCATCGAGCATGAGGGCTTCCTTCCTTAAACAAATCCCAGGGTGCGCTTCTCTGAATTGGCGTGACTTACTGGATGCGACCGTTCATACTAAGCGGCGGCTTTTGAAAACTGTGGAGTGTCAAATGCACATTAGACAATCGGATTTTGCGTAAATCTCATTGTGCCAACTCGCCTACCGGGTGGCAGCGGCCCGCTTCTATACTTCGGCGATTATTCGCTGCCCATGGTCGAGTGTGATTTTGAATTGATCGGCAACTGCACGACCGAGAATTGGCTCGTCACCCAGAGTAATGATAATCAAGGTCACCGGTGGAAGCTCACCGACTTGAACCGTTCCCAGATATGCGGGAACGTCCACCAAGGACCCATCGGCCAAGAAAGCCGTGAGGCTCCACTCGGCAGTCTGCCCGTCTGCAACGGCACTTTCGGATACTGCCAAACCGCCATCGAAGCCGGTGTCTAGCAGGGCTTCGAATTCGGTCTTACGTCCTCAAAGCGAGAGACTGACAGGAAGATAAGGAAAGCGATCACTCTCGACACGCACGGTGATAGCGCCCCATCATCGCCACTTGATGACACTTCGGTCGGCTCCTAGCCTGAATACATAGCTGCCTTTACCAAGTTGTTCCAATGACAAGTCTAGGACCTGCTGCAGCGTGGGCGCGCGCACAACCTTCCCTTGCGTTGAGATCGCAATGAAATCACCGGGGTGCTCGGCTTCAAGCGGCTTGCCATACCGAGCATAGAGCTCATCAGCCTGTAGATCGAGATCGGATTTAGATGGACTATGTGTCGCTTGGTTCTGAACTGCCATGCTGTTCTGCGCCTCTCGTGCAACTGATTTGAGTATAGCATGCCGTCTCTCTATTGAGCAGCGGACGGTTCCGGTGATAGCAGCGACCGCAAGCGAACCTGCACACCCTTCATTCCTGGAGAGCAAAATGGTAGCTGGTGCTCTTGTCATGCCCTGAGAGCAGATATGTGGAAAGAGAGTCCTCTTGACAAAGGATCCACGATGAGGAGTAAATCTTCTCCAACCGGTAAGCGCTTTCCCTAAATGGCGTGCATTCCCTGATATACGCAACTACCTTAACGTTTGCTAAGAAATCGAAATCTAACGGTTTGACTGTCGCCGACCATGCTAATTTGAAAGTGGAGGGCAAAAGTGTTCGCTGTACTGCTACAAGGAGGCTTGGCCATGTTTACACGTACAAGGCTCGTTGGAATGGCAATCGCGCTGCTCGTCGCCCTCGTCTGTACCTCAGGCGTTGCCTACGCTGCAGATCCCAACTACGACGATCCCAGTGTCGTAAAGGGGGTCATAGGCAAGCTGGAAGCGGTGGACGACCCGCGTCAGGCATTCTCCCAATTGCCGCCCGCGGCGCAACAAGCGGTCGTTGATTTCCTCACGGTGGCGTCGGTCGAGACGGTGGAAACGATTGAGATGCGCGCCGCTCCAAGCAGGGCAGCCCGAGATGGGGCGCAGGCTCAAGCAGCGTCCGGCCCGTCGTGCGGATGTGCCACACAGACCGTGGAGGCTGTGCTCAAGAACCATTTGGGTTTGCGGTTGTTCACGTATCAGTCAGAGACCAGTTGGTGCTGGGATGGAACGCAGATCACGGACGATCCGTTCTTCAACCCATCCGGGTATGTCCACATGATTTTATGGGAGTTTGTTGGGCACCAGAGAACCAATGAATCCGGAGGCCAAGGGCAGTGGCTACATAAAGACTTTGCCCAAGGCCATTTCAGGCTCTGCGCTGGGTCAGACCTGGGGTGTGTATTGAATTACTACCCGGTGATAAGGAAGCAACAAGATGGTAACGGTGGTCGCTCCAGTACTAGCACGACCGGCTAAGGGCCACGTCCAACAACAAAGTAAGGAGGTTTTCGTAATGAATCCACTGGCAGTAGCATTATTCTATGGCATGCTACTCAGTATTGGTCTTGGTGTTGGCATTGTCATGGTGATGCCGCGGCATCGGCCTGTCGTGCGCTGGGTCGGTCTCGGACTTCTGGTACTAATGATCCTAGCCGCTGTTATCTTGCTACTAGCCCTCCCAGGTTCCTGGCAAGTTACAGATACTGTGAGTCCTTACCGAGGGTGACAATAGGAGATAAGTTGCGCGCTGCCTGTAGGATACTGCGCTCTGGGCTTGCACTATCCTGCTGCTTGCCCTTCCGGCAGGGATAGAGGGCCGCTAGCCTGAAGGAACAGTCACCGGGCGGTCCATCGTGAATTGAGCGATGGGCCGTCCGGTCGCGTCTGCGCACGCTCAGACTATTGCAGGGTAGCCTGACCTAGTTGGTTCCTATGCTAGGAAGCAGCGACTGCCGAGCCATTCCGGGTGGCTTGTGTGAACATGCCCTGCGCGTCGAAGGCTATTTCTTCCGCCTCGCCTACGCGATGCACGCGCCCGGTAGCTTCCATCTGCGGCAGCAGCGGTTCGGAGACCCAAAGATCTTCAAGGTGCTTTGTATCTTGAATGCGCATGATGCGGGCGGTTTCGTTCTCGGTCTGCAAGCAACAGGCCAGCGCCACGAAAATTGCTTCGCGGTCGTTGGCCACCGTAAGGGGAATGCGCGCGCCTTCCGGTCCCTTAGCGGTGATGCAGTTCATATACGTCTGCACCGGGTCCAACTTGTCGACAATCTGCTTTAGAACAACGTCGCCTAGACCGATACCGCAGGCGTTGCCTTCCGTATCTTTCGTCAGATCACGCATGACGACGCGCTGAATGTGGGGAGGTTGCGGCAGCGGGCCGCTCCAGTACCGGTTAATGACGTTGGTATCAGCGCCGATACCGCTAATGTCCTTGCCGAGCTGGTCAACGATCAGCACGTCGATCTTTTCTCCTGGCAGGCGCGCCATGCGTTCGCGGGCAATCTTGAGCAACTCCTGCTCTCTCTCCCAGACACTGTCGGCCGGCACGGCCTCCACCAGCGAAAGGCGGGAGTGGCCGTCCTCCACCAAGGCCAGGCCGAAGGGAATTGGCACATGCTGCAGCGTGAAGCGGCCGACTGCGGGTATGAGTGTGGGGAATTCTGCAAAACTGCGGCCGTGGAACGTATCGGCGCCCTTCTGCTTGCCAAGGCCGATCGCGAGCAACTTCATCAACCCGGACTCAATGGGCCCGTGAAAGTCGGTATGGGGCTTGACGCGATTGATGGGAATGGTGATGTCTGCTTCACTGTAGGCTGTCTTATCGAACCAGACCGGCACGCCGCCTTCAACGTGGCCGAGCAGGACGGTGTCCATGTTGGAGCGGATGGGGCAGCCCATGGCCTCTTCGGTTACGCCGTAATGGGCGAGTACCTCAAGCTGGCCCTCTGCCGTAGCGCCGCCGTGGCTGCCCATGGCGGGCACGATGAATGGTTCTGCGCCAAGTTGCTTGATTTCGTGTGCCGCCGCCTTCAGCACCAGATCGATGCGGTCGATGCCGCGGCTGCCGCCGGTAAGCGCTACACGTTGTCCCGGCTGTATGGTCTCGCGAATCTCCGGTCGTGCGAACTCACTGGCAACGGCAGCGGCCACGTCATCGATAGTGGCAGTAACAAGATTCTGCCGTACCCTTACCCAACGCGGGAGGTTTCCCCGCTCGAATATCTCTAGAGCCATGGTTCAGATCTCCTTTGCACTATGCCGCACACCGTCCGACCGCGAACCCATTTGCGCCGGGCCGCTAATTCTGCAATTTTACTTGTTTAATGTACCATTGCATCGACTTTGATGCTCTCTTCCAAGAGGCAATGCACTTGCTCATGCGGGTGTTGAAAGAGGGTCGCCCTGTTGAAGATTCCCCCGTCATGCCCGTCGGCCTATCTCTTCGAGAATCGCTATGCGGAAGGGGGAGTATTCTCATCGGAGTCTTCATAGGTGGTGGTACCTGGAAAGAGTTGCTGAGCCTTGCGCACTACCGGATCAAGCGCAGGGTCTTTTTCGTAGAGACCCTCAGATGATTCCTTGGGCGCCAGTGTGCACTCGAGATCGAAATGGCGGCCGATGGTTTGCGCGATGGCTTTCTCCACAAGAATGAGATTATCCGGCTGGCGCACCTGGTCGCGGTGCCAGCCGTGGGCGAACTCCAGCGTCAACATGCGCTCGTGCACGGACTTCGGAGTGCAATCGCGCAGAACGCCGCGCAAATGCACGTTCGGTCGGCGGAAAGAGTCGACCACGGCATCCCAACGCTGCTGGATCTCTGCCAGCGGCGAGTCATCCAAGCTCGCGGCTGGTGGCGGTCCGTCCACTGGCGTTTTAGCAGGTCGAGTTTCAGCGGGCGTGCCGCTCGCACTTGGAACTGATTCTGCTGTGCTGGGGCTCTTTGCCGGTGGGCTCTCGACAGCGGGCGTGCTTGGCGGAGGCGCCGCTCTTGCCGCTTCCTGGCGGGGTGCCGCTGTAGCCTGCCGCGCGACAGGTGCGGGAGCCGCTGCTGTGCCTTGGGTTTCCGCATTGGTGCAGAACTCCACCAATGCCAGTTCGATAGGTAGCTGTGGAAAGACCCCTAAGCGCAACGATTGTTCGGCTTCCGAGAAGAGGCGAATCGCCTGCACGATTTCGGAGAGCGAGATCCGCCCGGCCAGTCCATCCATGAGCGTGGCTTCTTCCTCGCTCATTTCGAGGAGTTCGGCAGCCTCCATGCCGCTCTTGTGGAGGAGCGTGCCGCGCAGATAGCGGATGGTCTCCCGCGCGAACTGCCGCATTTCCAGGCCCTGGTCGGCGGCTTGGGCGAGGACGCGCAGGCCTCCCTTAGTATCGCGGCGGGCGAGCGTATCGACGAACTCGGCCACGACCGCCGTGTGGGCCAACCCCAACATCTCGCGCACTTGCGCAGCGGTCACGTCACCGGCGGCGTAGATGGTGGCCTGGTCGAAGAGGCTCACGGCGTCGCGGGCGCTGCCGCCGGCCATGCGCGCCAGGATGTTCAGCGCTTCTGTTTCCGCGCTCACCTTCTCGGCTGCGGCAATCTCCTGCAAGCGGCCCACCAGCGCCCGCACGGGAATGCGCCGGAAGTCGAACCGCTGGCACCGCGACAAGATGGTGGGCAGCACCCGGTGGATTTCGGTAGTTGCCAGCACGAATACGGCGTGTTCCGGCGGCTCCTCCAGCGTCTTCAAGAGCGCATTGGACGCTTCCGGCGTGAGTTGGTGCACCTCGTCGATGAGGTAGAATTTGTAGCGGCCGCTCACCGGCGCGAAGTTTACGCGCTCGCGCAGGCTGCGAATGTCCTCGATGCCGCGGTTGGAGGCGGCGTCAAGCTCGACGAGGTCGAGAAAGCGGCCTTCCACGATGTCCGTACACGCGTCGCACTTGCTGCACGGCTCGGGTTGGACGCCCTGCAGGCAGTTGAGGGCTTTCGCTAGGATACGCGCCAGCGAGGTCTTGCCTGAGCCGCGCGGCCCGGCGAAGATGTAGGCGTGCGCTACCTGCCCCGTTGCCAGGGAGTTCTGCAGCGTGCGCACCGTAGGCTCCTGGCCGACCACGTCGGCGAACGTCTGCGGCCGCCACTTGTTGTACAACACCACCCGCGACACCGATGCAGTATCTCCTCGATTTGGTTAGCGCTCGCTGTTTGTCATTTGGCGAACGCTGTAATGGCAAGAATTCACTGAAATCAGTCGATAGAAACTCTAAGCCGCCTCTATGTTGAATTGTACGTCATTCCGAGCGCAGCGAGGAATCGAAAGTCTAGGGTACACGGTCAATTCTCTTTGAGGCCCCAAAGACTTCGGCACGCAGACCAAGACCTGAACTGCCGCAGCTAGCGCGCTGGAGGTAAGGAATGCGACGAGTCCCAATATCCGTCATTCCCGCGAAAGCGGGAATCCATCTTTTCTTATTCCGGGACTCCTGCCCCGTATCCAGTATGGGGCAGGCTATGCGGCGGAGTGACCAGCGAGGAGCCAATCTCTGGTATGCGCGGGGCAAGCAAAGGCACGGCAGCAGAGAGCACGGGCAAAATCGGCGAGGCGGCAATCGTCCGGAATGCTCAGACTACTGAAGAATCCGGCAAACCATGTGAAGAATATGAAAAGAGGCCGTGCCTTTCCTTCGATCCTGCTCCCTGAAGCGCCCACGTGGCGCTAGCTCCGGCCAAGCTTCCTTGCGGCACCCGAAAGTAACCGCTTACCGCTGCTTCCTTCCGGACCTGACGGGGTTCACGGCCTCTCGCCGCGCAAGACCCAGCCATCAACGCCGCTACCACGCAGCAGCCTTCAAGGAACACAAACCTCATGGAAAGCTGTCAACCCCGCTATAGCGGATTGCGGGTTCAGGGCACCGCTAATTCCCCGTCTAGCACGGCCTCATGACTCATGCTACGCAATGCCAACCCACAGCGTCAAGCGTTTTCGAAAAGGTGGCAAGTGGACAGGAGATTGCGCAGTACTCACCACCTTGCTACTATGCGGGGTGCGATAGTCTGAATAGTGCCTATTCGTGAGTCCTCGACAGGGACACGCTGGGTTGTGGCATGCCCCTGCCTCCTTGCGGCTCACGATAGGCGTCAGACTGTCGCAAGTCACACCCTGTAGCGCGTCGCAAGGGGGCGCCTCATGCGCAATTCTATTAGAGTCACAGTCGGGATTCTGGGCATCATACTCATTGGCATTGTCGCTAGTGCCTGTAGCACTATCGACACCTCCCCAGCAACAACCGAGGCACAAGCAACACAGGCGCAGACCACCGATCCCACCGAAGTTCCAGCTACGCCTGAGCCAGAACCCACACTCGAACCAACAATTGCACCAACAGCGGAGCCGTCGCCTGAGCCGGAACCGATCCACATATCAGGCAATGGGAAGGTGGCGACCGATGCCGTAACTGTGCCATTTGTCCTCGCTGTTCTAACCATTCGACACACTGGAGCACGGCACTTCGCTGTCCTTGCTTACCACGGCGATGACAGGGAACTACTGGTCAACGAAATCGGCAACTACATTGGCAAGCGGTGGCTAGTAGCTGGAGAGTATATCTTTGACATTGATGCCGACGGAACGTGGGAAATAGCCATCACTCCAATGGGTGCTCAGAAGTCAGTTGCTGAAGACGGGTTCTCCGGTGTTGGCGACGACGTAAGCGGATTATTCATGCCGCCTGGTACAAAGGCATGGGAGATTACCCATGCAGGAGATAGGCACTTCGCCATCATTGCGGTCTGTGCAGGAGGCCGCGAATTGATAGCAAACGAGATCGGAGGCTTCTCTGGGAGTGGTGTAGTGAGATTCCCCGAAGGCCCGTGCTTCTTTGAAGTCAGTGCAGATGGAGCCTTCAGTATAGAGCCACGCTAACTCCTATCCGAAAACCAAAGCCCCGCGCTGCACCACTCGGCGCGGGGTTCTGCTATTAGGTTGCGCATGAGACTTACGTGGTTTAGCTAGGCCGCGATGTTCGCCACATGCCCTTTGGTCGATCCACCTTCCAGTGTGTTGCAATTCACTGAGCACGAGACACCGGAGAGTTTGTGGGTGAGGTAGAGGTGGAGATTGAGTGTTGTTCACTCTTTCCACTAGACTTGCGGGTTAACAGTTGTTGGCGCAGTGGCGGATCGGGCACTTTCAATCTTCACAAGCGCAGAGTTGACCAACGAAAGCACTGCATCTGTCTCTTCTGGACTTGGCGATAGGTCGTTGTGGACTACAGGATTGCGACTTAGCGTATAGAGACCTTTGAAGAGATTTAAGTATCCCTGTCGCTCCTTGTCTGGAAGCAGTCCCACCGTAACTCCTTCAGCCCCAAAGAGTTTATCGACTAGCTTGTGGCCATCAAGATTAGGCGGAAGCCCAAACATTTCGACTATTCGAGTCTTGAAGACGGCCCACACCTCTCTGACTGCAGCATTTAGTTGCCCATTGGCGATTAGTGGCAGCAGCCTGGATTTGAGAGCGGTGTCAGTAGGCGACTGGCTTTCGTACCACTTGTCGAAGCTCTCCAATATCTCCGGTAGGTCGAGCTGAAGAATGTCGACTGGGTCCCCAATGCACGCCGATGGGGATTTCTTATCGAGCCAATAATCAATGAAACCGATATGACGATAAAATCTGCCCGCCCTAGCTTCGGATTGAACCCTCTCCGGGAGAGCTCCAAACAATTCATCCGCAGCACTTCGAAGAGATGCAGCCTCACGTTGTAGGTCAGGTAACTCGTCTCTGATAAGATCATCGTACTCAGCAGAGGATCCTTGAGACGCAAGGCGTGACAAATGCACCGCGAGGTTAGCCGCCTCTGCGGATACAGACATGGCGAGATTGTAGATAAGAGAACGATAGGTCAGCACGGGTTATACCTCTGAATGACGTTGGTTAATACATCTAGGTGTCAATTCTGATAATTCCGTGGCGGCGGCTAGATGAACAAGCAAAACGTGTAGACCGACGAGGTTCAAATATATCTGATTTAGTCGGCACGTAGCTCTGCTGTTGGTCAGGGCTAGCGGATCTTGGAAACACCAGCCCAACGTATCAAGTTGTCCTAATCGCGCCAGCCATCGTAACAGTCGCCACTTCGGTTATTCTTGAACTGCGTTCGGCTGTTTGTTGGCGGCGTGCCGCTTCTGCGCTCGAACGCCGAATGAATCCAACGCCGAATCTCAGTGGGGCTTGTTGACCAATCGTAGATGAGGGCATAAGGATTCTCGACACCACAATTGTCCGCCAATCTTGGCGGTATCAAGCTCGGTGTGAACTTTTCGGTTGCATAGTTCCAGTGATTTGGGAGCAGGATGCCCAAGAGTCCGCATCGGGAATTCCGTTTCGTAGACCTCAAGCTGGAACCAATCTCCCAGTCCACATGCTTGCGCTGCCATGTGCAGGGACCAATTAGCACGACCGTTACAGTTGCGTCACGAATGAACTCATCCCGTATAGTCTGGCGTATTCTCTCCGTGGAAAGATTGTCATCATCTATGTCTCCGTCACCGACAGACTCATCTACGATGTCGTCGCCCATCATCCCGACAAACAAGTCCATGTACAACTGGTCGGCGTGATGGAAACTGATAAATGTCCTGTGTCGTGGAGTTTGAGATTGATACACTAGTACTGTCCTTCTGCCTGTTCCAAGTTCGTCAAGTCTTCTACATCGGCAATGTCCGCCAGCAGGCGATTGTAGTTGCGTAGCTCAATTTGCAGCGTCGCGAGTTCTTGACGAAACTCCTGCCGTTTGGCCGCGTCAGTGAAAGCGCCGGCTAGGGACTCTCCATGCCACTTTGCGGTGAAGGGTCGAACTACCTGATTAAGAACCGGTATGGCTACCTTGCTAAACTCGATTGTCTTGCGGCCATGCCTACGTAATATCTCGCGAGTAGTTGGGAAGAGCGAGAAGACACTATCCAGAGCGGTCTTTTCGTCTCCTACTTCCGCTAGCAAAGGCTGAGTGATGATCCGCGTCAGCATTTCAATGTATAGCTCCCAGGCGGCGTCCTTATCTGTCTCTTGGAATGAAACCTCGACGCCCACTCCAGCAGCCGACAAACTGATCTTTTCCAGATCAAAGTTCTTGAATAGTTGGCCCAATTCCATCGTTTAGAGTCCTCTTTCTGCTACCTGTCCAGCAACCCATCAATCCCTGATCTATTACCATTATATCATCTCGTCTCTCTCCATCAGAGGCTGGAACCGGACTTTCATAATCAACATGAACCTGCTGCTTCACAGCGCTAAAGCATGCTGCAGCGTTCTGCTTGACTACTCGGCTTGGAATCAGTACGATTGCGGTAGAGGTACGAATTGGTTAGACAGGTTACGTTGCGCTGAACCGTTAGGATTGTCTGCAATGTTATCTATGACGACGACTGCGGTGGAGCATTTGAAGGGCTTGCTGACGGAACAGGGGAATCCTGAGGCGGGGCTGCGGGTGTTTGTGTCGCCTGGCGGGTGTTCCGGGTTTCAGTACGGCATGTCCATGGAAGAGCGCGCGGACGATGGTGACGAGGTGGTCGAGGACGGGGGAGTGCGCGTATTTGTGGACCCGTTCAGCCTGATGTACCTCAGCGGCTCGGAAATCGACTTTAGCACTGCCTTGATTGGCGGCGGCTTTACTATCCTCAACCCTAATGCCGAGCAGTCGTGCTCGTGCGGGCAATCGTTCGATACGGCGGAGAGCGCCGGTGAGGCAAGGCCGTGTAGCACTTGACGTAATTGTTCATAGGTCGGAAGGTGAAGTCCTGCTCCTGCGGAGCGGGACTTTTTTGTTTGGTGAATACCTTAAGTCGAAGCGAAGATGGATTCCCGCTTTCGCGGGAAAGACGGAAAGGGATGCGGCCAATTCTCATGGCTATGGCAGCGGGTACGTCGTAGCGCGGGGGCTTGTTCTCCGTCGGGTAGGGGCTATTTGCTTGGAGAAGATGGATTCCCTCTTTCGCGGGAAAGACGGAGGGAATTGCCGCCAAATTTCGTAGCGGTTGCAACGGATACGTGGTAGCGCGGGGGCTTTTCCCTCCTTGGCAACCTCAGCGTAATGCGACAAAGCGAACGGGCTTGGTCTTTGCTGACGAGGATTCACCATCACCCTTGCCCTCTCCCTCGATATGAGACCATTGCGAAACCCCTTCCCCCTTGATGAGGGAAGGTCGGGATGGGGGTGAATGACGGCCTCACGACAAGCAATCCCTGTCTACCCACACCCCCCTCTGGATTCCGGCTTTCGCCGGAATGACGGAGTGATGCAAGGGTCTCCTCGATGGAGAGGGGATTTTCCGACTACGGCCCTGGTTGTGGGCGGGCATACACGTGTCTTGCAGAACGCTTGACAAGAGGAAGATGGATTCCCACTTTTGCGGGAATGACGGGCCGATTCGCCGCCCGCGTGAGCAGTTAGAGCGGAATTTCCGCAGCAAGAGATGGTGGCGGGGGTTTCCCGTTTCAATGAGGTTGCTATAGCACTATCGGAAGTTGCGTCGGCTCGGACAAGGTGGATTCCGGCTTGAGCCGGAATGACGAAGACTGCCGCTTCTCACGCATACTGCAGAAGTGGAATTCGATGCTGGAAACCCTCATGGAAGCTACATATTTTCTGAACGTTTTCCCCACCTTTGCGAGATCCTTGCGGTAGGCGGAATCGAGCGGCCTGGAGGCCCTAGAATACCTTCCGTCAAGACTGTTAGTTCGCTTTCATTCTCGTCGCCGTCCAGGTATTCTAGACCAAGAAAATTTCCCACTTGGCGCGGAGCCGATCCTAGGAGCAGTGTGTCTACATGAAGCAATTTACCCACCTGCATTTGCATACGCACTACAGCCTGCTCGACGGCATGAGCCGCATGCCGGAGTTGATGGACCGCGCCAAGGAACTAGGCTTTGAGGCCATCGCGCTCACCGATCACGGCGTGCTCTACGGTGCCATCGAGTTCTATGAAGAGGCGCGCAAACGGGGCATCAAGCCCATCTTGGGCTGCGAGGTGTACATGGCGACCCGCTCGCGCTTCGACCGTGAGCCGAAGGTGGACGACCGGCAGTACCACCTCACGCTGCTGGCGAAAAACAACCAAGGCTACAAGAATCTCGTCAAGCTGGCGACGCAGGCGCAGTTGGAAGGCTTCTACTACAAGCCGAGGGCAGACCACGAACTGCTGGAGCAGTATCACGAGGGTCTCATTTGCCTTTCGGGTTGTCCGGCGGGCGAGATTCCGCGGGCGCTCCGGGACGGGAACGAGGACAAGGCGCGGGAATTGGCGCTCCGCTACCGCGAATTGTTTGGCGCAGACAACTTCTACATCGAAATCCAAGACCACGGCATGGACTGGGAGCAGGAGGTTACCGGGAAGCTCGTGAAGCTGGCGCGAGACCTCGACCTGCCGCTGGTTGCCACGAATGACGGGCACTACACCCGCCGTGAGGATGCCGATGCCCACGACGTGCTCCTGTGCATTCAGACGAACAGCAATGTTAACGACTCCAACCGCATGCGTATGGAGAAGGATGCGTTCTACCTGCGCAGCGCCGACGAGATGTGGGAAATCTTTTCCGAGATTCCCGAAGCCCTGACGAACACCGTCAAAATTGCGGAAGCCTGCAACGTGGAGATTGCCCTCGACCAGCGTATTCTGCCCCATTTCGAGGTACCGGAAGGGCATACGGCGCGCACGTTCCTGCACGAGCGGTGCACAGCAGGCTTGGCGGCGCTCTATGCCGAGCCCGATGCCGCCGCGCACGAGCGCTTGGAATACGAGTTAGGCGTGATCGGGGAAATGGGCTTTTCCTCGTACCTCCTGATAGCGGCGGACTTTGTAAACTGGGCCAAAGAGCAGGGGATACCCACCACCGTGCGGGGTTCGGCGGCGGGGAGTCTCGTGTGCTATACCGCCGGTATTACCGACATTGATCCCTTGCACTACGGTCTCATCTTCGAGCGATTCCTCAATCCTTCGCGCTACACCATGCCGGACATTGACGTCGACCTCATGGATGTCCGCCGCAATGAGGTCATCGAATACGTTACGGAGAAATACGGCGCCGATCACGTGGCGCAGATCATCACCTTCGGGACGATGAAAGCGCGGGCGGCAGTGCGCGACGTGGGTCGGGCGCTGGGCATGACGTACGGCGAGGTGGACCGCGTCGCGAAGCTGGTCCCCACCATGTCCACGGTGGATGATGCACTGCGGGATTCGCAGGACCTGCAGAAACTCGTGGCGGACGACCTCCAGGTGCAGCGCCTGCTTGACTTGGCCAAGAACCTGGAAGGCGTGGCGCGCCATGCATCCACCCATGCGGCGGGGGTGGTGATTTCGCGCGAGCCGCTCACCGAGTACGTTCCACTGCAGCGCAACGTGGGCGACGATGGCGTTATGACCCAGTTTGAGATGAACGCCATCGAGAAGATCGGGTTGCTCAAGATGGACTTCCTCGGCTTGCGCAACCTCACCGTCCTGGACCGCGCTGTGCGCTTCATCGCGGAGACGCGTGGTGAGTCCATCAATCTGAAAGAGATTCCGCTGGACGATAGCAAGACCTTTAAATTGCTCTCCTCGGGCGAGACGACCGGCGTCTTCCAACTGGAATCCGATGGCATGCGCCGCTACGTGAAGGAATTGCAGCCGGACCGGATTGAGGACGTCATGGCGCTGGTGGCGCTGTATCGTCCGGGCCCAATGGCGTATATTCCGCAGTACATTGCGCGGCGGCATGGCCGCGAGAAGGCGACGGCGCGGCATCCGCTGATGTCAGCGGTGCTGGAGCGCACCTACGGCATCATGGTCTATCAGGAGGACGTGATGGCCGTGGCGCAGGCGGTGGCCGGCTACACCCTGGCCGAGGCAGACAAGCTCTGCTACGCCGTCCGCAAGAAGATTGCGCACGAGTTGCAGGAGCATCGCGAGCGATTTGTCCAGGGCGCAGTGGCAAAGGGTTTGTCGAAGAATCTCGCGGAGGCAATCTTCGACGACTTCGAGCCCTTTGCGCGATACGGATTCAATCAAGCGCACGCTACGTGCTACGGTACGATTGCGTACCAGACGGCCTATCTCAAGGCCAATTATCCCACCGAATATATGACAGCGGTCTTGAGTACCGAGCTCGGCAACACGGACAAGATCGTAGAAGCGGTGCGCGAGTGCCGTCGGTTGAAAGTTACCGTGGCGCCGCCGAGTGTGCACGAGAGCGAATCCAATTTTGCCATCAAAGAGGGCACGGTCTACTTCGGGCTTGCCGCGGTGAAGAATGTGGGGACGGCGGCGGCAGAGGCGATCGCCGCACAGCGCACTGACGGCCCATACCAAGAATTTTATGATTTTTGCGTCCGGATCGATCAACGGGCTGTAAATCGACGCGCGCTGGAGAGCCTCATCAAAGTGGGAGCGCTGGATACCATGGGGGATCGCGCCGCCTTGCTCGCGAGCTTGGACGACGTGCTGGCGTCCTCGCAGAAAGCTCAGAGCATAGGCAACCAGGGCCCCACGCTATTTGAGACATTCCTTGGTGAGGAGCAGGCAGCCATGCTTACGAGCTTTACGCTGCCCGAAGCTGAACCCGCCACGCCGGAAGAGAAGGGCATCTGGGAGAAGGAACTGCTCGGTGACTACCTCTCCGAAAACCCCTTCAAGCCGCATATCGAACGGATGCATGCCGCGGCCGGTACAACTACTGCGGAAGTCACTAAAGAGAAAGAGGGCAAGCGGGTCACGTTGGCAGGGCGAGTTGAGTCTGTTCGCAAGATACTGACCCGTAAGGGCCAGAATATGGCATTGCTTACCCTTGAAGATGAGAGCGGCAAAATTGACGTTACGGTCTTCCCTAATCTCTACGCGGAGCGGGCCGCACTGCTCGCGAACGGCAACTTTGTTGTCCTGCGGGGGCGCGTGGAACAGGATAGCCGGGACGATGTTATGAAAGTCCTGGCGGAGAGCGTGGAACCCTTGGACGACACAGTCGCAGAGCGGCAAGAACCGGACAAGGCAATGCCACCGGTTACGGTAGCTGTAAGGGAAGGCGGACCGCTGCCTGCCGGCGGCGGTGACCTGCCGGAATGGGTTCTTAACGACAACAATGTCCCCACCGAAGAGCCCGCTGTTGTGGATGAACCCGTGGCTGTCAATGGTGAAGGGCCACAGACCGCTGCGGCACAGACCGTTGTAGCACCCACCGCAGATGCTTCGCCGCGAAACGATAGCGTCGAACCCGAGCCTGAGCAGGAAATTCAACCGGTTGCGGATGTCGTAGATCAGACGGGGCCGGAGGTGGAGCTGGTGCTCCAACGCACTTCGGATGACGCGCAGGACTTGGGACTGTTGCAGCGACTCGCAAACGTCTTGACCCGAAATCCCGGCGACACGCTTGTTGCGCTGCGGATTATTCTCAACGGAGTGCACGTGCGCATAGATACGCATGATCGGATCGCGCTGACGCCGGAGGTGGAGGACGAGATAGAGGAGCTGTTGGGCACGGCGCCGCTGCGAAAGCTGGACACGTGAGCGTTCAGGAGTGTTGCCCGCAGCGCTACCGGCTGCACCTGCGCCTGGCCGCGCTCTGTCTAATGCTGCTGGCCGGGGGCGTGCTGGCGACGTTGTTCATACCGGTCGCCCGTGCAGAGACCGCGCGACCGGACTTGGGCGCCGGCGAGCGCTTCACCATCTTGCTCGTAGGGCTCGACCGGCGGCAGCCGTTCGAAAGCTCGCGCAGCGATGTTATCATGCTGCTCAGCATTGAGCGCAAGTCTCGCTCGCTTTCCTTGCTCTCGATTCCGCGCGACCTTTGGGTGGTCATCCCTGACTACGGCTGGTACCGCATAAATGCCGCATATCTCTTTGGTGAGGTCTACGAGGGCAGCGGCGCGGCTTTGGCCCGCCAGACGATTGAATCGGTATTCGACGTGCCGGTGCACGCTGTGGCCGCGGTTGACTTTGCCGGCTTTGTGGCCCTCATCGATGCATTCGGCGGCATAAGTGTCACGGTTGCCAAAGACCTCGTCGATAACTCCTATCCCACAATTGACTACGGGTACACCAGCGTCTTTATCCCGGAAGGCTTGCAACATATGGATGGCGAAACGGCGCTGGTCTACTCGCGTACACGGCATCCGGATAATGACTTCAAACGCATGGGCCGCCAGCAGAACGTCATTGCCTCGGCGCACTCCAGTCTCTTTGCGGACGAGATGATCCTCATGTTCCCCCTCCTCTTTCAGCAGTTCAATGAGATCATCGAGACTGACCTGACACTTACGGAGCAGCTCATTCTCTTGCGCGACCTCTATCTGTTGCGCGACGCGCCGATCAATGCGCGCGTTATCGAGCCTCCGCTGGTGTACAACTATGTCACGGAGGGCGGTGCGCAGGTGTTGCTGCCTGACTGGGAACTGGTGCGACCCTTGATTGGGGAGATGTTCGGCAATGCGGATGCGGGGCCGGAATCCGAGATAGCGCAGTGACTAATTTACTGCCAACCGGGAGACATGTGGGTATCGGGTTACGGAAGAGAAGATGGATTCCCGCGTGCGCGGGAATGACGAGCCAGAGTGCACTCTCACTTCCTGTCAGAGCGTGAAAGTTTTCGTGTGCAAGAGGCGCGAGGAGCGGTAGCGTGTCACTACAATTTGCAGACAAGGCAGCGTTGGTAACGGGCGGAGCATCAGGAATCGGCCGTGCAGCGGCGCTCAGCTTTGCTCACGGCGGGGCGCGCGTGGTGGTTGCCGACGTTGATCGAGCGGGAGGGGAGGAAACCGTGCGCCTTGTCAAGACAGAAGGCGGTGAGGCCGTCTTTGTAAAGACCGACGTGCGTGCGGCTGTCGATGTGGAGGCAATGGTTGCAGCTACTTTGCAATCCTTTGGGCGTCTGGACATTGCCTTCAACAATGCCGGCGTGCTGGGCAGCGGCACGGCCATGATCGACTTTACCGAAGATGACTGGGACGACGTGATGGGTATCAATCTCAAAGGCGTCTGGCTCTGCATGAAGCACGAAATTCCGGCCATGATCCAAGCGGGAGGCGGCGCGATTGTCAATACTTCCTCTATTGCCGGTTTGGTCGGCAGCCAGCATAGTCCGGCATACGCCGCCAGCAAGCACGGCGTGGTGGGCCTGACAAAGACGGCGGCGCTCCAGTACGCGCCGCACGGTATCCGCGTCAATTGCGTCTGCCCGGCCGCGGTCTACAGCCCCATGCTAGAAACGCTCGTGACGCGTAATCCGCAGGTGGGTGAGAGGCTGTTGGCATCGCAGCCGAACGGCCGCTTTGCCAGCCCGGAGGAAGTCGCCGCAGTGGTGACGTGGCTCTGCTCCGATGCGGCGTCTTTTGTCACCGGCGCCGCGCTGCCGGTGGACGGCGGCTATACGGCGCAGTAACTTGCTTGAGCACTTGACTGCCCTGGCAAGCGCCTCTCTAGGGGTACTAACCGGATCCGGCTGATATATGCCCGACTCCGCTGGGCTCTAACTCCAGCACACCTAGTCCGAATGCCAGAGATTCCCCGAAAACGGCGGAAAGAGCGCCGCCAGCAGGGCTTGGGCCGTGGGGGTAGCGCTGCAATCGGGATAGCTTTCTCTGAGCTGGGCGTAGGTGCGGCGACCGCCGAGCAGTTGCAGGAAGGTCAGATCTGGGAAACTGGCGTCGCTGGACTCGACATCCTTTGGGCCGAGAGTGGCGACTTCTATGATACGTCCCTGATCGAAACTCAGCCGCAAGCCGCTACGGAAGAAATCTAGTGTGAGCGTGCCGGTGTAGCCTTCGGCAGGCGTGCCCAACAGATGCATTTCCAGGGCAGGGCGCACGTGGCGGAGGAATGCAGCCAGATCCGGCACGCGGAGATACCAGGCGTATCCCTGGAGCGAGGAAGTTACCAGGTTCGGCAACATGGCGTAGGCCGGATTCTCGCGTCCCAGCATGAACACAATTTCGCCTGGTTGCGTTTCCGCATCACCTCCGCCGGAGTTGCTCAGCGATTGTACATAGGCAGGGAGTGCCGTTAACAGGTCAGGCATGACGTTGAGGTAACTAACGCCCGGCGCGAGCGCACATTGGCGCACGACCAAGCGCCACGGTTTCGGCTCTGCGGAGCTAAGGACCGGATGGTACTGGATGAAGCCAACCGGCCTATGCGCCGCGTCCTCGATAATGAGCCACTGCCTGTACACCTCGCTGTCAGTCGTGCGGCCGGAGAACTCCCATTCCCAATGCTCGTCTGAGCGCTCGACGCTGAAGGGTTGCCGCTGTTCGGCATGCGCGTAAACAGAGCAGACGAACGCGTGGTCGGCATCGGTTAGGGGCCGTACACGAAATTGCGCGATGGTCCGTGCGCTAGGCGGCGACACACGCACCACGCGACCGTAGTAAAGATCGAGGGCGAATTCATAGACGAATTGGCGATAATACCAGGGGATGCCGGTGATGGCTTGTATCAGCTCGCCTTTGGAATCGCTGAGCGCGTGGATGACGTCCATTTGCTTGCGAATGAGGCCGCGCCGCCGGTAGAGCGGGTCGGTGCCCACCTGCTCAATGCGGCCGCAGCCGAACGTGATGCCGCCGTACGACCAGGTCTGCGGGATCAAGCAAAGCGATGAGACGATCTTGCCGGTGGCCGTATCCTCCACAACCGTGAAGTCGCCGGCTCTGGTCGTCGGGTGTCTGCCGGACATGAGTTCATGCGCCCAGACACCGACGCGGTTCGAGGACGGATCGTATTCGCGCATGCGCTCGTTGAAGTCAACCCAGGCGTCGAAGTCATCGGGAACGGCAAAGCGCAGGCGCAAGTTGTCGCCCAGGTCGATGGGTGTTTGGGGCAAGGGTGGGGTGTTTGGCGGCTTCATTGCAACGATTGGCTCGACTACTTGGTAGGTTGCTCGCCCAATCGTACCATTGACGAGGATTCACTGGCTACAAGCGTCAGCGTTTGCGGATTTGAGAGTGGCATGCTACGTTCATTGCAGAATTCTGTGGATAAACCGAGAGTACGATTGCCAGTTAAGCGCACGCGGTGGAGCTAATCGCTCGCGACGCAGCGCTTGGGTGGTATAAGGAGCGAACAAGCGTAATGGCAGGATTTACGACACGCCCCGTAATCATGGGTACGCACGGCGTCGTGACGACGGGGCATTACTTGGCGACGGCCATCGGCATGCGGGTGCTGGACCAGGGAGGAAACGCAATAGACGCAGGCGTGGCGGCGGGCTTTGCGCTCAATTTGCTGAAGCCGCAATCTAATGGCATCGGCGGCGAAAGTCCGATTCTCATTCACCGCGACGGCGGTGACGGGCCGCAGGTGGCTGCCATCAACGGGCAGGGGATCGCGCCAAAGCGAGCGACCATCGAGTGGTTCCGCTCCCAGAATATCGACCTCATCCCAGGCGACGGGTTCTTGCCCGCAACGGTTCCGGGCGCCTTTGGCGCTTGGGTCACGTCCTTGCTGCGTTACGGGCGGTTGAGCCTCAAGGAGACGCTGGGCCCGGTGGTGGATCTGGCGCGGGACGGCTTTCCCATGTACGCGGAATTGCACCGCAGCATTGGCAGACAAGCAGAAAAGTTTCGCACGCGGTGGCCGACTTCGGCGCAGGCATTTCTGGATAACGGGGCCGTGCCGGCGGTTGGCTCAATTTGGAAGCAACCGGACTGGGCCCGCACCTTTCAAGGGGCCATAGACGCCGAAATGCGGGAGCAACACCGCGGACGTGAAGCGGCCCTGCGCGCCGCCCTAGACTATTTCTATCGAGGCGACGTTGCCGCAAAGGCGGCTGCATTCGCAGCGAATACTGAGGTGCTCGATGCTAACGGCCAGCAGCATCGGGGACTCATCGCGGAGGAGGACTTTGCCGCATTCCGCACGAAAGTGGAGCAGCCGGTCACCGTCAACTATCGCGGCTTGGACGTCTACAAGTGCGGGCCTTGGTGCCAGGGACCCGTGTTCTTACAGCAGCTCACACTGCTCGAGCAATTCGACTTGGCCTCCCTGGGCCACAATACGCCTGAATACATTCATACCGTGGTTGAGGCGGCGAAGCTGGCGTTTGCGGACCGCGAGACCTACTACGGCGATCCGGCGTTCGTGCACGTGCCCCTTGATCGCCTCTTGGACAAAGAATATGCCGCGCAGCGCAGCACGCTCATAGACCCGGCGGTTGCTTCTCCCGACCTGCGACCGGGCGATCTGCCGCCGTCGGCTCTCGAGGCGCGGCCCGGCGATCCCGCGGTCTACGCGTACGATACGACCCATCTCGACGTCATCGACGCGGAAGGCAACATGTTCTCTGCCACGCCGAGCGGGGGCTGGTTGATGACCTCGCCGGTCGTGGAAGGATTGGGCTTCCCGCTAGGCACGCGCGGGCAGATGTTCTCGCTCGACCCCGCTCATCCCAACGCCCTCATGCCGGGCAAACGTCCGCGCACGACGCTGACGCCGTCGCTGGCCATGAAAGACGGACGGCCCCACATGGTGTTCGGCACGCCTGGCGGCGATATGCAGGACCAGTGGACGTTGCAGTTCTTCCTCAATGTGGTTGATTTTGGCATGAACTTGCAAGAGGCGATAGATGCGCCCACGTTCCATAGCATGCACTTCCCCAGTTCGTTCTACCCGCGCGCGGCGTTTCCGAAACGCGTGGTGGTGGAGGGGCGTGTTTCAGAGGAGACACGCGCGGCGCTGGCAGCGAGAGGCCATGAAATCGTGGTAGGCGCCGACTGGGCACACGGTCAAGTAACAGGCGTGCGCTTCGACCCCGACACCGGCTTGATCGAAGGCGCGGCATCGCCAAGGTCAATGATGCCGTACGCCATGGGCCGCTAGGTGAATACTTGGCACAAAGCGACTCGGCATGCCGCCAATCCCAAAGGTAGTGCGGCGGTCAATACATCAACGGGATAGCGAACTGTTCAAGACTAAGATGGATTCCCGCCTTCGCGGGAATGACGGAACGGAACGTGCCGTGTGGGCCTCGTATCCTGCAGTACAGGGAGAATATCGTGACGCCTGACTGGCCCGACTCATTCCCCGATGCATCGCTGGTTCCCCGCCTCCAGCAATTGGTATGGGGCAAGGCGACCACGCAATGTCTCTTCGTTGCGGCCAAGTTAGGCATTGCCGATCTGCTGGCAGACGGTCCACGGACCATAGATGATCTGGCAGCGGAGGCGGGCGCCAATGCCTCGGCGCTCTATCGGGTCTTGCGCTTGCTGGCAAGCCTGGAAGTGTTTGTGGAACTGGAGCCTAGGCAGTTTGCGCTCACGCCGATGGCGGAGTTGCTGCAAGCCGATGCGCCGTGTTCCTTTAGGGACTACGCAATTGTGCACGGGAGCGAGTGGTATAACCGGGCCTGGGCACATCTTCTCTATAGTGTGGAGACGGGCCAGCCGGCATTCGACCACTCGTACGGCCTTTCGCTCTTTGAATTCCTGGAGCAGCATCCGGCAGCGGCAACTGACTTCGACAACTCCATGACGGCTCTCTCGCGGTTCGAGGCTGCCGGTGTCTGTGCAGCCTATGACTTTACCGGCTGCGGCACGGTGGTGGACGTCGGGGGCGGTCGCGGTCGATTGCTGACCGATATACTGACCGCTTATCCGACGCTCAGAGGCATTCTCTACGACCGGCCGAGTGTTGTCGAGGCTGCCAAACGGGAGCTTGAGTCCGGAGAATACGGTAAGCGCTGTCAGGTGGTGGGCGGCGACTTCTTTGCCAACGTTCCCGCGGGCGGTGACATCTACCTTCTCAAGCACATCATTCACGACTGGGATGATGAGCGGTCCGCGGTAATTCTGCGGAACTGTCGCGACGCGATGGCAGAAGGCGGGAAAGTTCTCGTTGTGGAAGGCGTGATGCCGCCCGGCAATGTGGCGTCGAACAGCAAGCTCTGGGACGTCGTGATGTTGGCGCTAACGCCCGGCGGGCGGGAGCGCACCGAAGAAGAGTATGCTGAACTCTTTGGGCAGGCGGGCCTTTGCCTGTCTCGGGTCGTGCCCACGAATGCGGTGGTGAGTATCGTTGAAGGCACGGCTAGTTAGTCATGCGCGCAAGCTCGCGAACAAGGAATTCCCTATGCGCCCTTTAATCTTGTCGCGTTGCTAGTCAATTGATATGATGCAGAGCAAGCAGACAGCACACTGGGAAGGAGAAGGGAAGCCGGATATCGCTCTTGTTGGCAAATGCGTCGCTAAAATGGCTTGCAGTGTGGTACCACCAAGGGTGGTACCACGAAGGTTGGCGTAGCCATGTTGCAGCAGACTTGCGAGAGTGAAGCGTAGATAATGTAGTTTTCAAGGAGAGAAACGATGGCTCGTGTACAAAATTTGGGTCTAACACGGCGGCGGATGCTTGGCATTGGCGCCGGCATGCTGGGCAGTGTGGGGTTACTGGCGGCCTGCGGGCAGGTGGCGGCACCGGCAGAAGATGCCCCCGAAATGGAGGAGAAGAAGGCCGAAGCCGAAGCACCCAAGATGGAGACGGTCGAGGTCGACTTCTGGTCGCTCAACGGCTTCTGGGCATCGTTTACAGAGGGTGTGGGTCTGGAACTCCGCGACGAGTTCAACTCGATGCAGGACGCTATCTTCATCAACACCGTGCCCACCCCGTGGGGCGAAACGTTTGAGAAAATGCCCGCGGCGGTGGCGGCCAACGCTGCGCCCGATATGTCGTTCGCGCCGCGTTTCACCATCAAGACCCTTGCCCACGCTGGACTCGCATCGGAGATGACCGACATGGTCAAGGCCTCTTCCACCATAGATACCAGCGATATGTGGGCTGAGATCCTGGATGATGCCGTTTGGCAGGGGCGCCAGTTTGGGATGCCCTTTACGCCCGACGCCCGCACGCTCTTCATCGGCCACGAAAACCTGATCGAGGCCGGTCTGGATCCGGAGAGCCCGCCCGCCACGTGGGATGACCTCTACTCAGCCATCGGCAGGCTGGTGAAGAAAGATGGCGCGAAGATTGCCCAGCTTGGCTACGTCCCGCACTGGGGCCCCGGCAGCATTTTCGCGTGTTGGATGGTGGCGGTCTGGCAGCTTGGCGGCGCCATTATCAGTGCGGACGACAGCACCTCGACGCTCGACAACGAGACGACCGTGCGCGCCTTCGAGCACATGCTCCGCATATACGACTTGCAGGATGGCTTCCTGGCGTCGGATGAATTTCGGGGCGATGTCGATCCACGGATTGTCTTCACCGACCGCGGCGCCAGCATGATCTATACGATCTATGACACGCCGCACCAGCCCAACTACAAGGCGGGCTTTGACAAGCTCGACTACAGCGCTGCCCCGGTGCCCCTGCCGCCGGGTGGCAATACGGTGACGTATAGCGGCTGCGGTGACAACATCATTCCCAACGGCTCCAAGAATCCGGACCAGGCTTTTACGTTCATCGAGTGGCTCTTCGAGGCGCCGCAAGACCTCCGCCACGCTTTGGGCAAGAGCCGGCTGCCCATGCGCAAGTCCGTCGCCAACAGCGAGGACTTCATTCAGGGCGACCCGCTGCGCAAGGAGGCCGTGGATTCAATGGCGGTTGCCGGCTTTGTGGTCGGGGCACCGGGCGGAGTCGGCCTCATCGGCATCCACTTCAACATGGCGCAGACCATCTTCAAGAAGGAAAAGACCATCCAAGAGGCCCTGAAAGAGGCCGATCAGTTGGCACAGGAAGTGCTGAACGAATCGTTGGCGAACTCCGTGCTCGAATAGTCTCTTGAAGGCTATTTTCAATCGAAGAGTCTCGTAACGGATACGAGCCGCCTCCCACGGGTTTGGGCCCGGGAGGCGGCTCCTTTCTATTTAGAGTGCCCTTTCCAAATTGCTTGTGGGGCCGTACTTGCGTATCATCGTTGCAGAATTACGTAAATGACAAGGAGGATTTCCCGTGAGAATTTTGGTATCGGGCGTTTCGGGACGTGTGGGCACGAACTTGACCAAGGCGCTGCTCGCACGAGGCCATCAGGTGCGGGGGATGGTGTATCCCGGCGACCCAAAGGCGGAAAAGCTCGCTGCCTTCGACGTAGAGATCGCGAACGTCGGGCTGCAGGACACTGAAGGCATTGCCAAGGCGGCGCAGGGGGTGGATGCCGTGGTCCATACGGCGTGTGTCATGTCACGGCCGCCGACCATGGAAAAGTTCACCTACTACGATATTAATACGACCGGCACCATGCGCTTGCTGCAGGCGGTGGCGGAACAAGGGGATAGGCTGCACCGCTTTGTACACATCAGCAGCGACACCGTATATCCCATGCCGTCGCTACTCTACGCCCCGGTTGACGAGCAACACCCGCGCCTGCCGATCAAGGAGTACGGCATGATCAAGGTGCTCAACGAAGAAATGGTGGAGCACTACCGGCGCGAGTATGGACTGAAGACCACGATCATTCGTCCCGGCGCTATTCTGGCGGGTGAGGAGATATTCAACGGCTGGTCCGCAGGCTTGGCGGCGAACCAGTATCGCGAGGCGAGCCACGCCCAATGCGGCCCGCTGCACCATCCGGAAATGGCGGAGAACCTTGCCAAGCTGGATGAGGCGGTGAAGCAGCGTTCGGACGATCCCAGCAAGCTGCTCGTCAACTACCATGACCGGAACGGCAATTCCTGGCTGTGGCAGCGTACGGACGCACGGGATATTGTTCACGGGATCATGCAGGCGCTCGATGAGGACGGAGCGATCGGTCAGACGCTCAACATGCACGGCCCGTATGCGATTCCCTTCAGTGAAGCGACGCCGGTGCTCAGCGATTTGCTCGGCCTGCCGGTGCTGGATTGGGAGGCCCCGGCGTGCTGGCAGTATTGGGCGGACAATAGCGCGGCGAAGTCGCGGGTGAAGTATTCGCCGCAGCACGACTTTCACCGCATGGTGGCAGACGCGGTGGCGCTGCGCGAAGGCAAGGAGACGACGGTCATTCCGGCGTAGATGTTGGCGCATTCTTTCCCGTAGAGCACTGGATGGGGAGTGAGGACTCCGCGCCTTCTGTCATTCCGGCGTAAGCCGGTATCCAGAAAGAAGGAGGGCGAACGGGGATTGAGCCAAGAGAGAGCTATAGATGTCGCTCGACGCAGCAATTCCTGCTGATTGAAGATTGCCGGCACGAACGGCGTACTACTTTGCAGCCGGAATGTTCACAGAGACGGAGTGTTCACTCTACCGTTCGCCCTGAGCTTGTCGAAGGGTGAACAATGGCATTGGTTAAAACAAGCACTTGTGCCCGTGACTGTTCATGCTTCGACCCTTCGACAAGCTCAGGACAGGCAGGCTCAGCACGAACGGTCTTAATACTCTGCAGCCGGCCTCCTCACTCTTTCGTTCACCCTGAGCATGTTGAAGGGTGAACAGTGGCATCTGCGGAGCCCGGTACATATGCTCGTTTTCCGTTCGCCCTGAGCCTGTCGAAGGGCAGTTCTCCACAGGTAGGTGTTTGCATTAGACGGCTTGCCAAAGAAGGCCACTTAAATGAAAGTTCTCTACATCGACATAGATTCCCTGCGCCGAGATCACTTGGGCTGCTATGGCTACGAGCGGCCGACCACGCCGAATCTCGACCGTCTTGCGCGCGAAGGGGCGCGCTTCACCAACATGTACGCCGCCGATACGCCGTGCGTCCCTGCGCGCGCGAGCATATTCACCGGTCGCTGGGGCATCAAGACCGGCTTGCTCACCCACGGCGAGCGAGCGCAATCCATTGGCGACTACGGGCGCCCCGAAGGTGAATTGGATACGAAGCCCTGGGAACAAGATGCTCGCTACACGGGGCCGACGTATTCCCCGGTTGGCAGCCGTGTGCCGCAGGTGCAGGAATTCCTTGCGATCCAACTGGCCGAGTCCGGTTTCCATACTGCCGCAGTCTCAACCTTTGCCGATCAAGCGCCCTGGTTTCGCACCGGCTGGGAAACATACTACCGACCGCAGTGGCATCGGACCCACAGCCACGTACAAGCGCCGGTGATCACGGCGCATGCGCTAAATTGGCTGCAAGACCACGCGCAGGAGGAATTCTTCCTCTACGTGCACTATTGGGACCCGCACCAGTCGTACAAAGCGCCGCAGGCGTACGTGGACAAGATGCTTACGTACGCGCCGCCCGACTGGCCGTCTGACGAGCGAATCAAGGATGACGCCGAGCGGTACGGTCACATGCCGAACTCCGCCGGTTCGCATCGCATTGGGAGCAAGGAAGACTTTGATTACTGGATGGCGATGTATGATGCCGAGATTGCCTATTGCGACGAATACGTGGGGTGGCTCTTCGAGGCGTTGGAAGCGGCGGGCGTGCTGGACGATACGCTCATCATTGCCGCCACCGATCACGGCGAAAACCAGGGCGAGCACAGCGTCTACGGCGACCATTGGGGCGTGTACGAGACCGATGCCCACATCTGGATGCTCGCGCGCTGGCCGAACGGCGGTGTACAGCCGGGCACAGTGGTGGATGCGGCAAGCTATACGCTGGACCTCGGCCCCACGCTGTGTGCGGTTGGCGACTTGGAGCCGCCCGCGCGGTGGCAGGGCCGCTCTCTCCTGGGCATGCTGCGCGGCGAGCCTGAGCCCACGCCCCAGCGTGACTACGTGTACTTAGAACACGGCCTATGGTCGGCGCAGCGGGCAATCCGCACGATTGGTGCGCCGGACGGGCGGGACTGGAAGCTCATTAAGAGTTACCACGGCGGTCTGCTCAACTGGCCGCTGACGCAGCTCTTCGATTTGGCAAACGATCCCCGCGAAGAGCACAACGTGGCTGAAGACCATCCCAAATTGGTGCAGGACTTGGAGTACCGCCTCTGGCAGTGGGAAGAGGAGCAGCTCCAGGGCTGGCCTGATCCGCTGAAGAAGATCGCCCAAGAAGGCCCGCAAACGGTCGTGAGCGCGCTGCAAAACATGCGGCCCGGCGTCTGGCAGTGGCCTCAAGAGGAGGGCCACGTGGTGCCGGAGGAGCGTCTAAAGAGATAACACGGGTTCAGTGTTGGCAAGGGCAACAGGAATTGCTGGAGAAGACACAGAGAGATGAGGAATACGGATCAGGACAATGCGAGCCCGTGAAACACTGTAGCAGACGGTCATCCAAGTACTCTGTCTAGGCGCTTTTCCGATTTGCACGCTCTGCGGTGGAGCGACAGCGCCGTGTGAATGCTCTGCGTTGGGAGAATCATGAGCGCGTGCGCCTTTCACGCGAACTCATACAAGGGCACTCTACTCGCCGGTTGACATTTTTGTTGAAGGAGAGCTTCGATCTTGCGTACTGTGTCCGGTTGCAGCAGCGTGTCTCCGCATACTGCGCAAACGTCAGCCGGAACGTGGTCGATGACAATCACTTGCCCTTCGTGCCGCACGGTATGCATAATACTGCTCCCTTCGTACTCTCCAGGACAGCCCTGGATGCTGCACATCATGTCGCTTGCCTCCTTCGCAATGGTGTAACCCACTTGGGCAACGTGGGTTCATAGACGGTAATGATGATGAGAAAGGGAAGAGTCGTCGTGCAAACGACATGCAAGGCTCGTCCCGACCGCGTAAAGCCGCATACCAAGCAACATGCTCCCCTGCGATGTTGCGGGTAGTTTTCCAAGATATTTCCTTGAGAGACTGCCTCCAGCACCTCATCGAGCGAGACCTGCTACTCAGTCATTTCTTGCTAAGCATGCTGGGTCACGCGTATGTTATTGGTGCGCGCTTGCACTCGTATTATATCCAGCATACATCGTATCCGAGCGTTGTACCCTTAGACAGTATTGACCCTACTGTCTTCCCGGTGGGCGCCATGCGAGACTCTGGCTTGCCTATTGCTTTATCGCTTTGTGCCCGTTTGCCATTGACCGAGATTCATCACGTGTCGAATCGCGCCGGGACTGCCAAGGCGGTTATAGAGATCTTCGGTCCAGCCGAATGTGCCGGGGCGCGGGCCTAGGAAGACCAGTTCCGTGGGCCAGAGGAGACCGGCGGCTTGCGGCAGGTCGGCGTGCTGGAGCGCGAAGAGAATCTCGCTGGCGATGCCGGTGCCGTCCGGGTTGGAATGCGCCGACAGGGACTCCGGCAGATCGCTCAGAATTAGCGCCTGCAGGTTACTGCGGCGCTGGCGCGCCGCCTGGAGCAGCGCCGCGTAGAGCGCCACCACAGCCATTTGGCCGCGCCCGGCCAAGGCTACCCGCGAGCTATCGACGCCGGGAAGGTGCACGATAGCTTCCAGGGCGCGCAGCGTGTCGTAGACCTGCATGGAAGCAATCGTGCGGCCGGTGAGCATGGCGGCGCGGCGCACGTGCCAATCGAGCTCGGTGCCCCAAGCATTGTCGCCGGTGCCGCGCGGCTCAGCCATCACCCGCGCCCAAGAACTGTCGAGACCCTGCAGCCAGTCCTCAGTGGCGCGGCGCCGCTCATGGGGCGAGCGCAGCGCGACGACGACCGGCGCATCGGAATCTGATTCCGGCAGAGTCCAAGACCCGTGCAGCCGCCAGCCGCCTTCCGACGTGAAGGCAAACCTGCCGCCCGCGACCGCGTCGCCGCGGCCAGTCTCGTATTCAACCTCCGCGTCTAAAGCGCTTGGCGCACTTGGGAAATGTCCGAACGACGTCTCGGCAAGCGCGGCGCGAGTCTTGTCGCGGACGGCTGCCAATTCGTTTGCGTTCGCAATGCTGGGGAGTTCCGGCAGCGTGAAGAAATCCTCGTGAATGGTCGTGACTCGCTCGGACGTGGGCACGCCATTCTGATAGACGCGGAGCGTAGCCGCGTCCTCCTGCGCTGCGGGGCTATCGTCAATATCCCCTACGGCCTCGGGCGAGACCTCCTTTTGTTCCAGGTGGCGGAGGAACCAGGAGAAGATGCCGTGCCGTGAGTTGGCGTGGTAGGAATGGCCGCCCGGTGTTTCGATCAGTAGGGCTTTCTCGCCCGCGCCCAAGTGATCGTAGACCTTCTTGACTCCCGCAAAGGATTCGCGGATGGATCGTATGTGAAAGATACCGTCGCGATTGGCGGAACCGATGAGCATGGGGCGCGGCGCAATCAGCCGCGCCACGTCCGCCAACTCCCAGCGGTGCAAATTTACAGGGAACATGCAGTCGCAGTGGCCGTCCACGGTGCGCTCGCGCACGTGGGATGCGAATGTGGCGGTACCGCAAACCGGCGCTACCACCTTCACGCGTTCGTCGGCGGCGGCAATCCACCAACTCACCGCGCCGCCCCCGGAAATGCCGGTGACCCCCAGGCGTGTGCCGTCCACTTCCGGCATCGACGCCAGCAGGTCGAGACCGCGCACGCCGTTCCAGAGCTCCACACCGGCGGGCGTGTAGCCTTGGCTGAACCAGTTGAACCAGCCGCGTTGGCTCGTGCCGTGATGGTGCCCCTCGATCTCACCAAGCTGGATGGTCTCGACGAGCAAACAGGCCATGCCGATTTGGGCGAATTTGCGGGGATGGGCCTGATAGTGTTCCTTCTGCTTTTGCGCGTGACCGCAGACATAGAGCACGCCCGGCACGGGATTCTCTTTATTCGTGGGCAGGTAGAGGTTGCCGGTGACGTAGAGTCCGGGCAAGCTCTCGTAATAGAGATTCAAGATGCGGTAGCCGTCTCGCTGGGTTTCCTTAGTAATGCACACGTTCAGTGGGGGGCGCTCCGTGAGAGCCATATGGCTGGTTACGCCCATCATCGCGTAGTATTGTGCGAGCCACTCCTTGCGCGCTTGCGGCCAGTCGGCAGGCGCGGGCAGCGCGTGCAGCGACTCCGCCTGCATACGTCGGGCTTCTTCAGAGAGGTACGTACGGATATCCACGGCTTAGCCTTTCGTTAGATGGGCTTTGAAGCAAGTGCGGGCTCGTAGCACACACCCAAATTACCAAGTGCGCTACACGAAAGCAAAGGCATGCCTTTCATCATTCGCACTGCGAAGCTTTTCCAAGCTATTGTCGAGACATTAGCGGAGAGAGGCACCACGAGACAAATGACCGATTCAATAAACCGTTCGCCCCAGTATCGTGTCGATACGCTGTATCGGGTACGGGGCAGGCTCTGCGCTTGTCGAAGGGTGAATGGAAATAGCAGGAGCTAAAGGGCTGCAACAGGGTGTACTCGCCATATTCGATACTGGCGGGGCACAAGGCCCCGCGCTACTCCTGCGAGCGCATGTCACTGGGAATATAGAGTTCCGGTTGGCGGTCGTCCAAGTACGTTGCTACGGTGCGCCACTGTTCCCAATCGGCATGGTCGAGCTCAATCGCAGCCACCGCTACACCTTCGCCACCGTCTATTTTAGCGAGATGCGCACCGGAAGGCGCGGCGATGCACGAGTGCCCCAGACTCTTCCAGCCTTCCTCTACGCCAACGCGGTCTGCCATCGCAACGTGCACGGTGTTTTCTAAGGCGCGCGTCGCCACGAGACCGGCAACCACCGGACCGCCCCAGCCCAGGCCGCGCTGCCAGTCGTTGGTGATCCAATCGGTGCTATTCAGGATAACCTGAGCGCCCTCGAGGACGAGACGGCGAATGTACTCAGGAAAGATCAGGTCGTAGCAAATCGTCAGTGCCACGCGGGTTCCGTCAATATCGAAGAGAGCCGGTTCCGTGCCGGAGGTGAATACCGTGCGTTCAGCCGAGAAGAGGTGGATTTTGCGGTAGGCGCCGTGCAGGCTGCCGTCAGGAGCAAGCAGCGCGGCGCTATTGTAGTACCGGTCGCCATCGCGTTCGATCATTCCGGCCACGACGTAGCACTGGTGGCGACGGGCGATCTGCCCCAGCGCATCCGTTGTCGGGCCGGGGATGGATTCTGCCAGCGTATCGATGCGGTCGCCGACGAAATACCCGGTGGTCGCGAGTTCAGGGAGCACCGCCACCGTTGCGCCTTGCGCTGCGGCAGCGCCGACGAGACTATCCATCCGTTCTAGGTTGGCGGCCACGTCGCCGAGTACGCAATCCATCTGCGCTACAGCGAGTTTGAACGACATGGTTGCGCCCCCTGTTTACGGCGTGGATTGAACTCTTCTCACGCGCGATGCCCGAAAACACGTGCCCTTCGACAGGCTCCGGGCAAACGGGAAGTCCAGGGTATCAACTCGTGCGGAAGAGCTGTTTCTGAAGAGGACCGTTCGTGCCGAGACCTGCAAACTTGAAGTTTCGTGAAGGGTCTCGCGCTGGTCAGCACTTTGAAGCGCATTATGCGCCAGATTCTCATGTAGGTCAAAGTGAAACTGGAGAGACGGTATGAGCGCCGTCTCTCCAGCAATTGGCGAACAAGACCTGGCTCGTCACTCCCGTGCAAGCGGGAATTCAGCGGAGTTACTCAAGCTCCTGCGTAATGAGCCTGGCGGCTTCGGTAAGCGCGCCCTTGAGATCAAGTTCGCTCTCTCCGCCGATGGCATCAGACACAATTTTGTAGTGCGGCGCAGATGCCGAATAGCGACGGTAGAAGGGGTAGGTCTTGCCTCTTGCCCCAACTTCAGGCGTAACGTTGATCACTGGGAAGTCTTCAACCGCAGTGGCCCACTCCGCCGAGTTGTAGAAATCGAGCCGCGGCGAAACCTGCTTGACGAGCAGCAGCTTCTGGATCTGGGCCTCGAGGCCGCAGATAAATCGGTTCAACTCGAACGCCATGTCAGGCTGCGCCGAGCCGTCGGGCACGACAATCATGTTGATCCAACTGGTGCCGCTGGCCTCGCCCTGACTACTGGGACCTTGGGGTGGCGGCGCAAACCAGAAGTTGAAGCCTTCTTCAAACTCATCGCGGATGTAGTAGGCCGCCCACGTACCCCACGGAACCGCGGACCCACGTCCTTCCTGGAGGGCCGCCCTGCCCGAAGGATAGCCGTCGCCCCGGTCGCGATATCGTATGAATTGCTTCTGGCGGTGGTCTGCCAACTCAAGCGCTTTAGGGGAATCGAAGACCGCTTCACTCAGCTCTTCGTTGTGCATGTCCCCGCCGTTGGCGTAGAGCCAGGAGGCGAATGCCTCAAAACCCGGCACGTCATACGGGTAGCCCAGACGGGAATATATGCCGGTGGAATCTTTCTTAGAGAGTTTCTCGGTGGCTGCAGACAGCCCGTCCCATGTGGCTAGGTCTGCGCCTTGAGGATCGAGGCCCGCTTCGATGAAGTGGTCCTGGTTGATCACGAGCACATAGGAGTCCGGCCCCCAGAAGGAAAGGCCGAAGATATTACCTTGCGAAATCCGGTAGGGGTTGGCACTGGGCATGAACTGGTCTTCGCCAACGTCCGGCGCTGTCGCAATATGAGCGCTGAGGTCTGCCAGCAGTCCGTTATCCCAAAGGTCGCGCGCCCAAATGATCGAGCTGTGCATGACGTCGGGCGTGACGCGCGCAGCGGACTCCGTAGTGAGTTTCGCAACGTTTTCGCCAAACGGCACGCGGGTGTATTCGATATTCTCTACCTGCGGATTCGCTTCGCGGAAAGTCTCACTCGCCCAGATGAACCATTGGTCCCAAGTGGTTGGGGTTTGGCCGACTGGTCGCCAATCGCGGAAAGCGAGCGATATCTTCTCCATCTCGGGCTGCTTGGCCTCTGCCTTCGGCGCTTCAGCCTCCTTCATCTCCTCCTTGGGCATTGCCTCGGTGGTCGCTGTCCCACCGCACGCAGCGAGCAACAAGAATGCTCCCGATGCCGCGCCTCCAGCAAGGATTCGCCGCCGCGAAAATAGACGACTAGACCTACTCATATCCATAGCTACTCCACTCCTATCCGTACTCTGGAAGTCAAGAACCTGCATAAAGCATAGATAAGCTGCTGTTAAGTGTCAACATCGTTCATACGGCCCGGTTAGCAAAGAACGACAAGCTCAGAAGCATAGAACACGAGCGGGGAAGTTGAGAGATTTCCATGCTCGTTCATCTGTCAGAATACCCGCGCCTGAACTGTTGAAGGCAAACTACTCCCAGGCCGGTGGAACGGGTATTGCAGGTACGATCTGCCTGTGCCGTACTTGGGTCGGTTAACGAGAAATGTTGCGAGCAGTGCTGCTCGCAACATTGGGAAAATGTCTTAGAGTGTTAGCTCCGTGGGATAAGAAAGGCCCGAGATGCAAGCAGCATACTCGTGTTTAGGCTCCTCTTGGCGCTCGCGACGTCGCGATTGGCACGGATGCAGTGGAAGCTAGGGGTAGATGCCGCGGACCATGGTCGCCTCAGCCACGCGGCTCACGCCCAGCGCGGAAGCGCCCATGCGCAGGTCAATGTCGTACTTCTCCGCAGTCGCGATGGTCTCGCGGGTTGCGCGAGTGAGGATACTCTTAAGCTGCTTGCGGATCTCGTCGATGTCCCAGAAGAATGACTGCAGGCCCTGCACCCACTCGAAGTACGAGACTGTTACGCCGCCCGCGTTACAAAGCACGTCGGGGATAACGACGATCCCCCGCTCGCGTAGAATCTCGTCCGCCTCGGGAGTCGTTGGGCCGTTGGCGGCCTCGGCGATGAAACGGGCACGGATGTCGTCGGCGTTTTCAGCCGTTATCTGCCCGTGGACGGCGGCCGGGACCAAAATGTCTACCGGCAGTTCAAGCAATTCATCGTTACTGATGCGCTCGCCGCCGGGCAGGTCGCTGACAAGCACTCCTTCATTCTTGATCTGCAGTGCCGCGTTTACGTCGAGCCCACGCGCATTGTAGACCGCGCCGCTCACGTCAGAGATTGCGACTACCTTTGCTCCTTGTTCCACGAGCAAGTCGGCCGCATGCGAGCCCACGTTGCCAAATCCTTGAATCGCGATTGTCTTGCCTTCGAGTCGCTGGCCGTAGTGCCCGAGCACCTCTTCAACCACGTAGGTCACGCCGCGCCCGGTAGCCTCGGTCCTGCCTGCGGAGCCGCCGATCTCTAGCGGCTTGCCCGTCACGACCGCAGGCACGGAGTACCCTCTTTGCATGCTGTAGGTATCCATGATCCACGCCATGATCTGAGAATCTGTGTTCATGTCCGGCGCGGGAATGTCGGATTCCGGGCCGATGAGCGTGTAGATTTCGGTTGTGTAGCGCCGGGTAAGCCCTTCGAGCTCAGTGCGGGAGAGTTGCTTTGGATTGCACGCCACGCCGCCTTTCGCGCCACCGTAGGGAATGCCGACTAAAGCACACTTCCACGTCATCCACATCGCCAGGGCGCGCACTTCCTCGATGTCCACGTCGGGAGCGAACCGAATGCCGCCCTTGGCCGGGCCGCGATTCACGTTGTGCTGCACCCGATAGCCGGAGAACATCTCCAGGCTGCCGGTATCCATGCGCACGGGAAAATTAACGGTGAGTTCGCGCTTGGGGACGCGGAGCACCTTGCGCATATCTTCGTCAAGGTGCAGGATCTCCGCCGTGCGATCGAATTGATCAAGGGCGATCGTGAGCGGATTGATCCGTTGTTGTTGATTGACAAGCTCAGCCATTTACTACGCCTCCTCCGTGACCGGCGCCCGTGCCGGGGTAAAGCGCACAGCTCTGACTCTTCGTTGAACCAGGTAGTATTTCGCTTTGGTGTAGTGAGTATCGCAAGATATGGGCGCCACCTCTTCAGACTTGGCGCAACACCTCTTGGAGCTTCTGGTTAACGATGACCGGGTTCGCTTTGCCGCGGGTGGCCTTCATCACCTGACCGACCAAGAAGCCGACTGCCCGCTTCTTCCCCTGTTTAAAGTCTTGCACAGCGGCGGGGTTTTCCGCAATCACTTGAGCCACGATTTCGGCGAGCGCGTCCTCGTCGCTGATCTGGGTCAGGCCCTGCTCCTTCACAATTTCCTGCGCGCTTTTGCCTGCGTCGAACATCTTGTCGAACACTTCTTGCGCAATACGGTTGCTGATCTCGCCGGATTCTATGAGCAGGATCATCTCGGCCAGCGACTCCGGTGAAATCTTGCAGTCGTTGATTTCGGTATCGGATTCATTGAGACGCTGCAACAGATTGCGCAGCATCCAATTCGCTACGGCCTTTGCGTTCTTGGCGCGCGCCGACGCGGCCTCGAAATACGCGGCCAGGTCGCGGGATTGCGTAAGCAAGCCCGCATCGTAGGCTGAGAGGTCGTAAGCCGTCATAAAGCGCTGTTTCTTTGCCCCCGGCAATTCGGGCAGTTTCTGCCGCACGCCATCTATCCATTCCTTAGAGAGTTGCAAAGGCGGCAGGTCCGGTTCGGGAAAATAGCGGTAGTCATGGGCTTCTTCTTTTGAGCGCTGCGACACGGTCTCTCCGTTCGTTTCAAGCCAGCCGCGTGTCTCGGTTACGCGCGTATCGTTGCCGCTCTCCAGAATACGCGTCTGACGTTCTTGCTCATACAGTAATGCCCGCTCCACGGATCGGAAGGAGTTCATGTTCTTGACTTCGACTTTGATGTTGCCGGTGGGCGCGTCTGCGGGCCATATCGAAATATTGGCGTCGCAGCGCATGGCGCCGTCTTCCATGTTGGCGGTGGAGATGCCGAGATACCGCACAATCTGGCGCAGCTTGCGCCCAAATGCCGCCGCTTCCTGGGGCGAGGCAATGTCGGGCTCAGTCACAACTTCCATCAGGGGAACCCCGGAGCGGTTGAAGTCTACGAGTGAGTACCGCTCACCGCTCGACGCGGTTACGTGGGTAGACTTTGCCGTGTCTTCTTCTTGGTGAACGCGCGTAATGTCAATGGTGCGTCCGCCATCTTCCTCGTCAAGCTCAAGACTCCCTTGTATACAGAACGGCAAGTCGTATTGGGAGATCTGGTAGCCCTTGGGCAGATCGGGATAGGGGTAGTTCTTGCGATCGAACTTGGCAAACTCCGGAATCGTGGAGTTCAGCGCCATGCCCGTCATTACGATGCACTCGATGACCTTCTCATTGATGACCGGCAGCGCGCCCGGCAAACCGAGGCAAACCGGGCAGACAACGGTATTCGGCGGATGGGCGGCGTACTGCGCGCTGCACCCGCAGAACATCTTGCTCTCTGTCAAAAGCTGCACGTGAAATTCCAAGCCAATGACAGTGCGATACTTCTCTGCTACGGTTGTCTCCATCACGTCTCTCCCGTACTAGCGCAGGTTGTAAACTTGCACATGGCAATCCAGGCCGATGACGGCGCGAAATTGCTGTGCTACGGTTGTCTCCATCACGTCACTCCCGCACTGTCGCAGGTTGTAAACTTGCACGTGGCAATCCAGGCCGATGACGGCGCGATACTTCTCTGCTACGGTTGTCTCCATCACGTCACCCCCGTACTAACGCAGGTTGAAAACCCGCGCTACCCAATCTACGCGGCGGCACGGGCCACGTATGACACGCTAGGCTCTCACGCGGCTCACGAAATTGGCTATGCGCTCCAGTGCGACCTCAATGTCGGCAGTCGGTACGGCGTAACACATACGCACGTGGCCGTCGCCGCATGGGCCGAAGGCGTCGCCCGCCACGCAAGCGACGTGCTCTTCTTGCAGCAAGCGCTCCGCGAATTCCTGCGACGAGAGACCGGTCGAACGTATGCTTGGGAAGCAGTAAAAGGCTCCGTCCGGCGGCACGCAATCGAGCCCAATATCATTCAAGCCGTCGACGATGAGGGTGCGCCGCTTCGTGTACTCGCTAAGCATGCGTTCTACATCAGGCTCACCGTGCCGAACGGCTTGCAAGGCCGCATACTGGCTCATGGTGGGCGCGCACATAACCACGTACTGGTGCACCTTCATGATGTATTCCAACACCGCGCTTGGCGCTGCCACGTATCCGATGCGCCAGCCGGTCATGGCGTATGACTTGGAAAAGCCGCCAAGTAAGATAGTGCGGTCCCACGCTCCGGGGAGGGCGCTCACACACGTATGCTCCATGGTATACGCGAGCCGCCCGTAGATTTCGTCGGAGAGCATGATGAGGTTGTGCTGCCGTGCCAACTCGACGATCTGCAGCCACTCTTCGCGGGGCAGCATGGCTCCGGTTGGGTTCGCCGGGAAGCCGAGCAGCAGCGCTTTGGTGCGGGGCGTGATCGCCGCGGCGATTTGCGCCGCCGTAATGCGAAAGTTGGTTTCTGCCGAGCTATTGATGCCAACCGGCTCGCCGCCGGCAAACGTGATGCACGGGCGGTAAGAAACATACGCCGGTTCCGGCACAATCACCTCATCACCGGGATCGATGACGGCGCGCAACGCGATGTCAACGGCTTCGCTGACACCGGCTGTTAGCAGAATCTCCGTCTTGGGATCGTATTGGACGCCATAGTGTCCGCTCAGGTACTCTGCTACCGCTTCCCGCAATTCCATAATGCCGTAGTTGGAGGTGTAGTGTGTCTCGCCTTTGCTCAACGACTCGACCCCGGCCTGCAGAATATGCTCCGGTGTGACAAAATCGGGCTCTCCCACGCCGAGCGAGATCACGTCGTCCATGCTGGCGAGAATGTCGAAGAACTTTCGAATGCCGGATGCCGGCACTTGGCGTACACGCGCCGATAGCCTGCCGGTTACGTCGGTGCCGGTGGCAGTGTCGGTGCCGGCAATAGAAGATGGGGTCATTGCAGTTGTGCTCCTTGAGGAAGGGCAGGTCTGTAGCGGAGGCCGCTCGCTTGCTCGTAGGCGTAAGCCAGACGCAGAAGCGTGGTTTCGTCGAACGGTTTACCTATGAATTGCAGTCCAACGGGTAGTCCCTGCACGAGGCCGCACGGTTGGGAAATGCCGGGCAGACCCGCGACGTTGCCGGGCAACGTGTACAAGTCTGATAGGTACATGCTAATTGGGTCATCAATCCGTTCGCCAATCTTGAAGGCAACCGTAGCGGACGTAGGGCAGACGATAGCGTCAACCCGCTCGAATGCCTGCTGAAAATCCGCGGCGATCAGTGTTCGCGCCTTTTGCGCCTTGAGGTAGTAGGCGTCGTAGTAGCCGCTGGAAAGCGCATGGGTGCCGACGAGGATGCGCCGCTTTACCTCTGAGCCAAAGCCCTCACCCCTTGTGCGGCTGTAGGCCTCCCACATGGTCTCAGCGTCTTGCGCCGCATAGCCGTATCTGATGCCGTCGTAGCGCGCCAGGTTTGCGCTCGCCTCCGCGGGAGCAATGATGTAGTAGGTGGCAAGGGCATGATCGGTGTGCGGCAGAGAGACATCTTCCACCGTAACGCCCAAGCTAAGAAGCCGGTCGATGGCATTGCGCACGGACTGCTCGACCTCGGGATCGATCCCTGCGCCGAAGTACTCTTGCGGCACCCCTATCCGCAATCCCTTAACGTCCCGCTTCATTTCCTCGCGCCAGTTTGGCACGGGATGCGGCGCCGACGTTGCATCGCGGGGATCGTGACCGCATATCGCTTCGAGGACAATAGCGCAATCCGTGACGTCCTTGGTAAGCGGGCCGATCTGGTCGAGTGACGAGGCAAACGCCACGAGACCGTAGCGTGAAACACGGCCGTAGGTCGGTTTCATGCCGACGACGCCGCAAAGGGCAGCAGGTTGGCGAATGGAGCCGCCGGTGTCGGAACCTAACGAAAAAATCGCTTCGTCGGCGGCTACCGCCGCGGCCGAACCGCCGCTCGAGCCGCCCGGTACGCGCTCGTAGTCCCACGGATTACGCGTGGTAAAGAAGGCCGAGTGTTCCGTGCTCGAACCCATGGCGAATTCGTCCATGTTGGTCTTGCCCAACAGCACAAATCCTTGAGCGTTAAGCTTCGCCATGACGGTAGCGTCGTACGGAGGAATGTAGTTCTCCAACATACGCGATGAGCAGGTGGTGCGGACGCCCTTGGTACTCACGACGTCTTTGATGGCGGCCGGGATGCCCGATAGCGGCGGTGCGGTGTTGCCGTCTTGCGCCCGGCGCTCGTCAGCCGCTTGCGCTTGCGCTCGCGCCCTTTCCGGGGTCACGGTCACGTAGGCGTGGATAGTATCGTCAACGGCCTCGATCTGCGCCAATGCAGCCTCGGTAAGTTGGAGAGACGTAATCTCGCCTTGGCGCAGCAAGTTCTGGGCTTCGTGGACGGTCAGTGCATTGAGATTCACGGACTAGAAATCCAGAATGGCGCGCACGCGAAATTGGTCGCCCTCGCGATTCGGGGCGTTCGCGAGGACTTCCTGTTCAGTCAGCGATGGTTCCACCGTGTCGGAACGCATGACGTTCTTAAGCGGGATGACTTGTGCAGTTGGGGGGATTTGCTCGGTATCCAAAGCGCTGAGCTTCTGAAAGTGCTCGAAGACCGCGCTGAGTTGATGCTGAAACCGCTCTTCCTCATCAGGTGAGAGTGCCAGCCGTGCCAGACTAGCCACGTGCTGCACGTCGGCACGCGTTATGGCCTCAGTGTGTTCTGAATCCTTCAAGACGGGGTTGCCTTTCGTTGTAGATGCACTTTGATTATAGCGACTTCACGCGCTTGCCCACAAGCGGGTGCGCCGCGCGAGCTTTACCCTTGAGGGCGCCGGGTTCCCGGTTGCTTTCCTTCTTCATCATCTTCACCGTCGAGAGGATGGGTAGCCCGCGCTGTGGTTGCATCCTCTGCCAGGAGACACAAAGTGAGAGGCAGCGGAGATGGTATAGCCACTGAACCATGCGCTGTACCGGATTGCGGTTTTGTTCTGCACCTTACCCTGGCTTGATGAGTGGTTGAAGGGGCCTGCAGCTTACACGAAGCCCCGGTCCAGCGAAACCGGGGCTTCGTGTAAGCTGCCTAAGACGGCCGGAGCTGAGCAACTCAGTAGACCATCACCAATAAGAGGGGCACGCCAAAGCGCGCCACGAGCGCGACACTAAGGAGCGCCAGTGCCACGAAAATCACCCGCTTGTAAACAGTGTGTTTCTTCATGGTGCTAGACATCAGACCACGCCTCGGGGCACGTCGTGGCAATTGAACGTGCCGCTTTCGGCGCACCGCCAAGCGTGCCAATCACGTCGTGCGCAGTGCTGCTTCCACCCGGCAGAATGCACTTGCCACTCAGCACACAAATGAAGAGGGGAGACTGGCTGCGGCAGACGGTCAGACCGTCAAAGCAATCCACCCAATAGCGATGCATATAGACCTTCTGCTCCAGTCCAATGCAGTTATCGTAGCCACATGGGTACCATGTCTCAATGAAAACCTCTGTCTGGCACGTACAGTCGCCGTGCTGCTCATCATTCGCCGTCTCATCTGTTGCGTCGCTGCTCGCATAGACTAACGGGACGGCTACAAGGAAGGCTGACAACACCATCAGAGTTGCCAACATCATCCGTATGGTACGCATAGCTGAACCCTCCTAACATATCTCACAGATGGGGTCTATCAATCTGGGCTACAATGTGCCCCATAAGTTTAGGGTGCCACACTGGGCAAAGTAGTCAATCCTTTTTGGGGCTGAACTTGATGTTTCTTATCTATTGCTCAGGAAAGGAGAGGTCACCGTGGAAGCCCCGCAGAAGATCGAACCGCAAAGTCTTGCGGACTACCTGGAAGTGATGAGCAAGACGGTATTCCACAGCGGCATGTCTTGGAAAGTTGTCGAAGCCAAGTGGACCGACATCAAGGCAGCCATGCGCAATTTCGATCCGATTGCGATCGCTTTTCTGAGCGAGAAAGACTTGGACGATCTGGCGCAGGACAAGCGCGTGATTCGCAATCGACGCAAGCTGTCAGCCATCGTCAAGAACGCGCGCGCTATGCGCGAACAAGAAGAGGAACACGGGAGCTTCCAAGGATACTTGCGCTCTCACGGCGGCTTTGAGGCTACAGTGAAAGACCTGCGCAAGCGCTTTGGTTTCCTCGGCGAAACCGGCGCGTACTATTTTCTCTGGGTCGTCAACGAGGACGTGCCGTCGTATGAGGAGTGGTGCGCTTCGCGCGGGCGCACGCCGCACACAGAGGGCTAAGTTTGCGTATATCGTCGCCGCGCTGCGCGAAGACGCCGCTTCGCGAATGCGCCGCTACGCGAAGACGCCGCTTCGCGAATGCGCCGCTACGCGAAGACGCCGCCTCGCGCAGTCGTGTCTGAGCAAAGAGTCCACGGCCATCGTTCGCGTGTCGCAGAAAATTAGAAAGCGGGCCGATCAACGGCCCGCTTTCAGCATGTATCTGCCTAGGCGCCGAATATCCGGCGTGGGTGAGCCTTACTCGATTGCGAACGTCACACGAATGTGCGCGGTAACACTCACGGCGCCGCCCTGCACGGGTGAAGAGAAGCCGCCATCGTCAAATGCGGCTTCCGCGGCAAAGGCGACTCCTCTCGCTTCCGGCCTTTCAATCCACTCTTCATTGACCACGAGCGCGGTGCCAAGTGTTACGCCGAGCGTGTCGGCAATAGTCTGCGCTTTGGCTTGGGCATTCTGCACCGCCGCGATCAGCGCGTCTGTCACGATGGTATCGGTGTCGCTCAAGCCGAACCGCACGCCGCCGACCTGGTTGGCGCCGGCAGTTACCGCCGCGTCAAGCACCGAGCCTGCTTTGTCGATGTCGTGGACCCTGACGCTTATATCGTTTGACGCCCGGTAACCGACGACTTGGCGCTGCTCACCGGGTTGCACCAGGGAGCGGTCTTCGTAGACGGGGTAGAGGTTGATGCCGGAGGTCTGAATATTCTCATCCGCGATCCCGGCCTCCTGAATCGCGGCAATAACCCCGGTCATCTGCTCGCTGTTGAGCGCCAAGGCCTCCATCGCCGTTTCACCAGTGGTCTGCACGCCCAACGAAAGCGTGACCAGGTCGGGCTTGGCGCTCACGGTACCTTGTCCCTGTACCGAGATGCTGCGCTCGACGGACTTCTCTTCGCCGCCGTTGTAGGGGGTCACGGCAGGAGCTTCGGCTCCCGATGCTGCGGGTGCGGCTTGCACCGCCGCCGTGGCGCACCCAGCCAAGAGCAGTATGCTCGCAATCGCTAGTAGACCGATAAGCTTCTTCGTCAATTGCACTAGGCCCTCCTTCTCTAAAGATCATGCCACAGTTTAGTCAATAGTACTCGATTTCAACGTAGAGCGGGCTGCTTGCGGCTTGCAAGGGGTTTGATTGCCGGGCATGGAAAGAACATCTCAGCACACGCGCCTTGCGTACACAATTAGGGACACTCGCATCTGCGTCCACCTATAGTCGGGCTTAGGTATCGCGGGGGCGCCCATGCGAACGTACAGCCCGGATCCACTCGCGGTCGGGCTTAGGGAGGCAGCAGTTCCAGGGCAACCAGTACCCCAACCAGCAAGCCTGCCAGCGCGAACAACATCGCCCCAACTTTGATGGTTATGCTCTGTTCTAGTGCGCGCAGGTCGGTTTTGGTCGCCATATCCTGAATGTCGGTTTTGGTTGCCAGTGCGCCGTAGCCTTCGCGGCCCGCGTCGATAAGGGCTTTGGCTTGGCTTTCCGTGAAGCCCGCGCCCGTCAAGGCCTCAAACGCCTTATAGGTATCAAGTACCGCCATTCTTGGTTGCTCCTTCGGCTTGGGGCTTTCGTGTCACCAGTTCCCGCTCCCCGTCATTCCGAGAATGGGGAAGGTCACTGCCCTGCCACCGCAACTCGACAATCACAGCTTAAATGTATACCCGTAGTCTTTCAACCGTTTCCGCGCCGCTTGCCGCTCATTGTCGCTAAAGAGCTCTTTCCAGCATTCTTGCAAAACGAGCGCTTCCATAGAGTTGTCAAGCAATCCCAGTTCCCAGAGTCTGGCCAATCCTGATTGCGGGCCGTCTGTGCTGAGCAAGCGCTTGGCCGCTGTCAACCCGCCGAGTTCGTGTACCATTCGCAAGAAGTATGTTGGATGATAGCCGTGCTGGGCAGCAGCATCGTCAATGCTTAGCATCGCCTGATGGAATTCGTCTATCAGCTTGAAGGTCACTCGCTCCCTCACTTCGTGGTAAGACGAGGTTGCAGACAGAGAATAAGAGCTCCTCTAAGCCTATGATACCATACGAAGATGAGAATTCGGTGTAGCCGAACATGAGTCCTGGAGTACTAACGTGTCGATTCCGGTCAAGGAAGCCCGCGAACGGATGCCTACCGTCCCGTTGCTGCCAGGCTGCTATATCTTTCGCGATGGCAAAGGGGCAGTGCTCTACGTGGGCAAGGCCAAGCTGCTGCGCAACCGCGTGCGGTCGTATTTCGGCCGCCAGGACCGGATGCCGTGGAAGACCAGAAGCATGGTCGAGAAAGCCGTAACCGTTGAGTACATCATCACCGATACGGAGATCGAGGCCCTTGTGCTGGAGAGCAATCTCATCAAGCACCACCGGCCGCGCTACAATGTGGTGCTGCGCGACGACAAGTCGTTTCTCTACCTCAAAGTGACCCTCAATGAAGTCTATCCCCGCGTAATGACAACACGCCGTATCCTGGATGACGGCGCGCAGTACTATGGCCCGTACACCAGCGCGTACAGCCTGCGGGATACGATGAATCTGCTCAATCGAATGTTCCCCTATCGTTCTTGCGCCCTCAATATGGAGAAAGAGTATGATCGGCCGTGTCTCGATTTCCACATAAAACGCTGTGCGGGCCCTTGCATCAGAGCGGTTACCCAGGAAGAATACGCCGGAATCATCCAGCAGGTAATGCGGTTTCTCGAAGGCCGACCGGGCGACGTGATTCAGAATATTCGCGTTGAGATGCGAGAAGCTTCGGATGCGCTGGAGTTTGAACGCGCGGCGGTGATGCGCGACCGCATCCGGGCGGTTGAGCGTGTTCTCGAACGCCAGAAGATCACCAATATCCGCCAGGGCGACATTGACGTCATCGGCTTTGCCCGCGAGCAGGACGAGGCATGTGTGCAGGTCTTTAGCATCCGCGGCGGCCACCTGCTTGGGCGCGAGAACTTCATCATCGAGCACGCTGCCGACGAGGAAGACCGTGACGTGATACGGGACTTCCTGCAGCAATTCTACGGCCGTAGCATGCAGATTCCACAGGCAATCTTCTTGCCGGTCGGCATTCGCGGCGCTGAATTGCTCCGCATGTGGCTGCGGGAGCGGCGCGGCGGCAGCGTAACCCTTAGTGTGCCTAAGATCGGCGAGAAGCGCCGCCTGGTAGAATTGGCCGGAAACAACGCCCGCCAAGGCTTGCAGGACCATCGGCTGCGGCACCTGGACAGTCAGCAGCGTGCACAGGTGGCTCTAACGGAACTGGCTGACGTCCTTGACCTTGATAGCGTGCCGGTGCGCATCGAGTGTTATGACATCTCGAATATCCAAGGGGCGTATACCGTTGGCGCGATGGCCGTGTTCGTGTCCGGTCTGCCGAGCACGGGTGATTACCGCCGCTTTAGAATCAAGAGTGTAGACGGCCCCAACGACTTCGCCAGCCTACAGGAAATGCTGATGCGGCGGCTCAAACGCCTGAGCGAACAGCGTGCGGAAACGGAGACGGGCGAACATAAAGATTCAGACGGCCAGGTCGATTCCGACGCCCTAGATTCATGGGGTGTGAAACCCGACCTGCTCGTAATCGATGGCGGCAAGGGACAGCTCAATGCCGTGCTGGAAGTGCTGGCAAACCTGGCGCTGCACGATATCCCGATTCTGGGTCTCGCCAAGCAGCGCGAGGAGATCTTCTTGCCGGGAGAGTCGAATCCGATCACGTTGGCGGAACGCTCCGAGGCACGGAAATTGCTTCAACGAATTCGCGACGAAGCGCATCGGTTTGCGATCACGTACCATCGGACGATTCGTTCCAAGCATAGCTTTGGTTCCTTGCTCGACAAGATACCCGGAATTGGAACAAAGCGGAAGGTGGCACTGCTCCAGCACTTTGGTAGTGTGGACGCGATTCGAGAGGCACCGGTGGAGGTCTTAGCTAGCGCGCCGAAGATGAACCGCTCGGTTGCCCAGAAGATCAAAGAGCATCTGTAACCGTGGCATTTGCCTGGTCGGTGCTTCGCACTTCGACAGGCTCAGTGCGAACGGAGAGTGAATGCCGCGCGCGGTTGACCTCGGATGTAGGGGCACGACATGTCGTGCCCCTACGCAACTGCCGCGCGCACTTGGATGATTTCCGCGTGGAGCTTTGCGGCTGCTACTGCCGCTGCCTCGGCATAGTCGCGCTCTGTGCTGGCATAGAGAATGCTGCGCGAGGCATTGATGAGCATGGGTGCGCAGATGCCCGCGGCCTTGACTGAAGCCTCCAAATCGCCGCCCTGCGCGCCGATGCCCGGTATCAGCAAAGGCAAATCCGGGGCTACACTGCGCACCTGCTCTAGTTCGTTGGGGTACGTTGCCCCCGTTACGAGACCGCAATTTCCATTCTTGTTCCAGGTGTGCGCAGCTTTTGCCACTGCGAGAAAGAGTGGGTCTCCCGAATCGAGGTGCATGTCTTGGAACTCGCCTGCGCCGGGGTTAGACGTGCGGCAGAGCACGAAGACGCCGTTCTCTGCGCGGCAGAGGAAGGGATCCAGCGCTTCGGCCCCAAGATAGGGATGTACGGTTATGGCATCGAAGCCCAGAATGTCGAAGGCGGCTTGCGCGTATTGGACGTTCGTAGTATCCACATCGCCGCGCTTGGCGTCGAGAATCGTAATAGCGTCAGGCGGAATGTGCTGCCGGACCGCTAGGAGGGCTTCCAGGCCCCAGGTGCCCATACTTTCGAAAAAAGCGGAGTTGGGCTTGTAGGCAGCGGCGTATTGGTGTGTAGCGTCGATAATCTCGCGACAGAAGCGAATAACGCCGTCACGCGTTGCCGGAATATCGGCAGGCAAGCGCGAGAGGTCTATATCCAAGCCAATACAGAGCGAACTGTTCTTCTGTGTGCAAGTCCGGTCGAGGCGGGTGTTGAAGGTCATAACGCTCTCTGTTCCTACTGCTAGCGCAGGGTCAGCATTCGATAGCCGGCGGATGCGAAGTGGCGCTGTCCCCACTGACTGACGAGGTATTTTGAAAACTGCGAAATTGTGATGGGGTACTTGGTTTCTTGCGCAATACCGACATAGTAGATGATGGGACGGTGACTCAGTTCTGCGATGGGGGCCTGAATAGCGATGCGCTCTTCCGAGGAGTTGGCGGATGAGGAATAGAGCAGGGCGGCGTCTACTTTTCCGCCGATGAGCTCCTCCACTAACTCTCTCTCGTCTCTGCTCTTTACACGCTTCGACGCCAGGGAATCCCATAGAGCGAGGTTATCCAAGGCTTGGTGCGAGTAGATACCGAGCGCCGATTGCTCCCAGTCGGCTATTCCAACGCGCTTTACATCGTCGAACAGCAGGTCACGGGCACTCTGCAATTCCAGTGAGCTTTCGCCCGAGGTTGCAATGACGAGCCAGTTCGAAGTAATCGGGCGCATGGTCCCGACCTTAATCAGCCCGGCCTCGACGATCGGCACGCCAAACGTGTCACCTCCGAGGAGGACAGCATCGAAATCCTTGCCTCGCAAGACGGTCTTCATGATGGCGCCGGAGGAGAGTAACGAGACTGAAAGGAGCGCGTGGGGGTTGGCGCGCTCGAAGTCGCCCTTGAGCGACGGGACAGTGGGGGCGAGACTCGCGTCGGCAAGCACGGTGAGGTGCTCGCGGTCATCCGGCTTCAAGAGCGACTGCAGGCTATCAAGCGGAGCGCACGCTGCGGTTAGCGTGGCAAGGCCGGTTAGTGTGGCAAGCCCAGCCGGAACCGCGGCCCTAAGCAATGTACGCCGGTAACCCATGTGCGAATTGCAGACCCTTAAATGAAATTGCCGCCCGCAGCAAACTAACTACGAGAGGCGATGTGCATCAATTCCCTTGCCAAACTCCTGGCAACTTAACCCCAGCATGAGTTCATGGTAGCACCGTTTACGAATTCTCATCAAGCTGCCGGCTCCTTCAATCCCAATTCTTGGGCGGCCGCGGCATGCAAGCACGCCCGTACGCAGAGAATTCGCTTGTCTTTGGGTCGTAGAAGGCTCGAATCACAAGCGGCTATCCTTGCTTCTTTCATTAAGCCAACAAGCCCATTAAACCAACAAGCACATGGGCCCGGATTGTGCTGCCGAGCTGAAGCAACGGCACATGAGCGTCGTCTCTCGCACAGATGCTGTTAGGCGCCGAAACACCGACCGCGCGTTTGCCTCGCGTTCCTATCTCATTGGCGGGCCTGGAGTATATAATTCCAATAGCAGTATCGAGTTGGTTGTCGCTGGGAATCACACCGTGAGCCAGGCTGCAGAAAATGTTGCTGCCAAGTGCGTAAGTAAGAGAACACACGAAGCTCGCCTACGGGAAAGGGAATGAACGATGAGCTATGGGCTAGATGTCAATGCGGAAGCAGGGCGTGACTTTGTTGCGCTGGGAGCGCTTGTCCACCGCCTTGATCCTGGGATCATTCCCTTCCGCAAGGCGCAAACGTGCGCAATCCACGTAAGCGGTGGAGAGTTCAATACTGCCGCCAACCTGGCCGATTGCTTCGGTCTAAACACCGGCGTCGCAACAGCGATGGTCGACTATCCGATTGGAGACTTGATTGCAGAGCGTGTGCGCGCGATGGGAGTTACGCCGTTCTATAAGCGATTCGAGCACAACGGCGTGAACGGGCCGAACATGGCGACGGTCTATAGCGACCGCGGCCAAGGCGTGCGCGCGCCGGTGGTCTTCTACAACCGGTGCAACGAGGCGGCAGCGCAGCTCAAGCCCGGTGACTTCGATTGGGATGCAATCTTTGCAGGCGGCGTGCGCTGGTTTCATAGCGGCGGTATCTTTGCGGCGCTCTCTCCCACGACATCGGAAGTGATCATCGAGGGCATGCAAGCGGCCAAGGCGGCAGGCGCGATCGTATCCTACGACCTGAACTTCCGCGCGAAGCTCTGGCAAATATGGGGCGGGGAAGGCCGTGCCAGCGCGGTGAATCGGCGCATTGTAGAGAATGTCGACGTGCTCGTAGGCAATGAGGAAGACCTGCAGACGGGTCTAGGCATACCCGGCCCGGAAGTGGCGGCAAAGTCCAAGCTCGACCCCAGCGCCTTTACCGCCATGATCGATCAGGTGGTCGGTCAATTTCCGCAGGTTAGGATCGTGGCCACAACGCTCCGCGAGGTGCACTCTACGAACCGGCACAGTTGGAGTGCGGTGACGTGGATCAACGGCGACGTCCACCTCGCGCCCACTGCCGAACTTGATGTTCTCGATCGTGTCGGCGGCGGCGATGGCTTCGCGTCCGGGCTTATCTATGGAATCCTCTCGGGGGAGACTCCCGCCGACGCGGTGAGGCTGGGCTGGGCGCACGGCGCGTTGATTACCACGTTCCCAGGCGACACCACGATGGCAACGGTAGACGACGTGCGCGCGTTCGCGGCGGGTGGTTCGGCGCGCATTCGGCGCTAGATTTGCCTTATCCACTAAGGCAATTGCCCGCCCGGAATAGCGCTCTTGCGGTTGTGCAATTGGGGCAGAAATGTTCGCCCTCCCGGCTATGACTCCTGAGTTCGCAATAGGTATTGACGTAGGAAGTACAGCGACCAAGGTGGTCCTTTGCAACGGCGAGGGGACCATCGTGGCGCGAGGCAGTGCGCCTACCCGGATTGTGCGCCCACAGCCGGGCTGGGCGGAAGTGGACTTCGCGCGCTGCTGGGAAAGCGTGGTAACAGCCTGTCACAGGGCATTCGCAGCGTTACCCGGCGGTCCCACTACTAAGCGCATCATTGGGATTGGAATCTCGTCTCTCGCTCCGTCGGTAGCGCCCCTGGCGTCGGATGGCACGCCGCTGCACGCCGGTATCATCTATGAAGACCGGCGCAGTGTGCAGCAGGTGAAGCGCGTGTTGGCGCGCGAAAGCCAGTCCTCGATAGTGCCGCGGACAGGAATTCGGATCGAGAGCGGAAGCACGGCACTCAGCAGCATGCTCTGGCTGGTGGAAGAGCGACCTGAGCTTGTGGAAGCGTGCGCCTACTTTGGCTCTTTGACTACCTATCTGGCGTATCGTCTCACCGGTAACTTTGGGATTGACTGGGCCAGCGCGCAGCTCTCAGGCCTCTTTGCGCTGGACGACCCGCCGCGCTGGCTGGACGCCTGGTGTCGAAGCCTTGGCATCCCGTTGGAAAAGCTGCCGCCGCATATGCCGTCGGAGGCGAGGATAGGCAGTGTTTCCGCTGGAGCCGCGAAAGAGTTGGACGTTCCGGCAGGTACGCCGGTCGCTATGGGAGGAGCGGACGCGCAGGCCGCGGCAGTCGGCGCGGGCCTTGTAACGCCGCACGCCGGATTGCTGTCGCTTGGTACGACCAGTGTTCTTACAGTGAGTACCGAGCGCCGCGTTACCGACCCGCGTTTCTATACGCGCCGTCACGTCTTGCCGGATCGCTATCTGCACGTGGCGCCGACGTTGATGGGCGGCGCGACCTTGCGCTGGGCAGCAGCGCTCTTGGGCGCTGAGTCTGTCGACGAATTGGTGGCGCTGGCAGGCACGAGTGAACCGGGTGCCGGCGGCGTAATCTTCTTGCCGTATCTGATGGGTGAACGCGCGCCGTTGTGGGACCGTGATGCGCGCGGCGTCTTCTATGGACTGCACCTTGGCACGGGTCGTGCGGAGATGGCGCGAGCGGTGGTGGAGGGTATTGCGTTTGCCGTGCGAAACGTGTTAACTGAGATGGAGGCACAGCTTGGAGGCAGGATAGCTCCCCTTACCGTAACTGGTGGCGCTGCCTTCCCGGACGTCCTGCAAATCCTCGCGAATGTGCTGAGGCGTCCCCTTGCCGTGATCGAGGGCGGCGACAGCGCAGCTCAGGGGGCTGCGTTATTAGCGTTTGTCGCTGCCGACAAAAAAGATATTAACTGGCTCGCCGCGTGGAATCCGAGAGTTGAAGCCACCTTCGCACCTGAAGAGGATGCTTCCGCTTGCTACGAACTACAATTCGAGGTGTTCTGTGCCTTGTATCCCGCTCTGAGCCCCACCTTCAGAATGCCGGCAGAATAGCATTCGGCAGCACCTAAGCTCGTGCCTCTCCTCATATTGCTTGTGAACGCCATCAATCTATGAGGTAGGGCACCGGCCCTAGAAGATCTCGTCCGAATTGAGGGTGAATCCCTTCAGGGTGGGCGAGGATAGGGTCTGACCTTTACCGCAAACGCCGATTTCCACAAAATGGTGTGCGTCCCACACCAGGACCGTCACCGTCTTGGCATCGGTGTCCACCAGCCAGTATTCCTTGACACCGTGCTTGGCGTAGAGGGAGCGTTTGAAGGTCTTGTCCCGCTCGGCGGTGGACGGCGAGAGGATTTCGATAACGAGGTCGGGCGCGCCTTGCACGTTCTCGTCAGTGATAATGTGTGCTCGCTCATTGGAGACAAACAGCAGATCGGGCTGCACAACGTCAGTGTCCGTCAGCACTACATCGAAGGGAGCAGCGTAGATATGGCCTGACCCGGTGAGCTTCACTGACTGAAATAGCAGGTAAGAGAGATTCATCAGGACTCTTTGATGGATCTCTTTTGGTGCTGGAACCACAACTAAGTCTCCGTCCAATAATTCGTAGCGCCTGTCATCCGGTGCGTTTCGGTAGTCCGCGTACGTGAATTTGAATGTGGGCGTAGAGCTAGCCATGATTGCTCTCCTCTCTTGCAGCCCCAATTATTAACATCATATGCGGCTGCACAGCCATCTATCAACCTATTTCGAGAAACGAGAGTCGTCTTCGCGTATCGCGCAGTCTCCGCGCATCGCGCAGTCTCCGCGCAGTTCCTCCCAGAGATCGTCCACCACCTGCCCGGCGACCTCGTAGCTAAAGCCCCTGCGGGCGAGGAATGCGCCAAGCTGCTGGCGGAATTTGGAGGGATCGGTGGTCTTGAGCGCCGTCGCGCGTTTACGGGCGGCCTCGTGTGCCAGCGTGGTCTCGTCACCGGCGAACCGCGCCAGCGCGTCTTCGATGATGGCGTCGGCAACGCCCTTTTGCCGCAGTTCCCAGGCGAGCGCCCTTTTGCCTCTGGGCCGATGTGTATCTCGACTCTCCACCCAGAAACGGGCAAATGCCGCGTCGTCCAAGTACCCTAGCTCTTGCAAGCGGCCAATAGCATGGTCGCGGGCTGCCGTGTCAAGTGACTTCTTGCGCAGGTGGTCTGTCACCTCTTTGGTGCTGCGGGGGCGGAAGGAGATAAAGTTGAGGCCGGCTTCCACGGCAAGCCGAGCGCTGTTGTCACGTTGCCACGCGGTGATGGCGGCAGAGTCCACCGTGTCGCCAACACTGAGTCTGTGTGTAGCCACAGTCTCTGACCGCAAAGACAGCCTCTCGCCATTGCTCAGTTCTACCGTGAAGGCGTTTCCCTTAGCGCCGCGAGGGAGAAGCGCGGTGATCGTGGCGGTCGTAGCATTCTCTCCGCAATCGAGAGATTGGTCGTTACATTCAAGAGGAGCTTCGGCGACATCGTCTCCAGGCATCACGGCGTAACTCCCATGCGGTGCCGGACTGCGGAAGTCTCTCAGTCTTGCCGTCCCAGCGAGATGCGGCGTTCGGTGCCGGCCAAGAGCCGCGCGATGTTGTCGCGGTGCTGCAGAAATATGACAACACCGCCAACGATAGCGTAGATCAGGTACGCCACGGGTACTTGGAACCAAAGCATTGCAATAGCAATCAGAATCGGGGCAGCGGCTACTGTAGTAAGCGATGCAAGGGACACGTACCGGCTGATGAGCATGACCGGCAAGAAGATCACCCATAGAACAGCCATGGTGGGCGGCACCATGAAGGCGAGGCCCGCAGCGCCCGGTACCATGCCCCTGCCGCCGCGAAATCCGATGAAGAGGGGCCAGTTGTGGCCGAGAATTGCCGCAAAGGCCATGAGTGCTTCCGCTATCTCATTGCCGGGAAACGCTAGGCGAAGAGCAAAGAGAGGCAAGATAACTTTCAGCGCATCTCCGACGAAGGATAGTACGCCGGGCACTATACCGAACGTGCGCCACACGTTAGTAGACCCTGTACGCCCGCTACCGTACTTGCGGATGTCCGTTTGATGCATGAGGCGGGCTATCAGCCAGCCGCTAGGAATAGACCCGGCGAGATACCCAATGACGATAGAGACCGCGTACCAAAGGAAATCAGCCATGATGGTCGTGGAAAAGCAGCCGTATTGGCGTGCCGGCGAAACCAAACTGCCGCCGTATTTTGTTTTCCAAGAAGCGGCGGTGCGAAAAGTGAACGAGGGCCGGATTGTTAACGGAGAATATGAAGGTCGGCGGATGCGTGCTCGCTTGGGTCACGTAGTAGATGCTGAGCCGCTTTCGCTTCGATGAGAGGGTGCGGTTGGCCAGCCATGCGCGCAGCGCGCGGTTGAGCGTCCCGGTGGTGATGCGCCTGCCGCGCTCGGCAAATACCTGCAGGGCCGCCGGAAGTATGTGGGCAAGGTGGTAGCCGGACTTTGCGGACATAACCACGGACGGCGCGTGCGGCATCCAGCGCAATCGCCCCTGAATCATCCGTTTTACTTCCCCGGCGTCTGCGTCGACCAGATCCCATTTGTTGATCAAGACGACCAGTCCTTTGAACGCATCATTGACATAACCTGCTATATGCACGTCCTGCGCAGTCAGCCCTTCGGCGGCATCGACGACGAGTAGGGCAACGTTGCAGCGCTCGAGTGCCCGCACAGTGCGGAGCACACTATGAGATTCCACGCCGTGCTGCACTTTGCCGCTCCGCCGGATTCCGGCGGTGTCGATCAGTACCGCAGTGTCTTCCCCGTAAGTGACGACAGTGTCGATGGCGTCCCGCGTAGTGCCGGGAATTTCGCTGACGATCGTGCGTTCGTGTCCGAGCAGTGCGTTGAGCAGCGCCGACTTCCCTACGTTTGGCCGTCCGACTATGGCGAACTGGGGCAATGCCGTCTCAGCGTTCGTTTCTTCCGATCTTGGAATGTGTGCGCAGATGGCATCGAGGAGATCGCCGGTGCCAAGCCCGTGTAGTGCCGAAAGTGAGATTACCTCGCCCATGCCCAGAGAGAAGAACTCAAACGTCTGCAAGTGTTGGTCCTGATTGTCAGCTTTGTTCGCAGCAATCACTACAGGCTTCTTCGTGTTGCGCAGGAGGCCGGCGATTTCTGCGTCTTGTGGCGTGATCCCGGTAGGCGTGTCTACGACGAAGACGATAACGGTTGCTTCGTCGATTGCGGCGTGTACCTGCCCAAGTACGGACTCCGTCAGCGCATCGCTTTCCGCGACGATGCCGCCGGTATCGGTGACTGTGAAGGCGTGGCCCTGCCACTCTACAACGCCGTAGATGCGGTCGCGGGTTGTACCGGGGATATCCTCTACGACGGCTTGGCGCTGTCCGAGCAACCGATTGAAGATGCTGGACTTCCCCACGTTCGGCCGCCCCACGAGGGCAACGATCCCACTGGGCGTGACAACGGAGTTCGCCGGCAGTTCCTCAACGTTTGGTTGATCGGATGTTATGTTCATGAAGGTAATGCTCTTCTGCATGATTTGCGCACTCGCTGAGACCCTCTTCTTGGAGGGAGGCAGCGTATACCGGCTTGCCGCTATGCGAGTTCTTACTGGCTCTACGGTACTCCAGCAGCCGGACAATTGTACACTGGGCGGGATTAGCCTGCGGGATCACCGGAAACTCACTCCGATTGTTCACTCAATCAGGACATACTGCATTGGTTGCCGGCGCAGAGCGCACTCTGGCTGTCTTTCCGCTCATGGTGCGCTCTGCGGCATTATCGAAGTTGCAGCCCACGTGAGGTGTGCTTCGCCAGAGCGGGCAGGTGCAACTTGCGAGCGAGATACTCGCTAGGATGCTACTGCGTCTAGCTCTTTGAGCCAGGTCACCACCTCTTGCACCGACCAATCCGGTGTCGAAGCGCCCGCGGTAATGCCGACGCTCTCTTTGTGCGAGAACCAGGCAGGATCGAGTTCGGCAGCCGTTTCGATGTGATATGTCGGGGTACTTGCGTCGCGGGAAATCTCGGCGAGGTGGGTCGTATTCGCGCTGTTTCGTCCGCCTACCACGATCATGATGTCCACCTGGGGGAGGATATCGCGAGCGGCCGCCTGTTGTTTGGTGGTCGCGAAGCAGAGCGTATTGACGACGTGTACTTCGAGCGCATCCTCCAGCGCCAAGTCCATCAAGCGGCGGGCCACAGCCTGAAAACGCTCTACCGTCTGTGTGGTCTGGGAGACGAGGCAGATTTTGCGCCTGAGGCGCACGGAATCTAGCCCCTCGGGGCTCGCCACGGCTTCCCCGCGTCCTTCCGACCAGCCGAGAATACCGCGGACTTCCTTGTGGGAGGGATCGCCAAAGATCAGGATTTGATACCCGCGCTCTGCATGCTCCTGGACGATGCGATGCACCTTAGAAACGATTGGGCAAGTAGCATCCAAAAGCTCGAGATTTTGTGCGGCGATTTGCTCAGTGACCGCTTTGCCCGTGCCGTGGGCAGTGATGGTGGCTATGCCGTCCTGCGGGATGGTCTCCATTTCAGAGACAACGCTAATACCGTCTTGCTCTAGCCTATCTATCACCGAAGGATTGTGGACAAGCTGCCCCAGCGTGTGTATCTCCCCTCTCTCTTTCGCTACAGCTTGCGTCATCTCGATAGCGCGTTTTACACCGTAGCAAAAGCCCATCTCTCTTGCAAGAATGATCTCCATAGGTTGCCTTCTGCTCTGCACACGTTCCTTATCATTGTACCGGACGAATGTTGGCCGCAACAACCTGTCGGTGCGTCCGAATGTGGTGAAGCGCTTCGGCCGCATGCAATTGCCGGTAGATTAAGAGCCCCTAGACTCTCTTAGAACCGGCTGATAGCGATTCAGGGGCACCATCGCGGCGTCGATCTCTGGGGTTTGTAGTGTTTCCCGAGCAGTCGTCGTTCGAGTGGCTGTGCACTTGCAGGGCAGTGCGGGGCATTTGCATGCCTGTAGTCTCACTTGTCCTTAGGCGGCCGCAGTACCTTCATCGAGAAGTGCAATGATACGTTGCCGCAAAGACTCTGCAATAGCATCTGCCTCAGCTCCCGAGAGTTTCTTTCCGTAGTGCTCCTGCAGCTCTATCGGTTCACCCAAGGTAATGGTTACTCCTACCCGGGGATTGGGGAACTGGCTGCCTCTTGGCAGGGCTTTTTCGGTGTTCTTGATGGCAGCGAGCACAATAGGTATCCGTTGTCGCACTGCGATGCGTACAAAGGCGGAGTTAAACGGGCCTACCTCTCCGGTACGGCTGCGGGTGCCTTCGGGGAAGAGTGCGACAGTCTCGTTTCGCTTGAGCGCTTCCATAAGAACACGCACACCGCGAATGTCATTGCTTTGGCGGATAAGCGGATATACACCCCAACGGGGCAGAATGAACCGCAGCAGTGAGTTGCGAAAGAGCTCCACCTTGGCCATAAACGTTAGCACACGGTGATTACACGCCACGCCGACAGCAAAGGGATCAAGATTGCTGCGGTGATTGCAAATGATGAGCAGAGGCCCCGAGGGCCACTGCTTGTTTCCGCTGACGCGCAATCCCAGATACAGATGGAAGAGCGGCATAAGTATCAAACCGCCGACAATGTAGTACCAGAACCAATTCCGCTTGTTCCGGTGACTGCGCTGATACTCAATGTCGGCTGCAGAAATCTGAGATGGGTCGAACCGTGGATCGATAGGTGTGTCCATGGCGTCACTCCCGTGGGCGGCGGTTCGCTACCTTGATCTTAGCCCCATCACGACAGTTGGAAGCGGGATGCACACAAGACACCCGGCTGTCTCTTGTCAAGGCTTGTAAGGGCTTTGGCGCCTCATGTTGTCCAGGATACCCAATTACACGGCTTACTGCTACTGAAAGGCGCTGAGTACCCGACCAGCCTGTGAACGAAAACTCTTCGCACCTGATGCCGGCCGTGCATGAATGCGGCAAGGGTGCTTGGGCGCCTTGCCGATGAACTCCGTCTAGTTTTCCTGACGCAATCGTTACCTTACGGTTAGCTGCCGCTGCAGGCGCGTTGATTGGAAATTGGACTATCAAGGAAAATACCGGGGCGAATTCACGTGGGGCAACTGCCCGGACAGTACATTTACTGTGAACAACCTGCGTGATACCCTTGAGCCTGGACTCAGAAGCCTCCAAAGGGTCCGTCTATTCAGGAGAGGGTGCATGTTCACAATCACGGAAACTGCTGCGCGACTCATCAAGGACCAGATGCAATCTGAAGGCGAGGGCGAAATGTATCTTCGGGTATTTGTTCGTCCCGGTGCAGATGGTATGCAATTCGGCATGTCGAGCGAGGAGAAACCTGGCAAGAATGACGAAGTCAGCGAGCAGCACGGCTTGAAGGTGCTGGTGGATAGGCTAAGTCTGCGAACGCTCGATGGTGTGGTTTTGGGTCACTCTGAGGATGGCGGCTTCAGTCTCGGTAAGCCCGCAGACGCCGCCACAGAATCTGCCGAAGCGTGACAGGAATCTTCGCTTACCACATTTGTCTGCGGTCACGCTGCTTCTAAGAATTCAAACTCTCTAGACAGGGTTGGTGTGGAAACGAGCTATTCAATCGTCATTCCTGCTTACAACGAAGAAGAGCGGATTGGCGCTACGCTGGAACGAACCCTAGCCTATTTTTCCGAACGCCCGGAATGTCGGGTTGAAGTGCTGGTTGTTGACGATGGCTCCACGGACGGCACTGCGAATTTGACCGAGTCCTGGCAAGAGCGATGCCGGCATGTTCGCCTTCTCAGTCACGACATTAATATGGGCAAGGGTTGGGCAGTACGCACGGGGATGCTGGCGGCTGAGGGTGAGTATGTGCTCTTCATGGATGCCGACGGTTCTACTGACATTGCCGAAATTGAGAAGCTATCGCAGGCCTTGGATGGTGGGGCCGACATAGCGATTGGGTCGCGGGACTTGGCGGGATCGGAAATCCGGAAACACCAGCCTGTGGTGCGAGAGACCATGGGTAAGGCCTTTAGCTTCATTGCCCGCGTGTTGGCTATTCCTGAGATCGCCGATACGACCTGCGGCTTCAAGCTGTTTCGCAAGCCTGTTGTTGCGCCGATCTTCAGCCGTCAGAGGGTTCGCGGCTGGGCTTACGATGTAGAAATTCTATATTTGGCAATGAAGATGGGATACCAGGTGGCCGAAATCCCGGTAGATTGGACCGACTCTCCTGATTCTCGCGTGAATTTGGCAGGCGTTGTGCTCCCAACACTACGAGACCTGATCTGGATTCGCCTTGTCCATCGTTCTGTGGCCCGTCGCGCGGCGTCCTACCGTACGGATTAGAGAGTACGGTAAGAGATTGGGGGCAAGCAGCAAAACTGTATTGACTAGTCGCAAATGGTATGCTAGCATCGAATACACGCGATATTGTCGCATTCAAGATGCGGGTAGGAGCGATAGCGCTGGGCAAAGGGGAGGGTATTATTCAATACGCAACCCGGTTACTTGCCCCACGGGTTGGCGGGCGTGTGGTTGACGCGCATGCATGTAAGGAGAAGATCAAAGATGGCTTTGCGAAATGCTGTTACGCGACGTGGACTGCTGACTGGGGCCGGGAGTGGCGCTGCCGTGCTCATATTGGCTGCTTGTGGCACCGTGGCGACGACTCAAGAAATGGCCGAGGAAACTACAGAAGAAGCGCCACAGGCGAAAGAATCGATGCCTGAGGCCGAAGCCAGGCAGGTTGTATGGTCTTGCTACCGGTTGACCGGCCGCATGGAGGGTTGGGACGATACATTTGCTGCGATCGCCGAAACCACAGGTATAGACATTGAAGTCTCGTGGCAGGATGGCAGCGGCTATTGGGACCGGCGCCGCGCCGAGTTTGCCGCAGGCGCCGCGCCGGTAGACCTGATGGTGAACCAGTTGAATTGGGTCATTCCGGGCGGTCTCACGGGCATGTTCCCGGACCTCTACGAGTTCATGCGCCGGGACAACGTGGACCTTGACCAGTACTTCCCAACGGCACTGACAAGCTGGGCGTGGAAGGGCCAACTCTGGGCACAGCCATTCCAGCATGGTGGCGAGGTAGTCTTCTTCAACAAGCAATTGTTCGATGAGAAAGGCGTGTCCCATCCCCATAAGAATTGGACCTATGATGACCTGATCTCGGCGGTTACCAAGCTGAATGATCCGGACAACAATCGCTGGGCCTTGGATATCGGTCAGAACGGCTTACATTACATGATGGGTACGTTCGTCTACAATTTTGGCGGCGAACTGCTGAACGACGTGCGCGACCGGGCGCTCTACGGCGAGGACCAGAACTCGATTCGCGGCGCGGCTCTCGACGTTGACTTGCATACCGTGCACAAGGCCACCCCGCCCGTCGAAGCGCGCGAGAGTCTCGGCAGCGGCATCAGGCCGATGGACGCGCAGATGGTGTCCATGGAGTTCAACGGAAACTTCCGCCACAACGCGATTCGCAACGGTATCGGCGTGGAGAACCTCGATTTTGCGCCGCCGCCTGTTGGCCCTTCCGGCATCCAGCGCGTCAGCACCGGTGGCAACTCCTGGTCGATCCTGGCGCTCTCCGAGCAACTGGACGACGCTTGGGAGGTGCTGCGCGTGTCGCATACGCGTGAGATCTTGGAATCAACCCCGCAGATCGAGGTAATCTCTTGGCCGCCGCTGTTCTGGGCGGCAACATCGGAGATTTGGCTGAGACTGTATGAGGGCACGCATATCATTGACGTCCAGAACGTGTGGCAGAGCGGTGGTCACGACCTGCTGGTGCTGCCCGAGGGCTCACAGGCTTGGAGCACGATGAACGAGCCCATGGGCCGCGCACTCGCGGGAGAGATCGATACCACCGAGGCGATGCAAGAGTCGGCCGCAAGGCTCAATGAGCTGTTCTCGCAACGACCGGACGAGTGGAAGTAATTCTTCTCTAGGTACGGGAAGTAGGCAGCATTCACTCCTTCCTCGCTGCAATTAGGTCTTGCAGGATCGGCTAGCTTTGAGCCGGTCAGATGTGTGAAGGCGGAAGAGGCGGCGCTTACGGGCATTGTGCGCGAATTATGCGATAGCTGCGCGCGCAAGGCTGTGAGCGCCGCTTCCACGTCTTGCACCTACCTGCGTTTCCGCGCTACTGTGCTTGTGGACGTGCGCTAGCAAGTAAAGGATTACTACCACTATGGGTCAATTCGATCGCGAAACCTCCCGTTTGCCTGATTCGGCGCCGCTCACCGTGGAAGGCGACGTGGCCGCACTGATGATTGCCGGCATCCATCGCTACTTGGATCGCGAACTCGATGCCGCTGACGAGGCCGCTGAGACGGCACTGCAGTCACTGCCTGCGGCGGGTGACTCCGCAGAGGCCGCAGTTGCCGCGAAGCGCCGAGAATTCGCACGCATCATCGGCGCAATTGACGAGCGCAGGCCGGTGTCGGCGTTGGAGTTCGTGAGCTCGACTCTAGACCCCTTCCGTGTCGCTGCTACGCCAAGCTATGACGTTCACGCCATTCGCTGGCCGGTGCTGGATGGCGTAGAAGGCGAGGGCCTGCTGCTGCGGCCCAAGCAGAAGCCCAGCGCGCACGTAATTGCATTGCCGGATGCCGACTGGTCGCCGGAGATGCTCGCCGGTATTGCACCCGGTCTGGAACCTGAGCAGCAATTCGCGCGGCGGTTGGTGGAACTGGGCTGTCAGGTGGTGGTACCGGTGCTCATAGATCGTGAGCACACGTGGTCCGGTAATCCGGCTATTCGCATGACGGACCAGCCCCATCGTGAGTTCATCTACCGCATGGCTTTCGAGATGGGTCGGCACGTCATTGGATATGAAGTGCAGAAGATTCTGGCGCTGGTAGATTTCTATTCGGCTCAGGATGCGCCGGAAGACGTGCCGGTGGGCGTATTTGGCTACGGGGAAGGCGGGCTCTTGGCGCTCTACAGCGGCGCGCTGGACGAGCGCATCGCCGGCGTTGGTGTAAGCGGCTACTTCCGCAACCGGCGCCAATTGTGGCAAGAGCCGATTTATCGCAACGTCTGGCGGCTCTTGCGCGGCTTCAGCGATGCTGAGCTCGCGAGCATGATTGCGCCGCGTCCCTTGATCGTCGAGACGACGCCCGCGCCTACCATCAGCGGCTTGCCGCCCATAAGCAATCTAGAACGTGTGCGCGGGCGTGTTGGCGCTCCAGGAAAGATCGAGCCCGCGCCGCTAGAGGAAGTTCAGGCGGAAGTTGCCCGCGCTCAACCGGCTTACGCATCGCACGACGCCGCGGACCGTCTCGTGCTCGTGGGACCCTCTGCTACAGATCCCGGACCGGGCTCGGATGCCGCTCTAACGGCGTTGCTGCAAGGCTTGGGTGTAGAATCGCGCGGCGCGGCTCCGGCCACATCACCACGCGACGCGCGCGGCGGCTTCGACCCATCCGCTCGTATGCAGCGACAGTTCAACCAGATCGTGGCGCATGTTCAGGACAGCCTCGAAGTAGCATGGCGAACGCGCGAAGACTTCTGGTCGGAGGCGGATACTTCCTCGCTGGAAGCCTGGGAGCAATCCGCGGCCGCTTATAGAAAACGCTTCTGGGAAGGGCTGATCGGACGCTGTCCCGACCCCAGCCTTCCGTTCAATCTGCGCAGCCGTCCGTTCGGCGATAGCGAGGCCTGGACCGGTTATGAAGTGACGCTGGACGTGCTGCCCGACGTGTTCAACCACGGCATCTTGCTGGTGCCCCAAGACATTGCGCCGGGAGAGCAGCGGCCGGTGGTGGTGTGCCAACATGGTCTTGAGGGCCGCCCGGAGGACGTGATTGCGGAAGGGGAAGGCCCGTACAATGCGTTTGCCGCGCGGCTGGCCGAGCGTGGCTACATCACATACGCGCCGCAGAATCCCTATATCGGTTTCCACGAATTTCGCACGCTCCAGCGTAAGGGGAATCCCTTGGGCTGGACGCTCTTTACATTTGCAATTGCGCAGCATGAGCAGATGCTGCGCTGGCTTTCTACACTGGCGTTCGTTGATCCGAGCCGCATCGGGTTCTACGGCTTGTCCTACGGCGGCAAGGCGGCGATGCGCATCCCGACGGTGCTGACACAGTACGCGCTCTCAATTTGCGCGGGCGACTTCAACGAGTGGTTGCGCAAGTGCGCCAGCACCGACTACTTTTCGGGCTACATGTTCAACCACGAGTGGGAAATGCCGGAATTCAACCTCGGGCAGACGTTCAACTACGCGGAAATGGCGTACTTGATGGCCCCGCGCCCCTTCATGGTGGAACGCGGTCACCGCGACGCTGTGGCGTCGGACGAGTGGTGCGCCCACGAATACGCCAGGGTCCGCCGCCGCTACGCCGACCTGAAAATCCCCGACCGCGCCGAAATCTACTACTTCGACGGCGGCCACATGATCGAAGGCACCGGCACGTTCGCCTTCCTCGACCGGCACCTGAATTGGACGCCGCGCTAGTCCTAAATACAGCGACGAGACGCACATTGCCTGTCTTTTCTAGCTGTATTGAGATAGGTTGATTTAGCCGCAGGGGAGTGCGATGCAGCCTTGAGGCGGCAGGAAAGATAGGAGCAGGGCGATGCTTTCACGGCGGTCGTTACTCGCAGGCACGGCGGCGCTCGCAGCCGGGTGTAGTACGGTAGGGCCCCCGCCTTCCGCGCCGGGCGTGCCGCAAGAGACCGCAATAAATGTGGCAGTGTCCCCATACGGTCACTTTCGCGATCCGTTCTTGGAGGAGAAACCGGAGGATAGGTTCCGACGGCAGGCAGCGACGCTTGAGGCGGATAGAGAGAATCCATACGGTCCAATACGCGGTGGATACCGTCTTGCCGTGCGGTTCTTTGAAGAGTTGTATCCGTGGTATGGGCCGCCCAAGACCTTTGAAGAGGCCGAGGCAGCCCAAGCGGCGGCGCTTGACGCGGCTGCGGCCTTGTTGGAAGACCTCGAAGCAGACCTCGTGACCGTGTTGCAGCCCGATGTACAGTGGCTGGGGCGGGAGGGCCTCTTGCTCCCCTTGGACCGTTTCAGCGGCCCAGCGGGGGCTGCGCTTGAGCGGGAATTCTTCCCGAGTGTGCTTAATCAGTTCCGGGTAGGCGATGCGCTTTACGCGCTGCCGCTTGGCGCCCTCCCGCTCATGCTCTACTACGAAGAGAATTACTTTGCAGAGCGAGGCGTTCCGCCGGTGGACGCAAGCTGGGACTGGGACAACCTGGTGGAGAACGCGGTCAAGCTGACCACGCACAAGGAAGATGGCACCGTGGCGCACTGGGGGCTGATCGCCCACTGGGACTGGATCTGGTGGGCACTGTGGCAGAACGGGGCGGAGGCGGTTGACCCTGACACTTTGCAGTGCCGCTTGCAGGAACCGGCGGCGGTCGAAGCCTTGCAGTTCGTGCATGACCTGATACACAAGTATCGCGTTTCCCCACCGACATCGTGGAGGGACTTGGGGAATCTACTCTGGCCATCGCCGCCAGCGATGTTATATCATTATGACCCTCTAACTCTCAGCCGAAGAGGGTTTCGCATGGCACCGCTGCCTCGGGGCAAGGTGCACGCGGTGCCGGTGAGAGCCGGACTTGGACTGGGCATTGCCGCGCGGACAAAGCAGTCGGAGGCGGCGTACACGGCGCTGCGGGGCCTCACGCATGCCATGCAGGAGGAGGCGGCCGTGCCTGCGAGTAGAGCGGCGGTTGCGCGGCTGGCGGAATTCCGCACTGACCTCCGCCCGGAGGAGGTAGCAGCAGTGCAGCAATCGCTGGAACACGGACGCGCGTGGCCGCAGCCCGGTCTGCACGTGTCGCAATTGATCGCCATGCATGAAGTAATGGAGAGCCTCGGGCGCGGCGAAGACGTAGCGGCGATGATAAACGGCGCCTGCTCTCTCGTGCGCGAGTATCAGCAGGAGTGACCGTCGCCACTCTTTTGGGGCGAGTAGTTCAACACGTTTGCATTAATGGATACGGGCGACGGTAGCACAGGTTTGCAACCTGTGCCGTTTCCACGTATTGTCGGGTAACCATACCAATCCGGATGAAGCCTAAAGGCAAGAGTGTGCAACTACAAGGGTATATGTCTCAGTTAAGTGAGTGCCCTGAAAGTTAGCCAGCGGAGAGATCAAACCCACTGGCTAGCACTGACTGCGGCTGCCTTGCATTAGAAGCTATCACATAGATCGGCTCGACTTGCTAATTTGCCCTTCGACAAGCTCAGCACGAACGGTCGGAAACACCACCTTTTCGGCGTACATCCGTTCACCCTGAGCCTGTCGAAGGGCAGACTACAGAGAGCGCTGTATGAAGTAAGTTCTAAGCGTCTTGCCCAAGATGATGTTGACTGCTACGCGCTGGCCTCTGACGGCCCCTGAGTGCATCCGCCCAGCGGAAGGGACGCAGGTTACAAACCTGCGCTACCGGAGTGAAGTGACCATGCCATCGTATACTCTATCTGCGGCAAGGTGCTAGGGATATTCTCACCGTTTTGTTCAGACACGTGGCTCGCGCGGTAGCTCCTCCGACGGCAATGGCATCGGCTTGACCCGGATCGTGTACTCGTTGCGGTAGGTGACGAGGCCGGGGTGCGCGCCGGGGATGCGGCGGACGTAGCGGCGGCGGGTGACGTCCACTTCGGCACTCGTGGATTCACGCAACTTGCTGTAGTAGGCGGCAATCTGCGCCGCCTGACTGATGATTTCATCCGGCACCTCGCGGCCGCCGGAGCGCAGGACGGTATGCGCGCCGGGCACATTGCGCGCGTGCAGCCACACGTCGTCCGCATCGGCAAGGCGCAAGGCGGCGTCGTTCTGGGCGCCGCTGCGGCCGACCAGCACCTGCACGCCGTCGAGCCAAAGCGAGACCGGACGCGGACCCTCTTCCACAGCTCTGCCGCGCTTGTTTTTGCGCCCTTTGTCCTTGCGAGGCCGGCCGCCACTAACGATGCCCTGCTCGCGCAATTCTTCGCGTAACGCGCGCACGTCGGTCGGCGTTTCCGCCGCTTCCAGCAGGGCCTCGGCTTGCTCGCAGTACGCGTATTCATTCTTAACCTTGCGCAGCAGCCCCGGCACCTCTTCCCGCGCCCGCTTCTTGCGCTTGTAGGTGGAAAAGTAGGTGTCGGCATTCGCAGCGACCGAGATTTTCGGATCAATGCGAATTGTCTCGCCGTCAACCTCGATCTCGCTGCTGTCCGGCGCAGCACTGTAGCCAAACGCCAGGACCATATCCCCTTTGCGCCGCCATTCCTCCGCGTCGACAGCTTCTGCTTGCTGGTGTTCCAGGGCACGCCGCCGCTGCCGGAGTTGGTCCATGCGCTCCTGCATCGCTGCCAGCAGCGGCTTCTGGCCCAGGTCGGGCGTCCGGCGCTGCGGCGTTTTGCCCTGCTCCCGGTAGAAGCGCTCGATAGCCGCGCTCATCGTGTCTTGTGATTCGCACTGCGGGAACATACTCAAGGCATAGGGCGCATAGGCCGCGAGCGCGCCGTCTTCACTGTGGGCGAGGGAGGGCGTGGGTTCGCCGCTCGCGACCTGTGTAAAGACAGCGCGTGTTGCAGCGAGCACATCTTCCCACACAACGTCTGCTGCCGGTGCTTCTGCCTTGCCCGCAGCGCGGAACACCGCTTCGCGGGTTAGGAGGGGTCCGCAGCCGCTGGTCTGCCCCATGAGCACTCGCCAGGCGGGAGGTTTGGGATCGGACTGGGCCGCAGATTCCAATTGCGATGCTTGCGCCGCAAAAGGATCGGGTCGCTCGAGGGGCGGCGGCGGGAGGTACGGCAGCTTGGGCAATACTTGGCGGTAACGATTGATGGATGAATCTACCCGCTTCATGCTATCGAGAATGGCGCCGTCGGCGTCCACCAGCACCAGGTTGCTCGTGCGCCCCATGATCTCGGCAATGAGTGTGGTCTCCACTATATCGTCGTCCACCCGCGCGTGGACGGTGAACTGCAAGACGCGCTCCCACGGCGGCTGCTCCACCGCAGCAAGCCGTCCTCCCCGCACGTACTTGCGCAATAGGAGCAGGAGCGGCGTTACGTTGTCGTCAGCGCGCGCCGGCCGCTCGCGGGTGAGATAGAGATGCGGCGCTTGCGGTGCGGCGTTGATGATGAGCCACCACGTCTCGCCCCGCGCATAAATCTCGAGGCCGACGGCGAGATGGTTCGGGTGCAGCACGCGCTGTATCCGTCCGCCGACGATCTTGTCGGTGAATTCCCGGCGTAGCGCGGTGAGGGTGGCAACGTCAATGTTCAAGCAATATATCCTTTACAGTCTGAATGCGTATATATCTATTCTACTGCCATTTCCGGTAGCGCAGGTTTGCAACCTGCGCACATCTGCTGGAAGAGCAATGTCCAAGAGAGCAGTGGTTGAGATTATCTTGATCTCGTTAGGGCCGGAAAATCCAGATTCGCCCTCACCCCCGTATCAAGTTCGGGGCAGGCTCTAGCCCTCTCCCTCGATAGGGAGAGGGGACAAGAAACGCCGTAGCACGGGGGCTTGTCCCCCGTTTGTTAATCCACATAAACGGAAGCCGGCGTATAGGTAATGGATGCAGTGTGCAGCAGTGAAATGCTTTGTAAGCCAATCAGGCACTTTAAGCTGAGCACAGCCTTGCGGCCACTTGCCGGCGTGTGGGAACACTACTCGCGCCGGCGTGCTCGATGCTGCACGCAGCGGCGGCATTCGCGTAGCGACAAGCGGCTGTCGGATCACGGTTCTCCGCATAGTGGAGCAAGAATGCAGCCGCAAACACGTCGCCCGCGCCGGTAGCGTCCACGGGCTGGGCCGGAGAGGCGGCGTGTTGCATAGCTCGGCCTTGCACGAAGATCGTTGCGCCGGAGTGGCCCTGGGTCATTACTGCCAGCGGGACAAGCGAGGCGTAGTATTCGGCAAGTTCAGCATTGCCGCGCACATCTTCTTCTGAGAAGAAGATGATATCGTAGGCAGAAAATTCCTGCTCGGCGCGGTGCCAGCGGCGGGAGTAGATGCGGCCCTTGCGGTGACTGCGCAGGCGACCTTGGATGGTCATGCCGACGAGCGACCCTTGGGGGAAAGATCCGCCAAATTGCGTCGATACCTCACCGAAGAGAGGCGCGACGAGCACGATGGGCGTGTCGCGCCAAGCTGTGGGCACGTGGCGGGGGTGAATCTTCGAGGCTTTGGCGGCGAGCTGCTGCCGGCGTCCCGCGGCGGTATATTCGTTCGCCATCGACGTTGTGTTCTTGGATGGGAGCGTGTGCAGCATCACGTCACTGCCGAGGAACGCCTGATAGAGAGGCTCGTCTTCCGGTGCGAGGGCTGTGAGCACAGCGGCTGACACTCCCCAGGTGCGCGCAAGCAGTGCGGCGTAAGTCACCGTGCCACCCCAGCGCCAGCCGCCGGGCATGAGATCCCGCGAGGCATGGCCGATGGTGAGGAACGTCGGTGCGGCTTGGCCGGTCGAATTCACGTCACGCACGGTCCTGCCACGCGATGTGCTGGGCCTGTACGGCCACGCTAGACGTGCGGAATGCATCGGCGGTGGCAACGCGTCTCAAGTCAGCATCGCTGAGAGATTGAATAGCCGCGTCGAGCATGGCCGCTGCAATGTCGTAGTCGGCTTTGGCGGCGGAATTTGGAGGAAAGGCGCGACCGGACTCATCTTGGGTCGCCAAGTATCCAATGCTTTGCGACTCGTTCGTCAGAGACGATCGGTCATTGCATCCCAACGCGTGTAACTTGCCCCCGCTGATCCACGCCGTGCCTGCGGTACCGACCACTGTTAGTTCTTGGAATGGGGCCCCCGCGTCCGGCGCGAGCCAATTGCACGCGACCACACCCGCGCCGCCGTTTGCAAGGGTGCAGTGGACAAGCCCTGTATCTTCGAAGTCCGGGTGCTCGGTGAGGCCGTGACGCTGTGTAGCGGCGGCGGTTATGGTCAAATCTCCGCCGAGCCATCGCAGCACGTCAAGGTCGTGGACGGCAAGATTGGTCAGCACGCCGCCGTGCGTGCGCGTCGCATAGAACGCCTGGGTTCGGGGTGTGGCCGTGACCTTCTGCGAATTGATGACTACGGCCTGGCAAATGGTGCCCAGCAGTCCCTGAGCAACCGCTTCCCGCAGGTGCGCATAGGCCGGCGCAAAACGCAGCGGAAGCAGCAAGACCAGACCGCTGCCTAACGCCGCTTGCGCCTCTTTTACAGCGGCTGCTTGCTCCAGAGTTAGCGTGCACGGTGCGTGGGCGATAACGTGCTTGCCGGCGCGCATGGCTTCCTGGATGACCGCCGCCTTATCGCCATTGGCCGTAGCCACGATGACAGCATCTACAGCGGTTTCCGCCAAGAGCGGCGTGAGGCGCGGGAAGACCGGCACACGATACCGACCTGCCGCCGCCATGCGGAGTCTCCCGCTGCGTTCGGCGATGGCTACCAATTCGGCAGTCTCATGTCGGCGCAGCCGGTCGAGCACGCGGTAGATCTCGTCGTGCTCTAATCCGACGGCAGCAATGCGAAGCGAGGCGTTCACAACAGGAGATTCTCTTGAGGAGCTTTGACCAGCAATGACGGTGGATGCGGGTGAGCGTGCTTCGTTGTCTGGCAGTCAGGCTAGGAACGAGGCCCGCGTTTGTTCACAGTCCAGTGCGTCGCAATCTCATTCTCGACGCAGGAAGGACTTCCAAAGGCTGCGTTTCATTTGTCATTTCGAGCGCAGCGAGAAATCTAGAGTCCTTCGCTGAATTGACTTGGCAAGCAAAGCGCACTAGATTCCTCACTGCGCTATGCTCAGTTCGGAATGACACGTACCAGTTCCATACCTTGCAGAATCCGATTTGTAACTCAGCTAGGCGCCTGTGCCTAGGTGAACGCGCAAGTGCTGACGTTTGAGAGGCTAGGCCAAGTCCCAAGTCGCGTATTCCAAGCGTGCTAATTTCCAAGCACGATGTGGGGCTTGCGTGCTCGCAATGGTTTTGCCGATGCTAATTTGCTTCTGAAGCGGGGGCGCTGCCGTCTTCGACGAGGTCGCCGTTGCCCTTGCCGTTGGTCTGCGCCTGAGATAGCTTCGTTTCCTGCGCATTCGGCACCTCGGAGTTAATCGGATAGCGGTAGACGTTGCCTTCGTAATTCTTCAGCACGATCTCATCGTCGGTGATTTCCTGGATGAAATCGGGCGTCACGGGAATCTTGCCGCCGCCTTGCGGCGCATCGATCACGAAATGCGGGACGGCCATGCCGCTGGTGTGGCCCTGGATCGCCTTGATGATTTCCAGGCCTTTCTCCACGGAAGTGCGGAAGTGGCTGGTGCCGGTGACCAAGTCCGCCTGGTAGAGGTAGTACGGCTTGACCCGAATCGTTAGGAGCTTCTGTACAAGCTCCTTCATAACTTCCGTATCGTCATTCACGCCCCGCAGCAGCACGCTCTGGTTACCCAAGGGGATGCCGTGGTCGGCCATCAGTTCGCACGCGCGGGTGGATTCGGGTGTGATCTCGCGCGGATGGTTGAAATGCGTGTTCAGGTAGACCGGATGGTGCCGTTGCATGATTTTGCAGAGGTTCTCCGTCACACGGTGGGGCAAAGTGACCGGCATTCGGGAATCGAGGCGGATGATTTCCATGTGCGGAATAGCCCGGAGGTTCTTGAGAATGTAGTCGATTTGATGGTCGAGCAGCATGAAAGGGTCGCCGCCGGAGATGATGACATCGCGTACCTTGGGATTGGAAGCGATGTACTCGATTTGGCGGTCCCAATCGTTCTTGGTCACGGCATTGCGGCTGCCCACTTCGCGACGGCGCGTGCAGAAGCGGCAGTACATAGCGCACTGCAATTGCACGACCATGAGCACGCGATCGGGATAGCGGTGCGTCAGATAGGGCACCGGCGAATCCATATCCTCGGCCAGCGGATCCATCGTCGTCAATGAATCGCTATGGTCGAGTTCCATGGCATCGGGGATGGCCTGTCGCCAGATAGGGTCGTTGACCTCATCAATTAGGCCGAGGTAGTAGGGGTTGATCCTGACCGGGAAGTTCTTGTGAAGGCTGGCCGCAGTCTCATCATCCAAGCCGAGCCGCTCGCCAAGCTCGGTAATGAGCTTCTCCGGCCGGTTAATGCCCGCCGCGAGTAGCTCCTGCCACTCATCTTTTTCTCGTTTCACTTGGGTCTGCGATAGTGCCATTGCGATTCCTTATTCTCCCAAATCCCCTGATCAGCGTTCTATAGTTCCAGGTCTACACCGTTCTCGCTTATGGCGGCAGGCACCATCACGGCGTCAACCATACCATGGATAAGTTTCTTGTCCGCCGGCACGATAGTTACGAGGATACCGGCAAGCGTCGTTTCGTCATTGGCCACGAAGTAATATGGGCTCATGCGCACGCGCCCGTTCATCTTGCGCACCGCGTCTTGTGCAAAGTCATAGTAGCGGGTGCCGAACCGATTGCCGTGGTGGAACTTTTGTAAGACGTGGGGGGTCGTCTCGAAAGCATCAAGCGCGGACTGCACCGCCGCATCCCATTCCGATTCGGGATGGTCGTGGCCGATGGTGACACCGCGGCTGCCCCAGGCTGTTGCCGAAAAGCCGGATGGCTTGATAACCAGCCGCCGGTCGGATTGGCCCAAGCCCTTGAGTTGACCCCAATTCGTTACCGGTCGCTTGGCAATGTTCAGTCCGGGCACAACGGCTTGCGGCGGCAGCGGGCGCGGGTCCAGTATCCAGGTTTCCGGTATTACTCGCTGCAGGGCCGCTACGTTCTTTGCCCCCAACTCTTGCTTCCAGAAATCAGCCAGCACGGGATGATGGAAGAGGGCAAAGAGGAGCTTCTCCTCGAGATACGCCTTCACCGGCGGCGTCATGGTGATGAGTTGCTTGCGGGCGGCGTAGAGAAGAAGATCGTAGTTCGGGATGTTCTTGAGATCGAAGAGTTCGAAGAAGCGATAGAGCGTGTCGACGGGCTGCCCATTGAGCATGAGACAGTCGCCGTGCATCTTTATCTCTTCGGGTTTGGCACATGCGCTGTTCATGCCAAGCTCGCACAATTGATCGGACAGCCACTGCATTTCAGGACGGTAGTCCACCGACTCGTCTGAAACGGCAATGGCAAGCTGTGGGTCGTCTTTCGCGGCTCGGCTGCGGATCATGGCGGCAAAGCCCTCCACCATGCCGTTCGCGCCGCCTACCATCGAGAATCCCAAGCTATTGTAGTGCTGCTGCATGCTGCCGGTAAGGCCGATGCCGCCGGGAACGGAATCCAATTCGGCAGCCTTAACGCCGTCATTCGTCAGGAGAAGGTCGGGCCGGATTACGCCGGGCAGGTCGCGACGGAAACGGTTCATGCGCCCGTAGTCGATTACCGTATCGCTCTTGCCAATGTCGAGATACTCGTGGAAGAAGGCCGGGATGGTGCCGCGCACGCTGCGGCGGTAGAGGCGGTTTGCGGCGCTGTAGAAGGCCAGCAACTGGTTTCCCAATTCCTGTAGACGCCGGTAGCTATCGGGATTGATGAGGAAGGGTTCCGGCGCGATGCGCCAAGAAGCGCGAGACCCCTCAATAAGGGGCCGGTCTGCCTCGCCAAACAATCCGCTGGCGGGAACACGGTCGTTGAGGGCCAGGCTGCGCGCACGGGCGTCGGTCTCTGTGAGCATATCCAAACCGGAGGACCTTGCCGGAGCACTATGGTCTTGGCTTCCAGGACTCTCCGATTCTGCAGTTTGGCTTCCTGCGTCAGCAGTTTGGCTACCTGCTTTAGCAGCAGTACTTGGTGCGTCTTCCGTCATTGCAACTCGCTTGAATTCCTAGGTTTCGCCATTACTTCATTATTTATAGCATACCATGCACCCATGGAGGTGCCAACAAATCGACGTGTCACTTCGGCACTGCCGCGCCGGTAGCGCAATAAGCTAATGCGCTGCCTATTAGGGCCGGAGACTAAGAGTCTGACGATACTTCCGGGCCGGATTCGCCGCTTGCGCGTTCCTCGCGGAGCGCGTTGACCTCGCGCCGCAATTCGCCAAGTTGCCGTGTAAGGAAGAAGAAGTAGCCGAAAATCACTACCCAAAGAATTGCAAATGCTGCAAAGAGGTAGTCAAAGTTTTCTATCGTTTCCATGCGGATGCTCCCTCGTGCATTCATCTTGCGGACGTACGCAAGTCAATTAGGGTTTCCCGTAGCTCGTCGATCTGCAAGCGTTGCCGCACCAGGAAGACCGCCAGCACCGTAAATACGACGATGCAGTAGAGCACGGTGTACCACATGCTCATGGGTAGGTCCGGGCCTTCCGCTCTGGCTACGATGGGATCGGGGTGCAAGGTGCGCCACCAGCGCACGGACATATGCACAATTGGCACGTCAATAAAGCCGATGATGCCAACGATCGCCGCATAGCGCCTACCGCGTTCGGGATCGCCGACGAAACCGCGCAGCATGAGATAGACCACGTAGATGAGCCAAAGCAAGAGCGTGGTGGTGAGACGCGGGTCCCAACTCCAATACGTCCCCCAGATCGGTTTGCCCCAAATCGCTCCGCTGATGAGCGTGATCGTAGTGAAGAGCACCCCGATTTCCGCCCAAGCGCGGGCGAACCGGTCTCTGCCGGGGCTCGGCCGCCTAAGGTAGAGGATGCTCGCCACGAATACAAGGAAGAAGCTCAAGTAGGCGTTCCAGATTGACGCCAGGTGGATATAGAATATCTTCTGCGACGCGCCCTGCACGAGCTCAACCGGTGTATAGACAAATATGAGCCAAAGGGCCGCGACCATGCCGATCAACGTGGCTACGCCCAGGATGTCGTCGATCCATCTCCGCGCGCCGTCTGCATTCTTGTTAAGCAACATCGACGTCCTTTCCAAGTAAATTTCCTACTTAGCGTGGTCTTGGCACTGTTTCGCGCATCTACCGTGCGGGCGCGCTGCCCCCGTGCAATCCGATGGTCACATTATAAAAGTAGCGCAAATCCAAGCCGACGGTTGTCTCACGCCGCTTGCTCCTCTTTCCGCGCTCGGCTCTAAAGGCATAGCAATTCCAGGAAGGCAATCGTAGCCCTGTCCGGCACTGAGTATACACACCTTTTCCTAATACTCTTCCGACAATAGTGTTCACATCAGCCTTCAACTGCATGTGCAAATAGGAGGTACGAAAGGGTAAGAAAGATTACGTCGAAGGCAATCAGCAGGCCGATCCATGGCGTCCCGTCTACGGTGCCGCTGAGCGCGTTCGTTGTCGCCTTAACAGAGCCAATAAGCACCGGCACGGTAGTGGGCAAGAGCAATAGCGGCAGCAACGCTTCGCGCGCCCTGCTGTGTGCTGCCATGGCAGAGAAGATTGTGCCCAGAATAGCAAAACCCAGCGTGCCTAAGGCCGTGATGAGAATTACTGTCGGTCGGAGCACCGGCAGGTTGAAGAGCAAGGCGAACATGGGCAGGGTGACCGCTTCCATGATGAAGAGGAAAATGAGGTTTGCCAGCAATTTAGCGACGAAGAGCGTGCCCCGGTCAACCGGCGCAAGCAGTAATCCGGCGAGCGTCCCCCGTTCGTACTCACGCACAAACGTGCGTCCCATACCGAGGATGGCAGCGAAGGTAATGGTCAGCCACAACAGTCCGGGCCCTATCTCTTGGACCGTTGGCCCTCGTAGGTCCAAGGCCAGGTTGAATATGATGAGCGTTAGCACTGCAAAGGTAAGCATTACGGTGAGCAGGTCGCGGGCACGGGACTCGACCAAGAGGTCTTTCCGCACCACCGTGAGGACTTGCTGCACCGGTAGCATCATTGCGCTGCTCCTGCGAGGCGGCGGTATGCGTTGTGCAGCGCAGTGTGATCGAGGGCCGAGCTTTCGGCATGATAGACCAGCCGCCCCTGTGCAAGCACGGTCACACGATTGCACAGGGTCAACGCGCGGTCTAAGTTGTGGGTAGTTAGGATAACCGTCCGGGCCGGGATAGCGCGGCCTAGTACGAGTGAAGCAAGGAGATCAAGGTGCTCCTGGTCGAGGCCGGTGTCCGGCTCGTCAAGCAGCAGCACGTCGGGATCGTGGACTAGGGCGCGCGCCAACGCCACACGCTGCTGCATGCCGCGTGATAGATTGGCGACTTGATCGTGGCGGCGGGGAAAGATGTCCACCAACTTCAGCAGCGCATCAACACGCTGCGCGAGGTTCGGCACCCCGTAAAGGCGGCCGTAGAAGAGCAAGTTCTCACGCGCCGAAAGCTCCTCGTAGAGATATGTGCGGTGCGCCACGACGCCGACGTGTCGGCGCACCTCGTTCGAAGCAATTGCGCTGTCCCAGCCCATAATGCGAATCGCGCCTGCGGAAGCGCGCATGATTGTGCTCAGTACTGCAATGAGCGTCGTTTTCCCGGAGCCATTGGGCCCGAGAATCGCCAGGCGCTCGTTACAGCCCACCGAGAGGTCTACGTTATCCAAGGCAATGTGGGACCCGTAGCGCTTAGTCAGCCCCTTCGCCTCAACGGCAAGGCCCGGTGCCGCGCACTTAGGTTCATTCATCGCCGGTCTCTTTGCCTGGTTCTCGATGGATTTCCATCAGACGGTGCTTCTTTTCCGCGCGCAGTCGCCGGTACTTCTCTGCGGCAATCCCACCCGTCGCAAATTCGTCATCTAGTTGCGCGATCTCCAGGAGCAACGCCTCGCCAGCCTCCGGAACAGCGGTCGCCACCGCCGCTGTGGCTGTGGCCCTGCGACGCAGCCCGCCACGCATGCGGTAGACCGCATAGAGGACAGGCAGAATCAGGACTACGCCAAGCAGGAGGAAGAGAGCTGCCTGTGTGTCGCGCGCGCGATCAAATAGACGTTCAAGCCGCACCCGTATGGAGGGCGCGGGCAAACCTGCAATTTGCACCAAGACCTCCGCGCGGGCGGCGAGCGCGTTGGTTGCCCCCACCAGGTAGCGGCGATCGCCAATCGGACTGGCTTGGACCTCAAGCTGGTCCCCGTTGATGCGCAACCCATATTCTTCACGCGCAAGGATGGCAAATTGGTCGGTGGGGTACACCGTGCGCTTGGTGAGACTGAGCGTACTGCCGGAGTACGGCAGTTGGTAACCAAACATTACCTCACGCTCTCCCGGCAACAACGGCATGAAGACGCCGAAACCGCGATCGATCTGCACGACGTTTTGCGCATTGAGGCCGCTAAGCATCGTGAGATCTTGCGCATCTACGGGGAGGGCAAACCGCAGCACTCTGTCCATTGGCGCTCCGGCGCCTGCACCGCCGGTGGCAAGGAATGTGCGATCGCTATCATTGGCTAACCGCACAATCTCGATGACGCTGAGCATGCCGCTACTCTTTTCTCCCGGCGCAATGATCAGCACGTCAGTAACGACCCGCACCACGCTCGCATCCTGGCTTGCCTCGAACACGATGAGTGGGGGCGCTTGGACTGCGGTACCCTCGGAAAAGTTGAGTTCCGGCGTATTGTATGGAACTTGCGTATAGGCAGCCACGACCACAAAGGCCAGCATGGGATCGGTGGGAAGGTCGGAGAAACGGTAGGCGCCTTCAGGTCCGGTGACCTGCGTGCGTTGTTCCACGATTTCACCATCGCGCAGGAAGTAGAGGGTCACCGCTACATCAGACGGCACACTGCCGCCCGCAGTGCCGTTTACGACGGTGCCGCTGATGACGCCGTCCGCCGCGGCGATTGCGGAAGGTAGCAATAGGAGCAGCAGCATGCCAAGGATGAGCGAGACGGCGAGGCGAATGTGGGGCGGCGAGAGCGAAAGAGACATGTGGCGAGAGGGGTTTGCACCGGCTGCGGCGCAGGCGAGGATGGATTCCCGCTTGCGCGGGTGTGACGGGACCTGTGCGGAAATGGGCTTCTGCTTTTGCGGGTGTGACGGAGAGAAGGCGGAAGTGAGTATCTGGATACGCAAGTGCGACGAAAGGGTATTTAAGATGGATTCCCGCTTTCGCGGGAATGACGGGACTTCTACGGGAATGGACTTCTGCTTTTGCGGGTGTGACGGAGCATTGGTGTCGCTGACTAGGGATGCGTGGGCTTTGTTTCGCATCACTCAGCTCTCCAGGCAATGCCGCCGTCGGTGCTGCGATAGACTTCTCCCGTCTCCGTCACCGCGAGCACAGTGCGGGCGGTCGTTGGGTCTACCGTCACCGCGACCAGCGGTTTGCGCAGCGGCAGGTCTACCCACGTCTGTCCGGCTGACGTGGAAAGGTACAATCCGGTGTGGGCCGCAGCGTAGAGCGTGCTTCCGTCCGATGCGCCGGTCAGTGCGCGAACGGGTCCCCGCAACGCCATGGTAACTGCGCCGCTGGCGGCAGACCACGTTTCTCCCTCATCGCTGCTCACCTGCACTCTGCCTGATTCTAAGGCAATAAAGAGCAGCGGCGTAATGCCGCTTACGAGAATTGCCACAATCTTCTCGTCATCCGGCGTTGCCACGAGTTCCCAAAATCTACCCCCGTCACGCGAGCGGAACAAACCGCTCTCGGCGAAGCTTGCGTAAATATCCGTAGGAGCGAAAGGATTCACCGCCGCGGCAAGAATCTGCGCGCTGGGCAACGTGCCTTGAACTTCCTGCCAAGTTTGTCCCGAATCGGCTGTGACGTGGATACTGCTCTCTGTGAATACATATGCGTAGCCTTCACCGGAAGGAGATACTGCCATGGCGGCGGGCGCAACATCCAGTGCGCTCTGAGTCCACGCGCGTCCCCCATCGCGGCTTTCCAACAGACCGGACGTATGAGCCAACAAAACGTGATCGGGAGCAAGGAAGGCAAACCCCACGAGCTCCGTTGCGTCAATCTGTGCAATTGGCGTCTGCTCGGTAAGCGTGCGGGAGGACGAACGATAAAGCTGAAAGATAACGCCGAAAGCGATGAGTACGAGGGCTACGGGTACCGCTATCCAGAGCCAATGCACGCCCTTCGACATGGAGGTAGCCGAAGCTGGACCCGCAGCCGCTTGGTCGGCCGAAACATGCTGCTGTCCCCGCCGCCGGGCGCGTATGCGCAGGATCTCATCCTCGATGGCATGGCTGAGCGCGCTGGCTTCATCTAGTCCCGCGGCGTCACTGAGAGCGCCCTTTTCGCTCTGCCTCTCCTCGAGCACGCTAAGGACGCGTTGCTTCTGCGCCGCGCGTAAAGACTCGTACTCGTCCGCCGTGAGGTCGCCTTGCTCGTGCTCTAGGTCGATTTCCTCAAGCTCTTGATAGAGCAGCAAGGTGCGTTCGGCGAGGTCATCGCGGACGCCGCCGTCTGCCGAGAGTGTGGTGGAGGCGCTTCTGCGCCCTACCAGAGGCCACACAATCCATATCAGGGCAGCCACACCGAACACGCTCCCAAAGACGATCACGCTCATGTGCGCTTTTCCTGCTTGTACCGTGCATATTCCTCTTCGAAGAGTTGCTCCAGCTTGCCGGACGGCGCGCTGGGAGAGTCGGTCGGCATTGCGGAAACAGCCGTTGATACCGGTCGGGCTTGACTCCAGTTCCAAAGCACGATGCCGACGATGGCGGTGCCAAAGACCACCACTCCGATAGACGTAACCCACAATAAGAGACTGAAGCCCTCTCGGCGGGGTTCAAGCAGCACGTCCTCGCCGTAGCGGTCTACGAAGTACTGGATGATGGCTTCTTCGCTCTCGCCGTTTGCTAGCTTTTCGCGAATGACCAGGCGCATCTCACCTGCCAATTGTGACTGCGAGTACGCAACCGGCACATTCTGGCAGACTGGACACTTGAGCTGCTTGGCAACTGCCACGGTCTGTTCGTCGATGCTTGCCGCTCCAGTGATAGCTGGCGTCAAATGGAGCAACAGCGCAGCGAGTAACAGTGCCACCGAGATTGTCACGAAGTGTGTGCGTGGTCTTGCCGGCATGAGTGCTGAACGGGGAGTGTCGTCTCCGCTGCGGGGGCCTAGCATGGTCGTGCGTTTCCCATTCATGGCAATTGTCTTCATCCCGGCGGCCACCTATGGCGGGACCGTGCCCGGCGCCACCCGGCCGGCACGAACGTCATCGGTCACTGGCGCTGATTCGGGGGACTTCGTCGAAGACGGCGACTTTGACGAAGTCGGCCACCACGAAATGAGCCCGCCGACTACGAGGAGCGCTCCGCCCAGCCAAAGAAAGGCGACGAGCGGGTTCACGAAAATGTGAAAACTCGCCGTGCCGTCTTCACCGAAGGCCGCCAACACTATATAAACGTCGTCGAACTGCGGATAGACCGTCTTGATTACAACCTCGCTCACCGGCTGGTCTTCCCAATTTACATATTCTACCTTTTGCGGCGCTACTTCGAATGACTGGTTGGCATTGCGCACTATCAGCGAGGCGATCGTGCGTTGCTTGCCCGGTTCGCTCCACGTTGTAAGACCTTGGTACGCCACTGTGTACTGGCCTACTTCCACGCTCTGACCGGGACGCATACTCACGGAACGTTCAGTTTGAAAGAAAGAGGAGCCAACAATGGCAATGCCTATGGTTGCCACTCCTACGTGAACGAGATACCCGCCATAGCGGCGGCGATTATAGCGAAAGACCGCGAGCAATGCGGCTGGATAGACCGTCTTTTGGGCACGCATGAGGGCGATGGCCGTGCGATGAAACTCGCGGAGGGCGACAACGAACGCGAACGTACAAGCAGCGATGCTCAGTATCGACCATGGAGAGCGCGCGCCAAGTACGATGGCCGCAGCCGTAACCAAGGCGGTAGCAATCAGCGTGGTGCGGAGTCCCCGCAAGAGCGCCCGTGCCGCACCGCGCCGCCACGGCACGAGCATGCCAAAGCCCATCAGCGCGACCACGGCCAGCAAGAGCGGCCCGTTGACTTGCTGGTAGAACGGCGCGCCGACATTGATCTTCCGTCCTTGAATTGCTTCCGAGAGGAGCGGGAAGATCACGCCGAGAAAGGTGACGAGTATCACTGCTACCAGGAGAAGGTTGTTGAAGAGAAACGTCGCTTCGCGCGACAACAGGGAGTCGAAGTCATGCTCGTCACGCAGTTGCGGCAGACGCAGCATGAGGAGAGTGAGCGAGACGATCAAGCTGACCGCCAGGAAGCCGAAGAAGTACGGGCCGATTTCGGATACCGCAAAAGAGTGGACGGATGAGAGGATTCCGCTCCGAACCACAAACGTCCCAAATAGGGCTAAGTTAAAGGCTACGATGATGAGAACCATGTTCCAGACTTTCAGCATGCCGCGCCGCTCTTGCACCAATACCGAATGCACGTAGGCAGTCATAGCGAACCACGGCAAGATCGCGACGTTTTCCACGGGGTCCCAACCCCAGTATCCGCCCCAACCCAGAACGTGATAGGCCCACCATGCCCCCAGCAGGTTGCCGAGAGAGAGAAAGAGCCAGGCGAGCAGCGCATAGTGGCGCGTAGCCTTGAGCCAACGGCTGTCCACGTGGCCCGTGATCAAAGCAGCTATGGCAAAGGCGAAGGGAATCGAGACGCTCATGTACCCGGCCAGCAACATGGGCGGGTGCACGAGCATGCCTGGGTCCTGCAGCAGCGGGTTGAGGCCGCGCCCGTCAGGCGGCACCGGCGAAATGGTCTCGAACGGTGACGAAATGAAATTGAGCACCACGAGAAAGAACGCCTCGATCGTCATGAGGACCGTAATGACGTAGGGAATCAGTTGCCGGTCTGCGCGGAAGTGGATGAGCACTACCACCGAAGAGAGCAACGCCAGAGTGAGAGACCAATAGAGCAAGGAGCCGGCTTGGCCGCCGTAGAAACCGCTGAAGAGGTAGGGCCACGGCTGAGAGCGGGTCGACTGTGCGACTACGTACTTCAGGCTGAAGTCGTGGGTCACAAAGGCGTATATGAGCGTGAGCGCGGCGAGCGCGACCAGCACGGCGACGGCAACTACGGCGTTGCGCGCGCTTACGACCAACTCCGGCACCCGCAGACGCGCGCCGAGCACAGACGCGACAGCCCCGAAGAGCGCGGCCAAAAGGCCGATGAAGAGTAAAGCTGTTCCAATATTTGCGGTCATAGAGTTGTATTTACTTTGCGCGAGAGAAGCATCTGTCCCAAGTTCCGCACTAGAAAGCTAGACTGAATGTGAAAATTTGGAATTGCCTTTTTCGCTGCGCTCTAGCTCCGGTCATTCGTGCAAGTGTCGACTGATTCGTTGACAGAGTCGCCAATCCGGTTAATACCTTGGAAAGTTGAAAACGGTCAGCTCCGTCATTCCGGCGAAAGCCGGAATCCATCTTCACTGCACCCCTTAGGCTCCCGACCCGCATTAAGTGTGGGGCAGGCTTTGCGCCGGAGTGACGGTCTTCCGGCCGCCTACCCTGTTGGTCTTTGATGTATGCGCTGTCACTGATCGTGACAAAACTGCCTATCGGGTGAGGCAGCAGATTGGTAGCCATTACTTCCTGCCGTTTCATGCTCCCATTCTGTCAGCGAATTTCCTGACACGTACACTTCCAAGCCAAACGAGGGATCTAGAATTGGTACACAAGAGATTCTTCGTCGCTGCGATCCTCCGATTGACCGGTTGGGGAGCACGTTTGATGCGTGATGCCGCTGGACAACCGGTCTGCAACCACACGCTAGCCCCCTGCAACGCCTTCGCATACGAGAAACTTCGATCCGCCACGTGACTTCGCCCAGTTGAACCCCTAGCCAACTCTAAATCTCTCATATTAAATCCCGAGCTAAACCGCTCGATGTGCTGCCTAAAGCGACTTCAGCGCATCGGCACCGCACTTGCACAACCACTACCTAGTTGCAGTTTTGAACACTTTCGTCAGCGCAGTCACGTTGCGTGCGCGTCGATTTGGCCGCCTCGCGACTGCCGAGGAACAAAGATACCGCTCATCCCACCAGTGAGGATGAGCGGTCAAATCGTCATTTTCTTTCGACCGGCATTCCGGCGAGCAAGCGAGCATGCAATTCCTGCCATTAACCGGGTTGGGCGTAGTCACTGTCGGTTGGCGCAACTTCCTCGAAGCGCGACGGGCACTTTGCAAAGAGCTGGTCAGCGTAATAGACGCCATCCGGTCCCTGCTTGCCTTCGACGACGACCTGCACGCTGTCGCCAAAGATGTCAGACAAGACCCCGCTATAAACGACTGTGAGGCTGCCGCTTTCATCCTCAACCTGGAAGCGCACGTCCTGGGTTTCAGCGCTGCGCACGATTGTACCGGGCACCACGTTGCCGGAGACCCGCGTATGCTGGGTTTGCGCCTGCGGGCCCATCTCCGCCAACTCGCTCACCGTAATGTAGTACGCGGTACCCGAGGGCAAGGCAGCCACGATCAAGTAGGCTACTGCCAAGAGGATGATGATGCCGCCCACGATGATCTTGATATCGAACACAGGACGGCTTTTTCCGCCCTGGCGAGTCATTGCGACTTCGTTTGCCATTAGGCCGATCTTCCAGATTCTAGTGCGTACGCAGCGCGTTCTCGGCAATAACCTTCAGTACGTCGGCGAGCAACAACACCACGCTGCCGGCGATAGCAATCTGCACTACGGGTGAACGCAGCCTTTGCTGAATGCCCGGTGCGGCGGGCGCATTCCGGGGCGACGAACCAATCGGCTTGCGAGAGCCCGACCGCCGCAGTCCACCGGAAACGTACACCATCCACAATACCAATAGTACCTTAATCACGAGGACAGCTATGTAGTCCAGGCCCGGATTCACAGACGTCAGGCGGTCGTACGTGAGGATAGCGCCGGAGATGAAGAATGTCCAGATACAAAGCTGTACGACTTCATGGAACCTACCCTCCACCTCTTGGCTAATCTTCTTCCAGCAAGCGGCTCTTTCCGCTGTATCCACTGACGGACGTATCACTAAGAGGTAGAAGAACGTGCCGCCGATCCACATCACTGCCGCTGTCAGATGAACCCAACGCAGTGCGACGCGCAGTAGGTCTAACGTGATCACACTCGGCGCATTCCCCTGTACGGCGTTGCCCAACGCCCGATTCCTTGCTAGTGTAGCATGGTGAACCGCTGGGATGTGTCTGCGAGGCGACAATCCCAACGCGAAGAGGATGACGCTCATTTTGGGGTGTTTTCAGCAGAACCGGCGGCATTCTAAACTATGAAATTTGGCAATGAAAAAGAGAGCAGTCAGAGCAGAAAGAACAAGGGTATACGTTCCCGCTCATAGGGCTAGTCGTCCTAGACACTTCTAGCTCAGAAGGAAACCACGGTGAAAAGTACTACAGTCACGCCGTTTTGCTCGCGTGTGGCGCGGGCGGCAGGGTTTCATCCGATCGGTACGGCGCCGACGTACCTGGCACATTTGGTATTGGAATGCGCGTTGCCGTGGGAACGAGAAGTAACGGATTCCGCTACTTTTCCTGCTGAGGTGGCGAAAATGCTCGCTCGCGCCGCAGATGAGGGCATTGAGCCGCGGATTACGGGCATTATGCCCGATGCAGAGCATTCGCAACCGGGACTGACGCGGGTCTTTTCCTGCACGCACGCAGACCGGCAGTCCCCGGTGTACGAGAAGCAGGAGTATCTCGTACCACCGGAGCAACTGGCGGCGCTTGTGCAGGCGCTGCTCTATACCCCGAATGACATGCAGCTCTTTGCGTCATACAGGCAGCCAAGCGACCGGATTCGCGAGTTGCTCGTGTGCAATCACGGCAGCCGGGACCGCTGCTGCGCCACCTTCGGCTTTGAAATCTACCGGGAACTCCGTGAAGTCTACGCCCGCGCCCGCCCGGAATCACTGCGTGTCTGGCGGTGCAGTCACCTTGGCGGTCACCGCATGGCGCCGACACTGCTCGACTTCCCAGAGGGCCGCTACTATGCCTACGTTACATCGGATGCATTGCCCAATATCATCGGGCGCGAAGGGTCGTTTTCCGCGCTTGAACGGCAGTATCGCGGCTGGGGCAGGCTCTCGCCATTGGAGCAGGCAGCCGAGCATGCGGTATTGCTCGCTGAGGATTGGGAGTGGACAACGTATCCAGTGACGTGTGAGGTCAGCGACGGCGGCGCCGAGAATGGCGCGGTCACCGTGCAGCTTTCTTACACGTCGCCTGATTCTGCCCGTGGCGGTACGTATCGGGTTATCGTGCGCGAAGCGCCGGAAGACACGCTTCAGTTTCCCAGTTCCTGCGGCAAGGAGGTCGAGCCGCAGCCGCAGTATGTTGTCGAGCACGTGGAAAAACTACATTAGCTGCCGCACGCGCTCCACGATTACGTCCTGCAACGAGGCGCCTACCGGAGTCGGGTAGGTGATGAGCACGCGCAGGTTGCCTTGCCGATCGATGAGGAACACCACGTCTTGATGCGCTGCCTCGCCCGGTTTGCCTGGTTTCGGCTCGCCCGCCGACACATAATACGCGGCGACGATTTCTGCCACCGCTTCCCATTCACCTCCGAGAAAGTGCCAGGCGGGGTCTTGGTCAACCCCCTGGGTTTTCAGGAAGTCCAGCATGGCTGCGGGCGTTTGCTGGTCCGGATTGACGTTTACGGCCAGCACCACCACGTCTTGCGCGTCTGCGTCTAAGCGCTCTAGCGCGGTGGCAATCTCTTGCGCCATGAGAAGACAGTCGTCAGTGCACGACGGATCGAGGAATGTGAGCAGCACCACTTTCCCTTGTTGGTCCGCAAGTGAGACTGTTGCTCCACGTTGGTCTTGGAGGGCAAATGGCGCCGCCGGGGCGATTTCGAGGTCGGTGCCGGCGTACGTCAAGGATCCGCCGGTTACGTACGGCCAGACATAGGGCATAAAAGGAAAGACCTGCGGATAGACTTGCGCCAAAGCGAATGAGGTAATCAGGAACACTGTCACCGCAAATGCCAGCGCTTTAAGGTGTCGAATTGGGTCTCGCATGATCTATTGCTCGGTGGGCTTGGCGCTGGGTGAAATGCCGGCTCCTGCGGCCTGGCGCATTGCACTCATGAATTGTAGGATGAAGTGCTGTTGGACTCGTGCTCGTCCGCTCGGGCGTTTAGCTAACCGTGATTTCCGATAAAGAAACGTGTGATCTAGCCCGACAACGAGCGACCGCACCTGCGCACAATGTCGCTGATGCGGTCACTCATTGCTGCCTAACTAGAGACTCAATACGGTGTCTTTGGAGCTCAAGGCTATTCCACTGCTACGGCGCGCAGAGCGTCGTACGTGATGTCGGAATTGGCAGTCTGGAAAGTCTTCAAAACGCCTCCTTCCAGCAATGAGGCGCCGTCTACCGTAGCGATCCAAACGCGGCCGCTTGAGTCGATGGCAATGTCGTAGACTTCATTGTGGGCAAGGGATGAACTCACAGCGTTGTAAGTGGCCCAACTCTTATTTACATTATCGTAAATGCCTACGCCGCCACTTGTCGCGAACCAAACCCGGCCGTCCGGCCCAGCGGTAATGCTGCGCACGGTATCATTCGTGAGGCCGGAAACGCCGGTGTCGTGAATTGTCCAAGTTGCCCCATTGAAGACACTGAGGCCGTATCCGTCCGTACCTACCCAAACGTTGCCGAATGTATCAATGCCCAGACTCAAGACATAATTCGACGCAAGTCCACGCTTAGAATCAAAGTGCTGCCACTGACCGTTGTTGTAAAGCGCAGCGCCGTTGTCCGTGGCGAGCCAAACACGATTGAGCTCCTCGCTGATTATCAGCACATCGCTAATTGAATTGGCGGGAATATCAGAGTTATCGGTGCGGAAGGTCGTCCACTTGTTCCTGGCAATGTCATACATACCAGCACCGCTATCAGCGGTGCCTATCCAAACCAAATCGCCGAGAACGTGGACCGCCGTAACGTTGTTTCCAGGAAACCCGGTGGTGCCGGTGTCATACTGGGACCATGTGGTGCCGCGCAATTGCGCCAAACCATTCTCAGTCGCAAACCACTTCGAACCATTTTTCGCAACGAAAATGTCGTTCACGCGGTCGTTCGGAAGCGGGCTCCTGAAGCCGCGATACGTTTCCCAGGCAGATCCGTCATAGTGTATAGCCCCCCCACCGAAAGCGCCGAACCACACGCTGATGCTGGTCGGAGCAGGAACTGGCGTGGGTGTGGGGCCGGTCGGCACGGGAGTGGGGGCTGCCGGTTGCGGTGCGGGAGTCGTTGGGGCGGGCTGTGCCTCGCGCGGTACCGGTACCCCCTGGGCCGTATACCCCGGAACAACGCGCGAAATCGTGTACAGTTGCCCGGGGGTAAGTGCAACCGAGGAATTGAACGCCGCATACGTCTGATAACTTTTTCTTGGGTAGTTTAGGTTGCGGAGATGGTCGCCCAGCAAAGTCAATCGGACTGGATCCGGTGTTCCCGGATGATGCCCAATCACTGCAGCCTGAAAATACTGGCGCGTGAAACCGGGAGTTTCGGTTTGTATGTGTAGCGTACCGGCCGCGTTTTGGTCAATACGAGCGTCGGTCTTGGGGAGGCCGAATGACTGCACGCCACCAAGCGATTCGAAGAAGCCTTTGAAGCCGGTGAAGATACCTTCAATCGAAAAATCGGAAACCTTGTGTCCCCAGGGTCCCAGAATAGTTCCCGGATTTGGGTTCGTGCGGCCGGGCTCGACGCCCTGGTCGACGCTGCCGCCGTCTCCGCCGCCAAAGAAGTCCCAAGCCAACCGGCGCTCCATCTCGTAACGCCCGAGATCGGGACGCCAGTGCCAGTCCACCACACCCCGCTGGTAGTATTGCGCGAGATTGCCCGGTTCTTCTTCAATTACCTCGGACGTGGGGTATCCCCACCGTGTCAGACCACCAGTATTGTTGTAATGGTCGAGGAAGTTTACGCTAGTCGTCACGCCGCCCCGCACAACCTGGAGATTTGGTATGTTGTGCCTGAGCGTGGGATCGTAGTGGTTGTTCGTGACCACTGCCGCCTGAAAGGTGGTGCCTTCTTGCGCGCTGATTGGCGCCACGGCCATAGCGAAAAGCATCACCAAAAGGGCCAGCGCCCCGGGTACATGACGTAATCGACTCATTCTTCGCATGGTGGGTTAGTTCTCCTCCTCATCGTGGGCGTGACCGCCAGAATTGTCCGCAAGTAAGTCGTTGGCGCCGAGATTGTACGCTGAGAGTACTTAGGGAGAATGATCTCTTCCTAAGCTGAATCCCATATGAGAGACTCATGCAAATTGCATACTAACTGAGAGTACCATAGTTTCGGGGGCATGTCAGCCAACGATACGTTCGTTTACGGAATAGGATGCGCATGCCTATAATAGCCTATCTTATACCGGCCCTGGGAGGGATCCTGCGCACCAATAGTCGCGATGATTCATGATCTACAATCGCGGCCCGTCGCAGTAGGAGGGAACCCGCGGCATCTGAGAATTATCCTGGGTCTATCGCCCCTCCGACCCTGTGCCCAAGAGAGCAGCGGCACGATGCGCTCTGACACGGTTTCCCAAATCGGCGCTTGCCTCCCTGCCGGCAGCATGTTTGACGTGATTGAACAGTACTCCCCCAAGAAGGATGCGCGAATATGAAGGCGTACATTGCCGTGGACATGGAAGGGATCAGTGGTGTCGTCATCACGGAGCAACTTGGGCATGGGCGGCTCTTCTACCAAGAAGCGCGCCGCATGTTGGTGAATGACACCAACGCGGTGATTGCGGGCGCACTGGCCGGAGGCGCCGATGACGTGCTCGTAATCGATGCCCATAGTTCCGGCTTCAACTTCATTTACGAGGAGTTGCATCCCGGCGCCGATTACATTTCAGGCGGCGCCCACCAGCAGCGGTTCCCTTTCTTGGAGGACTCCGACGTCATGATGTTGGTGGGTTACCATGCCATGTCGGGTACAGCAAATGCCGTGCGCGACCATACCATGAGTTCAGCATCGTACCAAGACATTTGGATCAATGGCGCGCCGGCAGGAGAAATCATGATCGATGCTGCGATTGCCGGTGCGCATGGGGTGCCGGTCGGGCTGGTCACCGGCGATGACAAGGCGTGTGGGGAGGCCCGGCACTTACTGGGCGACATCGAGACGGCGCAAGTGAAGCAGGCGCTGGGACGCCACGCGGCGCGTCTGCTCTCGCCGCAGCGGGCGCGTGAACTGCTCAAGTCCAAAGCGCGCCGCGCCGTGGAGCGAGCACGGGAACTTACGCCCTATGCTGTGCCTGCGCCGGTTACTGTGCGTATTCGCTACAACAGCACGGACCTCGTCGACCGCATGTACTTTGACGGGAGCATCTGCAGCAAGATCGATCCGAGGACGGTAGAGTATCGCGGTGATGCGGTGCTGGAAACCCTCAGCACCGCGCGCCTCATTCAGCCTTATTCCGCTTCGGCCCAGGCCGAAGCCTAATCGATACTTTACATAAGACACTTTGGCATGCCATTGTCCTAAAATGGGGCGGCCTACGGAATGCCACTGTATGCCGATGCTCATGGGCGGCATGCTTTCTCGGCAGATGTGATCAAGAATACGGGCCAGAGGCGTATGATTCGCTTCCAACTGCCCCCGCAGCCCGTTGAAAAGTTGATTTTGCCTTGTTCGGTCGGGGGCGGTCTGTGGGCAGAACTGTTGGTAAGATAATGCGTAGCTGCGTACTATACCCGCAATAAGGTTAAGCGCAAGAGGAGGGGACTATGGAAAAATACGAGTGGCAACAGATGCGGCGGGACGAGATTGCGGAGATGCGCGACCACGATGCCGTCGTGATACTGCCGATAGGGTCGATCGAGCAGCACGGCCCTCACCTTCCGGTGAATACCGACATCTTCATGGCGCAGACCGTTGCCCTAGCCGCGGCGCAGGCGCTTTCACCGGACGTGCCCGTGCTCGTCGCGCCGCCGGTATGGTCAGGCGTTTCGCCGCATCACATGCACTTCACCGGCACGCTGACGCTCTCGGTCGACACCTTTTCTGAAGTGATCCGCGAGATCGTAACCTGCATGTGGCGGCATGGATTCCGGCACATCTTGCTGCTGAACGGGCACGGCGGCAACGACCAAACAATGAAAGCTACGACTCTCAAGCTCGGCGCCGAAGGCATCGAAGTGGGCGCGGTGACCTATTGGGACCTGGCAGCGGCAGAAATAGCGGAATTGGTCGAGGGGGAGCGCAAGAATGTCGGCCACGCCTGTGAGATTGAGACGTCACTATACCTCTATCTCCGGCAGGAACTGGTGGACATGAGCACGGCGGTCAAAGACTTGCGAATCCCGCCGACACGCTTGCCCACGGGTGGACCCGTCTACTTTTGGCCGGTCTTCGACCCTGGGTCAACGGGCGTGGCCGGCGACCCAACGCTCGCTACAGCCGAAAAAGGCAAGGCCATCTTGGACGTGATTACCAAGAACCTAGCGGATTTCGTCCGCACGTTCCATATGACACCAATGCCATAGACATATGAGAATCAAGGACATTCAAACCTTTATAGTGGACGGCCAGTGGTGGAATTGGGTCTTTGTCAAAGTCACCACGGATACCGGTCTCCACGGCTGGGGCGAAGCGCCCCTGGCATGGAAAGAGCACACTGCGGCTACCGCTATCAAAGAGCTTGGCGCGGTGCTGATTGGCGAGGACCCACGGCACATCGAAGCCAATCTGCAACTCTTGCACCGGGGTGAGTACGGCGGCACAGGACCCGTGTATAACACTGCAATCAGTGCTTTGGAGCAGGCGTGCTGGGATATCAAGGGCAAAGACGCCGGACTGCCGGTACACGCGCTGCTGGGCGGGCCGTGCCGCGAACGCGTGCGCGTCTACGCGAATGGCTGGTTCGAGGGTGCGAGCACACCGGACGAATTCGCTACTGCCGCCCAGGCTGTGGTAGCGCAGGGCTACACAGCCTTGAAGTGGGACCCATTCACCTCCTGGATTACGGCCTCCGAACAAGAGATTAGAGAAGCGGCAGCCAGCGTCGCGGCCGTGCGAGAGGCCGTAGGCGACGATATCGACCTATGCGTGGAAGTCCACGGTCGCCTCAACGTCTCAAGCGCGATTGCGGCGGCGGAGGCCTTGCGTCCCTACCGGCCGTTCTTCTACGAAGAACCGCTCAGACCGGACAATCCCGCAGCCTACGCCAAGCTGGCGCAGGCGCAAATTGGGATGCCAATCGCGGCGGGCGAACGATTCTTCACGCGTTGGGGGTTTCGCGAGTACATCGAGCAGCAACTCCTCGACATAATCCAGCCGGACATCAGCCACACCGGGGGCATCTTGGAGGCCAAGAAGATTGCGGCCTGGGCCGAGACCTACGATATTCCCGTGGCTCCCCATAACCCGTACGGTCCGGTGGCGATGGCCGCGACTCTCCAGGCGGTTGGTTGCATCCCTAACGTGCTGATCCTGGAATCGTTCCTCTTTGGGTGTCCGTGGCGTCAGGATATTGTCGTAGACTCGCTGGAAGTCCTCCAACCGGACGGCACGTTACGCATACCGAATGCGCCGGGACTGGGTATTGAACTGGATGAAGAGGAATTGCGAAAGCATCCCTACCGAAACATTCCCACGCCCTGGAGCCGCCCGACGGTGGACACCTGGGGCGGTATGATCTTCAAAGACCCAACTACAGCGCATGGCAAGGAGTAGCGCAGTGAGCGCTTCAAATCCACAGTTAAAGATGGAACGTCCCCATCTGGACGAGCTACCCCCATTGCAGGTGCCGGAACCCTATGGCATCCGTTCCTATCGGCCCAACGACGAGGTGCTTTGGACGGAGCTTGTGGGGGTGGCGATGAACTCCTCTTGGACCGTCGAGGCGTGCCGCAAGAACATCATTGCCGCGCCGGGTTTCGATCCTGACGGCATGTTCTTCGCCGCTAAGGGTGAAGACGTAGTGGGCACTGCCTGCGCGTTTCACGATGAGCAGAACCCGCCTGATCGCGGCACGGTGCACATGGTCTGCGTCCACCCGGACCATCGCGGCTTCCGCCTGGGATATTGGCTCTCTCTCGCGGTCTTGCACCGCTTCCGCGAGCGCAACTTTCGCTCTGTGCAACTGCTTACCGACGACGAGCGCCTCACTGCAGTCCACATCTACCTGAAGCTTGGCTTCAAGCCGTTAATGAGCCATGAGAGCTATCCCGCACGCTGGGAGGCAGTCATGGAAACGCTCCGTAAGACAGGCTTCGGCTAGAAGAGTCCTAGGCCGGAGGTAATGGAGAGCAGTCCCGAAAAGAGCACTACAACCAATACCACGCGGTGAAAGAGCGCCTCCGGTACCTTGCGCGAGAGAAAGCTGCCAAGGACCTTGCCAGCGACAAGTGTTGGCAGAAAGAGCACCGCATAGCGCACCACCTCTCCTGTTATGAGCCCGCTCGCGGCGTGAGCGGGAATGGTAATGGTGTTGAGAAATACGAAGTAGGCAGCCAGATTCGCGCGAAAGACCTGCTTTCGCATGCCTTGGTTGGTAAAGAAGAGGATTACCGGCGGCCCAGCCATCGCAATACCGGAGGCGAGCAATCCACTCGAAATGCCCACCGGCGCAAGTGCAAGTTTTTCGTTCTTGATTTCGAGGTTGAGGCCCAGGAGCAAGGCAAGCGCGAATAACACGATCACAACGCCGACAATCGTCCTGAGCGCACCTTCGCTTAGGACGAGCAGCACAAAGATACCAAGTGGCAACCCGAACAGGCCGGTCACCATCAGCGGCAAAATGCGCCGTACGTCAACCTGCTTTATGACCTCCAAGAGTATGAGCAGAGAGATCAGGAAGATGTGCATTGTGACGGCAGGCACAACCATCCGCGGCGGCAGCATGAGCATGAGCAGCGGCACACTGACGAGGCCGTAACCAAACCCCGTCATGCCGGCAACGGTGGCCGCAAAGAACGTCACCATGCCCCCAAAGAGGAGAAGCGTTTGAAATTCGGTCATGTTCGATGGCCTATGACTTGACCGGCTGAAATGAACGCCGACACGTAGCGAGCGGGGCTAGCTGCCCAGTAGCAGCCTTCCTGTTTTAATTGAACTCGAATGCAGCAAATCGACCTCACTGCATGCGGATCGACCAAGAAAATTCAATCGGATCGGTTTGCCGGGCGCTAAGACTTCCTGGCGTCGGAATCTTCACCTACGAGACTTCAGCAGAGAGGCGTACTCGTTGCAGGCCGTGGCATCTAGTGTAGCCCAGTTGTTGGCGAGAGGGTCGGGTCCACTGTTTCAAGCGCAACGTCATGTTGTGCTGTAGCTTGCTGGGGAGACTTGAGAGTCGTACCGTACTCGCGCTGCGTCACCCTTCCCGTGTGCACATCGAATGATACTGCATGGAAGGCGCTCTCTTGAGTCTCCAGCGGTTGACCGTCCGCTAGCTGCTCGACCTGCCGCCGCGTAACCCTGTAACGCAGACTTGCGCGGAGTGTATCCGGATCGTAGCTAAGCGTGGTTTCCAACAGTGCTTCCTGCCTCGTGTCGGGGAGTTTCTGCGGGCGGCTTGGCACACCCGTATCTCCCATTGACGCCGGTGCTTGCTCGATCCGCACTTCAGTGAGCGCACTGGGAGCGCCATCGTACGCGGCAAGCATGGCGCGCTCATGCATACGCTGCCGAACCGCATCCATCGTGTTGAGCTGAAATGCTGCGAGGAGTTCCCGTTCCGGGGCGGTCAAGGTTGGGGCTCGCGGCGAACCTAGCCGCGCATGCTCCAACCGCTCAAGCGTCAGGGAGCCCTTGCGGTGCAGCGCTGCGACTTCAGGTGGAAGACTCTTTCGCACTTGCTCCTTGTACATTAGTATGCCTTGGCTGTGCAAATGACAGAACTAACATCTGTCCTATGAAATTGGAGACAATACTTCGTTAAATCGGATCCGAAATCAGACATTCCAGGCTTGGGGTAAGTAGGTTTGCACAAGTCAGATACACATTTCGAGGGTCTTAGAGAGCAGGTGGTGAAAGCGGCGGCTCAATTAAATTCCTAAAGCGGCTTCCTAGCGTTAATTACATCCAGTGCCATGAGCATGGCGATGACCCAGCCGATGGCTGTCCAGCCACATAGGAGATTCACAAAGAAAATCTTTGTGCGGCCAGTGTGTAGCCGGAGTAAGGCCACACAGAATGGGAGAAAGTAGAATAGCAGCGCGATCACATAAACTACATTGATCTCCATAAGACACCCCCATGGTTGAGAGGACGACAGTACCACGGCTAAAGAGGAAATGGCCGAATGCCGCCGGTATTGTACCATTGAGAGAGCGGCTACTCCTGAACCTGGATAGTGACTATGGGATGTTTGTGGCAAGTCTATAAGGCCCTTTCCGTACTGTTTTTCACCCTATTCCTCGTGCTTCTCCTTGTAGGTGTGTTCTTTCTTGCAGGGATTGGCGCAGTGGAAATTCCGGGGTTGAGCAGGCTATTTGGGTTTAGCGCTGAGCCGACACCGACCGTCACGATAGTAAGGGAGGCTGCGCCGTCTCAAACAACCGAAAGTGACGTGGGTGAGTCCGGGACACCGGCTCCGGCGGCGACGGCGGCCCCAGCGGCAAGCACAGAGGAAACAACGGCAATTCAGCGAGCGGAAGATGCCATCCAACAGGCCGATGAGCCCGGCCGCTTCACCATCGAGGTCACCGATAGCGATCTCACCGCACTGCTGGGCGAGGTGATTGCTTCCGTCGATAGTCCGCCGGTGTCTAACTTGGTCGTCACGTTCGAGCAGGACGCGTTTGTGGCAAGCGGCACGATTACGACGCCGTTTCGCGCCAACATCCAGGCCACGGGGCACTTCGTTGTAAGCGACGACACCGTACAGATCGAGTTCACGGAGGCCCGGTTGGGCGTCTTGGTGATGCCGAAAGCATTGCTCGATCCACTGACAGTGCAGGCAAACGAGTTCCTGGCTGAAGAAATCGGTGCAGAAAGTGGACTACGCATAGAGAGTGTTGAGATCTTGCCGGGCAAGATTGTCGTAACGGGCGAGCGCCTCGAACAGTAGCGCCGAATTCTTGAACGCCGGGAGGGTCTCTAACCCGTGTGCATTCACTGGCTTTTGCACCTCTAAGCGAACGCGCGAGACATGAGATTTTTCACTCTAAGTCGCTACCGGCAAACGCAAAGCCCGCGCCTCCACGACGTTTGCACTATGAGCGAAGTCGCCGCGCGGGGCTTTCTACTATGCCGGCGCCGGCAGAGCGGCATGCGCCGATGCTCCGTCTCCAACACCAATGCCGGTGGATTCTATACGATGGATTTAATTAGGACGTGATGCCGCGTACCGAGGTGCTGTGCTATGGGGCGAATGCGGTCACTAGCCAAAGGATTAGTCGTCGTCGCCTGCATGCTGTTCCTCGTGCACTGCGGCGAGTTAGAAGCGCCGGAGACCGGAGAAACACCCCAAGTATCCCAATCCGCGCCGCGGGCGAGGGTGTCTTGTCTGCCGCCGCAATGGGGGCTGCCGGCAATGGATGAGTTCCAAGACCCCTTCGCAGCGCCGAGACAATGCATGTTGACCATTATCGACCGCGAATTGATTCCTAAGATCGAAGAAGCCATCGTGGCAAGAAACGATGAAGGGCAGGTAACAAACGTTGTCCTTACGTTCGAGCGCGACGCCTTCGTTATCCGGGGCATGCTTCAACGTGCTCTCCGTACTACAATCCAGGTGAGCGGACGTCTCGTCATGCGCAACGGTAGAGTAGAGGCTGAGATGGTGAAGGGAAGGATTGGCTTCATCGCCGTGCCGGAATCGTACATGGCGGAGGCCACCGCTGAGGTCAATGAATCCCTCGACACGTATTTCAGGACGGAGTACGGGATACGTGTAACGAGCGTCGAGATCCTGCCGGGAGAGCTACGCCTTGCCGGCGAACGCCTGCGCTAGCAGCTATACGCAACGTGACGCTGCGCAGCCTGCCTGCGCGCCACGTTTCGCCTGCTTCCCGTCGCCGGGGGAGTTTTGGGGGATTACTAGAAGGTGAATAGGTGACGGGCTTATCATGCCTGAGCTTCCTGAAGTTGAAACCATTCGCCGCAGCTTGGTGCCCCATCTTTGCGGGGACGTTATTGCCGCGGTGTCGCTGCTCGATCCTCATGCCGTGGCTGAGCCAGGCCCGGATGCGATCGTAGCGCTGCTGCCGGGCCGGCGCATCGTTGCGGTCAACCGCCGCGCGAAATTCCTGGTGTTTGCCCTTGAAGGCCTGAATCTGGTTGTGCATCTGCGGATGAGCGGCCGGCTCAGGCTCTTGCGACCGGTGGAGGACATTCGCTACCTGCGCGCGCAGTGGAATCTTGAATCCGGACACGTGCTTTGCTTCTTTGACATGCGGCGCTTCGGCCGCATTTGGCTGGTGGACGATGCCCGCCTGGCAGAACTCTTCGCCCCGCTTGGCCCGGAGCCCTTCGATTCGTCGCTTACGGCTGATATCCTGCGGGAACGCCTTGCAAGCCGCACAACCGCACTGAAGGCGCTCCTGCTCAATCAGCACTTCATTGCGGGTCTGGGCAACATCTACGTGGATGAAGTGCTCTTCGCCTGCAAGCTCCATCCCCGCCGTCCGGCCGATGCGCTCGATGACGAGGAGGTTGTCCTCCTTCTCGACGCAACGCGCCGCATACTGCGCGCGGCGATTGCAAACGGGGGTACCACCTTCGACGCCGTCTATAGCGACGCTGAGGGTAAGCCGGGCCGCCACCGTGAGCACCTGGCGGTCTACCGCCGGACGGGTGAGCCCTGCTTTGATTGCGGCACTCCCATCGAGCGCATCGTCGTGGCGCAACGCGGCACCCATGTCTGTCCGCGATGCCAGGTATAGATGTATAGAAACTCTTAGTGGCGGCTCGCTGGCGGAAGTGGCCCACAACCGGCGTGCCACCACGTGAATGCTTCGGCCCGATCTCTTGGTATCGCCAAAATGCAAGAACTCGCTGGGGGGATGCGGATAAATCCCGTCGAAGAAATTCGGTTGACTGGCCATACTGCGCGTGCTAGCATGCACATTAACGTAAACGTGCGAGTACAGCCTACAATTCTCCGTCAGCTAGGAGTACAGCACCGCGAGAGAACGGCGCGCAGACGCGAAAACGGCGCGCAGACGCGAAAACGGCGCGCAGACGCGAAAACGGCGCGCAGAGAAGAGGAGGTGTAGGGTAGCCGAATATGGATACGCTGCGACGACTTTTCTTCTACACGTGGCGCTACCGGAAGCTCGCCTTCCTTGCCTATGGTGCCCTGGCCGGCAGTGCCCTCCTCAGTCTCGTAATCCCGCGCCTGTTCGGCAATGTCGTTAATGTCGTTGTCGAAGCGCTTGAAAAAGACTTTTACATTTTCGCCGGTTCGATCGTTGAGGCCGTTGACAGCACACCTGTGCTCGAACAGATACAGCCGCTCCTCTTCTTCGCCGGTCTAATCCTTGCCGCTACGCTTGTTAAGGGCGTTTTTACGTTTTCACAGGTGTTCGTGGGCGAATACCTTTCGCAGCGCGTTTGCTTCGACTTGCGCAACCGCATCTTCAACCAGTATCAGCGCCTCTCCTTTGCGTACCATGATCGCTCCCAAACCGGACAGCTCATGTCGCGGGCCACGAGCGATGTGGAGCAGATCCGCTTCTTCGTCTCGCAAGGCCTTATAAACGGCGCCCTCATGCTGCTGACGTTCGTGGCGGTGCTTGTCGTTCTACTATTGATAAACTGGAAGTTAGCGCTTCTTTCCCTGGCGACGATGCCGGTGCTCTTCGTGATTGCCGTGCTCTTTGCGCGCCAACTGCGGCCGATGTTCAGCCGGGTGCAACAGGAGACAGCGCAGCTCAGTACCGTCTTGCAGGAAGACCTCTCCGGTATGCGGGTGGTGCGGGCATTCGCCCAGGAAGAACAGGAAACCGCCAAGTTCCTATACAGCTCGGACCGACTGGCGGTTGCAACGTCAAAGACCATGGAACTCTTTGCCATGCGCAACCCGCTGCTCCAGTTCATTGCCGGTATCGGGACTACTGCGGTGATCTGGTACGGGGGCCTGCAAGTCATTGATAGTACGATATCGCTCGGCACCATGGTGGAGTTCAGTGCCTACCTCATGATGCTCCAGCGCCCGATCCGGATGCTGGGCATGACGATTAATACCTACGCGCGAGCAGTCGCGGCCGGCGAGCGCATCTTTGAGATTCTCGATACCCAATCAGAGATCGAGGAGAAGCCCGATGCCGTTGACATGGCCTCAGTAGCTGGAAACGTCAAGTTCGATTCGGTCTCTTATGGCGCGAGCGGCTTACCGGTGCTCGAAGACATCACCATCGAGGCGAAGGCGGGTGAGGTAATTGGTATCGTTGGCAGCACCGGTTCCGGCAAGAGCACCATTATCAATCTGTTGCCCCGCTTCTATGACGTGACAGGCGGACGAATTACGTTGGATGGATACGACATCCGCGACCTTACCTTCCGGGCGCTGCGGCAGCACATCGGCCTGGTGGCGCAGGAGACATTCCTCTTCGCCGCATCGATTCGAGAAAATATTTCATACGGGCGACCGGACGCGACTGAGGAAGGCATCATAGCGGCCGCCAAGGCCGCGCAGGCCCATGACTTCATCATGCAAATCCCGGACGGCTACGAGACGCACGTCGGCGAGCGGGGTGTAACCCTTTCCGGCGGTCAGAAGCAGCGTATTGCCATAGCGCGCGCACTCTTGCTTGACCCACGCGTCCTTGTCCTCGATGAGTCCACGTCGGCGGTTGATACACGGACTGAAGCAGACTTGCAGGAGGCACTCAAGGAGCTCATGCGCGGACGGACGACGTTCATCGTTGCGCAACGAATTTCCAGTGTGCGCGAGGCACAGGAGATCGTCGTTCTACACGAAGGGCAGATAGTGCAGCGAGGTACACATGGAGAGCTGGTGACTCAGGAAGGTCTCTATCGCGACATGTACGTGTACCAATTGCAGGAGCAAGAAGAGCACATGGAGCGGCAGCGCGCGGCACAAACGGACAGCCTGAGCCTTGATGGGGCAGTCGTTGTGGCAGAAAGCGCCGAGACACCCCGAGGTAGGCCGGTATGATAAGCGGTGGCTCCGACATGGGCGGCGGATGGCGCGGCGGCGGCAGTATGGGGTCGCGGGGAGGCGGCAGTTGGCACGGCGGCGGCGACGATTTTGCCGAACTCGACCCGGACGCCAAGCTCTACGACCAGAACGTCGTCAAGCGCATGCTGCCGTACCTTGGACCTCATCGCGGACAGCTCTTCGTGGCCATCTTTCTCGTGCTGGTTACGTCGTGTGCAACTATGGCTGGGCCACTCCTAATAAAAATTGCAATCGACGACGGCATTGTCGAAAAAGACACACGCATGCTGGCATTTGCGGCGGCTTTCTATCTACTCAGCCTCATAGTCATGGGTGTGGCTTCCTATACGCACGGCGCCATGATCGCGGCGATATCACAGCGCATGCTGCACGCCCTCCGGGTACAGGTCGTTACCCACCTGCAGAAGCTCTCGTTTCGTTACTTCGATAGCAATGAAATCGGCGTGATCATTGCCCGCGTTACGAGCGACGTGAACGCCCTCAACAATGCCTTCTCCCAGGGCACTATGACGCTCGTGGCCGATCTGTTGGGTCTTGGCCTCATTCTTGGTGTCATGGTGATTTTGGATCCCCTGCTCTCCCTCGCTACGTTCGTGGTGTTGCCGATCATGTTTTTGATTACGCGCATATTCAGTGGCCAAGCGCGGAGCCGGTTTCGTGAGGTACGGCACCGAGTCGGCAAGGTCTACGCGAATCTGCAAGAGAACATCAGTGGTGTGCGCGTCGCCCAATCCTTTACGCGCGAGGATCTCAACTACCGCCAGTTTCAGGGCACCAACCGTGAGAATCTCGACGCCTCGGTACGGGCGGCGCGGGTTATGGCGGCGTTCCCGCCGGCTGTGGAGCTAGTCACTGCGCTGGCTATCGGTTTGGTGATTGTCTATGGCGGATATCGCGTGCTGAATGGAGCAATCAGTATCGGAGTCTTGGTGGCGTTTCTTTCCTACGTTCAGCAATTCTTCAATCCCATCCGTGAGATTTCGGCCTGGTACACCAACCTCCAGCAGGCGATGGCGGGCGGCGAGCGTATCTTTGCTTTGCTCGATACCGACCCCGAGATTGTCGACAAACCGGACGCGTCGGCGCTGACGGAAGTGAACGGCCACGTGCGTTTCGAAGACGTGACGTTTGGCTACGATCCCGAGCAACCGGTGCTCACAGAGATCAACTTGGAAGCGAAGCCGGGCGAGACGATAGCGCTTGTGGGCCCCACCGGGGCGGGCAAAACGTCCATCGTCAACCTTCTGATGCGCTTCTACGACGTGCAGGAAGGGCGTATCATGATCGACGGCCACGACTTGCGGGACGTGCAGATTGGTTCGCTGCGCCGCCAAGTTGGTATGGTGCTCCAAGATAGTTTCCTCTTTTCCGGCTCGATTTTGGAAAACATACGCTACGGGAGGCCCGAGGCCAGCATGGAGGAGGTTGAGGCAGCGGCGCGAACCGTGGGGATCGATGGCTTCATCCAACGTCTGCCGGATGGTTATGAAACTGCGGTGATGGAGCGAGGCGGAAGACTCTCCGTCGGGCAACGACAGTTGATCTGCTTTGCCCGCGCGCTGCTCATCGATCCGCACATCCTAATCCTCGATGAGGCGACGAGCAGTGTCGACGCCCATACAGAAATCCTCATCCAGCGTGCCCTTGCTACCCTCCTGCAAGGACGTACGGCGTTCGTCATTGCCCACCGCCTCTCAACTATCAAGAACGCAGACAGCATCCTCGTGCTGCGCGACGGGAAGATCGTTGAGCGCGGTGTGCACGAAGACTTGCTGGCAGCAAGGGGATTCTATGCCGATCTCTACACAACCGGTGTCACCTCAGGCATGGAAGTTGAAGAAACCGCCGGCAAGCCAAGTGCTGTACCATCGACATAGATGTCCTAATGTGATGTCACGTCGATGATGCGATACCACAAGTCTGCTTTTCATCGGGCGCGCAACCCTCTTAATCAAGCATCGTCAAATTCCCAGCTTTCTAAACTAGCCTTGTAATTGGTATTATATCTGCTGTTGTGCAGGCTCCAGTCAGAGGGGGTGAGGCTTCTCTAGGCTAATTGGAATCTCGCGGCGCAGAGCTTCGTGACACAGAACTTACCAAAAGCAAAGAGTGTGATTGACATCCCGGCCACGTGGCAGGTACTGAAGGTCGGCGCAACACGAGAGGCACGTAGGTGAATTGGTGCGCAAAGCGGTATGGTATAATGAGCGTGGCGACCACAAAATTAGATATAGCGAACGTTGTCCTTTACAGAGCGTCTGATTTAGGGAGAGCGTAGTGGATAGTAAGTGGTTGAAGAATGGTTTCGTCTACCTGGTCATCACGGTAGCGATTCTGGCTATCATCTTTACCCTGTTTGCTCCGGAGCCGCGCGAAAATACTAAGGTTTCCCTATCCGAATTCATTGCTATTGTCCAGAATGCAGCGTGGACAAGCAGCGAGCTCCCGCACGTCATAATTTCAGACAATCGACTCATAGCTGAGATTGACGATAAGCGGATCACCACTCTCAAGTGGGACCAGTTTGACATTCTCGATGCACTGCACAATAGCGGCGTCGGTTACGATCAAGTGGACGTGTCGGTGCAAGAGCCCAGCCAATTCAGCAATTTCCTTCCCATTATCGGCACCTTCCTTCCCATTCTCATCTTTGGCGGAATTCTGCTGCTCATGATGCGCCAGGCGCAGGGCTCGAATAATCAAGCCCTCTCGTTTGGCAAGAGCAAAGCCAGAGTCTTCAAGAGCAATAATCCAACCATCACATTTGCGGAAGTGGCTGGTGTGGAGGAGGCCAAAGAAGAGCTTCAGGAAGTCGTGGCGTTCCTCAAGTATCCTGAGCGCTTCCAGGCGTTAGGCGCACAGATTCCTAAAGGCGTACTGCTCGTGGGGCCGCCCGGAACCGGCAAGACGCATATTTCCCGGGCCGTAGCCGGTGAGGCAGGCGTGCCGTTCTTCAGTATTAGCGGTTCGGAATTCGTTGAAATGTTCGTTGGCGTCGGCGCCTCGCGGGTGCGCGACCTTTTCGACCAAGCCAAACGCAACGCGCCCTGCATCGTCTTCATTGACGAAATCGACGCCGTTGGTCGGCAACGCGGCGCCGGGCTGGGCGGTAGCCACGACGAGCGCGAACAAACCCTTAACCAAATTCTCGTGGAGTTGGATGGCTTCGAGAGCAGTGTCAACGTGATCGTGCTGGCGGCGACAAACCGCCCCGACGTGCTGGACCCTGCCCTCCTGCGCCCTGGCCGCTTCGACCGGCAGGTGGTCCTTGACCGCCCCGACGTGAGGGGCCGCGAGCACATTCTGCAACTCTACGGCAAGGATAAACCGCTGGCGGAAGACTTGAATTTGGAGACCATTGCGCGACAAACGCCAGGCTTTTCCGGTGCGGACCTGAAGAACTTGCTCAATGAGGCGGCGTTGCTGGCCGCGAGACGCAATAAGAAGGCCATTAGCCAGGAAGAGGTTGAAGAAGCCGTCGAGCGCGTGCTTGCCGGACCGGAACGGCGCAGCCGCATCATCAGCCCTCGCGAGAAGAAAATCACGGCTTTCCATGAGGTGGGCCACGCTCTGGTGGCGCAATTGCTGCCGGACGTCGACCCGGTACACAAGATTTCCATCGTGGCACGGGGTCGTGCCGGTGGGTACACGCGGGTTCTCCCGCCGGAAGACCGCCACCTTTGGACGCGTTCCCAATTTAGGCAGCAGATAGCGTTTGCCCTCGGTGGATACGCGGCGGAAGTGCTGGTCTTTGGCGAGATGACCACCGGAGCTTCCAACGATATCGAGATGGCCACCAGCTTGGCGCGGCGTATGGTGATGGAATACGGCATGAGCGAGAAGCTCGGCCCCCGCGCGTTCGGCCGTAAGGAAGAGTTGATTTTTTTGGGACGCGACATTCAAGAGCAGCGCAACTACAGTGAGGCCGTAGCGCAAGAAATTGATGGCGAAGTCGAAGGCCTGATTCAGGAGGCCCACGATAGGGCATCGAGTGTACTCACCGAGAACAAGGACAAGCTAGTGGAGATTGCCGACACGTTGATAGAGGTTGAGACATTCGACGGGAAGGCCTTCAGTTCCTTCTTCGAAGAGAAGCCTGAACCCTCCGACGACGTAGATACCCAGGCGGCAAGTACGCTTGTGGACAATGAAGACCAACAGCCGGCCTCACCGCCGCAAGACAGCGATGACAGCGCCAAGAAGCCCCGCACGCGTCCCTATCCGGGCATGGCGACGTAGAATTTCTGCTGGGCTTGCCGATGGTAGGCCCCGGTAGTGCTACGGGAATGAGGGAGCGCCCACTTGGGCGCTCTTTTGCATTCGGATTGAAGGGACATTCCGCGGCTCTTTACCCAACGTGTCTCCTGAATTCGGTGTTCCTCTGTTACTGCAAATATTCAGGAGGACTGGCCGGGACCGGCCTAGTCCGAGAGCTGCTGCCCCAACGCCTCCAATGCGACGACCATCTGTTCGCATGAGCCTGGAGCGAGCATGGTACAGCTTGGCTCAAAGCCACCCCGCTCAGCCTCTGCGCGGGGTGGGATGTAGTTGATGTACCCGTTCGTGCAGGATGAGACGATACTGCCTTGCCAGCCCTGTTCTGCCGCCCAGGCGGAGAGTTCTATGCCCGTCGCGGCAAAGACCTCTGCGGGCGAGGTGAGCAAGAGTACGTTTCCCAACCGAACGGCCTGTAGCATCGCTCCGACACTTTGGCGTTTCAAGTCTGTCTGCCGGGTTTCCAAATCGCCCCACCGCAATTGGTAGCGTAGAAACGCGCATTCCTGGTATACGGCCCAACGTTCCCGGATGACTGCGGTGCCAGCCACCGGAGTTTGGGCCATCTCCCCCACCGCTTGCTCCAGCTCATCAAGTCGGGACTGCTGCTGTTCGCGCGTATGGTGCTGCTTCAACGGCAGTTCGACCTGTTGCTTTACTGCACCGATAACGTGCGGCCCCTCGGCGTCCTGCAGCCTGCTCACCGCTTGGAGCAATGCGCTGCCGAATTGTCGGCCTACCCGTTCTACTTCCGCATATACAGATTCGCGATAGCGCGGGCGCACGTCGCCGCTGCAGCCTTGCAGGAAGAGCCCCATTCCACCCAACTCATGCTCCACTAGCCTTACAAGATAACCGGGGTAGTCGGCGCACGTATGCCGGTCGGCGAAGCTGTGGGTAACCGGGTGACATGCGGCACTCACGATGCTGGCTAGCGTCTTGCCCTCGCCGGATTCGAAGGTCAACAGTCTTAGGTCATCGTCTACAATCCCTTGGGGCTCGATAGGTTCGCTCGAGATGCCCAACTGTTCCCGCGTGGTTCCTAGCGTGACTGCCAATCGCTCTATAATGGCTTCCCATTTCGGTTCAGCGCCGATGAGCATGCACACGACTTCGACTTCGTCGCAGACATCCGGCAGCACCACGCGCCGGTTATGCGCGACGCGTCCGTACTTTGCCGTAGCGATGCGGATACGAGATACCGGCTCCAAACTCCGGGATGCTTGATAGACGGCAGAGACGATCAGGTCATTCAGGGTTTCCTGCCATGGCGAGGGCGGCGCATCAAAAGGTTCCAAGAGCGACGCATTGGAATGATTGTGCGTACACGCAATAAGAATGTTTTCGTCAGGGATCCGGCAGCGGGCGGCGATGCGGTCGACTATCGCTTGGTACTGGTCGTCGCGCATGGTACAAAGGTCAACCGCAACGATTGCTAGGCGGATATCGTCTTGCTGCAGCACCAGCGCCCGCGCCCAGCAGTCATCGTACCGGCCCTCTACTGCAACCGGTGAGCCGCCGCCGGAATAGGCTAACGGCAGCGGCACGCCAAGAGGCGGGTTGATGCGCTCGGCGCCGACACCGAGTCTTAGCTCAATCTCTGGGAGACCTATCATAGGAATGCTCCTTCTACGCTACCGCCATTCAGAGCGAAAGGGAGGAATCTCAGGTGGTTGTGCGGAGTTCGCCGGCAAGTTGCCTACCATAGTGATCGGGGGGTCATTCGATAGGAGAAGAACTCTTGGCTGTGGTCGCTTGGTAGTTAGCCTGACGGCACAGTCCGGCGCCGCAAGAAGATGGTTCCCCGCTTCCGCGAGAATGACTGGGAGCGTCTTCCCCAACTATCACGTAGGGGCACGATATATCGTGCCCCTACGCGTCGCCCCTTTGACGAATATTCCCGCATCCAGGCCCTATAGCTACGCTTTGGAGAAGCGAAACTCGGTGCCCTGGTTAACGGTGAATCCGACTACTTACCACCAAGGGTCGCATTGATGAGATCAGCGGCCCAGCGTGCATACTCCGCAGCCGTGAGCGAACCTGCATTGAACTCGTCGCGGTAACGAGCATTGAGATCGCCGGAAATTTCTCCGAACTCGGTAAACGTCCAGAGGCCCCAACCGGCCGGTTTCGTCGTGCGTGAATGGAGCAAGAACGCTCTGGGATCAACGCCCAGGCTCTCTTTGTAGCCATCCTGCGCGAGCGTGGAAGCGTTGTCATCGAGGAGCGGCGAGACGACATGGCCCGCGGACGGCGGATAGCGTCCGCCGTTCTCCGGTTGCAGGAGCCACTTGAAGAGGTCCCACGAGCGATCGTTTTGATCGACTCCGTCGTCAGCCATCTGCAGCGGGTGGGTCCACGTGCGTCCCGATTGGCTTGGCCCCTCGCCGGAGTACGGCATTGTCCCTATGGCCCAACGGAAGGGCGCATCCCGGAACGAGGTGCACGTAAGCTGCATCGCCACTTTGCCGGACATGAAGACGTTGCCGCTTTGACCGCCCATGGCCCCTGCACGCTCGTCAGCGTTCGGCGTCACGCGGTGGCTGTCGCCGAAATCGCGCCACCAGTCTAGGGCATCGATGAATTCCGGCGTGTCTATGGTTGCGCGGCCGGCTGCCGAGTCCCACGGGCCCGCCCCCCAATAGGTGCCGGTGCCAATACCGCCGCCGTTGGAGCAGGTAATGCCGCCGCCGTGCCCGAACTGCGTGCGGTCGTCGTTGGTGAGCTTGGTTGCCAAGTCCAAGAAGGTTTCCATATTCCAATCGGTATCGTCCAAATCCACCGGCAGCGGATTGATACCGTTCGCCTCGAAGAGATCAACGTTATAGGCCATTGAATCCACCGACATGGTGATCGGCATCCCGAGGATTTTGCCCTCAACCGTCCACATGCCAATCGCCGGCGCGGCAAAGGTAGCCTCCGGGTCAATCTTGTCCCGCGTAAAGAAAGGCGCGAGGTCAATAGTTACGCCGGTCTCAAACGTGGTCAGAACTGCGCTCCAGCCATTCTCCATGATATTAATCGGGTCGCCGGCCGCTTGGGCCGCGTAGAACTTCGTTCTCACCTCGCCCCAGCCGCCGGAAGGCACCAGGTCAACCGCAATATGCGGCATCTGCCCGGTGAAATCGGCGAGAATCGGCTCCAGAACGGGACGAGTGGTCGGCTTCTCCGCCGAGATCATGGAAATTGTCGTAGTTTCGACCTCCGGCATTGCCGTAGCCTCGGCCTTGGGCGCCTCCTCCTTCATCTCAGCTTTCGGCGCTTCCTCCGGCGTCATCGTCGCCTGTCCGCAGGCAGCGGCAATCACCGCGCCAAGGGCACCTGCCCCCATGCCTGCGAGCGCTGTGCGCCGCGTGACCTTCAGTGTACGAGTAAAATTCATCTTGGAGTGTCTCCTTCTGTCTCGCGCCTTCAGCAAGAGACGGCTCTCGATCCGCCGCCTTCTCGATTGACGCTATGGCCTCAACTCTGTCTAGATGCTATATCTACAATGCTGCTAAGTCAAGCTACTTAAAACCAACCCAAGTGCGAAATCGGTGCTATATTCCGATTTCGTTCGGCGAAAGAAGAGTTTTATTTGAGTCTGTGTAGAGACCGTGGAGTATGAGTCTCGCTAAGAGGAAAGCAAGAGGCTACCCCCTGAGAACCGGATGCAAGCCGCTTACAGCGCTGACATCAGTTCTTCGTGGTAGGCAAAGAGCGCCGGAATGCCGCCGGTGTGCACCATGATGACCGGCTGATCGGCGGGGACTGCGCCGCTGCGCGCCATACTGATGACACCGGACATCGTCTTGCCGGTGTAGACCGGATCGAGCAGAATACCCTCTTGCTGGGCGGTGAGCCGCAGCGCTGCCATACCATCCTGTGTCGCCACGCCGTACTTCTCACCGATAAAGTCACCCGATACGTGCACCTCGTCCACTGAGAGGCCGCAGGGAATGTCGAGTTCTTTCGCGAGCGTTTGCGAGCGTGCCGCTACGTTTTCGCGCTGTTCGTCGGCGGCCTCCTTGATGGAGATGCCGATCACCTTGATGGGCAGACCCAGCACCTTGATACCGGCAGCGAAGCCCGCGTGGGTCGTGCCGGAACCGGAGGTGATGAAGATAGTGCTCGGCGGTTGCGGGAGCGATGGGAGCTGTGTCGAAAGCTCCAGAGCGCAACTCAGGTAGCCGCACATCGCCCGCAGCGCCGGTTCCGGATATTTGCTCGTAATCCGGTACGGGTTCCGTCCCTGGGCGCGCAAATTCGCCTCGATAGGGTCGATTTGCTCCTGCAGATTATCGATGTTCGCGTCTTCAAGCACGGTAACGTCCGCCCCAAAGATGTGGTCGAGCAGGAGGTTGCCCTGAACCTCCGTGTGGAGACCGCCGGAGAGCACGAGAAAGCAATCCAGCCCCACCTTGGCGCAGGCTGCGGCGGCCTGACGGCATTGATTCGACTGGGTATCGGCACCGGCGACTACGCTATCGCAGCCTTGCGCCAGCGCTGACCCAATTTGAAACTCTAAATTCCGCGTCTTGTTGCCTCCAAGGGCCAGCCCCGTGAGGTCGTCACGCTTAATGTAGATCGGCGGCCCGCCAACGGCCTCGGAGAGCCGGGGACAAGAGTCTAGGGGTGTTGGAAAAGTACCTAGCTCAACGCGAGGCTGCTCCGCCAGTTTTGCCGCCAACTCGTCCTGCGACAGTATCTGCGCGCTCTGTACCGCCATTTCAATCGCTCCTTATATTGCGTCCAGGATCATTAGGACCGGGCAGGTGTTCCTTAGTATGCAGCATCAGGTCTCCTAATTAGGGTGCTGTGAAGAACCGCAGGTTTCAAACCTGCGCTACCCGTCTACCGGCGCTGCGAAGGGCCGCAGTTTTCAAACCTGCGCTACCCGTCTACCGGCGCTGCGAAGGACCGCGGATTTCAAACCCGCGCTACCCATCTACCGGCGCTGTGAAGAACCGCAGGTTACAAACCCGCGCTACCCGTCTACCGGCGCTGCGAAGGACCGCAGTTTTCAAACCTGTGCTACCCGTCTACCGGCAACATTCAGAAAGACGACCATGAAGGTAGACCGTATTGCTGCGCCTCCATCTTTGGAATAGTGTACCCCGCTCAGTCCTTTCGCACCAGATAGCCCCGGATGTCGTAGGCGCCGGGCTGTTCGACCGGCAGTACGCCCTCATCTATGGCAAGCCCCAGCGGGTAATCCGAGATTTCCAGCGGCAGATGGACAATGCCGCGCGTGTATGTTGAGGCGGATATCGCCAGCAGCACTTCCAATGCTTGGCGGCCGTTGTGTGCACGCCCGCGATGCTCGCGTCGCCCCTGGATCCACTCGATCAACTCTTGCGCCTGAAGCGCCTGTGTATTCGGCTCATTGAACGAGACCTCAGTGATCCCCTTGGAGTCCAGCACCCGTATGCCTTTGCTCCCGGGGAAGATGCTGCCGTGAGAACCATAGACGACGCAGGGCTGCACCCGCCGGTCGTCACCAATGTCCGATTCCAACACGCCCCGCACACCACCCGCAAAACCGATAAGGGCTTGGGCGCGGTCCTCGATGCGCTGGGCGCGCTCATAGCGGTCGGTGCGGCGTTCAACCGATCCCATGACCCAGTTCACTTTGGGATCGCCGAGAATGTAGCGCGCATAGTCCACGTTGTGAATTGAACTGTTTGTGAGCCCGCCGGCCTGCTGAATGTAGAGCATCTCCACCCGGCCGATAGCGCCGTCGGCGATGAGGCTGCGCATGGCGTTCGTCTGCTTGCGAAAGCGTCCCTGGTGTCCGATCACGAGCTTGGAGCCGTGCTGCTCGGCGGCGGCAATCATCGCGTCGGCCTCAGCCAGTGTGCGCGTCATGGGCTTCTCGCAGATAATACCGGGCACCTTGGCTTCGGCGGCGGCAATCGACATGGGGGCGTGCAGCCCCGGCCAAGAGCAGACACTGACGATATCCAAGTCTTCCTTAGCCAGCATGTCGTGATAGTCGGCATAGCCGCTAGGGATGCTGTGTTCTTCCTGCAACTCCGCCAGGGACGTGGGATGGGTATCTGAGGCGGCTACCATCTGTACGGCATCTAATTCGGCATAAGCCTGCGCATGCGACTTGCCCATCCAGCCGCAACCGATTATGCCTACGCGAAACTTTTCCGCCATTGTGTTCTCCTATGCGAATAACCAAGACAACCATGGCTCTATTGTAGCCAGACTTGCACGCGCACGGCACTTCCAACCCTGTGATAGCGCCCGCCCGGCCGCACAGTTCCCATCGGGCAAGCTAGCTGCTATCATGATGTCCAAATCCGCGTGATGCAAACGGATGTGTCTTAGACTAGTGAGCGATGAGGAGGGTTCGACCATGGCGAATACGTTGCGTACCGGTGTAATCGGGTGTGGAGGCCTTGGGCCGAGCGAAGCGAAGATATCGCATGAGATGGAAGGCGTCGAGTTGGTCGGCGTGGTGGACGTCAACATTGAGTCCGCCCAAGCAGTGGCAGATGAGCATGGTGTGAAGGCGTTCTCCAACCACGGCGATCTGCTGGACGAGAAGCTGGATGCCGTATTGGTCGTGACTCCCACTGCGACGCATCGGGAGATCTGCGTCGAAGCAGCGAACGCCGGAGTTGCCGTATTCTGCGAAAAGCCGATGGCGCTGAAGCTCGAAGATTGCGATGCCATGATCGACGCCGCCTCAAGTAACGGCGTGCCCCTTATGCTTGGCTTCGTTATGCGCTATTGGCCCATCTATGTCGAAATGCACAAACGGCTGGAGAACGGTGACATCGGCGAACTCAAGCTAGTTTGGGGGACGCGCTTGAGCGGACGCTCGCCCGTTGGCGTGGGCGCGTGGCGGCTAAGCCGCGACTTGGTGGGAGGCACGTGGTCTTCTTCGGTGCATGAGCTCGATTTGGTGCTCTGGATGGGCGGCGCGGTAGATTCAGTGCATGGCAACGCGACGTTCGGCGCGTTCGCCAATACGGACATTGAAGATACCTTTATCTCAACGCTGAATTTCAAGAATGGCGCAATTGGCTCGTTGCACAGCAGCCAGATATACCCGGCAGGCGCGTCGAACTTCGGTATCGCCGGCACCAAGGGCGCGCTGCACGTCGATAGACACTCCGGCATGCGTCTGGCAACCCACGACGGCAAGCGGGAAGAGGTCGAGGTCGAAGGCAACAGAGTGGGAATGCGCAACCAACTGGCCGCCTTCTACGACAGCGTGCGCAACGGTACGACGCCCATGCCCGACGGTCACGACGGCCGCCGTGCCTTGGAAGTGTGTGTGGCGACGTTCCAATCGGCTGAGCAAGGTGGAGATATCTCTCTGCCCCTTTAGATTTCCGGCCCAGGGGCCCTTGTGAAGAGATTTGCAGCCCGCAGACCGTTCGTGGTGAGCCCGTCGAACCATGAACGGTCTTGCTGTGAGTGGCACTTGTTCTTCGTTCCTTGCCGGGTCGGTTGAGATGGTGTTGAAATATGTGCTGTGGCGAGGCTGCGAAGGCTGTTCCTGAGGCTCCGACCGAACAATAGCGCGGTCCGCCGCGAGTGGAGTTATTTCGCGTGTCGGTTGCATGTCTCTGCGCCGGCAAAGCCATAAGCCAGGTCATCGCGGCGTGCTTTCTCATGCAAGCGAACTGTTTGCGTAAGTGGTTCCCAATTCTCCTCCCGTTGTCATTTCTTCACACGGAATTAGTAGTTTTGGGTTTAGATGGGTCACATGCAAGTCACGTGGCCGTACCTAGGCCTAAGCCAGACCCTCAAACTGTCATTCTCTGAGGAGCCCTTCGGCAGGCTCAGGATAAACTCTGCGGCGAGGAATCTAGAGTCGAGAGCATTCTAGATTCCTCGAACTCTGGTTCGCCGCTACGCTCGGAATGACACCAAAAGGCAATATGCAATTGACAAGAACCGCTGCCTCGCTAAGGCTTCAAACCTAGGTGTACTAATGCCGTCTTCACATTCTCTTGACAATCACGCATTAGCATGGGGCAGTGTGAGAGTGCCGTGCGGTTTGGCGATTGAGCTTGTTAAATGCTCGTCATCACCAATATCTTGGCGATACTGAATTCTCGATTGTCAACACTGAATCGTCTATAATGTGCTAAGAAATCTTCGGCGTAGACGTAAAGAGACTGCGTCCGCGCCAGATATAGACAAGAACACTCATGCAAATTCCTCAGGAATGAATGGTTAGTGGCAAACTTCAGATTAGGTCCGGCGGGGCCCACAAGGAGAGATTAGCAATGGGAATGACGCGTCGTTCGTTTCTAGGGTTGATCGGGGGCGTGCCGCTAGCGGCAAGTCTCGCATCCGGTTGTGGTTTTTTTAGCGACCTGGTCGGTGGGGACTCCGGCGATAAGACAGTAAACGTAGCGGTTTTCCTCCCACAGGGGGAAGGGGCCAATTTCCAAGCAGCGCAGGCCGGCAACATCCTTGCCAGCCTCCAGACCGCCGCAAACGAAATAAACGAACAGAGTCTTGGCTTCCGGATGGAGGTGAACCTAACCGTCGTGCCGCCGGGGCCTGCCTTCAATTTTGCTGCTTTCTTCGGCACAGCCAACGCAAACGCGGAGCCCACGCCAACCCCTTTCAGTCCGATCGCCGACACGCTGAACGAGGCGGCGGCAAGCGGACAATTGGCAGGCGGCGATCCGCTGCCAGACATTTTGATGATCAGCAATATGAACGAACTCCCACTGCTCTACGCTGAGGGAATCATCGAGCCTTTCGAGCAGGCTACTCGTGTAGACGGCAGCATCGATCTCTCCGCTTTTGCCCCCGGCGCGTTGGAGGCGGTGACGTGGCAGGGTCAAGTTCTCGTGTTGCCTCTTTCTAGTTCCATCAACACGCTTACTTATGACACCGATCTCTTTGCGAATGCCGGTGTTGCCGCGCCCAGCGAATCGTGGAGCTGGACCGAAATGATTGAAGCGGGGAAACGCTTGACCTATACCGACGATTCGGGAACGCAGTGGGGCACGTATGCGCATGCCTCTGTGCCGATGCTGCTGAGCTTGATTTGGAGTCACGGCGGTGAGGTTTTCAGTGCTGAGAACGGCGCCGTGCGTCTCTCCGAACCGGAGGCAATTAGGGGCATTGAGCTATGGCGCGACATGATAACGTTTCACCAGATTGCTCCGAATCCGCCGGCAGGCACCTTTTCCTTCCTGCGCTCGAACCGCAACGGCATGCAGGTAGTTTCGTTCGACCAACTTCCCCAACGCGGTGGCGGCGGTGGCGGCGCACAGCCCAGCGATACGGCGCGCTTGGCGACCGCCGTACGTTCCGGCGGCGGACAGGGACTGGGCGCGGAACAGATCCGCGCTGCCGCACTGCCGGTCGACACGCGCCAGGCCACGTGGGTATCGCCGGTTGCGGGATTGGGTGTGGGCACGCAAGCAAAAGATACCGGCCTAGCAGCGCAGGCGGCAGTGGTGCTGGCACGGGAACTCTCCCAGCTTCCCGTTACGTTCTTCGGCTATCCGGTGTATAACGTCTCCGGCGAGCGCATTAAACAGGTGAGGCCGAGCTTGACGATTGAAGATGCAACGACAATCTCAAATGCCCTCGGCTATAGTCGCGGTGTGCCGCCTCTCCTTGCGCCTTACTTGCAGTCTTTGTTCCAGCAGCATCTCATGACGCCGATTTTGAGCGGCGAGAGTAGCGTGGCTGACGCGGCTCAGCAAGTGTCGGTAGCAATGCAGGAAATGCTGCGCCAGTAAGTACGTGTTTGTACGGATGCGGCGTGAGGAGCATTTCTCGCTTCGACACGTTAAACAGTCGGGGCGGTTCGCGAACCGCCCCGACTTTAGTATTCAAACGCACCGAGCCTCATACCACCGAACGGTCATTCCTGCACGGTCACCTCTTCCAGCGGCTGCACGTTGCCGAATACCGGCTCCGGGCCGGCCGTCGGTGCTGCCCAGCGCACGGCGTTTTCGATCACTTGGCGCACCTCCGCCTGATAGAACGTGGGGAACGTCTCGTGTCCGGGTCGAAAGTAAAATACCTTGCCGCGGCCCCGGTGGTAGCAGCAGCCGCTGCGGAAGACCTCGCCCCCTGGAAACCAGCTAATGAAGACCAGCCTATCCGGCTGGGGGATATCGAAGAACTCACCGTACATTTCCTCATGGGGAATGTCGATGTATTGTCCCACGCCCGCCGCAATGGGGTGGCTGGGGTCCACGACCCAGAGGCGCTCGTTTTCGCCAATTTCGCGCCACTTGAGGTTGCAGGTTGTGCCCATGAGCTTCCTGAAGATTTTCGAGAAGTGGCTGGAGTGCAAGCAGATCAGCCCCATGCCGTCCAGCACGCGCGCATGCACGCGGTCCACGATTGCATCTTCCACGGCGCCGTGCGCTTGATGTCCCCACCAGATGAGCACGTCGGTCTCGGCGAGCACTGCTTCTGTCAGACCGTGCTCCGGTTCGTCCAGGGTCGCGGTCTGCGCCGCTAGACCCGGTTGTTGCTCTAAGTAGCCGGCGATGGCGCCGTGAATACCTTGCGGGTACACGCCCCTGATGTGCTCGTCTGTCTTCTCGTGGCGGAATTCGTTCCATACGGTGACGCGGATCGACTCAGACATCTGCATTACTCCCTTACGAAAACAGCAAGTTCTTGCAAGTCACGCACGTGGATGCACTTGTGTCTTACCTCCAACACACCGACTCGGGCCATATCGCCCAGGGTTTGTGTGACCGTGGAGCGCAATGCCCCAATACTATCGCCAATCTCCTCGTGTGTGAACCCGCGCACTTCCTTGTTGGCAGGGTCTACGTGTGTGAGGAGAAAGGTCGCCACACGAGCGCGCACCGGACTGAACGCAAGTCGCGCCAATTGGTCCTCTAGCGCCTTGAGCCGGTCTCCAATTACCTTGTAGAAGCGTAAGCCGACATCGGGTCGCTGGCTTAAGAGGCTTTCCATTTCAGCACGCGTCATCACGCATACGAGGCTGGGCGCGACCGTCTCGGCAAAGCAGCCGTGCATTGACTGCCCCAGCAGTCCCATTTCGCCGAACACACTACCCATGAACACCCGGCGGATGCTCAGGCGTTTGCCTTCTTCGCTAAGACGGTAGATGTCAACGGCTCCCATCTTGAGAATGTAGAGATTCTCGCTGCGGTCATCGGGAGCATAGACAAGTGTGTCTTTGGGAAAGGAGAACATGGGCAAGTGGCCGAAGAGGCGCTCCATCTCTGCTTTCGTCAGATCACGAAAGAGTTCTACGTGAATGAGATGCCGCATGAGGAGGGCCGTGCGCTCATCCTTGCTGAGGATAGGGCTGCGTTTCTTGGTCGGGAGCAGATTGCTCAACGCGCTCACATAATTCTCCTATCGTCAATGTTGTCCAGCCAACAGTCTTGCGCAATGCGATATAATACCATCATACACATCTTTTGAAGCCCTTTGTAATGAGAAAGGAGGCTAGTATGCGTTGTAGTATGTCTCTGCTTCGCAGGATTTTTGTATTGCTCAGTGCCGCGCTCTTGGGAGCGATGGTACTGCTGGCAGGATGCGCTGTCAGCGAAGAGTCCGAGGATATGGGTGCTGAGGCCCCGGCTGCAGATGGAGCCGCCATCATAGAGTATCTCGGGGCGGCCGATTATCAGAACGCCTGGCAGCATTTGCCGGGAACGGAGCCCTTGTACACCGGGCAGGATCCGCACGGCGCTTTGCTGAGCACGTACTTCAACGCGATCGCTATGCAGGCGATTGAGGACAAGGCGGGGAGTATTCCCGTTGGCGGTATGGTTCTCAAAGAGAACTACATGCCCGACGGTACCCTGGCCGCCGTTACGGTGATGTATAAGCCTGCTGGCTACGAGAACGCGGATGCGAACGGGTGGTTCTTCCTGAAGTATGCGGCCGACGGCATGATAGAGGCCGAAGGCAAAGTCGAGGGCTGTACTGAGTGCCACGGCGACGTGCGCGACAATGACTTTCTCTTTTCGGCGGACGTGAAGTAGGCGCGCGGCGCTCGCAGCGTCTTACCTAGTGAGAAAGAAAACGTTACGCCTGTGGGTAGAAGGCCCGCAGGCGTAACGTATTTTATGCCCGTGCAAGGGGGCTTGGCACAATCGGATTCCGGTTCCGCATCAAGTACGAGGCGGGTCCCGCGCCGGGATGAATGCTGTGCGACCACCCCCGGAGCGCATCGTGGATCGGAGCCGGGAGCTTGTCCACGCTTGTACACTCATGCTTGCGGAGCGAATGGCGGGACTAGTCCCAAGTGAGATCAATCTCATGGGCGGTTTCGATAAAGCGCCGCACCAGGTCAACCGTAGCCGCTACGTCCTTCTTGTTCACCATTTCGTTGACCGTGTGCACGTAGCGCGTCGGGGTTGAGATCGTAATCGCCGGCACGCCGTCGCGCGTGCGTTGAATTGCCCCGCCGTCGGTGCCGCCCCGCGGCAAGATTTCCATCTGGAACGGGATGTCGTCTGCCTCACAGATTTTGCGGGAGTGTTCTACAAGGCGCGGGTCGCAGATGAGCGAAGAATCCATGATCTTGATTGCCGTGCCGTCGCCGAGTTTCGAGACGCGATCCGCTTCCGTGCTACCGGGTATGTCTACGGCCAAGGTCGAGTCAAGCGCCAAGCCGATGTCGGGTTCGACGCCAAAGGCCGCGACCGTCGCGCCGCGCAGACCGACCTCTTCCTGGGTGGAAGCAACGGCGTAGACCTCTGCGACATGATCGGTCAGGCCGCGAATGGCCTCGATCATGACGTAAACGCTGACGCGGTCGTCCATAGCCGGCGACACGAGCACGTCACCAAGATCAATGCACGGGCGGTCGAACGTAATGGGAGTGCCAAGGGGAACGAGCTCTTTCGTGCGTTCGCCGGAGAGCCCCACGTCAACGAAGAGGTCATCCAATTTCAGCGCCTTGCCCCGCTCGGAATCGTCCAGCAGGTGCGTCGGTTTGGTGGCGGGCATGAGTACGCCCGTCAGTTCTTCCTTGCCGTGTACGCGGACCCGCTGTGCAACGAGCGTGCGGGGATCGAAGCCGCCTACGGGTTGCAAACGGATGAAGCCATTCTCGTCCACGTGGCGCGCCATGAAGCCAATCTGGTCCATGTGGGCAGCGATCATGACTTTGGGTCCGCCCTGCCCCTTGCGGTAGGCAATCACGCTGCCCAGGGCGTCAACCTTGGTCGTTGTAACGAGCGGTCCCAACTCCTCGCAGATTACACTTCGTATCGGCTCTTCGCGACTGGCAATGCCTGGTGTTTCACAAAGCCGCTTCAAAAGGTCCATTTCTCATGCTCCTTGCCTTAACCATGGAGGTGGCTGCGTAGTTTCTATGCTTCTTTGTAGTGTAACGGTGTTCAAAGCTTGCTGCTAGGTGCATCGTTTCGGAGCTAAAAGCGAAGAATTCCAGCACATGAGGGAGGCAAGTGTGCCGGTAGTGGGAACCACTGAGTGCGTAGCCGGAGTTTGCCGGCCTACAATCGGTGATTCCGCCCTTGAGAGGGATGAGGGCGGCAGCGCGCAGACTCGCCTGGCGGTTAGCGGGGATTGCGGGGCATTCGGTATTATGAGAAGGTAATTCATCCTAGAAACGTGAGACAACGTCATCGAGTCCACAACTTCCTCCCCGATCGAGCCTAACGACGCAGCAGAAGGCGCGCCTGCAACTTTCAAGCAGCGCTTCTTGAGTCCGCAGACGATCATCTCCTTTCTCGTTGCGGCGGCGCTCTTGGTCGCGCTTTGGCGCCTGGGTGGTCTCGATTGGCGGGGAATTTGGGCCGAAATCAGGCAAATAGACTTACGGCTCTATTTGCTTGCGTTGATGGTTTACTACACAACGTTGCTGCCGCGGGCGGTGCGGTGGCGCAGGATGTTGCGAAATCTAGGCCACACGGTTCCGACGCGCCTACTGGGAGAGGTGATTTTCCTCTCTTGGTTTGTTAATCATCTGATTCCCGCCAAGATGGGAGACCTCTACCGGGGGCTAATCCTACGCCGCAGAGAACGGATTTCATTCGCGCTTACCACGGGTAGCGTACTTGCGGAGCGCGTGATTGATATGCTCGCTCTGCTAGCAATTGCAGTAACTGCTGCACTCTTCTTTGTGCGCGGTGAGTTGCTGAGCGAGATGCGAGGAGTCCTCCTGAGTGTTGGAATCTTGGCGGTGCTCATGGCGGGCGGCTTGTTTCTATTCTGGCGCTTGGACAGCACTCTCCTGGCGCGGTTGCCCCATAAATTGAGCGAACGGTTCGAGCGCTTTCAGCGCGGTATCTTTGCGTCGACAAAGCCACTGTGGCTCATGATTGTACTTACTGCGCTGGCATGGGCTGCTGAAGCCGGACGCTTCTTCTTGGTGGCAAACGCGATGGGTGTCTCGCTTGAGGCGCCGCAACTGCTGTTTGTCTTTGCCGCCGGTGCGCTCTTGCTCGCCGCACCCACCCCCGGCGGCCTGGGCGCGGTGGAAGGGGGTATGGTAGGGGTTATGTTGTTGCTTGGCGTGCCGGTGGACATGGCGGCGGCAGTGGCAATCCTCGACCGGTTCATTAGTTACTGGCTGGTCCTGATTCCCGGTGCAGCCTACTACTTCACGCACGCGCGCCTACGGCTCTGGGGTCGCAATCGCGCGGAAGTAGCTTCGCAACACTGAGAAGGGGGTAGTGTGGCGGTGAGATTACAGCGTGCAAAGTATGATGAGCTGAATGCAAAGCAAAAGGAAATCTACAATTTTCAGAAAGTTGCTGGGTTGCTTGCGGAGTATGGGTATAACTGCCTCAAGTTGTCCGATGACTGGCAAGGTGCAGACTTTCTTGCATACCACAAAGACGGAACCCAGACGCTCAAAGTGCAACTCAAGGCCCGTCTAACCATCAACCGAAGCTACTTGTGCAAGGGCTTATACATGACGTTTCCGGTTCGAGGAAAGTGGTACTTGATCCTTCACGACGAACTGGTTGCCATAGTAGGAGAGGTGACCAATTGGCTTCACACCAAGTCTTGGGAGACTAAGGGCATTTACAGTAGCCCAAAGCCCTCGAAAGAACTGCTAGCGAGGCTCGCCGACTGTGCAATATAGGCGGCATAGCTCTAATGGATAGGTTGGCCACGACAGGCTCCAAGCAGAGTTGCCGTTTGGTGTTCCTTGTGTCATGAGAATAGGAATTGACTTTACCGCAGCCGCCCAACCGGCCGGCATTGGCAGGTATACGTGGTCGCTTGTCAGTGCGCTCATAGCACAGCCCTTCGTCGACCAAATCACACTCTTAATGCCGCGATTCTCAGAAGGGCATTGGCGACGCCTCGTATCTCCTAAACTGAGGTATCGGTATCTGCCGCTATCCGAGCGTGCGCTGACGCGCATCTGGCATCGGCTGCGGCTGCCTCTCTATGCCGATCTGCTCGCGGGCGGGGTCGACGTCTTCTACGCGCCGGATTTCGTCTTGCCGCCGTTGTGGCGCGCACCCGGCGTCATCACCGTCCACGATCTTTCATACCTTCACTTTCCAGACTCCTACCCGAATTCCTTGCGCTCGTACTTGGAATCTGTCGTTCCGCGCAGTGTCGCGCGCGCTCAATTGGTGCTCGCGGACTCGGAAGCTACCCGGCAAGACTTGATAATCGCTTATCACGTCGAGCCCGCCCGTATTGAAGTGCTTCATTGCGGCGTTGACGGTGTCTTCCGTTCCCGCAATAACCCAGTCCAGCGGGCGGCAGTGCTCCAGCGACATGGCATAGCGTATCCCTACTTTCTTACAGTAGGCACAATTCAGCCAAGAAAGAACATTGCCCGCGTGATCGCGGCCATGCGCTCGGTAGTTGATGCTGGGCTGCCTCATCACCTCGTGCATGTGGGGCGTCCGGGCTGGCTCTACGAGCAGATACTCGCCGCCCCGCAGGAACACGGCGTTTCCGAGCGCGTGCACTTCCTGACTACCGTCGATTCCGATGAGGATCTTGCGGTCCTGTACAGCAGCGCGAGCGCTTTTGTGTTTCCCAGCCTGTACGAGGGTTTTGGGCTGCCCGTGCTCGAAGCCATGGCGTGTGGCACACCGGTAGTCACGTCGAATACGTCATCCCTGCCCGAGGTCTCGGGTGAGGCGGCCATCCTCGTAGATCCCAACGACGTTGATGCCATTGGCGGGGCGCTCTTGGTGCTTGCTACAAATGAAGTCAAGCGTGCGCAACTCATTGCCGCGGGAAGAGAACGCGCTGCTGGATTCACGTGGGAGCGGGCAGCGAGCGAACTTCGTGCACATCTGGCGCGTGCTGTTCGCAGTGGCTGAAAGTGAATTGAGGACGGCAGTCTAGCGTCCGAAAGAGCGGCACGATGCCTAAAAGTATGTTCGCGAAATGAAGACAGATCGGTAGCGTGGAGTGGCTTCTGTATCTGCTATAATGTGCCAAAGCGGTTACTTTGTGTCCTCGCCACATTGGGGCGCTCTGCGGCACCCAGTGGATGGCAATTCCGCGAGAATTATATGGCCGACGGCCAAGGCACGGACTTGAGCGTTATGAGCAGAGAATGCGGTGCATTTGGGAGGTAGAAAGAGCATGATGAAAGGTATTGGCCCGCGGCGTTGGTATGTTCGATTGCTACTAATCTTTACCTGCTTCCTGCTCTTGCCGACTCCGGCTTTCGCCAATTCGGAGCCGAGGCAATTTCAGGCTACGAATACTATTGTGCATGGGGCTATGCTCGACTACTTCGAGCAAATGGGAGGCGAAAGCGTTCTAGGACAGCCGCTGACAAACGAACAAAGCGAAGACGGTCACGTTGTTCAGTATTTTGAGAACGCGCGGCTGGAGTGGTGGCCGCAGCGCGGCCAGGTGCGGTTCAGTCCGTTGGGTCGCTTGCTTTATCCGCACTGGCGCTTCTTCTCCCAGGAAGAACCGGTAGCAGAGACGTCTGCGCAGCGATTTTTCCCGGAGACAGGCCATGCTGTGCGCTTTGCATTTCTCCGCTTTTTCCAAGAGCACGGCGGCGTGCAGGTATTTGGGCTACCGATTTCCGGGGAGTTGCCGGCTGACGATGATTGGCAGCATGCGGTCCAATACTTCGAACGAGCCGTATTTCGCTATGATCCGACCAAGGCAGGAACACCCGGAGAGGTACAACTGGCGCCGATAGGCCGCACGTTCCTCTCGCTGCGGGGCACGTCGCAGCAGATTCTGGATACGCCTCCGCGGGATAACAAACTGAGACTCATCGCGCAAGTCTCGCTTTTCTACTACCCGCACCTCGAGCGCGTGCTCGAACTCGCAAAGGCTGCGGGTTTCACCGGCATCAAGCAGCAAGTAGAGTGGAAGGCGATCGAAGTCGGGCCTGGAGATTACATGTGGGGCGAAGTGGACCGCATTGTGGAGGCGGCAAACCGGCATGGCTTGGAAGTGATGATCGGTGTCTTTGCCTCGCCCTGGTGGATGCGCCGCGTGCAACCCACAGCAGGGAGTCAAATCGACGTACAGCAAGGCTCTGCGGGAACCGCCGAGGAATGGTGGGCGCAGTTTTCAGGATTTCATAACGGTCCGCCGTTGAATTTTGGCGATTTTGAGAACTTCCTTGCTATCTTTGCCTCTCGCTATGGAGACCGGGTGCATTCCTACGAATTGTGGAATGAGCCTAATCTGTCCGGGAACTGGGATGGCACAATCAACCCAGGCGAATTCGTTGAGCTCCTGGGTGCGGGCTACCGCGGCGTCAAGCGTGGCAACCCAAACGCCATTGTCATCAGCGGCGGCTTATCACCCACAGGCGTAAATATCGAAGGTGTTGCCATGGACGACGTGGCCTACTTGGAAGCCATGTATCAGTACCGGGGCGGCATAGTCCGCAACTATTACGACGTGCTGGGACTGCACTCCTATGGCTACAACAATGCGCCGGGAGATACGCCCGACCACTACACAACTTCCGGCACATCGTACAAGCATCACTGGTCGTTTTACTTCCGCCGTTTTGAGAATCACTGGGATGTGCTGCAAAAGTACGGTGACACGGGCAAGGGTATTTGGTTGACGGAAATGGGATGGACTACGCAAAGTTTGCATCCCGAGTTTCCCTTTGGTTCTGAAATATCCGACGAGGACCAAGGGCGGTATCTTGCTGAATCCTATCAACTGGCGAAGCAGAGGTTCCCGTACGTAGGCGGGCTGGTTGTATTCAATTTGAACTTTGCCAATACCATCGCACCGACTGACAGCTCGTATGCCTTCTCTATTCTCGATCAACACTTGAACCCGAGGCCCGCATTCCTGGCGTTACAAGCACTTCCGAAATAGCATGCGCCGCTATGGAAATTGCCGTAAATGGGTATTTCCTCAATGTGCACCACACCGGAAGCGCGCAGTACACCTACCATTTACTGCGGGCGCTGCAGAAGCGCAGCGACGAAGTTCAGGTCTCTGTGCAACTGCCCTACTTCATGCGCGATACGATGCGTCCGGTCGGCGGCATCCGGGCGCACGCCCCAATGGCCGGCTTGTTGCGCCGGGGTAACCTGGCAAAACTGTGGTGGGAGCAGGTAACGTGGCCCCGACTGGCTGCTAAGTCGGGCGAAGACGTAGTGGGCCACGTGCCTTACTTCGCCCCATCGCATTACCATAGCTTTCCGCTGGTGGCTACTATTCACGACTTGATTCCGGTTGCGCTGCCGGAGTACCGCGGCAACCCCCTCGTGCGACTCTATACCAGCCTTGTAATGGCGGCGGCGCACAAAGCGGATGCCATCATTACGGATTCTGAAGCCGCCAAGCGTGACGTGATCGAACGGCTTAACCTTAGCGAAGACGATGTGCACGTTGTTCATCTCGCTGCGGATGCACGATTTTCGCCAGACTTACGAGATGAGGATGTCAAGGCTGCGCGGCGGCGCTACGATCTGCCGAAACGATTCCTCTTCTATCTTGGCGGCCTGGACGTGCGTAAGAACCTTGGGATATTGTTTACGGCGCTCGAGAAGCTACCGGAAGATGTCTCGCTGGTTGTTGCGGGCCGCACCCGGCATGGTAAGGCCGCTCTCTTTCCCGACTGGGTGCGCCAAGCCACTGAATCGGAGATAGGGCACCGCGTGCGATTTCTGGGCGGCGTACCGGAAGCGGATAAGCCGCTCTTGTATCGTGCCGCGACGGTCTTCGTGTTCCCTTCGCGCTATGAAGGATTCGGCCTGGATCCGTTAGAAGCCATGGCTTGCGGCACACCGGTCGTATGCAGCGATGCCACGTCGTTGCCGGAGGTGGTAGGCGAAGGCGGCATCTTAGTCCCGCCAGACGACGCCAAAGCCTGGGCGGCAGCCATCGGACGTCTTTGGGAATCCGGCCAGGAACGAGCGCACTACGCTGAACGGGCGATTGCGCAAGCCCAGGCGTTCTCCTGGGAGCGTACGGCCGCACAGACCATTGCGGTCTACAAGCAGGTGAAATGATGCGCGTGCTTTACATTTCCAAGGCGCTTGTGGTAGCCACGTACCAACGCAAGATGGAAGAGATCGCCAAGTTTCCGGATGTCGAGCTTCGCGCAATTGTGCCTCCCTATTGGCGGGAAGGCGATTATCGCCAGGTGTTGGAACCTCGCTACACCACCGGCTATGAGCTGGTCCCTGAGCACATGCGCTTCAACGGGCACTACCACATGCACTACTATCCCAGCCTGCGGCGTCATCTCGTCGAGTGGCAGCCCGACGTGGTGCACGTTGATGAAGAGCCCTATAATTTCGCCACGGCACATGCGATTTGGCAGGCAAGGCGAGTCGGGGCCAAGGCGATCTTCTTTGCCTGGCAAAATATCTACCGGGTTTTGCCGCCGCCATTCTACTTCATCGAACTTTATTCGCTGCTGCGGTCACATGCGGCACAGGCCGGCACACGGCAGGCTCAAGAGGTGCTGCGCCGAAAGCGCTACTCGTGCCCGTCTGCGGTCTTTCCGCAATTCGGCGTGGATGCCGCCCTCTTCTCTCCGGTCTCCCAGCCGGACGATTCCGACGAAGTCTTTAGAATCGGCTACGTGGGTCGGTTGGTCCGGGCAAAGGGGATTCACGTGCTGCTCAACGCGGCGTCGCGGCTCGCATTCCCCTATCAAGTGCAGCTCATTGGGACCGGCCCGGCGGAGCCGCTGCTGCGGTCGCAGGCTGAATCCTTGGGAATTCAGGATAAGGTTGAGTTCATCGGCCACGTGCCCAGCAATTCAATGCCGGCACACTATCAGGCAATGCACGTCTGCGTCTTGCCCTCTCTCACCATGCCGAATTGGAAAGAGCAGTTTGGTCGCGTGCTCATCGAGGCAATGGCGTGCGGGGTGCCCGTGGTGGGATCGGAATCCGGAGAAATCCCTGAAATTGTCGGTAGCACCGATGCGGAACGGGGCGGCATGACGTTCCCAGAGGGTAATGCAGAGGCGCTGGCGGAGACATTGACCAAGCTTCACAAAGATCCGTCGCTGGGGCGCAAACTTGGCGCACAAGGGCGAGAGCGGGTTCTCCGTGAGTTTACACAGGAACGCATTGCGGCGAGAACGGTGCTCATGTATCGCCAACTAACCCACGGTTTGCTGTATGGCGCGCAGCAGCAGACGACCGACCTCTAGCAATATACGGCAGTGCTGGGACATGGTCCAGGGGCGCTTCTCGCAAGAGCTGCTTCCACGCCAAGACGCTGAGGGAGATGCTGCCGTAGCAAGCAATCGCGCAGCCATGCCCTGGCAAAAGAGGACGCAGGACTCTCCCCGTTGCGCAGGGCTGCACGTACTTTTCCCGTTACCCCTGCGGTATAATCAAACCGCTATTGGTTACTGGGCGGCGGAAGTGAAGATGTCGTCTCCGGCAGGGCCCGCAGATTGCTGCCACCTAAGTCCTGGGCTTATGTGCCGGTGGTATGACAAGCTTCTACCAAAGCACAATTTTTGGTCTAGTCTGGAACAAGAGATAGGCGGAGAGCTGTGACAGTAGGATTGCTCTACCACCCCGGACGTCCGCAGGCACAATCGCTTGCTACCGTTCTGCACTCTCTCATCGAGAAAGAAGGACACGGCGCCTGGCACGTGCCGGTGGAAGCCGAGGCGGAATGGCAAGAGCGAATCCCTGCCACAGACCTGCTCTATACTCTCGGTGGTGACGGCAGCATTTTGCGAGCGGCGCCGCTCTGCGCGCAGCATGACGTACCTATTGTTGGAGTGAAGTTTGGACGGCTCGGGTTTCTCTCGGAACTCTTGCCCACAGAGGCGATCCAGACGTTGCCGCGCTTCTTGAATGAGGATTACTGGATTGAAGAGCGTTCTATGCTTGACTGCCAAATTGAGGGCGAAATGCAAGAGACGGTAGCGCTCAATGAGGCGGTGATTAGTCAGGGGCACGTGCGGCGAGTGCTAGACATAAAGGTATGGATTGACGATGCCTTTCTCGCCGACTACGTGGCGGACGGTCTGATGATTTCTACCGCAACCGGGTCAACGGCCTATTCTATGGTGGCCGGCGGGCCGATTTTGCATCCAGAGGTCCGGAATTTGCTCATCACACCGATGTACTCTCTGCGGGGGCCGACGACTCCGTTTGTCTTGCGCCAGTCGGCGCGGTTACGTTTGCAGGTATTCCACCAGCATGAGGCGGTGGTCACAATTGACGGGCTGCTGGTAGGTGATCTTCCCAACGAAGGCATGATGCATCTGACTACCGCGACTCAGACCTGCAAATTCGCTCGTGTGCAGGAACGTACCTATTTCTACGAGACGCTGGTGCGCAAGCTCCGAATCCCCCTCGACAGCTCCTAGGATGCCCCATGTTGGAGCACTTGGAAATTCATGACTTCGCGCTGATTGACGAAGTGCAGGTCGAGCTTGGCGCTGGGTTCAATGTCCTTACCGGTGAGACCGGCGCCGGCAAGTCGATCGTCATCGATGCTATCGGCGCTCTGCTCGGCAATCGCGTAGGCGCTGCCGACGTGCGCAGCGGCGCACGGACGGCGCGGGTTGAAGGTACTTTCGTGCTGGAGACGGTCCGTCCGGCCCTCGTAGAAGCATTGGATGAGGTCGGTGTTACCCTAGATGATGGCGGTCGTTTGCTGCTCTCGCGGGAGATCGCGGTTTCCGGGCGCACCACTGCCCGCATTCAAGGCCGAGCAATGCCCGTAGGTGCATTGCAGCAAGTGGCCGGCCTCATTGTCGACATTCACGGTCAGGGCGAGAATCTCTCGCTGCTTCGTTCCAAGCTGCAATTGGAGTTTCTCGATCGCTTTGCCGGCCTGTATGAAGTGCGGCAGCGTGTTTCGCACGCGTACCGTGCGTCAAATGCCGTGCAGACTGAATTGCGGCATCTCCAGCGGGACAAACGCGAGCTGGCCCAGCGCTCCGACTTGCTTATTTTTCAAATCCAGGAAATCATCGAGGCAAGCCTTTCCCCCGGCGAAGAAGATGCGCTGCGGGGCGAGTATCGGCGGCTGCGTCACAGTGCGGAGCTTGTGGATCTCTCCGGTCAGATTCTAGAAGCGCTCAGCGATGCCGCCGAACCCGCGCGGCCTGCAAACGATTGGGTGGGAGAGGCCGTAAAGGCTCTGCAACAATTGGTGGAACTCGATCCCGAGGCAGAGCAGCATCTCCAGGTCGGACAAGAGCTTTCGGCTCAAATGGAGGAGTTGGTCGCCGACATGCGGCGCTATGCCGGCAGTCTGGATTGTGAGCCGACGAGACTGCTGGAGGTAGAGGGCCGGCTGGACATAATCGAAAGCTTGAAACGCAAGTACGGGGATAGCATTGCAGAGATATTGGCGTATGCGGAGCAAGCGGCGACAGAGCTGACCGGCATTCAAACCAGCGAGAACCGCGCAGAAGATATCGCGCGCGAACTGCAACGACTCACCGGCGAGCTCGCTGCACGCGCGGTCGAACTCTCGGCGAAACGGAAGTTCGGCGTAGGAGACTTGGTCGCTGCCGTGCACCGGGAACTAGCATTGCTCGGCATGCCGCATATGCAATTCGACGTGGCCGTGACTCAGGAGGAAGTACCGCAAGGGCTCTTGGTGGAAACTGAGGAAGGGCCGCAGACGCTGCAATGCGGGCAAACGGGTATTGATACCGTCGAGTTTCTCATTAGCTCCAATCGCGGGGAACCCTTGAAGCCATTGGCGACTATTGCCTCCGGCGGCGAGGCATCCCGCCTCCTGCTTGCCCTCAAGGCGGCGCTCGCCCACGTCGATGAGACGCCGGTGCTCATCTTCGACGAGATTGAGATTGGCGTCGGCGGCCGCAGAGGCGCGGTGCTAGGTGAGAAGCTGTGGAGCCTTGTGCGGAATCACCAGGTGATCTGCGTGACGCACCTTCCGCAGGTGGCGGCGTACGCCGACCAACACTTTTTCATTCACAAGGAAACGGTGGATAACCGCACGGCTACGCACGTGGACGCTCTGTCACCGGATGAGCGAATCGATGAGTTGGCAGCGATGGGCGGAGCAGCGGGAGCCGCGGCCGAGCGCAGCGCGCGCGAACTCTACGACCGGGCACAACGTTGGAAAGTGGAACAAGGGAGCGCGCTCGTCGAGCGGTGAGGGGCGTGAAGGCGGTGGATATCTCTGCGGGGCCATGTATGGGTTGGGTTGTGTCCAATTACAAAGAGTAACTCTGACACAAGTAAGTCTGAATTTCGGAATTCGGTTGCAAGAAACTGAAGCACGGAGGCTTGTCCTCCGCCAATGGCTACGTGCGCGGCGCGGAGAAGATGGATCCCCGTTTGCACGGGAATTGTAGGTGTCAGGTAATTCGTTGACAGATTTTCAATAAAGAGAAGACAAGCGAAGCGTCGTGCATGCCTTGTACACATGTCATTCCGAACGGAGCGCAGCGCAGAGAGGAATCTAGAGTGCTGAGCCTATTGGACTAGGTGCGACATGGGCTCCAGATTTCTCCCCGTGTTTCGCACGGGGCCGCTGCCCGCTCAGAATGACATAACCGGTCAACGCTGCATGGTGGAAAGCGGATTCTGTCAACGAATTACTCAACATTTACAGGAATGACGGCAGTTTAGCTATCCAGCCTAGAATACCAAGACGCCCACGGAGCTTGCGCAAGCTCCGTGGGCGTCTTGGTTTACGAATGGGCAGGTACCTACAGAGAGATTCCCACTAGCCGACGTTGATCTTTAGCCGCTTCGACTTGGCTTTCTCCTCCTTGGGCAGATGTACCTTGAAGATGCCGTTCGACCAGGAGACCGCAGCCTCGTCGGCGTAGACTGCGGTCGGCAACGTGTACGCAATCTCGAATTTGCCCTCAGGCAGATTATGCCAGATGCGGGTTCCAGCGTTGGCCTCGGATTGATCGTACCGGCCCTTGATGATCAAGCTGCCTTTGCTCAGGGTCATCTCGACGTCGTCGGGGTTGACACCCGGTATCGCCAACTCCAGCACGTATGCCTCGTCGGTTTCCCATAGGTTGGATGGGAAGCCTCGGCTTGTATGCGGCGTGGTCCCATTGGCGAAGAGTCCCGGGCCTAAGAGGGACCGATCGAATAGTCGATCGAAGACATCCTGTGCGGTTGCGAACGTGTGGGGCTCGTAGCGCTTGAGTTCAGCCATGGTATTACCTCCACTTGCTGCTTGTTTTGAACCAATCCTCTAGTAGCATTCTAAAACATGCGTGGCTCTCTGTCAAGTAGCTTTATAAATATATAGTAGCTTATATGATGAAGAGATATATATGTCATTCGCTCTAGGACTGTGGATTCAGTGGCAGAGGGCAAGTCTTTGACGAGGTCCGCACTACGGACGTGAGCCTGGCGATTCTAGGCGGGCCAAAGAAACGAGCGGAACTGTGTTTCCATCCGGTAGGTCCGTTACAAAGGCTTGCATCCCCATCCAGACTCTTCCCGTCAATGTGCGCATGATCGGCGTGGGCTTTTGACCCCCAACGGTTGCGATTGCTATCCTGCTACCAGGGAGAACGTGGAGAGGAACTAAGCATGGCTGTCCAAATATTGCCTGCCGCACTCGCGGCGAAGATTGCGGCGGGGGAAGTAGTCGAGCGCCCGGCATCGGTGGTGAAGGAACTCTGTGAGAACGCCCTCGATGCCCAGGCCACTGCCATCGCCGTTGGAATCGAGCAGGGCGGATTGCGCCGGATCGGTGTTGAAGATAACGGTGTTGGGATTGTTGCGGAGGATCTCCCGCTCGCGGTGCGCCGTTACGCCACCAGCAAAATCAGCAGTGTGGATGATCTTGCGGCCATACGCACGCTGGGGTTTCGAGGTGAAGCGCTGGCTTCAATAGCGGCGGTTTCCCATCTGGATATCCGGTCCCGTACGGCACAGGACCGTTCGGCGCATGTGCTGACAGCCGTTGGCGGCGAGCAGACCGAGATGGCGGCGACGGCCGGGTCGGTAGGCACTGCCGTGGATGTGCGGCACCTCTTCTTCAACATACCGGCGCGGCTTGCATTTTGTAAGAGCCCTCAGGCGGAAACGCAGCGTATCGTCCAGTGCGTGCAGCATCTTGCTCTGAGCCATCCCGCGGTGCGCTTTGAACTTAGCGTCAATGGGCGAGAGGTCTTTTCTTCAAGTGGCAGCGGACGGATGGAGGACGTCTTTATCTCAATTTACGGCCACGAGATTGCCGAGCAATTGATTCCGGTGGACGATCCGCTAATGCACGGCGTGCTCGTTCAGCCCACCGTGAATCGCGGCAACCGGACGGGAGTTTCTCTTTTCGTAAACGGCCGCTGGGTGCAGCAGCGGGCCCTAGCCTACGCTGTCACGGACGTATACGCAGAGCTCATGCCTGACGGACGATACCCTTTGGCAGCTTTGGACGTCTCGCTCCCCTGGGAGGAAGTCGACGTAAACGTCCACCCGCAAAAGTCGGATATTCGGCTTAAAGATAGCGGCCGTGTCATGCGGCAGATGCGCCACGTGATGCGATCGGAATTGGCGCAGCACGTGGCAGTGCAGCCAATGCGCCAGCATTTTCAGTCCATGGATTCGTGGCGCGGAACCGAAGCGCCCGTGAGCCCGGGCCGATCCGCGCGGGCAGTAGACCTTTTCCGTCCGGCAGATGACGCATCGGTCGCACCGGACAACGGTTCAGCGCTTGCCGCTCCAGTTGCGCCCTCAGAGTTGCGCGTCGTGGGGCAGCTCAGCGCGATGTACGTGATAGCCGAGGGATTCGACGGCATGTATCTGATCGACCAGCATTCAGCGCACGAGCGTGTCCTCTACGAAGCCGTGCTCAAGCGATTGCCCGAAGCACAAAGCCAGCAGTTACTCCAGCCGCAACCGCTTGCACTCGCGCCGGCGCATCTGCAATGGCTGGAGGCGCACGTGGAGGAAATCCAGCGTATGGGGTTTAAACTGGAGCCATTTGGCAGTGGCGCGTGGCTCTTGCGGGCGGTTCCCGTTTTCCTTGCGGAGAAAGGTCATGACTGGGGGCAATTTGTGGCGACGGTGATCGAGCAAAAGGATAACCCCGACTATCGCGGCGACCCCCTAGAGCGGCTCCGATGGATAATTGCATGCCACGGAGCGGTAAAGGCCGGAGACACGCTTTCGCATGAGCAGATTGAGGCGCTGTTGGGCGCGCTGGAGCGCTGCGACCTTGCGCGCACGTGTCCCCACGGCCGGCCCACGATGGTGCGCCTCTCGCACTCGCAATTGGCGCGGGAATTCGGACGCACGTGAGCGCGGAAATGCGCAAAGTAGAACAGAAAAGTCCCGATACTTTACTTAGGATCGGGGGACACTGCGTGAATAACAGATGATACGTAACGCGGGGGCTTGTCTCCCGCGCTGAATTCGAAGATATTGACTTCCCAGATAGAGGCAAACAAGAATTATGGCAGGCAACAATCGAGAAGCGCGGGCCGCCGCAGACCTTATCTCCCGCGAGCAGAAGAGAGAGCATTGGAATTGCGACGCCTTTCTCTCGCTGACGCCCGAAGACATGGAACTAGCGGATGGCGAAGCGGCGTACCGATGTGCAGTAACCGCCGCCAACGTGATCGTCATGCCGCTTGACGAGCCCTCAATTGGGTTCTGGCATGGGCTCGACGATGCCGGTCGTGTCGAGCGTATCTCGCCGTTTGCGGAGTTCCTCCGCGCCCGCTACCCGGGGGCTCAAGTCTTGGTGCTCTTCGTTGCGAATAATCTGGTGGTTGGGCGAGGGGTCTGGCTCCCCGCGGCGCCGTTACCCGACATCACCATTTGCCATGAAGCGCTGCCACTGGAAGAGATTGAGCCGGAACTGCTTGCCTTTCTGCCGGGCAACCAGCGGGAAAAGGGACTTTGACAAGGACTTTGCAGTCGCATGTACATTGCTAACAGAGTCGGTGGCTCGAATCTAAGCGGGATCCTCTTCAAGGATGTTTCTGAAAGAGGCCATCGTGTCGTGCAGCCATTCGGCTATCGATTCCCATTTTTCACGATCCATCGGGTCGACTTTTAGCTCTCTATAGAGTTCTTGGTTCGCGCCAAGCTCCAATCGTCTTTGTATGTCTTCTCGGGATTCCTCTTGGCTCTTCACATAAACCCCAACTCGTTGGGAGGACGGAGACAGAAACTGTGAGATGATTAAACTGGTGCCATCTACTTTGTAGAATACATTGCTGCTGCGATACCCAGGTTTCAACTTGACGTCGTTTGGGAATCGTTCACCGTAGTATTCCCAAAATTCCCGACGGAATCGACTGAGTTCACTTTCAGACTCCAGAGTAACTTGGCGAAGTTGCCTATCCCATGAGCTTGGTTTCTCGCGAATTTCCAAAACCGGCGCCACCGGTGAGTCTCCTATCCGAACGGCGCGTACTTGAACTGCGAAGAAAGCAAACTGGGAATCAGTATTGTCGTTCAGCCACCTGACTGCGGACAAATGCGCTTCTCTAAAGTCGCGGGCGATCCAAATGACAGTCTTGGCCTGGAGGCCCGCAAGATACGTAAGTATTTGGCCCAAATGACTGTGGTCGGAGCTTTCGAGTTGATTCTCGATCAGAACGGCAGTATCTTCCCTGGGGTTGTGTGCCAGTATATCCGCAGAAAACTCATCTACGGAGACCTCCACATCCGTGAGTTCTAACGGCAAACCTATGGTTTCAGATAACAGACCGAGGTTCTCGGCAAGCCAAGGTGTAAAGTCTCTCGCCTCGTTTGGCCAAGCGTCGCGAAGCGAGATTGCTTCTAAGGAACCGAACTGCACTGCGCCCTCCCTCCGGAGTGGCTGATGGTTTTGCGTGATCTCAATGTGAACTGTATATGTTGTGGTTTTAGCCGCTATTGAGATAAGACAAGGTAGCTTCAACCGCTACTTGCAGCGCGTGCCCAATCGAAGCTTCGTCGAGGTCGTAGAGGCTGTGGTGGAGCGGATGGGTGATTCCGCGCTCGGCATTGCCGGATCCGAACAGCCAATAGACGCTGGGTACTCCTTCTGCCAGGAAGCAGAAGGTATCGCCAATGAGCAGCGGGGCGTCCATGAGCACGGCGTTGTCCGAGCCAAGTACTGAAGCTGCAGTTTCATGCACGAGCGAGGTCAAGGCGGGCTCGTTGACCACTGGTGGATTGCCGGGGGTAAATTTGAAATCCACGGTGCAGTCAGCGCTCTCCGCCGCGGGATGCACGAGGGCTTCCAAGCGCTTGCCGAGGTCCGCGCGGGTAGGGAGGTCGCCGCAGCGCACGGTGCCCCGCATTCTAACCGTAGATGGAATCAGGTTGTAGTCCTTGCCGCCCTCGATGAGGCCGACGTTGAGGGAGAACACCTGATTGGTTGGCGCCATGCGGGAACCGGCCCCATAGAGCGTTTGGATGACGTTGCTCGCTGCTAGAATCGCGTCTTTCCCTTGGTGGCGGCGCGCGGCGTGGGTCTCTTTTCCCGTAACTTCCATTGCAAACGTATCGTAGCCGGTGAAGATAACGCCGGAGCGCACCCAGACCTGTCCAACGGGAATTTCCGGCAGGTTGTGAAACCCCATCAGGGCGTCCACCTTGGGATTCTCGAGCACGCCGGCGGCGCGGAGCGCCTTGGGTCCGCACGGCGGGCCGCCCAGCGCTTCAGATGCCCCGCCCGTCTCCTCTGCCGGATCGAAAAGCAGCTTGACCGTCCCTTGGAACTGGTCGCGCATGTTCGCGAGGATATCGGCGATGCCGATCCCAATAGCCGTGTGGGCGTCGTGTCCGCAGGCGTGCATCACGTCTGGGGTTTGCGAGGCGTAGGGGACTTGCTTCCAGTCTGGGAAAGGCAGTGCGTCCATGTCGGGACGGATAGCGAGCACCTTTCCGGGGCGGCTGCCGTGCAGGATGCCGACCACGCCCTGCCCGCCCACGTCCGTTTCCACCTCCCAGCCTGATGCCGCGAGGCGGTCAGCGACAATGCGCGTCGTTCTATCCAGTTCAAAGGCTACTTCGGGGTGTTGGTGGATTTTTCTGCGTATGGCCACGAGTTCCGGTTGCAGTGCGCGGACTCGTGTTTGTACTTCTGCTGTGCTCATTGCTTCCTCACGTGAGAATTGCTGCCAAGATACCTACCAGGAAGATACCATCAAAGACCCCTGCCCCGCCAATGCTGACGACATGAGCGCCGAGTCGGTGGATGCGCGGCAAGTTGAGGATGTCAGCACCGATCAGGGTGCCCAGTACCCCGGCCGTGTAGGCCACAGCGGTGCGCCCTACAGGATCGGGGACGAGCAGATACGCCAGTGCCGCTGCGATGATTGGCGGTATTAGCGCGGGGATGGTGATGCCCACGCCCTCTACCGGACGCGCCAGCGCGAAGCATACGGCGGCCACTACCGAGATAGCCAAGAGCACACTACCGATTGGCGCATTCGGCAAGACGTAGAGCGATAGCAATAGAGGGACCACCGCGCCGCCCACGTTCACCGCGACCACTTGCTCTTGTACGCGCGGCGGGTAGTAGAAGAACGGCAGGGAAAAGGGAAAGGGCAGCAGCGACTTCCGTTCTACCCGAATTTTGCGGCGCGAAATTGGGATGTTTACGAAGCTCCCCAGCAGAGAGAGGTAGAAGATTATGATCACAAGCGTAGGTGACAGACCCATGTTGGAGAATGCCAGCGAGACTGCTTGCACGTGGAGAAGGACTAAGAGCAGCGGCAGCAAGATGAAGGAAAAGAGGAGAGGCAAGAGAGGGCCTAGCATCTGTGCTGCTACGCTGTTGCAGAATGCTGCGGCTCTGCAGGTTGTGCTGCCACGAGCTCGATCCATCCCACTTCGGGCGGACAATTGAGGCGGATTGGCAGCATGGAAACCCCAACTCCGCCGGAGCAATAGACGAGGTGGTCGCCGACCCGCATCAAGCCGGCGTTGCGCGGCAGCTTGATGCGCGTGTTTGTATGCCAAACGATGCTCTCCGACAAGCGCACTTGCCCGCCGTGCGTGTGGCCGGAAAGTATGAGATCAAACCGTTCGTCGCCCAAGGTGCGAATGATGTCGGGCGTGTGCGCGAGCAGCAAGCGCGTGGTGTCCTTTGGCGCTCCCGCCGTCGCACGCTGAATATCATCGAGCCAATAGAAAGGATCGTCCACGCCAACGAGTGTGAGGGGCTGTCCGTGAATAGTAACGTCTGCATGCGTGTTGGTGAGAACGCGAATTTGGTGGGACTCGATCGTCCGCACCAGGTTACTCGTATCGTTAAAGTGCAACGGCTGCCCGAACCAGCTTCGTATGCGGTGGCGGCGCACGTGGTCGTGATTTCCAAGCACGGCGTAAGCGCCATAGTTGGCGCGGATTGGCGCGAGCGCCTCAAGAACCGTCTGCAGTTCGGCGTCAGGATCGCGACCGCCGTGGATGAGGTCGCCCGTCAGGAGCAGGAGATCGGGTTTCAATTCGGAAAGCTGCTGCAGCATGCGCACCCGCCGTGAATCCCCAGCGCGAAAGTGCAAATCGGTAATATGGAGAATGCGAATAGCGACATTGGGTGCGCGGAGGGACGATACAGGCACGCGGACGCGCCGCACGCGCAGGCGGTATGGTTCAATGAAGGCTCCGTAAGCCCCTACGCCAAGGGCCCCGATAGCGGTGAGTGAAAGCAGCGTGCGAATCACGTGTACGCGACGTTCATGCTGCGGTCATGCCGGCGCGGCAAGCGCTGTAGCCCCAACGATGCTGTAGCGCTCATCGAGCGTACCCTCAAGAGTCCCAGTCTCGCGCACGTGCTCCTCTATCGGGTTTCCCATGCTTAAATCCTCTCGGCTTTGGGCATCGGCAAGCATCGTAAACGCCGATCCGCCTCTGGCGTGGAATGCGTCCATCGCCACACGGTACGTAGCCTCAGGCTGCAGCGGTTTGTCACCCACCCGAATCTCTTGCACTCGTTCGCCGAACGGTTGCGTCAAATCAACGTGAACCTGCATGCCGGATTGGTGGAGGAAATTACAGCCCGGCAGGGCCGACGCGAATTCCAGATGCCCCACGAGTTCGTCACGCCGATCGGTTGGCAAGAAGGCATACGATTGGTCTGCGACACTGTGTTCGAGCGCCTGCCGGACTTGATTGCCTGTCAGCGTCAGCATTTTTGAGAGAGGGAACCCTCTGATGCAGAGCTGGATATCCCAGGCCGTAAGCGCATGGCCTGGAGCAAAGAGCGGCGTGATAAAGGTCGCCTTCGTCCAAGCAATATCGGCGCCTGTCGCCTTGCGCCAAATGTCCGTGACCGTGTTGCCGAGCCCATTGCTCGAAAGGTAGCCCTGTCCCACGTTCTCCCCGGCAGTGCCGATTGTTCGCAGCATTTCGGGGTCTTGCCGTCGGCCCTGCAGGCGCAGAAGGCGCTCCATCACCGGGTCCTCAGGGGATTCCGCGTCTATGGAATGCAGCTTAGACTCAATTACAGGTTTCCCATCTGAGGATGTAATATCCACCTGGCCCATAAACATGCCGTTGAGGCCGGCCTGGACGATTTTCGTCTTACCAATGCAGATCGGCCTTAGTGTTGGATGGTGGCAATGGCCGCTGAGAATGAGATCAATCTCCGGAATCTGTTCGGCGAGCAGGATGTCCTGCGCCATGCCGGAGTGGGAGAGCACAATGACCATATCTACGCGATCGCGGTAGGCGTTCACCAGGCTCGCGGTCTTCGCCGTCGCACGGCGCGCCGACGAGTAGAAGTTGTTGGCGGGCGCTGCCAAGTCCCAATGGTTGTCTTCCGTGCAGATGCCGATGAACAGCACTCGATAGCCGTCCAGCGTGAACAAGCGGTAGGGTCGGCACGACGCGGGCAGGCGCGCGTTAAACCCGCTGGTGCAGAGCATGGCGCCGCAGTTCTGAGCGATCAAGAAGTCCAGATGCCAAGGATCGAAGCGCGAGAGTTCCGAATTCCCGGGCGTTACGATGTCGTAGCCAAGCGAGCGCAGAGTCCAGGCCGTCACTTGATCATCATCTTGCGGTCGGCGGTGGCGTTTAAGCCGGAAGAAGTCGCCAACGTCTATGAAGAGCACAGTGTCGTGTTGTGCGCGCTCAGCTTGCACGCGGTGCGCCAGGCGCGGCGCCGCACGCACGAAGCCATGCAAGTCGTTGGTATGTAAGATCCTGATGCCCACGTGTGGTCAATGTGCCTATTGCATGAAGAGTTGGGTGTACGGGGCGGTGGATGCGGTCGGCTGCCCTCTAATTCCTACCATACTAGACGGCAAGCATGATTCACAATGTTTCCCAATCCAAGCACAGAGCTCTTTGTAACGACCCGGGTGATCTCTTCGAGACCGCCTTGCGTGGTCGGCCATTGATACCGAGATTCATTGACGCATGGTCACCGTACCGCATTCAGATGAATTCGAGCAGGCGCGAACGGGCCTAATCGCATTTCTAAATCCGGCAAGCACATGAAAACTGCTGCCCGGTCTTGCAGGCCAACGCGTGGGATACTGCAATAACCCCAGCCAGTATGTCAACCCCCACATCACTTTTGCGTTTTTGTAGCGGGATTTGACATGAATGATGGCTCGCAGAATTGGCTATTGCAATTGAATTGATTGTGATATCCTTGCTGTATGTCTGCGCTTGAGTGTTCTTACAGGAACTACAGGTTTGCGCAGGAGAACGGTGGTTCCTAAGGTTGGTAGGTAAAGGAGTTGCAGTATGTCCCGTTTTTCACGGCGTACAATTTTGGGAGCCACACCGCTAATTGGCGGCGCTATACTACTTGGCTCTTGTGGGCAGGCGGTGACTGCTCCGAGTGCTGGGGAGGCAGAGGCCCAGCCTGAAGCCAAGCAACCGGAAGCTCAACCGGAACCGGAAGTCAAAGATGTCATTGTGTGGCACCACGGCTTTAACAATTGGGACTTCGGGCAGGCACCCGTTCCTCAGGAGATCAAAGGGGAATTCGATGCCACCAGCGGCTACACCATGGTTTCAAATCCACAGCCAAATGGCGGTTTCAATGACGTGGCTACCGTAGTCGCCGCGGGCACCGCTCCCGACGTGGTGAAGACCCAGTCGTGGATTCAGAATGAGTGGGCTCTGCTAGAAGTGACTCGCTGGCTCGATTCGTACCAGAAGACCTCCGAGAACGTGGCGCCCGAAAAGATGTGGCCGGATGCCGATAGGCAGACCACTTACCGCGGTCAACGGTCCGCGTTGCCCTATAGCATAGATACGCGGCTCCTTTACATCAATGCGGAGCACTACTTAGAAGCCGGGCTTGACCCCGAGAACCCGCCCGCAACCTGGGACGAGATGGATTCCGCGGTGCTCAAGACTTTCAAAGCGGAAGGGGACAAGGTTGCGCGATTATCCTGGGACCCATACCGTGGCTCCGGCGGTTCGGCGCAATGGATGGTGCCTTACTGGCAGCAGGGCGGGTCGATTTTCAGCGACGACCGCTCTAAATTCACCGTTAACAATGAGAAGGCGGTGTGGGCGCTGCAGTGGCATATGAAGCAATTTGCAGCCCAGGGCGGTTGGCCGGCGATCAAGGCTTTCCATGAGGGCACCAACTTCAACCAGCAATTCGGTAACGGGATTATGACGCACCTATACGCGACGAATGCGTCTCGTCCCACGATAAACGGGTTCGAAGGGCTCAGTTGGGTCTACGCAAGCTATGGTTTGCCGTCAGAAGGCGGCGAATTGGCCACGTACACAGGCGACTGGGCGCTCTGCCTGCCGAGCGGCAGCGAGAATCCTGATGGAGGTTTTGCCTTCCTGGACTTCATGTACCGCCCCGATATTGATTTGAAGTGGTCGATTGCGATGGATCGCATCCCTGTGCAGAAGGCCACTGCACAGAGTGCGGACTACACCGAAGGCGACCCGTTCAAGGAGTTTGTCATCGCCCAGATGGAGGGCGCTCATTTCTGGCTTGGCGTGCCGGGGATTGCCGTAATTCGCAGAGAGGTCAACACGATGCTGAATGATCTCAAAGACGGCAAGACTACTATTCCCGAAGCGCTCGCCCAGTATGAGAAGGCCGGGCAGGATTCGCTGGACGAGTGGGCAGAACGACTAGGACTGTAGAGACTGTCCAAGTAGACTGAAGAGCAATATCCGGCGTCATTAGGACGCTCGAGAAGTTTGGCTGCAGGACTCTACTGTGTGGACCCTGCAGCCAGGACACCATTCAGCGGATGTCGGACGAGACCGGGTGAAAGCCATAGCCCGCAGAAATAAGCTCTATCTGACAAAAAGGCCAGTTTGACTTTGCCGCAATAGAGTATACTCAAGTGAAAGAACACACGCTTTTCCTTGAGCTTATTCTCTTTCAATGAGGAGCAAAGAGCATGCCGCGCAAAGCGTTGGTAGCCACTGCGTGCGTCGGCCACATGAGTAGCCGCGCTTCGATTGCCGCGAACCACGAATTGGCGGCGGAACTGCTGGATCGGATGGGCGGCTTGGGCGCTGATCTTGCCTGCTTGCCGGAAGAATTCACTATTTTGGGCCTGTCGGGCGACGCGGAGGAACGTGAGAAAGCATGGGAGCCCATTCCCGGTCCGACCTCAGACGTCTATGCGGAAAAGGCCCGTCAGCATGGCATGTATGTCGTTGCCGGCATGTGTGAGGTGCGCGGTAACGTGCGGCTCAATACCAGCGTCCTCTTTGATCGTCAGGGCGAAATCGTCGGTCAATATGACAAGGTCCATCCTACGCTGGGAGAGCTCGAGGCAGGGACGGTTCCCGGAGTCTATTCCGAATTGCCGGTATTCGAGACGGATTTTGGCAGACTGGGCATGCTGATCTGCTTCGACGTTGACTATCCGGAAGAGTGGGCGCGGGTCGGCGCGGCAGGGGCCGAGTTGGTAGTCTTCCCAAGCATGTGCGACGGCGGCTTGCGGCTGCGAGCGTATGCCTGGCTGCACAGTTACATCATCGTCTCTTCGGTGAGCGGCGGACGCTCCCGCATCATTAACAAACTCGGAGACGAGGTCGCCGCCAGTGGCTTGGGGGTGCACGTGGCTCACAGTACAGTTGATCTTGAAGCCGAAGTTTTCCACTACGACATGCAATACCAGCAGATTCGCCAGATGCAGACGGATCTCGGGCACAGGGTAACTATAATAGGTACACGGGACGACGGCGTATTCATGGTGGAATCGAATGATGAAGCGTGGCCGATATCGCGCCTTAAGAGTGAGTACGGCCTTGAGAATTGGGTGGAGTACCATGATCGTTCAACTCGTGAAGCGGAACGCATGCTTGCACAGCAGTCCGTGGTGGTTGGTTAGCCCTAGATTCGAGTTGTTCCGGCACCGCAGTTTAGTGATTTGCGAATGAAAGGAGGCCTAGGAGACATCTCTGTATGCCCGCAAGTCAAGCTGTGCTTGGCAATAAGGCTAGATGCCGGCCGCAAGTCTATGTTGATAGGACAGTTATCTTAGTTGCAGCGGGATAGTGTAGTCAATATAATGTCTCGCAATATCGAAGCACGAAGAGGTGCTATGAGGGAGGAGAAAAGATGAAACAGCTTTGTAAGCTGCTTGTTGTTTTGAGTGTCATGCTCGCGCTGCTTTTCAGCGTTGCGTGCGGTACTGATGAGGCGGATTCGGGAGAGATGGAAAAAGATGCCGAAGCCAAGACCGAGGTGATGGAAGCTCCGGCTATGACTTCACGTCTGGACACCGTGCGTGAACGTGGTCACGTCATTTGCGCTAGCCGCAACGATGTGCCGGGCTACGGTTCCATAGACGAGGCCGGCAATAGCGTGGGCTTCGACATTGACCTTTGCCGCGCCGTGGCAGCGGCCGTGCTGAACGACCCGGATGCATTTGAAATCCGCTTGATTACGGCCGCCGAGCGCGGACCTACCGTCCAGTCGGGCGAGGTGGACTTGCTCGTACGCACCGTCACGTGGACGACCTCGCGCGATGCTGCATGGGGTAACTACGCGCAGACAATGTTCTACGACGGCCAGGGCTTCATGGTTCCGAAGAGCCTGGGTGTGAGTAGCGCACTCGAGTTGGCTGGCGCCGCGGTCTGTGTGACCAGCGGTACGACCACCGAGTTGAACATGGCCGACTACTTCCGCCAGAACAACTTGGAATACAACCCGAAGGTCTATGAAGATACGGACGTGGTGCTTGAAGCCTACAAGAGTGGCGCGTGCGAAGTCTTTACTAACGACCGCTCGCAGCTTGCCGCGCTGAGGACGGCTCTGCCTAATCCGGATGAACACATCATTCTACCGGAGACGATTTCCGAGGAGCCGCTAGGACCGGTGGTGCCCCACGGTGACGAGCAGTGGTTCGACATTGTGAAGACCGTGATGAGCATCCTGATCTACGGCGAAGCCTACGGCATCAACTCGACCAACGTCGATGAAATGGCCGTTGGCGATAATGTGAAGGCGAAGCGCTTGCTGGGCACGGAAGGCTCATTTGGTCAAGAACAGTTGGGACTTGATAAGCTAGTGGGCCAGAACGTTATCAAGGCAGTAGGTAACTATGGCGAGATCTATGCGCGGAACTTGGGTCCGGAGACGGACGTCAATCTGCCGCGTGAAGGTTCGCGCAATGCGCTCTGGTCGAATGCGCCTTGCACTGACTGCCCGAAGGGCGGACAGATATATGCTGCGCCGCTGCGCTAGTTCGTAGTCGCTGATAATCGTCGCGTCGGCCTGGACCTCTTCCGGGTCGACGCGACTTTTGGTATTACCACCTCGCTGCCCTGCTGGTCGCTGTATCAGTGTTGCGTTGTAGTGATGAGATATTGAGTTAGAGTCCAAGTTTGATTAGCTTACAAATCATGCCGCACCGTGAATGGTTTCCCTGCTGCGGCAATGAGTGTATGCTCCGATTGATGTGGGAGTCTTAGGGTGCCTTTAGCAAAGAGGCTGGGAATGCCATGAGGACTTTCTTGAATCGGACGGGAAAGTGTCTGGCTGTCTTGGGAATGGCGCTCATGTTTGCGCTGAGCGCGGCCTGCGCCACGACTACCGAGCCGGCGATGGAAGATTCTGCCGAAAAGTCTGAGACCGAGGCCGCGGCGGCTGAGACCTCGCGTCTTGATGCGGTACGCGCTCGCGGTCGTCTCATCTGTGCTAGCCTCAACGACACGCCGGGCTTTGGCTACGTGGACGAAGCCGGCAACAGTGTCGGTTTCGACATCGATTTCTGCCGGGCCGTGGCTGCGGGCGTGTTAGGTGATCCTGATGCCGTTGAGATTCGTCTGATTTCGGCTGCCGAGCGCGGGCCCGTGATGCAGTCGGGCGAAGTGGATTTACTCGTGTACGTGACAACGTGGACGACGTCCCGCGACGCCGCTTGGGGTAATTTCGTGCAAACGATGTTCTATGACGGCCAGGGCTTCATGGTGCCTAAGAGCCTGGGAGTGACGAGCGCGTACGAGTTGGCAGGCGCGGCCGTCTGCGTGAATACCGGCACGACTTCTGAGTTGAACATGGCCGACTTCTTCCGCCAGAGCAGTATGGAGTATAATCCAAAGACATTCGAAGAGGCACAGGTGGCCTTCGAGGCCTATAAGAGCGGCGCCTGTGAAGTGTTCACGACCGACCGCTCGGCGCTTACGGCGCTGCGGAGTTCTTTGACTAATCCGGATGAACACGTCATCCTGCCGGAGACGATTTCCGAGGAGCCGCTGGGACCGCTGGTGCCTCACGGCGATGAGCAGTGGTTCGACATTGTAAAGACGGTAATGAGCATCCTGATTTACGCTGAGGCGTACGGCATCAACTCGGCAAACGTCGACGAGATGGCTGTTGGGGACAACGTGAAGGCAAAGCGCTTGCTGGGCACCGAGGGTTCGTTCGGTCAAGATGAATTGGGCCTCGAACAGATCGTAGGGCAGACCGTAATCAAGATGGTTGGGAACTACGGTGAGATATATGCGCGGAACTTGGGTCCGGAGACAGACATCGATCTACCGCGGGAAGGGTCCCGCAACGCGTTGTGGTCGAATGCCCCTTGCTCTGACTGCCCCAAGGGCGGTCAGATCTATGCGGCGCCACTGCGCTAGCCAAAGGGCGTCGGGTCACTTGGAGAACCGTCGCCCGTAATGACGCGGCAGAATTGCTAGGAGTTGCACGAAATGCGACTTTCGCTAACGTACCAGGGAATTCCCCTTTGGCGACACTCTCGTATCCTTAGCTGGACCACGCAGATCGTGTCGGGGATCCTTGTGGTGGCGGCTGTGGCGTTTTTCATCTCCAACATTGCGTCTGCAATGGACCAACGAGACATTCCCTTCGGCTGGTCGTTTCTGAACCGAGAGTACTCCACGCCCATAAGCGAACACCTGCTGCCCTACGAAGAGAGCGATAGCTTTGGCTATGCCTTCCTCGTAGCTGCCACCAACACGCTGATGGTGTCTATAGTGGGTGTGATACTCGCTACTACATTAGGCATCATCGTGGGCGCGGTACAGCTATCCGGCAACTGGGTGATTAGCAAGGTAGCTACCGTTTACGTGGAGATCTTTCGCAATGTTCCCCTGTTGGTGCAACTCATCTTCTGGTACATCTTGCTCTTAGGACTACCGACGGTGAGTGAAGGGTTTAGCTGGCTGGACGCAGTTTACCTGAATAACTCGGGCTTTTCAATGCCTTGGCCGTCAGGGCAGGATCAGGCGTGGCTATGGCTGCTATGCGTGGCGGTGTCTATCGCAGTGGGGCTTGCGGCTCGGGTCTATCTCGAGCGGCGTGAAGAACATACGGGCCGTCCGTCTTATCCGTGGCTGGGAGCTATCGGCGTAGCGCTGGCAGGCTCCGTTGTGGCATGGGTCGTCTTTGTAGCTGTGGCTGAAGCACCTTTTGTTATGAGTGTACCGCAGCCGGAGGGTCGTTTCGGTCACCTGCAAGGCGGCCTTTCTTTGTCCAACTCGCTGACGGCATTGTTATTGGGCCTGGTTGTATACACTTCGGCCTTCATCGCAGAGATAGTGCGCGGTGGGCTGCAGTCCGTGTCGCGGGGACAGAGCGAGGCATCCCGCTCTTTGGGCTTGGGTACCATGGAGACGTTGCGCTTCGTTACCTTCCCACAGGCGCTGCGCGTCATCGTCCCGCCTCTTATCAGTCAGTACCTAAACTTAACTAAGAACAGTAGTCTGGCTTTGGCCATCGGCTACGCGGACTTGACCAGTGTGGCTAAGACCATGACTCAGACTGCACCGGCGGTCACCATATTTCTCATTATCATGGGCGTCTACTTGCTCTTCAGTCTCACATACTCCCTGATTGGCAATCTCTATAACAGGCACATCCAGTTCAATTAAGGCTAGCTGCTTTATGGCTACTGCGGAAACGTGGCAACCGGCGCCCTCACTGCCTCCGCCAATCACAGAAACGGGTTGGATTGGTTGGGCTAGGGCCAACTTATTTGGTAACTGGCTTAGCGGCATTGTGACCGTGGTCACCGTACCGATGCTCCTATGGTTGGTCTGGAGCATAATTCGCTGGGTTTTCGGTACCGCTGACTGGACGCTCATCGCGAGCCGACCGCAACAGTATCTCATCGGCCTGTACCCAACAGAACTCGCATGGCGGCCGCTAGTAGGTTTGCTGCTCGTCTCAATCCTTTTCGGCATGGCTGCCGCAATGTGGGGTGGAGCCGCCCGGCGCATTGCCATCGGCTATAGCGTCGTTACGTTGTTGCTAGGAGCGCTGCCCTACGGCCTCTTCCACGAGGGCGTGGTAATGCCCTGGTGGGTGCGTGCTCTTATTCTGGCTAACGTGTTGACCATCGGCCTAGGCTACGGCTTGGGTAGCCATCCTAGAACCGGGCAACCACGCACGTTCGTGCTCGGCGGCATTGCGATCTACGTGTTCCTGCTACTGTTGCTCAACGGATTACCGGGTTTTCCCGGCATGGAAGAGGTGGCGCCGCGTAAATGGGGCGGCCTGATGCTCAACCTGATTCTGGCAGTATCGGGTATCTTCTTCGCTTTTCCAATTGGTGTACTGCTGGCGCTCGGACGGCGGAGCAATCTGCCGGTGGTTAAGGTTCTTTGCGTGGTATTCATCGAGGTTTTTCGCGGCGTACCGCTGATTACGCTGCTTTTCATGTCGCAAGTGCTGGTACCGCTCGCCTTGCCGTCGAACTTTCCCGTCGACTCCGTGACGCGGGCGGCCATTGTGATTACGCTCTTCTCGGCGGCGTACACGGCCGAGAATATTCGTGGGGGACTGCAGGGACTGCATCCGGGTCAAGCTGAGGCGGCACGTGCCTTGGGTCTGCCGGGCTGGCAGGTCACCATGCTGATACAATTGCCTCAGGCAATCCGCAACGTGATACCCGCAATCGTGGGGCAGTTCATTTCGCTGTTCAAGGACACGAGTCTGGTCTACATTGTCGGCATGCTGGATATCTTGGAAATGGGACGCGCCATCGTGCAGGGCAACGTGCAATTCACCGACAACGCACGGGAGCTCTTCATATTCGTGGCGGTAGTGTTCTGGATCTTTACGTACACAATGTCATTTGTCAGCCGTCGGGTGGAACGGCATCTTGGCGTTGGCCAACGGTAATGCGTAGTGATTTCAAAGGATGAGTCCCACGCAAGGGTTGCAATGGGGCGTCGAAACACTCGGAGGTTAACGTGGCAGCAGAAACAGCAGTAGCGTCGGAACAGGCTCCTGAAGCAGACAACATCATAGTGGCCCGTGACGTACACAAGTGGTTTGGTGACTTCCATGCCCTGCGTGGCGTCACCACCTCTGTGCGCCGCAGTGAGGTGGTGGTGGTTATCGGCCCCTCCGGCTCGGGTAAGTCTACGTTTATCCGCGCCATCAACCGCTTGGAGCAACATCAGCGCGGCGATATCATCGTTGATGGGGTCGAGATGACCGATGATGTGCGCAACATCGACGCCATCCGCCGTGAAGTGGGCATGGTGTTCCAATCGTTCAACCTCTTTCCCCATCTAACGGTACTGCGTAACATCACGCTGGCTCCAACGAAGGTGCGCAAAACGCCCTTGGCTGATGCGGAGAACAGTGCGCGGGAGCTCCTGGAGCGTGTGGGTATACCGGAACAGGCTGACAAATATCCAGGCGAACTCTCCGGCGGTCAGCAGCAGCGTGTTGCTATCGCCCGTGCGCTGGCGATGCAACCCAAGATCATGCTCTTCGACGAGCCCACGTCGGCTCTGGACCCGGAGATGATCAAGGAAGTGCTGGAAGTAATGAAAGAACTGGCTTCTTCACAGCAGATGACCATCGTGGCAATCACCCACGAATTAGGCTTTGCCCGCGAAGTGGCCGACCGCATCGTTATGTTCGACGAAGGCCAGATCGTCGAAGACCTGCCGCCTGCTGAGTTCTTCAATAATCCGCGCCACGAGCGGGTGCGCCGTTTCTTGTCGCAGATTCTCTAGCAACTGCCCTGTGATCGGTTTGGAAATCCAACACCTGGCAGGATATCGAGCAGAGATTCCTTGGACGACGCCGTTCGGACTCAGCGCAGAATAACGGAAACTCATGCAAGCCGAATACCGCTGACAACCGCTACTCTCAGGCGAAAGTAGACTGTCGAAGTAGGCGGAAAGGAGGTATGGGCGCGTAAGTCGTTTTGCCGAAGGATGGCTAAGAGCGGCTGCGCAGAGCAGTCAAGGTAGCGCGTTTGTGCGACCGGAAAGCTAAGTAGAAGTGTGGAGAAAGGCAGACCAATGGATTTTCACGCAAAGCGAATTTCACGCCGCAACGTTTTGGTAGGTTCAGGAGGCGCATTAGGTGTCCTCGCACTTGCGGCTTGCGGTGCCGTACCTGTTCAGACCGCGGCTACAGAAGAGCAAGCGGAAGCACCGCAAGCAGAGGCTGCTGCCCCCGAAAAAGAGTCCGTATACGTGCTGTTTGCAACGCATCCGTACTTCAAGTTCCAGGATGAAGAGGGTGTATCTGCGGAGCTTGTGGCGGAGTTTCGCGCAGAGCATCCCGATATCGACTTTGATGTCAATCCGCCATCCAGTAATTCAGGCGAACGCTATGCCGCATTCAGAACGGCGTTCGCTGCCAACACCCCTCACGACATTAGTTCCTGGGGCGAGTGGCACGCCATTGAGCACGGTGCGCTCGGCCAGGCGCGCGGTTTGAATGACCTCGTCAAGAGCTCCAACATCGATATGGAGGACATTTGGGATAGCCTGACCGAGAATATGGTCTGGAGCAAAGACGGTCAACTCTATGGCTTTCCTTACGGCCCGGATCTGCGCGTTATCTATATGCACAATAGCATCTTTCTGGAAAATGGATTGGACCCGGAAAATGGTCCTGCAACGTGGGATGAGCTTGAATCGGTCATTCAGAAGACCCTGCGGAAAGATTCTGCTGGCAATGTAGTGGTAGCGGGCTTCCCGCCCGAATGGGGCAGCGGCGGACGGTTCCAATGGATTACGCCATTCTTACAGCTCGGCGGCCAGCGCGTCAGTGACGACCTGACCAAAGCGGCCATCAATAGCCCCGAAGCCGTTGAGGCACTGACGTGGGTCAAGAAGCTAAACGATATGCAGGGCGGCTGGGATGCGCTGGCTACACTGCACAAGACGGCTCGTCCCTCTGGATCTCCGCGTGGGGCTGCGCTTGTCAACGACTTTACCGCCTCAATGTATGCAACGTACTCCACGCGCAAGGCGGAAATCTATCCAATTGACCCGGACTTCGGGTTTAGTATCATCGAGCACCCGAAGCCGCCCAACGCCGTGCGCCAAGCGAGTTGGAGCGGTCATCACATCTGGATCATGGCGTCGTGGACGACGGTGCCCGAAGAGGCGTTTGCTTGGATTGAGTTCGTGTCACGCCCGGAGAATAACATTCGCTGGGCAAAGGCCTGGGACCGCGTGCCCATTCGACTCTCCGTCGCCAATTCGCCCGATTTCACCGAGGGTGATCCGTTCCTCGAACACCAGAGCTATCAGATCCCGTTCCGAGCGTCGCATTCGCTGCCGATTCCCGGCGCTGACGAGATGCGGACGTCGTTGAGTAGATTCCTGCCCGATGTCATGGCGGGGAACATCACGATTCAGGAAGGCCTCGCAAACGTCGAACAGGAGTGGAACATTATCATCGAGAAGTGGCAGGAGCTTGTGGGCGGTTGGTAGAAGACGTGCTGCGCTGGCTTAGCGGCATTTGCTGCTAAGCCAGCGTGTTCTACGCATGGAGTCATTGAGTTTGTGCAGTTGCCAGCGGATGCGCGGTGTAGTGATTGGTGGGTCTTATGCTGGCGACTGGTTCCCTAATGCAATTTGAGACTTCGCAGTTCAACCCAGTGTAACCAAAGAAGAGCGTGAATGCGGTGATTATAGACGTCCACGTGCACCCACACGTTTCACGCAAATTAAATGACTTCGCTGAGTTGATCGCTATTGCCGAGCAGTTTGATGCCCACCTTGTCACCTACTCAGTGCGGCCGGTAGAGGCCGGGAACAACCACGAATACCCTACACCGGAGAACATCCGCGCCTGCAACGATCAGACTCACGTGTTGATGGAGCGTTACCCTGAGCGCGTGCAGGGATTCGCCTACGTGAACCCCGGCCATGCGCGGGAGGCGTGTGACGAACTTGATTTTCGTTTGGGGCAGCAGCACTTCGTCGGCCTCAAGCTCTGGGTTGCGGTGCCGTGCGTTGATGCACGGCTCGATGCGCTCATGGAGATTTGCGCCCACTACCGCGTGCCCGCACTTCAACACACGTGGATTAAGGCGAATGGACAGAAGACCGGCGAATCTCCCCCGGCGATGGTCGCCGCGCTCGCAAGGCGCCATCCACGCACCACAATGATCGCCGCCCACGCCGGCGGTGACTACGAGTATGGTGCGAAAACCTTCCGTTCGTGCGAGAACGTCTTGCTCGACATAGGCGGCAACGAATGCAACGCCGGATATGTGGAAATACTCGTGGATCACGTAGGGGCGGACCGCGTAATCTTCGGCACCGATATGCCGGGCCGTTCCTTTCCATCGCAACTGGCAAAGGTGCTGGGCGCGGACTTGTGTGCAGACGATAAAGACAAAATTCTCTATGGGAATATGGCGCGAGTACTGGCCGGGACCAAGACCATCAAGAATCCGTTGATCTTTGCTACACAGTGTTGAAATCTTGGGCGCAATGCGCTCCTATTGAATTCAGGTCCGTTGTGCCGTCATTTTGCGCAGAGAACTGGCGAGGGATGGCAAACCGAGGCCCTAGATTCCTAGCTGCGCTCGGAATGACATCGCGAACTATCCCACTTGAGACTTGAAAGGCGATTTGGTGGCGATTATTGACGTTCACGTCCATACCGACGTTGGGAAATCGTTGGACGACTTCGCGGAACAGATCGAAATTGCGGAGCAATTCGACGCGGTGCTTGTGACGTACGCCATCCGGCCGGTGGCTGATGCTTCTCGCTACTCATTCCCAACGCCGGACTTCTGCCGGCGCTCCAATGACGAGACATATGTGCTCATGCAGCGCTATCCCAATCGGGTGCGCGGTTTCTGCTACGTGAACCCCTACCATGCTGACGCCGCGGCGGCGGAGCTAGAGAGACGCTTGGCGGAGCAGCACTTTGTCGGTCTCAAGCTGTGGCACGCGCTGCCGTGCTCCGATCCACGCGTGGATCGCTTGCTGGAAATCTGTGCGCACTACCGCGTGCCGGCCTTGCAGCACACGTGGCTGAAGGCAGATGGACTAGGCTACGGGGAATCGTCGCCGGAGATAGTGGCGGATATGGCGCGCCGCCATCCGAATGCCACCATCATTGCGGCGCATGCCGGCGGTGACTACGAATACGGCGCTAAGGTCTTCCGCAGTTGTCCCAATGTTTTGCTGGATATCGCCGGTAACGAATGCAATGCGGCCGGCGTGCACATACTCGTTGACCATGTTGGGGCGGACCGCGTAATTTTCGGCACGGACATGCCGGGCCGCTCGTTCCCCTCACAGCTTGCGAAAGTACTTGGCACGGACCTGCAGAATGAAGATAAAGAGAAGATTCTCTACAGAAACATGGCGCGCGTGCTGGCGGCGTGCAAGACGGCCCAGCACCAGGCTTGAAAGAAGGGCAGGATTTCATGATCGATAGTAATGCCTACGTCGGCGAGTGGCCGTTTCGCCGCTTGCCCTGCTCTCAGCCTGATGCCCTGCTGCGCAAGATGGATGCCCTCGGCATAGAAAAGGCCGTGGTTTCACGTCTGGAGAACGTCTTCTTCAAAGACCTGCTCGTCGGCAACCGTGAACTGCACAAAATCGTGCAAGCGCACCCGGACCGCTTCATTCCGGCGTATACCGTCAATCCGGCGTATCCGGGCTGGGACGAGGACTTGGAAATCTGTTTACAAGAACTTGGCGTACAGAATCTGCGCCTGCATCCCAATTACCACCAGTATGAGTTGCTTGGGCAAGAGAACTTGCGCTTGCTGGAGTTGGCACAGGAGCATGATCTGCTCATCCTCATTGCCATCGGCCTGGAAGACGTGCGGCACCACCACCGTCTAGTGATAGTCCCGGATGTTGGGGCTGGCGATATTGCACAGACGGTAAACGCTTTCCCGCAGGTGCGCTTTCTTGTCACTGCTGGGCGTTTTCGAGAGGTTACGAGCATCTGGCAGGGCGTGGATAAGCGCGATAACCTGTATGTAGAGAACAGCCGCGTGCAGGGGCCGATCCACGACGTTGCAAAGCTCTGCAAGATTATCGGCCCGGACCACGTGCTCTTCGGTTCCAACTCTCCGCTGCACTACCATGAATCAGCGTTGCTCAGCATCAAGACCGAGACGCAGATACCGGACGCGTACAAGCAGAAGTTATTCAAAGAGAATGCGGCGCGTCTATTTGGCGCGTACCCGTAAGAAGACCTTTGCGCAAAACTGACGAGCGCGCGGAAATTGGCTGAAACGGTGAGAATTCCCCCTCACCCCGGCCCTCTCCCCAGGGAGAAGGAGTATTCTCGCCTGCCCGACCGGTTCGCGGAAATGTCTCAGTAAGGGAGAGTAGTCCGGTAGCGCAGGTTTGTAACCTGCGCCATCCTTACAAATGGGGAGTTGTGAGATAGCCCCAAAGTCTAGAGTTGATCGTCTGGCATAGTGGACGGCAAAGAGGGCAAGGGGAAAGCCCCCGTGCATTGGAACGTGGATAGGTCATCGCGCTACATTCCTTACAGAGGAGCGCACTAGTGAGCGAGAGCAAGAAAACAGCACCACCAACGCCGGTAGAACAGGGCGTTACCCATGGCGTGCAGGTCACGGCAGAGGCGACAGACGCAGCATTGCGAGCCGAACTTGGCTCTTGCACGCTTGATCCGGCGGGCCCGGTCGTTGCGGGTGCATTTGGCACGTGGACGCTTACGTATACGGCGGAGAGTGCCGGTATCGTTCCTGGCGGCGGTATTGCCGTGGTTCCGCCCTGTGTGCATAGCGTGCGGTGGCGGCTCGGCCACGTAATTGCCACGACGAGCGGTAGCTGCGGCGTCTCCGTGCAGGTACGGAACGACTATCCGCTAAAGTATCACCATGCCCAATTCCCCTGTGTGTTTGTGACCGTAGAGGGCGTCGCGCTGCAACCGGGTGAAGAAATCGCCGTAACCATCGGCGATGCCGGTTCGTACATAGCCGGTTTCTACGAACGCGCGCGTGCCCAAGAGATCGCGATGACTGAGATGTACTTCCAGGTCTTGGTGGACGTGCAGGGCAATGCCAGCTACAGCAATCCGCGCTATCCCGGCGGCGATCCGAAAGGCTATCGGTTGTTGCCGGAATTGCCGATTGTGGATGTGGTAGCCGGGCCGCCCGCCCGCCTGGGCGTGGTTGCCCCTGCCACGGTAGCTGCCGGTGAGGGTTTTTCCGTGCTGGTGCGGGTGGAGGATGCGTATGGCAATGTCTGCACGGACTTTGAGGGCGAAGTCGCTCTCGGTGCGAAGCCGGGCGGCATCAGCGGACCTGCACCTTTCGCCATTGCGGCGAGTGAAGGCGGCACGGCGCGGATTGGGCCATTCATCGTTTCCAGGAATGCGGTAGGTCCGGTCACGGTTACGGCTGCGGCGTGGGAAGCCGGCTTATCCGGCGTTAGCAACCCGATTGACGTAGTAAAGGCAAGCAGCGACCGCATCTTCTTTGGCGACCTGCACACCCATGCGCCCCGGGCGCTCGATCCAAGCCACGGCCCTCATGGGCCTTTCATGGCGCACGGTGTCGGCACGTTTGCCGAGGCTTTTCGCTATGCGCGCGATGTTTCCGGTCTCGACTGCGTGGGCGTGTCTTGGTTCCCGCCCCCGCAGAACATTGAGTCTCTGTGGTCGGTGCCGCGCGCGGACGATTGGGACGAATATCAAGCAATCATCGCGCAATTCCATGAAGCCGGACAGTTCGTGCCGCTGGTGGCTGTCGAGCTAAGCGATCCCACCGCCGGACACCGCGTTGTGCTCTACCCAGACGAGGGAAAACGCATCACGACGAGCAAGATCGAAGAGATATGGCCGGCGCTGGATGGTACCGGCGCTGTGGTGGTGCCGCATCATATCAACGTCACGTCTGAGGGTGGCTGGCAAAACTGGCAGGTGCAGGACTGGAGCCGACACAATCCAGCCTATCAAAGGGTATTGGAAATAGCGCAAAATCGGGGCGCGTTCGAGACCGACGTACCTGGCGGCGCTACCGTAATTGGCGGTGGCGGCGCTTCGGCTCAGGATGCCCTGGCGCTCGGCCACCGCATCGGCTTCGTTGGCGGCACCGATAGCCATCACGCTCAGCCCGGCAGAAACACCTGTTCTATGGCCGGCGTTGACTTCCACGACCACGTCACCGGCGGCCTGACCGCTGTGATTGCGCCGGAACTTACCCGCGAAGCGATTATCCAAGCCCTGAGGGAGCGCCGCTGCTACGCGACCACCGGCGCGCGCATGGTGCTTGACTTTCGGGTCAACGACCACGGCATGGGTGAGGAGTTCACCACAGCCGCGCCGGACGTTGCGGTGTCGGCGCGCGTCCTTGGCACCGCCCCGCTCGCACGTTTGGAATTGGTCTGCAACGGTAGTGTTGTCTTCACGCAATCCGGCAACGGTCGCGTCGCTGACATTGCCGAGACGATCACACTCCCGAAACAGCAGACATCCTATTTCTACCTGCGCGTCACTCAGACCGACGACCACGTCGCCTGGTCGAGCCCGGTTTGGGTCTCGCTACCGCAGCACTAAAGCTGAGTGCATGCGGGGGCCTTTCACCAACATCGGTACGCGCATCATGCTCGAACTGGGAATCTAGTATTACTTGTCACATGTTCGAGCTGTATGCAGAGAGTCTTGGCAATAGAGCAAGTCAGTCCAAGCTAGTGCGAACGGAGTGCGTTCGAGACACTTAGAGGTCAGAGGACTGCCTTCTCTAGACATACGGTCGGAATTAGCAGTTTTGGGCTTAGATTGGTCACATGCAAGACCCGTGGTCGTACCCAGGCAAAGCCAGCGCCTCAATCTGTCATTCTGAGGAGCCCTTCGGCAGGCTCAGGATAAACTCCGCGACGAAGAATCTAGAGTCGGGAGCATTCTAGATTCCTCGAACTCTGGTTCGCCGCTGCGCTCGGAATGACAAGAGCCGCTGCCCGGCGAATGCTTCAAGCCTGGGTCTACTAATTCCGCATACAGTTGCAGCGGCGTATGGCTTAGGCGCGTGGTAAGATAGGGAGCAATGTGACTAGACAGCACACCGCAGTAGAGATACGACAGGCAGTTGAGGCCGATCGAGAGGTCCTTATCGAACTCTTCGTACACGCATATGAAGACGTGCGCGAGCAGCAGTTTGGTGATATTCTCGAACGCATTTGGGACGAGTGGGAAGCTGATCTCAGGCAGACAATTGACATAAAGAGGGTCATTGTTGCCAAAATTGATGACGAGGCCGTGGGCTTTTCGAGCTATAAACTGAACGACGCGACTCGTATTGGGACGGTTGATGACAATGCTGTGCTACCGGCGTATCGCGGTCGCGGCATTGGCGGGCAATTGCTCGCACGAGTACTTGAAATCATCGAGGCTGCGGGCATGGAGTTTGCCCAGGTGTCGACCGGATTGGAAGAGCCGTATGCGTCCGCCCGCCGCATGTACGGGCGGCAAGACTTCGAGCCGCTCAACCACAGCATTCACTACTTCAAAAAGCTTGCGCAGAGTGCCGTATGACGACGAAGGCAACTGAGGTACAGATCCGGCGCGCGGTAGAAGCGGACCGCGAGACTCTGATTGAACTCATCATACGCGGATTTGAGGACGTGACCGTCCATCGCTGGCGCGAGCAACGGTACGGAGTCATTGGCGGTCGTACGTGGGACGAGTGGAAAGCCGATGACATGCGCCAGATTGACGTAAGCCAAGTTGTCATTGCGGAGGTAGAGGGCGAGGCGGTGGGCTTCGCTACGTATCACCTCAATAAAGTTACAAGCATAGGCACGGTTGGCAATAATGCCGTTATGCCGGAGCATCGGGGCCGCGGCATCGGTGGTCTGCTGCACGCGCGTGTGCTTGAACTCATCGAGGCAGCGGGAATGGAATTCGCCCAGGTGTCGACCGGGCTGGATGACCTCTATGAGCCCGCCCGTCGCATGTACGAGCGGCAAGGCTTCAAACCACTGTACCGCAGTGTTCTCTACATGAAGAGAGTCAAAGAGGAAGGTTAGCGAGCGCAGCTATGGATTATAAAGTCCTTTGGGGCGACATTCACAACCACAACACCGTGGGCCTATTCCACTACACCAAGGGCACGCTGGAACGGGCGATCGACATGGCGCAGAGTCACCTGGACTTCTTTGCGTTTACCGGCCACGCGCAGTGGCACGACATACCGGATATGCCCAATAACGTGCACGAGCAGTGGCAAGAGGGCTTCGACCGCCATGCGGAAATTTGGCCGAAGACCAAGCAGTTGATGAAGGACGCTACTGATCCAGGTCAATTCGAATCATTTCTCGGCTACGAGTGGCACTCAGCCGCTTTTGGCGACCACTGCGTAATCTATAAGGAAGACGGTCCGCTGCAGTTCGCCGACCACGTGCGGGAGATTCAGGAGCACGCGCGGCGCAGCGGCGCGCTGCTGGTGCCGCATCATCCCGGCTACATGCGCGGTTTCCGCGGCGCTAACTGGGACTACTTAGACGAAACGGTGTCGCCTATAGTGGAAATTATCTCCGAGCACGGCGGCGCGGAACGCGATCGCGGCCCGTTTGCGTATACGCGGCATGGATTAGGACCCCGCGTTACCATCAATACGCTCCAGCACGCGCTCTCCTTGGGCCATCACATTGGGGTGACGGGTTCTTCCGACGATCACCACGCGCACCCGGGCGCGTATGGCGAGGGCATGGTGGCAGTCTTAGTGCCGGAGTTCACGCGCGAGGCGATTTGGGAAGCACTCTGGAGCCGCCGCTGCTACGCGGCTACGGGCGATAAAATCGAATTGGATTTCCGCATCAACGGTCAGCCGATGGGTGCGCGTCTTCCCGCCGCTGCCGAACGCCAAATTGCCGTGAGCGTGCGGGGCTGGGACGAGATCGAGAAAGTCGAGATTATCAAGAATAACCGCGTCATTCATCGCAACTTCCCGGCTGATGCGGAACCGCAGGAGGGTTATCCGTGGTCGAAGCGGCACCGTTGCCGTGTCGAAGTAGGTTGGGGCCCGTGGTCTGCTTTCGGCAAGCCCCGCACAGCCGAGTGGGACCTCACCGCGACAGTAGACGGCGCTCGCATTCATCAAGCCATGCCTTGCTTTCAGTCCGGCCCCTTCCATGAAGAGAACCGCAGCCGCATCCTGGAATCCACGGCCACGCGCTGCCGCTGGCAGACCTATACTTCCCGCGCCGACTGCTTGAACGATAGCCCTCAGAATGCGGTGGTTTTAGACGTGGAAGGTCCACCTTCGGCGACGGTAACGCTGGCGTTCACCAAGCCCATGCAACGAACTGAAACGTACACTTTGGAGGAAGTGGCGCAGAACGCCGTAACCGACTTGACCACCGGCTTTCCTTCCGATTCTTTCCTGATTCATCGTCTCGTGCCGGACGAATTGGCCCGCGCCTCTTTTGAATTCACCGACTCTCCCGGTACAGACAAGGCCGAAGACTACTACTACCTACGCGTAACCCAAGAAAATGGGCAGGTCGCGTGGTCGAGCCCGATTTGGGTGGCGAACTCATGAAAGAGGACATCTTAGCGTAACCGTGCAAAATCCGCGGGAATGAGCTGGATTACGGAAATTCACCCTCACCCCGGCCCTCTCCCTCGAAGGAGAGGGAGCTTTCTTCCCTAGGCGGCGATTGTGCAAAGATTTCCTTGAGGGAGAAGCAGGTTCTTTGCTCGTTACCGGGGCTATTCAGAGGTTTTATTAAAGAGAGTGGCTTATGAATGGACAACTAGCGATTGACGGCGGCACGCCGGTACGCTCCGCGCCGCTGCCGGGCGCCTATCCGGGCGCAACCATCATCGGTGAGGAAGAGAAACGAGCGGTTTGCGAGGTCTTGGAGCGCCGTTCGCCGTTTCGCTACTACGGTCCCGATCCGGCGTACACCGTGAGCGAGCTTGAACAGACGGTTGCTTCACTCGTTGGCGTTGAGCACGCCGTGGGTGTGACCTCGGGCACGGCGGCGCTTATCGTCGCGCTCCGCGCGCTGGGGGTAGGCCCCGGTGATGAGGTGATTGTGCCGGCTGCGACGTTTTACGGCTGCGTCAACGCCGTAGTCGCGTGCCAGGCGGTGCCGATCTTTGCCGACTTAGACGAAACGGTGAGTATAGACGCAGACGCGGTGGAACGCGTGATCACAGAGCGCACGCGAGCCGTCATGGTCGTGCACTGGCGCGGTGTGGCCGCTGACTTGCATCCGCTGCTTGCTGTCGGAGAGCGCAATGGGGTGCCAATCCTGGAGGACTGCGCCCAATCGTTCGGTGCGAAGTACCATGGAAGATACGTCGGGGGATATGGCGTCATAAACATCTTCAGCTTCCAGATGAACAAGGTGATCTCCGCCGGCGAAGGAGGTATGGTTGTGACGAATCACCGCACGCTCCACCGGCGCGCCGTCGCCTGCCAGGATCAAGGCACGGGGCGCAAGAGCGACGGGGCGGGTTTCCCGCCGTTCTTTGGCGAAAACTACCGCATGAGTGAGCTCACGGCTGCGGTTCTCTTGGAGCAAGTGAAGAAGCTCGAGCGGCTGCGCGCGCACGTGCGCCACCTGGGCGGCATAATCAAAGATAGCGTGCGCGGCTTGCCCGGCGTGGGCGTACGGCCCATGGCAGATCCCGCGGGTGATGCCGGTGTCAGTCCGGGGTTTATCTTTGATACGGCAGAACTCTGTGCGTGGGCAAGACAGGCGCTGGCAGCGGAGGGCGTGCCGATCAAGCATCCGTACAACGGCCAGCCGGTGTACATGCATGATTCCATATTGAAGAAGCGCATGTGGCATGACGGCCCGTCGCCCTGGGATGCAAGGTTCTATGACGGTACGGCGGACTACGGCCCGGGGCTCTGCCCCGATGCTGAGGAACTGCTGCCGCGCGTATGCGAGTATCACTTGAGCATGGACTGGACGGAAGAGGATGCACACGATGTCGCTTCAGGGCTGCAGAAGGTGATGTCGGCAGTGCCTAATGAGCTTCTCGCCGGGGTGCGAGTGATGTAGCAGGTTACTCTCATTCAATGCCGGTGAAGGGCACTGGATCATTAGTAGAGGAACTGCAGTCTGCAGCGAACATGCAACGAACCTTTATTCAGCCCAAGTTGAATTCACTGAACGTGTATTGAAGGGCACGCCTCGAAAGGAGCAGCCTTGATTATGGGCATCTTGGAGATGTTGGCAGATGATGTCGTGCTTGGCGATGGCGGCTATATTGTCGAGCTCGAAAAGCGCGGGTATGTCATCGCAGGCGCCTTCACGCCGGAACTGGCGCTTGAATACCCTGATGCCATTCGGGAACTGCACCGCGAGTTTCTGCGCGCAGGTGCGGAGGTGTTGCAGGTGATGGCGTTTTACGGCAGCCGCAGTAAGCTTGCCACCGTTGGCAAGGCCGATCAGACCTTTGAGATCAATCAGAAGACGACCCAGATTGCGAAGGACGTTGCCGGAGATCAGGCGCTTGTAGCCGGCGACCTGAGCGCCACGTGGACGTGGGATGCGAACAGTAAATCAGTGCAATCGAATATTGCCGGCATGTTCGACGAGCAGATCGAGGCACAGGACGGGGTGGATTTCTTCATTGGCGAGACCTTTTGGCACTTGGGTGAAGCGCTGCTCTGTTTGGAACGCATCAAGGCCAAGACAAACCTGCCGGCCATGATCACCATGTCGTACCGCGCCACGACGGAAACGGACGACGGCTATTCCGCAGCCGATTGCGCGCGTATGCTGGCAGATGCAGGAGCGGAGATAGTCGGTGTGAACTGCATGCGGGATCCCGTGCACACGTATCCTATACTCCAAGAGATGCGCGACGCTACTGATGCCTACATCGCCGCGCAACCGGTTGCGCACCGCACCAGCGACGAGGTTCCCTGGTTTACGGGTACCTCGGCATTTCCGGACAAGCTGGAGCCAACACAAATGACTCGTTACGAGATGGCGGACTACGCGCTGAAGGCGAAGGCCATGGGCGTGAACTTCATCGGAGCCTGTTGCGGCACGGTCGCCGTCCACCTGCGTGAGATGGCGAAAGTGCTCGGCAAGCATCAAGAAGAGCAGATTTGGCAACCGGACCCCGATAAGCCCATGAGCGAGACGGAGTTCAACTGGGAACGGCGACAGGAGAGCTAGACGCCCGCCCCGAGAGCGGGGTTAACTCCAGGCGCCAAGAGGCGGGGGACAAGCCCCTGCGCTACGGCTGGTTGACGAGGAGCGCTCTTGCACCGGCAAGAGCGCGCTGGCCGCTTTATGGCGAATAGGTTCTTGCCTCTCCGGTTCCCTCTCCCCGAGGAGAGGGCTAGGTTGAGGGGAATTCCTCTACCGCGCGGCTGCACACCGGTGCTTACGGGAGCGTTCTTGCGTGGGGTGGTCCGGGCAGCCGCCTGTTGACCCCTTGGCGTTCATGTAGCGACCGGAAGACATACCTGCTTGAGATTCTGTTTGATCCGGTAACTCAGAGCTAACAGAGGAGATCGCGCCGTGCAGTCGCATGCGCGTCTGATCATCATCGGTGCCGGTATTGTGGGGTGCAGTGTTGCTTATCACCTCACTAGACGCGGCTGGCGAGATATTGTGGTAGTAGACCAGGGGCCGCTCTTCGACACCGGCGGTTCCAGTTCCCACGCGCCCGGCTTGGTGTTCCAGACTAACGCATCCAAGCTGATGACCACGCTGGCTAAGGATACGGTGAAGCTCTATAGCGGGCTTGAATTGGAAGGTCAGCCATGCTGGTATGGCGTGGGCAGTCTGGAGGTGGCTTATACGGCGGAGCGCTGGCAGGACCTGCACCGCAAGCTGGGTTTTGCCAAGTCGTATGGGCTGGAAGCCGGACTGATCTCTCCTCAAGAGGCGCACGATCTCGTGCCGCTGCTCAGCCCCGGCGTTATTCACGGCGCTTATCACGTGCCCAGCGACGGCATCGCAAAGCCGGTGCGCGCCGCGGAGGCAATGTCCCGCTATGCCCAGGATCACGGTGCGTCGTTCTACGGGAACACGACGGTCACTGACATCATAGTCAAGGCGGGGCGGGTGCACGGGGTGGAAACAACGGCAGGCCGCATAACCGCCGAAATGGTGCTTATCTGCGCCGGCATCTGGGGGCCGCGCGTGGGACGTATGGCGGGTGTTTCCATCCCGCTGATGCCCGTGCAACACCAATACGCGCACACCGCGCCGGTGCCCGCGCTGCAGGGCGAAAGCCGTGAGGTGGCCCATCCCATTGTGCGGCACCAGGACTACGCCATGTACTTTCGTCAGGAGGCCGACTGCTACGGCATTGGGTCGTACAAGCATGAACCGCTGGTCGTGGACGCCGAAGACATTCTCAGCCATGCTCAGGCGAAGCGTGCACCGGCCATGATGGACTTTACGCCGGAGCACTTTACGGTAGCGCGACGCGCGGCAGGTGAACTCTTCCCCGCCCTGCGTGACCTCGATCTCACCGACGCTTTCAACGGCATGTTTTCCTTCACGCCGGACGGTCTGCCAATCTTGGGTGAGTCTCCGCAGGTGAACGGACTATGGGTCGCAGAGGCCGTATGGATCACCCAAGGGGGTGGTGTGGGTAATGTGGTAGCTGAGTGGATGACTAACGGCGTGACGAGCCTAGACCTACGGGAGGCCGACTACAATCGGTTCCCGGCGCACGCGCACACCCCGGCGTACGTGAAGGCGCGCGGGGCGCAGCAATACCGCGAGGTCTACGATATCATTCATCCGCAGCAGCAGTTAGAGAACCCCCGCAACGTGCGGTGCAGTCCGTTTCAACCGCGTTTGGAGGCCATGGGGGCAGTTTTCTTCGAGAGCGCGGGTTGGGAACGCCCCCAGTGGTACGGGGCCAACGAAGACCTCATCACAGAAGGCGCCGCGCCGGTCCGCTCCGGCTGGGAGGCGCAGCAGTGGAGCCCCATTCAGGCCGGCGAACACCGCGCTACCCGCGAGCGCGCGGCCATGTACGACCTGACTGCTTTCACCAAGATAGAGGTTAGTGGTCCCAGTGCGTTGGAGTTTCTCCAGTCAATAACCGCGAACCAGCTTGATCGTCCGGTGGGCAAGGTTGTGTATACGGCGATGTTGAATCAGAATGCCGGCATTCAATGCGATCTTACACTTACGCGTCTGGCGCGGGACCGCTTTCTTGTGCTTACCGGCGGTGCCAGCGGTACGCGCGATTTGGCGTGGATGCGCAGCCATGCGCCCGATGACGGTTCAGTAGCAATCAGCGACGTTACTTCTGAGTATTGCGGTATCGGCTTGTGGGGGCCGAAGGCGCGGGAAGTGCTGCAGCGTGTTTGCCATGAGGACGTATCCAACCGGGCATTTCCCTACTTTGCAAGCAAACAGGTCACCATAGGCGCGGCGCCTGCGCGTGCACTGCGCGTCTCGTACGTCGGCGAATTGGGCTGGGAAATCTACGTCCCTACCGAATACGGTCTGAGCGTCTGGGATGCCCTATGGGAAGCGGGACAAGCCTTTGGCATTGTCGCGGCCGGCGGCGGGGCGTTCGAATCGCTGCGCTTGGAGAAGGGATACCGTCTTTGGGGCACTGATATCCATACCGAGTACAATCCCTATGAAGCAGGTCTGGGATGGGCGGTCAAACTCAACAAGGGCAACTTTCTCGGCCGTGGGGCCCTCATGCGCATCCGTGAACAGGGCGTCGCGCGGCGACTCTGTTGTCTCACTATGTCCGATCCTAACCAGGTTGTGCTGGGAAAAGAGCCCATCCTCGACGGTGAGCGCGTGCTCGGCTATGTGACCAGCGCAAACGTTGGGTACACCGTAGGCCGGAGCATCGCGTACGGGTACTTGCCGCTCGAGTATTCTACGAGTGGCACGACAGTGGAAATCGAGTATTTCGGCAGGCGGTACGAAGCCACGGTAACGGACGAACCGCTGTATGATCCTACTCACCGCAGGCTGCGGAGCTAGAGCGCGACGGTTGGGGCACGTGTCACGACTGCACCTTGGAGCGCAGGGCCGGTGCGCTGGGGACTTGCTTTACTCAGGCTCTGCCGGATGGCGCGCAGGAGCAAGACAAGGGTAAGCAAGACCGGCGGCGCAGGTTACAAACCTGCGCTACCATTCCGCAATCGAATTCCTGCAAAAACCCATCTCCCTACTAGGTGTCAGGAATTCTGTTACGGCAGGCTTACGATTGAAGTTTGGCTGAAGCGATTGCGGTGGGGTTGTAGCGATCCGTCGTCGGGAAAGTGACAGGAGTAGCCAACAGCGCTGAAAACAACAAGAAAAGGGGGCTCCCAACTGGGAGCCCCCTTTTTCTTTGCCTCACTAAGGATAGTCGTGCCTTAGTAGGGCATGCCTTCGTCACCGGCGGGTGCGGGTGCAGGCGGTTCCGGAATGTCAACCACCAACGCGTCGGTTGTCAGCACCATGGCCGCAACCGAGGCCGCATTCTCGACTGCCGAACGGGTGACCTTCAGCGGGTCGATAATGCCCGCCTCAATCATGTCAACATACTCATCGGTGAGCACGTCGAAGCCAACGTTCTTATTGCGGCGGCTCTTGGCCAAGCGGCGAACCTCTTGGGCAATGACGGAGCCATCCTGGCCGGCATTCTGCGCGATGCGGCGAATCGGCGCTTCCAGTGCTCGGGCCATGATTTTCACCGCAACGGCTTCGTCGCTGTCGAGCTTTAGGCCGTCCAGAGCGGGCACAGCGTTGAGTAGTGCAATGCCGCCACCGGGGACGATGCCTTCCTCAACCGCAGCGCGCGTCGCCGAGAGTGCATCCTCGACGCGGTGCTTCTTCTCTTTCAACTCAACCTCGGTGGCCGCACCCACGCTGATTACTGCCACACCGCCAGCCATCTTTGCTACGCGCTCTTCCAGCTTTTCGCGGTCGTAGTCACTTGTGGTCTCTTCAACCTGAGCCTTGATCTGGTTGATGCGACCCTTGACTTCGTCGGAATCACCGTGTCCCTCCACGAACGTCGTGGTGTCCTTATCGGAAACGACGCGGCGGGCACGACCGAGGTCCTCAAGCGCCACTTGGTCGAGGCGTCGCCCCAACTCTTCGGAAATCACCTGACCGCCGGTCAGGACTCCCATGTCCTGCAACATCTCTTTGCGACGATCGCCGTAGCCGGGAGCCTTGAGGGCGACACAGTTCAACACACCGCGCATCTTGTTTACGACTAGCATTGCCAGGGCCTCGCCCTCGACATCTTCAGCAATGACTACCAGGTTCTTCTGCCCGGATTGCACGAACTTTTCGAGTAGCGGCAGCACGTCGTTGCCGGCGCTGAGCTTCTTGTCGGTGATGAAGATGTACGGGTCCTCGATAGAGGCTTCCATACGGTCGGAGTTGGTGACAAAGTAAGGAGAGATGTAGCCGCGGTCGAACTCCATACCTTCCACGTACTCAACCGAGAAACCAATGCCGCGACCCTCTTCCACCGTGATGACGCCGTCTTTGCCGACCTTGTCCATCACGTCGCCAATGAGATCGCCGATCTCGGTATCGGCAGCAGAGATAGAGGCAACTTCGGCAACTTGCGCCTTGCCCGTTACGGGCGTGGCGATCTGCCGCAGTTCGTCAACCACGACGCGGGTTGCATGCTCCAGGCCGCGCTTCATGATCATGGGGTTCACACCGGCAACCACGTTGCGGTTTCCTTCAGTTATGAGGGTGTGCGCGAGCACGGTCGCGGTCGTGGTGCCGTCACCGGCGACATCGTTGGTCTTGCTCGCTGCTTCCTTGATGAGCTGGGCGCCGACGTTTTGAAGCCCATCCTCAAGTTCGATTTCCTTGGCGACAGTGACGCCGTCGTGGGTTACGATCGGCGCGCCGTACTTCTTACCCAATGCTACGTTGCGCCCCTTGGGACCGAGGGTGGATTCGACCGCTTCGGCCACCTGTTCGATGCCGGCCATTAGCGCGCGCCGGGCTTCTTCATTCAGTACTACCTGCTTTGCCATTGGCGTAGATATCTCCTTATTCGTGCTTTACACCAAGTACACCACGCACTTTGCTGCGGTGATGTTTTAATTATAGAGTCCCCGCTTCCTGTAGTCAAGTTAGCGTGTGTAAATTCGACCTGAAATCGCGTATTTCGGTCTCTAATCACTGTATTTCCTTGACCGGCGTATGTAGCAGCGCGTTGCCCCTGTGTAGTTTGCAATATGATTGGCGTGGAGGATTGTCGCGAGTGATTGCAGGGACGACCAATGTCTGCGGACAGGAGGGGGCTGAATCGCGGTATTATTCAGCAGGACGCTCGTAGCAAGCGCCAGTTACGGGATCCCCAACTGAATGCTGTGAACGGCGCAGTGAGGTATAGCCGGCATGTCACTCCGACTGACTCTCCTTGGCACAGGTACGCCAACTCCCTCCCTAGAACGTGCAGGATGCAGTTTCCTGGTAGAACAGGATAACGCCTCGCTGCTTTTCGACTGTGGGCCGGCAGCGGTGCAACGCCTCTTGGCAAAGGGAGTGGCGCCGACGCGCATTACCCATCTCTTCTTGACCCACCTGCACTACGATCATTGCATGGACTACGGCTACCTTACCCTTACTCGCTGGGACCAAGGTGCGGGGCAGATTCCCGATCTCAATGTATACGGGCCCAGCGGCATTGACCGCATGACCCATCTGCTGTTCAGCGAAGAGGGGACTTTTCAGGCGGATCTCGCGGGGCGTACGCTCCATCCGGGCAGCCATCTGATCTATGAACACCGGGGCGGCAAGCTCCCTCGCCGGCGTCCCGCGCCGCAGGTCCGGGAAGTTGACGCGGGCACTGAAATAGAAGGGGAAAGCTGGCAGGTGCAGGTGGCAGAGATGGTCCACTGTCAGCCGTACCTCCAGTCGGTGGCGTATCGTTTCAATAGCTCTGAAGGCAGCATTGTAGTTACGGGCGATACCGCGCCGAACGCGCAGCTTGTGGAGTTGGCGCGCGGGGCGAACGTGCTCTTGCACATGTGCCACTTTCTCAACGGTGTTGAAACTGACCCACGTATCACGTCGTCGTGTTCAGGACACCTTGATGCCGCGCGCACGGCAGCCGAGGCAGGTGTTGACAAGCTCGTGCTGATCCACCTTACCGAACAGATAACGCGCCCGGGCATCCGCGAGCGCATGGTAGCCGAAGCGGCTGCAGTATTCGATGGCGCCATAATTCTCGGTGAGGACTTAATGGAGATTCCCTTGGGCGCGATTCGGTCGGAGCCGATACTATAGTTGTAAGGAATCAGCCGCATGGGCCGGTTGCGCACACTGTAGTTTCTTATCGGGCGGGGCGCAAAGAGGAAAGACTTCGAGTACTGGACATAATTCACAACTTAAATCGGACAAAGTAGAATAGGGAAACGATTGAAGGGCGATCCAGTTTGGGAAAGGTGAGCGCGGGTAGGGGAGAAAAAGCATGACGACTGAGCATTTCGACACCATTGTGGTTGGCGTAGGCGGCATGGGCAGCGCCGCCGTCTACCATTTGGCGCAGCGCGGCCAGCGCGTATTGGGCCTGGAGCAATTTGATGTACCCCATGACATGGGGTCGTCGCACGGCGTTACGCGTGTCATCCGGCTCACGTACTTCGAGCACCCTTCATACGTGCCGCTGCTTGCGCGAGCGTATGCGCTCTGGCGCGAACTGGAACAGGCCGGTGGCGAACAGTTGCTGCACATTACCGGCTCGATCGATGCCGGCGCGCCGGATTCGTTCGTTGTTGAGGGTTCCATAAGCTCCTGCGCGGAGCACAACCTTGCGCACGACGTGCTTACGAGCGGGGAGTTGACACACCGCTTTCCGGGATTCAATCTCCCAGCGGAGATGATGGCCGTGTGGCAGCCCGATGGCGGATTCCTCCTGCCGGAACGTTGCATTGTGCACCATGTGTTACAGGCGCAGGCCTCGGGCGGCGAGGTGCGGGCACGCGAGCTGGTGCTTGAGTGGCAGGCAGAGCAGGGGAGTGTCACGGTGCGTACGAACCGTGCAACCTATACTGCGGAGCGGCTAATCTTCACGGCCGGAGCATGGAGCCAATCCTTGCTGTCGCTGCTTGGCGAAAACGCCGTGCCTGAGCGCCAAGTCATGGGATGGTTTCAACCGGCGCAACCGGACCTATTCGCGGTGGAGCGCTTCCCGGTCTTCAACGCGCTCACGCCGGAGGGGCACTTCTACGGCTTTCCCATCTATGGGGTGCCTGGGTTTAAGATTGGGAAATTCCACCATCTACGAGAACAGACCGCGCCGGATGACGTTGACCGCGAGTGCCATCCCGCAGATGAAGAGGCGCTGCGCTCCTTTACGCAACGACACCTAACCGGCGGCATGGGGGCCACGATGGCGCTGAAAACGTGCATGTTCACCAATACGCCGGACGGTCACTTCATCATGGACCACCATCCGGAGCATACGAATGTGGTGATTGCGGCCGGCTTCTCCGGTCACGGTTTCAAGTTCTGCAGCGTCGTGGGTGAAATTGTCGCCGAGTTGGCCCTGGACGGTAGATCAAGGCACGAAATCGGGATGTTCGGCCTTGACCGGTTTGCCATGCAGTAGAGCCGGCGTAACTGGGACTTCCGAAACTGAATCTACAGAGCTTTCGCATGTCCGTTCACGGTTCGACCCTTCGGCAAGCTCAGGACTGGCAGGCTCACCACGAACGGTCAATGGGGCTCATCGTGAGCGGACTTTGGCTCTCCCCGCGAGTGGACATTGGCGCTCATCGCGAGCGCAAATTGGGGCTCACCGCAAACGGGCTCTAGGGCGCACCTCAGAAAGGCTGATTGCCGATCCTTTGCCGCTATTAGATAAAGCTATTGCGGTCCGAACTGCGCCACCACTGCTTCATCTACCTCAATTCCCAAGCCCGGCCGCTGCGGTATCAGCACGGTCCCGTCGTGCTCGAGAGCGAAGGGCTCTCGCAGCAGCGTATCGCGCAGCGGATTGGGGTTGCGGTCAAACTCAAGCATCGGTTCATTTAGGGCCGGCAAAGGATTCGCCGAGTGTGGACTTGGCGGCAGTGAAGCAATGAAATGCAGCGCAGCGGCCAGCGCAATACCGGAGCCCCAAACGTGCGGAATAACCTGCACGCCAAACGTCCGCGCGAGCGTGGCGATCTTAACGGCTTCCGAAATGCCGCCGGTGCCGCAGATGTCCGGCTGCGCAATGTCAATGCACCCATCGAGCATGAGATCGCGAAAACTGTAGCGCGTGTGCTCGCATTCGCCCGCCGCGATGGCAAGATCGAGGGTCTCGGCTACCTGACGGTACCCCCTGCGGTCTTCCGGGATCACCGGCTCCTCGAACCACAAGACCCCCTCTTCTTCCAGGCCGCGACCGACAGTAATGGCAATGTGCGGCGGATAGGCGTGGTTGGCGTCCACCATGTAGGGAAAGCGCGAACCGCTTGGCGCGCATTCATCCAAGGCCTGCCGCGCAGCCTTCACGCGGGCGAGATCCTCAGCTACCGAGAGCAGCCCGACCTTGATCTTGAGAGCGCGAAAACCGTTGTCGACGTGACGCGCTACTTCTGCCTTTAGGAGGCCCGTGTCTGCCCACTTGTCCGGCCCGCCTTTGTAGTAGCCTCCGGTCGCATACGCCTGTACGCGGTCGCGAAAGGCGCCGCCCAAGAGCGCGTAGATTGGCTGCTGCAGCGCCTGTCCCGCAATGTCCCAGCACGCGATATCGACGCCGCTGATGGCTTCGACAGCGGTGCCCTGCCGTCCCCAGTCGCGGATGTGGGCGTAGAGGCGTTCCCAGATGACGTCCATGTGCAGTGGGTTCTTCCCCATGATGCGAGGCGTCAAGACGTAATCGATCATGGCCGCTACCGGTTCCGGCGCGCCCCACAGACCCCCTTCTCCCCAACCGACAAGACCGGTGTCCGTCTCGATACGCACGAGACAACTGCTGCGTTCGGAAAAAGATTCTTGCGACGCGTAGAAGCCCTGATCGCCAAGAGGTGACTTCAGCACGTAGCTGCGTACGTCTGTGATTTTCATACATCTGCTTCCTAGAAGACTGTTTGTGAAACCTGTTTCATTATACTGACTTCCACCATCTATCCGGTGTACGTCCGCTGCGGCGCTTTCCTTACTGGGGCGCAGGATGGGAACTGATGGGGCCAATCCTGATGCATCAAGCCAACGTTAACTAACGTGCCTGCGTTACAATACGGGAGGACAGGAGAGCAATCGAGAGGTGTGGTGGGGGTTTCAGCAAGCATACGTCACCTCAAATGGTCAGCCCTCACTAGGCGATTTGCAGATACGCGTAGAATGTTGCTGGCGCGGCATGGGCCGTGGCTCAATGGGTGGGACGCAGGTTACAAACCTGCGCTACCGGACCGAGTATATTATGGAGCTGTGATTACTCTCTGTAGCGACTCTCTGTAGCGACACAAGTAGAAGAATGAGATGATTATGCGCGATCCACTCTCAGTTGCCCGCTCGATTGGCGACCGGTTTGTTGCCTGGCAAGGCACGATTGGGCGTCCCGACCCGCAGAAGTGCCCTTTTGTCACCACCGGCCGCGGCTTCGGTCCTACGCATGCCCACTCCCCACCGTACATGGCACAGGCTCTGTACCGGCTATTTGAGCGTACCAATGACGCGCGTTACAAAGAAGCGGCGGATCGGTACGCGGTTTTTTCCTTTAGCTTCGTCCGCGACCCGGTGCCTCCGGTGGCCGACCGCCAACGGAATCTGCGGCTGAGTCAGAGGATGGAGCGGGATCCTAGCAGTGTAGGCGATCCGCGGACCGTAAATAACCTCTTCAGCCGCTCCTGGATGCAGGGCGTCGGTTTGTGGTGCTACGGCGAATTCTGCCTCCATAACCCAGACGAAGACTGCTTCGACGCCCGCGCCGACTCGCTGTTCGACTACTTGCAGCAACACCGCACCGATCGCGGTCACGCCTACAACATTGGGTATCCGCCATCCAATTGCCAAGACCCCTCCATTACCGATGGCGCTTTTACCGACGACCTGCGGTGGGTCGGCATGGGGCTGGTACACTATTATGAACAGACGCGGCGCGATGACGTGCTGGCCTCGGCGGTGCGGTTGGCGGACTACTACCTGCGCCTCCACGAACCGGGCTCCCCGGACGGCGCTTTTGTCGATTCGCTGGGCACGTGGTGCATTGGCCCATGGCCGACAGAGATTGCCGCCGAGCACTTTCCCAGCGTGCGCATGGATGAGACCGGATGGGGCTTCTCGGCGCGGGGCGCAGTAGAGTTCTTAACACGGCTGCACACTTGGCTGCCGGCCCAGCATCCCCGTGAGGCCGTGATGCGCGATCGCTGCACGCGCTCAGTGGAATGGCAGTTCTCTTGCCAGTTCCCGGATGGCGCCGTCGGCATGCACACCCAAGACGATCACTGGCTCGGAATGACCGCTGCGGCCTTGCTGGCCTACGATCACATCCGCGCCGTGGGCTGGGTAGATGCAGCGCTTGAGGAACGTGTGGGACCAAAGGCGGCAATGGCAAAGCAATGGCTGCTCACCAACGCCACTGAAGAACTCATCGACCAAGGCGGGTACCGCAAGATTACAGGCAGAACCACGCCGCACCCGCCTGAGAACCTAGCCTGGCTGCTCGGATGGACGGTTGAGGCGCTGTTGCGGATAGAGGCTGAGGAGCACTGATCTGGGACCGCATGCGCGCCAACCTGTGCGGCAGTTCAGTGTGTATTCCGGGTCTTGGCATCTAATCTGCGAAAGCGCGTTCACAAGAGCGGCTGAGCAGGATGTGGCTTCGCTGAAAATTCCAAGCGAGCGAAAGCGCGTACATTCTACGCGCCACGGGTAGAGAAGCGTGCGGAGAGTACGTGAGAAACAAAGGACATGGCGCGTGAGTTTCCTATGGCTATGAATCGCCGTCGCAAGCTGCGGGAAAGCGATCCGGTAGAAGTGACGCTGACCGATATGGCGCATCGTGGGCCGGCCGTCGGCCGTCTCGATGGGCAGGTGGTCTTTGCTTTTTACGGCATACCTGGCGAGCGTGTAAAAGTCCAACTAGAACGTAAGCGCAAGAAATTCCTGCAGGGGCACGTGGTAAAGGTGCTAGAGGCTTCACCGGATCGGATCAAGCCGCAGTGCACCTACTATGGCGCGTGCGGCGGCTGCCAGTGGCAGCACATGGACTATGCGTCACAAGTGCGCCTCAAGCAGCAGATTGTCGAAGATCAATTTGCGCGGATTGGCAAGCAGCCGGTTGTCATCGACGCTGTGCACACGCCTTGTTCGCCCTGGGAGTATCGCTACGGCTGTGAAATCGCCCTTTCGCGCGAAGCGGGTTTTCGGCAGCGCGGCAGCCGTCGTGTCGTCGCGGTCGAGCGCTGCGAGATTAGCCATCCGCTCATCTCCAAGTTGCTGGCAACCCTAAACGACATGATTCGCGACGGCAGGATCCCGGACTTGTGGGGAAAAAACTGGGTGGAGACGCGGGTCATTCCGCAAGGTGATACCGCAAAGCTGGCTCTGATACTGGAAGGCGTGCGCAACGTAGACTTGGCTGCGGAACCCGAACTGCGCGCTGTGCTGGACGCTCTTACTACCATCCCAGAGGCTATGAGCGTCTCCTACCGCACGCCAAGCGGTGCGGTGGAGCCTTTTGCAGGACCGTCCATGGTAGGTGTGGAGATTATGGGCAAGACAATCCGGTTTCCGCCCGGTGCATTTTTTCAAGCGAGCGTGGAGATGTTGCCGACTGCCATTTCACGCATGCGCGCGCTGGCGGCAATTCAGGCCGATGAATCCGTGCTCGATCTCTATTGCGGGGTGGGAATATTCGGTCTCTTCATGGCGGAGGATGCGCGGCGCGTAACCGGCATTGAATTGGATAAGCAGGCCATTGCAGCGGCGCGAGAGACAGCGGCGCAATGGGGTCTGCAGAATATCGAATTCTTGGATTTGCCCGCTGAGAAGGTGACAGAGGACTTGCCGCACGTGGACGTCGCCGTCGTTGACCCTCCGCGCACCGGCATGGACCCGCGTGTGCTCCGCGCTGTGGCTGGCAGCGCGCCCAGCCGGATTGTCTACCTCTCTTGTGAGCCGTCCACTCTCGCGCGAGATGCGGCACTCTTGCACGAAGAGGGGTATCGCGTCGAACGACTGGAGCTTCTTGATTTCTTCCCGCAGACATATCATATTGAGACCCTGGCGCTCTTTGGTCGCTGCTAGCGATGCCGGAAAAGAAGAACCGTGGCGCGTGGACTGTTAGCAATTGTGATTTAGGAGAACAACGCAATGTCAGATGGCCTGCAACGTGCAGGCAGGCGGCAGGCACCCGTGCTAGGCATTACGGGCAATATCGGTACCGGCAAGAGTACCATTACAAAGATCCTTGCCGAGCAAGGCGTGCACGTGATAGATGCCGATAGGGTCGTGCATGATCTCTATGCCGATTCGGGCGGTTCTCTCGTAAAGGCCGTCGTAGCGGAGTTTGGGAGGGGGATAGTTGCGCCTGACGGTACGCTCGATCGCACTGCGTTGGGGAGAATAGTATTCGACGACGCCGTGGCATTGGGCAAACTTGAGACGATTGTGCATCCGGCAGTAGTCGCTGAAGTTGAAAAGTCACTTGACCGCACTTCGCAGCATACGCCTTGCGCCATCGAGGCCATCAAGCTCATAGAGAGCGACCTTGTGGGATTGTTGGACGCCGTCTGGATCGTAGTGGCTACGCCTGAATTGCAACGAGCGCGTCTTTGCACCAAAGGGATGTCGCGCAGCGAAGCGCAACGGCGAATAGAAGCGCAGGCGTCGCCGGAGGAAAAGATCGCGCACTTGCGGCGAAAGCGCGGCGTGCGTGTGCCCGTGTTTTCGATTGAGAACACAGGAGGTCTGGCGCAACTGCGAAAGAACGTGCACCGATCGTGGAATAACACACAGACCGCGTTGCGTGATACCAAGGAGTCTTAGCAGAATGCCCTGGACCGCACTCGGCCTCACACTCGCTGCCGGGCAAAACCCATACGCCGCTCTGTTTCTCCTAGCGGTGCTGGCTCGCTCCGATAACGTCGCGCTCTCGCTGCAGTCTCCATTCACATTTCTATCCCACACCGCCGCAATTGGTGTGATCTTTGTGCTAGCCGGTGCGCAAGTGTTTGTCGACAAGCACCCGCGCTGGGGGCGTGTGGAGGCAATGACAAGTGCGGTCGCGCGGCCGCTCTGCGCAATCGTGATCGTGCTTAGTCTCCTCGGAACCGCGAGTGCTGATGTGTGGCTTTGGGTTGGCGTGGCAGTCGCAATCGCGTTCTGCAGTCACTACTTCCGCATCCGCCTGCGCCGCCAGCTTGCTGATAGCATGGCTGGAATGGCGTACTTTCTGGTCAGCCTCACGCTTGATAGCGCCGCGTTAATCGCCGGTCTCCTCGCTATCCTCGTGCCGGTCGTGGGCGCGATTTTAGGTGCACTCGTGCTCGGCGGCTCGACGGTAGTGTCCTTCCGCTTTATTCTCAGAGCGCGCGACACCAACAGCGTGACTGAACCGACGGACGGGACCTAGCTGACTATCGGAGCGAACAAGACTTTAGGCGTATGGCTAGAGTAGCTGTATGAGATCGCCCCGCACGAAGAAGTAGAAGTCCTGCGAGCCGATGGGTTTCGGCATTTCGCGGCTCACGAGCCAAGCCGTGAAGTTGCTGCGTGTCTGGGAATTGGTGATGAAGTCGAGCACGAACGTCGGGCGCAACTCTCGGTACAGTTGCTCGGGGAACCACCACCGCAGCCTGTAGCGAAACGGCACGTAGTTGCTGAGGTGTTCGCGGGCGTTTTCCACCTCGCTTGCAGTCACGATTACAAATGCCGCCTCACCTGGATCGCCGATGGCAGGTATGTACGCTATCATCGTGTAGTCGCGGAGATACCAATAGAACGGCCAGGAATTCTCATTGTCTATGATGCCTACGATTTCTGTGCTGTTTAAGAGTTTGCGGGAAATTTGCTCGATCTGACTTGCCACATAAGGTACGTCCGGTGTCGTCTGCACGTAGACCAGCAAGTCGCGCGGTGTGTCGCCATGGGAAAACGCCAGCGGCAAGCCGGTGTGCAGCGCATAAACGCCAATCAGAAGGCAAAGCGTGAGCGCAATGCGATGCCGACGGATACCACTGGGCTCGGAAAACTTCTGTCCCAGGTAGCGCGAGACTAAGAGAATGCCGGGCAGGGAAAGATGCAGCACGAGCCACGGCATGCGTTCCCCGGCAGCCGAGTAAAACACTACCGCTCCCACAAACCAGTAACAGAGAAAGCGATCCGTCAAACTGCCGCGGCGTGCGAGACGCCACAGTGCCGGGACGGCAAATACCGCCACTATCAACTCGTAGAGTGGCACTTGCATGAAGTAGTACCAAATCGGCTGATTCCCGCGATTGACGTCTTGCTGTGCCAGCCAGTACTCAAGCGCCTTGACAACGCCGCTGGCAAAGTCTTGAGGATACGTATAGAAGGCGGTGAAGAAGGTGACGAAGATCAAGAGAAACGTCACAATTCCCGCCAAGAGGAGGCCGCGGTCGCGCCACAGATCGGCAAGCGCGCTCTTCACCGACTCATGGCTGGGCAGTCGTCCCGCCAGCCCGGGTGTGAACTGCTCCTGCAAGAAGCGGAACACAATGAAAGACCCAATTATCACCAGCGTAATGTAGGTATTCTCCTTGGAGGCCAAGGAGAGCGCCGCGGCGCTCGCTCCCAGGTAGATGTACCAGCGTTGTCTCGTGTGCAGCCAGCCGAAGAGAGCCAGCAAGATGAGCATCGTCCAGGCCACGACGTAGATGTCATTGCGCGCAAAGCGTGAGAAGTAGAGCAATGGCGGGGAAACTGCCAACAGCACGGCCGCCAGCACCATGCCGCCTCTCCCAAGGTAGGGCTTGAGGGGATAGACCAGCAGCACGGAGAGCACACCGAAGAGCGCAGGCCCAAAGCGGGCAACCGCGTCGCTAACGCCAAAGAGAAAGAACATGAACGCGGTGAGATAGAACTGGAACGGACCGTGCAACACCGGGTTGTACCGATAATTGAACGAGCGGTAGATGTCCCACGCGAATCGAGCGTGCATGCTTTCGTCGTGATGCAGCGCGCGCGTGCCGAGATCCCAGAATCGCGTGAAGATCACAAAGACCATCACCGCAAGGAATACAAGTACCTGCCAGCGGCTCAGTCCGAAGGGCGTTTCCGCCCGTAGCCAGCCTGCTATGGCAGGCCAATCGGCAGTTACCGGCTCTTCCGGGGGTGGAGGCGGCTTATATGACCGAGACTTGCCGGACTGCGGCTGTTTCCCGGATTTTGTAGGTTTCTTAATTGACATCGGCTTTTAGTACGAACACGTTTCCGCTCTGATAGACGACGGGGAACCAGTTGAGCAATTTGTCGACTCCTTCGCCGTAGAGCTGGCGCTCCCAGTGACCTACAAAGACATAGTCGGCATCGTATTTCCTCAAGAATAATACCGCAGACTCCTTCGGGGCGGCCACGTAGAACAGTTGGAGGTCGTTTTCGCGCTCAAGTACCAGATTGAAGTCGCTACGCCAGAGATTCTCATGTTGGCGCCAGCCCATGACCGTTTGTAGGCCCGTGAACGCGGAAACGCGGCTATATTGGCTGTACTCCTGCCCCATGGCCTCGACAACTAGGCTATCTGACGGGGCGTTTTCCTGCAACCATGCTATGGCTGCAACTTCATCGGGATGGTCGCGCGCATAGTACTTCGTGCCGTCGAGTGTGGGCGGCTCTCGCTGAAATGATGCAAAGATGGGCGCCGTGAGGAGACTATAGTAGAGTCCGCTGAGTACAAGCAGGATGGTGGCAATGCGAAACACCCAGCTCAACGGGCGCTGCCTCTCCCGCAGCCAGATTATCGCGTAGTAGATGGCGAAGGCCGTTACCGGCGCCAAGAGCGTCCAAACCTGGAAGTAGAGCTTGAATACCGTATTCATGCGCATATTCGGCGGGCCATAGAAGTCTTTTACATAAATCACATCACTTATCAGCACAAGTAGCGCGGCGAGCCCCACCACCGCACAGATGATTGGGAGCGGCTCTTGATACTCGCGCCAGCTCAATAGGAGTGCCAGACCGACCACAACGCTCAAGGCGATGATCGCCAAGGCTGCCGTATCAATGAACCGTGCAAGCAGCACCGTCAACGCTACCCACCCAAGAATGAGGAGCGCAATGGGCCGATAGATTTGCCAGCGTTCTTTGGGTTTTGGCTCTTCCTCGGCGGGGGCGGTAGGCCCTCCGTCTGCGCGCCGCCGTTTCTGTCGCGCTTTTCGTCCGCGGCTTTGTGTTGTCTGATCAGCCACGTCGGGAACGACATGGCGCAGCGAGGCTTGTATGCTGAGAATTGTCAGCAACACACCCAAGGGCACCAAAAAGATGCCGTACATGGTGAAGAATTGGCCGAGGTTTGTGCGATACGGTACAAGTCCAATGCCCTGCGTCGGTGGGTCGAACGTAAGGTAGAACGGGGCAAAGAGCAGCAGCGCCATAACACCCGTGGCTCCGACCCACACCAGCGCGTTCTTCCACTGTGCCAAATTGCCATGAATCTTCAGCGATAGCAGCACGCAAAGTGCAAACAGGAGAAAGTACGTGGGGAAGTCCCACGAATTCAAGAAGTAGAGGCCGCCAAATACGATCGAACTGAGCACGACGCGACTGACATGCGGGAGGGCGAGCGTCGCCAGGATAGACTGCCGGGAAAGCGGGAATGATAGGGGCCGGCGTTCGTAATCCGGTTGCGCGTACCACGTGTACGCCGTGAAGATCGCTAAGAGCGCAAATGGCAGCGCCATGACGTGTGGGTGCATGTCGCCTAAGATGAAGCTGAACGCTGGAAACTCATTAATCGTGTAGTCAAGCAGCGTATCCCCTTCGACACGTTGGACCACGCGGCTGGCATTCCAGCCTACGCCGAACCAGAATCCTTGGCTCAGTATTTCGGGTTCGGTCAGCGCTTTCCAGATTGTGAAGAGATTGCCGATGAAGAGGAGCAAGAACACGGAAAAGAGACCCGTAAGCGTCCCTCTGCGCGGCTCCTTGATGCCTCCGGCAGCTTGAAAGCGCTTTACCAAGCTGTAGCCGATGCCGTAGGCCCCAAGTCCGCTGAGTGCAAAGAAAAGCGCTAGGGCCAGATTGAAGGTAATCGCAGTTGGTATTCCGGTGAGGCGTGTGAGAAAAGCCACCATGAGGTAGCCGAAATAGTAGTAGTTAATGGATAGCCCCGCGGCCCAGGCGTCATGAGGGGGTAAGGATGACGATTGGAGGATGCTATTCAGCATCATGAAGTCCATGAATTTCTCGGTTCCCAAGACTTCCGGTGCATACTGACGGAGCAGCGCATAGCCGCCAAGGAGTACCAGGAAAAGGACTTCTACAACATAGATTTGATGCCCGACTGCCTCCCGCCAAGGGCCTAATCGCCAGTGGAACTGCCGCACAACGACCGCCGAGAGAGCGCCGAGTAGAATGAGCACCACGATCAGTGCCCACAACGTATTGGGCAGTATGCGCAGCGACATGAGGAACCAACCGGCAAAGCCGAAGAGCAGGAGGCCGAAGGTCTTCGCGAAGGGATAACCGGCGAGCGGCATGTGGCGGAAGAGGAGCCAGGTCAAGGGAAGCGTTACCAGGCAAATGGCCTGTACCGCAAGCCACCATAGCAAGATGTGGCCAAGGGTATTCGCCAAGTCAGCTACACTCCTGACAGACCGTGTAGAGGGGCTTGTCGTTTCACAGCGCGCCTGCCACCCAAGCAACGCCGCGCTTCAAAAGGGCAGACGCGCCGGGATACTGGAGGGCCGCGCGATCGTGGCCCAAGAGAAGCGTGCACACGCGCGTCTGCGGAGGTTCTACTACCCACAGCAGTGGCTGAGGTTTTCCGTTTAGCGTGGCGTGGGCGAGCAGCCGCGCCTGGGAAGTCAGTTGCACGTTGGCGTAGAGTTCATCCCGCACCGCGAAGTCAACCATGTTAGCCGTGATGGGGTGTGAAGCGTCATCTATATGTACGGCAAAGGGGCCGTAGGGCGGGTGATAGAAGTCCGGCGTGGGCTTGCCGCCAATGAGCTCCGAATAGGCTTCCCAGCCGCGAAAACTCAAGACGCCCGCATGCAGCACCAAGAGCCCCTTCCCCCGCCTGACGGCGTCAAGGAAGGCTGCCTCCCTGCTTTGCGGCCAACGCTCTTCCTGGGTATTAAGGTAAAGCAGGAACGCGTCGTATGCGTCGACGGCGGAGGATTCGAGAATGCTCGTGTTTTCAGTAATCGTTACCGCAATATCACCCAATTCTTCAAGGTAATCGGCAACGAATGCGGCGACGTCCCGAGGCTGATGCGCCGGGTTTGCGCCGCCAAGCAGCAAGACATTCTTCATGGGCGTCTACCACTTCCCCATTGGAAAACGATCTGCACGCTTCATCTTTCATCTTATATCGTTTTGCGGTGCTTTGCGCGGGCCTGGCCCGCGCGCATTTGGACACGTTCGGGTCGACCGCAAAACGGCGCTGCGGGCCAATGCCGGTAAGGACCGCAAGAGGAAGCGAAGAAGGAAAGCTCATGCCGCTGGCTCGCCGGAGTCTTGCGCCGGTTACGTCGCGGCAAGAATGGCGGAAGATTCCTCCACAGCCGAAAAGGCGCTGTCGAGGATCTCGAGCGCCCGCTGGGCCTGTGCCAGCGTGATGATAAGCGGCGGTTGGAAGCGCAGCACGTTTCCGTAGAATCCGCCGCACCCGATGAGCAGACCCGCTTTTCGACATTCTTCCTGCACGCGCTTTGCCTCGTCCGCGGCCGGAGTCTTGTTTTCTTGATCGGTTACGAGTTCAATGCCAATCATGAGCCCCTTGCCGCGCACGTCACCGATGAGGCGATGGGCATTGCGCCACGTCTCGAGCTCGTTTAGGATGTACCGTCCCAAACGCCGAGCGTGTGCTGGCACCTGCTCGCGTTCCAAGAAGCCAATCGTAGCAATGGCTGCCGCAGCCGACACGAGATTGCCGCCGAATGTGCTGAAGTGATCGCCGGGCAGAAACGATTCGCCGATTTCCGGCCTCGTGGTGAAGGCGCTGAGCGGAAAGCCGTTGGCAATGCCTTTAGCGAGCGTGAGGATGTCCGGTTCGACACCGATTTCCTCGCTGGCAAACATCGTGCCGGTACGCCCAAAGCTCGTCTGTACCTCATCCGAAATGAAAAGCGCCTCGTTTCTCTCCAGAATGGGTTTTACTTTCGGGAAGTACTCCGGCGGAGGCACGATAATGCCGCCCTCTCCCATGACCGGCTCAGCTATCATGGCCGCAACGTTCCCGGAGGTCTGCGTCTCGAAGACGCGCTCTACCTCATCGGCGCAGGCCACGTTGCAAGAGGGGTACGTGAGATGGAGCGGACAGCGGTAGCAATAAGGAGCCGGTGCAATAGCGACCCCTGATGCCATCGGCCCGGCGCGGCGCTTCCGGCGGGCGTTGCCGCCAAGGCTCAGCGTGCCGAGCGTCCGTCCATGAAAGGAGTATTGCAGCGAGATGAATTCGTTACGATCGGTATACGTCTTCGCAATGCGGAGCGCGCCTTCTACGGCCTCGGCCCCGCTGTTGCCGAAGAAGGACTGCTCGAGCCGCCCCGGCGTAATTTCCGCTAGCTTTTCGGCCAAATCGGCCACGGCAGGAGCGTAGTAGAGGTAGCTCCCAACATGGACGTGGCGGTCCATCGCGGACTTTGCGGCTGCGAGCACCTCGGGATTGCTGTGCCCCGCATTCACCACGGAATAACCCGCAAATCCGTCCAGATACGTCGTCCCGTCAGCAGCCGTGATGGTTGCGCCCTGGGCATGGGAAACTTCCACCGGCGGCATCGCAGGCGCATGACTGGTTACAACGTATTTTTCGTACTTCTGTTTGGTGTCCATTGCCATTATCCCCACGCTGAAGGATTAGACTGGTGTTCTGGTATAAACATCTATTCGTTATCGCTAGTATAGCGTACTCGGCAGCAAGGAAACTGTGCAGGCGATTCTTCGCTCGCCAGCAACATTCAGTGAAGAATGTGTAAGGAATGTTGACTGGAGTTAGCTGATTCTATCACCGAGCCTTCGCGAGACTTGGCGAGTATCAGCAAGATTGCATGGCCGGACAATGGCGGAAGAACGCGGTCGACGTCACTTGATCTTCTTGGAGTTCTTCTTCACCTCATTGTAGACCAGCCGTGGCGTGAATTCAGTGTCAACCATGCGGAAATAGTATTCTGACGAGGTTGGCGCGAAGTTGCCCACTTGCCGGAGGTACCAAATGCAGAAGACGCCCGCCCACGGCCAGTTGGAGCGGCCGTACTTCACGCCTTCAACGGTCCACTCTGCCTGCTGTTCCTCTTCGACCCGCCGCCAGATAAGCTTTTCTGCGGGCATATCCGCAGGCGACGCATTCCAGCCGTATTCATTGAACCAGACCGCTTTTTTCGTATCACCGTTGCGTTCCATTACCTCGCGTAGCAGTTCAACGCGGCGAAAGTTGAGCACGTCCGGGTCCGGCTCTGCTGTGGGTGGGTACTCCAGTCCGTAGGCGTTCGCAGACATGATATCGAAATAGTCAAAGACCCCGTGCTGATACATCTGATCGAGGTAGTCAAGCTCGACCATGGCGCGGGGCGACCTTTCCAAAGTAATTGCGAGGGGCGCCATCAGCACTCTGATATCAGGGTCGACCTCCTTAAGACGCTCGTAGCCGACGCGAAGCAGATCAACGTAGCCTTTGGGGTCGGGCTCACTCCCCCATTCCCGCGCGAGATTTGGCTCGTTCCAGAGTTGGTAGTGCGAGATGCGCCCCTTGTAGCGTTCCGCCAAAACGGCCATGAAGTCGCCATAATCCTCGAATTTTGCGGGAGGCCATTCAGGCTGGGCATCCGGTTTCTGCGCCCAGAGCGGGCTGCGGTCAACGCGGGCAATCAGCTTGAGATCGAACTTTTCCGCGAGATCCACGATTTCGTCGAATCGCTGCCATGCCGACACTTTCCAAGTCTGATCGTAGAAATTGCCCTTTTCCGATTGCTCGACCAATTCCCAGGGAAAGTGTTGCTTGATCCACACGATGCCGGCATCGCGGGCCATTTCCAGGGTTTTCTCTTTTTTCCAATACTCATGCTCATTCTGGAGAAACGCGTTTGCCCCCCATGGATTGACATTTGCGTCCGGAATGGTGCGCTCAATATCGGTCTCGTCATCGCCCCTGAATGGGCCGCATGCCGCAGCGGTCAACGAGGCGGCAGTTGCTGCTAATATGCTTCTCCGTCGCATTAGTCTCGCCATGCCTCGCTTTCTTGCACAGAGTTCTACATGCAGTCATACATGTAGTCGTAGGTAATGCCCAGGGCCTCATGTGGATCGCCGGTGTCCGGTTGTAGGTCAAGCGCATACCATTGACAGATATTGGCATCGACCAGCCTACGCAATGGATTACGCAGGGGTGCAAATCCCTGCCCGGGCGGCAGGAAGAGCCCTGCGGCTGCTGCGCTTGCCAGGTTGCGCATCCCCAAGTGGATTTGTTGCGCCAAGTTCTCGTCGAGATCCCGCACGTAGCAGTAGGTAATACGAGCGCCGTGCCTCTCGATGATTGCCATGGGGTCTACCTCTATTAATGCCAGGTGTCCGAGGTCGAGGGCAAGGCCTAAAAGCTCCGGTTCAGTATCTTCAAGAAATCGCTCCATCTCCTCTTCAGTTTCGATGAATGAAGCGAGACGCGGACGAAAGGCCACCTTGACACCTACGGAGCGTATCATATCTGCCAAGCTCTGCACTGTGTCAACCAGGAGGGCATGGTCGCTGGCGGAAAGGGAGTCGTAGCGCATAGCATTGGGCCAACCTGCCGTGGATAGGCGTTCGTTGGACCCTGGGACGGACAGTACACAGAACTCCGGGCTCAAGGCGGCGAGCCCGTCGAGCAATTGCGGTATAGTTGGGCCATGTGTCGCCGTTACGGCGCGATCGTACCAGGGTTCGTGCAATGTGATGGCTGAAAGCACAACGTCCGTCTCTGCGAGCCGGTCTCGTTGTGCCGTCAACGTGGGCAATGTTGCGCCGCGTTGCTCGAGTCCTCCGAAGTGAGCAGCGCCACAGGCTTCCGCGATTTTCTCGAACGGCGCCTCTTTCCACATCCCCGGAGCACAGCTCAGCGGCGGACCCAACATTCACTTCCCCTCAAAGCTTGTACGCGGGTAGTTCTGATCGCCTCTTTTGTTATTGACGGCGTCTGTGGCCTTGTCCGGGGTGTCGTAGGCGACGTAGGAAGAGGAAGCGGCGGGTGAGATTGATGGCGGCACACCGTTTTCAGAGGCAGTTCCGCGTGTGCCGTTGGGCGGTAGCGCCATCTGGATGACCGGCACCAGCTCGGACAATTCCGTGAATGTGTCCGCTACGTCAATCAGCGCCATGGCTGTCATTTCCGCTAGACCCACAACCTCGACCCGTACCCCCTTGAACTGAACCGCTTCCACCAGGCGGACAAAGTCTCCGTCTCCCGAAACTAGCACCGCCGCGTCGATGTGCGGCGCGATCATTAGCATGTCGATAGCAAGTTCAACGTCGAGATTGGCCTTTACAGTGCCGTCAGGAAAGCGACGAAGGTGTTTTGTGACAACCCGAAAGCCGTGGCGCTTCATCCAAGTTAGATAGCCCTGGGACTCGGGACTTTGCGGGTCCACGCCGGCGTAGGCAAATGAACGCAACAGGCGACGTCCCTTCGTAAGCACTTCCACCATTCGCGTGTAGTCTACTCGAATGTTCAGTTTACGCGCCGCAAAGTAGAGGTTCCCCAGGTCAATGAATAGCGCTACTTTTTCGAAATAGGGCGGAAACCCAAGCTGATCCGCGTCAACAGAGGGACGATCAAGTTGATTTGCACTCATAGGATGCACCTTACGCTACGAAGACTCTTACGGGGGTTGTTTCGTTCAAGTTCAGCACACTAATGTAAATTGCGGCTCGCATTTTCCGATCTGGCGCTATGCAGGGCGGTCTTTGGGGACAAGAGAGTAGAGAGGCAATTTGCAAGAAGATCGGACACGAGGCGCCGGTCGGAGGAACAGCTCAGCGGAGATCAACTCTGGATGTCAAGACTACGGTTACCCGAAAAATACTTGCCGATCGAGGATGTGCATTTCCCTCAGATTGCCGGTTAACTTTCAGGCTTTTCTGCATTCCGAGAATATGGCGAATAGGTCAAAGTCCGAAAGTAGGAGAGGGCTAGCTGCGGAAATACGACTTGAAATGGAGGGGGCAGATGAGGGAGATCTCTTCTGCTTCACCATAGTATAGCAGAGTGGGAAGCTAAATTGCCAATGGAATAGCAATAAGTCTTGCATGGCAACGCTTATGTTTGATGGTGTCGGCATTAGCCAAGCATGCGAACTGCGTGCCCGGCAGGGCTTGTGCGCTCACCACTTCATCCTCCGGCCCAACGCGCTGCCGGTGTCCTTAGAAGGATAGCGGTGGACGCAAAGGGTAGTTCGATAGTGCCAAAGTCGGTGCTTACACAATGCATGAGCAAGTGCCGGTCTTCCCTTTACCGTTTGCCTAAATGACTCCGCTGTTGCGCGAGCGGGCGCTGCGGCCCTTAGTAGAGAAGGTATACTGGGGATAGTGTGTGGGGAAGCGTGGTCTACAGGGTCTGACAAAGACGACACAACGGGGCAAAGAGTGCTCGTTGGTGCGTCTCACACTTAGATGGGTACGCGGTCATGTGCGTAGGCCGGTAGGCTGACCCAAGGCACTCACGTGAGTATGCTCTAGCGCAGAGAGATAACGGCATGCGAAAGGTAGACTTGGTTGTCATAGGCACTGGGCCGGCCGGCCACCGCGCCGCTATTCAAGCGACGAAGCTCGGTAAGTCGGTGGTTGCGATCGAGCGCCGTCAGTTTGTGGGTGGCAACCTAGTAAACGCCGGCTCGATTCCCAGTAAGACTCTGCGTCAGGCGGTGCTCTACCTTACCGGATTCTTCGAGCGCAACATCTATGGGATTACGTACTCGGTCAAGGAGAAAATCACCTTTGCCGATTTGATGTTTCGCTGCGAGCACGTGATTAAGAATGAAACTGACGTGCTCGAGGTGCAACTCTCGCGCAACGATGTGACGCCACTGTTTGGAACCGCACAGTTCGTTGGCCCTCACCAAGTCTCCGTCACCTTGGAAGACGGGCGTATTGAAGAGATAGAAACTGAATTCGTTATCGTCGCGACGGGGAGCCGCCCCGCCCGCTCCGCCAGGGTGCCCTTTAACGGGCGGACAATCATTGATACCGATGGCGTGTATATGCTCAAAGATCTCCCAAAGCGTCTGGCAATCGTTGGTGCGGGTGTCATTGGGGTTGAATACGCATGTATCTTTGCGGCTCTAGGCATAGACGTGACCCTCATCGAGCAGCGCGATGAGATGCTTGACTTTATCGATGAAGAGATACGGGAAGCGCTTTCCTATCACATGCGAGAAGCGGGCATCACGTTTCGATTTCGCGAAGAAGTGGCCGAGGTCATCGACGAAGGACATCGCATTGTAGCACGCACCCGCAGCCACAAGACGATAATGGCGGATCATCTACTCTATGCCGGCGGGCGCCAGGGCAACACCGATACGCTGAACTTAGCGGCTGCGGGCCTTGAGGCTGACAAACGGGGACGCCTGAAGGTCAATGATCAGTTTCAAACAGACGTACCCCATATCTATGCGTGTGGCGACGTGATTGGCTTTCCCGCCTTGGCGGCCTCATCTATGGAGCAGGGAAGACTCTCCGCGCGCCACGCGTTTGGTGAAGGCGGCTCGTTTAACTCGAACCTCTTCCCATACGGAATCTACACGATCCCGGAAACGTCGATGGTAGGGCGCACGGAAAAGGAACTCAGCGAGGCCGGCATCCCGTACGAGATTGGCGTGGCCCGTTACCGTGAAATCGCGCGAGGGCAGATCATTGGCGACCCCAACGGTCTGGTAAAGCTCCTCGTGCACGCGGACGATAGGACCATACTCGGCGTGCATTTGCTCGGCACAGGCGCATCCGAATTGGTTCACATTGGGCAGACGGCGATGGCGCTTGGGGGAACGCTCGACTTCTTTGTGGACAATGTATTCAACTATCCCACGCTCGCCGAGTGCTACAAGGTGGCAGCGCTCGACGCGTATAACAAGCTGTCCTAGATTTCGTTCCAACTCCGATGCACTTTGGGCGGTCATCGCCTAGTCATTGGTTACTCGGCTTTGCATTGCTAATTCCTGACCACGCAAGAGGATGCCCTGCTGTCGCTAGAGTGGTGGAGTCTTTACCCGATAGTTATTGGGAGAGAGATTCTATAACAAGCTAGCCTTGTATCTCGTAGGTATTACGCTCGTCGGTCTTGTCGCTGCAGAGCCGTGCGCTGTCTGCAGCCCCTCTACTACTCAATTTACCCCTGTTAACGGATGTACCTACCTGCTCGAATTTCCACTTCGGGGCTAGGAGCGATCAACTCATGTCCGAGTGTGCGCGTGCCTTGCCCCCGATTGCATTGGCTGCGCCGCAATTGCGTGTCGTGCTGCCGCAGTGATCTTTATCGGCTACCTGCCCAAGCTGGCCGGTTCTGCACCCAATTGCGAAGAGAGATGGGGGGTTAGTCTTGTGTTGGAGCTTGGTCAAGCAAGATGAAGCGCGGGGCAAGGAGTACTGTGGGTTCCTTCCCAGGGGCATAGGTAACCCAGGCAACCGGAAAGCTGTGCACGCGATCGCCCGGCCGGAATAGGGTGAAGTAGAGTGCGTAGGGTTCACCGGGATTGCGGGGCAAAGGCCAGCGAGTGCTGATCGACGTTGGATTACCATTTGCGCCGACACTAGACTCTAGAGTCTCAAAGTCGAGTGTGAACGAGAATTCATTGCCCTGATCAAGCGGCGTTTCCAGCATCATCCGCCAAACTCCGACGGTATGTCGTGAGACCCAGTGCCACCAATGGCCGTAGATGCGGCGTTGTTTGACAAGCTCCCAGACAATCTGGTTCTCCAAAGGGTTTGTACGTTCGCCGTAGAAGTGTACTTGCACCAATAGTTCCTCTCCGTCGAAGGAGGGAAGAATCTGCAGAGCAGGGACACCGGATTGCGGATTGCTGCCCGATGGAGGCACGCGCTGCGCGCGCAGCCAGATTGGGTCGGCAGGTCTTACGGTGAGTTGTTGTGTGCCGGGCGCGCTGAGGGGAACGAGAGTGGCGCCCGGTTCGAGGGTGACAGTTTGGGAACTCCCGTTTTCAGTGATTTCAACCTGAGAGGCTACGGGAGAGAGAATTGTCAGAAGGACAGATGAGGGGATCATGACTGCATCCTCATCTGGCTGTAAGCAGTCAAGATTGAGTGTCGACGGTGAGTTAGCGGGGAGATGCCAAGAGGGAGGGACGCTAGCAAGAGAGCGGCTGGGGCAGACCTGGTTGTTTAGGGCGTAGAGGCCGACGCCGAGGGCATGCCAGACTCGCTGTGAGGAATGGATCCCCCAAACAGAAGGGAGGTCTTGGGAAGTGAACGCCCAATTGAGCCATCGTTCTCCCGGCGGCTCGTCGATGAGCAGGGCAAAGTCGTAGTGGTCATTTGGTTGAGGTTCGGCAATAGATAGGCGCACATTGATGTGGTTATCGAGGGTCGCCGCGCTAGCGATCTTCCGTTCGCGCAGGACATAGAGGAGAGCCCAGCGAACATCTGCTGGAATGGCGGGTGAAACGTAAACCGAGGCGTCTTGAGGAACGAGCTGAGGGAGACTGCGCAAAAGGTCTTGAGAGATGCTTGGATTCTTGTCATAGAACGCGGGGAGGACTTGGTAAACGTGATGCCAAGCGAACCCGTCATGTTTCTCTTCATCTGAAAAGAGAAGAGAGAAGTAGCGGGGGTTCTGCAGGATGGCGTGGGTTTGAGGAGAAGTGTGGCGAATCCATTTGTGGTTTATGACTATGTGTGTGATTCCGTACTCTTCCATGGCGAGTGGGTCGAGAGCGTTGAGAGCATCGAAGTAGGTAGGACTGGGATACCGAAAGTTAGTATACGAAAAGACGTCAGTATTCTTATGAGGAGCAAGACCGCGGATGAGCAAAGGCACCTCAGGAAAACGGTTGGTCAGGACGCGAGCTGTGGATGGAAGAGAGCGAAGGAATTGGCGGGCTTCGGCGCCCATGAGGAAAACGTAGGGCCGCCCGCTGATCCAATCCATGTTATCGCTTTGGCGATGCAATGCCGATATTGTCCAATGATCTTCTGTACTCTGTCCCAAAGTTACAAATCTCTCGTCGGCAATGTTTTTGATAGAGGTGGCAAGAGGCCAGCCGATGGTCAAAGCCGCGCAGGTGAGAAAGAGAATCCAAGCCATCCACCGCCGACGCACTTGGGATACAAGCGTCAATGCACCAATGCCCAGGAGAAATGCTTGAGAAGTGTATCCGAAGTACATCCAGCGCAACAGCGTGTTGAAGTGATAAATGACGAAGTGAGGGAGGAGCAGCCCAGTGATGCTGATTGCAGTTAGCCACACGAGTGGTACAGAGTGCTTGGATCGGATTGCCCAGACAAGGAGGGCAGGCGCCGCGAGCAATGGTATGCCGAAGCTGGCGAGGTAGATTGCTACCCAGGGAGGTGAGGAGGCAAACTGCAGCAGTGGATTACCCAAAGCATAGGGTAACGGCTTGAAAGAAATGTTGAAAGCGGTGCCTGGGCCTGTGCCCCCAGAGGCGGATGAAAAGAGTACAGAGGTAAGAATTCCGCCCTGAAGCGTGGCGAGGAGGGCAGCGGGTGCGGCGGCGAGAACAAAGTTCACCAGGCAGGAGCGTGTTCGCTCTCTCATGGTTTGCCACAGTGCGTAGGCGCTCCAGCCGATGAAACCGAGAGTGAAGACTAGCGATTCAATTAGGGCGACGCTTGCAAAGAGCGCGCCGAGCAGCACCCATAAGTGCCACGGTGTACGGGGGGTATCGGTTTCGCGCACAGGGGAAACCAAGTGTACGGTCAAGACCATGACACTCAACAGAAGTGCCCCCGCCAAGAGAAAGTGATGTTCCGAAAGGTATCGCGGATACTGGGTAATAGCCGTAGGATCTATCAATACTAGCGTGTCTGAAAGCAGGCTTTCTGCCGCCGCTGAGCTCGGCGTAAACCAGCGAAGATAGATGAAGCGAATCGGGTCGATGGGGTAAGGCAGGCCCGAGCCGAAAGAGAAGAAGAGTCCGGCAATTAATCCCAAACGGATGTTCTTCAGGACACTAGCGGCGAGCACCGAGGCGGCGAGGTAGGCGGTTGTGGCGGCGAGCGGAGTCAGGATGAAGAAGCTGATAGCACTGTCAACTTGCCCGATGTGCGCGAGCATGGCGCCGAGGAAGGCTGCGCCATAGTGGTACTCGGCGAGTAAATTTGGCGCTCCTGGAGCCATGACCGGGAAGTTACCAAAGCGAATTGTGTTGGCTAGCCAGAAATGCGTGGAGTATTCCCAAACTGGGGCAACAACATAGTTTACAACGCTCAGGATGAAGATCGCGATGCCGGCGCCGATGAAGAGGCCGATATCTAGCCAAGGGAGTGGCTGTGGAGGCATAGAGCGATAAGTATGTCGTCGAAGGACTGCAATTGTGCTTGCAATAGCAAGGACAGCAAGCAGTCCCAAAGTGAAGGCGCGCGGGGTACCAAGAACATAGGCCAGCAGGTTGGAGACGAGCAAGGTGCTGGCAAAGCCGATGGGGAAGGCGGTTGCGAGAGCGGCCGGCAGATAGCGGAGGCCGAAGGCGAAGTAGACGAGCAAGAAGCCGCTGATGGCGATGCAGGCCAGCGCGGCAAAGACGCGGAAGAGGTTGAAGGTGAGGGCAGGGTCAATGGCTATGTTCAGCATGAGAGGGAGAACACTGGCATGGGCACGTCACGATGGAATACATATTGGCGTAACACTATGATACTAGATCGGTGTTCGCTTGGTTTTTTGCAAGTTAGCAAATCGATTCCAAGGAATCTGGAGTCGCCGGTTGTGCATCTTTGGTATCTCAGATTGAGTTGGTAAGGGAGGCTCACCCACGTCTTATCGACGGTGGTCTCACCTATCGCCAGGTCTGGTCGATGCGGGAGCAGCACGTGTGACCAGGCCCGAGGTTTAGTCTTGTAGGGGCGCTTCGTCAACCAGGATCAGTCGCGGAGCAAGCTGCACTGAGGGTTTCTCATACGGAGAGTAGGTGATCCAGGCCACAGGAACGCTAAGCACGCGTGTAAACGAACGAATCAAAGTAAAGTAAACGACATACGGCTCACCGGGATTGGTTGGTAGAGACACTTCCCTGTCCATAGTTATCGTGCGGCCGTTAATAGCAAATTCGGTCTTCAGAGTAGAGAAGTTGAGAGCGAAAGTGAATTGGTCTCCGTGGTCTGGTGGTTCCGCAAGCGCCAACGGCCACTCACCCACGCGGCTCGAGGAAGACCAGTGCCACCAGTGCCCGTAGATGCGGCGTTGCTTGACGAGTTCCCACACGAGATTCTTTTCCCGGGGGCCGGGCCGCGAGCCGTAGAAGTGAGCGCTTACGGTGAGTGCTTCGCCGTCGAAGGTAGGGAGAAGCAAGAGGGCGGGAATCCCGGCTTGCGGTTTGGCGCTCGCTTGAGGTACACGCTGGACGCGCACCCAAACCGGATCCGCAGGGATAAGAGAGAGCCCGGGCGTATCCGGCACATTGAGTGGTACTTGGTTTGCACCGGGATCCAGAAGCACGGTTTGGGAGAGTCCGTTGACAGCGATCTCTACTTGGGAGGTCTTGGGTGACAGAATTGTGAGAAGCAGTGAGCTGCCTTCACCACTCCCACCTGATTCCGTTTGCAAGCAATCTAGATTGAGTGTCGTAGATGCGTCTGCGGGGAGATGCCAGAAGGGAGGCGCGCTGGCGACCGATCGGCCGGGACAGTCCCCGGTGTTTAGGGCATAGAGGCCGACGCCGAGGGCATGCCAGACTCGCTGTGAAGAATGAAGCCCCCATACGGAAGGGAGGTCTTGGGGAGTGAACGCCCAATTGAGCCACCGTTCACCCGGCGGTTCGTCAATGAGCAGGGCAAAGTCGTAGTGATCTTTTGGCTGCGGCTCTTCGATCTCGATGCGCTTGTTGATGTGGTTGCCAATGGTCGGATCGCTGGCGAGCTGTCGCTCGCGCAAGGCATAGAGGATTGCCCATCGAATGTTTTTAGGGATGGCTGGTGAAACGTAGACCGAGGAGTTAGGAGGAATGAGCTGAGGGAGGTCGCGCAAGAGGTCTTGAGCGATTTGGTGACGCTCATCATAGAATGTTGGAAGGACTTCATAGACGCGGTTCCAGGCAAACCCTTCTAGGTTCTCCTCATCTGAGAAGAGGAGCTTGAAAAAGCGGTCGTTATGCAGGAGGGCCTGGGTTGCAGGAGAGGTACTGCGAAACCACTTGAGGTTTACAACGAGATGTGTAATTCCATATTGTTGCATGGCGGATGAATCGAGTGCGTAAAAGGCGTCAAAATAGGTAGGACTGGGAAAACGAAAATTGGTGTAGGAAAACAGATCAACATTCTTGTGCGGAGAAAGTCCGCGAATGAGCAACGGCACTTCAGGAAAGCGGTTGGTAAGGATTCGAGCATTGGGCGGGAGAGACCGAAGGAATTCGCGGGCACTTTCCCCCATGAGAAATGTGTATTGGCGTCCGGAAATCCAATCGATGTGATCGCTCTGGCGATGCAAAGGCGAAATTGTCCAGTGATCTTCTGTACTCTGACCCAGGGTCACAGCTCGATCGGTGGCAGTGTTCTTGAAAGAGATGGCAAGAGGCCAGCCGACGGTCAAAGCTGCGCAGGCGAAAAAGAGTATCCAGGCCATCCACCGGCGACGGACTTGGGACACAAGCGTCAAAGCACCAATGCCCAGGAGAAATGCTTGAGCATTGTGTCCAAAGTACACCCAGCGCAAAAGCGTGTTGAAATGATAATTGACAAAGTGAGGGAGGAGCATCCCAACAATGCCGATTGCAGATAGCCACACGAGTGGCACAGAGTGCTTGGATCGGATTGCCCAGACAAGGAGGGCAGGCGCCGCGAGCAGCGGAATGCCGAATGTAATGAGGTAGATTGCTATCCAGGGAGGTGAATAGGCAAACTGCAGCAGTGGATCTCCCAGAAGATGAGGTAACGGCATGAAAGAGATGTCGAAAGCGGTGCTTAGGCCTGTACCTCCAGAGGCGGATGAAAAGAGTACAGAGGTTAGAATACCGCCCTGAAACGTGGCGAGGAGGGCAGCGGGTGCGGCGGCGAGAACAAGATTCAGTAGGTGGGAGGGCGTTTGCTTTCTAATTGTTTGCGCCAATGCGTAGGCGCTCCAGCCGATGAAACCGAGAGCGAAGACTAACGATTCTATTAGGGCGACGCTTGCGAAGAGCACACCGAGCAGCACCCAGTAACACCAATGGGTGACGGTATTGCCGTTGCTCTGCGAGCGAGAATTCAAGTGGTTAGCGATGATTATGCAGCTTAGGAGTATTCCCCATGCGATAAGGTAGTGTGGATGTTGGAAGTAGTGCGGATAGGCGGCGAATTCGTTTGGCGCAATTCTATCCAAGGAATCAAGTAGCATTTCTTTGGCAGCGGCCGAAGATGGGGCAAACCAACGAAGGTAGATGAAGCGGATCGGGTCGACGATGTAAGGCATGCCTGCGCCGAAAGAGAAGAAGAGTCCGGCCAGTAAGCCAAGACGAATGTTCTTTAAGACACTAGCGGCGACCACAGAGGCAGCGAGGTAGGCGGTGGTGGCGGCGAGCGGAGAAAGGATGAAGAAGATGATGGCACTATCCACCTGCCCGATGTGGGCAAGACTGGCGGCGAGGAAGGCTCCGCCATAGTGGTACTCGGCGAGCAAATTGGGTGCTCCTGGCGCCATGACGGGGAAGTTCCCAAAGCGAATAGTGTTTGCTAGCCAGAAATGTGTGTGGTAATCCCAAACCGGATAAACGGCATAATTGACAACGCTCAGGATGAGTATCAGGATGGCGGCCCCAATGAAGGGGCCGCCATCCTGCCAAGAGAGTGGTTGGATAGGTTTATAGAGATGACGTCGACCGAGCGCGACGAGGATGGCAATTCCGAGTGTGGCGAGCAGTCCCCAGGCGAGAGCGCGAGGGGTGCCGAGGACATAGGCGAGGAGGTTGGAGACGAGCAATGTGCTGGCAATGCCGATGGGGAAGGCAGTTGCGAGAGCGGCCGGCAGATAGCGGAGGCCGAAGGCGAAGTAGACGAGCAAGAAGCCGCTGATGGCGATGCAGGCCAGCGCGGCAAAGACGCGGAAGAGGTTGAAGGTGAGGGCAGGGTCAACTGCTATGTTGAGCATGAGAGGGAGAACACTGGCATGGGCACGTCACGATGGAATACATATTGGCGTAATAGTATTATACAAGATCGGCGTTTGCTTGAGGATTATTGAGCAGTAGCTGACCGCTTACGGGGAATCCGGCTTTTCCGGTTGCACTTCTCTTGCTTCTCAGTACCAGTTGCCGCGAGAGGCTCACGTACGTCTAATGAACGGTCGGCGCACTTGTCGCCAGGATTGGGTCGATGCGGGAGCAGCAAGTGTGACCAGGCCCGAGGTTTAGTCTTGTGGGAGCGCTTCGTCAACCAGGATCAGTCGCGGGGCAAGCAGCACTGACGGTTTCTCTTCAGGGGAATAAGTGATCCAGGCCACGGGCAGGCTGTGCGCCCGTGTGCCGGCACGGATCAAAGTAAAGTAAAGTACGTACGGCTCGCCAGGATTGGCTGGAAGAGACACTTCCCTGTCCATAGTTATCATGCGGCCGTTCACAGCGAATTCGGTTTCCAGAGTAGAGAAGTTGAGAGCGAAAGTGAATTGGTCTCCGTGGTCTGGTGGCTCCGCAAGCGCCAACGGCCACTCACCTACGCGGCTCGAGGAAGACCAGTGCCACCAGTGCCCGTAGATGCGGCGTTGCTTGACGAGTTCCCAGACGAGCTTGCTTTCCTCAGGATCAGAACGTTTGCCATAGAAGTGGGCACTGACCAAGAGCCTCTCGCCATCAAGAGTTGGGAGTAGGAGGAGCGCAGGGATACCAGTTTGCAACTCACTGCTAGCACGAGGCACGCGCTGAGCGCGCATCCAGACTGGATCAGCAGGGATAATTGTGACTCGCTGGGTGCTGGATACAGTCAAGGGTACCTGATTAGCACCAGTCGCAAGAGTCAGATTGCGGGAGAGGCCATTTGCAACGATCTCTAGCTGGGAGGCCTGAGGACTCAGGATGGTTAGGAGAAGTGAGGAGGCATTCGCGTCGCTGCCTGCCTCTAGGGCTAGGCAGGTAAGGTCAAGGGCAAATGGTTTGTTGGCAGGAAGTTGCCTATTAGGAACGCCTGCAAAGGAATACCCAGCACATCCTTGGGCCTGAAGGGAATAAAGGCCAATACCCAGGGCATGCCAGATTTGCTGCGAAGGGTGCAAACCCCACGCGGAGGGCAGGTCTTGCGGAGTGAACGCCCAATTGAGCCACCGTTCTCCCGGCGGTTCGTCGATGAGCAGGGCAAAGTCGTAGCGGTCGGCTGGCTGAGGCTCTTCGATCACAAGCCGGGCTTTGGTGTGGTTTTCGTCCATTTGGGCACTTGCAGTCTGGCGACCACGCAGCGTGTAAAGTAGCGCCCAGCGGATATCTTGGGGAATGGCGGGTGAAACATAAACGGATGCGCCCTTGGGGATGATTCGAGGGATGTTCCGCAAGAGGTCTTGATCCGTAGGCTGATGTGCTTCATAGAAGGCTGGGAGTACTCGATAGATGCGGTGCCAAGCGAGTCCTTCATGGTTTTGCTCATCCGAGAAATCAAGAGAAAAAAAGCGGGAATCCTGCAAAAGGGCTTGGATATCGGGAGAGGCGTGTAAGAACCACTTAAGGTTCAATACGAGATGAGTGATGCCGTACTCCTGCATTGTCTGTGGATCTAAGGAATAGAGGGCGTCAAAGTATTCCGCGGCGGGAAACTGGAAGTTTGTGTACGAGAACAGGTCGGTATTCTTGTGAGGGGCGAAACCGCGTATGAGAAGGGGGACTTCTGGAAACTGGTTGGTTAGAACGCGGGCCGTGGGCGGCAGAGAACGAAGGAAATTTCGGGCTTCACCGCCCATTAGGAATGGGTAAGAACGTCCGGTAAGCAAGTCAACGTGATGACTTTGGCGAAGAGGTGGTGACAGAGTCCACTGGTCTTCAATACTTTTGCCGATAGATAGACGTCTCTCGGCGGTTACATTCTTTATCGATACAGCAAGCGGCCAACCAATTGTAAGGGCCGCGCAGGCTGAGAGGATGATCCAAGCGAGTGAGCGGCGGGTGAATTGTGCGAGGAGTGTCAAAACACCGATACCAAGGACGAGTGAAAGCGACGCCTGACTATATTCTATCCATCGCGCAAAGTTCGAAGAGTATTGGTGTGTGACAAAGTGTGGAACAATGAAACCTATCAAGCCAATCGAATTGAGCCAAACGAGTGGCGTGTGTTCTCTGTGCCGAAGAGTCCAGAATATTAGGGCCGGAGCGGCGATCAGTGGTAGACCAAGAGTGACAAGATAAACGGTTAGCCACGGAAATGGATACGTGGACCGTAGCGCCATTTCGCCCAAGAGCACGGGCTGTGGAAGAACGTTCAGAATGAAGACTGAACCGAGGCCCAAATCTCCCTGTGGAGAGTAAAAGAGTGCAGTGGTAAGGACTCCTCCTTGAAGCAGTGCAAATAGTGTTGCGGGAGCAGCGGCAAGGGCGTAGTTTCGAAAGTGGACAGGCTGACGCTGCAAAAAGGTCTGGTAAAGTGCGTACGATCCCCATCCCACTAGACCAAGGACGAATAAGGTAACTTCCGTCAGGGCTATGCTGCTGAATAAAACGCCAAGTCCAATCCAAAGATGCCAGTGTGACCCGTTTCCGCTACCTTTGCGTCTAGCGTGATCGAGGTGGGAGGCTACGATGATGCAACTCAGGAGGCACGCCCACGCGACCAGTCTATGTGGGTGTGCAATGAATTGGGGAAAGGCTGCGTAGAGATTTGGTGATACGCTCTGAATATAGTCAGACAGTTCGTCTTGGGCGAGAGCAGAAGGAGGCATCCACCAATTTAGATAAGAAGAACGGATTAGTGGTGTCACGAAAGACAGGCCTCCGCCGAATGAGAAGAAGAGGCCGGCCAGCAGGCCAAGGCGGATTTTACCCAATACGTGTGCAGCCAGTACTGAGGCCGCGAGATAAGCGCTAATGGCTGCGATCGGTGTCAGAATGAAGAATATAATAGCGCTGTCCAACTGTCCGATGTGGGCGAGGGCAGCCGCAAGGAGGTCTACTCCATGGTGGTACTCGACGTGGAGCATGGGAGCGCCGGGAGCCATCACGGGGAAGTTTCCGAAGCGGATGGTATTTGCCAGCCAAAAGTGCATATTGTAGTCCACAGTTGTGAACACGGTGTAATTCGCTACGCTCAGGATGAGGAGCAGGATGCCGGCGGCGGCGAAGAGGCCGCCGTCCAGCCATGAGATCGGTTGCACGGGCTTGAAGAGGTGTCGACGAGCCACCGCGATCAGGCTGGTGATGGCGAGGACGGCAAGCAGTCCCCAGGTGAGAGCGCGCGGTGTGCCAAGGACATAGGCGAGGAGGTTGGAGACGAGCAATGTGCTCGCGAGGCCGATTGGCAGGGCGGTGGCGATGGCAGTAAGCGGGTGACGGATTCCGAAGGCGAAGTAGACAAGTAAGTAGCCGCTGATGGCAATGCAGGATAGCGCGGCGAAGACGCGGATGAGGTTGAAGGCGAGGGCAGGATCAACGGTGATGCTTAGCATAGCGTTGGCAGGTTACCCCGGTTGGTTTGAGCGGGCTTTGCGCTGAGCAGGAGATTGGGAAGCAAATCTTGAACGAGACGCATTCGACGGGGTCAAGGGCCCGCTATTGGCACATTCTTAACGAGACTCCGCAAGAATGCACGAGCCCCGGCGTTGGCCGCGTGCAGACTCACGACCGGCTTGACCAGGCGTTCGCGTGAGACCCCATCTGTCTGTGCTGCAAGACTTGCCGCGTAGGCTTGTCCGCTGTGCAACACATCGCGCAGCGCAGAATTTGCGCGCCTGACGAGGCTTGCGAGCAGGAGTGCGAGAGCCAGGATGAGTACACTGCCAAGCAACGCTTCGATGACGAGAATGAGGATAGCTATATCCCGCCAGTGTGCCAGCGTCATGCTACCCTCACTGCTTTGCTTCCTCGTAGCGGGCGAGTAGCTCTTCTTCAGTCTCTTGGGCCGCCTGTGCCGCTTCGAGTCTTGCAATTTCAATCTGGCGGCGAATACTCTCGCGGAATGTCTCGCCGTTGCTGGGCGCCATAAGGCCGCCAACTATCGTGCCAAGGGAGATCCCCATAGCAAAGCCGACCATAAACTTTAGCATCTAACTACGCTCCTTGACCTATCTCTTCTGCATGCGCGTAACAGTACTTGCAAGTGTGCGCGCGAACCGCAATATACCGATAGTTCTCCCCGCAGCTTTGGCAGCGGGACGTACAACGGCTTCGCTCACAAACTGCGTCGTTCCCTTTACCGTATTACTCGTCTCCGTGAGGGACTTGAGGAGTGGCCTGATTTCTTCCTGAATCGTGCCGGCCATTCGTACAACCGCCAACACCAGGAAGAGTACCGAAAATGCCATGAGGGCGGAAATGAAAGCGAGTAGAATGACCGCTATATCGCGTATCTCGCTGAGACCCAATGCCGCAATCCTTTCACAATATCGACTCTTGAAAGTTTTCAGAAGCTTGGCAACTATAGTTTACACGCTATTCGAAGCCGCGAATGCGTGCCCCCGATTGCGAGTGCCGCGATGGCGCACGCTGCGCGCTATGCCCCCTTCCTATTGGTTTGTACTGCTCGCCGGCATGCTGGCGCTAGACCTTTTGCGTATGAAAGGAATGAGTCGCTTCATGCCCAAGATTAGACCCCGGCGATAGAGCCGCCAACGCAGCCGTCCCCAAGCCTTGACCACAGATTTCTTTTGCTGTGACGAAATCCCTTGTGGGCTGTAGAGCGACTCGGCGTAGGTGGAACAGATTGCCCGCACGGCGCCATCCGCAGAGCGCTTATCAGCAGCCGAGTGCATGTCGTTGAGTAAGCGATATCCATACTCATGTGGTGTGAGCGCGGACGAAGCCGGAAAGCCTGCAATCCGCCCTGCGCGTACGAGCTTGCGATAGACGTGCCGCACCATCTGGTGGGGGTTCATCCGGCGCTCTTGCACAATACTGTAAGCAAACCAGCCAACGCCAATGACGACTAAAATTGCCAGCAAAGGGCGCAGGTCCGGCAAGTTGGGAACCTCTACACCAAGTATGCTGGTTCCCGGCACGCTCCCGCCGATAGCGGCGGCTGCGCCCGTAACCAAGTATTCCTCTTCGCCTAACTCATCGTAAAACTCGTCGAGCTCAGGGTTCGGCGAGCCGCTAATCTCAGAAGCAAGAATGCCGCGGTCTATGGGTGTTTGATTAGGGCTGGGCTCAAAGGGAATCCAGCCCAGGCCCGCGAAGTACACTTCCGGCCACGTGTGCGCTTGTTTCTCGGTCACAACGAACCGACGTTGCGCCACATCGTAGCGACCCGTAGCAAAACCCACGGCAAGGCGGGCAGGCACGCCCACTGTGCGCAGCATGACTACCATGGTGCTGGCATAGTAGTCCGCATAGCCGCGCTTGGCCTCGAAGAGAAAGTAGTCGACCGCGTCTTTGTCGGCAGGCGGAGGAGGAATAGCAATCGAATATGGAATGCGCCGCAAGAACAGCTCGATGGCCAGGGCCTTCTCATACTGCGATTCCTTCCCGCGCACCACTGTTTTCGTCAGGTCTACTACCCGCTGGGGTAGTTTGGGCGCTTGCAGATACCGACGTACTTCATTCGGAATGTCGCCTTGTGCATTGAGCATTTGATCTTCGGTGGCAGTGGTCACCAAACTCTCCAGCGTATACTCAAGATCAGGCACCGCAATACGTCGCGCGCGCAAGAGGTCGTAGTCCAGCGGAACGTCCGAAGACGCCACCTGCACGCGGTATGGGATGCTAATGCTCGTTGGGAAATCCGGCGCGAAGACGATGTCGCTCGGACTGTCTACAATGCGGAACGAGAATGTTGCCGGTCGACGATATCTCACCGGCGGCGGCGGAATTGGCTCCTCGTTGGCACGTCGGTCAAGCAGTGTACCACTGGTGTTGTACCAGGTGTAGCCGGTATAGGCGTCGAAGGTAGCTCCCCGCCAATACCCGTTAAAGTTGCTCTCGTCTGTGGTGACGTACATGCGGTAGGGTTGGCTAAACCGCCGCGGCCCGCTGAAGAGACGGTTATCAGAGCCCAGAATGAGGCCCACGCCGCTTGGATTCTGGACGCCCGAGAAGAGGCGCTTCGTGGCGTTATCAATCTCGGCCCACTCGCCGCCGAAGATGGTCCAAAACGTCTCAGAAATTGGATTGCTGCCGACGCGCGGCGCCATTGTTGCCATGAACGTAAGCGCCGTGGTCAATATGATGCTGGCAATCAGTACGTCCAGGCCAACTTCGGTGGCGTAATCTAGTTTCTTCGCCTCCCACCGCTTCTGCAGGGCATGGAGATTGAGGCGCACCATCAGCAAGAGCGTTGCAGCGAGGAACAGCACGAACGGCCAACGCCCCTGGCCGGAGTACGCCAGATTTATCACCATGGCAACGCCGGGTACGAGCGCCGCGATGAGTATGTCGTTATGGCGGTAGAATCCCCACGTCGCTACGAACCCGATGGCCCACCCAACGAGCGTGATCCAGAATACGAATACACCGTTGTCCTCTGAGTAGGTGCCTCGGATGCCCGCTCGCGTCCAGTCGATCAAGCGAACGCCGAAGTCACTCGCATTCGTGAAGAACGTGGTCGCTGCATCCAACGGAGGAATGGGCTGCGGCACGCCCGCTCCACTGAGAAGACCGCCCAGGGCGCCAAGAATCCACGTGAACGTATTCAAGAGCAGCGCCAGGGCGTCCTGGAGTATGCGGTCGACCGGCGGGAGGGCTTCGCCCACGAGGAGAAAGCAGTAGATTAATCCGATTATGACACCGAGAATCCAGCCTCTTCGTGTGCTCCAGCGGGTATGGGCTGCCACGAAACCGACTGCCATGCCGATAGTGGCGGTGGAGAAAATGGCGTCCGTGCCGGTTGCCCACCCTGACTGATGAATCGCCCAGGAGCTAACGAGGACCATCGCAGCCAAAAGGAGCAGCGTCAGCCAGTTCCGAAGCAACGTTTCAAGTAAGCTCGGTTTTTCCTCGGCGGACATGTCGGAGTAGAAGGATTTCGCCATACTGCTATCCTGCATTTAGGTCATGAACCCGCCCCGTCGCGGTCGTTCCTACCGTCTGAGCGCGGCGACGGATGTCTTCATCGCCCTTTACCAAGGCGATCGTGCGGAACTCCTGGCCCCGTTCAATCTCAATAAATGATATCCCGGCTGCGGCGAGCGCTTGCTTTAAGGGCACGCTACTGCCGGCAGCCCCAAACGTCTCCGGCTCCAGGTGGAGAACCGTGGGCCGAATGCCCCTGCGCGAGATATTGACCAAGATCGGCACCAGTGTGGGATCAGTGCTCGGTGTTACTACGAAAAGGCTCATACTTCCCCGGATTTGCGGTGCGACTTCAGACAACACGTCGCCCACCTGCGCGGTGCCATGGGCACGCACAACCGCCAGGATTTCCATAATTCGCCACATGTGTTGACTGCCCCTGTTGGCGCGCAAGAGGCGGTTCTCGTCGCCGTACGTTATGAGACCGATTGACTTTTGTTCCCGGATCAACCGGTAGACCAATGCCGCGGCCAGCTTGACGCTGTACTCCTCAGTAGATTCATCCTCTTCGCCTGCCTGCACGGCCTGATTGAGATCGAGCAAAATCCAGGTGCTTCCTCCCGGTTCCATGTCAAACTCTTTCGACTGCAAGCGGCCGCGCCTGGCAGTCGTGGGCCAGTGTATGATGTGCAGCGAATCTCCGGGAACGTACTCACGCACGCTGGCGGCATCGGTAGTCAGGTGCAGGGCCCGCCGCAGAGAACGAGATTCTCCGCTCTGGCGTCCTGTCGGCAGCGCAAGCCCCGGCACTTCAGTTATAGGCGGATAGACGAGAAACGTCGCTTGATCGGGCAGTTCTTTAGTGGCACGGAAGATGCCGAACGGGTCTCCGGTGTAAACGCGCAACGGGCCCAGTCGGTAGAGTCCGCGCCGACTACACACGGCGCGCGTCTTCCACTCGCGGTGCTCGCGCGGCCCCAGCCCGGTGACGATGCCCGCTTCGTAGCCGGGCACGTCCGAGTGGTCGTTTACTTCTACCCATAGTACGGGCAGCGCACCGGCGTTGCTTACGCGAAAGCTCTCCACTACCTCGTCGCCAAGCGTGGCCCACTTGGAAAGAAGCTGCCGCTCTACAGAGAGATTGCGGATATTCCTCGTCGTCCAAAAGTAACTTAGAGCGATAAGGCCGAGCATGGCGTAGAGGAAGGAGTAAAGCACGTTTATGCCCGAAATCAATGCGAGGAGCAGCAGTCCCGCCGTGAGCACAAAGATGAGCGGCCGTTCCAGTTGGACCTGAACCGACCCTTGCTCTGCTTGACGATCAGTGTCTTGCATGCCGCACCGCCCGTGATTCCTTGCCAAGCCGAGGAACGTGCCGTTCACTTCACTATACTCCATGTTTTCGCTGACCGCATTGCTGTTGAAAACAACTGCCGAATGTGCGCCAAGACGCATGCCTTCCTTCAATCCCCGCGCGCTGTGGAAATGTCCGGCAAATGGAATTTCGGCATGCGAAATAGGCCGCAAGGCATGACCCTGTGCTACCATTTAATTAGGTTTCTTTCCCTGTTGCCGTGCAAGTATTGTGTGCGTGGCGCTCGCCGGGCAAGGCGAGCAAACGTAGAAAGGACACTAGGAAGTGGTCGACTTCGTCGCAGATGCCGACTTCGTCGCAGACGCCGACTTCGTCGCAGACGCCGTACACGAGGTGTTGCCAGGGCTGGAGGTTCTTGCGCAGCAAGACCCGGCGGTCTACGAATGGATTAGTAAGGAACGCCAGCGCCAGGAAGACCATCTGGAGCTTATCGCATCTGAAAACTATGCGAGCGCTGCGGTGCGCGAGGCGTGCGGCTCGATTCTCACGAACAAATATGCGGAGGGCTACCCCGGACGACGCTACTACGGTGGCTGTGAGTTCGTGGATGAGATCGAGCAGTTGGCGATTGACCGCGCCAAGGCCCTTTTCGGCGCTGAGCATGCCAACCTTCAGCCTTATTCCGGCTCCAATCCGAATGCTGCGGTCTATCTAGCCATGCTCGAGCCCGGCGACACAGTCATGGGCATGTCGCTGGCCCAAGGCGGACATCTAAGCCACGGCCATCCGAGGAATTTCTCTGGCCTCGTCTATAACTTCGTGCCCTATGGGGTTGATTTGGAGACTGAACTGATCGACTACGATGAGGTGGAGCGCATCGCTCACGAATGCAAGCCGCGCTTGATCGTCGGCGGCGCCACGGCCTATTCGCGTGTCATAGACTTTGCGCGCTTGCGGCAGATTGCCGACTCAGTCGGCGCGCTGTTCATGGTTGACATGGCGCACATTGCGGGATTAGTCGCCGTGGGTCTCCATCCAAGCCCGGTGCCGCACGCGCACTTCGTGACCTCATCCACGCATAAGACTCTGCGCGGCCCTCGCGGCGGGCTAATTCTGTGCAAAGAAGAGTTCGCCAAGAAAGTGGATAGCGCCATTTTCCCCGGTCTGCAGGGCGGCCCGTTCATGCACATCATGGCCGGCAAAGCAGTGGCCCTGGCGGAGGTGATGTCACCGGAATTCAAGACCTATGGCGAGGCGGTCATGCGCAACGCCCACGCGCTGGCGGAGACGCTGATGCAGAACGGCCTGCGCGTTGTCTCCGGCGGCACGGACAATCACCTGATGGTGGTGGACTTCGGTAAGGAGGGCCCTTCCGGTAAAGTCGTCGAAACGGCCTTGGCAAAGGCCAATATTACCGTGAATAAGAATACGGTCCCGCGCGAAACCCGCTCGGCTTTTGTAACCAGCGGTATTCGTGTTGGCTCGCCTGCTGTCACGACGCGCGGCATGGGTGTGGCAGAGATGCAACGCATCGGCGCGGGCATGGCCGAGGCGGTACACAACCGTAAAGATGCGGCTGCCCTGCAACGGGTGCAGCAGGATGTGCTCGACTTGTGCAACGCGTTCCCAGCGCCGGTGTAGAGATTGCTGCTAGTAGGCGTGGGCCTGCGTTACACGGATGCTGGTATAAGCAATATGCTAGACAGGCATTGAAAAAGCCCTGGAGGCTGCTTTCAAAGTTGCCGTGTGTACGCACATCCGTTCGCCCTGAGCTTGCCTGTCCTGAGCATGTCGAAGGGTCGAAGGGCGAACGGATTCTGTGGCGAGTCCTAACGTGCGCAACCCTTCATGCTTCGACAGGCTCAGCACGAACGGTTGGGATGGCTCAGGACGGTTGGGAAGTCTCAGCACGGGTGGCCTTTGCGGACTCTTAGGGCCCTTTGCTAGCAGATGCGGTTCACGAGGTGTGCGGTTAGACACTACTGCACACCAGGGGCAACCTGTATGTCCGCTACTCTTCGTGGTGGTCTATCCGCGGGCCGTAGGCCAAGTTGCTGAGATCATCTACCACCTCTAAGATTGCTTGGCTCACCGTCTCCAGGATGCGCTCGCCTTTCCAGGCAGCGCCGAGCGTGGGATCGCCGCCTGTGCCGTCTGCCGTCATCTTGCTGAGGTAGTCCACAAACTTCACCGGCGAGCCGCCCATGAGGTCGCGATAGTGCCATTTGGTGCGAATTCGGTAGTCCGCCTGTGCCTTGTCCATCTGCACTCGCGCCGGATCCAGGGCCAAGTAAATCGAAGTCTCGAATTCGCCGGCATGGTCCATGCCGCCGGGGTACTCGGATTCGCGCCACTGCGCCACGTCGTCTCTAGCCAAGTCCCAGTATGAAACAATGGCGCAGGCGGCGTTTGAGTGCAACGTGGCAAGGCGGGCAGCAACCTGCAGCAGCGGGTCGTTTGAGGCATGTCCGTTGACGAAGAGGACGATTGGGAAGCGGTGGTGCGCAAAGCTCATAGCAACGTCGTAGCAGTAATCGATGAAGTGCTGCGCTTGGACTGAGATCGTCCCTGGGAAGTCCATGTTGTGCTCGTTGAAGCCGTAGTGGATTATCGGCGCGCAAAGCACTTTCTGCGGGGCGGATTGCGCTGCGCGTTCGCAGACGGCGAGCGCAGCGACGTTGTCCGTATCAATCGGCAGATGCGGGCCGTGCTGCTCAATGGCAGCTACCGGCAACAAGATGGCCTTTCGCTCTTGCGCCGCCTGCCGCACTTCCGGCCAGGTGAGCTTTTCGTAGCGCCACTCCGTCATGGGGTTCCTTTCCCTGAGCGCATTGCGGAAATCTGCTTCTGTTCCTAAGTATAAAGAAGCCCGCGCACATGCGGTTGCACTCACTCCAATGAAAGGGCTAAAGTATGAGGCGAGATGAGTTGCGTGTCTAATGAATCGAAAGGAATTTGGAATGAGAGACCGCATCCTGAGACGGACTTTTCTCGGTGGCGTTGGCGTGACCGCTGCAGGCGCATTGTTTGTAGCCTGCGGTCAGCCGGCCCCAATGGAATCCGCAGAAGCGCCAAAGGCTGATGAAGCGCCAAAAGCGGAGGATTCAGAGCCGGCGCCGGCAGAGGCCGTTGAGCTTGAAGTCTGGACAACCAGGCGGTGGGACCTGTCAACGGGCTTGGGCTTAGAAGTCAAGCAAGAGATCGAGGCCATGGTGGAGGGCCTTACCGTTAAGGACCTGATACCGGAAGGCAATCGCTTCACCATCTTGATCGCGGCGCAGGCAGCGGGAACGTCTCCCGATATCGGTCAGGTGGGAGTCTGGCAAAACCAGCAGGTGGCGGCCGGCGGTATCGTTGACAGCCTAGAGCAATACTACGCGCAGTCAACGGTGATCAATAAGGATGACATCTGGCCCTCGCTGCGCATAGACATGGACCATAAGGGGCAGGTGTGGAGCATGCCTTTTGGCCCCGACGTGCGCTTCTTCTACATCCACGACAACCTCTACCTTGATGCGGGTGTAGACCCGGAGAATCCGCCGGAGACATGGGATCAGATAGAGGACATTATTACAAAGTCCTTCAAGAGCGGCGGCAGCGGTACGATTGAACAGGTGGCCTGGGGTCCGTTGTGGGCCAACCGCCACGTGTGGATGGTGCCCATGTGGCAGCTCGGCGGCGAGAACATCAATGAAGAGCGCACGAAGATCACCCTCAACACCGAGGAAGGCCGTGAAGGCATGGCCTGGCTGAAGAAGGTGCACGATATGCAGGGCGGCTACGACGCGCTGCAAGAGTTCAAAGGTGACGAGAACGCGCGCGCCCACTTCTACGCCAGCCGTCTGGCAAACCTCTATGACACCGGCTCCATCCGCTTCGAGAGCATTGCCAAGGAAGCGCCGGACCTCGAGTATCACTGGGGTCACTGGCCCAAGCCTGCCGATGGTTTCAATCGCACTTACGGCGGCTGCCACACGTGGGTATCGCCTGTTGGCTCTACTCAAAAGGATCTCGGCTGGACGTTTATGGAGCACTTCGGTGTCGAGGACGTCAACATTCGCTGGGCCAAGCACTTCGACCGCCTCCCGATCCGCGTCGACACTTCGTACGACGAGCGCTACCACGGCGGCGATCCGTTCGTAATTCACCAGGTTGATGTGATGGAAGGGCGGCGCTTCGTGATTTCGGCTCCCGGCGCCAATGAAATGCTGGGCATCATGAGCGGCGGCGTGCCGGACATCCTTACCGGCAAGATCACCATCGAGGAAGGCTTGCGCAACACTGAGGCACAGGCGCAGACAGTGCTCGACGAGTGGCTCGCACGTGAGTAGAGAAGCACGCTAGGCGGGCTTGCGCAGGCGCTGCGGCGCACGTGCGCCAGCACTGACGGTAGATACGGAGCATCCAGTACCTCGCTATGCGGCGGGCGTGCTGGATGCTCCGTATCTACCGTCAGAAGCCTGTACTTAGGAGACCTTAATAGGCGCGATCTCAATTACGGATTGTAAGCGCGGCGAGGAGTTAAACCATGAGTGCCGTAGAATTTGACCCAAACCTGATCCGGTTGCCGCTGGACTACAAGGGCACGCCCGCGCTGGCGGAAATCCGCGTATCGGTGCCCAGTATTGTGCCGCCGGACGTGAGCAATGGCGAGATTGCGATCGGTCTTGAATTGCGGGACCGCTGGGGGTTTCACTTACCCAAACAGAGTGCCCACCTGGAGTTGTCTTTAGAGGGAGCTAGTGGTGAAGTCCCGGCAGCCGTGCCAATGCTGCCGGAGTACGATAGTCACCACGCAGTGCGCGGATTTGTTGTAGAGAAGGACCAAGTGTTTCGTGTGCGCGTACGCGACCGCGAGACCGGCGTCGAAGCCATTAGCAATCCCGGCTGGGCGCCAGCGTATCTATACAAGGGCGATCACAAGCTCTATTGGGGAGACTTGCACTGTCACCGTCTGGAAAACCCCAGCCGCAAGCGGCAAGACCCTCTCTTGTGGAGCTACGGCCCTGCCACCGTCGATGAGGTATATCGATTTGCGCGCGACGTGGTGCACTTGGACTTCACGGCGCTCACGGACCATGATTACGCGCTGAGTACGGACGAGTGGCGCGAGATTCAAGAAGGAGCGGAGTTCTACAACCAGCCGGAGCGGTTCGTAACGCTGCTTGGCTACGAGTGGTCGTGGAACCGGGGGCCGGATGCCGACTGCGGTCACCGCAACATCATCTTTCGCTTCGGCGACATGCCGCTTATTTCCAGTAATTGGAAAGGCTCTAACACGCCGCAGGACCTTTTCAACACTTTTCGTCGCATCTCGCGCACAGGCCGGGACATTCTGTCGATTCCTCACCACCCGGCGCGCCTGGGAAATCGCATCTGGCACAACTGGGAGACCATGGACCCGGAATTCGAGCGCCTCATGGAGGTGTTTAGCCATTGGGGGAGCAGCGAGCACGAGGGAGAACCCTTTGCGCTCAAGGGACGAAACGAACGCACGCAGTGGGACGAACCCCAAGCGGAGTATCCACCTTACGAGGCAACCGGTCACTTTCTGCAGGACGGACTGCGCCAGGGATTTCGCTTTGGCTTCGTAGGCGGCAGTGAGAGTCACGACGGCCGCGCCACGAGCAGCGTGCAGATCGCTCACCTGCCCATCAAACTGACGACGTTCAACCACCACGCGGGCATGACGGGTCTTTGGTCGCGCCGCCGGGAGCGCGACGCCATGTTTAGTTCGCTGTATAATCGCCGCGCCATCGGCACCACCGGCGTGCGCATCCTGCTTGATTTTAACGTGGACAATCAACCGATGGGCGAGACAATACGCGTGCAATCGCCGCCGAAGCGGATGAATATTCGCGTCCACGGCACGGCGCCGCTTGCCAAGGTTGTCGTGGTTAAGAACAACCAGGATTGGCACGTGGTGGAGAAGCCCGGTTGGGAGTGCGCTTTCACCTTGGACCAGCTCGACATGCCCCAAGACCGGGCAGACTGGTATTATGTGCGGGTAACGCAGGAAGACGGCGAAATGGCGTGGTCGAGCCCCATTTGGATCGAGGACGCGCGCCGGGTTTTCTAGGCAATTTGCGCAGATTGTTCTCCAATTCTCAGCAATTGCCTTTCAAGCGGAAATGTGATCTGTCAATTCCGCGCAAGCGGGAATCTATCCTCATCCATGTTATGCGGTACCTGCATGTTGGCAAGCGTGGGAGTGCAGTCCTGCGTAGGGGCGGTTCGCGAACAGCCCCTACATCAGGCGAACAGCCCCTACATCAGGCGAACAGCCCCTACATCAGGCGAACAGCCCCTACATCAGGCGAACAGCCCCTACATCAGGCGATGAGCAAGAGCACCTTGTCGCATCCTGTGATACGATACCGCAGGGCCATAGTGTCAAATACTAGGCAATTCAAGCAGTGAGACGAAAGGCGGCAGCGAACTATGTCGGCGAATGCCAACGGACGGTTTCAGGTTAGTGTGGAAGGGCCGCTACAGGTTGCAGAGACTGTGGCTCTGGAGTTGCACTACGCGCCTCCTGCCGGCGGTATGCAAACCGGCGGCAATCTCTGGTTTTTCTACGACATCCGTCAGTTTGGCGAACGCAGGCAAACGTATAGGACGGCCGATGCCATTACCGTGCACGGGCCGTCAGGCACGGCCTGGCAAGCGGAGGCGCTCCTTGATGGCGGCACGGTGCGCACGTTTGACATTCACTCTCCGGCGCCCGAATTCCTCCACGCGGTGCACGTGAAGTGCGTCGGTGGCACAGTGGCGGCAGGCGATCACATCGCCATTCAACTGCGAAGCGTTCCTGAAGGATTCATACTTCCCCAGAACGCCATTGATGCCTTCGCTTCTGGCTCGTGGAGGATCCAACAGGCGAGCTTACCCTCTACCACCCCGACCGCGATAAGTACCACTACTTCCTGCCGCGTGAGGCGGAACTTTCGGTCTTGGAGAGCAATCCCCTCACGATCAATGCTGCCGAACCGGCCGTGCTGCAAGTGACCACGCCCTCTCTTGCCACGGGGCAGGCAACGACGCGGGTCGTCGTCACCGATAGGTTTGGCAATTCCGTCCGCGATGCCGAAGGTGAGGTCTCTCTGCGGACTGCAAGTGGAGAGACTACTGCCGCGCTCAACTCGTTCAGCACCGAGGGAACAGTGCCGGTGCAGGGTCCTGTAGATGGAGTCGCGGCCTCGTATCGGGGCATTGAGGCCGTGAGCAACCCGGTGCGAGTCGATAAGGACACTGACCCTTTCACGCTCTATTGGGGTGATCCCCACGGCATGCTCTTCAACCAGCGCCCCATCGTCGAACACTTCGCCTGGGGCAAGGACGTAAACGATCTCGATTTTGCGGGAGGGCAGCTCTTTTCCTACAGCATATGTATCAGTGAGATATGGGACGAGTTGCAGGACGCGTGGGCGAAATATGACCTGCCGGGCGAATTCGTCGCGTTGCCGTCCGCGGAGTTCGCCACCGGGCCCGACGGCAGTCACCGTCACGGCTTCTTCCCGCAGATTGCGGGCCAACCGCCGGTCTTCTGTGAAGACCGCCCCGCGGCGAACGATCCTAAGCTCCGCGCCCGGTACCATCCCGATACCGTCTTCTGCCGCGATTATCAGGAATTCTACCGCGAAATGAAACGCCGGGGAGCGCTCATTCACGGTCACTTCCACACCCACTTCTACGTGCAAGAACACCTGGCCGAGATCTATCAGAAGCAGCAGACCGACGGGGTTACGGAGGAAGAAAAGATCAACCAATTCCTGATGCGGGGCCTAAAGCTCGGCATCGTCAGCGGCAGCGACACACACGACAATCGGCCCGCGAACCCCTATAAGGAGCCGGGGCCATCCGGTCCCGGGGGACTGACGGGTGTATGGGCGGAGCGGCTGGATCGCCCCACACTATTCGACGCGCTCTTCAACCGGCGCTGCTACGCCACCACCGGCGTGCGCATCATCGTAGACTTTCGCGTGAACGATAGTTGGATAGGTTCCACGGTAGAGGCCGACAGCTTCACGTTTACGGCTGACGTGGTCGGAACAGCAGACATCGAGCAGATAGACCTGGTCGTAAATGGCGATACGGCCCGAAGCTACACGCCAAATCGACAGCACGTGCAGCTTGAGGACGAGGTACCGCTGCGGTTCTCTCCTATCGGCGCAAACTACTGCTACCTGCGCGTGCGCCAGCAGGACGGCAATCGCGCGTGGACGAGCCCAATTTGGCTGGAGACCATTGCGTAGGCGCCGTAGAAAAATGCACTTGAGGGCTTGGGTGTTGTATTGCGGCGGGCGGCGTATTGTGTTGCAGAGGGGGATTGCGGCCGGGAACGGCGTGGCAGCAAGAGTTAGCTTGAATTCCGGCCCGCGCCGGAATGACGGCATGAACCAGTCCTGCTTGCCATTGTGGTCGTGGTAGAGAACAGCCGTGACCGGCACGCGGTGGGAAGCCCGGGCTGGTGCAGCGTCTTGACTTTGGGCGAAATAGAGTTTCCCCAAGACTGCGCGGCCTGGCACTACGTGCACGAGACCCAGGCTGACGGTCAGGTGCCGGGGTCGAGCCCGAATTGGCGCAAGGACGCCTGCTGCGTCTTCTCGTCTGCTTACTGCCAAGAGGTGCGTTTATGATACGATGCCGTAGCACAAGTGTACTGTGTATCCGTCACTTCAAATGGTAGAGCCCAGGGAGCATTGGTGATGTCTTTGGGGGTGAATGGGCGATTCCGGGTCAGTGTAGATGGTCCGCTGCGAGTTGCTGAAGCGGTCACGCTGCAGCTTCACTACACGCCGCCGGCGGGTGGCCTGCAGACGGGTGGGAATCTCTGGTTCTTCTTCGACATTCGCCAGCTTGACGAGTGGGTGCTTAACTTCGAGTCGCCAGAATCAATTGCGGTGCACGGGCCGGCGGGATCGGCATGGGAGGCCGAGGCGCTCGTTGGTGGCGGCGTGGTGCGGACGTTTGATATTCATTCCCCGGCGCCTGAATTCCTCCACGTGGTGCACGTGACGTGCGTTGAGGGCGCAGTGACGGCCGCAGAGAGTGTTACAGTGAAACTGCAGACTGCTCCTGACGGCTTCTTGCTACCCCGCAATGCCATCGACGCCTTTCGGTTTTGGCTGGTCGAGGACCCGTCTGGCGAGCTTACGTTCTACCACCCGGAACGCGACAAACACCACTACTTCCTGCCGCGGAATACGGAACTATCCTTGCTGGAGAGCAATCCGCTCGCGATCAAGGAGGCTGAACCGGCGGCCCTGCAAGTAACCACGCCTTCTCACACCACGGGGCAGGCGACCACTCGCGTCGTCGTCACCGATAGGTTTGGCAATCCTGTGCGCGATGCCCAGGGAGAGGTGACCTTGCGTTCCGGCAGTGGCAAGACTACGGTCGCGCTTAATTCGTTTAGCGCCGAAGGGACGATAGCCGTGCGGGGACTGGTAGACAGTGTCACGGCGGCGTATCGGGGCATCGAGGCCGAGAGCAACCCGGTGCGAGTCGCAGAAGAGCCGCCGCCCTTCTCGCTCTATTGGGGCGATCCCCACGGCATGCTCTTCAGCCAACGCCCCTTCGTCGAGCACTTCGCCTGGGGCAAAGATGTGAATGACCTGGACTTTGCCGGAGGCCAGTTGTTCTCCTACAGTATTTCTATCAAAGAAACTTGGGAAGCGCTTCAGGACGCGTGGCAGCAGTATGACCTACCTGGGGAATTCGTCGCTCTGCCTTCAGCGGAGTTCGGCACCACCCCCGACGGCAGTCACCGGCATGCCTTCTTCCCAGAGATTGCGGGACAGCCCCCGGTTTTCTGCGAAGATCGGCCCGCGGCCCACGATCCGAGACTCCAAGCGCGTTTCCACCCTGACACGGTCTTCTGCAACGACTATCAAGAGTTTTACCGCGAAATGAAACGCCGCGGAGCTCTTATGCACGGTCACTTCCATACACACTTCTACGTCCAAGAACATCTGGCGGAGATCTATCAGAAGCAGAGAACGGACGGCGAGGTGGAGGAAGAGAAGATCAACCAGTACCTGATGCAAGGCGTGAAGCTCGGCTTCGTGAGCGGGAGCGACACCCACGACAGCCGGCCTGCCAATCCCTACAAAGAACCGGGACCGCTGGCTGGTGTAGCCGGGCTAACCGGCGTGTGGGCGGAACGGCTGGACAGACCGTCCATCTTCGATGCGCTCTTCAACCGGCGCTGCTACGCTACAAGCGGCGTGCGCATGATCGTTGATTTTCGCGTGAACGGCGCGTGGGTGGGTTCCACAGTGCAGGCGGACCGCTTTGGCTTTACGGCGGACGTGGTGGGTACGGCGGATATCGAACAGATCGACCTGGTTGTGAATGGCGATACGGCCAGAAGCTACACACCCAGTCAGCAGCACGTGCAATTGGAGGACGAGGTGCCACTGCGGTTTTCTCCTATGGACGCCCACTATTGCTACCTACGCGTTCGCCAGCAAGACGGCAATCGCGCGTGGACGAGCCCAATCTGGCTGGAGCCCACCGTCACTCCGGCGAAAGCCGGAGTCTAGAAGATGCACCAAGCTGAATCAGTCAAACTTGAGAAACCAAAGAGTTGAGCGATGGAAGACATTGATATTTGGGCAATTGAGAATGCTGAGGTCGTGCCGTTAGAGCGGGCCCAGATGGACCTTGAAAGCGATTTAGAAGATACGCTCGTGGCGCATCCGAATATGCTACTACCAAGACTCAAACTAGTCGGTCGCCAAACGCCTATTGGGGGTGGGACTCTTGATCTCTTGGGGGTAGACCGTGAGGGTAAGCTCGCTGTCTTTGAACTGAAGCGGGGAACGCTGTCACGCGACGCCGTAGCGCAGGTAGTCGACTACGGCTCAGCACTCGAAGCTATGAGCGAAAGCGATCTGGTCGCACTTATTTCGCAAAACTCCGGGCAAGAAGGAATAGATAGGATCGAAGACTTTGTAGAGTGGTACCGAGAGGGATTCGGAGGTTCACTTGAGACACTGCGGCCACTGAGAATGTACCTGGTCGGTTTGGGAACAGATGACACCACTAAGCGCATGGTGGACTTTCTGTCGGAGCATGGAGTTGACATATCACTTTTGACTTTCTACGGTTTCAAATACGCGGGTAAGACGTTGCTGGCTAAGCAAGTGCAGATAGCTCCAAAAGACGAGGTTTCGCCAGGAATATCAAGGGAAGAGATGTTGCGTTCGCTGGAGAGCCTTGCTAGAGACTTGGGCGTAGACAGTGTGATGAGCGCTGCGCGTGAGATGTTCTCGAATTGCTGGGACGAAGTGATACAAGGACAAGGAAATTACCTGGCACCGCGTACACATCCAAGAATAACAGGAATAACTTACAACCTGTCTAAACCGACAGAAGCGGGAGGCTATGCCGACGCTGCTTTCTCGTCCATCGAAGTAGACAAGGGGCAGAATTCTATCAAGGTAAGATTCTATCCGTGGGCAATTGATCTCTGCAAGGAGAGGTTCGATCAGCTGGATGCGGAAGAGATGCCATTCGAGTCTCGAAGACCTCCTAACGCACAGAAAACGGATCGAGTGAAGGAAGAGATACTGTTCTCATTTCGCTCGGTGAGCGACTGGGAGGCGCGCAGTGACAAGTTGGGCGAGCTGACGCGAGCCGCATATGCGGCCTATAAGGAGCTATGGGAGAGTCAATAGAGCCCCGTATGCTGGGCCTATTCGATGTGTAGGAGTGGCGTGGCCAATGAATACTGACCGACCAGTCCAGTTTCTCCGGTGGAATTTGTCTCTCGGCAAGGCGTGAACATTTCTTGGGATTGACTTGGGTGTCGAGCATGGCTGACTTTGCGCGCATAACACAGTCCATGGCGGAGCAGGGGCTTGACGCACTGCTTGCCTTGGGCATGCGGAATTGCGCTTATTTGGCGGGGGCAGTGAGCGAGGGGCCGTGGCTCAATGAGCCGCAGGGGTTGGCGCCATGGATGACGTGCCTCATACCTCCTGATCGGTCGTTTACGTTCGGCAGTCGATTTCGGGATACAGACTTGCCGGTAGAGGGTTTGTCGCCAGACCACTCTCGCGCGGCGCGTCTGACGGTGCTGGCGGATGAGATGCGCCGGCGGGGGCTGGCACGGGCGCGCATTGGTCTGGACATGGACTTCGCCTCGGTGAGCGATCTGCAAAGGCTTGAAGAACTGCTGCCGGAGGCCGCGTTTGTCTCCGCCGATCTCTTGCTCGCGGATGCGCGGGCACGCAAGACGCCGCAGGAAATCAAGTGGCTCCGCAAGGCGATAGCCGCCTCTGAGACCGGCTATAAAGAGATGCTGCGGGAAGTGCGCGTGGGCATCACGTTTCAAGACCTCGTGACGGTATGGGCGAAAGCAGTGCTCGATAATGGCGCACTACCCATCAACACCTCGCCGGTGTCGTGGATGCTGCCCCACGCCGGTTCCAGCTCGCGGGATCAGCCGGACGCAGCGGTCATCCGCGGCCCCGGAGTTGTGGAAGCCGGATTAGTGTACCGCGTCGATCTTGCCGCCATTGCCGCCGGCTACTTTTCCGATCAGAAGTTCAATTTCTGCGTCGGCACGCCGCGCAAGGAGAGCCTGGCCGTGTGGCAGAATCACCGCGAGCGGCAGCTCTTCATGGAAGAATTCGTGCGTCCGGGCAAGACCAAGCGCGAAGTTTTCGAGGCATGCCAACGCGAGTTCAAGGATACGGACGAGTATGCTTGGTGGATTCACGGCGTGGGCATGGATAAGCACGAGGAACCGTTGATAGGCAGCTTGCTGCCGTCCGCTGTCGAGGTAAGACCGGAACTTACGTTCGCGGAAGGCAACGTAGTCTCGCTCGAGTCCTCTTGGCTGGAGGAGGACATGTATGTGCTGAGGAGCGATGGGTTCGAGCGCTTGGGGACGATCCCGCAGGAAGTCGCTATTGTGTGAGTATGAAGACAGGATTTCGGCTTGAGCCTGAGTTGCAAGTGTCAGGTAATTTGTCAATAGACTTGAAGGAAGAAGCTTGGGAACACAGTGCCCTCGTGCATTGGACCCATGTCATTCCGAACGGAGCGCAGCGCAGTGAGGAATCTAAGGTGCTTAGGCTATGGGAATGCGCGCGGTATGGACTCCAGATTCCTCGCTACGCTCGGAATGACACGAAAAGTCAGCACTGCCTGCCAGACAAGGGATTCTGTCAACGAATTATTGAACACTTACATGAATGACGGACAGAGTCGGCCCAGTTAACTTATACCGGAATTACAAATTCGGCTGAAGTGAGACTGTACGAGAAGGAGACAAGAATGGCTATCGCTGAGAAGCAGAGTGGTGTGCTGCCGGAGGGCGTGCGCGAGCCGTATGATTGGGCGCTTGATCAGATGCGGGTGCCGGAAGCGCACGCGATTACGCAGGGCAGCCCCGACGTGGTTGTGGCGGTCATAGATTTGGGCTATCGATTTCATCCCAATCACGAAGGCCATTTGTGGGTCAATCCGCGCCCCACGCGGGGTGACGTCCACGGCTGGGACTTCGCCGAGGAAGACGCCACACTCGAATATGAAGGATCACGCTCGGATACGATGTACCATCGGGGGCATCACGCCTTCGTTGTGGGGGAGGTAGCAGCGACCGCACCCAAGTGTCCTATCATGATTCTGCGCGTAGGGTACGAGCCGCATCACCAAAAGAGTTGGCCGCGCGCCGTGCGCTATGCGGTCGATCATGGGGCCAAGGTGCTCGTAATGCCCCACGGCTACATCACGCTGAACCACGACGATGGTGTCCCATTGTTCTACAAGGGTACCGACTTTAGCTATCCCTACGACAACATTGGGCTGATTGAGGCGCTTGACTACGCCTACCAATCGGGTTGCTTGATTTTCAAAGGCACGGCCGACAATCGCGGACGCCGGGTCGCCACGGTGAATGCCGCCGTGGACAGCGTGTTTGCCGTCGGCTCGACGAACAAACACGGCGTGGCGGCGAATATCGCGGCCTCGGCAGACTATGCGGAAGCAGCGACGCCCGGCGGCGAACGCAACACGGATGACCCTACCGATTCAATTTGGGGCACCGGCGGCGACCACGACTACATTCCTTTCCAGGGCGGGTGCATGGCGTCTGCCTTTGGCGGCGGCGTCGCGGCGTTGGCATTCTCGCGCTTTCCGCACCTCTCCAATCGGGAAATTCGCCAGATTTTGCGCAATACGTCACAGGGCAACGGCTGGGACCCCTTGCTCGGACATGGCATCTTCGATGCGTACCGGGCGGTTTCGCTCAGGCCGCAGGAGCTTTCACCAGGATTGCGCATTGACACGGCGTCCTCACAGGTACGCCGAGACGATGGTCGGCTGGTGGCAGACATTGTTGTGGAGAATACCGGCGCTTTTGATGTCGCCCGGATGCTGACGGTCGCCTTCAACGGCGATCCCAAGTCGGCTGCAGACCCTGCGGCGAATCGCGAAGAATCGAATATCCTGATCCGGCGTCAAATAGGACATCTCATTGCACCGGTGCCCGGTCTTGAGCGGGTCTCGGTCTCGCTTGAACTGGAAGGGGATACCATGCCAAACGAGGTCTGGGTGCAAGTAAACCCGCTCGACCTGGGTATGGCGGGCGTGCACGACACCGCGCGGATACATTGATTCTGAGAGATGCGAAGGACGCGTAAGCCTGCAAACGAACGTGCGCCTGACCGTCACTCCGGCGAAAACCGGAGTCCAGGGCTTCGGGCCGATGAATTCCTGCTTGCGCGGGAATTGTAGGTGTCAGGTAAATCGTTGACAGATCTTCAATAAAGAGAAGATAAACGAAGCGTAGTGCTTGCCTTGTACACATGTCATTCCGAACGCAGCGCAGCGCAGAGAGGAATCTAGAGTGCTGAGCCTATTGGACTAGGTGCGACATGGACTCCAGATTCCTCCCCGTGTTTCGCACGGGGCCGCTGCCCGCTCGGAATGACATAACCGGTCAACGCTGCCTGGTGGAAAGCGAATTCTGTCAACGAATTACTCAACATTTACAGGAATGACAGAGCCCGGGCCCACCGGTTTCGCGGTAATGACAGCAAGGTTCAATATAGCTTCCTCTAGCGGCATGCCGGTAGGGGACATATAGTTTGGGAGTAAAGACTAGCGATGCGCATTACGTCCGTAGAGGTTGCGCCCTGGAAAGATAACGCGACATTCGTCTATTCGGTGGTGTTTGATGAAGGCACCATCGATTGTCTGGCGAATGCGTTTCCCATCGGTCAGCAGTATGGCATCCCCGGCGACGTGGCGGTGGTGGCGGGACAACTGGGTGAGAAGCGCCACGTGGAGCGTAGTTCGCTGAACGACTACTTCCACATGGGGCCGCAGCATCTGAGGTACCTCTTGTCACAGGGCTGGAGCATAAGCAATCACAGCTTTTGCCATCCCCCTTTGCGCGACCCCGATAGCATTGACTTTAGGCAGGAGATTGTGGAGTCCTACCACATCTTGGAGCAGGCGCTCGGTCAGCCTGCGCCGATCTTTTCCTCATGGAACAGCTTTGAGGTCTACGACACGGTGCGGGCGTGGGTGGAACGCGTGCCGGGCTATCTCGGTCTGACACGTGCCTCCAACGACGCTGAACACATAAACCCGCCGGACTTCGATCCGTTCAGCATCTGGCGCAATCGCCTGTCCGAGGACGACGAAATAGAATACCTGCCTACGTGGCTCTCGCGTGGTGGCTTTGAGCCGGAGCGAGTACAGGGACAGTGGCTGGTAGACGTCACCCATCTCGTGCTCTACAAGACACCGCAGGGGCACAAGTGCATTTCGCCAAGCGCGCTGGAGGGGCGATTCGATCAGATGCGCACGCAGTTCGGCGACAGGATGTGGGCCGCGAATCCAGACGACGTGGTGCGCTATGCCTACTTGCGACGCCATTGCGCGGCTGCCATCGAGCAAGAGTCGGACTCTCGTGCCTCTATCAATGTTGATTTCCCGAGCCTCCCGCCGCAGATCGAAGAGGGCGAGTTGACGTTCCTGGTTTCCTTCGCGGAAGACCCGGGCCCGGTGCAGGTGCAGGGGCCGGATGGAGCCGTGAGTGTCTCTCCGGCCGGCGAACGGCGGATACGCTTTACCTGCAGGGTGCAGGCCGGCGCGACTATTGACATTACTTTTGTTCGTGCATGATCAGAATCTGATAGAAAGATGACGGCATGAAGTGGCTGCAAGCAGGAACGGCCTATCTCGATTGGCTCACCGTGGATCGTCCGGTTACGCGGGACTACGCCCGACACCAAGCGGTGAAGATGGTGGAGATGGGCGCGACCGTGCACCAGTACATGGTGCAAGTCGGCGGCGCGGTTATCTACGATAGCAGCCTAGCGCCTCGCTCCCCGGGCCTCGCCTTTGATCTGCTCGAAGCCCTTGTCGCAGAGAACCACAATCGTGGCAATAGGCTTATAGCGTGTTGGCTGGGAACGCTGCCAGGCAATGCGCTGCAGGCTCGCGAACATCCCGACTGGATAGTACGCGGCCCGGATGGCAGCCCGTTCACTTTGGTTTGTTACAATGGGCCGCTTCGTGACTTTGTCTTCGCGCAGGTGCGCGAAGTATTGACCAACTATGCGGTAGACGGCATCTATTTCGATCAGTTGATGACGGGCTGTTACTGTGCGTACTGTCGCCAGCAGTTTGCAGAGATTTACGGAAAGGAGCTTCCGTTCTCATCCGATACGCCCGCGAGCTATCGCTACGGCCACATCTACTGGGGGAATCCTAACGAGTGGGAGTTGGAGGAGTTTGCCGATGCCAAGCGCGTAGCCTTTCTTCGCAACGTACGCCATGTCATCAATGAAATCCGTCCCGATACTGCGCTTGTCGCAAACCACCTCGTCGGACCCCGGGCACGCTTGGGACGTGGTATTGTTGACGGATTTCTGCCGGAAGTGGTCGCTGGCACCCGCACTGAAGGCGGTCACGGTTCGCGGGACACGATTGGGGTAATGGCCGACCGGACACTAACCGAGCGGTACGGCGGTGCTCCTGCCTATGGCGAAGTGAAGTACGACAACTACACCCCGCGCTCCGTGCCGCTCGTGCACGGCATTGTGCAGTCGGCGGCAGCGGTGGCGAATGGCAACCCGATTGTCTTCCGCGATCAAGATGCGCTCGATACCGACCCGGAGCCAAAGCGCCGGCGGCTCTTCACGGCGCTGCGTGAGTTAAGTAACGTCCATGCCGAGGCGGTGGATACGGCGCCAATACGCTATGCTGCGCTCTTGCACTCGCATGCAACGCAAAGGCAACGCGGCGAAGCCTATGATGCTAGCTTCTATGGTTGGTACCGCTTGCTGTGCGAGGAGCACATTCCGTTCGCCATCGTTACCGAAGATGATATTGCTTGCGGTGCGCTCAGCGACTATGCGTGCCTGCTGCTGGGCAATGCGGAGGTCTTACCTGCGGCGATTGTGGCAAAGGTGGAGGAATTCGTCGCAGAGGGAGGCGGCCTGTTGGCAAGTTATCGCACCGGGCTGGGAACGGGCAGTGCGCCGGAACCGAAATCAGACGGCACTGCCATTGATCCCCTACGTGATCTCCTTGGCGTGACCCGCTTTGATACGCTGTCGCATCACCGTCAAGTTGCCGATCTCTCACCACACGTCCCGGTACCGAGTCAGCATGCGAGCGACTTCTTCTACGGGCGAGTTCGGAATGACGCGCCCGCGTTCATGGGCGATTTGACCGGCGTGCGACTGGATTTCGAGGCGCCGGTCATGCAAGCGGAGCCGCGTGAAGGTACTACGGTAGCGGCCGACGTGCTGGACTTTGACCAAGCGCTGATAAACTCTGCGCTCTTCAACCGCCGGATGCCATTTGCGGGTGTTCCGAAAATGCCGTTAGCAACGGTACACGGCAACGTGGTCTATTTCGCCGCGCCCGTTGAGCGCGCTGCAGCAAGAGAATCCTGTGACGAGTTGAATCAGTTGCTCGTCAAGTGTATCCGGCACGTTGGTGGAGACCTACCCTTCACTATTGAGAACGTGCCGCCCTCCGTTCTGGTTATGGGGCGAGAATCGCCTCCCGGCCAATCCGTGTTCTTCTTCGTCAATCTATCCGCGACACCTACTAGTCGCGGCTATTTTCGCCACGTAGCGCCGGTGCATGACATTACTCTTCACATTCCCTTGCCGGATGACCGGACAACCTCGGCGTGGGACTTGCATGGCAGCGCGCTTGAGACCAATTACACAGACGGTAAACTGAGCGTTCGTCTCCCGCGGCTAGAATACTATGCGGCAGTCTGGATAGACCGCGGAAGATCGTAAGACTATCATGTAACCGAACTCACCACATTGAAAGGGTAATTGAACGATGCAAGAGAATCGTCGTGACGGCCTTCCCGGTGTAGGATTGCTCGTCCTTTGGCTCGTGCTGCTGCTTGCAGATATTGCTGGATTTGTCGTCTTGATAGCAATGGAGTCCTTGCTGCTCGTCTTGCCGCTCATCATTTTTTTCGCGCTCAAGATCGGCGTATTCGGGTTTTTCAAAGTCGCGCCCAATGAGGGTAAGGTGCTCCAACTGTTTGGGGCGTACCGTGGCACGGCCCGCAAGCCGGGCTTGCGCTATACCAATCCGTTCTATAGTAAAGCCCGCGTCTCGCTGCGCGTGCGCAACTTTGAGACCGGTCGGGTAAAGGTCAACGACCGGCGCGGCAACCCCATTGAGATCGCGGCCGTCGTTGTGTGGGAGGTGGTGGATACTGCCGAGGCCACATTCCAAGTGGATGACTACGAGAATTACGTCCACGTGCAGAGCGAAGCGGCGGTGCGCAACTTGGCGACCGGCTACGCCTACGACGCGCACGAAGAAGAAGAGGTTAGCCTCGTCACCCACACCGCGGAGGTTTCAGACCAGCTCAAGACCGAGATTCAGGAGCGGTTGGCGCAAGCCGGCGTGGAGGTGCTGGAGGCGAGAGTTAGCCACTTGGCGTATGCGCCGGAAATTGCCGCCGTCATGCTGCGTCGCCAGCAGGCCGACGCCGTAATCGCCGCCCGCCAGAAGATCGTAAAAGGGGCCGTGGGCATGGTGGAGAATGCGCTGGGTATGCTGTCGGAACGCGAAGTCATTGAGTTCGATGCCGAAAGCAGGGCGGCCCTGGTGAGCAATCTGCTCGTCGTCCTCACCAGCGAAAACGCCATCCAGCCCGTAGTCAACACTACGTCACCCGGTCGATAGCAGCCGCGGGCAGGGGAAGTGGGATGAAAGAACGCTTGCGGGACAAGACGAGAGATGAACTGACGCTTGCCTTGAACGCGCTGGGCATTAAAGCCACGCTGGCGGAGCGCGAACGACCGGAGGAGAAGATCCAGAATGCCTGGTCGAACCGATCCCAGGGAATCATCGACGTGCAGGAGGGGTCGATCCGGTGGGTAAACTGCTTGAAACAAGACGGCTCGCAGTACAGTCCACCGCAATGGTGGACGGTATTCGGCATGCCGGATGAGCGACCGTTCTCAGAGCAACGCGCGGTGAAGATCAAGACCGTGCGTAGCAAGTCCTTCCCACTCTTCGGGAAAGTGGTGGATGTGACGTGGCAGGGTGAAGACTACGCATCGCGTTTAATCAGTTTTCTTGCGAACGATCCGGCGATAAAGTCCTTCGTCAAGAAGACCGGCGACGTGGAGATTGAAAGCCACGCTGGGGAGTTTCAGGGATGGAGCGTGCAGGTCAGTGGCAAGTTCACATATACCCAACAGAGTTGGGATATCGTGCAGCGGATCGCTGAACGCTTGCTCTCTTGCCCCCAACCGTAGCCGCGCCGGTTTGCGTAAGCAAGAGGTCTATTCGGCCTATATTGTGGCGGCGCACTTCTCCCTATCCTCATCCGCGATCGAATCCTCTCCCTAGTGTGAACTTTTAACAACTCCGTCTTTCCGGCGGAACCCGGAATCCAGGGGAGGCGGGAAGTGTGTGGAACCTTGCCGTGAAGTCCTTTTCACCTCCATCCTGATCTTCCTATCGCTGCTACATTGCAGGAAAAAGCGGGATTGGTTGGAGCGGCTAGGTAGGACGGGCGCAGGTTACAAACCTACGCTACCGAGAGAGGGGCGAAACATAGGCAACCCGTTTTCACTCCTGCGGCCGATGCAACAAGATTGGGAATACTGAGTTAGGTCACCTACCAGTCCGTAACTGAGCCGTCATCCCGTCGCAAGCGGGCGTGTTCCCAGTACTGATACGAGTAATTCTTTGCCGCCTCGAAGTTAAATTCGATGCCAATTCCCGGAACGTCGGCGGGAATGAGGTGCCCGGCCACGACGCTGCATTGCGTGGGGAAGATGTCCGTCATTGCCGGTGGCACCATCGAGAGTTCTTGAATGCCGAAGTTGGGAATGCACATGTCGAGTTGCACGCTGGCGGCGGTGTTCACGGGCCCAAGCGGATTGTGCAAGGCCGTGTCGATGTAGTGCACTTCGCACATGGCGGCGATTTTCTTGCCCTCGGTGATGCCGCCCACGAGGCCTAGGTCCGCGCGTGCATAGTCAATCCACTCGTTCTCGATAAGCTCCCGGAATTGCCACTTAGTGAGAAGCTGTTCGCCCGTGGCGATAGGGGCGCTGGTGTGGTGGCGCAGATTGGCGAACGACTGCGGATTCTCCGAGCGAATGGGGTCTTCGATGAAGAACGGGCGCAACGGCTCAAGTCGTTTACATAACTGTATGGCCCAGGTCGGATTGAGGCGCGTGTGCACGTCGAGGGCGATTTCGATTTCATGCCCCACGGTCTCGCGCACTGCTTGAAACGCTTCCACCGTATTGCACACCGCCCGCGCCGGCTCCAAAATGTCATCTGGGTCAGTGAGCAAGCCAAACCGCACCACTTCAAAGCTTTCGTCCACGCGCGCTTTGGCCGCCTTTGCGCAAGATTCCGGATCGGTACCGCCAAAGTGAGCGTAACACCGTACTTTTTCGCGCGTCTTGCCGCCCAGCAATTGGTAGGTTGGGACCTCCAGAGCCTTGCCGGCGAGATCCCAGAGCGCGATATCGAGCGCGGATATTGCCGCCGTGAGCACCGGGCCCGCGCGCCAGAAGTTGCCGCGGAAGTGGTCCTGCCAGATGTGCTCGATGCGTGAGGGGTCCTGTCCGATGAGCAGCGGCCGGTAGTGCTCCACGGTTGCCGCGACCGCGTTGTCTTTGCCGGAACAGCCGGATTCGCCTATGCCGTACAGTCCGTTTTCCTCAGTAACGGTGACGAACGTGTAGTTTCGCGTGCCGTTGTTCACGGTATGGGTCTGGACGTCGCTGATCTTCATGGCTTACCTCCACTTCAAGCTTGTTTGAGTTTGGCGAAACAGGCGATTCCGGGGCTCTCGTCTCGTGCCAAGAGGCGGGGGACACGCCCCCGCGCTAAAGTCTGCAAACAGTTTCTTAGTGAGACGGTAGCACAGGTGTATGAATTGTGCCGGGCAACCACAAGGGTTGCCCGTACGCGGGCCCGTAGCGGATGCCTGGACGTCTGGTAGGGGCGATTCACGAATCGCCCCTACGATTTACCCCGACGCGGGCTTTGCGGGACGTGGGAGCGCTGCGCCCGTCACGCCGGGGTTGCTACGATGCCTTGCGCAGTCGGGCGAGGGCCTCCTGCAGCTTCTCGCGGCTGGTGGCGTATGACATACGCAGGTAGCCGTCGGCAAGGAAGGAAGACCCCGGCACGGTGGCGACATGGGCTTCTTCCAAAAGGCGATCGGCAACCGCCATATCTTGCTCGTCGCCTTTGACTTGCGGGAAGGCGTAGAACGCGCCGCCCGGCAGCGCGCAGGCATAGCCCGCTTTACGCAGTCCCTCTACGAGAAGCGTGCGCCGCTCACGAAACTCAGCCACCATCTCCCGCACGCAGTCTTGCGGGCCGGTCAGCGCGGCGATAGCGGCCTTCTGCGAGGCTGACGTTGGGTTGCTGGTTATCTGTGACATCAAGTCGTTGATGGCCTTGATGACGGGTTCCGGCCCAGCCACGTAGCCGAGACGCCAACCCGTCATAGCGTAGGTTTTTGACACCGTATTCACGGTGATGACGTGCGCTTTCTCATCCGGTCCAATTCCTGCAGGTGAGAGGTGCTCGGCGTCGCCATAGATGAAGTGCTCGTATGTTTCGTCGGCAATCAGGTAGATGCCGCGTTCCACGCAAGCTGCGGCCAGTTTACGGATCTCCGCCGGATCGGCAACCACGCCGGTGGGATTGCACGGTGAGTTTATGAGGATAGCGCGGGTCTTGGAGGAAATGCGCTCTAGTAGCGGGTCTGCCGTGATCGCGAACGGCGATGCGAGCGGGACGGTGACGTGCGTTCCCTGCGCGAGTTTGATCTGCTCCAGAAAGGTCGGCCAGGTGGGGGCGTGAACAACAACCTCATCACCGGGGTTGCAAATCGCCAGAAACACGTTGCAGACTGCCTGTTTGCCACCCACGCAGGCCACTACCTCGGTCGGGCTGTAGTCGACACCGTTCTCACGGGAGAGCTTTTCCGCAATGGCTTCTTTGAGTTCGGGGATGCCGCCGGCCGGCGTGTACTTGTTGAAGCCGTCCTGGATCGCGGCAATGGCAGCCTCTTTGATGTGCGCCGGGGTGTCGAAGTCCGGCTCACCGACCGAGAGATTGATGACATCAATACCTGACCGCAACATTGCCTTAGCCTTGGCGTCCATCGCCATTGTGGGAGACGGTGTTAGAGCCAAAATGCGGTCGGCTACGGCCTGCGCGCTTCTAAGGGGTGCCACGAGCGGATTGCCTCCAGATACTCACAAGTAAAGATTGTTCATCGGTGATTATATAAACCCTGGTCAACATGCACAACGGCAAACCGTTTCAAGGGTTTTGCTTACTCGTGTGAAGCAAGCCCCACGCTTCGACAGGCTCAGCGCGAACGGTCAGATGTTCAGCCACATCACCGCGTAAACAGGATGAAGAGCACGTCGCCGTCTTGGACAACGTAATCGCGTCCTTCCTGACGCACGAGCCCGTGCTTACGCGCATCGGCGTAACCGTTGTTTTCGATCAATTGCTGCCACGCGATCACTTCCGCGCGTGCAAATCCGCGTGCCATGTCCGTGTGGATTTTCCCGGCAGCGTCCTGCGCTTTGGTGCCTTGCGGGATGGCCCAAGCACGCACCTCATTGTCATTCATCGTGAAGAAGTGGATCAGACCCAAAAGAGCGTGGGACTCGCGCACGACCTGTGTTGCGCCTGCTTCATCGAATCCCAAGTCCTCGCGAAAGAGTGCGGCCTCATCCGGTGGGAGTTGGGCTACCTCCATTTCCAATTGCGCGCAGAGGGCAATGATCGTAGTTTGCGGGTGAGGATAGGCGGCTCGGGCGTGTGCGGTGATCTCTTCAGCGCGCGGCCATTGTTCCTCGGAGCAATTGATGATCACTAGCGTGGGCTTCAAGGTCAGGAGCTGAAACCCACGAATTGTCTGCAATTCATCGGGTGTTAGATCGAGAGCACGCACCGGCAGGCCCCGTTCCAGATCGTTCTGAATGCGCTCCAGGAGTGTCTGCTCTCGCTCAAGGTGCTGGCGTTCCGCCGCGGGGGCGCTACGCATCTGCAGCGCGAGGCGCTGTAGACGGTTCTCGATGATTTGCATATCAGGCAGAACCAGGTCGAGATGAATGCTCTCAAGTTCGTGGGTGGGATTCTGCACGTCGTTGAATGCGCCAAGAACGACCAGTAGCGCGTCTACAGTGCGGAGGGTGCCCACCCAGGCAGCTTCCTTCTCCTGTCTGCCGAAACCGGCCCCGGGAAAATCGAGGTATTGAACCTCCGTTGGGATGCACTCTTCAGGTCCAAACAGGTTACAGAGCGACTCAAGCCGTGAATCGCGCAGATTCACCGTGGCTAAGGTTGGTTCCAGGCCGTGCGTCTGGTGGCGATGCTCCGCCCCACCGCCGGCAATTGCATTGAAGACCGTTGTCTTACCGGAATACGGTATGCCGACAATGCCGATTTGCATCAGTGTTGCCTTGCGAGTTGCGGCAAAATGCATGAATGCCGCTTGGCAGTAACGCTATCGGCACTGCCACACTGCGTTTCGCCGGAGAGTCATTGGCGCCAGGAGAGAGCGGTCGTACTCTTACGCGGCCATGCGGCCTGTTTGCACACGGCCACAGCCTGGCATCCGTATGGTATTGTATGGCGCGAGAGCCTGAGCGACAACCAAGGTTGTTACAACCCAGGCTGTTACAACTAAGGTTGATACAACCAAGGTTGATACAACCAAGGTTGTGCAACTAAAGTTGTTTTGACATGGTTGCTGCGCTATCATCGTTGTAGTAATTGCGCTCCAAGAGAGCGAACGACGAGCGATGTGCGGCATAGAGCGTTGAAGCGGCATTTCTGTGGTCGCACACGTCTTGTGATTGTGTTCTTTTGCTTTAGAATTCCATGAAGTGCAACAACCTTGAGCCCTCGACGGCGCTTGAGTAATTGTAATTGGAGGAGACGGCATGTTTGGTTGGCGTGGACGCATCGGATTACTCGTACCGTCGGTGAATACGGTGGTGGAGCCGGAAGGCTGTGCGCTGCTGCCCGAAGGATTCGCCGTTTACGCTACTCGTATGCGCAACTCTCGCTCGGATGCCGACGACATGGCGCAAATGTGCGCGCACGTTGATCGCGGCGTAGACGAATTGCTCAGCGCAAACGTAGACGTCATCGCCTTTGCCTGCACTGCAGGCAGTTTCTTCGAGGGCACTGATGGGGAAGAATCGTTGCGTGAACGACTGCGGGGCGGCAGCCGGATTGAGGCAGTGACTACTGCCGGAGCCGTTGCCGGTGCCCTGCACGCGCTCGGTGCACAGCGTGTTTCCATGGTGACACCGTATATCCCGGAGCTCAACGAACTCGAGGTCAAGTTCCTGGAGGGCTGGGGCTTTGACGTGGTGAGCCAGGCCGGTATGGGAATTCTGACGGCCTTCGACATCGGCGTTGTGCCGCTTGCGGAAACCTACCGCTTTGCCCGGGAGCACGTTGCCGCGGGCGCTGACGCGCTATTCATCAGTTGCACTAATCTCCGCACCATGGACGTTATCCAAGCGCTCGAGGAGGACCTCGGCATTCCGGTTGTGACGAGCAACCAAGCCACATACTGGCAGTGCCTGCGTGCCTTGGGGCATACTGCGGCGATACCCGGTTACGGTAGGGTGTTTGAGCTTCCCCCCGTTGCGGGGCCGTTACCCGTGACCGTCTAGGCCGTGCTTGTGGACTCATCATTGCGTGTCGGTGTGGATATTGGTGGTACCTTCACCGACCTTGTCTTCATGGATGCCCAGGGGTTGCGAGCGTGGACGAAGGTCTCTTCCACCACGGATGACTTCGCGCAAGGAATTGTGCAGGGGCTCGATACCCTCATCAGCAATACGAATGCTGCGAGTGCGGATATTCGTGAAGTCATTCACGCGACAACGATAGCCACCAACGCTATCCTGGAAGCCAAAGGCGCGCCCACGGGCCTCATCACAACTGCTGGTTTCCGCGACGTGCTGGAGATACGGCGTTTGCGGATGCCGCGCCTCTACGACTTGCACTGGGAGCCGCCGAAACCGTTGGTGCCGCGCGCGTTGCGACGGGAAGTCGTCGAGCGCATGGACACTCTGGGAAACGTTGTGCATGAGCTCGATGAGGAAAGTGTCCACGCGGCAATAGCGCATTTGCTTAAGGCGGACGTGCGTTCGATTGCCGTATGCCTCATCAACGCCTACCGCAATTCGGAACATGAAGATCGCATTGGCGCGTTGCTGCAGGCGGCGGCTCCTGACGTTTTCGTTTCCCTTTCCTCCCATGTACTCCCGGAAATTCGCGAATACGAGCGCACGAGCACGACGGTGATCAATGCGTACATTGCTCCCGTAATGCGCACATACCTTTCCCGCTTGGACGATGCCTTCGTCGAGCGGCGAATCACCGCCCCGGTATACATGATGCAGTCCGGCGGCGGCATGATGGGCGCGGCGAAAGCGGCGGAACAGCCAATTCACGTGATTGAGTCCGGACCTGCCGCCGGTGTGATGGGCGCGCTCTCGCTGGCCAACGCGATGAATACCGGAAATGCAATAACGCTCGACATGGGCGGCACGACGGCAAAAGCGTCGGTGATCGAGGACGGGCGCATCACGCGCACGAATGACTATGAGGTAGGCGGGGGCATTAGCCTCAGCGCGCGTCTCCAGCGGGGCGGGGGTTATGCGCTGCGTGTGCCTGCCATAGATATTGCGGAAGTCGGCGCAGGTGGCGGCAGCATTGCGTGGATCGATCCGGCCGGCGGACTCCGGGTCGGACCGCACAGCGCGGGCGCTGAGCCCGGCCCCGTGTGTTACTCCCTCGGCGGCGAAGAACCAACACTCACCGACGCCAATGTAGCGCTGGGCTTTCTCAATCCCACGCACTTTTTGGGTGGCGAACTGCCGATTGACGCTACGCGTGCGCGCTCCGTCTTGGAGGAACGGCTTGCGAAACCGCTGGGCCTACGTGTGGAAGATGCCGCCCACGGTATCCATCGTATAGCCATCTCCCACATGAGCCGCGCCGTACGGGCGGTCACTGTGGAACGCGGACGCTCGCCCGCGGACTTTGTCTTGTTTGCCTTTGGCGGCAGCGGACCGCTGCATGCCGCCGAAATGGCACAGGAGCTTGGAGTCAAACAGGTCGTCGTACCGCCGTTTCCAGGACTGTTCAGTTCACTCGGTCTCTTGTGTGTCGATGTCTCCCAGCACGCCGTGCAAACGGTCTTGCTGCCCATCGACACGGTGAGTGAAGTGGAGATCGATGAACAATACGGTGCGCTGGAGTCTCGCTTGGCCGGAGAGCTTGGAGTAGGCGATGATGCTCGGCAAAGCGGCCTTTGGCAGCGATTCGCGGACCTGCGTTATGCCGGTCAGTCCTTCGAACTCACCATTCCGCTGCAAGACTCTCGTCCGGCGTTGATGCGGGAAGCTTTCGAGCGTGAACATGAGCGCACCTACGGCCATAAGGCGTCCGAAGACCCCGTGGAACTCGTCAACCTGCGGGTTGAAGTCACGCTGCCGCGTGAAGGACAGCATCAGTGGGGAAGCATTGCGGCAAAGAAGGAAACACCACAGGGCCCGGGAGAGCGGTCGGCGTACTTTGGCGCTGCAATTGGCGAGCGCAATGTGCCGCTACTGGCGCGGCATGAGCTTGGCACGGCAGCTCGACCCGGGCCGCTGATCATGGAGGAATACGACACGACGATATTGGTGCCTCCAAATTGCAGTGCAAGACGAGATGCGTGGGACAACGTGGTGATCACTGTGGGAGAGGAACTGACGTGAACGGAGACTTCGATCCGGTAGAAACGGAAATCCTCAAGAACGCGCTGGAATCGCTGGTGGACGAGATGGCGATGACTATACTTCGTACGGCGTATTCGAACAATCTCAAGAACAGCATGGACTTTTCCACCGCGCTTTGTCAGCCCAGCGGCGAACTCATTGCTCAAGGCCTGACTCTGCCGCTCCACCTTGGCTCAGTGCCCCACGCTATGCAGAGTATCTTCGCGACATTTGGCGATGACATTCGGCCCGGCGACATCTACCTGCTCAACGACCCCTATGCAGGGGGCACGCACTTACCGGATTTCTACATCTTCAAGCCGGTATTCTTGGATGGCGTACTTGCCTGCTACCTTGTGACGATAGCGCACCATGCCGACGTTGGCGGAATGGTGGCAGGAGGGAACGGCTGCGACGCTACCGAAATCTTCCAGGAAGGCATTCGCATCCCGCCACTCAAGCTCTACGATGCCGGCGTACCCAACGAGAGTGTCTTCAAGCTAATTCGGGCCAACGTGCGGGTGCCGCGGCTGGTGCTGGGCGACATTCGCGCCCAACTCTCTGCCTGCTACGTGGGCGAGCGGCGTGTGACTCCACTGTTTGGCCGCTACGGGCACGAGGAGCTACAGGCGCGTTTTTCCGCGCTTCTCGACTACACGGAACGGCTGGCGCGACAGGCTATTGCCGATTTGCCCGATGGAGAGTACGCGTTTACCGACTATATTGACGACGACGGGTTTGACCCGGGGCCGATCCCCATCGCCGTTACCGTGCGGGTGCACGGAGACTCTATGACGGTGGACTTTACCGGCACGTCGCCGCAGGTGCGCGGTGGCATAAATTCGCCAATCCCATTCACGCGCTCGGCCGTGTATGCCTGCGTGCGCAGTCTCATGGGGGAAGAAATACCGAATAACGAGGGGTACTTCCGCCCGATCGAGGTGATTGCGCCCAAGAGCTCCGTCGTCAATCCCAGCATGCCCGCGCCCGTGGCCGCGCGGGGCCTTACCGGCTACCGGACCGCCAATGCCGTGATGGGCGCCCTGGCCAAGCTGGCGCCGGACCGCATTCCGGCGTGCGAGGTGGGAGGCGATACCGGCGTGAGTATTGGGGGCTACGACGACGATGGCAACCCCTTCGTCTACCTGGAGTTCCTCTTCGGGTCGTGGGGAGGTAAGCCTTGGAGCGACGGCACCGACGCCATGGCGAGCATCGTTGTGAATTTCTCGAATAACCCGGTTGAGGTGGTGGAAGCGGAGCTGCCTTTGCGTATCGAACGGTACGGCTATGTGCCGGATTCCGAGGGGGCCGGCAAGTTTCGCGGCGGCCTGGCGTTAGTGCGGGACTACCGCTTGCGCGAGCGGCGCGCGACGCTACAACTGCGTTCGGATCGACATAAGACGGAGACCTATGGTCTTGCCGGTGGGCTGCCCGGCGCGCATTCGCAGAACATCCTCAATCCGGATACTGAGGCTCGCGTGCTAACGAGCAAGGCGACCGAGACGATATTTGAGAACGACCTCTTCCGTCACATGGTTTCAGGGGCCGGCGGCTGGGGCAACCCTTTGGAGCGAGACCCGCAGCTAGTCCTGGATGACGTGCGCAACGAAAAAGTGTCACGCGAGCGCGCCCGCGATGTCTACGGCGTTGTGATAGCCGCTAATGGCGAGCTTGACCGGGAGGCTACGGAACGGTGTCGTCGTGGAGATGGCGGCTGAGGCAAAAGACGGTAGTCTAGAATTAGCGGCTTGGGTTCACTGAGAAACGCTGCCTGAGCTCCGCAGCACAGGCAGCGTTCTCGATTCCAATGTCATCCGGCTCAATTGTACGTACTTCACCAATCGCCGCATGGATCCGATGAACCCAAGACGACTCTAGAGTAACTTCCTACTCAAACCCCAACAGGTGCAAGCTCCGCGAGGCGGTCTGCGTTGGCCATCACTTTGCGGAAGGCTGCGCCGACCTGCTCTACCCATTCAGGATTGGGATCGACGGGCGTCTTGATCCAGAAGGCCGAGCCGTGGATGCGTTCGCTCGCGGGCAAATGGCCGCGCTGCCTGCGCACGCGCGAATCTGACGGCAAGTCTTTCCAGGGCCCGCCTACGCCATCGAGCGCATAGTCGTTGAAGAGCGGCTCCAGATGCATCACGCCGTAGCCGAACGGCGTGATCTCCGACTTTGTCTGTACGCCTTCAGCGACCAACGCTTTAAGAATGGAATTTGCAGGCACGCCGATTGCCTCAGTGTCGAGAGTCCCGGCGTAGTGCACCAAGCCGCCCCGGATAGCTTTCGGATAGACCTTTTGGGGGTTCACACCAGGGATGGCGCTCAGCAGGGAGTCGAGCCGGTCGAACCACGCCCGGCGCTTCTCGTTCATTTCCGGTAGCCGTCTGAATTGAGCGCGCACCATGCCGATGGCAAGCGGGTTGGCGCGGTACTTCACGCCCAATCCCATATTGCGCAGGTCTGCGAATTCGGCAGTGGACCAGAGCTTGCCGCAGCGCCCGTACTGACCGAGCGCCAGCATGCGGTCATAGAGTGCGTCGTCATTGGTAACAGCAACGCCTGCCTCGATGCCCGTCATCGCCTTGCCCTTTTGCAGGCTAAAGCAGCCGATGTGGCCGAACGAGCCCACCGGTTTGCCGTCCCACGTTGCGCCATGGGCGTGTGAAGCGTCCTCGATGAGGACGATGTCGGTGCCGTCCACGATATCGCGGAATGCGTCGAGGTCTGCCGGGTTGCCGTACACGTGGGTGACGACGATGGCGCAGGTGCGGTCGGTGATCTTCCGTCTGACGTCTGCCGGGTCCGCGCAGAAGGTCTCCGGGTCCGCATCGCAGAACACCGGCGTGGCGCCGCAGTGCAGGATGGGGCTTATGCTCGCATGCCAGGTGACCGAGGGCACGATTACCTCTTTGCCGGCGTGTGCGCCAGCGGCGAAAATTGCGGAATGCAGCGTGGCAGTGCCGTTGCACATGGCGAGGGCATGTTTGGTGCCGATGAACTCGCGCCACTCTTCCTCAAAGCGGTCTAACTCGGCGTAAGCATCGCCAAAATCGTCCATGACCCGCAGCACGTACTCCTTTTCCAGATCGGTCACGCGCTGCCAGCGGTCGTCAACTGGAGCGGTCACTGCTTGCGGCCCGCCATCCAGAGCCAATGTGGACGTGGGGCTCAATGTCTTTGCCATGAAATTCCTCTTTCACAAATGGATTAAAATGCTTGACTATCACTATTATGCATATTAGAATATCGTTGTCAAGCGTGTGGAGCTTTGTGGTAGTCACGGTTTCTCATGAAAGGAAGGCCGACATGGCGATCCAAGCACGACGAGGTAGAGAGTTGTATGCCCCTACGCGGCGGGTAGTGCTCGGCGGGGCGGTGTTTGGTGGTACGGGCATGCTTCTCGCGGCATGTGGCGCGGTATCCACTGCACCTGCCGGGGAGGCGGCGCCAGCGGAGAAGGAGGCGGAATCCAAAGCGGAGATGGCTCCCAAGGCCGATCCCCAGGTGTTGCGCATCTCCAACTATCACAGTCCGGAGGATGCGCGCTGGACGGCGCTTTCGCAGACCTTCGCAGAGGGAGCGGAGGCCCTGGGTATCACGATTGAAACACCGCCTGAGTATCGGGAGGTTTGGCAGAAGCGCACCATTGAGTTCGCGGCAGGCACTACGACGGTTGACATCACGTATAACCAGAATAACTGGGCACTGACCGGCGGGCTCAACGGCATGTTCGTTGAGAAATTCCAGCTGCTCAAGTCCAGCAACGTGCCGGTTGAAACCTACTTTGCAGCGGACATCGAGTCCTGGTCTTGGCGCGGCAAGCTCTATGCATTGCCTTTCCAGTCGGGCGGCGAGGCCGTAATGTACAACAAGCATCTCTTCGACCAGAAGGGTGTTCCCTATCCGCATAAGGACTGGACCTACGATGAATTCCTGGATGCTTGCGTAAAGCTCACTAATCCTGACGACAACAAGTGGGCAGTGTCGATCGGACAAAACGGCTTGCACTATATGGCGGGCACGTTTGTCTACAACTTTGGCGGCCTGCTGGTCAACGAGGACCGTTCAAAGGCCGTGTTCGGGGAAGACCAGAATGCAATCCGCGGTTTCCGCTTTGACGTAGACTTGCACATCAAGCATCAGGTCACGCCGCCTGCCGAGGCGACTCAAGCGCTGCCCACTGGGACGCGTCCCATGGAATCGGAAATGATTGCGATGGAGTTTAACGGCATCTTCCGCCACAACACCATCAAGGCGCATATTCCGCTGGTGGAGAAGCTCGACTTTGGACCGCCACCGCGCGGAATGCGCCAGACGGCTAGTCTTGGTGGTAATGCCTACTCCATTCTCTCGTTTTCTCCCGTGCCGGATCTGGCGTGGGAATTCCTCATGTGGTTCCACTCGGAAGACGGCCTCGTAAATTCAACCCAATTTGACGCCATTGCATGGCCGCCGACGGTCTGGGCGAGCAAACACCCCAAGTGGCTTTCGCGATTTGAGGGCACAAAGGTGTTGGATGTGGCAAACGTCTGGGAAACGGACGGTCATGATCGCCTAGTGACACCCGAGACGAGCGAAGCCTGGCAGATTCTGCGCCGGGGACATATCCAGGCAGCTTTGAATGGCGAAATTGATGCCGCCGAGGCGATGCGCCTCTCTGCTCAGGAGCTGAATGAACTCTACAGCCGCCGCCCGGAGGAGTGGCGGTAACGTGAGTTTGGCGCTGGCAGTCTGAATGTAGAGGGCGGAGTGGTATTTCTCGTGCCCTGCCCTCTTTGCTAGAGTGGAGTAGATGCGGGGAGGTTTTTGATGCGATTTGCCGCCATTTGTTAGTTCTCTACGGGCGCGGCAATTTGCAGAGTCCAAGACCGCTTTTGCCCACACGTGTAGACATGGAATGAAAAGAGGTGTGCGCCTGCCCAGCGCACACCTCTTTCTACTCTTCTCTTCCGAGAGAGTCTTCGATGACTCCGATCTTAGCGTGTTGCCTTGCGGCGGCTCCACTGCCACAGCAGCAGCGCGCCGGCACCGATCAGGGCGAACGGCCAGGTGAGATCGGATACAAACGAGGGCAGGAAGGTATCAATGAGCATGAGCCCGCCGAGCGCGACCATCCCGCTGCCTACCCAGGTGCGCCATGCCGGCCGCGGTATTGCACGATTTCTTTGAATGAGCATCGCTAGGCCGATCCCCATTATGAAGAGGGAGCCGACAATTCCTTCGGAGATCCAGAATATGTTCAGACTGTCCGCCAAGGTGAGGATGCTGAGTAAGACCAATCCTCCACCGACCCAGGTACGCCACGCCGGACGCGGCGCATCATCACTGCGATAGAAGAGCAAGAGTGCGCCAATTACGAGAATAACCAGCGATTCAGGGGAGAACCACAGAAAGTCTACGTTCTCCGCGAGAACGATAAGGCCAACAGTTACAAGACCCGCGCCGAGCAAAGGCAACCAGCGGTGTTTTGATTTAACCTTGGGCGCTGCGTCCGCTTGTGGCTGCTCTCCCCGCAAGTCTTCCTCACTGATACCAAGTATCTCATTTTCCAGTTCCTGTTCTTGGGCGCGCTTGGCAGCAACGGGATCGGTAGGGCTTGGCTCTCTGCTAAACGTCTCTCGCACCCGGTCGCCGATTCGCTCCACCATCGGGTCTACACGCTCTGCTACGTTCTTGAAGGTATCGTCGGCAGCGGACGTGTACCGTCCGCTCTCAGGCATGACCAACCAGAAGATGGGGTAGGCCACCAGTGTTAATCCACCGCTGATAAAGGTAGCAACTACCCAGAGTACGCGCATCAGGGTCGTGTCCATGCCCAGGTACTCGGCAAGACCGCCGCAAACTCCCGAAATCATGCGCTCGTCGCGGCTACGCGTGAGTCGACTCCCGCGCCCATAGCCAGCGTAGGCGCTAGAATATGCCGGCGCCTCCGGCATGACGATCCAAAAGACAAGGTAGGCGAAGAGTGCCATGCCACTGGAGAGAAAGATCGCAAGTATCCAGAGCAGACGAACGATGGTGGGATCCCAATCAATGTAAGCTGCCAATCCTCCACAGACACCGGCGCATGTGCGGTCTGTCCGGCTTCGCATGAGACGCCGCACGGCGGGTTCTACGCTCTCTGCCATCTCTCACCCTTCCTGTCGGTGAAGTCTAAACATACTCTTTAGGATTATAAAACTCTTAGCGGAAATTAGTCAAGTATTCTAAAGCGGAAAATAGCAAAAATCCGTTTGTTTGTGTTGCAACCGGTTTTGACCCAAGAGAAGCTGTAGTGTCACGGTCACCCGGTTACGCAGAAAGCGAACCGAGCGCTATTGAAGCGGCGAAGTGGCAGTTCTGTTCAAGAGGGAACGGTTTACTTAAGATTCGGCAGACGCACGGGCAGCGATTGCAGGCTGGCTCACGCTCGCGGGAAGGAGCTGTGCATCGGCGAGGATTTCGCGCACCGTTTCATGCAGGTGTGACGACAGAGGAACAAGTGGATGGCGGGGCTCACCGCCTTCGTAGCCGCAGAGCGTCATGGCTGCTTTGAGGCCGGCAACGCCAAAGCGATTGGTGACTGCGGCGTTGGGCGCCATGAGCCGGTATTGCAGTTTGCGCGCCTCGTCGATAGCGCCGCGTTGGAAGAGATCGTAAAGTTGCACACACTCTCGTGGCGCCAGGTTGGCCAGCGCCGCCACTCCGCCCGCCGCTCCCACGCACAGGGCGGTAAATAGGAAGCTCGCCGAGCCCGCCAGGACCGCAAAGTCCAAGTCTTGCGTCTGCCGGATTACCTCGGTGATCTGCACAATGTTGCCGGAGCTATCTTTCAGGCCCCTGATGCGCGGGTGTTGCGCCAATGGTACGACTACCTCCGGTCCCAAGTTAATACCGGTGTAGGCGGGCATGTTATAGATCAGAAGCGGCAGTGCGGCATCATCTGCCAGCGCTGTGTAGAAGTCGCGGAGGACATCGGGGGTGAGAGCGGACTTATAGTAGGAAGGGGGCAGGACGAGCGCAGCCTGCGCGCCGCGTGCGGCGGCTTGCGCGATGAAGGCGAGCGCCTGTCTCGTCGATTCGTAGCCTACGCCCACGATCACCTGCGCGTCCGCAGGCGCGTTTGCCACCACCGTTTCTACCACCTGCAGCTTTTCCGCTTCGGTGAGCGCCGGCAGTTCTCCGTTGGAACCGAGCGCGACAAAGCCGGTGAGCCCCGATGACGCGAGTTTCCTGACATTTTCCGCAAGCTGCGCGACTGCGAGTTCCTGATTAACAAACGGTGTTGCCAGCGGCGGGTAGATGCCGGTGAATTGCATAAAGCATTCTCCTCAGAAGAAATCCTATTCACTGCTCAGTATAGTCTGCCGAAATCTCGGAGACAAAATATGCCTCGATTTCAGCGCCGGCAGTTGTCCCAACACGTGAAGAGAAGTGTGCAGATTGTTTTCGAGTAAGGCGGCAATTTTGTGTTTCTTCCGGTGACACGTACAATGGGCAGATAAGCGGCCGGCGCGGGCAGTGTCGGTGCCTCCGTACCAATGTGGCGAGCGCAGTGACGAAGGGAGAAAAGAATCGTGACAGTTAGAATTGGGTTCATTGGGGTTGGCGGACGTTCCGTGCATGAGATGCGGGACCTGATTAAGATTCCCGAATCCGAATTAGTGGCGTTTTGCGATATTGATGAGTCGCGTTGCACGGGAGCAGTCGAGACCATCAACGGCGTCTTGCCTCCCGGCAGAAATCCGATCCAACCCGGTATCTTTAGCGACTATCGGGCGATGCTGGATGCGGTGGAGCTGGATGCGGTCTACATCTCGCTGCCCACCTTCGCGCACGGCCAGATTGACCACGACGTGATTGCGGCGGGCAAGGCAGTGATGATCGAGAAGCCTATCGCAATCGAGCTTTCCGTGGCAAAAGAGATCGCGGCCCATATTGCCGAGATGGGAATTGTAAATGCCGTCGGCTATCAGATGCGCTATGCGCCTTCAGTAGGGCAAACCCGCGCCTTGCTGGAAGGGGTACCCATCGGGATGGTCATTGCCGTGCGCTGGGGCGGCTTGCCGGGCACGCCCTGGTGGCGCGTGCAGGAGCAGTCCGGGGGCATGCTGATCGAGCAGCATACACATAGCATAGACCTGGTGCGCTACTTCGTGGGTGAGCCGGATACCATCTACGCCGCCGGCGACACCGTTTTGCTTAAAGATGTGCCGAACCTCAACATCCTTGATGTGAATGCGATGACCGTGCGTTTCAAGAATCGCGCGGTGGGCATGATTGGCAACTCGCCGGCGGCGAGGGCCGGTGTGCCGCCCAACATCACCAACGTTCTCCACATTCTCGCCAAAGATCTCACCGTGACGGCGGGATTTAACAGCACGACGGTCTTGCGCCCCGGCCAAGAGGCGGAAACCATCACGTCCGATCAAGACTCTAACCTCTCGATGAATCAGGCATTTGTAGCAGCGGTGGCGAACAACACGCAGGAAGGCATCCTGTCACCCTACGACGACGCGCTGCGCTCGTTTGCGTTTACGTATGCCGGTCAGAAGTCGGCGGAACTGCGGCGTGAAGTACGGATCACGGATGATCTGGAAGTGGTGCCACAATGAGAATTGGCACACGTACCGGTTCAATCGGAGGCGACCCCAAGGATGCCCTGCCGCTGGCGGCCTCGCTGGGTTTCGCGGGAGTGGAGTTTTCTATCAACGCGCGCGATCCGTCCGACGATGTGCTGGCAGAAGAAGCTGGATGGGAGTTGCTCAAGCGCCAGTCGGCGGAGACGGGCGTGGCGGTTTGCTCGTTGTGCGTCGGCAGTCTTGGTGGGATGCTCACTGGTGACAGTGCGGAGCGGGCCCAGGGCATTCGCGTGGCTACAGACATGATTGCGGCTGCTGCGGAACTTGATGGCCGGCTGATCCTCTGCGCGATGGATGCGCCGCCGGAGCAGCCCTACGAGGAGTCATTCTCTCGCTGGGTGGATGGCTTCAGCGAGATCATGCCCGCGGCGGAACGCGCGGGCGTCGTGATGGCCCCGGAGAGCGTGGGCCGCACCCATCCACAGTCGGTAGAGCGTTTCCGCCGCCTGGTCGCAGCCGTTGATTCTCCGCAATTCGGCGTCTACTTCGATGTCGGTAACGCGCATACGCAAGGGTTCGATCCGGCCGCCGATCTCCGGGCGCTTGGCGGGCTCGTCAGCCAGATTCATACCAAGGAGCCGGACAGCATCCCGCTCATGGGCACCGGGCCGCTGGATTGGGACGCTATCTTCGCGGCGATCGCGGCGATAGGCTACGACGGCTGGCTGGTGCTGGAAACCGCTACCGGCGACGACGCGCACGCTTCGGCAGTGTACAACCGAGAGTTCTTGGAAAAGCGTCTGGGTATGGCTTGATTGCGAAGTGCGGGTAGCTTCCAAAACGGGTGAACTGAGAAGTCGTACTTGGTGAGCCCGGAAGTGTGGTTGTGGAATCCGGCTGAAGCATAAGGCGCACTACGACAGGCTTAGCAATCGTCTTGGCATTTAGAAGGTGGGACTGGTCGGCTAGGGATTCCTGGCTTCGCTGAATTAACCCGTCATTCCCGCGAAAGCTCGCCCCCTGCGGGGGCGCGGAATCCATCTTCTCCGTGTACCCTGGACTCCGGCTTCCGCCGGAGAGACGGAGCGGACACGTCTATACTCTTTCTGAGCAGGGGCGGGAATTCCCCTCTTATCTAGCCGGCTATTTCTCTTGAGGTACAGGGCAGTCGAAATGCCGTCGTAAGGTGGATTACCGCGGTTCGTCCGGCTTGAAGATCTCGGCCAGCACCGGACTTGGTCCCCACTCCGAAGCCAGGTATTCCATGTGGATCACGTCCCAATACTTGCCGCCCATGAAGTGGCTTTCGCGGCGGCGGCCGAACTCTTTGAATCCGGCTTTGGTGTAAGCGCGGATGCCGGCGAGGTTGTACTCGAGGACGTGTAGCATCACAGTATGCAGACCTTGCACGGTGAACGCGAAGTCGAGCATGAGTTGCGTTGCTTCCGTGCCGTAGCCCTTGCCCCGTGCGTCCGGTTCGCCGATGGCAATGCCGAAAAGGGCGGTACGATTACGGTGATCGATATCACGGAGATCGACGTTGCCGATGGGTCGTGCGGAGGCCTTTTCATAGATGGTAAAAACAATATCTGTGTCCCCGCGCGTGTTCGCGCGCTCATACCACTTTTCCTCTTGCTCCAATGTAAGCGGCACCGGCATGGCGAGCATCGTACGCAGGGTGCGAAAGTCGTTGAACCAGCGCAGATAGGTAGGGATCAAGTCTTTGCGCAAGGGACCGAGCGCGACTCTGTCGCCAACGATGTTGAAAATAGGCGATGTGGCTTTGGGTGATTCACTCTGTGATTTTGTACTCATATGTAATCTTCCAGTGTTCTTGAACTGACTGGTCGCATTGAGCGTCACAGTCTTCTTCGTGTGGGCCTGATAATGCCGCTCGAACCGAACCTGCTTGTCTTGTTTGTTCCTATTCTCCGTAGTATGACCGGCCGGGAGTGCCCTGAGATGTTCACACTGCCGTGGTTCCCCCTTCGACAGGCTCAGAGCCTGCCCCGTACTCGAAACGGGGGGCGAACGAATCCAATCGTTGGGGAATTCTACCGCGGCTCATCCGGCCTAAAAATCTCCGCCAGCACCGGGCTGGGGCCCCATTCTGAGGACAGGCATTCCATGTGGATCAGGTCCCAATACTTGCCGCCCATGAAGTGGCTCTCGCGTCGGCGGCCGAATTCTTTGAAGCCGGCTTTCGTGTATGTGCGAATGCCGGCGAGGTTGTATTCGTGGACGAATAGCACCACGTTATGCAGACCTTGCACTGTGAATGCAAAGTCGAGCATTAGTTGCGTTGCTTCCGTGCCGTAGCCCTTGCCGCGTGCGTCCGGTTCACCGATCGTGATGCCGAATAATGCAGTGCGGTTGCGATGGTCGATGTCATGGAGACCGGTATTGCCGATGGGACGTGTGGTGGCCTTTTCATAAATCGTAAATGCAATTACTGCGTCGCCGCGAGTGATTGCGCGCTTGTACCACTGCTCTTCTTGTTCTAAGGCAAGCGGCCGGGGCATGGGGCCCAACATCCGCAAGGTGCTAAAGTCATTGAACCAACGCGTATAGGTGGGGATCAGGTCTTTGCGCAACGGACCCAACGCGACTTTCTCGCCAACGATGTTGAAGAGCGGCGGCGCTGCATTTGGTGATTCATCTTGTGGTTTCGTTTCCATTTTAGACCTGCCTGCATTTCCTGACTGGTTGTTCTGCACGTCCCAGTTTTCTCCGTAAGACCTTGATACTTCCGTTTGTGCCGAGGTGGCTGCGCAATGTTACTTGTCGAAGTATGAGCGGCCGCAAACGCGCTGGGTTCTTGATATTGACACGGCTCGCCCTTCGACAGGCTCAGGGCGAACGGAGGCTATTGCTAGGAAGGCTGGCGCGGTTCGTCCGGCTTGAAGATCTCGGCCAGCACCGGGCTTGGGCCCCACTCAGTAGCCAAACATTCCATGTGAATCTCGTCCCAGCGCTTGCCGCCCATTAGTATCTTCTCTCGGCGGCGCCCAAATTGCTTGAATCCGGCTTTCGTGTAGGCGCGGATACCGGCAAGGTTGTATTCGTGGACGGTTAGCTTCACGTTGTGTAAGCCGAGTGCCGTGAACGCATAGCCGAGCATCAGTTGCGCCGTTTCGGTGCCATAACCCTTACTGCGCGCGTCCGGCTCGCCAATTGTGATGCCGAACTCGGCGGTGCCGTTGCGATAGTCAATATCGTTGAGGCCGGTGTTGCCGATGGGTCGCATGGTGTCCTGCTCGTACACGGTAAACGATACTTCGTTCTTGCCGCCCACGACCACGCGCACGTACCACTTCTCTTCTTGTTCCACGGCAAGCGGTACCGGCATCGCACCGAGCGTGCGTAGAGTGTTAAAGTCGTTGTACCAGCGTGTATAGGTGGGGATCAGGTCTTTGCGCAACGGGCCCAGCGCGACTTTCTCGCCAACGATGTTGATGATTGGCAGCGTGGCTTCTGGTGATTCCATTTGTGGTTTCGTATCCATTGGGTAATTGCTCGCATACACTTTCTGGCGGGGCGTGATGCACACCGCGGTCCTGTCGGTAGGATCAAATGTGGATAATTCGTATTTCGACAGGGACTTGGCGTATCCTCCTCAGCACAAGTGGCTCTCCGCCAGAGGCGCTAAGGGTACGTGCTAGAATAGCACATGCGGGTCTGCCTGGGAGGAATGCGGCGGCAATTTATGCAGGTAGTGCGTTGTCTGCGCCGGTGCGGCCCCCGTGAAGACGACATTGGCCGGGCTGTAAGCTTCGCCGACAACAAGCCGTTCAACCCACTGTAGTCGGAGTTAGAATCGAGACCGTCATGAGCGCAATTTCCGTGCAGAATCTCTCCAAATTCTATGAAGTCCACCAGAAAGAGCCGGGTCTGGTGGGCTCACTGAAGTCGTTTGTGCGGCGCAAGACCTATCCGGTGAAAGCAGTGGACGACATCTCGTTCTCCATCGAGAGCGGCGAGTTGGTCGGCTTCCTAGGCCCCAACGGCGCCGGCAAGACCACGACTCTCAAAGTGCTCTCCGGATTGCTCTATCCCACCGGCGGTGATGTATCGGTGTTGGGGCACACGCCGTGGGAACGTAAGGCCGCATTTCAGCGGCGCTTTGCCTTGGTGATGGGACAGAAAAATCAACTCTGGTGGGACCTCCCGCCCATGGAGACATTTCTCATCAACAAGGAAATCTACGAGGTGCCGGAGGCGCAGTTTCAGGAGACACTCGACGAGTTGGTGCAAATTCTCGAACTGGAGAAGGTCATCAACGTGCAGGCGCGCAAGCTTTCCCTGGGCGAGCGCATGAAGTGCGAGTTGCTGGCCGCATTGCTCCACCGGCCGCAGGTGCTCTTCCTGGATGAACCCACCATCGGACTCGACGTGGTGATGCAGCAGAACATCCGCAATTTCGTGCGCGAGTACAATGCGCGCTATGGCGCGACCGTCATCCTCACGAGCCATTACATGCGCGACGTGGAGGCGCTCTGCGACCGGGTGCTCATCATCGATCACGGCCACCTTGTTTTCGACGGCGATCTGGAAACGGTGGTGCGCCGCTACGCCGACTACAAGCTTCTCACCGTAACCTTTGCAACTCCTGTTTCGGAATCCGCATTGGCAACTTTCGGCGCTGTGGTCTCCTACCGGCCGCGCACCTGCACCTTGCGCATCGCCCGCGCTTCCGTGCCGCAGGTTGCCGCCCAACTGCTGCAGGACTACCCGGTGTTGGACCTGAATATTGTCGAACCCGAGGTTGACGAGGTGATTCGTCAGTTCTTCTCGGGTGGGCAGCCGACCTATGCTGAAATCGTTTCGTAAGATACGCGCCCTCTTCCTCGCTTCCTGGCAAGAATCCTTGATGTATCGTGCGGAGGCACTTGTTTGGTTCATTGGCGAGGCAATTATCCCGCTCGTAATGGTCGCGCTCTGGCTGGCGGCCTACCGCAACGTCGATCGCATCGGGAACTACGCCGTCGAGGACATGGTAAGCTACTACGTCATGTTCTTGGTGCTGAGCAACCTGCTCACGCCGCATCTGGAGTGGAATACGGGCGAATTTATCCGCAGCGGCACTTTTTCCAAGCATCTCTTGCGGCCTTTCACATATCAACTGTGGCAACTAACCGTTGAGGTTGCGTATAAAGGCGTGCGGGTGGTATTTCTGGTGCCGATGCTGCTGCTCTTCCTGCTTCTGTTTGGGCAGGAGATGCTCGGTAGCTTCGCGCTAAGATGGGAGACTGCGCCCATACTGCTGGCGAGCATGATAGTGTCATTCTTGCTGAACTACTGTCTCAAGATGTGTCTGGGTCTCTTGGCGTTCTGGGTGGGCGAGACGGGCGGGATAATCCAAGCGTACGCCGTTGTTACGATGTTCCTGGCTGGGAGCATCATCCCCTTGGACTTGATGCCGGCGGCGGTGGAGCGCGTGACGCACTTCCTGCCTTTCCGCTACCTTTACTTCTTCCCTGTGCAAATCCTGCAGGGCCGACTGGACTTCCTATCAGCGCTTAGCGGGCTTGCCATACAGGCGGGGTGGTTGTTTACTTGCTACCTACTCATGCAGTGGGTGTTTGCCGCCGGCGTGCGCCGCTACGGCGCGTACGGAGGGTAACGCATGCAACGCTACGCGCGGCTCTACGTGGCATTTGCGAAAAACTCCATCCTCAACGCGCTGGAGTACCGGCTGAGTTTCACGATCTGGAGCATCGCCACTATTTGCTACGCTATCGTGTACGTGGCATCCATCCAGTTCATCTTCGCCCACGTGCAGACCATCGGCGGGTGGCGTTTGGAACAGATGCTGGTGCTGGCGGCCACGGTAATGATCGTGGACGGCATCGTGGAGTCGATCTTTGGCGAAAACATGAATGCGCTCTCCGGCCTCATCAATCGCGGCGAACTGGATTTTGTCTTGAGCAAGCCGGTGAACACGCGCTTCTACGTTTCGACGCGCAAGTTCGATTGGGACCCGCTGGTGCAGGTGGTGATCGGCTGCGGCGTTTTGTGGTACGCGATCGGCTTGCTCGCGCAGCCAATTGCGTGGCACGGCGTGCTGCTCTACCTGGCGCTGGTGGTCTGTGCGTGCCTGATTGCCTATTCGCTCTGGTTTATGATCATTTCGGCCACGTTTTTTGCCGGGCGGCTCAATAACGTGGGGCACCTCTATTCCAATCTCATCGAGACTGCCCGCGTGCCTACCGATGTCTTTGGCGGCGTGCTGCGCATCGGCCTGACGTTCGTGCTGCCGGTGGCGTTCATCGCCATGGTCCCCAGCCAAGCCCTCATGGGCCTGCTCAGCCCCGGCTTCGCCCTCACCGCCTTCGCCATGACCGCCGCCCTCCTAATCCTCTCCCACCTCTTCTGGCGCCTGGCACTCACCAAATACTCCAGCGCGAGTAGTTAGTTTGAAGTGGGTGTCCTATCACGTGTGGGTAGAAGATGCGGCAGGTAACGTACACTGTGGTTAAGTTACTTGCCGTTCGTGCTGGGTTTCTCGAAATACATAGGGCCAAATGCCTTGCTTGGGTGCGAAGAGCACATCCATGGACTAAACAGAGAGGGAGCTTGCACCACAATGCCATCTGCGACCCTTGATACAAATCTGCTGATGGAATACTGGAAGAATCAAGCCAAAGCTGCCGTCGTGGAAGGTTTGCTTGAGCTCGCTCGAAACGGCCAGTTGGATTTGGCTGTTACGGCACGTATCCGCGAAGATATTCCACAGCTACCGTTGTCTGACCGCATCAATAGGCTCCGTGAAATCAGTGTTCAGGAAATAGGGACTGTTATGCGCCTGGGTGTCGGAGTGCTGGGTAGGGATAGTCTCGGAGACGGTGGATTCATAGATGTTGCTGACCAGCTCACGGATCAATTCTCTCGCAGATCCACAAAACCACCAGATTGGCGGGACTGGGATCATGTTTACGCGCACTACTTAGCTGGAAGGGACGTCTTCCTTACATGGGACAAGCGTATCCTTGACGTTGCATGTGATTTGCAGGATAAGTTGGGTGTTACGGTGATGAAGCCCGAGGGCTATTTGAGGCAGTGGGGTGAAACAAGCTGAGCCAGAGACTCATTGAACCGTTGGCGACAGTGAAGGGTCGAATATGGGCAAGTTAAACATCGGCTTCTTGATCACTGTTGCAGCGGTTATAGCTGTGCTAATAGTCCTGTTCCTGGCGGCGTATCTTCTCGTGCCCGACGCGGCGCGGGTGAAGGACGCGCTCTGGGTCGTGCAGGGGGTTGTTACCACCTTGGCCATAGTCCTTGGTGGAGCTTTTGCCGCCTATAAGTGGCAGGTATTCCGGGAATCCGAACCGCACTTGACGATCTCGCACGAGGTTTCGCAACGGCGCATCGGAGAAAGCTACGTCAACATTGCCGTAACCGCGATGTTGCATAACAGCTCGAGGGTGCACTTGGAGTTGAGCGAAGGCTTCTTCCGCTTGCAGCAAGTAGCGCCGGTGTCGGACGAGGATGTGGAGTCTGTATACGCTCAGGTATTGTGGACGGAGAGTTTGAGGAACTTCAGTGGCCCATTCTTGAGGAAGCGCCACGCACCTGGAACAAGAGTGAGTTGATTGTAGAGCCGGGCGCGACGCATCCGGAGACATTCGAATTCATCGTTTCAACCGCTGTTCAGACAGTGAACATATACACCTATTTTTACAATTCGGCGTATTCTCCGGGTGCGCAGACTGCTGAAGGCTGGGGCGCGACTACAGTCCATGATATGATGAGTGCGCGACGATAGAGAGCCTGGTTCAGGAGGCCATGATGCCAGACGGCGACAAGAGCAACGAAAAGAAGAGCGCGAGAGACGGGGCGCAGCAGCAGGGGTGGACAGTGAAGGGGGCTTCAAATTCACGGACATCCGGTAAGCATGGCACTGGCCCGAGAGTGGCGCCTCCTCTTGTCAAGACCTCGCGCAAGCCACCGGGTGGTAAGCCCGGAGGTTCCAAGAGAGTCTGAGCGGCCTGCTTCATCGCCACGGCAGTGGACACTCGGCGGCCTCTCGCGGCGCCTGTGCTCGAGCACGCGCCGCCCAGTGGATGCCGTCATTCGCCGCGGTTAAGGAGGGTAGTTGCAGTATAGCGCTCGCGTTGCGGTTATTCATTGGAGTACGTCGTGCGTGGCGGTCAGAGCGTGCCCAAGAGCTCTAGGCTCGTCGCGATGATTCTGTCGGCGCTGTCGGGGGCGATGGTGTGGGGGAGGCGGTAGACGGCGTGGGCGCGGTGGACTTCGTAGCCGCCGGGTTCGTAGGCGGTGGCGGTGGGGATGTAGCCCAGGCAACCGTTGGTGTAGCCCAGGAAGATGGTGTGGGGGATGGGCGAGCGCGCTTTCACGGCGAGGCCGATCTCCACGAACGCTTCGCCGGCGACGCCCACGAGCGCCACGTCGCCCAGGCGCAGGGCCTGCACCGCGCACTCCACCTTGCCGTTCACGAGCGGCGGGGTCAGATAAGGAAACGTCTGGTGCGACCGCTCCGCGTCTGCGATGGGCGGCTGCTCCGTCCAGAGATCGAGCAAAAGGTTTTCGGACGCGGCGGCGAGCATGGGTTTGGGGGGCGCGGATGTTGCGCTGCGAAGCGATTCGGGAGGTCCGTAGGCACGGAGTGCTTCTGCGCCGCGCGAATCATCCACGGGTAGGGCTTCCGCGCCGAGCGCGAAATACACGCGCAGCGCTTCCATACCGAGCACCTTTCCGGTTAGCTCAAGCCGTTCCTCCATTTCCATCTCAGGGCCGATTGGCACCAGGTTCCCGGCCGCGCCTTGGGCGAAGAGCAGGGGCGCGCCGACCTGCTGCTCCACGGTCGCGCGCAAGGCGCAGACAAAGTCCGCTGAGATGGCGTGGCTGGGCGGGCGGAGCGCCACCGGATGGCAGGCGTAGGCGGTAACAACGGCCAGCGGCGTACCGTAAAGGCCATCAATGCGCACCACGTGCAGGTCCGGGTCCACCGTGCCCTCGGGGAACTCCGGCGTCACCGCATCGCTGTAGCCATTGCGCTTGCGCCGGTTGATGCTCGCCTCGACCGTTCCCCGCCCTGCGCTAAGGCGGCACGGGACGAGCGCAGCCACCGCTTGGACGACCGACTCCGCAATGCCGTCAAGCAGCGCAACCACTACTTGCCGCACGCTCTCAGGGGTTTCCTCATTAAATGTTGTAAGCGGCCCCGAGTGGGCGTGGGAGGTGTTGATCATCACGTGGGCGGGCGGAATGCCGGTGCGCTCCTTGATCAGCCGTTGCACGTACCGTACCTGCCGGATGGGCAGCACGCAGAGGTCGCAAGTAACCAGGGCAACCGTCGTTTCGCCGTCTGAGAGTACCAGCGACGTAGCGTATATGTCGTCTCGGATAGCGTCCGCGCCCCGTTCGCGTCCGCCGTAGCCGATAAGCGGTGTGCCGAGCGGCGGCGTGAGGGTGGTGCGTCCGACACCGGCGTGGAGCATGGTTTTGTTCTCTCTAGGCTATGTGAGAGCGTTTGGCAACTAGATGACAGAATGAACATTGAGGAATAATCGTAAGCATGGACGGTCTATAGTCAGCAGTGAGTACCACTTGCACATGAGGAGCTGTGTCGGGCCAAGAATCGGGTACCAGGGTTGCCGTTGGCTGGTATTCTGTCACTCCGGCGAAAGCCGGAGTCCAGTGGTGGAGTGAAGATGGATTCCGGCTTTCGCCGGAATGACGGTGTTGGGTGCTTCGTTTATCCATTAGTGGCAGCCAAACGGCAAGATACGCCAATGAATTAGGCAACAGTCTTGAGAGTGGCAAGATTACAGACCCAGCTCTAGGTCAAGTCGAAATTGGCTGTCCCGTTCTAATTCTCCTAGAGCAGGCCCATGCGAATCAGTTAACAATTGCGGCGAGCGCTTCCTGATTGGCGTGAATCTTGCCGACGGCGGCAACGATGTCCTCCATGTCCTCGCGGGTGCCGAGCAAGAGCGGTTGGTTGAAGCGCAGGGCCTCTTGGCCGCAGAGGCGCTCCACGTTTGGCAGGTGCAGCTTGGCGTAATCCATGGTTGCCATGGCGGGATGGTTGCAAGCCACAGGGCAGTGGTCCCGCATGCGTGTGTGTGCCTCTTGGAAGAGCGGGAGCTTGTACACCGGATCGCCGTAGCCCAGAGCGCATGGGATGCCTTCGGCGTGTAGGGCTTTGGAAAAAACTTCCCGCGGCACGGGAGCGTCGGAACTAAACTCCGCGCTAATGAAGCGCACTCCCAGCCCGTGCAGGCCGTGGCCGGTGACAAAGTCATCCTCGCGAGTGGGCGCAATGCCGGGAATTTCCGCCAAGGCATCGCGCAGGAAGGCGGCATTTGCCTGGCGGCGGGCCTGCTGCGCAGGGAATCGCTGAAGCTGGGAGTGAATCAGCGCGGCCTGCATGGCGGTAAGCCGATAATTCCAGCCCAGGGCCTCATTGTTGATGTGCATCAACATAAACGCTCTTTCGGCAATTGCCGGGTCATTGGTGACGATTGCGCCGCCTTCGCCGCCCGGCAGGTTCTTGCTGGCTTGGAAGGAGTATTCGCCCACGTCCCCAATCGTGCCGAGACGCTGCCCGTTCCACATGCCGCCGATGCCTTGGGCGGTGTCTTCAATGACGCGGAGACCATGCCGCGCTGAGAGTGCGTTGATGGCCGCCATGTCGCAGGGGAGGCCCGATATGTGCACGGGCAGCAGTGCGCGAGTGCGCTCGGTGATCAATGACTCTATCGAGGCGGGATCGATATTTTCCGTTTCGGGAATGATGTCGGCGAAGACCGGCACGCCGCCAACCTGCAATACCGCCGTAGCCGTGGCGACGTAGGTGTAAGCGGGCAAAATAACCTCATCGCCGGGGCGTACGCCCGCGGCCTTGAGGGCGACTTCCAAACCGGCGGTGCCGCTGGCCAACGCCACCACGTGGGCCGCGCCGGTGAATTCCCGCAGTGCCGCCTCCAGTTCGTCCACGCGGTCGCTGCGCCAGCGGTTCCACTTGCCGCTGCGGAGAACGTCGGCAACAGCGGCAATATCTTCCTCTGTGGCGATGGGCCACGTGGGCCACGGACGCGCTGCGGTATTTCGCACCGGCGCCCCACCGGCAATGGCAAGTTGATCAACAGACACGGACATGCGGAAATACCTTTCTAAAGCAGAGGGGTACGGCGCACCGTACCCCTCTGCTTTACCTGCTCATAGACGACCGCCGGCTAGACTCCCGTCATGCTCGCCGTCCTGCACAACTACAGGCGCGGCAGACCGGCTACTCGGGAATCTCGGCCTGGATTTGCTGTTTCAGGGCCGACATCGTCTCGACCACCTCGCCTTGGCCGAGATAGAGGGCTTCCAACGCGGGCGTGATGATCTGGTCGTAAATCGGGTTACGCCAGTTGGGCAGCACCCGCAAGCCATCGTATCGGCCCGCATTTGCAAGCGAGTTGGCGTAGGCTTCCACGCGGATCTTCTCGGCAACGTCGCCGCCGTAGAGTTCGCGCGCCCAGGCTTCGAAGTGATCGAGACGGGCCGGAGCATTGCCGCGGCCGATGGCCCAGTTGGGATGATTGGCATGCCACTTGATGAGTTCCCAGCCCTCGTCCTGGACTTTGCTCGCGCCCAGCAAACCGTTAGAGTCGAGCGCCTGCGCAGAAGCAGTATGCATAAACGTAGGCAGCGGAGCGTAGGCAAAGGGTTTACCTTCTTGCACACCTTGGGCAATCGAAAACGTGCCGCCGCCGGAGGTCTGCAAGAACGCGAGCTTGCCATTGAGGAAATTCGTGCGCGTACTGCCGGTGCCGAATGTGTCATTGAGTTCGCCCGGAAAAGGCATCACGCGATGCTTCGACGACAAATCGGTAAGGTAGCGGATGGCGTCGATCATCTCGGGTGAATCGCAGACCACGGTCTTGAAGTCTTCCGCCACCCAGCGGGCCCCCCAGAAGGGTCCCCAGTTCGCCGCGATCACGCCGCGGCCGATATTGCCGACGCCGAACGTGACCGGGTTTTCGCCCTCGCGCTGGGTAGTCTTAACCAGGGCTTCCAGGAACGATTCCGCGTTCCAACTCGGATCGCCCCATTCCACCGGAGGATCGGACACACCTGCGTTGGCTAGGATTTCCTTGTTGTACGGCAGCACCGGCCAGTTGCCGCCCGATTGGTTCGGCAGCCCGAGCGTGTTCTCCTCGTACATGACGCCGTCGCGGAAGAGCTGCTCCGGATAGACGCTGAGATCGAAATTGTCGCGCTTGATAAACGGTCCAACGTCGATGGTGTGGCCTTGAGTAAAGACCTCCGTCTGTGAAAGCCAGAGAACGTCCGGCGGATCACCTGCTGCTATCAGGGTATTAAACTTAGTGTAATACGGGCCTTCTCTGAGAATGGTCTCGAGATCGATGTTCGGATAGTCGTTCTCGAAGGGCTCTTCGATGAGGGTGGGATAGAGTTCGGCGTGGCGAGCATTGAGGGCCAAGTAGTGAACGACCGTGACGCGTTCCGTGGTCGGGGGTGCTTCTTCGGTCTTGGCGGGCGCTTCCTCCTCGGCGGCTTGTTCCGGTTGGGCGGCCGGGGCCGGGACGCCGCAGGCGGCGAACACACTAGCCGCGCCGAGCGCGCCGAATCCCAAGAGCATGTTGCGGCGCGTCAACGCGCTGAGTGCCGAATTGCGTTTCGTCATGATACGTCACCTCCGGTTGTTAGGAATCAGACAACGCTTCACCTTCACTCCGTTGGATTCTCTTCATTCCTCCTTTCCAAGCCTGTGTCGGCAGTGTCCTGTGTTGGGGACAGGGATGCACGTGCATCCCTGTCCCCGGTCACGCCCCTCCGAGACTGTGGTACTTGCCGCCGCAGTTCAACTACGCCTCTACGCTCTACTTCTCGATCGTACGCGGTCGTAAAGCTAGAAATGGCGCTGGCAAGAAAGTCTCGAGCAAGTCTAGGTGTCAAGTTTACCGGTACGTGTATTTTATCAATCCGTTAGAAAGAGTTCAACTACCGGTGTATGCACGTCCGGTTGCCGGATAGGCAACTCTAATGTGAGTGTTTCCTGGCCTGCGCTGGGGTAGCGGTGATGCTGGGTGAAGTCGAAGGTCTTGACTTCGGAACCGTCGTTCAGGAGTTGCGCGTAGCGTACGCGGTTGCGCAAGCCCGGCAAGTGCAGATATTTGAGCGGCCAGGCGAAGACGTGCAGATAGAGCCGATTCGTCTCCGGGTTATACGTGTAGCGGCAGTCCGTCGGCGGTGTGAACGGCGCTTGCGTGCACCCGTAGATCGAGCGTTTGTGCACCCGCATCCAAGCACCAATCTCCGCCAGCGTGACTTGGGCACGGGGATCGAACTCGCCGCGGCCCGTGGGACCGACGTTCATCAGCATATTGCCGCCTTTGGAGACGCAATCGATGAGCATCTGCACGAGCAGTTTGGGCGACTTCCAGTCCAGATTGTCACGGTGGTAGCCCCAGGAGCCGTTGAGGGTCTGACAGGCCTCCCAATTTACGGGCTTGCCGTCCACGTGCAACCAACTAGGCGGGATGAATTGCTCTGGGGTGTGGAAATCCTGCTCGAGTTCGCTGCGGTTATTGATGATGATATCGGGCTGTAACTCGCGCACCATCCGGATGAGTTCCTCGCTCTGCCAGTCGTCTTTGCCCTTGCCTTTGCTCCAGCCATAGTCTTGCTGGGAGTAGGAGAAGTCGAGCCAGAGGAGATCGATGGCGCCGAAGTTGGTGAGGATTTCGCGTACCTGGCCGTGGAGGTACTTGGCATACTTGCGCACGTCACGGTCTTTGGTCGCCTCCCGGAACGCGAGGTCGTTTGCCTGGGGATGCACGCCGTCTACGGGAAACTCAGGGTGATGCCAGTCGATGAGCGAATAGTAGAAGCCAACCTTGAGTCCCTCGGCGCGGAAGGCCTCGACAAACGGCTGCAAGAGGTCGCGGTTGGCGAGGGTATTCGTGGCCTTGTAATCGGTAAGCCGGCTGTCCCACAAGCAGAAACCGTCGTGGTGCTTGCTGGTGATGACGACATAGCGCATCCCTGCCTCCCGCGCGGTCCGCGCCCATGCCGCAGGGTCGTAGAGATCGGGGTCGAAGTGGTCGAAGTACGGTTGGTAGTCTGTGTCGCTGATTTGCTCGTACTTCTTCACCCATTCGTGGCGTGCGGCCAATGCATATATGCCCCAATGGATGAAGAGGCCGAATCGGTCATGTGTCCACCAAGCGGTATTGCCGAGCGTCGGTTCGGGCTGGGGAAGATCCTGGGAGTCCATTAGACTCGCTCCTTGCCGGTGATGGTTACCTTTCCGACTAGCCTAGCACAGCCGTGCTCAGTAGCTGAAGCGATCAGAGACTATGTGATTGGAAATCTTGGATCGTACTCGTTACGATAGAAATAAGTGAAGCGCGAAAGCCGCGATGCCATGTGCAACAGTACGGGAGAGAGCGGTTCAGCGGAAAAAGCGCGCTTTGGATAAACATCAGCTAGCTGGCACGGTAATGGAAGTGGAGGCGAACGATGCAACGACGTTCTGTATGCTCGCTATTGCTCAGCGGCGCGTCCGTGGCCGCGCTCGCGGCGTGCGGCGGCGGCTCAGCAGTGCTCGAATCTGAGGAGCAAGAGCCGGCAAGCACCACGCAAGAGGCCGCGGCGGAGCCGACTGCCGCCCCAACGCAAGAGCAGCCAAAGTCTGAGAGCCAAGCGGAGGCGCAACCTGCGGCCACACAGGCGCCAACACTTGACCTGCCTAACCTCGGCAAGGCACCCGAGATTACCCTCACAGGTTGATTCAACTCTGAGCCCATCACCATGGCGAGTCTGGAGGGCAAAGCCGCTGCCCTGGTGGTCTTCTGGACATACACCTGACCGGTTTGCCGCGGCGAAGTCCCCAGTTTGGTGGACCTCTTCAATACCTACCACGACGACCGCTTCAAGCTAATCACCGTGCACTTTCCGTACGCCGGTTCTTCTAATGACATCAGCAAAATAAAGGAGCGTGCCGACGCGCTTGGCGTCACCTATCCGGTGGTAGTGGACAACGGCAAGGTACTTTGGGATGCTTTCGGCAACCGTACGTGGCCGGCATTCTACGGCATCGATCGGCAGGGCAATATCCGGTTTGCGAAGTTTGGTGGCGGTAATTTCGAGAGCGTGATAGAAGCCGTAGAGAAACTCAAGGAATTGGGCTAAGAGGTGGGGGCGCTGCTCAATAGTTTCGGATACATGTAGCTCGTTTGTAAGAAAGAAGGTTTAGTTTGAGGGGTCCGTAAGCATCACAGTCTGATCGTCAGCTATAAGGAGACCCTTCCCCGCTCAAGTATGCGCCGTTGGTTCCTGCAGCCCTTCGTCTTCACGGCACAAGAGACTCGCATCTGGCACGCCGGTTTGCGACTCTAGGCAATAAGGCCCGCTTGCGGTCCGATAGTCTCACCGCAAGCGGGCAACTCTTCCAAAGAGAGCTAACTGAAGTGGCGTAGTGCTAGCCCGCCGCTTTGAGCTTCTCTATAACCTCAATGATCGTATCGATGCCGGGACCGACCTGCTTAGAGCGGATGTTCCCTTGCTTATCGATTCCGTAGGCTACCGGAAAGGCATTGTTGCCGAAGGCGTCCCAGATTACCTTACCGTTGTCTATCGCAATCGGAAAGGTAGCGTTAAGTTTTGATGCCTGTTCGGCGATGACGTTGACGTCCGTAGAGGCACCCAAGGCCGGGATGTGGATGCTGATGAGTTTGAAGCCGTCGTCAACGTACTTGCTCTGGATATCCACCCAACTGGGGATTTCGCCGCGGCAAACCGGTCAGGTGTATGTCCAGAAGACAATTAGAGCGGAAGCCTTGCCCTCCAAGCTTGCCAACGTAATGGGCTCGGAATTGAGCCATTCCGTGAGCGTAATCTCCGGTGCCTTCCCAAAGTTGGGCAGGTCAAGGGTTGGCGCGGCTGTCGGCTCAACTTCAGCTTGCTTCGCGGGCTCAGCCGTCGGCTGGGCCTCCGCAGGGGCGGCGGTCGGCTCCGCCGCGGCCTCTTGCTTGGCGCTTGCCGGCTCTTGCTCCTCAGTTTCTAGCAGTGTTGAGCCGCCACCACAAGCCGCTAGCGCGGCTACGGACGCACCGCTGAGCAGTAGCGAGCATACAGATCGTCGTCGCATTGCGCTCCCTCCCTATTGTTTCTTTCTTACACGCGACACTCAGAAAGTTCTATGGCCTCAGACCCTATTAGGCATAGTCCGGCATACTACATCCAGTGCCCACTTCAAAACTACCGTCCTTTGACCCCATTCGTCTTTGGCGTCCTAAACATACTGGCACTGAACCTACACCATACTAGTGACTGACTTTGATCCCTTACCTGCTATCCTAACGAGTATATCCCGAGTATGCCAGAGATCATCGCTAGAAAATTCGTTGCGACCGCAATCCCCATTAGGATCAGGAACACGCCACTCACCCGTTCGACCGCCAACATGTGGGACCTGAGCCATTTGAGAAGTACAGAGGCCCGATCGATGGCCACCGCCATGGCGAGAAACGGAATGCCCATGCCGGCGGCGTAAATCGCCAGCAAGATGCCGCCGCGGAGCACTGTGTCGGAACCGGCAGCCTGGAACAGAATTGCCCCGAGTATCGGGCCGACACAGGGCGTCCATCCCGTCCCGAATACGAGACCGATCAAGTAAGAAGTGATTGGGCCGGTCTTCTCGGTGTCGATACGGCCCAGCGGCGTGTTGCGGAGCGAAACTTCACGCTGCAAGATTTGCTGCAGCCAGGGCACACGGAGGAGGCCCAGGAAACTTAGTCCAAAGATGACGAGCAGCGCGCCGCCGACAAGCCGCATCGTAGGCAGCCCTTGTTGGAAGGCAAGGCCGACGAAGGTTATGGCTACACCGAGGGCGATGAATATCGTGCCAAATCCGAGAATGAAAGCGAGGGCATTGATGAAGACGGCACGGCGCGGCGACTTATCGTGGCGGACGGCGTTGGCTTGGCGTCCACCGAGGTAAACAAGGTAGGCCGGTATGAGTGGGAGAAAACACGGCGAGAGAAATGAGAGAATTCCACCGCCGAATGCAATTCCTACATCGAGAAACATGCGATATGCCCTCCCTTCCCAACACGTTCATTGAACGAAACGGTCAACGCCACGGCATGGATCGGCGTTCCGCTCTGATAAGCCAAACCACCTTGGCTATCTGTTGCAGAGGCAGCGCACTGCAACCAGGCGTTCTGTGCGGCCGGTCACCAGCGCCGCACGTAACTTCGGCGCGGGTTTTTTTAGGTTGCCGCGCCTTGGTTGTACATCCGACCTGCTTGGCTCTAAGTATACCAAGGTGACAGCCCGATTCTGTATGTATGCCTACAGAATAATGCAATACATCGCTTCACTTTGGCCTGGAGAATACAGAAAATCGTGGGGAAGTCTTGAGACGTTGCGTTCAATGGCCCTACGTGAGGAGGTAGAGTCCGCTCACCGATTTTTCATTGTGGGCGCGGTGTATCGCCTCGGCAAAGAGCTGGGCTACGGAGAGGATGGTCATGTTGGGCGTCCGCCTATCGGGCGGTATATGCACGGTGTCAGTGAGAATCACCTCATTGATGAAGTCCTGATTCAACCGATCCGGTGCCGAGCCAGCAAGCAGCCCGTGTACCGCCGCCAAGCACAATTGAGGTCTTGCTCCGGCATTGATGACCGCGTGCGCGGTCTCGACGATGGTACCGCCGGTGGTAATGATGTCATCGATGATGATAGGGTACTTGCCTTTCAGGTCGCCTATCATGCCAACAATGCGGGACGTGGTGGCAGATTCGCGCGCTTTGTGAATCAAGGCGAGGGGAACTCCCAAGCGCTCCGCATACTGCTCCGCTAACTTGGCACGGCCGACGTCCGGCGCGACTATCACCGAGTCCGATAGGTCTCGCTGCTTCAAGTAGTCAATGATCAGAGGTACGGCAGAGAGGGTTTCAAGGGGGATATTGAAGAAGCCCTGCATGGCCGGCGCATGGATGTCGGTAAGTATGATGCGGTCAACCCCCACGGATTGAAGCATGTCTGCTACCACCTTGGCGCTGATCGGCTCGCGTCCGTGGGCCATTCGTTCCTGGCGGGAATACCCGAAGTAAGGTATGACCGCAGTAATGCGCTTGGCGGAGGCCCGACGGAGAGCGTCGATAATGAGCAATAGGTGCATCAAGTTGTCGTTGACCGGCGCCGAGGTGGGTTGAACGACATACACGTCGCAGCCGCGCACACTCTCGTTGACCATGACCAAGGTCTCTGAATCCGGAGCCTCCTGAATGCTGACGTCACCGAGACCAGTGCCGAGAAGGTCGGCGATCTCGGCAGCCAAAGGATTGTTGGCCATGCCGGAGAAGATCTTGATGTCCCCATTAACCATTGCGGCTGTCTCCTCTGAACATGCTATTCCCCCATTTGTCGCGCATTAGCGCGCGGTTTCCTGTTCACTGACTTCCCGGTGGCGTTCCAGAGCTAGCCTAATGAGTTCGTCTAGTAGGTCGGGATATGCGAGACCAGAGGCTTCCCACAGCTTTGGATACATGCTTATCGACGTAAAACCGGGTATGGTATTGATTTCGCTTATGTATGCATCGCCGGTCTTTCCATCGAGTAGAAAGTCTACCCGCGCCATGCCGCAACACTCAAGCGCCTGATAGGCGCGGATCGCCAGTGCTTGCAGTTCGTTTGTTTGCGCGTCCGTAATTGGCGCCGGAACGTGCAGCGCCGAATCTGCCTCATACTTTGCCGCGTAGTCGTAGAACTCATGCGCGGCCACGATCTCTCCCGGTACGGACACAATCGGATCGTCGTTGCCGAGTACCGAGAACTCGATTTCCCGCGCATGAGGAACCGCAGCCTCGACAATCATCTTGCGACCATAGCGCGCAGCCTCATCGAGGGCACGTGTAAGTGCCGCGCGGTCGTGGGCTTTCGAAATGCCGACGCTCGAACCTAAGGCGGCCGGCTTTACGAAGAGCGGGTAAGTGAGGCTCGCCTCGATCTCAGCTATGCATGCATCCGGTTGCGCACGCCAGTGCTTGCGGCGCACCGCGACAAAGTCAACAATTGGCAGCCCTGCGTGAGCAAAGAGCCGCTTTTGCACAATCTTGTCCATGCCTAGCGCCGAACTGAGCACGTCGCAACCAACGTATGGCACGTCAGCGAGTTGTAACAGGCCTTGAATGCTGCCGTCTTCGCCGTTTGGGCCGTGAAGAATTGGGAAGACTACGTCTAGCGCGCCTGCTCCTTTGGGATCGCCAGAATCCTGAGACGCATGGGGATCGGTCAAAGCGGTCGGAGGGCTGAATGCAAGCTGCAATGAATCGGCGTCGCTTGCCAGGTGCAGTTGGTCCGCCAGCGCACGCTCAGGGTTAACGTTCAGCAGCCAACGTCCGTCACGCGTAATGCCGATAGGAATCACCTCGTACTTGGTTGGATCAAGCGCTGCCATCACCGAGCGGGCGGAAACTACAGAAACGTCATGTTCGGCTGAACGACCGCCAAATAGCAGGCCAACACGGAGCTTGTTGCTCATAGTTGAAGAAGCACTGGTGTCCGTTTGCTATGCTGACGAGAGGTGGCATCATTATAGCAGGTTGGCGTAGACTCTCCTAGAACGCGGTTCTGGCGCAGGAAGCCCGGAACGAGCGGTAGTTACGTGCTCTGCATGGGAAAATACTCCGCGGAGTGCTCCCTAGGCGCGGTCTTGCTGGGTTTTCCAGGGCCGCCTTAGGCACTGTGCGGCGCACTTTCCCTACTTCTCGGTGCGAATGGCTCATTCCTCAAGGGGCGGACTGCGTGCGGTCCGCCTTGTGTTCTGGCGAGAACGACGAGCCATTCACCTGCTGCTTTTGGCACAGTCCTACGTCAAACGTGTCAATACTATGCAGCGATCAGTCGAAGTCGAGGCGTGCGAATTAAGGAGCACTGCCACCGTTGTTCTCCCTTGCCGACGTCTACCGCGCATTGCGACGCGTGCCGCCGCCAGGCCTAGAGGTGGGGAGTGTCGTGTGCACGGGGCTTTGCCACGATTCGCGCATACTCCAACCGGGCGAGGTCTTTCTCGCGTTGCGCACCGACCAGCGCGACGGCCATGCGTTCATTGATGACGCCGTCGCGAAAGGTGCCGCTGCAGTTCTTTGCCAACGACCCCGGCCTGATGTCGCCATACCCCAAATACGGGTGCGAAACCCAAACGATGCTGCTTGGAAGCTTGCCCGCTACCTGGTGCGGCAACGAACCGGTCTGCGAATTGTTGCCGTGACCGGTAGCTATGGCAAGACAACCACGAAAGAGGCGATTGCATCGGTATTGGCGGAACGCTTTGCCGTTTGCAGGGCGCTTGGCACAGAGAACAATGAGATTGGCATTCCCCGCACGGTGGCCCGTTGCGGGCCAGAAGACGAAGTGCTTGTGCTTGAGATGGGCGCCCAGTGGCGCGGTGAGATTGCGAGCTATTGCCGCAGGATCAGGCCCCACATTGGCGTCGTAACGGCGGTGGGGCCGGTGCATCTGGAGCTCTTTGGGTCGCTTGACGTTGTGCAGCAAGCAAAGGCCGAATTGGTACAAGCGCTGCCTGCACGCGGCAAGGCCGTACTCAATGGGGACGACTCGCGGGTCAGGCAGATGTCCGCCCGAACGCGCGCAAACGTAATTACCTACGGCGTCGATGGATCGACGGACGTATCGGCACAAGACGTAAGGGTGCTGTCTGACGGCCGGACGCAGTTCGAAGTCCTTGCGGGAACCCAAAAGGGCAAAGTCGTTACACACATCCTCGGCCAAGCGGGGGTCTACGCTGCGTTGGCGGCGACGGCTGTGGGCCGTGAGTACGGCCTCTCACTGGACGAGATTGCGGCGGGGCTGGCGAAGGTTCGCCCAGCGCCGGGTCGCCTGCACGTGCGAAAGGGCCGTAACGGATCGGTCCTGCTCGATGACGCTTACAATGCCAATCGCGTTTCGGCGGTAGTAGCCCTAGAATCGCTCGCGCAGTTGGGAGCGAGGGGCAATCGCATTGCGGTGCTCGGTGACATGCTGGAGCTTGGCCGGTATGCCGCGGAAGAGCACCGCCTGCTCGGCGAGTCCGTGGCGCGCTTTGCCGACCGTCTTGTAACCATAGGCAGTGAGAGTACTCATATTGCGGCCGGCGCTCGCGCAGCCGGCATGGACCCGGCACAGATTTTCGAAATCCCGGCAGATCACGCGGATGGCGACTCGCTCGTGGCGGCTCTGGACGCTGCCGAGGCGCATCTCGCCAGGGAAGTCCAGCCGCGCGACGTGGTGCTCATCAAAGGGTCGCATGGCATGGGCCTGTACCTGCTGGCGGAGCGTTGGACTGCGCCTGATTCTGCCGGTGCATAGGGTTGCGGGTTGCAGCTCCTGTAGCATTACCGATAAAGAGACCGGCCGGATGCGCCCATACGATGCGCTCAATCTTCTTGACTATTGCGCTATAGGGCAGTATGCTTGCTGCTGGGCTCAGGGCAGTTGGACGGTTTAGTCGTTTGAGTGCACGTTGATGTGCGCTCTAGTCACAATGAGGTGAGACGTGCTGGCGTTGTTCCTAGCGATCGTGTGGTTTGCCATCACCATCGACGATGGCCCGACAACGGATGTATGCACACAACTCAATGCTGCGCGGGAGAGCTTGAAACTCGCTGGCTGGAGCGGGGTAGACCTGTTCTACGAGGCCAATTGCGAACCGGAGCAAGCCACTCCTTCGACGACGTATATTGCGGGCGTGCGGCTCAAGACAGCGCCGGAATCCAATGGTGGCGTGACCTACGGACGCTGGATGTACGAGCAGAACGGTTGGGGTGACATAGATGACGACGGCTGTGACACGCGCGAGGAAGTCTTGGTTGCCGAAGCGAGTACGCTCGAAAGTGACGATGAGTCTTGCCTGCCCACCGGCACGTGGTGGTCTTGGTACGACGAGAGGACTATAACGAGCGCGTCAGGCGTGGACATCGACCACATGGTGCCGCTCGTAGAAGTGCATGAATCGGGAGGATGGCAGTGGTCTTATGAGCGGCGCTACGCATACGCGAACGACCTGGCGTTGCCGCAGACGTTGACCGCGGTCTCGGCGTCGAGCAACCGCTCGAAGGGCGGGCGCGATCCGGGTGAATGGAAACCGCCTGCGGAGTCTGCATGGTGCCAGTACGCGCAAGATTGGATTGCGGTCAAGGTATTTTGGGGACTGAGCGCGGATGACGATGAGGTGAGTGCACTGCGCTCAATGCTGGAAGAGTGCGATGAAGATCCAATGATTGTGCTGCCAACTCCAATGCCGACACCTACCCCAACCCCGACTCCGAGTGTAACGCTCACTCCCACAGGGACGCCAACGTCGACGCCGACACCTGGATCGTTGATCCGGCGTACGCCAACTCCTACGCCAACTGCGACGCGCACGCCCGCGCCAACTTCCAGCCCAACTCCTCGGCCCTCACTTTCGCCGACGCCGTCGCCAAGGCCGGCAATTTCGCGCACTCCGACACCTACGCCTCTGCCTACGCCAACGCCAAGACCGACGCGCACACCAACGCCGACGGCAACCCCAACGCGCACACCTACACCGACACCGTCTGCATCTGTGACCCCAACAGCCAAGTACGCAAGTTGCGCTGAAGCAATTGCTGCTGGAGAAGAGCGCATTCAGGGGGACTCTGGTGCCGGACGTGGCTTTCCGACTGGGTTGTTCACCGATCCGCCGCGGGACGGCGACGGCGATGGCGTAGTGTGCGAGAAATAGAAAAGCGCCAATGACGACCGGTCAGGATTGCACCAATTGCAGTTTCTGTCGTGGTGAAATGCGCTCCTTACTAGCGAGATTTCCCGGCTGCGTTGTGCGCTCCCGCGTAACTCCGGGTAAGCTACTTGAATGACCACATACGTTTCTTCTTTCATTCCCGGCCTGGGAGAGGTCGTCGCGGAAGCGCTCAGGCATGCGCTTGAGGACCTAGAAATAGACCTGCTCCTCGACGGCCTGGTTGTTTACCGCTCCTCGTCCAGTGTTGCGAACGTGCAAGCGCTGCGGTTCTGCAACAATAGCTTCGTCTGTCTCATGTCGTTCGATGGGCTGGGCCGTGATCCCATTGCGGAGATGGTCCAGACCGTCCAGGCGGACGGGCAGCTCTTGCGCCGCCTGACGCCCTCTTTGCCCGGCAAGGCCAAGACCTATCGGTTTGTCGCCTCGTACGGCAACCAATTCGTCTCGATTCCCCAGCGCAGCCGTACCGGCCTGGAGCGGCTTCTCTCGGGCAACACCCGGCTCAAGCCCGATCACAGCAATCCCGACGTCGAGTTTTGGCTGCTCGCCCGGCGTGAGGGCTTTGGCTTTGTGGGCATGCGCATTACCCGCCACACGGCATACGAAAAGACCCTGGAGCGCGGTGAGCTACGTCCGGAGCTTTGCCATCTGCTTTGTCTAATCTCTGATCCCTCGGAAGCGGACGTCGTGCTCGACCCCTTCTGCGGGTCTGGAGCGATCCCGCTGGCACGTGCAAATGCCTTTCCCTATCAGACAGTCTTGACGGGAGACATCGATGCAAAGCTCATAAAGAGCTTGCGCATGAAACTGCGGCGGCAGAGGCAGAAGCTTGTCATCGGTCGTTGGGACGCCCTAAACCTGCGGACGTTTGCATCGGATTCTGTTGGTAAGATCATTACCGACCCGCCATGGGGCTTCTACCGCATGCAAAGCGCCGACCCGAAACAGTTTAACCAGGCGATGTTGAAGGAGTTTCATAGAGTCCTACGGCTTAACGGCCTCCTGGTATTGATCGTAGGGACGCCGGATATCTTCGAAGACAGTATGCGTGACTTTGCGGGCAAGTTCACGGTACTGAAGCGCTACGATGTGCTTGTTTCAGGGAAGAAGGCGAGCGTGTACAAGATTGAGAAAGCCGCTTAGGCGAGACGACGCGAACGTGGTGGGGTGCGACCGCACCGGCCTCCAACAGTGTGATACGCTGCGCGCAAGACCATGGCGGCCGATGGTCTATGAGCATTTGTCGAGACAGTGAAGGTGCTGGGCTGAAGTCCAGCCGGCCCCGCTGTTTCAGACGGCAGGCAGGCCTTAAGAAGCGGCTACGTGCAGGAAGCAACTAAGACTGCGCAATGTTTACGATTGGCACTGCAGGTCATGTCGACCACGGCAAGTCTACGCTGATTCAGGCGCTTACGGGAATAGACCCGGACCGGCTGCGTGAAGAAAAAGAGCGTGGGCTGACGATCGATCTGGGATTCGCGTGGCTTACGCTGCCCAGCGGCAAGGAAATTTCAATAGTCGACGTGCCCGGTCACGAGCGTTTTATCAAGAACATGCTGGCGGGTGTGGGTGGGATTGACGCGGGCCTGTTAGTGGTCGCCGCCGATGAAGGCGTGATGCCCCAGACTCGCGAGCACCTTGATATTCTGGACTTGCTGCGGGTGCCGGCGGGAATACTGGTGCTAACGCGGTGCGACCTGGTTGAAGACGAAGATTGGTTGCACCTTGTTGAAGAAGAGCTGCGTGAGACGGTGGCAGGTACTGTACTCGCCGGTAGCCCGCTCGTGCGTGTATCCGCGATTTCGGGGGAGGGTTTAGACGAACTGTGCGGTGTCCTCGATAACTTGCTCGCAGATACGGAAGCAAAACGGGACGTAGGCCGCCCGCGCCTGCCTATCGATCGGGCCTTCACCCTCAGTGGCTTTGGCACCGTGGTCACAGGCACGCTGCTCGACGGTCAACTCCACGTCGGTGACGACGTCCACGTCGTTCCCGGCAACATCAGCGGCCGCATACGCGGGCTGCAGAGTCACAAGCACAAGATCGAGAACGCTCTGCCTGGTAATCGTGTTGCCGTCAACGTAGGCGGGGTTGACGTTGATGAAGTCTATCGCGGACAGGTACTCACATTGCCCCGCATGCTTGCCGCGACGCGCTTTGCGGACGTACGCATCCGGCTCTTGCCTGCCGCGCCTCGTCCGCTGGAACATGGGACTATGGTTACATTCCATGCCGGGACCATGGAGACTCTCGCCCGTGTAAGGCTTCTCGATCGTGAGACCATCTCGCCAGGCGAGGACGGGCTTGTACAACTGCTTCTCGTTAAACCTGCAAGTCTCATCAAGGGCGATCTTTTCATCATCCGGCAACTCAGCCCGTCTTGTACCCTTGGCGGCGGCGAAGTCCTCGACCCATACCCGCCCCGCCATAAACGCTTTGCGGAAGACGTGATTACGACCCTGGATACGTTGGAGCGCGGCTCGCCCGATGACGTGGTGCTGCAGGCCATTCGGCAGCGGGAACCCTGCACGCAGGACGTGCTCAATCGAGTGTTGCCTCTCACCACCGCGCAGATTGACGACGTTTTGGCAGGGCTGCTGGGTGCAGAACGAGCCGTAGACTTGGGCAGCTTTCTTTATTCCGCTGCCGGTTGGGCAGAGATTACAGAGCGTTTGGTCTCTGTAGTCCAGGATTTTCACGCGCGCTACTCCTTGCGCAACGGCATGGGAAAAGAGGAAGTGCGGCGGCAGCTTGGACTGGAAAGCCGAGTATTCAACCAGATCGTGCGGCGGCTTTGTGCCGACGAGGTGATTGCGGAAGAGAGAGGCGACCTGCGCCTATTTGGGTTTGCGATTGCGTTGAGCGCGGTGCAAGAGGAAGTGGCGACGGCGTTGCTCGGCGTGCTGGAACGAGAGCCATTGGCGCCCCCGAGTCTGGTCGACCTCCGTAAGTCGCTTGCGGTGGACGATGACTTGGTGAACGTGTTGGCGGCGCAGGGCCGGATTGTCCGGGTGAACAATGACCTCATCTATTCGCGTCGAGCCTACCAACAGGCGGTGGCGAAGGTGCGAGAGCATTTGGCGCGGGAAGCTCGCGCCACGGTGGCACAGCTACGAGACGTCTTTGGCACAAGTCGGAAGTACGTGCTGCCGTTGTTGGAGCAAATGGACCGTGATAACGTCACCCAGCGAGATGGCGATGAACGCACCCTGGCCGAATAGTCCGGCAAGGTCATCTTTGGACCGGGGCTCAAATGCCGAAGCGGGCAGTCAAGGGGCGGGGGCGAAAACAAGCCTCGACCTGCAGCGTCTGCTCGATGGAGTTGGAACGACACTTGCCAAAAGGGGAGAGACGCTCGCAGTGGCAGAGACTGCCGCCGGTGGCGCGCTCGTCATGCTCATCCATGCTAGTCCCGTGCATGAAGAGTGGTTTCGCGGTGGGATTATTGTATACGCGGGCAGCAGGACGCCGCTCGTGCAGAGTATTCAGGACGTAGCAAGCGAACACGGTGTTGTGAGCGAGGAGTACGCGGCAGCCCTGGCACAATTAGCCCGGCGTACCTTTGCGTGTGATTGGGCGCTGGCGGAGAGTGGCATTGCCGGTCCCCAAACCGGCCGCCGTTCGGCGAAACCGGTGGGAATGGCGTGTCTTGCCGTCGCCGGGCCGGGTGAGGAAGGAGGGGATGCGACCGGGCAGGATGTAAGCCTTCGCGCAACCGCTGCATTCGATGACGAAGGTGGCGCCGCACTTGGGCGAGAGGTAAGCCGCCCTGAGATCGCCGTCTCGCGTGGCGGGGAGGGACGTGTGTGGACCACCACGCGCCTGCTCGTGGATGCCGGTCGTACGCAAAATCAACAACGAATTGCAGTGGAGGCGCTGCGGTTACTCCGGTTAGTGCATCAAGAACACGGTAGAGGTAAATAGCTGTTGCACGTTTGACACGATAGTGATAGAGTAAATGGCGTCGGACAATTGAAAAGTGGCGTGATAGGGGAGCCCGAGAGTCCGGGCTGAGACGAGAGACGCGCTTACGTCCTCATACCCTTGAACCTGATCAGGGTAATACCTGCGGAGGGAATGCACTGCAAAGCCTTGCATACTTTAGGCGTGCTGAATCCGCAGCGCGCCTGTTTTCGTTAACAGATTGCCTGGAAAGGTCCAGGCGAAAAACGAACGTAATTCCGGCGAAAAGCTTGCCCCGTACTCGATACGGGGCCGGAATCCAGAAGGAGGTTTGCACCGATGCTCGGATCACTGTCCAAGATACTGCCAAGGGTCGAGGTACCGCCGGAATGGGGCGTAGACCCCGTACCGCCGTCAGAGCGCCGCATGACGTTTCGGCAGCACTTCGTGCTCTGGTTCAATCTAGGGATCGGTCTGCTCGTAATCCTAACCGGTGCCTTGCTGGTGCTGCCGGCAGAAGACCACGGCCTGGGTATGGCCCCCCGGCAGGCACTGCTGGCGGTAATCGTCGGCAGCATTATCGGAGTCTTCCTGCTGGCGCTCATGGCGTACGCCGGCGCTCGCGTGAACGTGCCCACCATGGTACTGTTGCGTCCCGTATTGGGCATTCGCGGTTCCTACGTGCCCAGCGCCTTTAATTTCCTACAGCTTGTGGGGTGGACGGCATTTGAGCTGTGGGCCATGTCGTGGGCGGCAAATCACGTTGCAAAGACCATGTTCGGCTTTGACGCGTACCTGCTTTGGCTCGTCATCTTTGCGATTATTTGCACAGCGTTTGCCCTGGGCGGCCCGATTGTAGTTGTGCGCCAGTGGATGGAGAAGTTCGGCATTTGGGTAATGACGGCGGCATCGCTTTGGCTCACATACTCCATCGTGAGCAGTTTCAACCTTGGTGACGTGCTCTCTCAGTCGAGTTCGGATGGCGCGCCCTTCTGGGTAGGTGTGGATCTCGTCATCGCCATGCCGATTTCCTGGATACCGCTCATCGCGGACTACAGCCGGTTTGGCCGCAGCGATAAAGGCGCCTTTGCCGGTTCCGGGCTGGGGTATCTGTTGGCGAACATCTGGTTCTACGCGCTCGGCATACTGTTGGTGGCGACGGTGACGCTCGGCGACTTGAGCAACCCGGCAGTGGCAATCGCGGGCGCGATCCTCGTGTTTACGGCCGGCTGGCTGGCGCTGCTTGCCACCCTGGCAGTTGAGACCGATCAAGCCTTTGCCGACATTTACTCGGCGGCCGTCACCGCCCAGAACGTATTTACACGCATCCCGCAGCGGGTTTTCGTCGTGATTGTCGCCGTGATCGGCCTCATCTTGGCGTCGTTCTTGAATATGGTGACGTACGAGATATTCCTGCTGCTCATCGGCTCGATCTTTATCTCGCTCTTTGGCGTGATGGCAGCAGACTACTTCGTGGTGCGGCGGCAGGAGTACGAGACTGCGGAGCTTTACGAACGTGATGGCAAATACTGGTACCTGGGCGGTGTGAACTGGCTGGGGCTATTCTGCTGGGCAGCCGGCGTCATCGTCTACCACGCCGTGAGCCCTACGCTCTTAAGCACGTACGTTTCAGGTGTACAGGGCCTCGTGCCGGATGCACTGACGGGCTTCGGCGGCTCGCTGCCGTCATTCATAGTGGCGTTCGTACTCTACGCCGTGCTCAGCCCGCTGTTCCTGCGCCGCAATGTTGAGGAAGAATAGAAGGAAGGGCTTTTCTTCACGGGAATCACGCTAACTGTTTCCCGTGACGTGTTCCTCGTCGAATCTCGACGCGTCCGGCGCAAGACGGTTGCGTACGTTGGGCTAGCCGTGCCGTTCGCCCTGAGCCTGTCGAAGGGTGAACGGCAGAGATGGCAGGTTAGTGGATCCCGCTCTCCGTTCGTGCTGAGCTTGTCGAAGTACGGACGGAGAGCGCCTCACTCTCTAGGGACGCAGAACCAGTCTAGGTTGGGGAAGGAGATGCGGTTAGTTCTCACGTGCACTTTAGTTGAACGGCCCTAGTGTAGAGGTGGCATTCAGGACCGTTAATCGCCCTGATACAGCGCGTCGGTCTTGGCCGCCATGATGAAGTCGTTGCGGTGCAGCCCGCGAATTTTGTGGGTCCACCACGACACAGTGACGCCCACCCACTCAGTGAGGAGGGCGGGATGATGTCCTTCCTCTTCTGCCAAGGCGCCGATCTTGTTGGTGAACGCCAGCGATTCAGTAAAGTTCCGAAAGGCGTAAACTCGCTCCAATTGCGGGATGCCGTCCCGCTCAACGAGCTTCCATTCGGGGATTTGGGGCTGTAATTCGGCAATTTCGTCTGCGGTCATCGTCGGCGCGCCTACGCGGCAGGCCACGCAATTCTCTGCGGCTAATGGTGCCATGACTACCTCCACTCTATTGTGAAGAACTCTGATTCTCCGTCGCCAGTTTGGGCATTTCACTCTATTCCAGCATAGCAATATCACGGCGGTCTTGGAGCAACTCATCTCTAAATCTTCACAGGCCGCGTCCTCGGATCATGCAGGCGTCAACCGAGGAGTTAATTCTCAATTGCTATGGCCCCCCGACGTTCTTGAATGGGCGTTTCGCTCATCTCATTGACCGAAGGTCAGCATTGTTCAAGTCCTACGGCTTTGTTGGCATGACTATTGGGGAGTATACTGCCCATAGCGTAGGTGCGTTGAAAGCGATTCTAAGGAGGAGAGCGATGCGTCAGACAGGGTTTACACGACGTGGGGTGCTGGCAGGCATGCTTGGGGGGAGCGGCGCGCTGCTGCTCGCGGCGTGCGGCCAGGCTACAATGACGAGCGAGCCGGACGCGGACATGGCTGAGAAACCGGCGGCGGAAGCAAAACCGGCGGAGATGGAGACGGTGTTGCTCAATGCCATCTGCTATACGGAGGCGCAGGGCGGCGACTACCAACGGTGTATTGACGGCTATCATCAGGAGGTCGGCGCGGATCTCGACCTCTCAATCGATATTACGGCGTGGGCAGAGTATTGGCCGAAGCTCAAGACTTCTGCGGCGGCCGGTACGCCCTTCGACGTGATGATCATGAACGGCCCCAACATCATGTTCCACGCGGCGAACGAGATTCTCTACGATCTCTCGCCCTACGTAAAAGCAGACAATATCGACATGACGGAGACGTTTCCTGCGTATCTCGTGAACGTCTACACGCTGTTCGGCAAGGTTTGGGGTCTGCCGAACTTCCACGCCACAGTCGGCATGTACTACAACCGAGAGCACCTGGAACAGGCGGGATTCAGCGATCCCGAACAGGGCTGGACCTTTGACGACTGGCTGGAAATGTCGCAGAAGCTCACCATCCGCCAGGGCGAGACTCCGGAGCGCTGGGGTACCTATGTCGGCGTGTGGGGACAGACCGAAGGCTATAACTATATCCTGGCCAACGGCGGCGAGATCCTGAACAAAGAGAAGACCGAGTTTCTCTTTGGCGAAACAGCCGGGCTGGATGCGCTCAAGTTCATCCACGACCTGGTGAATCGGCACGGCGTGGCGCCCTCCGGTCAAGCTGCCTCCGACGCGGGCGGCAAACGGAACATGTTCCACAACGGGTTGATCTCGTTCCGCGCCAGCGGACCCTGGGAGTTCGGCTTCTTGACGCCGCTGGAGAACTTCAACTGGGGCGTCCAGGTCTTGCCCATGAGCGCCCGCCAGGCCAACGTGGTGCACGGCTCGTCGTTCTCAGCCGGCGACAGCGTGGAGACCCCGGATCACTCTTGGGAGTTCATCAAGTACGCCACGACGTCGGATACCGGAGAGAACTCAACGGCCGAGTTCACTATGCCCGCCAGTTTCAAGGGCTCACAAAACTGGGCGGCCAACAGCACCCACCCCGAAGAGGCGCAGATCTTCCTCAAGTCCATTGAGTGGGGCTTCGACTACCCGCAGTCCTACTCCACTTTGGAGTGGAATAGCGCGATTCCGGCGGAGCTCAACAAGGGCATGAATAACGAGGTGCCGATGGAAGAAGCCGTGGCAACGGCCGTCGCCATCGGCAACGAGATTTTGGCAGACGAACAAGTGGAACTCAAGCGCTTGGGCGTTATCAGCTAGCAGCAGACTTGCATCTGCGATAGGCATATAGTCAAGAGGGGCGCTCTCGGAGAGAGCGCCCCTCTTGTGATTCCACTCACCACGTATTCGTGCAATACCTAGAAGTTCTTTCGCACCAGCCCATTCCTCATGTGGAATCACTCATCCGGTTGGAAGGCGTTCGGGCGGCGGCCGGGGATGAGGTTCTTACCGTCGGTGTAGCCTTCGGTGCGGCTCGATAGCTCTTGGATCATGCGCTTGCGCCAGAGCATGAGGCGATCCTGGTGGCTGGGGTCGGGGGCGAGATTATGGCACTCCTGCGGGTCGTCTACCAGGTTGAAGAGCTGCTCCTCGCCCGTCACCGTGTACCAGATGTACTTCTCCTTGCCGTCGGTGAGATATTGCATGGCGTCTTCCGGGCGATAGGTGCCCAGGTGCTCGCCGTGCAGGTAGTCGCGCCAGGCAGCATCTTCACCCCGCATGAGCGGCAGCAAGCTGGCGCCGTCAACGGTATCGGGGATTTCTGCGCCGGCGGCGTCGAGCAGCGTCGGCATGACGTCTTGCAGCCCCACTACGCTCGCGCTGGCCGTACCACTTTCGTTCACCAACCAGTCCGGCGCATTGACCATGAACGGAATGCGGGCGGAGCCTTCGTAGGCAAACGTCTTGCGGAAGAGGTTGTGATCGCCCAGCATCTCCCCATGGTCGGAGGTATAGAGGATGAACGTGTCTTGCAGGAGACCGAGCTTGCGCACGTGCTGCAGCAGGCGGGCGACCTGATCGTCGACAAAGTTTATCAGCCCGTAGTACGCCGCGCGGCAGCGATGCATGGCTTCGGGGTCCCACGAGCCGCGCGGAGCGTTGGGGTCAAGCCCAGGAACCGGACCGTCATATTTGTCCGCCCAGTCGCCGACGACCGGCTCAGGTGTGGGCAGCGACAGGTAGCGGTCGTAGTAGAATTGCGGCGGCGTGAGCGGAGGATGGGGCGCAAAGTACGACACGTAGAGAAAGAAGGGCGCCGAGGGATCGCGGCGGTCCAGGAATCGCATGGCCTCGTTGGTGCACCAGGTGGTGTGCTCCAGTTCTTCCGGCAGATGAGAAGGTCGGGCAACCCAGGAGTTCATGTCCTGGCCGTGGGCAACCCCGGGCGAAACTGACTGAACGCCGTTCTCGTGCAGCCAGTTCGTATAGTCGTTCTCGCCCCAGGGCGAATCGGCCCACACCACGTGATCGAACCCGTAGCGCTTGCGGGGCGGATACATGTGGAGCTTGCCCACAAGTTGGGTCTGGTACCCCGCTTTGCCTAGCTCACCCGGTAGCGTGTGTTCGATTTCCCAGGGCACGCCGTCCCAATACGTCACCATGCCGTGGGTCACCGGCTTTTGGCCGGAGAGAATCGTGCGGCGCGCGGCGATGCAGGAGGGCCCTTCCACGTAGGCGCGGGGGAAGTTCGTGCCGGAGGCGGCGAGGTAGTCGAGATTGGGGGCGCTGACCACCGGATGCCCGTTGATGCCTAAGCTGTCACCGCGATGCTGATCGGACGTGATCAGCAGAATGTGGGGTTGCTGCATGGCAAGACCTCTCTTAGGGGATGTGCGAAAAATCTCAGCCAATCGCCGTTCATGGTTCGACAGGCTCACCACGAACGGAAGAAATAATAATTCCTCGTTCGACAAGCTCTCCACGAACGGAAGAAGTAAAATTTCCTTGAAGAAAGCCAATATCCGTTCGTCCCCGTATCGAGTACGGGGCAGGCACTGAGCCTGCCTGTCCTGAGCTTGTCGAAGGGTCGAAGGATGAACGGATACTCATTTCACGAACCCTCCTAGCCGCACCACGAGGTCATGGTACGGGCAAAGATGCGCGTCAGGTCGATCAGGTCTTGCACGTAGATGTACTCGTTGGGCGCATGGGCGTTATCGCCGCCCACGCCGACGGTGATGACCGGCGTGGGACTGTGCAGGTTGAAAACGTAGCCGTCGGAAGCAAAGGGCGCGCCCTGAATCTGGTAGTCGCGATTCGCCGACTGGTATGCATCGGCTAAGTGGTCAAAGATGGGATGCTCGGTGCTGGTTTCGCTGCCCGGCAAGAAACGCAGTTCCAGCTTGTACTCAGGGTATTCGCCGTCGAAACCCTCGATGCCGTCCAGGTAGGAGTTGACGAACGTCTTGATCTCCTGCATGTGCTCTTCCGCCGTTGTACCGGCGTAGACCTCGCACCACATGTTCGCGTAGCAGGATGGCGGCCCCGCGCCTTGGTCTTCCGCAAACGTATCGCCGCCACCGCCGATCTGGGAGACATAGAGCGGCAGGCCCGGATCATGGGCGTAATGCGGCGGTGTGGGGATGTCCCGATTGCGCTTGAGGTTGTACTGCCGCAGGGCTTCGATGACCCAGGCGATCTTGAACGATGAACTCACGCGCTCCACGCCGCCGAGCGCCATACCGGCTTCACCTTGCACGGTGATCTTCCACTGGCCGCCGCCGCGAGTGGCCGGAGCAACGTGCATGTTCGTCGGTTCGGAGTTGATGGCAATGTCGGCGTTGTAACCCTTGAGTCGACAGGCGAGCGTGCCGTGAGAACCGCCGAACTCTTCGTCTGAGACACTCTCGACGATGACGTCGCCTTTGAGCGGCAGCCCAAGCTCGCGCAGGCAGCGAATGGCAAAGAGGCCGGTGGCGATGCCGGCCTTGGTATCGTAGGTGCCGCGACCGTACATCTTGCCGTCGATAATTGCCGCACTAAAGGGTGCGGCTTCCGTCCACAGCGCGGGATCATCGGCGCCCACGGTGTCAATGTGGCTCGAAACGAGCAAGGATTTGCCACCGCCGGAGCCTCGAAAGACGCCGACGACACAGGGTCGAGCCTCTAATTTGCGGGGCATGTCTCCCCACACCGGCAGGTAGACGGGGTGTTCGGTAAGACCGGGCACGTCGATGGGGTCGAATACGTCAACGTCCGCACCGGCTTGACGGAAGGCGTTGGCAACGAACTCTTGGGCAGCCGCCTCGTGTCCCTCCGGCGGGAGCGACTCCGACGGGATTTGCACAAGCTGCTGCAGGAATTTTATAAGCTCATCTTTGTGGGTTTCTACCCAGTCGTCGATTTGCTGCGCCGGATCGGCCATTAGCTGCCTCCTTCTTCTCCTTGGATGTTGTCGTGTTGTTCACTTTGCCATACCTGCGCTGGGAATGGGAAGAATGGGGCCGCTGCGCATTTTGATTTCAGAGCCAGTGCACGTTCTTTTGATGTTCCCGTTCATGCTTCGATCCTTCGGCAAGCTCAGGACAGGCGAGGCTCAGCACGAACGGGCTTGGGCTGAACGAAATCCTTACTCTTTTGAACGCGCTCGTCGCAAGCCAACGCTCCATGTGCGAACTTGTGAATGTCCACCCTCTGCGAGCCGGCATTTCATGAGCGAATTCTTGAAGAGCTTACCCACCAAGAGTAAACTCTTGACAAAGTACTTTGTTGACCCAATGGCCCTCATTTGTTGACCTTACGGCCCTCACTTATCCGTTCGCACTGAGCCTGTCGAAGGGCAGGTCGGCTCATGCTTGTTATCCATCGGATTGTCTTGTTGGTCTGACTTCCTGTTCTCCAGAACCTATTCCTTATAGTGACGTGACTGCGCTTTAGTTCGTGCTCAGGATGTACTAAACGCTCACGCGTGATTGCGCCTCAGGAATAAAGCAGAGCGCCTCCTCCACTTCCTGCCAGCGGGTCGCGTCCAAGGGCGTCAGCGGCAAACGCATCTCCGCGGAAGCGATTACGCCTAGGCGGTGGAGCGCGGCCTTGCTTGTCTGCACGTAGTCCGTGTCGCGCAGACACTCATTTACAAAAGGGAGTATCTCCTGCGACCAGACTCCAAACGCATCATCGCGACGACCCTCTCTAAGCTGGCGGTCCATGCGCGCGAACGTCTCCGGCAAGACCATCGGATAGGCGAGCATGGCGCCGTCGGCGCCGCGGCAAAGCATGCGCCAGCAGATGAAGTCATCGCCCGTGTAAACGAGCATGTCGCTGCGGGCCTTGAGTGCGCTGACTTTCTGCGCGTTCGGGTCCGTAACCTTCACGCCGGCGATGGTTGGATTGTCAGCCGCCAAGGCGATTATCTCATCGGTACCCAAATAGTAGCTCGTAGGGTATGGGTTGTCATAAATCACAACGGGCAGGTCGCTCATGCCCGCGACGGCCGCGAAGAACTGCCGAGGCATGGGGGGCGTGATGGCAAAATATGACGGCTGAGGGGTCAAGAGCGCGTCCACGCCGTAGTCCACGCAGGCCCGCACAAGGCGCTCAATTTCAGGAAGGGCCGTGCCCGATGTGCCAAAGAACCAGGTGCCGCGCGGCGTAGTATTCTCGCGGAACGCAGCCACGGTCTGCATCACGGCTATGCGTTCATCGAGAGTGAGACTAGCACCCTCGCCCACACTGCCGCACGTTAGATAGCCGTCAACGTGAGGGTCGATGTAGGCCAATAGACTCCGCAAGCCGGCGTGGTCAACTACACCGTCACGCATGGGTGTCGAGATGGTGGGAATGTTGCCGGCGAGGCCGGCATATCGTGAATCTAGAGCCATTCGCTGTTGTCCTTCTCTAACGGCTGGGTCCGCACAGAGGGTAACGCGGTTCTATGGTATCGTATGGATACTGAGTGTCAACGAAGACGGAAGGTGAGGAAACATGACGAGTGCGGCACAGGCGGCGGTTTCGGCGGCTTCGGCACGCGGCAAACCGCTATCAATTGAAGACCTCGATACACCGGCTATGGTCGTAGACTTGGACCGCTTGCAGGCGAATATCAACGAACTGCAGGCGTATTGCGATGCCCACGGCCTGAATAACCGACCCCACATCAAGACGCACAAAGTTACCTATATCGCCAAGATGCAACTCGATGCCGGGGCGACCGGCATTGCGTGTCAGAAACTGGGCGAGGTTGAAGTAATGGTGGAAGCCGGCATCACCGGTGACATCATGCTTTGCTACAACGTGATGGGCGCGCAGAAGCTCGAGCGCCTGCGGGCGGTGTCGCAACTCACAGACATTACGCTCACCGTAGATTCGGAGTATACCGCCCGCGGGATCTCCGCCTACGCCGATTCCAATCATCCGATAAATCTCGTTGTCGAGCTTGCCATGCCGAATTTCGAGCGTACGGGCGTGCCGACTAAAGAAGACGCGCTGACGCTGGCCAAGACGATAGATAAGCTGCCGGGTGTGCACTTTCGCGGTCTCATGATGTATCCCACCACGAAACCGGAACAGCAGGAGACGGCCGTGGCGGCGAGGGATTACTTCAAGCAGCAGGGCATGCCGGTGGAAATTGTCAGCGGCGGCGGATCGGTTGACTTCCACAACCTGCACAAGATTCCTCACGCTACCGAGGTACGTGTCGGGACCTTCAACTACGGCGACCGCAATACGGTCGGCAACGGCGTCATGACGTATGCGCAGTGTGCACAGCGTATTATTTGCACCGTTGTGAGCAAGCCCACGCCGGAACGCGTGATTCTCGACGGCGGCACCAAGACGTTTACGAGCGACATGCCGCAAGTTGGTGATCCACGCAGTACGTTCTGCCATATCATCGAGTACCCTGAGGCACGCATGTTTGCGCAGTCCGAAGAGCACGGCCACGTGGACGTGAGTCAATGCGAACGCACGCCGGAGATCGGCGAACGTGTCTCTGTAATAGCAAATCACGCCTGCGGAGCGACGAACAATTTCGATGAAGTAGCGATGCACCGCAATGGCGAGGTGGTGGCAAATTGGCCGATCTGGGCGCGGGGGAAGATTCGGTAAGCGGGTGTGCAAGTGGAGTATCCATTCATCCTTCGACCCATCGACAAGCTCAGGACAGGCACGCTCAGGACGAACGGATACCAAGTTTTCCAACGAGCCTCGCCTCTTTCGTTCGCGGAGGGTCTCCCGTCTGTGGGGAGTTCTTCCGTTCGTGGTGAGCCTGTCGAACCATGAACGGCGAACGGGTGAGGCACTTCACGCACCCTTATGGATACGACTTAGCTTTAGGCGAGCGGTTTCGGCCGTGAGAAAGGTGTCTGCGAATGGTCATAGATAAAAACGTGGCCTATGCCGGCGGATGGTACCCACACCATAACGATCAAGACCTCGAAGAGATCAAGGCGGCCGGGTGCACCTCAATTAACATGACGTTGAACGAAACCGATTGGTACCTGTTTCGCGCGGCTCGGGAACGCATTGTGGCGAAAGCCCGGGAGCTGGGGCTCAAGGTCTACCTCAACTGGCACGGCTTTGGCGCGTTTGCATCATACATACAGTCCACGCGCTACCTCTTGGAACACCCGGAAGCCGCGCAGTATTTCTCGAACGGCGTCCGTTCTGCCGAGGCGATGGCGTGTCCGAACAACCCGGAATACGCCGCCTGGATGGAGGAACGAGCCCGGGAAATCATTGCGCACTTTCAGCCGGACGGCGTCTTTTGGGACGAGCCGCACTTTTCGAGCGACAGCAACTTTCCACAGGTGTGGGCCTGCCGTTGTGCCTCGTGCCAAGAGGCGTATTCACGCCGTTTCAAGCGGGCAATGCCGACGCAACTCGACGACGACGTACGGCAATTTCGTCAAGATTCTCTGCAGATCTTCCTGACGCGGCTGCTCCGCGCTGGCAGGGACGTGGGCGGCGGCGAGAACGTGCTCTGCCTCATGCCGCTGGATGAGAGCGGACGGCACCCGTCTTCCGGTCCCGGTTGGTACGGTGTAGATGACTGGGAACCATTTGTCGCGCTCCCTGAGGTGGACGTGTTCTCCACCGATCCGTATTGGATCCACCGCCACGGCGGCGACTGGGAGTACTTTGAGCAGAATACCCAGAAAGCGATTGACTTGTCTCGCCGGTACCAAAAGCCCTGCCAGATATGGGTGCAGTCAATCTGGATCCCGCCCAACAGAGAGCCTGATGTGAAGCGCAGCCTACTGGCAGCGGCCGAGATGGGCGCGGACATGCTGGCCGTGTGGTCGTTCTTGGGCGAACCGGGCGGTACTGCCTACGACCGGGGCGGCGACCCGGCCCTGGCATGGCAAATGGTGGTTGAGGCGTATCAGGAGCTCTAGGAGGCTGTCGCCATGGCTGAATCGCAACCGAATATCCTGCTCATTACCACCGACCAACAGCGCTATGATGCGTCCGGCGGCGCCGGGCCGTCCTTCCTCCGCACGCCCCACTACGACCGCCTGCGTTACGAGGGTGTTGAGTTTACCAGCGGCTATACGGATGATCCGGTTTGCGTGCCGTCGCGCATGGGTATCATGACCGGCAAGCAGGTCTTTACCCACGGCATGAGCGGCAACGGCATTACCTCGAAGATTCTGGGAAGAGAAGGCACGCTGCCGTGGTATTTGCGCGAATTGGGATACCAGACGATTGCTATCGGCAAGATGCACTTCGGCCCGGAGCGGGCGCGGCACGGCTTCGATGAGATGGTCCTGCCCGATGACTACTACCGCCAGATGCGCCATTCGGGCAATGACTTCCAGCCGATGCGGCACGGTCTCGGCCAGAACGAACTCTATCCCGGCATGGCAACCGTGCCGGAGGGCCTGACGCTGACTTCCTGGATTGCCGAGCAGTGTGTACAGTACATCCACTTTCGCCGCGATCCTTCCGTGCCGTTCTTCCTGTGGTGTTCGTTCACCAAACCGCATCCGCCATTTGACCCGCCGGAACCGTATTACTCGATGTACCGCCAAGAGTCTATCCCCGATCCTGTCATTGGCGACTGGCGGGATACCGACGATTGTCCGCCGGCCTTCGCGAAGCAACAGAAGCGGCGCTCCTATGACATCCTGCCGCCGGAAGTTATCCGCGAGGCGCGTTCGGCGTACTACGGCTTGATAACGCAGATAGACTACAACTTGGCGCGGGTGTACAGCGCGCTTGAGGACCTGAGGCTGTATCACGAGACGCTTATCATCTATACGTCCGACCACGGCGAGTTTCTGGGCGATCACCGTGCCGGCGGGAAGAGCCACTTTCACGAACCGTCTGCGCACGTGCCGTTCGCTATGCGCATGCCGAGTAGCTGGGACAACCGCCGCCACGGCTCGCGGGTGACGACTCCAGTCACTCATGCCGACATCCTGCCTACGCTGCTGAAGGCGGCGGGTGGCGAACCACCGGCTGATACCGACGGGCAAGACCTGGTCGCCGTGGCGCAAGGCGAGCATGAGTCGCCACGGCGCTACCTGGAAGGGATGAACGGGCCGGGACCCACGGGCAAGGATCTGCGCCTTGACTGCATTTATTTGGCAATCACCGACGGAAGCTGGAAGTACATCTGGTATCCGGAAGGCTCCGCCGAGCAGCTATTTGATCTGGAATCCGATCCTCAGGAAGCACACAACCTCGCCCACGCGCGAGGGGCCGCTGACAAGAAAGAGGAATTGCGGGACGAGCTCATCAGACGTCAACGCGAGCGCGGCGGCGGATTGCTGGAAGATGGGGAGTTGCCGGTGCGCGCCGTTCAGCACGTGCCCGATTCCGAGATGCGCAACCAAGGACAACCGGGGGCGCATACAGAGTATTGGAAGGTTGACGTGCGACACTGAGCGTTCTCCCACTATTTAATACTTGCAAGCTTATTGTCATCAGTGTCTGGGTGGTCTGATGGCAAGTTGGCTGGCGAAGCGGGGGAGCAGTTAGAGCCAGCTTGTAAGTAGCTGTGTGCAGAGGTGGCCGATTCCGAAAAATGTGCCGCATCAGTAATCGGGACCTCAAGGGCGGTCGCTTTGGCAGTCGTCACTCCGGCGAAAAGCCTGCCCCGTACTTGATACGGGGCCGGAGTCCAGGGGGTGTAGCGACGACGGATTTCGGCTTTCGCCGGAATGATGGAGCTGCATTAACTTTGTTTCCTATAGTAAGTGCTGAAAAGCGGGCTCTGCCGGCAAATCACTCAAGACCTACAGTTGCGATAGGAGACCACCATGGGTACGGCAGACCGCTATGAGTAGTGTGATCAAGAAAGCAAAAGCGGGAGTTTCCACGCTTCGCGTGGGTATTGCCGGGGTCCGCCGCATGAAAAGGCCGAACTTTGCCGCCGTTAATGTCGATATGCGCGGCAAAGTCTGTGTGGTCACCGGCGCGAATTCCGGTATCGGCAAGGAGACGGCGCTCAGCCTGGCGCACATGGGCGCGACCGTAGTGCTGGTATGCCGCAGCGAGTCCCGGGGGAGCAAGGCGCTGGCTGAGATCAAGCAGCGCAGCGGCAACGACTCTGTTTCGCTCCTCTTGGCAGACTTTAGTTCGCAGCAGCAGGTGCGTGAAGTAGCTGCGTCGTTTCTTGAGCAGTTCGACCGTCTCGACGTGCTGGTCAACAACGCGGGGGTGACTCCGTGGCAGTGGCGCGCGGCAGCAGAAGACGGGCTGGAGCTGACGTTCGCCGTGAACCACCTGGCGCCGTTCTTGTTGACTAGCCTTCTGCTCGACCGGCTCAAGGCGAGCGCCCCGGCGCGCGTCGTCACGGTTAGTTCCGGAGCGCACCGGCGCGTGACGCTAAACTTCGACGATCTGCAAAACGAGCAGCGCTACGTGCCGTTTGACGTTTACAGCCAATCCAAGCTGGCGAATGTTTACTTCACCTATGAGTTGGCTCGCCGCCTGGAGGGGACAGGCGTCACCGCGAATTGTCTCCATCCCGGCGTAGTTTCGACGGCGCTCTTTCGTCATTTGCCGCCGTGGCTAGGGCTTGCGGTTAGAATTGCTCGCCCCTTACTGCTCACTCCCGCACAGGGAGCTGACACGGCGGTCTATCTTGCCGCTGCTCCTGAGGTGGCCGAGGTTAACGGGCGATTCTTCGAGCGGCGCGAGGCGGTGGAATCGTCGCCAGCTTCCAATGATACGGAAGCGGCCCGACGGCTGTGGGAGGTGAGCGAGGCGTTGACTAGTCGGTCCGGCGGCGCAAGCGGGCGGTAGTTTCGGTATATCTGAGACTCGAGCACATGGCCGTATAGTTTGTTTAGATTCCTGCGCTAAGAGGCGGGGGACAAGCCCCCGCGCTACGGTTTCGTGGTGCAACTGAGAAGCGTCGATCCAAAATGCTCTAGTCGATCGCTCTAAATTCCTCGCTGCGCTCGGAATGACACGCAGTTCTCTTACCCTGGAGGGAGTAATTCAATGGACGACTTTCACGGCGTCTTGGCGGTGCTTTGCACGCCCTTCATGCCGGATGAGTCGCTGGACTACGACAGTCTGCGCCGCTTGACCGATCATGTCTTGGATGAAGGCGCGCATGCCGTGGTATGCTTGGGCCTTGCCAGTGAGACCAATCGCCTGAGCGAGGAGGAAAAGCGGCGCGTCGTGCAAACCGTCGTGGCGCAAGTGGGCGACCGTGTGCCCGTGATCTCCGGTCTTCAAGCGGCCTCCACGGTCGAGGCTGTGCGTCAAGCGCGTTTGCTGGTGGAAGCGGGTGTGGTCGGCCTCATGGTATTGCCGCCGCCCGGCCCGGTAGACGCTGCGGCTGTCGTGCAGTTCTACACGGCGGTGGCGGACGCCGTCAACGTGCCCATCATGGTTCAGGACTGCCCGCAGGTGGTGGGCTACGGCCTTACGGCCGGCATGATTGCGCAGATGGCGGAGCGATGCTCGAACATTCAATATGTGAAACTGGAAGCGCAACCCGCGTGGCCGCTCATGGAAGCGCTTCGTGAGCAAAGCGGCGACCGTCTTGCCATGCTCGTGGGGTGGGGCGGGATCGGCTTCATCGAGGCGCTGGAGCGCGGCGCCGTAGGGTGTATGCCCGGCGCTGATGCGATTGGTCCCATGGCTCGGGTCTACGAGCGCTATCTGGCGGGCGATATTGACGGAGCGCGGGCCATTTATGCCGCGATCCTGCCGGTGCTCGTGGCAAAGGGAGCAAATCTGCAGATGTTCATCCAGTCCGCAAAGCATCTCCTCGTGCGCGCGGGTGCCATCGCGCATGCAACCGTGCGGCAGCCGGTGACAGCAGTGGACGCGCAATCGCTGCGCGAGCTCGATACCTGGTCGCGGTTGACAGACGTTACGTTAGTCACTATGCTTCAAGCGTAGATGGGTCTTGAATGTAGTAGCGTGTAGAGAGTAAGTCTTGGAGGGATACCATGGTTGCCACGACACGTCGAGGGCTACTTGCGCTTCTAGGGGCGACAAGCCTATCCATTCCTCTTGCTGCTTGTGGTACTGCCACCGTCGCCACTGCGCCAGAGGCGGAGCAGGTAGAAGCCAAACCGGAGACGAAAGCCGCCCCAGAGCCGGAGACGATCGAGCTCAAGGGGATTACGCATGCCCAAGTGGTGGTGGATGACAATAATCGGGTCAATGAAGACTTTGTGGCCCAGAATGGCGGCCGGATTAATGTCACTACGGACATCAGTCCCAATCAGGGCGAGATGCAGACCAACCTCAAGATCGCGGCGGCCGCCGGTTCAATCCCCTATGATCTCTTGTGGATCAACGCACACGGAATTACGTCTTTTGCCGCGGGCGGACTACTGACGGAGCTCGACCCGTACATTGCGCGCGATGGGATTGATATGCAGGACCTCTTTGCACCGTACGCGCTCAGCATTTACACCGTGTTCGGCAAGTTCTGGGGTATGCCGAAGAACCAGGCGACCGTCGGCATGTTTTATAATGTTGACGCATTTGAACAGGCGGGCCTGGATACGCCGCAGGCAGACTGGAATTGGGAGGACTGGCTCGACCTCTCCGAAAAGCTGACCGTACGACAGGGCGACAAAATTGAGCGCTTTGGCACCCAGGTGGGCCCGTGGGGCCAGACCCAGGGCTACAATTGGATTGTCATTAACGGCAGCGACATACTCAACGAGGACAAGACTGCCTTCAGATTCGGCGAGGAAGCGGGTCTGGATGCGATCAAGTTTGTGCACGACCTGGTCTACAAGTATCGTGTCGCGCCAACGAACCAAGAGATGGCGGACCTTGGCAATCACTTCACGATGTTTACTTCAGGTGCGATAGCTCTCTATCCGAGCGGCTCATTCCTCTTCGGCCGTCCGCAAATGGCGGAATTTCGCTGGCACGCGCAAGTGCTGCCGGTGAGTGCGCAATCGGCTAGCGTAATCCACGCGGGTGCCATGGCGGTGCTCAATCCCATTGCCCATCCGGACGCCGCTTGGGAGTTCATCAAGCACTCCACTACCAGCGAAGTAGGCGAGCAATCGACGGCGGTTTGGAACTTACCTTCTACGTGGCGCGGTGCTGCGAATTGGGCAAAGCTGAGCGATTACCCCGAGGCCGCCGAAGTGTTTGTGCGCTCGATGGAAATCGGCCATCCCTACCCATATTCATACTTTACGAATGAATGGGTGGCGGCAGTAAGGGACGAGTTGAACAAAGGCTGGCTGAATGAGGTCGGCATCGAAGAAGCGGTTGCTACCGGCGTGAAAGCCGGGAATCTTGTTCTGGAAAAAGAGCAGGAAGAACTGGCACGACTGGGCGTAAAATAGTAGGAGAGAATGGACGGCATAGCTCCTTGAGAGCGTTTTCGCGCCGACTAGGTGAGCGTGTGTTTCCGCAGCAGTTGGTTGTTTGCAAGGGACGCGGGTTCAGGACGGGGAATAACAGTCGCTATTGGTACTTAGGGTCTATACAGTCACATTACGTATTACCGGGACGCCGGATCTGCTTTTGTCGGAGGTCCGGCGTTCTTGATTCACACTTGAGGAGATTGGTATGAATGACCGCCGCTATTTGTTGTTTGAGCCGACCGAGTTTGCTTACAGCGAGCAGAAGGTCGCCTACCGGGGCCAGCACTACCAGCGCACGGTTGCCGATCTGACGTTGCAGGCACGCGGCTGGCCTGTGGACCGTCCTTACGGCCTGTGGCTGGGTGTCTCGCCGCATCCGTCGGAAGAGCGGTACGTTGAAGTCGAGCTTGACGGCGCGAGCGGACGGGTGCGCCTTGAACCGCAACTGCGCCCCGAACTCGTATGGACGCGGGTGGCCACGGTCACGTTGCGTGCGAATTTCCTGCAAATGCGCGTCTCAACGCCGGAGCCAACGCTGCGTGGTTTTGACGGCGTTGTCCTCAGCGACGACCTGGCCTTGGAGGTACCCCCGGCAGTGCGCACCGAGTCCGATCTACACGCGCTGTTTAGCGACCCCAGCGGATTCAGCGAATTGACGCCAAATCGGGTGGTTTCTTGCTCCCGCCACGAGTTTCGCATGACGTACACCGTGGGCAAAGAGGGTATTGCCGTGGGCGGCGGCATCTTGGCATTTGTGGAGGGTTCGCTGTGGCGTGACAACCATATCCCACAGACCGAGGATCCGAGTGGGCCGGGCTACGTGACCATATCGCATGAAGGAGGCGGCTGCGTTGACATAACTGAAATCGTCGAGCCGGTAACCGGTCTGCACGATCGCGAGTTTGGAATTCGTGTGACCGTGTCCGATGCGCCGTTGCAACCTGGCGATACTGTCACGCTCGTCTTTGGCGACCGGAGCGGGGGCGGTCCCGGCGCGCAAGCCAACGTCGTCGCCTGGACCTATACCCACAACTATAAGCGCGCGTGGTGGCACCGCATGCCCGTGCTCACGGTCTGGGTTGACGCCCGTGCCACGGAGACGTTTCTGCCCCTCGAGCGCGACCATGCGCACACCTTCACGGTGGTCCCCGATAAGCCCGCCAAGCTCTTCGTCACGGCCAAAGCCCATGCCCAGGTCGGCGTGCCCCATGATCTGAACATAGCGGTGTTGGACCGGTTTCAGGCGCTGGCCGTGCCGGCGTACACCGGGCGCGTGCGCTTTTCCTGCGACCGGGATGACGTGGAACTCCCTGCCCCGATTCACTTGCGGGAGGGAGACGGCAGCCATTGCCGGGTGACGTGGGTGCCCCAGGGCGAGGGCACATACGTGATTACGGCCGAGACCGATGACGGCCTTGCGGGCGTTTCCAGCCCGGTCGTGAGCGCGCCGGAGCTGCCGGAGTTGCGCGTGTACTTCGGCGACATTCATTCGCACTCGATTTATTCCGGTGATGCGGTCGGCGAAATCGAGGGTCAGTATGAGCACGGCCGGCACGTGGCAAACCTCGACTTCATGTGCGCGTCGGAGCATGCCGAGTACGAGACCGACAACCAGTGGACCGCCAATCAAATCCTGGTGCAGCGCTACCACAAGCCGGGCGAATTCGTGCCCATCAGCGGCTTCGAGTGGGCATATATGGATGCGGATGGCGAAGGGCACGGCCTGGGACACCGCAACGTCTACAGCGAAAACGACTACCATCAAATCCTGCGCGGGAGCGCGGTCGCAACCGGAAACCTCGAACGCATGTGGCACCACCTGGAAGGCCGCGAGGACGTGCTGGCGTTTGGACACCATCCTTTGATGGTGCTTCGCTGGCACCAGCACAATCCCAAATACGAGCGGCTGCTGGAGATGTACTCCGGTTGGGGCAACTCGGAGATTCGCGGCAACCCGCGCCAGCCGTGGCGGACACAGGGCGGCCTCTCATTGCAGGAAGTGCTGGCAACCGGCTCGCGGGTGGGCGTGATCGCCGGTAGCGACAACCACGACGCCCGTCCCGGCTACGCGGGCATCGGCGAACAGTTCAGCAAGTCCGTGGCCGACGCCATATGGAAGCCATCGGGTCTGGCGGTGGTGTGGGCGACGGGCCTCACGCGCAAGGAGATCTTCGAGGCGTGGCGAGCGCGGCGCACCTATGCCACCTCCGGCCCGCGCATCTTGCTCTCATTCAAGGTGAACGACTGCTGGATGGGGTCTGATCTTGCGCTTGGGTCCACCGATCCCCGTCGGCTGGTCGTGAACGTGATTGGCACCGCGCCGCTCGGCAGCGTGACGGTGATCAAGAACAACGAGGACGTGCACAAGTGGGTCAATCCAGCGCAGGGCGCTGACCTGGTGTGGGAAGACACTGCCGCAGCGCGCACGGGAGACTACTACTACGTGCGCGTGATCCAGGAGGACGAGGAAATGGCGTGGTCAAGCCCGGTATGGTTAGATGTGACGTAGCCGCGCGGGTGACGTCGCAAACCGCTTCCCAGAACCTTCTTTTACATAAACCGAGTAGAGGTGTGAAACCCCCTCTCCGCCATCCACAGTTCCCTCTCCTGGGGGGAGTGTACAGACTGGGGAGATAGGTAACAGTTGTTCGGGGACATAGGTTACACATTTTGTTCATTGAGGTCTAGGGTTTTTATCCGTTGGACGGAGAAGTAAACGTCCCATACGCCGTCGGTTTGGGTTGGTCTGAGCGCGACCCGCTTATGCGTGAAGGCCTTCCCCACACGCAGTGGTCTGCCCTGGAATGAGATGCGACCGGAGACATCCACAGAACGCACGTGGTCGTCGGGGGCGTAGTCGATGGCGGGTAGGGTCTCGGGGAAAGTTTTACCACTGGGTGTGTATCGGCTGACCGGGGTGTCGAGGTCGAGGGCATAGTGTGGGCGCTCCAAGTTGTAGAAGTCACGCCAGGTGTCGAAGGCACGTTGGCAGTGGGGGAGGTCGGTGAAGGTGCGGCCTGTAAGCAACTCGCTCTTGAGCGAGCGGTGGAAGCGTTCCAGCTTGCCGAGTGTTTGGGGATGGTACGGTCTGCTGTGGTGCACGCTGATGCCCAGTTGCATGAGCCAGACGGTGAGGGGAGTAAAGGGATGAGCGCTGTCGCTACCCCAGGGGGAGCCGTTGTCCATCAGCATGGCCTGAGGCAAGCCGTAACGCCGAAAAACGTGGGTGAGGCGGTCTTGGACCGTGTTTCCCTGCTCGTTGGCACAGGCCCGCAGCGCCAGGTTGAAGCGAGAGTGATCGTCCAGGAGGGTGAACGGATGGCAGCGGTGGTGTTGCACGGCAATGTGTCCCTTGAAGTCCATCTGCCACAGCTCGTTGGGTTCGGCACGCTCAAAGCGCACATAGGGTGTGTGCTTGGCAGCCTCGGATTCATCGATGAGCCCATGTCGTCTGAGAATGGCAGTGATCGTGCTCTTGGCAGGCACGCCCGTATAGCCGCGATCCTGCAACATCCTGGCCAGCACATGCGCACCCTTGGTCGGATGCGCCTGGCGCAACGCTACGACAAGCTCCTCCATCTCCCGGCTCGTCTGTTGCGGACTGGAGTGCGGGCGCCTGGGCAGATCGTGAAGGCTCTGCCCTCCGGCCTGCGCGTACCGCCGCAGCCACTTGTAGCCGGTCTTGCGGCTGATTTCCATGCGACGACACAACTCGCTCATGTTCACTCCGTCAGATTGTGCCAGAGCAATAAACTCTTTGCGCAAAGACATGGGTGTACCCACTTTCCAAGGCATGGTCCTCCTCCATCTAAAAGATTCTCCATGCCTTATGGTGTAACCTATGTCCCCGAACATGTGTAACCTATGTCCCCGGTCTATACACGGAGAGGGTTAGGGTGAGGGGGAATCTTTGCAATTGCAGACCGATTCCGCTTGCTTGTTTGAATTTCGCAGCGGCTTTCAAAGATATAGGGAGGAACCTGGAGCGAGATGGCGACTACATGCAGAAGCTGCTGATTATTGCTAGCAAGCACACAATGAGGATTCAGAACCAATGACCAAATGCAGTCTTCCCCCGCTCCCGATTTACACCTGCCGCCGGGCTACATCGCCGATCACGGTTGACGGCGTGCTCGACGAAACGGCCTGGCAGCAAGCGGAGCCATTGCAACTTGTAGAGACTGTCAGCGGTGATGCTCCGCGCTACCCTACGGAAGTTCGCGCACTCTGGGACGATACATTCCTTTACGTGGGCTTTCGGGCAGAAGACCCGGATATCTGGGGTACCTACATGAATCGGGATGATCCCCTGTGGGATGAAGAAGTGGTGGAGGTCTTCCTGGATGATGACTGCGACGAATGGTCGTTTCTGGAGTTTGAGGTCAGCCCGAACAACGTGGTCGTAGACCTGGCCTGCTTCCGGCGCGGAGATAAGAGTCACGAGCTCTTCTGCTGGGATTGCCCCGACCTGCAAACGGCAGTGCAGGTGGATGGCGTGGTTAACTCCCGCACAGGTACCGACCGCGCTTGGACGACCGAGATAGCAATCCCCTTCGACCAATGCATGACCGCGCCCCACATTCCGCCCCGCCACGGCGACCGCTGGCGCGCCAACTTCTACCGCATCGACCGCGCCCACGACGCCGACGAATACAGCGCCTGGTCCCCCACCGGCGAAATCCAATTCCACATGCCGAACCGGTTCGGGTACGTGATATTCAGCGAGGAATAACATAACAGTTGTAGCCAAGGATCTGCAGAGGGTTAGTGTTTTTTTGCACCTTGTTGATCAATAGGTTACGATGCTTAACTGTTCGATATGGGGAAGGTTCCTTTGTTGAATTTGAGGATATTCTCGAATCTAGTCAAAGAGAATTATCTGGCGACCTTCCACAGTTGCGCGAGTGTCGGCGTCAAGCATAGCGGCTTCTCGCGCTAGATTAGGCAAGAGGGAGAGAATCGAAGTATGGCTCATTGGCGCAGGTTCCAGAACGCGTTTGTGCGACGAAACGTCGACCGAACGTGGGGTCCGGCGTCGGTCGGTTTGGAATCGGGTACGTGCTCGCAGTGCTGCTGAGCATGTTTCTTGCCGTGGCGGTGCAGGCGCAGACGGATTCAGGCAGCGGAACAGCGAGTACTGCGCCCACGCTGACGATCTCCGCCTCGCGCGCCACGGCGGCGGAGGGCGATGAGGTAACGTATACGGTTACGGCCGGCAGCGCGCCGTCGTCGGCTTTGCCGGTGGTTGTGCACGTGCGGGCGCACGGCGAGGTCATGGATACCCGCACGGTAGCTGAAGTGTTGCTGCCGGCGGGAGCAACCACGGTGACGCTTCGGCTGGAGGAATTCACGGACGAGATTGATGAAAGCCCCGTCAACGTGACCCTCACACTGGCGGCAGGCACGGGGTACAGCGTCGGGGATCCCGCTGAGGCAACGGTGAGCATCGATTATCCGTCGGATAGTGGCACCCAAGCCACCTCCGCTCCAACCCCCACGCCGGTAGTCTCGCCGCCAGCTGCGCCCTCCGGTGTCAGCGTCAGCGCGCCGAGCATAAACAGCTTCACCGTGAGTTGGACGGCGGAGACGGGCAAGAGCTACCGGCTGGAGCGTGAGGCAGCGTACCTCTTTAGCTATCGCGTGTGAGACGGTTGCGGACGACCTTTCTGGCGGTAGCTACACCGAGAGTGGCTTGCCGTGTGACCTGTACTATGTCTACCGGGTACAGGCAAAGGTAGCGGGCAGCGCATTTGGTGCTGGCACGAGAGTGCTGGGGCCCGCCCAAGCTTGTCCGTCGTCGCCATCAAGTGGCGCGCGAACCGTCAGAGCGGTAGGTACGCCAATGCCTCAACTGAGGATCGTGACCGACAATCCCGAGCAGGACAGCATTCAGATACGTTTGCTGCTCTATGGCAGCCCGGATGAAGTCTACAATCCGATCCGCAACATGGATATGTTTCAGGTAGACCGCTCGGAACGCTATGCCGGCAGTGGCGATCCCGTGTTTCCAAGCCCCGCAATACGCAGGGAGGAAAGGGTCGCTGAATTTGATTGGGGCGGGCTTGAATGCGGCTCGAGCTACTACTTTCGGGCGCGGGGACATGGCAATGGAGAGAGCGACGGATTTACAGACGAATGGGGCAAGTGGTCCCATGAACCTCCACGTGAAGCTCAAGGCACAGTCCACGGCTCGACGCGGGGGTGCACGCTGTCTCCACCCCCTGCGCCGTTTAATATCACTGCTTCGATCATAGTTGGCACGGGCGCTACTGACTATGGTATCCAGTTTATCTGGGACCAATTGCCCGGCGCTGCCTCCTTCAAGTTGGAGCGCTCAGACGATGATGGCGTTACTTGGCCGCAGCGTAACGACCCAGGCTATGACGGGCATGTGACGACCGGCATCACGGGTGTGCAGCACTCGGTCTCAGGACTGGTGTGCGATAACGACTATGTTTTCAGGATCAGCGCGTACGGCGATGGCAGTAGGTACCAAGCCGATTACGGCCCTACCAGAGAGGTAGAGCGCTATGTACCAATTACAGACCGCAGCGCCAGAAGCGATGCGGGTAGCTTCCCTTGCACGAGACCTACTGTATCCGTCATACCAATACTGAAGCGCAAGGCGCTGTTGAGCTGGTATTTCAGGTTGAATTCGACCTATCATGTCCAGATCCGTAAGTTCGTTCCAAGAACAAAAACTCCCGAACCTGATTGGCAAACAATTATCTCTGCCGGTAGTACTGAGACCTCTATTGAACTTGGCCTCGACGGAATAGCTAGACTTGGCCTGGACGATCACAAGCAGGGATTTGTTATCCGCGTAACTGCCGATGGAAACACCAGTGATGCCACTTCAGTGATACTCGTAGACACACCCATACTGAAGGCACGGGGTGGCAGTTACGGAACGGGCAATACCGACGGCCATGTGACCCTCGACTGGATAGAAGTAAAGGACGTTTTGGGTAGCGAAGAGCACGGTGGTGGAACTTACAGTTTCCGCGTCCGTAGACTGAGCGACCCAACTAGCGGCCCATCCCATACAAATGAGGACTGGACACCGAGTATTGTATTCAAAGAGAAAGTAAACGCCGAGGATGGATCTAAGAGAATCGAAGACTTGATACCTAGGGAGGTTTACGCCATTCAGTTGATCTATGATGTGACCCTACCGACTGAAACCACCCCAATTACTATTTATGCTGCTCGAGACGTGTACGTTTGGCCCTCAAATCGGCCCGTAACTGACGGCAATCGCGTGGCGTCCTTTCCGCTAAGCGCTAGGCTAAAGGACGCGCAGGGGAATGTCACCAAGACGTTCCCATACCATATTTGCAAAGATACCTTTAGCTTTACAGGCAGAGCTGGAGATTGGGAGAGGCTAATCTACCACGCCATGGGCCAATGGCAATTGGCCACTGACAACCTCATCACGATTAACCACGTGGACAGCCCCTGTGCCAACTATGATGACGTTTTTACAGAAGTAACGACTGGCATCATAGCAAGTGGGCATACGGCGGACATTGACGTCATCCGCAGTCTAGTAACCGGACTTAGTTACTATGGGAGCTTTACTGAAGATGACAAGGCAAAGAATGAGATTATCCTTGTAGATACAGGAACACTCTGAACAAGTCTCTGGCATAGTATCATAGCAAGAAAGCAGCATATGGCGAGGAGTTGGGTAATGGAGCAGCCGACGTTTGCCGACCTGGAGTACGCGCACAAGAAGCGCAAGACGCGGCGGGAGAAGTTCTTGGAGCGCATGGAGGAGTTGATCCCGTGGGCGGAGTTGGAGGCGCGCATTGCGCCGTACTATCCCAAGGCGGGGCGTGGGCGGCGGCCGTATCCCTTGTCGGTGATGTTGCGGGTACACTGCGTGCAGTTGTTCTACAACCTGAGCGATCCTGGGATGGAGGACATGCTGTACGAGGTGGAACCGGTGCGGCGGTTCGTGGGGCTGCGGCTGTCAGAGGCGCTGCCGGACGAGACGACTATTCTGCACTTTCGGCATATGCTGGAGCGGCACAAGTTGGGAGAGGGATTGCTGGAGGCGATCAACGCGCATCTGGCGTCGCAAGGCTTGCGGCTGCGAGAAGGGACGGTAGTGGACGCGACCATCATCGCGGCGCCAACGTCGACCAAGAACCGCGAGGGGGAGCGAGACCCGGAGATGCGGCAGGTGAAGAAGGGGAACCAGTATTACTTTGGGATGAAGCTGCACATTGGGGCCGACGCAGAGACGGGGCTCGTGCACAGCTTCACCACGACGCCGGCCAACGTGCACGACGTGACCCAAGCGGCGGCGTTGCTGCACGGCGCGGAGAAAGCGGTGTGGGGAGACGCGGGGTACGTGGGGGTGCAGAAGCGACCGGAGCATCAGGGGCGCGCCGTAGCGTGGCAGGTGGCGTTGAAGCCTGGGCAGCGGCGGAAACTGGCGCCTGAGAGCGCGGCGGCGCTGGCAGAGCGGCGCAAAGCGTCGGTCAGGGCCAAGGTAGAGCATCCGTTCCTGTGGGTGAAGCGGCACTTCGGCTACGCCACGGTGCGCTACCGGGGTCTGGCCAAGAACAGGCAACGGCTGGCCTTGCTGCTGGGGCTGACCAATGTGGTGACGGCCGCACGCCAGTTGGCAGCTTGACACGGGAGCAGTGCGCCCAAAACACGAGTGGGAGCAAAAAACGCTCCCAGCAGCGCCGAAACACGGGCAAAACAGCCCCTCCCAAACGCCAAAACACACCCCAAAACGCCCCCACAATCCTGCACACACCAATAACGCCACGCTTGCACCGAGTTGTTCAGACCCTTCACAGGTAGACTCTTAGCCAACAGTGACATTCTGACTGCCGCTACGTTCCCCGATCTAGCCAAGGATATTGGTATCAGAACTTGCGTATTTGGAACTGCGTTCGGCTGTAGGATTCCAAACAAAGATTCACCGGGATCAGATATTCTGCTGAACTACGGAAAATTCACCACCGATACCCTTGCTATACCCGGTGTAGACAGTAGTGTAACGGTGCTACAGCTACCAAAGAGAGGTGACGCGCCCTTCAACAAGTGCGCAAACAACAGTGACAAGGCATATTTGACCGTGGTTCACGAGGGCGGACACGCTGTGGGCATTGGTGGGGCTAATGTTGGTGGCCCTCACCCCAGCTCTGGCTTAGTGGATTCTATCGTGAACCCCAGAGATATGGCGGGCTGCACGCCAAATCCCTTCGACATCATGGCGATCTATGCCTTGTATCAGACACATTGATAGACAGAGAGACTTGAGAGAATTGTCAATGCCGTTGAGAAAGATTAGATCGGTGGTTTTGTGTCTTGCCCTACTCCTGCTCGTTGTGGGCGTCGCGGGCTGCGCGGACACGTATGACCGGCAAGTCTCTGCGGGAGAGGAAGCCGCCCGACCTGAGAAAACTGCTGATGAGAAGGAAGAACCTGATCAAGAAAGCGATTCCTCCCGTTCGGAGGGGCACAGCCCAGGGTTCAATCCCTACGCATGTGGGCCGCTAATAGTGAGTGATTGGCTTCCAAGGCCGAGTTCAAGTTTCCTGAGCTATACCCCGGACAGCGCTCATATCGTGTTTTCTTCCGTCAATGAGGGCACCTTCGGAAGTGGCAGGTTCGGGGGTTCGGTGCTGTATGTCGTCAGTGCTGACGGTTCGCAATTTCGGTTGCTCGTTGACGCAAACCCCGAGAGGGATTCTTACGTTAGTTCGCACCTCTTTCTAGACAATTTTCCCTACGGCTTTCATGCCGACCTGTCACCGGACGGCACCCGAATACTGTATACGTCGTGCGCATATCCAATGACAGGCGCCCGGCGCGATGCGGGCAAAGAAGTTACACGAGCAGACTTCAACTACGAGATTGCCGTCATCAACTCGGACGGTTCCGGGCAGCAACGGCTTACTGAAAATACCTACCTCGACCAGTTTCCGGTCTGGTCGCCCGACGGCAGCCGTATCGCGTTCATTGCGGATTTCGCAAGAGAGCGGCCTTTGTACCGTTCTACCCCACGAGCGCTCTACACCATGGCGCCGGACGGCACGGACGTACAACCCGTGGAACCTTCCGGGCTGAACAATGTCGCCTTCGCACCGCCCCTGTGGTCGCCGGATGGAGAGTACCTGGCCTTTGTTACGAGAGGCTGGCGAGTATTTGTCCTCTACACCATCCGCGCAGATGGAGCGGGGGAGCGGACACGGATCGGACGGGTATTGAATACGCAAACGCGGACACTACAAAGAATGCCACCTCCCGTGCCCTCATGGTCGCCGGACGGAGAGCTTCTCGCCTTTGCGACCGCTGCCGAAGAGGGCAATTCCGGCATCGTATCTCCCGTTTACACGGCCCGTCCCGACGGATCCGAGAAACAAAAACTGCTAGATATCCCAGGCAACGTCTCCCATGTCTTGTGGTCGCCGAACGGAGAGTATCTTGGCATAGTCGCGTGGGTTTGGGACGGAGAGTCTGATAGCACCAGCTTCGTCCATGTCGCTCGCAGCGACGGCACGGTACTCGGGCAGGTGCAGTTGGATGAGCCTTGGGACCCATGGGATCTCCCTCAAATCTCGTGGTCGCCTACGAGACCGGAGCTGCTCGTCGTTGACGCTTCGTGGAATCACGTCTTCCTCATCCAATCCGACGGCAGTGATTTGCGCAAGGTAGACTTGCTAAGCATGCCCCACATTCGCATGGCTGGGTGGGGCCCAGAGGATGCTCCAATACTTGCCGCGTGGTCACCGGATGGGGAACGAATCGCGGCAAGCGTCTGGGATTTTAGCGGAAGACAACAAATTCATATCTATACGATTGCGCGCGACGGGACAGATAGGCGCACCTTGATAGCTGCGGAAGAGAATGGAAACCTGGTGCTGGCAAACCCGTCGGAGGAGACACAGTGATGTACTGCAGCGAGGAATCTCCTGATCTCCCATTTGATAGTCCTCTACTACCCAAAGGGGGTGACGCGCCCTTCAACAAGTGCGCGCACCATAATATATTGTGATTCTTAGACAAGATCAGACAACACTAACACTGCTAGCAATTGCAATGTTCGTCTTGGGTGTAGTCGGCTGCGGGGAAGCGGGAGCGCCACCACATGGAAGGACCATAGATCATTACAACTATCCATGCGGTCCGGGTCCGTTCTGGTCAAAAGGTGATGTCTTTTACGATGGTTTTCTCCATTGGAAACCTGATGGCTCTGGTTTGGTATTTGGTCACGAGGGGGAGATATGGACAGTGGATGACAGCAGCAGTTCGTTGCGGCGGATTGCTCATTCCAATCCTGAGTATGAGTCCATTTTCGGCTTCTATGCGGATGTGTCGCCAAACGGCGACAAGATCGTCTATGCGACGTGCGAGTATCGGACAGAAGAAATCAGAGAATACGGATCAAGGCCCGAGCGGCACAAATACAACTACGAGATCGCCGTCGTTGATTTGGCAAGCGCGGAAAAACAGCGACTGACAACGAACGTGTACCTTGACCACTACCCGGTATGGTCACCTGATGGTGCTCAGATCGCTTTCCTTGCAAACCCACGCACATGGCACCGCTCCATAGAGGAAAATCTTGAAGTCTATGCGGTGGGGGCAGACGGATCGGACGTGCGGCTGCTAGCATCCACATTGGTCAAAGTGAGCACTGAGAGATGGGAAACAAACGCCATAATAATGATGCTAGAGGGATTCAAGCGAGAGAGCATTGAGGCATCTGATGAGGCGTGGCTAGGTGCAGTAGTTCTGGCGCCGCCTGTATGGTCCCCGGGCGGAGAGCACTTGGCGTTTTTGGTCAGTGCAGGCCCAGGCCCTTCCTATCCTTCTCGGCATGTTCTCTATACGGTTAGGCCAGATGGCTCGGAGTTGACACGGATTGCAGAAGTGCCGATTGCGCGACGCCGACGCCGAGGTGCCGCCGCGACGGCGTTCCTGCCGTCGTGGTCACCAGACGGCAATTACCTTGCCTTCGTTAGAGCTGACGAGGAGGGCAAGGCCGCGGGCATTTACACTGCCCGTCCCGATGGTACCGAACTAGTGCAGATTCTGGAAGCGCAAGAAACTGAATGGGAAATCACTCAAGTGCTGTGGTCACCGGATGGGCTGGAAATCCTCGCAGTCTCGGATTATCGTCTCTACTTCTTTCAACCGGATGGCAACGGCTTAAGTACGGTGGAAATGGCGCTCGATCCAGTATTGCTTGCGGCTGGGCTCAGATCCAACTCTGGGTTGATGGCGGCATGGTCGCCGGACAGCGCACGCATAGCATTCTACGTCCCACGTGACGAGCGCGATTTCGCAGAGTTTCAACTCTACACCCTGGCACGTGACGGGACAGATAGGCGGGACCTTGTGACCCTAGATGAAGATGGCAACCTGGCCCCCGCCAACCCGCCGGAAGATGAATAGTGGTGGATTACAGCAAGATATCCCCTACTCTCCTGGAGTTTGTTGGTGGCCGAACAAAATTCTGTGAGCCGGGCTGTACACCAAATCCGTTCGACATCATGGGGAGAGCAGTACGTTTCGGCATGGTCGCCGGATGGCGCCCGCATCGCAATCTATACGCCCGGTGACAGGTACGGTTACGCTTACGTACCACCGCAACTCTTCACGGTCGCCCCAGACGGCACCGACCGCCGCGACCTGATACGAGTGGATGACGACGGCAAGCTGGCGCCTGCCAACGCGCCGAAGGACAATCAGTGGTGAACTATCCTCTAGTTTCTCCTGAACCATTGGCTGTTCATCGTAAGCGCATTAAACTCAGCGAGCCGGATTGTTCGCCGCACCCACTGGACATCATGGCCATTTACTCGCTCTATCAGACCGTAGATTGAAGGCGAACTAGCGATGATAAGTCTACGTCGCTTGGGACTGCTCGTGCTGCTAGTCCTCACGGTGTTGATTGTTGGGCTGGCATTCGTTATTGCGCTGTCCTATTTCAATACGCCGCGGACGATAACTCGTCTTGAACCGAATTATCCGTGTGGTCTAAGCTTCCACTCCGATACGTCGCGCTACATTTATCGGCAAAAGTTCCTGACATGGACGCCGGATGGAACCCAGTTCCTGTTCAACATTGACAGAAAGAACATCTACATTGTTGACGCAGCGGGCTCCCGCTTGCGAAACGTTGTCACCATAAGCCAGTTCAACTTCCCCTCGTATGGAATTCACGCCGATGTGTCACCCGACGGTGCCCAGGTCGTTTATACGAGTTGTGAATTTGCAACAGGAACGGAGTATCGTTATTCAGAGCAAGAGCTATACCATTATGAAATCGCAATAATGAATCTTGATGGCACCGGAAAGCAGCGGCTTACGGAAAACTACGGTTTAGACCACTATCCCGTTTGGTCGCCCGATGGGAAGCAGATTGCTTTCCTCTCCACTCTCCACAGGATGTCCAGTGACCGACACTACTTTCCGGCTAACATCCAGCTCTACGCTATGGCGGCAGACGGGTCTGATGTGCGGCGGTTGGCGAAGCCCGAGCATAGAGGCGCAGCGCCCTTACCACCCGTGTGGTCGCCGGACGGACGGTTTCTTGCCTTTGTGAAGACGGATGAACCGCGAGGCATCTACACGGCACGTCCCGACGGCACTGACCTGCAGCAGGTTTTGCAGTTGATTCGGCCTACGATCCATGTTTCGTGGTCGCCGGATGGATCAGCGTTTTACGTGATTACCGATGAACTTGAACTGAACGTGATCGAAGCAGACGGGAGAGGCCTGCGCCAAGTGAGCTTGGGATCTTCCTCTGGTGACCCTGGTGAGACACGTGTAGCCTGGTCGCCGGATGGCAAGCGCATCGCCATCAATATACCCGGCCACTGGGCAAATGGCTTCATTGTGCCATCTCAACTCTACACGGTGGCCCCCGACGGCACAGACAGACGGGACCTGATAAATGCGGACAGCAATGACAACCCAATGCCGGCCAATTCCCCGCCGTGGGAAGAATCGTGATGGATTACTGCGAGACGCCCTCTGCTCTCCTAGAGTTTGGCGGTGGCCGAACTGAAATCTGTGAGCCGGATTGTTTCCCCGCATCCGATGGACATCATGGCGATCTATGCGCTCTACCAGACAGTAGATTGAGGAATTGAACAGCAATGATGCGGCTGCGCCAATGGGCTTGGGTAGTGGTTCTTATTCTCTTGGCGCTGCTTCTTGCACTTGGCCTGTTTCTTTTGCAGTTTCCAGACTTCGTCTATCGGACACTGACAACGAATCCTCCACGCATCCCTGCAGACCTCCCATGCGACTGGTACGAAGCCCCTGGGTGGCCCATTGCATATAGGGATATCTACCAGAGGTATTTCCTCACATGGACATCGGAGGGAAGCCAGGTGCTGTTTAGTTATGGAACGAAGGATATTTACATTGCAGACGCCGACGGCACTCAACTGCGCAACCTCGTTACCGTGAGCCCATTCGATAGGGCCTCTTATGGGATGCACGCCGACGTGTCGCCGGACGGTACGCAGATCGTCTATTCCAGTTGTAAGTTTCCGACGGGAATCGATTATGAGGTGGCAGAACAAGAGAAATACCACTATGAGATTGCGCTAATGAACCTTGACGGCACCGGGAAGCGACGGCTCACTGAGAACCGTGACATGGATCATTACCCCGTGTGGTCGCCCGATGGAAAGCGGATTGCCTTCATCTCTACGCTTCACAGGAAGTCCGCAAATGTAAACTACCATCCGACCGCCGCCGAGCTCTACACGATGGCCGCAGACGGTTCCGATGTACAGCGCATGGCGCCCCCCGAGCATAGAGGGGCCGCGCTCTTGCCGCCGGTCTGGTCGCCGGATGGAAAGTTCCTGGCGTATCTTGAACTAGCGTTGCGAGAGAGAGGGGAAGTGCGTGATCCGCAGAAGACAGCCTTATACACAGTGCGCGTAGACGGTATGCAGCAAACCGCAATTGCCCTATCAACTCTAGTGCAACCGGCATGGTCACCGGACGGGCAGTATCTCGCTTTTGTGAGGTCAGGCGAGGAAAGTGGCGTCCACACCGTGCGCCCCGACGGCACCGATATGCAGAAGGTGATGGGTTTGACCCGTCCTGCTATCCACGTGTCGTGGTCGCCGGATGGATCGGCGTTGCTTGTTATTTCCGATGATCTTGAGCTTTTCGTAATGCAACCTGACGGCATGGGGGTGCACAAAGTGAGCCTGGGCGTTGTGCCTCACCGCAATTTTCAGACTCTCGTGGCCTTCTCGCCGGATGGCACACGCATCGCCCTCTTTGATGGATACAGCCGGCTTGCGACCATGAATCTTGACGGCACTGACCGCCGCGACTTGATACACATGGAAGACGACGGCACCTTAGTACCGGCGAACCCGCCGCAGGACGAATAGTGATGAACTGTGACCGGAGTAACCCCGGCCATGTGCGGTCATTCGATGATCCTGACTGTTCACTGCATCCGTTTGACATCATGGCAATTCATGCGCTGCATCAGTCACGACGTTGAGGAAGGAATTCAGACCATGCGGCGAGCATCGATTTGGCTGGCACGGTTAGGGTTCTTTGTGCTCCTGACACTGAGCTTCGTCGGCTGCCAGCAGCAGCCGGTCGGTGTACGGTCAGCGACGCCGGTCGCAGAGCAAAGCACTCCGACGGTGGCACCCTCGCCGACCTCGGAAGGCAGGACAATTATCAACGGCAGCTATCCATGTGGACCGTTGGGGCTTATGCTTCCTAACCTGGGTGCGGAGAGGCATGTTCTCGCGTGGACGCCGGATGGTGCGAATCTGCTATTCAATTACGCTTTTGTAGAAGGAAAGCGTTTGGATCATAGCCCATATGACCACACGGCTTTTTGGAGGGTAGATGCAGCGGGCAGTCAATTGGATATGCTCGTTGACGCTAATCCCGGGCATGGCTCCATGTACGGTCACCATGCCGACATATCGCCGGACGGCACACAGCTTGTCTATGCAAGCTGCGAGTCCTCGAAATTGAATAGGTCAAGCCAGGATCGGGCACTCTTCGATTTCGAGGTGGTCGTCATCAGTATAGACGGCACGGGTCAACGGTGGCTAACCACCAACTCATACCTCGACCACTATCCCATCTGGTCGCCGGATGGCAGCCGCATCGCTTTCCTCGCGGCTTCCCGCACCTTTGGTTCTTCGGGCGATGATGATGGGAATTTGGGACTCTATATCCTGGCTGCGGAAGGCTCGGACGTGCAGCGCGTGGCGCCGCCCGGGGAGTATGGCCTGACCCTGGCGCCGCCGGTGTGGTCGCCGGATGGAGAACGCTTAGCGTTTCTGGCGAATGCCGGGCCCGTCGATTTGCTCATGAGAAACTTGTACACGGTGAGGGTCGACGGCTCGGAGATGACGCTGCTCGCAGAGGAAGTGGTCAGCGTGCCCGCGTGGTCGCCGGATGGCCAACGGTTGGCTGTGGCGAAGTATGCCGGCGATGACGTGGCGCTCTTCACCCTGGCGGTTGACGGTTCCGACACCCAATTCATCGCTACCATTACTACGCGGGAAGAACTGAGGGGTGGATGGGAGCCATACCGGTCTTCAATTCACACCGTGGCCTGGTCGCCGGACGGCACACAGCTTCTTTATTCCTGCGACGTAGGCGTGTGCGTTGTCAACATTGAAAACGGGCAGGTGATCGAGCTGGAAGATAGACTAGGGGGTTGGCCCGGCCCGCACTTTGCGGCGTGGTCTCCCGACGGCGCGCGCATCGCGATATACATGCCGGCCAATTACTATGGCGGCGAACTCGTAGAACTCTTCACGGTTGCTCCAGATGGGACGGACCGGCGCGATCTTATCCGGGCAGATCGAGACGGCAACCTCGTGCCGGCAAACCCGCCGGAGGATAAATCGTGATGAACTGTGACCGGAAGGCTCACTTGACATGCAGGGCTTTGCCGTTGAATTCGATGAACAAGACTGTTCGCCGCGTCCGCTGGACATCATGGCGATCTACGCGATTTATCAGAGTGAGTGATTGAGAGAGACTCTAGAGACTCTAATGATGCATTGGATCAAGAAGTCAGTGCTGGGTGTTCTGACCATTGCGCTTTATCTCGGCACGGCCGGCTGCGCGCAAGAAATGAGCGATGGTTCCGCCGCGGTCGCTCAGCCGACCCCAAAGCCAACCCCGCAGCGGACCGTGTCGCCGGCACCAGAAACAGGTAGCGAAACAACTGTATTCCCGTGCGGAGCGACTGGTCCAGAGGAGGAGGATTATTTTTCTCCATTCAGCGACCTTTTCCTTGAGTGGACTCCGGATGGACAACAACTCATGTTTTCCCACGGCACAGCCATTTGGATCGCGGACGCTGCCGGCACCCAGTTGCGTATGCTGGTTGATGCCAATCCACGAGGCGATTTCCACTATGGCTTCCATGCTGACTTGTCCCCGGACGGATTGCAGGTAGTCTTTTCCACTTGCCAGTTTCCTTGGGACGCACAGAGCCTTGCCGCTAGGCGCAGCAATGCCTTGCTCTCCCTACCCGTGTTTTCGCCTGACGAGTATGATGTCGCCTTGATCAGCATGGACGGTGGCGTACCACAGCGCCTTACAAACAACCGCTATCTTGACCATTTTCCGTCATGGTCCCCTGACGGTACTCGTATCGCTTACATTGCGTTTCTTGACAGTACCCGCGGCAGGATACCTATAAGAACGATCCTAACGATGGCGGCGGATGGGTCGGAAGTGCGAGAAATACAGGAGACACGCAATCTGGAATTAGCTACCGGGCCGCTGGTGTGGTCGCCGGATGGGGAGCGGTTGGCGTTTCAGGTATACGACTGGGAGAACTGGCCGCGTCAAAAGACCCTCTACACCGCGCGTGCCGATGGCTCGGACTTGCAGAAAGTAGCAGAGAATGTGGTTGGTGTGGCGTCATGGTCGCCGGATGGGCAACAAATCGCCCTGGCAAGGCTGGTTGGTGATGAGCTTGGGCTCTATACCCTAGCGGCCGACGGTTCCAACCAGATGCTGATTACCGGCATCACAGACTTTGAGAGGTTAGCACTTTGGAAATCTGACTACAAGTCCTTGATCAACACGGTATCGTGGTCGCCGGATGGCACCAAGGTTCTGTACTCCTGTAATGAAGGCGCGTGTGTTGTTGATGTTGGGAATGGATGGCAACTTGGGTTAGTTAGTGAGGTAGTTGGTAAGTATCCATTTCAATCCTACACAGCGGCGTGGTCGCCGGACGGTACGCGCATCGCTCTCTACGCTCCTGCTGATCCGCACCCCTACATACATTCTCGACTCTTCACAGTGGCCCTTGACGGCACAGACCGACGTGACCTGATACGCGTGGACAACGACGGCAACCTCGTGCCCGCCAACCCGCCAGAGGATGAATAGTGATGAAAGACTCTGCAGCTACTCCGATAGTGCAGGCAGTATAGATACAACGACTCAATAGGAACTAGATGTTTCACAGGATTGGCAGAAAGCTAGGGAAAGCCGAAGTGGCACCTCTTATAGTATTCAACACGTGCCCCAATACGATGGACAAATACAACTACCCGTACAGCTCATTAGTGCATGAAGCGGGCCATGCTTTGGGGATATATGGCCCCATTGTCCATCCAGAATTGGACGACGCCGTGATGAACTATAGTAAACAGAGTGAGCCTGACTGTTCGCCGCATCCGTTGGACACTATGGCAATATTCGCCATACATCAGACGAAGTGAAGCAATGGATTAGTAATCGATGACGCAGAAGTATGGGCTAGCGATGATTGGATTTCTATTGTTGTGGTCGTCATTGATTTATGCATGCGTGCGCGTGCAAACCGCTTCGCCCCAAGGACCTTCTACAGTTGTGGAATACGAAATGGGCTATGACTGTGGTCCTTCTCTCGGCCCGCCCCAAGAGCAGCTACACGATCACTTCTTACACTGGACAGCTGACAGTGGGTGGTTTGTCTTTGACTATGGGCAAGGAAGTTGGAATGAACCGGCAGTTGGTATTTGGATAGTAGACCGCAATGGAACTCAAGTGCGCGCAGCTGTAGAGGATGCAAACCCAGGGTATGCTTTTTCCCTCGGGTTCTATGGCGATGTGTCCCCGGATGGAAAGTGGATTGTATATTCTACCTGCCAATTCCCCAACGCTAGTTCGACCTACATGCGCAACCAGGATCCGGACGTAATCGTTGCAGGAGAAGATGAAATCTACGAGCGAGGGAGGTACCAGTACGAGATCGCCGTTGTCTCCCTGACAGGCGGCGAGCCGCGGCGGCTGACGCAGGACTTTCGCCTCGATCACTATCCGGTGTGGTCTCCTGATGGCAAGCGGATTGCTTTTGTAACGAATCGAGCAGTCAAAGCAACTGGACAAACATCTCATTCATTCAACGCGCAACTCTATTCGATGGCGGCAGACGGCTCGGACGTGCTGCTGATAACTCCTCCCGAACTCAGAGGTGTAACGCTCGCGCCCGCAGCATGGTCTCCAGACGGGGAACGCCTGGCATTTCTTGTCAATGAAGGGGAGCATTGGACGCAAGTGCCGCATCGAAAAATCCTTTACTCCGTACGTGTCGACGGGACGGAGTTGACACTGCTTGCAGAGGATTCGGTTAGCGTGGCCTCCTGGTCGCCGGACGGGCAACGGCTGGCGGTGGCCAAGTACTTTGGCGACTACGTAGGGCTCTTCACGCTGGCAGCCGACGGTTCCGACGAGAGGCTTATCACGACCATCACTGAGCGAGAGGTATTGGAGAATTCTAACAGTCGTTACAAGTTTGCCATTCACACAGTGTCGTGGGCGCCGGACGGCAAACAGATACTGTATTCCTGTGACCTTGGGGCGTGCGTGGTGGACATAGAGAGTGGCGTGGTGACTGGATTGGTAGAGGGGGAATACGTAAAGTGGGGTGACGAGCCATACATTGCGGCATGGTCGCCGGACGGCGCCCGCATCGCGATCTATACGCCCGGTGGCAACCGTGTAGAGCTCCAACTCTATACCGTTGCCCCAGACGGCACTGACCGCCGCGACCTGTTACGCCTGGATGAAGACGGCAACCTCGTGCCAGCAAATCTACCAGAATAAGTTGTGGGAATAGCAATAGCAGGAATCTGTGAATCCAAATCGGGGATCGGAGAGTCTGCCAAGGGACTAGTGTCAGGTGGATAGAGTGCGCTTGGGTCTGAGTCGGAGCTAGCAAGGAGGAGAAAGCGATGCTGGGTACGCAGGGGGAGCTGGCGATATTGGGCGGTCCGCAGGCAGTGGGCGAGGGCGCGGTGCAGCCGTGGCCGCAGGTGGCGGCGGCGGACAAAGCAGCGGTGATGGGTGTGCTGGAGCGCGGCGTGTTGTGGGGTGCGGCAGCGCCGGAAGCGATGGCGCTGCAGGTGGAATGGTCGGCATACGTGGGCGCGCGCCATTGCCTGGTGACGAACAGCGGCACGGCGGCCTTGCACATGGCTGTGGCCGCGGCCGGTGTGCAGCCGGGCGACGAGGTCATTACCACGCCTATGTCCTGGTCGTCCACGGCGACCAGCATCCTGCATCACAACGCGATTCCGGTCTTTGCCGACATCGATCCTAAAACCTACACGCTCGATCCCAAGCAGATCGAGGCGAAGATCACGCCGCGCACGCGCGCCATCTTGCCGGTGCATCTCTACGGCTTGCCCGCCGACATGGACGGCATCATGGCGGTGGCGGGTAAGCACGGGCTGAAGGTGATCGAGGACTGTTGCCAGGCGCAAGCGGCGACGTACAATGGGCGCTCGGTCGGCACCCTCGGCCACATCGGCGCGTTTAGCTTTAACGGCAACAAGAATCTGCCCGGCGGTGAAGGCGGCGCGCTGGTAACCGATGATGAGGAAGCCTGGGACATGGCGGCGCGGGTGCAGCAATTCGGCGAACGGCGGCGCACCGACGGTGAGCGCGAGTATAACGTCTACGGCATGGGCTGGATGTACCGCGGGACCGAGATGACCAATGCTTTCATTCGCTCGCAGTTCACGCGCCTGGCCGACACAACTGCCCGCATTCAAGCAAACGCCGCCTATCTAAGTGAGCACCTGGCTGGCATTCCCGGTCTGCGCTTGCCGCAAGTGCCGCCCGGTCGCACGCACGTCTATTTTCGTTACGTGGCGGAGTTCGTGCCGAAAGAGGCGGGCCTCGACATCGCCCCCGGCCCTGCGAGCGAAAAGGTGCGCGAGGCTTTGCGAGCGGAAGGCGTCGGCCTGGGCCGCGCTGAGTTCCTGCTGCCCCGCATGACGCTCTTCCAAGAGCAGGAGGGCTACGGCCGCGGCTGTCCCTGGACGTGCTGCTACGGCGAGCCGATTGAATACCGCCCTGAAGACTATCCACACGCTTCAAGCGCGGTGGATAGGGTCATCCCGTTAATGGGGCTGACCCCGCCGAACGATGAGACTTTGATGGCGGCCTACGTGCGGGCGTTTGAAAAGGTGTTTAGCCAGCTTGAGCGGGTTGTGGCGTGAGAGCAAGGTGACCTTTCAGCCACCGCAACTCGCGTGCTTCGACAAGCTCAGCACGAACGGATGTGGGGGTCGGTCTTCGCGCTTCACCAGGAGTGTGCTTCGACAAGCTCAGCACGAACGGTTCTCCGGTCGTCTCTTTGCATTACCAGGAGTGTGCTTCGACAGGCTCAGCACGAACGGATGTGGGGGTCGGACTTCGCGATTCATCAGGAGTGTGCTTCGACAGGCTCAGCACGAACGGTTCTCCGGTCGTCTCTTTGCATTTCCAGGGGCGAGCTTCGACAGGTTCAGCACGAACGGATTTGGGAGCTGGACCTCGTGATTCATCAGGAGTGTGCTTCGACAGGCTCAGCACGAACGGAAAGTGTAGGCAGAGCGAGTTGCTGGAATAGTAGCTTGTGCGGCACTTGTACGAGAGCTTGGTGGTCTGCAAAGAAAAGCAGTTCTTGAGTATAGACATTCTCGTAGGCTCTAGTTGTCACCCGCTAAGGTGACGGGTTTGCCGCTTGCTGCTGACTGCTGGGCCGCTGCCACGACGCGCACTGCCTCATGCGCGTGGGCCAGCTTCACTGCCGGTTCCTTACCGGTGCGCACGCAGTCCACGAAGTGTCTGACCTCGTGGTAGATGGCGCCCGCGTAATCATCGCCGAAGGTCGGACCGTACCACGTATCGTGGGTGTCAACGCCGTGCGTTGAGATCGTCATGCTGGTGGCCGGGGCGCAATCAATGCGGATCATCCCCTGAGTACCGACGGCGTCGAGGCGGGCGTCCAGCGCGCGATACGTCTGGACGGGCAGGGTCCACGCGTGCTCAAAGCTGGCAACGGCGCCGGAAGCGAATTTCACAAGCGTGAAGACCGCGTCATCGATGCCGAGGTCTGTCGCCAGTACGCGATGCGACTCCGCCGTCACGCGCACAACCGGTTCGTTCACCATCGAAAGCACGTACTCGATGTCGTGGATGCCCAGAAACTGCAGGACTGTCGTGTTCCCCTCGAACTTCCGGGCGCTGGTGATAGGGTTGTTGCGGCGGGCAAACACGTGAATGATGTCGCCGATATCGCCGCGTCGGTATGACTCCAGCGGCATAGCGTAGCGGGGGTCGAAGTGGAGGGTATGCCCTACCAGGAGCGTGATACCGGCGCGCTCCACGGCAGCGACCATGGCATCCGCGTCTGCAACTTCTATGGCCAACGGCTTTTCAAGCAAGATGTGCTTGCCGGCCTCAGCGGCCGCAATCACCGCGTCGCGGTGAAGCCAGTCCGGCAGGCAGATGCTCACCGCCTGAATGTCGTCGCGCGCGAGCACGTCATGCCAGTCAGCGTAAACGTCGGCGCCGGCCGGATCGGCGGCAGCGTGGGCGGCCTGTGGATTCAGGTCGGCTACTGCCCGCAGTTGCACCTCGGGAAGCTGCCGGTAAATGTTCGCGTGCCGTTGACCCATTTGTCCGGCGGCGATCACGCCGATGCCAATTTGGTCCATTTCCCCAATTCCCCCGTACACGAAGAGGGGGCGCACAAACACGCCCCACGTATTTTCGATGCATTTTGTCTGACTTGCAGCCGAAGCGATCCCCGTCTGTCAGTGGGTAGCCGCACCGGCTACTTACGGCCGGCCGACACTAGTGCTCCATCTGCTGCATGATCAATCCCGCCGGTTCTACTGGCTGACCGGTGATGATGGAGCGTTCGGCGGCTTCGATCATCGCGACTACAGCCAGTCCATCCCGACCGGGTATCGCCGGTTCGCCGCCGTCCAGAACGCAATCCACCATATTCCGCATGGAATTGCCCCAGGATTCCGGAGTCTTGAAATACGACCACATCTTGGGTCTAATGGACAGTTGGCGCTCTTCCGTATCCAGTGCGAAGCCGCGATTGGAGCGGTCGAGGGTTACTTTCCCTTTCGTGCCGTAGAGAGAAAGATACTGTTCCACGATGGCAGGGTAGCCTTCCGGCACAATCCAAGAGGTCTCGAAGGTCACCGTGCAATTTTCAAACTCTACCATTGCCTGCACGAAATCATAGGCGTCCACGCCTTTCTGGGGCAGAAGGCGCTTTTCACCGCGCGCATAGACCCGCACGGCTTCTTGCCCGAGGATCCAGCGCATGTAGTCCATCGTGTGGGGAAAGAGGAACCAATGGGGGCCGGATTCGCTGCTCCACGAGAGCATTTTCGTTGGCACCCACACCGTATCGGAGAGACGGGAGAAGCCAAAGATCGGGTCGCCGATTTCGCCGCTCTGCACGCAGTCGCGGAGATCTTGGATATCATCACTCCAGCGATTGCCCAGGCTAACGCTTAGGAGCCGATTGTTGCGTTCGGCGGCCTGTACCATTGCCAAAGCATCGGCGACACTCGTGGCCAACGGCTTTTCGACGAGCACGTGCTTGCCGGCCTCGAGCATGGCAACAACCGCATCACGATGGGCAAAATCAGGTGTAGCCACGCTCACGAGCGCTACGTCGGAAGCCGCAATGGTGTCCAGATCGGGAGCCGCTTTGCTACCCAGTCGCTCTGCCACAGATTGGGCGCGATCCGGGTTAGCGTCAAATACAAGCGAGAGGTTCGACCGTTCATACGCGGCATAAACGTCGGCGTGCTGCTCACCAATGAGGCCCACACCGACAACGGCAGTATTCAGGAGATCGTCCGCCATGGTCATGCCCTTCATTCGGCGTTACCTGATTTCGAACTCCTCAGTCCAGGAAATCTCGCCTTGCTCGGCTACTGCCGTGACCATGATCGTGTATTTGCCAGGCTCTAGGCTCTCCGGCACCGTCCACGACCACCGCACTAGGCCGTTCACTCCCGCAGTCTTCGACGTGAACTCCTCAATCGAGATCGTATCCTCGCCGCGCATGAGCGCGGGCGTGATCTCGCTGCCTTCTTTCGAGCCCGCCATCAAGACCGCAACTTTTCCACGGTGGACGATCTCGGAGTACGTGAGAATTCGCAAGGGGATGTACTGGGCTTCATCGGGTGGCGCTTCCCCAATGCCGAGCTTACACGCGCTGAGCACACTGCCGCCTGCCATTACCAAGAAGAGACGTCGTCGCATTACTTTCCTCCACTCACCGGAGCGTTATACATGGGCTCTCTATCACAAGGACCATTTATCCTAGCCGTCGCGCAGCCGAATCGGTCGTCCCTCTTCGATGGACCGGTACGCTGCCAGGATTGCTTCCACGCCGGCACGACCATCTTCCCCTGTGACCAACGGAGAGCGTCCAGCGATAATTGCCTCGCAAAAATCCTTAAGCAAATAGTAATTCATTGACTCTGAGGTATCAATCGACGTGACGGAGCCGCTCTTCGTTTCCGTCCGCACGACCGCCTGTCCCGTGACTTCAAACTCGATCATGCCGCGCGTGCCAAGCAAGCGCAGATACACATTGCCCCACTTGGACCAGTTTTCGGGCCTATTCCACGAGGGGTCGGTGGAGGCAATAGCACCGCCTTCAAAGGTCTCAACGAGTATCGCGGTATCGTCCACGTCGATGTGCGGCCGCTTGAGCGTATCCCCTTCGGCATACACTTCAGCCACTTCCTTCCCGGTAAACCAGCGCATCAAGTCGGTGACGTGGACAATATGGTCGCGGATCGTACCGCCGCCCGAGCGTTGTGGATCGATGAACCATCCGGTCGTCATCGGCCGCAGATGATTCGTGCCGTGCATAGCAAGTATCTCACCTATCTCTCCCGCATCCACGCGCTGCTTGGCGTGCCAGGCAACAGGCGCAAAGCGGCATGGATACGCTGTGCCCAAGAACACGCCCGCTTCTTTGCAAGCAGCAATCATTGCGTCCGCCTCTTCCAGGGTAATGGAAAGCGGTTTCTCGCAGAGAACGTGCTTGCCGGCCTTGGCGGCGTCGATCGTCATTTGGGCATGATCGGCGTTTGCTGAGCATATAGAGACCGCCTCGACCTCGTCAAGCTCCAGAAGCTCATGGTAATCGGAAAAGACTTTCACTGCCGGAGCTTCAGGATGCGCGGCGAGCATGGCCTGCATGCGGTCGAGTTGCTCTGGGATGGCATCCGCTGCCGCGACAAGCCGGGCGGACGGCAGTTTGAGAGCTTCCGAGACGTAGCCATTCTGATGGCCGTGATCGAACGAAATGACGCCGAGGTTCAGTGCCCGTGTCGCAGTCATAGCGTGACCACCTCATTTCGCTCAATGCTCTCCATGGCTGCCCAATAGGCCCGCAGGATTGGCAAGGGATCGGGGAGACTTTGGGTTGACTCACTGTCTGCTTCCCAGGACTGCAGATAGGCGGCAGCCATCTTCTCATATGGCGAACGGTGGTACGCCTCCGTGAGCGTAACCCCACTCTCGGACGCCATCCAGAAGCTACGCGCATTGGAATCGTACTCCACCATGCCTTCGCGCCCCGTGACTTCGATCACTTCCTTGCGGTATTGGCTCGGATACGCAGCACTCATCTCGCCGTAGAAGATTGCACGATTTGCGTAGCGGCCGTTGCAATACACGGTGTCGGTATTGGATGCCTTAAGTGAAGCGGCTTTCGCGTAGATTCTCTGCAGCGGGCCTCCCAGCAACACAAGCGATTCCATGAGTTGAAAGAGGCTCTGCTGCCATGCCTGGGCGGGAGCGAAAACGCGGATGGCACGCACAGTTATGATTTCGCCGATGCCTGTGCGCGCGGATTGTGCGGCGGTCTCGTACTTGTGGGTGAAGTGAACCGGCAGCGCAACGCGCGCGCCGCCGCCGGCCGCAGCAAGAATAGCCTCTGCGTTGGCGTGTGAATCGCCGAACGGTGGGTGAATGATCGCCTGCCGACCGCTCTCCAGAGCACGGCGCGCGGTAACGGCTCTTGCGGCGACGTCGCCGGCGATATCTGCAATGCCGCCGTTTTCCTGCGGCCACTCGTGGGCAACCGGCACGCCGAGAAACGTGTTTCGAGATTCGCTGGTGCTCTCGGGCTTGAGGATAGTAATGGCGTCTGCCGGTAGCAGGCGTTTATACGCCTCCACACGTTCAGCGAGGTTATCCGCACCGACAAGGAGCACAGATTGATTGCGCATATTCTACTTCATCTTGATTCGTACTCCCGCGAACGCGGGAATGATAAGGCTCTGCCCCTGGCTTTCATACCGGCAGCCAGCCGCGTTGGGCGGCGAATAGCACGCTTACCGTCAACGCCGCCTCCGGGTGCTTGCCGTCGAGCACCTGCTGCAAGAGATCTCCCACCGGCACGAACTCAACCTGGATGATCTCAAACGCGTCAGGCCTGGGAGCATGATAGTCAAGATTGGTTGCAAAGTAAAGACGCATCATAAGCGGCAAGAGGGGTGTGCTGGGATGATAGAGACCCAACGGTTGGATTTCTCCCGCACGATAGCCGGTTTCTTCTTCCAATTCGCGCAGTGCGCCGGATACGGGGTCTTCATCGGGGTCGAGCGCGCCCGCGGGCACTTCGAGCGTGGTGCGTCGCAGCGGGTGTCGGTATTGGCGGACGAGCACGGCTTCACCCGCAGCGGTAAGTGCCAGCACGGCTACCGCATCCCGCCGGATATCCAGATAGGTGTACAGCATGCGCCTGCCGTCCAGCTCAGCCTCCAGCACGTCTTCACGTACCGGGAACCGGCCATTGTAGGCGACTTTTGACTCTACTACCCTCCACCCCAGCGGCAAGCGGACGTTGTGTGGTTCATCTTTACTCATGAACGTGCTTTGTTGGTAGTGCTTAGATGCTGACTGGAATTGAGCCTGGACTCTATGGCGGAGGGCTGTCGTCCCAATACTGACGTGATTTCCGGGAGGGAGCGTCCCGCTTCGACCAGATTCGCCAGTTGTTGGTCTTCTTCGGGTAACCACAGTTCGTAGGCGCGCGGGTGCGATTTGCGTATGCGTGCTATGTGTGTATTAGGATTGAGTTCTCGACGTGGCCGGGTGATGTCGACCTTGTTGTCGGATGTGGATAAACTGTTCTTTTCAAACAGAGGTTCGAGTAATCTTAGTCTGCTTGGATGACGTAGTTTCCGCAGTGCCTTCTTCTCAATCTGCCTGATGCGTTCCCTTGTTACGCCAAATACTTTGCCGATCTCTTCGAGCGTCATTGCGCGCCCATCCTCAAGCCCGAACCGAAGTCTAACGATGTGTGCCTCACGTTTGTTAGGCAGAGCTGACAAAATTTGCTCGACTTGGTTCCTGAGCAACTGTTCCGAACCAGTTGATTCGTTTGCGGGCGTCACGAGGCAGTCCACCAATTTAGCCAAGAGTGCCTCCACACACCTGTGGTATTCAAGCTTGGGAGAATGTGCTCGGCGAGTCTTGGGCGTGCGCCGCTTCACTTCGGTCTTGCCGATAAGTGCACGCTCTTCTCTGCCTGTTTCTCGCTCTTCAGCCGGTTCGTCCTCCTGATGACATGCGCTACTCTTTATTCCACTCGAGCCTTGCTCTTCCAAGTGCTCTCTGATCACGGTGATGAAACGGTCACCGAACTGCCGGAGCTTCTCTAATCCAACGCCTTTGATTCGGAGTAGGGATTTGCGGTCTGGTGGGGCGAGAAGAGCCATTTGGCGCAGTGTCTCGTCGTGGAAGACCATGTACGCTGGCAAGGCCAACTCCTCGGCCAGATCCTTGCGTAAAGCGCGCAACTTGTCGAAGAGCATGTCGCTGAAATCGGTGTAGGTGGAATCACGCATGGCGTATAGGGCCTTCTCCCCCCGGTAAGGATAACAATCGCTACTCTCCATCTGTGAGCCAGTCGCGCTCTACTTCGACATTACCTTGAATCTGCACCCGCTTTCCGGTCAATTCATTCTTAGTCATAGCCAAGACGTACTCTCCCCACGCGGTGCTAAGTGCTTCGTAATCTTGTAACACGTAGCCGTTGGCCAACTCTTCGTTCAGCCAGCCCTCAATCTCTCCTTCTGCTGTAGAACTGCTGTAGCTGCGGTAGGGAGTAAGGAAGCCCTTTGCATGGAACCGGAGACGATTATCCATCTTCGGCTTCCTTTCGCCTGATGCTGGTAAGAGCACATCCCACTCTGCTTCAGTAAGTTCCTCAATCTTGTGAATACGATAGCTTATGGTAAGGTTGAAGATTCCTATGGCATCCAGATGAGGTACGTTCTCCTCCAGGGCACGCTCATACTCGATTTTGTACTCGTAGCTACTCCTATGACAGTCCAGGCAGGATTCGTAGCTATGTGGGCAAGCAGCTCCGCAAGTGCACAGTCCTTTCGCACGGCTCTCTTCACGAGCATGTGCCTTCATGTTTTCGAAGTGTGTGCGGCAGTATACATGCGTGCCTTCATCCGGAAGGCGAAACTTTCTTGTGCAATTAGGCTCTTTGCAGAGCTTCCATGTGTGCAACCAACAAGTTGCTGAACCTCTTCGCGCATTGAGGCTGCATCCAGGTTTTTCACAGGTCGATCTACTGTTTGCTGCCAGATCGATTCTTGCACGGGCGCTAGGGGGCGTTTGTCGTACTCGCTCTAGGTGAGGGCCGGAATTCAACCTAGACTCGATGGCGCCGGGTGTGCGCCCCAACTTTGACGCGATCTTCGAAATCGACCACCCCGCTGCGTAAAGGCTTGCCAGTTGATGATCTTCCTCATGCGCCCATGGCTCGTAGGCTCGCGGGAAAGTCTTGCGCATTCGCTCTTGGTTTAAATCCTCTTTAGCGGGTTCACCCGCCCGGGAGTCGCTGGGTAGATCGGTAGTGCCTCTCACTGCTGACGTCGCCTGCTGCGCGACTGGCGTGCCGACGTGCGTGTCTGCGGCGTCGGTCCGCTTTGACTCGGCAAGACATACGTCGCACGCGCCGCAATTATCTTCCTGCCACTCCTCGCCAAAGTAGTCGAGGAGGAAGGCTCTGCGGCACGTCTGCAACTCGGCATACTCTATCATTTCTTCAAGTCTCGCTTCAGCGTTCTTGCGCTGTGTAGCGTCTTCGATAAATCCATTGAAGTAGTCATGAATCTCTGTGTCCTCAATGGAATAAAAGAGCATGCACTCGCTCGGTTTCCCGTCGCGTCCAGCGCGGCCAGTTTGCTGGTAGTAGCCCTCGACGCTCTTGGGCAGGTCATAGTGCGCGACCAGACGCACGTTCTGCTTGTCCACGCCCATGCCGAACGCGATCGTTGCCACGATTACCGGCACATCGCCCCGAATGAACAACTCTTGGGTCTCACGGCGCACATCGTCTTCCAGGCCGGCGTGGTAGGGAAGGGCTTTGAAGTCGTGCTCCGCTAGGTCAGCGGCTAGGGCCTCGGTATCCACACGTTTGTTGCGGTACACGATGGCAGAGCCGTCATTGTTTCGGCGCAGCAGTTTTACTAGGGCATCTAGGTCCAAGTCTTCACGAAACTGCTGTTTGCGAAATACCCGATAAGTCAGATTAGGACGATTGAAGCTGGTGACGAACCAGCCCGCATTTGGCATGCGGAGTTGGTCAACTATATCTTGCCGCACGCGCTCCGTCGCGGTGGCCGTGAGCGCAATTACCGGCACCGCCGGGAAATTGTCGCGCAGCACTTGCAGTTCGCGATACTCCGGCCGGAATTCGTGGCCCCACTCGGAGATGCAGTGTGCCTCATCAATAGCAATGAGGCTGAGTTTCAGGGCGTGGAGGAAGTCAAGAAATTGCCGGGTCACCACGCGCTCGGGTGCCACATACAGTATGTCGATTCGACCCTCGTATGCAGCCTTTTGCACGCGCTTCGCATGCTTAGTGCCCATGGCGCTGTTGATGCAGTCGGCGGCAATGCCGCGACTCTGCAGGGAGTCAACCTGATCCTTCATCAGTGCAATGAGGGGTGAAATGACCAGAGTCACGCCGTCGAGACAGAGGGCGGGCAGTTGGTAGCACAGCGACTTGCCGCTGCCCGTAGGCATCAAGACCAGCGAGTCCTGTCCGGCGAGGACGTTGCGGATAACTTCCTCTTGGAGCGGCATGAAGCTATCATGGCCGAACTTTGACTTCAGGAGAGCCTTGAGATCGCCCGTTAGCATGGCTGCTCTCCTTCTCTGCGCTGCATTAGTTCTATTGGCACTGTGTCATCATTCTCACGGAGCTTGTCGCACCCCGATGCGAGAGCGGGAAGCCGACTTTACGCGACACGGGGAGGGGGAGGTGCGAACGCATACGCAAGTATTGTCTTTCTTTACCATTCTCTTGGCAAGTTCGTACACGCGACCCTCTGGAATCGCTAGACTCACAAACGAAGTGCAACACCATGCTAAGGTGTTGCCATGGGAACATACTATCGTCAACTTTCCATTGAAGAGCGGTGTGAACTGGCCCGACTTCACACCGCGGGGCACTCGTACCGGCAAATTGCTGCAGCTCTGGATCGCGCGCCATCGACTATTATGCGGGAGGTGAAACGGAATGGGTCTCGTACAAAGGGCTACCAAGCGACGTATGCAGATGAACAGGCATGGGCGCGGCGCTGGGTTGGCGGCAAGCTGGAACGGGATGCTGCGTTGCGCAAGACCGTGCTGGGGTACTTGCGACAGTGCTGGTCGCCGGAGCAGGTGGCAGGACACATGGCGCGGGATGCCGGTGGACCGGCCATCTCCCACGAGACCATCTATCGCTTTATCTACGGACAGGTGGCGCGCACCAAGGACTATAGTTGGCGGCACTACCTGCCGCGAGGCAAGACGAGACGGCGACCCCATCGGCGCAGTGGGCGCAGTCCGGCCTCCTTCATTGCCAAGCGCCGTCCACTGGCGGAACGTCCCCAGGCGGCGGCCGACCGCCAAACCCCCGGCCACTGGGAGGCTGACCTGATGCTCTTTGGCAGAGGCGGCCACGCGGTGCTCGCCCTGCACGAGCGCCACTCGCGCTTGCTCATCGCTGCGCGCCAGCCCGGCAAGGCGGCAGACCCCATCGCCAGCACCATGTACGATCTGCTCGCGGTCTTGCCTGAAGCGTGGCGACAGACCGTCACTTTCGACAACGGCACCGAGTTCGCGCGTCATTACCATCTCCATGACTTGGGCATCCAGACCTTCTTCTGCGATACCCACGCGCCGTGGCAGAAAGGAGGCATCGAGAACGCTATCGGACGCATGCGGCGGGTGCTGCCGCGCAAGACCGACCTGGCGGAGATGTCCGCAGAGCGCTTTGCGCAACTTATCCAAGCCTACAATCACACCCCGCGCAAGTGCCTTGACTATCAAACCCCAGCCGAAGTATTCCTCAAACAAACGTTGCACTTGAAATGTGAATCCACCATCTCGCTTGCGCGGGAATGACGGGGATACTGGGATATGCGCGGGAGTGACGGGCCGGTAGCGCAGGTTTCAAACCTGCGCCTACCTTCTGCGCGGAATGCGGGGATTTGGATCGCCCATGTCCCGTTCCTAGCATTTCAAGAATTCATGGTCGTGCAACTCGCGGAGTGAGCGGATGGACGAGTTGTCCGCGTTGCTGCGATCGGCGTGCCGATCGATCAGGACCGCGCGCATGCCGATGGCGTGGGCGGGTTCGATGTCGAATTGCACGCTGTCGCCGACGTAGAGTACCTGATCGGGAGCGATCTTGGCTTCAGCGAGGGCGAGCGCAAAGATAGCAGTGTCCGGCTTTTCCAGGCCGACACAGCCTGAGAGCACCTGCGTGGGGAAATATCGATGAATGCCTAAGTGCTCAATGAGGTCCATGCCCCAGGCTTCCCAATTGGAGATCAGACCGAGCATGTATTCCTCGCCCGTTAATCGCTCCAGCACCGGAATGACGTCGGTATAGAGCGCATATCCCTGAGGCCGGCTCAATTTGCGATAAATGTGCAAGGCAAACGTCACGCGGTTTGCGCGTGAAATGCCGACTTCCTGCAACAGCCGAACGTAGTACTGATTCCAAAAGGCGTATGAGCGTTCATGCGTCAGTGTCCATCCATGATTGTTAGGATCGTCAAATTGGGGCGAGATTCTGTCCAGGGCACCCGCAACATCTCGATGGGGAACCGGATGTCCAAGGTCTGCGAGGGATTGTGTAATATGTTCGGCGACGGAGGGATACACTGTCGCCAGCGTGCCGCCGAGATCGAAGAATATGGCTTTTCGCGTTTCATTGGACATGAGCGTGGAGTGGTGCTCTTGTGCTGTGGGTTAAATATATTGTCCGTGGATATGAAGGCACCTGTCAACCGGATGAGGTGACCGTCGGCAAGTCCTATAATGCTTGAGAGCAAGTCTTGAGAAGGAGATAGCTCGTTATGATGTCTCCCCTCCTTGTTAAGTGCGGAGTGAAAGGCATGATTCTGCCAATTGGAAATGGCTCTGGTCAGCGCAGCCACGGGTCGGTAGAATCGTGTTTGGCGCCACATTGATTTAGAGAAGGGAAGCACTGTGGATTCAGAGCGAGAGCGGCTGCGGGCGTTGCTGCAAACCGAAGCGATCAAGGAGGGGGACTTCGTCCTCAGCTCCGGCAAGCGCGCAAGTTACTACATTGATTGCCGCCTTGTAACGCTGTCGGCGGCAGGAGCATTCTTGACCGGACGCGTGATGCTGCAAGCGTTGGGCGCGGAATTGCCGGATGCGGTCGCCGGTATGTCGGTTGCCGCAGACCCGGTAGTGACGGCTATCGCAATTGCCAGTTTTACTGCGGGCAGCCCCATCCAGGCGCTGATCGTGCGCAGTCGCGCGAAGGAGCATGGTACCGGCAAACTGGTAGAAGGCCCTCTGCAAACGGGCATGAATGTGGCGATTGTGGAGGATACGGTAACAACAGGTGGCTCGGTGTTGCGCGCTGCGGAGGCCGTCACGGAAGTGGGCGGCGTAGTAACCGGCATATGGACTCTCGTAGACCGCCTGCAGGGCGGCGGTGCCGCCATTGCACGGGCCGGTTATCCGTATCAGGCTGTCTTCACAATCGAGGACTTGGGCATTGAACCCGCAAAGAGTGAGAGCTAAGGCCGTTTTGCCTCTTTAGTGTGCGGATGTATCGGAATGAACGATGTCTCTGGCGAATCTTGAAGATACTATCGCTGCGGTGGCCACGCCGCCGGGCGAGGGCGCAATTGGGATCGTGCGCTTGAGCGGCAGGGAGGCTCTGGCGATTGGCAAGCGCTGCTTTAGGCGGCAGAAGCCGGGCAGGTGGCAGAGCCATCGCTCCTACGTCGGTCTGGTGGTCAATCCGTCGACCAACGCCCAGGTGGATCAGGCGCTGTGTACCTTCATGCGGGGTACGCATTCGTACACGGGTGAAGACGTGGTCGAGTTTTCTTGCCACGGTAGTCCGGCAGTGCTTCGCCGGACCCTGGAATTGCTCGTAGGCCAGGGCGCGCGCCTGGCCCAACCGGGGGAATTTACGCTGCGCGCCTTCTTTAACGGAAAGCTCGATTTGGCACAGGCCGAAGCGGTTATGGACGTAGTGCGGGCGCGCACCGGCAAGGGGCTGTCATTCGCGCTCGATCAGCTTGAAGGTAAGTTGTCGCGGCAGGTTCGCGAGCTGCGGCAGCAGGTGCTTGGGCTCCTTGCGCGCCTGGAAGCCAACATCGATTTCAGCGAGGACGACGTGCCGCCGGTCCCCTCAAGTGAGGTGGAAGCAGCAATCGGTAATGCGCTTACTGCCTTGGAGCAACTGCTAGAGACGGCTCAGAGCGGCGCCATGGTGCGCGATGGCGTGCCGACGGTGCTGGTCGGTCGCCCAAACGTGGGTAAATCGAGCCTGCTCAACGCCTTCTTGTCCACCGATCGGGCAATTGTAACGGACATTCCCGGCACAACGAGGGACGTGCTGGAAGAGACCGTTGACATTGACGGTATTCCACTTGTGCTAACGGATACTGCGGGCATAGTAGCGACCGACGACGTGGTTGAGCGAATCGGTGTGGAACGCAGTCGCGCGTCATTGGCGGCTGCCCGCCTAGTAATCGTGGTCTTGGATAGCAGCATGCCCCTCCGGCCGGAAGACCGCAGCCTAATAGGAGAAGTGAGCCGAACGCGGGAAGCAGACCCGGACCAAAGGACAATTATCGCGCTGAATAAGGCCGATAAGTCACGCTCTCTCCTTCCGAAGGATGTGGAGGGTTTGCTGCACAATTGCCCGGTGGTGCTTACATCGGCACTTGCCAGCGATGGCTTGCAGGCGCTGCGGGCGGAAATCGGACGAATGCTCTTGCAGAATGGGCTGCCAGGCGAAAGTGCCGTCGTGACCTCGCTCCGCCATCAAGCGGTATTGCAAGAAGCGCACGTGGCGCTGATGGAGGCGCAGCAAGCAGCAGCAGACCGCCTCCCGGAGGACTTCGTCTGCATCGGCCTGCGCGCGGCTATTAATGCGTGCGGCGAGCTAACGGGTGAGAGCGCGACGGAGGACCTCCTCGACCGCATCTTCGGGGAATTCTGTATCGGAAAGTAGCCGCGATTCGGGTCTAGAGCTCCAGGCCGTCCTCATTGTGCAGGGCCTTACGTTGGTTCCACCGTTGATGCACGGCGTTCCAGAACAGCAGAGCGCAAGCGCCGCCAATCACGTCGATTGCCACGTCTTGCCAGGTGGCGCTCCTTCCCGGCACGAAATACTGGTGGAATTCATCGCTCAGGGCGTAGATGACTACAATGATGAACGCCAGCGGCTGAATTCTGGGGTCTGGGAAGCGAGAGTAGATGGCACGGTACCAAAGCACAGCCAATACGGCGTATTCCAAAAAGTGGGCGCCGTTCTTAATCAAGAAGTCCAGGAAGCTATCTGAGAGCGCAGGCAGCGTGGGTTGCGAGGAACCGTAGAAGATGAGGGCCATCCAGATCAGCGGAGGCGCCCAGTAAAGGAGAAAGCTGCGTACGTATAATGGCATTTCTTGAGCGAAAGACTTCTTATGGCAATTTAGGTTGCACATACTGGAGCTTGAGAGCCGTCAAGGCAGGATGCCAACCCGTTTGCAGGCCCGTTGAGCTATCAAAGTTCGCCTAGGTAATTGGCGTTTCTTCCGGCAGGAGAGCGATCTGATCGGGCTGAGCGCGGCGGCGCTTCCACTGCTGGTATTCAGCAATTTCCTCAGCGATACTGTCGATGTCTTCAAAGTGGCGATACACGGATGCGAACCGCACGTAGGCAACTTCATCGAGGACGCGCAGCCGCTGGATCACTTTATCGCCAATGACTGTGGATTCTACCTCGGGTTCACCGATTTCAAGCAAGTCGCGCTCAATGCGGTCGACTATGCGCCCGACCTCTTCCGAGCCGACCGGGCGCTTCCAGCATGCCGTGCTGATCTTATCGCGCAACTTGCCCCGGTTGAATTCCTCTCGCCGGCCGTCTCGCTTAACTACCGTAAGCGGCACGGGATCGACCCGCTCCGTCGTTGTAAAATCCCGGCCACAGCGCAGGCACTCCCGAAAACGCCGCGATCCGGCCCTAAGAAGCTGATAGGAAGCCACGCGAGATTCAACAGATTCACAATGCGGACAAGCCAGGAACTCCAGTCGCTCAAAGGTGGTGTAGCGGTGGCCGCAATTCGCGCACTCGCGGCGACGGCGAATGCTCATCTCTTCCGGACGACTATCAACCACGCGGGTATCATGCTTATTGCATTGCGGGCAACGCATGTTCATACCTCCGTTGGCTTCTATCGCTACATTCCGGCAAGCAAACGTTCACGAGTCCATCAAGAACGTACGCTACGCCAGACACCCAACACTATAGCACATTATGTAGATTCCATAAAAGATGCTATCTACAAGATATAGCTAAGGCAGTGGAGTGAGGATGTAGTCCGGGCTTGTCTTCAAGACTTCACAGGATACGCCAACGTTTGCTTTAGCGTCGATTGCGTAGGTCCGACTCTCCCCAATCTTGGTGCGCCGCAGCAGGCCCCGCTCAAGAAACACCGGCTCCATGTTGCCGAGGTGGCGAACTATGCCGCGGTCAGAGCAATCGTAACGGCGCGCAGAGACCGTGTGCTTGCGGCCGTCCGCTTCTTCCACAATGGCGCCTGCAATGGATGCGTAGCCCAAGTAATCAGGATTGACGATCTCCTCCGCACAGTGAAAGACCGAGTTACTGGCGAGCGTCGCGCCGAAGAAGACGACCTTGCCGCCAAGCTCGTAGAGACGGTAATAGGGTGAGTCCGGCCCGCAGGGCGTGTCGCGATGGTCGGCAGTCAGATAAGCTGCTTGAGGTCCGATGGCTGCGGCTGAAGAGACGGGATGCCGACTGCGCAGAGCCTGTGCCCGTTGGCGAAGGGTCTCCGTAATTCGCCCTGACGTTGAAGGCGTCTTCCTGATGGAGAAGTGATGCGGCCAGGTCTTGAGAACTGAGAAGGTTAGAGTTGGGACAAGTAGGGTGCCGCCGTCGCCGACTGACTCTAAGAGCGCGTCGATCACCGTTTCGGCGCCGCCGGTCACGTATCCGAAACTGCGCAGGGAACTATGGACCAGAAGTACATCGCCGGAGGTAACTCCGACATCCCGGATTCCTGAGAGAATCGTGGCTTTGTCAACTGTCATGGGCCGATCCTCGCGTTTAGGGAGTGGTGTGATCCCTCAGCTACTCTACTCCGGTCTAATACGATCATCTATTCCATTCCATTGAGAAAGCAAGGCAGCGTAGCGAGCTACTTGCCAAGTCGGATCCTCATCCGTTTTCAGATTCGCATTTTTCTTGGGTCCCGCGGGCAATAGCGGCCTTGATTGGCAGCGTACACCTACCTTGTCGATACTGCCAAGTGATGATTAGCCTAATTGGGAAGCGGGAATGTAACATTTCTTACCGTAAACGTCAGACTCTTATTTAATTCTTAATGTTGTCTAGAGCCCAGCGACAAACGACATAATACCCCATGCTATAATGAGTAGCAGTTGTCACAGGGATCATATGGGAGTTTTTGGAGCGATGGGGTCAGGCGAACTGAGAAAAGTGTTACAGTTGCAGTACCTAGATCCTCCAGAATTATGGAAGGCACGGTGAAGCTATGATAGGTGGAGTCCTGGGGTTCATCGGTCGGCACTGGCGCGGTATCCTACTTTGGGTGCTGGTTGCGATCGGATTTTGGTGGTCTGTTGCCGTCTTCGGCGCGCCCAGTGTCCTGTTCATAGTGTTTCAAATTTTTGCTACGCTATTCCAGCTTGCCTTCGCGATTCTCTTTGTACTGATACAATTCGTTGCACTCTTTTGGTTTCTTGGCCGCGGGCGTGTCTATTGGATCATGCCCGGGGGCGAGACCGGAATATCCTTCAAGGACTATCGCGGCAACGAGCAAGTGCTGGAAGTCTCAGCGCGGATCGTGACTTTGCTCCGCGGTGTACGCGATTTCAAGCGTATGGGCGGCGAAGTTTCACGCGGTTTGCTGCTGATCGGACCGCCTGGAACCGGAAAGACCTATTTGGCGCAAGCCATTGCCACTGAGGCTGGGGTGCCTTTCGCCTATGCTTCTGCGCCCGGTTTTCAAAACATGTTCATGGGCGTCGGTAACTTGCGCATCTCAATGCTCTACGCAAAGGCGCGGCGGCTCGCGCGGAAGTATGGCTCCGCTATCATCTTCATCGATGAAATTGATGCCGTTGGCGCTGCCCGTACATCGCAAGTGGGCGGGGGTGGGGGCATGATGGGGGGGATGTTCGGCGGTGGTGGGATGGGCATGATCAATACGCTGCTCCTTGAGATGGATCCCCCAAACGTGGATACGAGTTGGAGGGCACGGGTCTTGCGCCGCCTCGGTCTGCGCAGAGGGAGAGCCGTGCAACCCGTGGTGCTCACGATTGGCGCGACGAACATTTCTGAAGTGCTGGACCAGGCTCTGTTGCGACCGGGACGCTTTGACCGCAAAATTACAATCGACCCGCCTGACTTCGATGGCCGCAAGGACGTTATCCAATACTACATGGATAAGGTGCGTCATGATCCTGACATAGATATCGACAGGATTGCTGCCGACACGGTGAGCTACACGCCGGTCAGCATCAAGTACCTTATCAACGAGGCGGCCGTAGTAGCGCACTTCGAAGGCCGGGACTATATCTCATACACAGACTTTAGCCAAGCGCGAGAGACGAATGAATGGGGTTTGCGCCAGCCGATCCGCAGTATGAGCGAAAAGGAACGACGGCGGCTTGCCTACCATGAAACCGGTCACGCGATAGCGATGGCCTTGCTGCAACCTGAGAATCAGCTCTACAAGGTCACGATCATACGCTACGGACGTGCGCTGGGTCTCGCTGCCAGTACGCCGCTGGAAGAGCGCTATACGCAGACCCGCGAGGAGGTACTTTCGGAAATCAAGGTTGCCCTTGCTAGTCGCGCGGCTGAGGAACTCTTCCTGGGCACCGGTCTCACGGGTGTAACATCCGACCTGCAACAGGCGACACGCCTGGCGATGGCGTATTTCGGCTACTACGGCATGGGCAATAGCTTCTATTCGTACCTCGCGATGCCCAGCGGTTTGGGCGGCATTGACCCGGACACCAAGCGCCGCATCGAAGCGTTGCTCGACGAGCAGTACCGCGAGGTGAAGCAACTGCTGGCAGAGCATGCGGATGAGGTGCACATAGTTTCTGAACGATTGCTGGAAGAATTGGAGCTACACGGCGAGGATGTCAAGGAAATCCTGGAGTCACGCGGAGTGCAGCGTCGTGGTCCCGCAGGTGTGGGTGTCGCCGCGCTGACCGGCTACGCCGGCGGCCTGGCTTTGGGCCAACAGTCTAACGGCCCGTCGGAAACGCCCGGCCCAAATGGTAACCCGGCCAATCCACCGGAAGGCCAAGCAAAATCTAGCGAGGAAGCGGATAAGGAAACTGATTCCCAATAGCAGCGCCCGGAAAGGCTGATTACGTTTGGCTCATGGCGCACTATCAGCGTGCTTGGGATGGCATGAGGATAGTGTGCTGTTTTTCTCCGCTCGTTACGCACGTTTAGTGGAACATCGTATTAACGCTTCACGATGTAGTCTGTGAGGATGTCCATGCAGCGCAATACCGCGATGGGTACAGCATTTGTCAGTATCGTCGTGTTCATCGCGATGGTGCTCGTTGTACCGAACATCATTGCCGACTGGCTCTGGTACCAAAGCCTCGACCGCACCGACGTCTTTTCCAGAATCATTACACTGCAGCTAGGCCTCTTCGCCGCCGGTCTGGTCGGTTTTGGCGTGCTTTACTTTGGCAATATGACCTTAGTAAGGAAGATCGTAGCGCGGCAAGCATACAATACTGGCGAAGACTTCCTTTCCACTTCGGCGCGGCGGACCGAGCTTGCTTCCCGGATAATCTCCGGCGTTGTGGGTGTGATTGCTTCCGTGATCTTTGGTCTAATGGCCGCCGGACAATGGAACACGGTGCTCCGCGCCCAAAACCTCATCCCATTCGGTATCACGGACCCTCTATTCGAGCGGGACCTCTCGTTCTTCGTCTTTACACTCCCGCTGCTTGAGTTCATTCAAGGCTGGCTCTTCCGTGCGTCTATTGTCGTGTTGCTTGTGGCGGTCTTTGCATACGGTTTCCGTCTTGTGCTGCCATACATGATTTCGCCGGAAGACGATGAAGGTGAACGGCGTGAGATTCCCCGCAATATCATCGCCGGGGCGCCCATCCGCATTCATCTCTCGGCGCTGGGCTTCCTTGTGATGGTTTTAATGGCGGGGACCCATTGGCTGCGCCTTCACACGCTTGAGTTCTCCACGCGGGGCGCGGCCTATGGCGCGAGCTACATTGACGTTAATATTATGCAGCCGGTACAGCAAGTGCTCATAGTGTTGGCTGTGGTGGCTGCACTTGGTCTCGTCCTGGGCGCCGTATTCAATCAGCAGTGGCTGCCCATTGGCGGTCTAGGACTATGGTTTTTGGTGCTGGTCGCGGGCGCGTGGGCATATCCCGGCTTGGCGCATCGACTGGAGGTGCAGCCGAACGAGTTGGAGCGAGAGCGCCCCTACATCGAGAACAACATCGCCTTCACGCGCGAGGCGTACGGTCTCAACCGTATTGTCGAAAAGGAGCACCCAGGCGAGCCGGCGGTGACGCAAGAAGAGTTGGTTGGCAACCCCCTGACAGTGCGAAACTTCCGTCTGTGGGACCCTGAACCGTTGCTGATTACGTATAACCAGGTGCAGAGCATCCGTCTCTACTACGATATCCTCGATGCGGACGTTGATCGCTATTACGTAGATGGCGAGTATCGTCAAGTGATGGTGGGCGCGCGCGAACTCTCAACGGAGAAACTGCCGGGCTCGGCACAAACGTGGGTCAACCGCAGGCTTCAGTATACCCATGGCTACGGGGTTGTGATGAGTCCAGTGAACGAGGTCTCACCGGAGGGCTTGCCGGCCTTTTTCCTCAAAGACGTGCCCCCAACGGGCATCATGGATATTGAGCGACCGGAAATCTACTATGGCGAAAAGACGATAGACTATATCATTGTCAATGCGCAAGTTCAGGAGATAGACTATCCGAGTGGAGATGATAACGCCCGTTCCACGTACCAATCGCGTACAGGAGTAGGGATTGGATCATACCTCCGCAAGTTGCTGTATGCCTGGTATCTCAAGGACGTGAATATCCTGCTCTCCGATCAGCTCGAACCCGATAGCCAAATTCTCTACCGCCGCCACGTGCGCGAGCGAGTGGCAACGGTTGCGCCGTTTCTCGTGGTTGACCAGGACCCATATATTGTTGTTGCCGACGGTCAGTTGTTTTGGATTGTTGACGCATATACCTTTACCGATCACTACCCGTATTCACAACCGCTGGCCGGCGCGTTCAACTATATTCGCAACAGCGTGAAGGCAACCGTGAATGCATATGATGGCACTGTTCGCCTATACGCGGTCGAGGAAGATGAACCGATCCTCCAGGCGTATTCGCAGGCATTCCCAGACCTCTTCCACCCATTGAGCGAGATGCCTCCGTCAATACTCCAGCACATTCGATATCCGGCGTTTCTCTTCCAGGTACAGGTGGAGTTGTACTCCCTCTACCACATGCAGAAAGCGGACATCTTCTACAATCGCGAAGATGCGTTTTCGCGGCCGCGTGAACTGTACGGCGCCAGCCAAGTGCCCGTGCGGCCCTACTACGTCATCATGCGTCTCCCCGACTTCCCGCGTGAAGAATTCATTCTGATCATGCCGTATACGCCGATACAAAAGGACAATATGGTGGCCTGGCTGGCTGCACGGTCGGATCCTGAGGGCTACGGTTCGCTCTTTGCCTTCAAGTATCCCAAGGACAAACTCATATTTGGGCCGATGCAAATTGAAGCGCGCGCCGACCAAGATACCACGATCTCCCAGCAGTTTACCCTCTGGGGGCAGGGCGGGTCGCGAGTGATTCGAGGCAATCTTCTTGTCGTGCCTATCGGCCAATCAAACTTGTACGTTGAGCCGATCTACCTTCAGTCGGAGCAGGGACAGTTGCCTGAGCTCAAGCGCGTCATCATCGCAAACGGCCCCAACGTCGTGATGGCCGAGAGTGTGCAGTTAGCACTGCAAGAGTTGTTTGGAGAGGGGGTAAACGAGATCTTCACTGGGACTGCTGCGACGACTGGAAGCAGCGGGACTCAGAGTGGTTCGAGCACTACTCCCACCGCTACGTCCACGCCCGGACCTGTAGTTTTGCCTACGCCTACTACAGCAGTGCAGCCGACGGCACAACCACAGGCGACGCCTCAAGTAGGCGCAACGCCTCAGCCAAGTCAACTTACGCCACCGGCTTCAGCCACGCCAGGTCCTGATAATTCCATTCAGAACCTGCTCGACGCGCTCCAGCGCCAAAATGAGTTGATACAACAGCAGCTAGAACTGAATCAGCAGCTCCTCGATGAGTTGGAGAACCGAATTGAGGAGTAGCGCTCCGGCTGGATGACCAGAAAGACTGGATAGAGGTAGTGCCTTGACTTTGGCGCATGCGTCTGGTGGAGGCACTACTGGACTGACTGAGTGACCTAGCGACACTTTGCATGTTCATCTTTAGGCTCGATCGGGCCAGTTCCACGACAGTAGAACCGGCCCTTCGACAAGCTCAGGGCGAACGGTAAGAGTGGGGTTCATGTGGAGATTTGGGACCGCGCGTTCTGAACCGGTCAAAGTGGGCAGTTGCATGTCGAACGGTGTAAGTGTACACATGTGTAGGTTCTTGTCGAGGTTTACTCTGCAGTGACGAAAGCACGAATCTACGTTACGTATAAGTCGACGGTTCTGGACCCGCAAGGGAATACTATCCGCGATGCATTGCATCACCTCGGATTCGAGAACGTGGAATCGGTGCGGATGGGAAAGTACCTGGAGGTAGAACTGGGAACCGATAGCGCCTCCGAAGCCGGCGAGGCAGTGGAAGCGATGTGCCGGCAACTCTTAGCCAATCCCGTCATTGAGAGCTATCGTTTCGACCTGGAGACCGTGCAGTGAAGATTGGCATCGTGCAGTTCCCCGGTTCCAACTGCGACCACGACTGCCTTCACGTTGTGCGCTCCGTGCTCCGCCAGCAGGCAGATCTGGTCTGGCATGAAGAGACACATCTTTCAGATTACGATGCTCTCGTGCTGCCGGGTGGCTTTTCGTACGGAGATTACCTGCGGTCGGGGTCAATTGCGCGATTCTCCCCAGTAATGCGCGCGGTAACGGCGTTCGCAGAAGCCGGCGGGCTTGTGCTGGGCATTTGCAACGGCTTTCAGATTCTTACCGAAGCAGGATTGCTGCCAGGCGCATTGATTAAGAACCGTATGCTCGAATTCCGCTGCGGATGGGTTCATTTGCGCGTCGAGAGCGTAGGGTCGCCTTTCATGGCAACCTATCAACACGGGCAGGTGCTGCGCATGCCAATTGCCCACGGTGACGGCAGTTATGTTGCCGACCAAGCGGTTCTCGATCGCATGCATGACAACGGCCAAATAGTCATGCGCTATTGCGATGCTCTGGGTGATGTTTCGCCGGCAGCAAACCCCAACGGGTCTGCGGACAATATCGCGGGGGTGTGCAATGAGGCCGGCAATGTCTTCGGTCTTATGCCGCACCCTGAACGGTGCGCAGAGCCCGTATTGGGCAGTGAAGACGGCTTGGGCATTTGGCAGGCAATCATCCTCGCGCTCACTGCCGCGCCCTCGCGAGTGTGAGCCTCGCGTTCGTTGTTTCTATGAGACGCCGCCGGCAGCTAAGCAGGCCTTCCACGTGATTACTAACTCCTGGGAACCAATGGTGCAATCCGAGAGACTCGACTGTGCTGCGAATGCATGAGTGAGGGGCACTGTGTCTCAAACAGATACTGCGGTAACTGACGCCGACCTGCGGGAAGTCTCGCTCACCCGGAGCGAGTACGATCGCATTTGCGTCCAACTTGGCCGCGCACCGAATCGTGTCGAACTTGGCATGTTCGGCGCTATGTGGAGCGAACACTGCGGCTACAAGAACTCGCGACCGCTACTGAAGTTGCTGCCCACTGACGGCGAGCATGTATTAGTCGGCGCGGGAGAGGAAAATGCAGGCGCAGTTGATATCGGCTATGGGCTCGCCGTGGTCTTCAAGGTCGAAAGCCACAACCATCCCAGTGCCGTTGAACCGTTTCAGGGGGCAGCCACCGGTGTGGGCGGCATCGTGCGGGACATTTTCACCATGGGCGGGCGTCCCATTGCGTTGCTCAATTCCTTGCGATTCGGTCCTCTGGATGACGCGCGCAACCGCTATTTATTCAACGGTGTCGTCGGCGGCATCAGCCACTACGGCAATTGTGTGGGTATCCCGGACGTGGGCGGCGAAGTGAATTTCGCGTCCTGCTACGCTGGGAATCCGCTCGTTAATGCGATGTGCGTCGGTCTTATTCGCCAAGAGAAACTGATTAGCGCTCGTGCGCGGGGGGCAGGCAATACCCTAATGCTGGTTGGGGCGGCAACCGGCCGCGACGGTATTCATGGGGCTTCCTTCGCCTCATTGGATGACCCTGAACTGTCGCACCGCGGCGTGGTGCAAGTAGGCGATCCCTTCATGGAAAAGCTGCTCATCGAGGCGTGTCTCGAATTGGGAGATACCGACTATCTCGTGGGACTGCAGGATCTCGGGGCGGCCGGACTGACGAGCTCATCCGTTGAGGCAGCCCACAAGGGCGAGAGCGGCGTTGATATCGACGTAAGCCGTGTGCCGTGCCGGGAAGAGGGTATGACCCCCTACGAGATCATGCTCAGTGAGAGCCAGGAGCGCATGCTTGCAATTGTGCGACGGGGCGCTGAAGAGCACGTAGCAGCGATCTTTTCGCGCTGGGGGCTTCACTCCACAGTAATCGGTCAGGTTACCGCTGACAGCATGGTGCGTGTGCGCAACGGCGCGGAGGTTGTGGCTGAGATACCCGCCCATTTGCTCGCGGACGCACCCACCTACGTGCGGGAAGGCACCGTGCCGGCCTATATGCGGGAAGCGCATGGCTTCGAACAGCAGTCGCTGCCGGAGCTATCGGACTTCAATGACACTTTGCTCACGTTGCTGGCTAGCCCCAATGTTGCGAGCAAAGAGAGCGTCTTTCAGCAGTATGACTATAGTGTTCAGGTAAACACGGTGCAGGGGCCGGGCGGCGACGCGGCAATACTTCGGATCAAGGGAACTCCGGCAGGACTTGCCGTCACCATAGACGGCAATGGTCAATACTGTTACTTGGATCCTTTTACGGGCGGGGCGATCGCGGTAGCGGAGGCGGCCCGCAACCTGTCGTGCGTTGGCGCCGAGCCGCTTGCCCTCACGAATTGCCTGAATTTCGGCAACCCGGAGAAGACCGATGTCTACTATCAATTGGAGCAGGTAGTGCGCGGGATGGCTGCCGCCTGCGAGGTACTGGGTGTGCCGGTAGTGAGCGGTAATGTCAGTCTCTATAACGAGAGCCGCGGCCAAGCTATCTATCCGACGCCAATGGTGGGCATGGTGGGCATGCTGGAAGCTGTTGAACAGAGCGTCGCATCGGCATTCAAGCACGAAGGAGACGTTATTGCACTGCTTGGCCCGCAAAGCGACTATTGCGGCGGCAGTGAGTATCTTGCGGTAATTCATGGCCTCGTCTCGGGTCATGCTCCACCGATAGACCTCGAAATGGAAGCCAACGTCCAGTCTGCCTGTCGGCGGCTCATTCGTGCAGGGCTCATTAGCAGCGCACACGATTGTTCCCAGGGCGGTCTCGCCGTGGCTCTCGCGGAGAGCGCCATCGCGGGCGGAATTGGGTTTCAGGTGGAGGTGCCGGGCGACGGACGCGCCGACGGTCTTCTCTTCGGTGAAGGTCAATCACGGATCGTCATTAGTCTGCCGGAGAAAGAGCTGGCGGCAGGGCGTGCGGTAGCCGACGAGCATCAAGTACCGTTCACGGTAATCGGACGCGTCCAAGGCAGTGCCCTGGTGCTGGGCGGCAAGGTGTGTGTGCCACTAGCGTCTGCGCGACGGGCGTGGCAGAATGGAATGGCGGAGGCACTGGCCGCCGAGAGACCGAAGGCGCAATGAATCGGAAAGGGCAGCGCGAGCTATGGATCCTACACTAGCTACTGCTGAGACTGATTCGCCGCGTGAGGCGTGTGGCGTCTTTGGTATTTACGGTCCCGATCTCGACGTCGCAAAGCTCACGTACTTTGGCTTGCATGCGCTTCAGCATCGCGGCCAGGAGAGTGCGGGCATAGCCAGCGCTGACGGCAAGCAGATGCAGGTCTACCGCAGGATGGGTCTTGTCTCCCACGTGTTTTCCGAAGAAATCCTGGAAGACTTGCAAGGCATCTTGGCTATTGGACACACCCGCTACTCGACCAAGGGTGCGAGCAGAGAGGACAACTGCCAGCCCATCTTCGTAGAAGGCCCGCTCGGCCCTCTTGCCTTGGCCCATAATGGCAATCTCGTCAATGCCGACCAGTTGCTGGAAGACCTTGAAGAACTCGGCGTGCGCCCTAAGTCATCCACCGATAGCGAGATAGCGGCGTGGCTTATAGCGCTTGCTCCAGGCAGTACGTGGCCGGAAAAGCTGCAGCACACGCTTCCCCGTCTGGTTGGATCATACAGTTTTGTCATGGCGACGACCGATCATGTTCTAGCAGCGCGGGACCCGCTAGGAAATAGGCCCCTCTGTTTGGGAAATGCCGATGGCTCTTGGGTGGTAGCCTCCGAGAGTTGCGCTTTGAATACCGTCGGCGCAGAGTTCGTGCGCGAGGTAGAGCCGGGAGAGTTGATCTCGGTCGGTGAAGAAGGGCTACGGTCGTATCGCATTCAACCCGTCAAGAAGCGGGCAGTCTGTATGTTCGAGTTCATGTATCTTGCCCGACCGGATTCGTACATCGAGGGCAAACTGCTCTATCACGCGCGTCGTGAGATGGGACGACAGCTTGCACGTGAGCGGCCCACGCCGGGCGCCGACTTAGTAATGGGCGTGCCTGAATGCGCTATCGCTGCCGCGCAAGGATACGCCGAGGAGAGCGGTATACCGCTGCGCGACGGCTTGGTGCGCAATCGCTATATACACCGTACCTTCATCCAGCCGACCGACCAATTGCGGCGTGAGGGTGCGCTCATGAAGTACAATCCCATGCCGGAGGTGCTGGAAGGCCAGCGCGTAGTTGTAGTAGACGATTCCATTGTGCGCGGCACGAATACGCGTCCCATTGTAAAGATGCTGCGCCAGGCGGGTGCGGTGGAAGTGCACGTGCGCATTGCGGCGCCGCCTATTCGCCACCCCTGCTTCTTGGGCGTAGATATGCCGACACGAGGAGAGATCATTGCCTCCGCTTTCCAATCCCGGGAAGAGGCGGAATCAGCCGTCGGGGCCGTAATTCAGGCAGATAGCCTGGGGTACCTGAGCATCAAGGGCATCGTAGAGGCTGTTGGCTTGCCGTACGATCAATACTGCCTAGCGTGCTTCAACGGCGACTACCCGGTCCCGGTGCAGATGGAATTCGACAAGCTCTCCCTAGAGCAAATTCGAGCACCGGTGTCATGAGAGTGGTACAGACGATTGCGCGGGGTGAGCAGAAACTACACTGCGCCTGTATCAATCGTTTCTGTGAGCAGATACCCCCAGTATGCTCGGGGGTAATTGATTGGACACCCACTGCTACGGCCCTGGCGTTGATTCCGGCTGTTTTGCTCGTTGATCGGTGATTTTAGGTCTATGCGGGACACCCGTCACCCTCCATCAACCTATCGTCAAGCCGGCGTAGATATCGACGCCGGAGCCAGGGCTGTGCAGCTCTTTAAGTCGCACGTGGAGGCTACCCACGGGCCCGAGGTGCTCACAGGCATCGGGAGCTTTGGCGGCCTCTTTCAGTTTCCAACGCACTATGCCGAGCCGGTACTCGTGGCGAGCACCGACGGCGTCGGAACCAAGGTCAAGCTCGCGACTCAATTGGAACGCTACGATACGGTGGGCCAAGACCTCGTCAACCATTGCATCAACGATATTCTCACTCTGGGAGCGCGTCCGCTCTTCTTCTTGGATTACGTCGGCGTGGGCAGGCTGGTGCCGGAGGTAATGGGCGATATCGTCTCCGGCGCGGCGACGGCATGCAAGGAGGCCGGGTGCGCGCTGCTGGGCGGGGAGTTGGCAGAAATGCCGGACCTCTACGCTAATGGCGACTTTGACTTTGCCGGTACGATTGTGGGCGTCGTGGAGCGTGACCGGATTGTAAGCGGCGAGAACATTGAGACGGGTGACGCGGTGCTGGCCTTTCCCAGCAATGGCTTGCATACGAACGGGTATTCGCTGGCGCGCCGTGTCTTCGCTGAGGACTCCCTGGAGGAGTTTGTGCCCGCGCTGGGGGCGACGCTGTCGGATGCCTTGCTGGCGGTCCACACAAGTTACTTGCACCCCGTGGAGCGCCTACTATCTGAACTCGACATAAAAGGAATGGCGCACATCACCGGCGGCGGACTTTGGGACAACATCCCCCGGGTCTTGCCTCAAGGAACACAGGTGCGCCTGCAATGGGGGTCGTGGCCGGTACCATCAATCTTCCAGCTCATTCAGGAACGGGGACGAATTGCGTTCGAAGAGATGTGCCACACGTTCAACATGGGCGTTGGGTATGTGGTTATTTGTGGAGAGAAAGATGCGGCAGAAGCCCAGCGTATCGCACCGGCGCTTTGCCGCATTGGCGTCGTTGAGGATCATGCCGGCGAGCCGCGCGTTGAAATTGCAAGATGAATGCGCGGGCATTAGAGAGGTATCAAGTCGAAAGTGGTTAGAGAGCCCGCCTTGCGCCTGGCAGTGCTCATTTCCGGTCGCGGTAGCAACTTGCGGGCGCTTATTGACGCGATTGACGAAGGGCGCCTCGATGCGCAGATCGTTGCCGTCATCTGCAACCATCGAGACGCACCGGGCATACAGCGGGCACAGGCAGCCGGTATCGCCACCTATGTCGTTGTTCGGCACGACTATGCGTCTCGCGAGGCTCAACACGAGGCGATGCTGGCATGTGCGCAACGGCATGGCGCGGAATTGATCGTACTCGGCGGCTTCGATCGCATTCTATCGCGGGCGTGGGTACAGGCCTATCCCAATCGGATCATCAACGTTCACCCGTCCTTGCTGCCGGCCTTTGCGGGCGGGATGAACCCCAAACCACAGCAGGATGCCTTGGAAGCCGGCGCTAAGATTGCGGGATGCACGGTACACATTGCCACTGATGATGTGGACGCGGGTCCAATAATTGCCCAGGCCGCAGTGCCCGTACTCATGGATGATACGGTGGAGTCACTAGCGAACCGCATTTTGGCGCAAGAGCATCGCCTGCTGCCTTTGGTCGTGCAGTGGTTTGCCGAAGGTAGAGTACGCATTGAGAATGATCGGGTGCGGGTAGCGGGGGTGATCCCGTCACGCTGGTGGAATGAAGCCTAGTAAGCAACGCTTAGAAGGAGGAGAGTGCGGTGATTACCGAGCGAAGTATTCATGCTTACTTGGAAGCGCTCTCCGCGCACGAACCGACACCCGGGGGAGGCAGCGTAGCGGCGCTGGTTGGGGCGCTTGCCGCCGGCCTGGGCGTCATGGTTGCCAACTTCACGTTGGGCAGGAAGAAGTATGCAAGTGTTAGTGCCGAAGTTGAGGAGCGGGTCGCGAATCTGAGTCAATCCCTGCAAGTGCTGGAAGACTTGGTGCAAGAAGACATCACTGCGTATGGCGCCGTGGGTGCGGGATTTGCGATGCCGCGCGGCAGCGAAGCAGAGCAAGCAGCGCGCTCAAGGCACATCCAGCAGGCTTCAGTGCAGGCCACTGAAGTGCTCTTTGCAATCGCCGATGCGTGTGTGGGCGTAAGCGATCATGCCTTGTGGCTGGCCGAGCATGGCAATAGCAATCTCGTGGCGGATGCCGTCATGGCGGTGCTCTTGGCGGAGGCGGCGTTGCAAGGGAGCGTAATCACAATCCGGTCAAGCCTTGGCTTTATCAAGCATCCGAGCGTGGTAGCGACAATGCGTGCCCGTCTGACCTCATATGAACAGGTGGCGGAGAAGCGTGACGCGGCGCTATCGCTGAGCCCATAGCGTCAGCGCCGGCGGCTCTTGGGGAGGAACATGAGAGAGATGCAGGGAACCAAATTCTGTTGAACTTCCTGCGGCACTAAGACAAAGTGAATGAGTCTGGCTAGTTCAGTGAAGGGGTTGGAGCGGAATGGCATTGGTACTTGACGGTAGTCGTATCGCCCGCACATTGGGTTGGAGACACCGCGATGAGCTTGCAGACATCCAGAAACGTCTGGGACATCCCCTCACACTAGCGGTTGTGCGCGCAGGGGATGACAAAGCCTCGGCGAGCTACATACGCCAGATCGAGCGGCTCTGTCGCCGTGTGGGCATGGAGTTTCAGGAACACGCGCTCCCATCAACCGACCGAGAGCAGTTCATCGGTCGCATTTGCAGCCTCAACGTCGACCCGCGTGTAACCGGAATTCTGCTTAGCTGGCCTCTGCCGGATGACTGGGACTTGGAGTTGGTTGCCATGACCTTGGATCCGCGCAAGGACATCGACGGCTTGCATCCCTTGAATGCCGGGCGCGTGTTTTTGGGCGGCCCGTACTTGGGCATGGAGGCGTTCGTGCCGAATACGCCCGCCGGTGTCATACACCTGCTGCGGCACTACGAGATACCGCTGCGCGGCAAGCATGCCGTGCTGATCGGTCGCAGCAATGTGGCTGGGCGGCCCCTGGCTGCCTTGCTCATTGCCCATGATGCCACCGTGACCGTTACGCACAGTCGCACAGTTGATCTACCCTCCCATACCAGGCAAGCCGACATACTGTTTGTGGCGATGGGAAGAGCCAATTTCGTCACACAGGACATGGTGAAGCCGGACGCCGTGGTGGTGGATATTGGCATCAACGTTACTGCTGACGGACTCGTCGGCGACGTGCAATATGACGCCGTGAGCGAGGTGGCAAGCGCGATCACACCCGTACCGGGCGGAGTTGGCCCCGTAACGAACGCCATGATCATTGCAAGTACAATACGAGCGGCGCGCCTACAGTCTACTTTGGCTTGAGTCGCAACTGGAGGATACTACCTGTGAGTGCAAGCACTATCAGCGAGATTCAGGGGCGTGAAATCCTCGATTCGCGAGGCAACCCCACGGTCGAAGCTGAGGTCCGATTGGAGTGTGGCGCTGTAGGCTGGGCCGGCGTGCCTTCAGGCGCATCGACCGGCATTCACGAGGCAGTGGAGTTGCGAGACGGCGACGCCGCACGCTACGGCGGCAAAGGCGTTCTCAATGCTGTCAGCCACATCAACCAAACCATCGCTCCTGCCCTGAACGGTCGAGACGCGGCGGAGCAGGCGAGTGTGGACCAGGTGTTGATAGACTTGGATGGTACGCCAAACAAAGGAAATCTCGGCGCTAACGCGCTCCTTGCGGTCTCGCTGGCGGTCGCCAAGGCGGGGGCGGCATGTATTGGGTTGCCGCTCTACCGCTATCTTGGTGGCGCGTTCGCCGACACGTTGCCTGTGCCCATGATGAATATCCTCAACGGCGGCAAGCATGCCGCAAACTCAACTGACTTTCAAGAATTCATGATCTTGCCGGTGGCCGCCCCATCGTTCCGCGAGGCCTTGCGCTGGGGTGCTGAGACCTACCATGTGTTGCATTCAATTCTTGAAGACAAGTCGCTCAGTACCACTGTGGGCGATGAGGGTGGCTTTGCCCCGTCGCTGCCGACCAATGTGGCTGCTATCGAGATCATCATGCTGGCAATCGAAAAGGCGGGATTCCGGCCCGGCGAGGACATCTACATCGGCCTTGATCCTGCAACTACTGAATTGTACGAAGATTATGCGTATGTTTTGGAACGAGAAGGCAGATCCCTCTCAAGTGAGGAGATGATAGAATTCTGGGCGGACTGGGCCCGGAATTACCCAATCATTAGCATTGAAGACGGGCTGGCGGAGGACGACTGGGACGGCTGGGTAGGCTTGCAGGCGCAGATCGGCGGCCGGGTGCAGCTTGTCGGGGATGACCTGCTTGTGACCAATACCCAGCGCCTGAAAGAGGCGATAGAGCGGCAGGCTGCGAACGCGATTCTCATAAAGCCAAATCAGATTGGAACGCTAACCGAAACGCTCGATGCCGTAACCATGGCGCGGCAGGCCGGCTGGGGGGCTGTGATTTCGCATCGCTCCGGCGAAACCGAAGACACGACAATCGCTGACATTGCCGTGGCTACCGGCGTGGGTCAAATCAAGACCGGAGCGCCGTGCCGCAGCGATCGTGTTGCAAAGTACAACCGGCTGCTGCGTATCGAGGATGAACTCGGTAGTACTGCTGTCTATGCCGGCGCAGGGGTGTACCCATCTCTATCCCAAAAGATATAAACGAGAATCGCGGCGTTTTCAATTGAGCTCACGCGCGGACATGCATGTGAAGACGTGCAGCCGCCTGCTTGGGCACGCATTGGGCCGCTCCCCATACCTCGCCACGGTAGCGCGCGCTGACATCCATTGTGTAGGTTCGTTGCGCCGCTGGCACTCCCTCCCAACTACGCTAAAATGATGGGAGTGGCGTACCCGCTGATTGCCGTACATGTGCTTGAGTAAAGGACTGCGAATGTTGGAGATTGGCATCGCCTAATGAACCCCGAGACTCTGCGCACGCTATTGACGGACTTGCAACGAGGAACAATTGACGTTGAGCACGTCGAGCGCCGCATACGCCTGGCTCCGTATGAGGACCTAGGCTTCGCCAAGGTTGATGCGCAGCGCCAACTGCGTGTTGGCTTTCCAGAAGTTATCTACTGTCCGGGCAAGACCTCGGCGCAGGTGATCGGCATTGCCGAGGAGTTGCTCGCCCACGATCAGACGGTACTGGCCACACGCGCGACCCCGGAACTCTATGCAGCGGTTCAATCGCGCATTCCGGCTGCCGAGTACCATGAAGACGCCCGTGCCATCGTCGTCCGCCGTGAGACGCGGCGACTTGCGCAGGGCAGAGTAGCGGTGGTCGCGGCGGGCACGGCGGATTTGCCGGTGGCTGCTGAAGCCTGCCTGACGGCGGAGCTGATGGGTTGCCAGGTAGATCGCCTGGCCGACGTAGGCGTGGCCGGGCTGCATCGGCTCTTGCTGAATATCGAAGTTGTGCAACAGGCGCGCGTGGTGGTAGCTGTGGCCGGGATGGAGGGCGCTCTGCCGAGTGTACTTGCCGGACTGATCGATCGTCCGGTCATCGCTGTACCGACAAGCGTTGGCTACGGCGCTTCCCTTGGCGGGCTCACGCCGCTTCTCACCATGCTCAATAGCTGTGCTGCTGGCCTGTCTGTGGTGAATATCGACAATGGGTTCGGCGCCGGGTACATGGCCGGTTTGATTTGTCGCGTTGCCGAGAGCGGTGACACGCAGGAGGAGCCATGAGAGTCGCCTATTTCGACTGCTTTGCCGGAGCATCGGGCGATATGATGCTTGGCGCCTTGGTGGATGGCGGCTGGGCGCTGGACGACCTCAAGGCCACGTTCGCCAAGATTCCGCTCGGCGGCTATGAGGTCCGGTCGGAGGAAGTGCGCAAGGGGCTGCTCCGGGCCCTGCAAGTTCACATCGACATTGATGCGCATGAGCATACGGTAGAGCGAAACCTCCACGACATTGTGCAGCTCCTCGAAGGGAGCAGCCTCGACGAGGACATTGTTGTCAAGAGTAAGCAGCTCTTTGAGCGTTTAGCGGAAGTCGAAGGCCGCATGCACGGCGTGGCGCCGGAGGCGGTGCACTTTCATGAAGTCGGCGCGGTCGATTCAATCCTCGACGTCGTCGGTGTGGTGGCGGGACTGCGGGCGCTTGGTATCGAGCGCATCGTCTGCTCGCCCGTTAACATCGGCGGTTGCGCACCCATTCAGACTCGCCACGGTTGGTGGCCGATTCCGGGTCCGGCGACGCTGGATTTGATGAAGGACAAGCCGATCTATGCCATGGCGGACATGGGTGAGACCCTAACGCCAACCGGCGCGCTCCTGCTGAGCGAGTTGGCGGATGAGTTCGGCCCAATCCCAACAATGCAGGTGAAACGCGTGGGCTACGGCGCGGGCATGCGCGACAGCGAAATCCCCAACGTATTGCGCCTCATCATCGGGGAGGAAACGGCTACAAACACCCATGGTATGGCAACCGTTATCGAAACCACAATCGACGACATGAACCCGCAGTTGTATGGTCACGTTTCCGCGCAATTATTCAAGGCCGGCGCGCTGGACGTGATGTTGGCTCCCGTGCAGATGAAGAAGGGAAGGCCCGGTCACGTGCTCAGTGTGCTGACGGAGGCCGTAGACCACACGCCCCTGCTGGACATTATCTTTCAAGAGACCACGACGATTGGCGTACGCTTGCACCGGGTCGAGCGGATCAAGCTGGAGCGGCAGGTGGAACATGTGGACACACCGTGGGGCGCGGTGCGGATCAAGGTCGCGCACTGGCACGGCAAGATAGTGAATCGCAGTCCGGAGTACGAAGACTGCTTGCGAGTTGCGACGGCGGCACACGTGCCGCTGAAGCAGGTGATGGATTACGCGCGCGCCGTATCTGAGTAGCGGCTTTTCCTCTGCCCTGGTGTCGGGCTGCTATCATAGAATGAGAGGGGTGGCCTGCGAGAAGGTGCGAGTGCAGCGGCAAGAAAAACTGTTGAGAAGAAGGGATGCCCAATATGGGGTCTTCTGAGGTGCAGCCGGGGCAGGTGTCGGCAGACGATGCCGTTTCGGAAGACGTCTCTGGAGTAGCAATGGATGACGGCGTGCAAGACGCTGCCGGAGACGCATCGGAAGTAGACGAGCGTTTCCAAATCACGAATAGTCTCGTGCGGCATGTGGTCGCTGATGATATTGACATGCAAAATACGGCTGCCGGAGTCGTGCAGGCGGAGGCTGCGTCGCTGCAGCAGGGCCTGACAGGAATCGCGGCCGGCCATGAAGTGAGCGTGACAGAAGGGGCGACGTGGCTGGTGGTCGGCGGCAGTGTGGATACGAACTACTCGGTGTCGCAATGGATTGTCGGCGGGCAGATCGAGGCGGAGCAGGTGGCAAGTGTGGTGATAATTGGTGGGCGTGTCAATGGAAACGTGAACACACTCCTCGATACACGCGGCGCGGCGATCTGCGGTCTCGTTATCGGCCTCATTTACGTGCTCTTCCGTCTCATCCGCCGCTGACTACTACAGGAGACCCTTGCACAACCCGTGCTGGCAGGCGTGAAGACCTCCCTCTCCCCTGGGGAGACCTTTGCAATACTTTAGCAAGCGGCGCAAGGATTATTCCCTCTCCTTGGGGAGTGTACAGACTGGGGAGATAGGTAACAGTTGTTCGGGGACATAGGTTACACATTTTGTTCATTGAGGTCTAGGGTTTTTATCCGTTGGACGGAGAAGTAAACGTCCCATACGCCGTCGGTTTGGGTTGGTCTGAGCGCGACCCGCTTATGCGTGAAGGCCTTCCCCACACGCAGTGGTCTGCCCTGGAATGAGATGCGACCGGAGACATCCACAGAACGCACGTGGTCGTCGGGGGCGTAGTTGATGGCGGGTAGGGTCTCGGGGAAAGTTTTACCACTGGGTGTGTATCGGCTGACCGGGGTGTCGAGGTCGAGGGCATAGTGTGGGCGCTCCAAGTTGTAGAAGTCACGCCAGGTGTCGAAGGCACGTTGGCAGTGGGGGAGGTCGGTGAAGGTGCGGCCTGTAAGCAACTCGCTCTTGAGCGAGCGGTGGAAGCGTTCCAGCTTGCCGAGTGTTTGGGGATGGTACGGTCTGCTGTGGTGCACGCTGATGCCCAGTTGCATGAGCCAGACGGTGAGGGGAGTAAAGGGATGAGCGCTGTCGCTACCCCAGGGGGAGCCGTTGTCCATCAGCATGGCCTGAGGCAAGCCGTAACGCCGAAAAACGTGGGTGAGGCGGTCTTGGACCGTGTTTCCCTGCTCGTTGGCACAGGCCCGCAGCGCCAGGTTGAAGCGAGAGTGATCGTCCAGGAGGGTGAACGGATGGCAGCGGTGGTGTTGCACGGCAATGTGTCCCTTGAAGTCCATCTGCCACAGCTCGTTGGGTTCGGCACGCTCAAAGCGCACATAGGGTGTGTGCTTGGCAGCCTCGGATTCATCGATGAGCCCATGTCGTCTGAGAATGGCAGTGATCGTGCTCTTGGCAGGCACGCCCGTATAGCCGCGATCCTGCAACATCCTGGCCAGCACATGCGCACCCTTGGTCGGATGCGCCTGGCGCAACGCTACGACAAGCTCCTCCATCTCCCGGCTCGTCTGTTGCGGACTGGAGTGCGGGCGCCTGGGCAGATCGTGAAGGCTCTGCCCTCCGGCCTGCGCGTACCGCCGCAGCCACTTGTAGCCGGTCTTGCGGCTGATTTCCATGCGACGACACAACTCGCTCATGTTCACTCCGTCAGATTGTGCCAGAGCAATAAACTCTTTGCGCAAAGACATGGGTGTACCCACTTTCCAAGGCATGGTCCTCCTCCATCTAAAAGATTCTCCATGCCTTATGGTGTAACCTATGTCCCCGAACATGTGTAACCTATGTCCCCGGTCTATACACCGCGTGGGAGAGGGCTGGGGTGAGGGGAAATCGGTGCCGATCCGGCCCGACTCCACCTGTTTGGCGGAGTACGCAATGGTTTCTACAAAGAGGGTGTCGACTCATGCAACTCACGGATATCGTTCATCTCGTTGGCAGCGGCCAGAGCGGTTTTAGCCTCACCGACCCGCTAGATTGCCACGTCTACTTGCTCGATGGCGGATCGGAACTGGCGTTGATCGATACCGGCGTCGGCAGGGACACACCGGCGATAGCGGCACAGATCAAGGCCGCCGGTTTCGATCCCCGTGACATTTCCAAGATATTCGTCACGCACCTGCACCTTGATCATGCCGGCGGCGCCGCGGAGCTGCAGCAACTATGTGGCGCCGAAATAATCGCTTCCCAGGACGTTGCCGGCTGGCTCGAGACCGGTGATGAAGAGGCCGCGAGCCTGGTTGCCGCGCGTCAAACAGGCATGTATCCGCTAGAAAACCGCTTGCGGCCGGTGGCGTCCGCGACCGCTGCTGCGGATGGCGACGTCAGCAACGTTGGGTCGCTCACTGTGACAGTTTTGAAAGCGGACGGTCATAGCCGCGGCCACCTGGCATTCCTCATTGACGACTGCGCGGAACGCGAAGACTGCGCGCAACGCGCGCTCTTCAGCGGCGATGCCCTCTTCTTTGGCGGCCGCATCATTCTTCAGAATATCTGGGATTGCTCGCTTGAAGAGTCCATCGCCACCGTAAAGCGCATTGCTGAGCTAGAGTTCACGCAATTCTTCCCCGGCCACGGGAGCTTCTCGCTGCAGGACGGCAAGCGCCACGTAGACGCCGCCATGTCGCACATCACTCAACTCCAGCCACCGCCCCAGCTCGAGACATAGCCTCAAGCGCTTGGCTCAAGGTGCTGTTATCCCCTCGCTGATCTCCTGGGCGCCGGATCCCCGCATACCCACCGTTCTTGCAAGGTGAGCAACCGCGTATTTATCTGAGAACGTGCAGTATCTCACGGAATCTCAAGAGTTAGTTCATTTAACTCTTGACACATTGTTATTATGTGCTAGCATGCATGTATGACATAACTATGCTAGTCAATAATGACGCTAAAAGTGGGTTGGGAAAGAGATCGTGGAGGATGTGCCAAGAGGTCCCTCCTGATCTGGAAGGAACGGGCTAATGCTTGCAACTGGCGTGCTCGTGCTCCAATTCCTGGTAGGCGGCGTTTTTCTCCTTGCTGCCGCCGCTAAGTTGCTGCACTTGTCCGAGTTCAAAGCGGCGGTGCAGGGATTTGGTCTCGTGCCGGTGCGCGCGCTCCAGCCGGTGAGCGGCGCGATCCCCGTATTAGAACTCCTCTGTGGCACATTGCTCATCACGGGCTTTGCCGTGGCATGGGGTGTGTGGCTGAGCATAGGCCTAGTGGCACTCTTCATTGTTGCTTCGTCCGTTGCCTTGGCGCAGGGTCGGGGCGGGATCGACTGCTACTGCTTCGGCGCGGGCCGTCAGCCGCTGGGCAAAGCCACCATCATCAAGCAGATCGTCATCCTGACACTGCTTGTACTTCTGGCGCCCACTGCCGGTGCAACTTGGCTAGTGGAGGCCGGCCTCACTGGGGACGCCAGCGGCGTAGCGGGGGCTGCGGTGTTCGTGATCGGGGCGTGGGCGGTGGCCTTCGTCGCTGCCGAACTGCTGCGGCTCCGTACCATTTCCCAATCAACCTGAGGAAGAGAAATGATCCGTCATTCCCGCGAAAGCGGGAATCCATCTTCGGCGGCATGGTAGCGAAGGTGGGCGAATCGGTACGGCATTATTGGCCTAGACCCGGAGGCAAGAGGCATGGAAGGCATCTGGCTGGCATCGTACCTATTGCAATGGGTCCTCATCGGCCTGCTCGCCTTCGTGGTCATCGGCCTCATGCGGCAGATCGGCGAGTTGCGCCTACGCGTCGGGGAAGAGCGCGAGAACGGTATCGCGGTCGGTGACAAAGCGCCGCTCTTCCAGGGAGAGGGTCTCAATGGGGCGGTTGACTTGGAGACCATGGTTGGCGAACGGCTGCTGGTGCTCTTCGTCCATCCCACGTGTCCGCCCTGCAAGGAGCTGTTTGCCAGCCTCAACGGAGAGCCGGAGCACATAGAACAACAAGGCGCGCGTTTGGTGCTTGTGAGCGGCGGCAGCCGCGAGCAGAACCGGGAGATGATTGCAGAATTCAAGCTCTCGTGTCCGCTGGTGATCCAGCAGGAGCATGAGATCGCCGACTTGTACGGCAGTAGTTGGACGCCGTACGGCTTCGTGGTCGATGCCGATGGCAAAATCGCTGGAAAGGGGGTGGTGAACAATGTGGATGTGCTAGGCGAGCTGCTCGCTACTGATACGACGACCGGCAGCTTGCCAAAGAATGAGAGCGTGTGACGACTAATCACTTAGTGTGAGGATGTTCCACGCAATAGTCGCATCAGAGACGCAATGAATGCAAAGCATGGGAGGTAAACCCATGGATAAGCTATTTGCGAATGCGAGTGTCGGCCTGGCAAAGGCCAGCATGAATCGACGTGGATTTCTGGGAAGACTTGCCCGAGCAGCGGGTGGCGCTGCTGTGCTCACTGCCGGCCTTGCCACTGTAGTTCGTGCCGATCATTGCAGCGGGAGCCACCACTGCGTATCGAATGAGTGCACATATCATCCCAGCGGTATTTGCGGTGCGCCTCATTGCCCCTACGATCACAAGCAGTACGAGGCTAGGTGCTTAGTAGTAGATTGCTATACTCGAGAGTCCTGCGGATTCCACCACTGGGGACATGGGTACTGCAAGAATGGATGCTAATGATGACAGTTGGTGTAGTCTTGCATAGTGACCTAGCCTTCCGGCAAGACTAATTGGACGGCCACCAAGTGCACGTGGGGCGTCTCTGGTAGGAGCATCCTCCGCCAGAGGCGCTCCAGGTAGCTAGGGACTCTTCGGAGCGAGTTGGGATACCGCGTACAGGAATGGTGCATCGCGGAGAAGATCAAGTAGGGGCAAGTAATGTTGTCACGCAGAACTCTTATAGGAACCACAGCGGTGCTTGCGGCCGGGTGTGGCGGGCTGGATATTCCGTTTCCGGTGCTGGGCCCTCCCAAGATCACCCCATTGACTTGGGTCTCGCGCATAATACCCGGCATCAGTCCTCAGTACCTTGTTGCTTCGTCTGAGGAAGAACTTCGGCGGATAGAGCGGAATCTAGCGGAAGACAGTGAAAGCTCCTTCGGTCCCACGCGCGGGCGCTACAGCCTGTCACTGCAATACTTTGAGCGCTACGCGGGTCCCTACTCGGATCCCGAAGCGGAGGAGTTCTACAAGCCCGAGCACTTGGCATCCTGGCTGAACGAAATTGGCGCGGACCTCGTGACCGTGTGGCATGACGAAGCGCGCGCCTTAGGGGAGCGGGGCGCATTGCTGCCCCTGGACCGGTTCAGCGGCGATGGGTCCGGGCTCAGTGGCGAATACTATTCGTCTGTCCTTGATTATTACCGTGAGAAGGGCGCGCTCTACGCTCTGCCGGTAGGCGCGGATCCGCTGATGCTCTCTTTCGATGCGGACTATTTCGAAAGCATGGGGGTGGCCCCGCCGGACGGTAGCTGGGACTGGGACGTCCTGGTTGAGAACGCGCTGAAGCTGACGCAGCGTGAGGAGGACGGCACGGTAACGCGCTGGGGGTTGATAGCGCACGATTATTCAATTTGGTGGGCGCTGTGGCAGAACGAAGCGGAGGTAGCTGACGCGCTAACGTCGCAATGCCGATTGCAGGAACCGGCCGCCGTCAAAGCGCTAGAGTACATTTGGGATTTAATGCACACCCATGTTGTCTCGCCTGCGGCCGCCGGAAATGATCTGGACAGGTTTGTCTATGGTGCATTGGAATCCCCACCGGCTATGATATATTTTCCTGTCCTTTACCTCGCGATTGGCGCCAAATATCGTAGAGCAGAACTGCCCCGGGGCAAGGTGCAGAGCACGCAGGTCAATCCCTACCCGGGGATTGCGATTGCTGCGCAGACTGCCAATCCGGAGGCAGCCTACACCGCGCTCCGGGGACTCGTGAAGGCTATGCAACCGTATGTCAGAGTACCTTCTGAGCGAGAGGCGGTGGCGCGGATCGGGCAGTTCCGGTCGGACCTCCAACCAGAGGAGGTCACGGCGATACAACAGTCAATGGAATACGGACGCGCGTGGCCGCAGGATAAGGCCCAAGTTCGCGCCATGTTCAAAGTGGTAGAGGCACTCGCACGCGGCGACAGCGTGGCCTCCGCGGTCAACCTAGGCTGCTCCATACTCTACGATAACCAGGGGACGTAACGTCGGACGTGTAGCCAGTGCTTAGTATGAGTTGTCCCGTGAGGCTTAATTTTGTGGTGCAGGGATTGTCCTTTACCTCACCGATTGAAAAAAGGTCACCGCTGGAAAGGGGGTGGTGAATGATGTGCATGTGCTAGGCGAGCTGCTCGCTACTGATGTGACGACCGGCAGCTTGCCAAAGAATGAGAGCGCGTGACGTTCGCACACGTAGTGTGGACGACATCCCGCGCAACAGTCGCATCAGAGATTCAATGAGTGAACAGTGGAGGCATATCCATGGATAAGCTGATTGCGAACGCGAGTGTTGGCCTAGCAAAAGCCAGCATGAACTGACGTGGATTTCTGGGAAGACTAGCCCGAGCAACTGGTGGCGCTGCCGTTCTTACCGGCCTCGCTGCCGTAGCGGTTTCTGCCACCACTCATTGCTCGGGACCCTATTTCTGCGAGACTAGTCGGTACGTTCGTAACGCCGAATGTTCCCACCATAATTGCCACATGACTGAGAGGTCGAGGGAGTTAATTAGAGAAGGAGTGCATTGTCTCTCCGGTGAGACGTGCCATCCGGAGCATAGATTCTACGACTGCAACGGCGGTACCTGCCCTGGTTGAAACCTTTGTGACTGACCAGCCAGAGGCGCACTTCCAAGAGAAGTGAAAGGCACAGCACCTGTAAGGGGAAAAACCTCCTGCGGGTGCTTTGCCCCCTCTTGCTCGTGCTGAGCAAGAGGGGGGGAATAGAGCACGAGAGCTGTCGCTGACAAGGAGCAGGTAAATGCTATCACGCCGAAACTTGCTAATAAGCACCTCGGTCCTCGCCGCAGGTTGCAGCTTTCTCGATTCTCCGTCGAAGGTGTCGGGCCCGCGGCAAGAGACAAGCTTGAATCTGGCGTTCTCCGATTCGATTGCAAGTCTCGCTGGTACACACGGGGTGAGACCTCTTGAGAAATATCGGCAAGCAGTGGCAGAGCTTGCAGAGGATGCAGATGATCCCTATGGATTCGAACAAGGCCGTTATAGCCTTGCCCTGCGCCGAATCGGGACGTTTCCGCATTGGGATGAGTATGCAGCACTGCTGGAAGACCTTGAAGTGGACCTCGTGACGGTGTCGGGGTATGATGCGCAAGCTCTAGGAGAGAGAGGTGTGCTGCTGCCCCTGGACCGGTTTAGCGGTACCGATGGACCTGACATTGAGCAAGAGTATTATCCCAATGTGCTTTCCCAATTTCGAGCGAATGGCGCGCTCTACGCCCTGCCGGTAGGGGTGCGCCCGCAGGTGCTCTACTATGATGCTGCACAGTTCCGGCGGGAGGGCGTGCCGCCGGTGGATAGCAACTGGGACTGGGATGCCCTGGTGGCGAATGCGGCAAAGCTGACGAAGCGGAGAGCAGACGGCGCCGTGGCGCGCTGGGGGCTGGCGACACACAGCAATGGGCTCTGGTGGGCGCTCTGGCAGAACGAAGCGGACGCGGTAGATCCGGACACGTTGCAGTGCCGGTTGCAGGAGCCGGCGGCGACTGAAGCCCTGCAGTTCTTTCGCGACCTACTCCATACCTATCGAGTTTCGCCTGCTTTGTACAGAGACTTAGGGAAATTGATCTTTGAGTTGGGGACGCCGCCGGCGATGGTCTACAGTCTTGACCCGAAGCGCCCGTCCCACGGCGACTTCCGGCTGGCAGAGATCCCGCGCGGCAAGGTGCGCGCCGTGCCGGTGCTTGGAGACTTCGGGATTGCGATTGCGGCGAGAACCGTCAACCCGGAGGCCGCGTATTCAGCGCTGAGAGGTCTGGCGAACGTCATGCAGAAGTACGTGACTGTGCCCGCACAGCGAGAAGCGGTAGCGATGCTAGGAGAGACCCGGAAGGACCTGCGACCGGAAGAAGTGACCGCGCTACAGCAGTCTATGAAACATGAAAGCGGTTGGCCGCAGACTGGGGTGCAACTGCGTACAAACCGGTATTTGGAAGAAGCTCTCGTGGCCGGCGATGATGTGGCGACTGTAGTCAACCAGGCCTGCTCCATCGTGCGTGAATACCAACAAGCCTGAGGACCGGCACGGGAGCAAACGTGAATCCTTGGCTAAACCTGATTGTCGACACTATCCCGCCATTTCATCAATCGTAGCGCGGGGGCTTGTCCCCCGCTTCCAGGCGCAAGAAGCGTAAACCCACTGGGATAGTGTTGAGAGGTGGACTGGTTTATGCACTAGGGAGCGCCCTGCAGTTTTGAGAATGTAGGATTCACGGCAAGGAAGGAAGTCATGCTATCACGCCGAACGTTGATTGGAAGTACGGCGGTGCTGGCGGCCGGGTGTGGCGGGCTGGATATCTCGTTTCCAGAGTTAGGCACTCCGAAGGTCACTCCATTGACCTGGGTCTCTCGCGCGCTTCCCGGTTTCAGCACAGGGCCCGGTATCTCACCTCATGAGGAGAGGCTGCAATGGGTAGTACAGAAGCTGACTGAGAACAGTGAGAGTCCTTACAGCCCCGCGCGCGGGCGGTACAGCCTAACGCTGCGCTACGTGGACTTGGAGGGGTTCCCAGACCAGGAGATGCTACCGGCCTGGTTGGAAGAAGTAGGCGCAGATCTCGTCACCCTGTGGCCAGATCAGGCGCGCGCCCTAGGGGAACGGGGCGTATTGCTGCCCTTGGACCGGTTCAGCGGTGAAGATGGGTCAGCGCTCAGTGAGGAATTCTACCCCTCTGTGCTCGATCAGTATCGAGCCAATGGTACGCTCTACGCCCTGCCCGTAGGCGCGAATCCACTGATGCTCTACTTCGATGCGGACTACTTTGCGCAGGTAGGAATAGCGCCGCCGGACAGTAGCTGGGACTGGGACGACCTGGTGGAGAACGCGCTCAAGCTGACGCAGCGAGAGGAGGACGGCACAGTGCCGCGCTGGGGGTTGGATGCCCTCGGTCCATTTGCCTGGTGGGCCCTCTGGCAGAACGAAGCGGAGTTGGTTGATCCACTAACCTCGCAGTGCCGGTTACAGGAACTGCCGGCCATTGAAGCATTGGAGTTTGTCCGAGGATTGATACACACGCACCGCGTTTCCCCTGCGGCGCTCGGCACAGATCTAGCAAGACTCATCTACGATCCAGCGGGTTCGCCGCCAGCGATGCTGTATATCACTTCCCCACTCGGCCCGCCGCATAACAGCTATCGCAGGGCAGAGCTACCTGTGGGCAGAGTACGCAGCGTGCCGGTCAATACCAATCCGGGAATTGCGATTGTCACGCAAACTGCCAAGCCGGAGGTAGCCTACAGGGCGCTCAGAGGTCTCGTGCATACTATGCAACCGCATGTTAACGTACCCGCCGAGAGAGAGGCGGTGGCGCGGCTCGGGCAGATCCGGTCGGATCTCCAATCGGAAGAAGTCACGGCGATACAGCAGTCTATGGAATACGGACGTGCGCGGCCGCAGGAAACGGCTGAGTATCGGGCCATGAGCAGCATCATGGAAGCACTCGTGCGCGGCGACGACGTGACCTCCGCAGTCAATCAAGGCTGCTCCACCCTCTACGAGAACCAGGGGACGTGACGTCGGACGTGTAGCCAGTGCTTAGTATGAGTTGTCCCGTGAGGTTTAGTTTAGTTGTGCAGGAATTGTCCTTTACCTCACCGATAGAAAGAAAGGTCACCGCTGGAAAGGGGGTGGAAAACGATGTGGATGTGCTAGGCGAGCTGCTCGCTACTGATACGACGACTGGCAGCTTGCCAAAGAATGAGAGCGTGTGACGACTAATCACTTAGTGTGAGGATGTTCCACGCAATAGTCGCATCAGAGACGCAATGAGTAGACAATGGAGGTATATCCATGGATAAGCTGATTGCGAACGCGAGTGTTGGCCTAGCAAAAGCCAGCATGAATCGACGAGGATTTCTGGGAAGACTAGCCCGAGCAACCGGTGGCGCTGCCGTGCTTACTGCTGCCTTTGCCAGGGGAGTGTCTGCCGATCACTGTGATGGGAGCCATTTCTGTGTAACTGGCGAGTCGGATCCGTATTGTGGTTCCTGTGGCGTGGGTTGTGCGAGTAGCAGTAGGCCGAGGTTTGTAGAGGTGTACGGCGTGAATTGCTACACCGGAGAGGACTGCCCGAAGAAGACTTACCAGCGTAGTTGCGGTTGCAAAATCCCAAATCACCCATGCCCTGGTGAGCAATAATACGCCGGCTTCATCCGCACGGCTTCAGGTTTGAGTCGGATTAGAGCGCCTGCGTGGAGGTTGTGATAGCTCTGCGCGGGCGCTCTGCAATTACAGGCATGAAGGGCACTTCTAGGCCAATGTGGCAAGAATCGTTCATGGTGGCAAGAAAGGAGCAGAGCAATGCTTTCACGGCGGACATTGATCGCCAGCGCGTCGGTGCTCGCAGCCAGTTGTGGTCCTCTTGGGTCATTCTTTTCCGCGCCAAGCTCACCACAAGAGGCGGAGCTAACCTGGGTGACCTTTAGCTGGTTCCCTGGCCTTATGAATCCCATTGCAGGCCTCCGCCCTGTGGAGAAATACCAAGAGGCCGTATCTGCCCTTGAGGAGGATGAAGAGAACCCTTATGGTCAGAAGCGTGGAAAGTACCGCCTCACTTTGCGCCACGTGGAACAGTTGCCGGAATTGGCCGAGGGAGAGTTCGTTCAATGGCTGCACGATCTTGGGGCAGACCTCGTAACTGTGGGACCGGAGGGGGCAAGGGCGCTAGGGGAAGAAGGCGTGTTGCTGCCTCTAGACCAGCTAATTTCATCCGACAGCTTTGCCCTTGAACAGGCATTCTACCCAAGTGTGCTCGAGCAGTTTCGGCAAGGGGCGCTCTATGCCCTGCCGGTCGACGCACGTCCGCTGATGCTCTACTACGATGTTGATTACTTTGCGCTGGAGGATGTTGCCCCGCCAGTAGACAGCATCTGGGACTGGCATGATCTCGTTGAAAGCGCGCTAAAGCTGACAAAGCGAAGGGCGGATGGCTCAGTCTTGCGCTGGGGGTTGGCAGCGCATGGAAGTCAACTCTGGTGGGCACTGTGGCAGAATGAGGCGGAAGCGGTTGATTCGGTGACATCTCAGTGCCGACTTCAAGAACCGGCTGCCATCGAAGCCCTGCAATTCGTGCATGGCTTGCTGCACACGCATCGTGTTTCGCCGGCAGTGCTGTACATGGACCTAACGAAACTAGTACTCGAGCCGACGAGATTTGCGCCGGCCATGGTGTTTAGCAGTCCTCCTATACGCCCGCCGGGACACTACCACCTAGCAAAGTTGCCTCAGGGGAAAGTGCACAGCGTTCCAGTGTACGGTGACCTAGGGATTGGCATTGTCGCGCGCACACAGAAGCCAGAGGCGGCCTACATTGCACTAAAGGGTCTTGTCGACGCTTTGCAGCAGCATGTGGTAATTCCCGCAAAGAGAAATGCGGTAGCACGGCTCGAGGAATTACGGTCAGACCTTCATACTGAAGAGGTCCTGGCGATTCAGCAGTCCATGGAGCATGGTCGCGCCCAGCCGCGAAGCGCCCCGGCGTTATTCGCGATGGATTCAGCACTTCAGGGTCTCGTACGCGGTGACGATGTTGCTACTGCAGTGAATCAAGCCTGCTCCATCGTGCGTGAATACCAACAAGCCTGAGGACAGGCACGGGAGTAGACGTGATTCCTTGGCTAATTTTCGTTGTCGACACAATCCCGCCAATTCACCAATCGTAGCGCGGGGGCTTGTCCCCCGCTTCCTGGCGCAAGCAGCGTAAACTCACTGGAAAAGCTGTTGAGAGGTGGATTGGTTTATGCACTAGGGAGCACACTGCAGATTTGGGATTGTAGGATTCACTGCAAGGAATGAAGCCATGCTTTCACGCCGAACGTTGATAGGAAGCACGGCAGTGCTCGCGGCCGGTTGCGGCGGGCCGGATATCTCGCTTCCAGAGTTAGGCGCTCCGAAGACTGCTCCATTGACCTGGCTCTCGCGACCGTTTACCAGTCTCAGCACTGGTCCCCGTATCTCATCGTTCGAGGAAAAACTCCAACGGATAGTGCGAGAACTGGCGGCGTCTACTGAAAGCCCCTTCGGCCCTACGCGCGGGCGGTACAACCTAACTTTGCGTTACGTGGAACGCTATGCAGAAGGCTACGCGGAACAGTACCTTACACCGGAGCAGTTGGCGACGTGGTTGGAAGAGTTGAGTGAAGACGAAAAAGGAGCCGACCTTGTGACCCTGTGGCGTGACGAGGCGCGTGCGTTAGGGGAGATGGGCGTCTTGCTGCCTCTGGACCAATTCGCCGGTGAATATGGCTCCGACTTCGAGCGGGAGTTCTTCTCGCCGGTGCTCGATCTCTTTCGAGCGAGCGGCGCGCTCTACGCCCTGCCGGCAGACGCCTTTCCGCTGATGCTCTACTACGATTCCGACTACTTTGCACAGGTCGGAGTAGCGCCGCCGGATGGCAACTGGGACTGGGACGTCTTGGTGGAGAACGCGCTAAAGCTGACGCAGCGGGAGGAGGACGGCACGGTGTCGCGCTGGGGGTTGGCAGCACACACTCAGTCTTCTATCTGGTGGGCGCTGTGGCAGAACGAAGCGGAGATGGCCGATCCACTGATGTCGCAGTGCAGATTACAGGAATTGGCCGCCATCGAAGCTCTGGAGTTCTTTCGTGGACTGATGCATACTCACGGCGTTTCTCCAGCGGTATTCGATATGGATCTATGGAGACTCATCGACGATCCTGCGGGTTCGCCGCCAGCGATGGTGTACACTACTATCCCTCTCGGTTCTTCGCGATTCAACTATCGCCGGGCAGAGCTGCCCCGGGGCAAAGCGCGCAGCGTGCCTTTTGATAGCCATCTAGGCATAGCAATTGTCGCGCAGACCGCCAAGCCGGAAGCAGCCTACACAGCGCTGAGGGGCATTCTGCATACTATGGGACCGTATGTCAACGTACCCGTCGAGAGAGAGGGGGTGGCGCGGCTCGGTCAGTTCCGGACGGACCTCCAACCGGAGGAGGTCACTGCGATACAGCAGTCTATGGAGCATGGCCGCGTCTGGCCGTGGGATGCGGCGCAGTCTCGCGCCATGTGGAGCATGGTGGAGGCGCTCGTGCGCGGCGATGATGTGGCCTCCGCAGTCAACCAAGGCTGCTCTGTCCTTTACGAGAACCAGGGGACGTGACGTCGGACGTGTAGCCAGTGCTTAGTATGAGTTGTCCCGTGAGGTTTAGTTTAGTTGTGCAGGAATTGTCCTTTACCTCACCGATAGAAAAAAGATCACCGCTGGAAAGGGGGTGGTGAACAATGTGGAAGTGCTAGGCGAGCTGCTCGCTACTGATGTGACGACCGGCAGCTTGCCAAAGAATGAGAGCGTGTGACATCCGCGCACAGAGCGTGGAGCCCGAACACCAAGCGTAAAGATGTCCCACGCGATAGTCGCATCACAGACGCAATGCATGCAAAGCATGGGAGGTAAAACCCATGGACAAGCTTATTGCGAACGCGAGCGTCGGCCTGGCGAAAGCTGGCATGAACCGACGAGGATTCCTTGGCAGACTCGCCCGAGCAGCGGGTGGCGCTGCTGTGCTCACTGGTCTCGCTGCTGTAGGAGTTTCTGCCGACAATCATTGCTGGGGACCCTATATGTGTAATGTCAATGCATGGTATTGGACTGGGTTCTGTGGCGACGAAGGTTGCGGCAATGGAAAAAGGAGATTCCTAGTGAGAGAAGGTGTACACTGCTTATCCGGGGAACACTGCAGAGAGCAGATTGAGCTTAACTGCATTCCGTGCTGAATTTGGATCTTGTGGGCTAATTCAGCGCTATAGCGAATCCAGACAATTCTGGAGAAGATGCGGAGCGCCCCGTGCGGAGAGAGTGCTACTTCCAATGGGGTGCTCCGTCGTTTTTCGAGCCCATGGGGGCTTGGCTGTGGAGGTGTAGGAGTCAGTACGTACACAAAGGACCAGAAAATGCTATCACGCCGAACGCTGATAGGAAGCACGGCGGTTCTTGCCGCCGGGTGCGGTCCTCTTAAGTCCCTCTACTCCGCGCCGAGTGTTCCCAAGGAGTCTGAACTCATCTGGGCTTCCCGCCGGTTCATAGGTCTTGAGGATCAGCACCGGATATTGGAAACGCTCGTTGAAGATGAAGACAACCCGTATGGGCCTGAGCAGGGACACTACCGTCTTGAATCGCACACAATTGAGCAAGCGCCAAGTTTGGACGATCTTGATGCATGGCGCGATCTCAGAGTGGACTTACTCTCTTTGGAAGTAGAACAGGCGAAAGTATTGGGGGAGGGTGGGGTATTGTTGCCTCTGGACCGGTTCGGCGAGGCCAATGAGTCTGCGCTCAATGCCGCGTTCTTTCCTGGCGTGCTTAGTCAGTTTCGCGTACAAGGCGCGCTGTACGCTTTGCCGGTAAGCGCCTTGCCAGTAATGGCCTATTTCGACGTTGTGCACTTCACAGAGCGTGGGGTGCCACCGATGGATGGGAGTTGGGATTGGGATGACTTGGTGCGCCACAGTGCAACACTGACCGAGCGTGGAGCCGATGGTACGGTGCGCCGTTGGGGGGTGGATGCCCACGGCAGTAATCTCTGGTGGGCATTGTGGCAAAACGAAGCGGAGATGGTTGACCCGGCGGCGACATTGCAGTGTCGGCTACAAGAATCAGCTTCCATCGAAGCCTTGCAGTTCGTCCATGGATTATTGCATAGACACCGCGTCTCGCCTCCCATGTATGCCGAGTTAGTCAAACTACATCCCCCACCAGCAGTCATCTATAGGGGACTCCCAATTCGCCCCAATCACAGTGTCTATCGCTTGGCAGAGATCCCTCACGGTAAGGTGCGTGCTGTACCCGTGAGGGCGGGCGTTGGAGTCGGTATTGCCGCAAATACTGAGAAGCCTGAGGTAGCCTACACGGCGCTGAAGGGTCTGGTGCATGCTATGCAACGGCATGCCGCTGTGCCCGCAGCGAGAGAAGCAATTGAAAGGCTGGGAGAAATCCAAAAGGGATTGAGGCCGGAGGAAGTAACGGCAATACAACGGTCGATGGATGCCGAACGCGAGATGCCACGTATGCCGCAGGGCGCGCCGGAACTCTACACCATGGCAGCACTAGTAGAGGGAATTGTGCGCGGTGACGACGTGTCGACGGTCGTCAACCAGGCCTGTTCCCTCTTGCGTGAATACCAGCAAGCAGGCGGGAAGACGCAGGAGTAAGCGTTGACCCTTGGCTGATGCTCCTTGTCAACACTAAACGGTCACCCTAGCCACCACAGCGCGGGGGCTTGTCCCCCGCTATCCGTCGCAAGAAGCCCAAACGCACCTAGAATTCCATTGAGAGATCGCCTGGTCCGTACGCGAGGAAGTACGCCGCGGACAAGAGAAGAAGCGGCACCGAGAAGGAGCAGGAAGATGCTTTCACGCAGAACGCTGATTGGAAGTACAGCGGTGCTTGCCGCTGGCTGCGGCTTTCTCGATTCACCGTCGAAGGTGACAGGCCCGCGGCAAGAAACAAGCTTGAATCTGGCGTTCTCCGATTCGATTGCAAGTCTCGCTGGTACACACGGGGTGAGACCTCTTGAGAAATATCGGCAAGCAGTGGCAGAACTTGCAGAGGATGCAGATGATCCCTATGGGTTCGAACAAGGCCGCTATAGCCTTGCCCTGCGCCGAATCGGGACATGGCCGGATATGGACGAGTCTGTGGCGATGTTAGAAGACCTTGAAGCGGACCTCGTGACGGTGGGGTCGGGCACCGCGCAGGCTTTAGGAGAAAGAGGGGTGCTCTTGCCCCTGGACCGGTTTAGCGGTACCGATGGACCTGACATTGAGCAAGAGTATTATCCCAATGTGCTCGACCAGTTTCGAGCGAATGGCGCGCTCTACGCCCTGCCGGTAGGGGTGCGCCCGCAGGTGCTCTACTATGACGCTGCACAGTTCCGGCGGGAGGGCGTGCCGCCGGTGGATAGCAACTGGGACTGGGATGCCCTGGTCGCGAATGCGGCAAAGCTGACGAAGCGGAGAGCAGACGGGACCGTGGCGCGCTGGGGGCTGGCGACACACAGCCATGGGCTCTGGTGGGCGCTGTGGCAGAATGAAGCGGACGCGGTAGACCCGGACACGTTGCGGTGCCGGTTGCAGGAGCCGGCGGCGATTGAAGCCCTGCAGTTCTTTCGCGACCTCCTCCATACCTATCGAGTTTCGCCTGCTTTGTACAGAGACTTAGGGAAATTGATCTTTGAGTTGGGGACGCCGCCGGCGATGGTCTACAGTCTTGACCCGAAGCGCCCGTCCCACGGCGACTTCCGGCTGGCAGAGATCCCGCGCGGCAAGGTGCGCGCCGTGCCGGTGCTTGGAGACTTCGGGATTGCGATTGCGGCGAGAACCGTCAACCCGGAGGCCGCGTATACAGCGCTGAGGGGTCTGGCGAACGTCATGCAGAAGTACGTGACTGTGCCCGCACAGCGAGAAGCGGTAGCGATGCTAGGAGAGACCCGGAAGGACCTGCGACCGGAAGAGGTGGTCGCGCTACAGCAGTCTATGAAACATGAAAGCGGTTGGCCGGACACAGGGGTGCAACTACGTGCAATCCGGTATCTGGTTGAAGCTCTCGTGGACGGCGATGATGTGGCGACTGTAGTCAACCAAGCGTGCTCCATCGTGCGTGAATACCAACAAGCCTGAGGACCGGCACGGGAGTAGACGTGAATCCTTGGCTAATTTTCGTTGTCGACACTATCCCGCCAATTCACCAATCGTAGCGCGGCGACGACGTGGCCTCCGCAGTCAACCAAGGCTGCTCCGTACTCTACGAGTTTTGCAGCAAGAATGTAGAAGATGGATTCCCGCTTGTGCGGGAATTGTAAGTGTTGACTAATTCGTTGACAGATTTTCAATAAAGAAGAAGATTAGCGATGCGTCGTGCATGCCTTGTACACATGTCATTCCGAACGGAGCGCAGCGGAGAGAGGAATCTAAAGTGCTGAAACTATTGGACAAGGTGCGACATGGACTCCAGATTCCTCCCCGTGTTTCGCACGGGGCCGCTGCCCGCTCGCAATGACATAACCGGTCAACGCTGCCTGGTGGAAAGCGAATTCTGTCAACGTACTATTCAACACTTACAGGAATGACGGAAATCTGCACCTTGGCTGGCGAGAAGCAGTCCAAGCGCGACTGCCACATTCCTCTTGCGCAAAGGAACGCTAGGGCTTGAACTCACGGGCGATTTGGGCGTAGATTTCTGCGCTTTGGGCCACCTCGGTGAGGTCGACGCGTTCGTGGTCGGTATGGGCGTAGGCGATATCACCGGGGCCGTAAACGATACAGGGCACGTTGCTCTTCACCTGAAGCTTGCTGGCGTCCGTGCCGTAGGTCACTCCCTGCGGCTCCGGCGGGAGATTGTGCGCTTGCAGGGCGCGCATGGCTGCTTGCACGATCTCTTCGTCTTTCGCGGTATCAAGGGGCCAGTCGCCGAGGTCGCGCGATGCGACGCTGGGATGCAAGTCGGGCTTGGTTGTCGCAAGTTGCTCCATGGCCTCTTCAAATTCGCGGATTGCCCCCTCTGAAGTCTCGCCCGGAATGATGCGGCGGTCGACCACCACCTGGCAGGTCTCCGGTATGACGTTGGCGGCGTGGCCGCCGTGGATGATGCCGATGGCCCAGGTGGGATATCCCACCAGCGGGTGCGAGCGCGCCGCGAAGCGCGGGTCCAACGTCTCGCGCAGGTGCTGAATGACCTCGACCATTTGGTAGATGGCGTTGTTGCCCCTTTCAGGCTGGCTGCTATGCGCGGGACGGCCTTTCGTTTGCAGCGTAAAGCGCACCGCGCCTTTCGTGGCGGTCACCAACCCAAGTTTAGTCGGTTCGCCAATCACCGCTGCCGTAGCTTGGATCTCTTGCTCGATAAATCCCAGAATGCCGCGAAAGCGGTACTCCTCATCCACGACGCCCAGCAGTCCAATATCTACCGCGAGTTCGTCACGGTGCTGCGCCAATTCGCGAATAGCAAGCAGCATACCGGCAAGACACCCCTTGGCGTCGCATGAGCCGCGTCCGTGCAGCGTGGTGCCCTCCAACCGTGGTACCAAGGCTGCCGGCCCCCACGAGTCAACGCCCACTGTATCCATGTGGCACTCGAAGAGCAGGAGACCCTTGGAGTTCGGCACGCGCAGGCGGCCGAAGACGTTTGACCGACCCGGCAGCACTTCGTGTTGCTGCGTCTCCAGGCCGAGGTCTTGTAGCTGGGATTCCACGAAATCGGCAAGCCCGCTCTCGCCACCCGAGCCATCGGCCATAAAGGCTGGATTCATGCTCGGAATGCGCACGAGCGCGGATAGTAGCTCCGCAGATTCTTGAATGCGGGTTTCGTCGACGACGCTCATAGAAGTCCTGTTCCCTGTCGCTTCATGCTAAATCTACCGTCACATCTCGCTCCATGGTAGCAGATTCGATGATTGCGGGAGAGTTGCCTGTCCCTTGTGCAAACAGAATGGCGATGCCCGGCAATGAGGGACCAGGCATCCCTCTCAGGGCAGTATTCGTTGGTGGAAGGTGAGTCAACGTCGATCTCGTCTGAGCGTTTGGGAAGCCGGTTGCTAATGTGCTCCACGGGCTTCCAGCGTTATGAGATCAAGAACGTCCTGGCTGGTAACCATTCCCAGAAACTCTTCACTTTCCTCTTCAACCACCGGAATGATGGTCAAAGAGTTCTCCGTCATCCGTTGGAGCACGTCTTCTACCGGCTCGTCAGGTCGGGCCAGCGGTGTCTTGCGACGTACGACGCTTTCCAACTGGGTAGTAGACCATGCCTCCTTGGGCAAGTAGCGCAGCATGCCCAAGGAGACGATCCCGGAGACCGTACCATTTTCCACAACCAAATAGTCGTGCTGCTGGGGAATAATCCACTGATCAACGAAATTCCGCACCGACAATTGCGGATTAGGATAGCTGCGGGTGCGGTCCAGTATGTCGTTGACGGTAATGTCGTCCAGGGCGAAACGCGCCAATGAAACCGGTATCGTGCCCGGCAGGGTGGTTTTTTCCGACGGTCGTGTGCGGTTTACTGCATAGTTGATTGCCGACGGCGCCAATAAGATGTACGCGAACATGATCAGCACAAGGAGGGAAAACACATCGTTTCCAATGACTCCGGTTTCCAGCAGCACCAGGAGCAACGCGATTTCTGCTACTCCCTTTGCCATCAGCCCGGTAGCCAGGGCGAACGGCATTTCCAGCCGCGAAACGAAGGCGCCGACCAAAGAGCCTGCGAACTTACCCACAAGCGGAATGCTCACTAATGCCAGAATTGTCACTATAGGCAACTCCGTGAAGGAGAGACTGAGATGCAGACCCGCCGAGGCAAAGAAGAGGGGCACAAACAAGCCTTCGGCAGCGCTCCGCATGCCCGGCACGATTTCCTGACGCAGTTGGTATGGCAGGCCCGAGAGCGCGGCGCCAAAGAGCAAAGCACCGAGCGAGCCGTGGGTGCCCACGGCTTCGGAGATGCCAACCACCACAAAGAGCCCGCCGATGAGCAAGCCAAACGAGAGCTGAGGCACATGCAAGGAGCGCTTCAAGAGCACAATTAGAGGTGGTACAACGCGACTGGACAGTACCCATGTTACAAGCGTGAAGCCGACGATCTTTGCCAAAAGAATAAAGAGGCTCGGTACATTGATTTCCGACACTTGCTCACCAATCGTGAATCCCACTACCAAAAGAGCAATCAACTCCGCGATCAAAACAGTGACGAAAATCTGAATTCCAATGGGCTTGCGCAGATGACCTTCGTCAGCAAGTACTTTGCTCACCAAGCCAAGGCTGGACAGCGAGAATATTCCCGACAATGCCAGGGCTTCGGTAAAGTTCAGGCCCAGCCCAAAATCGAATAAGATATCGGAAGTCACACTGAGGGCCAGCAAGAGGGAGATCAGCACCGACAATGTCGCAGCCACAAAGAAGCGACCCCGGATAGTGGCTATAATGCCGGAAATGTCAATCTCATCGAGACCGATGAGGAAGAAGAAGAGAAAGATGCCGATGCCGAGCAGCACTTGCAGTTCTTCAGTGGGCTCAATCAAGCCGGCAACGGGGCCCAAAGCCACGCCCGTCGCCATGTAAGCCACGATGGAACTAAGTCGGAAGCGCCGAAGCACTCCTTCCAAGAGCTTGGCGACAACGATTAGCAATCCGATTAAGAGTATCACATCGAAAGTCATTTAGAGACTTCCTCTCTTCGGCACACGGCCTCGCTTCAGCCATACATTACTACGAAAGCATTAACTGCATACGGTCAAGGAAAATATCCAGTGCAGTGTGAATTTCCCGTATCCCGTTATTGCTTTTGCAGTACATGCGTGCACTTGCATGGAATGCGATAAAATGAATTACGCTGCGCTCGGACGCAGGGGCGCGCATCCTCATCTGTGTGGCATGAGAAAGGCAGGTTTCATGAGATCAAGTCTCCGTGAATTACGCGTGGGAGTCGTTGGATTGGGAGTGGGTCGGAGATTTGTCGAGGCATTTGCTGCTCACCCCAATACCACAGTCGCTGCTGTCTGTGCCAAAGAGCCGGACGTGCTGGCAGCCGTCAGTCAAGAGCATGCGAATCTCCGATGTTACGAAGACTTTGCTGAAATCGTGGTTGACCCCAGCATTGATCTCCTGGTGATTGCGACTCCCCACGCGCTGCACGCTTCAATGGCGATCGAGGCTATGCATGCCGGGAAACACGTCATCGTGGAGAAGCCGATGTGTATTTCGCTCCAAGAGTGCGAGGCAATGATTCGTGCTGTCGAGCAGACCGGCAGGCTGCTGGCAGTTGACCAGGTATTGAGATTCTTCCCGTATTATCAGTCGATAAAGGAGCACGTAGCAGACGGGGGCTTAGGGGAGATCTACTATGCCGAGGCAGACTATCTCCATAACACCGCACGGCTCATTCGCGAGCGCACGGTGTGGCGTGGATCAGCCGAACACTCCCACTACCCGATCCTTGGCGGCGGTTCCCACTCCTTGGACATGTTGCGTTGGCTGGTGGGTGAGGTCGACCGGGTACACTGCGAGGCTGCGCAGCGTGCTTTGCCGGACTTCCCGTTCCCGGATTGCATGATAGCGACCTTGCACTTTGCAAACGGCGCTGTGGGGAAATGCACCACCTCGTATGGTCTCGTGCGCTCGACCATGCACAATTTGGTGCTCTTCGGTACGAACGGCACGATTGAGCGGGCCCGCGGCGGGCATGATCAAGATAAGCACTTTCGCACTTCGGCAGGGCACGAGTTTAGTGAAGAAGCGTGGCCCGTGCCGTTTCAACCACCCGGTGGCAAACCGATAGCCGCCGTTGTCGATCACGTGTACCAGTGCATTGCCAACAACCGGACTCCTCTCACCAATGTGTGGGAAGGCGCAAACACGGTGGCCGTGGCGCTCGCCGCGATCGAATCCTGGCAGACCGGCAGGCCGGTCCAGCCTGCCCTCTTTAGGCCGGCATGATATACATTGCCGGTCAAGTCTTCGGCAACTTCGTGTTTGCCATGTCGCTGCGCATGGCGCGGGGCAGACAATACCACTATCTCACCGTAGGGACCATTAACTATGCAATAGCGTCAGTCTTTGCGGTTGGCTGGGTGGTGTTGAACGGAATTCCTGACCTCGATCCGGCAGTTATCATTCTGGGGGCAATCAACGGACTTCAGTACCAGATCAGCCTGGTTGTGCTGTTTACGGTTGTCGAGCTCGTCGGTATCGGCATTACTTTCGGCATCATACGTCTCTCAGTGGCGTTGCCTACGCTGGCATCGATCTTTTTGTGGGGGGAGCAGCCGGCCGTACTGCAGGTTGTTGGTCTGGCGCTCGCGTTTGTTGCACTGCCGTTGTTGGGCGCGGACGCGCACCAGGCAACCCGCAGCAGCCGTGGGCATTCGTTTCGGACATGGGGAGTGTTGCTGGCGGCGCTGCTTCTTTCGGGGGCGGGACTAACAGCGGCAAAGGCATTCTCCGTGTGGAGCACCCCCGAATACCAACCGCTGTACACGGCCTCAGTATTCGTGGCGGCCACTCTGGGATCCGCGTTTGTTTGGCCTCTTCGCAAGCGCTTTCGTTTGCCGGACTGGCGGACCGCCTCGCTGCGGCATAATGTCGGCTTGGGAGTGATGATGGGCGCAACGAACCTCTTTCAGGTCGCAATGCTCTTGCGTGCGCTAGAGGTCCTCCCCGGTACAATAGTCTTCCCGCTCTCGGCAACGGTGGGCCTGGCGACGACTTTGCTCGGCGGCATGGTGCTCTTTGGCGAACGGTTTGGGCGCCTGACGGCAACCGGCATCGTCCTTGCACTGTTTTCTATCGTTTTCATCAACGCGCGCTGAAGACTGGGAGGCGAGTAATGATCGGTGCTATCGCGGGAGACGTGATCGGCTCGGTCCACGAATTTATCGCAACCAAGACGAAGGTTTTTCCTCTAATCGATCCCAGATGCTTCTTCACGGACGATACAGTTCTCACCATTGCGCTGGCTGACGCATTACTGCACGAGCTTGACTACGCCGTTACGCTAAAGCTGTACTACCAGCGTTATCCTGACGCCGGGTACGGAGGCGCCTTTCATGACTGGGCAAAGTCCGAATCGTGGGCGCCCTATAACAGTTGGGGCAATGGGGCCGCGATGCGGGTAAGTCCGACAGCCTACGTTGTGGAAAGCCTTGATGAAGCTATGGCGTTGGCAGAGCGCAGCGCCGCGGTTACGCACAACCATCCCGAAGGCGTACGTGGAGCGCAGGCCACGGCCGCGGCTATTTTCTTGGCCCGGGCGGGTCACAAAAAGAGCGAAATAAAGCGGTTTATCGAAGCCTCAATTGGCTACGATTTGCAGCAGACACTGGATGAAATACGGCCTACATATGCCTTCAACGAGTCATGCCAGGAAACGGTACCGCAAGCCATTACGGCATTCTTGGAGGCAAACGACTTCGAAGACGCCATTCGCAACGCCGTTTCACTCGGCGGAGACGCCGATACGCTAGCCTGCATTGCCGGTTCTATTGCAGAACCTTACTTTGGCGGCGTGCCGGCGGACATTCGCGAGTCCGTCCTGCCGCGCCTGGATGATGAACTGTTGGCCGTTGTCACCGCGTTCGAGCAGCGCGTGATGAACCGCTAACCGCAGAATTTCGCGGCCCCAGTCGCAAGCATTACCTGCCGGTTTTTAGCTTTCGCCAAGCTACGAGAGACCTACCTCCCACACAGTTGGCGGGGGATAGGTCTCTCATTGATTGTTCATCGCTTCGGGCATTACGCAATTCGCCTGCGCGCCCGGAGTGCTAAACTACGCTACTTCGGCATGTTCTTAAGCGCCGTGTATGCCGGCCGCGGGCTCCAGTCTCTATTGAGAATGCCGAACGCCCAGGTTTCGTTGGACTTCAGTTGCGTAACGCGGAAGTTCAAGTTCCACACAATCATGACGCCAACGTACGGATGCCGCTGCTTGACGAGATTGAAAGAGCTCACCAGGTAGTCTGCCTGGTCTTGGTCGGAATTATGCGCGGCGTACTCATAGCTCGGCGCAGGCTGATCCGACGACGCCCAGCCGAATTCGGTGAACCACACATCCTTGCTAATGCCGGCCGCGGTCAAGATGTCGTGCAACTCGGCATAGCGGGTGAAGAAGAAGCTCGGATGATTGCTAAAGCCGCCAGACTGGTTCCGGGTAATGTTCTGCGGCGTATCTGTGGGTGGGTGGTTAAAGCCACCAGGGTGGACACCAAGGACATCAAAGTAGTTTGCGACCTCACCATTGTTGTAGGCAACGAGTTGACGCAAGTATTCGGCGTCATCTATGGCTCTGTTCGGGTCAATTACGCCTGTGGGTGTGAGCGCGCCCAGGATAGCAACGGCATTGGGATCGGCCAGCTTAAGCGCCGCATACGCCTCTTTGAGCAACTCGACGAACGGCCCTGGCCTCACCGGCTTCCATTCGACGGCAAGGTTGGCTTCGTTCCAAAGTTCATATGCTTGCACCTTGCCCCGGTACCGTGTAGCCAGCGTACGCATGAAATCGGCGAAATCCGTCGGGTCTGCCGGCGGACCGTGATCTACTCCCGGCGCCAAGGCCCAGTCCGGCGTCTTTACTACCGAGAGCAGCACATTGAGGCCGGACGCATGGGCCGAGTTAACAACACTATCAAGCTCCGCCCAGTCGAAACTGCCCTTCTCAGGTATTTCGATATACTTCCATGCAACTTGCTGCTTCACCCAGGTGAAACCAGCGTCCTTGATGAGTTGATAGGCTCGGTTCTTGTCCGCTAAAGAGAGCCAAAAGAGGTCAGCTTGCATGCCGTAGCCGAGATTATTGGTGTATTGCGGCAGTTTGCCTGCGACCTGGCCCGTACGAGACAGCGTACCTGTGGCTGGAGGCGGGGGCGCCACCTGACCAATGGGGCCGGAAACGGGCGACGGGCGCTCGTCGATGCTGTGCGGCAGCTTGGCCTCACTCGGCAGCAGGTCGAATCTCTTCATGAGGTCGCCACCGAGAATGGTGGTTACGTCGCCCTTGCGAGCAATTCCGGGAACATCCTGGGTCCAGTACTGGAAGGCGATGCGCTGAAAGCGTTGGGTAATGAACGGACCGTAAGCCACGGGTAGAGAACTAGGGAGGCCGTAGAGTTGGATAGCAGCGTTTTCGCTGCCGGCACTAAAGTAACGCTGCCTAATGGCCGAATTGGTCATCCAGCCAAACCGGGTCTGTACCGCCCTTTGGAAGTTTCCCGCAGATCCGTCATCAGTGATTGGTTCGGGGATGCCAATCGCCGCAAGCTGGGCATTTAGACCGGCCTTTTCAAAGGTTTCGAAGATATTGGCGAGGCGAACTTCATTGCTGGCGGGATCGAATTGAAGCACCGCACCCTGTGTGACTTGGTAGATGAAGCCGTCCTGCTCCCAGCGCCGCGAAGCGGGATAGCCGATTCCGCCCACGCCGCCAACTTGCTGGAACTTACTATAGAAGGAAAGACCGTCCGGGCCGTCCCAAACTGAGTATCCCTGGCTGCCCGTACCGCCAAAGCCATTGGCTTGCTTATAGAAGTGACCGCCGGCAATCGGCTGGTCCAGTGATTCTTGGGCAGCCACCGGCAAGGCTGAGAGTGTCAGACTAAGAACCGTTGCAATAAGCAGCGAATTTACAAGTTGCCTAAATCGTCGGCGCATGAGTGATTCCTCTTCTTGTCCCGCTGGGCGGTTTACGGACAGTGCTTGTTTCATGGTAACCTATTTTGGCGCGTCTGCAAAACCGACATGCATGCGCAAGATGTGGTGCGGCATTGGATCGGCGCCGGCGCATGATAGATGTCCCATCAGTGGGAGCTCCTGGCGGTGTTTGGACGCTACGCTCCTATAGTCGAGAGACTACGGAATAGAGAAAGCCCATGTATCGCTCTATTCCGGCATGCCAACATGGTATGGGGACATCTTGATAGGGGAAGGAAAGCGGCACACTTGCAAGAGAGAGTTGGGAAGTTCTTTAGCTTCGTGTGCTGATTGGGTCCGATTGGGTTGAAGGGACTCCATGAAGGTTCCTACGAAACTGACGGGGTCTCACAATCGGACGCACAGCAATAAGCGCAACGTTGTCCTGGCCACATTGCAGTACCGCTAGGCGAACTGCCAGAGTCTGAGGGCCGTCTTGCCGAGTACCCACTCAAGGTCAGCTTTGCTGAAGAATGGCATCTCGTCGCGGACGGCAGTCAGGCGCGGAAGGTAGTCGGCTTTGTCGAGAAGCATCGGCCAGTCGGTACCCCACATGAGCCGTTGCGGCCCCCACGCATCCTTAGCCATGCGGAAGAATGGATGCGTATCTGCGTAGGGGTATGGCTCCTGACTGTAGTGCAGCATGCCCGAGACTTTGGCATAGGTGCGCGGGTGGTCGGCCAACTTAAGCAGGCCGCTGAACTTGGGATAGGGCGGCTGTTCAGCGACCTCGATGCGTCCCATGTGATCGACCACGATGTCCACGCCGGGAAAGCGCCGCGCCATTTCTGCGACCAAAGGCGCATGGTCTAGGTCCATGAGGATGCAAACAGGGATGCCGAGGTCTGAGGCTTTCTGCCAGATGCGGTCTGTCTGCGTCGTCGTGAACCACTCTGCACTATCCGGCCGCACCGCGTGGAGCCGCACCCCGTGAAAGCCGCGTTCTGTGACCCAGTAGTCAAGTTGCTCCGGAGCCTTCTCGTCGAGGGGATTCACCAAACAGACGCCGGCAAGCTGCTGCGGGTAGCGGGCAATGCTATCCGCGAGGTAGCGATTGTCCCAACCGTAGGTGCTCGGCTGCACCAAGACCACGTGATCCACACCGGCTTGCCCTGTCTCGGCAAGCAGCATCTCGGCGGTGGCGTCACTGCTCGGCACCGGCACGTCCGGCAACGTGGGTGAGAACGGGTAGTTCTCATGCTGTGTCCAGATATGAACGTGGGACTCTACGATCGGCATAGTGGCTTTCTGCCCGCTTTACGTTCAGCCGATAAGGGGCAGTGCTACGGGACGACCCTCCGCGGCGGAGATATCGGCAGCGAGACATGCCTCATGTGTGTTTACGGAGTCAAAGATATCGGCAAATGAGTCTTCGTCGTTCAGGATGCAATCAACGATATGGTCAATCTCTTCCTGGAACGGGTGATGGGCAACATCTCCAGAGTCCGGCATGACGGTGGGAATGTCCATGAAGCCGGTGATTCCGGGGAAGGCTGACGAAAAAAACCGATTGTTGCGGGCAGAGCCTTCATCACCATGCAACGACATGTGGAAGACATACGGCATGTGGGGTTCCATGGTGGCGGTGACGCGCCCGACGACGCCGTCCTCCATCTGCAGCACGGCTGCTGTGGTGAGGGGATAATCGAACCCCTTCTCTTCCAAGCGCACCGGTGTAGCGTAGGCGGATACGGACTCTACGTTCTTGCCGGTCAGCCAGCGAATGCAGTCCATAGCGTGGCTGCCACCGGAGAGCATGGCACTGCCGACGTTCTTCTGATAGCGACCCCAGTGACCGGGTGGACGCAGATAACCCACTTCGTGCATGTAGTCGGCTTCAGCATAGACGATGCGTCCGAAGTCGCCGGCCTCGCGCCGATGGTGGAGCGTTTGTACCAACGGATTCCAACGCAGCACGAAACTTACAACGCTCTTTACGCCGGCTTTCCTTACGGCTGTAACCAAGCGTTCGAGTTGCTCCACGGAGATTGCAACGGGTTTCTCGATGACAAGGTGCTTGTTCGCCTCCGCTGCCAATGCGCCCTGCTCGGCGTGGGCAAAATTGGGCGTGCATATGGAGACAATGTCAACGTTGGGATCAGCAAGCATCTTTTCATAGTCGGTATAAGGCTTGGCATCCAGATCGAACTCGTCGATGGCTCCCTGGGCACGGCTTAGATCACGACTGCAAACTGCGACCATGCGCGTATGCGGATTTTTGTTGAATGCGCGAATGTGCTCGCTGGCGACCCACCCGGGCCCAATTAAGCCCACACCCATTACGTCTGCCATATCGTATCCTCCTAAGGTTTTGCGTTTGCCCTGGGCACCGCTCTCATTTCAGCGTAGATCTGTGTGAAGTTCTAACCTGCTCTCAACCTAGGTTGAGAAGAGCCTGGCCGCTCGCATTATCGAAGAGACTGCGAAACTTCAACCGAATTCGGCGCCTGCAAAGATGCTCGCTTGACGAGTCACCTACTGCTAGTTTTGTTGGCGCTAGCGTACGCTACTACACCCTTGATTGCAAATGAATTGTGGGCTAGGAATCTCGTTCCAGGACGAAGTTTGCCAGCGAGTGGAGCAGATGGCGGTAGGAGGACTGCGGGACAGTTGCGAGGCACGCCTGAGCCTCTGCAATATACGCTTGCGCATGCAAACGAGCGTAGGCGATGCCGCCCAGGTCTTGGAGTAGTCGCGTCGCGTACTCGACTTGCTCATCGGAGGTGGCGCGATTGCCTAGGGTACTGAGAATGGCTCCGCGCTGAGCAGGAGTAGCGTTGCGTAGTGCTGCCCAAACGATGAGTGTGCGTTTTCCCTCTCGAATGTCCGATCCAACCGGCTTGCCTGTGACCGCCGCGTCACCGACCACGCCGAGCACGTCATCCTGCAGTTGGAATGCTATGCCGCAGTTGCGGCCAAACGACGTAAGCGCCGCGACTACTTTGTCATCCGGCTGCCAACCGTCGAGGCCGATGCACGCGCCGGCGGTGGCGGCGTAGGCATACAGAGCACCGGTCTTCTTCTGCATCATGTCCAGAGTGTCGGCTTCAGTTACACTGGCAGGCGGCTCAAGGCTAAACTGCACGTCGAGCGCCTCACCGTCCACGAGGCGCGTTTCCACTGAGCCAAAAAGCTCAGCCACAAGATGCAGGACAAGGTTGGCGTTAACACCCTGTTTCGTGGCGGTTTCCGTTAGCAGCGCCGCCGACCATCCCTGCTGCAAGTCTCCGGCCAGCAAGGCCTGGGTGAGTCCGTAGTGAGCGGCGGCATCGCCGGTGACGCCCAGTTCATCTTGCGCGCGTTTGACAAAATCCGCGTGAACCGTCGGTTTGCCGCGGCGCACGTCGTCCTGGTCGATGATGTCGTCGTGCACTAACGTCCAAATGTGGAAGAGTTCGACTGCCGCGGCAGCGGGAATGGCACGCTCTTCTTCACCTCCCGTGGCGCCGCAGCACAAAAGGAGAATGCCCGCCCGCAATCCCTTGCCCGGTTGCCGGACGTAGCTTGCAACAGCTTCACTAAGATGGCGTGATTGCAGAGAAATTCGGTCGATTGCCGCTTGCAGATAGTCGTAGACGAGCTTGCGGCGGGCGGCTAGTGCCGCCGCCAACTCAGCGCGCGGATCATTTGGGCTCACGTTGTGGAATCCAAACGGTCAAGGTCGAGACCACGCAGATACTCTAGGAGACCAGGGCGCAAGTCCGGGCGCTTGAGCGCAAGGTCGATGGAGGCGGTCAAGTAGCCCACCTTGTCCCCCATGTCATACCGCGTGCCTGTGAATTCGCAGGAGTAGACGGGGCCTTCTTGCGCCAAGGCATTTATGGCATCCGTGATTTGTACTTCACCGCCAGCGCCTGCGGGAGTGCGGTCGATGAAGTCGAAGATGGCCGGTGTAAACACATAGCGGCCAACGATAGCGAGATTGGAGGGCGCCTCGCTAGCGGGGGGTTTTTCGATGAGTCTTTGCAACCGTTGCACGCCTGCCGCAACCGGTGTGCCTTCGACGATGCCGTAGCGGTCGACGTGCGCGTGGGGCACCGACATGACGGCTACAACCTCTCCTTCGTATTTCTCCTGGACGTCAATAAGCTGGCGAATAGCGGGTGGATCGCCGTCGATGATGTCGTCAGGGAGAAAGACGGCAAACGGCTCGTCGCCAACGACACTGCGTGCTGTGCGCACGGCGTCGCCGGTGCCAAGCGGCGCGTGTTGACGGACTCCGATAACCGTGGCCATTTCTTTGATCGCGTGCAGCTCTGCGAGTTCCTTGTGCTTTCCTCGCGCGGCAAGACTCTCCTCAAGGCGGTAGGCCGTGTCGAAGTAGTCTTCGATGGCCTGGTTGCCGGCTGCCGTGACGAGGATGACTTGCTCGATTCCTGCGGCGACGGCCTCTTCTACCACATATTGGATCGCAGGTTTATCCGCGACTGGCAGCATTACTTTGGGGATCGACTTCGCGGCGGGGAGAGTTCGGGTGCCCAAGCCGGCCACCAGGAAGACCCCTTTGCGTACTTTCATGCCGCTTACCTTGCGCGTAAAGCCATGGATAAAGACGAGGACGGTAGCAATGAAGTGTGCTCGTCACGCTCATGTACGGCTGGAGAATTCGAAACACTTGCCACACTGAGGCATGAACGATACCTAGGAGATTTGCTTTAGTTAGGCTGGCAGACAAGCCTGCAAAGCCTGTATTGGCGGCCTCTTTTCACAGCGATTATACTTTCCTTAGGGATCACGTGACAAGAGAACAACGCTTGAAGAGTGCAGACTCCCATATTCTCGTGTTGACCAGGAGTCACCGAAGACGTGCGACCCGCCAAGAGGTGCGCGACAATTTTGGAAGTGTTAAAAGGTCCATCTTGCATCGTCCATTAGTAATACCGAGATTATTTGGTGGAAACCGAACGGCTCTTCCTTGCAATTACCTTGCCCGAGAGTGTTCGCAGTCGGTTAGGGGAGAGTGTGCGTCTCGTATCCCAACGCACGGAGAGAGTGCGTTGGGTGCCAAGAGAGAATATTCACATTACACTTAAGAAAGCTCTGAACAAGGGGTTACCAAACTGTTTTAGTGACTATCAGGAGCTTCAGTAGGCTCCCGGTCGTGTTTTCTTGGCCTGATCGCGCGCCTCACGGGCCGGTATCCTCTTGCTTTGCAGCCGTTGTCGGCTGCATACCGGACTTTTGCGCCCACTGCACCCTGGATCAGCCGCCCACGGCGCGTTGGGTCCTCGTCAGATTGGATAGTCCCAGCAATATGGCTATGCGTTCCGTGTTCTTGGCCAGACCACGGTAGCGTACCTTGGCGTAATTGAACCGCTGCTTCACGTCCAGGAAGGGGTGCTCCACTTTGGCCCGGATCGACGCCTTCACCTTCTCCACCTGCGCCTCCAGGCTCCCCGGCGCCAGCTTCCGCCGCTGCCCGGGCTTCAGCGACCGTGTCGAAGACAGCGCCACCTGCCACGCCACCGCCAGCCCCAGGTTCTCTGCCCGCTTCTGTACCCCCACGTACCCCGCATCACCCCACACCCGCGCCTCCTCACCGTGCAGCAGCCGGTGCGCTTGCGTCACGTCGTGCACGTTGGCCGGCGTCGTTGCAAAGCTGTGCACCACCCCCGTGGCCGCGTCCGCTCCGATGTGCAGTTTCATCCCAAAGTAATACTGGTTCCCCTTCTTCACCTGACGCATTTCCGCGTCCCGCTGCCCGCTCCGGTTCTTGGTAGAGGTCGGTGCCGCTATGATGGTCGCGTCCACGATCGTTCCCTCCTGTAACCGCACCCCCTGTGCCGCCAGATACCCGTTGATCTCCGCAAACAACTCCTGCCCGAGGTGATGCCTCTCCAGCAGGTGGCGGAAATGCAGGATCGTGCTCTCGTCGGGTAGCGGCTCCGACAGACGCACGCCCACAAACCGCCGCACCGACTCCGCTTCGTACAACAGATCCTCCATCCCAGGATCGCTCAGGTTGTAGCAGAGCTGCACCAGGTGAACCCGCAGCATCACCGACAGAGCATAGGGCCGACGCCTACGACCCCATAGGGTCGAAGCCCTCGACCCGCCTTGGGATAGTGCGGCTCAATGCGCGCCTCCAACCGCTGCCATGGAACCAGCCCTTCCAGCCGCTCCAAAAACTTCTCCCGCCGCGTCCTGTGCTTTTTGTGCGTATACGCCAAGTCGCCAAAGGTGGGCTGATCCATCGCCGCTTCCTCCTCATCCTCTGATCCGTTCTACTTTGAGTATGTCATACTAACCATGACTTATTCAGAGAGTTCTTAAGTTCTTTGGCGAGATGTCGGCAGAACGGAAAGCGTCTATAGTGACCACCATGGAGGGCGTGGCGGCCAAGTTACGGCCTTTTACGCTCTCGGTCACAGGAGTAAAGATTGTGCGCAGGCGGAGAAAGCCGCAGATGGTCTGGGCGACCGTGGCAGACGCCGATGAGCAGTTGCAGCGGCTGCACGGAAGCGCGGAACGCCTGCTGAAACACAGCGGTTTTGAGCGAGAAGCTCGGTCGCTCTCGCCCCATATCACGCTTGCGCGCGTGCGTGACGGTATTGCACCGTGGGAGCAGCAGATGCTGGTAGACTGGGCAACGACACAACGAGATTTCACAGCAATTGCGCTGCCGGTGGAGAGTATTGCGCTCATGAAGAGTGTTTTGAAGCCTCACGGAGCGGAATATACCGTATGCAAGCAATTTGAATTGCGCGGAACATGAACGCGATTTGGTCCTTCGTGCTCTTCCCCAATCCGCTGAACGTGTGGGCAATCCTCCGAGAGTGGTGGGATTACCGCGAACTGCTGGTCAATCTCGTAGCGCGTGACATTAAGGTGCGCTACCGCAATTCAGTGCTCGGTTTTGCGTGGTCGCTGCTCAATCCGCTGCTGCTGATGCTTGTCTTTACACTGGTTTTTAGAGTGTTGACCGACCCCGAGAGGATCGAACCGGCTGTTCAGAGTTTCCCAATCTATGTCTTGAGCGGCTTGTTGGTTTGGAACTTCACTGCTGATGTCATTACGCGCGCGATGACGAGCATTACGGGAAACCGGGACCTGCTGACGAAGGTCTACTTTCCCCGGGAGATATTGCCGCTCTCCGTGGTGCTGGCGAACGTCGTTCACTTTCTTCTCGCCGTGCCGCTCTACTTCATCTTCGCTGTGGCGCTTGACATCACATTAACGCACCACGTCTGGTCTTTGCCGTTGCTTGTGCTCTTACAGATATTGCTGCTGTCCGGCATAGCGTTCATCGTGGCTGCGCTAAACGTGTACTTTCGCGACATTGAATCGATTATGAACGTTGTCCTGATTGCCTGGTTCTTTCTCACCCCGATTGTCTACTTGCTTGAACGAATTCCAAATCGGGAATTTCTCGGTCTCGACATGTGGCGCTGGGTGTATATGCTCAATCCGATGGCTGCCCTTATCACCGGCTACCGTTACGCCATACTCTATGGCTGGCCGCTGTGGCGCTTCAAGCATCTCCTGCTGACGGCCGCGACGGCAATGCTGCTGCTCTGGATCGGGCTCTGGCTCTTTCGCCGCTATGCCAGCAGGTTTGTGGAAGAGATATAGATGCAAGCTGTCCAGTTTCAGGACGTTTCGAAGCGCTTTATCGTACGCCAACACCGCACGATGCAGGAGACAGTCATTGGCTGGCTGCGCCGATCCGCTTCGCGCCAGGAGTTTTGGGCGCTGCGCGATGTCTCGTTTCATCTTGAAGCCGGGCGCACCCTTGGCATCGTTGGACGCAACGGTTCAGGCAAGAGCACAATTCTCAAGCTTCTCTGCCGTGTGCTCGAACCGACGAGCGGCACAGCAAGCGCACGGGGGCGAGTCTCGGCCCTCCTGGAACTTGGGGCAGGATTCCACCCCGATCTGACCGGGCGTGAGAATGTCTTCCTCAATGGGGCCTTCCTCGGCTTGCCCCGAGAGCAGATGCGACAGCGATTTGATGACATAGTTGGCTTTGCAGAACTCGAACGTTTCATTGATGAGCCGGTCAAGCACTATTCGTCCGGCATGTACATGCGGCTGGGCTTTGCGGTCGCTGTGCACGTTGATCCGGAAATCCTGGTGATCGATGAAGTGCTGGCTGTTGGCGACATGCCCTTTCGCCAAAAATGTTTTGCAAAATTGAGCGAGTTCAAGCAGGCCGGCATGACTATCGTCTTCGTGTCCCATGACCTGACGTCCGTCGGCCGTTTCTGTGACGAGGTACTGTGGATCGATGCCGGCCGGGTGCGCATGCACGGCCCCTCGGATAGCGTGATCAACGCATATCTTTCTGAGGCGCGGCAAAGAGGCGACCTGCAAGTTGCTCTGTCTTCGCGCAGCCTGCCGAACGTCCAAGACACGCGGCAAGAACGATGGGGCAGCGGTGACGTTGTCATCGACGCGGCCACTGTCACCGATGCCGCCGGTACACCCGTCATCGATGTTGCGCCGGGCGCTGACGTATACGTACAAATTGCGTACACTGCGCACGAATCGATACCTGCGGCGAGTATTGGGATAGGCGTGCATCGTGCCGACGGGGTGTACGTTGCGGGGGGCCACAGCGCGGCGGAAGGGAAGACCTTTGCACTTGATAAGGGTGAAGGGCAGATTCTCTGCGTGCTTCCAAAAATTCCAATGCGCACCGGAGGCTTTGACCTTAGCGTAGGGATATGGCCGGCGGCTGATTGGCGGCAACCCTTTGACATGTGGAAAGGCGTCGCGCGCTTTGTGGTAGTGCCCGATGAATCCAGCCAAACCGGTATGATGACGTTCAATCCTTCGTGGCGGGCGGTGGAGGGCGGCGCCGTTGCTGGGGCCGATATACCCAAACCGGCGGCTGTGCCCTGGAATCCTGTGCCGGACCATATTGTGATGGGTGACCGGGAAGAGGAATTCTTGGCCGAAGGCTGGCATCCTGTTGAAAACTGGCCTCCTCTCGTGCGCTGGACGCAGGATCGCGCAAGCCTCTACTTGCGCAGGGATAGCGCTGCGCAGCTACTGGGGATTGCAATGTGTCGTCCTCACCACAGCGGGGATCCCGTAACCGGACGTATACTCGTAGAAGATGTCAACATTGGCGATTTTTCAATTGCAACACCGGACTTTGAACGATATCTCTTTCCGCTCCAGCCGGGTGAAAATGGGCAGCTCCAGCCGGGTGAAAACGGGCAGATAGTGCGGATCGAAATCATCGTCGATCAAACAGTGCTCTCTCAGGAAAACGGTCGGTCGCGCGACGGACGTCACCTGGGGGTCGCAGTGCGTGAAGTCTGGCTTGAGTGACCGCTTGGCGATGCCATGTACTTGAGGAAGACCTTAAAATGCAAGTTTTAGCAATGAGGGTACGGCAGATTGAATGTGGGATGTGGCGCAGAATAGGAGCGTAGAGCTTCCTGAAGTTACCGCTATTGTGCTCAATTGGAACGGACTGCGGTATTTGGGCCGTTGCTTGACTGCGCTCATGCAGACCACGTATCCTTCAGACCGCTTCAAGGTCATCCTGGCCGACAATGCGTCCACAGACGGATCTCCCGCGTGGGTGCGGAAACGTTTTCCAGATATTCAGGTATTGGAGACCGGAGGCAATCTGGGCTTTGGGGCGGGGAATAACCGGGCCATTCGGGCAATTGACTCCCCATTTGTCGCGCTTCTCAATACCGATACCGCTGTGCAGGCAGATTGGCTGCTACGTCTCGTACGCCCAATGGCGGACGACCAACGCATTGGCGCCACCACTGCGAAACTGCTCTACATGAACGACTATCTGCCGCTACTACTGCAGAGTGAGTCGTTTGTACCGGATGAAGAGATGAAATCGGGAGATACGCGCAGATTGGGGGTACAGGTATATGGCGCCGAAGTGGTCGGTGGTGGACAAGAACAGAGTGGGGGGGTGCGGCTGCTCGCAGGTTTCTATGCAGCCGAACATGACGCTGACGGCCAGTTGCAGCGGTGGACAGATGCGAAGGCTGATCTTGGATTGCCGGTAGGGCAATCGGGCGCCCAAGATCGGGTTTTGGAGCTCACGCTTGCCGCGTGGCGACCTGATAGTCGCCCAGTGCGCGTATCGCTGATGTGCGCTGGAAATACGCTGTACAAGGGAGCGGTTGACGCGAATCCGCGACGAGTTCGTGTTGCTGTCCCTGCATCGCTATTCCAGCATGCAAAGTCCTTAATTCAGAATGCAGGTTCCTCAGTTTTGCCCGATGGCTCCGGCCGCGATAGGGGTACATATTTGAGTCACGGACACGTTTACCCTATTTGGGATGATGGTAGATTCGATACCGCAGAAGAGGTATTTCACTTCAATGGTGCTGCCTGCTTGCTGCGCCGAGAAATGCTTGATGACGTCGGTCTCTTCGACGAGCGTTTTTTTATGTACTATGAGGATATGGATCTGGCTTGGCGAGCCCGCGCGCGAGGCTGGAAGGTCTGGTACGTGCCGCAAGCAATTGTGCGGCACGTGCATAGCGGTTCAGCGGGAGAGTGGTCACCCCTCTTTACTTACAATGTAGATCTGAATCGTTTGCTCATGCTTATGAAGAACGCCCCATGGCAGCTTGCGCAGCAGCAGTTGCGCCGGTATGCTGCCGAGACAGCTTGGAATTTGGCCCAGTCATGCGGCGGGTTGCTTTTGCGGCGAACGGCAACCGGCGCACACTTCCGTCGTTTGTGGATCCGTTTGAGAGTTTGGGTTCGATTGCTCTTGCTCACTCCTAGCATTCTGAGGAGTAGACGCGTCATTGATACCGGCCGCACAGTGTCACAGGCAGATCTTGGGCGCTGGTTACAGTTCTCCTATGATCAGGTGGGTCACACTACGCGTGCGTAGAAAATTGAACATTGGCATTTACAACCGGTGGCTGCATATCCAGGGAGGTGCGGAACGATATACAGGGGTGGCGGCGAATGTGCTCGCAGCATATCACGATGTTACCCTAATCACCCATCAACCGGTGGACCTGGCCGCAATTGGAAGCAGACTCAACATTGATCTATCCAGAGTGAAACTGCGCTGTGTTGAGGACCTTCCCTTCGATCTCATGTCTCCGGTGACGGCTGAATATGATCTCTTCGTAAACGGCTCGCACTCCTCGTTCGTGCCGAGCCAGGCCAAGCACAGCATCATGTTCGTCTATTTTCCGTTCCTTGGGATGCGCACTTGGGGGGCGCGATTGCGGCAACGGGTGGGCCGGCATCTCTTGCGTGAACTCAGGGTGCCCCATTTCCGTGAAGGATTCCATGCCATCCAGGAACTTGGCGGAGGTTGGTATCGATGGACCGCCGGCCAAGCCACAGTTGAGGTGCCTATTACCGGCTGGAAACGCGACACACCGATGCAGATCGTCGCAGGTTCATTTCGTCCTGACGGCTGGCCGCCGGTGCCGGTACGGGTGTCGTGTGGCGATCACTTGCTGTGCGAAACGACACTGCAATCTACGATGGGTAATTATGAGAATATTGAGTTTATTCTCCCCAAGCGGTGTATCAAGAATGGCCGCGCCCGGATTACGTTGACGTGTGAGACCTTTCCCGCCCATGACGCCGGGGTGGAGGAGCACGACTATCGGCAAGTCGGAATCGCCGTAGCCGCCGTGCGGTCCCGAAGTTGGCGATACTACTTGTATGAGTTAGTGTTTGAACGGCAGTTTCCTGAACTTGGCTTGCGCCTCCATGGCATACCGGAGAACCCATCATTGGACTATATTCGGACGTACGATTTACTCTGCCCGATTTCGCGCTTCGTTGCGCATTGGGTTAAACAGTCATGGGGATTGGAAGGCGAAATACTCTACCCACCGGTGGACGTCAGCGATCTCCAATCTGGAAAGAAACGCCCTATCATACTGAGCGTAGGCCGGTTCTTCCCCCACAGCCATGAGAAGAAGCTTCCAGAGATGATCCAGGCATTTGCAGCGCTATCGCGCCAAGACCTGGCGGGTTGGGAGCTTCACTTAGCGGGAGGTGTCGCGCAAGATTCGCTGAGCCAGGACTACTACCGGCGTGTCCAACACTTGGCAGAGGGTCTGCCGGTGGTGCTCCACCCTAACGTGGAATACGAGAAATTGCGCCAACTCTACAGTCAGGCTACCCTTTATTGGCATGCGACAGGCTATGGTGAAAACGAAGCGCACCATCCTGAGCGCTTCGAACACTTTGGGATCACGCCGGTAGAAGCCATGGCGGCCGGATGTGTGCCTATTGTCCTGGGTAAAGGAGGCTTGCCCGAAATCGTCGAGCACGACAAGAGTGGTTTTCTGTGGAATACCCTGGATGAGCTGAAGCAATATACTGTTGCCGCGATTGCCGATCCGGCGCTGGTTTCCAGGTTACGTGCCGGGGCGGTGAGGCGAGTTGAGCGATTTAGCGAGGAGCAGTTTGCAGACAGGCTCCTCAAGCTCGTGGCTCAAGTGGTGTCAGACCAAGATGTTCCCAACACTGCACCGCGCGGGGTGGCGACATGAAGCTGGACAATGAAGAGGCGCTGAACTTTCTTCGATCGCTCGAGCATGCGGAACAGAAAGAGATCGGCGACTATCTTAGTACTGCGCTTGACCGGCTGGGCGCCACCTTTGCACTCATTCCAGACGATCTGCCATCTCAAGCTAAAGTACTTGAAATCGGCGCAATGCCGTACTATATGACGGCGTTGCTTCTTCGCTACACCAACTTTGCAGTGTCCCCGATTAACGAGCCGTATTGGCTGGACGTCGATGGCGGCACCGTGTGCTTGCATAGTACTAAGTATCCGTTTACGCGGACCATACAATACGAGGGAGTAAATATCGAGTATGACCCCTTTCCCTACCCGGATGGCTCCTTTGATCTCGTTCTCTACTGTGAGGTCATCGAGCACCTCACGTACGATCCCACACAGACTCTGTATGAAATACACCGCGTGCTCAAGCCTGAGGGACGGTTAATTCTTTCGACGCCCAATCCATTCCGCTATACAAACATTCTGAAGTTTCTGAGTGGCAAGAATATCTATCCGCCATATTCAGGCTTTAACAGCTATGCGCGCCACCATCGCGAATTCAGCGCCGGCGAATTACGCCGATTATTGCAAGCCTGCAACTATCAAGTTGAAGAACTGTACTCTATTAACGACTGCTCCTACGATCATCCACGAATTCTTGATGCAGTCGTGCGGACGGCAACGCGCACCGGGCTGCTGAGAGGACAGCAAGACGTGGTTATGCTACGCGCACGTGCGGTTGGTAAGGCGCGCTATGGCTATCCGCAGGACATGTACTCGGACATCTATGCCTATCGTCGCGTCACCGAGAGCGCTGTTGTGATGGGGGAGAATGAGGATCCGCAATTGGGTGGCGGGTGGTATCCCCGAGAGAATTGGCCGCCTCAGGTACGGTGGACGAGCCGCAATGCGTTGGTGCGTCTCAAGTACCGCGGACAGGAGACTATTTCGATAAGCTTGTTTTCCGGTCCAAAGGAACTGAACAGACCCGTAACCGGCGCCGTCTACACGAATGAGGTAAAGTACCCGGTTGCGTTGGCACCGGGAGAGTGGCAGGAGCTCGAATTTCCTGTGCCGCCGGATGCTAACAAGCGCCTTGATGTTGCCTTTCACTGGGATGAGCCATGGAACCCACATGAGGTGCTCGGCTCCCCGGATACACGTGAGCTCGGCGTAGCCGTACATAAGGTGTGGCTGCACGGTGACAGTGGCGCAGAGGACGTTACGACCACGGGTTTGGGGGTGTAGGGTCGTGGCTGTTGTCTATCTCGGCCTTGGCAGCAATGTCGGCGACAAACTCGCCAATCTACAATTCGCGGCCCGGCGGCTGCATGCTGAGGTTATGCTTACGCAAGTGTCGTCAGTCTACGAAACTGAACCTGTGGGCTACACCGTGCAACCATGGTTTCTGAATGCCGTGCTCGAAGGATTTACCGAGCTGAGTCCCAGGGAACTCCTCCGGTTTGCCTTGGATATCGAGAGAGCACTTGGTAGGGTTCGATCGTTTCCGAACGCGCCGCGCACGATAGACATAGATATTCTGCTCTATGGGGATGAGCAGATTGCTACTCCATCACTCTCTATCCCGCATCCGCGGCTCACCGAACGCGGCTTTACGCTGTGTCCTCTAACGGAGATTGCTCCGCTCGTGGAGCACCCAACCACAGGGAAAACCATGGAGGCCATCCTGGCAACGGCAACTGACCTGGAGGAGACTCGCCACTTCGCCGATCGGAATTGGTACGCGGAGGCCGCGCCGGAACACCTTTCATGAAGGTAGGGAAGTAGCGGGCCTGTTTGCGCGTGCCGTTTGCTAAGACATATGAAACCTGTAGTGCCCGGGATGTAGAGCGCATCCTTTGGTTTTCAGGTCGTGGGCACTGTGCCATGCTGCCCCTAAATGCCAGATGAATGCACGGACTCTTGCGGCAATTCCCTGCGGTCGGGACAGTTTATTTGACGCTAGGCGAGATTCTATTACACTAGTCCGTCGTTTGAGCTTAGCTTTAGAATCCGCGCATTCCCAGATGTACGTTGGGCCGGCTCCCCTAGGCTTCTGCCCGCTCGAGCAGCTCGATTTCGTAGCCGTCGGGATCGTCGATGAACCCCATCTTCCTGCCCTCGGCAAACACCTCGCGCCAACCGTCCGGCCAAATCTCGATGCCCTTTTCCTCCAATTCGGCGCAGAATGCAATGAGGTCGGGGACGCCGATGGCGAGGTGCATCAGGTCCTCAGGGACGTTAAGGTCATAGTCGTCGGAGTAGGTAAGCTCCAGCGTATGCAGGTTGCCGGGTAGTTCCAGGTGCGCGATCTGATTCCCGTGGGGGGAGCGCTCGCTCCGGCTTAACAATTCGAAGCCTAAGCGTTCACAATAGAAACTGATCGAGTTGTCCAAATCGCTCACGCGCACGCGTGTATGCAAGAAAACCGCCATTAGTTGCTTCCTTCGGATGGTCGTTGAATTACACATAGATTTGGCTTATTTTGTCCACACAAAGTTGCTTCCGTTACACTCCTCCTATTCTCTTGTATTACTGTCGTCCTGCGCTTCCAAAAACTGTTCGCTAGTTAGATTGAAGGGCGGGATATGTACCAGCAGAAGTTTAGCAGGCTTTCCGCTCTCGTTGAAATAGCTGAACCACTCGTGCGTGGGGATGTGCAAGACATCCAGAGGCCCTAGTGCCGTCTCTCGGTCTTGGACGACGAATGAAATGAACCCTTCGAGGCAAACGTAGAGCTTTTCACTCTTGCTTGAGCGTGCGGTGCGATGCCGTGCGCCGGAAGGTACGTCGATTGTTGCAATTGAGGCTGATTCTAGACTACTGGGAGTGAGTTCCCGAATGCACAACCCGTCAAAGTCGAAGGGCATAGCACTATCGTAATTCACGCGCACGAGGGCAATCTCCTTCGCGGGTCCTCCTAGTTAGCTTTGGATCGCGCGTTTCTGCATGTAATAGTATCAACCTGGGAGGGACTGAACAAACTTCCCTTGGCGGACTTTGGCGCTGATAAAAAAAGGAAGTCTTTGGGTGAGCCGGCTCAAATGACAATCGCTCTGCGGTTCACCCTCACCCCGGCCCTCTCCCGTCCTGGGAGAGGGGGAAATGCTCTAGTTGGATTCCTGCCACGGGAATGTGCCGTGATGGGGGCCGAAGTTTACTGCAAGAGTTGATCGGTGCTCGCCCTAATGTCGATAGTATTGCCCTCAGGACCCAATTGCCGGTAGCCGATGATCCAGCGCAGTGCTCAACGACTATGTGGTTGCAGCGGGCTCGTGGGTAACAAGCTCGGCGTCAAGTGCGGAAATGAGTCGGACACAGACCTCGTTAGCTAGGAAGTAGCCGTTTGGCATGAGGCGGATGGAGTTTTTATCAATTGACACCATGTTAGCGCGGGTCAACTCCACGAGCGCCGGTTCAAGCAGCGTTACAGGGTCCGTACCGAAACGTATCGCGAACTCTTGGCGCAGTATGCCTCGCTTCAGGAGTCGCAGGTTGAGAAAGATGGTCTCTTCTGCTGCAGTTGACGGCGAAATCTGCTCCGCGCGCAGGAGGGTCGACTCGCCGCGCAGCGCTCGCTCAATGTACTCGCGGGGCTTATGTATCTCCTCGGTGCGCGTGCCGTGCAGGTAGCCGTGCGCGCCCGCTCCCAGACCCAGGTACGGCTCGTAGCGCCAGTAGATTTGGTTGTGCTGCCCTTCTCTCCCCGGCAGCGCCCAGTTCGAGATTTCGTAGTGTTCGTAGCCGGCGACTGCCAGGCGCTCTGATACATACGCGTACATGTCCGCGGCAATGTCATCGGGGGGAAGCTTGATGCGGCCATTCGTTACCCAGCGTGCAAAGGGCGTGCTGGCTTCCACGGTGAGGCAGTAGAGCGACAGGTGCTCCGGCGCAAGCGCAAGGGCACACGCCACGTCATGCTGCCAGTCGGCAAGCGACTGATTGGGGACCGCATACATTAAATCGAGGCTTACGTTCTCAAAACCGGCTTGCCGTGCGAGGTGCAAGGCGCGCTTTGCGTGCACGGCATTATGATCACGCCCCAGCACTTTGAGGAGCCGATCCGAGAAGCTCTGCACGCCAAACGAGAGGCGATTGACACCGGCAGCCCGAAATCCGGCAAAGCGCTCGGCGTCGGCTGTGACCGGATTGGCTTCGAGCGTGATCTCGCAATCTGCGCTCAGCGGCAAAACGGCATCTACCGTTTCAAGGATATGGGCCACGTGCTTAGGCTCCAGCAGCGAGGGGGTACCGCCGCCAAAGTACACTGTGCGCGCGGCGTGAAAGCCGCTGGCCGCACCCTCGCGGGTAATTACGCGACACAATGCCTCCACATACGCCGGGATGAGCGACTGGATGCCGGAGTACGTGTTAAAATCGCAGTAAGGACACCGCACACGGCAGAAGGGAATGTGCAAATAAACAGCGAGCGCGTTCTTGACTTTCATACCCATGTCTTTCCCGCGGAAGTTGTAAAGGCGCGTGAACGGCACTTTGCAAACGAGCCTTGGTTTGCATCCCTCTACGCAGCGCCTCAGAGTCGCCTGGCTACCGCCGCCGACCTGGCGAGTGCGATGGATCGTGACGGCATCTCCGCTGCCGTGGCGCTGAATTTTGGCTGGTGTGACCCAGGATTCTGCAGCGAAACGAATGACTCTATTCTAGAAGCTCTGCGGCCGTATCGCCAGATTGTGCCGTTTTGTACGGTTGTGCCGGGCGATCCGGGCGCTGCGCGCGAGGTCGAGCGCTGTGCGGCCCTGGGCTTTCGCGGTGTCGGTGAGCTCAATGCGGATGGGCAGCGCTTCGACGTAACAGATGAGCAAACTATGCGGCCTGTGATTGAGGCGTGCCGGGCGCACGGCATGGTCATGCTCTTGCATGCCAGCGAGCCATTGGGGCACGGCTACCCAGGTAAGGGCGGGACGACGCCGGAAAAGCTGGCCCGTCTGCTGGGGATGGCGCAGGACGTACCCATCGTGTTGGCGCATTGGGGTGGCGGACTCATCTTCTATTCACTTATGCCGGAGATTGAAGAGCTTACACGCATGACCTATTACGATTCGGCGGCTACGCCTTATCTCTATGACCCACAGGTCTATCGAATTGGAGCGCAGCTTGGCTCATCCCGCTTGCTCTTTGGAAGCGACTTTCCCCTCATGTCGCAGCGCCGCGCCCTTGAATTCTTGGATAGAGCGCAGCTCTCCGCCGAGGACCGCCGCGCGTTGATTTGGGAGAATGGGGCGCGCCTGCTGGGGTTAGTGTGATCAAAGATGAGATTGGGACCGACGCCGTCTGCCGTAGCCTCGGATTGGCCTATCCAAATCTCGTCCGCCCTGCCGCCGATTGCTTGTAACGCGCTTGCCTAATGCCGCAAACTACCGTGCCCGAAGGCAACGACGATCGGAAGCATGCTGCGCCTAAGGCGAGTGCGCCTGAACGCGAGGCTTCTTTTCCTCCCGCCGCGCCCACCCCTCGCTTCCACGAACTGGACGCCCTGCGCGCCACGGCCATGCTCTTGGGCATCGTCTTGCACGCATTTCTTTTCCTCATTCCCCAGGCGTGGCCGATTCAGCATCCCGATCCGCCCGCTTTGGTGTATTGGACCGCATTGAACGCTATTCACGGCTTTCGCATGTCGGTTTTCTTCCTGCTGAGCGGATTCTTCACCGCATTGCTGTGGGAGCGGCGTGGACTGCGCCAATTGGCGCTGCACCGCGCCAAGCGGATCGCGTTGCCACTCGCATTGGGGTGCATCACTGTAATTCCGGTCAACGTGTTGGCCTTCACGGAGGGCCGGTTTGCCATTGGATATTGGCCGTTCTATTGGTTGCACGGCTTCCACCACCTGTGGTTTCTTTGGATGCTCCTTTGGTTGTGCGCCGTATTTCTTGTGCTCGCGCGGTTTGGCGTGAAGTTTTCCCACCCTATGCTCTGGTGGTTGTTAGTCCCGCTTACGCTGGCGCCGCAGATGCTGATGCAAGAACAGATTGTCGGCCCCGATACGTCCGATGGACTCATCCCGCATCCGCTCGTGCTGGGCTACTACGCCTGCTTCTTCTTTTTCGGAGCATTCTTCTTTCGGCGTCGATTCGTTGTGCGCCGCTGGTGGGGGTTGGCGTTGCTGCCGGCGCTATTGTTGGTATTCCCGGTTGCCTTTGTGCTGTTATTTCCCTCAGAAGAAACGGCGTGGGCGGTACCAGTCTCGGAGGTGCTCCAGGTGGTGTATGCGTGGCTGATGTGCTTTGGACTAATCGGGCTGTTTTGTGTAATTGCCTCGCAGTAGCGGCCCTGGGTGCGCTACCTCTCAGACTCGTCCTACTGGCTCTACCTATGGCACCTGCCGCTGATAGTCTTCGCCCAAAGGCTCTCACTTACGTGGCCCTTGAACACTCATCTGAAGTTCTTGCTGATCTGTATCGTCGTGACGGCCGTTTTACTCGCAACGTATCAGCCCTGCGTGCGCTATACGCTCATCGGCACGATGCTCAATGGAAGACGGGTTCAGACAAGGCGGAGTCTGGCGGCGGCGAAGGGATAATAGAGAGGCAGTGCTACCGCCCACACGACATTTGATTCAGAACATAGTCAACGCCAGCTATCGGGAACCATGCCGTCAGTCCGCCCCACTGCCATGTTGGCGCGTTTACAACGAGCAAGCGTCCGCTGCGTATGTCCTGCGCGAACTGCCTATAGGCTTTGTCCGCTGCAGTGCTTCTTCCCAAGTAAAGGGCCGCTTCAGAATTCAGACCATCATCTTCGTCCTCAAAGACTGTGACTTCCTGCGTAAAACGTGGATATGTAGAATCTACGCTCCAAGCGATTGTTGCGGATTTGCTACGACTAAGCCAACTTTCATACTCCCAGTCCAATTCGACCCCAAAATCGATCAAAAACACGGGATCTCCGTCATCAGTGCAGAATGCTAACAAGAGCATGGACTCGTCATACGGGTTTGCATTTAGAGAAGCCACACCGGCAAGGTCACCGTCGCTGCTAAAGACCCAGTCACCGGTAGGGGCTTGTGTCGGTGTAGGCGTCGGCGTTGGGGCTTTGATTGGGACGCGAGCACTGAGAAAATCAGCGTCTACATCCGGTGGGTAGCCAACAGCGTAGGTTACTCCTTCGACGAACTGGCCGGTAAGCTTTGACGTGACCACTCCAATAAACTGGCCATCAGCCGTGAAGACCGGCCCTCCAGAATCTCCTGGTATGGCTGATGCATCCAATTGAATGACACGGTCGTTGCGAAATACACTTGACACGATCCCGGTGGCGACTGGAGCAAAACCCTGCAGTTCGCCAGTGACTGAGCCGTACCCAAATCGCACTATTTGCTGACCAGGTCGCAGAGAACGGAAATCGACACTTGCGCCAATGGCTGTATCAGGAAGACCCTTTGTGGATGAGAGGCGGAGCCATGCTAGGTCGCGCTCTGGATCGCGATAAATCAACTCAGCAGAAGTGGACGTACCGTTTGGAAAGTCGACCACTATCAAGCGGTGCAAAAGCCAATTCTCCACGACATGATAAGCTGTCACAACTGTCCCTAATCTGGAGTCTAGTATCAAGCCGGTCCCGGAGCTCGGTCCGGTTGAGACACGAACCACTAAAGGGGAGAGGATTGATATGCGCTGCTCAAAAGTAGGTGTAGGGCTTGGCACTGCAAGTTGGACTTGCCTTTGGGGAACATTAGGGGTAGGTGGGGTTGACTGATACGCCGCTGCTGTTGCCACTAAGGCAAGAGCAGCAATTGTTACGAGCATCGCTTTTATCTGCCGTGCCTCAACTAACATTCCCGCTACCTAACTAGAATGAGTATTTTAAAAGAAATGGGAAAGAGCCAAGCATCCCTAAGCTGATTTGACCCACGCACCGCTTAGCTTGTCTGCATGGGCGGCGATCTTGGCGAAGGCCGCGGCGTATTGTTCGATCAGTTCATCCGCCAGACGGGTGAAGCTGGGCAGTCGGATCGAATTGTAGGGAATCTCCGGGTCTTCAGTGACGGGTAGAGTGACGTTCTTGTAGTCTACTCTCGTGACGTTTGTCCCCAGGACTTCCCACAGGATATCCCCAGTCCCGTGCTCGTTGCCCGCGAACACCGGATGTTTGTGGAGCATATGTGTGATTCCGCCGGCGTGGGGGGTGTACGTATCCTTCTGAGCGGGTGAAGATACCTGCGCGCCTTCGGCATGAAGCGCCTCCAGCAGTCTCTCCCGGGAGATGCCGCCAAGTTTGTCGGGATCGAACATGATGCGGCCGCTCTGGTAGGGCGAAGGGAAGTAGTCCGGGAAGTCGGGCGCAGCGAACCCCTCTACTGCGGTTATGGCCTCTCCCAGTTTGTCAGTGTTTGTATGCCGCACGGCGAGACGTTCTTTCCAGTATTTCATCTGGACGACGCCGATGGCTGCGGATAGCGTCGCCATACGATACTTTTCGCCAAAGCTGAAGCCGGAAACGGCGCGCCACTTGGGATCAGGTAAGTCCCTCAGTCGCTCATAGTGGCCCAAGGACGCGGCGCGTTGATAGACTTCCGTGTCGTTGGTCATAAAGACGCCGCCCTCGCCGGCTGACGTGCTCTTGCCATGCTGGAAGCTGATGGCGCCGGCATCGCCAATGGCGCCGGCCATGCGCCCGCGATGGGTTGTCCCCTGCGAGATCGCGTTATCCTCCACTACGCGCAGCGAATGCCGGCTGGCGATGTCCATGATGGCGTCCATGTCCGCCGGACAGCCGCTCCAATGGACGACCATGATGGCTTTCGTGCGCGGCGTAATCTTGCGTTCGATGTCCGCCGGATCAAGAGTGAGCGTGACCGGATCAATGTCGGCAAAGATGGGCACTGCGCCAGAGCCGACAATTGGCAGGCAGTTAAACGGATGGATGGCAGATTGCGAAATTACCTCATCACCGGGAGCGACTCCGACACCGAAGAGCGCCGCGCGCAGCGAGGCTGTGCCTGACGAGTGAGCCAAGGCGTGCTTGACGCCCCATGTCTCTGCTACCTGCCGCTCCAAATCCGTGATTGGCCCCGGCCCACCGAATTGGCTGGCGAGGGCGTGGTTGCGGATGAGGTCCGAAACTGCCTGCACCTCTTCTTCAGTGTAGATCGGCCACTGTACGTAGTGGCTGTGGTCCAGCGTGATGGCGGGCTCGCCGCCGAGAATCGCGGGTAGTGCAGTCATGTTTTCTCCTCGCTAGATATGCGTGTGCCGTTTTATTGCGCGACCTCTCGCGCTGCGCATTGGCAGTCCCCATTAGACCTTCGCCGTACGGCGTGCCTCCTACGCACCGTGAGGAATGCCTAATTCCGCGCAGATACCTTTCACGTAGGCAAAGTCTGCTTTCGTCTGTTCGATCAGTTCGTCGTGGGACAGGCTCTTCCACGAGGCGGCACCTTGGTACTCACTGTGGAAAGAGGCGTAGCCGTTGTAGCCAATCTGCTTGAGGTAGCCGAACGCTTCCTTGTACGGCGTGAAGCCGCGTTCCACGGGCACTAGCTTCCGGTTCCACTTATACTCGCCGGTCTTTGCGTCTTCTTCCCAGAACTGTCCCATGTTCTTCAGCGCGAGCATGACCAGCCTATCGGAGAGCAGGTCTAGTCCTTGAATCCAGCCGCCAAAGCTGCCCTCCAGGCCCATATGCCCAAAGTCCGCGTAGAGACCGATAGCCTGTGGGTCGAAGCCCTCGATCTGCAAGCCGATGATGGGAGCCACCGCAGCCAGGTTTGGACCGGAGTGGACGTGCATACCACCGCACACGTCGTATTTGTGGCAGAGGCGTTCGATGCCTCGGACGGCATCCCGCACCTCGGCAATCTGGCGCTTGATATTACCAAAGCCTTCGTACTTGTGGTAGCCCAGCTTGAACTGCGATATGCCCAGGTCGCTGGCGGTCGCCAGAATGTCCTCGGCGTGGGGGGCATCGGCGCTGTAGATGTTCGTCGTAATCCAGCCGACTTCCAAGCCCCGGTCGCGGATTGCTTTTGCGGCTTTCGGGAGATCGGTCTTGACGTTTTCGGGCAGCACGTGCCCTGGACTGCGCACAGTCAGATCAACGCCGTCCAAGCCGATGCCGGCAATCGTATCCGCAAGCTCCTCGTAGCTGAGATGCTCAAGATGCTTGGTGAACATGATGAACTTCATAGAGGTAGAAACTCCTTGCCGAAGTGAGGGTAAGTTGCTGCTGCGGGCTAGTTTAGCGACTTTCGCATTCCCTGTCCATGTGTGACCGCATCATTGGGATGACGGCTGTACGGGTGTTGACGAAGCCAGCGCGGTTCAAAACCGACTAGCGCTGCGTTATACTAGGCAAAGAGTGTTTTTTCAGCTTTGTGGGAAGGAAGAGAGCGGCATGACCGACTGGCCTGCCAAAGAGAAGCAGTATTACATGAACACATTCAACCGCTTGCCGGTTACGTTGGTGTCCGGCGACGGCTCCTGGGTGTGGGATGATCGCGGCAGGTGTTACCTCGACTTCTTGCAGGGCATTGCCGTAAATGCATTGGGCCATGCCCATCCTGTGCAGGTGAAAGCGATCGTAAAGCAGGCAACCACTTTGTTGCACACCTCTTCGCTCTTTCACGTACCGCGGCAATACGAACTAGCGGAATTGCTGGTTGAGAACTCTACGCTTGACCGCGTATTCTTCGTGAATAGCGGCTCGGAGGCGCTGGAGACCACGATCAAGATAGTAAGAAAGTACGGCAAGCTAAACCGCGATGGGGCGTATGAAATCATCGTGATGAGCGATGCCTTCCATGGGCGCACGATTGCTGCCGTGGCGGCAACGGCGAATCCGCACTATCAGGAAGACTTCGTCCCCATGCCGGAGGGATTCGTGCGGGTGGCCTTCAACGACCTTGCGGCTGCCCAGGCAGCAGTGGGCCCAAAAACTGCCGGCATTTTGGTGGAGCTGATACAGGGCGAAGGCGGCGTGTATGAGGCAGACCTTGCGTACGTGCAGGGGCTGCGCGCGCTGTGCGATGAGCACAACTTGCTGCTGGCATTGGACGAAGTGCAGACCGGCATCGGCCGTACGGGGCGCTTATTCGCCTATGAGCACTACGGCATCCAACCGGACGTGATGGCGTTGGCAAAGGCGCTGGGAGGCGGCCTGCCTATTGGCGCATGCATGGTCAACGAACGCGCCGCCGTTTTCGTGCCCGGCGATCACGGCTCTACGTTTGGCGGCAATCCATTCGTCTGTGCGGGGGCCGCAGCCGTAGTGAAGCATATTATCGAGAACGAGTTGTGGAATAATGCCACGCACCAGGGCGAACGCATCAAGGCTGGACTTGCCGAGATCAGCGCCCGCCACGGCAACGCGATTACGAATATTCGCGGCAGGGGTTTGCTTCTCGCGTTCGATCTGGGTGAAGAACGAGCGGAGAAGTTTCTTGCGCACGCCTTGGAATGCGGCCTCATCGTGAACCGCGTCGCGCCGCCCAGTATTCGCATGGCACCTGCACTTACACTTACCGACGCGGAAGCGGACGAGGGCCTGGCGCGAATTGAGAAAACGCTAGGCGGGATTCTGTAGCCGCTCGCGCGCCATATCCGCCTTGCATGCTTCCCCCACGTACCGCTGTTTGCCTCAGTGAACATTTGTAAGCAAATACCTAAATCGATAATTGTGAAGAGGAGAAAACTAATATGGCTACAGTAGTCCTGGCCTATTCCGGTGGCCTGGACACCAGTGTGTGCATACGCTGGCTGCAAGAAGAATATGAAATGGACGTGGTCACGCTTACCATTGATCTTGGGCACGAGCCGGACCTGCCCGCGATTCGCGACAAAGCGCTAATGACCGGCGCGCGCAACGCTCACGTAGTGGATGCGCGGGACATCTTCATCGATCACTTCATCTGGCCGGCGCTCAAGGCAGGCGCCGTGTATGAGAATGCCTATTACTTGGCGACGGCGTTGGGTCGTCCGCTGATTGCAAAGCTCCTCGTGGACGTAGCCCGAGAAGAGGGCGCCGAGGCGGTAGCGCATGGTTCCACCGGCAAGGGTAACGACCAGGTGCGCTTCGACGTTTCCGTGCATGCGCTCGCACCGGAGTTGCAAGTGATAGCGCCGGTGCGTGAGTGGGGTCTGACCCGCGACCAAGAGGAAGCCTACGCCAAGGAGCATGGGATTCCGGTGCCTGAAGGGTCGCGCCAGCCGTATAGCCTCGACCAGAATTTGTGGGGGCGCAGCATCGAGTCGGGTCCATTGGAAGACCCGTGGGTGGAGCCGCCGGAAGACGCGTACGAGTGGACCGTCGCACCGGAGAACGCCCCGCAGACGCCCGCCTACGTTGAGATTGGGTTCGAAGAAGGCATTCCCGTAGCCATCGACGGCCAGGAAAAGAATGGTGTCGACCTCATCCAGGAGCTCAATGACTTGGGAGGCGCGCACGGTGTCGGTCGTGTGGACCACGTAGAAAACCGGGTGGTTGGCATCAAGTCGCGCGAAATCTATGAGTGTCCGGCGGGCACAATCCTCTTCAAGGCACATGAGGCCTTGGAGCAACTCGCGCTCTCCCGGGACCAGTCGCATTTCAAGCGCGTGGTGGCGGAAGAGATTTCACGCCTTGTTTACGGCGGTCTCTGGTTCTCAACGCTCAACCGTGATCTGATGGCGTTTGTAGACAGCACTCAACGCTCGGTGAGCGGCACAGTGCGGGTGAAGTTATACCGTGGTCAAGCAACCGTTGTGGGGCGGCAGTCCCCGTATTCGCTCTACCGAAAAGACCTTGCGACGTATCTGAGCGGCGACGCCTTCGACCATCGTGCTGCAGAGGGATTCGTGAAGATTTGGGGCCTGAGCACCCAGGTGCAAGCGCGTCAGCAACTGCACGGCGAGGACATACCGCTCTTGCCCCAAACCAAACGGTTTGAGTCAAATGATGCGGAGGACAAGTAGCGGGGCACCGACCTTGCCCGGAAGAATTCTACCTGGAGCCATTCATCCTGGCGGCCTGCATTGGGAGCTAGAAGCTATCTCAAAAATCGGTTCGATAGCCGATTCGTGCTTCGACAAGGGCTTCGCGCAGCACTCAGCACGAACGGATTCTTGCCTTTTCCGTTCGCCCCCGTATCGTGTCGATATGCTGTATCGAGTACGGGGCAGGCTCTGAGCCTGCCTGTCCTGAGCTTGTCGAAGGGTCGAAGGGCAGGTCTACACAGAGCGATGTATTTATGAGACAAGCTCTAGTAAGAAGACAGTGGCATGGCTGTTGACGTTGGAGACGCTGTCTCGCCCGAAGTGCTCCAGGAAGAACGTCGGCAGAATCTATTCCTCGGCGACGGTAGCGGGGTGCTCAATGAGGCAGATGCGGCGGCATACGTGGCAGAGCGGGGTTTCGTTCACCTCTTTTCTCCAGGCGGATTGCCGTGGCCCAATGTGAGCGATGCCGAACTGCGCGCAAGGGGTAGCATCGAGACCTTTTCGCTTGAAGTGTGGCATTGGAAGAACACTCTGCCGGCAGCGAAACGCTGCGCCTACGGTCACTATCTCCGCCACCGTGCCGTCTTCATTGCTTGGCAGTTCTTTCCGGCATTCCGAAAGTTGTGGGGACTGCACGACTCGGTTGATATGGTGCTGGAGAGTGACCTGCTGAGTCCCGAAGAGCGGCACATGCTGCAGGTGGTTGCTATCCAGGGCCCGATTCGGTCGCGCGACCTGCGCCGGGAAGTGCAATCGCTTTCAGGCGCGGGCAAGCGGCAGTATCAGGCAGCTTTGCGCACGCTTCAGGAGCGATACTTGATTACTGTCGCCGGCGGCAGTGTGGAGGGCTTCTCCATGCACGACTGGGATTTGGTCGAGCGACACATTCCGCCGGCGTGCATGACGCTCGCTTTATCAGAGGAAGAGGCACGTGCCCGGCTTGTACGCCAGGCCGTGACGAATGCTCCGCTCTGCACGGCGCGGGAAATTGCGCTACTCTTTGGCTGGGAACGCAAACTGGCTGAAGCCTCGCTTGGCGTGGAAGTAGAGAGCGGTGCGCTCATTCGGGGTAGAGTTGAAGGGCGGAAAGAATTGGGCTATCGCGTTGTAGGCTAAGGGCGCGGCTGGCAGCTTTGCGCGACGGGCTATATTGGGAAAGAGGACTCGGTTGGCCCCTATGGAGAGTGACCGTCGGTTGCCCGCCTTTCCCGCGCACACGGAAATCCAACTCTCCCACCCATTTGCATGCTGTCCCCGGCAGGGAGCAAGTCCCCACGCTACAAGAGGCGGACTCTCCTTGTATTTCCAGGCCTCCGGTGGTTGGAGGCGGTGAGAAGTCGGTGACCGGGGGGACAGACTGAGGGAATTGAGTGTAGTTACTCATGGAGAACACTAAACACCCTTCCACCCTGTGGGGTGGGCGCTTTACCAAGCCGCTAGCCGGTGACATGCTGGCGTTCTCGACGTCGTTGCCGGTAGATTGGCGGCTCTTCGGCGAGGACATTGCCGGCTCCACGGCGCATTGCCGCATGCTTGCTAAGCAAGAGATCATTTCGCACGAGGATGCCGACGCGATCTGCACGGGCCTTGCGGCGATTCTGGATGAGATTGAAAGCGGTGCGATCGCCCCGGACGCCGAGCGCTGGGAAGATGTACATTCGGCGGTTGAAGACCTCTTGCAAGAACGTGTCGGAGCTGTGGCGGGCAAGCTCCATACGGCCCGTAGCCGCAACGATCAGGTGGCTACCGACGTACGCCTGTGGTGCCGGGGGGCGCTCGACTCGCTTGGACTGCAACTCTGCCAATTTCAGCAGACTTTGCTCGACCAGGCCGCAGCACACGCCGCGACCAGTATGCCTGGTTACACGCATCTGCAGCGAGCACAGCCGGTTGCGTTCGGCCACCACCTTCTTGCCTACGTGGAGATGTTCTCCCGTGACTTTGCGCGGTCGCGGGAGTGCCGGGCGCGCGTGAATGTCTTGCCGTTGGGCGCGGCGGCGCTGGCAGGCGCACCCTATCCGCTGGACCGTGAGTATGTGGCCCGGGAACTTGGCTTCGAGGCGATTGCCGCGAATAGCATGGATGCGGTGAGCGACCGGGACTTTGTGATCGAGGTTTTGCACGTATGCAGCCAGACTATGGTGCACCTCTCGCGGCTTGCCTCAGAGGTGATCCTTTGGTCGTCTGCCGAATTTGGCTTTGTGGAGCTAGACGACGCCTACGCCACTGGCTCCAGCATCATGCCCCAGAAGAAGAATCCCGATTCGGCGGAACTCACGCGGGGTAAGGCCGGCCGGGTTTTTGGTGACCTCTTTGCAATTCTCACGCTCATGGAGGGCTTGCCGCTCACCTACAACCGCGATCTGCAAGAAGACAAAGAGGCGCTCTTCGACGGCGTGGATACTACCACCGCGTGTCTTGACATAATGACAGGTGCAATGGGTACGCTCGGTGTGAATGCCGCGCGCATGGCGGAGGCTGCTGGTGGAAGTTTTGCAACGGCCACCGATCTTGCTGACTATCTTGTCCGTAAGGGCGTGCCATTTCGCGAGGCACACGCAGTGGTCGGCCGCATCGTGCGCCTTTGTCTCGATCGCGGCTGCGGACTCTCCGATCTTTCGCTCGCAGAGTATCGGGAGATGTGCGACCGCATCGGCACGGATGTGTTCGATGTGATTTCTGTTGAGGGATCGCTTGCGGCCCGCGACATACCCGGCGGCACCGCGCCTGCGCAAGTCCGGGCCGCCATAGACTCGGCGCGGCTGCGGCTGCAGCAAGATCGCGCGCGGCTGCCTTGAGAGGAATCCGCTTCAGGCTTTACGCAGGTCATGCGGTCGCTGTCGTTGACCGTGTGCGGTGCGCGTTGGTACACTGGAATCGTCCACTTTCCGCGGTAGCTCAATGGTAGAGCAGGCGGCTGTTAACCGTCTGGTTCGAGGTTCGAGTCCTCGCCGCGGAGCCACACTCCCGATCACGATTGTTCTCCGCTTTGTGGTGTTTGCGTTCTATGAGTCTCAAGGAACAACTGCGCACGCAGTGGGCCGAACATGCCCAGGACTGGATACAGGAAGACCAGTCGGTCCGCATCGGCATGCTCGATTCCTGGATGCTCGAGGCTTTGGGTAACGTGGCGGGACGGCAGGTATTGGACATTGGCTGCGGAGAAGGCCGGTTCTCTCGTCTCCTGGCCGGCCTGGGCGCGGACGTTACGGGTATCGATCTTACTGAAGACCTGATTGAGCAGGCCCGCGCGTTGGCATCCGGCGGCGAGACCTATCTGGTCGGAAACGCTGAGGATCTCACGGATTTAGACGACGAGAGCTTTGACTTGGCGGTCTCATACATCGTGCTGGTGGACCTGCTTGACTATCGGCAGTCGATTCAGGCTGCGTTTCGCGTCCTGCGGCCCGGCGGGCGCTTCATCGTCTGCAACGTCCACCCGATGCGCACGGCGGTGCCGTACGGCTGGATCAAACTGGGCGACGAGAAGTTGTTCTATGCGGTTGACGACTACACCGACGAGGGCCCGCGCGAGTTTGAATGGTGGGGCGAGACGTTTATCAACATGCACCGGACACTATCCAGCCACATCTCGGCATTTCTGGAAGCGGGATTCGTCCTGGAATCGCTGCTAGAGCCGACTCCTTCAGACGCGCAGCTAGCCGCCAATCCGGGGTTCGCCGACGAGCGCCGTGTGCCGAATTTCATTATCTTTGCGCTGAGAAAGCCCACGCAGCAGTAGGGACTTGCTGTGCTCCCCGATGGCACGCAGAGACCGGCTTGCTCATGTCATTTGTCGTTGCACCAGCGTGCGGAACGGACCCTCGGTCTGGTAGAGCGCGATGAAGCTGCCCTCCTGGACCACTCGACCTTTGTGTAGCACATAGATGCGCTCTGCCTTGCGAATGGTGGAGAGGCGATGAGCGATCACGATGCGAGTGGCGGCGAGGCTCTCGATTCCTTGCATGACCTGGGCTTGGCTCTTCGCGTCGAGCCAACTTGTGGCCTCATCCAGGAACACGATACTTGGGTTACGCACCAGGGCCGCCGCGATTCTGATGCGCTGAATCTGCCCGCCGGAGAAGGTCGAGGAATTATCGCCCACGGCAGTGAACATCTGCATCGGCATAGCAGATATTTCGTCGTCCACTCCGGCGAGTTTGGCAGCCCGCCAGGCATCGTCTATCGTCAATTCATCGCTGAGACCGATGATGTTGTCCAAAAGATTCCCGGGTTGCAGGGCGCCATCTTGAGTCACTACGCCAATCTGGCGCCGCACGGAGCGCCGGTCCAAGTGGGCCAGGTCGCGTCCGTCGTAGTAGACACCACCTGCGGAAGGTTCCTCCAGCCCCAAGGCCAGCCGCAGCAAAGTGCTCTTGCCCGCGCCCGATTCCCCCACGATGGCAATGAACTCGCCGGCGCGCGCGTGGATGGAGACATCATCGACAATGGGGGAGCCATCTTTAGTGTATTGGAAACTCACGTGGTCAAGGCGTATGTCCCCACTGAGGTCTGCCGGCGCAGCCGATGACATTCGACTTTCCGGCACCGCAGCGAGAATTGGCTTCACTTGCTCGTACCCAGGCAAGACAGCGGCAATGACCTCAAACGAGTTTCCCAACCCAATGACCGACGCGTAGAACGTGATGGAGACCGCGTAGACGACGAGGAAGTTCCCTAAAGCGAGTTGGTCGGGGCCATGCCAGAGTGCTACGCCAAAGAGGGCCGCACCTATGAAGGCCGGCAAGGCGGCACTGAAGGCAACCATATGCTCATTCAGCTTGCCGATCTGCAACTGCGCGCGCTGCTGCTCCCGATAGCCGCGGGCCCACGAGGCAAATGCCGATGCTTCCGCGCCGGCAGAGCGCAGTTTGCTTATGCCGCTAATGTATTGGAAGATTTCTCCGGCTAGACGCCGGGAGGCGGCGTAGTGACGGCGTTGCGGGGTTATTTGCAAGAGACCGATTGCTAGAGTAACCGCAAGCGAAAGAGTGCCGATCCCAACACTTAGCCAAGCCAGAGCTGCGTCGTAGAGAAAGAGGAGAACGAGCATTGGCAGCAGGAAGATGAACGAGATGAAGGCGTTAGCGACTACTCCGGACAGTTGATCGCGCAACACCTGGAACGCCGACATTCGCATCGCAAGCTCTCCAGCGGTAAAGTTTCTGAAGAAACTTGGTGGCAGTCCCAACAAGCGATCCCAGAGCGCAGCGCTGATTCGAGCAGTAGCGCGGCCTCCAAGTCGCATCATGGCCGTGCCGCGCAAGATCTGCAGCAGCGTACCAATGAGGGCAAACGCGGTCAGCGCAATGATGATCTGGACCAACACGTTTCCGGCCGCAGCCGGGAATACCCAATCCACCAGCATCCCAACGGCTACGGCAGGGGCGAGCATCAAGAGGCTGGCAACAATGCCGGCGCCTGCAAACCGGCTGAGGTCATTGGCCATGCCCTTGGTCGCGATGCGAAGGATGTCTTTGGTTTCCACCGGTCGGTCATTGGGAAATGGCCGGTAGAATAGCCAAGCATCTTGCCGGATACTACCGGCCTGCTCCGCATTGAGGCGGGTCGACCGTCCCGATACCGGGTCGACTACACTGTAGCGCCCGGACATGCTAGGCAATAGTGCGACCGGACGGCCGTCTTCTTGCCGAAATCCCAGCATTGCGCCGCTGTCGCCAACCCACCAGCGGTCCTCGAACGCAAGGCGCACTTTGCGGCCACGCACTCTGGATGAATTCAGAATTTCCTGGAGGGAAAGTTCTTCATCGACCGTTACTCGTCGTCGCGCCGGAGCATGAAACTCGATGCCCTCTCGCTTGCCGATGACTTTCAGCGCGGCGAGAAGCGTTGAGCCATTTTCACCCGCAGTAGGATAGGATGATCCTAGGACGCCAAACAGACTCTGCCGGGCGCGATCTTCGTCGAGGCGCCGATTGATGGTGCGGGCGGTCTGTTCGTTCGCCTCGTCAGCTACCAGCAGCAGGCGATTGATTTGCTCGGCGCCAAGTGCAAGCTGATGAAACTCTGCGAGTGCTGCAAAGAGCACTCCTTGTTCATACAGCGATCGGGACAGAGTGCCACTGACACGAGCCGAATTCTGCAGCGTGAGCCACGTATCTGCGGTGAGTGGGACGAAACCCGTGCCTGCCTTGTCACGCTCTTCGGTGCCCAAGTATGCCGCATCGGCGGCTCCAATGGCGACCCAGACTACGCCGCCCGATCGAGCTGATAGTACGCAACCAATTGCGGCGTCCAACGGCTCGCCCGGGTCTTTGGGGTTTAGCAGCACGTCTGGGCGCGGGCGCGGTTCTATGTGCAATGCCACGGCGGCCGCGAACTCCGCGAGCCAGGCATCAACTTGGCCCGCCAACTGCTCTGCGATATCGTATTGCAGGATGTCTTCCAATTGAAGGCGGCGCAACTGGCAATCCGGAGTGCCTTTAGCGAGGGTAATCAAAGAACCGTTCTCACCGACCCCGAACACGAGACGGCCTTCAACGGCGCGGAGTAGGTGCTTCGCATTGGAAGAGAGCTCTTTGTCCTGGTACTCAAAGAGGAAGACATCCAGGTCGCCACGCTCGACGAACCAAGCAACACTTGGATCGTCAAGGCGTATGGGACGATTACCTGCGGTTGGCACCGGCTCACCGATCTCGACCGCGAGTTCGCTGAGCCGATGGAATCGTCTCGATCTCATGCGGTGCTCTTCTGTTGCATGGTATGCATTACCACTGAGCCTGGATCAGTTGAAAGTATAAGCCGTCTTTGTCGGCTATGAGTTCCTCGTGTGTGCCGCATTGGACCTGTTGACCGCGTTCCAAGACGATGATCTGATCGCTATCGCGAATTGTGCTCAGGCGGTGGGCAACAATCATGCAGGTACAGCCGCGACGGCGTAAGCTGTTGTCAATACGCATCTCAACCACGGCATCGAGTGTGCTGGTAGCTTCATCGAGAAAGAGCACAGAGGGATTATCGACAAGGGCGCGGGCGATTTCCATGCGCTGGCGCTGGCCGCCACTGAAGTTTGTGCCCCCTTCTTCAACCCTTGAATCATAGCCCGATGGGCGGCTCATGATCTCGTCGTGAATGAGAGCGTCCTGTGCGGCAGCAACCACCTGTTCGTCGGGGGCTGTTGGGTTCCACATGGTCAAGTTGTCACGCACCGAGGCCGCAAAGAGGAAAGTCTGCTGATCGACAATGGAAAGCGAATGAGTAAGAATTTCGCGCGGGATTTCGTTGCGCGGCACGCCGTCAAAAAGGATTGCGCCTGACCAGGGTGTATATTCGCCGCTGACGAGCTTCAACAACGTCGATTTTCCCGATCCTGTAGGTCCCACCAAAGCAATGCGCTGACCTGGTTCGACGGTAAGGCTCATGTTTTCAATGAGGGGAGGGCGATTGGGATGGTAGCCGAAGGTGATGTTGCGCAGCTCAACTCTTCCCGCCATTCGCAGCCGACCGCTTAAAGTAGCAACCCTTCCTCGCGCAGAGTCATTCACAGTTTCCAGCGCAGGGTCTTCAGGGGTTTCAAGCACATCGTCAATGCGTTGTAGGTCCGCCTCTAGAATTTGGAACGAATCGGCGAATTGAACGAAACGGCCGATTGGCTGAAGGAAGTTTCCCGATACCACATAGAATCCCATCAACATGCCTATAGTCATATCGCCTGACATGACTTGCCAACCGCCGAATCCCAAGACCGTAACGCCACCTAGTATAAGAAACAGCCTGGGCAACGTGGCAATTGTGTGGCCTAGCTCTGCGAACTTCTGCCGGGCGACAAGCTCTCGGGCTTGGTAGCCCGTCCAGCGCGCGAAGCAGTCGTCCTCGGCTGCGGTTGTCCTCAGGGCTTCCATATTGCGTATAATCGACGATCCGGTACCGTAAAGAAGGGCTTGCTCGCGCCGCAATTGGCGGTTTTCGTCGTTTCGCAACCGGCAAAGTATGTACATTAACATAATGCTTGCTAAGCCCAAGGCAGCCACAAGTGCGGCCAGCTGCGGATTGTAGAGGACCATCAACACCAGGAATAGACCGCTCATAACGAGCTCGATCATGATGCCGAGCAACTGCCGCGAAGAACCGCTGGCTACCTCGTTGACTAACTGGACCCGAGACGTCAGGTCGCCGGCGAACCGATGTGCAAAGAATTCCACGGGCAGCCGAAAGAGACGTGAAAGCATGCGCTCTGTGTGGACGACAGAAAGGCGAATAGCAAGCCTGCGAAGCGCATGCTGTTGCAGCCAGGTGAGCAGGTAGACCAGCCCTCCGGTGACCGCCGCGGCGGCGACAAGAAACACTCCCCAGGACCCCTCCGCTCCGCTCATAACGTAGTCCACAAACATGCTAAGGAGAACGGGCAGGGAAAGACCGGGCAAAGCGAGCAGGAGGCCGCATGCAGCTACGAAGGCAAGTGGCGACTTGACTTCGCGCAACCAGCGCCAAAGCTTGCGAATTACGCTTGGAGGAGAGCCGCCGGTACGAAACCCCGGCCCCGGCTCCGCTGTCAGGACGATTCCGGTGAAAGCCTGATCAAAGGTCTCTGCATCCACGGTGCGGCGGCCATTGGCGGGATCGTTAAGGTAGTAGCGACCGCGCGCAAGTCCTTCGAGTACTAGGAAGTGGTTGAATTCCCAGAAGAGGATTGCCGGCAGGCGCACGTCATGCAACTCGACGACTTGCTTGCGCCAGCCGGCAATCTTGAGGTCGTATCGTTTCCCTGCGTTGACGATGTCTGCGGCGCTGCTCCCGTCACGGCTGACTCCACACGCATCTCGCAACGCTTCAATCGGTTCCCAGCGCCCGAAGTGAGCAAGTACTATGCCCAGACAGGCAGCACCGCACTCTGAGGTCTCAAGCTGTGGGAAGAGAGGCGTGCGCATCCGCTTTGCGGCCGGTTTTACTGCTTGACTTGCTGGCATAGTATCCAGCTACCTCAATTTGATCCGGTGGAAAGCAGCAATCGCACGGGCGAGGTCCTACGCAATACTATCCGCACGTCACATGAATCCCCATCCGCCAGGAGAGATGGTGGGGCCTCACGCAAGGCCACGCGAACCATGTGGCTCCCCGCCAGAGTTGGGAGGCCGAGGGAGGTGAGCCAGTCGGGAGGAGTGACGGGCCGTGGTGAAATGTCGTGCACTTCAGCTTCCAGCACGTTTGCATCTTTGCGATTCCAGTCCTTAGTAAGGATCTGTGCCTCCATGCCGACTGCAAGGCGCGATGCGCTTTCCGGTAACACTACTGCAATCGCCTCAAGTCTACTGCCGGCGCCTGCACGTACATTTGCCACTTTGGTGCCGGCCTCGACTGCCTGCCCTCGGGACAATTTGTAGGTCGTGATTACGCCGGCAAATGGTGTTGTTATGTACTCACCGGATGCTGCTATCGCCTCTAGTTCAATGAGTTCCCTACGCGCCTCGTCGAGGACATCGCTCATCTTTGCGTCTTTGCTCTCCAGTATGTCTACCCGGGAGCGGGCGAGCGCGATCTCTCGGCTTAGGTCGGGGGTCCTGAGCCGGGCAAGGGGCTGCCCCGCTTGAACCTCGTCGCCTACAGCCACCAGGATATCTACAACGTTCCCAGGGGCCTCAGCCATGATAGTATAGCGGTCTCCCGGTTGGATCAGCACGCACTGGGCCGATACGCTTTGCTCGACACTGCCGAACAGCCCCCAGGCGGCCAAGCCCAGCAACGCAATTGACAGGCAAACCAGAATAACCCACTCGTGAGGCGCCGTCACACGCAAGAGGCCGTTGAGGGGCTCTGTTTTGCCTCTGCGGGCGAAAGCTTCATCGCGATATAGACGCCGATCATTCGACAACGTGGCTGCTCCGGCATTCACGGCTAGGCAGATGGTAGTTTGAAGGCTATTCTACCGCAATGAAACTATGTGCGAAATGATGAATACACACGAGCTTGGAAATTCACAGTGTTACTATCAACCGTATGTCTGCATCACAAGTGCGGAGCAAAGCATTCATCGGCTAACGTGCGGCATGGGTCACCGCAGCAGGCATAGCGCCAAAAGGAACAGGCTTGAAGACAGTTGAATGAAGGATTTATCCCCTCTTGACATGGTGCACCATGGCCTGGCGAACTGAGTGACCGAGGAGTAAAAATGGGTGGGAGGCGTTTCCGCAATTGGCATTGGGCGCGCCAAGAGTCAAGAATTCCTCCATATCGGAGGAATTGATGGCTCTGGATCGACTTGTGCTACTGGCCGGCGGGGTCTCATTGGCTCCTCCATTCAAGGGAAGCATCCGGTGAGTGGTTTCTGATCTAGCCTGCAAAACCCGGCTCTCAGTATCTAGCAACGCCGATGCATATGCGTTACCGCAAATGCACCGGCGCTTTTTCGCCAAGAACCTAAAGGTTGGGGTCGTTCCACCAGCCGCTGCCGGCACTGTCACCGGTGTTTTGCGGGACCTGTTCATCAACGGTCCCAGTGCCACCGACGGCCTCGGACAACTCGTCCTCGGTCATCTCGCCGCTTGCCGGTTCGATCTCTGTCTCGGCAGCCACGGCATCTTCGCTAGAAGCAGACTTCTCTTCACGCATCGCAGTATCCTTCCAAGACTAGCTCTAACGTGCGTATCCATATCCCCAACCGGCCGTTACCCATGTCCCCTGCTTCTCATCCAATTCCTAAGTCTTGCCGATTGCTTCTTGAAAGTCTTCTAAATGAGCAGTTGAATCCGGGCGGTATAACGGTTCATATCCTAGAGTACTGTTACTAGAGAGTAACCTCCTTAAACGCTATGCAACAAGCCCCGATGTTGACGGTTGGGACGATCATCTTTGATCGCAGTTTCCATGTTAGGTTACGTACCGTGGGCCGTCAAGCCTAAACCATTTCAATCAAATAAAGGTGATTGAAGCACAGTCACTCTTACTGTTCATTGACGACCCTCAGGCATGGGACCTGCCTAGGCGCGGCACCTGAAACAACGCAGTCAATTGCTCTGCGCGCAGCCCCAAGAGTACAGGCTACGATGCCGATCTAAAGCACAACGTCTTTGGAATTGCCGCTGCTAGATCTAAAATGACTGCGCGTTGACGTCGGCCCTCTAGCGTTGCCTGCCGGATGGGCAGGCTAGCGCCTGAACTCTCTTCTTGAACGGACTGGACGTTTTCCGGTAGGAGTAAGGAGAGGCCGGACACATTCTTGCCGGCTGCGAGCGTGATGAAGTGACTGTCGTCTTGGGAATAGGACTCAGTCAAGCGTACGCCCGTGCGCGCGCGCGAGAAGCTGGAAAACTCTTCTTGGTTCTCGAACTTGCAACCGGCAGCAATCGCGCCTTCCATGCCCAACTCAAGAGCGTGGCGCGAGGCTCTGACGTGGTCTTGAGGGCCGGCGGCGTAGACGGGGTGAAAGTTCGCGATCTGCATTACGTGCCAGCGCGTGGCCGCACTCTCGGCGAAGCGCGCCAATTCCACGCCATACTCTTCAGAGGTGAGACCCACCATGCCGTCGGCACGGTCGGGCGTATCCGCCATGGGGCCGGCCAGCAAGTCTGCGTGCCGGCCGATGGTCTGGCTTTCGTCCCACTGGGCCGGCATGTGCCACATATCGGTGACGCCGACGCCGTGTTGAAAATAGGGCATGCAGAGGCCGGTGCCGATCATGTACGGCCCGTAATTGTCATCCCGCCGCATGCGGGGATCATGGGAGGCGAAGTGTGTGGGCGTATACCAACCAAAATCCAACATAATTTCCAGCAGCGGATTGCCGCTCCACTGACAGCCGTGGCTGCAGATGGTCTCCACGTCGAGACCGGTCTCGCGACGGAAGACATCCCACGATTTTTGCAGGTTCGCGCGGAGGGCGGACAGGTGGTTCTCGTTCAGGTCTTCCGGCGTGCGGCCGTAACGGACCTGCTTGCCGTTTTCCTGCACGGCATACTGCGTGATGCTCGTTAGGTCCACTTCTATGGAAACTGCATGCCCACGCGCGTGCCATTCTTTCATCAGGTCACCCTCGTAGCGGCTGAAGGGTGCCCGGTAGAAGGTGAGCAACGCGCCATACGACTCCACAATGTCTATTAACACGGGCGCGCCTTCTTCGCCGCAGCCGTCGCCCTTGATGAACCACAGGGCCGGCGCGGCGTCGGGGAAGTACCAGAGGCGCGGCAGGGGCGTATCGGCCAGTGCCTCCGCTACCAGTGTGCGTAGGATGTCTTGATGGACGTCCGCCACGGGGATATCGCGCGTGGTTTTCTCGGAAAGCTCGAAGAAGCTGTAGAGGTGGCGCGGCCCTTTCAGCGGCCCCATGTCTTGCTTAGGTCGTTCATGCAGGTCCCCGTCACCGTGCCGAAAGGTGACGACGGCCTGGCACAGGTCGTATCCATACAGCCACGCCTTGCCTTCGCCAAGCCGCGATTCCACAATGCCGGCGCCGCGGATAGTGCCTTCCAAATCCCGCAGCTCAGCAATCGCTTCGCCGCCGCTCAGCGGTTGCGAAATGTCATCAGGGCAAAGCAACGGCAGGCTGCCATGTTCCCAGCGCGGCAGTTGCCGCACCGTAAGCCACGCGTCGGCTACAGACTCACTCGCCATGGCTCCAAAGACGCCAAGCAAAGCGGGATCGGGCGCAAGGGCGATGAGGGACGTGCCGGCAGCTACTGCAGCCGCCAATCGCTCTGCGGTTTCCCGGCTCACGCCGCTGCCCGCGACGACGATGAGTTCGACATCCGGCGGTGCGTCGACGAAGGATGCCGCGGGTTTCGCCTCAAGCCAGGGGAAGCCCTCGCAGCGCAGAATGTCCGCACTCACGGGCGTTGTAAGCGCATTGTCGGCATACAGGAGTAAGATCGGCTGATTCATGGGTCTTATACCTCAATTCGCGACTGCGGTCGCGTGGGCGTCGAAGTTCAGCATCTCTAGTTCATTCTGGCAGGGGTAGCCGTCGCTAACGAGCAGTGTGCGGTCACGTGAAACCATGATGAGGCCGAAAACGCTATGCATCGGCCCGTGCTGGCAGAGCGAGACCGGATCGGCGTGGGCGCGTGCGATGCGTGTTACTTGCTCTAGGGTATGGGGCTCTTCTTCACCCGTGAGCGCCGCTAGCAGCGCTGTGCGGCCCTCGCTGTTCGCTCGAAAGTCAGCGTTAGTCCGGTCGTCGACAGGTAGCATTTCCGCCGTCACGTAGTGGTTTGCGCACCAGATCGCATCTTCTTCCATCCGCCGCACGGCCATGCGCGTTGCCGACCGTTCCACCACCACGGCATTCTCGGCGGGATCGGTCAGCATGATATTCATGCCGTGGTTCATAACCGGTGTACTCTCGCAGAGCGCAATGCCCTCGTCTACGTCCGCGCAGTACTGCAGAAGATAGCGTTGCAGGAGGTTGGTAGGGATTCCGCGATCCCAATCCTGATCGGTATTCATGATGCTGCTGCCGCCAAAGGTGAGGCCGGTATCGTTTAGCCCCGGCCCCATCCAGGGCGCGCCTGGACCGGAGACACAGATGAGCGGATGGCCCTTATCCGGCCGGATGTCCCAGAAAACATATGAACCGAGAGACTCTTTACCAACGTCGTTCGACTTGTAATGCACGACACCGTGTTCGTCTGTGCGCAGAGCGACGTTCGTGCAGCCGACCGCGCTGCGGCCGACTTCCATACACGACGTATACGCCAGGATGTCATCGCGTTTGAGACCCGCGCCGTCGGCGATGCCCTGTATCTCTTCGAGCGCCTCAGGGAAAACCCGGTCAACGGTGCGCTCCATCTGTCGGACCACGCGTGCACGGTGGGTAGCATCGATACTTGAGCCAAAGACTACCCGCTCAATTGCTGTACTGATGGCCTCAGCGCAAGCAGTGCCGTGCTGGAGGCCCATCTCATAGGGGGTGCCGGACAATACAACGCGGCGCACGATTCTTCTCCCTTCGCTTGAAATCGCATCAAAGACGGCAATTGCGCACTACGTGTGCCTTATACGCTCGAAGTAGTTGCACGGAATGATATTAAGTGGGCTGAAACGGCGCTCCACCTCATCGTAGAAGAGGTTGATACCCAGGTTATCCGCAGCGGCGTGGGGTAGTCTTACCAGCGACATGCCGGCTTTCGCGGCGGCTATCGCCCCTGCTGCAGACGCTCCTATTTGCAGGACGGTGTTCACACCGGCTTTGGCGAGCACAGTTAACCCCTCCGGCGGCCACAGCCAACCCCCGGCATCTTGAATAAGGTAGCGTCCGAGGGGCGTATCCGGGTCGCCTGCAAGAACGGTCGAATATGCGCCGTGGCGCGCGGCGCCTTGGAATTCGGGAATAGTCATCAGCGCTTCTTCAGCGTCAGCCAGGGTCTGTGGCTCAAGGTTCTCAAATACCTCTCTCATGCCTACGCCAATATAGAGGTCCTGCGGCGTGTGAATTTGGATGAAGGGGATTTCGAATAGCCGTGCCATGTCGGGCCCCATCCGATGCGGCATGTCGTCGTAGCCGGTACGCCACTCGTCGATCCAGGGCAAGAGGACTTTCTCCGCCTTTCGGCGCGGCACTCCCTCGCGCACGAAGATATCGATGTTGATGAGGGTGATGTCGTCGATGTGCGAGCGGCCGATGCCGGTGCCGCTGGTGTGGTGCGCGATGATCGCGTCGAGCGGCACGCCTTTGTCCTTCAGCCGGTCGGCGATGAGAAACTCGTCAGTGCCAATATTGATGCCCGCGAGTGCTGTGTGTACCTCGGCGTCTTCCGGGCCGTTCACAATGCGCACGTCGCCGTAAGGATTCCGCAACCGCTCATGGTCGAAGTAAGGCTTCTTCCAGTCGGGCAGTGCATCGAATTCTTGCTTGCGCCGCGCGAGTTCTGCGTCAAGGGTCTCGCGGCTGCGCGGATCGAGGGCAATGCCAAGCTCAATGGCGGCTTCGTAGAGGTCGCGGACTGTCATTGGTGGTCCTCAGCAGGTTGGGGAGGTATGTAGGTAACTCTAGTCTGCAATCAGATTTCAATCTGCAACCGGATCGAAGTCCCTTTATGAGTTGTGGGTTGTATTCACCACGCAAGAATTAGCCCGTCATGGTTGAAAATACATGCGGCAACCCAGTCCGTCATTCCCGTGAAAACGGGAATCCATCCGCTCCGTACGCGTGCACGCTGTCCCTAGCTAGATGCAGGCTCGCGCGCTACGCTCTAAATCCTCGCTGCGCTCGGAGTGACATAAAATTCCAACACTGCCTCGTCATATGAGAATGATAAATAGGAGTAGCAGGGCGCGCCTTGGCGCGCCCTGCTACCGACAAGGCTACTTCCAGTCGTCCGGACGTTGTGAAAAGAGAACGTTCACAGCGTCGGCAGAGGTCTTCATGGCCTCTTGGACGGTAGATTCGCCGGTGTACATCGGCTGGAGGTTCTGGTTTGCCGTCGTCCAGAACTCTCCGGTCTCCGGCGTCAGGAAGAAGTCGCGTCCGCCGTCCCGCCAATTGTCCAGGACAGTGGACCAGTCCATACCCGGGTAGTTGCCCAAGAACACATCGGCGGAGGCAAAAAGCCCAGGGTGGGCGTGCACGGCGTAAAGGTCTTGCGCCTCCTTCTGAGAAAGGACGTGGAACACGTCCCAGGCCGCGTCGGGCACTTCGGTGAGCGACATGATGCTCCAGGCGTTGCTACCGGTGGCCGGGCTGCGGGTTCCTGCCGGCCCAGTGGCGAGCGGCGCAATGCCCAGCCGGTCGCCGAGCACCTCGTATGCGCCCTTGAGCGGGATCAACGTAATCTGGGACATGGCGACTTTGCCGGTGCCAATGTGGCGGCCGCTGCCGCCCTCCTCGCGCAGCGCCTGCCGCTCGTCACCCCAAGGCACCACCCGATGCTTGAGGATCATGTCTACGTAGAACTGTGCGCCCGCGATGGCGTTTTGGTCCTCGCCGTAGAGGGCCATGTCGCGCGCCTCGTTGAGCACCTGTCCGCCGGAATCGAGGATGAAACTGCCCAGGTTGACCTCCAGCGAAGAGTACCCGAAGTTATAACCCCATTGGGTGGTCTCATCGCCGGTGCGCTTCGTCATCTTGGCGGCGCCATCGAGCAGTTGCTCGTAGGTCGTGCCTAGCTCCGGATACGGGACGCCGTCGTTGTCGAAGAGGTCCTTGTTGTAGTAGATAGCGTCGCCGCCGCCGAGGAAGGCCAAACCGTACATGATGCCGTTGACTTCCCAAGAAGAGGAGTCAAGGTAGTCATCACGTGATACACCGTCGCGCTTCATGTAGTCGCTGATGGGCAGGAACATGCCCTGGCGCGCGCCGGCCTGCACCCAGTTGATCTGGTTTACAACGATGTCGTAGGTGGTTGTGCCGGCCACGAACTCGGTGCGGATTTTCTCCAGGAAGTTCTCAGTGACAATTTCAAGCCTGGTGGTGCGATTCTCCAAGGTGTTATTGCAGACTTCCGCCATCTCCCGCAGGGTCACGTTGCGATACTCCTGCAGGTCGTAGCACGCCCACACCACCTCAACGACTTCGGCTTGTGGCGCTTCGGCTTCCTTGGGCGCTTCCTTCTCTTCCATCATCTCGCCGTCGGTCGCAACCTGTGCGACACCGCACGCTGCAAGGAGCGCGGCGCCTGCCAAACCGCCGGCACCTGCCAGGAAACGGCGTCTTGTCGTAAATCCATTGCCCATAGACATTGCTTGTGACCTCCCGTGGTCTCCGTTAGGTGTGCCAGTCTGTTATCTGACACACTCAGACTACATCACATTTGGTCTCTCGCGGGCGCTTGCTTTACCACTCAATCGCCCTCCTTTCTCAATGCTCTGCCCGCTCATTGCGCCGATCGAAAGAATGCGTCTTGCGGAACCTCATCCGGCCGTAAGACTGGAATTCTAAAGTGTTGAAATTGAGTATGCGTGGTGCGGTACGATGCGCCGCTCTTGGATAAAGCGTGCCGGATTGAACATCTCGATATCGAAGAGCGTACTGCTGCCTGTGAGCAACTGCTCAGCCAGCATCTGACTGAAGATGGGACTAAGTTTGAAGCCATGGCCGCTCAGTCCGACGGCAAGGTGCAGGCCCGGCACGTCAGGCACGGCGCCGAGCAGCGGCTGGAGGTCCGGCGAACAGTCGTAAAGACCGGACGTGGCGCTGTTGACGGCGGGCGCTCCTTGATTGGGGAACCGCCGCCGGTACCGCTCAGTTAGCGTTTGTAGAGTCTCAGGGCTCGCGGCGGGCCAAGCGTCAGCGTCGGGGTCCTGATCTCCGTCGTAGGGCGCGGTCTTGCCGACCATAGTCTGACCGTCCTCGCGGGGCCGGTAGTAGCTCCCTTGTACGCGGTCGGAGATAATGGGGTGAGTTTTGCCGAAGTAGTCGGCACGCTGCATGAACGCTACCGTGTGCCGTATCGGTGTGAGAGGAACCTCGATGCCGAGGGGCGCTACCAAGCCGCGTGCAGAGAAACCGTTGGCGACCACGACGGAACGTGTCGCAATTCGGCCGACGTTCGTCTCGACGCCAACGATGCCATTCGCGTCTGCTTCCAAGCTATCCGCCCCTACGCCGATGCGGAGCTCTGCGCCGTGCCGCCGCGCGGCATCCGCGAAGCTAAGGGTGGTGCGCACCGGATCAGCGTACCCCGATTCCGGTTCCCAGGCAGCCGCGCCAATGCCGAACAGCGCCAGACGCGGCTCTACTTCTCGTATTTCGTCCGGCGACAGTATATGGGTGTTAATTCCAAGATCACGGTGCATGGCGACGTTTGCCGCAACCGTTTCGACATCGTCCGGCCCTAGCAAGGCGAGGAACCCCGTCTGCCGAAAACCGGCGTCGCCGCCAACCACGTCGTCAAAGTTTTCAAACACATGCCGCGCACGCAAGGCCATGCGCGCGAGTGTCTCATGCGTGTAATGCGTGCGGACGATCCCAGCCGTAACGCCTGTGGCTTGAGCTGCGAGACCGCGCCTTTCGAGCAAGACGACCCGGCCGGCCCCCATCTTTGCCAGTTGCCAGGCAATGCTGGTACCGGTGCTCCCGCCTCCAACGACGACGACATCGGCAGTCTCTGCCATCAGATTCCTTATTCTCTATTGGAAATGACTTTACTTCAGCGATAACAGCGAGCGTGTACACTTCCTCAACTTGCTGTCAGTTTACGAGGGTCACTAGTAGTGTACCGTATTGATCGACCAATGCGTAGTATCCAGGATGAATTACGGTCGTAGAATCGTATTCTTCCACAATCGCCGGGCCCGCCACCTCCATGCCCGCGCCAACTCGATAGCGATCATATACAGGACAGTCCACGAAGCCATCGGCTTCCCCAAAGTAGACCGGACGGCTACCAAGTTGTGCTGCTTGCAGGGCGTGCATCGCGGTGTCTTTTGCCAGCAGCGGCGGCTTTACGATGTTGCCGAGAGCCGTAAGCCGCAGATTTACGGTTTCCACCGGCTCGCCGGGAACGCTGTGGCCGTAAACGCGATTGTGCTCTGCGTGAAAGTCATTCAGCAGATCGGAAACTGCAAAGCCGGCCGCTTCGCCATCGGGACACGGCAGCGTGAGCTCATAGCTCTGCCCGACGTAGCGCAAGTCAATTTGATGCACGAAGGACATGTCGGCAGGAGCTACGCCCGAGGCGGCGAGGGCTTCTGTGCCTTGTTTACGAAGGTTTGCAAACACATCCGCTACTACGCCTGGCTGAAGACGGTCGACTTGCTCGATTAGTGTGGTTGCATAGTCGTAAGTGATATCAGTTACGAGGAGACCCAGCGCCGAAGCCGTTCCCGGACTGGTGGGAATTACGGTAACGGGGATGTTCATCTCCTGCGCCAGGCGGTTTGCATGCAGCGGCCCGGCCCCGCCAAATGCGGTGAGCGCGAAATCGCGGGGATCATGGCCGCGTTGCACCGAGACGAGACGCAGCGCATTAATCATCGCCACGTTCGCTATCTCTACGATGCTATACGCGGCCTTCACCACTTCCAATCCGAGAGGCTTGGCAATGCGCTGCTCGATGGCCGCATGAGCGAGTGCGCTATCCAGTTTGAGGTCTCCCCCGAGCAGGTAACCGGGATTGAGTCGGCCTAAGACCAGATTCGCATCGGTAACCGTCGGCTCGGCGCCGCCTTGACCGTAGCAAGCCGGCCCGGGGTCGGCGCCTGCGCTCTGAGGCCCGACGCGCAGGACGCCGCCGGGGTCAACCCAGGCGATAGATCCCCCTCCGGCGCCAATCTCCACCAAGTCTATGACGGGGGTACGGATGGGGTAGCCGCCCGCGCGAAACCCACCGCTGCCGGGTTGGGCGACAGAGCCAACCTCGTAATCTTTGGTAATCCGGGGCGTGCCGTTTTGCACGAGGCCGACCTTTGCGGTAGTGCCGCCCATGTCGAAGGAGATGACGTTTGGGTAGCCCAGCGCTTCACCAAGGTGCGCCGCCGTGATCACGCCCGCAGCCGGGCCGGATTCCACCATGAAGACGGGTCTGCGGCGCGCGTCGGCAAACGTCATGAGGCCGCCGCTGCTCTGCATTACCAAGAGTTCGGATGAAACGCCTTGCGCGCGCAGTTGCTCCTCGATGTTCTCAAGATACCGCGAAACAATGGGTCGTAGCGCAGCATTGATGACCGTAGTGCTGGCGCGAAAGTACTCCCTGATTTCCGGCGCTACGTCGGATGAAAGGGAGATGGCAATGTTCGGCGCGAGGTCTCGCAGTAATTCACCCACGCGCTGCTCATGCTGCGCGTTCAGGTAAGAATGCAAGAAACAGACGGCGACGGACTCGACACCCGCATCTCGTATGACGGCTGCGATTTGGGGTACGGCGGCTTCATCCAATGGTGTGAGAACGGCGCCGGTAGCGTCCAGGCGTTCGCGCACGCCGAAGCAGCGATCGCGTGGTACGAGGGGTTTCGGTTTCTCAAACTGCGTGTCATAGAGTGAAGGACGAATCTGGCGGGCAATCTCCAGGATGTCGCGAAAGCCCTCGGTCGTTATGAGCACGGTGGGCGCGACTTTGCCTTCGATGATGGCATTCGTCGCCACGGTGGTCGCGTGCACCACGTAGCGCAATGACTCCGGAGCTAAATCGGACTGGTCAAGTATCTGCCGGGTAGCCGAAAGAAAGCCCTGCGCCGGGTCGTGCGGCGTGGATGAGACTTTGGCATTCCAGAGACGGCCGCTGCTCTCATCCACCAGCGTGGCGTCGGTGAACGTACCGCCAATGTCAACACCGAGCCGATATCTTGCTGCGCCCACAGACCTTACCCCATTCCGTTGGTGTCTTTGTCAGTGTTTTCGGCTTGCATAGCCGCGCGTAGCGCCGTAGTTGCGCTGCTGTCGACTGCCCATTGCTCCGGGTCGACTACCACTCCATAGGCGGTGCGAGCGCGCTCCAGGCTGACTTTCCCTTGACGCACGTCATTGAGCACCCGTTCCGGTTCGCGCTGCCAGGGCGGGCCGTGACCGCCCCCGCCGCAGGTCTCATAGCGAATTATCTCTCCGGGACGAACGTCGAGTGTGGTCTTTGAGCTCAGGTGTTCCGTTTCGCCATCGTGTTTGTGCAGGTAGAAGGCCTGGCGACCGGGTTCGCCGCCAAAGAGTCCCCACGGGCCCGCCTTGTCTCTGTCGGCAAGAACCGTAAACGTAACGTCATGGTCGAGAAAGACATAGTCGCGGCGCAGGCCCAGTCCGCCGCGAAACTTCCCCGGTCCTTCAGAGTCGTCCACCAGCTCGTAGCGCAGGATGCGCACCGGATAGTAGCGCTCGGTTTCTTCAATCGGTGCATTCTCGGTGTTCTGGCCGTGGGTTTGCACGGCGTCCGGGCCGTCGCTCTGGAATCTGCCGCCGTACCCGCCGGCCAGGGTTTCCAGGAAGCAGTAGTACTCGCCGTTGCGCGGATCGATGCCGCCGAATCCGGCGTGGCACTGCATGGCCTTAGTGCCTGCGGGCGAGTGCTCCGGCAGCGCAGGCGCGAGCGCCTTGAATATGACGTCATTGAGGCGCGCGTGTGTTTCCCAGCCTCCCACCACAGGCGCAGGCGAGCGGCAATTTACTACCGTACCTTCCGGAGCAACTATACGTACCATGCGATAGAAGCCCTGGTTGGGTGGGATATCGGGATCGATCAAGCACTTGAGGTTGTAGGCGCAGGCGGAGAACGTCTGCGCAAAGGTTGAGTTCACCGGCGCGCGCCGCTGTGGGTCGCAGCCGTTCAGGTCGAAGAGGACGCCGTCATCGTCGATGCGCACCTTGGCTACCAGGTGCACCGGTTCGTCGGTATAGCCGTCGTTGTCCACGTAACCGTCGGCGGTGAACTCTCCCTGGGGCAGCTTGGCGATTTCAGCGCGCGTGCGCCGCTCGGCATAGGCCATCAGTTCCTTAATGTACTTACTGACTGTGGCGAGGCCGGTCTGTTCAACCAGCTCAGACAACCGGCGCGTGCCGGTGGTATTGGCGGCGATCTGGGCGCGGAAGTCACCGGCAGTCTCCCGCTTGGAGCGGATTTGTCCCAGGATGAGTCGAAACACGTCATCAACGATCTCGCCGGACGCCACTAGCTTGACCGGTGGGATTATGATCCCTTCCTGGTAGACCTCGCGAAACGCGCCGACACTGGCCGGAGCGCCGCCACCCACGTCTACGTGGTGCGCCATATTCGCGACGTAGCCGAAAAGCTCGTCTTCGTAGTAGACCGGCGAAATGAGGCTAATGTCATTGAGGTGCACGCCACCAAGATAGGGATCGTTGCAAAGAATGGCGTCGCCCGGGCCGAGGTTTTCCGGCCCATAGGCGCGGATGGCAATTGGCACCAGGTGTACGAGTGAGCCGAGGTGTACCGCTTGGCAGAACGCTTGGGCCACCACGTTCAGGTCGCGGTCGAAGAAAGCGCAGGAAAAGTCGGCGCGGGTCTTGATGTTGGTCGAGTAGGCGCTGCGCCGGAGCGCAACCGCCATTTCCTCGGTAGCCTCAGTCAGCGCGTGGCGCACGACTTCAAACGTGATCGGATCGAATGCGCTTGTACCGGCCATTGGTGTGACCTCCGTGCGGCATGCAAGGTCGGTACGCTATCACGTACGTTCCTGTAACTGGGGCTAAGTATAGCGCGATTGCGTCCGCACTGTTTGTGCGCGGAAGGTTACGCACGCACTGTGTGCTACGTGCAAACTGGGGAGTAACTGACGGTATACGTATCCAGCCCTTGCGCTCAGACCGCCGCAGGTTGATCTGCCACCGGGCCATAGCCCTCCGGACGCACAAGCAACTTCTCGCCATCGGAGAAGCCATCGCCGCGCTCGCCCAGGTAGGCAATGAGGCGGTCGCGCCAGAGCGCAACTCGGTCGGCATAGGCCGGATCGTTCGCCCTATCGTGGAGTTCCTGGCGATCGTTAGCGAGATCGAAGAACTGCTCCTCGCCCCGCACCGGGTACCAGAGGTACTTTTCCTTGCCGTCGGTGAGGTACTGCACCGCGTTGTCGTGGCTGTAGCAAGGAGAGTGCTCGCCTTGGACGAAGTCGCGCCACGGCTCACTGCGTGCCGCTTGCAAGACACTCGTGCCGGTCACGGAATCAGGAATTGGCGTACCGGTCGCCTCGAGGATCGTCGGCATGACGTCTTGGAGTCCAACCGGGTGCTCGAATGTGCCGGAGGGCACGTCCAGGCTGTTGGGATACTTGATGACGAATGGTATCCGGGCCGAACCCTCGTAGGCATACGATTTTCGCAGCAGGTTGTGGTCGCCCATCATGTCGCCATGGTCGGCGGTAAAGACCGCCATGAGATTGCGATCAAGCTCGGCCTGTAACACTTCCTGCAAGTAGCCAAGTTGATAGTCTATGTGGGTGATACAGCCCATGTACGCGGCGCGCATGCGCTGCAATTGCTCGTCAGTCAGCCGACCGTACCAGGCATTACGGGACAATCCAGGCTGCGCCACGTTGTACCGTTCCGCCCAGTCGCCGACTGGTATTTCCGGCAACTGGCGATTGATGTACATGTCCCAAAAGAACTGCGGCGGGTCATAGGGGGAATGCGGCCGCATGTGCGAGCACCAGACAAAGACGGGTCGGGTGGGATCGCGTTTCTTGATCTGTTCTATCGTTACGTCCACGGTCCAATTCGTCGAGTGGTAGCGCTCCTCGTAGGCCCAGGGGCGTCCCAGCCAACCGTTCGCATCGGACCCGTGGGTGCGCTCATGGGCGTGCGGGCCGAGCTCTTGGCGCAGCCAGTCCCAATAGTCGTCAACGCCCTCGCGCAGATCGTGCGGGATGACGGTGTGAAAGCCGTAGAGCTTGCGACGCGGATGCATGTTGCGCCAGCCGACGTTGATGCAGTGGTACCCGGCATCGGCAAGAATTGCCGCGAGGGTATTGGGCTCGTGCCATTCAGTGGCGGAATAGCCGATCAAGCCGCAGTCATAGCTGCGCTGTCCGCCGTGCAGACAACGCCGCGCACCGGTAGTGGACGGAATCTCAGTGTAGGCATTGGGGAAGTATGCTCCGTGCTCCACAAATGAATCCACGTTGGGCGTCTCTAACACCGGATGTCCGGCGATGCTGAGATGATCGCCGCGATGCTGGTCGGTGGTGAAAAGGATGACGTTCGGTCGTTGATCCTTCATGCTCCCTGACTATCCCCTTTCCTGAATGACTAATGCCCGTTCGCCTATGTTCGGTGAGGCAATCAACAGAGGACGCCACGACGATTCTCAATGCGCCGTAAGCCGACCGGATCGCGATTCACTTTCCTGCCGCCTGAGCAATTGTCTTGAATTACCCATACCAGTAGTATGGTGCACGTAATTCACGGTCGTGTCCAGTGCCCTGCGATACAATAGCATCTCCACAATAGCGAGCAACTCTCACTGCGCGTTGCTGCGACGATAGCGTTCTTGATTTATCCCTCGCTCGTTACCCAGCGATCGCTCTCTCGCGTATAGTCCACTAAGTCCTCCGACTGAAAGAAGAGATTGATTTCTTTTTCCGCGGTGTCGGGGGCATCGGAAGCGTGTATCAAGTTCATCGTAAGGTCGAGGGCGAAATCGCCACGGATCGAACCCGGCGCAGCGTCGGTAAAGCGTGTGGCGCCTACCAAGCTCCGTACTACTGCTATTGCTTCCGGTCCCTCCACCACGGCGCAAACAACGGGAGCAGCGGTAATGAATTCAATCAAGTCGGCAAAGAACGGCTTCTCCTTATGTACCGCATAGTGGACTTCAGCGAGAGATCGCGTGACGGACATGAGCTTGAGTCCGACGAGTTTGAGGCCGCGCTGTTCGAAACGGCCCAGGATTTCACCGACAAGACCGCGTTGGACGCCATCGGGCTTGATGATGATGAGAGTACGTTGCGCCACTGTATGTCTATCTCCTTTGCGTCTGACGGATTGAAATCGCTAGGACTGCTCGCTGGCGAGCATACGGCCAACAAGCGCTGTGGTGCTGTAACCGGAGGTGAAGGGGAGGATTCGCACGTTTCCGCCATAGGCCCTGACAACGCCGGCCTCTACCGGTTCTGTTTCCGTATAGTCGCCACCCTTGACATAAATCTTAGGCTGCAAGATGTCTAGTAGTCGTTCCGCTGTGTCGTCGTCAAAAACAGTTACTAAGTCCACGCACGCAAGCGCCGCGAGCACGCGCGCGCGGTCCTTCTCAGGCGAAATGGGTCGCGTATGCCCCTTTAGCGCGCGTACGGAGCGATCGCTGTTAACGGCCACGATCAGGGCGTCACCAAGGTCTCGCGCGGCTTCCAGGTAGGCGACGTGGCCCGGATGGATCAAATCGAAGCAACCATTGGTGAAGACGACTGGTAGTCCTTGTCGCTTTAATGCACTGCAACGGTCGATCAGCTTGAATTCAGTCAAGACCTTAGATGCGGTCACGCTCCGGGCTTTCTGCGGCGGCCAAAACAGCCAAGATTTCAGCGGGGGAGGCTACGGCGGCGCCGAGCTTGCGTACCACTACGCTTGCTGCCGCTGCTGCCATCATAGCAGCGCGCTGGGGCGGGAGACCAATCAGGAGTGCCAATGTGAGCACGGCCGATACCGTATCGCCAGCCCCGGTGGGATCGATCACGCGGCTGCTGCCGAGCGCCGGAATGTGATAGGGCGCAGCTCCGGCAGCAAAGAGCGCCATGCCCTCGTTCCCGCGCGTAATGAGGAGCACCTTTGTTGCAAGGAGAGCGAGCAGGGCCGTGCCCGCTTCTTCAAGATCGTCATGCGAGTTCAGGGTGCGACCGAGCGTAAACTCAACCTCCGGTTGGTTTGGGGTGAACGTGTCGGCAGCCGGGAAGCGCGTAAGATTGCCGTGGGAGTCGACAGTGACTGACTTGCCTTCCGCTTGAGCATGGCGCAAGACTGTTTCGATGATGGAGTCTTCTATCATGCTGATCTCGTAGTCTGCGACGATGACGGCATCTATTTGCGGAATGCGGGTTGCGAGCCCTGTTATCACCTGTTGGCAAAGCGCTTGCGAATTAGGGATGCGCTCGACGCGATCTATACGGCATACCTGCTGCTGCACGGGTTGTTGGTCTCCTCCGGCCCAGATGCGCGTCTTCGTTGAGGTAGCACGACCATCAGCGGTGTAAAGTTCGTTGCAATGGATGCGGTCATCTTCGAGCATCTCTCGTAGGTCATGACCGACTTGGTCGTTCCCAATAACGCCTGTTACCCATACTTCCGCGCCGAGCGCACGGGCATTACGGGCAACGTTTGTGGCGCCGCCGGGCACGAGCTTGCGGTCAATGAAGTGCAAGACCGGCAGCGGGGCTTCACGCGAAATGCCGCTCGCGCGCGTAAAGATGTGCTCGTCGGCAACCATGTCTCCGATTACGAGAATCCGTTGCGACGAAAACTGTGTCAGTGCGTCTTGCCAGGAGGGTTCGGCCATGGGTTTTGCTCCGGGATAGCGGTCAGGTACTTCTGTCGTATGCAGGAACGACAGAAGGATGACTCTTGAGAAACTCAATGACTTCCTCACGCGAAGGCAGTGATGTCTGAGCGCCAAAGCGCCCTACCGCGATTGCTGCCGCCGCGGTTGCAAGTCTCGCTGCGTCCGCCAGGGTTTCGCCGCGTGCAAGCGCAGCGGCGACCGCACCGACGTACGCATCGCCTGCGGCAGTGCCGTCAACCGTATGCACCTGCCATGCCGGGACATGCTCGATGCCGTCACTGTAAGCCACTATACTGCCTGCAGTGCCGAGTGTAAGTATGGCCGCGCGACGGACTCTTTGGCTGAGCTCTCCCGCGGCAGCGCGCGCGGCAGCGATCGATCCTACAGAATCCCCTACCAGGCTTCCGGCTTCCACTCGGTTTACGATTAGCACGTCAGTCGCTGAGAGAAGCGGGGCCGCTGCCGCCATACCGGGCGCAGCATTGAAAATGGCCGTCATACTGTGTGCGCGGGCCTGAGCCAGTGCGGCCGCAACTGTTTCAATCGGCACTTCAAGCTGGCAAATGAGCACACTGCTCTGCGCAAACAGCGCCTTGGCCGAGATGACGTGGGAGGGCGCAAGCGCGGCATTTGCGCCGGGGGACACTGCAATCACATTGTCACCGTGGTCGTCAACCATAATGAGTGCCGCGCCGGTCGGGCGACAGGGATCGGTTGATATGCCTGCAACGGCCACACCGAACGACTCCAGCTCTGCCTGGCGCGCCTTGCCAAACGCATCAGAACCGACGCGGCCGATGAATGCCGTGCGCGCACCCAGTCGCGCTGCCGCCACAGCTTGGTTGGCGCCCTTGCCGCCGCCAATGCGCTGCAGGTCGTCCCCCAGCACGGTCTCGCCTGCTTGGGGAAGGGTTGGCACCGCTACAACCAAGTCCGTGTTGATGCTGCCTACGACCAAGACATCATTGATTCGCAGCCTGTCATCAGAATCCACTCCGCCTGTGCATGTATTGCCGACAGCATTCATCGCTGCATATCCTTTGCGCAGGTGTGGTCTTGGGGAGAATTCACAATGTCGCGGCGCGCTCCGGCGCTAATGAAGCTCTCACTATACTTCTTGTTTCTCTCTCGCGACTTTCCACAGATACGATACAAGCGCACGCTGCCGACGCCAGCGCCACGGCTGACGCACAAGACGATAGAACCACTCCAGGTTCATCCTTCGCATCCACAACGGCGCGCGTGCGACTTTGCCCGAGAGATAGTCGAAGCTGCCGCCGACGCCCATTGCCAGGCGCGCGCCGGACTCTTCTTGGTAGTCCTGAATCCAGAAGTCTTGGGCGGGACAGCCAAACGCAACAAAGAGGATGCCTGCCCCGGAATCCCGGATTTGCGTACAGAGTGTAGATGCTTGGTCGGGGTCAGGCGCACCGACGGCGGTGCCGGCAACCACGAGGCCCGGTACTTGCCTTTGCAAGACTTCTGCGGCCCGTGCTGCGATTCCCGGAGCGGCGCCCAGCAAGAAAACAGACACTTGTGAATTTGCGGCCTGGGCGCAGATTTCCCGCATCAAGTCGATGCCGGTGACGCGTTCTACATTTGTAATTCCTTGGCGGCGCAAGGCCCAGACGATGCCCGCACCGTCAGGCACCACGAGGCTCGCCTCACCCACGAGCGTGCGAAACCGGGCATCTCGCTGTGCAAGCATTACAAATTCGGGGTTGAGCGTTGCCACCTGGTGATGACCGGCGGTGTCGAGGAACTGTGCGCACCGCTCCAGCGTCTCGTTCATGGTCACGCAATCCACGCGCACGCCAAGCACGTCGGCGCTCATAGGCATACCGGTGCTAATATTCATGAGTTCCCGGGAAGTGTGTGCGCGAACTCTATCCACTTTTGTTCCACAAATGCTTTGAATTGATGGGTGAAGACAGCTTCATCGAATTGGGCCGCAGTCTCGCGGCAGACTTCAGGAGAGAATTGACGGCCGTCGAATGTACGCAGTGCCTGTGCGAAATCGTCTGTTGTCTGTGCCGGCACGAGCACGCCGTTTACACCCGGCTGCACGATTTCGGTAGCGCCGCCAGCGCCGTAGGCGATCACGGGCTTGCCCGCGCTGAGCGCTTCTACCATCACGATGCCGAAATCTTCTTCACCCGGAAAGAGCAGGGCGCTGCACCCGGCGATCTGAGCGATCAACTCCTGCTCGGGCAGCCAACCAAGGACTTGGACGTTGGGCGGCGCAGTGCGTGCAATTTGGTCGCGGAGGGGGCCGTCGCCGATGACGCGCAACGGAACCTGGGCAGCTTGAGCGGCCGCGATTGCTAGGTCGACGCGCTTATGGGACTCCAGTCTCCCCACATATACATAATACCCCTCATTGCGGTGCGGCTGCGAGTGGAAACGGCGCGTGGCCACGGGAGGATAGATGACGGTTGCCTCGATACCGTAAATACGGCGAATGCGCGCGGCTACGGTGTTGGAGATTGCCACGAGATGGTGCGGCTGTGCCGCCGCCCAGCGGTCCCACCGACGCAGGTTCGGTCGCAACAGCGCGTCAAGACCGCGCACCGGCCAGGACATCTGAGCGCGGTCCGTAGCCGGCGTCATGCCCCACAGAAAGCGCGGCGGCGTGTAACAGTAACTGATGTGCAGGGTGTTTGGGCGGCGTGGAATGCCTTTGGCGGCGAAACTGGCCGATGAAACCACCACGTCAAACGGCTGCATGTCAAAGCTGCGGAATGCGAGCGGGTAGAACGGTGTAAGCAACTTCTGGAATCGGGCGGGGCGGGGCACGTGCTGGAGAAACGACGCGCGCACGTTCCATCCGGAAGTATCCATTGGGAACGTGTCGCGGTCTATGAAAGAGGTATATAAAGGCGCTTCGGGCCAAAGGCCGTGCATGACCGCAACGGTCTGCTCGGCGCCCCCCAGGGCATAGAAGTAATCGTGCGCTAGTGCCACTTGCATGTTGAGTCTATGCTAGCAAAATCCCGCGGGCGGAGACATAGGCCCAATTCGAGAGTACCGGTATTCCCATGGTTGTTACTACTGTGACCTCATTCACACTAGTAGCAAGCGTCTCGGCCATTTCCAAGATGGGCTCTGTGCGCAAGCCAAAGCTATGCTACGCCCCTTTGAGTGAGACCCATCAGCTGAATCTAACGTAGCTCCGAACTCGCACCGTAAGTCTTCGGAGGCTTAGATTCTCGCCACACACCCTTGACGCAATGCATAAGAAAAGATAATATAAAGAAAATTCACTTCAAATATATTTGATATATACGTGACGTGTTGGGTTTCGGTTAGGAGAGACAATGTCTTTGCAGGGGCAAGCGCTACGCGAGTTCAGCAGACAGCTACGCGCACTTGCCAGTCGTTCCCGCCTGGATATTCTCCGGGCCTTGGCGGCTGGAGAGACTATGACGGTGACCGAACTACGGGAAAAAGTGCCGATCAGCCAGCCGCTGCTTTCGTGGCACTTGAGCATTCTTCGCCGGGCCGAATTGGTGGAGGCGAGGAAGGATGGACGGCAGGTGCACTATGCGGTCAATCCTGCCGGATTTCAGAAGGTCGCCCAAGGGCTGGACGACTTGATCGGAACAGAGCCCGATGCCGAGCCGAAACTGGCGAAGCAAGCGGCGGGATAGTTTCAAGTTGAGCGAGCAATCGAATCAATGGATATTAGCGTGGGCGGCGTCGAGACCGCACACTATTGTCGGTCGATAGGAAGAACTGCAGCAGCGTTAGGGAGAGTTGAACCGGTGAGTAGTAAGGTACGGGTCGCAATTGTTGGCGTGGGAAACTGCGCGTCATCCCTTATCCAAGGTGTGAATTATTACCGAGACGCAGCGGATACGGACTTCGTTCCCGGTCTCATGCACGTGCGCCTGGGCGACTATCACGTAAGCGACATTGAGTTTTCAGCCGCCTTCGACGTCGACCAAAACAAAGTCGGCAAGGACCTAGGCGAAGCAATTTGGGAAGCGCCAAACAACACGATCAAGTTTTCAGAGGTCGAGCCGGTCGGCGTAACAGTGCATCGCGGCATGACCCACGACGGCATTGGGCAATACCTAAGTGAGGTTGTGCACAAGGCCCCCGGTCCTACCGACGACATTGTCAGCATTTTGAAAGACACCGGCACGGATGTCGTCGTGAGCTACCTGCCGGTGGGCAGTGAAGAGGCGACGAAGTGGTACGTGGAACAGGTCCTGCGGGCCGGTTGCGGTTTCGTTAACTGCATCCCGGTCTTCATCGGCCGCGAGCCGTACTGGCAGCGGCGTTTCCACGAAGCGGGGGTGCCAATTGTCGGCGACGACATCAAGTCACAGGTGGGGGCCACGATTGTCCATCGCGCCCTGGCGCGGCTCTTTCGGGACCGCGGGGTGCGCTTAGAGGAAACCAGCCAGCTAAACGTAGGCGGCAATACTGACTTTCTCAATATGCTGGAACGCTCTCGACTGAGATCTAAGAAGGAATCCAAGACAAACGCGGTAACTTCACTGTTGGACTACGATCCCGGAGCGGATAACGTCTATATTGGCCCCAGCGACCATGTGCCCTTCTTGCAGGATCGGAAGTGGGCATATATCTATATGAACGGTCGGGCTTTCGGAGACGTGCCGCTGCGCGCAGAGATTAAGCTCGAAGTGTGGGACTCGCCAAATTCGGCCGGCGTTGTGATCGATGCCGTGCGATTGGCCAAGATCGGACTTGACCGAAGCTTGAGCGGCACACTGGTTGCGCCGTCGGCGTATCTGATGAAATCGCCGCCGCAGCAGATTACTGATGACAAAGCGCGCGAGATGTTGGAAGAGTTCATAGCCGGATCCGGTGATGAAGTGGGCCACGTCCTTCAGGGCGCGGACTAGTCGGGATTAGAGTTAGTGGCATGACACTTGGCGGCCTCATGGGACGGCTTTTATTGCTGACGGGCGCCGCGATTGACGGCGCCTTGCCGCAGACCGTCAAGTATCGTATTGCGAGTTTATTGGCTGGGATGGTATTTGCCGTCTGGCGTACGGGACGCGAGAACGTGACGGCCAATATGTCCCATGTTTTGGGAAAACCGGTGGTGCATCCTGAAACGCAACGACTGGCCAAGATGTCTATGGAAAACTATGGCTGGTACATGGCCGACTTCCTGAGTTGGATGCGCATGACGCCCGAACGCCTACAGAAACGGGTGCGGGAGCTTCATGGGGAGGAACATGTCACTGAAGCCCTCCAAGCCGGCAAGGGCGTCATATTCGTCTCCGGGCACTTCGGTCTTTGGGACTTGGGCGGTGCGATGCTTGCGCAGCGATTCCCAGTGTTAATTCCGGTGGATGAGCTCAATAGTGGGGCCTTGGATTGGGTCGTGCGCAGAGTGCGGGACCGCTTGGGCTTCGATACGGTACCGGTGGAGCGGGGGCTGCGCGCCATGTTGCGTCAATTGCAGTCTAATCGCGTTGTAGGGCTGCTGTTCGATCGGCCAATGGAGGGGCGCGGCGTTCCAGTGACGTTCTTTGGCAGCCGGACATACTTGCCCGCCGGTCCGGCCGCGCTATCGCTGCGCACCGGAGCCCCGTTGGTGATGTGCGAGTGCCGGCGTGGGGCGGATAATGGATTGGCCGTTACCGTATATCCGCCTATCTATACCGTGCCCAGCGATGATGAGAAAGGTGACATTCAAGCGATTATGCAGCAACTTGCGATTGTGCTGGAAGAAATCATTCGTTCATGTCCCGAGCAGTGGTTCATGTTTCGTCCCATGTGGCCCCAGCCATTGACTGCCCAGGCTTCCACTGCGGGGCGCGCTTGAGAAGGAGCGGTACGCGGATGGGCCCGTCTTCGGAAACGTCGTCGATGCCAACATTCATGAGCAAGGCCGACCTGCACATTCATACCAATGCGAGCGACGGCACTTTCTCCCCTTACCAGATGTTGGAGTACGTCAGCGCGGAGACTGACATTGCGTTGCTTGCCGTCACCGATCATGATGAAATCCACGGCGCGTTGGAGGCAGCGGCTCTCGCCGATCAGTTCCCCGGTCTGGAAGTGATCCCAGGCATTGAGGTGTCTACGTTCGACGGCCACCTGATAGGCCTGTGGGTAGAGACAGCTTTTCCCGTCTTGCGCAGCGCCGAGTGGACGATCGATGCTATCCGAGAGCAAGGTGGGCTAATTGTTGTCCCCCACCCCATGTCCTGGTTGACTCTTAGCTTCTGGCCCTACACGTTTAGGCGGCTGGAGAGAAAAGGCTACCAGTTTGACGCCATTGAGGTCATGAACGCTAGTCCTGCCGGCAAAATGAGCTATGAGAAAGCTCTGGATATCCAGCAAAAACTGGGCATTTCCCAGGTTGGAGGCAGTGACTCGCACATCCTCGAGGGTATAGGTAAAGCGCACACCCTGTTTCCGGGAACGTCTGCGGAAGACATGCGGAAAGCAATCAGGGACAAAACGACTTTAGCGCGTGGGAGCTACTTCGATTTCGATGAGTCGATGCTCTACTTTCGGCGCAAGATGCGACGGTATGCGGATTGGTTAGGACAGGCTTTGGTTCCTGGGAAGTGAGGCGGAGTGTGAAAATTGCCCTCGTTTCACCCTATGACTATGCATATCCTGGCGGTGTGACCGAGCACATCAGCCACCTGAATGCACAGTTTCGGAGTATGGGACACGAGGTACGAATTCTCGCTCCTTCATCTCAGCCGGAAGAGGAGCTGCCTCACGAACATTTGTACCGGGTCGGAAAGACTATCGTTAAGGTTCCCATGAACGCTTCAGTCGCCCGCATATCACTGTCACTCACGCTCTCACGACAGGTGAAGGAGATCCTCGCCAAAGAGCGGTTTGACGTGGTCCACTTGCACGAGCCGCTTGCGCCTGCCCTGCCAATCACGGTGCTCCGCCACTCCCGCACCGTAAACGTGGGAACATTCCACACGTACCGGCGCTCACACTTCGCGTATCTCTACGGCAAGCCGCTGTTGAAGCGGTATTTCAACCGGTTGCAGGGACGGATTGCGGTGTCTGACGCGGCCCGGGAGCTAATTTCACGCTACTTTCCATCCCAATATCGCATAATCCCCAATGGCATCGACATGAAGCTCTTCCAGAGCGCGTTGCCGCCGTTTCCCGATCTGGATGACGGCATGCTTAATGTGCTCTTTGTCGGGCGACTCGAGAAGCGCAAAGGACTAACCTACCTCTTACAGGCACTGCAGACGGTGCAGGAGAGCGGTGCCCACAGGGTCCGGCTGATCGTGGTGGGGGCGTTCGCAGAGGCACAGCGCGCTGAGTACGAAAAGAAAGCAGTGCAACTGGGGCTGTCAAACGTAGTTTTCGTCGGGTTCGTTAGTAGAGAAGAGAAAGTCCGATATTACAAGTCATGCCATGTGTTTTGCGCCCCGTCCACGGGCGGCGAGAGTCAGGGCATTGTGCTGCTTGAAGCGATGGCGGCCGGTAAACCGGTAGTGGCTTCGAATATTGAGGGGTACCGCGGCGTGCTGGAAGGCACGGGCGCGGGGGTGCTGGTACCTCCTGAAAACGACAAGGCTTTGGCGCATGCACTGATGCAGTTTCTCGATCAGAGGACTCTGCGCGAGGAAGCAGGCGCACGCGGGTTGCAGGCAGCGCAAAGCTACTCCTGGGAGAAGATCGCAACGCAGCTAATCGCTTTCTACGAGGAAAGTATTGCAAACAAGGCACCGCGCAGCCGCCGGTATGATTGGGCAAGAATCCATCGTCGGAAGAAGGAGAAAGTGCGGTAACTCTTGGCTACCGAAAGCGTGTATGACCTAGACGCATGATTACGGAGATGAAGACACCATGATACATCCTGGCGTTCGCGAATGGGCACAAACCGCTATGGAAGCGTTGGTTCGCCCGCTTGCCCGTCTTGGGGTTCAGCCAAACACGGTAACAACTTTTGGCTTCATTCTTAGCCTCGTAGCGGCTGCGGCTGTGTGGCAAGGGATGTGGCCGTGGGCTGCGATTCTTGTGCTGGTAGCGAGCGCATTCGATATGGTGGATGGCGCACTGGCGCGGGTTAGCCACCAAGGATCCACCTTCGGCGCCTTCTTTGATTCAACTCTCGACAGGCTATCTGAAGCTGCAATCGGCCTGGGCCTGATTGGATATTTTCTCAGCTTTGGAGACAATCTGACCGTAATGGGAACGGCGATCATGCTCGTAGGATCCCAGATGGTGAGCTACACGCGTGCCAGGGCGGAAGGTCTTGGGCTATCGTGTAACGTTGGCTGGTTTCAACGTCCCGAACGCGTCATTGCTCTCGGTTTGGCGTTGCTGTTCCCCTTCGATTTCATCATAGTGCTGAAGATCGTCATCTGGCTGTTGGCAATACTGACACTGCTTACTACCTTGCAGCGGGTCATCCACGTTTGGTACCAGTCCCGCTGAAGGACACAATCGCCAGGGAGACCTGCCTCCTTCACCACGTGGTGGGGATCATTTGCTGAGCCGTGCGCTCTCCTGCGCCAAGCCACCTATCGATCCCAGGCCGTCCGCCCACACGTAGTAGAGGCCAAGCAGCGTGACGGGCGCAAAGCTCACGACGTGTAACAGGAGAGCCGCAGTCTCCGCCGGAGTTTCCGCTACGCCAAACAAGGCCAGCGATTCAGCGGCCAGCAAGTGAAAGACACCGACATACCCGGGGGATGAAGGCAGAATCATACCGAGCGTGGTTGCACCGACGAGCACCATGCTCGCCCAGATCGGCACGTCGAAGCCGAAGCCGAGAAGAATGACGTGTGTCCCCGCCACAACACACGCCCACGCCGGAAGCGACCAGCCGAAGGCCCAAAGGCCGCGCCGCGTCCTTGCAACTTCCACAAGAAGCGTGAAGCCGGCCTCGACGGTGCTTTTGAACGGGATACGTTGCAGCACAGGGGCGCGCTCTGCGAAGCTGCCAAATACACTTCGCGGCAGATACGCTATTACGAGCAGCCCTGCTAACCCAACGATAAGCAGGATTGTTCCCAATAGAATCGAGGTACGGATCCAATTGGGCAGGTCAACCGAAAGAAGCGCGATTCCGAGAATAATCACGACGGTGGCAACGTCTAGCAGGCGCTCGAGAATTATGGTTGAGAGCGTGCGTCCCGCGGGTATTCCGGCCCGTTTGTGCAGAAGATAGATGCGTGCGACTTCACCGAGGCGCGCCGGCAGAAGCGTATTGACCGTGTAGCCCACCATCATGGAGGAGAAGAGAATGCGCAGCTTGACCGTTCCGCGATCAAGAAGCTGCGCCCACCGCTCGGTCTTTGCCCAAAGTTGCACCGCGTAGAAGAGCCCAAACGGCAGGAGCATAGCCAGATTGAAGTCCCCGATAGCGTCGAGCATCTGTTGGGGATCTGTATCGCGGTAAACTACGTACAGCGTAACCACTGTGATGGCAATACCGATGGCAATTCGCGTGGTGCTCTTGATGCGCGCATTGGTCTCGCTCGGTGCTGCGTCCATCACCGCATGATCCCAGATTCGGCTATGCAAAGAAAGCAGTCCGCGCGGAAAAGGCTCGCGGCAAAGAAGACTGGCGTGCTAGCGCTCCGGATCATGTAGTTGCGCCGGAGAGTTTACCGACTGCATTCCGAAGCATCTCCGCCTTGTCGATTGCTTCCCAAGGAGCGTCGATGTCGGTGCGTCCAAAGTGTCCGTAAGCAGCAGTCTTGCGATAGATGGGGCGCCGTAGGTCGAGATCACGGATGATTGCCGCCGGGCGGAGATCGAAGTGTTCATGGATGAGGGAAACGAGGTCGTCTTCGGACACTCGTCCGGTGCCGAACGTATCCACCATAATGGAGACGGGATTGGCTGTGCCGATGGCATACGCGATTTGAATCTCACATCTATCGGCCAGGCCCGCTGCGACAATATTCTTCGCTACGTAACGCGTGGCGTACGCGGCAGATCGATCAACCTTGGTTGGGTCTTTGCCGGAAAATGCACCGCCGCCGTGGCGTGCCATACCGCCGTACGTATCGACGATGATCTTGCGACCGGTCAGGCCGGCATCGCCCATGGGGCCGCCCGTAACGAAACGACCCGTGGGATTGATCAGGAAACGCGTATTCTCATCCAGCCACATGGCGGGAATCACGGCGCGCGCGCATTGTTCAATGAGATCGTGGCGAATGGTCTCTTGGTCGACGTCAGGATGGTGCTGGGTTGATAGGACGACGGTATCGACGCGTACGGGCTTGCCGTAGTTGTACTCTATCGTCACTTGCGACTTGCCGTCGGGGCGGAGATACCAAAGCGCCCCGGAGTGACGGAGCGCTGCGAGCTGTTGGGCTAGCTGGTGCGCCAGCATGATGGGCGCCGGCATGAGTTCAGAAGTCTCGTTGCAGGCATAGCCGATCATCATGCCCTGGTCTCCGGCGCCGGTGGCAAGCAGATCGTCGCCACTCCCCTCCCGCGCTTCGAGGGCCTTGTTGACGCCTTGGGCAATGTCTGAGGACTGTTCCTTAACGGAAACCGCCACGGCGCACGTCTCACTGTCGAAGCCAAAGTCGCTGGACGTGTAACCTATCTCTGCTGCAACGCTGCGGGCTACCTTCGCGATGTCAACGTTGGCGCGCCCCGTGATTTCACCCAAGACCATGATAAGCCCAGTGGTCGTAGCGGTCTCGCAAGCGACCCGCGATTCGGGGTCCTGGCCGATGTACGCGTCCAGAACCGCATCCGATATCGCATCGCACATCTTGTCGGGGTGACCTTCTGTCACGGATTCAGATGTAAACAACACTTTAGCGGATGAAGCCATACCCAAACCCATAGTAGTCTCCTTCTCCACCTTGCCTGCCTGATTACTTTGCTGCGGTTCCGCGCCTTGGCGAGGCCGCGCCAATTAGGTTCCCTCTTCCCATGATGAAAGGTATTTTTCCTGCTCTGGCGTTAGCGCGTCAATAGCGAGGCCCATGGCATCGAGCTTGAGGCGTGCCACACTGGAGTCAATGTCCGTAGGTACAGTATAGACACGGTCTTCGAGCTGCGCATGATTTGCCACAACGTACTCGGCGCTCAAAGCCTGATTGGCAAAGCTCATGTCCATCACGCTCGCGGGATGCCCCTCGGCACCTGATAGATTGACGAGACGCCCGTCACTCAGTAACGAGATTCGGTTTCCATTGGCCAAGGTGAACTCTTCTACTTGCTCACGCACTATGGATGCTGAGGTTGCAAGGTTGCGGAGCGCGGGGATATTGATCTCCACATTGAAGTGGCCGGCATTGGCCATGATCGCGCCGTCCTTCATTTCGGCGAAGTGCTCTGCGTCGAGCACGTGAGCGTTGCCGGTCACCGTAATGAAAACGTCCCCTCTTGAAGCCGCGTCCACGATTGGCATAACGAGATAGCCGTCCATTGCCGCCTCGAGCGCACAGAGCGGGTTGACCTCGGTCACAATGACGTTGGCGCCGGCGCCCTTGGCGCGCATGGCAATGCCGCGACCGCACCATCCGTAACCGCACACAACCACGGTATGCCCGGCGAGCAGGACGTTGGTCAGACGCAGAATGCCGTCGAGGCTGCTTTGTCCCGTGCCGTAGCGGTTATCGAAGAGGTGTTTAGTATTGGCCTCATTTACGGCGATGATCGGATAACGCAGCACGTTATTCTCTTCCATGCTGCGCAGGCGGACTACACCCGTTGTTGTTTCTTCGGTTCCGCCCAACATGTTGCCGAGGAGATCGGGTCGCTCCTTGTGCGCCACCGTAACCAGGTCGCAGCCATCGTCCATCGTAATATGGGGCTCGTGGTCTAAGGCGGTCGCAATGTGCCGATAGTATGTTTGGTCGTCTTCGCCTTTGATGGCATACACGGGGATTCCAAAGTCTTCAACGAGCGACGCGGCCACTTCATCCTGGGTTGAAAGCGGGTTCGATGCACAGAGCACGGCATCGGCGCCGCCTTCTTTGAGTGTGCGCATGAGATTGGCGGTCTCGCTGGTCACGTGCAAGCAGGCCGCTATCCGCACACCGTCTAGCGGCTTTTCGTCGGCAAAGCGTTCCCGGATGATCTCAAGCACCGGCATCATGCGGTCGGCCCATTCAATGCGCAGCTTTCCTTGGGCGGATAGACCCTTGTCCTTTACATCACTATCAATTGCTGCTGTCGCCATAGATGATCTCCTTGTAAAATTATACTCAGTCGAGGCTATCGAAATGGGTAAACGAGGCGAATTCTCGATATCGTTCTTGAATGTCCTGCAGGGTGACGTCCTTCAAGCGATTAACACTGAAGTCCTCCACCGTATATGAGGCTACCACGCTGCCGTGTATGAGTGCGCGGTGTAGTTCTCCTGCTGTTACTTTGCCGCGCTTTGCAATGTAACCGAGGAATCCGCCGGCGAACGAGTCTCCGGCGCCGGTTGGATCAACCACGTCCTCCAAGGGGTACCCGGGAGCATAGTAGTAGCCATCACTCGTCACCAAGGCTGCGCCGTGCTCGCCTTTCTTAACGATGAGCGCGCGCGGCCCCAGCGCCAGCATTTCACGGGCCGCTCGCAAGAGACTGTGTTCTCCCGTGTACTGGCGCAACTCCTCGTCATTGATCACGACAACGTCTGTGCGACGTATTACCGCAGTCAAGTCTTCGCGCTGCGTCTCGATCCAATAATTCATCGTGTCCAATATCGTCAATGCCGGTCGTTCCATTTGGTCCAGCGCGTCTAACTGAATTATCGGGTCTACGTTGGCAAGGAAAACATACGGTGTGTTGCGATAGGCGGCCGGCAACGTGGGATTGAACGTAGCAAGCACGTTTAGCTCGGTCGCGAGGGTGTCGCGTGTATTCATGTCAAAGTGATACTTGCCGGCCCAGTGGAATGTCTTGCCTTCCTGAACTTCCAGACCGGCTAAATCGAATTGTCGTTGCTTGAGAAATTCCAGGTAGGTTTCAGGAAAGTCAGCCCCAATCACGCCGACGATCTGCACGGGGCAATAGAGGCTCCCGGCGGTGGCAGCATACACTGCGGAACCTCCCAGAACCCCCTCGACTGACGCAAAGGGCGTAACGATGTCGTCGGTGGCGACAGTACCTACAATAAGCATGCTCATGGCGTTGTTACGTATCTCAGACGTGCGAGGCGGTCCGCAAGAATGCATTCAAAGCAAATACGGTTGAAGCTGGAGGACTTCCGCTTCTCGTTCCTGGTTCTATATGTATTTTCCTACTATCAAATCTAGCGTAGCACGCTGTGCCGCCGGAATGCTCTCCGGTGCAGTAATGATGGCATTGGCAAGCGCGTCAGGGCACGGACAGCCGCTGCGCTCGGGTGGAAGCGCTGTGATGACACGCCGGACGATCTCCTTGGCGTGATCGACATTCTGGTGGAGATTCTCGATAACCATCTCAACCGTTACTTCACCCGCCGTTTCGTGCCACACGTCGTAGTCCGTGACACAAGCGAGCGTGGCGTAGCAAATCTCAGCCTCCCGCGCCAACTTGGCCTCCGGCACAGCCGTCATGCCGATCACGTCCATGCCCCATCTGCGGTAGACCTCCGACTCTGCCTTTGTAGAGAACTGCGGTCCTTCAATGCAGATGTAGATGCCGCCGCTATGCATCGCAACGTCAACCGCTTGGCCGGTCTGATAGAGAAAGTTGCTGAGGACAGGACAGAAAGGCTGCGCAAAGCCGACGTGGGCGACGATACCGTCACCAAAGAACGTGCTCACGCGGCGTTTCGTATGATCGTAGAGTTGATCGGGAACAAGGATGTGCTGCGGAGCTATCTCTTCGCGCAGAGAGCCGCACGCAGAGATAGAAATGATGTATTCGACGCCCAGGCGCTTGAACCCATAGATGTTGGCTCGCGCATTGAGGTCAGTGGGTTGGACGCGGTGTCCACGGCCGTGTCGAGGCAGGAAGGCAAGAGGGACGTCGTCCAATGTGCCCAAGGTGAAGGCATCGCTTGGGGGGCCAAACGGCGTCGCAATGTGGACCTCCCGGCGGTTTTGCAGCCCTTCGATATCTGCGACTCCCGTACCGCCCATGATTCCGACTCTTGCCGCGGCTTGCATCCCCATTAGACTTCGATACTCTCCTTCTGTTGCTCCGGCAATGCTACAAGAGGTTGCTCTTGCAGTGCCTGCTCTTGGTTGGCAGCGGCAACGGCTGCGGCCAATGCGGGGCCGAATGGCGCTTGCAGCACGCCCATTTCAGTTACTATCGCTGTTACGAAATTGTGGGGAGTGACGTCGAAAGCGGGGTGCGCGGCAGGAGTTCCCTTTGGGGCAATCTCGATCCCGGCAAAGTATCGGACTTCATCAGCACTGCGCTCTTCGATCGGAATCTCACTGCCGGCGCCCATGTTGAGATCGATGGTAGAAGTGGGGGCGGCGACATAAAACGGTATACCATGGTGCTGTGCGAGGACGGCGAGTGAATATGTGCCGATCTTGTTGGCGACGTCACCATTCGCGGCGATGCGGTCTGCGCCTACTACGATCTTCTGCACATTTCCTCGCTGCATGAAATGTCCCGCCATGTTGTCAGTGATCAAGGTATGTGGAATGCCGAGTTGGCAGAGCTCCCATGCAGTCAAGCGCGCGCCCTGCAGAAAGGGACGAGTCTCGTCCACCAGCACGTGAATATCTTTGCCCTCACAGTACGCGGCTCGCACTATGCCTAATGCTGTACCAAAGTCGACGCAGGCCAGACCGCCCGCGTTGCAATGTGTGAGAACGGTGTCGCCGCTTGCAAGCAGCGGGGCGCCGTTGGCGCCTATCTTTTGATTTGCGATTACGTCTGCCTCGGCAATGGCATTCGCCTCGGCAAGGGCTGCTCTCCGGATGGCATCAACCCCTAGCTTTGATGCTACTTCAACTGCTCTCATGACGCGCGCAAGCGCCCACGTGAGGTTGACCGCCGTCGGTCGGGTTGCAGCCAACTGATGTGCATGGTCTTGGAGCATAGCTAGCAATGCAATAGCAGAGGTTGCCCGGCTTTGCTGCGCGCCAAGTGCAATTCCGTACGCGGCACAGGCACCGATTGCGGGCGCACCACGGACCTGCATCGTACGGATGGCAGCGGCCACCTCATCTACGGTACGGCAAACGGAAACCACCACATGCTGCGGTAGTTGCCGCTGGTCGATCAGGCGAACGCCTTCGGGTGACCATTCTACAGTGCGCATAGTACCTATAGCTTACCACTGCATTCGACGCATAGGACTTGAGAGCTTGAGCACCTCCAACCGCTTTCAATCTTCCGAGCGTGCCGAATGGGTTAGCGCCCTCGTTAATAGAGAGTGCCTTCCCATGTCGGCACGGGAAGGCTCAGAGAGGTACTTGCTTTTGGAAAAGGTCTCTCCTCGTTAATCTCCACGCTAGGTGTTACACTAACCTTCGAAACAACTGGCTATCCCTGGACCGTGCTTTCCGGGCTGCTTTCGACTCTCGCAGAGCGGACACCTAGTTCTGTAAACTACACTCCCACAAATAGCAGACTTTCGGTTTGGTTTCATCTTGCGCCGCTCTGCGTGCACATGCCTCTCGCTAACCTGCATGCGTTAGCACGGGGCCGTGTTGTCTTAAACTTGGGTCTGCACTATTTCCGGCTGTTCTTCGGCGGCATCCGCTTGAGGTGCGTGCGCGCTGTGCAATCGGGTCTGGGCCTCTTCCGCCACGTGGCGGCCGCGTTCCACGATACCCGCGGTGCTTTCACGCGCGCGCCCAACCGCGTCTTCAGCGCCTTTCCGAAGGTCTTCCGACTTCTTGCCGAGAAGTTCGCGGATCTCTTCGCCGCTCTGGGGCGTCAGGAGCAGTGCCATGATCACACCGCAAAGCGCGCCAAATGTCAATCCGAAAATAAAGCTTCCCGTATTCTTGGGCATACTATGCCTTTCTAGGCCAATTTCTTAAAATGACCTTTCTATGTTAGTTCTTCTACCTTGAATTATATCAACTTCGCACGTAATCCGCAATATAAAGCAAGGTAACGCACGCCACCGAAGCCTCTGCGGCATGGAGGAGACCCACCGGTGGAAAAACAGCTCCAATGTATTCTCCTGCAAGATGGCCGAGCCAGAATCCCACGAGTCCAACCACCAAATACCAGAGTGTTGAGCGGTCGCCCCGACCAAATAATACGTGAAAGGCAGTGGACTCTAGGCTTCCCAACAAGACTCCCAGCACCACTACCGGCGGCGCAAGGGCGAGGTAGTCTCCTATCGTGTGAGAGAAGAGCTCAAGTTCGAGGAAGTTCATCAAGAGCGCTATTAGCGCGAGGCGCTATCAAGGTAATGCGGTGTGCTACGTGGTGCGGCGATTCGGTCTCTAAACGCGACTGCTGCGGTGTGAAAGTATCGTTTCTGCGCGCAATTTGCTCACGGTGCGTTCCAAGATGTCCAGCGCATCGTCGATTTCCGATACAGTAGTCTCCTTGCCCACGCTGAAGCGGAGGGCGCTCGTCGCCAATTCCTCAGACTTGCCCAGGGCGCGCAGCACGTGAGAGGGTTCGACAGTGCCGGATGTACACGCTGCCCCATTTGACACGTCCACTCCTGCCAGATCGAGGTGTAGGAGAAGCATCTCGTTGGACAAGCCTGGGAACGAAAAGTTCGTTATGTTTGCAGCGCGCATGGTCGGGTGTCCGTTGCGTTGAGCCCAGGGCATGCGCGCTTCGATGCCGTGTTCCAGGCGCTGCTGCAATGCCTGGGCGTGGGCGACTCGTTCGCCGCGCTCTACATGGGCGAGGCGGAGCGCCTGAGCCATGCCCACTATTGCGGCTACGTTTTCGGTGCCCGGCCGTTGCTCACGTTCTTGGCCCCCGCCTGCCAGCAAAGGTTGGAAAGGCACGCCGTGACGCAAGACGAGCAGCCCAACTCCCTTGGGTCCATAAAACTTATGTGCCGTGAGCGAGAGCGCGTCCATGCCCCATTCGGTAAGACTCACGGGAAGAATGCCGACAGCTTGAATCGCATCCGTATGCATTGGGATGCCTCGTGCCCGGCAGACCGATGCGACTTCCCATACGGGCTCAATTGTGCCGATTTCGTTGTTCACCGCCATGACCGAGACCAGCACCGTGTCACCGGAGAGGGCGGCTTCCACAGCCTGTGGGTCAAAAATTCCATTCTCATCAACCGGTACGTAGGATACCCGGAAGCCTTCAGTTTCAAGCTGCCCGCACGCGTGGAGAACGGCGTGGTGCTCAATCCGGCTTGTGACGACGTGGTTGCCTTGGCCTGCGGCGCGTTGTGCTCGGGCAATGCCCAACACAGCGCTGTTGTCACTCTCTGTTCCGCCGCTTGTGAAGAGAATCTCAGTCGGTTGACAAGCGAGCATGCATGCGATTTGTTCGCGGGCGTCCTCTAGCGCGCGGCGAGCGCGTCGGCCGGTGGCGTGCAGGCTGGAAGGATTACCAAAGTGATCGGTCAGGAACGGGAGCATTGCTTCCACTACGCGCGGGTCAAGCGGCGTAGTGGAAGCGTAATCCAGGTAGATTCTGCGCTGTGGCATTATTTTCACGGAATCGACGCTTGGTGGTCCTGACTAGAAAGCGAAGACGGGCTGCACGGTTGAGCGGTAAATAACCTTAAGGGAAGAACAGCTTGCGGAGATGCGCGCGCTCTTGCAGCGCGGTGAGAGCGCTTCGGTGTAATATGCTCATACTATACCACAGAACTGCGGATTTGAGGTGTGTGATCGCCGGGCATTCTCGTCTCCCAAAGAGAGCTGCGGACAACTGGCAACGTGGCTGGATCTACCCTGGACTGGATGAAATAAAGGAATTGAAATGCGGAGATTTGTCATTGCTGGAAACTGGAAAATGAACAAGACTCGGAATGAAGCCGTTGGGCTGGCAAACGACATTAAAGAGGGGGTACGAACGCTGAATGCAATTGACATAATCATTTGCCCTCCGTTTGTAGCGCTCAATGTGGTTCGGATTGCCATGCAGGATAATGCCGTTGCTATTGGCGCTCAGAACATGCATTGGGAGGCCGAGGGTGCCTTCACGGGCGAAATCTCCCCGCAGATGGTGCAGCCGCTTTGTTCCCACGTAATCATCGGCCATTCGGAGCGTCGGGGTCACTTTGGCGAAACCGACGCGATGGTGAACCGCAAAGTCATCGCGGCCACTGCGTACGGGCTCACCCCCATCGTTTGTGTCGGGGAGATTGATGCTGAGAACCGCGCGGGCAGGACGCGGGAAGTGATAGACCGCCAAACCACCAAGGCTCTTTCAGAGTTGTCCGCACAGCAAGTTGCGGGCGCCATTCTGGCCTATGAGCCGGTTTGGGCCATCGGCACCGGTCGCACCGCGGCGCCGGAGGAAGCCAACGCCACCATTGGTCTGGTGCGCGACGTGGTCGCCCGCGAGTGCGGTGCTTCTACGGCGGAGGCTATCCGAATCCTCTATGGCGGCAGCATCAATCCCAAGGTGTGGCCCGACATCATTGCACAACCCGACGTGGACGGCGGACTGGTAGGTGGGGCGAGCCTGACTGCTGAAGACTTTGTCGCTCTTGCCGTGCAGACGCGAGATGCATGCGTTGCGAACGCGGGAGGGTAGACCCGGTACGGCTGGTAGATTGGATTGAGAGCGAGTTGAAGGTGCGGCACCGGTAGTCGCGCCGCCACTTGCATAGCCTGTCTTTGCGGCTAGAGTGCCGCCGGCAGGGATCCTTCTAAGATTCCAGGAAGACAGAAAGCCGAGCTAGCCTCATTGGATATGCAAGACCGCGAGTTGCGATCTTTCCAGCGTCGTAACGATCAGGTTGTCCCGCGTGCGTATGGGCAAGCCTCCCCACACTTCCACCACGGAAAGCCTTGCCACGTTGCCGGACCCCGCAGACGGCAACTCTATCAGCACTTCCTGCTCGTCGTTGGCTCCATTGAGCAAGAGGAGAAGCATCGACCCGGAGTCCTTCTGCCAGTAGCCGAAAAACGTACTGGGCGGTTGCACGATTAGGCTCTGTTGGCGTTGCCAATAGGGATGCCACGAGGCGTCGCCAAAGCCCAGGTTCATGCGCAGTTGCTCCAAGCGGCCCAGGTTCTCGAAGGATGCGGAGGATGTAAGCTCTTCCGGCCAGAGCGATGTATTGTGCACCGCTGCCAGGCCGAATAGCTCCTGGTCGGTCACTAATTCCTCGCGTGTGTATGATTCGACGATGCTGTGAAGCGGAGCGTCCGCTGCAGGCACTTGCCAAAGGGTCGGCACCTGATGGAGAACGTCCCCGTAAAGATAGGGGACAAGATCGGGTTGCCAGCGTTCAGCCAGCGCTTCGCCGCCGAGCCGACGAGAGGCAATCGACTGGAAGAGAAAGAGTCCCGTCACGAGCAGGTCCGCAAAACCATGAACCATGCTCCAGGGAACGAGCGAGTGCGCAATCACGAGGCCATCCTCATCTCTTTCGCGCAGACCGCCGTGAAAGAGCGCGTAAAGACGTCGCAGCAAGTCGCGCCGCGCATGGAGGTCTAGTGCGGCTACCGCGCCCGGCACGCCCTCGTTCCGGTCTAGGAGCCTCACAGCAGGTTCTCCCATGGTTACGTGCACACCATCGATCGGAAACTCGGTGGCAAATGCACGGACGGCGTCTTCGAAGAGCGAAACCGTGGCATCTGTGTGAAACAGCGGGAATATTTGCTCCATAGGGGATATGTTTGTAAATATCTGTCCAATTGGGAGCGGCATGTCTTCCAAGATTTCTTTCGCCCCGGGAACCCTATTTGAGAGCTGAAGAACTGAGATCGCAGGGATGATCTTTAGTCCGGCATCGTGGGTGAGGTCTACTAATTCGCGAAACGCGCGCTTGTCCTCTGCGCTCTCCAAGATGGGAAAGCCCGATATGTCCGACCAGCCTCGCCGCAAAACGAGAGCCGTCGCGCCCCGATCCCGCAGTGACTCAAGGGTCTTCAGCGTATCAGACGGCGTGCGATTTAATTGCTCAGCGGCCAAGCGACTACCCTCCGCCGACCACTCGACGCGCACCTGCCTAACGGGGCGCTGCGGGGCCACGGTGGGCCGCACCGGTGTCGGCTGCAAGCCAAAGTCGAGGTGCACCGTATCGGGCATGTCGAGCGGACCGGTGACGAGTTCTACGAGGAGGCGCATTGCCCCCGCCACCGGTCGCAACTGCACTTGTGCGACCGCTCCCTCGCGCTGCGGTCCAATGATTGAGTCGGTAAACCAGACGATGCCTCGGTCCGGATTTCCCACCCAAAAGAACGGCGTAATATCTCCGGACCAGCCGATGTCGGGGACGCGTCCTCCTCCCCATTGGGCCTGTGGAGCGCCGGCGATTTCCTCCCAGGAGTAGGTGACGGTGTCCGCTCCTAAGACGTGATGGGCGTAGTGGGTTGTCTCAGTGCGGAGAACTGGCACGTCCAGGAGGATGGAGTCAATGGTAATGACGCCCTGAGGTATCAGGCTGACTCGAAAGCGGCACGTGCCGTCGTAGCTAATAGTTACGCGCGCTTGGGCAATGAGATCACCGGCGTTGCCCCGCGCAAGCAGTTCAACCTCGGCAGCGTCGACAGAGATTGTACGCACCCGCTGCCAGACGAGCAATTCGTCTTGAACGCGGATGTCCAACTTCATCGCATCGAAGAGCAGCTCGTCGCCGTTTACTTCCAAACTGGTCGGAAGCGGCCCGGCGTCAAACCGGTACCGATGCCCGGCAACTTCGACGGCCGTGCCCCGCACGACGATTGGCTTCCAGGGGTGCGGGAGTGGCGCGACGGCCAAGCCCTCTTGGATAGAATCGAGTGGGTCTCGTCCCCGGGCAGGGCCGCCACAGGCGGCCAAACCGAGTGCGGCGCCGCTAGCGATTAGCTCTCGTCTGCTCAGTACATGGGCACGTGGCGTCATTGGGTCTTACCGGCACAGTTACTGTTTCAAGAAGATTCGCTACGTGTGCGGGCCCGTCCGCGCATTATACACTGGCACGGGCCCTGTCAATCTTAGGGATTATGACCTTCCAGGTCAGCAATTACTCCCAATTCTGTGGATTCCCGTTTTCACGGGAATGACGGACTCATTGTGGTTCTCACGGGAATGACGGATTCTTTATGGTTCTCACGGGAAGAACGGGCCTATTTGGCTTTCGCGGGAGTGACTGGATTGGTACACTGCCTCTCTCTTCATCAGTGAAAGGTTGGTCACCCTAATTGCCGATAACGCCTCCATATTTACCAAGTGTCAACGCTGGCTAGTCTCGGTCGGGAGTCAACCGACTTCGAGGTGGGCACTCCAGGATGTGAACTGTTCAGTGGTAGCCAGAAAGGAGATGTCGGCCGCCTGACCGGGAGCGAGATCAACCGGATTGTTGGGGCCGAGTTCAGTGCCGTTCGAGAGATGCACTTCGACGCGGACCTGCCTAAGGGTGGCATCGGTGGTGTTTTCTACGGTGCCGGTGAAGGCGTTGGCGTCGGCGTCGTACGAAAAGATCAGCCGCGCACCGGCCCGCACTTCGTCGAATGTCTCGCTCAAGCTGAGTTGGGTGCCGGACTCCTCACCCTCCTCACTGGATTCAGAGCCACCGTTGTGCTCGCCTGACTCGCTGCCGCCACTACTGCAGCCGGTAAGGGAAAGTAGCAAAACAACACAGATCACTGCGAGAAACATTAATGGATGTCGAATGGGATGTTCCTTTCATACTGTGATTATCGGCGTCTGTAAAACGTCCACGTACACAACCAGGACCGATCCATTTGTGCCCGTTGACGCAATACCCGTCACCGGTGCGAATGGGAAGTAGACCATGCCCTTTGCCTGTGTCACTCTGTGGAAAGCTCGTAGTTGAGCTGCCAGTTGATGCCGAACTTGTCTGTGCAAGAACCAAAGTAAGACCCCCAAAAGGTCTCTTGCAGCGGCATGGTCACCGTACCGCCCGCAGACAGCCTCGCGAAAAACTCATCGACCTCTTCTTTGCTCGACGGCGTATAGGAGAGGGAGAAGTTGTCGCCTGCGGTTGGTGGGGACGAAAAGTTAGAAGCCGTGTCGCTGCCCATGAGAAAGCTGTCCCCGATAGAAATAGTCGCGTGCATGATCCGGTCTCGTTCCGAGTCCAGTATCCCCATATCGGCGGGTCCGTCCCCAAATGTCTGAATGATCAAGTACTCGCCGCCAAAGACGGAACGGTAGAAATCGAATACCTCACGGCAGTTGTCTTCGAAGGTCAGATACACATTGAGCGGCATGGATTCCTCCCAAGTAAGTTGCTGTGTGCCAACGCAGTGTGTTGCAATTTGACTCGCTGTCCCACTTCAGACGAGGATTTGCGGGAGAATGAGGGGCCGGCAGTTCCTGCAAAAACACCATAACCATAGTGCTTCGATCCATTCACGAGACAGATTCCCTATGGAGGCGCTTCCGGCATGCTGCGAAACTCTGGAGAGGCCGCATTTCCCCCTAAGAATCAGTCTACCGCATTTGTAATCGCCGCGCGAGACTACATTCTGCAACTGCGCACTGTTGCGGTTTGTCGGAGTGTAGACGAGCTTCAGATCGCTGTCTATCCGTGTCTTCATCACATCGTAGGATAGTGGTCGGCGGCCCAGAATTGGCTGGCATCCTGCTGAAGCGGATACGCTTGAACCCCGGCATAGGGCATAGACAGAATGAGAGGCAACACTTAAGATGGTTGCATCATCTAGCATACCCCAATGACCTCCGAGCTAAACTTGTAGCGAGCTGCAAAGGAGCGCGAGCTATGTCGGATCAGGCTACGGGTCAATCCTCTTACACTATGGGATATGGAGAAGAGTTTACTCAGCTTCTCGATAGACGCAGCGCCCAGACAAACGCTGCGAGGCTGCTTCCCCACCTCAAGCCGGGGCAGCGCCTTCTGGACTTTGGGTGTGGACCGGGGACGATTTCGATGGGTCTCGCCAGGGCGGTGGAACCCGGTGAGTTTCACGGTGTTGATATGGAAGAATCCCAGATTGCCATTGCCCGTTCGGCGGCCAAGGGCGGCGGTCACGATAACGCCACGTTTCACGTGGGCGACGTGACCAAGCTGCCTTTTGAAGACGGCTACTTCGACGTTTCCTTTTGCCACACCGTGCTCACACACGTCCCCGATACCGCGGCGGTGCTAAGGGAGGCGAAGCGGGTCTTGAAACCGGGCGGCCTCATCTTTAGTCGCGAGCTCATTGTCTCCGCGTCGTTTTTCGAGCCGCGTGAGGAAAAGACTCGCCCTGCATGGAACACTTTCGCGAGATTGCTCGCAGGCAATGGCGGTCATCCCGAAATAGGAAAAGAGCTAAGGAATCACTTTCTTGAGGCGGGCTTTGCTGACGTACGAGCAAGCGCTTCCTTCGAATCGTTTGGTACGCCTCAGGACGTTGGTTTCTTCTTTCAGTTTGCATTGGACTGGTTCCATGCGCCTGCGGTCGTGGCGGCGGCTATCAAGTATGGTCTGGCCACGCACGAGCAATTCGACGCATGGCGCAACGACCTCGAAGAGTGGAGGGAGACGCCCGGATGCTTTGCGGCACTTGCCTTTGGCGAGTGTATGGCGACGAAGCCTTAGTGTGACGCGGGATAGGCGCTATTCACTTGTGCCCCGCGAACGTACTGGTACCGATCACGCTTAACGCGGAGGGTCTGGTTATTGTCCGCGAGGCTCTGGAAAACGGCATCTACGATGACTTTGTCTTCACCGGCACGATGAAGAACCTGAGCACTATCGATGCGATAGGCAGCGACCGCCTCGGCGATACGTACGGCATCGCTGCGGTGGCAGACCGGGCTTCGGAATCCTCAATTGCGTGGGAGGAAGCGTTTGTAGGCGAGTACGGCGAGCTGACCGTACTGGCCTACGTAAAGGAGATTTACGATGCGACCATAGCCCTGGCGCTGGCAGCCCAGGCCGCCGGTAGCACAGACGGCGGCGCCATTACGTGACCGCCTGCGCACGGTAACTAGCGGGTCGGGCGAGGTGAGCCTGCTGCAATTAGTGCTTATATTGCGTTGGGACCGCTGCGCGCGATGCCCCTAGACCTTTGCAAGTTGGGTATGGTTCTTGTGAGTGTGAGCGTTCCGGCGCTTGACGATAACGGCGCTTCCCGTTACTTCTCAAAGAAATCCAGATCAATCGCGAGGGCACTGGCCAGCATGAGCAGTGAGAAGTCCTGGTCGGCGCGGCTGGTGTCCACTTCCACTTTGAAGGTATCGGCGTCGGTGAACATCTCCCTGCCGACGCCGCTCCACTGCTTCGTGACGCGGCCTACTTCCTGTCCCTGCTGGTAGACCATAAACGTGTAGGGACGAAATATCGGGCCGCGCACTTCCGCGACAATTCTGCCGGTTGCGTCCATTAGGTCGAAACGGCGGGTGAGGAATGAGAAACGTCGCTGCATCGAGCCGATGCGCTGCCCCGATCCGTCACTGACGTGCAAGTGGGAAAGGAACCAATAAAAGCTACGGCTGGCCGTAATCACATTTGCGTTGTTTCTATCGATGACGTGGATGTTTAGGGGGCGGTGTTTCTTGAGGAGGGTGCGGCCAAGCATGCTCGATTCCTCGAAGGCATACAGAAGTTGCTCGCCGCTGGGAGTTCTCACGCTATAGCGATTTGCGGTCTCAAAGCCCGTAAAGACCTCAAGGTGCTCGATTTCCTGTCGAACAAAGAGTTCCGGAAACTGCGTAAGATCTGTCATGTTACCTCCCTGGCCCCCTCGTTGTGAGGCCGCTGCTGGTTGGTTTTGCCCTAGTCCTTGCACCTGAGGCATTCGGGCATCATGTTTGTTGCTATTTCTTTGAACTGGTGCAGTCAATGCGCTGGATCGGGTTTGAGGAGTTCTGCTGGGACGAGGGATCAGTAGCCCTTAAGCAAGATGGACTGATTATAGCGCAACGGAGTATCGAGATAGTGAGCATTAAGCACGGACCGCCTACTCCCTCAGGAATATTGAAGACGAGAAGGCCAATTGGCTCTTGCACCGTTGTCTCTTGGCGCGCTGTCACCAAAGAGACGCGGCATAGCAACGGGGACAGTTCGTTTGCTAGGATCTCGGTAGACCGGAAAGGTAATCGCGAATACGAAGGATTCAATCAGCGGGCTACGAATGATGTAGTAGTGTCTCCATTGACGCTCACGGTGTATTCCATACCCGGCTCGAATTCGGAGCCCAAGGGGACGATGGTTTCCACTATCGGATAGTCGGCGGTGCAGATGACATTCTTCGCTGCGACATGGTGGTGGGTGACGATGATGTCAATCGAATTGGATTCGCTGCGCCGGATTTCGTAGCCGTTGAACTGCGAGCAGCTACTGCCATGCTGCATGGCGGACACGATTCGCAGTTGATATTCCCTGGGGTCGCGTTCCAGCACCATAATCTCCACATCTTCAATTGGTGATTCTACGAGGGCAGTATCCTCAAGCTCTGGTCGCGGCAGGGAGAAGGCGCCGGTTACGCGGTCGTTCACGATCACTCGGTACGACTGTCCGGGTTCCAGCGACGCCTGGATGGGCAGAATTGTGTCCAATTCCACCACCTGCTCATGGCAGGGAATCGACCACTTGGTTGGCGGCGGTTGCATCAATGTAACCGTGGCAATGATGTCGTTGCCTTCTACTCTCAGTTCCTCGTTTCCGGGGCGGGCGCACCCTTCTATGGTGGACTGATAATAGGCAATCCGTAGCAAGTGTTCCGCCTCGTTCGGTATCAGGTTCGCCCAAATCACCGGCACCGGTACTTCCACCCATTTTCGCCAGTCCACGCCTTCTTCAACCTGGTCGGGCGGCGGCTGTACGAGCACGAGCACCATGTCTACGTGGTCGGTATTCCCGCGGGTTATCATGTTATATGCCGTGTCGTTGATGAAGGCCAGGCGGCCGTCGGCTTCGATAATTCTGGCCTGTATCGCGTAGGTGCTTCGGGAATTGATGTCCTCGCGGCTATACGCCACATTGAATTCGATCGGAACCTGCCCGGGATTGCCAATGGTCCACCGGGCAATAAGCGGAGCGGCAGCGTCGGCCAACGACACGTCCCGCAACTCCACCACCAGACTCGCCCCCGGCGTCAAGGCAATCCGCTCCCGATACGTGACCGTCCCACTCACCGCCGCATTCGGCTCCCGCCCCGACGGAATCTCCAGCATCGCGTCCGACGAGCCAGGCGCAGTCTGACAGGCGGCTGCCAAGATCAGCAGTGCCCCTATTGCGAAAAAAGTGGAGAGATTTCTGGTGAGGTCTAGTGTCAATGGACTTCCTTCTTGGTTGGATAGGTCAAGAATTACTCTAACGCAATTGCGGCCAAGCTTAGGAAATCTCGCCAGAGAACTGACTATTCTCCCAGTGGTAAGCCACCGGGATCTTTATACGTCTCCTTGAAAAGCCTAGCACACAGCCATTGACGGAAGGACTCATTGTCGCTGAACTGCTTGAACAACTCGGTGTGGTCTGCAAGAAACTCCGTCACGGCGCGCGCCAACGCCTCGTCGTGCTCGATTCGGGCATTTTGTCGATCGGAGTTGGCCATCGCATTCTGATACGCCCGGTCCTGTGCGACCCTTGTGGGTAGTTCTTCAGCAATGACACTTTCTATTTTGTCTTTATTCTTCCAATCTATGTTCCCAAACAGGTCGTTGAAATCCCTTATGATGTTGGATAGCTGGTCCATCTCTGCTTCCGGCTTCTGTCCACCACTATCAGTGGGCACCGGATCAATCTCCGCATCTTCATCGGCAAGCTGGATTTCCCGCATTGCCTGCTTCTCCACGCGGTAGCTATCCATGTCGATGGATACCAATATGCCCTTGGAAAGGTCTTCTTCATAAGGCGCAGGCAGCTTGGGCACAAGGAAATTCAAGAAGATGGAGAGCTTCTCCCATTCGACGAAGTTGTAAGGCAGAATCGCGGCTAGGAACCCGTACGCCCGGAGAAAGGCCTTTGCCTTGCCCTTGAAGTCCACCTGCCCATCCTCGTCCAATTGTTCCCGATAGATCGCAACGCAATAGTCCAAGATGGGGTCAATTTCCTCCCGGTCGACGCCCGCAAGATACTTCTCGTCCCATTCGTCCACCTGCTCCGAGCTATAGACCTGGTGGCCATCGAGCGCTGCTTTGAGGTCGTGCAGTTTATTCGGGTCGGTTTCTTCCGCCAGTATCGTGGTGCGGTAGTAGTCGGCAAAGGCCGCCTCAATCGTGTCAGTGTGGTTGCTGAAATCCAGCACAAAGGCATCGTGCTTCTTGGGGTGTGCCCGGTTGAGGCGAGAAAGAGTCTGCACCGCCTTCACACCCGCCAGCGTCTTGTCTACGTACATCGTATGCAGCAACGGTTCGTCGTAGCCGGTCTGGAACTTGTCGGCGCAAACTAAGAAACGGTACGGTTCTTCTTGGATCTTGTCAGCAATCAGGTTCGCGGAAAAGCCATTGATGGATGCCTCCGTCACACTTGCGCCATCGAAAGGGTGTTCTCCAGAGAAGGCCGCAATAGCTTTGTATGGGCTCTTGCGTTCCTCCAGGTAGGCGCGGATGGCGTAAAAGTACGTTATTGCGCGCCGGATGCTGCTGGTAACCACCATCGCCCGAGCCTGTCCGCCAATTCTGTGCTGGTCGGCCACTTGCTCGTGAAAGTGGTCTACCATGATTTCAGCTTTCAGCCGAATCGCTTGATGGTGATCTTCCACGTAGCGCCGCAGCTTCTTGGCGGCGCGTGCGGTATCGAACTCCGGGTCTTCTTCCACCGTCTTGATGAGTCGAAAGTAGCTCTCCACCGGCGTGTAGTGCTGCAGCACGTCGATGATGAACCCCTCCTGGATAGCCTGCTTCATGGTGTAAGAGTGGAAAGGGAGGTGCCTCGTGTTCTCTCCGTCCGTTGAGGGCGTGCCGAATATCTCCAGGGTCTTGTTCTTGGGCGTGGCGGTGAAGGCGAAGTAGCTGGCGTTGGGCAGAAGTCTCTTGGACTCCATCAGCCGGTTTATCGTATCCTCGGTTGTCTCATCTTCATCTGCTCTGCCCGCTTCGCCGAGCGCTTTCGACATCGCGGCCGACGTGCTGCCGCCCTGACTGGAGTGGGCTTCGTCAATGATGATGGCGAATTGCCGCCCCCGCTGGTCGTCGCCGATAGCGTCCAGGATAAACGGGAACTTCTGCACGGTAGATATGATGATGCGCTTGCCTTCATCCAGCAATGACCGAAGATGACCCGAACTCTCGGCAGCGCCCACGATGGAGCCTACCTGCGCGAACTGCTTGATGGTGTCCCGGATCTGCTTGTCTAGGATGCGCCTGTCTGTCACGACCACCACCGAGTCGAAGAGCACGCCGTCGTCGCGCTTTAGTCCAATGAGTTGGTGCGCCAGCCAGGCAATGGAGTTGGACTTGCCGCTACCCGCCGAGTGCTGGATCAGGTAGCGTTGGCCGACCCCGTTGGCGGCGGCGTTTGCTAAGAGCTTGCGCACGACGTCTAGCTGATGGTAGCGCGGCCAGAGTTGGTCCCGCTTGCTGCGCTTCGTCTTGTCTTCTTTAGTCGATACGATCTGCGCGTAGTTCTCGATAATTTCGGTGAGTCCCTCGCGGGTGAGCACTTCCTTCCAGAGGTAGTCGGTTTTGAGGCCGTTGGGGTTAGGCGGATTGCCCGCGCCGTCGTTCCAGCCCTGGTTGAACGGCAGAAACCATGACTCATCACCGCGGAGGCGCGTGCAGAACTCCACTTGCTGGTCGTCCACGGCGAAGTGCACTAGGCAACGGCCGAACGCGAAGAGCTTTTCACGGGGGTTGCGGTCTCGTTTGTACTGCTCCACGGCGTCGGCCACCGTCTGTTTGGTGAGGCTGTTCTTGAGCTCAAACGTGGCGACCGGCAGGCCGTTGATGAAAAGGCAGAGGTCGAGGGCGTTGTGTGTTTCAGCTCGGCTGTAGTGAAGTTGGCGCGACACGCTGAAGCGGTTCCGCCGGTAGAGGGCTTCGGCTGTCTCATTGCCGGGCGTGGGCGTGCCGTAGAGCAGGTATATTTGGTGCGGGCCGTGCCTAACGCCGCTCCGCAACACGTCGATGGTGCCCCGCTTATTGATTTCGCCTTCCAGACGGGCGAGGAAGCGGCGCCGCGTGGGGCTGTCGTTGCCAAGGTCGAGGGATTCTGCGGCTTCCGGTTGCGTGTCATGGAGAAAGGCGCTCAGTTGGGCCAGGTCCACACAGTGCTCGCGGTCGTAGTCGTGGGGATTGCCGCAGATCCAGCCCACGCCGTAGCCGGCGGGCCGCTCGCGCACCACACCCGCCTGCCCCGGATCGCAGGGCGAGCCCGTCAAGGCCGCGCAGATAAGGCTTTCAAGCCCCTTTTCGCTAGTGTCGGTGGTCATAGCGCTTTGGACTCTTCCCGAAAAGGGTTGATCACCCGCAGGCCGTCGTAGTCTTGGTTGTCGCTCAGGTCTTCGGAGTAGACCGCATCGCAGCCGAGGGTATGGGCTGCGGCCAAAATCGCCCCGTCCCAATAGGACAGCCCGAAGCGCTGGCTGATTGCGACGCCTGCACGAAAGACGTCGAGCGTAACTGCCTGGATTGGAAAACGCATGAGTGACTCGATGAACCGCAGAGCGTGCTCCTGAGATATCGCCCCAGGTCGGGTGGAGCGCGTTGCCTGGTGATAGAATTCCTGCAGCACCTGGACGGAAAGCGCCAGGTCGCTCGCACTCAGCACTTCAAGAGCCCGCAGCCGTTTGTAGGCATCCTCTGACAGCGCGCTTACTGCATAGATCAGCACGTTGGTGTCAACGAAGCGCATCGCGCTCACTCGTGTTCATGTTCTTGTGATTCGCTGGGAGCCCCCTCCCGGGCCTCTCTCCTGGCTTTGGCGCGATCGTATAGCTCCTCGCGCGGCAAATTTTCGGCCATACGCAAGCCGCCGCCGTTGGCAGTGATCTCCTCGATCACCTCGTTCATCCGTTGTCGATGCCGATTAAGGTCGTCCTTCTGATCTCGTTCCAAGGCCGCGGGCCCATTGGACTGCTCACCGGCTAGGCTTCTCAGGTAGCCGCGCACCAACGCCGAGACCGACGTGTCCAATTCCGCCGCCCGGATGCGGGCCAGCCGATGGGTCTCCTCGTCAACGGATACGGTGATGTTCTTCGTCTTCATGTTCACAGCCTCACAGTTTCTGTGAGTCACAGTATACTGGGCGTGTGTGCGTTATTCAAGGGTGCCTGCAGGGACAAGTGCTCCACCCGCGCCCGCCGGTGAACTGTCTATTGCCTCCGGCTCCCGTTCATCTTCCTCATCCGGCAGGCGTGCCGCCGCAGCGCGCACGTCCAGCTTGCCGGTCACTACGTCCGCAATCAACCGCGTGCGGTACTCCTCCACCAGTTCGATCTGCCGCCGCGCACGGGTGATGGCCGTATCGATGTTGGCCGTAGCTTTGTCAAGGTACTCTACGATGTTAGTCTGCTCCCTCAGGCAAGGGAGAGCTATTTTCTTGGATCCAATCCGCTCGACATTTAAATTCCCCTGCGTGTTTACGGGTGCCTCCCGAGTGAATTCGCCCTTCATGGCTCGAAACTGGTAGAAAAGGTAGTCACGCTTAGCGCTCTTAGCAGGATTGAATCCAACCACGCTATCAGGAAAACAAGCTTCAAAATCAAGAACTGCTACATCACCTATGTTGGCAGCGATCGTCATTACCAGCGTCCCCGATGGGAACATCATACTTACTGCGAGACCTTTTTCGTTCAAGGTCTGCGTATGTATCACAATTGCCTTGTTCACGCTTGCTATGTCGCCAGTTTGAATGAATGGATAAGGGCCACCATACAATGATGGGTCGTTACGAGGTCGGTGTGTAAACTTACCTCGAAGAATTCCCGACACCTGTTTTAACTGTCGGACTCCCCAATGCGCCGGAACATCGCCCAGCCATTCGACGCCGGAGGGTTTGAGGGGGACGTTCGGTTCCAGGCCCCGCGTTACCGTCTGGTGGATGACCGCCTGCCGCTCCTTCTCCAGCAACGCAATCAGCTTCCGCTTCGCCTCAACATACCGCCGCACTCGCCGGTCCACATAATCCAAATAGCGCGCGATGGCGCGCTGTTCGGGGAGAGGAGGGAGTGGAATCCGAACGGACTTGATGCCCGTTTGAGTAAGTCCATATCGTGTCACACCATTGGCCGATACGTGAAACTGGTAGGCAACTGGCTTACTCTGCAAAGCTCGGGCCAGATACGCCCCAATGACTTCTCTTGATGGACGCAATAAGGCCAAATGGTAACCAGAAATGAGATCGTCTGCTCCAGCTGCTACCAATGCCGGAACCCCAATATCGTCCCAAGCCTCGGAATCTTTTGTGATCAGAACATCATTGCTATTCAGCCGGAATCTCTTGATTTCTTCCTGTGAAGCCGTTGCAGTCATGAATGGCATTGCGTGCGAAATACGGTCATTGTTGTAGACATCGACATAATTGCATAGGCGAACAGGGAGTTCATTCTCTTTGGTGTGCTTATCTACGTTACTAACTCGCACTTCGGCAACACTTCGAAGACGTCGTACCTCCCAATGTTCCGGCACATCACCAAGGCACGGGACGCCGGACGGCTTGTAGGCGGGATAGGGGTGGAGGGCAGGTGTCATTGTCATTTGCCTGTGCTGCGTGGTGTGTGGATTGTGGCGTTTTGGCACAGGTGGATCCGATCTTCTGTGGTGCGCGGTGTTGTGGTAGGGGCGGGTTTGAAACCCGCCCCTACGCCACGGGTAATGGCAGGACTGAAACCCGCCCCTAGGGGACTAGAACGGTTAGGCGTGGAACCTGTTCCGACGCGATGCGGATGGTGAGGGGTGGAGCCAATACCTGCCTGGTCCATGCGATCGCTGTCTGTGGATGGTAAGGTCAATGTCTGTTTCCTGCACCGCGAGGTGTGAGGATTGTGGCGTATTCGCACAGGTGCAACCGTTCTTCTGCGGTGCGCGGTGCTGTGGTAGGGGCGGGTTTCAAACCCGCCCCTACGGGATGGGTTCGGCCAGTCTCACCCAAGCACACGCCATTGCGCTTTGGGCAAGTGATCTTAGCCGGATATGGACGCAGTTTGCCAAGGAGTACATCCTGCGCCTGGAACCGCTTCACCTGGCAACTAATGCTATCTCCATCGCCTGCGTCGCGTGTTGTGAGGATTGTGGCGTATTCGCACAGGTGGATCCGATCTTCTGTGGTGCGCGGTGTTGTGGTAGGGGCGGGTTTCAAACCCGCCCCTACGGGATGGGCAATGTCAGGTCTGAAACCCGCCCCTACGGGATGGGTAATGTCAGGTCTGAAACCCGCCCCTACGGGATGGGTAATGTCAGGTCTGAAACCCGCCCCTACGGGATGGGCAATGTCAGGTCTGAAACCCGCCCCTACGGGATGGGTAATGTCAGGTCTGAAACCCGCCCCTACGGGATGGGCAATGTCAGGTCTGAAACCCGCCCCTACGGGATGGGTAATGTCAGGTCTGAAACCCGCCTTATTAATATATGCAAATGCGAGGGACATGGACTGTTACCTGCCTCGTACGGCGTCTGGGTTCTCCGGGTCTTCGTGCCACCGTGCCGGGTTGTCCGCGATGTACTGGCGTATGCGGTCCAATGCCGCTTCGTCCCGGATCACGTGTTCATAGTAGTTGCGCTGCCAAAGCGCGGTGCCAGCAGTCCCCTGAAGGGCATTGATGCGCCTAGCGGAAAATGTCTTGAACGCCCTTACGATTTCGGGAAGGCCGTGCCGTTGCGTAGGGGCGGGTTTCAAACCCGCCCCTACATGGTCAACAGAATCAGCCCCTACAAGGCCAACAGAATCAGATTTCAAAATCGCGATGCCGTGCACATGATTGGGCATGACAGTCCAGGCGTCCAGGTGAACATGGGGATAGTGTTGCGGCAACTCTTCCCATACGGCCTGTGCCAGGCGGCCGGCCGCGTTAAGGCACAGTTTGCCTTCTGTTACGTCACCGAAGATACTTGCCCGGTTCTGTGTGCAGACCGTGATGAAGTACGCGCCCGGTTGGCTGTAATCAAACCCAGGCAGCCGTATGGACTTCCGACGGCGGGCCACAACGTCGCCGAGCAGGGCGGATTCGGGAGACTTGGAAGTTGGATAGACCTGAAGGGATTCAGCCATGTGCGTGCCCAATAATCTCCTCCAGCAGCCCTTCGGTTTCCTTCTCTAAGGCCAGTATATCAGCGCGGATTTCCTCCAAAGGGCGCAGAGGCTTTGGCTTGTAGAAGTAGCGGGTGAAGCTGATTTCGTAGCCGGTTTTGACGCTGGATTCCACGTACCAGGCGTCCGGGGCGTAGGGGAGCACCTCGCGTTGGAGGAAGGCTTCGATACCGCCGTCTTCCAAGAGCGGCACCTGCTCGGTGTCCCGCAGGTCCGGGTCCGGCTCGTACTCGACAACGACCGGCTTGCTATTGACATTGGCTGGGAAGAGACCGCGCAAGGGGTCCGGCTCCGTCCCGCGCTTGTGGACCTTCTTGATGACGGGCGGCGCGTCTTCAGAACGTTCTTGTGTCTCCTTCAACTGCTTGATCTCTTTGGAGGTGTAGACCCGTTCGGGATCGATGCCCGCCAGCCGCAGGGGCCGGTCCACCGTGACTTTCCAATAGCCGAACGCCTCATTGGGAAAGACCTTGGATTGTTCAGTCTCCTTGAAGTCGAGGAAAACCTCGCAGATGCGCTGGATGTCATCGTCGGCAAGCTCGCAATTCTTGCTGCCGAGGTTTTTGCGCAGGGGCCGGTGCCACTGGGTAGCGTCGATAAGCTGCAACTTGCCCCGGCGGTGCGCCGGCTTGCGGTTGCTGAGCACCCAGATGTAGGTGGCGATGCCGGTGTTGTAGAACATGTTGAGCGGCAGGGCGACGATGGCTTCCAGCCAGTCGTTTTCGATAATCCAGCGGCGGATGTTACTCTCGCCCTGCCCTGCATCACCAGTGAAGAGGGAACTGCCGTTGTGCACCTCGGCGATGCGGCTGCCCAGCGGGGTATCCTGCTTCATCTTGCTCAGCATGTTGGCAAGGAACATCATCTGGCCGTCGCTGGAGCGAGTGACAAGGGAGAATTCCGGGTCGCCGTCATGTTCCACGACAAAGCGCTGATCTATCAGGTCCTTCTTGCCACCCATGCGCTCCAGATCGCCCTTCCAACTCTTGCCGTACGGCGGATTGGAGAGCATGAAGTCGAAGTTTAGTGAGGGATAGGCGTCGGCTGCGAGGGTAGAGCCGTACTTGATGTTTTCCGCTTCGTTTCCCTCGCCCTTGAGGAGAAGGTCGGCCTTACAAATGGCGTAGGTCTCGGCGTTGACGTCCTGGCCAAATAGATGGATTTCGAGTTCCTTGGCTTGTTCACGGGCCAAGTCCTGTAATGTCTGTTCCGCTACAGTGAGCATGCCTCCAGTGCCGCAAGCGCCGTCATAAACGAGGTAGGTTGTAGACTGAACCGCATCGGCGACGGGCAGAAAGACGAGGCGCGCCATGAGTTCCACCACGTCGCGGGGCGTGAAGTGCTCCCCAGCCTCTTCATTATTCTCTTCATTGAAGCGGCGGATAAGCTCTTCGAAGACCGTGCCCATGCTGTGGTTGTCCAAGCCGGCCAGGCGCACGGTGCCGTCGCTGTTCAGCACGGGCCGGGGACTGAGATTGATCGAAGGGTCTAAGAACTTCTCAATGAGGTATCCAAGCTCGTCCGCATCAACGAGCGTTGGAATCTGGTTGCGAAACTTGAACTTGTCGAGAATTTCTTGGACGTTGGGCGAGAAGCCATCGAGGTAATTTTCGAAATCACTGCGCAACTGTTGCTGACGGCCCGCTGCGGTAAGGTCCCGAAGCCGGAAGCGAGAAGTATTATAGAAGGCTTGGCCGGAGGCTTGGCGCAGGGCAGAGTCTGGGTTTGTAATCCCGGACTTTTCCAACTGATCCTTCATTCGGAGCACGGCATCATTCGTTGGTTCTAGCATAGCATCCAGGCGGCGGATAACGGTCATGGGCAGGATGACTTCGCGGTACTTGCCCCGCACGTATACGTCTCGCAATACGTCGTCCGCAATACCCCATATGAAGCTGCTGATGTTGAGGGCGTTCACTCACTCTTCCTTGGAAAACGCTGAAGGCCGGAGATGAGACTTAGTATACGCAACGCGTCCACGCGACGCAGGGGTTGAGCCTCGGCCAATGGGGGTCTACGATTCCGGTGCTGTGACGCGGACGGTGATGACGTCGTTGTTTTGGTACTGCTTGTGCTGGACGGAATCGGCGAAGTTGCGGAGGAGCCGCAGGGAGAGTTCTTGTTCGACGGGGGTTTCCGAATCGTGCTGCTGGAGCTGGCGGATGCGGTCTTCTAGGTTCTCATCGTCACCGCCTCCAATGAATTCTAGGTCCGCCACCGGGCCCTCACTGGATACTAAGACGACCAACTGCCGTCCGTCGTGTTCCTCTTCGTCGCTTTCTAGGTCCAGCGGCGCTAAGGTCAGGAGAGTCTCTTCGCCTACTGCCATGAGGCGTTCCGTCATCGCGGTATTCCAGCCTCTGCTGGCAGAGAATTTGGTGATGAACTCGTTGAGTTCCGGCAGCGCATCGATGTGAAGTTGCGACTTGAAGCGCATGTTGCGATGGGCCGTGAGCTCCAAGAACACGAGCATGATGATGGCGGCGAAACCGCCGGTGGAGATACCGCTCTTGAGCAGGGTATCCCACACCGGGCCCAGGGCCGGCAGGGCGAAGAGTTTGAATTGGAAGGCGGCTCCAATCCAGAAGGAAACGCCGGCCACGATAACTTTCTGTCGGTTTTGTTCGCTCTGTATCACAAGCTGCGCGCCGTCAACGAACAGGGTGCCCGTCACCAGCGTAAGGTAGCCTGCCATGACGGGACCGGGAATGGTGCTGAGCAGTCCGGACAGCTTGGGCACAAAGGCCATGATGATGAAGAGGCTGCCGATGAGGTAGCCGACCCGGCGAGAAGCAACACTGGCGACTTGCGTAAATGCGACTGTGCCCGGATGGATGATGATGGGTACAGCGCCCGCAATGCCGCTCAGTATATTGCCTATGCCGCCTCCGGCGAGCGTGCCTTGCACCTGCCGGAAGTCGATAGCCCGGGGCTCGCGGCTAGAGACCCGCTGGAGGGCGATAGATTCTCCGTTGGCTTGAATGGAAATGATGATGCCCAGGAAGACGAAAGACGGCAGTATGGTCCAAAACGGGATGCCGAAGTTGGGTCTAAGATCCGGCCATTCGCTGGGTAGACCTAACCAGGGCGCTTGCAGCACCCGCTCGAATTCGTACGTGCCGAAACTCGCAGCCACGAGGCAGCCAACCACGATAGCGATCGGTGGCGCCCAGAGGCGCAGAAATGGAGTCCCGCGAAAGGTGAGAACGGAAACAACGAGGAGCGTCGCCAGCGCGGTCGCGGTCGCGGCCGTGGGCTCTACAGTCGATGCTTCATCCAACAAAGCGAAGACAACGGAGGCCAGCGTGATGGAGAGAATCATCATCACGGTGCCGCCTACGGTGGGCGTGACCATGCGCCGTAAGATGAAAAGCCACTTCGAGATAATCAACTGGCAGATGCCGGAGACGACTACAAGCATCGCCAGAGTGGCAGGCCCGCCATCCACCACCGCCGTTATACAGAAGGGGATAGAGAATGCAGCGGTGAACATGGGAAGCACGGCCTGTCCTCCAACAGGGCCGATGCGGCGCACCTGCAAGAGCGTGGTAATGCCCACTACGATCAGAGAAGCAAAGACCATCCAAAGGAGGTAGGAGTCGTCTCTGCCGGAGGCTTTCGCCACGATAACGGGCGTTACCAGGAGGGTGGCGGAAGCAAGCAGACTGAATTGGAACCCATACCCCAAGGTTGCCAAGAAGGGCGGGTTCTCGTGCGCCTCGTAGCGCGGACTCTGGGAAGGTAGCGAAGCCATTTGGAACTGTCTCCGGAACGGTCTTCGACAGTGATATCAGACATTATACAACTCAATGCTGGCGATGTTTGACAATATCCACTGCAAAAAGGGCCTTCGGCTCCCAAAGGAGCAACTAAGGCCCTTTCGTGTCGGCAAGCGAACCTAAGCGCGGACAGCTCGTACTGGAGTTGCCCCTAGGCCGGCTTGCCTCTGGATCCGTAGTATCCGGCGATGAAAAGTGTGCCAAGAACGCCAATAATCCCACGCGCCAGCAGGATGCCGCGTTAAGGCGAGCCCGCTGCCTGACCTGAATCGGTAGCCTGCGGCAAAGTTCTAGTTGTCCGGTATCCGCTCTTCAAGCTTTTGCAGCGTTTCCTTGGTGGCGCGGAGCTCCTGCAGAAGTTCCTCCCGTGACACAGGGTTCTCTTGATCAAGGATACGCTCCAGCTTAGCGTCACCCATCTTATCGATGATAATGGCGATGAATAGGTTGATCACCACGAAAGTGCCGACCACCACGAAACTGACGAAATAGACCCATGCCAGGGGATTGAGGTCCATTGCGGTGAACATGACATCAGTCCACCCATCGAACGTGATGATATTGAAGAGCGTAAGGACGGCAATTCCGACGTTTCGCCAATGCTCCGGGTCATGCTCGCTGAACAAGTGAATGCCAATGATGGCATAGATATATACGATGATGCCCATCAGCATGATGACGTGTCCCACGCTTGGAATAGAGCTGACAAGCGCAGTAACGATTACGCGCAGGTCTTTGATGGTCGACACGAGCCGCATTACGCGCAGCAGACGGACCAGCCGGGCGATAGTAGCGAACTGTCCGGTTACTGGTATCAGGGCCAGTACAACCACTAAGAAGTCGAAGACGTTCCAACCATCGCGAAAGTAGCCAACTACCCGCGGTGACGACGCCACCATTTTCAATAGCGCCTCCAAGACAAAGATGGCCAGGGCCACTTCATATAAGACCTGAATCCAGTTGCCGTATTGCTCTTCTATGGCAGGTGAGGTGCCGAGACCGAGCAGCAGGGCATTGAGAATGATGATGACAATAATGCCGAATTCAAATGCCCGCGCGCTCGTTATGCGCTGGGCCAGATGTGTGATTCTATTCATGGCCGGATGACTTTGCTCAATTCAGATGTGTTGGGTCAGATTTCGGAGTTCCACCCCAGGGGGGAACCCAATTGTGAATGGCCCAGAAGAAAAGGCCTCACGCCCCATCTAGTCTAGACGATTTGCGTTGACAATTCCTAATGGTACCTAAGACGGAGATTCTTGCTATCCTAGCCCAGTTTCGTTAGTCGCGCCGAGAGTAATTGCTCATGCGACGGGTTTCGCTGTCAATGCAAAGGAGCGAGAGTAGTCGGAAGTTGAGAATCCTCGTCAGTGATTGCGCTGACGTAACTTCAATTGCTCCTCAACCCATCAACGAAAACGCGACAGAGGTGTAATTGCTCTGTTGTTCGCGACAGCGTTGCGCCACACCCCAGCCGGCTGTATCGCGCGGCTTTGCGAGATGGCATTGGGTCGGGGAGCTAGACAGGCTAAGAATGTGCGCGACACGTCCCTGAATATTCCACCTGCGACTCCCAGGGCGCCGTTTCTCTCTACCGTCCGATAGAGCATTCTACGCACGTGATGCGTTTATGGCGATGGGCCGCCGATCGGCAGGATGCCCAGACGAATACCCGTAACCACAGCTTCGAGCTTGGTGCTTGCTCCGAGCTTCTGCCGCAGATTGCGAATGTGGTTGCGTACCGTGTGTCGGCTGATGCCTAGTTCGCCGGCAATGCGGGGCGTGTCCCAGCCTAGTGCGACCAGGCGCAGCACATCCAGCTCCCTGTGCGTCAATGCCGGAGCCTCAGTCTGGGTTGGTAGAGAGGCGGGATGGTCCGACAGAATGTCAGCGCCGCCTGTTGCCAACGCTTCTCGCAGGGCGAATATGGATGAGCTGGCGTCTTCCGCATTACTGCCGTCCTCAAAGAGGTGCACGAGCAGGGGCGCATCTTCCAATATGCCTGCCACTACCATGGGCGTGACGCTGACCCACTTTCGTTCACCAGAGGCGCAGAGCACATGCAGCCGGGACGCGGCCGGCACTAATCCAGCCCGCAGGTAACGGATTGAAGGACATCCCTTCAAACACTGCTCTGTCAAGGCGCCTGGAGCGCGGCCATTTACAACCTCATAGCAACGGCGACCTAAGACTTCCTCAGAAGTGTAGCCGAGAATTCGCTCTGCAGCGCGGTTCCAGAAGACGATGGTCTGGTCTACGGAGACGGCATACGCGGCGCAGGAAGCGTTTGCCAGCGCAGTAAAAAGCCCTGCTGCAATCATTTTATTGAGACCTTGATGAGTTGAACGGCTGTTTGGCTAACGATAGCGAGTCAAAGACAGCCTAGGACGACTTGAAGGGACTATAGACAAATTACTTCACAGCGCCCTGCAAAATAGTTAAGGAAGTAATGACTAATGGTAGGTATAAATGCAATATCCGTCTATGGCACAACAGTATCACAATTGAGTCTCACTTTGCTGAGGAGTAAGGGCACCGCATTGTTCCCATGCGACTGCTGGAAGCACCATCTACTATGATAAGCATCTCAAGAATCCCGCTTGGAGATTATTTGGCAAGAATAATATGAATGTGTTATATTGTTTTCAAGTGTTGACTAGTGCAGACTTAGTTAAGGAAACTGCGAACACCACGGACTTACCGGGTGTAGAGCATGCACCGTCGAGCAAGGGATGTACCAAGTCTTAGGCCACGCCTGAGAGAAATGCTCCGCCGGTCGCCAAAGAAAGCGACTCGCCCTGGCACTATGCCCTTGATTAATTAGATTTCCGTCCACTCCACTTTCCCCGAGACCCCGCGCTAAACCACCACCCAGCGCGGGGTCTCACTTTGCCATAAAAGTGGCCGGGATGACAAGCCGCTCCGGGGAGAGGGGGCCAGGTGACTTGCCTAGCGATAGGCACGGCAAAGCGGGGATTGCGTACAAATGCATTCTGCTGACCCCTCTTGCATTCAACTCCAAGTTTATCTACGCAGGACACCTGATGAGAATGCCTAAGGACTTGGAGAAGAAGAATAGGAGCCAGGATTATTCTAGGAACACTCTGCACAAGTCCTTGGCATAGTATCATAGCAAGAAAGCGCCTTGTGGAGAGGGGAGAGGAAATGGAGCAGCCGACGTTTGCCGACCTGGAGTACGCGCAGAAGAAGCGCAAGACCCGGCGGGAGAAGTTCTTGGAACGGATGGACGCGCTGCTCCCGTGGGCGGAGATGGAGGCGCGCATCGCGCCGTACTATCCCAAGGCGGGGCGTGGGCGGCGGCCGTATCCCTTGTCGGTGATGTTGCGGGTACACTGTGTGCAGTTGTTCTACAATCTGAGTGACCCTGGGATGGAGGACATGCTGTACGAGGTGGAACCGGTGCGGCGGTTCGTGGGGCTGCGGCTGTCAGAGGCGCTGCCGGACGAGACGACGATCCTGCACTTTCGGCACTTGCTGGAGAAGCACCGGTTGGGAGAGGGGTTGTTGGCGGAGATCAACGCGCATTTGGCAGGTCGGGGCTTGCGGCTGCGAGCGGGGACGGTAGTGGACGCGACCATCATCGCGGCGCCGACATCGACGAAGAACCGAGAGGGGGAGCGAGACCCGGCGATGCGGCAGGTGAAGAAGGGGAACCAGTATTACTTTGGGATGAAGCTGCACATCGGGGCCGACGCGGAGACGGGGGTAGTGCACAGCTTCATCACCACGTCGGCGAACGTGCACGACGTGACGCAAGCGGGAGCGTTGCTGCACGGCGCAGAGCAGCAGGTGTGGGGAGACGCCGGGTACGTGGGGGTGCAGAAGCGGCCGGAGCATCAGGGACGCGCCGTGACCTGGAATGTGGCGCTGAAGCCTGGGCAGCGGCGGAAACTGGCGCCTGAGAGCGCGGCGGCGTTGGCAGAACAGCGCAAAGCGTCGGTCAGGGCCAAGGTAGAGCATCCGTTCCTGTGGGTGAAGCGGCGCTTTGGCTACGCCACGGTGCGCTATCGGGGTCTGCACAAGAACACGCAACGGCTGGCGTTGCTGCTGGGGCTGGCCAATTTGGTAACAGCCGCACGCCAGTTGCCGGCATGACACGGGCGTAGTGCGCCCAAAACACGAGCGGGAGCGAAAAACGCTCCCAGCAGCGCCGAAACACGGGCAAAACAGCCCCACCGAAACGCCAAAACACTCCCCAAAACGCCCCATAATTCCGCACACACCACTAACACCAAGCCTACACAGAGTTGTTCAGACCTTTCCTAGATCCCTACTTTCTCATCGGCTGCGCTGCCGCGAAACGAAGAGGGACCGCACCTCACATTGGGGGCGATCCGAATCCATAGGAGTTGCTGCAACTTGCCAGGCTGGCTGGGGAGACTGAGGGGTGAATACGTGGGGTCCAAAGAACCAGCCCTGGCCCTCGATGCCTAGCAAGGCGAATTCCACCTCACGGCCTTTCGCACGTTAGGCACGATGAGCGCGTCGAGGCGGCGCCCGCTGCCGCACTTCCAGCCTGGCATGACCGCGATGTAGGCCTGCACTGGGGCGCGTACCAGAACATGCGGCTGCGCTCAAGGGTGCAGAGTTGGGCGAACGAGCTCGACTTGGAGATCGAGGCCGTGTATCAACGCCGCGAGAAGGGATAATAGGAGGCGACGCTTCGGTCACTTCCGAGGATAGTTTCGGCTGTTCGCTGTGCCGAATGTGGGCAGGCCCTTAGGCAATGGCGCGCGGAGCGGAGCAAGACCTCCCAAGTGTAGGCCCTAGAGTTAGGGGTGTCGGTGTTTACGGTGGCCAACGTGCTTAGCAACGGGGGGGGGGGTAGTCGAGGAGCACCGTCGGTCTGCGAGGACTGCTCGCCGTGAGCGGATGGCGCGGGGCATGGCTTCGCACGGGAGTGGTCATCGACCGGACGAGCCCTTACCTGAGGAGGAACGGCGTTGCTTGGGAGGATGGTCTTGGTTGAAGGCGACGGCCTCTCTGATCAGGTCTTGGAACGAGGGGCCGTCGATCTCATCCTCTTCCCGAAGGTCGATCGCTCGATGGACGTTTCCCGTCAATCCAGCGTTGAATAGATGGTGTGGGTCCGCGAGGAAGGAGCCCTTGGCGAAGGTCAGCTTGACTACCTGCTTGTAGGTCTCACCTGTACAAATAATCCCGTCGTGCGACCAAACGGGCATTCCCCTCCATTTCCATAGCTATTATCGCTCGCTGCCTCGCATGGACCCTTCCATGTAGAGCTCTTCGAGGTCGTACAGCATGCAAATGACTTCTCGGTCGTCTATGTCTTCCCACGAATCCTGGGTTGGAAAGAAAGTCTCGATATCGAGCAGCGATTCGGAGTAGGGGAGCCCGACAAACTCGTCGAAGCGCTCCAAGCAGAGGTTCAACGCCACTTCCTCCACGCGGGTAGAGCCGGGGTACGGCAGGCCTGTATCTACCCCGATCGAGACGACGGCGTACACCTCGCGCTGATGCGGATCATCGCACTGTATGAAGTCGACATCACTTATCTCCTCCGACTCTTCGTAGTTGAAGCAGTCCCCTTCCCTGATGTCGTACACGTTGCCTTCTCCACCACATGCTACCGCCAAGGCCAGCACAAAACCGAGGATCGCAACCACTTTCAGCCGCAACATTTCGCCTCCTTCACTGCTTCTCTGAATGTGGCTTATTATAGAGTGTGTCCGTCAGAGTGTCAATTCTAAAGATAGCTGGGATGGGAGACTGGCCCAGCGAGGGCCGGGACGCCAATCACAGCGCCAGCCTGAACCTCAACACGAAGTTTCTCGATCTTGTCCAGTTCAGTGGGACTAAGCGTACTGTGCTGCGAACTTTTCGGTGGGAGGCCGACCTGTGAGCTTTCCAGGTTCTGCCAATCATAACTACCTATGTAATGTGATGCAGAAATACCACCTGCACACCCTAGCCGGTTTCCTCGCCGTGCTGGTCCGCGCCTCACCTGACCCCAGGAGCCGCCGGCTCCGGCGAGGGTATCGACTCAGCGCGCCACGAAGGGCTGCGTCGATATGGCTATCGCCATCCCTTTGCGTGGTCCGAGCCTGCTATGGAGCGTCGACTATCCTCAGCAGCGCTAGGGCGGCGTGGCGGTTGTGTTGCGTCGGGGCCAGGGCTTCCAGTCCAGCGTCACGTGCGGCTCGCCCCCCGTCATCTCGAGGGCGCGGGAGCGCGAGACGCGGCTTCGAGAGCGGCTAAAACCGCTGTGGCCGTCGTTAAACCGGAACTCTGATTCCCGCCAACCGCCCCCCAGCAGCAGAGGCACTCGTATCGCGTCGCGGTACCCGCCGGAGACGACGGCTTCCACCATTTCGGTCATCTTCCCTATCTCCCCGTCGGCGGTTTCGTCGCAGGCGTCGCAGCCACAAACGGGAAATGGTTCTGTGCGCCAAGAGCCGAACCTGACATGCAGCCCTGGAAACTCAGAGAAAGCCACCACAATTGGCGCGGCTTTCGGGTCGTGCGGGGTGAGTCTGATAGCAGGTCGCGCAAGGCTTTTCCTGCCCAATTCGTCGTCGGCATCGGGTCCCTCTAACCGCTCGACCGCGAACTCTCGCTCCAGCCGGTCGAGTAACTCCGTCGCCGCGCCGTGCAGAGGTTGGAAGCGTTCCGGGTTGGTTACGCGGGAGTACGCTTCTGCGGGCGGCCCTTCGATTCCCCACCTGTCTCCGCGCATGTCATTGCCCTCCGGCGAGGGTTTCGACGCAGCCCTTCGTAACGGGCTCCATCTTCATGGCTATCGTCGTCTCATTGTGTAGCGCTAGTCTACTACGGGGGATACCTCTCTACACAATGCGGCGTATAGCGTAGTTAGGTGGACCGAGGGGGATTTGAACCCCCGACTTCTGCGATGCGAACGCAGCGCTCTCCCACTGAGCTACCGGCCCAAAGCGAGGTCTGATTGGTGTTTTAGCCGAGAGGAACGATGATGGCGCGTTTGGAAGTGCGTCCGAAGGTCTCGAATTTGACGACGCCGTCGATTTTGGCAAAGAGCGTGTGGTCTTTACCTATGCCGACGTTTTCACCGGGGCGAATCGGCGTGCCGCGCTGGCGCACCAGGATGTTTCCCGCGCGTACGACCTGTCCGTCGGTACGTTTTACGCCAAGCCGCCTACCCGCGCTATCGCGCCCATTACGGCTGCTGCCGCCGGCTTTTTTCTGTGCCACTTGTTAGTTTCTCCTCGTTCGTATGGTGAGCTCTTGGAGTGCTCTATGCTTCCTGCGAAGCCGTTCGATGCCTTTAGGTGTTGATAGAAGCGATCTCAAGAATAGTGTATATGTGCCGGTGGCCTGAAAGGCGCCGGTACCGGTTCTTCCGCTTGTACTTGAGAACGAGCACCTTGCTATCTTTCTCTTCACCGATCACGTTGGCGCGAATGTTGGCCCCGGCAATTGCCGGTGTACCTATGGTAACGCCATCATCGGTGGAGGTCAGAAGAACGGAATCCAGCGTGATTTCACTGCCCGATTCTGCTTCTAGTTTTTCAACTGCGATACGGTCTCCGGGGCTGACGCGATATTGCTTTCCGGCGATTTCGACGACTGCGAACACGATGTTCCTCATCAATCTCTATGTTTGTCTTTGCCAGCATGCAAAGAGCAGGGCTCTGAGCGCACTTCCCCAAGGGTCCGTGCTGCCCTGCATTGCTTAGGATAGCAATGGCGAGGCGGGAGTGTCAACAGCAGTCTGTTCGGGCGACTGTGCGTAGCAATACGTGGGCCGACTCCGGTTTCGCGCTCACTTCCAACTGGTGAGGAGCAGTCCGTTCATGGTTCGACAAGCTCGCGACGAACGGACACTAGGCTCACGACGAGCGGACATTCGGCTCACGACGAGCGGACATTCGGCTCGCGACGAACGGACACTAGGCTCACGACGAGCGGACATTCGGCTCGCGATGAGCGGACACTAGGCTCACGACGAGCGGACATTCGGCTCGCGATGAGCGGACACTAGGCTCACGATGAGCGGACACTAGGTTCACGATGAACGGACTTTCGGCTCGCGACGAGCGGACACTAGGCTCGCGACGAGCGGACTTTCGGGCAGGACGATTCAGTCGCTTCACCCTAAGCGCATTGCAGCGTGCTGAGCAGGTCTATACGGCGCTGCCATAAGGGATCTTTGACATGTATTACGACGACGTGGGAAGTGTGTGATAGAGCGACTGGAGCTTCTGAGAGTCGAGCGTGACGCCCATACCCGCGCCGGATGGGACACGCAGTCTTCCGTTATCCCACTCCCAGGGCTCTACCAGTACGTCGTCAACGTACATGAGCGGCCCAATGAGGTCCGAGGGCCAGTCCACGCGCGCCGACGAAGCGGCAAGCGCCAGTTGCGCGGCAGTGCCCACGCCGAGTTCTACTGTGCTGCCGAGGAGTACTTCCAGTCCGGCGGCTTCGGCCAGGGCGATAACATTCTTCGCGCGATAGATACCGCCGCATCCTACCGTTGATACGTTGAAGACGTCCACTGCCTCATGGCGCACCAACTCGAGGGCGTACTCAGGCGTACTCACGTGCTCCAGAATTGGCGTGCCGACTGCTTTGCGCACTTGGGCCATGCCGGTGACATTCTCTTTGTCGATGGGCGTCTCTACTCCGGAGATATTGTACTTTTCCAACCGGCGGATGTAGGAGATGGCCTCTTCAACGTCCCAGGCCGCGTTGGCATCGAGCTTTAGGTTCAGATCGGGGCCGCCGATTTGTCGGAAGAGCTTGATGCGCTCTTCGTCTAGGTCGATGTCGCGCCCTACCTTGAATTTGAAGGCATCGAAGCCCTGCTCTAGCTTCTCCTCGATCTCCGGCGCCATGGCTTCGGGCTCGCGAATATAAGCTACCCACGATACCCAAACACTCTCGCGATAGCGGCCGCCGGCCAGAGTAGTGGCCGAGATTCCGGAGACCTTTCCCAAGATGTCGTAGCAGGCAGTGTCGATGGCACAGTTCACGAGGCCGCCGTAATCGACATCTTGTAAGAGTTGCTCGAAGTTGGTCGGATCACGCCCCATAAGCTGCGAGCGCAGCTTCTGAGATACGTTTTCGATCTTCATGGAAGAACCGTCGCTGAAACGCGTCTTTGGGTCGATGTCCGATATCTCGCCAATGCCCACAATGCCGGAATCGGTCTCTAATTCGAGGATGTAGAAATAGGATAGTTCCACGGGTGCAGCGTCAGGGTTTTGACGGCCTTCTTGGCCGCCGGAGGTCAGCGTGGCATATTGCCGTGCCACGGCAACCGGATGGAGCCTAAGGTCTACGATTTTCATGCAACTTCCTCCTAGAGCTACTCGTTACCTTCAAGCCAGATGGGATTGCTCCACGCGCGTCGTCCTTGAAAGTCAACGCATTCCAGGCGTACGTACTTTTGCTCGTTTCGCAGGGAGTAACGAGCCGAGGTGATGGGATCGCCCTGCGAGGACCGTATTGCCAGTCCACGCGAGCGCTCGGCCATAAAGGCGATCGTGCGGACCGGTGATGTCTTAGCATAGGCTACCCCGTCCTCGATGCGGAAATCATGAATCTCCGGTCCTTGAGTCGCGTAGAAATCCCCTTCTGCAATCGCCTTCAGCAGGTTCTCCGGCGTGCAAGAAGCGGCTTTCGCCATGACCCATCCGCCGCCGGCATCGGGCAGCTTCCAGTGTGTGTCGTCTACGGCCAGACCTAAGAGCGGCCGCTTGCGGTCGAGCAGCCCATCCCAGAGATAGGTGCTATCGCCTTTGTTGATGCTTACTTGCGTGCCGTAGTTGAAGACTTCGAGGCCGGTAGCGCCTTCAAGGTGTGCAAGGTCGGTGGTGACGTGTCCCAGCCAGTAAGGATGGGCCAACACCGCCAGACCCCCATCGGCGCGGATCGCATCAATTGCACCTTGAGCATCGAGATCAGGCGGTTGGGTGTGCATGTTGTTTAGACCGAGACCAACGATGTGGTATCCTCCCCCGGCGCGGGCATCATCGCCATTGAGCTCCATGCCGGGAATGAGCACAGGGCTGCGCGTCGGCGGTTCTTCAAAGAGGGTGAGGGTGCGGTGGTCTGTAATCGATAGGAAGTCGTAGCCCGTCGTCCAATACCACAACGCTACCATCTCCGGGGGATAGAGGCCGTCTGAGTTTGTGGAGTGCGTGTGCAGGTTCCCCTTGTACCAGTTTCCAGGCTTTTGAAAGACTGTTGGTGCCATGTGCACTCACTTTCTTTGTGGTAGGCAAAAGATGTCGCGGAAATGTGTACCATTCATTCTAGCGTACTCACCCCAACGCCGAGCAATCGGGGAGGAGCGATTGATTGTGAGCGACCAAGAAGACCGCCTGGGTGCGGCTGCAAAGTAAGCAGTGATTAGCGTGTCTCCGTTACTGCTATTGCACGCGATACTGCGCCAAGGCTTCTTCGTTGAGCGTGATGCCAAAGCCCGGCCTCTCCGGCGGCGCGAGCATGCCGTCGGCATCCAGCAAGAGCGGCTCTTCGAATGTCTTGCCCCACATCGGATCTACGGTATCTCGATAGTATTCGAGGATCAGCCCGTTTGGAATACCGGTAACGAGGTGAATGTGAATGTCTTGCGAACCGTGCGGAGCGATTACTAAGTCATGGGCAGCAGCTAATGCGGCGATGCGACGAAACTCCGTCACGCCGCCGCAGATATTGGCATCGGCGTTGAGGATGCTGGCGGCCTGGTGTTGAATGAGGTCGCGAAATCCATAGCGCGTGTACTCGTTTTCGCCGGTAGCAATGGGGATGCTGGTCGCTTGGGCAACGCGGGCGCAGCCCGCATAATCGTCCGCACCAACTGGCTCCTCGAACCAGTAGATGTCGAATTCTTCCATCTGGGCGGCAATGCGGATGGCTTCGTGGGCAGGGTAGGCATTGTTCGCGTCCACCATCACGGCTACGTCCGGGCCCACCGTTTCACGCACTATTCGCACGCGCTCTACATCCTCTCGGATCGGTGCGCCGCCGATCTTCATCTTGACCGCCCGTGCGCCCATTTGCACGTTCTCCGCCATTTCCTCCGCCAATTCGTTGAGGCCCTTGTCTTCTTCGTAGTAGCCCCCCGCAATGTAGACCGGAATGCGTTCCGCGTAGCCGCCAAGCAACTGGTGCACGGACTTTTCCGTGGCTTTGCCAATCAGGTCCCAAAGGGCGATGTCTAGGGTTGAAATCGTGCGTGTCTCCGTGCCGCGTCTTCCCACAAGTTTCGGCACCCACAGAGCATGCCACAGCCGCTCCACATTGAAGGGGTCTTCGCCGATGAGCAGCGGCTTGAAACGCTCCAAGAGAGAGAGGTTGACACCTCCCAGACCGAGACCGACGAGCCCAACGTCAGTTGCAACTTCCACGACAGAGAGTGAGACGTCGGTGTACGTAAACATGCCGTTGCGGATAGGTTTGCGACGGGGCCAGCGGTATTCACGGTGTGTGATTTCAGTGATTTTCATGGTTCATCCTATAGGTTTGCTCTTAGTTGCTGTACTTGGAAGCGTTGTGCCGGCATGCCGATCCGATGTTCCTCCAACGACAATACCATTAGTAGGCCGGCTCCTTGAAGACGGCGATGAGCGTTCTTAGGAGGATGCGAACGTCGAAGAAGATCGACCAATTCTCAATGTAATAGAGGTCGTATTGTGTGCGCTGGTCGATGGGCACGTCACCGCGCAAGCCGTTGACCTGCGCCCAGCCGGTCATTCCCGCTTTCTCACGATGACGCTCCATGTACTGAGGAATTTCGGCACTAAATTGCTTCACGTATTGCGGTTGTTCCGCACGCGGGCCAACAAGGCTCATGTGGCCCATAAGCACGTTAATGAGGTTGGGCAACTCATCTATGGAAAAGCGACGCAGAAATCTACCCAAACGGGTGCGTCGCGGGTCATTGGGCACTGTCCAATCGCGGCTATCTTGACCGGAGCTGTTATCTACCATCGTACGAAACTTGATGATGGGGAAGGCTTTACCGTCACGACCTACACGTTCCTGGATGAAGAACGTAGGGCCGGCCGAGTCGAGGCGAATCAGCAACGTGACAATAAGCAGCGGTCCGGAAAGCAGGACTAGAGTAGTGGCCGCGACTACGACGTCCATTGTGCGCTTTGCTACCCGGTGCCATCCGGCAAGACGAGGTTCCTTGACCGTGAGCAGCGGCAGGCCGGAAATTTCGTCCACTTGCACAGTACTGACCAGGAATTGGAATAGGTCCGGATGTACGCGGATACTGACATTCTCTGTGGGACAAAGGTCGAGAATGCGCAGCAACTCCTTCGTGTTGAGCTCGGGCAACGTGATGATGACCTCTTTCACTTCATACTCCGAAATGACGTTCGGGAGCAGATCTAACTTGCCCAGCAAGGGGTAGCTCAAGCGCAGCGCGTTTTCATCCGGTTCGTCATCCAGGATGCCGACTATTTCGTACCCGAGTTGCGGTAGTCGCTGAAGATGATCGTGCACGAATTCGCTTCCCGATCCGTGTCCCACAATTACTGTGCGTACCGTCCCAATGTTTCTTTGATGCATTGCACCGCGCGTTAGAGAAAAGACAACGCGCTCAAACGTGAGGAAGAAGACACTTAGAATTGCTGTATAGCCGACGAGTAGACGGGAGTACACGAAACCTTCGCGCCAGAAGAACGTGGAGATGCCAACGGCAACGATAGTACCCAGTGCAACGGCGGCAAAAATCTTGAGGAAATACTCTTCTGAGGGCACGTGCCGTTGCGGTCGATAAAGCCCATTAAGCATCATCATGCCCACGTACAACACGGTCAAGAGAAACCATAGCCGGTAGTACACCTCAATGGCATGAATGTTCTCCGGCGGGGGCCAGCCTAGAGTGAAGCGCACGTAATAGGCGCAGAAGACGGCAAGAGCTACTGCCAGGGCATCGAGTAGGAGCCACAACGGCACGAAGAGGAAATTCAGGTCTCTTTTTAGCGTCATGCTTCCCCTCCTTGCTAGAGTGCTGGAAGCCGCGGTGCTTGTTGGGATCTTCGCCGCGTCCAAACTTGGAGCATCGCAGCGATGAAGAATACCCAAATTGCCAAAATGACGAGAAAATTCAATGTGGTTGAGTTGCTTGGCGCTTGGTGCTTGGCATAGAACAAATGCATGGATCGAAAAAACTCGAAAGTCATGCGACCCGGCCGCTGGCGGCTGCTCTCACCCTTAAGGTGCCGCACCGCAACTGCCGGCCAATACCATACTTGCCATCCGGCCTGCTTCATACGATAGCAGAGATCGAGGTCTTCGCCGTACATGAAGAAGGCATCATCCAGCGGCCCAGCTTGGGCGAGTGCTTTGCGACGAATGAACATGAACGCACCCACTATCGCATCTAAGGGATGGCTCTCATCGGGATCAATATATGTAAGATTATAGCCGGCCGTAAAGCGCGATTGGGGGAAGCGTTTTGCGAGGCCGGACGCCTTCATTAGCGCATTCCAGGGCGTCGGAAACGAGCGGCGGCAGGCAAGATCCAGGCTACCGTCGGCACGCAGGAGCTTGGGCCCCACCACTCCCCAATGCGGGTGCTTTTCCATCACGGCATGAAGTTCCGAGAGCGCAGAGGACGGGAGTTCCGTATCCGGGTTCAATAGGAGGATGTAACGACCGCGTGCCTGGGGTAGGGCAAGATTGTTGCCTGCAGCGAAACCAATGTGGGGCGATCCCAAGATGCGCCTTACTTCTGGAAACTCAGCCGCGACCATTGCCAACGAGTCGTCAGTGCCGTTGTCGACGACGAACACCTCACAAGTTTCCGCAAAGTCACCGGCATAGATCGAAGCCAGGCACCTTCGTAGATGCGCCAAGACGTTGTGCGTAACAATGATGATGGATAGCTCGAGAGAAGCCGGACTCATCGGTTTCGCCGTCTTTGACGAAGTCGGCATCGCCACCAAACTCCAACGGGGTAACCAAGCATCTTGGCAATATCGCCCACCATTCGTATATACAGAATACTACCCAGCGATTGTACGAGAGTCACCAAGCTGCGAGGTGTGGGTTCAGTGATCTCGCGCAAGAGCGGTTTACGGGTGGCCGCCGCTGCCGCCAAACCGAGCACGGCCCACCACACTGGATTCTGCCTGCCGTGCCACAGCATGACGCCGCCGAGGATATATGCGCAGTACCGGAGAGCATGGCGACCCGGCCATAGGTTCGCCTTGCCGTCACCGCGGGCGTAGCGATAGTACTGCAAGAAGAATGTGCGCAAGGTGGGACGAGGACGAAAGCGCACGGTTGCCGCGGGCTGGAAAACTACGTGCGCGCCAATAGTCTTGCAGTTAAGGTCGAATACCACGTCTTCGCTATAATCGAGCCATTCCGGATAGCCGCCTGACGCCTCCCAGAGCTTGCGGCGAAACGCCACAGTGCGGCTTGAAGCAAGATATGAGGACTCGCGAACTTCGCTAACCAACGGCAGAGTCGTTGCCGCCAAGAGCTCTTCGAACCGCGTTTCGGGCGCCGCGCGCGAGAAACCGCTGACCATGTCGACCTCCGGTTGGTGCTCGAAGGGACGCGCCAACTCCGCGAGCCAGCAAGCTGGCAGTGAGACTCCGGCATCGGTGACGGCGACAATGTCTCCGGTGGCCGCTTGAATAGCAGCGTTGCGGCCCTGTGCAATGTTTGAGCCGGGTAGCTCTAACACTGAGGCGTGCGCATTTTCTTTTGCAAACGCACGAAGCAGAGGTAATGTGTCATCGGTTGAGCCCCCGTCTGCGATGACAATCTCCTCCGGCCGACGCTCTTGCTTCTGAAGCGAATTCAGCAGCGCAGGCAATGCCGATTCCTCATTCCGTACCGTTATAATCAGTGAAACTCTAGGAGCGTCCATGAGGCGACTCCAACAGACGTGCATAAAACTCCAGCAAGCGCGGCGTAAAGAGACGCCAATCGTAAAGCTCTTCCGCGAACCGCTTCGCTGCATGGCCTTGCTCTTGTGCCAGCAGCCGGTCGCGGAGGAGTTCCACGGTATGCGCAGCAAAGGCTTCCGGCGTGTCGGCAATGCGCACGTGTTCGTTAGCGCGAGCCGCAATGCCTTCTATGCCCAGACTCGTAGTCACTACCGGCTTCGCCCAAAGAAAAGCTTCGAGGATCTTCACGCGCATGCCGCTCCCCGCCTGTATCGGCACTACACAGACCCACGCGCTACCGAGGGCCTGCGCAAACTCCCTATCGTCCAGGTAGCCGAGCGCTTGTATCCCCGGCTGGTGGAGCCAGCATTGATTGCGCCCCGATCCCGAGCCCGCGATTATGAACTCCGCAGTCGGCACCTGAGCGCGAATGAGCGGCCAGACGCGGGTGCAGAACCAGCGTAAGGCCTCTGAATTAGGACGGTAGTCCAGCTTGCCCGCAAAGAAGAGGCGCGGTAACGGAGCGAGTGGAATTTCCTTGGCAGCATGACTTTCCGGGTCTATGCCAATGGGAACTACGGAATGCGGCTTGCCGGGGTTTAGCGGTTCTATAGAGGCTTCGTCAACCTCGGAGACGGCAATCCAGCCGTCGCTGGTTTCAAGCGCGTTTGACTCGTATGCTCGCAGCCGACGGGCTTGCACTCGAGAATACCAACGACCCATTGTCCGCGAAATGGCCGCTATACGTTCTTGCAGCAAGTATTCTACGTTGTGCTCATCGAGGATGAGCCGGCTGCTCGGACTTTCCGACTTCGCCACCGGAAAGTAAGGGGCCATCTCCAAGCCCTCGAATTGGACGACGTCAAATTGCTGATGCGCCAGGATAAAACGCAGACGATCGGCAAAGGCCTCACTGCGGAGACGGAGCGCGAGATCCGGTTCGGAGCTTCGTAAGAGATGCAAGATGCGGTCACGCATTGAGTAGTGGGGGCGTGCTACCCACCCCGCCCAACTGCAAATCTCGTCAAGGGCGCTCAGGTCAGTACTAGAGTCACCGAAGCAAAGTACGTACACTTGGTGCCGCGTGGCAGCCCCGGCGATAAGCTGGTAGTTTCGGATCGCCGGCCCCACGTGCGGCGGCCAGGGTGGTTGCGGTGTAAGGAAGAGTACGCGCATCAATGGGATTCTGCCGCCTCCCGATAGACGGCGAGCGTTTGCTCGGCCGCGGCGCGCCACGAGAATTGCTGCACGCGTTTATGCCCCTTGGCAATCATGTCGTCGCGCAGCGACTGATTTTCCATTAGAGTCGAAATACCCTCCGCCATCGCTTCGACCGAGTCCGGGTCCACGAGAATGGCGGCATCCCCGGCCACCTCTACCATGCTGCCTCGGTTTGAGGTCACTACGGGACAGCCGCACGCCATTGCCTCAAGAATGGGGAGACCGAACCCTTCATACCGAGAAGGGAAGAGCAGACAGAGCGCCCCGGAATAGAGCATCGGCAAGTCGGCGTCGCTTACGTGGCCGAGAAAGCGAACCTGATCCTCTAGGTGATGCTCCTGCACGGCCTCGAGCACTCTATCGGAGTGGAAGCCGCTGCCGCCTGCAAAGACGAGGCGGGGACGATCTTTGCGCGGTAGCAGCGCGTATGCTGCGATAAGGCGTTCAAGATTCTTGCGCGCTTCGATGGTGCCGACAACGAGAAAGTATGAATCAGGAATCTCTAGTCTGCTCTTGACGCTCTCGCAAGCATCATCAGACCGTGGATAGAAATTTGCATCCACTGCCAAGTGGATGGCTTTCACTTTGTCCGGCGCGATGGAGACACGATTGAGAACTTCATCTCGCGTGAAATCCGAAATCGTAATCACCCGTGCCGCGCGCGAGAGAGAGCGGAACACCTGGGTGTAGTAGAGAAGGCTTGCAGCGCTATAGGCTTCAGGGTGCGCCAGAAAGGCGAGGTCGAGTATTGTCACTACGCTCTGCCAGCCAAACCGGCGTGGTGCAATGTGGTCGGGGCTATGGAGCACATCAACCCCTTTGGCGGCGACTTCCAATGCCATGAGCCACTGTTCCCAGGGGTGGTGGGCCGGGGTGACGACCTTGCGGCAACGCACTGACGGCTCTTGGGCGATTGCCCCGCGCTCCCGTCTACTCTGAAGCAAAACGAATTCCACGTCGGCCGGGGTGCACTGCGGGAATTCCCTAATGAGATTGTGAATATAGCGGCCGATACCCGTGCGGTTGTAGTAGTGCAGGCGACAATCGATGCCAATCTTCATGCGTTGCTAGTCTCGGGCGCGACATTGCTTACTACATGGGGGTTTGGGAAACCGGAAAAGTTCAGGTCCTGAATCAATCATAGCATTATGGTTAATCGGCGGCAGTGTACTCTGGGCCGTGCCGTACCCAAGCCGCAGCGACGCCAATCCCGGCAACAGACCAGAACATCGCTGCCATGTGAGGGAAAGATACGTAGTAATGATCGAATAGCCCTGTTACAAGCACTCCAAGCAGTCCGGCACCGGCGCCAAGTACTACCCACTCAGTTTCAGGCGGCACACCCTTGCGCCATCCTTTCCACATGGCGACGAGTACCGCACCGACAGCCAAGACGAACGCAGCAAGCGTGAGCAGCCCGCCAAATTCGGCGAGCTGCAGGTAGATATTTGAGACACCAATAGAGGTGTCCAAAGTAGGCGGGGGCCCAAATCCCACACCAATCCAAGGGTGCTCTCGGATGAGTAGGAGTGACTTTGCGTATTCGTCCAACCGAATCGCCGCTGCGCGATCCTGTGCACGAAAACCGGACAACAGATGCATGAGCATGGCGCGAGTTTGCGGTAAAGCGATGACTGCCAGTCCGCCGAATGGGTAGAGCCACAGCAGCGCGCGGTAGCGCAAAATAGTAAGAGCGACGATGGCCGTGCCGCTCCCGACTAAGGCAGCGCGTGATCGCGTGAGGAGGAGGCACAACAGAAAGAGGCCTAAAATACCGAGCAGCCACCAGCGCTTTGGTTGACGTGTCCAAAGCGCAACCCCGAAGGCGATAGCAAGAACCAATGCGCCACCGAGCAGATTGGGATCGACGCTTGTTCCCGTTGCACGAAGCAACGGCGTGTCGGTAATGTACCGTAGCACATCGCCCCCCACCGGATAGCCTATGCGCCCCAATCGCGAGAGTATACCAATAGTATGACCCGCAGGTAAGAAGTAGAGCGCCACCCCAATGAGGGCCTCTCCCGCCGCAAATGCAAGAAACCACGCCGCCGCGCGCCGTATGCCGCCGGCTGTCTGCAGCCAGGCGGTGAGCATCACGAACAACAAGGCACTTGAGGCCAGTTTTGTTGAGAGCGTTATTGCGTCCTCGGTCACACCGAACCGCAGGCCGTTACCTGCCGAAACCATTAGCAGAATAGCGAAGAGTGCAACGGCGATAATGGCCGGACGAGCCGGTATGCGCTGGCGATGGGTGCATACCTGCCACGTAAAGAGGAACAATAGAGCCCCGGTTGCGAGGTCGAGAAGACTGAATCGAAAGCCAATGCGGAACGGCAAGGTGCCGAATGGCAGCAGCCACACTATCGCCATCAGCCCGATAATTGCAAAGCCGGGGGAGAAGGCGAAGGCAATGCTTCCAATGAGTCCCACCAGCAGAAAGAGCAGTGTAAACGGCGATAAACTTACCGCCCCCCAGCCGATGACGGCGCCTACCAGCGCCGCGACCAAGAGAAAGAAACTCGACCAAACGGCATGGGCAATTGCTTCACTTCGGAAGAGGCCGGCCGGTAGTCCCAAGCTCATTGCAGGCTCTATACTCTTTCAGTACGTGATTCCCGCGTTCTATGCGCTAGCCTTCTCTCGTCGTCCTCAGGCTGCGGCATTTCCAAGGCATCGGGCTCGTGGATGCACCGGTTTGGAATCCATGGAGGATAATCTTTCTCGAATGCAAAAGGGCGGATTCCAAGATCTCCCTCAAGGTTGATAGGCGCAAATTCACGACGTAGGATGTTGGGGCAAGCGGCTCTGAGCGATTGTCATGTGTACCGATATTCACGATTTGTGCTGATAATTGCTAGAGCTGTTCATCACCGTTGGCGCCGGCGCGGTACTCCTCAGCGGTAATGAAGCTACCGCCCTCGATGTGCCTGCTCTGCTCTTCGTACTTTGTGTTGTAGTGGACTTCGATTCGCATGTGCTGGAAGCACGTGTCGCTGCGGCCCATGACGTCTTTGAAAAGACTGTAGCCGGTGGGCGCATCGCTGCTGCCCGACTCCTCGTACTCTTCTACAAGGTCATATCCCCTGCGCGCCATCACGGCAATGGTCTCCCCGCAACGCTTACATTGTATGTAATACCAGAATAAGTTTGGATCGGCGCCGGAACCTGATTCGCCGCTTGGGCCGGAGAGAAAGCGCTTGAGGAATTTCATTGACAAATCCACTCCTGATGATTACATGTAGTGCGAAGCAATTTGAAAGCGAACAGTCCATTCACGTTCTATTGTACGAACTCTGCGCAACCAGGGTCTACACGGCCAATTCTCCGCCTCAAATGCAGAGCGAGAGCAGCCGGGCGTTTCCACTCAAAGCTGCCTTCTCTTCTCGGCGCACTCGCAGGCGCTCAAAGTTTTCGCTGTGGCGGGCATGGTGCCGCTGAACTTGAAATGCCTAGCGCCCGTATCCGGTTGAAGTCCGCGAAGTATCCTACGTCTCTTGATTGCTCATATCGTGTACCGTGCGCGTTGGGACACTTTCTTCAATAATCACTGATCCAAAGGCACTATCCAGGGACCCATCAGCTTCTCTACCTGCGCCAAATCTATCGAAATGTGCTTCTGTACGGCGCGGCGCTTGCGGAGCATGCGGGGTAAGAGAGCGAGACCCGCTAGCTGTCCGCGCAATCGTGCGCGCGCCGCTTCGCCTCGATAGCTCCGCAGTGCCGCGAGGGTGATCGCTAGTTGCTGTTTGAGCATTTCTTTCCAGTATCGCCGCCAGAAGGGCCCGGGAACGTCCTTCACGGCAACGGCAATGAAGTTTCGCCCGCAGTAATAACTCGCCAGCTTTCCTCCTCCGGTCGCGGAGACGTGGTGGTAGACGTGCGCTTCGGGTACGTAGAGGCACCGGTAGCCGCGAAGGTTTGCCCGCCAGTTGAGGTCAACGTCTTCACAATAGGATACGAAATCTTCATCGAAGAAGCCGACGGCATCCAGAAGGCTCCGGCGATACGCACAGGCTGCCCCCTGCGCGCCAAACACCCACCCGCGCTCGCTATAGGACGGATCATCTCGCTCCCAGATTCCGCGATTGCCGGGTATGCCGTCCAAGCCATAATAGTCACCCGCAGAGTGGAGGCGATTGCGATCCCTATGCAAATAGATCTTGCACGCAAAATACCCCGCCTCGGGATGTTTGTTCGCCGCGGCCACAAGCTCGTCAAGCCACGTCGGGGCGGTTTCCGTATCGTTATTGAGTAACACGATTAGACTTCCTGTGGCAGCGTCATATGCCGCATGCACACCGCGCGCAAAGCCATAGTTGCGATCGAGGGCGACGACGCGGACCCAAGGATATTCTTGCTCCAGCATGTCGCGCGTGCCGTCGGTGGAGCCATTCTCCGCTACGACGACTTCGAAATCTCGGAATGTCTGGTGAGAAAGGGAATCGATGCAGGGGCGCAGCAACTCCTTGCCGTTCCAGGTTGGAATGAGCACACTCGCGGTCACGCGCATGGCAGCGGCGCTTTCCGCGTAACTCTCAGCAAGTCGGCTGACTCCTTGTGCATGCGCTTTGCGCGTCATTTCGCGGGTGGTTCATCGAGTGGCGGAAACTGGATCCTAATCGACTGCCTGGATGTCTTCTCGCTTGGTCGGCCTACATGCGCGGCCTAACACGACATAACAGATACTACTGATTCTATCCCCTAAGACTGTAGTTCCGCCATTGTACTCTTAGCAAGGAATCTGTCATGCATTGCGCGCAGTCTCACTCAACTTACGGGTGCTATTGCCGGAGAAATCGAATGATCCATCTGACATTCCGAAAGAATCCAGTTTTTTGACACTTTTTTGTCTCATCACTAGTGACATCGCGAAATCTTATGCTATAGTAGATGGGCGCATTGACTTGTAACTATCCCCTAGTTTAAGTCAATTGTAGCAATGATGCAGTGTGAGATTGCTCCCCTTCGATTTTCCAGGGAGCAGTGCGTCTGTGGTTAGTTTTCCCACTGTTCGGCATGCGTGCCATGCTGTTTTTCGCAACTTCGCGTGTAATTCGTACCTGTTTGTGTGAGGCCAAGAGAAATGTCACAAGTTATTAGCACTGACCGTACCCGTTTCAAGCGGTATTGGGAGCAACAAGCAATCCAATGCGCCGCACATCACCGCTGGGCCGAAGCTGAGAAGATCAATCGGTCAATCGTAAGGCTCTGTCCGGAGGACGTTGATGCCCACAATCGCCTGGGCAAGGCTCTCTGGGAACTGGGGCTGCTGCGGGATGCCAAAGAGAGCTATCGGCAGGCGCTTGAGCTCGATCCGGAAAACGCGATTGCCGGACGAAATCTACAGAGGCTGGAATCCTCGTTGGATACCATCTTTGACACTGGAAACACCGACGACATTCCGCATGTTCCGGCGGATATCTTCATAGCGGAATCCGGCAAGTCCACGATAGTCAAAGTGCTTCCGCTGCCTGGAAGGACCCGTAACGTGCTGCCATTACCGGGAGACCCGTTGCGATTGCAGAAGCATGTCAATAGCATTCGGGTTTTGAATCGTAGCGGCCAGCCGTTGGGACAGCTCGACGCCGCGCTCGCACAGCGGCTAGGCTATCTAATGGACTCCGGCAATTGCTACGCCGCTGCGGTGGTGGGGATACAGAGTGGCGACATTTACGTAGTAATCAAAGAGACATATCAACACCCCAGCCAGGTCGGCCAACACTCCTTCCCTAGTCGGAGTCGCAGCCAGGGCGCCAGATTTGCGCGTGTCCGACATTCCGCAGTCGCCATCGCAAGCGAAACCGCCGACAGCCATGCTGGTTCTGATGATTGGGCCGATCTTCAAACTGAGACTATTGAGCATGAGGGTCTTATGATGATGGAGGAAAACTTCTAGGAAGTATTGTTTCGATTAGCCCCGTCGTATAGGTTCCCGCTATGTCCGGTCCAGTGCGAATTGCAAGATCGTTGGCCCTTTGCTCACTAATTCTCTTCTTTTCCCCCAGTTGCAGTTTATTTCCTTCGTCATCTTCCCCAATTGAGGCTCCCGAAGAATCCATAGAACCGGCAAATCAGCGCGTCGAGCAGATTTCGCGAGACGTCATCCTCATTGTCCGGCGCCTTAATATCAACAACCTAGCGTTCTTGCGCCATGCGCTACCCCCAAGCAAGTATCGTGTAGCTCTTGGCTTTCTCATTCCCGATATTCAGGCCTTGGCTCAGCAAGTCGTTGATGTTATCGAGGGTAGTTCCGGGCAGAGCTCTGTCGACTTGCTCGAGGCCATTGACCCTCTCTCTCGCGCCGCAAGGGAATTCCGCCGCTATGTCGACACCAATCAGGATGATGCCTTAGCCGCGGCCTATGCCCAGCTCGCCTATGCGCAGGTTCAACTCGAAGACTTTCTCGCCAACACGACTCTCGAGCAAGGCCCGACGCTTCTCAATCTCTATCTTCAGGCGGGTCGTATCGAAATCGTTGCAGAGTCAACTGCTGTTTTTCGCGTAGTGCTGGGGCCTTTTGCAAACATCGAAGAGGCCCAAGACGCCCAGGCGGCGGCAACCTCATTCGATGCGGTGATCAGTGAAGGTGAACTGCCCACGGTCTGGCTGGGGCCTTTTCGCGCTGCGGCGGAGGCGCAAGCGGTCGCGGCGCAGTGGCGGGAACGCAATTTCCAGACCACCATTCGCGAAGATACTGTATATGAATTTCGCGCTACCGAGGTTTCGCCTGTGCAGGGCCGAACCTGGCGGGAGTTGGTCTGGGTTCACGTGGTGGAACAGCCGGCGCACTTCATCGCCGTCTCTCCCGATGGGAATGTTGTGCTTGTCGGCGATACCAGCGGCACAATCCAGCGCCGTACAGGGCAGGGTGACCATCAGTGGACTCAAACCCTTGCCCTGCCAACGTATGCGCTAGCAGTTACGCGAGAAGGCGAAGGGATATTTGCGGTAGGAATCGGCGCACAGTCGCTTGATGGGGATGGAGGCGTACGCTGGCGTGATTCGCTGGATACGTACAACGTAATCCTGGAGAGTGCTGCAATAAGCAATAACGGTCAATTCATGGTTGCGTCCACGTCAAATGCGGAAGGATTGGGACAGGCGTTCGGCTTCAGTGAAACCGGCTTAGCATGGGTTACACCGGATTCCCTTGGTGTGAATACTTTTTACCTTTCCTCGGATGGTACTCCAATCGCGCTGGGAGCAGTCGGCGAGGGCCGGTTTCACGTCATTGTGCTCAATAAACGCGGCGAGCAAGTGATGGGCTCTGACTTAGCTGAGCCCGTCGTTCGTGTCGCAATCGCTGGGCTCAACGAGAAGCTCGTTGTCCTTACCCAAAGGCATGTCAGCCAATTCGACATAGAATCGCAGCAGATTGAATGGCAGGCTGCTGCTCGCGGACGCACACTGACGGTTTCTCAACCAGGGGACATCATCTATGTCGGGGGCGTGCAAGGCATCACCGCGTTCTTCCAAGATGGCCGCCAGTTGTGGATGCAGGACGCTGTACCTGTGTCGCAGATTGTGGCCAATCGCGATTACCTTATCGGTCTATCGGACAACATCCGGTTGGTTGTTGTCCGCTTCGACGGCACCATCCTTGGGACAGTGAGCCCCCTGGCGCCAATCCGTGACTTCGCCGTGGCCACGGACGGCAATCTTCTGGTGGTGCTGGACGAGGAAAACCGGCTCTCCGCCTGGCACTTGCCGCCACCCACTGAATAGCGGTTCAGGAGTCTCTCCAGGTCTCCGTGAGAACGAAGCACTCCTGAGCTTTCCCCACAAGCTCTATGCTTGCGTTCGGTAGCGGGCAGTGATGAAAAGGCCTTCCACTTTCTTGATCTCTAGGCCCTCCGCAAACGGTCCTAATACTTGGGAGAGTCCTTTTGTACCGTAATAGACCTTGAGGGCGGGGTAGAGCGAGCCGTCAGTGAGGGGACGGCGTTGAATCTCGGTTTCAACGAGGTCGAGCGACGGCAGGCTAGAGTCGATGATGCAAACGCCGCCGCCGGGACGAACGACGCGACTCACTTCGCTGAGAAAAGGAGAGACATCCTCGTGAGGCACGTGGCTAAAAAAGAACCCGAAAAAACAACTGTCGACAGAGTTGTCGGCAAACGGTAGCGCATAGGCGCTGGCGCGCACAAGCGCAGCATGGGTTTCGTTCAGGGTAAGCCGCTTGCGGCACTCCGCCAACATACGGGGACCGTAGTCAAGGGCGACTACCTCCCGTCCGGATTGGGCAAGGAGCGAAGTCCACCAGCCAATGCCACAGGCGATTTCCAATACGCGCCCTTCACCAAATGCGGCAACGTCTTCCTCAAGTTGCCGTAAGCCACTGAGAAACGGTTCATTTGTTTCCGGTCGGTCGTAGAGCCCTGTGCGCAGAAACCAGTCTACGTATTCGCCGGCGCGCTCGTCGTAGTAGACCTGCATAGACTGCTTAAGAGTCTCACTGTCGAGCTCTTGTTCCCAAGGCGCATAGTCGAAACCGGTGCTTTTCCCTGTTTCTGAATCCTTAGACATGGGGCAATGGGTGTTCGGCTAGCTCGTTCTCAGCTTCAGAAAGGTCCTTGGCCGTATCGACGGCGCGCCAGTACGCGGTCGCTTTGTAGGCGCCGAGTTTGCCATCTTGGGCAACCTGGGGAAACGTGCTCCGCTCGTGATCGCCCTTGTCCGGCAATAGACTTCGGATGGCCGGAGAAAGCACGTAGATGCCGGCACTTAGCCAATAGGGTAAGAGCGGTTTCTCGTGGAATGCGGTAACCTTGTGCACATCGTTTGAGTCGACGATGCCGTACGGGCTTTGCAACTGGGTGAGGGATATCGTCGCCAGATTCTCGCCCGCCACGTGCGATTCTACGAGCGAAGCAATGTCAAGATCGGTAAGTATGTCGCCGTTCGTGGCAAGGATAAAGGGCTCAGCGGCATCTGCCGATCCAAGCGCGAGCTTCAGCCCGCCGCCCGTGCCGAGCTTTTCCCACTCGATTGCGTACTCGATTTGGACGCCGAACTGCTCGCCATTGCCAAAGTGCTCTTGGATCACGTCGTGCCGGTATCCGCACGAAATTACAAAGCGATTGACCCCGGCGGCTTTCAACCAGGCGAGCTGATAGGCGAGGATTGGCACGCCCGCTATCTGGACCATCGTCTTCGGACGGTCGGACGTAAACGGCCGCAGTCGCTCTCCTAGTCCTCCTGCGAGGATAATGGCTTGCATAGGACTTTACTGCACTCCAAACATTGCCTTGTGGGTATAGTAGATCAAGATACTTCCGGCCCGGAGGTGCGGTCAGGCAACCGCCTGAACAACCTGTTGACGGCCAGACTTCCGGGGTGTGCGAATAGGCTTCAAGTTCTTCGTTCGCACTGCCGTGCACAAGTTCGCACGGCCGCTCTTAATTTCAAAAAGGAGGTAGACGGAAGTGTACCGCTTGCTTGATGTCTAGGCTCAATTGTATAGAGAATGTGTAGAGCAGGCAAAAGGGAGTCCTAAACAGAGTTCACTATGGCCCGAGTCTCAGTCGTAATTCCCACGTGGAACGGTCTCACACACCTCCAACAGTGTCTGCCTGCGTTGATGGCGCAAGAGGCGGTTGATTTTGAGGTAGTGGTCGTTGATAATGGTTCCAGCGATGGCACTACGGACTACCTGGACCGCTGTTATCCTACGATTCACGTAATCCGCAACGAGCGGAACCTTGGATTCGCGGCGGCCAATAACGCCGCCATGCGAGCGACGCGCACTGAATTTGTCGCTACGCTGAACAACGATACGTTGCCCCGGCCGCGCTGGCTCTCCTCCCTCGTAAAGGCGGCTGACGCCCATGCCGACTACGGCGCGTTTGCCTCCAAGATGTGTTTTTGGCAGCAACCGCACGTTATCAATTCGGCTGGGCTAGTTGTCGATCGTGCCGGACTTGCCTGGGATCGGCACTGTGGTGATCCGGTTGAAGAAGCGAGCGCTAAGGCAGAGGTTTTCGGCGCTTCGGCGGGGGCGGCACTCTACCGGCGGGAGTTGCTGGATGACATAGGGCTCTTCGACGGACGTTTCTTCGCTTACCTTGAAGACGTCGATCTCGCATGGCGGGCGCAATGGGCGGGATGGCGCGCTCAGTACGTCCCGGAGGCGGAGGTGCTTCACGCGTATTCGGGCACGTCTCAAGCAGGATCGGCCTTCAAGCTGCGCTTTCTGGGCCGAAACAAGGTCTGGCTTCTCACGAAGAATTACCCTTGGCCCGCGTTACTGCGATACCTTCCGGCGATTTTCTTCTTTGACCTTGCCGGTATGCCGCTGACGATGGTTGGCGCTCGCACTCTCGCCCCAATTGCGGGGCGCATTGCCGCTCTTCGAGGCTTGTCCCAGATGCTCCGTAACCGGAAGCAACAGAGTGAATTGCGGCGTATATCCGCGGAGGATATGCTTGCCCGCATGGAGCCGGTACCGCACCCAATGGAGGTCCTGCGGCGGCAACGCCGGCTAAAGGAAGTCACGCAAGCCAAGCAGCCTACGGGCTAAAGAGAGAGGTGCGAATCGAAAAGCCCGTGAACATGCCCGGACGCGTGACGATTACTTTGATTTGCCGCAGGTCCCGATCGGCGTACTCCACGTCGGCCGTAATGATGTAGTCATAGGTTGGTTCGGTAATGAAGGCATCGAGCCAGATGGGTTCATTGCCGAGTATTCGCACTCGCGTAACCGTATAGCGCTGGATTGGGTAGTAGCGTACGCTTGTAGGCAGCCTGCCATCATTTTCAACGAGCGCGATGTCCTGCTTGGGCAGACCTTCGGCCTGCGTGAGAATTGCGTCCATGATCTCCTGGGGCCTCTTTGTCACAACGGAGGTGTTGCGTTCGTCAATGCGCGGATCGTAAACATGGTTGCGAGGCGCGGTAAGGACGAGCATAAAAAGGCCGATCAGTCCCGAAAATGCGATGACGAAAACCCACGTGAGCTTCTGTTTCATGGCGATCCGCTCCAAACGTCCTACACGAGGTTCACGTGGATCGCCGTCCTCAATGTCAAAGCCACCTGCCGTAGTCTTCGCCTCGGCAGTTAATGGCGAACCACATACTCACAGTATATAATGCGAGATAGGAATAGCAATTGCGCCAATTGCAGGTGCAATCCGGTCTGCGATGAGCAAGCGCAGCAACCGGGCACTTGAATGCGCACCCCATGCTGAACGGTGTCCGTCTGTAGAGATTCCGGTAAAGGGTAGGTTTATTCGCTTGAATCGAATCGCTCGCAGCGAGGGGCAGACCCAGCCCCAGGTAGCGCAAGAGGTATTGACCTGGGTGCCCTTTCCGGCGTGTTTGCAGTCATCAAAGAGCATATGAAGAAAGCTAGTAACAGGAGAACACTTGGTGGGATATACAATAACCCTCATTCCGGGCGACGGCGTGGGTCCTGAGATTACGGACGCGACCTGCCGTGTGATTGAGGCCTTGGACGTCGGCATAACGTGGGACGTCCAAGAAGCGGGCCTGCACGTATTTGAGAAGACCGGCGAGCTTCTGCCGCAGTCCGTGATCGATTCGTTGCGCCGGAACAAAGTAGGTATCAAAGGGCCGATCACGACGCCCGTGGGCACGGGGTTTCGCAGCCTTAACGTGACCTTGCGCAAGGAGCTAATGTGCTACGCAAACTTGCGGCCTTGCAAGACTTATGCCGGTGTGCAGTCCCGATTTGACGCAATTGACATTGTGGTGGTGCGCGAGAATTTAGAAGATCTCTATGCCGGTATCGAGTTCGAGGAAGGCGCCGGCAATGCGCTTGAGCTCATTCACTTTATCCGCGCTCATCACGGCAGCCAGATTCCTACTGACTCCGGCATTACGATTAAACCAATCTCAGTAGAGGGTTCCCGACGCATTGTAAAGTTCGCCTTCGAGTACGCGCGGGCGAATGGTCGCAAGGCCGTCACGGCCATACACAAGGCGAACATTCAGAAGCACTCCGACGGCCTCTTTCTCCGTGTGGCGCGTGAAGTTGCGGAAGACTACCCGGATATAGAGTTTTGGGACATGATTGTGGACGCTACGTGCATGCAGCTTGTGCGCCGGCCGGAACAATTCGATGTCATGGTCATGCCCAACTTATATGGCGATATTCTGTCCGACCTCTGTGCCGGGCTGGTGGGCGGTCTTGGTGTGGCGCCGGGCGCGAACATCGGCGATCAAATGGCGCTCTTCGAGCCCATTCACGGCAGTGCGCCCAAGTACACGGGTCAAAACAAAGTAAACCCCATGGCCCAGATGTTTTCCGCGGTGATGATGCTGCGCCACATTGGCGAGCAAGATGCCGCGGGCCGGATGGAGACAGCGCTCGCGGACGTTATCGCGGAGGGCAAGCACGTCACCTACGATATGAAGCCGGACCGCAACGATCCGACCGCAGCCAGCACGTCGGGCGTGGCGGATGCCCTGATCGAGCGGTTGCGCTAGGATGGCACGCCGCATATCAGCGACAACTGCGTCGCGAAAGGCTGTTCCTGCAATTATGGTAGTAGTGGATGAGGCTACCCGGGTGCCGGGGCTCGTAAAAGGACCGTCGGACGGCGCTTGGTGCGGCGGACGAAGGAACGGTATTCTATGTGCCTTACTCTTGGCGACGCCCGTAGATGGGTTTGAGACCTCCTGGGACTAGGAGTTTCACAGCATGGACGATAACATGAAACTCGTCGTGGCAATTGTGCAGGATGAGGACGCGGGAAATCTCATTGACAGCTTGGTGAAAGCCGGCTTTGGCGCAACGCGCATCAATACTGCCGGCGGCTTCCTGCGGCATGGCAATGCCACTGTGCTCGTCGGCGTGGATGAAGAGAAAGTCAGCGAGGTACTGGTGGTTGTCCGGCGAAATTGCACGACCCGCATGCAGTATATCAACCCCATGCCGCCTGCTATGGAGCCCGGCGAATTCTACATGCCGTATCCGGTCGAAGTGCAGGTAGGCGGAGCCGTAATCTTTGTGCTCGATGTCGAGCGGTTCGAACGCTTCTAATCGCGAGTAATCCCTCGACCTATCCCACCCATAGTCTTGCATTGAAGCCTAATCGGGCTCTTGAGCACCAAGTTCTCTTGTTTGCCGACGTGGAGCTACGGTGTCCGGGTCGGCGATTGACTGGGGCTTCTTGCTGCGCGTACGTACCCATCTATGCCAACTGCTGCAGGCTATGAGATTCGAGAAGGTGGTTAACGGAGGCAATCCAATTTCCCGCCTGCGACGGATCCTTGCAATTCTGTTAGCCAAGGTGGCAGGCGCTTTCTCGCGCCGATTGCAGCGCGGCGGCGGCACTGCCCTCCCCGGGCTTGTGGCTGAGCACCTGTCACCAACCTTGCTCGGTTTCCTACTTGCCCAGGTGCCGGCGGGCACTGTCTTTGTAACAGGCACCAATGGCAAGACGACAACCGCTGCCCTGCTTCGCAACATCCTTGTCGCAGACGGGCGCTCCGTTCTGCACAACGCCACGGGGTCGAATCTGACTCGCGGCGTCTTGAGCATGTTGCTCCAACACACGGCCTGGAACGGCAAGCTCCGACTCTCGCTTGAGAGCACGGCTGTGTTGGAGTTGGACGAGGCGGCGATTGTACAGGCGCTCCGGCAGCACCGGCCGACTTGTATTGTAGTGACCAATCTATTTCGCGATCAGCTCGACCGCTACGGCGAGGTGCAGACGATTGCCGCCGGCTTGCGCACTGCATTTTCACAACTAGATTCCTCCACGGCGCTACTTCTGAATGGAGATGATCCGCTGGTAGCGAGTCTGGGTGAAGCCTATGGCGGTCCAGTGCGCTACTTTGGCCTTGATGATCATGGCGCGGCACGCAATGACATCGAGTTGGCGGCCGATTCGCACTACTGTCCCCATGACGCGAATCCGTTGACGTATGCGGCTGCCTACTACGGGCACCTTGGAGATTACGCGTGCGGGGCGTGCGGTTGGAAGCGGCCCGAGCGCAATGTGCGAGCAACAGCAGTGGAATTGCATGGCTTTGCCGGCGCGGACCTCACCATCTCACTGCCGGAGAACGAGACTCGGGTCAATCTGCGTGTTCCGGGACTCTATAACGTCTACAATGCGGTCGCAGCCACGACGGCGGCGTGGTATTTTGGCGCCGCCGCAGAGGCAGTATCGCAGGGCCTCAGTACCACGATTCCCGCATTTGGACGTGCAGAGGTTATTGAGGCCGGTGAGCGAAAAACATGGCTGCTGCTTATCAAGAATCCGGTAGGCGCAAACCAAGTCTTGCGGCTGCTGGCTGCTGAAGAAGGCCCGCTGCATGCGCTCGTAATACTCCAGGATCGTGCGGCGGACGGGCATGATGTTTCATGGATATGGGATGTAGATTTCGAATGCTTGGCGGATGCCGCGGTCACGACCAGCGGACGTCGTGCGGAGGATATGGCTGTGCGGCTAAAGTATGCTGGCGTGACGGACATGACCGCCATGCGTGATATCGAGAGCGCGTTCGACAGGGCTCTTGCCGGCGTACCGACCGGTGGTACGCTCTTCGTCCTGGCGACGTACACAGGTATGCTTGAAATGCGCAAAGTTTGGGCCGGGCGCGGGCTTGTTCGCCGCTACTGGGAGGGACAAGGATGAAGCTCGTGATTGGGCATCTCTATCCGCGCCTCATGAATATGTATGCGGATCGCGGTAACGTCATTTGTTTGGAGCAGCGTTGCCGGTGGCGTGGCATAGAAGTGGAAATACGAAGCATCGATCCCGGACCCATGCATGGGGCCGCGGAGCTCGACATTCTCTTGGTCGGCGGCGGCCAAGACCGCGAACAATGGCTTGCCTCGCAGGACCTTGTGGAGGCGAAGGGCTCAGTGTTGCAGGATGCGATAACGGATGGGCTGGTTGCGCTCGCGGTGTGCGGGGGATATCAACTATTCGGCGAGTATTACCGTGATAACACCGGCGCCGAGCTGCGCGGACTTGAGGTGCTGCCAGCCTATACCATTCACCCGGGAGCAACCAACCAACGTTGCATTGGCAACATAGTTACCATTTGGCACGGGGAAAAGCTCGTTGGATTTGAGAATCACGGCGGCCGCACATATCTTCGCGACCCGGCGTCTGCCCTGGCTACCGTTTCTAGCGGTTTCGGGAACAATGGTGAAGACCGGATGGAAGGTGCACAGTGGAAGAACGTCTACGGCACCTATCTCCATGGGTCTCTGCTGCCCAAGAATCCGGCGTTTGCAGATCACCTAATCCTGCAAGCCCTGCAGCGTCGCTATGGTGTTGCTTCACTGCCCCCGCTCGACGATGCCATCGAGGAGGCCGCACACCGACGGGCAATCAAGATTGCCGGCAAGTAACCGGTGATTGCGGCGCACGACAGAAGAAGATGGCTGACCTGCTCTTGAAAAAATCAGAGTGCAAACAGGAGCTAAGAATCCTATTGCAGGTTAATGCAAGAGTCGGACGTGAGAGCCGCAAGAGTTAATAGAGTTGGTGCGGTGCGTATCCACCGCGCGTGTGGGCACGTCCGCGAAGGAAGCTACCCAACGGGAGAGGGGGCGCAATTCGAGCAGAGCCCGCCGACTTCAAGTTCCACGTTTCTGATAGTGAAGGCGTGCTCTTCTTGAAGGGACTGCTTGAGTCGGTCGATGTGCGGGCTGCTAAACTCAATTACTTCTTCGCATGTTACGCAGACGAGGTGGTGATGCTCTCCATCACCGGCGGCTTTGAAGTGGCGATGGTCCTGCTGCAGGTTCGCTGACTCCACGAGCCCCTGCTCGCGCAGGAGATCAAGCGTGCGGTACACGGTAGAGAGACTGACCCGATGACCGCGCTGCCGCGCAATCTGAAATACTTCATCCGCTCCCAGATGCCCGGGTTGCTCGCGAATGATCTTCAAAATGGCCTCACGCTGTCGCGTGAAGCGGCGGCCTGACGACCGGAGAAGTCGCTTAGCATTAGAAGTAGCAAGTTGTGAGCGAGCAGCGACCAATGTATTTCCCTTGTAGGGCAGGTATCCAAACTGTGTCATTTGCGCTATGCAAACGACAGCAGCTAATTCCTACCTCGCCACTAGTAATTACATCATAGCACATACTCCGGCCCGAGGCTGCCGTGCTGTGCAGTGCCAATGATGCGGCCTCGTGTGCAAACAATACTCTGGATAATTGTACTTCTCATTGGAGAATTGAGGGTTCCTCGGAGTGGAAAACGACTATTTGATACGCCTCTGGAAACTCCTCCCACATCAGAATTCAAACAGTGCATTCGCGAACCGGGATTCTGCTTCGCCCAGGGTCACGTGAGCAGAAACAGCGGGTCTTTCTCAAGTATCTTGACGCCAATTTCCAAGAACGGCTTTGCCTCGATGAGGCGCAGGGTTGCGTTGCCGATCTTCCCTACGCGCATGATGTCGTGCTCGAGGCAGACGGCATCCATCTTCTCGAAGGCGCGAGGGTGGTCCGGCAAGTGGGCGCGGGTGGGTACGGTGACTATGCGCCCTTCTAAGTCAATCACCTTGGGGTAGAATACTTCCTCGCTCAAGATCGGGGCGCCCCCGGCCTCTTCAATCGTGTGAATGGTCGTATTGCTGTTCTGACCGATGCCGATCAACAACACTTTCCCGCCGCTGACGCAATTTCTGTGCCACGGGGTTCCCGGCCCGGTAGGATAGACGGCGGTCTCCGCACCGGCGAGCAGCCAGTCGCGGCGGGCGCCGATGGCGTGGAGGGTATGGCAAGCGGAAAGGGAGGGCCGGGCCTCCGGTCGCCGGCGCAGCGCCTCTGTAATGGCGCCAAGTTTCGATGGGGTGACCCGGAGGTCGAGGATTGGGTTGTGCTTGATGTAATGGAAATGCGACCCTCCGCGCCAGGTCACCGGGCTGGTTGGGACTGCTACCGTCCCTTCGGCGCCTACCGCTGCCAGCAACGCATCCACGACAGTGTCGGCCCCACCCTCGACGTACCCAAAGCGGGATAGGGACGAGTGCACAAGTACGACGTCGCCGTCGGCAAGTCCGAGATTGAGCAAGCCATCGACTAGCATGGAGTACGTAACATGGGGCTGGGATTCCTCTATTGACATAAATCCTCTCTCTTTCTGCCTTGCTGGTAATGCAGTTTAAATGGCGCGGATGGTTCAAGGCCTGAGTGTACCAAGGCGCGAGTCTGCCGAGGTCTGATTGTGCCAAACTGTGTGCGGCGAAAGCACTCAAGATCGAGTGCAGATCACTACGAGCGCAAGAGACGCAGCTCAGAAAACCGAGCGCAAAGAATTGATTACAGAGAATTGAGCGCGGAAAACCCCAACCGTTCGCGCTGAGCCTGTCGAAGCGCAAACGGTCATCAGGGCGCTCGCTCCGTCGGCAAGCCACCGATTGCTTACTCCCATTTCTAGCTCCTGGCTAGTGAAGGGCCACCGTTTCTTCAGTTTCCATGGACTCACATACAGCAAGGCCGACGCGTAGCGCGCGCTTTCCATCTTCCCCGGCTACTCGTGGTGGCTCGCCGCGGCGAATTCGGTTTGCGAACTCTTGAATAGCTGCGGTGTATGCATGTTGAGACTGAAATCTGTACTCTTGCGCTCTGCCCATATGGTCTTTGTGGGTAAATTGGGTTGCCTGGATGTCCATGATCACCCCGAGGGGTCCAATTAGCTCTTCCTCCTGAACCGAAAAGGGCTTGAATCCGTGCGGCATGCCGCAGGAAGTTGTAATGACGCCAATGTCGCCACTATCGAATTCGATAAGTGCGACGCCCGTATTGGGCGGGGCGCCAAGCTTCTTGCGTTGGTCGGACTGCTGCTTGCCCCAACTAAAGCCGCGGGCAGTTACCTGTTTAACTTCGCTACGAAAGAGCCATGTCCACACGTCGTAGTGGTCTGCAAATAGATCGAGGAAGACTTGCATGCCTTGCGATTCATTGCGGTCAGGCGGGTTGGCAACCGCCGGCATCAGGCAGTGGACACGATATATCGCAGGTCGACCAAGGGTGGATTCATCCAACATTTCGCGGATGCGCACAAAACTGGGCTGAAAACGGCGCGGGAAACTCACGCCGACAGCTACCCGGTTGCGATGCGCCGTTGCCAAGAGCGTGTCGCACTCGCTCAGCGCGTGCGTGATGCTGCGTTCGCAGAATACGTGCTTGTGGTGCTTAACGGCGTCAAGGCCGATGGGCCCGTGCAATGTCGAAGGGGTGCAGAGAGAAACGATGTTGATGTCAGCGCGCTCAAGAACGGCGTAGTAGTCCGTACTGACTGTGGCGATCCCAAACTCTTGGGCTAAGCCGTAGGCACGCGACTCATCCAGGTCTACAATCGCCACCACCTGGGAATCATTCACCGCCTGCCAGCCGATTATGTGCTTGCGGGCGCTGGCGCCTGCGCCAATGATGCACGTGCGAACGCGACTAACCGGTGTGATCATTGTGCTGAATCAGAATGGTTCCTGTGGAGAGTCCAGGTCACACTTTAGGGAAGAAAAGCGAGGTAGCTCCCGCGCACAGCCGTTCGTGACGGCTCTCTATTAATGTGCGCGCATAGACGTGCGAACGCATAGACATGCGTATTCATAGTGTAGCGCAGAATGGCCGCGTAGGCGATACTAGACGTGGTACGAATAGTCCTCGGAGGCAGACATCCGTGCGCGTATACATCAGCGTTGATATGGAAGGACTGGCCGGCGTTGCGCTGCGCGAGCAGATTTCCCGCCACGTTGGGGGGCGGCAATATCAGCAGGGCCGAAGATTGGTGATGGCGGAGGTAAATGCCGCCATAGAGGGGGCTTTTGTTGGCGGCGCCACGGACGTAATTGTGCACGATAACCACGGCAGCAGCATGAACATGCCAATAGAGGAGATTGACCCGCGCGCGGACGTCTATATGGGCAACCTGCCCTATCCCCAGCATGCAATTTTGGAACCTGATGTTGACGTTTTCTTCTGCGTGGGATACCACGCCGCTCAGGGTACTATGCACGCTTTTCGAGACCATACCGTGAGTTCGTCACGTTGGAGCGACGTTTGGCTGAACGGAGTGGCGATAGGCGAATTGGGACTAAGCGCCGCATGTGCGGGCGTTTACGGCGTGCCGGTCGGAATGGTGGTCGGCGATGACAAAGTGTGTGCTGGGGCCCGCGCGTTGCTGGGGCCATTGGTGGATGTGGTGCCGGTCAAAACCGGGCTGGGACGGCATGCCGCCAAGCTCTTGCCTGTTGCCGACCAGCACGCCAGGATCTGCGAGGCTGCAGCGCGGGCGGTGCGCCGCGTAGGTGAATTGACGCCACATTTCATTGCGCCGCCGTATGAATTGTGCTTGCAGTACAGCTCACCGAGATTTCTCGATGCCATTGCGTGCGATGGCGTGTACAGCATTCGGCGTGGAGGGACGACAGTCTGCTTTAGGGGAGAGAACCTCATCGAGCTGGTAGGTAGAATGTGATGGCAAGGCGTGTGCCCCGTTGGATACTTTGTCTTCTGTTTCCGTTCTTTCTCGTTGGTTGTTCAGTTGAAGGAAATGTGGGGCGTTTTGGCCGCCTGTATACCGCAATCCGCTCTCAGCCGGAGATACAACCCCCTGCCGACTATGTGCCGCCTACTACCGCTGCGATTGGCGGAGATCCCATCGCAAAGGCGGATGTTGTCGTATTTGCAGCACGTCCCGGTGATGCGGTGGTGTCGGCATACGCCACGATTAGCCAAGCAGTCGCGCAGGGCAAGCGAGTCGTCATCGTCTTTGTAACCAACGGTGACGCCCAGACAATCGTTGCGCGAGAACTTGCCGACCTGCCTGCCGATGCTACCCCCACCCCACGGCAATATCTGCACGGGGCGGCGGTGCTCCAGGAAATGGCATTGAAAGTGGCGGAGAAATCGTTTGGCTTAACTTGGGAAGACGTATTTTTCCTCTCGTATCCCGACGGCATTTTGCATCAATTGGCGGAGGAAGCGCCGGACCATGTGTTTCGTTCACCCTACACCGAGAAAGACAGCGTGCATGATCCCAACGTCCCCCCGTATCGCATCCTGCGCACCGGACACGGTTTCCCGTATGCGTTCAATTCTGTATTGCGCGACCTGAATGACGTGCTGGTTGAATTGAACCCGAGGGAGATATACTTTCCCTCACCCGACAGTGAAGATGAGACCGCGGCTGCCGCGGGACGACTGATTGTGCGATCGCTGCGCGAAGTGGCACTGCCAGACGCCAGCGTGCTTGTTTACGCACAAGAGACCGACGGGCGACGAACCCCGGACCTGCGTGTTCACGTAACTGCCCCGGAGGAGAAGCAAGATGCGCTCAGCATGTATGCGGAGCGCATAGGTATTGCAGACTGGCCGGAGTTACCGGCTGCCCTGCTTGAGGAAGAGGTGTTTTGGAAGTTCGACTATACGGACGCCCCTTGAGGAAAGTAGCAGAGTACATCAGAAGAATGGCAGCGGCTTCACAATGGAGAGAATGAACATGACCTTGCCACGACAATCACTTCATGGGTCAATTCTAGAAGCAGGCTATTCGTTGGAGGAGATGCTTGCTCTTGCCAAGCGCTTTGGCTTACCGGGAGTAGACGCTTCTTTCGGCGCAGTGCGGGCATTGGTGGAGGAGACATCGCCTGCGACCGTGCGGGACCTCTTTGCCGCCCACGGTGCGCTGCCCGCCTTCATGGGATTTATCCCGGCAGGGATTTTTTCGCCGGAGGCAGAGTTTATGCAGTCTCTTGACCAGTTTTCGGAGAACTGCGCGATGGCAGAATCCGTTGGTTGCCGGCGCACCGGCTCGTACTTCCCCAATCGTATGTCGCTGCCGTCGGACGAGGCACGCCGGATACTGAGAGATCGTACGGGCATATTGGCTGAGCGGGCGGAGCCTCATGGCGTTGCCATCGGCCTGGAGTTTCTGGGTCTGCGCACGTTCCGGCTGGACGAACCGCATGCATTCATCAATAACGTGCCGGACACCATTACTATGCTCCGCGAGACCGGCAGGCCGAACGTCGGCTTGATCCTTGACTCGTTCCATTACTTCACCAGCGGCGGCGATCTAGGACAGATCCGGTCCTTGCGCGCGGAGGACATCGTGCACCTACACGTGAATGATGCGCCCCATGCCGACGTGATGAGCCTGGAAGACACGGACCGCGTGCTGCCCGGTCGAGGCGTCATAGACTTGGTGGGATGGTTCCAGGCGATTGCTGAGATAGGCTACGACGGCTACGTGGCAATTGAGATCTTCGACGAGGCATTTCGCAGCCAGGACCGCGAAGTGGCGGTGGATATTGCAAAGCAAGCGCTTGATGCAGTGTTGGAGCGCCGGTAGCGTAGGTTTGAAACCTGCGCCGTTGACCTGCAGTGTTAGGCAACCATGCCCCGTGCAACTACCCGTCAGTGCAATGGTGTTGTACTACTAGAATCGGTCGTCTTCAAACTGTCACACTGCTATACGCGAGCACGATAGCGCCCAAAGCGATCACAGTTGCGCCCCCGATGCGCGGCACCGGCGACTGCTCGCGCAGTACCATGATGCCCAGCACCGTGCCGATAACTACCCCTACTTCGCGCAATGGCGCCACTTGACTCACCTGCGCAATCGAGAGGGCCACGAGCGCGAGACTGTAGGCCAGCGGCGAGAGCACTGCGCCGGCGCCCATGGAGACCGGATGCGCGCGCCACGCGGCAACTAGGGAGTTCACCCGGCGGCGGAGCAGCCACGACATCGTAAGGGCCGGGCCGAGGAATGCTCCGGTGACGTACAGCAGCGGCGGCACGTGGGAAACGCCCACCTTGTCCCACAGCGAGTACGTCGCGATGGTCACACCGGTGACGACGGCGAAGCCGATACCGGCGGAAGGTCGGAAGTGAGCGGCAAGTGCTTGGCGCGAGAGTTTTGCAGGAATTTGGAGTATGAGCAGCCCCAGAACAATACCGGCAATGCCGATCCCTTGCGGCAGGCTGATGTGCTCGCTGAGAAACAGCACTGCGCCAATGGGCGTGAGCGCCACGCCGACCCCTCTAGCCAGGGGATAGACCACCGACAGGTCGCCGTGCTCGTAGGCCTGAGCGAGCAGTGTGAAGTAGAACGCGTGGATGATCGCGGTGCCCAGGAAGAATCCCCAGCCGATGGGCGTAATCGTTGACCTGGAAAGTAGATACAAAGCGATCGGCAGCGTGACGACGGTACCGGCCACGCACAGATTCCAGGTGTAGATTAGGGGCCGGCCGCTGCGCTTGAGGAGCAGGTTCCACGTGGCATGCGCCAAGGCCGCTGCCAGCACGAGCAGCAACGCGAGTACGGTCACTCCAAGATCCTAACGAGCATGTTTGCGGGACTGTTCATTTGCGGGTGTCTCAATCTGCAACGTTGCGGGTTTCGCCAGTTGTGATGGGGGATCCGTCCCTTGGCCAATTTCTCACATTGGTCTGAGGTGGCCGACTCTACCCCATGTAGATTCATGCGTTTCTTGCAATTAGCTCGCTCGGCACCTAAGGAGACCTGACACCGGAGTGGCAGCGCTATCAAACATGCTAAGCAATACTTCAATTTGCTATTGCATGAAGGTTCTTGGCAATCGCCTCTAACCAAGAGTTCTGCATGCAGACTCTCGAGGCACCCCGCCTCAGCAAGTGGGGATCTGCCCCGCGCGCGTAAGAGTAACACAACCGACACTGAAGAATAGCCAAACCCACTCTTACTTGATTCTTCTGTCTCTATACCTGCTCCAGTGTTCAGATGCCGCATTCCAGGTAGGGGATGAGAGCAATTAGGCAGTCCTATCTAAAGTCCGACGCGAGTCGAGGATCTTTGAAGAAGAATGTGATTCCCAGCGCGACCAGCGCCAGCGTCAAGGTAACGATAAAGTAAGGAAGATACCCGGCAAGATCGATCAAAGCGCCGCCACCCACTGCGGACAGGCCGAGCATAGGTTGCGCCACTAAGAAGACCACCATCGTATACGTGCCCTTGTCGCCCGCGGGGGCAAAGTCCATTGCCAAATTTATGCGCGCGATCATCATGGTCATGAGCGCCGCATTGCCGAGCATCCAGGCCGTGAAGAAGGCCGGCTGCCAGGCAGGCAGCAAGAGCAGCAGAGAGATGACGAAACCAATGAGCGCGGTGCGCATGAGGAAGCGGTGGCCCCGCCTATCGCCAAGCGAGCCGCCCAGCAGCGCGCCGCAAGCGCTGGCGATGAACCCTACGGCGGCCAGCAACCCGGCGGCAGCCAGCGGCAAGGCCACTGCGTCAAAGGCATAGACGGAGTAGAAGTTCAGTACGGACTGAAAGAGGCCGGTCAAGGCAGCCACGATCAACAACCTCATGAAATCCCGATGGCGCACCACTTGATCGGTCAAGGCGCGCGTATACGTGCGGAGCGACTGAAACGACGTGCGCGGCGGCGTTGCCGGTTCATCTACGAGCAGAATGAGGGTGTTGCCCAGAATCATGAAGGTTCCGCCGGCGATGAAGACCAGTGTAAAGTTCGTCGGCCAAGCCCAGGCCGAGAGCAACCACGTCGCCATGAGTCCGCCTACAACGCCGGTTATGCGATTTACGGAGAATTGCCAGCCGCTCACGGTACCGTAGTTTCGGCCAAACAGAATACTCATCAGCTCGAACGCCGGGGCAATGACGGCCCCAAGAGTAAGCCAGGTGAGGGCAAGCAACGTGAACAGGAGGAGGATGGCAACGGCAGGATGCTGCCAGAGTTGCCAAACTACAACGCCGATGAGCACGTAGAAGAGCCCAATGGTGGCGTTTGACCCGGCAAGAATGTGACGCCGCGTCCGCAGCCTTTGATTCAGCATGGCGGCGGGTATCAAAGCAGGCAAAGAAGCGACGTGGGAGAGATACACCAAGCCGACAAGCGTACGGGAATCGGTCAACTGCAGGAGCAGCGCATTGATTACGGGCGGCGCAACAAAGGCGAGGCCGCACCCCCACACCGCCTCCCAACTCAAGAGGACAGAGAGGTTTCGGCGGTAGGTACGTTCAGTGGAAGGTATATAGAATAGCGAACGCAGCAACGGAGCCACGAGATTCACGGCACGCAATCCATCGTGCGGAAATTATCACTAATCCGTTGTACGCGCGTCCTCGGCCTATTTGTCATCTTGGGGAATGGCGTGAGGGTAATGGCCGCCCGTATCGTCAAAGGGACGGTGCTTCTCGGAGAGCTCGTAGGTCAGGATTTTTTCCATTGTGTCACCCCAGACGCCTTGCTGAATGTCGGGAGGCACGCCGAGCACGTCCATGCAATTCCGATAGTCGTTCATCACGTCTTCCATGAGGAAATACGGCACGTCAGTACCGAAGATTATCTTCTCCCAGGCGCCGCGTCCCCAAGGATCGCGATACTGGCTGTCGCGCCGCCACCAGAGAATCTTGCCCACGTCCTCGGGGTCCAGCATCTTCAACGTTGAACCGGTGATGTCCATGTAGAGGTTTGGATTCCAGCGCAGCACCATGCCGCCTTCGTACCACCAGGGGTTGCCCAGGTGCGCGCCGATCATGACGAGCTCGGGCACCTGCCGTGCAATGTAGTCGAGGTGCACCGGCATCATGCGGCCGGAGTGAACGTCGTTCTCTATGTCACCGGCGTGGCGCGCGACGATCCCCTGGTGGAAGAGAATGGGCATTTCCAGGTCGGCAGCCTTCTGGTATGTGGGAATGTAAGAGCGGTCGTCGTAGGCTTTGCGGGTCTTGATAAACTTCAGACCTTTGAAGCCTTGGTCGAAGAGCTGCTGCACGGTATCTTCCGCATGGGGGTCTAACGCTGGGTCCAGCCACCCAAAGCCGACGAGTTTATCCGGGTGTTTCTTGATGGCTTTCTCGATCTTTTCATTCGAACTGCCCGGTCCGGTGGTGTTGGTAGCCAGCAGGACTGTTTGGTCAACGCCGAGCTTTGCCATAGTGTCGATGAGTTTGTCGGCGTAGTCTTCTTCCTGGCCGAGGTGATGATGAGCATCTATGACCACGGGTATTCCTCCCAATAAGCATAAAGTGTTTCAAGGTTAACCAATGGCGATTATATATCATTGGCCCGCACTGGGAATTCACGGTTGTGGCGGGGGCTCTTGTCGGCCCGATGACCGGTAACAAGGGTCTTTGTGATTTGCGATGGGAACTAGCGCGGGCCTTATGCCCCGCAGTGATCTGTACGTTGAGGCCCAGTCAATTCAGTGCGGCAGCCGGGCGTACCTTCTCGACTCTTGCTAAAGCGTGGAAACACGGAAACAGTCGCTGCTGGAGTGGTCTTGCAATTGTAAAATAAACCTTTGAAGAAAGAATGTTCAACATGGTTAAGTGAAAGACCCGTCCTGTGTCACTAGCAAATTGTCAATCTAATGCTTGGATGGTACGATTGTTGGTGGATACTGGTATGAATTGAAATGGTACTTCCGTGTCGGCAATTGAAGTAGAAAACCTGCATAAGTCATACGGCGACCTCAAGGCCGTAGACGGCCTCAGTCTTGACGTCGAGGAGGGCGAGGTCTTTGGCTTGCTGGGCCCAAATGGCGCCGGCAAGACCACGACTGTAGAGATTCTCATTGGTCTGCGCCAGCGGGATAGCGGCAACGTACGTGTGATGGGGTTTGATCCGGCGCAAGAGGGCGATGCGGTCAAGGCGCAAATCGGCGTGCAGTTGCAGCAAACGCAGCTCTACCCGCTGCTCAGCGTCGAAGAAATATTGAGACTCTTTGCCAGCTTCTATAGCAACAGCGTGTCGATTGACGATCTCCTTGAGTTGGTGGGGTTGCACGAGCGCCGCAAGGCAAAATATCAGCACCTCTCCGGCGGCCAGAAGCAGCGGCTCTCCTTAGCGCTAACGCTCATCAACGATCCTGAGCTTGTGTTCTTGGATGAGCCCACCACCGGTCTCGATCCCCAGGCCCGTCGCGCACTTTGGGAAATTGTTGAGCAAATGCGCCAGCAAGGTAAGACCGTCTTGCTCACCACGCACTACATGGAAGAGGCAGAAGTCCTATGCCGGCGTGTGGCTATCATCGATCACGGCAAGATTCTTGCCCTTGGGGCGCCCCGCGATCTGATAGAAGAATTCGTACCGGAAAGGGCAATCGAGGTGCCGATCGCATCTAACGTAGAGAAAAGCCGGCTGGAAGAACTGCCAGCGGTCTCGCACGTAGAGATCAAGGATGGGATTGCTGCCATTCATACCACAAACATACGAGATTCCATGACGGCCATCCTACAGGGATCGGGCGATCTCGCCGTGAGTTTGGATGACTTGCGGATTCAACGAGGTACATTAGAAGACGTGTTTCTCCATCTCACGGGAAGGACCATTCGCGAGTGAAAGCGCTGTGGACACTCACCTACTACACGGGCGTGCAGTTCGCGCGCGACAAGGTTGCGCTCTTTTGGACGCTGGCCTTCCCGGTGGTGTTGATGGTCATCATCGGCTCTGTATTTGGCGAATCCGGTAGCGCGTCGATGCCGGTTGGCCTGGTGATTCTGGATGAGGGCCCGGCCGGTCAGACGGTAGCACAGGCGCTCGCAGGGATAGCCCTCTTCGAGGTAACTACCGGGTCTGAGGAAGATGAGCTAGCAGCGCTCAGCAAAGGCGACCGACGGGCCGTGGTGGTTATCCCGCAAGATCTCTCCGCCACTTGGCAGAGGCGCGAGCTGGCGACTATCCAGGTTCATCTCGACGTAAGCCAGCAACAGTCTGCGGGGACGGCGTTGAGCATCGTGCAACAGGTGGTGGAGGGCGTGCAACGCGAATTCACCCAGCAGCCCAGCTTGGTGGCGATCGAAACGCACTCGGTGCAGGCAGAGCGGTTTCGTCCGATAGACTACATTGCACCGGGCATACTGGCGCTTTCAATAGCGCAGATTGGCCTTTTTGGCGCAACCACGTACGTCGAGCAGCGCCAGCAGCGGTTGTTGCGGCGTTTGCAGGCGACCCCTGTGTCGCGCTGGATGCTGCTGCTCAGCATGATAATCGTGAGACTTGCAACAGCGTTTGTGCAAACGGGAATTCTGCTGGGGGTTGCGCTGGCGCTCTTCCGCATTCAAGTGATAGGGTCTTGGCCTGCAATTATTGGCGTAGTTGTCTTTGGCACGCTTGCATTCATTGCGCTTGGCTACCTGTTCGGCGCGCTGGCGCCCAGTGCGGAGGCACTCATTGCCATCGTGCAGATGGTGCAGTTCCCGATGATGTTTCTATCGGGCGCGCTATTTCCTCTCGATTTCCTGCCTGAGTTCTTGCGCCCGATCGCTGTAGTGCTCCCGCTTACTTACTTCGCCGACATCTTGCGCCAGATCATGGTGGGGGCGACCCCTTATGCCTCGATGGTGCAAGGGTTCGGAATCTTGCTGCTGTTCATGATCGTGTCCGCGCTACTCTCCTGGCGCTTCTTCCGCTGGGAATAGTACGGTCGCAGCCGTTTGTCCGCTCCGGCGGGTTGGCTTCGCTCCCTTCCCTGACGTGCTTGGGGTACCTCCACTTGAGAGCGGGAGAGACGTTGCTGACCGGGCGAATCGCAGTGTGCAGGTGCAAAATCTATGCGACTTGGAACGGACGGAAGGGATAGAAGTCTGGGCGAGTGTGGGATCTGAGGAGCGGGAGACGGGACTCGAACCCGCGACATCCAGCTTGGAAGGCTAGCGCTCTACCAACTGAGCTACTCCCGCAGCAAGCTCTGCTAAATTCAATTATAGCCCAGTAAAGGGTGAGGCGAAATGGCAGCCCGCTGCGAGCGGCTGGGGTCGTCGACATGGCCCCTGTGGTGCTCTGGCTGCCTCATCTCCTGCCTATTTCCCTTTCTCAGCCACCTAGCTGTCACGGATTCATGCGTATGCAGATCATGCGCAGACCACCCCTGTCTACCAAGCATCCCGCCGGAGGAGACTTTTGCAACAGGCTCGCCGATTCTGGGTACCTTTGACAGCATGCCCTTTCTATATGCTGTCAAGTCACTTCTCCTACTGGAGCGTATCGGCTGCCTGCGCCGCGTGTATGGGTGAACAGCGAGGATGAGCGCAAGGGAACGCAAGGCCCTCGGGGATGAGGGAGAAGTTATCATGCCCTAGCACAGGAGCGAGAGCCTGCGAGGGGTGAAAAGAGCATGGCTGGCGTGGTTGAAAGCTGGTGGCAAGTTCCTTGACATTGCGGGGGGTAATGCTATACTCCCAGCAGTGGCGAGGAAGGGATACTTTGTATCTCGAACTCGTTCATATGGGAAATGTCGGGTAGAAGACTGAAGGAGGTCAGAACCATGGCAGCGAGCTTCAGTACGATTACGCGACGACAGGTGCTTGCAGCAACGGTAGGAGCGGCGAGCGCCTTGACACTGGCAGCGTGCGGCGCAGTACCTGCAGCACCGCCCGCCGAGGCTCCGAAAACTGAGGAGAAGCCAGCGCCGAAGGCAGCGGCGCCCCCGGAGACTGGGGTGAGGGAAATCACCATCTCTAACTATCACAGCCCGGAAGATGCGCGCTGGAAAGCCCTCTCGGAGACATATCGAATCGGCGAGGAGGCGCTGGGGATCAAGATCAACACTACGCCGGAATACCGTGAGGTGAACACGAAGCGCGCCACCGAGTGGGCGGCGGGAACCGCCACCGTTGACATCACGTACAACCAGCTCAACTGGTTTCTCCCCTGGGGCCTCAGCGGCATGCTTGTGGACCTCAACCCGTATTTCTCTAAAGGTCCACGCAAGAAGGAAGATTACTTTACCACAGATTTGGAATCATGGGGTTGGGGAGGCAAGTTGTACGCGCTGACGTTCCAATTCGGCGGTGAGTGCTTCATGTTCAACCGGCAACTCTTCGACAAGGCTGGACTCAATTACCCCACCAAAGACTGGACCTACGATGACCTGCTGGAAATGGGTCGCAAACTGACCAATCCGGATGAGAAGCGCTGGGCTGTGCGGGTGGCGCAGAACCACATCTTCTACATGCATGGCACCTATGTCCTCAATTTCGGTGGGCCACTCCTGGATGAGAAAAAGGAAAAAGCCCTATTCGGCGAAGATCCGGGCGCCATTGCAGGTACCCAGTACAATGTTGACCTGCACCTCAAGCATCAGTTCACACCGCCCGCTGAGCTGCGGGAGCAACTCCCGCAGGGTCAGAGTTACCTGGAGGCAGGGTTTGTGGCCATGGAGGACAACGGCATCTTTCGCCACAACACGATCCGGAAGTTTCTGGGAGAGAGCCTGGACTTTGCGCCACCGCCAAAGGGCGTCAACCAGCGGGCTGCCGTGCTCGGTAATGCGTATTCCATTTTGTCACTGTCCAAGGTCCAAGACCTGGCCTGGGACTTCCTGATGTGGCTACACTCTGAACAGGGATTCCTGGAAACGCCGCAGTTCGGCGCCATCGCGTGGCCGCCGGTGATCACATATGCCAGGCATCCCAAGTGGTTGGAGCCGTTCAAGGGCACCCAGGTGCTCGACGCGGTAGATGTTTGGGAAAGCGGCGGCCATACGTCCGGCGTGCTGCCTGAGCGTGGCGAGGTACTCAAGGTCGCGAGAGCGGAAATGGGACGTATGATCAAGGGCGAGACCACGGTGCCGGAAGGGCTGCGGACCATGGGAGACCAAATGAACTCGATCCTCGCGCAGCGCCCCCCTGAGTGGCGACAGTAGATCACTTGGAGGAGACGGTGCTCGGTTGCGGTTCGTTCCCAATCTAGCATGGACATGAGTCATCACGAATAGAATGAGTCGAACAGTTGCACATCACAGAGGAGTGTGTGTTGGCGAAGGTAGTTAGTACAGAGGCGCTTGCGCTTGAGGGCGGCCCGAAGTCTGTGACTGCGCCGATGAATGATCGTTGGGAGAAAGTGAGCGCGCTGGAAAAACAGTATGTGAATGCTGTTCTCGACAACTACGGCAGCGCCTACGATGAGATCGAGAAGTTTGAGGCACAGTTCCGGGAATTCGTCGGCACGCGCTATGCCCTCGCCCATTGCAATGGCACTTCCACCATCCACGCGGCGGTTTTTGCCTCTGGTGCCCGCCGGGGGAAAGAGGTAATCGTGCCGTCGGTTACCTGGCACGCCAGTATCACGCCTATTCTGCACTGCAATGCCGCGCCAGTGTTCTGTGACATTGATCTGGAGACATTCTGCGCAGATCCAGAAGATGTGCGACGCAAAATCACGCCGAACACATGTGCCGTCATCGTTACTCATGTATACGGGAATCCGGCTGACATGGATGTCTTCCGCGAGATTGTGGAAGGAACAGACATTCTTCTGATTGAAGATGCATCTCATGCCCACGGAGCACTGTGGGAGGGGAAGCCGGTCGGTTCGCTCGGAGACATCGGATGCTTTAGTATGCAGGGCGGTAAGGCGGTCACTGGCATTGAGGCTGGCGTTGCCACAACAAACGATGCCGATCTCTATGACCGGATGCTGGCCCGCGGGGACGAGCCAGAGATCTCCCTGTTTATCTGTATTTTTGTGGACCGTCGCATGGCAACGAGACAACGCAAAAAAGCGAGGGCCAAGCCACAAAGAAGAGCGAGCAACGGAGGGAGCGGGAGACGGGACTCGAACCCGCGACATCCAGCTTGGAAGGCTAGCGCTCTACCAACTGAGCTACTCCCGCAGCAAACTCTGCTAAATTCAATTGTAGCCCAGTAAAGGGTGAGGCGAAATGGCAGCCCGCCGCGATGCGGCGTGTCTTTCGCGAGACCTCAACCGATCAGTGCTCATGCCATCACTTTCCCGCCAAATGGGCTTGCGGCAGTGGTACGTGGGATCGGATGCGGTATAATCAGTTTCAATGAAACGGCAATTGGCTGGACAACGTGGCAGTGGCAAGTACGTGTGGCGGCTTCTCACGGAACGCCCGCGGGAACTTATCGAGCCGTCCATAGACGAAAGCCCGGTACCCGGCTGGGTGCTGATTTGGATGCTGATTCTCATCAAGCTCTTCATTGGCGGCGCGATTCTCTTCTTCTTTAGCGCCGAGGATTCGCTCATCTTCGTCATCGGCACCCATTGGATGGCGCCCGCGGCCATTGTAGCGCTGCTCTGGCCCTTGGCCCTCTTTTGGGGGCGACTCTGGCGAGTTCGACTGCGGCGAGCAGAGCTCCAGCGTGCAGAGTGGGAGCTTGAGAAGCCCCGCAAGCGGATAGAGCGGTAATCGTGCCCGGTTGGAGGCCCATCTTCGCTTAAGGAATCCGCTTCCACACCGCAAAGCGCCCTAGTGGTAAAATATCGTCCGTTAGGCACTTGACTTTGGTGTTAACATAGACTATCCTTGCACGGTTAGGATGGGAGGATTCTCATCCGGGGTTGTTTGTGTAGAATGACCTAAGCGAATGGATAGTTCCTCTGTTTTCAGGTGCAAGAAACCAACAGAGGGAGCGAATGCCACACATAGGAGGCTGAGTATGCGAAAAGGTTTGTCACGTCGAACGTTTCTCGGGGGAAGTGCGCTGGCCGGGGCAGGACTGCTCTTGGCAGCTTGCGGCCAAGCGCAGATGATGACGGAGGATGCTCCGGCCAAGGAAGAGATGGCCGAGGAGCCCAAGGCTGCAGAGACAACAAAGGCGCCTGAAGCCGCAGTGGTTAACTACCTGCACGTAGACCTGGCCCAGAACGAGATTTGGCAGAACTCCTGGGGCAGCATCTTTGATACCTTCGCGGACAAGAATCCGGACCTGAATCTCACCGTAACCGGTACGAGCTTCGGCGAATTGCCGGCTAAGGCCGGCGCGGCCCAGGCGGGCGGAATTGCCTTTGATGCCGTTTACGGCTACTTTGCCTGGTTGGGCCCGTTCATCGGCTCCGAAATCATCACGAACCTCGACCCCTATATGGCCGCGGATGCCGACGTTTCTCCCGATGACTTCTATGATGCCACGACAGAGAGGTACCAGGGCAAGATATACGGCTTGGCGTGGTTCAGCAACGGCAAAGAGATTTGGTTCAACAAGAATCTCTTCACCGAGGCGGGCCTGAAGAACCCAGCCGAGAAGGAAGCCGATGGCGAGTGGACCTATGAAGCGCTCTTGGAGGACGCCAAGGTGCTGACCAAGATGGAAGGCGATGAGATCGTGCAGGGCGGCGTGCGACTCTACGCCGGTTACACGTCCTACCTTTGCATGTATGCCTGGGCGTACGGCGCCGATTTCTGGGATGCGGGCTGCACAATGCCCACCTTCACGACCGACTCCTTCCGCGACGCAGTGCAGTTCCACGTGGACGTGGCGCTGAAACACAAGGTGATGGGCGGCTCATACACTGAGGGCACGCAAGCCATGTTCAACAGCGGCTCCTTCAACGTCCGCACCTTCGAGGCCAAGATCACGCCGAACAATCTCTTTGAGATTGGCATGGCGCCGATGCCGAACGGTCCTGCCGGACGTGAGATCGCTTTGGCAAACAACGCCATGTATCTCGGCGGCTCCGGTGTGAACCCCGACGGTGGTTGGGAGTTCCTGAAGCATACGTTCAGCGCCGACGTGGTTGATGCCGTTGCCGCTATGGGTGGCGGTCGCTATGTTGCCAACAAGAATATCGCGCCGGCAACAACCACCGACTATGAGGATGTCAACGTCTATCTCATGCAGGCTGCCAATAGCCGCATTACCCCCACAATCTTCAAGCAGACCGAGTTCAACGCCGGTTGGCGGGAGACGTGGGACGAGATGGTTGCGGGCACTCTGACGGTGCCCGAGGGACTGGAGCGCACGCAGGGTCAGTTGGAGAACTGGCTGGCCGATGGCGGCTGCATCCAGTAGTTGCTAGTACTCTAGTACATAAGAAGAGGAGTACCCTGAATGGTACTCCTCTTCTGTTTTCTTCAAAGGCAACTTGCCTTCTACTTAGGGTTGCAATGCCCATGCTGCGAGACTTCGGTACTGCCAAGTGGGCCTGAGTCGACAATGGCGTAGCGAAGTCGCTCTCTGCCATCCGACTGCTTGCGGCGCTACCGGGAACGCGTCCAGACCCCCAGTCGCCCATGAGTATGGGCACAAGCACGTGTGGCTGGATAGTGCCGATTTACCGTGGGCTCGCTGGTAGCCCTGCCCGCTTACCTTGTACGCGTTGGGTCTTGAATCGGTTTCGCAAAGGGTAGAGAAGGATCATGAGCCAAATGAAGAGTGCTGCCAGGGAGATACGCACGCCCCAGCGCCAGGAGGCAGGTTGGTAGGTAAACTCCACGGTGCTGCTGCCCGGCGGAATGGCAACTGCCCGGAATAGTACGTTGGCTGGGTAGATGGGAGCCGCATCGCCATTCACGGTGGCCTGCCAGCCCGGATAATAGGTATCGGTGAGCAGAAGCCATGCGGGAGCATCGGATTCCACACGGATGCGTACGTGCTCCGGCGCGTAGGTTTCGACATCCACGAAACTTTCTTGCGGCGACGGATAGGACGGCAACGCCGCAGCATTCTCCAGGACGACCTGCTGTGCGGGGTCGAACTCCGGGTCTTGCAGGCGCCTAGCAGCTTCTCCGGAGTCTGCCACCGTCATTGCACTTCCGACAAGAAATGCGCGTGGCAAGACGTTAGAGTTGCGGTAGAGCACGCCGCCGCGTATTCCCGTCTGCTCCATCACGAAGTCAAGCTCGGAAAGGTCCAACGGCGGCGAGGGCCGATACTGCTTATCGAGCACGATGTACTCGACGTTCAGCAGACTAAGCAGCCGCATATCATGGAGCGTGTCGTAGTTAATGCGGTGATGGTCGGAATAGAAGCCGGTATAGCCACCGGTAGAAGAATATGCGGCAAGCGGGTCCAAGCCGTTGACAAGGTGGGCGAACTGCAGGACTCGCAAAGGATAGAGCGCGTTGTAGCCGCGCGCATCGGAAAGGCCGTATACCATTGCCGAGTTTGACAGAAAGGTTGTTCGCGGCACGCCGATGATGCGAAAGAGCCGCTCTTCCCGCTGTTCCTGCAAATAGGCGGTCATCGGCGTAGGAGGATAGAGCGCAGAGACAGGGACGTATGTGTAGAGCGGTGCGGCAAAGCCAGCAAGATCAAGAAGTACGACCGCGGCGAAGAGAAGGATGCTGCTGATCGGAATGAGCTTGCCCCAGCGGAGCACGAGAAGCAGCGCGCCACCGCTTACCAGTGCCATGGCGGTAAGCCAACCAATGCTGTCAAACAAGGCAGCAACCGCTTTGGGATACGTATCCGTCATTGGTTCGGGCCACTCGTGCAAGGCGAAAGCGAGCACTGCTCCTCCTAACAAGAGCGCCGCGACGGCCGAAAACAATGGAAGTACCCGGCTCGGGGTTGGCTTCACGTGGGCGAGCACGGCTTTAGCCCCAAAGGCTGCCATCAAGGCCATGCCAAACTTTGCCAGGAGCAAAATGCGGCCCTGTTGGGGAAAGAGTTGGTAAGGCGGGAAAATCGTGGCAAGAAACTCAGGCTTTGGCCAAGCCAGGGCTAACAGGAGACCAACGATAGTGAGCGCTGCACCCCATGCAAGATAGCGGTTTGGGCGTGTCCATGTTGCCCAAAAAACCAATGCGAGCGGAAGCACGCCCAAATAGAGGGTGGAGTCGAAGGGGTTTGTGCTACCCCAAGAGGTGCCCGAGGGGGGAAAGCCGGCAATACCCGGCAATAGTAGTGTCATTAGACGGGACAATGGCAAAGGTATTATTCCAGTGGGATCGGTAACCGCTGCACGATGGGAAAGCTGCGTCAGCTCAAGGCTCGGGAGCAGTTGGATTGCCGCAAGAGCCAGTGCAAAGAATATGCTACCGGCAAGAATTCCAATGCGCGCTAGTAGAGCCCGTGACTGCAGTTTCTCTCGCCTCCATCGTGCGGTGAGCATCCATACCGCGTACAAGCCGGTCGTAAGCAAAATGTAAAAGGTAATCTGAGTGTGCCCAAAGAGCGCCAGGCTGAGTGCAGCCGAGGTTAGAAGCATGCCCCAACGGTAGCGGCCGCGCAGAATGAGCTCTGTGCCCAGAAGCGCTGTGGGCAAGAGCCACACCACGCTTGCCTGGATGTAGTTGAGCAGCAACCACCAGGTGGCAACCGAGGCAAGCATGAACGTAATCGCGCCTATCAGTGCCGACCCTCGCGGCAAGTTGATGACACGGAGATAGGCGTACATACTGATGCCGGCCAGAACCAAGTGGAGCGGCATCGTGGCCGCGATAGCCGTACCCGGCGGCAGAATGGCAAAGAGCAGGTGGAGAGGCTGTAGAAGCTGTGTGTTGCTGGATTCTGCGAGAAAAGGGGTGCCTGCGAAGACGTAAGGATTCCACAAAGGGAATAGGGTGCTCTCCGCTATCAGATGCCGAAAGTGAGCGTATGGGTATATGAGCCAGAGTGTGTCGGAACCCACTGGATTGCGTACTACCGGCGGGCCGTTTGTCAGCAATCCGCCCCAGGGGGGAGTGAAGGGCAAGAGGTCGGCGGGAATCGGCACGCGGCCGGTGAAGATCGGCCAGAAGAAGAGTAGTGCTAACCCAACGAGAAGGGCAATTGCGAGCAAGTCCTGCACAAATAGAATAGTGCGAGGGTTGAGGGCCGGAATCCTGGAGAATGCGTTTGTCCAGTGCGGCGCAGACCGATTGAGTATGGCTTCATGGATGACAATGGCTGCTCCAATGGGCACGAAGATTACCATCCATTGGAGCAGAGGATGAGAATTGAGGGTGTGATTGAAGCCATCGGAGAGATAGACAAGCACGAGTAACGGCAAAGTGACGGCAAGCGGGATATCGGTTAGAGGGGCGCGCCGCTGAGCACTGAGCGACGTGCCTGTGGCCCCCATTCCACGCCGCAAGACAGCGATAAATAAAAGGCGTGCTACGAAACTAGCAAATAGTATCCCGGCGAGCCCCACCAGCCACCAGCGGCTCAATGTCAGCGGCGTGGTGCGCCCCAGGAAGAGGGAGAGACACAATGCGGCCCATGCCGAGGTACTGAGGAACCAAAAGGCCCAGAGAGAGAGATTTCTTACGAGCATGCTCTGCAAAACACCTATGATAGAATTCCCTTCCCTTGCCCTGAATTCCTCAAGCCACAGGCTCCGATAGCCCTTCGCTTCGGCAATTCATCTGACCTTGAAACGGTAGCACACATTGCGGCTGTGGCGAACGCCGGCAGCTTGCATCCGGGCTGTGACTGCAATGAGCGTCAGGCGGCAACTTAGATAATGGCGTAGTTGGCGCATAGTGGCGGGCGTGCTAATTCGCGAATTGCAGTTGTAGAATGACTGCTCTGTCAAGCACTTGCAGGCGCTATCGTGCTTCTCGTGGACGTGCAGGTATCTTACGTGACATTATTCACAATGTTCGTTATAATGCTCCAGTTGCCAATATGCTGGCGAGGATTGACCTCTCCATTTGTCAGGGCTTCCGCACCAATGGCGTCTTGATCTGCTAAGAGTTGCAGCATGCGGAAGGCACAATAGCAAAGTAAGTGCCGAGGGAGCGAAACAACCAGTGATTCCGGCCGCACGAAAAGCCGTCCAGGAAATGTCGCCATATGTGCCTGGGGAGCAGCCCCAGGGAACGGGGTGGACAAAGCTCAATACGAATGAGAATCCGCACACTTCGCCAAAGGCGTTGGCAGCGCTTGAAGGCCAAGCCAATCAAGCCCTTTCACGGTATCCCGATCCCCTGGCGCGAGACCTGCGCCACAAGCTGGCAGAGATTTATGAGCTTGACGTCGAGTGGATCTATGTGGATAACGGCTCGGACCAAATCCTCAATCTGATCTTTCGCGCCTATGTTGACCGAGGGCAATCCGTAGCGTACACGTTTCCCACCTACCCTTACTATGAAGTCTGGGCGCACATGCAGGATGCTGTTATCAAGACCGTTGAGCCGGGCCCCGACTTTGCGGTGCCTATTGATGCGTTGGCAGCGGAGCAAGCAACGCTGACGGCGGTTTCAAACCCCAATTCGCCGACGGGGACGTATACGCCGCCTGCTGAGATAGAGCGATTGGCGCAGCAGTGTGCCGGTCTGCTGGTGGTAGACGAGGCCTACGTTGATTTTGCTTCAGCGTCTGCGTTGCCCTTGGTGCGGCAGTATGACAACATTATTGTGTCGCGCAGCATGTCCAAGTCTTTCGGTCTCGCCGGAGTCCGTGTAGGGTACGCGTTTGCGCGACCCGAGCTCTTGGAACCCTTGTGGAAGCTCAGAGATTCATATAGCGTCAGCCGACCCAGCCAAGCGATTGCGCTTGCAACGCTGGAAGACTACGATTGGATGCGGGCAGTTTGCGCTGAAATTGGCGTGCGACGGGAGCGCGTGGCCGCCAGGTTGGCGCAGGAATTTCCCTGCAAAGTTTACCCCTCTGACGCGAATTTTCTCTTTGTCGAGCCAACGCAACACGCGGCAGTGGACGTATTCGAAGCATTGAAGGCGCAGAAGGTGCTGGTGCGTTACTTCCGTCAACACGGTTTGGAGCGTTTTTTGCGTATTACGATTGGAACTGAAGAGGAAATGGAGTCATTCTTCAGTGCCTTGAGCGAGGTGTTGAGGCAGAGCAAAGTGCCAACGACGGGAGGTACACAGTAACGTGGAACTAATCTGGGCAGTCCCTATTGCCAGTATTATCTCGGTTATTTTCGCTATTTGGCTAGCGTACGATGTGTTGCGCCGCGACCGGGGTACCGAGCAGATGCAGGAAATCGCGGGCATGATCTTCGAAGGCGCTACCGCATTTCTCAATCGGCAATACCGCACGATCGCGATTTTGGCGATTGTGGCGGCGATTGTGATTGGCGCCATTGTCGGTTATTTCTCATCTGACACTACGCTCGGCATCAAGACCTCAGCGGCTTTTCTGGTGGGCGCGATATGTTCGGGCCTCTCCGGTTTCGTCGGCATGTACATTGCCGTACAGGCGAACGGACGTGCTGCTAGCGCCGCTCGTTCGAGCTTGGAAGAAGCGCTGAAGGTCTCACTGCGCGGCGGCGCTGTTTCCGGTTTCCTCGTCGTGGCGCTGAGTCTTATCGGCGTCGGCGCAATGCTGTTGATCTACGGCGGCACTGACCTCACGCCGGAGAATTCGGTTGCGGTCGTGAGCAGTATCGTTGGTTTCGGCTTCGGCGCTAGCTTCGTGGCGCTTTTTGCCCAGCTTGGCGGCGGTATCTTCACTAAGGCTGCCGACGTGGGCGCGGACTTGGTCGGTAAGGTTGAGCAAGGAATTCCCGAAGACGACCCGCGCAATGCGGCGGTGATTGCTGACTTGGTAGGCGATAACGTGGGCGATTGCGCCGGTCGCGGCGCGGACCTTTTCGAGTCGACGGCTGCCGAGAATATCGGGGCGATGATCCTCGGGGCGAGCCTTGCGGTTGCTACCAATAATCTCGCCTGGGTGCTCTTCCCGCTGATCGTGCGCGCATTTGGGTTGGTTGCCTCTATCGTGGGTATCTTCCTGGCGCGTGGCGCCAATCCCGATAATCCGATGTCGGCCCTTAATAAGGGCTACTACGTGATTACCGGGCTCTCGATTATCTTCATGTTCGTCTCGGTGCACTATCTGCTGGAAGACCTCATGTTCTTTTGGGCAGGGACGGTAGGCATCTTGACCAGCCTAGCCTTTGTGTACATCACCCAGTACTATACGTCCGGCAATTGGCGTCCGGTGAAGGAAATTGCGGAAGCTTCCCGTACCGGACCGGCCACGAATATCATTAGCGGGTTTGCCCTCGGCCTGGAGACAACCGCCACGTCGGTGCTCGCGATTGTCTTGGCGCTGGGTCTTTCCTTTTGGCTCGGCACGATGGCCGAAGTGGAAGGTGTGAGCTCGTCGGTGAAGGGCATCTATGCGACGGCGGTGGCGACGATGGGCATGCTCATGAGCGCTGCCTACGTGCTCTCGATGGATACCTTCGGGCCGATTACCGACAATGCAGGCGGCATTACCGCGATGTCGGACGCGCCGGAAGAGGCCCGCGCGATTACGGACCAGCTCGACTCGGTAGGGAACACCACCAAGGCGCTCACCAAAGGCTACGCCATCGGCTCTGCCGGTCTGGCGGCCTTCCTCCTCTTCCAAGCGTTTCTCGATGAGGTGCGGTTCGAGTTGAACCTCCCGTATGAGGCCGTACAAGTGGACTTGGTGAAGGTCGAGGTCTTCATTGGCGGTTTCATCGGGGCGATGGTCGTCTTTCTCTTTAGCTCGCTGGCGATTCGCGCCGTGGGGCGCGCGGCGAGCGATATCATCGAGGAAGTCCGTCGTCAGTTCGCGGAGAACCCCGGCATTATGGAAGGCACGGTGCGGCCCGACTACGCTCGCTGCGTGGATATTACTACCCGCTCGGCCCTCCGCCAGATGATTCTCCCCGGCGTCTTGGCGATTTCGGCCCCGATCATCGTTGGCGTCGCGCTGCGGTGGGAGGCAGAGGCCGCTTTCCTCATGGTGGGTACGATGTCCGGTATCATCCTGGCGACAGTCCTCAATAACGGCGGCGGCGCGTGGGATAATGCCAAGAAGTACATTGAGGCGGGCAATCTGAAGGACGCTGATGGCAACGTGATCGGCAAGAATTCGGTGGCGCACCTTGCGGCTGTTGTCGGCGATACCGTTGGCGACCCCCTCAAGGATACGGCCGGACCGTCCCTCCACGTGCTTATCAAGCTCTTCTCCACGATTACGCTCGTGTTGGCGCCGCTGTTTATCTAAGGGTGCAGGATTGCGTGTAGCGTCGCTGACAATAGAATCGAGATTGAGTAGGGGCGGTTCGCTCGTGTTGGCGCCGCTGTTTATCTAAGAGTGCAGGATTGCGTGTAGCGTCGCCGACAATAGAATCGAGATTTCGTAGTAGTAGTAGTAGTAGGGGCGGTTCGCGAACCGCCCCTACATTTCATTTACGATTGTTGGTCACTTGTGTATCGCTAAGATAGATTGCCAATGCCTGAGCTCTTCTTCTACGGCGGCAGCAACGAGATCGGGGGCAACAAGATCCTGCTCGTTGACGGCGCCACACGCCTCTTCTTTGACTTCGGCATTTCTTTCAAGGCGCGGGGGAAATACTTCGAAGAGTTTTTGAATCCCCGTGCAGGCTATGGTTTGAACGACTTCTTCCAGACCGGCATGTTGCCGCCGTTGCAGGGCATCTATCGTCCCGATCTGGAACCGGACGCCGACTTTTGGGGGCGTTGGCAGTCTGAGCCGCTCTCACGCACGCTCGATCATGTGGATGGCGTGCTGCTGAGCCACGCTCACGTTGACCACACCGGTTCGGTCTCTTTCCTACGCCCCGACATTCCGCTCTACACCACGGCCCTTACGGCGCTCATTTCTAAGGCGATCCAGGATAGCGGGCCCTCCGACATGGAGCGGGAAATGGCATATGCCGTTCCGCGCGAAAGCAAGGATGGCGTGCTGCAAACTATGCGCGGAGCGCCATTGCAGCAGCGTCCGCTGCGCGTGCTCTCTGGGCCGCTTTCGCTAGAAGCGGAGAGATTTTGGCACGAGTCTCCTCAAGCACGGAGAGGCATGGCGGCAACGCCCGTGGAAGCGGCAGGCGATACAATCGGCGCGGGCAACGCCTTGCGCTGGTTTCCGGTGGACCACTCCATCTATGGCGCGGCCGCTTTTGCCGTCGAAACCGCCGCCGGGTGGGTGGCGTATACCGGCGACTTGCGCTTGCACGGTCGGCATGGCGCGCAGACACAAGAGGCGGTGGCGGCGCTGGCGGCACTCAAGCCGACGGTCTTGCTCTGTGAAGGGACGCGCGGAGCGGAAAGTGCTCCCACATCCGAACAAGATGTTTACGAAACTGCAGCCGAGATAGTTCAGCAAGCGAGGGGCAAGCTGGTCTTTGCCGACTTCGGCCCGCGCAACGTGGAGCGGCTCCTCATCTTTCACAAGATTGCGCGGGAGACCGATCGGCGCTTGGCCGTACTCAACAAAGACGCGTACCTCCTGGAGGCGATGCACTATGCCGCGCCCGATGAGGTACCCGACTTTGGCACGGCACCGAACTTTGCCCTTTACCAGAAGGGCCGTTCACGTGTCAGCGGCTGGGAGAAGAAGCTCCTGGAGCGGCATAACGCCCTGCTCGTGGATGCGGAAGAGGTGCGCAACAGTCCCGGTGACTATATTCTCTGTTTCTCGTTCTGGGACATCAACGAGTTGGCGAGCCTTGCGCCGGTACCGGCGGTCTACATCTATTCCAGCAGCGAGGCCTTCAATGAGGAAATGGCGATCAACCACCAGCGGCTGGGCCATTGGCTGGAACACTTCGATGTGGAGGCTCACGGATTAGGCGAAACGCAGGAAGGCCCCTTGCACGCCTCCGGCCATGCCAGCGGTGCCGAGCTAGTGGGCATTGTCCGCGAGATTAATCCTCAGCGTCTCGTCCCTATCCACACGGAAGACCCCGACTACTTCTTGAGGGAACTGGCTCGCGACGACATTGAGGTAGATCTTCCAGCATCCGACCATCCATTGCATTTCTGAGCGGTCACTGTTGCGTGTCATCTTCTCATGCGGGCAAAAGGCCTGAGCCGATCCTGAGGAGATCTTAGCGCTGGCAGTGGAGATATCACATCGCGGTGAAGGCATAGTCCGCTCGGATGTGGTGATTCTGTCTAGACAAAATCTACTCTTTTTTGTAAAGAATCTGGGAAAAGGGGTTGACAGACAGATTTCCTCCTATAGAGTCAATTGTAGTATTACGAGTAAAGGAGATACCCGATGGAAAACAACCCCCTTAACCACAAGCCTCATTGAGGAAGCCGTACCTTTCCCCTTGCTCCTGCAGAAGGGCTTCTTCACCCACCAAGCGATGCAGGACGAGCAAGCGGCAAGATTGATTCCAACACCTCAGACGCCACAGGAGACCGTGCTTCCGTTCCCGCTCGTCTTTGAAGAGAGTGTTGTTTGGGAAGAAGGGGTAGGTCTAATGCTTCTGCAGACGGTTGACGGAGAGGTCCAAAAGGTACCATTACTCATGGGCGGCGACGATACTAATCCGAACGCCTGGTTCACCTGGGAGTATGTTTGGGTCGATGACTCAACACATATCTTGATCCTCTTTCCGGACGGTGACTGGACCATTTCGATGGATGCCCCCCCATAAGGCTTTGGTGAGTTGGTGACGGTAGGAATCAGTAGGTGGGTCTAGTGCCGTGTAGATTGTTTCGTCAGCGTTGACAATGCAATGGATGAGGATGTGGACCGGTCTGCAACTGCAGAATACGTAGGTAGTGGTGGTATCTCCATTGCTGGCATATGACAGACGCCTCTTGTGCTAGGCCCGCATGCTGAGGAATAAGCTTTGCTTTTCTCATGCTGTCTTATCGCACCGGTTGTGCTATATGGTGCGCCTGTGTTCAAGAATACATACAGAGAATCTAATGCCAGAAACGATGCTAATTTTAACTTGCCCTAATGACCCGCACGCGGATATCGTGGTGGATGCATTGAAGAAAAAGGGCGCGCGTGTTGTGCGGTTTCATACGGCCGATTTTCCCCAAGAGGTGCAACTAACTGAGAAAATTGAAGATGGTATTATGCGAGGGCGTATATCGTTGCCAGGCGAGTGTCTGGATCTTGGAGATATTGCAAGTGTATGGTATCGATGACCAGAAAGGCCAAGGATTCCAAATTGGGAAGCGGCGGTGCGGCAGTTTGCCGAGCGGGAGGCGCAGGAAGCGCTCACCGGTTTGTGGCAGAGCCTCGACTGCTATTGGGTGAGTAGACCGCATAGAATTGTGGAGGCAAGTTCTAAGGCGGCGCAGTTGTGCTGGGCCAAGGAAGTCGGTTTCGATGTGCCGGACACGATCATGACGAATGATCCTCTTGAGGCGCGACAGTTCTACGAAAAGCATGGGGGGTCAAATCGTCTATAAGGCCCTTTCGATTGGGTCATTCGAGTATGGAAGTGATCGATTTGGGGTAATCTATACCTCTCCCGTTACAGAGCAGAACGTAGAGCACTTTGACTAGGTCGCATTGCTGCCGTGTCAGTTCCAGGAGTACGTGCCGAAGGAGATCGAAATTCGAGTAACGGTCTTTGGCAGCAAGGCACTCTCTGTTGAGATCCACTCGCAAGTCACTGAAAGCACCCGTCATGACTGGCGCCGGTATGGTGAACATGGACAGGCACCTCACTACCCACACCGTTTGCCGAGCGACATTGGGATTAAGTGCATCAAACTGGTACAACGACTGGGGCTCGAATTCGGCGCAATTGATCTTATCGTGCGTCCGGACGGGCGATATACATTTCTCGAGATCAACCCGAACGGGCAGTGGGCGTGGCTGGAAAGACTGACCGGTCTCCCGTTTGTGGAAACCCTTGCAGAGTTATTGCTCAGCGGTGGAAAATCGACCAAGGCCGAGTAGAGTTTTACGTATGCACGCTTCCTTACGTATACTACTTCGCAGCGTCTATCTCGTCTGGACTACCGGCCCCGGCTATACGATTTTGCTCTTTGGCACGATACCCGTTCAAGGGGTTGCGCCCATCGTCCGTCTCTGGGTCGCCAAGCTGATCATTGACGAATTGGTAGCGGGCATCGGTTCCCAGGCCGTTGACATGCAACTGCTCATGTGGTACGTGGCGGTCGAGTTTTTTCTCATGGCGCTGAGCGGTGTTGTGCAACCACTTGGTCATACTGCGCAGTCGGCGCTCGCGCAGTTGCTGCGGGTGCGCATGTCGATTGCCGTCATGGAAGTCGCCACCCGGCTTGAGTTTGCCGTCTTAGAGGATCCTGCGTTTCACGACAGATTGCAGCGAGTGCAACGAGATTCCTTGTATCGTCCGTTGAACCTGCTGCTTCAGGTCACTCACGGCCTTGTGGGCATCATTGGTCTTGTCTCTGTGACGGTCTTGCTCACGCAGGTGCATATAGTTGCGCCCGTGGTCGTCCTGCTGGCTGGCTTGCCCTTCTTCTGGGTGCAGTCACGCAGTGCCGGGATGCTCTTCGACACCAGCGTGGAGACCTCACCCGAGGCACGCCGGATGACTTACCTTTCTTTCCTGATTGGAAACCTGCAGGCAGCTAAGGAGATACGGGTCTTTGGTCTGCGGGACTACTTGCTGGGAAGGTATCGGCAGGTTGCCCTGCACGTGCGGAATCGCTACATTCGCATTGCGTGGTTTCAAGGGGTTGGTGGCAGTCTGGCAACCCTAATGGCCACCAGTGGCTATATCGGCGCATACGTCTACCTGATCCGCCAAGTGGCGGCCGGCGTACTCACGCTTGGCGATCTAGCAGTTTACACGGGCGCGTTTCTCCAGGGCCAGTTGCAGTTATCGCAAATCGCCGTGGGACTTGGCGCGATTAAGGAAAACAGGGTATTCCTGCGCGACATGTTCGAGTTTCTTGACCGCGCAGACGAGTTGAACAGGCAGCCAGTGGAAACCCCACAGCCGCAACGTGTCTTGGATGGCAAAACTGCCTTGAGCGCGACAATCGTGTTTAGCGACGTCTCGTTCTCCTATCCGCAGAGCGAAAGCGATGCGTTGCGACGGGTTTCGTTGGAGATTTCGCCCGGGCAGGTTGTGGCTATTGTCGGTGAGAACGGCGCGGGCAAGACCACGCTGATCAAGCTACTCTGCGGACTATACCGCCCGGCCCAGGGTCACGTCGCGGTTGGGGGCGTGGATACAGAGGAGATTGACTTTCAAACGCGGCGCGCCACGGTCAGTGTGCTCTTCCAAGACTTCATGGGCTACTTTCTCACTTTGCGCGAGAATATTGCATTTGGAGACCTGCGCGCGCTCCACGACGACGCAAAACTGGATGCGGCCGCCGCCAGGGCCGGCCTGACAGAGATGATCGCCAAACTGCCGATCGGGTACGAGACGCAGATTGGAAAGATGTATGAGGGCGGGATTGAGTTCTCCGGCGGCGAATGGCAGCGGTTGGCGCTTGCCCGCGCCTATCTGCGCGATGCGCCTATATTAATTTTGGACGAACCGACCGCCAGTCTTGACCCGCATGCGGAACGGCAGGTCTTCGAGGAAGTGCGCGACCGCGCGGCCGGCCGTACGATCATTATCATCTCCCATCGCTACTCAACGGTGCGACTGGCGGAGCACATCTTCGTCATGCACGAAGGCGAGATTGTCGAGCAGGGCAGCCATGAGGAGTTGGTCGCCGCCGATGGCCGCTACGCTTCCTTCTACGCCGTCCAAGCGGCCGCGTATCAGTAGCCTCGGTGTGCCTTAGTTGCGTGCTGCAACTGCACAACTACCTTGCCACTCCCGTGCAGGGAAAGCGCCTGAACGAAGAGGCGGATGGATTCCCGTTTTCACGGGAATGACGGACTGTGCGCGGGAATGACGGAGCGACCTTGCGTTGTTGCATGGTCTTTTCGCGTTAGTGCATTTGCAAGGTGGGCGCAGGTTGCAAACCTGCGCTACCGTGTAGTATTAGGGTTTCCACAGGACTCAAACGCATGCACCGGCCATCAGCCCTTTTACATCCGCACCGGCCCCGTAATCACGTCTATTGGGATGAAGCTAGCTTTAGCGCTGGCGTGGACGTGGTCGATGCCGTCGGTGGTTACTTGGGAGAGGGCGGTGAAGTGGGTGCTTTCGCCGCTGACGCCGCTGCGGTTGCCGCCGCCGTGGCCGCGCAGCCATTGGGGGTCGATGAGGTGCTCGCCTTGCCATTGGCCCTGCGTGGCGAGCAGGTGACCGAAGCGCGCGATGTCGGCGGCGCACATGACCGCCCAGCCGGGGCCGCTGCGTACCACGTTTCCATTGATGCGATACGGCGGGTCGAGATGGGTGTAAGAGTTCGGGATCTGCGGGTAGAAGTACTGCTGTGACTGCACATCCTCGCCGAAATACCAGTCCCAGCTATCAGGCGTGATGCCGATTTTGCCGAAGAGCCGCTCATCCAGCACGTCTTTAAGGTCGCGGTTCCAGACGTATGTCAGCGCCTGCCCCATCCGCCAGAATCCGGCGCTGCTGTAGTGTTCCTGCGTGCCGGGCGCAGCATGGGAATAGAGATCGTAGAAGGGATCGCCGGTCCAATTTGCCCAGGCCGGACAGCACTTATCGGCTTCCTCCTGGGTGCGTCCCGCACGTCCCTTGGCGTACTCGCTGCCAATTTCCATCGGAAAGCCGCCCTGATGCGTGCGCCCGTATTTCTGGCCGATGATGTGCCGCCAGGTAAGGTTCTCATGGTGGCCGCGGTTGAGGTACTTGTGGGGATGGGAGAGCGCGTCTTCGCCCGTCCACGTCCGGTTAATCGGCGAATCGATGTCCAGCAGGCCGTCTTCCACCGCGAAGCCAAGCAATAGCCACATGAAGGCCTTGCCCATGGACGCGGTTTGGAAGCGGTAGTGCGGATCGCCCCAGACGTGTACGCAGTAGCCGCCGCGCGTGAGCATAGTGCCCCACTTGTTGCCGGAGTGGTCCTCACCGCCAAAGTTAGCGCCCATTAGGTCCAAATTGCCCAACCACGTCTCAAACGCGCGCGGATCGAGGCCCGCTTCTGCGGGAGTGATTGTCACCCAGTCCTCTTCCGGAAAAGTGACCCACGCAGGTAAATCTCGGCTCATTGACGTCCCCTTATTGCGAAACTCTAGCTAATCCAATCTCGATTGAACTCAGGATCCAACCCTTGCGGTCCGGTAGCGCAGGTTTGCAACCTGCGTCCACTGAACTCAGGATCCAATCCTTGCGGTCCGGTAGCGCAGGTTTGCAACCTGCGTCCACTGAACTCAGGATCCAACCCTTGCGGTCCGGTAGCGCAGGTTTGCAACCTGCGTCCACTGAACTCAGGATCCAACCTTTGCGGTCCGGTAGTGCAAGTTTGCAACCTGCGTCCACCTGCCATGGTCTACGTTGCAGGTCGGCCGGATTCACATTCACACAGGGATGGCAAACTCCTCTTCTCCAATGCGGGGGGACAAACCCCCATGCCGCGATCTTTCGCTCCACTTAGGTTGTGGCCGGCAATTGTCACCAACTAAGCCGTGCTGTCATCTATCTACGCGGGCAGATCACCCTTACGCCGGTGAGGCCCAGGTCGGAAATCCGGCACCTGCATGAGCTTGCTGCCCTGGGCGATAGATTCGGAAGCGAGAACGGCAGGAGCGGCGGTGTTCATTGCCTTATAAACGTCGAACTCCAGCGGCACGTCATTGAGCACCGCATCGCGAAACGTAGCGTGGATGTAGTAGTCGGTGTCGCTATGGCCGCTGCCGCGCGCTTCCGGGGGCGCATCGGTGCGTTGCGGGCGCCAATCGACCTCGGCCAGGTCGTGCATTTGGGCATCGGCCAGCCACATCTTTGAACTATCGCGCAGCGAGCGCGCCAACTCGACCGAACCCTTGGTGCCCATGATGTGGCACCAGTGGTTGTCCCGCGGCGCGGTGGGCTGGGTGTAAGAAACGGCAAGGCGCATGAGGGTGTCATTGGCCGTCTTCATGATCGCCAGTTGGATATCCGGCTGCTGAATTTCACCGTGAATGTAGCTCGGTGAGCGCGTGCTCATGGCGGTGACCTCCGTGACCCGGTCGTCGATGATCATGAGGATCGGGCTGAGTTCATGAGGGAGGTAGTGAATTGGCGGCATGAGGTTGATCCACGTGGGTTCGGCCTCGGGATGAGCCGCAAGATCGGCGATCGGCACAAGCTGCGCCGTGCCGGGCAGCCGGTGGTAGCGCGCCGGATCTTTATGGCCGATGTACTGGCCCTCGCAGAAGGTTACCTTGCCGAGTTTCCCTTCCTTCACCAAGTCGCGCCAAGCTGTAACGACACCGGAGAAGCGGCTCTGTTCGGCGAGCTGGTAGACTAGGCCGCTGCGCTCGGCTGCCAGCACGATGCGCCAACAGTCCTCCAGCGTATGGGCGGCAGGCACTTCGGAATTGACGTGCTTGCCGGCTTCCAAGGCTTGCGCCGCCAAGGCGCCCTGCTCTTTGCAGCGGACCGTCAACGCTATCGCATCCACATTCGGGTCTGCGAGAAGGTCGTCGTACCGTGTGTAGGCCGTTACCGAATCCGGGTTTTCCAGGACGGCAAAGGATGGTTCATGGAGCTCGGTGATGGGATCACAAATCGCGGTGACGCGATAACCATTGAAACCGTCCAACGTCTTCAACCAGTGACGGCCGCGCCCGCCGAGACCGGCAAGGCCGATACGAATCTCCTTCACAATCACTCTCCAATTCTGCTTTAGAGACTACACGCTGGGGGCATCGCCCTCAATCCAAGCTGCTTGCTAAAGAGGATCTAGCGAATTGCCTGCAAAATGCTTAGGCAAGAGCCTGTGATCGGTTCTGCCCTCCCATGTCTTGACTATTGATGGTTGCGCCCACCTGCTGCCGGTTCTCACACCAAGAAAAATCTTGGGTGGTTGACGGTGCGTACAGTATACCAGCGCGGACACTCAGCCTGAATCCCGAGCGGAACTCGCAGGCTTGGTCTCAGGACGTGCAAAGAGGCTCGTCATTGCACGTACCCAAGTGCAAATCAGCTCCTCAAGCTGTCAATCTGAGAAGCATTTGAAGAGTATCGGATTCTGAGTATTCTAGATACCTCACTGCGCTCGGCATGACATTAGACGTGTCTACGCGGAGCTATCAAGGATTGTTCTACTAATCCCAATTTCAAAAGACAGGTGGAAAAGGTGTGGGTTGCGTGATGATTGCAGAATGGTAGAAAAGGGCGTGCACAACCGGCCCAAGAGTCACAGGCGAATGGTGGGCGCAAGCTACAAGGGACGCTTGACTCAAGCAAACCCTCGCCGGTGCGCGCGGTTACCAGCTATCCCGGGCAAACTCTCTTGTCGCGCGGTCCATTTCGCGCTTGGCGTCTTTCTCTGCCAGCGCTTGCCGCTTGTCGTAGAGTTTCTTGCCGCGGGCGATGGCGACTTCGACTTTGACCCGGCCGTTGCGCAGGTAGAGGCGCAGCGGAACGATGGTCTGCCCCTTCATTTGGAAGTGCTGACGCAGCGTGCCAATTTGGTCCTTGTGGAGCAGCAGCTTGCGGGCGCGTGTGGGCTCGTGATTGACGTACCCGCCGCGTTGGTAGGGTGAGATATGCGCATTCCAGAGCCATGCCTCGCCGCTGATAATGCGCACAAACCCTTCAGTCAGATTAACGCGGCCGGCCCGAATTGACTTTACCTCGGTGCCCACGAGCGCGAGTCCGGCCTCAAATGTGGCATCCACGTGGTAGTCGTGAAAGGCGCGACGGTTTGTCACCACCACCATGTTGTTGGGGTCGCGGACGTTGTCAGCGCGGCGTGCCTTTTTTTTCTTAGCGGTTGCCATGAATACAGCATGCCATAGGTTGAGCAATCAAGGAATGTCCTCGGGGGCGCAACCTAGAATCTTGATGGAGACTAAACACCAGGCCAAGCGTCACTCTGCAGCTTGCTCGTTTCTGGCGAGCGTCTTCAGGAAGCGCCGCGCCTCCTGGGTGCGGGGGTAGCGGTTCACAATTTCCCAGAAGCGCCGGTTGTGGCCCTGCTCGACGAGATGGGCCATCTCATGCATTAGGACGTAGTCTCGCACCCACTCCGGTACCTCAGCGAGATGGTGCGAAAGGCGAATCGTCTTGCGGCGCACGCTGCAACTTCCGTATACGGTGTTCTGATTAGTGACATATGTCACGGAGGCGAGCTCTAGCTTACCGGCGAAATACTGCGTATTGAGTTCAGCAGCGCGATTGAGGAGCGGATCGCCTTGATTGAGTTGCTGCTTGGTCTCTCGCCGTTCAACCCGCTCGCGCACTCTCGCCACGTAGTAGGCTTCCTCGGCCTTGTTCAGGCTCGCGGGCACGATTACGCGCAGCTTGCCATGCTTGAACTCGCCGGTGACGGTCTTGCTGCGCTGGGCGCTGCGAACGATTTCGATCGCTTGTGGGTCAATCTTGAACATGTGAGCAAAGACGGAAAAATAGCGTAGCACCTGATGATCAATGTGCCAATGTGGCCCGGCCTGCACGGCCGGCTCGCAGCGGGCGCGAGCAGAAACTATGGCTACGGCAGGGCAGACCCGGTCTTGGCCTTGATCATATCCGAAAACGTCATCTTGGCGGAGACCATCTCGTCAAGGATGCGCTCAAGTGCCATGCCGTGGCTGCACAGTCCGTAGATTGTGAAGAAGTCGCAGTCGCAGTGCCACTCGCCGTCCTCAAAAGAGACCTCGTGCTCGTTGTTGTCGCCGCGCACGCGTACGGTGAAGGCGGTAAACGAAAACCGGTCCCGCTCTTCCGTATAGCGGTTTGCTTTCTCCACTTTGCCAATCAGACTGGAATACATTCAAGCCCCCCTTGTTGAATTGCTTAGACGAGCGCAAAAGCGCGTCTCTCGAAAAAGGCACCACCGAGGGTCGGCAAACATGCTGTACGTTAGGAATGCGCATGACCGCCGAAGCGAGGTTTTCACAGGAAATTATAGTGCGTGCACAGAATGATGCCCTCAAATCTCAGTATACTTTGAGGTACGCCCAGGGTCAACGGTATTGTGAACGCACGTGTATCAAGCTAGAATACAGGCAATAGTTGGCACATGAATTTGTACGGTTGGCAGGAGGCGCGATTTCCGCAGCATTACTGACAACACGCTGAACGTCGACAAGACTAATGCCAACTCCTTCTGGTAGGCGTGGTCACCGATGAACAGCATCAACAGGCGTGTTCTTGTTCTGAACCTCGACTATCGGCCCCTGAATATCTGTAACGTGCGGCGGGCATTTGTCCTCTTGCTCAACGGCAAGGCGGAGATCATTGAGCAATACGGGGATGATCTAGTGTCGGCCGAAGCTCGCTACATACGACCTTCGGTAATCAAGCTGCATTACCTGGTCAAGCGGCCGCCTATGGGGCCGCGCCTGGTGCGCCAAGAGGTCTTCCGTCGGGACAGTCACACGTGCCAATACTGCGGCGTGCAGACGCGGGAATTGACGATCGATCACGTTATGCCCCGACACCGCGGCGGCGGTCACACGTGGGAGAACCTGGTTTCCGCCTGCAAGGACTGCAACCACCGCAAAGGCGGCCGTACCGCAGAAGAAGCGCGCATGCGGCTGCTTGTGAGTCCTGGCAAGCCGCGGCTGAACGGATATTTGGCGCACTTGCGATACGTGCCCTCTCCGCCGCATGAGACCTGGGTGCCGTTCCTCTATCCAGCCGGCGCGCCTACATAGCTCGCTCGGTACGCGGGCCTACCATTCATCATGTGCGCATCTCAGAGGACCTCCGGCGAGCAAAGTCTGAGCATTCTCGTCAAACTGTATGGTCGCCGCGCATATTTGGGGTCGAGAGGTGGCAGTGAGTATGCTCGTGCCTCACTTGTGGCTTCCCGATAGTCGGTATGTGCCAAGGGCGACTAGTTCCGCCTGCTGCTCAGTGGGCTCATACGCATTGAAAGATAGAGGATGCTGAGCGCGTACACCAGTCCTCCCAGGCACGCGACAAGCAGAAGGTCTTGCCCAAACTCAAAGGACGTGGAGGAGAAAATCGACCCTGCTCTACGCGTGTCGTACACGAGAGTGACGGAACCAATATGGACGGAGAATGACTCCCATTTGGCAGCTATTGCGATTAGGGGAATGAACAGCGGAGTGGTGATGGTCACCAAGACTACAAAGAGCGCACCTTTGATCCAATCAGCCAGGAATCGCTTCATCATCTTCCACTTCTCCTCCCGTTGCCAAGAGCTTTGAAAGGCGCCTATTGCTACGCAAAGAGCAGTGTGGCAAGGCCGTTCGCCAGTCCCACCGCGATGGCGAGGTAAAGGAGTTCACCGCGAAACGCAACGGCGAAGATTGTGGAGCCACTCCTGTCTGAGTACTCAAAGAACCGCAGCGGTCCTACTCCAATGGAAAACGAGCCCCACCTAGCTGCAATCGCTATCATCCCTAGGAGGGACGCTACGCCAAAACCGATGGCGAAGGCAAAGATTGCGCCGCCAAACCAAGCAGTTGCGAACGGTTGGATCATCGCCGATTCTTCTCCGGCCACGTAACCAATCACGAGCTATTCTCCGTCAATGTTATGTTTGTTTGTATTGGCTGTCAAGTAGTGCCAGCCGAACTATGAAGAATAGAACGCCGCATTCAATTCGACCGGAGCCTGCGGCATTCACTACTGGCGATATGTTCAGTCTCCACTTATAAGTTTGCTCCGCTTGGAGATTCGCCTGTGGATTGATGAGGCACCTCAGCCAATCGCAATTCTTGATTAAAGCCTTTTCCACAGCATGTTCTGGCAAGCTCTTCAAGAGTGCTTCGACAGGCTCAGCACGACCGGTTCGGCGGACTCAACACGGGTGTTGTGGTAAGCGCAGCTCAAGGGTTCAGACAGGCTCAGCACGAACGGTTCTAGGCGCACGACACTACCGGACCAAATATAGTCCGTCTGGAGGCTCATTTCAGTTCGTCCTGCGCGTGCCTGTCCTGGGCTTGCGCAAGGTTGAAACATTAAACGGTTGCTCGTGGCAAATGACCCCATTGGGTGATTCTCAACATTGGACCACAAAATGAGCGGTTAGCCAATGCAATTCAATGCGACGGCTTGCGGCAGCGGAGGTGGAGGGAACAGGCGATGACGCGGGTGGCGGCGAGGCTGGGGTAGATGGCGATGGATTCATCACCGGCAAAGGGCTCGGCGGTTTCCTCAATAGAAAGACCTGCCGCGCACAGCATGTTCAGCCACGTGCTGAGGGTGTGGAAGAAGCGTGGGATACGGAATTTCTCAAAGCGCTCCTTTAGTGCATCAGGCGCGGAGCCGAATGTCCACTCCTCGATCGTGCCCTGCTCCGCGCTGAAGTAATCGCCGCACTCCATAGCGACCCGCTGCCCCGTCTCGTCGAGCACCCACTTGAAGCGCGGCGTCATGAAGCAGGGGTGGAGAATCGAGAATTGAAAGAAGCCGCCGGGCTTGAGCACCCGCGCTATCTCGCGGATAGCGCGGTCCTGTTCGGGCACGTCCATCATGCTCATGGTTGCCATGACGAAGTCGAAACTGGCGTTGGCAAGCGGTATCTCCACCGCGCTGGCGCGGAGATAGGTAATGCCAAGCGGCTCCAGGACCTCTTGCTCTTGGGCATAACGGACGAAGCGACCAGCAATGTCGAGTGCGGTCAGCCGCGCACCCCTTTGGGCGACGATGCGGGTATTGTGACCTTCACCGCAACCCACGTCGAGACCCCGCAGTCCGGTCACATCAGGAAGCATACCCATGAAAGCCGGGGTGTTGATATGGTCGCGGTACTTGTCATAACCGAGGCGAGTGAGCGTGGTCCAAGCCTCGGCGTTAGTGTTCCAGAGTTCGCCGACCGCGCTGTGGTCCAGGGCATTCTCGTTCTCCAACGTCATGCGTCTTCCTTCCGTCGCATCTCTATGCGCTCTACACAAAATCGGCGCCGTTCCCGGATGCTATTTCATTTCCCTCCGTCCCTTCGATGGAAGCCGATTCTATGACGCGGGACGAAGATGGATTCCGGCATTCGCCGGAATGACGTTGATGAAGGGTTCTTCGCAGGAATGACCTCGCCGGTGCGGTCATTCTAGCAATGCCGAGCTCTCTTAGACCGGTTGTAAGGCGCTATGGCCCTTGAGGGGGTGCCTTAGTCAGGAAACGGCTGCGCGCGTCATACGAGCATAGCATAGGCGGCGCACGGGGGTGTTGAGATGCGGTTTACGTCTGTGCGCCGCGCAGCGCGCGCCACAAACGCGCGAGATCCTCGCGGGGCAGAGCGCCAAGCGCAAGAATCAGGCCGAGATAGACGAATCCCGCGAGCGCCATGCTCGGCAATGCAGGGAGAGCGCGTGTAAGCCAGATTACGGCCAGCATGCCAACGCCTGCAAGCAGCGGCCGCCACACGGCGCTGACAATGGGGAGATTGACCTCCTGGCGGCGTGCAATGACAAAAAATGGCGCCAATAGTACGAGCTCTGAGAGCACTGTCGTAACCGCTGCGGCCGCATAGCCGTAACGTGGGATGAAGATGATGTTCGTAATCAGATTGAAGGCAGTGGCGAACACAAAGGCGATGGCAATCCACTTTTGGCGGTTGAGCGCGATGAGGATGTACTGAGTGATGGCGTTGATATAGTTGAATGGGAGAAACCAGATCAAGATCGCCAACGCTATGGCCGCGTTCGCCTGGATCTTGTCGCCACCGAGAAGCCAAATGAATGAGTCGGCGTAGGCACTGAAGCATATGGTGCTGCCCACGGCGATTAAGAGCATGACCTGCAAGGCTCTGTTGAGAATTCTCTGCATAGCGGCGCGGTCGGTGGTGGCAACGCGCGAGAGAGCCGGGAAGAGCGCGAGAACCAGGGTTGAGGGTAGCAGAGCAAAGCCTTCAATGTATTTGTAGGCGGCTGCGTAGGCCCCAACCTCCGAGATTTCCCGCGTCAATGATAAGACCACTATGTCAATGCGGAAGAAGAGCAGACTGAGCAGCGCATTGAGCATGAGCGGCAAGGACGCCAACATAAGTGTGCGCGCTAGAGTCCCATCCCAGGGAGTAGCAGTGGTGGATTCGCGAGGGAGGGCTCGGAGTAACACAACAGCAGTAACGGCATTGGCGATAAGCGCCGTGACTGCTAGGCCCACATAGCCCCAACCGAGAGCGATCGCTACCATGCCCAAACCGACTGTGAGCAATGCCGTCGCGATCTGCACGAGGGCCGTATAGTCCATGCGCTCGCGGGCGGCAAAGAGGGAACTTGCAGTACCGGCGACGTTTGCCGGTATGAGCGCTAAGGCCAGAAGAACCGCTGCCACGACGGTATCAACCTGCACGACTTCGGCATACCGGTAGCTCAACATAATTAGGAGAACTATGGGCACGGCAGCGAGTGAGAGCAGCAGCCGGATGCGCTGGACTAATGCGATGTATACCGGTGCGACGCCCGGGCGGCGACTGACCTCCCGCGTGAGCAAAAGTCCAAGACCGAAGTCGGTCAATGGGCCAAAGTAGCCGATCACGTTTATGGCGATAGCATAGTAGCCGTAGTTCTCCTCACCGATTACACGGATGTAGTAGGCGGCAAATGCCCACATTTGGGCACGGACAAGCAGAATTGCTAGTAGGGGCACAAGAGCGTTACGAGCTATGCGCCGCAGGAATATCGGCCCGGAGTGGATCGCTGATTCGGCAGTGACCGTGCGTCCGGCCAGGAACCAGAACATGAGCAGGGCGAGCAAGAAGAGCGTCGCCCCGACGCTCGGGACGATGAAGAATGGAACCTGTTCGATCATGAAATGGGCCGCGACAATAGCGTACGGTTGGCGTGGATGGCTGCGCGAACGCGCAGCTACTCTAGATTCATTATACGGCAGCCGCGTCGAGCATGGGGATCATCCTCTCTACCCGTGGAACAGAGCGACGCTCAATGTACGCATCTACAGCGCGCAGCGGCAGCAGTCGTCTGGATGGGAAAGGAATGTGCCGTCCTTGCGAATTGGACTCAGCCCACCTGCGGCAGCCCTTCCTCGACCGCATAGCCGTCTTTGAGCCAGCCCACGATGCCGGGGCCTAGGTTGTAGAGATCTTCCAAGCCCATGGCGGCGGCGATCTCGCAGGCCACCTGGCTGCTCTGGCCGACTTCGCAGACGAAAATGATCTTGTCGTCGGCGAGGAATTCCCACGGTTTTTGCAATAGTTCGGGCAACGGCGCCAAAACGGAATCTGGAATGTGCGCCTTTGCGAATTGATTGGGCATACGCACGTCAATCACCTGGTATTCACCACTGTCGATCATCTGCTTTGCTTCCGCACTGTCCACCGTGCCAAAGGGAATTTCGGAATCTGCTTGCTGCGCCATAGAGAGCCTCCGGTAAATGTAACGCTACCGTATCCATTCTATACAAACCGGCGTGGTTTGACACCGGTTCGGCACTATGTTACTTAGTTAATATCTTATCTAAGTAAAGTTACTTAGTAAAGTTTACTTGTTCAGCATGCAATGCCGATTTCTGCAGAGAGGATGGGCTTTGGCGGTGGCAAAGGTAACGACACAGATCACTGGCGATGCTTCCTCCACGAAGGCAAAGATTGTGCTGGAGGAAGCCACGAAGGTCTTTTCCTCGCGGAACGGCGCTACGGTGGCGTTTCAGGACGTGAACCTATCTGTGGATGAGGGAGAGTTACTGTGCGTCCTGGGGCCGAGCGGGTGCGGAAAGTCCACCCTACTGAATGTCGTAGCGGGGCTGGATCGCCTCTCGCACGGTTTTGTGAGCGTGGCCGGTGAGCCGGTAGAGGGCCCGCACTACACACGCGGCATGGTCTTCCAGGACTATGCGCTCTTTCCCTGGCTCACTGTTGAGGGAAATATCCGCTTCGGCCTCGACGCACGACGGTACAAGGGCGATAGACGGGCGATTGTTGCAGACCTCGTGGCGCTCACCCGACTGCGGGGATTTGAGCGGGCCCGACCGTCGCAGCTCTCCGGAGGTATGGCACAGCGGGTAGCGCTGGCGCGCGCACTTGCCAACCAGGTGGAAATCTTGCTGATGGACGAGCCTTTCGGCGCTCTGGATGCCTTTACGCGGATGGAAATGCAAGAGGAAATCGTACGTATTGTGAAGGCCCAGGGGGTGACCACGGTCTTTGTAACGCACGATATCGATGAGGCGCTCTATGTTGGCGACCGTGTGGCGATCATGTCCGCGCATCCTGGCGAATTGCGGCGCGTCATCGAGGTGCCGATAGCTCATCCGCGGGATCGCGTTAATCCGCAACTGGTGCGTCTGCGGGAAGAGGTCTTCACCGAGTTCAATCTCGCGCACAGCCGCGAGCAGTACTATCACATCTAGGGAGTTCTCAATATGCCGTACATACCGCAGCCGACCCGCAAGCTCTATCAGGGTGTCGTGCAGGAGCTTTGTCAGGCGGCTGCCGGTATGGGCTGTATTTTGGCGGCCCCGTTCACGGGAAGCCGCTCGCTTCAGGATCGCCTAACGATGTAGAAAACTGCGGCGTTGCTTTGGGAAGCAAAGCAAGTCAGATGCCGCACTGTATTGTTCACCGCAAGAATGCCTAAACTCATAAGAGGAGCAACAGAATGTCCAAGAAAATTACGCGTGGGCAGTTCCTTAGTGCACTTGGTGTAGTGGCGCTGGGCGCCACTGCCAGCCCGCTTCTTGCCGCCTGCGGCGGTGACGATGATGTGGAGAATACTGGAGGACCGATTAGCCCGTCCAAGGTGTCGGATATTCCCGTGAAAGTCGGCTACTTGCCGATTACGGACTCCACGCCGCTCACGCTCGGGTATGCCGGTGGTTACTTTGCTGACGAGGGCTTGAATGCCGAAAAGCCTGCGCTCTTTCGCGGCTGGTCGCAGCTTGCTGAAGCCTTCATGGCGGACCAGGTTAACGTGGCCCACTTCTTGATGCCGATGACCGTGTGGATGCGCTACGGCATAGGGTTTCCTGTAAAAGTGGTAGCCTGGGACCACATTAACGGTTCGGCGTTGACTGTGCATCAAGAGGGTGGCATAAATGGCATCAAGGACCTGGGCGGCAAGCAGATTGCGGTGCCTTTCTGGTACTCGATCCATAACGTCGTCTTGCAGATGGCATTGCGCCACCACAATCTGGAAGCCGTGATCCAAGACCGCAACCGTGAGTTGGCCGGCAATCAAGTGAATCTCTTTGTAATGGCTCCGCCGGACATGCCGACCGCACTGGGCAATCGTTCCATAGACGGCTACATCGTCGCCGAGCCGTTCAATGCCGCCGGAGAACTGCTGGCGGATGGGAAGATAGTTCGATTCACTGGCGACATTTGGAAGGATCACGCCTGCTGCGTCGCGGTGCTGAACGAAAAGTACATCAATGAGAATCCGGAATGGGCCCAGCGCGTGCTCAACAGTATTGCGAAGGCACAACTCGGCGCGCTGAAAGACATTCCCGGCACGGCGTTGCTCCTTTCGAAGGACGGCAGCGGACTCCTGCCGCAGGGCGCTCCCGTGATCGAGCGCGCCATGGGCAAGTATGATTTGGAGACCTATGGGGCCCAGGGCACCAACGCCATTCATCATCCGGAGTGGGGCGCATCTCGGATTGGTTTCCAGCCCTGGCCGTATCCGAGCTACACGATCGAGCTAGTGAATCAGATCAAAGAAACGAAGGTCGAAGGCGACACCAGTTTCTTGGGTGATCTTTCGGGCGATCACGCGGCCGAAGATTTGGTAGAGTATACGTTGGTCAGGGAAGCGTATAACGTAGCCGGTGGACCGAGTGCGTTTAATATTGCGGAAGATGAAGCCTTCGAGCGCAAGGAGATCATCGGCATTGAGTAAGGCCGCGAGCACCGAAAGGCGGCTGGCTGAGCATGCACGCGACGAGGCACGCACCGAATCAGAAGCGGCGAGAGCCGATTCTATGCCGGTATTCGTACGGTGGGCAGGACGTCTCCGCGGCGTCGGCATCCCGCTTCTGGGTTTGCTTGTCATTCTTCTGCTCTGGCAATTCTTGACGAGCGGCCTGCTCTCGGACTCGAGTATCGTCATTGCTTTTCAACCGCGAAACGCCTTCCGAGAGCTTGTGGGCTTCTTTGTCAGCGGTGTCATCTACTCCCACATTGTGGCGAGCCTGGAGCGGATTGGAATGGGGCTCGCGCTGGCGGTGGCGATTGGGGTGCCGATTGGCGTAATAATAGGCCATTACCGTGCGGCCGAACGCGCTTCTTCCCTGGCGTTTCAATTCATCCGCATGATTTCGCCCCTCTCTTGGATGCCGATTGCCATAGTCGTCTTTGGCGTTGGTAGTAACCCTGTCATCTTCTTGATTGCCATTGCGGCGGTGTGGCCCATGATCATCAATACGGCCCACGGCGTGAGCAGTTTGGACCAACGCTGGATTCGAGCGGCACGCACGCTGGGCGCCAACGAATGGAAGCTCGTGCGCATGGTCATACTGCCGGCCGTCGTGCCGGACATGCTCACCGGATTGCGCTTGGCGGTGGGTCTTGCGTGGGTGGTCTTAGTGCCTGCCGAGATGTTGGGTGTTTCCGACGGCCTTGGCTACTACATTCTGGATACCCGCGACCGTTTCAACTACGGTGAGTTGATGGCGGTGATTCTTGTCATTGGCGTGATTGGCTATGCATTGGACCAGGTCATCCGCCTACTTCGCGTGCATGTCTCCTGGGACCAGGAAGAGCGCTGATGGACGTACCCCATGACGTTTACACCACCGATGTGTTGGTAATCGGCGGCGGGCTGGCAGGCTGCTGGGCCGCCATCGCGGCAACGCGCCAAGGGAGCCGCGCGCTGGTGGTGGATAAGGGATTTGTCGGCGGTTCCGGCTGTAGCGTGTTTGCAGGCGGCGTGGTGCTACACCTGACGCCGGACGACGATCCTGCCGATTTCGTGCGCGAGCACTGCCGCGAGAGTGAGCTTCTGCTTGACCCGGCATGGGTCGAATGGCTGGTGCAAGCCAATTACGAACGCATCGCTGAGTTGGATGGCTGGGATGCGCCATTCGACCGTCACGACGACGCGGCCTGCGGCCAAGTCGGCTCGCTCCACCGCCGCCTCATCTACGTGGGATCGCGCGAGACAGTGTGGCGGTTGGGCCTGGACAGCGTCGAGTTGATGAAGCTGATGCGAAAACACGTGTTGCGCACGAAGCAGGCAAAACTTCTCGACCACACGGCGATTGTGAAGCTCCTAGTGCAAGACGGCCGCATTGTCGGTGCGGTAGGCATCCGGCGGCAGGACGACCGGCTCTGCCTGATCCAAGCGAAGTCCGTAGTTCTCGCGGCGGGAGGCTGCGCGTGGAAAGGCACGCATTTCGGCCACGACATGCTCTGCGGCGAGGCGTATGCGCTGGCGTGGGACGTTGGGGCTTCTTTGATGAACATGGAGTATGCCAACGGCTACATTGCCACCAATACCCGCTTCGATAGTCACGGACAGTGCATTCTGGCTGCCATTGGCGGCGAGTACTTGAATGGTGAGGGCGAGCCGTTCCTCGGCAAATACTCGGATAAGGTGCCCCCGGCGATTCACGTAATCGCCCGCGGCATGGCATCAGAGATACGGGAGGGCCGCGGGCCAATTCAGCTTGACCTCACTGCAGTTCCCGCAACGGACCGTGAAATGTGGCTGCACGCCTTCAAGCACATCGCGGAGCTTGCCCGCCGCAGCGGCCAGGACTTGTTTGCCGACCGCACGCAGTGGCATCCTGGGTTCAACGGTTCTGTATCGGGCTCTGCGGGGATTTACATAGCTGACACTTCGATGGCCGCCAGCGTACCCGGCCTGTTCGTTGCCGGTGACGCGGCGACGCGCGGGTACGTGGTCGGGGCGTCCAGCGGCATCACGTTTCTCAATCTCGCCTGGGCGAATGGCAGCGGTTACGCCGCCGGTGTGAGTGCAGGAAAGTTCGCCCAAAATGCAGGCTGGGAAGAGATAGCTGACGCCCGCAAGGAAGATGTGTTTGCCGAGATTCTGCGCCCCATGGAAAGCAAGGACGGACTTTTGCCTGATGCGGTGTATGGGGAGTTGCAGTCCCAGGTCATGCCGCCCGAACTCAACATCTTTCGCGAGGAGGCCCACATGCAGCAGGCATTAGCGCACGTGCGCACGCTCCGGCAGGAGGCGGTGCCGCGCCTCTTTGCTCCGGACTTCCATGAGCTTGTGAAATGCTTCGAGGTTGAGGCAACGGCCCTGACAACGGCGCTAATGTACGAGGCGGCACTTCTCCGGACAGAAAGCAGGGGCTGGCACTACCGTGAAGACTATCCGCAGCGTGACGACAGCGAGTGGCTGCGCTGGATCATCGCGGAGCCGGATGCCGGCGGCGAACCGGTCTTCCGCTACTCCCCAGTGCCGCGAGACCGGCTAGAAAAACTGGGCCTGCTCGAAAAGGCGGCGGTGCAATCACCTACTACCTAGTGGATTCTACTGCGTTCCGCGAGAGGCAGCTTGCAACAGGTGGAAAAGTTGACTAACCTTAGATTGATCGCGGAAGAGGTTCTTAAGCCTACTGCAACCGGGCGCAGCGCCCAGCAGTGGGGTTGGGCAGGTCCTGTGTCATGACGATGCTAGTTGAAGAGAGTGAATAGTGGCAATTGAAAAAGTGTATGAGGACCTGTGTATTGGCTGCAACCTTTGCGTAAAGGTCTGTCCGCTCGATGTGCTCCGCATGGACCGGAACAAAAAAGCCTACATCCGCTACCAAGATGACTGCCAGTCGTGCCTGCTGTGCGAAATCTATTGCCCCACTGACGCAATCTACGTCGGCCCTGAAAACCCCCGCGACGTGCCATTCGTCGTCAATGAAGTGGCACAATTGCCTTAGCGGTCTGTGAGAATCTCAATCCTCACATGAGCAAAACCAGGCGAATCTTTCCTGCCCTCAGCGCGTTCTTGCGCATCGACAGGGACACAGTGTCCGCAGGCTCAGAAGCACACGTATCTTCCGCTTCCCCTTTCTCGGGCAAGAGTTCCCCAGACGAAATACCGGTATTGCACCGGCTGGTCATTCTCTACCTGATGTTGCCGGTGGTGATTTGGCTGCTGGGATGGCACCAGTGGTGGGTGGGCGTTCCGGCTTCAGTGACAATAGTTCTTGCGTCATGGCGCGCACTATCGGGTTCTTGGAAGGTATCGCCGCGCCCACTGGTGCTGGTCTTGTTGCTGCTGGCGGGCGGCTGGGTGATGGCAACGGCGGCGGGTGGGGTCTTCGATGTCCACAACCTGGACTGGGTAAAGCATCGGGCGATACTGCTTGATCTGGCGCGTGGGGATTGGCCGGTGCGCTTGCCCTTCTGGGTGTCTGACCTCTCTTTTTACTTTCCTGGCGAGGTGGAGCTGAAGGGTTACTTGCTGCGCTACTACCTGGCCTACTACATGGTACCGGGGCTATTGGGCAAGTGGTTTGGCATAGCAACGCTGGACTGGGCGGTAGCGTTGTGGACGTGGTGCGGGGTTGCACTGATCCTGCTGCTCTTTACGCGCGGTTTTGGAGGCTGGAAGGCTATCGCTGCGTCGTTGATAGTCATCTCATTCAGTGGCATGGACATTGTACGAATTTCCTTACTTGAGGGTTGGGACTGGTGGAATCTAAGCCTAGAGGTTGAAGGGTGGCCTCAGGTCGAACTAGGGCGTATATCATTGGAATGGGATGAGCGCTTTTTCACACGGATTCAGTATTCGTCGAACATGGTAGGTCTAATGTGGGTACCGCAGCACTTCATAGCGGGTGCGCTATATGCGCTGTTGCTGGTGCAGTTGCGCCGGTACGGGCGGTTTCTCGCGGTGAGCGGAGTCGTGGTGGCGGGGAGCCTATTCTGGTCGCCATTCGTCGCCATAGGGATACTGCCGCTCGTAGCGGTCTTGGTAGTGGAGAACGGCCTCCGACCGTTCCTGCGCTGGCAGAACCTGCTGCTGGCGATGCCGCTGGCGGGATTGCTGATAGGCTTCTTGACGAGTGGCTTTGCCACCGTGCCTCATGGCTGGATTCTTGGATTTGGTTGGGAGACCCTGCTTAGGGTGATGCCGGTACTGTATCTGACTGAGTTCTTGGCGCTGGCGGTGCTACTGGCGGTGATGCGTCCGGCGCTCTTGCGGGATTGGTTCTTTGTAGCAAGCGTGGGCACGCTGTTGTTGTTGCCGTGGTATGCGTACGGCGAGCTGAATGACTTAGTGATGCGTGGGTTGATGCCGGCGCTGATCGTGTTTTGCTATTACTGTGCGCAGACGGTGCTCGGAGGAGCAAAAGAGCCATGGGGCTACGGTCGGGCGGTGCTGACCGGGATGGTGGTGATGGTGCTGAGTGTTGGTGTCGTGACGGTGGCATATGAGTTGGCACGAGCGAACAATGATCATGACTTTGGGGTACTTCGATACGAGCGACTTGGGACGGACTTTTCAGTATTGCGGGACCTTTCGCCGTATTATCAGAACCAATACATAGCACACGAAGTGACGTGGTGGTACGACGCGCTATTGGGAGAAAGTGTAGCCGGTGGTGGGCGGCTGGCTGACAAGGGAGAGCTGATCATCCAGTCGGATTATGACGTGTACTTGAACGAGCATCGGTTGATATACGTAAAGGGAGAATGTGACGAGAGCGAAGAAGGAACGCAGTTCTTCGTAGAGGCGCTGCCGGTTGAGAAGGGGACGCTGCCGGGGAACCAGGCGCATCACAGTTTCAATTTTGAGTTTCTAGGGCATAGTTGGCGGGTAGGGGAGACGTGTGTGGCGGTGCGGGAGCTCCCGTGGTGGTTTCGTGTAGGGCACATCAAGACAGGGCAACTAAACCTAGAGCGGACGGGCCACAGATGGTTGGGGCACTACTATAGCGAAGCGTATCGGGATCGGCTGTTGGAGAAAGCAGGCGAGCCGGTGATACGGTCGAGATTCGATGTCTATGTAAAGGAGAAGAGCCTGATCTACACAAGAGCCGCGTGCAGTGAAGAAGACGTGGCGGAACCGTTCGTAGTGCGGGTGGAGCCGGTTGCCTTAGATGACCTTAGGGAAGATGAAAAGCAGCAAGGCTTTGCAGAGGTGACGTTTGCGTTTGGTGAATTTGGGGGATGGCTAGGCGAGAGCTGCCTACTGGTGTATGAAATGCCGCACTTCGCAATTGCAAAGTTTAGAACGGGCCAGTACGTTCCCGGGGGAGGGCACGTCTGGGAAGGCAGCTATACACTTGAGCAATGAATGGCGGGAATCTTGGAGGAAGTCTAGGACAGGCATGTGGATGAGCCAAGTCTATCGAACTATAACTGGGGTTGCCCGCACATGGTCGTCTATGCTTGCGAGGCTAGAGGGCGCTAAGCGCCCAGATGTGGACTCTGGCGCCGAACTCTCTGTTCCGCATCGTCTTGCCATCATCTATCTGATGTTACCGGTGGTGATCTGGCTGGTGGGCTGGCACCAATGGTGGCTGGGTGTTCCGGCAGCACTGCTGGCGATGTTTGCGTTGTCGAGTGTGCTTTCCGGTTCGTGGAGAGTATCGTTCCGCCCACTTACAATCTTGCTTCTGGTGATGGCGTTGGCATGGGTGATGGTGACGGCGGCTGGCGGAGTCTTCGACGCGCACAATGGCGATTGGGATAAGCATCGAGCGATTCTGCTAGATCTCGCGCGTGGGGACTGGCCCGTGCGTTTACCGCTCTGGGTGTCAGACCTCGCCGTGTACTTTCCTGAGGACGTGGAGCTGACCGGCTACTTACTGCGGTACTACCTGGGGTACTACATGGTGCCGGGTTTGGCGGGCAAGTGGTTTGGGGTGGCGGGGTTGAACTGGGCGGTGGCGCTGTGGACGTGGTGCGGCGTTGCGCTGATGGTGTTGCTCTTCACGCGGGGCTATGGTGTTTGGAAGACAATCGCCGCAGCCATGACATTCATCCTATTTAGCGGGATGGATATTGCGCGGACTATCCCTGCCGAGGGTTGGGACTGGTTCAAGGTGTGGGACTGGTTTTATTTTACAATGGAGCCTGGGAGTTGGCCGACGATCGAGCTAGAGCGATACCATCTTGAGTGGGCGGCGCCTCTCAACATCGGCATTCATTACTTTTCCAATATGCACAACTTAGCGTGGGTACCGCAGCATTTCATAGCGGCTGGGTTGTATGCGTTATTGTTGGTGCAGCTACGTCGGCACGGGCGGTTTCTCGCGGTGAGCGGTATCGTGGTGGCGGGGAGTCTCTTTTGGTCGCCATTTATCGCCATAGGGGTGCTGCCGCTGGTGGCGGTATTGGTTGTAGAGAACGGCGTGATACGGCTTCTGCGGTGGCAGAATATATTTGTGGCTTTGCCTTTGGCGGGAATACTGATCGGGTACTTGACGAGTGGTTTCTCCAACGCAACTCACGGCTGGGCGTGGGAGTTCATCGGCTCGGACATTCTGCTCCGCGCGATGCCAGTGCTGTTTCTCACGGAATTCTTGGTGCTGGTTGTGCTGCTGGTAATGCTGCGTCCGCGACTGATGCGGGAGTGGTTTTTCGTTGTTAGTGTGGGGATGCTCTTGTTGTTGCCGTGGTATGCCTATGGAGAGTTGAATGACTTGGTGATGCGTGGGTTGATGCCGGCGGTCGTATTGCTTAGCTACTACTGTGCACAGACGGTAGTAGGCGGGTTGAACGAGGCATGGAGTTACGCTCGATTGGTACTCACGGGACTGGTGGTAGTGGTGTTAGGTGTTGGAGTAATGACGGTGATGTTCGAGCTTGTGCGTGCGAACAACGATCATGAATTTGGGGTATTTCGGTATGAGCGGTTGGAGAGGGACTATTCGGTGTTGCGGGACATTTCTCCGCAGTATCAAAACCAGTACGTCGCGCATGAGCTAGCGGGGTGGTATGGGGGGTTATTGCGGGAAGGAGCTAGCGGGATGAGGCGGTTAGCAGGGAAGGGAGAATTGATCCTCCAACGGGAGTATGCGGTGTATTTGAATGAGCATCGATTAATCTATGTGAAGGAGGAGTGTGACGAAGCTGAGCAAGGGGCGCAGTTCTTCATAGAGGCGCTGCCAATAGACGAGGGGACGTTGCCGGGGAACCAGGCGCATTACAGTTTCAATTTTGAATTTAAGGGGCATGGGTGGCGAGCAGGGGAGACGTGTGTAGCGGTGCGTGAGCTACCGTGGTGGTATCGGGTGGGGCACATCAAGACGGGGCAATACAATGCGGAGCGGACCGGGCACAGATGGTTGGGGCATTATTATAGTGCGGAGTACAGGGATTGGCTGCTTATGGAAGCAGGGGAGCCGGTGATTCGGTCGCAATTTGAAGTGTACCTGCAAGAGAAGAAGGTGATATACAGCAAGGGGGAGTGCAGTGAGGGGGATGTAGAAGTGCCCTTCAAATTGGAAGTGATACCTGTTGACGTAAAGGACTTACCAGAAGGCCGCACAGGTGAAGGGAAAGAAGAGATAGAGTTTATGTTCAGTGATTATGGGGGATGGCTAGGGGAGAGTTGTTTGGTGATATTTGAGCTTCCAGATTATGCGGTATTGAGTATATGGACTGGACAGTACATGCCGGGAGGAGGGTATTTGTGGGAAGGCGGCTTTGCTTTCGACGAATAGGTCGGCGCGTGCGGGTTGCAAGAGCGCTTACACGCTGGGCCAATTGGGGTGGACCAAACTACACCGGCTGGTACCGCAGCGATGGAACGATATGCGCCGAGTGACACGTAGGATAGCTGACCTTGCCCGGTTCTTACACGTAGACCCGAGTGTGTTTGGTAGCTTTGGAAAGGAACAAAGGACTGTAAACTCCGTCGTTGATGCAGACGGTACCGCCGAGACGATACCGGTATTGCACCGGGTTGCCATCATCTATTTGATGTTGCCGGTAGTGATCTGGCTGGTGGGGTGGTTTGAGTGGTGGTTCGGACTTCCATTCGCCGTGCTGGTAGCACTAGGTCTATGGCAGGCTCTTGGGCCTGCGCGGGCCAGCCTAAACTGGCAGTCTTTCTCAGGGACTATGCGTGCGGCGCTGCGTCCCATGACAGTCGGCCTGCTGCTAATTGCTTTTGGATGGGTGATGACGACGGCAGCGGGCGGAGTGTTCGACGTCAGTAATGGCGACTGGATCAAGCATCGTGCGCTATTTCTCGATCTCGCACGTGGTTCTTGGCCGGTGTATCAACCCTCCTGGCTGTCGGAGTTGTTAGTGTTCTTTCCCGAGGGCGTAGAGCTTTCGGGGTTTTTGCTGCGGTATTACCTGGGCTATTACTTGGTGCCTGGATTGGTGGGCAAGTGGTTTGGATTAGCCGCGTTGAACTGGGCGGTGCCGATATGGACGTGGTGCGGGATAGCGCTCATGGCGCTGTTGTTCACGCGCGGCCTTTCCGCGTGGAAGGCAGTGGCTGCCGTTGCGATACTGATCTTCTTCAGCGGGATGGACATAGTTACACTCACAATTTTCGAGGGTTTGGAGTGGTTTGAGCCCAGTTTCGCTTGGAGTGGCTGGCCGCGGATCTCGCTCGGTCCTGCCGACTTAGGACATGTGTACTATTGGGAATTGGATGTTCGCTACTTTTCGCACATGATAGGTTTGATGTGGGTGCCGCAGCACTTCATAGCAGGGGGGCTCTATGTATTGCTGCTGGTTCAGCTTCGCAGACAGCGGCGGTTTCTCGCCGTAAGCGGGGTTGTGGTTGGCGCGAGCATATTCTGGTCCCCCTTCGTTGCGGTGAGTTTGTTGCCAATGGTGGTTGTTTTGCTGAAGGAGAACGGCATCCGGCCGTTTCTGCGCTGGCAGAATCTGCTCTTGTCGTTGCCGTTGGTAGTGCTACTCTTTACCTATCTCTCCTCCGGCACTGGAGAGATGCGGCGGAACTGGTTGTTGGAGAACACTGCCATTGAATACGTGATGGGATCATTGTCTGCGACGTACCTGCTCGAGTTCCTGACATTGGCAATACTGCTGGTACTGTTGCGGCCCCGGCTTCTCAGAGAACCGTTTTTCATTGCCTGTCTGGTAACGCTGTTGCTCTTGCCTTGGTATTCATACGGCAGGATAAACGATTTGGTGATGCGCGGGACGATACCGCCACTGTTTTTACTTGCGCACTTTAGCGCCCGCGCCCTTCTTGAACAAAGGCCCGAGGCGGAACGACGGAGATGGTCCGCTTACCGCGTGCTCCTATCCGCGCTGGTAGTAGCGGTGCTTGGCATCGGGGCGGTTGGGGGAGTATTCAATTTGATAAATGCGAACAATAATCATGACCTAAACGTGTTTCGATTCTCCCAGCTCGGTCCACGCTACACCATCGCGCGAACGGTGCCTAGGGAAGTCTTGCCGCAATATTTAACGAGCCAATTCCCCGACTGGTATCGTTCACTCTTGCGCGATCCTGCCCTTACTGAAGCAACTGCCAAACGGGAACTGATCATCCGCTCCGCATTTGACGTTTACATGCTGGAGGGAGGAATTGTTGCATTCGTGCGCAGCCCGTGCACACAACAGGACGTTGATGCGAGGTTCATTCTGCACGTGTTTCCAAGTTTGGATCCCAATAAGATACATGACACGATTGACTTTTACTTCGCTCAAGGGCCGGGATTCCGGATAGGTGAGATATGTGTGGCATCTCAAGCTCTACCACTACATGAGGCTGGTCGCATCAGGGCCGGACAACTCAGATCGGATCGAACGGGGCAAAGCTGGATAGCCAACTACTATAGCGAGGAGTATCGGGACCGCTTGCTCGCGGAAGCTGGAGAGCCGATAATCCGATCGACTTTTGACGTTTACGTAAACGAGAATAAGCTGTTGTACAATAAGAGCCGATGCAATGAGGACGATGTAGTTACCCCCTTTAGAGTGCAAGTTACTCCGGTTGATGTGAGGGATCTAAGCGGTGACCGCAAAGAGGATGGCCTTGAATACATTTATTTCACATTTAGCGAATATGGGGGCTGGATTGGCGAGGGTTGCTTCCTAGTTCATGATCTTCCTGATTACGCTGTGCTGAAGATTAGTACGGGGCAATACCTACTGGGAGGAGGGCAACTATGGGAAGGGGCCGCTACTCTGGGCGAATAGAATGGCGGCAGAGTGGGGCACTCTTGCCAATAGTGGAGGCGTATAGGTGGGGATCGAAGGACACAGACTTGAAGCGTACTTACGGAATGCAAAGAGCCAAGTATGGCATAGTATTGGCTCTATTGGCGCGTTCTTGCGTGCAAAGCCAGACACTACTTACGTAGCATCAGAAGCGCAAGGTTCTTCCGCTTCCCCTCACTCGGGGGATAGTGCCTCCGAAGAGATTCCGGTACTACACCGGCTTGTCATCGTTTATCTCATGCTGCCGGTAGTGATCTGGCTGGTGGGGTGGTTTGAGTGGTGGTTCGGTGTCCCGTTGGCCCTGCTGGTGGCTGTAGGGGTCTGGCAGGTTCTAAAGCCTGGGCAAGCGAAGATTAACCGGCGCACTCTTCTTAGTTCTCTGCGTTCTGCGCTGCGGCCAACCACCGTCGCGTTGCTGCTCATCGCTTTTGGGTGGGTGATGGTGACCGGCGCTGGCGGTGTCTTCGACGTCCACAACCACCACTGGTATAAGCACCAAGCTATATTCCTAGATCTCAGCCGCGGCAACTGGCCGGTTTTCTTGCCGACCTGGACGCCTGACCTATCCACTTATCTTTCTGAGCAAGTAAGTCAGCCTGGCTCCCTACTGCGCTATTATTTGGGCTATTACATTGTCCCAGGCTTGGTGGGCAAATGGTTTGGGCCGGCGACGTTAAACGTGGCAGTGCCTTTGTGGACTTGGTGTGGGGTTGGCCTCATACTGGTGCTCTTCACGCGTTGTCATCGTGGATGGAGAGTGCTAGCCGCGGCAACAGTTCTCGTTTTCTTCAGTGGTATGGACCTTGTAAGTGGGATCCTACTTGAGGGCATGGAGTGGCTTGAAATTGAATTTGCCTGGGAGGGTTGGCCAGAGTTTCGGATAGGGCGGATTAGACTGGATGGGATCTGGCTGAAGGATGTAGGAGTACTGTACTTATCCCAAATGTATGGATTGATGTTGATCCCGCAGCACTTCATTGCAGGTGCGCTCAGCACCTTGCTCATTGTGCAACTACGCCGGCATGGAAGATTTCTCGCAGTGAGTGGAGTCGTGCTTGCAGCGTCAACATTCTGGTCGCCTTTTATTGCTATCGGCCTCCTGCCGCTGGCGGCAGTGATGCTTATTGAGAATGGTTTCCGCCGCTTCCTGCAATGGCAGAACTTGCTGCTAGCCCTACCATTGGCGGGTTTGCTCTTCTTCTATTTGTCGAGCGGAATTGGGGAAGTCGATCGAGGCTGGATATGGAGTATCCACTCGGGTGTCATGCCGAAGGTGACTCAAGTCCTACTGATTCTGTATTTTACTGAGTTTGTAATCTTGGCACTCCTACTCTTCCTATTAAAGTCACAGTTGCGCCGTGACTTGCTCTTCTTCGCTTCTTTGGTGACTCTGCTACTCTTGCCCATGTATTCTTACGGCTATCACAATGATCTCGTCTTGCGCGGACAGATACCCGCCCTATTCTTGCTCTCCTATTATTGTGCAAGCCTATTTGGAGAGAGGTCGATAGACAAGACAGCAAAATGGGCCAAGCGCAACTGGGGGCTTGTTGGGATTCTCGTTGCCGTTCTGAGTATCGGTGCCGTTTCGCCAATATTCGAGTTGGTGCGGGTTAGCAAGGATCATGACTTCAACGTTATCCGCTACGAGCAAATGGGACCGGACGTCTCGGTATTGCGAAGTCTCTGGATTCCCAGGGAGTTGCAATACCAATATGTTGCGCATGACGTTCCTGAATGGTTCCATTGGCTGCTACGGAGTGCGGATAGAGACTTACCGCAATCGCATGTGAAGGGTGATGTAATTATCCGTTCCACGTACACTTTGCACCGTGAAAAGCAGAGATTGGTCTATGTGAAGGAGTTGTGCGGTCGGGAAGACGTAGATACGCGATTTTTCTTGCACGTGGTTCCATCTGATACAAACCTCCTTCCCCCTGGCCGCAGCCACTTGAGCTATGATTTCGAGTTTTCAGGGTATGGCTGGCGGATTGATGAGACTTGTATTGCAGTACGTGAACTACCCAGTTGGTATGCCAACGGGCACATCACAACCGGCCAATTCAATGCGGAGCGTACCAGCCATAGTTGGCTCCGCCATTACTATGGCGAAGACTACCGCAATCGTCTCCTGGCGGAGGCTGGCGAACCGATCATCCGTTCTTCATACGATGTTTACCTCCATCAAGAAATGGCGGGGGACAGCTCGGGCGAACCGAATCGAATTCGCTTACTCTACTTTAAGCCCGCGTGCAGCCAGGGGGATGTCAGAAGTCGATTCTATTTGCACGTAGTTCCTGTTAGTCAGGACAACCTATTCGACGAGCGCAAGGGTGTCGGGTACGATGTGCTTGACTTCTCATTTGATGATTATGGTGGAATGAGCGATGGGTCATGTTTTGTGGTACGAGAATTGCCAGAGTATGACATCCTCGAGATAAGGATGGGGGAGTTAAGCGCTGAAGGCGAAAAGCTGTGGGAAGGCCGCTACGCTTTGGACAAATAGCTGCGAGTGCACATAATTTGAACCAGTTTGTCTAGAGATAGTGTTGTCGGAGAACGTAATGCAGCAGCGCAACAACAATAGTTCAATAGAATGAGCCAGATCAAGCGTGCTCTAGCTGCTCTCACCCAGCCTCGCGGTGCCATCCATGGTGCATCCGCTATAGCCGTGAAGGCACGCGGGTACTGGGGCTCCTCAGCCTCCGACGGTGCTGCATCTGATCGAATTCCATTAGTTCATCGGGTGGCGATTCTCTACCTGATACTGCCGGTAGCAGTTTGGCTGGTGGGGTGGTTTGAGTGGTGGTTTGGCGTACCTGCAGCCGTGCTACTAGCGTTAGGACTCTCGAGGGCTCTCGTGCCATCCCGGGTGAGCCTAAACTGGCAGGCCTTCTTCTCAGTTCTGCACTTGGCGCTGCGGCCCACCACCGCCGCCCTGCTGCTCATCTCCTTCGCCTGGGTGATGACGACTGCCGCAGGCGGAGTATTTGACGTCAATAACACCGATTGGCCGTTCCACCGATCGATATTTCTTGACCTTAGTGATGGTGCCTGGCCGAGCGAGGTTTTGCCGGATGCCATAACCTATCTGGGCGTGCCCAGCCTGCTGCGACACTACTTGGGTTATTACATGGTGCCGGGATTGCTGGGTAACTGGTTTGGGCAGGCGGCGTTGAATTGGGCTGTGCCACTCTGGACGTGGTCCGGAGTTGCCCTTATCTTGCTAATGTTCAACCGTGGCAGAAGTGGCTGGAAGGCAGTAGTTGCAGCGCTGATCCTCATTTTCTTTAGTGGCATGGACGCCTTGCGAATCGCTTTGGTAGAAGGGTGGGACATCTTTGAATTCAGGCTCATTCTAGAGGGTTGGCCGAGGATTGAAGTCGGTCGCGATCACTTGGAGTGGGAGGGGCTGAGGTCAATCAAGATCCAGTTCTCGTCTCACATGGTAGGGTTGATGTTTGTGCCTAAGCACTTTATCGCAGCCGCGCTCTACGCCCTACTATTATTGCAACTGCGGCGCGATATGCCATTCATTGCCGTTAGCGGAGTTGTTTTGACGGCAGCACTATTCTGGTCACCCTTTGTCGCAGTTGGCTTGTTGCCATTTGTCGCAGTGTTCATCGCAGGGAGCGGCATCCGACCCTTTCTGAGCTGGCAGAATCTTCTCATAGCATTGCCGTTGGCAATCCTACTATTGGTCTACCTGTCAAGTGGATCACATGAGGGAATTAGTAGATTTAGACTTGACTAGCAATATACTCCTTGCTACCATGCTACTTGCTACAGTCTGAATATGCACCAGCAGTGGGTCTCAAATCGAGATGCACTCATAGTGACGCGTTCGCGCGTCTCCTTGCGGCCCACTCTGGTGTCAGGCTGTAGCAAACCCGTTCACTATGTAGCGTGTCGCAAGGAGGCACCATTATGCGCCGAATCTTCCCTTTACTGTTTCTCTTGCTGCTGGCATTTACACCAAGCACCGCACAAGCCGCTGACTGCGAGTTCCGCCTAGGCTTTGCGACGCTCCGTGACCTCATCGGCCACGAGATCGTCGGCGAATGCTTGGAAAACGAGCACTACAACGAAATCGGCGACAGCAACCAGCAGACCACTGGCGGCCTCATGGCGTGGCGCAAAGCCGACAACTGGACGGCTTTCACCGATGGCTACCGCACGTGGCTCAATGGGCCTAACGGACTCGTACAGCGGCTCAATACCATGCGGTTCGAGTGGGAAGCTGACTATGCCGAGATCGTGCTAGGCATCAAGCCCACGCCCACGCCGGTACCACCCCCGCCGCCACCGCCTTGGCCCGGCGTTCCTGTGGTTCCCGTTGGCACAACGCACCAATTTACGCATGACACCGAGACATGGCAAATAACTGTACTTGAGGTTGTGCGTGGGCAAGCACTGAAAGACCGCATTGCGCAATCTGGCAATGTGTTAACCAGATTATATAAACCACCGCCCGCCGGACAAGAAGACATTGCCGTAAAGCTAAGGGTAAAGCTGGTGACCGATAGCGAATTGGGGGCAAAAGGGGCTATTCTTGGTTACGCTACTTGCACGGATAGATGGTGCATTGGTGTTGCCCATCTATCCGCATTGGAAGTTCTGATGCAAGGCGGAGGCGAAGGACAGCTAGACATCGGTGCCGCCTTGGTACTTGGGGAAACACTGGATATAAGGCCATTCATATATATTGGTGAAAGTGAAACGGGGTGGCGATCATGGCGTATATGGGAAGGTCGGAGTGTTGTAATGGTCGTCAAGATGGACGATGATCAGACCGACCTTCCCGAGTATTCTGCTGTCTTTGCGATTCAGTAAGAGTAGAGTGCACGTCCAGAATACCTGTCAAGAGTTTAACAACCTTGCTGAGTTCGCGTATGCGTGATACCCTGTAGGCGGACGAAAAAGAACCGCCACTGTTAGCGGCGGTTCCATAATGCAGTTCCCTTGATGGGGGAAGAAAAGCATTTATATGTTTAATGTACCAGTGTCTGTCGAAAAGTGCAAGCGTCTTGCGCGGAAAATCAAGGGTCAAGAGAAAATTACCGATGACGTAGAGGATAAGTAACAAGGAGAAAGACGCATGAGCGAGAAACCATTGAACAAAGTCATGCATTCGGGATACGGACCGAATGACATTGAGAACACAATCAAGCAACTCAATGATGAGGGCTATCGCTTAGTGCATATTGGCAAAGAGGATTTTTACAACACGTCTCAAGTTCTCGTTATTGGAGAGTTGGTAGACAGGACTAAGGCAAGAACTAATGGAGAATGAGCAATGCCGGAGGATCGCCGAGGATCTGCCCGACATAACCGGCGATGCGAGGTCTAATCCGTATGCCGAATGTTGAAAGAGAAGCTGTTGCCCTTGTGCTGTCAGCAGTAATCGAATGTCTCAATCATCGTGAGATTGGCGGTCGGGTACGTCATGTTGTGGACATTGAGTCCCTGGAAGAGCTCGTTGTCGAACTTCAAACCACGCACCGTACACCTGACGGAGATGCGAAGGAGATTTACGACGCGATTGCGTTGTTGCGGGAGTTTCTTTTGATTCAGTCTGATCAGAACGAGATGCGCGATTCACTGTTTCCTCCTAGCTGACTAAGCCACTCCTACTGCCCTTAGCATGAAGTCCGCGAACGGTGTCTTTGACGTGCAAAAAGCCGAAGCCGCCGAGTGTAGATCGGCGGCCCCTAGTCCCGATCAGAACACAACCCAGGAGGTTGATATGTCCATCATATGCACTACACCCACGTTTGTAACCCCGGAGGCACTGGCTAACTTCAGAGAAGCATCCGCACACTTCGCAGAGTTGACACGACCAGCAAGAGAAGCATCTGCTCTCATTGCGAAGATACTGGAAGCCAAGCCGTTACCAAAACCGTGTCTGCACACAGCTACCCCTTTGCCTGAGTTCTATCTGTCTCGCAGGTAGAAGGCTAAGTTCTCGTCTAGCCTAAATAGCAGGTATCTACGCCACTCCCACAGCCCGCGCCATGAAGTCCGCAAACGGTGTCTCTGACTTCCTAGTATTGTACTTATAGCTTGCTTCGTCAATATACATGGTCGCATGCTCTACCGTGTAGTGGTGGTGCTGTCCGGCAATCGCCCGCTTCACCAAGCTCCAGAAACCCTCGATGGTGTTGGTGTGGATCATGCCGTCCACGTACTCGCCAGTGCTGTGGTTGATGCGCTCATGCTGCATCCAGTCGCGGACTTCGTTGTATCCCGCCCAGTAGTCGGTCATGAGCACAGAGCGCGGGTCGATGTTCTTGCGCAGAAACGTGTTGATAAACTTGGCGGTAACACGGGGAGCGAGTGATGCCTTGACCTTGCCGCCGCGTTCCACAGCACCGATCACCGCTTGCTTGCTGCGGCTGCGACCGAGTTGGCGTCTGCCGCCCTTGCGCTTGCCGCTATTCAGGTAGGTCTCGTCGGCCTCTACTATGCCGCGCAGGAACGCGCCGTCTTCTTGCATGGCCTTGCGGATGCGCATCGCCAGGAACCATGCCGACTTTTGGTTGAGGTCCAGATCACGGGCGATCTGGCAACTGGATAACGACTTCTTAGCGTTGAGGATAAGGGCAATGGCCGCGAACCACTTGCGCAGCGGTATCTTGGTTCCCTGAAAGATGGTGCCTGACGTGACCTTGAAGGGAGAGAGGCAGTTACGGCAGTTCCAGCGTCCTACACCCTCGTTGTTCTTGATACGGCGCACCACGTTGTCGCTGTCGCAATAAGGGCAGTGCGGTGATCCGCGCCACTTGATTGCTTCGAGGTGGTACAGGCAACTGTCCTCATCGGGAAACCGCTCCAAGACCTCTACCAAATTCATGAACCTTGCTCCTGCCTGCACTTTCGATTAATCTCCTATCTATATTGTAGGACATAGACAACAGGAAGTCAAGTCAGAAACTACTAATTCCCTCACATGATATTCCACGGGGATGGTTTTGGAACATACACCAGGGCAATTTGCAAGAAGCGATACGAGTCTTACTTTCGCTCTACCTTAGTGAGTTCCTAATCCTGGCGATCGTAGTCTTGATTCTGCGACCGCGAATGCGCAAGAACCCATTTTTTGTTGCAAGTCTAGCTACATTGTTGTTCTTCCCGCTATACTCGCTTGGTCTCTTTAATGATCTTGTCATGCGAGGTGTGATGCCGGCCTTGTTTATTCTTTGCTACTACTGTGCTGATACTCTTGTTGGCTCATCAATTGACATAGAAACGAGAGGGAGCGTTATAAAACTGTTCCCTTTTGCATTCGTGGTTATCGTATTGGCGATTGGCGCCGTTACACCATTAGTGGAGTTGACGAGAGCCAATAACAATCACGAGTTTGGTTTGGTCCGGCATGAGCAGCTAGGAGACGAGTTATCCATTAGGGGCATCTTGGAGGAAAACTATCCTGAGGGGTACGTGCCCCTCTACCTGACCAATGAGATTCCTGATTGGTACCTTCGCCTTATGGGACATGCAACCTACATTCAGCCACCCGCAACAGGTGACTTGGTGATCCGATCCACCTACGACGTATATTTTGACGGCCGAACTCTCATATACAAGAAGGATTCATGCAGCCAAGAGGAGAGAGGCACGTACTTTTTTGTGCAGGTGGTTCCCCTCGATCAGGAAAGTCTTCCCAATGACCATGTCCATTTCAACATGGACTTTGTTTTCACGGCAAAGCACGCACTGAGAAAAGAGAATACATGCTTAGCGTATCGGACCCTGCCGGATACACTTGAAGTTGCATATATTAAGACTGGGCAACTTAATGCAGAGAGAGCAAGCCACAGTTGGATTGCTCACTACTACAGCCCGCTTTACCGCGATCGGTTGCTGGCGGAGGCCGGTGAGCCGATCATCCGCTCTTTCTACGAGGTCTATCTTCATCAAGAGCAGGCGGGTGAGAGCGTGGGCCAACCGAACCGGCTTCGCTTACTGTATTTCAAACCCGCGTGCAGCCAGGATGACTATGGCACTCGCTTCTTCATGCATGTCATTCCACGTAGCGCAGAAGACCTTCCCAATCACCGCAAGGAAGCGGGATACGAAGAATTGGACTTTGCGTTAGAGGACTACGGCGGTAGGTATGGCGGGGACTGCTTTGCAGTTCGTAATCTTCCGGAGTATGACATCCTTGAGATTAGAACCGGACAGACTACAGGAGAGAACTCGAATTCTTGGCAAGGCAGCTTTACACTTGGCAAGGAGGACTGAGTTGCGTGGGACAGACTTGCGCAATGCAACGCCATGTCGGTGGGAAGCGATGTAAAGAAACGATGATTGAAACAATAGTATGGAAAGGGTCAATTCAAATCTAATCGGCCCTCATTGATAGACGCCTTTCCACTCGCACTTCTTATCTATGAACAAAGCCAATGTGCAGAGACGTGAGAACTCAACTCTCATCAAGACTGAAACTGCTGACGGGATACCGATAGTACATCGGCTTGCCATCATCTACCTAATGTTGCCGGTGGTGATCTGGCTGGTGAGGTGGTTTGAATGGTGGGTGGGCGTACCGGCGGCTGCGTTGCTGGCGTTTGCGTTTTGGCAATCGATAGGTCCTGGGCGAGATAGTTTCAGTTGGGAAGCTCTTTCCCATGCCTGGCGTGCCGTTTTTCGCCCTACCACTGTAGTAGTGCTCCTCGGCGCGTTTGCATGGGTGATGACGACGGCAGCGGGCGGAGTGTTCGACGTCAGTAATGCCGACTGGATCAAGCATCGTGCGCTATTTCTCGATCTCGCGCGTGGTTCTTGGCCGGTGTATCAACCCTACTGGCTGTCGGAATTGTTAGTGTTCTTTCCCGAAGGCGTAGAGCTTTCGGGGTTACTGCTGCGGTATTATCTGGGCTATTACATGGTGCCTGGATTGCTGGGCAAGTGGTTTGGAGTAGCCGCGTTGAACTGGGCGGTACCGATATGGACGTGGTGCGGGATAGCGCTCATGGCGCTGTTGTTCACGCGCGGCCTTTCCGCGTGGAAGGCAGTGGCTGCCGTTGCGATACTGATCTTCTTCAGCGGGATGGACATTGTTACACACACGATATTCGAGGGTTTGGAGTGGTTTGAGCCCAGTTTCGCTTGGAATGGCTGGCCGCGGATCTCGCTCGGTCCTGCCGACATGGGATTTGGGTACTATTGGGAATTGGATGTTCGCTACTTTTCGCACATGATAGGTTTGATGTGGGTGCCGCAGCACTTCATTGCAGGAGGGCTCTATGTATTGCTGCTGGTTCAGCTTCGCAGACAGCGGCGGTTTCTCGCCGTAAGCGGGGTTGTGGTTGGCGCGAGCATATTCTGGTCCCCCTTCGTTGCGGTGAGTTTGTTGCCAATGGTGGTTGTTTTGCTGAAGGAGAACGGCATCCGGCCGTTTCTACGCTGGCAGAATCTGCTGTTGTCGTTGCCGTTGGTCGTGCTACTCATTACGTATCTCTCCTCCGGGACTAAAGACATGCGGCGGAACTGGTTGTTGGAGAACACTGCCCTTGAATACGTGATGGGATCATTGCCTGCGACGTACCTGCTCGAGTTCCTGATATTGGCAATACTGCTGGTACTGTTGCGGCCCCGGCTTCTCAGAGAACCGTTTTTTATTGCCTGTCTGGTCACGCTATTGCTGCTGCCTTGGTATTCCTACGGCAGGATAAACGACTTGGTGTTGCGCGGGATGATACCGCCACTGTTTTTACTTTCGCACTTTAGCGCCCGCGCCCTGCTTGAACAAAGGCCCGAGGCGGAACGACGGAGATGGTCCCCTTACCGCGTGCTCCTATCCGCGGTGATAGTAACGGTGCTTGGCATCGGGGCGGTTGGGGGAGTATTCAATTTGATAAATGCGAACAATAACCATGATCTAAACGTGTTTCGATATTCCCAGTTCGGTCCACGCTACACCATCGCGCGGGCGGTGCCTAGGGATTTCGTTCCGCAATATTTAACGAGCCAATTCCCCGAGTGGTATCGTTCACTCTTGCGCGATCCAGCCCTAACCGAAGCGACTGCCAAACGGGAATTGATCATCCGCTCCGCATTCGACGTTTACTTACTCGAGGGAGGAATTGTGGCATTCGTGCGCAGCCCGTGCACACAACAGGACGTAGATGCGAGGTTCATTCTGCACGTGTTTCCAAGTTTGGACCCCAATAAGATACAGGACACGCTTGACTTTTACTTCGTTCAAGGGCCGGGATTCCGGATAGGAGAGATATGTGTGACATCTCAAGCACTTCCACTACATGAGACTGGTCGCATCAGGGCCGGACAACTCAATTTGGATCGAACGGGGCCAAGCTGGATAGCCAATTACTATAGCGAGGAGTATCGGGACCGCTTGCTAGCGGAAGCTGGAGAGCCGATAATCCGATCGACTTTTGACGTGTACGTAAACGGGAAGTGGCTGTTATACAATAAAGCTTCATGTACAGAACGCGACGTTGTAACACCGTTTACGCTTCGCGTGACCCCAGTTGATGTGGGCGAACTCGGCGAAAAACGTAGCAGGCAAGGGAATGAAGAGTTCAGCTTCAATTTCAGTGAGCACGGGGGGTGGACAGGGGAGGGTTGTTTGGTGATATTTGAGCTTCCAGATTACGCGGTATTGAGCGTACAGACTGGACAGAACATGCTGGGAGGAGGGCAATTGTGGGAAGGCGGTTTTGCTTTCGACGAATAGGTCGGCGCGTGCGGGTGGCAAAAGCGCTTACACGCTGGGCCAATTGGGGTGGACCAAACTACACCGGCTGGTACCGCAGCGATGGAACGATATGCGCCGAGTGAGACGTAGGATAGCTGACCTTGCCCGGTTCTTACACGTAGACCCGAGTGTGTCTGGCAGCTTTGGAATAGGACAAAGGACTGTGAACTCCGCTGCTGCTACCGACAGTGGCTCTGAAGAGATACCGGTAGTACATCGGCTTGCCATTATCTACCTGATGCTGCCGGTCGTGATCTGGCTGGTGGGGTGGTTTGAGTGGTGGCTGGGTGTGCCGACAGCGGTCCTGCTGGTTCTTTCATTGTGGGATGCTCTCTCCGGTTCTTGGAAGGTGTCGCTGCGGCCCGCGACCATCGTAGTGGCGTTGATTGCGTTGGCGTGGGTAACGTTTTCGGCGGCGAGCGGGATATTCGACATACAAAACCCGGACTGGGTAAAGCATCGCGCGATCTTTCTAGACTTGGCTCGCGGCGCTTGGCCCGTGTATCTACCGATCTGGGCATCAAAGCTGACCGCATACCTTCCTGGCGACGTGGAGCTCTCACTTGCATTGCTACGGTATTACCTGGGCTATTACATTGTGCCGGGGTTGCTTGGCAAGTGGTTTGGCGTGGCGGCATTGAATTGGGTGGTCCCGCTCTGGACGTGGAGTGGCGTAGCTCTATTGTCGCTGATGTTCGTTCGAGGCTTGCGGGGATGGGGAGTGCTGGCAGCTTCCTTGATACTCATCTTCTTTAGCGGCATGGATGTTGTAACTCCCGAGCATTTCACGGGATGGGAGTGGCCTACGTTTGGTTTCGGGCTGGACTCGCCGAATGGGTGGCCGCGCGTCCGGCTTGGAAGTGATCCGCATCTGGGGATTTACTATCGCTGGAACATGGCGATTCTGTATGTGTCGAACATGATTGGGTTGATGTGGATACCGCAACACTTTATAGCGAGCGGGCTGCTTGCCCTATTGATCGTACAGCTTCGCAGGCAGAGACGATTTCTGGCGGTGAGCGGGGTGGTGGTAGGCGGGAGTCTGTTTTGGTCGCCGCTTGTTGCCGTGGGACTGTTGCCGCTGGTGGCGGTCTTGGTCATAGAGAACGGGTTCAGGGCTTTTCTGCGTTGGCAGAACCTACTGTTCAGTTTGCCGCTGGTAGTATTGTTGCTGACGTACTTGACGAGCGGTGCTGAGGAGATGCGGCAGGGCTGGCTGTTGGAGAACACCGCCCTGGAGTACGTGATGCGTGCACTGCCAGGGGAATATCTGATAGAGTTCTTGCTTTTGGCAGTCTTGCTCGTACTGTTGCAGCCCCGTCTGCTACGAGAGCCGTTTTTCCTTGCCGCGATAGCCGTCTTGCTGCTACTTCCATGGTATTCACTTGGCAGACATAACGATCTAGTCAACCGCGGGATAATGCCTGGCCTACTGGTGCTCTCCTACTTTTGCGCTCGTGCCTTGTTGGGTCAATGGCCTAACCCTGTACGAAGGGGAAGGGGGTTCGGCCGCACAGTGCTAGTCGGGCTGATCGTAGCGATCTTGGGAGTTGGGGCCTATGGGGGCTTGGTGAATTTGGCGCGGGCAAACAATGATCACGACTTTGGCGCGTATCGTTACACGCAATTTGGTCTTGACTATGGAATCTCGCGTGCGGTTCCATCGTCGCACGTAAATCAATATCTCACTTACGATGTACCAAAGTGGTTTCGCGTGATATTACGCGATGGTTCTACGGCTCCCGTGCCTGGCAAGGACGAGTTGATAGCCCGATCCGTCTACGACGTTTACCTCCTCGAAGGAGGAATTGTTGTCTATGTAAAGAGCCCATGCACGCAGGATGACGTTGACGCGCGCTTCATACTTCATGTCTATCCATTTGAGCAGGGATCCAACAGGCAGGACACCCTTGACTTCAGTTTTGCACAAGGGACCGGCGTTCGGACTAGCGACACATGCCTAACGTCACGTGCGCTTCCCAGCTATGCCGTCGGTCGTATAACGGTAGGTCAGTATAGGAAGGATCTTTCGGGCCATAGCTGGCTGCGCCGCTATTTCAGCAATTCGTACCGCAACAGTATTCTGGCAGAGGCTGGTGAGCCGATCATCCGTTCTGACTATGACATTTACCTCCATCAAGAGAAGGCGGGGGAGAGCGCGGACCAACCGAACCGACTTCGCCTACTGTATTTCAAACCCGGGTGCAGCCAGGACGAGATTGGTACGCGCTTCTTCATGCATGTCATTCCACGTAGCGCAGATGACCTTCCCAAAGAGCGCAAGGAATCGGGATACGAAGAATTGGACTTTGCGTTAGAGGATTACGGCGGTAGGTATGGCGGGGACTGCTTTGCAGTTCGCGACCTTCCGGAGTATGACATCCTTGAGATCAGAACCGGGCAGTCTACCGGAGAGAACTCGAATTCTTGGCGAGGCAGCTTTACACTAGGCAATTGAGAAGGAGTTGCGTGAAGCAGCCTAACGCAATGCAACGCCAAGTCAGTGGGAAGCAATGTAAAGAAACGATAAATGTAGCAATGGTAAGGAATGGGCCAATTCATATCCGTTCTGATCTCCGCTGTTAGACGCGCATTCACTGGCATGTCTCTATCCATGGAAAGAGACAGAGTGCAGAGACGTGAGAACTCATCTCTCATCAAGACTGAAACTGCTGACGAGATACCAGTAGTACATCGGCTTGCCATCATCTACCTAATGTTGCCGGTAGTGATCTGGCTGGTGGGCTGGCACCAGTGGTGGTTAGGTATACCCGTGGCGGTACTGCTGGTGCTTGCGTGCCGGGAGGCGCTATCCGGCTCATGGAGGATGGCGGCGCGACCTTTGGCCGCCGTGCTCTTGGTGATCGCTCTGGCATGGGTGATGGTGACTGCCGCGGGCGGCATATTTGATGTTCACAATTTTGATTGGATCAAGCATCGGGCGATTCTGCTTGATCTCGCGCGCAACACCTGGCCGGTGTACCTTCCTGCCTGGGCGCAAAGCCTTTCTTCGTTCTTTCCCGGTGAAGGGGATGTAGAGGGGCTTCTGCTGCGGTATTACCTGGGCTACTACATGGTTCCCGGATTGGCCGGCAAGTGGTTTGGAGTGGAAGCGCTGAATTGGGCGGTGCCTTTGTGGTCGTGGAGTGGCGTTGCGCTCATACTGCTCATGTTCACACGCGGCTATCTAGGTTGGAGGGCCGTGGCCGCTGCCACGATGCTAGTTTTCTTCAGTGGCATGGACATCGTGTCGGTTGCAGTGTTCGAGGGATTAGAGTGGCTTGACTTTCGATTGTCGTTGGATGGCTGGCCGCGTGTCGGGTTTGGGCGCGACTTCCTGGAGTGGGACCGCTATTTGGAAGTCAAGGTGCAATTTCTTTCCCATATGGTGGGGATGATGTGGGTACCGCAACACTTCATTGCGGGTGCGCTCTACTCCTTGCTGCTGGTGCAGCTTCGACAGAACCGGCGTTTCCTTGCCGTGAGCGGCGTGGTAGTGGGTGCAAGCCTGTTTTGGTCTCCCTTTGTGGCAGTAGGACTGCTGCCGCTGGTAGCGGTTTTGTTGAAAGAAAACGGCGTCCGGCCGTTCCTCCGTTGGCAAAACCTGCTCTTGGGACTGCCGTTGGCGGTGTTAGTAGTGACATATCTAGCCAGCGGCACTGGGGATATCCCGCACTTTTGGCTGTGGGAGTTTTCCGGTTGGCAGAACGTAGTTCGTGGTTTACCGATACTATACCTGGTAGAGTTCTTGCTCTTGACGATCTTGCTTGTTCTCTTGCGGCCTCGACTCCTCAAGGAACCGTTCTTCCTTGCCTCCTTGGCGACGCTCTTGTTTCTACCTCTCTATTACTTTGGTCTACACAATGACTTGGTCATGCGTGGGCTGATCCCGTCGCTGGTGTTGCTCTGCTACTTTTGCGCCAGTTCTATTCTTGGCCGGTCGTCTGATGAAAGGAGAGAAGGACGAGACTACCGTCGCGAAATCTTTACCGGACTGATCGTGGCAGTATTGGGCATTGGGGCGATTGGGCCGATAATCAACTTGGCAAGAGCGAACAGTGCCCATGACTTTGAGGTGGTCGGCTACGAGCAGTTCGGGCTTGAATTCTCGACTACAAGAGCGGTAGGTGAGTCAATTGTCAATCAGTATTTGGCCGATGAGGTCCCTGGCTGGTATCGCGTGGTACTGCGTGACAGTGCCAAAGATAATACGTTTGCCAAGAGCGAGTTGCTGATCAGTTCCATCTTTGACGTTTACTTACTCGATGACCGTATCTTGGTATTTACGAGGACCCCGTGCACACAGGACGACATGAGAGCCCACTTCATTCTCTCCGTATTCCCGCTGGAGGAGACAGGACATGCGCAAGACACCCTGGACTTCGAATTCAATCAAGGCAACGGCCTATCCATGGGTGAGACTTGTGTGACGTCACGAGCGCTTCCTAATTACAAGATCGGCCGTATTCGGGCCGGACAGTATTCGCTCGATCGCGGTGGACATAGTTGGATGGGGATTCACCTTTCCGAGGAGTACAGAGACCGCATGATTGCGGAAGCGGGGGAGACAGTTATTCGTTCCAATTACGATGTGTACGTCAACAAGAAGTGGCTGATTTTCAGTAAGGCCGCTTGTACTGAGAGAGACGTGGTGGCGCCGTTCACATTGCGTGTAACCCCGGTTGACGTAAATGACCTCGGTGAACACTTGAGAAAGCAGGGCTTCGAGGAATTTACGTTCAATTTCAGCGAACATGGGGGCTGGATTGGTGATGGTTGCCTAGTGATGCATGAGCTACCTGACTACGCGATGTTGAGCATTACGACGGGGCAGCACGTACCCGGGGGGATTCCTATTTGGGAAGGTAGGTTCACTATTCAAAGGTAACAGTCAAGTCTTCAGGCAGCTAGGGTCTACTGTGGCCGCACATGAGGGGACGAATGAGAGGTAGTGGATGAGCACAATCGGCAAGGCCAGGGATCTAGCGGAGTCACTAGGTAGCCAGCCCAATGTGCCTTCAGTCCTAGCCCAGTGATGCCCAACGCTAGGCGCAAAGACCGGCAAGAAATATGAACCAATTTATCCAACCCGACAGTGAATCTGATGAACTACCAGTATTGCACCGGCTGGCCATCGCCTATTTGGTGTTGCCTCTGGTGATATGGCTGGTGGGGTGGTTTGAGTGGTGGTTCGGTCTTTCCTCGGCCGCGCTGCTGGTGCTTGGCCTTTGGCGGGTGCTATCGGGTTCCTGGCAAATAAAGATGCAGCCGGTGACTGTCGCGCTGCTATTGATAGCTTTCGCTTGGGTGATGATGACGGCTGCCGGGGGAGTTCTTGACGTTGGAAACTTCGACTGGGACAAGCACCGTGCGGTTTTGCTCGATCTGGCGCGTGGAAACTGGCCAACCTACCTGCCTGCATACTTTGAGGCGCCTGTGCTGTTGCGCTATTACCTTGGCTACTACATGGTGCCCGGTCTCATTGGAAGCTGGTTTGGGCCCGCAGTACTGAACTGGATTGTTCCACTATGGACATGGAGTGGAACCGCGCTGATTATCCTTCTGTTTACGCGAAGGCTCTACGGCTGGAAGGCAGTTGCTGCTGCCGTATTGCTCATCTTCTTTGCCACAATCGCTCTTTCTTTCGAGCCGTTGGAAGTGCGCTGGGGTCGCACAATGCTTGTGGAGTTCATGTTTTCTCCTCAGCACTTCATAGCGGGTGCCCTGAATGCTCTGCTGATTGTTCAGTTGCGCCGCGACAGGCGATTTCTACCTGTGTGCGGGGTCATACTGGCCGCAACTATGTTCTGGTCGGCTTTAATCGCCCTTGGAATGCTCGTCTTTCTCGCCATTCTCCTATTCGAGAATGGTATCCGGCCATTCCTGTCTTGGCAGAATCTGCTCCTGTCTGCACCCTTACTCGGATTGTTAGCGGTCTATCTGTCTAGTGGCGCCAACTCTATACCAAGCGGATGGATTTGGGATAGGTACGGATGGGATGGAATTGCATCCACGATCGGATTGACGAGACTAGCCGGATTCCTCTTGTTGGCCGTGCTACTTTTGCTCTTGCGTCCTCGGCTGCGTCGAGATCCGCTTTTCCTCTCTTGTCTATTCGTGCCGTTTATCATACCTTGGTATTCGTTTGGCCTTCTCAATGAGTATCTCCGGTACGCGTCGTTGGGGGCGTTCATCCTGCTATGCTACTACTGCGTCCAAACAGTGCTAACCGAATGGGGGAGTTCTCACAAATGGATGCAACGAAGTGTTTTAGTTGGGCTGACCATCGTATTGGTAGGCGGGTTTGTGAACCCATTGATGAACCTAGCGCAAAGTGCTCCCACACAGGGGTTTCGCGTGCTTCGGTATGAGGATCTTGGCGCAGATCTCGCTACAGTCTTGAACGCGACCGGTGCACAATACCATGACCAGTATGCGACGTTAGCAGTACCCGATTGGTTTCGTCGGCTTTTCCGGGGCGCCGGCGTGGAACCCTTGGATAGAGGGGAGCTGATAATCGAGTCAGAATACAATGTTTACTTGAATGGGAAGGAGCTAATATACGTTCGCGATCCATGCAGTGAAGAGGAGACAGAAACTCGGTTCATTCTCTTTGTATATCCCGTTAATTCTGCCCTGCTTGAAGGGCGCGAACACGACAATCAAGATTTCTGGTTCTTTTGGCATGGGAAAAGAATCGGAGGAGTCTGCATAGCGACGCGGACGCTACCGGACTATGAAATCGATCACATTCGGACCGGCCAGTATATAGGAACGTACGTGCCAACTGGCGTTCTCTGGGTCGTTGAATACCATATCAAGTGAGGGCAGGAAGAGAAGGGCTATTGTTTGTGGGCAGGGAATGCAAGCAAAGGAGAAAAGGAATACTCTGATGAACGATACTTTCGATTTCGATACCTTCGTTATGGCGTACTTTGAAAAGCACCCGCCGCTGCTGCACTTTGCTGGAGAGAGCAACGAGGAGTGGTATGTCTGGCAGAAGCGACTGCGTACGCGGCTCCTTGACCTTATGGATCCGTTTCCGGAGCAGGTCCCGCTGGAACCGCATGTCGTCGAAGAGCGAGAGCAATTTGGGGTGCGTTACGAGAAAGTGGTATACACCACTGCTGAGGACGTGCAGGTCCCGGCATGGCTTCTGATCCCTGAAGGCATCGACCAGCCGGCCCCGGGCATCATCTGCCTGCACGGGCATGGTAAGTACGGCAAGGATTCCGTGGCGCACGTGGACTATGGCGAGGAAGACCGCGCGCGCGAAATCGAACACTATAACTATGACTACGGCTTGCAGCTCGCCAAGCGTGGGTTCGTGACCCTGTGTCCCGACGCGCGTGGCTTTAACGAGCGCGGCGAAGGATTCAGGCGCTACGGTAGGCGCGATGGCTGCAATGTCAACGGCATCAAGACTATGCTTCTAGGCATGAACTTGACGGCGCTCAACACGTGGGACGACATGCGCGGCATAGATTACTTGGCGAGCCGCCCGGAGGTGGACTCGAGCAGGATCGGCTGTATCGGTCTTTCATTCGGCGGCACGCGCTCAACGTACCTGGCTGCGGTGGACGAGCGCGTGAAGGCTGCGGCTGTGGTCTGCTATCTCACAACCTTCAAGCAGTATGCGCTTACTCAAGGAAACTTCTGCGGTTCGCAGTTCGTTCCCGGAATCTTGAAGTACGCGGAAGTGGCGGACCTTTGCGGTTTAGTGGCGCCGCGGCCGCTGCTCATCGAGGCCGGCATACAAGACGGAGGCTTTCCGATCGAGGCCACGCGCGAAGCCTATGCACACTTGGAGCGCATATACGCGGCGGCCCACGTATCGGAAAGCCTCTGGCTTGACGAGTTCGAAGGCGGTCACCAGTTCAGCGGCGCGAAAGCCTTCGATTTCTTTAGCGCCTATCTGTAAGACGGAGGCCGCGAGGGTGGTTGCTTAGCGAGGCGCAACGAACCAACCGGGGTCGGCGGCCAAGGCCAAGTATGCTTGGAGGCGCGACTTCTGCATAGACCGTTTCGTTGCTTTCCGTGTCTACTACAATGGCGCTTACTTTGCCGAGCCGACGATTGCGGCGGTCGTAGACCTGCATACCACGCAAGTCTTGTAACCGTGAATCGAGCACATTTGCTCGCCCTTGCTCAAAGCGGCGGAGGGGCATGAGTTCTCACTTTCTTCTGACTGCACGTTGGCATCTGTTCCTATATATAGGATGAACGAATAGTATTAGAGCAGTGTGAAAGGAAGATTGCCACGAGATTAGATTTGGGATTCTACCCTAACTTACAAGCTGGATGTTCCGCGGCAAAGAGGGCCGGATGGACGGTTGACGAGCATACTAGGCAGGTCTTGTTGCCGGTTTCTTAGTGGCGTCGGAGACGGGTGCTTGGCCAATGTGATTGGACGTGGGCACTCGCGCCCATCATAACCGGTGCGATCCCAGCAGGAGGATCCGCTTAAGCTGGCTGAGACGCTTCTACCGCTTCTGCTGCTGGTTCCCCTGCGTCGTCTACGTGGAAGATAAACCACGCGGCAATCGCCATCATGGGCAGGAAGGCGGCTACTGCGGCGGGACGGCCCCAATCCAGGCCGTTTACGATGAGCGCCCAGAGTAGCGGGCCGATAATTGCGGCAAAGCGTCCCACCATGGCGTAGAGGCCGTAGAACTGGCCGATGTGCTCTGCCGGTGCGAGGCGCAGCATCAAGGGACGATCAGCCGCCCATGTGCTGCCGAGCGAAAAACCTCCAAGCGGCGCGATTGCCCAGAAAATGGCTGGCGTGAGGCCAAAGAGAGGAATGGAGAAGGTCAGAGTGATGGCAATAGACCAGAGCCCGAGTACGATTAGCAGGGACGGCTTTGGCCCAATCCAGTCAACGACAAAGCCCCACGTTATCCCGCCCAACGCAGCCGCTGCGATGCCTGACATTAACGCAATGTAGACCTCCGTCTCGGTAAAGCCTATCTCATTCGTCAGATAGATGCCCATGAAGATGATAAATGTGTTGGCGGCGTCGGTATAGAAGACGCGGCCGATCAGAAAACGCCGCAGGTTTGGTAGTTTTCCCAAGCGGACAAGTGTATTGCGCAGGTCGTGAATTGCACGGGCAGCGGCTTGCTTGCCTAGCATTACGCTGCCTGGGCGCGGCTTTTCGCGTACCCACAGGAAGCAAGGGATTGCAAAGAGGAGGAAGAGCACCGCCGTGAGCTTGAAGACAAGCGGCTTGGCGTCTGGCGTAAGAAAAAGATAACCGTCCGTTATAGCGCCGCCAATGTTAAGTACGGGCTCCGAAGGGAAGAGAATCTGTAATACGATAAGTCCCATCAGAACGCCAATGAACGATCCCATGTAGCCCACGCCGACACCAATACCGCCCACGCGTCCCCGGTTTTCCTTTGTGCTGACGACCGGCAGCAGCGAGTCGTAGAAGATCAAGCCGGATTGATAGAAGACGTTGGCAACGATAAAGATCAAGAGCGCGATGAAAATGCCGGTAATTCCCAGCAGGAATGTCGCCGCGCAGCACACAAGCGTCGTGGCAATGAGAAAGGGCATCCGCCGCGGCGTCTGGTCCGACAGCGCTCCCAAGAACGGCGCGACCAGGAAGACAACGAACATGGAGAAACTATTGGCGAGCGCGTAGTCGCTGTCTTTGCCGCCCATGTCGTTGACGATCCACAGCGAGAAGAAGAGCGACACGATATTGAATGAGAATATCGTGTTCGCCAGGTCGTAGACCACCCAGCTTCCGACTGCCAGGAGCTTCGGACGGCTAGGCGTCGCGGCGGCAGTTGCTGCGGCTTCCATAGTTACCTTCTAAAGTGGTTCGCTCGTGACTCGAGCGACGGCCCGTTGCAGTGTGTTGACTCCGACAGGCACGGCGGCTCGGTCATTGCGAGGTGCTCCGGTCTACAAACTTCTGCGTCTGTCAGCCAAAGATCAACGTCGATCCGGCACGAGACATGGGAACAAGCGCAGCATCCTTGCGTTGGGTGAATGAACGCTACGCTGATAGGAGTATAGCAGTTGTGTTTGCTCAAGTCTTGGCCGCAAAGATGGACTTGAATCGGAAGCAGCCAACGTCGGCATTCACTGCACTTTCAGGCCCTAATCGAAACGGGGCCTCTTTACGACCCGACATGCGGCGGTAATTCAAGTGATTGTCTTAACAACGGGTAAGCGCAGGTTTCAAACCTGCGCCTACCAGGCACAGGGGCCGTGTGGGCAGCCGACTGCCAATGCGGCGGGGCTTAATGCCACTTCGCGGAGGAGAGTCTTGATTGCGAATCAAGGTGCGAGAACCGCGTTGTCACGGTCAGACCGGTTCAGCACGCGAGCGCTTAGCTAGACGGCTCTCTACGTTCGGTGAGCAGTGTTTCCGCCAAATTCGCCATCTCTCTTACCTGCAGTACGTAGTCATCATAGGCATCCATCGGAATCCGCGTGTCTATGTATTCCACAGCGAGCATTCCAGAGAAGCCGTGCTGCGTGAGGCCGCGCAGGATTCCGGCGAAATCGACGCACCCCTTACCGGGCGGCATTTGGATATCTTCAGGTGAGTTTCCGGCATCGCGCAGGTGGACGATGTGCGTATGTGGATACGTGATAGAGAAATCGCGGCCCTGCCACGGTCCGGCGTAGAAGTGTGATGGATCGAGGGCGAGTCCAAGGTTTGGCACAGACTCTACCAAGCGCACGGCCACCGCCGGTAGTTCGGTGAGACAGTTGACGTGGGTTTCGAGACAGAGTGTGACGTTGAAGCAGGCGGCAACGGCAGCAAGCTGCCTGAATTCAATGATTGCCGTACCTAGAGGTGTATCCCTTGCAGGTGCATTGACGCATATCGCAGGCAAGCTATGGGCCGCGGCAAGCGCACATACGGCTTCGGTCTGCGCAACGAGCGAAACATCAGCGTTTCGTTCGAGACCTACGTTCATGGCGCTCAGTGTAACACCTGCCTGCTCCAAATCCCGCCCAAGCGAAGCCGCCGTTTCCTCACTGGAGTGAACAAGCTCCGGGGCGCTGACGTGCGCCCATTGCTGTACGCCCAGATCGACATAACCAAACCCAAGTTGCGCAATGCGCCGCAGGGCCTCGTCAAGCGGATGCTGCGTGAAACAGAGCGTGGAACTGGCGATGCGCATTACTCTGAACTACCGTCTTTCTTAACTTAAGTACTTGCGATGTCTCTTCATTTGTGTCGCCCCGTTCATGCTTCGACAGGCTCAGCACGAACGGCGTTGGCTTCGTCAGGCAAGAATATGCAGCAATAGGCTCACTGCGCTTGGTGGCTACTTGTGCTGCTTTACCGGAGCGCTTGCCTATTACAGGTGCCGTACTGTCGCCTCTCGCATCGCACTAACCAATACCGTCAGCGCGTCGTAACGCTGTGCGGTGGGGGTTTCGTCTAGCACGTTGATCAGGGCGCTGGCGCTGACCACTCCCTCGGCCAATTGAGCAATGGTGGCAACGTGCTCGGGCCGCGACACGCCGAAGCCTACGGCCAGCGGCAGGTCCGTGTGTTGGCGAACGCGGGCTAGGAAATCGGGCAATGCAGCGGAAAGTTGATCGCGCGCGCCGGTGACGCCAGTGAGCGACACGCAGTAGACGAAGCCGCTGCCGGCTTGTACGTTGGCCTCGATGCGCGAGTCGGTGCTCGTTGGCGCCAAGAGCGGAATGAGGTCGAGGTTGTGTGCCCTGGCAAGCGTCGCAAATTCCTGTCCCTCTTCCGGCGGGAGGTCCGGCACGATGAAGCCGTCGAGACCGATCTCCGCCGCTTCAGCGACAACGCGCTCTAGGCCGTAGTGCAGGAAGGGGTTGTAATAGCCCATGAAAACGAGTGGTGTGGTCACATTCTCCGCCCGCAATTCACGTACGAGGTCGAACGCCATAGCGAGTGTGGTGCCCTGATCAAGTGCCGTTTGCGAAGCGTGTTGGATTGTTGCTCCGTCGGCAAGCGGATCGGAGAACGGGATGCCAAGCTCCACCACGTCTGAGCCGCCGGCAAGCAAGGCGCGCACAACGTGGGCAGTGTCCGCCGGAGTGGGGTACCCAACGGTGGCAAACGTAATTAGCGCGGCCCGGTTCTCCGCTTTGGTTTGGGCGAATGTCGCGGCGAGTCGGCGTCCTTGACGAAGTTGGCGTCCTCGACGAAGTCGGCTCACAGTTCCACCCCCAGTCCTTCGGCGACGATAGTCATGTCTTTGTCTCCCCGGCCGGAGAGATTGATCAGGATAATGTGGTCCTGCGGCAGGTCTCGCGCCATTTGCACGGCGTGGTACACGGCGTGGGCGGATTCAAGCGCGGGGATGATGCCTTCAGTTTTGCATAGGAGCTGGAAGCCCTCCAAAGATTGCTCGTCGGTCACGCCAACGTATTCTGCCCGACCGATATCCTTCAGGTAGCTGTGTTCGGGGCCAACACCGGGGTAGTCCAGTCCCGCGGAAATGCTGTGGGGTTCATAGATCTGGCCCTCGTCGTCCTGCAGTAAGTAGCTCTTGGCGCCGTGGAGCGTGCCGGGTGTGCCTGCCACCAGCGTCGCCGCGTGCTCGCCGCTTTCGATGCCATGCCCGGCGGCTTCCACGCCCACCAGGCGCACCGCGGTGTCGTCCACAAAGGGATGGAAGATGCCCATCGCGTTGCTGCCGCCGCCAACGCATGCCACTATGTCGTCGGGCAAGCGCCCAAGTTGCGTCAAGCACTGTTCGCGCGCTTCTCTGCCAATGACACTCTGCAGGTCGCGCACAATTGTCGGATAGGGGTGCGGTCCCACCACGGAGCCAATGATATAGTGCGTGGTCTCAACGTTGGTGACCCAGTCGCGGATGGTCTCGTTGATGGCGTCCTTAAGCGTGCGGCTGCCGGATAGTACCGGTACGACGGTCGTGCCGAGCAGCTTCATACGGAAGACGTTGAGCGTTTGGCGATGCACATCAACCTCGCCCATGTAGACGATGCACTCAAGGCCGAGCATAGCGCACGCGGCGGCCGTAGCGACGCCGTGCTGTCCGGCGCCGGTCTCGGCGATGATGCGGCTGCGTCCAAGGCGCTTGGCAAGCAACGCCTGACCGAGAGCGTTGTTGATTTTGTGTGCGCCGGTATGCGCCAGGTCTTCGCGTTTGAGGTAGATCTGCGCGCCGCCGATCTCCGCACTCAAGCGGGCGGCGTGATAAATCGGCGTGGGGCGTCCCACGTAGTGGTCCAGTAAATCGTTAAGCTCGCTTTGGAACTCAGCGTCGTCGGTGATGCTAGCGTATGCTTCCTCTAATTCCTCGAGCGCTGGAATTACGGTCTCGGGAACATAGCGACCGCCGTAGTCACCGAACTGCCCCCGTACGGTCAGTGATGGTGTTGTTGCCATGGGAGCGCTCCTTTTGCAATCCCTTACCCCGTGTGCGAGGTACGTAGTAGTGGTAAGTCTTCGTCTGCACGTGCGTTCGCGCTTAGCTCGTTACGGCCTGCGGCGCGAGTAGCTTCGGATAGTCGATGTACATGGCTGCGCGCACGTGATCCATGGTTTCGCCGCCCACGGCGCGTGTTTGCTCAATACCGCCGCGCAGCACCTCTTGCACGATGTCGGGGTCCTTAGCAAAGGCCTCACGCCGTTCCCGAATCGGATCGAGCATCGCATTGAGCGCGGCAATTAACTTACGTTTTACTTCCACGTCGCCGACGCGACCCTTGCGGTACCGGTCTTTCAGTTCGTCCACCTCAGCGACATTCGGGTTGAAAGCGTCGTGGTACATGAACACCGGGTTGCCTTCCACGTGGCCGGGGTCGGTGGCGCGCAGCCGCGTCGGGTCGGTGTACATGCTCATGACTTTCTTTTGAACCGTCTCTGCGTCGTCGCTAAGAAGTATGACGTTCCCTAGGCTCTTGCTCATTTTGGCCTGGCCGTCGGTGCCCATGAGGCGTGGCACCTCGCTCAAGCGGTGGCTGCACTCGAGAAAAACACGGTCGTAGGTGCGGTTGAACCACCCGGCGATATCGTTGGTGAGCTCAAGCAGCGGCAGTTGGTCTTCTCCCACCGGCACGCACAGTTCATCGCCATCGGTGTGGGGCGGCGGCGGCGTGAAGAGTAAGACGTCGGCGGCTTGAGAAACCGGATAGTTGTAGAAGCCGAGGTTAGCGGCGCGTTCGCCGTATTGCGCTCGCTCGCTCTTGATGGTGGGATTGCGCTCGATATATGCCATCGGTGTGAGCATTGAGAAATAGGTAGTTAATTCGGTCAGGTCCTGTATTTTACTCTGCAGAACGAAGAATATGTTCGATTGCTTGGTGGGATTGAGCCCGACCGCGAGCCAGTCGAGCACCATTTCGTATACGGAATCGACGATGCGGCGGGGATCATCGAAGTGCGTGCTAAAGGCCTGCACGTCGGCGAGCAAGAAGTAACACTCGTACTCGCCCTGCATATCGACCCAGTTACGCAGCGCACCCGCGTAGTGACCGAGATGCGCCGCCCCGGTGGTGCGCATGCCGGTGAGAATGCGTTTGAGAGGTGGTCGTGCCACAGTAGTCTATCCTCCTTGATTAGGATTCATTAGTAACTTGGTCAGGGGTCATTCTCTTGCGGTCTGTGCGATCGAAGTCAGAATCAAAACTCACTAACTCAAAGCCGTGTTTCTCGGCAGCTAGATATTGATATGCGTCATCAAAATCGAGTTGAAACTGTTGGCGAACAACTAGCAAGTCTCGCAGATCGAAAGTGCTTAGTCGAAGAATGCTGACTTCTCCCCGTTCAAGCGTGTCTACGGTGAAGTCAGAGAAAACCGTATCTTTTCCAAGTTGGGTAAGTATGATACCAATTGAATAAAGAGTGAAGTCCGTGAGCGCAAGTAGGCTCGGCTCCATAGTGCCAAGAAAATCGCGGACTTCCTCCGCCCTTTCTTGGTCTAGCAAAAGCTCTAGCCATACATTTGTATCAACAAGGAACACTAGTCCCCCCACCACTCGAGTGCTTTGCGCTGGAGATCAAGCGAAGTATAGCGGTCTCGATACTCTCGCAGCGCTCCCGCCCAGGTTAAGCGTAGCTTGCCCTTGCGGCGAGGCTGCGCTTTCGTTTCCAGTAGAAAGCGTGCAAAGTCGTAGACTTCCTGTTGTAACTCAGGGGGCAGCTCTTGCAATAACTCCTCTAGTCCTTTCATATCTTTTCCTCTTTTGGAGACATGTCCTCTCTAGTCCGTCTGATGAAGTCTGCAATCTTGTCCGGGTCTTTTGTCCCGCCGGTTTCCACACCGCTGCTCACATCGACTCCCCAGGGCCTTGCTTGTTTGATGGCGGCGCTGACGTTAGCGGGTGTGAGTCCGCCAGCGATAAGGAATGGGCGGTCGCGCGGCGCGCGGCTCGCAAGCTCCCAGTCCCAGGTCTGACCTGTGCCGCCCGGTCCGTTGTCGGCCCCTTCCAGCACAAATGCTGCGGCCGCAGTATACGGAGGCAAGCGGTCATAGTCCGCCGCCGAATGCAAATTAATGACCTTCCAGTATGGAATACTTAGTTCTGAGCAATAGTCAGGCGACTCGCTGCCGCACAATTGCGCGTACTGCAGTCCGCTCTCCCTAACCACGTGGCGCACCGTTGCCAGATCCTCATCAAGGAAAAGCCCCACGGTAGGCGGACATGCGGAGCCGAGCGCGCGAATGATATCCCGGGTAGCGTTCACAGTCATGCACCGGCGTCTGCCCTTCACAAAGATGAATCCCATGAAGTCCGCGCCAAGCGTCACGGCTGCTTCCGCATCCGCTAAGGCCATAATGCCGCAGATCTTTACTCTGGGCGCGTCGGCACTGCTCGCTGCAGTCTGGTTTGCGGTTGCTTGGGGCGTCGTCATGTGGAACTCCCGGACTGGACTCCGGCTTTCGCCGGAGTGACGGGTGAGTCTTGTGCGGCAGCGACCAAGGACGCAACTTTGGATGCCGTATCGGGAGCGGTGACCAACGCTTCGCCGATCAGCATTGCGTCAACGTCCTCGGCGCGAAGCTGTGCAACGTCTGCGGGCGTATGAATGCCGCTTTCACTTATTACTAAGCGGTCACTGGGAATGAGCTTGCGGAGTGCCGCCGTGGTCTCCAACGTCGTCTCGAAGGTGTGCAGGTTGCGATTGTTGACGCCGATGATGGCCGCATCAACCGCTAGGGCCTGTTCAACTTCCTCCGCCGTGTGTACCTCTACGATAGTTGCCATGCCCCACTCTTCAGCGCAGCGCAGCAACGCCTGCATGCGCGCGGGCTGAAGCGCGGCCACGATAAGAAGGATCGCGTCGGCGCCCGCGGCACGGGCCTCAACCACATGGTATTCGTCGGTCGTAAAGTCCTTGCGCAATGCGGGCAGAGACGTGGCGGCGCGTGCAGCGGCGAGGTCGGCCAGCGACCCTTGGAAGAACCGTTGGTCCGTGAGCACCGAGAGAGCGCTGGCACCGCCGGCTTCATAAGTTTGGGCAAGGTCCGCCGGGTCGAGGTCCGGCGCAAACACGCCTTTCGAGGGCGAGGCACGTTTGATTTCGGCAATCAGGCGAATGCCGTCTTGCCGCAGAGCCGCCGCAAAGTCACGCGGCGGGTCCGCAGATTCAGCCTTTCGCGCTAGGTCTCGCAGCGGTACCGCCGCTTGACGTTCCGCCAACTCGCGTTCTTTGTGTTGCAGTATTGTATCGAGAATCATTTCTATGCCCTCAAGCGAGACTCTGGCTAAGGCTGGCGAGCGATTCCAGCTTGACGACGGCCTGCCCGCTATCGATAGCGGCGGCAGCCTGCTGCGCCCCATCGTTCCAGTCACCGGCTCTACCACTCACCACAAGGCCCGCAGCGGCATTCATGACCACCACGTCGCAGCGTGGGCCTGCTTTACCGGCTAACACGTCGCGCACGTATTGCGCATTTTCCTCCACTGAGCCTCCTGAGATTTCACTCACAGGCGATTTGGCAAGGCCGAAGTCTTCCGGTTCCAGGCGATAGCTGTTTACGTCATTGCCATCCCACTCGGTCACCAATGTGGGACCGCTAATGGAGATTTCGTCCACGCCGTCGGCCTCACCGTGCACGACGAGTGCGCGGCGCACGCCGAGCGCGCCCAGCGCTCGGGCGATGTCTTCGGCAATGCCTGGGTCGGCGACGCCAAACAGTCGATAGCTTGCGCGGGCGGGGTTGGTGAGCGGGCCGAGAATGTTGAAGATCGTGCGGATGCCGATTTCGCGGCGCAGCGGCGCGGCGAATTTCATCGCCGGATGGTATGACTGCGCGAACATGAACCCCATGCCGACTTCCTCGATACACTGCGCCACCGCCTCGGGGCCAAGCTCGATCTGCACGCCGAGAGCCTCCAGCACGTCGGCGCTGCCGCAGGCGCTGCTCATGGCGCGGTTGCCGTGCTTTGCCACGGGCTGTCCGGCCGCCGCCAGGACGAGAGCGGTAGCGGTGGAGATATTGAAGGTTCCCGCGCCGTCACCGCCGGTGCCGCAGGTATCGGCAACCGGCTGGCTGACCGCCACAGGCACCGCTCTGTCGCGCATGACGGCGAGGCACCCCGCGATCTCGTCGGCCGTTTCGCCTTTGGCGCGGAGCGCGGTGACAAATGCGCCGAACTGCGCCGCAGTACACGTCGCATCCATAATCTCTGTCATTGCCCCGGCCGCTTCGTCGCGGGAAAGGGACCCGCCTTCGATCACTTTGGTCGTGGCTTCACGAATCATTGTCCTGCTCCCTCGTGCGGAGAATCCGTGAGGGCTTCCCGCGCGCCATGCTGCTCGACGATATTGAGAAAATTCTGGAGTAGCTTCTTGCCCTCTTTGGTCAGAATCGACTCTGGATGAAACTGGACTCCGTAGACCGGATACTCCTTGTGACGCAAACTCATGATCGTGCCATCGTCTGTTCTTGCCGTCACGTCGAGGGCAGGCGGTACGTGGTCGGGGTCAATAATCAGTGAATGGTAGCGCGTGGCTACGAATGGATTCTCAAGGCCGGCAAACAGGTCTCTGTCGTGGTGGTGGATCAAGGAAGTCTTGCCGTGCATTAGGGTTTTCGCGCGTATCACATTGCCGCCGAATGCCTGGCCGATGCACTGGTGGCCGAGGCAGACGCCAAGCAGCGGTACCTTGCCGGCCGCCTGCAGGATAAGATCATTCGAGATGCCGGCTTCGTTGGGCGTGCACGGACCTGGAGAGATCATGATGCCAGCGGGCTTACTTGCCAACACTGCTTCGGTTGTGGTCTTGTCGTTGCGCGCCACTTCCATCTCGGCGCCGAGTTCGCCCATGTATTGCACCAAATTGTAGGTAAACGAGTCGTAGTTATCGAGCATGAAAATCACGTTCCATCTCCTCCGCAACGTCAATTGCCCGCATGGTTGAGGCAGCTTTGTTGCACACCTCTTGGTACTCCTCTTCGGGATCGGAATCCGCCACAATACCGCCGCCGGCCTGGATATAGGCGGTGCCGTCCTGTACGGTCATAGTGCGAATCGTGATTGCCATGTCCATGTTGCCGGAATAGTCGAAGTAGCCGACCGCTCCTCCATAAGGCCCGCGGGTCGTGCCTTCGAGCTCGGAGATGATCTCCATGGCGCGCACTTTAGGGGCGCCGGAGAGCGTTCCCGCCGGAAAACACGAGCGCAGCGCGTCGAATGCGGTCTTATCCGGCAAGAGTTCTCCTTCCACTTGAGAAACAATGTGCATCACGTGGGAGAACTCCTCAACAACCATGAGCGTTGGGACATGCACCGAGCCGGGGCGGCACACACGCCCAAGGTCGTTTCGACCCAGGTCCACGAGCATGATGTGTTCAGCGCGTTCTTTTTCGCTGGCAAGCAGCTCCTCGGCCAGCGCCGCGTCTTCCTCCGGTGTGCTGCCGCGACGGCGGGTACCGGCAATGGGGCGGGTGGTGGCGTGGGAGCCTTCTACGCGAACCAGCATTTCAGGTGAAGCGCCAACGATTTGCACGTCGTCCAGGTCCAGGTAGTACATGTACGGTGATGGGTTGACCATGCGCAGCGCGCGGTAGACTGAGTAAGGATGCACCCCCAAGGAGCGGGACCAGCGTAAACCGAGGACGGACTGAATAATGTCTCCCGCAGCGATGTATTCCTTAGCGGAGCGTACCATTGCATGATGCTGTGCTTCGGTCTTGCTTGGCATGGCCGCGCCGGGGTCGCCCGAACCGCGCACTGTCGGCACAGCGCATTGCAGCCGGGCGTTGATCTCCTCAATCGCCGCAACTGCCTTTTGGTAATTCTCGTCAGCATCTCCGTGGGGAGAGACGTAAGAGATGATGGTAAGGCTGTGCTTCACGTGGTCGAACATAATCAGGCTATCCGTGAACATGAATACCGCTTCAGGCACGGGCAGGGCATTCTCTGCGGGTAGCGGCACGCGGGGCTCAAAGTAGCGCACGGACTCGTAACCCAAATAGCCGACGGCGCCGCCTTGAAAGCGCGGCAGACCGGGCATTACAGCGAGATCGGTCTTGGAGAGTTCTGTTTCCAGGAGTTTCAATGGGTCAGTGTACGTGCAATCCTCGCGCTCTCCATGCTGCGTGCGGGTTGCCGTGCCATTGTCCATGCGGATGATCGTGGACGGATTCGTGCCGATGAACGAGTACCGTCCCAGGCTCTCGCTGCCTTGCACGCTTTCGAGCAGGAATGAGTAGCTGCCCTGTGCGATCTTTAGATAGGCAGAGACCGGCGTTTCCAGGTCTGCGGGAATGGTGTGCGAAATGGGAACGGTAAGTCCCTGGGAGGTGAGAGAGCGCACCGTAGCCCGGTCCGGTTGAATGCCGGAAAATACTGTGCCAGGCGCGGCTTGTAAGGCTGCCATGGTAATCCCTTAGTCGTTAGAAGTAGGTCTAGGTCTTGTTTGAGGTGGCGCGTACGGTAGGACCGGCCAAAACCACCGCCAGCGACTGGATAGAAGGCCAAGCACGCGAAAGTTCGTATTGCCGCGGCATGTGACCGCTTTCGCTAAGTTTCCCATCCGTCGGTCTCCTCACCCCCAAATTAAAGAAAAAACTCGTCCCCAAAAGGGACGAGATGAATCTCGCGGTGCCACCCTTCTTGGCTGCAGACGCAGCCCACTTCATTCACTCAAGCACTCCCCGCTCGCGCGGCTGTATGCCTGCCCCAAAGTCTACGGTAGGGGTTCCGTTGACGCCTACTCGGCTGCCAATACAACCGACATCGCACTTGTCCGTTATACGGCGACCTTTCAGGTCACAGCTCCCAGGTCCATTCCGCTGACCGCGCACCACCGGGCTCCCACCGTTACCCGGCTCTCTGGAGGCCGCCTTGGCAGCGTACTCTTCCTGATCTTCGCCTTTACCATCTTCAATTGTGCATTGTATTCTACGAAAGCCGCACAATACTGTCAAGGGTTCGAGAGCACAACAGTGGGCGTGGGTTCTACGATGATGGGCGGTGATGGTTGTATTGTCGGTTGTAATGGAATCGGTGTTGTAGCTGGCGGCGGGTACAGAAGCTCAGAGACCTTCACTATGCGATAGCCTTGCTCATCGAGTTCGGTCAAGATGGCAGGCAATGCCTCCAGTGTCTGCGTGCTACCGAGGTGAGCGAGAATAATAGCACCGTTATCTAGGCGGTCGCGGATACGCTGCATGATGAGGGCGGGTGTCGCGTCTTCACGCCAATCGATGGTGTCTATCGACCAGTAGATACTGCGGTAGCCTTCGCGGGCTACGACATCGACGACGTGGGGATTGCGCGCGCCGTATGGGAAACGAAACCAGGGCTTGGTGCTAATTCCCGCCACACGGTTGACGATCTCTTCCGTGCGCGAAAGCTCCGCGCGGATGGCATCATCTTCTAGCTCGGTAAAGTCGGGGTGAGCGTAGGAGTGGTTTCCGATTTCGTGCCCGTCGGCGATCATCTCATGGAGAAGCTCCGGGTAGCGCTCGGCGAATTGCCCGGTGATGAAGATCGTGATTTGCACCTCGTGCTGGCGCAGTGTCTCCAACATCGCAGGGGTGAAGGTCGCAACTGAGCCGCCGTCGAGGGTGAGCGCTACAACGGGTTGGTCTGAATCCCCGCGCACCACCTCGCGGTTGAGGACCTCGTATGGAAGCTTTGTCAAATCGGGCGTGGCATAGGGGACCGCTGTGGGAACGACGGCAGTCGGCCGTATATACGGCGTAGGGTTGAGCGTTGAAACAGGGGAACTTGGCGCGGCGGGAGTGGGCGGGATGGTACGCCCCAACGTCATCTGATCGGAATCTGCCTGCGCGCAAGCTGCGCAGAGAATGATGCACAAGGCTACCCAACGTAGTCGGGTTAAGGTCGAAGACCACGCCCCCACTTGCTTGAGCAGCTTGCTGCGAAGAACGAAGGGGTCAAACTTTACCCGCTCATGTATTAACATAATAATAGACCGCAATCTACGTGTAGTGCCGGACGGCTCGTCAGAGCGTAGACAAAACTTACGACCGTATTGTAGACAGAAAGTGTCGATCGAGCATCTATTCTAGTGTAATGCTAGACTGAATTTAAGCTCAAGAGGAGACTTCTAGGTCGACTCTTACTGCATGTCATGGCGGTCTAGCAATAGGGATTCTTGTATCTCCAGGATGGAGAAGGGCGTTTGGCCCTGCAAAGGAGATTGGCATGAGCCGATCGGCGCTGCTGAATGAGCTGCTTGAAGCTAAGATAACCGCGGTGGTGCGTACCAAGACTGCGGAACAGGCAGTGCAGACCGCGCATGCGCTGTATGCTGCCGGTATTCGGCTAGTTGAAATAACCTTTACGGTGCCGGACGCTGCAACCGTCATCGGCACGGTGGCAGCGGAGAAGCCTGCAAACTGCCTGGTAGGGGCGGGTACAGTGACCACAGGGGTGCAGGCGCGAGCGGCGCTGGCGGCGGGCGCGCAATTCATTGTCGGCCCCGTCCATCGTCCCGCGCTCGTGGCGCTTGCGCACGAAGCGGATGTGCCCTGCATCATGGCCGGTCTCACGCCGACGGAGATTCTGGACGTCTATGAATCCGGATCGGACATGGTGAAGGTCTTTCCCATCGATAGCGTCGGCGGGCCGGGCTACGTCAAGTCAGTGCTGGGACCGCTCCCCGGCATTCCTATCGTGGCGTCCGGCGGAATTGGCCACGACAACTACCGCGCATACTTGGCGGCAGGAGCGGTTGGTGTAGCCCTTGGTTCCGGCCTCATACCGACAGCGCTGATCGCAGCCGGCGACTTTGCCGGCCTCACCGACTTCTCACGGCGGTTTGTGGAAGAACTGGCGTTGGCGTAACAATGCGCCAGCGTGACAGCATCTTGAAATGGTGTAATAACGATCGGAACGAGCATTCAAGAAAGCCCAGTTGGTGTTGCCCTCACCGAAGGTCGCTGAATAGAAGAAGGGACGTACTGTGGAGGGCCCGATTGGGCAGTGTTGCTCAAGGGTCTGCACAATTCTCGCGGAAGCAGGGAGGACCTTCCGGCTGCTATGTGCCGACGACGCCGAGCGAGCGATAGAACTCGTAGCGACGGTCTATGAGATCGGGAAGCGGAAGCTCTTGCAGCGTGCTTAGCTCTTCCACGAGGGTAGTCTTCAGTGCCCGCGCCGCGCCGCGCGGGTTCACGTGTGCGCCGCCGGTCGGTTCGGGAACGACTCGGTGGATGATGCCGAGTTCTGCAAGATCGTGGGCAAAGGGCTTCAAGGAACCGGCCGCTTCCGGTGCGAATTTTGCGTCTTTCCAGACTATCGAAGCAGCTCCCTCCGGTGAAGCTACCGAATACATGCTGTATTGAAGCATAAGCACACGGTCGCCAATCCCCAACGCCAATGCCCCGCCACTGCCTCCCTCTCCAATGACGGTGACGATGATTGGCGTTCGCAACCGGCTCATCGTTAGCAAGTTTTCGGCAATCGCCCACGCCTGGCCGCGCTCCTCATCGGCGAGGAAGGGGCTGGCCCCGGGGATGTCAAGGAAGGTGAAGAGCGGCAACCGAAATTTCTCTGCCTGCAGCATGAGTCGCCGTGCCTTGCGGAAGCCCTCGGGGTGCGCCATGCCGAAGTTGCGCTGCTGGTTGTCCTTTGCATCCTTACCTTTCTGATGGCCTACCACCATGACCGGTTTGCCTTCAAGGCGAGCCGGCCCGCCGACTACCGCCAAATCGTCACCGAAGTGGCGGTCGCCGTGAAGTTCCACAAACTCGGTGAAGGCATAGCGGATGAAGTCCAGGGTGCGGGGGCGCTGGGGGTGCCGGGCAAGCTGCACCCGTTCCCACGGCGAGAGACTCGCAAACACATCCTCGGTTTGACGCGCTAGCTCCGTGCGGAGCGTCTGCAACTCCTGCGTTGCGTCATCCGGAGCACCGTTCTTGATTTCAGACTCCATGGCGTCGATGCGCTCGCGGAGGTCGATGAGAGCTTGTTCGAATTCGTAGGCCATAGTTAGAGCACAGTCTCTGCTTGCGGCACACCATCGGTGCGGGGATCCTGTACTTGGGGGGCGTAAAGGCCAATCAAGCGGGCGATAGTACGCCGCAGGTCGCGGCGGGGCACTATGCAGTCCACCATGCCGCGGGCAAGCATGAATTCGGCGGAGTGAGTCCCGGCGGGCAGCTTGGCGTGGGTGATTTGTTCGATGAGGCGCGGGCCGGTGAAGCCAATCGTGGCTTGCGGTTCGGCGACGATCACGTCGGCGAGCGTGGCGAAACTGGCGGTGACGCCGGCAAGCGTGGGGTCGGTGAGTATTGAGATGTAGAGCACACGGGCCTCATGCAGTCGCGCTAAGGCAGCAGAAGTCTTAGCCATCTGCATCAGCGAGAACATGCCTTCTTCCATGCGCGCGCCTGCCGACGCCGCCACTATCATGAGCGGGGTGCGCGTTTCAGTGGCAAGCTCGATGGCACGCGTAATTTTTTCACCGACTACCGAGCCCATGGTAGCCATGAAGAAATTTGTGTCTATGACGGCCAGCACCACGTCCTCGCCGCGAATCATACCGGTGCCGTAGATCACGGACTCCGGAATGCCGGCCTTGCTTGCTTCGTCCTCAAGCTTTTGATCGTAGCTGCGATCGGGACGTTCAAAACTCAGGACGTCCTGTGAGCGCATGGCGCTGTCGCGCTCGGCAAACGTATCCGGATCGAGGAGAAACTCCACGCGCTTGCGGGCGCTCAGGCGTGCGTGGTGGTCGCATTTGGGACAGACGTGCGCATTCTGCTCAAATTCAGCAGCATAGATCATCTCGCCGCAGCCTGCGCACTTTTCCCAAAGTTCATCAGGCACGTCCGGCTGGCGCTGCCGACCGGGCAAGAAACTCAGTCGCCGGTCTTTGTTGCCGAATAGTCGCTGCATAGAACAAGTGACTCAAAAAGGTAAAGACAACCTCGAAAGACATTATACCAATGGCACCGTTGTGGGTATATGGCTATCGGTCCGGCCGGCTCAGAGCGCCAAAGAGAGCATGGTCAAGTGAGTTCACGCAGTTGCAATGGCCATCAGTGGGCGTGCAGCGGCCAAAAGCGGTTACAGAGTAATTGACGACATACTTGGCGAGTGATAGTGTAGTTTCAGTAGTTGTATTGACCCTTTATCTAGGAGGGGCACTGTGAAGACAGCGCACGTTTCGCGACGAGGATTCCTGGCGGGAGCCGGAATTGGCGCCGCATCTATTCTCGCGGCTGCCTGCGGCGTCCAGCCGGCGGCAGCGCCGGCTGAAGACCAGATGGCGGCAAAGACGGATGAACCCAAGGCCATGATGGAGCCGGGAGCGGTCGAAGGTGTGGTGACGGTCTGGAGTCCCACCAAGTACGACTTCGGCACCGACACGGGCGGTGAGATCTCAAATGCCTTCCGCGAGGAGTATGGTGGAAACGTCCGAGTAGTGGGTTCTACGCCGGCAGGCTTGTGGAACACTATAATGACCGCGGCTGCGGCCGGCGCTTCGCCGGACGTTGCCTCCGGTGGCGACTGGTTCTCGCCGGAGTGGGGGCTCACCGGTGTGGCAACTGACCTCTTGCCGCGCGTCAAGGCCTCCAATGTGGACATGAGCGCATTCTGGGAATCTCTATTCCAAGAGAACTACTGGGATGGCAAGCTCTACGGTTTTTCCTATTCTCCCGACCTGCGTGTGATGTTCATACGGTCGGAGAGCTATCTGGAAGCGGGGCTCGATCCGGAAAACCCGCCACAGTACTGGGACGAGATGGAAGAGGTGGTCGTCAAGACGTCCAAGCAGGACGCGGGGGGCAAGCTCACCGTTTCCGGCTATGCGCCGTTCTGGGGCAGCGGCGGCCACAACGAGTGGATCGTTCCCCTAACGCAGCTTGGGGGCTCGCGCTTTAGCGATGACCGTTGGACGGTTACGATCAATAGCCCGGAGGCCGTGGAGGCGCTCACGTGGCTGAAGAAGATCTTCGATCTCCAGGGCGGTTGGGATAACGTTCAGCAACTCAGAGGCAAGGGCATTCGGTCCAACGTGCACTTCAATGACGGCCGTATCGCCAACTACTGGGCAACCTATGCTGAGCGTGGCGAGTGGCTGAGAGTCAACGCGCCGGACCTGACCTATCACTTCATGACGTATCCGCGCCCGCGCTCCACTGATAAGCACGCAACGTGGGGCGGCACGCATACGTGGCACATTGGCAATAGCGCGTCCAACCCGGACGGCGGCTGGGCATTCATTGAGTTCGGTGCCCGACCCGAATGGAACTTGAAGTTTGCCAAGCGCTATGACCGCATCCCAATCCGCATTGACGTGACCCACTCGGAGGAGTTCCACGAGAACGATCCGTTCTTGCTAACGCAAAATGCGATGATTCCACACCGCGTGGGCAACGTTGGAATTCCCGGAGCGGAAGCATTGCGTCGACGCTGGCGAATTCCGTTGGTCGACGACGTGACCTCGGGCAAGTTGACGCCGCAGGAAGGCTTGGCGGCAGCCGAGCACGATATGCAGGCTATACTTGACGAATGGAAAGCCCGTATCGACGGCTAGCCCTAGGGCCTTCATAACGCACGTCGTTTGCGTTTTCCACCCGCCTTGTGATTTGCAGGGCGGGTGGATTCTTGTAGAGTGCTTATATTTGGCATGCTGGATCCTTACAGGATTACGTTGCAAGGATGCGCGATGAATAGCGGCAGCGTATCATTGTGCTTAGAATCCGCCTCGAAAGAAAGTTGATCTGGAGAGCCCCGCCCTTTGACACGCTCCAGGTATGTGTCGCGCTGAAGACCGTTCGTGCTGAGCCTGTTAGAGCACGAGTTGGTACGCCGCGCTGAACTATGAAGCGGGTTCTAGTAAACTGTGGATAACGCCGTTGACGCCAATTGAAGTAGGTAGAGGAGTGCAAGCATGGCGCTTTCTGACGATCAAATTAAGCTCTTTCGTCACAATGGATTCTTGCGGCTGCCGGGGCGGCTGCCCGATACGACGGTGGCACAACTTAAAGAGACAATTCTCAAAGATGTAGAGAATGTGGTCGAACCTGTGGTGCGCGATAAGAATGGGGACGTGATCCGGCTTTCCCAGGTACTTGACCGCGATCCGATATTCAAAGAGATCGCGACCAGTTCGCTCGTGCTCGACTCATTGGAGTCACTGCTGGGGCCTAACATCGAGCTCATCACAAATCGGCACAACCATGCCACGCTCAACCCGCCGTCTCGCGGCTACACGGGCCTGCACCGCGACGTACTCCAGTGGTCACGTGACATCGTGACGGTGATTTTCTATTTGGAAGAAGCCACGGTTGAAAACGGCTGTACCCACGCCGTTCCCGGTACCCATCTCTTCAATTGGATTCAGAATCCCGGCACGAAGACGAGCGTCGAGAGCGTCATCACCGATGAAATCCGCCAACAAGAAATACCGCTGCCGAGTCCGGCAGGGGGCCTGGCCGTCATCGACAGCCAGATATTTCACCGCGTAGGCACAAATCTCTCCACCGGCACACGTGCGAGTATGACCATGGGCTATGTAAGTGTGGATGAACTCGCCGGGGTAAAGGACCCCTATCGGATACAGGTGCGGGGAACGGTAGCATATGGCGGCAATGTTGCGCGCAGTATGATGTAATCCCTCAGATATGCACGCTGCGATTCACCTGTAGATTGGCTGAACGCCGGCAAGAAGCGAATTCCCGCTTGCGCAGGAATGATGACGATAGGCGACGTGAGAGTGCGGTGAACGGGTCTAGCCATTGGATGTAGGGGCACGACATGTCGTGCCCCTACGGTGTTCCTACGGCCAGTCATGGTTTGGACGTATTTCCGGCGCTATGTCGCCGCCAATTGCGCGCGCAATTCTTCTGGGTCTGTGGTGGGCCGCTTGCAGACAAACTGGCGGCAGACGTAGGCGGTTGCCTGACTGTCAAGCTGCTGACGTTCTGCGAGCAGGGGGACTGTCTCCGCTGCCTCATTATCCTCAGGATTGCGCAACGCAATCACGACATCCGGCGCATATTGTGCATTGATGCTGGTGAGAAGCGCTATGGTATCCTGTGCCGTTGGATTGCCCACGATGGCGACTTCTTTGAGCGGCGCTAAGAAACTGTCTGCCACGCACAGTATCTGCCCAAAGGCACTGGGCGCCTTCGCCAAGGCTCCCGCCTGCAGGCTGAGCGCCGAGTCTACAGGCTCATAGTATGTGTTGTCGCCGGTGTAGGCATAGAGCGTGAGCAGAGCCTCGCACGCCAGGGACGTGCCCGAAGGCACCGCATTGTCGAAGAGATTGCGCGGTCGGACGATAAGGGATTCATGCTGCGTTGAGGTGTCAAAGAACGCGCCGTTGCCGTCGTAGAATTCCCGCAGAATCGTGTCGCAGAGGCGGCGCGCGGCGGTGAACCACTTGGTGTCGAACGTAGCCTCGTAGAGCGCGAGAAACCCGACCGCCACACTACCGTAATCGTCCAAGAAGCCGAGCCCCGCAGCTTTGCCCGGTGTATACGTGTGGGCAAGCCGACCGTTGTTCACCATGGCGCTAAGTAAGAACTCGCCATTCACAATGGCCGTTTGAAGGTCTGCGGGACGACCCAATTGACGGGCGGCTTGAGCGAATGACTGCAACATAAGACCGTTCCAGCCGGCGATGACTTTCGTGTCTGTCTCCGGCTTTATGCGCTGCGCGCGCGCTTCCAAGAGCTTAGGGCTCAGGACAGTGCGCACGCGGGCTACCTCATCCTCACTGAAACCGTCGTCCGCGCCGCTGCTGAGAAACAGGATGTTCTTCTCCTCGAAGTTTCCTTCCGGCGTTACGCTGTAGTAATTGCAGAAGAGCCGCGCGTCATCTGCTCCCAGCACCGCTTTGATCTCGTCCGGAGTCCAGACGTAGTACTTGCCTTCCACGCCCTCGCTGTCGGCGTCTTGGGCGGAATAGAACCCGCCGGTGGGGGCGGTCATCTCTCGACGCACGTAGTCCAGGGTCTCGCAGGCGACGCGTTCATAGAGCGGATTCCGCGTGCGCATGAACGCGTCGAGGTAAACTCGACTCAGCAGGGCGTTGTCGTAGAGCATCTTCTCGAAGTGCGGTACCAACCAGCGCTCATCCACCGAGTAGCGGTGAAAGCCGCCGCCGATCTGGTCGTAGATCCCGCCGAACGCCATGCTATCCAGGGTCTTCGTGATGGCATTGAGCAGGCTGAGGTCTTGCGTGCGGTGGTACCGGCGGAGCAGAAAGTCCAGCGACATGGCCTGGGGGAATTTCGGCGCGGCGCCAAAACCGCCGTGGATCGGATCGAAATTGGCTTGGATGGCTTCGCCGGCCTCTCTGAGAGTGGTGAGGGTGAGCGTGGATGGCGAGAGGTCGAAGGCGGTGTGTTCGGCGATGAATCCGCGCAGCTTCTCCGATTGTTCCTCTACCTGCTGCCGGCGTTGCTGCCACGCGTCGACGACGGCTTCCAACACGTGCCGAAAGGACGGCATGTTCATGCGCGGCGCTGGTGGGAAGTAGGTGCCGCCGAAGAACGGTTTGCTGTCCGGTGTCAGGAAGACGGTGAGCGGCCATCCGCCCTGTCCGGTGAGGCCTTGCACGGCCTTCATGTAAATATCGTCGAGGTCGGGTCGTTCCTCACGGTCCACTTTGATATTGACAAAGTGATCGTTCATGTATTGGGCGGTCTCTCCGTCTTCGAACGACTCGTGCGCCATGACGTGGCACCAGTGACACGACGAGTAGCCGATGGAGAGAAGAATCGGCCGCTCCGACTCTTTGGCGGCAGCGAGAGCATTCTCCTCCCAGGCGTACCAGTGCACCGGGTTGTCGGCGTGCTGCAGGAGGTAGGGACTCGTCTCTTCTATCAGCCGATTGGACATCATCAGACTCTCTTCAGGGGTTTAGAAAGTGTGCCGGGCAGAAGATCGTTTCCCGGCGCTCCGCAGGTTGTCGGCAATCATCTGCTGCGCTACCTGCTCAAGTTCCCTACCATCGTGACAGATGGTTGCACGTGCAGCAAGCGCGAAAGGGGCGGGCAAGCACTTGGCGTAGAAAGGAACGAGCTATTCGTTCGTATGCTTTGAGGCGGGAGTATAATGAAAGAAAGCGTAGGGGAGGAGTGACGATGCGCAGAATATTATTAGGCATAGTTATTCTGGCTGCCGCACTCCTTATGGTTGACGGGGCTCTTGCACAAGAGCGCGTGGGCACGGTTGATTCCGTGAAAATCACCGGCGCTATCGATCCAGCCTCCGAGCGGCTCTTCGCGCGCGCACTCGACCGCGCCATTGCCGACCAAGCGGAGGCGCTGATCGTCCTTCTCGACACTCCCGGCGGTCTTGATTCATCCATGCGGGCCATGGTGCAGGGAATGCTGATGTCTCCTGTGCCGATTGTGGTTTACGTCTACCCCCAGGGAGGCCGCGCGGCCAGCGCAGGTGTGTTTTTGGCGATTGCGGCCCACGTCGCGGTGATGGCGCCGGGCACCGATATCGGCGCCGCGCATCCGGTTTCCGTGGGCGGCGGACAGATCATGGGCGATATGAACGATAAGGTCACCAATGAAGCCGTGGCCTATATTCGCAGTCTGGCAGAACTACGGCAAAGGAACGCCGAATGGGCAGAGCAGGCGGTTCGCTCCAGTCAGACTATGACGGCACAAGAGGCGGTGGAGGCCAATGTGGTGGACTTCATTGCGCATGATATTCCGGACCTACTTGCACAGCTCCAAGGATATCAGGTGCAAACGCCTACGTGGTCACGTACGCTCGTCGTTGAGGGTGCGCAGTTGCGCGAGTTGGAACACAATTTCGTGGAACAGGCACTTAAGTTCATTCTCAACCCAAATACCGCCTATTTGCTCTTCTTAATTGGCCTCTACGCCATAATTGCCGAACTCTTTAACCCAGGCGCGGTGCTGCCGGCGGTAGTAGGCGCTATAGCAATTGTGCTGGCGCTGGTGGCGTTCGGGACGCTGCCCATAAACTGGGGCGGCGTGGCGCTGCTTGTGGTGGCTGCGGCATTGATTGCTTTCGAGGCACAGAACCCCGGTCTCGGTGTGCTTGGATTTGGCGGCGTGGCGGCGCTAGTGCTGGGCACGTTGCTGCTCTACCAGCCGCTCACCGCTCCATTTGGCGGCCCGTTCTTTGTATCGCCCTGGGTGCTTGGCTTCATGGTAGTGCTCACAGTAGCTTTTCTCCTCCTATTGCTGCGAATTGCTGCGCAATCGCAAAACCAGCCTCAGCAATTCCGCGGTCAGCGGCGCATTGTTGGACAAGAAGGTGTGGCGGTGACAGCGCTGGACCCCGATGGCGTCGTGCGGGTAGGCGGTGAGGAATGGTCGGCCCGCACCATGGACACGGCGGTCGCAGAAGGTGAACAGGTTTGGGTCTATGATGTAGAGGGTCTTGCCCTGGTGGTAGGCCCGGCGCCGGAGATACCGGCACTGTCAACCTAATCGCGACCGGTATCGTTTGGGGTAAGGAGGTGGATCGGCAAGGTAGGTCGGCTTACGACAGGGTGTAGTGTGCACAAAGGAGAGGGTCACGCGCTATGGACGGTCAATTCATTGTCTTAATAGTTATCATTGTTGTTCTGTTTCTCTGGCTCGCATACTCTGCCATCAAGATTGTGGCGGAATATGAACGGTTGGTTGTCTTCCGGCTGGGACGCGTAATGTCCAATCCGCGGGGGCCGGGGCTTATCTGGCTCTGGCCGATTATCGACCGGCCGGTCCGCGTGGACTTTCGCGAGCAATTTCTCGAAATTCCACAGCAAAACTGCATTACCAAAGACAATGCCCCGATCCTCATTGACTTTCTCATCTATTGGAAGGTTACCGAGGCGACTGACAGCGTTGTCCAGGTGGCGAACTTCGCGGGAGCGTCGCAAGGCATTGCCACCACTACGCTCCGCGCCGTAATCGGTGACATTTCCTTAGACGACGTGCTCGCGAAGCGCGAGCAGATAAACACCGTCTTGCGTACGAAGCTCGATGAAGTTACCTCGCGCTGGGGGGTAAAGGTCACTACGGTAGAGATTCGAGAGATTGTGCCACCACGCGAGGTGCAAGACGCGATGAACCGTCAGATGTCTGCCGAGCGCAACCGGCGTGCAATGGTCACCGAGGCCGGTGGCCAGAAGCAGTCGGCAATCCTGGTGGCTGAGGGCGCCAAACAGTCTGAAATCTTAAAGGCGGAAGGCGACCGCCAGGCCACGATCCTCCGTGCAGAGGCGGAGAAACAAGCACAATCGCTGCGCGCAGAGGGTTACGCCACTGCCATAGACCATGTATTCCAGATTGTGCAGACAGTGGATTCGAATACGATGCTCATTCAGTACCTGCAAACGCTGCAGAATATGGCCGAGAGTCCATCCACCAAGTGGATATTCCCCATGGAATTGGCGACATTGGCAGGAGGCCTGAGCGGTATCGTTGATTCGGCACCCAACCAGCGGCGGTCCAACGGCAGCGACTCCTAGCAAGGACGTGTCGTGCTTTGGAGCCGGTAAGTCGCTGCGGGCGATGATGGCGCCGACGTATTTATCAACCGGAGACGTTCGCGAGAGGGCAATGCCACTTCCCCTCATTGAAGCGCTGGGGGCCGGAAATAGTGAGGCGACGCTGATCTTCACTGAACACAAGGGGTTCTATATGCTCGGCGGCATGCTCTCTAGGATGCGCGTGTTTAGGGCTACGGCTGAACAGCCGGCGGGTGTTCGTGGATGTCCATACACGTACAAGCGCCATGGTTTTCCCTAGACAACATGCTGTGTGCCGAAACCCAGGCCCGGACCTGCAATCTGTGCGGTGGAGATAGTGCCATTCTCTACGCTAAAGAGGTCAGGAAACTCCTGTTGCGCGTCGCGCGATGCCTGGGGATAATATTGACGGGAGTTGTACTCCACGCCAGCGAGGGTGTAGCTACGTGCGGCTAGTCCGGCTGATTGAATGAAGGCGATGCCGGGGTTCGCCAAGTCTTGTACCGAATAGGGGAGGTGATGGTCTGTAGCTTGGGCGATGAGAAGGAGGCAATGAGATTGTCCCTTGCCGGTCTTCAACGCAACACCACTCCAGCCACTGTCCCGTATCTGCGAAAATTCATCCGGACCCGAAATCCCTTCGTCAACCACGACCGGCTTGAGTCGGCTCAGTCTTTCCAAAACGGCACGCTCTGGGATGGCCTCGCGGGAGATGGGCTGCTCGACATAGAGTAGAGTCTGGTATGCTGCCGGATCACGCTCTTCGAGGTGCTTAAGATAGTCTTCAAGGTACATTAAGTCTGTGCATTGCTCGTTGAAATCCGCGGTAAGCATGAGCCCCGTTTGCCTGCGTTTTGCCAGGACTTCGCGTGCGAGTTTAGCCACGTCGAGCGTACGCTCTAAGTCCCAAGTTAGATCTCGTCCGCTTAACTTTAGCTTGAAGCAGTAGATGCCATCTTTGGCAATCCAGTCTTCAAGGGCTATCGGCAGGCCATCAGCGGGGTCACTACTGGAGATCTCTTGACGAGAGAGCTTGTCAAGGCCTCCGACCAGGTGAAATATCGGCAGTTTCTTGGTGTATTGAGGTCGAAGGTAGTCCGCGGGATACTTGCCTACGAATTCCTGGCCAAGCCATGGAGAAAGGTCGGTAGGCATCGCCTCAGCATCATAGAGCGTGTAGGTTTCCCGTTCATAAAGGTTCCCATAGGCATCGTGTAACGCCGCGTCCAGTGGCGAGGCAGCAACGACTGCGGCAAGCTTCGGTAGCGTAAAGGGGAGAGATGCATTCCGGCCGGCTGTCGCCGTAATCTCTGTAAGCGCTGTTTGCACGGTCATACCCAGCTCAAGCGGGTGTCCCCACCGTGACTGACGTTCCAGCCAGCATGCAACGTGCTGGGCAACGGCACGCATGGCAGCGTCTTTAGCCTCGTGAGACACTGCCGGATCAGGAAACGCCCAAAGGTCTGCTAGGAAGATACCGCCACGTCCAGTCGCCGTGTGCCCCTCCGGCGATACCACTTCTACCTCCGCGAGACAAAAGGTGACTTCAGACATCTCTACGGCGCCGTATTTGATCGGTGTCCGCGCTGTATAGGTCTGGAAGGAAACTGCCGCTCGCTCTACCCGCATCAATAGCTTGGTTCCTATGGTATTGATTGGTTGAATCGGATTTTTACCTTTCACCAAATGGGATTCTGACAGCGATGTTCGTAATGTCGCTAGAACCCGTCTCATAAATACATCGCTCTGTGCAGACCTACCCTTCGACAGGCTCAGGGCGAACGGAAAGGATGAAAATCCATTCGTACTGAGCTTGTCGAAGTACGAATTGGCACGTCGAGCCGATTTATGAGATAGCTTCTAGTCTCTCGATCTTGGAGACCGACTGGACAGCACCTCGCGCATGGAAGTCCACGGTACGCTAGGTGCTCCGGGCAATGCCTTCTAGGGTGAGGAGCGGGGTTACCGGTCTACCGCTAAAAAAGTTGAGGAGTTGCGTGGCGACATTCTCAGCCACCTCGTTGTACCACGTGTCAGAGACGTTACTGGACCCGTGGGTAAAGAGTACGTTCGGCAAGGTTTGAAATACCGGATCGAGCCACAGGTCTGTGCGCAAGGGAATGAGATTCAGGGCGGCATAGAGTCTTTGTGCCTTGACAAGTTCACAGAGTGCGTCCTCGTCTACAATTGGCATGCGCGAATTCACGATGAGCAGCCCGCGCGGACCCAGTCGTTCCAATGTGCTCCGCGTGACGAGACCCGTCGTTTCCTGCGTCCACCCACAATGTACCGTGAGTATGTCACTCTGCTCCGCTAGCTCTTCAATGCTGTCCAGCATCGTCACGTTGAGCCGCCGGGCGAGCGTGAGGTCAATGTACGGATCGTAGCCGAGTAGCCGCACGTTGAAGACGGCAAGCATCTGCGCGAGAAATGAGCCAATGGGGCCGAGGCCGATAATCCCGATCGTCTTTCCATCCATGCCAATACCGACTGTCTGAATGCGGTCGAATTCGCGGTCCTGTAGATATACAAATTTCTCGTGTGAATACCGCATGTGGTACCCAAGCGCCAGCATCATCCCGATGGTGGCCTCGCTCATACAGCGGGCATAGGCATGAGCAGAGTTGGTGAGCAGGATACCCTTTCTGAGAATAGCTTCATGGGGAATGACCCGCTTGACGCCACCTTGTGCATGCACGACCAACTTCAGCTTCTGTGCACGCTCGATACTGTCGTCCGAAATCTCTGGAGTACCCCAGCCGGTAACCAGCGCGTCAGCGTCCCGGATCAGCCCCTCTACTTCCGCCGCAGTCGGTTTCTCCGACTCCTGCAGCACGATGTCAAAGCGATCGCCGACTAGCTGGTAGAAGATGTCGTTGATGTTCTCGTGGCGCGTGCGCGGACTAATGACTACCGCTACGCGAGGTTTCTTGGTCATAAGGTAGCTCCCGAAACGTGTTGCATGGATTCAAGAAGGCCCGACATATGCCGCGCAGAGTGAAAGCAATACGGCTATCTATGCACAAGCGTATCACGTGCGATTCAAACTGCGCGCCGATCGCTGGTGCGGGCTTTTGGGTCAAGCATGGAACAGGGCCGCTGCGCAATTTCCCAATCCCGTGGTAAGGGGGCATGCCATGCCCCCTTACCACGGGATCATCGGTTCCGCCCGCGTAGCGTGCCGTGAGGCGCGGCCCACACGCGCGCCGACGGGTACGCTACATTCTCATACCTGAATGCAGCCCAAGGAACTGCACCCTATGCGCCAAGTTCCTGCCGCCGCTTGGTCACGATCTGATCCACTTCGGCGTCGGTCATCTTAAGTCCCTCCTGGATCGTCACTGCGCCGACCATCATATCCGGAAGGTGCTTGATGAGCAGTCGAAATGCTTCGTATCCCGCCGGGATAGCCTCGCCAAACGGCACTCGGTGCGGGATTTGACTGGATTGATGGAGCAAGTGGGGATCATTCTTCGTGAAGGCTTCCGACTCCGCCACCGACTTGAGGACCGGTACGCGGTCAAAGCGCTGGCAGAACGCCAACACGTTCTCCGGCCGGGTGATGAACTCAAGTAGAGTCCAGGCAGCATCCGGCGCCTCTGAATCTGCAGCCACAAAGTGGACGTGGTCACCGCTCAGGCTTGCCGAACTCACGGCATTAGGCGGTTTCGGATGCTCGGTTACCGTGAATTTAAGTTCGGGCGCTTCATCGAGCAAGCTCTGTGAACGCTCGGAATACGTCATATAGATATTGGCGAGCTTTCCTTCAGCAAAGGCAACCGTCCGTGTGGTGCCAGAGGGCCGGACCACGCTTTGAAAGTCGCGGACTGTTTGCCAGCCGCCCTGCATTTCGTAGACCTTCTTGACCCACTCATGCGCCATGATGCCCAGTTCATTATTGAGCGTAGACTTGGTCCGCTCGGCATTGAATGTCTCGCCACCCATCTGATAATACGGTACCAGCCAGTCCCAGTTGCCGCCACTGCCAAAGGCTGGCGGGTAGCCTGCTACTTGGAGCGAGCCGTCAGTAGCCTGTTTGGTCGTCTTCGCGATGACCTCCTCAAGCTCTGCCCAGTCTTGCGGACCATTCGTATAGTCGAACCCGGCGGCGGTGTACAGCGGTTCATGCAAGTACATGGTACGCATGTCAGGCGCATACGGCAGGCCGAACACGCGGCCGTCAACCCATGTCATGGTCGCCATGAAACTCTGGTAGAGATCGTCTGGGTCTATGGACGAGGTCCTGATATTGTCGTTGAGCGCGCTTACGAGATTTGCCAACCCGAGGTCTACCATCTCAAAGTCATCCAAAGACGTGATGTCGATGGGTTGACCGGCAGCCACCGAGGTGAGAAAGCCTTCGCGGCGGTTGCTGGTATGCGGCTCGAGGTTTAGCTCGATATCAGGGTATTCTTCCCGGAACGCCGCGATAATTTGTCCTGGTGGCTCATTGTCTTCATGCCATCTAAAGAACGAGTGGGCAAGAAAGTGCACCGCGCCAGAGACCTTGGCCTGTGGCATAGCTTCGGCTTCTTTGGCCTTGGGCTCTTCTGCCGGTTTTTCCGCAGGAGCTGGAGCGGCGGTAGAAGCACCGCAGGCTGCGACAAGTACGGGGACACCGATGCCGGCAACTACCAGCATTGACCGACGTGTAACGCGCGTAGCCATGAATTGTGCCTCCTGTCATCAGCGTATACCGGTCAAACGTAGTACCGTGGGCAAACCTATACAGCGACCGGTTACACCATATTGTTTAGTACTGTTCCACAATATAGGCTTGTTAGAGCACGATGTCAACATTAAGTACATCTAATAAACCAATTAATGTGGGAGATTACTTCAGTTTGTGAGTTTTCGGGCTAGTACTTGACCTAAGTCTTGTGCCGCTATAGCATGATGCAGCGGTATGGTGAGAGGCGAAACGGTGTCTCTCGATGAGGATAGGTGGTGCAGCCGGTGTTGCTACAGGCAGAAAATATGTCACGACTCTCCAGCCGAGCACGTGTGGTTCGGCATATCCTGCGGTTCGGTCCAGCAACTCGTGCTGAGCTAGCGCGCGCTCTCGAATTAAGTAAGGCTACTTTGACCAAGGTAGTAAACGTGCTTCTCAAAGAGGATGTGTTGACCGATGGCGCATTGGACACAGTGGCACGCTCACGGCGTCGAAAGTTGCAAGTTAACGGCTATCTTGGTACCGCAATTGGTGTCGAGCTGACTGCTGACTGCGCTATGTTGACCGCAACTGATCTCACCGGACGGATCCTCCTCTTTCGTGAAATCGTGCATCCTTCGGCTGACATCAGCTCCGATGTGCTCATTGCACACCTCACGCGCCAACTGCAGGAATTGATGTGTGCGCTGCCGGCGCGCGCAGGACCGGTGACTGGTGTGGGCGTGGCGCTGGCCGGTCTGGTTGATGAGGAACGTGGAATCTCTATCCGTCTTTTGGGACTGCGCCACGTTGACATGGTGCCCTTAGCGGACCGCCTTGCGGCCTCACTACAATTGCCCGTGCACGTTGCCTGGCGAGCCCACGCGGCGGGGTTAGGGGAACTGGCATATGGTGTGGGCCGCACCCGCGATGATTTCCTTGCCGTCCATGTCGATGACGGTATCACCGTTGGTACTGTATTCGGTGGGAGATTGCTCCTCGGTGAATCACGGCTGGCCGGTGCCTTAGGCCATATGGCGGTGGCGGAAAATAGGCGGCTTTGCGTCTGTGGAAACTATGGGTGTGTGCAGACGGTAGCCTCGATACCGGCAATTCTCCAACAGGTACGTGAGTCGTTGAAACACGATGTGGTGTCATCGCTGAGCTCTCTTCAAGAGAAACAGGCACTCACGTTTATGGATGTTGTGCAGGCTGCACAGAGGGGTGATCGCCTTGCGCTTACGACCCTTGAAGAGGCGGGAGACTATCTGGCACAGGCGCTTGCAAATCTCATCTATACGCTCAACCCAGGTACGGTTGTCTTTGGGGGCGGTATTACGGACGCAGGCGAGTTGCTCCTTGAGCCCATACGCCGGGGACTACGCAGGCGTCTGCTCAAGGGACTCTATGATGTGCTTGAAATCAAAATGACCGACTTGCCGGTGTGTCCTGCCGTAATGGGGGCAGCCTGGCTCTGCGTCCAGTCCTATCTTGGATTGCTAGAATGATGTGCCCAAATCCGCCCGGTTTAGTCCCACCCACCTTCTCACTGTTGTAGCTTTATCGTAAGGGGCCTCGGCACGAAACCTCTCCCTACGTTAGTGAACTCGCAGCAGTGACCGTATACGTGTACTCTACGGCGCTACAAACCGCTCTCGTCTGTGACCACGCGCGCGGCGGCGAGAGCATAGACCTTCGTAGCAGTTACCATCTCTGCGATACTGATGCGCTCGTCGGGCACAACGCGCCAATCGCTTGGGCCATAGACGATAGTTGGGATACCGAACCGCACGATGTCAGCGGAATCGGTGACATAGCTGCTTACCGGTAGTCCGGCGGAAGTAGCAGGCTCTTCCCCCGTAACATCGCGGTGCGCCTGGGCCGTAAGCCCAACGACCGGCGCGTCGGGGTCGATCCGGAAGGGACGTTGGTAGACCAACGTGCGGAGGTCGGCACGGAAATCGGGATCGTCGTCTGCGATGCTCGCGATCACTCTCTTGAAGTCCGCAGTGAGAGTCTCGACGGTCATGCCGGGTATGATGCGCACGTCGCCGCGCGCGACGCACCGGTCGGCAGTGCGCGAGGCTGCGGTGCCACCGGCAATCTCGCCGACCACAAGGCGCGGCAGTCCTTCAATGCCGTGGGCGGGATCAAACGTCAGTGCTCGTTCATCCAGCGCGGCGAGCAGCTTGAGCATCTTGCCGGTCGCATCCACACCGCGTTCACGTCGGCTAATGTGCTCGGCTACGCCGTGGGTTGTTAGTTCGAATTGCCACGCTCCGCCGTGGGCGAGTTGGAGGCGCAGCCCGGTCGGCTCACCGTTGATTGCCATGGCGAAAGGCCTATCGTTAGACGCAAGAAAGAACTTCGTCCCCAGTCCGCAGACGTCATGATGCACCACGGCGGACACGACCACGTCGCCTGACGGCCGTATGTCGGCGCGCGCAATGGCCTCGGCCGCCTTGACCAGGCAGGCAACCGCCCCTTTCATGTCGGTTAGCCCGAAACCATAGAGATAGCCGTCTTCTACGTAGGCGTCATAGGGATCGCGCGACCACTCACCCGAGGGCGCACCGGTGTCGATGTGACCGTTGAGCAGGATGTTGGGGCCGCCGCCGCTGCCGCGCACGACCCCGATGACGTTGGGCCGGCCCGCTACGACATCTTGCAGGTTCACTTCATCGAATGCGCCTGACTTGCGCATTTCAGCGGCGAGATAGTTGGCTATTGTGCCTTCATTTGGGATCTGGCTCGGAATGCGTGCTAGACCGCCGGAAAGTGCTACAAGATCATCCGTGTCGATGTGAGCGAAGAGATCGTCTGGGCGAAAATCCATGGTTCCTCCACGTGCCTGCGCGGGGCACTCTTATTGGACTCTGACTTGAAGGAAAGTATACTGCAGAGCATTTCTCCTTGTCCCGCAAGCAGGCTCATGAGTGAGACATTAATTTCATATCCAATCCGAACAACTGTGTATAATAGGCTCGGACAAGAAAGGGAGGCAGATGGAAGTCGTTACGTTGCCGTCGTACGCGGAACTGAGTCTGCGTGCGGCGGATGTTGTCTGCAAGGCCATTAGAGAGAAACCTGGTCTCATACTGGGATTGCCCACGGGCGCGACTCCTCGAGGAATGTACCGACAGCTTGTATTGGCACATCAGTGTGGGCATGTAGATTTCTCGCGCGTGCGCACGTTCAATCTCGACGAATACCTTGGTTTGGCAGGGGACCACCCCGCAAGCTACCACACGTACATGCAGGAATGCTTGTTTGCTCACGTCAATCTTCCACCGCAACAGGCACACATTCCAAATGGTGCCTCGCCGCAACCCAAGGAGGAGTGTCATGCGTATGAGGAGGCAATCGCGGGCGCGGGGCATTTAGACCTTGCGGTCTTGGGTATCGGAGAGAACGGGCACGTGGGCTTTAACGAGCCGGGTACTGAGTTGCAGGCGAACGTCCACGTAGCCGACCTCAGCGCGGAAACTCGTCGACTTGCGTACGATTGCTGGAGCGAATCTGCTCCAAGTCTGTTTCCTACCCACGGTGATTTCCCCGAGCGCGCCATAACTATGGGTATGGGGACAATCCTGAAGGCCGAGCGAATTCTGCTGCTGGCGAGCGGAGAGAGCAAGGCGCAGGCAGTATCTCGGGCCGTGAAAGGCGCGCTCACGCCGCAGGTGCCTGCCTCATTCCTCCAACTCCACCGCCACGTTACGCTGCTCGTTGAATGCGAGGCGGCGGGGCTGCTTTGAGCTGCACGCTGGTTAGCGGCTTTCGCTCCCATGCACAGCAATCCCCGACCACACCAGGGATGCTCGGTCACGTGGGCGGCCTGGCAGGAAACCGCGCTGGCGCTGCCGTGGCGGATGACTTGGCCGCGCTAGGGCTTTACCAACGGGCGCCGTGCAGGTTTGCCGTCCCTACGGGGATACTTTTCCGGTGTGCTCGCGGTCTTTCGCACGGTTACTACGCAGTGCTGCGCGGGTAATTCGGGCAGATTGAAGGGCATGACGTGCGGTTCGCGCCCGCCGATTGCATGAATTGCGTAGTTCGCTTCTTGCAGTTCGGCGTCCATCGGCAGTGACTTGTACGCCACCAGCGTCCCGCCAAGTGCACAAAAGGGCAGCGCAAGCTCCGACAAGGTCGCGAGACCGCCGACACCCCGCGCTGTAACCACGTCATACTGCTCCCGGTGCGCCGCCACGTGTGCTTGGTCTTCTGCGCGGCCCCAGAGCGCTGCAACGTTTTCAAGGGCAAGCGTTTGCACGGCACGCTGCAAGAACTCCACCTTCTTGCGCGTTGCTTCGAGCAGCGTGACTGAGAGGTGTGGGAAGGCGATTGCTAGCGGTATACCGGGAATGCCGCCGCCAGTGCCGACGTCCAAGAGCCGGAGCGACGCAGAACCGCTTGGAGGGGAGCCCAGATCGGGCACTGCCAACACAGTGGCAATGGACTCAAGGAGCAAGAGCCGCTCCGCCTGCGCCGGATCGCGAATTCCGGTAAGATTTACTCGTCCGGTCCGATCCAGAAGCAGCCCCATATACGCCTGCAATCCACGTATTTGCGCTAGGTTGAGGCTGATGTTCAGGGCTGCGCAGCGGGCGCGGAGCGCGGACAGGTAATGTGTGGAATTATCCGGTAGAGGCGTCGATGGGAATTCTGTGGTCACCATGGCGTAAGGAGTATCTGGAGCAAGAGAAGCATCCTAATGACGCGTGCGTGTTTTGTCAGGCAATCCAGGGAACTGACGACAAAGCCAATCTCGTGCTGCACCGCAATGAGGCGTGCTTCATCATCTTCAATCGTTATCCCTATAATAACGGACATCTCCTCGTGGTGCCCTATCGGCACGTCGGCGATCTGGAAGGCCTAACGGCAGACGAGAGCGCAAACGTCATGCACGTCGTTCGCTACGGAGTGCGGCTTCTGCGGAGCGCATACCAGCCCAACGCGGTCAATATCGGCATGAACCTCGGCGCTGCTGCCGGCGCCGGCATTCTCGACCACGTCCACATGCACATCGTGCCCCGCTGGGAGGGCGATACAAGCTATATGACGGTATTCTCTGGAACGCGAGTAATTTCCGAGGCGCTGGAGCAAACCTATGAGCGTCTCACGGCAACGATGTCCGAGATTCCTTTCACGGCGTAGGAGTGCTGTGAGCGTCACCGACTATGCGTTTGGCGACAGCCGTTCGTGCTGAGCCTGTCGAAGAATGAACGGCTATGGTTGCGTCCCCACAAGAAAGAGACCGCATACACTCCTTCATCCTGCCTGTGTGGGAAGCCATCCTCCGCGCCACGTGCGCTCCTTCCCAAGCGAGAGGCAAATCCCGTCCTTGTTGCATTGAGTAGGAGGACAATTACAAGGCTTGCCCCAACACCGAGTGGGCGCAGGTTGCAAATCTGCACTTATCGAAAGTGACGGCGCTCGACTTGCCTAGAAATGAGGCGATGCCGTCGCTATATGGTCGAGCCGGCAGACGACGGCGCCGTCGGTCTTCAGGCCGCGGGTATGAAACCACCCGGCGCTGACGGAGGTAAAGGTCAATGACTTGCCGTCCTGCTGTCCCCGATCGCTCCAGTATTCTCTTCAGTCGGCGTGGTCGTCCGTGATGTCGGATACGGTGACCGTCAGAGTGTAGGAGCCGGTGTCGAAGCCCTCCACCGCAGCGTAGTACTCACCTGAACTCGTCGCTTCCCAGATGATGCGCGAGGCCAGCGAATCACCGTGGTCGTCGTTGTACGCCAGTTCCTGCTCGTCGGCGTCATACAGCCCAACCACCGAGTCGGAGAGCGTTCCCAGCGCCACGTCTATCTGGTAGAACACACCCTCCTCTGCCTGGAACACGAAGACGTCGATGTCGTTCGTGTGGTCCAGCGCGCCTTGTACAGCCTCCCCGACGGTTACAGTGGTGGCCTCCTCGACTGAGTCGGCGTGGTCGTCCGTGATGTCGGATACGGCCACCGTCAGAGTGTAGGAGCCGGTACCGTAGCCCTCTACCGCAACGTAGTACGCACCCGAACGCGGCGCTGCCCAAATGATGCGCGAGGCCAGCGAATCACCGTGATCGTCGTTGTACGCCAACTCCTGCACGTCGGCGTCAAACAGCCCAACCACCGAGTCGGAAAGCGTTCCCAGCGCCACGTCTATCTGGTAGAATACGCCCTCTTCTGCCTGGAACACGAAGCCATCGGTGTCGTCCGCGTAGTCCAGTACGCCCGGCACAGCCTCTCCGACCGTTACAGCGGTGGACTCCTCGACTGAGTCGCCGTGGTCGTCCGTGATGTCGGAGACGGGGGCTGTGTCTTCCTCATACCCTGCGCTGAACAGGTCCGGAACACAGTTCAACAGCCCGACGCCAAACTCCACGTTCGCGGCGGAGTCGTCGGGAGAGGCAATCAGGGCAGTTAGGTCGATATCGGCTACCAGTTCCCGCAAGCAGTCCCTCTCCTCCTCGCTCAAGTCTTCTATGCTCGCCCCCGTTTCCGCAATGAAGATGGAGATGAACAGATCCGGGACGCAATCCACCAGGTCCGGCGCCAGCGCCGCAAACCCGGCGGGGTAGTCTGCGGCGGTAAGCAGGGTGGCAATGTCGATAGCGGCGAACGACTCCCGCAGGCAGGACGCTTCTTCCTCGCTCAGCTCCACCTCTTCACCCAGCGCGCTGGACAGGAGTAGGGCCGGAACGCAAGAAATCATACCGACGGCGAAGTTCGCATTCGCCTTGAAGTCTTCATCGGCGAAAGTCAAGGCGCCCCAGTCGACATTGGCCATCAACCCGCGCAAGCAGGCCACTTCGTCCTCGCTCAACTCTTCCCTCTCCAACCCCATCTCCGGGATTATGAACGTGAGGAGCCTGTCCGGCAGGCAGCGAAAGATTTCCGTAAAGGACTCCGCAGCCGCCGTGTGGTCGTCTGCGTCTTGAGCTACGGCGGCAATCACGACCGCCACGTCGGTAGCGGCCACTGACTTCCGCATGCAAGACACTTCGTCCTCGCTCAGCTCCACGTCCTCTTGCATCTCGGTGATCAGAATGGAGAGGTAGACGGCGCGGGCAGTCTCCGGCGCGAGACATGTATATATGGACACCTCCCACTGCTCCGGGGTGTACTCGCTCACGACAGGCCGGCCCAGCGCCGACTCCAGCTCGTCACCCAGCGCGTTGCGCACACAGGACTGCTCAGAGACGGTGAGCGTGTCGAATACTTCCTGCCAAACAGTATCGCTAACGATGCTGACATCAAGCTCGGCAATAGCGGCGGCGGACTGCTCCGGCGTTGGACTCGCGGGGATGAGAGTCGGCGCCGGCGTGTTCGTAGCTGCGGGTGTAGCAGTGAGCGCCGGACTCTCACCACAGGCGTTTAGAACCACAATGAGGAGCAGGACTCCCAAGACCGCCAACCAACGGGTGTGAGAAGTGGATGCGCTCATTTCGGCAATCTCCTTTTATATGCGGCGGGAATGCCCGCTCCCGGCCCGTACCGCCATTGAGCCGGGAGCATGGCGGCCCGCCCCAGGCGGCAGGGGAGCGTGTTCCGGGCGGGCGCTGCCTGCTTCTGCGGGCATCCTATCCGACGCTGAATTCGATAGGAATTCCACAGACCTGAGCGATAACCAGAATGGCTATCACGATTGCCCCGACTATGATCCAGTTAAGTAGACGCTTCCTAAGAAATTCTGCCGCATAACTTTTGGCACTAGCTAATGCACCATCTTATAAGGAGATACAAGGGTATGTCAAGACAAGATTGAGCGGGATTGAGCGCAATTAGTAGTTCGGGGCTTGAGGTATGTGACACGTGAGAGGTTTCGCGAACCTATGCACAAACCGGCTCCATAATCGGTCATTCTGAGGAGCCCTTCGGCAAGCTCAGGCTAAACTCCGCGACGAAGAATCTAGAATCTCGGTGCAGAACGATAAAGGTTCTGCAATGGACACGCTCTAGATTCCTCGCTGCGCTCGGAATGACACGAAACCCAGCCCAACAAAGAAGCCAAGCCTTAATCTACTAATTCCGGGATTGAGAGGGGGGGGGAGACTTCAGGACTGTGGGTCCGGTTGAAGGATTGGGGCTTGGCAGTTCAAAGGCACCCGGGACCCTCTCAGTGCTAATCCGTCTGCCGATGCTCCTACTGGCAGCTAACCTGGGGATCACGCCCCTTGTACCGTCTGCCAAGAGCCGTATGGGCTACAGAGAATAGGACCGGGGTGGTGTACAAGAGGCGGACTGTAGTGGAGCGCCCGTTCCGCCGGTTTTGAAAGGCTATCGCCGCCTCTTCACGAGCGATGTGAAGCCGGATGTGCTCTACTGGGGGTGTATCCTCTTCGCGCTCATCGTGGAGGCGTTGCGTTAGTGTGAACATGCCCTAGTCATATTCGATACTGTGAACGCGCTCTAGATAGTCAACACGGCCTCGCTCCAACATCCTAGTCTAGCGCTTCTTGCGCCGGGGCGGGCGTCTGCGCTTATTGCCTCCGCCCTTCTTCTTACGGTCATCTGCCGATTCGTATATTCTGCGGGGCAGTTCACGGAAGAGGTACCAAAACGTCCTAACCAGGATGTATATCTGCAGAAAGGCGATCAGGACGAAGACGAAGCGGTAAGAGAGAATGCCCCATCCGGTTTGGCGTAGGAACACGGCGAACAAGCCAAGGCCGTTGACGACCATGCTCGTAAGCAATACCACCCGCACGGCTAAGCGCCGCAGTGGGCTGCTGCCGAAGAGCATGCCGCTGATCAGGTAGTAGACAAATGATATGCCGAGGCCGGAACCAAATCCTATTGTTAGCAGGGGAGCAAGCTGGCGATAAAACGTCCCCGGCGGGCCGGGAGCCGCAAACAGGTATTCAAAGAGGTTGGGAGGCACTAGGCCGCGACCTTATCGAAGACTGCGACTTTTTCGAAGTCGGCGACTTCGTCGAAGTCACCCGCCTCTTTACGGCCGCCGGGATCCGGCACTGGAAGCTCAAAATGTTCTATGACGCCAAAGTCAGGCGGCGGCCAGTACGCCAGCCATACCTTGCCCACAATGTACTTGCGCTGCAAGAAGCCCCACTCGCGAGAGTCCCGGCTGCCGCGACGATTGTCGCCCATGACAAAGTATGATTCGGCTGGAACAGTGCGAAAGGAGAGTTCGTCTCGGTCGGCAATTCCTGCTAACTGAGCGCCTCTATCGATGTAAGGCTCGATGAGCTGCTCACCGTTTACATAAACACTGCCTTGCCGAATCTCAATGGAGTCGCCGGGTAAGGCAATGATGCGCTTTACAAACTGCTCCGACGGGTCTTCCGGATAGTTGAAGACGATGATGTCACCATGTCGCGGTTCTGAGCGAGTGTACGCCAGCTTGTTCACCAAGACAAACTCGCTGTTATGCAGGGTACCATACATACTGCTCCCTTCAACGCGGTAGTTTTGGACCGCAAGACGGGTGCCAAAGAAGATGATGGCGGTGAGCAGGAGTGTTTGAAGGACTTCCTTAGCGAACGATTTCGTGGCGGTCTCCTCCAACGCAAAGGGGCTACGTTTTATTTATAGCACATTACCGGTAACTGGTTGCCATGCGTCGTGCGGGGCCCGGACACTTGTGCTCTGATGGATTCCCGGCAGGCAACATTTAATCCGATTCCAAATCAGCGTAGAAGTGCGGGCGTCGCCGCGCCTAAGCTACTTCCTGAGACCGGCGAAACCGAGGCCTTTTTCCTGCAGCGATACCGCGCTGTTGCGACCCACAATAAAGTGATCGACGAGTTCAATGTCCAGATTCTTCCCAGCCTGTGCCAGTCGGGCCGTCATGGCTACATCGTCGGCGGAGGGAGTGGGATCGCCGCTCGGATGGTTATGTGCGACTATTACCGCCGCACAGTTGGCGCGCACGGCTTCCCGAAAGACCTCTGCGGGACGCACTGCCGTCTGGTTTAGCGTGCCCCGATACAAGGGTACCTTGCTCACGACCCGATGCTTAGTATCGAGCAGGACGACTAGGAATTTCTCCTGTTCCTCATCGACAAAGTCGGGCAACAGGTAGTTCATAGCATCGGCAACGGAGCGAATAATCGGCCGTTCCGGTTGTGTGCTCGCCGCGGCGCGACGACCAAGTTCCAAGGCCGCTTTCAGTTGTGCGACCTTGGCCTCGCCAAGGCCGGGATACTGGGTCAACTGGCGGAAGTTTGCCTGGGCCAAGCCGCCGGCCCCGCCATACTTGTCGAGCAATCCTTGCGCGAGGGCCACGACGGAACTCTCCCGTGTGCCGGTGCGCAGAATGATCGCGACAAGCTCGGCGGTGGAAAGGTGAGCCGGACCGAGGTCGCGCAGTCGTTCTCGCGGTCTCTCCGCTGCCGGCCATTCGCGGACCGAGAGCCGAGATGCTTCCGAGGCATCGGGGACGTTCGTTGGCGGGCTTGCTGCGGCTCGGTTGGTGTCAGGTGGCACGGATTTACTCGGGTCGATTAACACTTGGCAGATTAGAGCTGTGCAATGGTTGGAGACGGCATCGGTCGAGAGCTACTCAGGAAGACTCAGCGGGCTTTAGTGAACAGGTGTGCCACAGTAGGCGCAGACGATCCAATGCAAGTCCGCAAGGTTCCTGCAGCCGGTGCAGAGCTTTCTAAGCTCGATCTGGCACATCGGGCAAACCTTGTAATCGCTCTCTATGCGGTGCCGGCAACTGGGGCACCTCGACCAGGACTCGCTCTCGGCCAGATAGCTTTCTTCCTCTAGTGCCAGCACGTTCGCCTCGGACAATGTCTCTTTGGGACGAAGGAATAAATAGAGGATGAGACCGAACACGTTGAAGGCAAGCACAAGCAAGACCGAAAAGAGTTGCACCAGAATGTCGTTGGTACGTGTGCGAATGTCATAGAATGCCCAGATTGCGAGGGCAACCCACAGCGCGAGAAAATAGGCAATGAGAAATGCCAGGACGTAATTCAGAATGGTGGCAATGGTCTCCATCAAGGCTCCCTGTAGCGGACGAACATAGGCAGGTACCTACGTATTGTACCAGCCATTTGTAACCGACACTAGGAGCGCTCGCGGCCTGAACCGCAGGCGATGGAGCAACACGCCCGCCCGGCATGACGGCTCTTGCGACCGTAAGCCCAAGAGCGTGGAGGAGAGCTTTTGGAAAAGGTTCCAGTTACGGCCAGGCTAGCCGCTGTGGAGCAGATTCCGATCAGGTGCGGCTAGGAGCCCGTCAAAACGAGTAGCTGAGAATGCGGTACGACTCGCTACCCGCAGGTGTTTCCACGGCGACAGTATCACCGGTGCGTTTGGTGAGGAGACTTGCGCCGACGGGAGAAAGGTAGGAGATCCTACCTTCAAGGGGATCGACTTCCGATGGTCCAACGAGCTGATATGCGATCGTTTCGCTGCCGTCGTTTAACTCCAACTCGACGCGCATGCCGATCTTGATTCCCCCATCCTTAGCGGCCGGAGTGCCGTTGTCAGTTGACTGAGCTTCATCTTCAGTAATTGTGCTTGTCCGAAGCGTTTGCTCCAACTCTCGGATGCGGCCCTCCAACATGCCCTGCTGATATTTGGCCTCGTCGTAGGCGGCGTTCTCTCGCAAATCCCCGTCCTTGATGGCCTCATGCAGCATCCGGCTGATGCGCTCGCGCCCTTCGCTTTTGTGGTTCTCCAATTCGACGCCCAATTCATCGTAGCGCTTGCGGCTGATGAAGGTGCCCCCGGCTTGAGCTGCCGCGGCACGAGGATCGCTCTTTGCACTGCGCTTGGTAATTCGCAAGCCGGTGGCGGGATTGTTCTCTACCCAGCCGGCCTTCAGAGCGTGAGCAAAAAACGTGCGCAATGCGCTAGCACAGGGTTTTGGATCGCCGGCGGACGACGTAACTTGGTCGAGGTAGGCCTGAATTTGATGGGGGTAGATTGATGTGATACGAGAATCGGGCCCGCACCAACTGACAAATCTGCGCAGATGCTGGGCCTCTTCGCCATTCAGATTTGCTACGCCCACTGACTGCAAATACAGCGTGAATATTGGGCCTAACTGATTGGATTCCTGTGCGCTCATGGTTTCTCCAAACGTTTCTTTATTGGTTGGTTACACGAGCCACCAGGCCTATGAGGTGCCGAAGGAGGGACTCGAACCCTCACGAGCGCAAGGCCCACTACGCCCTGAACGTAGCGCGTCTTCCAATTCCGCCACTTCGGCGTTGCCGATCCCCAGCATGATTCTATCACGGGTTGTAGGGGCGGGCAACCGGCGAGCGGCAGCGGCTAGCGCATTGTGGCGCCCCTAGCCACCTGTAAGTTCCGTGTAGTGGGCAAATAAGGTTGCCGGTAAGCCTGTAGGCAGGCCAGTGCGAGGATCGACGGTAAAGGGCATCTCCGCTGCCAGCACTTGCGTCGCGGCGAGAGCAATCGCTAGGAATCCGGCGCCAGCGTGCGCCTTGAGCGACTCTGCAACCGCTTGGTCAATCATTTGCACGACGTTAATGCTGTCCTGAACGGTCTGCTCTGCATCCTTGCCGGTACGCAGGGCGTCGCGGGCATCGTGCGTCCAGAGATAGCGATGGGCCATCGCCAAGGTCTCAATGCCTAAGGATGCTAGCCGACGCATGGAACGTTCGTAGCCGCGGGCAGTGTAGTACAGGGGATACGTACCGGGCTTGCTGCCAAGTCCCTGCACGGCGTCGCCGACGAAGGCGATCTGCTTGGCTTCCCAATAATAGGCAATGCTACCTGGCGAATGGCCGGGCAGGTGCACCACACGGAGCTGAATGTCCTCGCCGAGGTCGACGATTTCGTCATGTTCCAACCTTCGGTGCACCGCAGAAGGTCCGGTGACCGTATGCAAGAATTGCGCGCGTCGTGCCGAGAGGTCTTGTCCGAGGACGTGCTTGTCGGCGTGCCAGATGTAATCCATGTGGGCCTCAAGGTCTTCGACGAGGAATGCATCTTCACTGTGCATATAGACCTGCGCCTCAGTCTGGCCGAGCAGCGCGTGGTTGCCGCCCATGTGGTCCTGGTGCCCGTGGGTATTGAGGATGACGTCGATGTCGCTGAGCGTCAGATCCAGCGCCCGCAGCGCGGGCTCGATGCACTCTCGCGGCGTGTCGGACGCGCCCGTGTCGATGAGCGCGCGGGTGGGACCGTCGATAAAGAAGAGTTCGACGATGCTGTCCCAATTCCAAATGGCAGTTATGCGGTGAATTCTTGGGTCTTGGGCCAACGTACTCAGTGCCATGAGCTCTTTTCCAGATTGAAATACAGTGCTATTCAGTATGGCAAGTCTAGCACAGTGTTGGCGGAGAGTGAGGGAACAAGTACAATTGATCTAGACGTTCCCTCGGGAAAAGGAGTGGATAGATGGCTGTGCCGAACATTGCCGCGCGTACCGAATTGCTAAAGGGAGAATCGGCGTTTGCCGTCCTTGCGCGCGCCCGCAAATTGGAGAGAGCCGGCAAAGACATCATCCACTTGGAGATCGGAGAGCCGGATTTTCCTACGCCTGAGAATGTCGTGGCCGCCGGGGTGCAGGCGTTGCAGGATGGGCATACGCACTACGGTCCCACGCCCGGTTTGATGCCGTGCCGCGAGGCCATTGCGCACTACGTGCAGCAGGGCTGGGGGGTTGAGACGTCGCCGGAGAACGTGGTGGTAACGCCGGGGGCGAAACCCATAGTCTTTGCCGGCATCTTGGCTACAGTCAATCCTGGCGATGAGGCGATCTACCCGGACCCCGGGTTCCCTACGTATGATTCAATGCTGCGCTTCGCCGGGGCGAACAGGGTCCCGCTCAAGCTCTATGAAGAGCGCCAGTTTCGCTGGGACTTGGACGAACTACACGACAGCATCACGGATAAGACGCGACTCATAATCTTGAATGCGCCACATAATCCCACCGGCGGCGTGTTCACCACGGAGGAGTTGGGGGCGATTGCCGACATGGTGCGCGGTAGGCCGATCTGGGTGCTGAGCGATGAGATTTACAGCCGCATCATCTACGAAGGTAGTCATGCATCTATCCTGGCCCATCCGGGAATGCAGGAACAGACAATTCTGCTGGACGGCCATTCAAAAACGTATGCGATGACCGGTTGGCGCTTGGGCTACGGCGTGATGCCGGTCGCTCTCGCTGAGAAAGTGGGGCTAATCCTCAACAATGCTGTCTCGTGCACGGCGAGCTTTACGCAGATAGCAGGAATCGAGGCGCTCACTGGGCCGCAGGACTCGGTAGATGCAATGGTGGCGGAATTTCGCCGCCGGCGTGACGCCTTCATCGGGGCCCTCAATGCGATTGACGGCCTCTCGTGCTTGCTGCCGCATGGCGCGTTCTACGCCTTTTGCAACGTGAAGGAACTTGGCGTGGGTTCAGCGCGCTTGGAACGGTATTGGCTGGAGGAGGCGGGGGTAGCCGCGCTTTCCGGTACCGGATTCGGCGCGGGCGGTGAGGGCTACGTGCGCTTTTCCTTTGCCAATTCGCTGGAAAACCTCATGGCGGCGGCAGACCGTATTGAGGCAGCTATGCCGGGGGTGGGCGCGCTCGCGGGGCAATGAGCAAGCCCTTCTGAGTACCTGTCTACAGGGGCCGCATGCCAGCGCCGTAGACGTAATTCCGCCGTACAAGCCGCTAGTTGAGTTCTCGCGGACGCAGGTTTCAAACCTACGCTACCGGAGTGGGGCGGCTGGATTCACTCACGGTTACGTCCACTCCAGAATCACGCCCATGGCGTCTTCAGGATGTTCGTAGAGCAGGTCGAAGGCTTTCTTCGCTTGATTGCCGGGGAATCGGTGCGTAATCAGCGGCGTGGATTGGATCAGGCCGCTGGCTAGCGACTTCACCGCCGCATGGGCCATGGCCTCCACATCCGTGTCCGGCAAGTACCCGCCAATGAGCCGCTTGCGCTGTATTTTCCCCGCATCGAGCGGCAATGGATCGTCGTGGTAGAGGCCGATGAGTTGCAACAGGCCGCCCGAAACGAGCATGTCTTGCGCTTGCCGAAACGACTCTAAGCCTGCGCGACCGCCCACGCAATCGATAACGATATCGGCTCCGTTGCCCTTTGTCCGTTCCAGGACAGCTCGCGCCGGATCGTGAGCGGTGCCGTCAATTACTTCGCCAACATCCAATTGATCGGCTAGCCGAATGCGTAGAGGCAGCATATCGATTCCGCAGAGGTGCGCAGGCAGAAAGCGGGCGGCGGCCTGCATCACCAGGTTACCCACCAAGCCAAGGCCGAGGATGACCACGGTGTGTTGCGGTAAGATGCCTGAAGTTGCGGTCCAGCCGAGGGCGCTGGTGGTGAGCGGCTGAAACGTGCCGTTGTCGAATGGCAGTTCGTCCGGCAGCGGCGTAACACGTTTGCGTGCGGTGGAGCCCACGTCACCTACCGCGAATTCAGCGTGGGGCGCAGTGCATGCGACACGGTCGCCGGGCGCGAACCCGGTGACGCCGCTGCCGACCCTCTCGATAACACCTGCCGTGGAATACCCCATTGAGCCAGGGTCAACCGGACCGGGCATGACGTAGCGCTTCCAGAGTTCCGAGCCGCGGCTAATCAGGCTGGCGTGGACGCGAACGAGCACCTCATGCGGTCCCAAATCGGGAATGGGCACGTGCTCCATTACGATGTTGCCCAAACCCTCGTGCTTGGCTACGCGCCACATTAAGTCTGGCATCTTGCTCTGAGCCTTTCTCTAGGAGATTCGATCCTAGTTTACTTCGAGCCCCGAATTGTTCGATCTGCGGAGACCCTAGGTTGCAATTGCATCTCGCCGTCATTCCCGCGCAAGCGGAAATCCATCTTCACGCGACACTAGGCTGTATTGATACGTAGTTTTAGAATAGCCGCACTGCCAAGTCATATCCTAGCCTGTTGCTGAAAGTGCAACTCTGAGAACAAGCATGACACTGTAGCCCAATCTACCGCTTTAGATTGATCGCTTTCGCTTGGAATGACATTCAGAGTAGACCGAGTCTAGTCAGATGTATATCTTGGCTGGCGGGCGACGTGATCGTGCCTAATAAACCGCAGGTCGTGGTCGACCAAAGGCAGAGATACGCGAGCCCCTCCCCGACGATGCGACTCGATCATGCCGAAGATGATTTGCGTGTTCCAGTACGCCACGTCCACACCGCCGCGGGTTGGCTCTCCCGTATCAAGGGCGTGGACGAGATCGTAGACGAGGTTTAGCGTGCTACTCGCTCTTTCGAACTCCAGGTTCGGCCCATCTTCCGACATGTCAGACCCATGCGTGCGTGTGCGAAATTCCATGCCGTTGTTGTATGCCGTAATTACGCCGTTGCCGCAGATTGCCTCAAACTCCGTGCGCCGCGAACTGTCCACCGCGTAGCCGAAAACACCGTTCCCGAACGAAATGATGCCGGTGCCCACTGGGTCGTCCAGCACCTCTGTGCCCACGACGATCTCTTCGAAGTTGAAAACGTAAGACTGTACCCACTGCGGCGGCACATCACCGTTGAGGTACAGCAACAGGTCGAAGAAGTGACTCGACGTATTGAAGAACGGGCCGGTCGAGAAAGAAGTGACCGCGCGGAGATCTCCAAGATCGCCTGAGTCGATCTTCGCTCGCATTGCCTCGAAGCCATTGTGGTAGCGGCGATTGGTGCCCATATTTAAGGCTACATTGTTCGCCAGTACAGCTTCCCGAATGGCCTCGGCCTCAGTCGCTGAGGCGCAAAGCGGCTTCTCCACGTAGAGGGCGCGCACGCCCTGCTCGATGGCGTGGAGGATGATCTCGGCGCGCTGCTCCGGCTGTGTGGCGATACTGAGGATGTCGGGCCGCTCGTTGGCGATCAAGTCGCTGTGGTTCGAGTACCAGTGATCGGACCCCACATTGTAGCGACTGCCGAATCGCTCCAGTACATCCGACCGCAAATCGGCGCCGGCAACCAGGTCGGTTCGCGAACACGCCTCGTATCCGGCGGCGTGGGAGTATGGCAGCGGCATCGAGCGATTCTCAGTGACTTCGTTATCGATGAAGGCTCCCATGCGGCTGCAACCGACAAGTGCAGCGCGGTACGTCTCTGCCATGTTAAGTGCTCCCTATGTGTCCAGGCGTTTTGTACTCGCTGAAGCTGCAATTCCCTTGACGGCATCCGCAATACACCATTTACCATCTAGGAATTGAAATGTTGCCGTTCCGTCATTCTCGCGAAAGCTCGCCCCCACACGGGGCCGCGGAATTCATCATCGTGCTATTCAATGCCATACCGCTTCATGGAACGACAACAATATCATTCAAGAGTGCAGAGCGCTTGATCGACTCTTCCGCAGCCACTCTGAACACTTGCGCAAGAGTGGATTCGGTCGGATATTCAAGAATTCTCGCTTACGCTCCAAATGACTTCCTTAGGTGACGAGCTCAATCGACATCGTGAAAACCTAGCCCGGCTGGTACTTCGGCTGGTTGGCCGCGCGGTCGTGACGGATGAACCGCAGGTCATGGTTGGTCAGTGGGAGTTCCACCCGCGCGCCGCCCCGACGGTGCGACTCAATCATGCCGAAGATCACTTGCATGTTCCAATACGCCACTTCTGCGCCGCCCCGGGGCGGCTCTCCCGTATCAAGTGCGTGGACGATATCGTTGACGAGGTTCAAGGTGGAACTTACGTTGGGGAAATCCAGGTTCGGCCCGTCCTCAGACGTTTCTGTGCGCTGCACTCGGGTGCGAAACTCCACGCCATTGTCCAGGGCCGTAATCACGCCTCTGCCGCAGACGGCTTCGATTTCAGCGCGCCGGGAACTGTCTAAACCATAGCCGATGACGTCGTTTTCAAACATGATGATGCCGGTGCCAATGGGATCCTCCAACACTTCCGTCCCCACAACGAGCTCGTCAAAGCGAAAGACGTAGGCTTGCACCCACTGGGGAGTGACATCATGGTTGAGGTATAGCATCAGATCGAAGAAGTGGCTGAACCCATTGAAGAACTGCCCGGTCGAATAGTTGATGAGCGTGCGCAGATCGCCGATATCGCCTGAGTGTATCCTGTTGCGCATCGCCTCGAAACCGTTGTGCCAGCGGCGATTGGTGCCCATGTTGAAAGCGACGTTATTGGCGCGGACGGCGTCGCGGATGGCTTCAGCTTCGGCAATGGAAGCACAGAGCGGCTTCTCGACATAGAGCGCACGCACGCCTGCCTCGATGGCGTACAGGATGATCTCACAGCGTTGTTCCGGTTGCGTGGCGATGCTGAGGATATCGGGCTGCTCGCTCGCTATGAGTTCACGATAGTTGGTATACCAGTGGTCGGATCCCACGTTGTAGCGGGCGCCGAATTGCTCAAGCACTTCCGGCCGCAAATCGGCTCCTGCCACCAAATCGGTACGCGGACACGCTTCATAGCCCGCGGCATGTGAGTAGGGCAGGGGAATAGAGGGATTATCCGGAACTTCATTATCGATGAAGGCACCCATGCGGCTGCAGCCAACAAGTGCAGCGCGGTACGTCTCTGCCATGCTATTTGCTCCTCATGTTTGAAATCGGCGTCACGCCTGTATGTGCTAAGTGAAACATTGACGAATTCTTCTTCCCGGCCCTATTCAACGAGAAAGAGAGTGTGCCCATTTCCGCCATTATTGTAAATGTTGAGTAATTCGTTGACCGAATTCGCTTTCCACCATGCAGCGTTGACCGGTTATGTCATTCCGAGCGGGCAGCGGCCCCGTGCGAAACACGGGGAGGAATCTGGAGTCCATGTCGCACCTAGTCCAGTAGGCTCAGCATTTTAGATTCCTCTCTGCGCTGCGCTCCGTTCGGAATGACATGTGTACAAGGCATGCACGACGCGTCGCTTATCTTCTCTTACTTCCTAGACTCCGGCATCCGTCAGAGTGACGAACCGTTCACCTTGAGCCTGTCGAAAGGCGAACGGTTATGTGACAATTGCTCTAGCCGCCAGGGATGTAGAGGCTCCGGTCGGCAACCGGCAACGACACGCGCGCGCCGCCCCGTAATGAGGAGTGCGCGACACCAAACTGCGCTTCCACGGTTTGCATTACCCGGTCTATGTTGCCGTCGGTCCGTTCGCCGGTCTCCATCTCGCGTATGAGATTACGGATATTTGTAACCGTCGGCCCATCGCCTTTGGCGTGAATAACGGTTTCTTCCAACTCGTCGCCCCGCCGCAAGGGTCGCTGAATTCGCGTATTAATGCCGTTGTCCCAGGCAAGTGCGCGACCTTCGGTGCCGCGAACTTCCACATCAAAGGGGCCCGGCATGGGAATGAAGTAGCTCTCAGCACCGGATTCATACCCAATGCGGAAGAAGTCCACCATTGGATCGGCGATTTCCTGGCCTGCCTTCGGCACGAAGCGATTATTCTCAGCGTCAAACGGGGCGGCCGCCCTCTCTGAATTCTTGACCCTGGGGTCGGTGGGATCGACCAAGCGTCCCTCAACCCACACCGGCTTGGGGTCGCCCAGCATCATATTCGCCACGTCGATGGTATGGGGATGATGCTTGATGAGATCGGTGTAGAAATAGACAAGAGCGCGGAGCGGTTTCCCAATGGCCCCATCGAGAATTGCGGCGCGCAGTCGCATGTAGGCGTCGTGATGCCGCCGCTGGGTGCCCCAATTGAAGGCGACGTTGTTGCGCGTCACTGCTTCGTGGATACGGTCCGCTTCTTCCAGCGATGCGCACAGACCTTTCTCGGAGAAGATGCCCCGTACGCCGTGCTCGGCGCAGAAAATGATGGGTTCGGCGCGGGCAAACGACGGCGTGGTAACGCTGACAATGTCCGGCTTTTCCTTTTCGATCATCTCTCGATAATCGAGATAGGCGTTGGTGAAGCCGAAACGCTTACAGAATCGTTCCAAGCGCTCCTTGCCGCGATTGGCAACAGCGACGACCGTCGTCTCTGGCATCGACTCATAGCTGGGGTAGTGGCCGTAAGGCGTCATGAACCCCCGGATGTCTTGCTCATCCTCAATGAGGCCGCCCATGCGGCCTGTGCCGATGACGGCAACCCGGTATTGCTTGCTCACAGGTCAACTCCCGGCCACTGATCGCTGCTCGCAGTGACGTCCACCACTATGCCGTCCGGGTCTTCGACCTTGAATGAGCCGGAGGGCGGCTTTGAGGGGTCGTACGAATATTCTTGGCCCTCACTCACGCCTTCCCAGAAGATCTCGTAGCCCATGTCGGAGAGCCGCGTGGCGGCCTCTGCTAAGTTCGATACCTTTACGCCGATGTGAAGGTAGTCCAACATGCCGGACACGTGGGCCGGTCGGGCCGGTCCCTCGTGCTGAAATACCCGAAAGTTGTGGTAACCGTCACTGAGATCAAAGCCGTGGTGGAGTTCATTGACCACCTCAAGACCCAGTGCGTCACGCCAGAAGCGTATCGTTTCGTCGATATTGCTGGCGCGCACACCCACATGGACTAATGTCGATGCCACTGGTTGTTTCTCCTTGCCGTGCTGACCTTGGTACATGTACTGCGTTGATGGGTTGTTTCCGTTAGTATAGCGTTCCCTTGGGTTGGCTGCATACAAGCAATGAGAGATACCTAAACTGACTCTGCGCGTTGAAGTCATGATGGCGAGAGTCTCAGTAGTCCATTGTACGCAAAGGGCGCGCGTCAAATGGCGATCGACTTGCAGCTATACGAAGGTTTGGCTCACTGCCGCCTGCAAGCTACTATGGCGCTAAATAGCGGGCGAGTGCAGCATACACCTGTTCGCACAGGGCGTGTTCGGATACACCCGGGATTGCCGGTTGGTGAGAGGTCACATAGCCCTGGTAATCAATGGCGGAAAGCCCGTCAAAGAAACGCGGCAAGTCAACGCCGCCCGGGTCGCCAATCACCAGCCGTTCGTAACGTACCGTGCCGCGATTGGTTTCGACGGAGGAATCGCCGCTGTCCGTGACGCGCAAGTTTTGCACATAGATGTTGAAGACGGACGGGCCGAGCGGCACCAATGCTGTTGGGCCATAGTCCTCTTCACAGAGCGCGAAGTTCGCAGGTTCGAGTATGAGACCAAAATTCGGCCGGCCAATGCGTTCGATCATCTCTTTGCAGCCCGCGGCGGTTTCAAACGGCGTGGCGGTGTGGGTCTGTTGGGCGAGTCGAATGCCGAACTCCCGAGCTTCGTCTGCTGCACGCTGCGCCCACACTATGTCGTCCTCACTCTTGACGCCCACGCGAATGAGGTCTGCCCCAAGCAAGCTAGCGCGCTTCAGGGTTGGTTCCAAATCGCCCAACGGCGTGCCTGCTTCGAGAGCCCTTCCTTCTCGTGGCACACGAGAGTCCGCGGTGACCATCGAGGCGGCTAATCCGTGCCGATCAAGGATGGCGCGCATCTCGTGCACGCGTTCAAGCGGGGTTGTACTTGTAAGATGTGTGGGCCGTACGCAGACGGCCTTGAAGCCGACACTGGCGGCAAGCTGCGCCAACCCGGTGAAATCAAGAGACGCATGGTCCTTGATGTCCTCGGCTTCAGCAATGCGTCCCGACAGTGAAAGTTGCATTAGTGGTTTCCCGGTTCTACACAATGCAGCGCGCATTGGATTGAACACACTATACTCCGCCCGCAAACGTCACAACAAGCATGTTCGGCGGTCAATGACGGCGCCAATTGTCAGTGGCCGCCGCCGCGTGTTGCACCGCGTGGAATATAGTATCCTCTAGTCAGAGATCCAAGAGAGCACAATCGTTCTATTGCGTGATTTGTACGAAATTCGAGGACTTTTGATGAGCACTGTGAATAGCTTCAATAGCAAGGCTGCCTTCTCTGTCGGTGGGAACGCCTATACGATTTACCGTCTCGCGGCGCTTGCGCAAGCGGGTGTCGGCAACGTGGCACAGTTGCCCTTTTCCATCAAGGTGTTGCTGGAGAGTCTCTTGCGCACCGAAGACGGCCATTCGGTAATGGGAGAAGACGTGGTAGCGCTGGCGAACTGGGACCCGCGCCAAGCGGAGGCGCGAGAGATCAATTTTACGCCGGCGCGCGTGATTCTTCAGGACTTTACCGGTGTGCCGTCTGTAGTTGACTTGGCGGCAATGCGGGAGGCAATTAATGACTTGGGAGGAGACCCCGACCGCATCAACCCTCTGCAGCCGGCCGACCTCATCATTGACCACTCCGTGCAAGTGGACGTGTACGGCATGCCTGAAGCCTTTGCCATCAACGCCCAGCGCGAGTTTTCCCGCAACCAAGAGCGCTACGCTTTTCTGCGCTGGGGGCAGAAGGCATTTGACAACTTTAGTATCGTGCCGCCGGATACCGGCATCGTGCACCAGATCAACTTAGAGTACCTCGGCAAGGTTGTCTTCGCTGGTGAGCGCAATGGAGAGCTCGTTGCGTACCCCGATTCGCTTGTGGGAACCGACTCGCACACAACGATGATCAACGGCCTCGGCGTGCTCGGATGGGGCGTGGGCGGCATTGAGGCTGAAGCAGTTATGCTCGGACAGCCCATTTCTCTGTTAGTGCCGGATGTGGTCGGCTTTCGCTTGAGCGGTCAATTGCCGGAGGGCGCGACTGCTACCGACCTGGTGCTTACCGTGACCCAGATGCTACGGCAGCACGGGGTGGTGGGTAAGTTCGTCGAGTTTTGCGGCCCGGGTATGGCTTCGCTCAGCTTGCCGGACCGCGCGACGATTTCGAACATGGCGCCGGAGTACGGGGCTACTGTGGGCATGTTCCCGGTAGACGACGAGACTCTCCGCTACTTGCGCCTCACCGGACGTGATGAAGACGTCGTCCAACTGGTGGAGGCGTATTGCAAAGAGCAGGGAATGTTCTATCGACCCTCCGACCCGGAACCGGCGTTTTCCGATATCCTGGAGCTCGACTTGTCGGCGGTTGAGCCCAGTTTGGCCGGGCCCAAGCGGCCCCAAGACCGCGTATCGCTCCGCGGCGTAAAACAGAGCTTTCATGAGGCCTATCCGGAGAAGTTTGCGCAGACGAACGGCGATGGCTCCAAGGTGACAAACGGTGCAGCGAGTGTGGCCACGGAAAGTGCCGGCTCGGTCGTGGTTGCGGACTCGACCGCAACCGTTGACGTCTTGCTGGATGGCGTGCCCGCTAGAATCGGTGAAGGTGCGGTGGTGATTGCGGCCATTACAAGCTGCACCAATACTTCCAACCCTGCCGTCATGATTGGCGCAGGCCTCTTGGCAAAGAATGCCGTCGAGGCCGGCATTGCGCGGAAGCCGTGGGTGAAGACGAGCCTGGCCCCAGGCTCGCGAGTGGTGATGGACTACTTGGAGAAGCTCGAGTTGGTGCCGCATTTGGAAGCGCTCGGCTTCCACCTGGTGGGCTACGGCTGCACAACCTGTATCGGCAATAGCGGCCCGCTTGCCTCGCCGTTGGAAGAGACGATTAGCGATCATGAGTTGGCGGTGGCAGCGGTACTAAGCGGAAACCGCAATTTCGAGGGGCGTATTCATCCATTGGTCCGGGCCTCATACCTCGCCTCTCCGCCGCTCGTAGTTGCCTATGCGCTGGCCGGTACGGTTAATACTGACTTGACGAATGACCCTATCGGCTTTGACGGCGCAGGCCGGCCGGTCTACTTGCGCGAAATTTGGCCGAGCCAGCGCGAAATTGCCGATGCCATGGCACGCGTGGTGGACGCGGAGATGTTCCGCCGGCAATATAGCAAAGTCTTCGAGGGCATGGGGGATTGGGAGACGCTGGCGGTGCCTGAAGGCACGCTATTCGAATGGGACCCGGACTCCACGTATGTGCGCAAACCGCCGTTCTTTGTGGGTATGGAGCCTGATCCGGCGTCTCCAACTGATATTGCGGATGCGCGCGTACTGGCTGTGCTCGGCGACTCGGTAACAACCGATCATATCTCTCCAGCAGGTTCGATCGCCAAGGACAGTCCGGCAGGCAATTACCTCGTTGCCCAAGGCGTGCAGCCGAGAGAGTTCAACTCCTACGGATCGCGCCGCGGCAATCACGAAGTCATGATGCGCGGGACTTTCGCGAACGTACGCCTGCGCAACCAGCTTGTCTCAAGAGAAGGCGGCTGGACTCTGCACCTCCCAGAAGGGACGGAGACGACCATCTATGAGGCTGCCATGCAATACCAGCACGATGGTGTGCCCCTGCTCCTCCTTGCGGGTAAGGACTATGGGATGGGTTCCAGTCGTGACTGGGCGGCCAAAGGGCCGTTGCTCCTCGGTGTGCGTGCGGTGATTGCGGAAAGCTACGAGCGCATCCATCGCAGCAACCTCGTCGGTATGGGTGTGCTGCCGCTGCAGTACGTCGAAGGCGAGAGCGCAGAGACTTTGGGTCTCTCCGGTAAGGAATCGTTTACTATCGAAGGCATTGCAGAAGGACTGTCGCCGGGCAAGATGATGACCGTCCGCGCACGCGATGCTGCCGGGAACGAGAAGACCTTCACAGCGATCACATGCATCAGTACTCCAATAGAGGTCGACTACTACTGTCACGGAGGGGTGCTGCAATACGTGCTGCGCAACCTGCTTGCAGGCAGCGGGATCGAAGGGGAGAGATAGAGGAGAAGAGTGTTTTCGCAGAGGCCTTTCGCGCGATGTAATCCGTTTGCCCTGAGCCTGTCGAAGGGCCGTTCATGGTTCGACAGGGGCTTGGCGAGGCCACCTCACCACGAACGGCTTTGGTGGACTCTGCAATCAGCATTTAGCGGATTGGGACATTGAGGCGGTACCTGCGCTTGAGTATTGAATCTGCTACTGCCGCAGTAGAGTTACGTGAATAGCACTTTTCTTGGGGGCAGTAACAACCGATGCGCATTGCAATTCTAGAGATCAGCCACTGGCACGTGCCGCTGTACTTGCCGGCGTTTACGGCGCTGGGCATTACGCCGGTTGCCGTGTCGGACGAGCAGCCGGGCTACGCCGAACGGTTCGCCGGTCAGTTTTCCGGTTGCACGCCGTACGTGGACTATGTGGAGCTCTTAGAAAAAGAGAAGCCCGATTTTGTGTTCGCGTTTGGGCGCTACCGGCTGCAGCCCGCAATCGCCACCGCACTCCTCGAGCGGCGCATTCCCTTTGTTATTGAGAAGCCGCTCGGCACTGACGCCAGTCAATTCGAACGGTTGATCGAACTTGCTAAGCAAAATGATGTTTTCGTTGCCATTCCGCTCACGAATCGCGCGGCGCCGTTCTCTCAGGCGGTGATGGAATTGCGCGCAAATGGACGCATGGGGCAGATTAGGCATGCTCATTTTCGCTATGCCGGCGGCCCGGTGCAGCGGTACGTGGACTCCGGCTGTCCTTGGATGCTAAATGCTGAAGAGTCCGGCGGTGGCGCGCTCCGTAACCTGGGTGTGCACTACGCCGACCTTTTTTCCTGGTTCACAGGAAGCCGGGAAGTACGCGTGGGGTCCGCCCACTTGCGGCGCATTACGCCGGGAATTCCGGTGGAGGAGTACGCAAACGTTTCGTTTTGCGGTGATGGCAACGCCTTTGCCACAGTCGAAGTTGCGTATACGTATCCGGCGGATGCCGCCGACGTGGTCTGGAACGTGAGCGACGGCACAACCTACGTTACGTATCGCGACGGTGCAACGCGCATCATAACCGAAGAGGGTATCGAGGAACGCGGCGGCCACTCCGTGCCGGGACTCTACCAGGATTTCGTCAAGAATACGTTGCACGCATACCGCGAGGGTAAAGCTCCTCTCGCTACCATCGAAGACATGCACCGCGCCATGGTGCTAGTGGATGCCTGCTACGCTAAGGCGGGTAAGTAAGTCTCGTTTTGAGGGATGGTGTCATATGGAGTCGCGAACGATCTTGATCGGCAGCGCCACTGCGCGCACGGGAGAGGCCGTGATTACGGCATTTCTCAGTGCCGGGTATCGCGTGGCGACCACGAGCCGCAATCGAGACCAACTGGAATCAACGCTGAATCGCATCCCCCATGGGAATTCGGTGCTCGGGATAGAAGGAGATCTCTCTAAGCCGGAAGATGCCGCAGACGCAGTGCGCCAGACCTGCGCAGCATTCGGTCGTCTGGATGCGGCTACGCTGCTGTCGGGCAGCTTCGATCAGCGCGAGGTAACGGAGACGACGTTGGCGGACTTGCAGCATCAGATCGAAGCGAATCTCTATACGAGCTACAATCTTGTGCGTGCGGCGCTGCCGGTCATGCTGGCGCAAGGGCAGGGCCACATAGTCACAATCGCGGGCGGCAGCGCCAATGATCCTGCGCCGGGTCGGGCGCTCTTCGGCGCCAGCAAAGCCGCAGTGGCCACCTTCACAAAGGGCGTGGCGCGTGACTACAAGCAGCGCGGCATTGTGCCCACGTGCCTTGTGGCCGGTACGATTGCGACGGCGGAGGCAAAGCAATACCTCGATGCTGAAGACTTCCAAAATGCCGTGAGCCTTGACGAGTTTGCCAACGCGCTTGTCTTCCTCGCCTCACCGGCTGCCACCGGCTTCGCCGGCAGCATCCTGGAACTCTACGCGCGCGAGGTAGACTAGGAGTGCGCGAAGTAGACAAGAACCATCGGAATTCTTGTCCCTATGTGTGTAAAGTGACATCTCAAGCGTAGCCTAGATGAAGAGTCTGTCGAGATGCAGTAAGCTGTTCGTGCTGAGCCTGCCGTAGAGTCGGAGAACGGGCGGCGTGTCGGACCCACGGCGGTAGAATGTCCTATGCCACCGTGTCGCTGCCGTTCACCCTTCGACAAGCTCAGGGCGAACGGAGAGTTGGCACTTAGGGCGTTCGCAAGAAGAGATTCGTTTCGCGGTAAGTGGGGCAGTGCCCCACACGAGATGCGCGTTCGACCACTGCTCACTTTAATAGCCCAATTGCGGGAGCGCGCTTGCGGTTGGTAGTATGGGATGAGAAGCACGACTCCGATCGGAGCCAGGAGACCAAAACATGGCTATTCTTGCTGTAGACGTAATTCGCGAAGGTTTGAAGGAAGTAATCGACCCTGAACTGGGCGTCAATATTGTCGACTTGGGCCTAATCTACGAGATTAAGACCTCCGAGGACGACAACAATGTCGAAATCAGGATGACGCTCACATTCCCCGGTTGCCCGGCGGGGCCCTATATCATCGCCCAGGTGAATCAGGTGGTAGAAGACCTTGAGGGCGTGGAGGAAGTGGATGTTGAGATAGTCTGGGACCCAGCGTGGTCGCCGGAAATGATGTCCGAAGAGATTCGGATGGAATACGGCTACATGTAGGTGCTTGGCCCCTACACGTGGCTGCAATTGCTTTGAGATTCTTGACAGCCGCCGGATGGGTACTACGGTATTTTATCTGGCGGCTGTCTGTGTGTGGGCCGTTCGTGGCTGAGTCGGCTCTATTCTTTGAAGTATCAGGTTCTACTGAAAGCCAAATCAAATGAAACGCCGAGAGGGTCCGAAGCCGGACGCAGGTTTCAAACCTGCGCTACCAGGAAATTCCGACCTGTCGTTCACGAGCAACTTACCGAGTCCGTTGAGATCAGCTAGCGACAGGGGGTAACGGGTAGAGTGGCGCAGTGATCGCCGTAGGCTTGACGCCACTGTCTTGTCGCAGCAATGAAAACGCTGCGGGCGCCTCTTTAGTGTATCGGGTTGCGTTCAAGAGACTTACCCGGTCCGTTCTGTGGCGGGTGCCGATTTGATTTTTCGAAGGTGATGCGCGCATGACAGACGACGTAGGTCTAGTTCTCTTTGCGGGCAAGCAAGGCGCCAGCGCGCTTGAGCGGCTGGTCTATGCCAGTCACCTTGCCATCGCCCGCGACCTCATTGCAAGAGCGCAGGCTGCGGGAGGATTTGCGCCAATTGTCGTTGCAACTTCGCAAGCAGAGTCCTTTAGCAACCTTGGTCCCGGGGTCGTCGTCACGCCAACAGCGCAGCAAGATTGCTTCCATTTTGGCAAGTCTCTCGCGGACATCATCGCTCGACACAATATGTCTCGGGTGCTGTACATCGGCGGCGGCAGTAGCCCCTTGCTCTCTGTTGCCGAATTGGCTAACCTGCGGGACGTCGTTGCGCGCCTCGACCATGGTGTGATTGCAAACAATTTCTTTTCGGCAGACTACATTGGCTTTCATCCCGGCAATGCGCTAACGGCGGTCGCCCTTCCCCAGCAGCGCGATAACGGCCTGGCGCGCCAGTTGGTGCAAGAAGCAAATCTCTTGCATGAGCCGCTGGAACCGACTATTGCTGCCATGTTTGATATCGACACGCCCACCGATCTTGCGATGCTGGCACTGCATCCGCTCTGCGGGCCGGCTACACGGGCGTATGTGTCGCAAGATGCCGTGGCCCGGCAGTTGGCGCCCTTGATTTTGCGTTTGCAAGAGGCGATGCCAACATTTGTACGGCCGCAAGAGGAGGTCGTTCTGGCCGGGCGCGTCAGCGCGCAGCTCTGGCCGCTGCTCAGGCAGGATATGGCGTGCCGCATTCGCGTTTTCTCCGAAGAACGCGGTATGAGCACGAGCACGCGTCCGGTGCGCTCATTGCTGGGATTCTACTTGGAGGAAGTCGGACCGTCGGCTTTCTTCGATGCGTTCTCGCAGATGGGAGATTCCCTCTTTCTGGATACCCGGGTCTTGTTTGCGCACAGCGGACGCATGATCAGCGGCCACGACCGGTTTGCCGCCGACTTGGGCTTGACTCAGGAGATTCTTGATGACTCAACGCAGGCCCTGGCCGAGGCAGCGTGGGGTGCGGGTTTTCCAGTGGTGCTGGGAGGCAATGCGGCGGTGAGCGGCGGGTTGTGGGCGCTGGTCGATGCCGCGTGGCGCTTGCACGACGACGGCGACTTGCTGTAATTCAGGTCCTCTCAAGCCCGTAGCCTTCTTGCCAACGATCAAATACGCTATGATGAAGCCGTGGTTTCCTCATGAAGCAAACCAGCGCGGAGCGGAAGGGAATCGTGGCGATGGCCAAGAAAGTTCGCCCGAAAAGTCCCTTGAATTCTGTCAGCTTGAAAGAAGAGCTTGCGGCTGCTTTGGCCGCCCGTCGCGAATTGGGCGAACAGTATGAAGATCACGTCGCGGCGGCGCTTGCCGAGCGGATCGATACCCTCATCGATCAGCGCGTGCAGGCCGCAATGGACCAAACACGCAAGCAGGCGAAGTCGGACTCAGAAGCCTTTCTCAAGGTGGCGATGCCTGTATTGGGCTTTGGCGTTCCGCTGACAATTGTCGGCGCGATCGTGGCTGGCGCGGACGGCTTCTACGCCGTACTGGCAATGATCTTCGTCATAAACGTGCTTTGGTTGTGGCGCTCACGATAGTTTTGCTTTGCCACTGATCTATCGGCGCGGCTGCTATGCCCAACCCGCGAAGCGAATGTTGATTTTTCCAAGAGCCAAATGTGTCTGCTGTTGATTGAAGATGCGGAGCCGGGCAAGGAAGCGTTGTGCACCTTCACTCTCGCGACCACATCCGGAACAGAATTCCCCCACCGACCAGCAGCAGCACCACACCTGCAAGCGTAAACCACCACGGCTGGTGCGCGTGCACTCCTTCTTCCCAGGCGCTGAAGCCTTGAATTTCCACCTTCAACACGTCAGCCATAACGACCACCATGCCGTTGTTCAGGGCGTGGCCGATTAAGGCCGGAAGCAGGGACCTCGTCTGTAACGTCCACCAAGCAAAGGCGAGGCCAAGGAAGAAAGCTCCCAGGAATTGCCAAGGGTTCATATGAATCGCGCCAAACAGGAATGCGGTGCCAAAGACAGCCCACTTAGTGCCGTAGTTGCGAGCAAAGCCGTGCAGCAATATGCCGCGGAAAATGGGCTCTTCAGTGAGGGGCGCGACGACCACGAGTACAATGAAGGTGCCAAGCGCAAAGCCCTGGCCGAGACCAAGCTCGGTGAGCATTTCCATAAACCAGTCCGGTACCGGCAGGAATCGTTGCAGGACGTTGCCGAGTTCCGATATTACGATGATGAGACCGAGAGCCATTATAAGCATCGGCAGCAGCAGAGAGGGCGAAAAACCCCGCAGGTAAAGGATTTCCCGTGCGGAAATTCGGGACCATGCTACGGCTACGATGGCCGTCGCGCTGAAGGTGGATACACTAACAATGGTGAGCAGTGTGGTCAGCTCTTGATTCGGAATGGACTGAATAGCCTGGTAGGCGGCGACAACCACTATAGCGCCCAATTGCAATATCACGAGGAGGGCAAGCAAGACAATCGCTTGCCAGACGGTGGGAAAGGCGCGGGTCTTAGGTTGGTTGTTCTCGGCCGTTAAATCAGTCATCGCTTAGGGTTGAGTGCATTCTGGGTCACATACTGCGAGCTGCGAGGCACGCCGAGACGCTTTGGAACTGTACCGGTCCGTGCCCGTATTCTGCTGTATTGGATGCACGTGCCGTACGGCGTGTCCGGCTGGTTTTCCAGAGGTCTTCGTCGCAGCTAGTATAGCATCGACGTTCCCGCAGCGCGCGCAGTCGATTGCCCACCAAAGCGCCACTGCCCACTTTATATTCCTAAAGTGGGGACAGCACAGGATTTCCCAATAAGATGTGAATTGAAGTCCATCGTACTCGCAGGAAACAGAGAAATCCTGTACAGGAAACCTTCCGCTCTCATTCGCGCCTGGGGCGGATAGACGGTACAATAGGGTGAGTGTGTTCGGATGTTGCGAAGGCTCTTTGCGGGCACCTAGAAGAGGTTGAGCAGGCACTTTGAAATGGTTGCGCAAGCAATCTGAAGTTGCACTAAATGTGTAGAGCGCAAGCAAATCTGAGCAAAGAGCCGGCCATAGAGAGATGCTGAAAGAGAGACAATAGAAGCTGTGGGTGTAGCGATGAAGATGTCAATCGAAGAACTGGAAGAACAGGCGCGCATACTGCGACGCGACATAATTACCTGTACGACGATTGCGGGATCGGGCCATCCGTCGAGTTCGCTCTCCGGTGTGGAGATCATGGCGGCGCTCTATTTCGGCGGTATCATGCAGTATAATCCCGCAGAGCCCCAATGGATAGACCGCGATCGCTTTATCATGAGCAAGGGTCATGCGAGCCCGTTGCTCTACGTCGTCCTGGCACATGCCGGGTATTTCTCCACGGATATGCTGGCAACGCTTAGGCAGATCGAGAGCCCGCTGGAAGGGCATCCTAACATGTCCCGTTTGCCCGGCGTAGAAGCCAGCACCGGCTCTTTGGGTCAGGGCCTCTCGCTCGGCTTGGGTCATGCTTTCGCCGCCCGTATTGAGAAGAGAAACTTCCATGTGTTCGTCATCTTGGGTGACGGCGAGCAGGACGAAGGCCAGATATGGGAAGCTGCCATGACGGCGGCTCACTACAACCTCGATAATGTTACGGCAATTGTCGATCACAACAAGGCCCAGCAGACCGGCTGGGTGCGAGACGTGCTGGACTACTCTCCGCTTGCCGAGAAGTGGCGGGCTTTTCAATGGGATGTCCAGGAGATTGACGGTCACAATATGGAAACTGTGGCGACCGCGTTGCAGCGCGCCAGGGCGACGCAGGGACGCCCATCCTGCATCATCGCGCACACAGTGAAGGGCAAAGGCGTTTCCTTTGTGGAAGCAGACTACTCGTATCACGGCAAAGCGCTTACGAAGGAAGAAGAGCAACGCGCCCTGGAGGAATTGGGATGGCAGTAGAACCTGATACCGGTTTCAAAATGGGCAAGGCAACCCGCGATGCGTTTGGCGCCGCCCTGCGCGAGGCCGGCCGGACCAATTCAGACATCGTCGTGGTAGATGGCGACGTAAATAACTCAACCCGCACGGAATGGTTTGCTAAGGAGTTTCCTGAGCGCTTCATCAACGTGGGCATTGCGGAATCGAACTTGGTGGGGATCGGCGCGGGCCTGGCAGCCTCCGGCAAGCTGCCGGTGATTGCCAGCTTCGCCTGCTTCATCATGTGCAACGCCTACGACCAGTTGCGCATGTCGGTAGCGTTTCCGAACCTCAACGTCAAGGTGGTGGGCAGTCACGCAGGCATCAGCATCGGTGAAGACGGCCCTTCCCAGATGGCGATTGAGGACGTGGCCCTGGCTTTGGGCTTGCCGACGTTTACCGTGATCGTACCCGCCGATGAGCCATCGACGCACAAGGCCGTGGCGGCCATGTTGGAGTCCGAAGGGCCAGCGTACATGCGCGTGGGCCGACCGGACGTGCCGCTCGTCTACGGCGACGATCCTGATATTACGTTGGGCAAGGCGAACGAGTTGCGCAGCGGCAATGACATTACACTCATGGCAAATGGCATTATGGTGGCTGCCGCACTGGAAGCGGCGCAGGTGCTTGCCGCAGAGGGTGTACAGGCCCGCGTGCTCGATGTGCACACCGTGCGGCCGCTAGACGTGGAAGCGGTCACCAGTGCGGCGCGCGAGACGGGCAAGATCGTGGTGGCTGAGGAACATCTGGTCCAAGGCGGGCTGGGCAGCGTGGTGGCAATGGCGGTTGTCGAGCACGCCCCCTGTCCCATGGCATTCGTTGGAGTGGAGAATACGTACGCTGAGTCCGGGGATGCGGCTGCGCTCCTCAAGAAGTATGGCTTGACCGCCGAGCATATTGCGGCCAAGGCCCGCTCATTGCTCTAGCGCCGATTCGTACCGGATGCCGCTGCCCGGTTGAATTGTGTGGCAAGAACAGGCATCATTGTAGATAATCCCTTTTTCTTCAATCCCAGAGAGTGCGTATTGGACTGCGCTGAATGCACCCCCGTTTGTGTAATTCGCCTAAGCGCAGCTTGGATTGGTAGATATTCCATACAACGTCAGACACAGAGACGTATGGTATGTGCATCCTTTCGGGCCGTGGCAAAGATAGCGTGCTAGAGGAGGAGTGTCGCCAGTGAAAACGAGCCTAACGAGCCTTCGGTTAATTCTTCTATTGTTGGGATTTGCGGTTTTTGCGGCTGCGTGCCTCCCCTTCGTGGGAGACGGCAACGGTGACGATGAAACGCCCACGCCCGATGAAATCCCAACGATCATACGCCCGAGCCCGGACTCTGCGCAGCCGGCCTCCTCACCGGTACCGACTATTGTCCCGCTACCGACTCAAGGGCCGCAACCCACAAGCCCGGCGCCGGCGTGTACGCCGCGGAACGATTGGCCCGTCTACACCGTGGAAGCCGGGGATACGCTCTATAGCATCGCCGACCGCAGCGATACGACCGTGGATACGCTGCAGGCGGCGAACTGCCTGGCTGACCCCAATACGATTGGCGTAGGTCAGAGTCTGCGCGTACCGAAGCAGCCGGAACCACGGGAACCTGCTGCGACCCCCGAGCCCGCCGCGACGCAACAGCCATTCTTCCAGGGGACGCCTACGCCCGCTGCGACCGGGAACGTGGAATTCACGATTATCGTACAGGAAAATGCCACCCCCGTATCCGAAGGTTCTTTCAAGGCGGGGACAACTAACGGCGACGTTAAGCTTGGCATTTCGGTTAGCAATGTTTCGAGCTTTGAGGTGGTCCGTGGGGATGGCCGCGTCTTGCATAGAGGACAGGCCGCTTCCGGTAGCACGATTGCAGGCGGTAATTACAGCTTTAGAAGAATCGACCGCGCGGAGGGCAGCAACTTTCTAATCTTTACCATAAAAGCCCACAGGCCGGATGGCACGACCGTAGAAGGGAATCCCGTGTACATTCGGTGGCCGTAGCAGTGACAGCGCCATCGTTGGGTTCGTGATGGTAAGTGGACGACGCCAAATGTACTTGAGCTTGATCGGCTAGTTCGCTGACGAACGCCGCTACGTGGCCGACAACATTGCAATGCAGACAAACGAGCAGCCCCGGGAAGCGCATCTGGCTTCCCGGGGCTATTCGATTTCCCAACTGCGTTGGTTACGAGTGTGACACGGGAGATGATCCCGCGGACAATGGATGCGTCCGCTCGGCGAGGGGGATGCTGACGCGCTGTCCGGACAAGTGCGAAGTGTAGATCGCCATCACCATCTCCAGGTTAAGGCGGCCGGTTTCCCCACTGCACGGGTGCTCGCTGCCGGTCTCGATTGATGTGATCAATTCACGCAGGATGGGCGTAATGCCTTCCCTGCCGAAGCTGGGATCGAATTCTTCCGGCACCTCGATCCGTTGCCAGAGCGACTCTTCCTGTAGGTCGGGGGCATAGAAGGCAGGCACGGGCAAGTGGAAGAGATCGCCGCTGCCGCGCCGTGTGCCGGTGCCGCGCAACGAAAGCTGCCCCTTGGTGCCGAGCACGTCAACGCTGTAGAGCAGGCTGTTGGTCTTCTCATAGCCGAGGAAATAGCACTCGCCTACCGGCGCGCGCGTCATGCCGAAGAGAGCAAAGGCGCGTTCTCCCAGCACCAAGCCGGAGGCGCGGTCGCGGGGGCTCATTTCCTGTGAATCCATGATGTGAGCGGTGGTGGCGGCTTGGTTTTCCCAGGTCAGGTGCGCAAAGCACCACTGCGGTGCCCCGCCGATGTATTGCATGCGGTCGAAGACGTGGGTGCCCATCTCCATCAACTCGTTGCCGGCCTTGCGCCCGCTCTTGTTGTTGCCGCGCACCAAGATGACCTCGCCGATGTCGCCGTTCTCGATCATGGCTCGCATGCGTTTCAGGGAAGGACGCACGGTTGCCTGGTGGTTGATTGCGAGCTTTACCCCGGCCCTGTCGCAGGCATCAACCATCCGGTCGGTTTCCGCCAGGTCGAGGGCCATCGGCTTTTCGCAGAGTACGTGCACGCCGTGGGTGGCGGCAGCGACGGTGGCAGGGCAATGTTGGGGCCCTTGCGTAGCGATTGACACCATGTCCGGTCTTTCTGCCGCGAACATGGCATGGTAGTCGGTGTAGCGGTTTGCAACGTTGAACGCATCGCCAACCGCTTGCAGACGGCCTTCGTCAATGTCACACACTGCCACGACGTCTATTTCCGGGACTTCATTGAGCGCGCGCAGGTGGGACGTGCTCATCCCCCCGCAGCCGATTAGTGCCGCTCGGTATCGTTTCATTGCTCTTTCCTTCATGCTTTCAGCAGCTTGTCGCGACGGTCCGCGCGGCTTTCACTCGACGCGCTGGGTTTGGCCGGTTGCCGCGGCGCGGTAGATGGCGTGGACGACCTTGAGGACGTGGAGCGATTCTGCTGTAGTGACCGGATGCGCCGCCATGCCCAACGCACCGAGCACAGACCCGCGGACCAAGCCGTAGTAAGTGGACATGGCATCGCCGGTGGGCGAATCGTATCGGATTGTACGATGAGGCGCGGAGCGCTCGGCGGGATGGGTGCTGTACCATTCAAGGCTCTCCCAGTCGTTGGGCCGTCCGCGCAGCCAGCCTTGCGCGCCCCAGAGATGGAGGTGCGACTGCTTGTTGCGGTCGAGGTAATAGGCAGAGGTCAAAGTGCCGACCATGCCGTCCTCAAAGCGCAGCACGGCCACGGCGGCGTCCTCCGTGTCGATGGGCGCGCCGCCGACGACCGCGGTTAGTCCTGCGACTTCGACAATGCGCTGGCCGGTGAGGTGGTGCAGCAGATCGACATAATGAATCCCCAGCCACATGAGGTGTCCGCCACCGGCGTAGGCCTTCTGCGAAAACCATGATGCCTGCCACTCAGCCTGTTGCACACGCGTCTGGTCGGCGATGAAATAGGTATCGACGCCGTAGAGCCTGCCGAGCGTGCCGCCGGCGACGAGGCGTTTCGCATCTTGCAGAAATGGGAACCCTCGCGCAGCAAAGGCCAGACCGATGTTGCGTTGCTGCTCTTCGGCCATGGAGGCCAGCTCAGCAAACTCCTCCCACTGCAGACAGGCGGGCTTCTCCGCGAGCACGTGGCTGCCATTACGCAGGCAGGCGGCGATGGTTGCCGGCGCAGTGCGGGGCTCTAAGCTGACGACGGTCAGCTCCGGTTGAAATGCGGCAAACAGCGCATCCGCATCAGGATAGGCGCCGACGAGGCGCGTGCCGAAGTGCGCTTGCGCATGGGACTCTATGTCGTCAGCGCCGTTGGTCACCAGCGCGAGCTGCGCGACCTCGGGCAGTGCCGCCAGGATTTCCAAGAAGCCGCTGACGTGCATGGTGCCCGACGGAGCAGTGATGACGGCAACGCGTGCTTGTTGGCCCATTGGTCACTCCTTACGTGTATTGTGTCCCAGATAGAGGTCGCGGCCCTCGACCAGCGCGGCCATCTTTTGATCGGCCACGATGCGGGAGAGCATCCAGAAGCCGCAATCGGGATGCACCCACTTGATGCGTTCCGGTCCCAGCACAGTGACGGCGCGCTCGATGCGGCGGGCGATGAATTCAGGCGATTCCACGACGTTGTCCTTGATGTCAACGACGCCGATACCCAGGGCAATTTCGGGTTTGAGGTCAAGAAATACCGGCAGCTCTGCGTCCCCGGGACGAGCAAGTTCCAAGATGAGGTGGTCGCACGCTAACCGATTGAAGAAGGGGAGCAGGTCTTTGAAGAGTCCCTGCTGGATGGTTTGGCCGCCGTAGTTGCCAAAGCAGAGATGCACTGCCTTCTGACCGCTAAACCCCGCGAAAACGCGGTTGAGGACGTCTGCCGCCCACTCGCCGTCATGCGGCGAACCGACGAGGTTGGCTTCGTCTATCTGCAACACGGCGGCATCAAGGTTTGCGACTTGCTGCCTGAAAACATCGGCAATTGCGAATGCGAGTTCGCGAATGTCACGATAATGCAGGTCTAGCAAGGACTTCGCCAGCATGTATGGGCTTGTCACAGTAAACTTGAGCGGCTTTGTAGTGAGAGCGCTGCCGGATGCGGCGTTGGGAAGGTCTAGCGTGCCCTCACCGATGGTTTCCCTAACGACACCCGCCGGCTGCTTGCGAAACTGCATGCCCGCTTGCCGGCGAAATGCTGCAACATCGGCGCGACTGAATGTAGAGTCTACACCCGCCAGAGGTTGAATGAAGTACTCGATCATGCCCTGCGTTTCCGGATGGTTGACGTCGAAACGGGAGAGTTCACCATCCGTCACCACGTCGATGCCGGCAAGCTCTTGGGTCTTGAATACCGCCAGCATGGCGTCGCGCAGAGCCGGTTTGCTGGGTAAGGCAAGCAGCCAGGCCGGCGCGGGATAACTGCCGACCACCGTGGTCAGGATGGGTGGGATCTGCCGGCTCTGCATATTGGGGACCTCAGCTTGAATTGGAGGTGCGGGCAAGACGGTCTTCCTCTAGGATTTGGCTAGTCTTTTCAATTGAAGGCCAAGACTGCTGGCTTGGGCATTCGCCTGGCACCATCAGCATCACTGTAGCCGCTATTGTGAGGAGATACAAGCCGCGAAGTGGAGCGCTGCACTAGCCGTCTTAGAGGGAGGCACCATAGCAAATGCTTGCCTTCAAGCAACCGCATACGGCGGCAAACCGTTCCCGTTCGCACTTCGACAGGCTCAGTGCGAACGGGAACGTCCTGCTCTGACTCTGCTGGGAGTTTGTCTTTGCTGGGACGTGTGACAGGGACACAATTGCCAAGTCATGCTCACTAAAGCATGGCTCGCCGGAACGGGCGGCCGATCCAATCGAGCAGCTTGCGCACCGGTTTGGCGACCACTTGCTGACGGACAGCCTTCTCTACCCGATCATGCTCAAGCACGTCACCATGGTACCGCACGGTGAATGTGTCTTCGTCAGGTTTGAATCTAACGGCCTGAACGCCCGGCAGCGTCTCGAGGCCCTGTTGTGTACGCCGCACGCAGATGCCCGTGCACGCGAGACCGGCAACGTGAATCTCCATTTCCCTCGTGGTGGGCGCAGGTTTGAAACCTGCGCTACCGGACTTGTCGCTTAGGACTTCATCGCGTCGTCGTATGACGTGGGGATCGATGAATAAATTCAGCAGTCGTGGCATAGTAGAACCCCATGGGTCGCACGCGTGAAACCTCGCCCTACCCGGTCTTCAGCCAGCGGTCGAGAAACGCGACCGCTTGAATGTCTGTGATTTCTTCTTCCGGCTCGGTCTCGTGTCCCAACTCGTGGATGCGGATGCCGCACTTCTCCGGTATGCCGAGACTTTCATAATTGGCTTCAACGAGTTTGAACTCTTGTATGGCATTGGGCCACCACACGGCGCCGTCGTGCTTGCCGTCCTCCACGAAGAACGCCCGCGGGCAGATGAGGGAGGCGATGTCGGCGTCACCAAATTCCCTAAATAGATTGGGTATGAATTGAAACTCGGAAGAGGTCTCGATGAATGCGCCATTGATAGAATCCGGCAGCAGCATCTTGCTGAAGCGTTCGTTGAACCACGCGGAGGAAACGACTGCCTGCAAGCGTTGCTCCAGAGCGCCCATCCAGAGGGCGGCGCGACCGCCGCGTGAAAGGCCGTAAAGGCCGATGCGGTCATTGTCCACTTCCGGCAGCGTTTCCAGGTAGTCTACGGCGCGGGATAGCGTGAAATACTCCAGCGCTTGAATGGTTTGACCGATGAGGATTGCTTTACGGTGGATCTGATTCTGGGCGCGGCCCTGCTCCTGGTTGCGCAGCGAGGGAACATTGGGCACGTTGAAACGGTCTTCGCCGTAGCCGCCAATCATGCGCGGTGCAATGACCACGTAGCCATGCTTGGCGAGGCGCACGCCAATTTCATGGTAGGCGGCGCTATGCTCCGGTTCGGTGAAACCGCAGATTTGCTCCGGCGTGTGGTTAACACCGTGCTGGGCCAGGACTGCCGGAAACGGCCCTTCGCCATGGGGCCGAATAAGAATGGCGTCCACCCGTACGTCGTCGAATGAGGTATAGAAGACTCGTGACGCCGTATAGGAATCGGTGGTGGCGATCTCTTCGATGCTTGGTTCCAAGGGCCCACGCTCCCAAGGCCAGCCGCCGATCATGGCGAGCAGGCGGTTGCGGTTTTGTGCGACCGAGCGGGAGTATGCCTCCTGACTTGAGTAGTCCCGCTGCCAGCGCCCAGCACGCTCGTCGTAGCGCTGACGGCATTGACCCATGAGCCAAGCATCGTACGCTTCGAAGAGCTGCTGCCGGAGCGGGTCAACGTCGGCTCCTGAGAGTTTGGGATCTTCGCCTGTCACGTGGCAACTTCCGTTGTAGTGCAGAAGGAGGAGGCCCCACGACCTCCTCCCTCTCTTAGCTTTGCCGAGTAAATTGAACTACGTTACCGCGATTCGCCGTGCTCTGCAAGGAAGTCGTCCAGAATTGTCTGAATCTGGTCGTTGGCTTCCTTGAGCGCTTCGGGGATCGTGCGGTTGCCGGCCATGACGTCCGGGATAAAGCCATTGACGAACGACAGCACCTGCGGCGCGCCCGGCAAGGGGATGACAAACTTGCGGTGCTGCATCATGTTGGCAGAGAAGCGCACGAAGTCGTCGCCTTGGTGGTACTCTTCGGAGTCCGCCACGTCGGAGCGGATGGGCAGGCGGTCGAAGTGCTGCGCCCAGCGAATATTCACGCTGCGGCTGCCAAAGTGCTCCAGGAACTTCCACGCCTTATCCGGATTTGGCGAGTCTATGGTCAGGAACCAGGTATGGCAACCACCGTAGCCGGCCTGTCGCCCGCCCTCGGGGACGGGATAAGGGCCATAGTTGAACTCGAAATCGGGCTGATTCGGTAATATCTGACCGGCACGCTCGGAGTTGGTCAGGTGCATGTTGCCTACCACGCCTTGGAAGAAGGGTTGGAAGTAAGCAGGATAGCGTGCCGCCTCACCCCAGAACTCCAATACCTGGTTATAGCCGCCCTGGGCATCGAAGATGCTGCGCTTCTGCCAGTTCAGCGCCTCTTCAGCCTCGGGTGTGTTGAGGGTGACCAGTCCCTCCGGCGTAGTGACCTCGCCGCCCAACTGCCACATGGGCACCATCCAGAGATGGTTGCCGCCGGTGCCGCGCAGCGGATCGAATCCCAGGCGCTCGATCTTGTCACCGCTGACCTTATAGATAGTGGAAATCACGTCTTCAAGGTCATTCCAGCTTGCCGGTGGGCTTTCCGGGTCGAGCCCAACGTCGAGATAGGCCTTATTGCCCGTGTAGAGAAAGCGGATGTCGGGACCGAACGGCATGCCCTGCACCACATTCTTCCACTGCAAGTCGCCGCGCAGCGACTCCCAGATCTCTTCTTTCTTGATGACGTTGGATGCCGCCATGTAGGAGTCGAGTCCGAGCGGTAGGTTTAGAACGGCGAGCGTCTGCGCTTGCCACGACCCCGCCTGCCCCACGTCGAGCCCGAAATTGGCGGCCACGGCGGTCACCATCTTGTCCATGCGGTTGCCGGATTCAACGGTGGCGTTGACGGTAAGGCCGGGGTTGGCCTCCTCAAGTTCCTGTACAACCTCCAAACCGATGCCTTGGCTGAGATCCCAACGGGAAGTCGTGAAGATTCGAATTTCATAGGTTTCAGACTCAACGGGCTTTTCCTCTGCCTTGGGCTCCATCTTCTCCTCGGCCTTTGGCGCATCGGTCATCGTCGTCGCCTGACCGCAGGCCGCCAACAGCGCGAAACCAGCGCCGGAACCGAGTCCAAGTAACATCTTACGTCGAGTCATTTTAAAGTTCCTTTGTGGGTGCTCCAACCAATCGGTTGGTTGGAGATTAGCACCGAGTGTGCTCACTGTCAAGGAAGAAGGTGAGAGCGCGTGGTAAACGCCTACGCTTGTGCGCGTTGCCGGCTAACGGCTTGTGCAATCTGCGCCGAATTAGCCAGCGTCGCCCAGCGAGTGCCTACTAGTGGCGTTATCATGGCCTGATCCACGGCGGAGGCATGCAAGATAGCGTCACTCGGCCAATAGTTGGTGAAGCCGAATTCGCGGCTCTGGATCAGACTATAGAAGACACACGCGCCGCCATACTGACCGGTAAGCACAACGTTCTTGATGCCTGCATTGTTCAGTATGTAGTCGAGGCCCGTGCCGGTGAACGCCGAACTCGTGAGTTTTCGAACAATAATCTCCTCACGCTGTGGAGCAAGCTCGTCTATGACCGACATGGCATGGGAGTCGAAGTAGTCGTAGTCCCGACCGCGCTGGTAGGGAACGGCCTCACGGGCGTCCATAGTCCACTTGGCATTGACGACGTGGACCACGAGGCCGCCGGAAGCGCGAAAGGCGTCGAGGATCGAGCGCAGGTTGGGGATCACGGTCTGCAATTCAGCCGTAAACCAGCGCTCGCTCTCTTTGCTACCGCTACCCAGCCAGGTCGGATCGCAGAAGCGCCGCATCATATCTACAATGATGAGCGCGGTCTTTTCCGGCGGCAGCACCGCGTCGTCGGCGAGGTCTTTCGTTTTGAATTGCGCGGTATCGATGAGCATTGGATGGTTCCTTTCGTGCCGTTTGACAGTTACTTCCAGCGGTGCGGGGGGCATGCCCCCGCACCACAGATCAAAGAGCTATTATCTCCGGTAGCGCAGGTTACAAACCTGCGCCTGAACCTGATTTCCCTGGTAGCGCAGGTTTGTAACCTGCGTCTTAACCACTCGCACTGAATAGTAAATCAGGGCCGGTTGTCGAGAGAGCTTTCACTGAGTTTTCTTTCCTGTTGATTAAACAGCAGGGGTAAGACATGGTTTCTGCTGATGCTCATTCGTGACTGCTTATTCTACATATACCAACCGCCGTTGACGCTAAGTACCTCACCGGTGATGTAGCGGGCGTCGTCCGAGGCCAGGAAGAGAATAGCGGCGGCTACGTCTTCTGCCCTGCCAAAGTGTCCGAGCGGGATTTGCAGGCGCACCTGCTCCCTGATTTCGTCGTCGATGGCGCGCGTCATGTCGGTATCCATGAACCCGGGCGCAACAGCATTGACACGGACGTGGTACCGCGCTAACTCTCTGGCCAGGGACTTCGTGAATCCAATGGCGCCGGCCTTGGCTGCCGCGTAATTGGTCTGGCCGATGTTACCCATGAGCGCGATCACCGAAGCCACGTTGACAATACTGCCCGTCGCGCGCTCGCGCATGTGATTTGCCGCAGGTTTCGAGCAATTGAACATGCTGCCGAGGTTCACGTCGAGCACCTCGTCCCAATGTTCGCGGGTCAAGTTGCGGAGGGTCGCGTCTCGCAGAATGCCGGCATTGTTGACCAGAATGTCGAGGCAGCCAAACTCCTGAATGACTTGCTCGACCATTTTCGCGCTGGGCTCCTCTTGGGCCACGTCCGCGCCAACGATCAGCGCCCGGCGACCCATGCTCTCCACCTCCTTGGCTACGGCCTCCGCGTTTCGGCGGTGCACACCCGCCGTATCCGGGTAGTGGTTGACGGCCACGTTGGCACCCTCACGGGCGAGGGTGAGTGCGGTGGCGCGACCGATGCCTTGGGAAGCGCCGGTAATGAGCGCGCATTTGCTATCCAATCTCATGAAGCTAGTTGACCTCTCGTTCCACTAGAGCAGCGATGCCCATGCCGCCGCCTGCGCAGAGCGCGGCAATGCCTCGGCGCACGTTGCGTCGCTGCATTTCGTATATGAGCGTACCCAGTATGCGGGCGCCGCTCGCGCCGACAGGATGACCGACGGCGATTGCCCCGCCGTTCACGTTTACGCGCGCGCGATCCCACTGGAGTTCGGCCTCCACGGCGAGAACTTGAGCGGCGAAAGCTTCATTGACTTCCAGGAGGTCTATGTCATCAAGGGTCAGCCCGGTTCTGTCGAGGAGTATGCGAATCGCCTTTGCCGGCCCGATACCCATGCGCACGGGCGCGACGCCGGTGGTCGCGACCGCCGTGAGGCTCGCGAGCGGCTGCAAATCATGTGTCTCCGCCCATTCAGCGGATGCCACCACGATTGCGGCCGCGCCGTCGTTGATGCCGGATGCGTTGCCGGCGGTGATGGTGGAAACGTCTTTGAAGGCGGGACGGAGCGACGCCAGAGCCTCGATGGTCGTATCCGAACGCGGATATTCATCGTCGCTAGTCACTCTAGGCGGTCCCCGGCGCTGCGGTACCGACACCGGCGCGACTTCCGCGGCAATGTGACAGGCGCGCGCCGCTGCTGCATACCGCTGCTGGCTTTGCAGAGCGTATTCGTCTTGCGCCTCGCGGGATATGCCGTATTCTTGCGCGAGAGTGTCGGCGGTGTTTGCCATGTGGCAGTCGGCGAATGCGTCCCAGAGTCCGTCGCTAAGAAGAGTGTCTACGAGGGTGGCATGACCCATCTTGTTGCCCCAGCGGGCGCCGGGCAGGACATAGGGCGCTTGGCTCATGCACTCCGTGCCGCCGGCCAGCGCCACGTCAATCTCGCCTAGCCGAATATATTGTGCGGCGAGCGCCACGGATTGCAGGCCCGAGGCGCACACCTGATTGATGGTCATGGCCGGCGCTGATTCGGGTACGCCCGCGCGCAAGCTAACCTGGCGGGCCGTATTCATGCCGCTGCCGCCTTGGTACACCTGACCGAATATCGAGACCTGCACCTCATCAGGCGCCACGTCCGCCCGCGCCAACGCGGCCTGCGCCGCAACGACACCAAGCTGTGGCGCAGAGAACTCGCTAAGGGCTCCGCCGAATTTTCCTATGGGAGTGCGAGCGGCCCCAAGAATCACCGGCTGTCGATTGCTCATGTTCTTTGTCAGACCTCCTTAAGTTAGGAGCTATTGTACTTAGTTGCGTTGACTGTCACATTTAGGGTTGGGTTTATACCGGGAAGGAAGCTGTAAGCTAGTCCGGCTACTCTCCGACTGAGACTCTTGGGTTACCCAGCCAGACCGGCAGACTTGGGTTGATATGCCGATTTTCACTCTCACCCTCACCTTCTCCCAGCGGAGACCTTTGCGAAACCCCTTCCCCCTTGATGGGGAAGGTCGGGATGGGGGTGAAAAGGGCTTCATTGCAAGTTTCTGCATACTGCCCGCCTGCCCTGGATTCCGGCTTTCGCCGGAATGACGGAGGCAAACAAAGGCCTCCAGCGGGAGAAGGGACTTGCGACATCCGGTCTAGGTTTTGTGCGTTTATTTGCAGTGGTAAATATGCCCCGTTGGTCGAGAGCGCCTGTTTCCATGAATGGATAAGTCCGGTGCTGTTCGCCCTCCGAACGTGGGATTCCTTCAACATGCGATCTCCGATAGGAGCTGCGGCACGTCTGCCACTGAATCTACCACCCAATCGGGCTTGACCGGAGAAGCCTCCAGTGACTTGCGGCTGAACTTTCCCGTTCTTACCAATACACACAAGGCACCAACCGCCCGCGCTCCCGCGATGTCTGTCGTCACATCGTCGCCGACTACAACAGCTTCTTCAGGACTGCAACCGACGTGCCGAATAGCAATTCTAAAGAAGCCTGCTGATGGCTTACCAAGGATTCTCGCGGCCTTGCCTGACCCATACTCCAGGAGTTGCACGAAGGCCCCGGTATCCAGATTGTAGCCATCTTCGGACACAAAGTACCTTCCCCTTTGCAGGGCGAGCATCTCAGCCCCCGCCATAATGTGGCGGAACGCCGTGTTCAGCGCTGCATAGCTCACGGAATCACGACAGTCTCCGACAACTACATAGTCTACGGCACCTTCCTCGGCAAGAAAAGGCGCAAATGCAGCAGTCAGTTCCTGCGAAACCAAACAGTAACTACGCTTGTCAGGGTGCCGGCGCAAGAAGTGCAAACCTGCGCTAACGGCACTAAAGATCTCCTCTTCTTCGACTGCCAAGCCCATTGCGGCTACCTCGCGCTGGAGGGTTTCAGCGGTCTTGGAGTCTGTATTAGTCAAGAAGCGCAACCCAAAACCCAATTTCCTTAGAGATTCTAGGGTCCGCCAGGCGTTCGGGATTTGCGCGCCTCTGAAGTAGAGCGTACCGTCCAGGTCAAGCAAGAGAGCCTTGATGGGCTTGCGCCGAATACTGCCTGTTCTCGCCTCGAAACGCATAGACTTTTGCCCACGCCACAAAGATGTTACCAGTGGGTTACGTAAATTGCTGCGCCAGACTCATCGGCTCATCGCGAAACAGGCGCGAATCCATCAGCCGCAGATCGGGCGTGATGTGCGGCTTGAACGCCATGTGTGCCAGCAAGTCCCTTTGTAGGTCCACGCCGGGGGCGATTTCTACAAGTGTCAGACCGTCATCGGTAAGAGTGAAGACCGCGCGTTCGGTCACATAGGTGATAGCACGTCCGAGTGAGCGCGCGTAGGCGCCGTTGAAGGTTATCTGCTCGACGGCTTGCACCAGCTTTGGATGCTTGCCCTCGCGGACGATCTGCAGGGCATCGTCACGAACTGTGATTTCAAGGCCGCCAGCAGTGAAGGTGCCGCAAAACACGACACGCTTTGCGTTGTGGCTAATGTTTATGAATCCGCCCGCGCCCGGCACGACGCTGCCAAAACGGCTGACATTCACGTTGCCTGCGGCATCGATCTGGGCAGCGCCCAGGCAGGCGATGTCCAGCCCGCCGCCGTCATAAAAGTCGAACATATACGGCGTGTCGATGAGGGCCGTGGGCATATAGGAAGCGCCAAACGAAAAGCCGCCTGCGGGTACGCCCCCGATAGCGCCACTCTCCACGGTCATTACCAAGTCAGCGATGATGTTTTCTTCCGCCGCTACTGCCGCCACGCTCTCCGGTAGGCCAATACCGAGATTGACGATGTCTCCTCTTCGCAGCTCAAGCGCGGCACGGCGGGAAATAATCTTGCGCTCGTCGAGTGGATGCGGCGGAAAGTCCGGCGCCTCGCCGCGGGATTCGGAAACGTACGCCGGATTAAAGTCCTCGCTAAACGTCTGCCAGTGCTCGGCGGGATCAGCCACCGCGACGACGTCAACGAGAATCCCGGGAATCTTGATCTGCCGCGTGGGCAGGGGTGTAGAAATGGTGCGCTCTACCTGCGCAATCACGGTGCCCCCGCAGTTATGCACGGCCTGGGCAACGCTCAGCATCTCGCCGTAGACCGCTTCGCGTTCCATGCTGATGTTGCCGTCGGGATCGGCGGTTGTGCCCCGGATGAGGCCGACGTCGAGCTCGATACGCGGATAGAAGAGGCACTCTTTGCCGTTCAGTTTGAGAAGCTGCACGAGTTGCTCAGGTGTGGATGCCGGATTGACGCGCCCTCCTTCCAGGCGTGGGTCTACGAACGTGTGGAGACCCACGTGCGTGAGCGTGCCCGGCTTGCCCGCGGCGATGTCGCGGAAGAGATGGATGATGACGCCCTGGGGAAAGTTGTAGCCTTCGATCTTGCCGTCGAGGACGAGTTGACATAACGTGGGGGCAAGGCCCCAGTGTCCGCCGATAATGCGCTTGACAAGCCCTTCGTGGCCGAAGTGATTGAGGCCGCGCGTTTGGCGGTCGCCCTGACCGGCGCCATACATGAGTGTGAGATTCCGTGGCTCGCCGGTCTGCAAAAAGCGCCGCTCAACCCCGGCGGAGAGCGCCTCAGGGTGCCCAATACCGACGAATCCGCACACGCCGATGGCGTCGCCATCCTGGATGAGCCAAACCGCTTGGTCAATTGAGAGAAACTTTCCCCCCATCCATCCTCCCTGGTCGTCGCCTCGGACTCGCGCACAATGCCCGGCTGAAGATTCTGAACTCATATCGCGCCCAATCCGCGGGGGTGTAGGAAACTACGCTTCTGCCTAGCCACTACATGAGCAGCATGCTAGCTGCCCCTTATGATAGCGATTCTCAGAAGGTATGTCTTTGCGACCGCAGAGAGTTGTGTTTACCATGTAGAAGCCTGTTGGCGGCGCGCTAGAATGCTGATAGCAGAAGAAATACAAAACGTAAACACGCTCGCGTCGCACCGACGGTGGACGGCTAAAGCTACATAACATGCTGAATTAGCGCGTGGTCTTAAGATATCTTGCTTGCGTTAGGTGGAGGAAGTCATATGCCGGCGGAGACATTCACAGTCTGGGCAACCGGGTGCGCACACGTTGGCACCGAAAGTAAGTTCGGCAGGGAGAGCTTGGCCGAGGCAATCCGGCAGTCCGAACACGGCGGCGACGAGGGCGGGCCGCCGTTTCACTGGGACATCATGCTGCATCTCGGCGATCTTTCCGGTAATCAGGGCTCTCCTGACGATGCGGAAGGTGAGGAAGTTGTGCGCCAATTCGGCGCGGCGCAAGCACACGGTCGCGAGCATTTCTATAACTTGGCGGGGAATCATGATGCTACGTTCTTTGCGGAGCCGACGCAATGGTGGTTTCGCAAGTGGGTTGACCCTACGGGTGAAAACCGGCAGTTTTCCGGTGTGGATCCCTCCCGACGTCCCTATCCCGTGGCAGGGACGTGGGAGCGGTATGCCTTTCAGGCAGGCAATGTGCTCTTCTTGATGATGAGCGACCGGAACGACTTGCCGCCGCCGGTCGGCCGCAACCCAAAAGGGGGTGGCTACCCGTCGGGGGCGGTAACGGGCGAGACCTTTGCATGGTGGCAAGAGTTGGTAGAGGAAAATCCCGATAGCATCATTGTTTCCGCGCATCATCACATGCTCAAGGAGACGACCGTGGCGTCCGGTCCCTGGGAAGGCTACCGCCAGGATGAAAACGGCGCATGGCGCGGCCACTACCACGGCTATTTTGCTGACGGCGGCCCGGCAGGTGCTTCGTATTTGTACTTCTTGGATGACAAACCCGATGCGCAGGCATTCGAGGGCTACCTTGCGAGCCAGCCCGGTGCAATTGACCTGTGGCTCGGCGGCCACACCCATACCCATCCCGATGACCGGCACGGCGGGCGGTCGCATGTCGAGCGCAAGTGGAACGTGAACTTCATCAACTGCGCCGCCCTTGCGCGCCATCACGCTGGGCGCACGAGCCTACCTATGAGCCGCCTCTTGACGTTTACGGCGGGCAGCGATGAGGTCCGCGTGCGGTGCTATCTCCACACCTCCGACTATGCTCCACAAGGCTGGTATGCAAAGGCCGAGCGTGTGATCCGAATGGGGAAGCCGTTTCAACCGTAGGGAAGTCGATTAGGCGGCAGACTAGATGCATTGAGGGATAAGAAGGAAACCTAATGAATGCTCCCATAGATTCAGCGAAGTATCGCTTCTACGGCATTCAGCCCGTGCTGGAAGTAGCGGATGTTGAAGCCACGGCGGCGTGGTACTGCGATATCCTGGGGTTCTCACTGGACTTCGTGGACATGGCAAGCGGCGGGCATGCCCGGGTCTCTATTGGCGGTGGGGCCGGCAAAAGTCCCCAGCGTATGCGATTCACCGGCTACCGGCGCCGCCACGGCACTGAACCGATTACGGCGGGATACACCTATGTCCACTGTGTGCTGATAGACGAACTACACGCAGAGTACCGGCAGAGGGGCGTCACGATCCGACCGGAGTATGAGAACGGGCCTGTCACCAAGCCACACGGTCTACGCGAATTCGAAATAGAAGACTGCAACGGCCATATCCTGCTCTTCGCCCAAGAGGGTGGATGAAGGCAGCGCGCCGATTTGCCCCAGAAGCAGGCTAGTCTGCTAAAGAATCGAATGTCCAATCGTCCAGCGGCGTGAATTGGGTGGTATCGAGCGCAAAGCCGTAGCCAAACGGCGCGTCCACAATGCTCGATACGTCCACGCGCCCTTGCCGCACGTCGAGCGCAGGAAACCCTTCCTCGTGGCGGCGATAGAAAGTGCTGTGGCTAGCTAACACCTGAGACTGAACGCTCTGCGGGTACATGCTCAGTCCCGCAAAGTAGTGATGGCCGTTGCGTTCGGCGTGCGTAATTCCGAGATTCGCCGCCACGGTGAGGTCTTGGATCATGGCAACCGGCCCCACGCTGCAGAGGTCTTCGCTGCTCAAAATAAACTCGCGACTTGGATCGCGCAGCCGAAAATGAGCAAGGAGGCAGGCATTCACGATCCCGCGAAAGATCCCTTTGCAGTTCTTGTGACTGCCGCCCGCGTAGCCGCAATCCAGGGCGTCGGCAAGGCTGTTCAACTCGCCATCGGACTCATCGATAATCAACGGGGGGCGGTCGCGCCACTGTTGGAGGCCCGCTTGCACGGACTGTCCCAGCGCAACGTCGCGATGGAACGGCTGCTCCACGAAGAGCGCACGGTCAAGGAACGAACGGAGTGAGGGCTCGGACTGAATCGTCTCCCAGAAACGCTGAAACGGGCCGACTTCCGTGTAGAATTCGTTGCCGTCCAGCGTGTGGGCGTAACCGTCGGGCGCATGCGATTCCATGATCCGTGCAATGCGCTGCAGCCGCTCAATGTCTACGCCAGTATCACCCGATAACTTGATCTTAAGGTGAGTCAGGCCGTAGAACCGGACGCTCGCTTCCAGGGATTGGGGTAGACCGTCGGCTAAGCGCTCTTCTTGGGGAACATCGCTGTCGGTTAGCGGGTCGGCTAAGCCAACCGTGTGGCGGATGATCATTGTACGGTTGGCGCGATCCGGCAGAAGCGCGGCGGGTTCTTTACCGGCAAGCTCCCGATGGAGGGCCTCGAGTCGCACGCCGAGAGAATTGTCCCGCACCGCTTGCTCGAACGACCTGCCGGTGGCGCGGCAGAAGGCGTCGACCAAGGCCCGCTCCACCATGCTCACGCCAAAGCCCCAGAGCAGGGGTGGAAAGCTCGTTTCAGCCGCCCACGCTGTCTGCCGTTGGTAGACCTCTTCCCAATGATCGAACGGGCTCGCGGCCGCAGGCGCGTCGAGGGCAAACTTTACCGCTTGCCGAATCACCGTGAGCATCTCGTCGAGGTCTTCGGCAAAAGACGTTTCGGGGTTCTTGGTAAACCACTTCGGCGGCAGACCTTCCGCGGAAACGCCCACGGCAGTCCTGCCGTCTACGTCTGCCGTGACTTTAAGAAAAAGGTGAGGAACAGACTCCAGCGAGGCAATGCCGTAGCGAAACGGCATGCGGGTCCGCATGTTGAGGACGTTTAGTTCGATGTCTTGGACTGAGATATTCAAAAGAGATGCATCCAGTTTTGGCTTGCTCTGCTCCATGATACCCCGCGGCACGCGCGAATTCATCTCCACGTGCGCAAGGCACTTCGACAAGCGCAGCGGAGACTATGTCGAAGCACGTGCCAGCCGGTGTCATCTTTCCCAAACCGGAAAGTATCCAGGAGGGATGATGCTCCCATTTACTCTCGGTGTGGGTAGACGGGCAGCACTCATGCGCTATTTTCTCAGACTGCTTTCATATAAGTTTGACATGATATAGAGAAAGTGTCTGCGACAATTGGGAATGAGTGGAGGAACTAGAGTGAAATGGCGCGAACCAAATTCCTTTGGCGGATATTCGGTCTGTACATTATCAGCGGTCTGCTCATCGGATGCGCCGTAACGCCTGCCGCGACTGCTCCCAGCCAAGCTGTGGAGCCGCGCACGGAGGCGCCTGCTAAAGCTCCTGCGGAGGATCCTGAAGAGGCTCAAAGCGTCGTAAACATCCTGCTGCTTGGCGTGGATTCATGGAATACGCTCTCCGGCCGCAGTGATGCTATCGTCATGGTCAGCGTAGACTTGGATCACGAGCGCGTGTTGATGACGTCCGTGCCACGGGACTTGCGGGTCAATCTCGGCGATCTCCCGCAGCCGCAGCGCATCAATGCCGCGTATGCGTATGGCGGCGCCGAACTGGCGCGCGCCACGCTCGAGCGAGTGCTGGATGTTGAAATTCCCTACTATGCGGTCGTGAATTTTGCCGGTTTCGCGCGCATTATCGATACGCTTGGCGGCGTAACGGTTGACGTTCCGGAGAACATCATCGACTTGGAGTTTCCGGCAGCAGACGGCATAGAATACGAACCGTTTGTGCTGCTGGCGGGGGTCCATCACTTCGACGGCGAAACTGCACTGAAGTATGCGCGGACGCGCAAGTCTAGCGAGAATGGTGACTTCAGCCGGATGGACCGTCAGCATCAGGTGATGCGGGCACTTAAAGCGCAGGCGCTGACGCCGCGCACGCTGCTCCATATTCCAGCCCTCTACAGGGATTTCCGTTTTGCGGTCGACACCAACATCTCGCTAGAGATAGTCCTGCGCCTGGCTAGGGTAGCCAACAGCATTGATGGTGAATCCGTTGAATCCTATGCGATAGATGAGGCCTCCGGGCTAGTAACCCCCCGGATGGTCGACGGGATGTTTGTACTCGTACCTGATCTCGTCGGCATTCGAACGGCATTGAGCGAACGCATATCCCAGCTTGCAGAAGAGGATTCGGGAGTTTCGCAGGCAGCGGGATCCTGATTCACCCTGGATTCACGTAGCAAATTCGCTCGGGCGCGGGTTCCCTTGCCCAGTGTGATCACACTAGAGAAGGGTTCGGTTGGTAAGACCGCATTTGCGCCAAGTGGAGAGCAGGTTACAAACCTGCGCTACCGGGAATGGCAACTCATGCTGGGCGCAGGCAGCAAGACCTGCGTCAAATGACTTCGCCTGAGCGGCGTAAAGTGATTCGTCTGGGCGGATCGATCGCCCTGCTTTTCACGGTGCCGCTTGGCCGGACAGCGTCGGCCTAAATGCCCATCACGTCGACCAACTCGCGGACCGCGTCCGCAGATTGATTGAGCAAGGCGCTTTCGTCTGCGGTCAGGTCGAGCTCAACGATATTCTCTACGCCGCCTGCGCCGAGTTGTATCAAGACGCCAACGTAGACGCCGCGGATGCCATACTCGCCCTCCAAGTAAGCCGCGCACGGCAAGACCCGTTTTTGGTCGAGCAATATAGCGTCGATCATCTCGACAAGCGCCGCTCCCGGCGCTTCGTAAGCGCTGCCCAGCTTGAGGAGGTTGACAATTTCGGCGCCGCCGTCGCGGGTGCGCTGAATGATCTCTTCCAACCGCTCAGGTGCTATGAAGTCGGTGATCGGTTTGCCGGAAACGCTGGAATACCGTGGCAGCGGGACCATCTGGTCGCCGTGGCCGCCGAGCACGTAGCCGGTAATATCGCGCATTGAGACACCGAGCTCTTGGGCGAGAAACGTCCGGTAGCGGGCTGAATCGAGCACGCCGCCCTGCCCCACGACGCGGTTCGTGGGAAAGCCGCTAACTTTCCAGGCGAGTTGCGTCATGGCATCAACGGGATTAGTGACGACGATGATGATGCAGTCCGGCGAATGCTTGGCAATTTCGCCGGTTACGGCGGTGATCACCTTCTGATTGACGGCCAGCAGGTCGTCGCGGCTCATACCGGGCCTACGGGGATTGCCACTGGTAATGACAACCAGGTCGGACCCGGCGGTATCGGCATAGTCATTGGTGCCGACGATGCTGGAGTCGTAGTTGACGATTGGCGCTGCCTGCAGGATGTCGAGCGCTTTGCCTTGCGGCAGTCCCTCGACGATGTCTATGAGCACTATGTCTGCATAGTCCCGCTCTGCCAGGCGGCGGGCACACGATCCGCCCACCTGACCCGCACCAACGATTGTCACTTTCTTCCGCATGAGTTGAGACTCCTTAGAATTCACTTTCCTGATGCTACTTGCGCTGGTTTTGTAGTGCTCTGCTGATAAGAGATCTCACAAGGGCGGCCCGGTCTACGCCTGCGTACACTCACTGGGTTTCGTAGTTCAAGACAATTCCGGTGCGTTGCATTGCAAGTTACCACGTAGAGGCGTTGCCAGAACTACTGGCACATGGCCTTGAGTGAATGTGGCAAGTTCAATGTCCTTTGACTTTGAACCTGATCGCTGCAACGTACAACCCTATCGGATTCTAGGTTTCGCAACGCTGATTCTGTTTTCTTCACCCTATTGAGCCAACGTCCTCCGTTTGAGGGCTCTAAGGAAGGTTTTCGTCCAGCCAGACGTTAATCTCCGTTTCGGCTCTGCGCTGGTAACCTCTTGCCAGCAGAGGGAAAGGCAGATCTATCCGCAGGTCAGTGTTCGTGACGTCAAGCATACCCTTAAACCTAAGCGTCCCGATGGCTCGGAATTGAAACGTGAGGCGATCGCCTGTCCACTCATAGGAGATGTCCGACACGCGGTCTCCGAATTGCTGCAGCATCTCGGCAAGTTTCTCATCGACCCAAGCGCATGCCTCGATCCTGGTCATGTGGTGCGGCCGCTGAATTCTCATTGAACTCCCTCGCTGTACGTCAAGTCGTTTCGCATTCGTTCGATTATTGCAAAGTCCGATCTATTGTCAAACAGAGATGGGGACTGAGTGAAATTCAAACGCGCGGCCAACAGCTTCCATAGACGTTTCTCCCCATCCAGTCTATGTAATCCCAACTATCGATTCTTGGCTCAGTGGGGGTGCCGGCTAAAATGAGATAGACACTTGCTGGAATCCGATTCTGCGGCCCCAACCTGGCGCCAGTCGGATATCTTCTTGCCCAATCCATTCCACTCCGGAATCTACTGGTCGATACCTAGCCTCAGCCACAGGAGGCTCCCTGCCGAGTTGATTTCCTCTAGGGCCGAATCCAGTGACTGAATCGACGGTATTCGAACCGATGCCTCGAGTTGGAATCGAGGCTGCAGTCTATTATGAGACTCTTACACTAGGCCCTATCTACATTCATGGGGTTAGGCCAGCGGCAAGGCATGGACTCGTTCTCGCACCGGATTGGTGGAGACGACGTGGCGATTGAGGCCAAGGTCCGCATCGTCGATGCCCAATGCCATGCCGATGAGTTGGGAGAGGTGGAGAATCGGCAGGTTGAGGGGCGTCTGCACAACCCGGGCGGCGTCAGGCTGCTGTGCGTCCAGATTCAAGTGACAGAGCGGGCAGGGCGTTACCATGAAGTCGGCGCCCTTCCCCTGTGCTTCACCAACGTGGTTGCCGGCCATTGTGAGCGAATTTGTGCGGTTCATGGTGATGATGGGGAAGCCGCAGCACTTCTTCTTGCCGGAATAGTCCACCGGCGTAGCGCCACAGGCCTCGATAATCATCTCGAGGTAGCGCCCGCGCTCGGGGAAGTCGTGGTATCCAAGGATGTCGGTGGGGCGTGAAATATAGCAGCCGTAAAACGGGGCTACGTTCAACTCGGCCAGCGGACGCTTGACAAGCGACCTCAGGTTATCCAGACCGAAATCTTCTACTAATACCCACATGAAGTTGCGAGGATCGACATTGCCTGAATACGCTAAGCCTTCCTCAGCGAGCATCTCATTGATCTCTGCCAAGTACTCCGGGCGCGCCTTGAGCCGCTCATTGACGCTGCTCATAACGCCCTGACACGTGCTGCAGATGTTCATGAGCGGGAGCCCGGTCTGCTCCGCGAGTGCAAAGTTGCGCGCGTTCAAAGCGTCGGCCAGTTTCTGGTTGCGTTCGCTAATTACGCCGGCACCGGTGCACGAAGCGGTCTCCATGAGTTCCAGTTCCATGCCGATGTGTGCCGCTACGGCGGTAAGCGACTGCATCAGTTCAGGACACGCGCCGCGGGAGACGCAACCGGGAAAGAAGGCATACTTCACTGTGAGGATTTCACTCCTTGTGCAGACTCAACTGCTTGTGCGGAGTCCACCTTTTCAAAGAGGCGCTTTACGTTGCCATGGTCCGGAATTTTGTGATGGAACGGGCCGGAAGCCAACGGCAGTTTGCCGGCGCGCAGGAGACGCAGGCCGCCGGGCACGTTCTTAACCTGCTCGACCGGATTCATGCCGATCGAACGGAGCAAGAGCATCGGCTCATCCAGAATGCCGCTGTCCCGGATGATGCCTTCAAATGCTTTCGCATGACGCGTACCGGCATTGTTGGTAACCCCGGCGTGCTGGGCGCGCTCGCGAATTTCTACGATGCGCTCCAGCGGCGCGACGCCTTTCGGACAGACCTCAACGCAGAAGAAGCAATGGGTGCAGTCATAGACGCCGCCGTAGTCGCTGAGCTCTTCCAGGCGTTCCTGTCTGGCACCGTCGCGTGGGTCGTCAACGAAGCGGTAGGCTTTTGCCAGCGCCGCCGGTCCGATGAAGTTCTTGTCGACTTCCAACGACGTGCAATCGGAAACGCACGCGCCGCACATGATGCAATTCATAGCCACGGTGAGGTCAAGAATTGTTTCGTTGGGTACCAGATACTCACGCTCAGGCACAGGCTGAACCGGCTCCAGCCATGGCTTGACCTGGCGAATCTTGTCCCAGAACACGTCCATATCCACTATCAGGTCTTTGAGCACCGGCATGTTGCCGCCCGGCTCGACCGTGATCATCTCGGAGTTTTCCTGCATGTCCTTGGCTTTGGTAGCGCAGGCCAACCGTGCCTGACCGTTGACGCGCACCATGCAGGAACCGCAAATGGCGGACCGGCATGAGCAACGTACGGCAAGCGTGCCGTCAACGTACTCGCGAATGTGGATGAGGCAGTCCAACACGGTGGAAGTTTCCGGTACATCCACGTCATACTCGCGCCAGTAAGGGGCCGGATTATCCGCCTCGGGATCGTAGCGCCGCACGTTGAGCTTGAACTGCATCTAGTACGTTCTCCTCGCGGGTTGCCACTGGGTAATCGTGACGGGCAATGTCTCCAACCGCGCTCCCCTGCCACTTTGGTAGACCAGCGTGTGCTTCAGCCAATCGTCGTCATTGCGGTCGGGGTAATCGGTGCGGAAGTGGGCTCCACGGCTCTCCGTGCGGTACAGCGCACTCGCTACGATCCCCTCGGCAACGTCGAGCATCAGTCCGATTTCCAAGGCGAAGAGAAGGTCGGTGTTAAATACCTTCCCCTTGTCGTCGACGCTGACGTTTTGAAAGCGCTCCTTAAGGTTTGCCACTATAGATTGCGCTTCTTCCAGGTCCTTTTGATTGCGGAAAACGCCAACGTGGTCGTGCATGGTTTGTCCCATGGAAAGCCGAAGCGCTGCTGCACGCTCGCCGTCGTTGCCGTTGCGAGCCAAGATGCTGCTGATGTGCTCCCGGTCTTCCTGCAAGCGCGATTCCGGCACGTCTGGAGTGGAGATACTGTCCGCGTACAACACCGCGGACGTGCCTGCCCGTTTGCCGAATACGAGGGTATCGAGAAGTGAGTTGGCGCCTAGGCGGTTGCCGCCATGCACCGAGACGCATGCCGTTTCGCCGGCGGCGTATAGGCCTTTGACGAACGTCGCCCCATCGATGTCAGTCTTGATGCCACCCATCATGTAGTGCATGCCGGGCCGCACCGGGCAGGGCTCTTCGATAATGTCCACGCCTTCGTATTCGAGCCCAAGCTCGCGAATCTGGCTGAGCTTTTGCAGAATTGTGTTGCGGTCGATGTGGCGAACGTCGAGGAGGACACAGCCATCAATGTCTCGGCCCTCGTTAATTTCGGTCTGCTCGGCACGCGAGACTACGTCTCTGGAGGCAAGCTCCATCATATTCGGCGCGTAGCGCTTCATGAAGCGCTCGCCGTTGGCGTTGATGAGATAGGCTCCCTCGCCGCGTGCGCCTTCCGTCATGAGCGCGCCGTTACCGGGAAGCGTGGTGGGGTGATACTGGACCATCTCCATGTCCATCAGGGGTGCTCCCACCCGATAGGCCTGGGCGTAACCGTCACCGGTGCAAATCAGAGCGTTGCTGCTGGGTTCATAGACGCGACCGGCGCCGCCGGTGCAGAGAATCACAGCTTTGGCTTTGATCAGATGGAGCTCGCCGGTGCGCATGTCCATTGCCACTACACCGCAGACGGTATCGTTCTGGCGCACGAGCGAGGTCACGAACCATTCTTCATAGACCTTGGTTCCCGCCTTCATGAGTTGCTCGTAGATGACGTGGAGCAACACCTGGCCGGTAATGTCCGCCACGTAGCAGGTGCGCTTGCGTGCCTGGCCGCCGAAGGCGCGCAGGTCAATTTGGCCGCGGGAGCCGCGATTGAAGATGACGCCCATGTGCTCAAGCTCGATGATTGTCTCGGGAGCCTCACTGCACAGCACTTCGATGGCGTCCTGGTCGCCCAGGAAGTCGCTGCCCTTCACCGTATCGTAGGCGTGATCTTCCCAGGGATCGTCTTCTTCCATGGCGGCATTGATCCCGCCCTGTGCAGCATTCGAGTGGCTGCGTACAGGGTGCACTTTCGAGAGTATGGCAACGCTCACGCCCTGCCGTGCTGCGTGCAGCGCAGCCTGCATGCCGGCAAGACCGGCGCCTACCACTATGACGTCATGCTCCAGCATGAATTGGCACTCCCGTGCAATCGCTCTTCTTTCCCGGCGCGCTGGCGCCGAGAACTGTTGCAAGAACTCCTGCAAGAGTTACTACAAAATAGGCTGGAAAATTGCCTCGCCAAGTCCGACGTGGCGTACACGCTAAACTTCGGGAGTTACCAGCCCTCAGCCACTAGTATACAGTCCAAACAGCATGAATGTTAAGCAAGTCTTCGATGCCCTCCAGCAGGCGAACAAAAGCGAACCCCAACTTCATGGAGTCCGCTTGCGATAAATCTCGCTTGAGGAGTGACACTCTTGAGTGTTAGCTCATCTGATCGAAGAGATTCTCCACCACGGTCATGGCATTCTGCGTTACTTCCGGCCGGTTTCGCTTGATATGGTCCTCGAACGTAGGCTGCTGGGCTTGGTAATGGAGCCCCAAGTAGAGTGGGTCTTCGCTGGCAGCGTACTGCAGAGCGCTGCTGAAGTCGGTGGGATCAAAGTCGGCGGGCAGGTCTTCAGTGGCGTCCCGATAATACTTGAACGTATTGACCGTATTGAAGGTAGGGCACGGGCTGTACGTATCAATAAAAGCGAACCCCTGGTGCGCGATGCCCCTCGAGATAAGGTCGGCCAATTCCTTGGGCTTGCTCGAGAACCCACGGGCAACGAACGTGCAGCCGGTGGCAAGAGCGAGAAGCATTGGATTGATGGCCGGATCACTGGCGCCTTGCGGCGTTGCTTTCGTTGCAAGGCCGCGCTCGGCGGTGGGAGAGGTTTGCCCTTTGGTAAGTCCGTAGACGGCGTTATCCATCACCACGTAGCAAATGTTGAGGTTGCGGCGGATGGCGTGAATAAGATGCCCGACACCGATGGCAAAAGCATCGCCGTCTCCGCCCATTGCGAGAACTGGCATATCAGGCTGCACCGCGCGAATCCCGGCGGCAACGGGCATAGCGCGTCCGTGCACCGTGTGGAAGCCGTAGGCATTGGTGAAGAAGGGCAGGCGGCTGGAGCAGCCGATACCCGATACGATGATGATGTTCTTGGGATCGAAATTGTGGTCGCTCAGCGCCTTGAAAACGGAGTTCAGAACGCCAAAGTCGCCGCAACCGGGGCACCAGGTCGGGCGCTCATCGCCCTTATAGTCGGCGACCTTTCGCTTCTCTACGGTTATTACACTAGACATGCTGTGCCACTCCCTCTCTTATCTTATCCAGGAGCCAGTCGACGCGGAACGGCATGCCGCCGAAAATGTTGATCCGCACGTATTCGCGCGGGAACCGGCTCGTGATCATGTTGGCAAACTGACCGCTATAGTTGACTTCGGGTAGGAATATGATACGTTTGCTTTCTATGAATGGGCGCAATTGCTCGTCCGGCAGCGGCATTAGCATTCTTGGCGCTAACATATCGAGCTTCAAGCCATCTAGTGCGGCGAGGTCAATTGCTTCAATGACGGAGCCTACAGTGGAGCCCCAGGTGAGAATGCCAATCTCAGCGGTAGGATCGCCATAGCGGTCCGCTTCCGGGGCTTCCAGGGCGGCGCGCTCCAGCTTGCGGAAGCGCTTTTTGGTCATGATAGTGTGCGTGGCCTCGTCATACCGATGGAGACCTTCTTCATTGTGCTCCAGTCCGGTGGCAATGTATTGGCCGCCCGCTTGACCGGGGACAGACATGGGGGAAACGCCGTTCTCAGTGAGCACGTAACGATTGTATTCACCGTTCATGCTGCCGACTTCGTCACCGACGCCGTTGCCGTTCTCCGAGAACAGCAGACGGTCTACAACCTCGACTTCGTTTAGGTCAGGGCGCGGAATGCTCTCTGAACGCACGTTGAGCAGGGTGTCACCGAGCAGGATAACCGGCGTTTGATACTTTTCCGCGAGATTGAAGGCGTTAACTGTTTGGTAGAAACAGTCTCTTACCGACGTTGGCGCAAGCACGATGCGCGGACACTCACCATGGCCGGCGAAAGCGGCCGAATTGAGGTCTCCCTGTTCATGGCGAGTCGGCATGCCGGTAGAAGGACCTGCCCGCTGCGCGTCGACGATAACGCAGGGGAGCTCTGCCATCGCTGCGAGGCCGAGCATTTCAATCATCAGGCTGAATCCAGGGCCGGAGGTCGCGGTCATTGCCTTCGAGCCCGCATACGAAGCGCCTAACACCATGCCGATCGCCGCAAGTTCGTCCTCTGCCTGCAATGCGTGACCGCCCGTCTTTGGAAGATGGATTTCCAGGAATTCTTTGATGTCGCTGGCAGGCGTAATTGGATAACCCGCCATAAAGCCGCATCCGGCGGCAATAGCGCCAAGGCCGATCGCTTCGCTGCCGCTCACCATGATTTCGCCGGAATGGGATTTTTCAGGGTAAAGTGCAAAGTTTTCCCGCTGTGGAATGTGTTCAATGACATAGTCGATGCCGGCCCGGAGCGCGTCCAGGTTCTTTTGCACAACCGCTTCGCCTTTACGCAACCAACGCTCCTCGATGAGGGAATCAAGGTGTTTTGTCGGCAAGCCGAAGAGCTCCGCCAGCGCGCCAACCGCCACGACATTCTTAGCAATGGGGAACTTAAGTTGGTTCTTCGCTATGTCGTTGAGCGGAAACTCCACGTGTGCAAAGTGACTGTCTACGGCCGGTGTGACCTCTGAAGGATCATAGACGAGCAAACCGTCGTCCTTGGTCTCGGCCGCGTTGCGGTCGTAAGCCTCTTGATTGAAGGCGAGCAGAATATCGACGGAATCGCCTTTGCTGTAAGAGCGTTGGGCACTAAGTCTAATCTGGAAGAAGGCGTGCCCACCCTTGATTTCCGATGGCGGCTGGGAGTAGGTAAGTATGTGGAATCCGCCCCGCAATGCCGCCTGGGTGAGCAAATGGCCCGTGGAGACAATGCCCTCGCCGGCCTCGCCGGCGACGCGGACGACTAGATCGTTTCTCGTCATAAGTCTTGTGCTTTACTTCCTGCGACTATCCAGTGTTGCTCTACTAGCGCTGCGCTTGCCCAGGATATGCTTCTATAGGCGCTGTGCAGCAGCGCAACGTAAGTATAGTGTATTCATCTCCAATTATATACCAGCGGGCGTATCAATACAGCAGCTACGAGGGTGGTAGCCGCTGTTTACGTCAATATGGCGCCGGCCAATGTGAGTAGGTAATACGCGCTGTCAAGCATGACGCTCGTGTTAGAGCGCAGCGATTTCCTGCTGCAATTCAAGCGCCGTGCGCACGAGTTGCTCGCCGGAGCCGGGTAATACCCGGCTGGACGTCGGCTCGTAGGCGCCCTGCGGGTAGGACGCTTCAGTACAGATGTATCCTAAGTTGCCGTTTGCAAGCTCTGCCAGCAGATTGTGTTCAAAGGGCGAGTGCTCCTTGATGGATAGTCCAAGCTCGACGAATATCTCGCCGGGAAGCGCCGAAATCGCGACATTGCCAACTGCCATCACCTGGACTTCAGTATCGAAGTGTTGCTTCTTTTGCTCCTGAAGCGCCAGATCGCGGTGGGCGCGTACTAAGTCGTCCCGGCCGGGGCCGCCGCCCATGGGCGAGGCTGCCACTGCCTCTTGCGCCCAGGCTATGTCTGCCGCTGTTGGCACCACGGCCGGCAACGCCTCTACGCGTTGGGCGGTATGTACGGTCTCACCTTTTACGGGCTCTAAATGTGACAGCGCCTGGGTGGCGCTTTCCGCCAACGCACGGCCGATGCGTTCGGACTCCTCAAAGCCCTTTAGTTGATTCGGATCGTTCACATTGACGTGATTGATGTCACCGCAATAACCGTTGGCGTAGAGGAGTACTGTATCGTCCAGCTCAGGCGACATGTTCTTGAAGTGTTTTTCCATCCAACCGGAGTAGTCGGCGGAGATCTGGTCGCCGCCGGTCGTATCTGCGTGAAGGGAGTAATTTACGAGGACCCCAATGGGATCGCCCGCGCCTGACTCCGCGAGAAGCACGTAGACGTCGGGATCAATGGGTCCGACCGGTCCGATGATTTCCGGATTGTTCTTGCCCGGATTGGTCTTCACACTGCCGTCGCGCATGTGGAAGCGCCGATTGAAGGCGATGCGGGTCTCCTGTGATTTTCCGATGCGCAGCGTACCGGGGGACCGTGACTCCCACGCCTCCGTCACTGCCCCTGCGATTTGAGCCTCGAGGGTCTCCATATACGATTCGCTCATGCTGCCAAACGTCGCGGAACTGCGGTCGCCGCGTGTTATGGGCCCCGTGTGGGTGTGCGTACAGCAGACGAGCACGTTAGCGCCGGGAATGGCGGTAGCTTCCGCAATCTGCCGTCGCGCGTTGATCACACTTTCTTCACGAATGGAAACAAGATCGCACGTTACGAGTGCAATTACCGTACTGCCATCGTCGATTACGAGCGCCCGTGCGTAGAGGTCATCGTGCACGGCACTCGCCGGACGCACGTGGTAGTAACCGGCCATGTTCGTGCCCAAAGGCGGTGAAATGTTGCGCTGTGCTGCGCCAATTGAGAGTGCCATCAGTCTCATACCCTCCCGTTGCGTAAATACTCTTCCAGCATTACCGCTCTATTCGCTCGGCCGCCAGCAGCGCCGCTTCGCGGGGGAAGTCTGCCACGTGCACGCCCGCGGCCTGAAGCGCTTCGATCTTCGAATCTGCCGTGCCAATCCCCCCGGAGACGATTGCCCCCGCATGTCCCATGCGCTTTTCCGGCGGTGCGGTGCGACCGGCAATGAAACCAACGACGGGCTTAGTCATGTGCGCTTTGATAAAGGCCGCGGCCTCCTCCTCATCGGTGCCGCCAATTTCGCCAATCATGACGACCGCCTCAGTCTGCGGGTCTTCCTCGAACATGCGCAGGACGTCTATGAAACCGGTCCCAATTACCGGATCGCCGCCGATGCCGATGACAGTGGACTGTCCCACATTCTCCCCGGTGAGATGGGATACTACCTCATACGTGAGCGTGCCGGAGCGGCTGACGACGCCGACGGGACCGGGGATGTGGATGTCGCCTGCCATAATGCCCACTTTGGCTTTGCCCGGTGAAATGAGGCCGGGACAGTTCGGCCCTTGCAAGCGAGCGCCTTTTATATTTACATAATGATACACGCGCAGCATGTCTTGGACGGGGATGTGCTCGCTGATACAGACCACGAAGGGAATGCCGGCATCCACGGCTTCGATGACGGCGTCCGGCGCAAAGGGGCCGGGCACGAAGATAATCGAGACGTTGGCTTCGGTCTCGCGGACTGCTTGAGCGACAGTGTTAAACACCGGTGCCCCGCAGGATTCTTGTCCGCCGCGTCCGGGGGTTACGCCGGCCACAACCTGCGTGCCGTATCGCACCATCTGCTCGGTATGAAACGTGCCTTCGCGGCCGGTGATGCCTTGCACGAGCAGGCGGGTGTTTTCATCGACAAGTATGCTCATGAGCTCGTCGCCTTTGGCGCAGCCGCCACCCTAACTACTTCCTGCGCAGCGGCATGCATGGTGTCGGCGGCCACCAGACCTGCCTCTTGTAAGATCGCGCGTCCCTCTTCCTGGTTGGTACCGACGAGACGCACGACCATCGGCACTTGACGGGTAAGCGACGGCAAGGCACTGACAATGCCCCGAGCGACTTCGTCACACCGGGTGATGCCGCCAAAGATGTTGAAGAGGATTGCCGTTACGTTTTCGTCGTCCAGGATGATATGCAGGGCGTTTTCAACACTCTCCGCGCGGGCGCCGCCGCCTATATCGAGAAAATTGGCCGGGCTGCCGCCGCTCAGTTTTATGGTGTCCATGGTCGCCATGGCGAGGCCGGCGCCGTTGACGACACAGCCGATGGTGCCGTCGAGCTTCACAAACGATAGCCCCGCTTCGCGCGCTGCGCGTTCGGCGGGCTCTTCCTCATCGTGGTCGCGCAGTTCTGCCAGGGCCTTGTGGCGGAAGAGGGCGTTGTCGTCCAGGTTTATCTTGGCGTCGATGCACTGCAACGTGCCATCCTCAGTAATGACCAGCGGGTTAATCTCGACCAGCTCGCCGTCGTTCTCGGTGAGCGCCTGCACGAGCGTGCGCACGATGCGCGCGAATTCTCTGCTCAGGTCGGAAGGTATGCCAATTGCAAAGGCCAGTTGGCGGCCTTGATAGTCAGCGTACCCCGCGAGCGGATGCACGTGAATGCGATGAATCTTCTCCGGTGCCTCGCGGGCGACCTCCTCGATCTCCACACCGCCCTCGGCGCTGGCCATGATGGTGATGGCCTTCGTCGTGCGGTCGAGGATGACGCCCAGATAAATCTCCGTGGCGATGTCTACCGCCTGGGTGACTAATACCCGCTGCACGGTGATGCCTTTGATGTCCATGCCCAGAATCGCCGCCGCCTTTGCGGCAGCCTCGTCCGGCGTTTCGGCTAGCTTTACACCGCCGGCCTTGCCGCGCCCGCCGACGAGCACTTGGGCCTTTACAACCACGGTCCCGCCAATCCGGGCCGCAGCCTCCCGCGCCTGATCCGGCGAGGTTACGACATGGCCGGGCGGAATGGGCAAACCATACCGCGCCAAGATGTCTTTCGCTTGATACTCGTGAATCTTCATAAAATGAGAACCGTACCTTGACCAATCTTGAGTATTGCCAGCATCAGAATACCGGAAATCCCGGCTGCGTGTCGAATGAGAATTACTGTCGGATGAAGTGGAGAACGCGAAATACCTAGTTTGCAGTCACTCCGGCGCAAGCCGGAGTCCAGGGGAGGTGGAGAGGGAGGTTCCTAAGTTAACCAGCTTATTGGCGGACTTCTGTCTGCATAGGTAGTGTTGGATGCGCTCGCATTGGCACGGTTACTCTTCGATTCCTTGTTTAGCCATCAACTCCCTGAGATTGTGCTTCAAGTCCTCGGAAATGCTCGATTCAAGGAGTCTCTTGAAGAGGTCTTTTGCTACCCACCAATACTCTTGTACACCGATCTTGTCCAAATGAAACAAGAAGCACGCCAGTTCATTAGGGAAACTCTCTACCAGACTGCTATTCTTAAGACTGTATAAGAGGTTGCCAACATCCGAGGTGGTCTGTCCCATCTTCATTGCTAACGCAACCGCTTCAGGGAACACGGCTGTCAGTTTCGCCGGCCAATGAAGCATCTGTGCTATTTCTTTGGGCGTGAGAGCGTATGGCACGCCCTCTAGACGATTTTCCCAGTAGTCTTTCAACCAACGACGCCACCATTCCCGTTGTGTAGCTTCGTCCATCTCCCATAGGTAATTCTCATTTAGATTGGAAGTGAAGACCTCCCCAATGTCTTCACCTCCATCATTGAAAAGCCTAGGTATCCAAGTGCTAAAAGGCTCTTCGACAAAGTAAGCGATCATGTGGATATAGCGCTGAATGAACTGGCCTCTCACGTATTCGTCCAGAGAGCTAGACCATTCAACTGCCTCAAGAAACGCTCTCTCTAGTAATTCCGCCACTGCAGGATAGAGGGCTACCCGAGCAAGTCCTTCACGGCCCAATTCCCAGTCGTCGCCTGCGGAATCAAAGAGTGGGAGCAGATTCTCTATAGTCCAAGCTCTGTCGGCTGCCAATAGGAATGCGAATTCGCTGACGAGCGCCGATCTACCCAGTTTACCGGGCAATGTGGGATCCTTCACAATCATCGAAAACGCCGCTCGAAACTCGTCATTTAAGGCATCTGGCATAGGATCTTGCGCATTTCGCCACACCGAAAGCCCATAAAGCCAGAATTCAGTAAGTCTCCCTGCCGGGTGATCGTGCGCTCTACGTAACCAATCGTCTTGCTGGTCATCTATTCCTTTGCGGTCGAGCTCTTGCCAGAGTGTGATGGCAATCCTATTGACCTGAGAGAGGAGATTCAGTGCGTAGGACTTGCCTCGATTCTGCACCAATGAGAACAGCACGTTTGCGATCTCATGAGCATGTTCACCGTGGAGATTAGTCAGTTTAAGGAATGTAAGAACTCTAATGTAGTCGTCCTCGCCCAATTCCATACTCATCCAAGCGTACAGCAACGCTCTCCAAAGATTAGTATCCCAATTCTTGGCCTTGACTAATTCGTCTGCAAGCGCGATTCCCCAGCTGAAATCCCTCTTTGCTGCCTCGGTGAGATTTCGCACAAGCACAAGGCGAGCATGGCTATCTTGTTCTGCTGACTGAAGAGATAGCAATTCATCAAGGCTGGCTGTGGCGGGCATAGCAAGTAATTCTTCAACAGTCGGGCCTCTATCGGGAAGCGGGCCAATCCAAGAAAGGAAGTCTGGGTGTTCTCGTGGTATGTATCCAGGGAGTAGCCTTGTTACTTCATCAAGGGCTTGCCTAGCCAACGGGCAGGCTAAGTCCTTAGTATGCAACCAAGAGAACCAGTTAAGGTGATTCCACGCTGAGAGTTGTAGATCGCTAAGTGTAGAATCCGTTTTGCCTACCCAGCGATATTCGCGTATTGCTGCCAGTAGCGATTCCTTAGATGTCTTGCAGGCGTCAGGATAGGCTTGTCCTGCTAGTCGAAATACCTCATGGTGAATTCTTGAATCATGAATATCGACTCTGTCCAATAGACAGTCGATTTTCCCGTCTGCAGTTAGCTCCTTGTCTACATAGAGGGTATGTATTGCAAGACGCCTTAGTAGCGGTGCCTCAGACATATCAAACTGATTGCGCCATGGCGCAATCGCTTCTGCTTGGTTATCAGCAAGCCACTCTAAGCAGTCACGCGCTGCGTCGATCAACACGTTAGGAGACCAAGAGCTGCGATTTTGTCCGTGACTTTCAATTGCCGCTCGGCCCCAACTCTCATTACTTCCCCAAACTAGAAGATTTCTATTTCTCTCTTCTAGGCGACCCACGACTATCCTGAGCAGAGGTTCGGCGATCTGATTGAGGTTAGGCTTGAGGTGATCCCTCCAAATGTCCCACAAAGCGTAAGGTGCACCAATCGTCTTTAGCTCTGCGCGGATCGGCGTTTCCTCATCGTTAACCGAAGGGAATCCCGGCTTTAGGACTAGACGGCTTACCGTCATTGCGTCAAAAATCTGCAGCAAGCTGTTGAATAAACCATGGCGAACACATAGGTCACCCAACGAATGCAATATGTGGTGGGAGTCTGAATTCTCTGGAATATCAGTAAGCAGGACAGACACCCATCGTGAAAGGACATTATTATCCAGATCAGCTTCACCCCTCGAGACTTCGTGCCCTATCTTCCACCAGAGATTTGGGTGCAGGCGCACTTTGTGTTTCCCAATCAAGAGAAACAGCTTGTTGGCGGCATGGCAAGCGAAACGGTTGGCGAGCCAATAGGATAGAACACCACTGCATTCACTGAGTTCGCCGTGACCGAAAAGCGGGGCCAGGTGCTTCCGCTCGTCGAGCCAATCAATCCATTCAGGCAATGTGGCGCGCTCGGTAAAGAACCTAGTCTTGGTTGGGTCTCTCAGTGCTTCCTCAATTATGTCCGCAGCTTCTTTATTGACAGGAGGTGGCCTTCGCGCTAATTCCCTAATCAAATTCCTCCATTCCAAGACTCCACGTCGAACGTGGACTGCGAGGCGATTGACTCCTTCATTCAGGGCGCTGTGATCGTTTTGGCATTCCTGTGGATAAGGGATAGGTTTGATTCCGAGACTTTGCCATCGCGTGGCGTCAGCCCCACTTTCCGCAGTCAACGCATAACGCTGACGTGGGACTATTTCACGAAGGGAGCGTGCAAGATAGTGCAAGACTGTGTCATTGTGGCTATAGCCGACAAAGAGGACCTTGAACTCACGGAACAGCGAGATTAGAAAACGACGCGCCCAACCCTCAGTTAGGTAAACACGGCCGAAGTCAATGTCAGTGAGGACCATTTCGTGAGGATTGTTTACCGAGCCGTGAACATGAACGATACCCCTAAAGCTCCGCGCTGGGGGTAATACGGGTGCACTGAATACTTCTGGAGTCTCTTTGAATTCCATCCCTGCTGCCAGTTCGAACAACTGGTCAAAGTTGGTGGTAACAAGACGAACCTTTCCGGCACTGGGGTAGAGCCGAAGAAGACACCGATGAAGCTCCGTTGGTTCCAGATCATCCCGGGAAAGAGCTGCTGCTGCGCGAGCATGAACGCTCACCCCATTGTCATATAGTTTTCCGAGGAAACGGTCCTCTGGTTCGGAGCAATTCAGAGTTTCGCCAGTGTCTCTTGCGATTTCACGAGTCAAAGTTCTAGAGTCTGGAAGGCAAGCCGGTTCTCCCATGGAAACTCCGGCCCCAGCGAATACCACGAGAGTGTTATCGCGCAAGGCATCTATAAGCTCTCGTGGGAAGTCAATATCTGCAATTCTCATACGATTCCCTAATGAGGTGGGTTATTGCTTTTACTTGTCGGCCATCCATATTAGTATACGTTATCAATATGCAACCCTAATGACGGTAGTACCCTCGTGAATATGAGATACAGAATCTTCCTGGGCTGGCAACATTAGTTTTTCTGGCAATAACAGGCCAACAGCATTGGCATTGGTTGGAGGAAAACCCATGCAATACCGCACGTTGGGTAGGACGGGTATACGCATCTCGGAGGTGGGGCTGGGGACGTGGGGGATGGGCGGCGACCGTTATGGGAGGGTGGACGATGCGGAATCGCGGCGGGCGATTCTGCGGGCGCTGGAGCTTGGCATCAACCACATCGATACCGCGCCCTTATACGGAAACGGCCGCAGTGAAGAGGTAATTGGCGAAGCCATTGCGGGACGGCGTCACGAGGTGGTGCTGGCGACGAAGGTGGGCATGTTTCCCGGCGGACGTCAGAACTTCGACTATTCGGGTGTCGCGGTCATGCGCGAGGTCGAGCAGAGCCTGCGCCGCCTGCGCACCGACTATCTCGACATCTACTTTCTCCATAGTCCTGATGAGCCCCTCTTTCGTGACGACGGCCTGGAGGCGCTGGTCCGCTTGAAGGAGCAGGGCAAGATCCGGGCCACCGGCTTTTCCGTCATGTCGGTGGACGAGGGCATTCCGCTGGCGATGCATCTCATCGAGCAGGGGCACGTGGACGTCATTCAGCAAGCCTTCCGTCTGCTGTACACGCTGCCTGCCCGGGAGTTCTTCCCGCTGGCGCAGGCGCATGACGTGGGCGTGATCGCGCGTGAGAATTTTTACTTTGGGTTCCTTACCGGAGCGATAACGCGGCAAACGGTCTTCGACGACCGTGACGATCGGCGCAAGTTCTCGCCGGCCTTCATCGACGCCGTGCTCGCGCGCGTCGAGAAACTGCGCTTCCTCACGCAGGGAAGGACGATGCCGCAAGCTGCGCTGCAGTTCGTGCTTGCCACACCGGGTGTGCACGGCGTGATCCCCGGGGCAATGACCGTACGCGAGGTGGAAGAGAACGTGCGGGCATCAGGGGGCAATCCAATTACCACCGAGGAGATGGCGCAGATCATGGACTTGGAAGCGCGTGACTACGACCTGCCGCCGATACCACCGCCGGTGTGAGAGGGTGTGTACTTGAGTGAGATAGTGGGTACCTGTGTGAGAGTGTGTGCTTGAGTGAGATAAGGTGTGCTTGAGTTATTCAAGTCCGTTCGTGGTGAGCTTGTCGAACCACTATTGGCCCTTCGACAGGCTCAGGACGAACGGATGGAGAGGCCTTCTACAGCGTCAGGGCGAACGGATGGTGGCGCTCAGCATCGTTCAGGCATGCACGTTCAGCGTCCCTCTTGCATGCGCGTTCAGCATCGCTCTTGCATGCGTGCTGGGCGTCGGCCTTGCATGCACGCTCAGTGTCGCTATTTAATGCGCGTTCAGCATAGCGGCCCACGTAGTCTGTACGAATCTAACCGGCGCGTGCAATGACTTGGTCTCTGAGTGTGCGCAAATACGGGACTTACAGCGTGATGACCTGTCCCGCGACTTGGGTATACCCCAGGTACATGCGGATCACCTCGTGGGCGTCTTCGAGTGTGGCTGTTTGCGGTGGTGTGTTGTTGAGCACGCTCTCGGCAAAGGCAACGATTTCGGGGGCATAACCCAGGAGGAAAAGACCCTTGTTCGCAAGGCGCCCGTGAGAGAAGTCGGGCAGCCAGCGGCGCGGCGCGCTGGCGTCGTCGCTGACGAACGAGTCCGGCGAGCGGGGTTGGCCCGGAGGGTAGTAGGTGAGGTCGATGCCGTTTTCAACGACGAGCGAAGCGCCTTCGCCGTTCACCTCCACACGGTCCCATGGCGCGTTTTCCCCCTTGCCCGCGGCCTGGTGCAGACAGCCGATGCTGCCGTTAGCGAAGGTGAAGACGCCAAGCGAGCTACCCTTTCGCGATTCGTGGGCAAAGTAGAGCGTCTGCGGCGCGCCGAGCAAATATTGGAGTATCGACAAGGGGTGGCAGCCGATCTGGAGAAAGCGCATCATCTCTCGGCTATGGGGGCGTCCCTCGGCCGGAGGCAGGTTCACGGCGTAGTGGACGTAGGCGGAGGTGGGCGCGCCAAACTCAGGTTGGGCCATCAGGTGCTTTGCGTGCTGAATCGCGGGGTAGAAGGGCTTCTTAAAGCCTACCTGGACAAAGCGTTGGGCCTCGTCGCGCGCCGCCTGCATCTGCTCGATCTCCGCCAACGAAGAGGCCGGTGGCTTTTCGATCCACACGTGACGGCCCGCGCGCAGCACGTCAACGGCCACCGGGGCGTATTGAGGTCGCCCTGCCGCGTCGTGATTGAGCACGACAAATACCGCGTCGAGCTCTTCCTGTTCGAGCATTTCGGCATAATCGGTGTACCAGCGCAGGGCGCCAAACTGCCGGGCGCAAAACTGGGCCCGCTCAGGCACGAGATCGCAGATGGCGACCAACTCTACCGGCGCATACTGGAAGCTCGGCAAGATGCTTTGGTAGGCGTGCTTGCCGCAGCCGATGAAGGCAGCACGTATGCGCTGCCTGTACTCATGGTTGAAGGGCATCTGGCTGGTTCCTCTGTTTCGGCAGAATGAGACTGCATGTGATTAGGGCCGGATTTGCTGCTCGGCGAGCGTGATTGCTCGCAAAAAGCTGCGCTACCGACTGCCGCTGCTCTTACGGAGAATGTTGCTGCGGCCGCGCGGCGGGCCTTCCGGCAACCCGGAGGCGTCAACTTCGCGGCGGCGGCGCGCCTCATCCGAGAAGTACTTGGCCCATTCGCCGGGCGCATCGGGCTCTATGCCCCCGTGGCGTGTGATCCGTTGCCTTACGCGTATGGCAAGCGGCGTGTTGACCGCGGCTCCGGCCACGATCGCCTGCCCCTTGGAGAGTGCCGGTAATTCCGCCAGGAGATCATGGCTCGCACTCTCCACGGCGGCAGCCACACTACTCTGGTCGTATTCATTAACGATGCGCAGCAAGAACTGCGTCATGCACTGCGAGAGCACGTCCGAGTCGAGCTTGCCCGGACGCTGGCTGATGAGGCCGACTCCTACCCCAAATTTGCGCCCCTCGGCCAGGATGGTCTTGAGGATATTCGTAGTAACCACGTCTTCATTCGCCGGAGCAAAGTGATGGGCCTCTTCGAGCAAAATGAAGACCGGATAGTCGAGGCGGTCTTTGGGGTTGCCTGTGCCTTTGACGGCGTTCATGCGCGCTTTCCATACCATCCTCAGGAGCACAGCCACGATTACTTGCTGCTGGCGACGGTCGATCTCATTGAGCTGCAACACGGAACAAAGGCCGGGGCGGAAGACCTGCTGCAGGTCCATGGTCTCTATATTGTCGAAGTTTGGTGACTCTGCAAAGAGGCTTTTCAGTCGCCAGTCGAGCGCCCGTGCACTGCCCCGCATCTGAACATCGGGCTTGGCGCGCGTGCTCTGCTGTTCCTGTCGGCCGGCGTTTTCGAGCCAGTCGAGGTCGCCGTCGCCTGAAGATGGATTCCCGCTCTCGCTGGAATGACGGGCCGGGTCGGGCTGGGTCTCCTCTTCGCCATTCTGCATGTATGCCAGCGCCGCGTAGACATCGTTCATTGTCCAAGCGGTCTTGTCTTTACGCTCGCCCTCTACTCGATCCAACGCCAACCGCAGCACGTATTCCATGGGTCCGGAAAGGCCGAACTGCGCGCCGAGCAGGAAGCGCAGATCGTGGAACGTGAGATCGGAAACTCGGATCTTCACTTGGCCCTGGGGGACGACCTTCACATCCGCCTTGTAACCTCCGTCGTACCCGTCGTCGGTGCGGAATTCTTTGGCATTGCGGATTTCTTCCAACGTGTCGTACTCGCCATGGGGGTCTACAATCAGAATACTGGCACGGTTGATGGGTTTCATCATCTCTTCGATGAGGACCGAGGCCAGGTAGCTCTTGCCCGCGCCGGTACCGGCGATAATTGCCATGTGGGTTGCGGTGATGGAGCGGACGTCCAACACCACCGGCACACCAGCACCATCCTCTGTCAATCCCTCTTCCTCCGTCATTCCCGCGGAAGCGGGAATCTCAGCTCGGCGTTTCGAGGGATTGAAAGCAGGGCGCGAAAGCAGCGACCCGACGAAAGCGCCGCCCCGCTGCGCCTCGCCTTCTTCCCAATTGAAAGCGACCCGGTTCAGTACCTGCGCCAGCGCATCGTCCGGGGCCAAGTAGATTTTCCAGCCAATGCGGGGTGGGATGCGAGGGTTGACAAAGGCACTCAACTGCGGATCGTGGTAGCCCATGATGCTCACGTGGATTTCGAAGAGTTCCGCAGAGGCAGCGTCGGCATCGTGGTCGCCGTCCAATGAAACGCCATTGGCGTTGGAGTAGCCGACAAGGGCCGCCATTTGCGCTGGGTCGACTTCCGGGTGGGCGAGAAAAGAGTCCGGGTAAAGACGCAGCGGCACGCGGCGAACTACCCGCCCGAGGATCTGTCGCCGGACGCCATCAACATCAGCTTCGTAATAGACGAACTCGCTCGTCTTTACCCGACGCTCTGTGTCTGGAGTGACGAACGTGTATTCGTTTGGTGTCTCGCCGGGACCCTTGGCAATCCCTATATTCATCTATTCGCGTTCTCAGCACTATACGTTGGTTGACTAGTGCGGCGGTGCCGGTCTTGGCCGCATCTGCCGTCAAGTCTTTCCTACAGCTCTCGCCGAATTACGTCCAGCTCATCGGTTGCGCCCTTAATGAGAAAGCGTTGATCGTTGGCGAGGCCCATATAGCGAAAGCCCTGCTCAAGACGCTTGTTCAACGCCTGACCGGAGCTAGTATGGATACCTGGAGCGACACCGTATTTCTGGGCTACGGTAACGACCTGGCTGACGGCGGCTTCGAAATCGGGATGGTCGCTATCGGTGCTGGGAGGAATTCCCATTGATGCGCAAAGATCGTTGGGGCCGATGAAGGCTGCATCGATGCCGGGCACGCTGAGAATGTCATCGAGCCGTCGAATGGCGTCGGCGTGCTCGATCTGAATGATGACGAGAAGCTGGTCGTTGGCGTGCTCCAGATATGCGGCTTGGTTCGTGCGGAAGGCATAGTGATTGCGCCCGCTGCCGATGCTGCGAATACCGGCCGGCGGATAGAGGCACGCCGCCACGGCCCGCTCGGCTTCTTCGCGCGTGCGCACCATCGGTACCACCACGCCATAGGCGCCGGCATCGAGCACACGCTTTATCCATACGTGGTCGTTCCAGGGCACGCGGGCGGTCGGAACCACGTCTGTCGTGTTGATGACCTGGAATAGGGCGCGGGTCTCGCGCACGTCAATGGAACCGTGTTCCATGTCCACATTGAGCCAATCAAAGGCCATGTGGGCCAGGGTCTCGGTAGCCAGTGGGTCGCCAAGGGTAAGCCAGGCGCCGATCGCGGGTTTACCCGCTCTGAGGAGCTGCTTCACCGGATTTTCGCGCATACGCTATTTTCCTCGTGCTCTGCTAAGGAAGGAACTGTGTTCCACCATAGTGTACCAGAGCGATCACGCTGCAATAGGTTCCCGATTATTCAGGAGCGCGATCCTACCACCAGAGTTGGTGGCGAGGCCGTTATACCAAGGTGGCTTTATCCACCAACGTTTCGGCTTTAGCGCGGTCGTCAGCGGCAAGCGCAACGATTGTGTGGCCGGCTTGGCGCTCGAGGATATGCAGGCTCTGTATGTTCACGCCGGCTAGCTTGAACCGCTCGGCTACTTTGGCCAGAGCCCCCGGCTCGTCGGGAAGCCTGAGTACCAAGGACTGGTCTGAGACTGCCTTGAAACCGGCATCCGCGAGAACTCGCAGGGCAGCGTCCTGAGCGTCAGTAGTAAGGGTGACGGTGCCGTGATCGTCGAGTCCTTCGGCGCTGATGGTCTCTATGTTGATTTCAGCATCGGCCAGCGCCCGGCTAATATCGGCAATGACGCCCACTTCATTATTCGCTATGACAATAATCCTATTCATCCTGCTGTCCTTTACTGTGGCTGTCATACCAGGCAGTCGTCGACAACCAAATCTATCGTTTCACGAGTCACGTTGGGCATAGCAATCAGATGCGCGATGTCCTCGTAAGGCGCGAGTTGCCACTTGCGTACTACCTCGGCGGGAGGCTTTGGAAATACCACCGTAACCGAGTTCCGGTTCCGCCACGCCGGGATGCCGCAATCGTTGAAGCGGGCTACGGCATACTCGGCGACGGCCAAACACTCAGCTATGATCGCGCGGAAGCCATCCAAACCGTGCTGCTGGAGGGCGTACCACATGATGAGCGGAGAAATGGCGTTGCGCGACCCCGCCAGTGTTGTGTCCAGCACGCCCACGTACTCTATGGATCGGGCGATGCGCGCGACGTATTCGCCCCGCGTCAGCGCGATTCCGCAGGGCAGGGGCGAACCGATCATCTTGTGGCCGCTGATCGAAACGCTATCGAATCCTGCATCGAATCCATAGGGCTGCGGGTCGTCTACGAACGGCAGGATCATACCGCTTAGGGCCGCGTCCGCGTGAATGTGGTAACTTGCAACCGCCAGATCGTCCAGGATCTCCCGCACCTTGCGCACGTCATCCACGGCACCTTTCATAGTGGTGCCTATGTTCGCCAAGAAGATCACGGGCACGTCGCGGTTGATGCGGATGGTCTCGCGCAGATCGTCGTAGTCGATTTCGCCATTGTCACGGCTCTTGATCATGATGTTCCGCGCTTTCAAAACGCGCAGTATCTTAACGACGCTGTAGTGGGTATCCTGCGAAAAGTAGACCACGCCTTCCGGGAACATTTCGCGCGCCAAATAGAGCCCGTACATGTTGCCCTCGGTACCGCCGGAGGTGACGTAGCCCCACGCCTCATCGCGCGGCAGATGCATCAGGTCGGCGAAGGTTCCGATGACTTCTCTTTCGATCTCGTGCGTGTTGCTCTGGAAATTGCTGTCGTGAAAGGGATCGCCGACGTTATTGGGACTGTATTTGAGGAAAGGCAGCAGCGCCGTGTAATCGAAATCTAAGTTGCATGGATACCCCACCGACCGTGATCCCAGGTCGGCAAAGTCGCGCAACAGGTCATTGAGCCGCTCTTGAATCGTCGTCGTAACCGCCATCGCAGTCTCCTCCCGGGTAACCTATCTCCTTCGAGCATAACGCGGCAAGGCTATTATTTTCAATTCAGGCACAGGCAGAATCGCGCAAGGGAGGGGTAAGAGCGTGCTGACTGCTTAGAGGTTTGCGGTACACGTGTAGAACGAGATCATGAGCAAGAATTCTGGCAAAGATGCACGAGCAAGTGCCGCTGCAGACGGCTTTGCGACCTGCCCAGGATCCTTTCAGCCCTTACAATAGGAGTTGCGTGTTCTCTTTGGCAGTAGCAAAACGAAACAAGCTCGCTGTACTTGACATAATGGTGGATTCTAGATAAAATGGGAGTGGGGATGATGGAAGGCTTGAAGGTTGCAGGGAGATTTGCCCTCCTGTCGTGCGACCGCGGATTGAGGGAGCTATAGCCTAGATGGCGCGTCAGACCGAGCCAAGCGTGAATAACGCCCTGGGCGGATTGCTGAAAGGCATGCTGTCCCGCAGTGACGTGCTCTCTGAGAATACGCAGACTATTACCGGACACGCGGGGTTTCACCCTGACATTCTCATCGTGGATCCGGGCCGCTCGCCGGTGGTGATCGAGGCGGAATACATGCCTGGCGCGAATGTGGAAGCCGAGGCAAAGTCCCGTTTGGGGCTGGACGTGGCGGCGAGCGGACGCCGCATCGAAGCCGTTATCGCGCTACGCTATCCCGACGCGGTGAGTGACGCCGACGATCTCCGTGCTGCGCTAGAGCAGGCCCGGCTCTCCTACTGTGTATTTACGGAGGAACGCAAAGGCGTCAATCGCTTCCCGGAGTCCGGCTGGTTGGATGGTTCGCCGGAGGACGTGGCCGACCTGATTCGCTTGGTCTCCGTGCCGCAGCGCGCCGTGGATGATGCCACCACCACGCTGCAGGAGGGCATCAGCGCGGCGGCAAAAATCCTGGACGAGATGGACACCGACCGCCAGCACATCACCATGGAGATTGCCCGCCTGCTGGGCATGAGCAACGTGCCGCAGACGCGCCGCATGGCCTGCGCAATCATCGCCAACGCCTTGGTGTTTCACGAGCGCATTGCCGGTATGCACAAGGGAGTCGATTCCTTAGAATTGGTCTGCGGCGATGACGTTGCCAATCCGCAGGGCGCGGTACTCGCGGCGTGGACGGATATTTTAAAAATCAATTATTGGGCGATTTTTGCCGTGGCGAAAGACATTCTGGCGCATTTGCCCGCGGCTGAGGCGGCGCGGATTCTGTGGCGGTTGCGCGATACGGCACAAGCGGTGAGATCAATGGGAGTGGAGAATTCCCACGACCTGACCGGCCGCATCTTTCAGCGCCTCATTGCCGACCGCAAGTACCTGGCGACCTTCTACACCTTGCCCGCGTCGGCGGCGCTGCTGGCGCGGCTGGCCGTTGCCAAGCTGCAAGGGGTGGACTGGTCGGATGCCGAGGCCATCGGCAAACTGCGCATTGCCGATTTCGCGTGCGGCACGGGGGCGTTGCTCTCGGCGGTGTACGAGCAGATTGCCGCCAAACACGAGCGCGCCGGCGGCGATCCGGCTGCCCTGCACCGCGCGATGATGGAAGATGTGCTCTACGGCTGTGACGTCATGCCCTCCGCCATCCACATCACCGGCTCCACGCTCTCGGGAGTGGAACCATCGGCAGCCTTTGGCAGTTCCCGCCTCTACACCATGCCCTATGGTCGCCAGCCCGACGGCACGGTGAAGATCGGCTCCCTGGAACTCCTGCAACGCTCGGACGTCCAGACACTGTTCAACACCAGCGACCCGGCCCTCCGCACCGGCAGCGCCGGTGAGGAAACCTCCGCCCAGATTACCGTTGATATTCCCGACGAGGGATTTGATTTGGTGATAATGAATCCACCGTTTACGCGAGCAACGAACCATGAAGGCGCTCACGCTGACATCACCAACCCCGCTTTCGCTGCCTTTGACGCTACACCGGAAGATCAGACTAAGATGGGCAAACTCATCAATCAAATAGCGAAAGGCACCTGCTACCACGGCAACGCCGGCATTGCCTCCGCCTTTGCGGCATTGGCAGACCGCAAGCTCAAAGCAGGCGGTGTCTTGGCGCTCGTCCTACCCTTATCTGTAGCTTCCGGCCTATCCTGGCAAGGCTTCCGAAAGATGCTTGTCGGTGATTATACAGACTTGACGGTCTTAAGCATTGCGGCTAGCGGGAATGAGATGTCGTTTTCTTCCGATACGGGCATGGCTGAGTGCCTTGTTATCGCATGTAAACGTGAAGCAGATAGCCCTGCGGAGCAGCGAGTGCACTTCTCATCCCTAAAGAGCAGGCCGCGCGGATTCGCTCGCGCTGGTTCGTTGGCAAGCAAGATTACTGGCAGTACCCGCGTCAGACAGATTGAGGATGGGCCGTACGGTGGTACACCAGCAATGATAGGGGAAGAGCCGATGGGCGAAAGCATAACCGCGCCCTGCCGTCCAAATGGATCACCGTGGGGACCAGTACGTCTATCGGATTACGCTGTTGGTCAATCTGCTTTCGCCCTGTCTAGATCGGAAGTGTGGCTTCCTGGAAGCGCTAGACAGCCGAGAATCGCTATGGATGTTTTAGGGAAAGTCGGTTTACTCGGCTTGGTGCACCGTGACATCATTGGCCCGGCTCCACGAGGACCGTTCGACAAAATAGCTCCAAGTCCAACGGCGACTTATCCAGCTCTGTGGAATCATGATGCTAGCCAGGAAACTCGGTTGGTCTGTCTGCCTGACTCCCAGTTGCAGGTCCGACCGGGAATGGAGGACAAGGCCGCTGACGTTTGGGGCACCGCCAGTCGGTCTCATCTGAATCTTGACTTTACGTTTGGCTCTCAGCCATTAGCTGTGACCTTCACTGAACAGGAATCCGTGGGAGGTAGAGTTTGGCCCAATGTCATTTTCTCTGACAAGAGGTTCGACTTTGCATTCTCTGTGTGGGCCAATAGCACTCTGGGCCTATTATCATACTGGTGGCATTCCAGTCGTCAGCAATCGAGCAAGGCTGGCGTGACAATCCGCTCCGCCGAGACCCTTTCCGTGCTGGATTTTCGCGTTCTCAGCGACGATCAACTAATCATAGCGGAGCAAATTTTCGACGATTTCCGAGACAAAGAGTTGCAGCCCGCCTATCTGGCGGACGCCGACCCCAACCGCGCCCTCCTCGACCGTCGCGTTATCTGCGACCTCTTAGGCTTCGACAAGAAAACCTACGAAGGCGTCCGCCGCCTCGCCGCCAAATGGTGCGCCGAACCCTCCGTCCACGGCGGCAAACCCCGCCCCAAGGAGGCCAGGCTGGTTATCTAGTGACTGCCCGTAAGGAGGGGTACACAAAAGTAATCAGAAAAGGCACAGACGCAGACAATTCCAGGGTGCTCCCTTGGCAAACGGTATGGCGCAAACATACCATTCTAGACAAAATGGTTACTGCCATTAAACAAAATCAAGCAAACTCGGTAGACTGAGAATAGACGGTTCAGATATCAGATACCGGGTTGAAAATGGGACTACTGCTAGAGTCAAGAAGAGGATGGTGGATGGATAATCTGGATATTGAAGGTTTATTCTGGCTGGCGACCAACCAAGACGACAAAGTAGCTGGTCACCTCAAGTTCGATCCAGCCGATGGGGCGGAACTAAACCTGAGTGGGTCAATTCAAAAGCTAGTGCCTTCCACATCGGAGAAAGTGCCAGTTTCTTTTGACGATGATTGGATTCGAATCCATGGACTTGCCGGGGGTCACAAAATCACATTGGATCGCTGCCAACTTATAAAGAGAGAGACACAATTTCCTGAATTTGCTCGGGAGTCATACTACTCACCTATAGTTCTTAGCGGCGACTACTTTTTCGAAGGCGAACCACTTGAGTTTAGTTCTGCCTCGGTGCATTTACTACACTTGGAGCACTGGGTACGCAGGTCTAGCGTCACCATCAGATTCGATCAAGATGAAGAGTCGAATGGCTTGGAGCGGGTGCACGTAACTAGTACTTCTCTTCAAAAGATAGCAACAGGAATGAGCGATGGAACGCTTGAGCTCACGTTCACTTACAACCTGCTTGGCGACCACATCGTCAAAAGCGAAATTCGACAAAGCTGCATTCTAAGCCTGCAATTTGCAGTATCTCGCCCCCTAGCGGACATACTGGGATTCTGCTTGGCAATCCAGGATCTTGTGACAATTGGACTTGACGTGCCTTCACGAATTACTGGAGTCTCACTAGAGCGCTCAAACCAAAGTGAAAGCCTAGAGTCCGATAGAGGAGACAGTACCTATATTCAATTGTACGTTAGGCTCAGAGAATCAAATCATCAGGCAATTAGGAAAGCTCCCAGTACTGCAGAAATGCTTTTCACGTTCGATGATGTTGGAGGTCTTGACACCATAGGGAAATGGATTAAGGTCTCTGGAAAGTTTCGAATTGTGATTGGCGCACTTATGAACTATTGGTATGTTCCCGGATTAACTCAAGAAAACCGCTTCTTTAACGTTATCACTGCCGCCGAGGCTTTGGCACGAATACGAACCGGAGAACAGAACCTCAATTTAGAAAAGGAACTCAAGAATCTTGCCGAGAACGCTGGAGATACATTCGTGGCTTTAGTGGGGAGTGTTGATTCTTGGGCAAATGAAATTGTGAGGATACGCATTAACAACGTTGTTCATCGTGGATTACATGAAACAGTAGATAGTTTCCGATTGTTTGTACTCTCTGAATCGGTCTATTTCCTGGTGGTGCTTTGTCTACTGAGAGATTGCGACGTAGAGGAAGGTACTCTAGCGAGTGTCCGAAAAAGCCTGAGATTCGAAAGGATTGCACGTCAACTTCAAGGAAAAAGTGATTTGCGCCAACACACTAACTGAACTGAGCCACGCCTTGATCTTCACTTGCTTTTTGCTAGATAAGCAGCTAGGGGAGGGGAAGGTACCACCCCACGCTTCGTGGCGATTTGGCCCCATCATCCTTGCTGGTTTTGACGAACAGACTCACGCCAATGTCAGCCGCCTCGTCGCCCACTGCCAGGTCGGGCGTTCTTGTATACTGAACAAAATGAAAGAAACCTTGCCCAGGGAACGCGTGGTGCTCCTACTTGATTGGAGACGGGTTCGCCCCCCACACTCTGGCTTCACACCTTGCGGGGGCTAAGATGGTGTTTCCAAAGATGTTGTTGTATGTACAAATAATGTTCGCCCTGAGCCTGTCGAAGGGCAGTTCATGCTTCGACAGGCTCAGCACGAACGGTTTTCATGGGTTTTGCAAACACCCTCTTAGAGCGAGAAGATAACTGCCGTGTCTGGAAATGATCTGCATCTCCCCAATCTGACCATCAGACGGTTTCGCGGCATTCAAGACCTTTCGATTGAGCGCTTAGGCCGCGTGACTCTGATTGCTGGTAAGAACGGCGTCGGCAAGACGACGGTTCTTGATGCCGTCCGCGCCTATGCTGCTCGCGGCAAGTTCTCAGTGATTACGAGCATATTGAATGAGCGCGAAGAGCTCTTGAAGCTTGTTGATGACACTCGTGGTGATTTGCTTGCGCCTGACTGGGACGCGCTTTGCTACGGTCGACGACTTTCACCTGACAGTCCCATTACGATAGGCCCAACTGGCAGCGCTGAGTACCTTACAATCACCAACCCGCCACTTAGTAGTGAGGAAGCCCGTCGCTGGACGACACGAATACCCGGGCACGATTACGGCGAAGCGCGGTTGCTCAAAATCACATTTGCTGGCAAAGAGCAGGTGTCGCTGCTCTTCAGTTCTACGAGGCATGGTACTGAAGGCACATGGACGCAGCATAACGATTACACACCCAGTGTTCCGTGTGAGTCATTGGGGCCAAGCGTACTGAGCAATGCGCGCATTGGAAGGTTTTGGGACGAGGTTGCGCTCACGGACGATGAGAATCGCGCGGTAGAGGCACTGAGATTGGTATTTGGTGACACGATAAAACGTGTTGCCGTAATTGGTGATGACCATAGTTCAGGCTCTCGTTCTGGACGGCGAATAGTGGTGAGAGTTGCGGGCCAGGAGCGGCCGGTGCCATTGCGGAGTTTGGGTGACGGCGCGGTGCGGTTGTTTGGGGTTGCTTTGGCGCTTGCGAACAGCCAGGGAGGGTTTCTGCTTATCGACGAGGCGGAGAACGGCATTCACTACTCGCTGCAGCGTGACTTCTGGCGCATGGTGCTGCTGACGGCGCATGAGAATAACGTGCAGGTGTTTGCCACCACGCATAGCTGGGATTGCGTGGCGGGATTCGCGCAGGCTGCGGTTGAAGCTGAAGGCGTGGAAGGAGCGCTGGTGCGGCTGGATAGCGACGGGGAGAACATCCGCGCGGTGGAATACTCGGAGCGCCAACTCCACGTGGCGGCCGAACAGGGCATCGAGGTGCGCTAGCCCATGGCGCAATCCGTTGGCCCGACGCCGAGCCGCGTGCTGCTGGTGGAAGGCGTGGATGACAAGCACGTGGCGCGGCACGTCTGGCAGCGCATTGAAGGTCAACCTGACTTCTGCATCAAAGAGAAGCGTGGCGTCGTTCAGTTGCTCGATTCCATTGACACTGAAATTCAGACATCCGGCCTCCAGGCGATGGGCATACTGGTGGACGCGAACGAGGACGTGGCCGCGCGTTGGAACGCGGTGAAGGATCGGCTTGCGCCAGCGAAAGTCGATTTGCCCGACAGCCCCGTTCCATCCGGCACGATCATCGATGGACGTCCCCACGATGGCATTCCCCGGGTCGGCGTGTGGCTGATGCCGGACAACACCGAGCCGGGCGAGCTTGAGGGTTTCGTTGCGAAGATGATCCCCGATTGCGATCCGGTGTGGCCGCTGGCGCAGGGATACATCGCCGGCATACCGTGTGCAGAGCGAAAGTTCATCCCAAAGAAGCAACGGCGTGCGGAAGTTCACGCCTGGCTGGCGGCGCGCGAGGACCCGCGACTCATGGGCGAAGCGGTTCGCGCGCGCGACTTGGACGTTAACAGCGCGCTCTGCCAAGCATTCGTCGCTTGGCTGACGAGCCTCTTCAGCTAAGAGCCACATGCGCAACCTCTGACCCTATCCCAAGGGAGAGGGAATACTACTGGCACCATCATTGCGCTCATGACCATGGTCATGACTATGGTACAATTGACGAAAATCCTCCAAACCAGGATGGCGGGGCATGGATATCGACAAAGATCCTACGGCCGGTGGGGTGCGAGTGATCAAGGCGTCGGAGTTCAAGGCGAAGTGTTTGCAGCTTATGGACGAGGTGGCGGCGAGCGGTGAAGAGATCGTGATCACCAAGCGCGGCCGCCCGGTCTCGCGCTTGGGGCCTTACCGGGAGAAGTCGAAGTTGGCGTTTGGCCGCAATCGAGAAAACATCCGCAGCCTGAAGGACATCGTGGAGCCGATGCCTGCGGATTGGTTTGAGGATGCAGACGATACCGCGGGAGACCTGTTTTGATTCTCCTCGATACCCACGTCCTGCTGTGGCAGGAGCAAGGTGATCGGCGGCTTGGGCTGCAATCCCGCCGTGTGGTTGCTCGTGCGTTGGAAGAGGGGCAGGCAGCGATATCGTCCATTTCGTTCTGGGAAGTCGGCATGCGCATCCAAAAAGGTCATCTGGCACTACGCTTCGATCTGGATGTCTGGCGGCGAGATCTGCTCGAGCAGGGCGTGAACGAAATCCCCGTGAATGGACTCATAGCCGCCCGCGCCGGATTGCTGCCCGACATGCACGGCGACCCGGCCGACCGCCTCATCGTCGCCACCGCGCTGGAAGGCCACCAACTCATCACCGCCGACGAACGCATCCTCACCTGGCCGGGCAATCTGGACCGCTTGCGCGCTACGGAGTGAGGGCGGACAGAAACATGATCGGGCGAACAGTCGCCGGGCGCAGGTTGCAAACCTGCGCTACCGGGAGATGACGGCAGAGCGGTATAATCTCCTTGACGACAGGACAAGGCGCAGCCCCGGATACCGACGGGAGAGTCCCATGAACCGCGATGAAGTTCTCGCCCTGCTCCGCACCCATAAGCCAATCCTCATGGAGCGATTCGGCGTTACCGCGCTTTCTCTATTCGGCTCCTTTGCCAGGAACCAGGCGAGCGACAGTAGCGACGTTGATATTCTGGTTCGGTTCATCGGCCCGGCTACGTCACGGTCGTACTTTGGTGTGCAGTTCTACATCGAAGACTTGCTCGGTCGTCGCGTCGACTTGGTGACTGACAAGGCACTGCGCCCGCAGTTCCGTACTTTTGTCGAGCAGGAGGCCCTGGATGTCTGACTACGGCGAAGGGCTACTTGAGGATGCTCCAGAGGAAACGCGCAATTGGCAGCTATACGTGGAGGACATGATCGAATTTGCAGAGAGGGTCATGGCCTACACGAAAGGATTAAACCAGGATGCGTTCGCTGACGATTCCTTAACGTACGATGCTACTATGCGCAATCTAGAACTCATTGGCGAGGCAGCAACGCACGTGCCCGACAATGTGCGTTTAGCCCATCCGGAGATTGAATGGCGGAGCATTATAGGCGCTCGCAACCGACTAGCGCTTGCCAATTTGGGCATGGATGACGACGTCATATGGGACATCATTCGTACGGATGTCCCAGACTTACTCCCCAAACTGCGGAGCCTATTGGAAACCGCCCGCTGCAATGATGCGGGCTCCTAGCCAAGACACCATTTTCGATCACACACTAATTCCCCATGCGTGCAACTGGTAAATAACGGCAAGTGATCATGCGTCGGCAGGATTGAGCCGGGTGCTTCAGGTGTGTCCGATTTAGGCAGAGAACAATCACGGGAATTGTTCCCTTGCGAGTGCGCGCAGGTTTGAGACCTGGGCTACGGGGGTGGATGGGGACGGGACCTCCACTGAAGGCACGGGGGGTTGGCGGCAGACACCCTTGACACACCGCAACAAGTGTGTCATAAACTTGCATGGCTGGGCGTGCGATTGGGGACAATCGCACGACAGAGTGAAGCAGCGGTGCTCTCTGATACAAACCAAAGGAGGTTTGACGGCATGGCAATTGTCAATCGCGCTTTAGCGGTCTTTCTGGTCGCTGTAGGATTTTTGGCGTGGGCCAACCTGATTGCGACGCCGATCTACCACGACGGCTCGCCGGAGTATCCGGTGTGGCAGATTCTCAACTACTTCATGGCGGTGGCTGCCGTCATCATTCTGGCCAAAGGGTTCCTGATGCGGCGGGCTCATGCGCACCAGGATGGCGCGTGCCCCGATACGCTTGAGCATCTGCGGGTAAGCATTGCCTTCTACGGGGCAATCGTTCTGACGATGCTGTTCTTCTGGGAATGGATTTGGACCCTGAACCCGGCAAGCGAGACGGGCGACGCGGTCACTTCGCACTTGATCTACTTCCCGATAGTGGATGCGCTGTTGGTCGTGCTTGCGCTCCTTGTCGGACGCCGCCTCTGGAAAGAAGACTGCGGCTCCTAAGTCTAGCGGGTGCGGCAAGAAGCTCGCTCGTACGACGACCAAAGTTAAAACCAAGAGGGTCGAGACCATCATGTTCGGTCTCGACCCTCTTGCTTGTTTGCCAAGTGAATGGCCCGGCGCTAGTAGAGGCTGTCCTTGGTGGTGGAGTAACACCACTGCGAAGTCAGCAGGAAGTGTACAAGCGCGTCCTGTGCCTCTGGTGTGCCAATGCGTTGCAGCGCGTGGACCGCCTTGCCGCGCACGTAGCGATCCTCGTCATTCAGGGCATGGGCCAGGGCGGGCGTGGCCTCTTCCGCTTGCTCGCCGATGCGCGACAGGGCGAGGGCTGCGCTGCGACGAGTAAACTCGTCTTCATTGGAAAGGGCATCGATTAGGGCCGGCACGCCGGCTGCGGAGTGCTGTCCGGAGATGCCGAGCGCATCCACGGCATGGCGGCGCACCTCGATTGATTCGTCGTGCATTGCCGCCGCCAGGGTCGGCATGACCTCATCCCCCAGAAAGGCCAGATCGGCCAGGGTCTCAACTGCCATGCTGCGCGTACCCTCGTTCTCGTCTTGGCTGGCATCCAACAGAGCGGGCACGGCGCTGGCGCCAATGGCGCTCAGGGCGTAGCTGGCGTTGCGTCGCACAGCTTCATTGTCGTGACGGAGCGTGTCAATCAACGCAGGCACGGCCGCCTCACCAAGCGATCCCAGCCGATATGCGGACTCTAAGCAGGTGGCTTCATCGTCAACCTTCAGGTTCTCAATCAACGCCGATATCGAGCCATTGCCATTGGCGGACGGGGAGCCGTTGTTGGCCGCGCCGGTATACCAGCGCCACATGTGACTCCACAAACCGTTGAGGTTGCTGTCGTCCTCGGCAACCCACTCGCTGTCCTGGTTGTCCCAACTCGGGGCCTGCGGCTCTTCGATGCGGGCCAACATGAACTTCATCATGTAGCGCTTCTTGTCGGTAGAGTTGCCCATGCCGCGATGCCACAGGTCGTAGTGGACCATCAACACGGTCCCGGCCTCCACGACCACAGGGACCTCGCCCTCGGTGGAGTCCAAGCGCATGTTAAGGCCGATCGGGCCCCGCAGCCAATTGAAGTAGTGCGAGCCCGGAAGCACGCCGGTCGGCCCCATCTCGACGGTCGTATCCTGGGGATAGTACATGGCCAGCAGCCAGCGGGTGCGGTGCCGTCGCTTGGTGAAGGAGTCTCGGTGAATCTGCTGTCCTTCGCTGTGGGGAGGCCGATAGTGGCAGTGGCGGTGCGGGTGAATGAAGTAGTTGTTGCCCAACACGCCTGCCAGCGCGCCGTCTACGGCCGGATCGTCGAGTATTTGGCGTATGGAGGGGATTCTGGCAATCAGGTTGTTGCCGGGGTTGCCCTCCTCATCGAAAAGCTTTTCCGTCTGATTCCAAATGTCCTGGTGAAATTCGCGGGGATGCCCGGTCTTGACAGCGACATACCCATTGCGGATGAAGCTGCGCATTTGCTCATCGGTGAGCCTAATCATAGCTATTCGTGACCTCCTGTCGTGCTGCTAATCGCTGCTGCTTTGGCCTTACTTGCAGGGTATTCTACGTCTAACTTGTAAGCGTTGACTTGCAGGCGGATACTGGACGAAGAGAAGGATTTATATGACTCTATTACGGAAAGCAGCCGCTGTCAACGACCTGGGACTTGCGCCGTGCGCGAACACCGAATTCCCAACAAGAGAGGGATGTACGTGATTAATCCTGGAATAAATGGAAAGGTCGCGCTGGTTACCGGCGGCGGGTACCGCATGCATCAGTGAATGGGCTGTAGCGGCAGTGGTCTCTCGCACGAAGGTCTTTGTTTCATGCACCTTTGAACAAAACACGCGAACGGCATTATCATGGCTGTAGCGTTGGTAGCAAGTAACCCGATGCCGAATCTACATAAGGAGAGAGAGCATGTACGTTATTGTTGCGCCGATCCAGATCAAGGAAGGCTACAAGGATGCCTTCGTCGAGGCGATGTTGGGCGACGCGAAAGGCTCGGTGAATGACGAACCCGGCTGCCTGCGGTTCGACGTGATCCAGGACGCCGGCGACCCGAACCGCATCTGGCTCTACGAGGTCTACGTGGACGAGGCCGCATTCCAAGAGCATTTGAAAGCGCCCCATTTCATCAAGTGGCGGGATACCGTTAAGGACTGGACGGAAGAGCGGCCCCCGGGAGCAGGAGCCGCGAGGGGTAGTTCCAACATCTGGCCAACGGACGACGAGTGGAAATAAAGGGTGCGTGAAAAGAGTATCCGTTCATCCTTCGACCCTTCGGCAGGCTCAGGACAGGCAGGCTCAGGACAGGCAAGCTCAGGACGAACGGATACTGGCTTTTTCCGAAGGACTTTTCTTTTTTAAGGGATCATTTTTCCGTTCGTGGTGAGCACTTCGGCAGGCTCAGTATAGGCTTGTCGAACCATGATCGGCGATTGGCTGTGAACTTCTCACACACCTTCTAGGTCGTGTTGCGTGCAAATATCGCCAGTTGCCTCCTGGCTAGTTCTGTATCTGCTTGAATTTGCTAGACGCGGTCATCAGCTTCCCCTTTCCGTCATTCCTGCGTATGCAGGAATTCAAGGGTGCGGCGAAGATAGATTCCCGCGAAAGCGGGAATGACGGAGTCCAAATCTCCGATGCGCACTCAGTGCTGACTCCCTTTCGTCATGCCATGCTGAACTTCTGATCTCTCCATTGCGGTTTCTGCGCAAAAAGGAAGTTCTTAAGTGGCAACGGCATAGATGCCAAACGGCATTTATGTCATAGGATTCGAGACGAGAGGTGAGGCATCGTGAAGGTTGCCTGTGTGCTTATTACCCACTTGCGCGCCAAGTGCGAACTGCGGCGGCAGCCCGGGCTGGCGGCGGCACCGGCTGTGATTGTCGACCGCTCGGCGGGAAATCCTCAGGTCAGCGACGTCTTTCCGGCTGCTACCGGGGTAGCGGTGGGCATGTCGCTGGAGGAGGCGCTCTCCCACAATGCCAACACCGTCATCATCGAAGCCGACGAACCGGCATACCGGCGGACATTCCGGCAGGTGCTTACCTCCTTGCAGGAGATTAGCGACCGGGTGGAGCATGCGGCGCTGGGCGTCGCGTACGTGCGCCTCGACGGACTGGAGGCCCTCTACGGTGGTGAAGAGCGGCTTGTTGCTGCCCTGCTGAACACCGTTCCGCCAGACCTCGGTGCTCGCGTGGGTGTGGCAGACACAAAATTTCCCGCTCTGGTTGCCGCTCAAGCCAGCCGAGCGGGTGCGGTAACGCGGGTTCCCGACTATGCGGCTGCCTTCTTGGCGCCGCATCCGGTTACGCTGCTGCCGCTTGCTCCCGCAGTGTTGGCGCGCATGCAGCGCTTCGGCTTGCGCACCTTGGGCGACGTGGCGGCCATGCGTGTAGACCAACTCAGCGACCAGTTCGGTGCCGCTGGTACACGAGCCTGGCAACTCTGCCACGGTATAGACGACGAACCTTTCATCCCGCTGAAACATGAGGAGTCCGTCGCCGCACACGTCACGCTGCCGTTTGTCTCTACCTCCCTGGAACTCTTCATGGTGACGCTGGACGGTCTGCTGAAGAGCGTGTACGCGCGACCGCAGATGCGGGGGCGCTATGCCGAGCAGGCCACCATACAGTGCAGCCTCTTCCGCTCGCAGCCGTGGGAGAAGGTAATCAACTTCAAGCACGGCGTGGGCTGCGAGCGGGCCGCGCGCATCATCAGAAGCCGCCTGGAATCCGACTATCCTCCCGCGCCTGTCGAGGAGGTGACGCTCACCCTGGCTAATCTGACGGGCGAGTCCGCCACGCAGATGGGACTACTCCGTGACGTCCGCAAGGAGAGGACCGACCGTTTGGTGGAGGCGGACAGACAGCTCCAAGCCCGTATGCAGGGCAAACGCGCGCTGTTCCGAGTGGTGGATATTGCGCCCTGGCATCCCGCGCCGGAGTTGCGCGCGCTGCAGGTGCCCATCGATCCGGCGGTGAAGGACAGTATGAAACCGCTGGCGACGCCCACGGCGGCGGAAGTGCGGGCAGGTGAGGATAACCAGCCTGTAGCCGTACGCCTGAAGAACCGCTGGCACCAGGTAGCCTGCATCGACGACCAGTGGTGCTTCGATCTCTGGTGGCTGGCCGCGCCGCTTACGCGTACCTATTACCGGGTGCGGCGGGCAGATGGTATTCCGCTCACCCTGTTCCATGACCGGAGAGGCGGACGCTGGTATCAGCAGGTCTCATAGGGACAGCCGCATGTCTTCGACAAAGTCGCCGTCTTCGACGAAGTCGCCGTCTTCGACGAAGTCGCCGTCTTCGACGAAGTCGCCGTCTTCGACAAAGTCGCAGTCTGGCGGATACGTTGAGCTGCACGCCAAGAGCTTCTACTCCTTCGGGACGGGAGCCTCCCACACGCACGAGTTGCTCGCCCAGGCCAAGGCGTTCGGCTATGCTGCGCTCGCCCTGACCGACACCAACCTCTGCGGGGCGCTGGACTTCGCGCGCCTCGCTAACAGCCTGGAGGTCCGGCCCATCACCGGCGGCGAGCTCTCCCTGCTGGATGGTTCGCGTATCGTTCTCCTGGCCAGGACGCGAGAGGGCTATGCCAACCTTTCGCAGCTGTTCACCCTGGCGAACGCCGTCGACCGTAGGGAGCCGCGACTGGACCCGGCACATCTCCAAAAACATGCCGCGGGTTTAATTTTGCTCACCGGCGGCCGTGACGGGCCTCTTGCGAGACTGATAGAGGCAGGCCGCCACCAAGCGGCTATGGCGCTGCTGAAAGAGTACGTGGCGTGGTACGGCAGAGATTCACTGTACGTGGAGCTGCAGCAGAACTTTCTGCGCGGCGATACCAAGCGCAATAGCGAACTGGCGCGGCTTGCCGACGACGCAGGCGTACCCGTGGTCGCTACCAACGACGTGCACTATCACGCCCCGGAGCGCTACCGGCTGCAACACGCGCTCGAGGCCGCCAAGCGCAATATCACCATCGACCAGGCGCTTCCCCACCTCAAACCTAATCATCACCTGCACCTGAAGTCCCATGCCCAGATGGAGCATGTTTTAAAAGACTATCCTGAGGCCATTGCCAACACCGCGAAGATCGCAGCGCAATGCACCTTCGATCTCAGCACCGATCTTGGCTACACCCTGCCTGATCCTGCCGTGCCGGAGGGCTTCACGCTCATACAGTACCTGCGCACGCTTTGCGAGACGGCGGCGGTGCGGCGCTACGGCACAATATCGGTACAGGTGAAGGCACGGCTGGACGAAGAGTTTGACCTGATCGAGAAGCACGGGCTCGCCGGTTTCCTGTTGCTGTACCGGGAGATCGTGCGCATTGCGCGGCAGATGATGGTGGAGCGGGGGTTGGTGAGCCCTGAAACGCCGCTAGAAGAGCGACCGCCGGGCAGAGGGCGCGGCTCATCGGTGGCGCTCTTAGTCGGATACCTCATCGGCATCAGCCACGTGGACCCGCTCAAGTGGAATCTCACCCTGGAGCGCTTCATCTCCGCGGACATGACCATGCTGCCCGACATCGACCTGGACTTTCCGCGCGAGCTCAGGGATCCGTTGCTGGAGCGGGTGCACCGCCACTTTGGGCCGGAATACGCTGTGCTTGCCGGCGCTATCGCTACCTATTCGGTAAAAGGAATCGTCCAGGACCTGGGGAAAGCCTTGGGACTGCCCAAGGAAGACCTGTCGCTCCTTTCCAAGCAACTTCACTCGCACGATGCCGTCAATCTCAAGGAAGAGATGCTGGCGCTGCCGGCCTTTAAGGATAAAGTCACGGCCGTGGGGTGGCGCGACCTCATCCAGCTCGGGCCTGCGCTCATGGATGCGCCCAAGGGACTCGGTCAACACGTCGGCGGCATGATCCTGAGCGACACGCCCATTTCGGCGCTGGTACCCATTCGTGCCGGCGCCATGGAGGGCCGCTACATCATGGACTGGAACAAGGATTCCGTGGCGGATGCCAATTTTGCCAAGATCGACCTGCTCTCCCTACCCGTCCTCGACCAGATCGAAGAGGCGCTGGACCTGATCGCAGCCAGAGAAGGGGCGCGGCCGGACCTGAGCAGGATTGATCCTGAAGACTCGCAGGTATACGACATGATCAACGCGGGGCGCTCTATCGGCATCTTTCTGCTCCAGTCACCCGCGCAACTCAAGATGGGACAACGCCTGCGGTCGCGGACTTTGCTGGATTTAGCCTATCAAGTGGCGCTCATCCGTCCCGGTGTCGGCGTGCAGGGGAGTGCGGTCTCTCAGTTCGTCGAGCGGTACCGGCACGGCGTCGCCTGGGACTACGATCATCCCTTGGAGCAGCGCGCGCTGGAGCGGGGCTACGGCATCATCGTGTGGCAGGAGCAGGTGGTGCAACTCATCATGGACGTGGCCGGCATGACGGCGGCGCAAGCCGACGAAGTGCGGCGAGCGTTCGGCAAACCCAACAACGCGCACCTGATCGCCATGCACTGGCAACATTTTTTAAAAGGCTCACGGAGTAGGGGAGTGCCTGAGGCAGTTGCGGAGAAGATTTTTTCCAAGATCAACGGTCACTACATGTTTCCGGAGAGCCACAGCCACGCCTTTGCCATCACGGCCTATCAGGCTGCCTGGCTGAAGCACTACTACCCGCTGGAATTCTTCATCGGTTTGATGAACAATCAGCCCATGGGCTTCTATCCGCTGGAAACCCTCAAGCAGGACGCGCAGAGCTTCGGCGTGCCGTTCCTCAATCCGTGCGTGAACCGCAGCCAGGTGCGGTGCATCCCCGCCGAGGGCGCGGTGCTGCTGGGGTTGCGATTCGTCAGGGATATAGGGGAAGAGGTGGCGCAAAACATCGTTGCCGAGCGGGAGAGCGGCGGCCCTTACACCGGAGCGAGCGACTTCGTGCGGCGCACGGGGGTGAAGCCCCAGGCAGTGCAATCGCTGGTGCAGGCAGGGGCGTTCGACGGCATAACGCCGACTTCGTCGCAGACGCCGAATCCGCAGAAGACGCCGACTTTGTCGCAGACGCCGCATCGTCGGGCAGCGCTCTGGGAGGCCGGTCTCGCTATTCGCCCCGCCAAGCATGGGCAGCGCGCCTTTCCGGTGGCGACGGCAGACAATGTGCCCCAGATGGCGGACTTCGACGATTTCGAGCGGATGGTGGGCGAGTATGCGGTCATGGGTATCTATCCCAAGGGGCACCTGATGGAGCACTTCCGACCCTCGCTGGGCCCTGAGGTGCTGCCCACCGTCGCGATAGAAGATGTGAAAGAGGGTGAGCGGATACAGGTAGCCGGGTGGCCGGTGGCGCGGCAGCATCCACGCGGCAGGGACGGCACGGTGTTCGTCACCATCGAGGACGAGGTGGGCAGCGTACAGCTCATCCTCTGGCCGCGGGTCTTTGCCCGCCACCGGCGAGCGCTGGGGAGTCAGGTGATCCTGGCGCACGGTGTGGTCTCACGCTGGGACGGCACCACCAACGTTATCGTCTCAGCGGTGCGGGCGCTTGACGCCTCCGTGCCCATGCCCGCTTCCCACGACTGGCACTAGACGTGGAATCAGCCGGTGTAACGCGCCGCGCGAGTATGGGATAATTGCACGCAATGAAGGTGTGCATGTGTCTTAAGAGCGGAGGGTACTATGTGTGGCAGATATAGCCTCAAAGCAGACATCGCACAGCTCGCCATGCGGTTTGAATTTGCCGCCGATGAGGCCATAAACGAACAGGCTTACAACATTGCGCCCACGCAGCAGGTGCTCACGGTCACGAATGACGGGGAGCGGCGCGCCGGGTATATGCGCTGGGGCCTGATACCGTTCTGGGCCAAAGACGCGAAGATCGGCTACCGCATGATCAATGCCAGGGGCGAGACCGTAGCAGAGAAGCCCAGCTTTCGCACCGCGCTGCGCAAACGGCGTTGCTTGATTCTCGCCGATGGTTTCTACGAATGGCAGAAGCTCGGCGGCAAGCAGAAACGCCCGATGCGGATCGTGCTGAAATCGGGCGAGCCCTTCGCCTTTGCCGGCCTCTGGGAGACGTGGAAAGACCCGGAAGGCGAGTTGATAAAGTCTTGCACCATCATCACGACGGCGGCCAATTACTATCTACAACCGATTCATGATCGGATGCCGGTAATTCTCCCGCAAGAATCGGAGTCGTTCTGGCTGGATAAGGATGTGGAAGATCCCTTGGCGCTTACGAGTGTGATCGCGCCGTACCCTGACGATGAGATGGACGCATTCGAGGTCTCGACGCTGGTCAACAATACCCGGAATAAAGGGCCTGAGGTGATCGACCCTGTAGCGAGATTGGTCTAGGTGCGGAGAAGCGCAACGAGCGACCAGCCTTGTCGTGAGCGCCGGAAAGCTCAACACCGGACGTAACGTGGACTCTTCATGAAACAATCTTCTCACCCACGCGGCGACGTCGTGGAACCCGCAGGCCAGGGCGGATTGCCCCGGCGGACGGACTATGTCGGGCAGTTTGTCACGCTATCGCCGGTTGATTCCGAGGCGGATGTGAACCAACTCTTCCTGGGCACACATGGCTCCGCCATCAGAGAGCTCGTTTGGGAATACATGGCGTACGGTCCCTTTGAGATGGCAGAGGACATGCAACGCTGGCTCGAAGAGAGGGCAGCGTCCGATGATCCGCTCTTCTTCACCGTGCACCACCATGAATCTCAGCGGCGGGTGGGGATGGCGAGCTTTCTCAACATTGCCCCGGAAATGCGGCGTTTGGAATTGGGCCACATCTGGTATGCGGCGGACGCGCAGGGGACACAGGCAAATACCGAGGCTGTGTACCTCATGCTGTGCGAGGCCTTCGACAGGCTCAACTACCGTCGGGTGGAGTGGAAGTGCGATGCTCTGAACGCCCGTTCGCGGACGGCGGCTCTACGCCTCGGCTTCAGCTTTGAGGCCATCTTCAAACAGCACATGATCGTCAAGGGACGCAATCGGGATACCGCTTGGTTTGCACTGCTGGACAGCGAGTGGCCCTCCATCAAGAAGAACTTTCAGAGATGGCTCTATCACAATCCGGGCTGGAAGTTGTCGCTCGCCGAACTCAACCGCGGTAGGCTCTAGGGTAGACGCATAAACCGCACGACTAGCGTGCCGCATTCCAGGCCGTTGGCAACTGCTGTCTTCGCTGCCCCAGCCGAGCAGACTTCACGCTGAATCTTGCTGTCCCTTTTACCTGGTCAGATTACAGAAACCGCGGACGGAGCGAGCGCGTTGGCGACCTCTTCCCGGTTTGCCAGTACGGCCCAGTGCTGGCCGACCAGCGCGGGGAACAGGTGCTTTGAAGTCTCATTGCCATAGAGGATACAGTCCTCCAGCCAGAGCCGCTTCTTGAAGTTGAGTTCCCTGCTTTGAATCAGGGAATAGAAGACGCAAGCGCTACCGTACTGACCGCAAAGCACTAGGTTTTCGATGCCGGCGTTTTGCAGCAGATATTCGAGTCCCGTGCCGGTAAAGACGGAGCCGGTCGTCTTGCGTACCAAAAGCTCCCCAGGCAGGGGCGCCAACTGATCGATCACCGACATGGCGGGGGTGTCGAACAGGTCGTAATCCCTTTCTTGCATGTGGAGTGGAGCATCTCGCTTGTCAAGAGTCCACCTGGCGCAGACGGCGTGGACGACGAGCGCCCCGGCCGCGCGAAACATGTGGAGCGCGTCGGTGACGTTGGGAATCACGTAATCGAGCTCGCGTGCAAACCACTCGGCCTTTTGGTGGTTGCCTTGGGCCAGCCAAACCGGATTACAAAACCGGTTCATCATATCAATGATGACCAGGGCGGTCTTCTCCGGTTCGAGGATTTCGTCTTCAGCAATGCGCTGCGTTACGAACGAGTCTGTGTCGATGAGCATACGACAGTCTCCTCTTGTAAGAAGATTGAAACGAACACATAGGGCGCATCTAGGCTCGGTGCAACGACTGGGAAGGGCATAGGTAGTAAGCCTAGTGCAATTTCAATTGGAAACAATAGACTTGGACTTGATCCATGATTAGGCCAGAATTCATGTCATTCCGAGCGGGCAGCGGCGAACCAGAGTTCGAGGAATCTGGAATCCGGTATACACGAGATTCTTCGTTGCTGCGCTCCTCAGAATGACAGATCTAGGAACTGCTTGCGCGCGGGTACGGTCATCCCTCGCATATCTGCGCCGCCCAAGTTCAAACATACTAATTCCGTTTTCAATTCAACTTGATTCTAGTGCATTGCCCTCACCCTCGGGATAGGGGACAGTATCGGAAATTCGTTGGGTGTTGGAACTAGGTTGAAACGGTACTAGGCTTCTACTTCAACAGGCCGCGCAGCCGGCTTCTTGGGCGGATCAGTTGCCCAGTACCCATGGTCGAGAAGCTCCTCGTAGGTATCGGGACGGCGGTGGTTCCAGGCGTCTTCACGAAAACTTGCAAGGCCGGTCGATCCGCCACGGTAGACCATACGCGGGCGGTCGAGGTCTAGCGCGGCCAGGGCCACGCCCCAGTAGCGCCCGCGGTCCGCCAACGCAATGCCGTCCGGTCCGATTACGCTGCTGCGATTGAGGCACATGCCCGGCATCCAGGGCTCGTGGTCCGTGAAGCCGTAGTTCACCGGACAAACATAGACGCAGTTATCGATGGCGCGGGACTGAATGACGGCTTCCCAGCCAACCTCGCCATACATGCTGTACATGGTGGGATGAAAGATGATGTCGGCGCCCTTAAGCGCGAGTATGCGGAACCCCTCCGGAAAGAAGACATCGTAGCAGATGGTGATGCCGATCTTGCCGAAATCGAGGTCAAAGACCGGCCAAGAGTCGCCGGCGGTGAGCCCCCATACTTCATCCTCAGTCACGGTGAGGTGGACTTTGTGGTAGCCGCCCACGTACTCTCCGTTGCGGCCGATGACCATTGCCACATTGCGGTGAAGACCGTCCTCTACGCCAACTACGGGGGCAACGACATACATGCGGTGCTGCCGTGCGACGGCTGCCATGCGCTGGTAGGTTTCCCCGCCGGGTACCGGTTCGCGCCAGCGGTGATTGGTCCCGCCGTCGCTGATGCCGCGAATGGTAAATGCCTCCGGCAGGCAAGCAATATCCGCCCCCTGCGCGGCGGCCTCGTGGAGCAATTCCTCTGCTTTGCCCAAGTTGAACTGATAACGTTCCTCGTCACTCTCTCCAAGCACGGTATTCGGAGTGGAGCAAACGGCCACTTTCGCTAATCGAGCCATGTCTAAACTCCCCTATCCGTTAGAGATTGCCAAGCAAACCAGACTCATACTCGCATGCCATTGAGTCGTGCGGCAAGTCCACGGCCACTTTAGCGCCCAATAGAGAACCAGGGGAGCGGGCCGCGCTCCCCTGGTCGAGTAGTCACGTTGTCACGTCTACCAGAGACAACCGCGATCGTCCAGCCAAATTTGGACTTGATCCTGCGTTTTTTGCAGCGCTTCGGGTACGGTGAGCGAGCCTTCCAAGATTGCCGGCCACGTCTCGTTACGCCAGATATCGTTGAAGTCGCCCTGTTGGATGAGTGTCGGCGTCGCGTTGGCAATTTCCGCCATCTTCTTGTAGACGCTCGCGTCCTCGTAGTCCTTGGTCGTGATCGGCTCGCGGCGCAAATCCGCCGGATAGCGTCCGCCGCCCTGTGGGACCCAGATCTCCTGCAGGTCGCCGATCACCGTGTGCTTGATGAACTCCCAGCCACCCTCGACGTTCTCGGCCTGAGAACCGAGGTGGATGGCTACCACGGCATAGGCGGCCTTGCGACCACCCGGCCCATTCGGGGTCGGCGCCATGCCGACTTCAAACAGGTCATTTGCCGTGACCTGTTCATTGATGCGCCGGATTTGGAAGTGCCCAGTGTGATAGATGGCCGTGTTCCCCTCGAAGTAGTTGCCGCCCTGCACTCTGTGCTTGTTGAAGGTATCCGCTTGGAACTGTACAGCTTCGCGGAATTCATCGCTGCCGAAGCCGGCCTGCGAGCAATCCGGATTCCAGAAATCGGCGCCCCACGCCCATGAGTAATACGTCAGCACAGAGGGGACATGCGGCTGAGTGCCGAGACCGCCCTGGACGACTTGATCGCCTTCGATCTTAGTCAGCTTCTGGGCTGCTTCCAAGGCAGCTTCCCAGGTCCAGTTACCCTCAGCCTCGAGCTCGGTCGGAGTCTTGAGACCGGCATTGACGATGAGGCTCTTGTTGTACCAGATTTCCCGCGAGTTGATCCACCAGGCCACGCCGTAATTCTGGCCCTTATGGATCCACTTGGCAGCATCATGGAAGTTGGCGGGATCGATGGCTGGGTCCGTGGCAATGATGGGATCGAGGGCCTGGACGATGTTGCCCGCGACAAAGGTACCTACCCACCCAAAATAGCCGTAAATGATGTCAAATTTGAGCCCGCCTGCTTGGGCAGCCGCCGCTTTGGTCGGCAACTCGCCAAACGCAGAGTCGGCAATCTCTACCTTGTGACCGGGATTCTTCGCCTCAAACGTCTCTACCACCTCTGCCCAACCGTTTTGCCAGGTCTCATTCTGGCCTTCGAGTACGTGGAGGAAGTTGATCGTCTTTGGGCCTTCTTCCTTGGGCGCTTCCGCCGCCTTGGGCGCATCGGGGGCTTTTTCCGTCTCCGCCGGCGTTACAGGTACAGCGCCACAGGCTGCTGAAATCGCAACCGCGCCGGTTACCAGCGCGCCGCGCAAAATAGTTCTTCGAGAGAATATATCCGCCATGGTATCCCTCCTCTTGTAGGGAGACTCAAATTATGGGAATCACCAATCATATTGCGGCCGATGCTATGCTGTACTCCACCTCCTTTCGCTCCATCAAGCCGCATCGCACCTAATATAGCAGCTACCTGCATCTCGGTGCAATTGGCAAGGACTTGACTTTCCCGGTTTTGTCGCTAGAGCATGCGATTTCTTTGCCTCCCCAGGTTTGACTTGACTTCCGTTGAGCCTCTCTATTCCAGTCAAACTGTTTTCTTAGACGGTAGGCGTAGGCAGTCGATATGGACGTGACGGTAGACACTCTTCGTCAGTCCATGCCGGTCACTTCCAGACGTAGCACCCGCTCACCTCATCGTTTACAGTGAATTTGAACGATTTGGCATGCTGAATCACGAGCGCAAAACCTAGGGCCAACATTGCGTTGGCGGTCCAGAGAGTGAATTCTTGTACAGGACTCGAATACTAACCGGTCGGTTCTGCAACCTAGATGAACGAGGTTTGGATGTATGAAAAGACTCACGCAAGCGGCTTTTCAGCGCGCCATGGCATTCGTAAAGGAGCAGGGCAGAGACTTGGATCGCCGCCTGCTCACATATTATTTTGAAGGTGGTTCTGCCGCTAGTGTTCTGGCAGCGCTGGCGACGTACCAGAACGACGACGGCGGGTTCGGCCACGGCCTGGAACCCGATCTCAGGACTCCGGTATCGTCAGTCATTGCAACGACCGTGGCGTTCCAGAACTTCCGGTCAATGCGCGTCCCAGCAGACCATCCAATGGTGCGTAGGGGAATCGGATACCTACTCGAAACGTACGATGTGTCCCGGCAGGTGTGGCCGATTATTCCACCCGAAACCGCTGATGCGCCCCACGCGCCTTGGTGGGACTATGCGAGCAGCGAGGCGGGATTTGGCGGGTTTCTGATCAATCCGCGCGTCGAGATCGTCGGCTACTTGCATGACTACAGTGCTCAGGTGCCCACCAAGATGCTGGAGACCTTGACTACGGCGGTTTTCGTGCACCTGGATTCCCTGCCTAATGAGATAGAGATGCACGATATCATCTGCTTTGTTAGTCTCGCGGAAACCGGAGCGCTGCCGAAGTCCTACCGAGACCGCATTTGGGCGAAACTGGCAATTGCGGCAGAGCATGGCGTCGCCCGACAGCCTGAGCAATTGAGTGGTTATGTGCTCAAGCCCCTGTACTTGGTTTCTTCTCCGGAATCACCGCTGGCGGCTGGGCTTGCGGACGAAGTGGCGATGAACCTGGACTTCGAGATCGAGCAGCAGGGCGAGGACGGCGCATGGTCGCCAAGCTTCTCATGGGGAGACGGTGGATTCACATTTCAAGTGCAACGTTTGTTTGAGGAATACTTCGGCTGGGGTTTGATAGTCAAGGCACTTGCGCGGGGTGTGATTGTAGGCTTGGATAAGTTGCGCAAAGCGCTCTGCAGACATCTCCGCCAGGTCGGTCTTGCGCGGCAGCACCCGTCGCATGCGTCCGATAGCGTTCTCGATGCCTCCTTTCTGCCACGGCGCGTGGGTATCGCAGAAGAAGGTCTGGATGCCCAAGTCATGGAGATGGTAATGACGCGCGAACTCGGTGCCGTTGTCGAAAGTGACGGTCTGTCGCCACGCTTCAGGCAAGACCGCGAGCAGATCGTACATGGTGCTGGCGATGGGGTCTGCCGCCTTGCCGGGCTGGCGCGCAGCGATGAGCAAGCGCGAGTGGCGCTCGTGCAGGGCGAGCACCGCGTGGCCGCCTCTGCCAAAGAGCATCAGGTCAGCCTCCCAGTGGCCGGGGGTTTGGCGGTCGGCCGCCGCCTGGGGCCGTTCCGCCAGTGGACGGCGCTTGGCAATGAAGGAGGCCGGACTGCGCCCACTGCGCCGATGGGGTCGCCGTCTCGTCTTGCCTCGCGGCAGGTAGTGCCGCCAACTATAGTCCTTGGTGCGCGCCACCTGTCCGTAGATAAAGCGATAGATGGTCTCGTGGGAGATGGCCGGTCCACCGGCATCCCGCGCCATGTGTCCTGCCACCTGCTCCGGCGACCAGCACTGTCGCAAGTACTCCAGCACGGTCTTGCGCAACGCAGCATCCCGTTCCAGCTTGCCGCCAACCCAGCGCCGCGCCCATGCCTGTTCATCTGCATACGTCGCTTGGTAGCCCTTTGTACGAGACCCATTCCGTTTCACCTCCCGCATAATAGTCGATGGCGCGCGATCCAGAGCTGCAGCAATTTGCCGGTACGAGTGCCCCGCGGTGTGAAGTCGGGCCAGTTCACACCGCTCTTCAATGGAAAGTTGACGATAGTATGTTCCCATGGCAACACCTTAGCATGGTGTTGCACTTCGTTTGTGAGTCTAGCGACCGGTATCCGGAGGCATGGCAGATCGCCAGGCGGGAATGGCAGGCGAGGATTACGCTGAACACTCTGCGCGTGTTGCGTGACTTCGGTCGCATCGAGACCGTCTAAGGTTAAAAAGTGCTGCCGGGTTGCAGCAATTGGCTTTGGAAGTTGCGTGTTCGCTCTACGGCACGTCCATGGTGCGCAAGCGATACAACGCCAGCAGGAAGAAGGCCAAGATCACGACGCCGGTCCCAACGATTGCCGCAGGAAACTCAATTACGCGGGCTTCGAGGGATGCGAAGTTGCTCCCGTCCATGCCGTGGAGAATCGCGAGTGTATAGCCGCGTACACTGAGATAGCGAATGCCGCTTATGATGGTGCTCAGCAACCCTTCCCACACGAGCACGTACACCAGACCGTAGGCGAGCGCCCGTGGAGTCAGAAGTCCGGCCAGAGTGAAGATCGAGGCGTAGGCGGTCACACCCGCAACGAGAGCGACTGCGAGTGTGCCAAGAGTAGCGGCCTCAGCGCCTACGAGAGCAGACGCCACAACGCCGCTTGCTACTACCAAAGGCACGGCCACGACCAATGTCGCAAGCAATTTTGCAAGCACAATGTATACTCGCGAGACCGGTTTCAGCACAAGATAGTAGAGTGTCTTGTCTTCGAGTTCGTTGCCGAAAGCGGCCGTGGCTAGGGCCATCGTAACGATTGGCATGATGCCGCCAATGACCATGCCGTCGACTATGGTGTCAATGAATTCCTGTTCGAATCCGATGTCTGACTCGCCTAAGAGTCTTATCAATAGGATGAGTATCGTCGGCAGGGCGGCGAGAAGCAGAATGACGAGCACGCGCCAGCGGCTGAGAAGCTGTCTGAGCGAAAGCAAGAAAATCTCAGCCATCTAGCCCTCCACGATGTAGCTGAAAACGCTCTCGAGCGAATCGTCCAGCGGTTCCACGCGCTCAAGTCGAATGCCGCGCTGCTTTGCGAGGCCGGCGACTGACCGTTGGAGCACTGCCACGTTAGTGCTGAGGACGATCACGTCGTTATCCTCGCCTAGCGAGACCGATTCGATGCTCTCCAACTCGATAAGTGCCGCCGCCATGCGCCGTGGGTCGCTGGAGACGATGCGCACGGTATAGGGTTGCTCGTCCAGCTTAGCGCGAATCGCCCGATAGTCGCCGGAAGCCGCCAACTTGCCGCTCACCATGAGGAGGATCCGGTCGGCCAGGGTTTCGACCTCTTCCAGGATGTGGGAAGAGATCAGGATCGTCCGGCCTTCGTCCGCCAAATTGCGCATGAGATCGTGGAACTCCAGGCGCTGGCGCGGGTCGGTGCCGTTCAGCGGTTCATCGAGGATGATCGCTTCGGGCTCGTGCACAATGGTTGCTGCCAGTCGCATGCGCTGGCGCATCCCACGGGAGTACGTGCCAAGCGGCCGGTGCTGCGCATCGGCCAGTCCCACGCGCTCAATGGCGCGTTCGGCCGCCTCATCTATGACGGTAACACCGTGGAGCTTGGCGGACCACTCGACGAATTGCCTGCCGGTCTGGAAGCCGTACACCGCCTCGTGCTCCGACATGACGCCGACGCGGCGAAAGAGATTCGGGTTGTTGCGTGGCGTCTGACCGAAGATGGTGACAGAGCCGTCCGACGGGGAGGCAAGGCCTTCGATCATCTTTAGGAGCGTCGTCTTGCCCGCGCCGTTCGGTCCCAGCAAGCCGGTGATCCCCTGCTCGACGGTGAGCGTAACGTCGTTTACAGCCACGACGCTGCCGTACCATTTCGAGACACTCTCGACGGCAATGATAGGGGCATCCGGGCCGGTCATATCTTCATTCTCCAGTACCGCAGCAAGAGGAGCGCACCCGGCCCGACGACCAAGAGACCATACCAGCCAATAGGCACGGCCAGGGGTAGTTCGGTGACAAGAACGGATGCGTCATCTTGGGTGTCATCGTCGAACATCAGGTCGCTGAGGTGCGTGGGAGCGCGGCCAACGTCCAGCAGCACGAACCACTTGGCATAGTCGCCGGTTAAGCGTCCACATTCATTTCCCCCTCTCTCAGTGACAACTTCCCCGTCATGCACCGTGTAGATGACCGTGCTCTCACACCTTTCTGCGGTGAGCAAACCCGACATCGGCGTGGTGATCACAAAGAGTGCGATAACGAACGCCGCAGCGTAGGCCCGCCTGTCGGTGAATGCCGCTACTGCCATTGGAATGGTCGTTACAAACACGGTGATGATGACTCCGGCCAAGATGAAGCTTGGTATGTCCAGCCAGTTCTCCCGCAGGAATTCCCCGGGCTTCTCCGCTAACAGCAGGTTTCCGGCGAGTACGAGCACCTGCCCCATAAGAGTGACCGCGAGCGTAACGCAGAGGAAAGCCGACCAACGTGCCGCGACGTAATCGAAAGCGGTCAGCGGACGCACCAAGTAAAGGGTAGTGACACCGCTTCGACGATCGGGAATGAGCAATTCCGGTGCGATGATGGCTGAGAAGAGAAGCAGAAGTATGGCTGTAGCTTCGTAGAAATCGGCATGGCTGACCTGTGCCGTAACTGGCACTACCGCTGCCAGCACGAGGTAGACGGCAGGCGGGGCAACGACAAAAAGCGACATGAGGGCCGGCAAGATCTTAGCGCGGGCGCCCCGACCTAAGCCAAGGGTCGTACGGAAGCTATTCACCCACAGCGATCTGACGGCCTGGATCCTGCCGCCGCGCGGGCCATCGTAGTGCTGGTAGCCGAGGTCGTAGATTTCGCCCTGTGCCTGGCTCACTCCGCGCTCCTCCGGAAGATATCCGAGAGCTTGCCCCGAATGGGGGCAAGTCGCCGTAATCGGGCCTGTGTCTCCACGAGCGCGTCGCGCACGTCGTCAAGTTGGTCGTCACCATGCAGCCGGACGACGAGCGACGCCCCGTTGATTGTCGCACTGATACCTCGGCTTTGAAGAGCGGCGATCACCTCTTCACGGCGGTCGTCCACGTCGACGTAAAACGTCTCCGTCTCCTGCGTGAACTCGGACACGTCGCCCTGCTCGACGATGCTGCCGCCTTCGATCACGATAATGCGGTCGCACGTACTTTCAACATCCCCCATGAGGTGTGACGAAAGCATGATATTGATGCCGAATTGCTTGCCCGTGCGCCGCACGAGTTCGAGCATTTCTTCGCGTCCGGCGGGGTCGAGGCCGGCGGTCGGCTCGTCGAGCAGCACCATTACCGGGTCGTGCACAAGGGCTTGCGCCAATTTGACGCGCTGTTTCATGCCGGTGGAGTACTCTTTGATGTGGCGGTACCGCTCTTCGTCCAAGCCCACGTGCCGGAGCATATCCGCGGCGCGGGTGCGGGCGTGTTTGGGAGGAATGCCGCTCACCTGCGCCATGTGACTCAGGAATTCGGACGCGGTGAGAAAGTCGGGAAGGCAGTCGTGCTCCGGCATGTACCCCAGACGCATGCGAATGGCGACGTCTTCGTAGGGCTTTTCCCCCAAGACCGTTGCCACGCCGGCGGTGGGCCTGAGCAATCCTAGAAACAGCTTCATAGCCGTGCTTTTGCCCGCGCCGTTCGGCCCCAACAATCCCGTGATGCCTTCGCGAACCTGCATGTCAACTTCGTGCAGCGCAACCGTCTTGCCGTAATGCTTGGTCAAGTTTTCCGCTTCGATAAGGGGTTGGCCCACCGCCACTCCGTTCAAAGGCTCCGTACTTGCGTTTGGCTCTCTCTTCTAGGAGAATTGCGCATTGCCATCAATCATAAACATATTGTTTAAGATTATAGACCTATATTGTAACAGAAGTCAAGTTACACTGAATTCATTATTCAATAAATTGATAGAGTTATTGAATTCACTCTTGACACTGATAGGGCAGAAGCATCACGAGGCATGCTTTGAGGAAGCAATACTAGACATGGGGAGACAGACGGATTGCCCTAGCAGTACCAACTCGCTTGCATCGCGTAGAGCTGGGCGTAGCGCCCATTCGCGGTCATGAGTTCCTGATGGGAACCGGTTTCAATTATGACGCCATCCTCAAGCACCAAGATGTTATCCGCCATGCGCACGGTAGAGAATCGGTGGGAAATTATGAGGGCCGTCTTGCCGGCAATCAACTCTCGGAAGCGTTGGAATAGGTGGTACTCGGTTTCGGCATCCAGCGCAGCGGTCGGCTCATCGAGAATCGCGAGCGCGGCATCGCGCATGAAGCCGCGCGCTAGCGCAATCTTCTGCCACTCGCCGCCGGAGAGCTCCACCCCGCCTGAGAATCGGCGGGTGAGTTGCGTGTCGTAACCTTTTTCTAATCCGGCAGCCACCTGGTCTGCTCCGGCCCACGCTGCCGCTTGCCGCATGCGCTCCTCGCTCGCGTCCAATCCGCCGCTGCCAACCGTGATGTTTTCCCCAAGGCTCAAGGCAAAGCGCGCAAAGTCCTGGTAGACAACAGCAATGCGCCGACGCAGGCTCTCCAAGTCGTATGTTTGTAAGGGCTTGCCGCCCAGCAGGATTTCTCCACCTGTTGGGTCATCCATGCGGGTGAGCAGCTTGACGAGCGAGCTCTTTCCGGCGATCGCTTGAAGAAAGACCTCCCACGGTATGAGTCCATCTGTTCGCCCTCCGGTGGCGGAATGCAGCGATTTATTCCCGCCGGGGTATCTCTATTGATATTAGCCTAGATAGAGGAACCGCAATAGAGACATTGAGACATGCGAATAGCAAGCGGCAAAGTTGGCAAGGGGGGATTCGAGTTTAATCGAAAAGCGTAGCGATGGGAAACCAACGGAGACCATGAGAACCAGACGCGATGAGCTTGTCTAGGAAAGACACTCTATCTGATGTGCACCGAGCCTGTAGAGAGACTATTCGGCACTTTTACTGGAGGAGCAGTTGGAAAAGAGAGTGACTAATGATCATGCGACTTCTCAATCTCAATAAAATCCCTTATTGCAGCCGGAAGGCTATCAACAAAGTTAGTCGCATCTTGATAAAGCTTATAGACTTCCTCCACAGTCTTATTGAGTTGAAAGTCCGCGTAGTTTCCGTGCACCATCTGGTTCCTTAGGTTTCCAATTTCCAGGAACGCTTTCACTGAGTCTTCTAAGTACTTGTCTTCTCGAACTCTTCCCACCATGTACTCTCTAAAATTTGCACCAAAGCTTCGATAGAATGAGTTTGCGTTTTGAGCGGTCTTTCCCTCATTGTCCCACTGAAATAACTGAGCGAATCGTCTTCCAATTGCTTGCTTCTTGACAAACTGAGCCAGAATTCCTGCCTCTTGTGTGGATTCATAGTAGAGTTCAACTATGGACTGCGTAAGTCGCACTTCAAAGTAACTCGCTGCAGCTACAATCAATGTCTTGCTGAATGCATCTTCTACCCTAGATTGCAGCTGAAGTTGATTGTCGGACTGCAGAAAAGCTACCAAGTCCCTGTGGTCGCTCCACAATTCTTCAATTCGATTGTTTATGTCCGGTGCTAACTCCCTCATGGCATTAGTCCAGCAATAGTATTTCACGAACTCGTTCAAGTCGCCTCTTCACATTCGATTGGCTAGTAGTTTGGCTCTGAGTGGCACTTCGGAACTCCTCATCTTCCTTCAAACGGATTAGAGAGTCGAGGTTGATTCGTCCACTAACGGCCTTGCCCTCGCTGAAGGGATCTCTGCAGACAGCAACAAATACAGACTCAAATATCATCGGGCTAAATCGGCCTTGAATGCTATGAAAGGCATTTGGTGGCAAGTCTTCGCAGCTGGCGAGGAAAGACTCAAGCAGCCCACGTAGTTGTTCGAGTCGTTGCTTGTCGAATGACTTAGCTTCTTTGGAGAACAGGTTTAGAAACTTTACCATGGACGGTCGATAAGTCTCTTCATTGATCAACATGGCGAAGCCTCTGAGCAATATCTCCACGTCTCTCATGCGAGTATCTGGGATCTTAGTACCAACCAAGTTACGCCATTTTTCCTGAGCGTTAGTTCTGTAGAGCATTTCATAGAATCGGGAATCAAATGTACACCGTCGGATTTCTTGTGGGGTTAGATTAATACCACCTGAATTGAGCCGGCTAAAGATTTCGTACATTGCGTAGTCGCCGGTTGGGCCCACTTGTCTAACGATAATATGCCTAATCGTTCGAAGGTCAAAGGAGGAACGATGATCATCTTCCAGTGAAGAATAGCCAAGTCCATGAAAACGATTTGGCTCCTCGGGGAGGCTCACTGGTAGGTTTAGCCGAAATTCGGTGAAGTAGTCATCCTTTGTGAGTATTTCTGCCGGTACTGAGCTTTGACCTTCTGCAAGCAAGCGCAATTCTGCCAGCTTCTCTTTTCGAGGAAATCTCCCCTTAGCGAAGTAATAGATCGACATTAGCCGTTGTTGTCCATCTATTACGAGAAACTTGTTACGTCCTTGCTCATAGAGGAAGATTTGAGGTACAGGTAGGCCTACGACCATGGATTCAATTAGCCGTGACGCCCGCTTTATGTCCCACACATAATTGCGCTGAAACCCAGGGATTATTACGACCCCTGAATCGATAAAGTCTACAAGAGTTTTGGTGTTGAAGTCGTTAGGCGAGGACACCAAGTCGTATTGGTCAACAGGATAAGAATCATCGCTGGCTTCGCTATCGTCTGTGTCTATCTCAAATCGGTCAACATCCATGCTATCTTCATGTTCTCGTGCTCCATCAGGCAGAATCATGGCTGTGGTCTCCTCAGATTCGATAACCTTATTGAATAGGCCGGGCTGCTGTCAAGGTTAGCAATTCTTGAGTATTGGTCAGTAACCGCTCCAAGCCCAGGAGCTAACCCTAACGAATCCTGCAATTTAGATTATATTGAATTCTCGTCTGCACATACAATCTCGAGGAATGAGGCCAAGTTGCTAGTTTACTGACGTGAGTCTACGAGAGGAATGGCGATCATGACATGCAATCAATAGCCCTAATGAGACTGGCAATAGTGGTCGCACTTAATGTCTACTTCGTGACCCCCTGCACTAGAATCGCGTTCTAACTTACGATTAGAAACTCTAGAGAGCTATCGCTGCGTTTCAGAGATTTCAATACTTACCCGCAACACACCACAATAGTGAGTAGGCCACCCCTAGGGCGGTCTTCACTTACTCTTCATTTGCCGTCTTAATGGCGACCGATGAAGTGCGCCAGGTCAGTCCCAGCCAATTCTGTCAGCACGGCGTAGAGAATGAGATTACGCAGCGTCATGCCAAGAGCCCAGCGCTTGCTACTGCCGGCGGCGCGACGGCGGTCCGGTTCCCGCGGCACCTGACTTGTGGTGACTTTGTCGGTCGTCGTCGAGCGGGCGGTTGCACTCAATTGATTCACAGCGTATTCCTATCTGTCTCCAATGCATTTTGGGATGTCACCAACCGCTTTGAAACAGCTTCACCAAAGCCAATGGCGGCGGGTTTGTAGTTCATTCTCAACCAGGCATCCTACTTGATGTGGTGTGTAGGTTTCCCGCCATGACGCGGGGGATAAGCCCCCGCGCTACGGCTTGTCGGCCGGAATCGAGCGTGCACGCGGCAAGACGACCCTAACCGAGATTAGGGTGTCTAAAGCAGCTCTTCCGGCTGATGCTTGGTCGCTTGGCGGCCGATCTCATACAGGCCGACGGCAGCGCCGCCTGCCATTATGCCCAGCACCAAACCCGCGTACCAGTCCGCGCCGGTAATGTTTCCGCCGACGCTCCCGGCTATCGCTCCGAGCGTCACCGCGGTGAGCGGGGCAAAGCGTTTGGGCAGCCCTGCCTGCTTGAGGGCGGAAACGAGAATGCGAACGCCAACAGTAATGCCGCCTAGGCCGGCCAATTCAACTCCAGTCATGCAGTCTCTCCTGTTTCTTGGATTCGGTTCGATACAATGTACTCGGTTTCTCTGGGACGCCGGCGCCGGGTAATGATGCGGAACAAAGCGGTCGCGCCGGGAGTAGGATCACGAGAGAACGCTTCTCAAATCTTCCCAGCCCACTTTTCATTGAGAATTCGCAGCCGATCTTCTCTCGTCATGCCGCCAAGGTCGTTGGGGTGCCTGGCACCGTTGGCTATGCGAATGGCGTAGGCCAAGTCGGTGCGGTCTGACATCAATTCCCCATACATTTGCTCGAGCATGGCATCCCGCTGTGCGATGAGTTGCTGTTTTTCCAACGTGCACTGGGCATGGATGCCGGCGTCTAATGGCAAGTACGCCTGAATTCCATGCACAATGCCTTGGGCAAAACGCTCGGGATATTGCTGAAGCTGCAACGCATCGCTTTCGTGGTCCAGAAAAGCCAATTCCAGCAGCGCATCGTTGGCAAGCTGTGAAAAGGTGTACCAATTAGTGCGTGTCGCTGCACTACCTACTTTCAGTCCCCGATTCGGCACCAATTCCATTTCGCAAATGCCCTTTTCCAGCGCTGCGGCAAATGCCCGAGAAGATTCGTCACCATCCTGGTACCAGACCTCGCTGCCCGTTCCGCCACCGGCATTGGCATGAATACTGATGTAGGCGTCTACCTGCTCCGCCAAGGCCAAGCCGGTGCGTGCTTGAAGCGGCACGTTCACGTCCGCTTCACGGGTCAACAGCACCGTATAGCCTAGTTCGCGGAGAATCGCCGCAGCCGAGAGCGAAACATTGAGGGTGACGTCTTTTTCTTGCAGCCGCTCATTGGGCTCCATGCCGTCCGGCGGGTCTGCCAGCGTGACCCCAATCGCACCGGGATCACGCCCGCCATGACCGGGGTCCAAGATAATCTTCATTCGGTTTTGGCTCCAGGAGAATTGCAAGTGTACCCGCATGTGGGTAGGACGAATCCGGGCTTGGGTCTCATTAGATCCATTGAGGCCGCGTCGTGCCCGGCGCTAGGGATGCGGTGGAGGAGTCCTTGCCGTATGCAGTGACCGAAAAGTCTAACTACAATATTAGCGAGTACTTTCGCCTCCGCAGGAAGCCCTACCGGACTAATGGCGTATTTCGCTCCACATGATTAGACATTCACCGACTGCCGCCAAAAGCAAACACACCTGTTGGCGCTGCTAAGTCTCCTACGGAAGGGCCTCACGAACACGCTTTCAGATTGTTAAAGACTAGACGGCAAACGCTGGTTGTAGGGCGCAACTCACGGCTCCGTTCGTTGTCTCTCGGTGTCTCCAGCTTCCCTAACCAGTGTTCGGGATTAAGGTCTTGCAAGCGCTTCAGTGTCATGGCATGCGCGGAACTTGCCGCTTTACGCCACCTTGCCGATCAAAGATCATTAACTTGACATACTAAAATGTCAATAACTAAGTGAACACGGAACGTAAACTATTGGGTATACTTAAAGTATAAGAACATTAATCTGAATGCTCCATGGAGGCTGCATTGATTGCATTCATCACCAATCTCGCACTGCGCCGTCGCTCAGTTACGGTGCTCGCCGTCATTCTGGTATTGGCATCGGGTATTTTCACTTACAGCAGGTTGCCTGTGGAGCTATTTCCAGAGGTCGACTTCCCTCTGGTTACGGTCACGACCTTCTATCCTTCGGCCAACCCTGAATCGGTTTCAGATAACGTAACGATTCCAGTAGAGAATGCAATTGTGGGGATCGACGGTCTCGATGCTATCCAATCGATATCCACGGAGAACCAGTCCATCATCATTGCCACCTTCGAGTTTGGCACCGATATGGAAGAAGCGGAAAACATCATTAACTCAAAGGTGTCCGGGCTCCGATTCCCGGATGGAGTTAATGAGCCCATTGTCGGTCGCTTCAACCCGGATTCTTTCCCGGTAATACGGATTAGCCTCACGGGTGAAAGAGAAATTGTTGAACTTCAGCAAATACTCGAGAAGAGCATCCTGCCGAAGATTTCCGGCCTGGACGGTATTTCAAGTATTGACATAACTGGAGACGTGCAGCAGCGCATCCTGATCACCGTTGACCCGGACCGTCTGTTGGAACGGGGTATCTCGCTCTTCCAAGTCTCGCAAGCGCTGCGGGAGAACAACATCACGTTTCCCGGCGGGGCGATCACGAGTAACGGCCAGGTCATACCGGTAAAGACAACCAACACTTTTGATTCTGTAGAGGAGCTTGAAGAGTTGGTAGTTGGATTTCCACGCGCTGCTGGCGGGCCGTCCTCACAGTCTGCCGCGCCACAGCCAATTAGATTGGCTGACGTTGCGGAGGTTCAACTTGGTTCGGGTGTTGCCCGCAGCATTTCACGTACAAACGGCAAACCCAGTATTAGCATGTCCGTATTCAAAGATCCGGATGCAAACACGCTAGACGTCACGAACGCTGTAAAAGATGCGTTGGATGGCGTGGAGGACTTGCCGCCGGACGTAGAGGCGGTCATCGTCTACAACGACGGTCCCCAAATCCAAGGACAGATAGATACCCTGGAGCAGGAGGCGCTCATGGGTCTTGCTCTGGCTGTCATCGTGGTCTTCGCCTTTTTCTTGACCCTACGCCCCAACGCTATCAAGGGCATGTTTCGGACTCTCCGGCCAACCTTGGTGATCGGGCTCTCTATTCCGCTCAGTATTTTCACCGGTGTGCTCCTGATGAATTGGCAGGGGTTATCGCTGAATTTTATGACGTTAGGAGGCCTGGCCATATCGGTGGGCAGGGTAGTGGATGACAGCATCGTGGTACTGGAGAACATCTATCGCAACATCGATGGAGGCAAAGAACGGTGGCGGGCGGCCTTGGATGCGACCGTTGAAGTGGGCCCGGCCATCACTGCCTCCACTTTGGCAACGATAGTGGTCTTCGCGCCTCTGGCGTTCATTCAGGGGCTCGTGGGTGCGTTCTTCCTCCCGTTTGCGCTTGCAGTTAGCTTCGCATTGATTGGCTCGCTCCTCGTGGCATTGACCGCGGTACCTGTGTTGGGCGCATACCTGCTGCGGCCGGGTGATCTCCCTGAGGGCGCCGGCGAAGAAGAGGACATTCCAGAGACGAACACGTGGATGCAGCGCATCTACGTGCCCATGCTGCGCTGGTCGCTGAATCACAAGACGCTCACCTTGCTGGCTGCCATCGTCATCGCCGTGGGGAGTCTGGGGCTGCTGCGCTTCATTCCCGTCAACTTATTCTCTTCCGGTGGCACAGAGTTCGTCACCATTAATATGGTCCTACCGCCGGGCACGCCCGCTGAGGCCACCTTGGCGGAGGTACGTGCCATAGAGGATGAAATCGCTGAAGTGTCCGACATCTATGACACCACCGTAGGGGCGACTAGTCGATCTGGCGGGCAGAGCTTTGCGAGTGGCCTCAACCAGTCCACCACCTTCATTAGACTTAAGGAGGACGCGCCTGAGGATGTCATGGCGCAACTGCGTGAGAACATTCCTAGCTCCAGTGACCGACGCATTACTATTCAGGACATTGGCGGCGGGCCTCCGGCGGCCGGATTGGATATTAGTATCACCGGCAACAACTACGGCGACATAGCGCTCATTGCTCAATTGCTTGCGAGCGAACTTGAAACCATCGACGGCGTGGAAGATGTCACGAGTAACGTGAGCGAGGCAAGGGATGAGTTGATCGTCAACGTCGACCCGGAGCGCGCTGCGGCGATTGGGCTTAGCACACAGTCTGTCGCGTTCCAAATCAACCAATTCCTCGTAGGCCAGAAAGTTACCCAGATAGATCTGGACGGTGCCCCCGTCGACGTGTTCCTGAGCGGGCCCGCGGGCAGGATCAACAGCGTTGAAACCATTGGCTCGCTGATCATTGCCGGCCCCTTTGGAGTAGCTCCTCTCAGCGACTTAGCGTCCGTGCAGATCGAGGCCGGACCCGTGGCGATTAGCCGTACAGACCGCCTGCGCTCTGCCAGTGTCAGCGGTGACATAACCGTAGATGACACACAGGCGATTGGGCTCCTAATCCAGGAAAAGATCGATGCCCTCGATCTGCCTCCAGGCGTGACCGTGACGAATGCCGGCGTCTTTGCGCAAATCACGGAGGGATTCGAGGATATCTTCCTTGCCATGGGAGTTGGCATCATCTTGGTGTACCTGGTAATGGTCGGTAGCCTCGGATCGCTGAGAAATCCGTTCGTGATTGTGACCAGTCTGCCGCTCGCGCTGATTGGCGCGCTGGCGGCGTTGGCAATTACAGGACGCTCGCTCGGCCTGCCGGGGATGATGGGAATCCTGCTGCTGATCGGTATCGTCGTCACAAATGCAGTTGTGCTTGTGTCCTTCGTCGAGCAGCTCCGGGAGCGCGGCTTAAGCGTTCACGAAGCGCTCGTACAAGGTGGACGCACCCGGCTGCGGCCTATCTTGATGACAGCTATTACCACGAGTTTTGCTCTGATTCCCTTGGCCGCCTTCTCAGAAGAATCCGGCGGAATCTTGGGAGCTGAACTTGCAACCGTGGTGATCGGCGGCTTGGTGAGCTCGACGTTTCTGACCTTGCTCGTGGTGCCGGTGGTTTACACGTTAGCCAACCGGAGCATACCCGGGTCCTTCGGCCGTATGTTTCGTCGCAGGTCTCCAATTGAGCGTCTGGAAATCACAGAAGAGGTACCCGGCTAGTGTAAGTGACAAAGTATATTCAGCCACGGCCTGGCACATTCAAGTGCACGAATCGCGAGGTGAACCGAGTATGTTGCACTGAGAATGGTTAGCGGTCAAAGAAGCATTTACCGCAAGAGCCCTTCCAACACTGGAAGGGCTCTTGCTGCGTTCATTGGGGGTATTCCCATACGCTTTAAGAAGTGCATCGGGAGTTAAGGTGACAGGTCATTGCTCCAGCAATGGGTTTATGCCCCGGACATTGATGCCGTAGTCGTAGACCAGGTCCCCACCGGTCAGCCCCGATATCGTCAGAACCGCAACGCCTATGAGGACGACGATTAAGTAGAGCGGCTTTGTGCCCGCATCTGCTTGGCGCTTGCGGGAGAGCCACCGCCAGATTGTTACAGCGATGAAGAGGCCGGTTACACCAAAGCTCCAGTTCTGATGAGTCTCTATCACACCGTACACGGCCGTCTCTTCGTAGCGAACGTGGGATATAAGCCCTGCGATCGAGGAGACAACGGCGCTGAGCGTACCAACCCACAGCAAGACCCACGTAGCCTGCTGCAAGGTGGCGTTCGGCTTGATGTAGAGGATGATGCTCAGACCCGCGCTCATGATGAGCAGCGCGATGGGGAAATGGACCGTGATCGGGTGTAAGTCCTGAACTGTATCGGACAGTAATTCCAACTCTCTCCTCCTTGTTACGCTTTAGCCTGTTCCGCGGGCATCTCTTTGCCACTTCATTTCTCTATACGTCTGAGAGCCGCTGCAATTGAATGCGCTGGCGGAATATAGAGTTCATGCCCAGCGATACCGTGGATACCGCTGACCCCGCAATGCAATCAGTCGTTAGGATTCAAACGTATCTAGACCGACTTGAATACTGATTCTCTAAGCGCAGAAGTGGCGTCAATTTCGAGTATCAAGGAAAAGTCCTAGGGAAGTTGGCGCGTGCGCTGTCTCCTTGCTCGCAGCGGAAGGGCATTCGTATTTCCTTTACATTCCTCAAGTACTCTCGAATCAGTGCTGAATAAAGTCTTACTCTGCAAGGGAGGTAGCAAATGAGAAAAAAGCACTGGTTCATTGGGCTGGTCGTGCTAATGGCGGCGGTCATCGGCCTTGGCAGCGCTACGGTCTTGGCCCAAGAGAGTGATGGGGAGACATCGCGCTTGGGGCTAATTGCCCGGGTTGCCAGCATCTTGGGACTGGAGGAGCAGCAAGTGCAGGACGCATTCGACCAGGCGCGGCAGGAATTGCGAGATGAGCAATTTGAAGAGATAGTCGGACAGAGGCTGGACGCGCTGGTCGAGAGTGGCCGCATCACCCAAGAGCAGGCCGATGAACTCCGTGAATGGTACGCGGAACGACCGGACTCTTTCTGGCTCGCCGGTAGTTCTGCTCGCGGCGGGAAGGATGGCCGGGATCACGGCAGCAAGTTTGGTGGCCGCGGCTTCGATCGCAGCAAGAGCTTCGACCGTCAAAAAGATCATGGGGGACATTTTCAAAGAGGATTCTTCCAATTCAGAAATCTCTCTCCTGACAAGGAAGAGATCGACCCGGTAACTCCCACGATTACACCGGCGCCGGCAACGCCTGCGAGCACACCGGCTGCAACTCCGACGGCCCCGGCAGACAACTCCAGTAGCAACTAGACATGCGATCTGAAATACACGTACCTGTCTCGAAGGCGCTCTAGGCCCAGTTCCTAGGCCAAACCCCTGGTGCGGACCGTGAATGCGGTCGCGCCAGGGGTTCTGTCATCTTGAATTACCTTCATAATTTCTTCATATGTGTCGCTATTCTTTAAACTAAGGAGTGGAGCAGTTGATTCAGCTTCCTGTGGCAAAATGCGCCGCATTGAACGGGAGCCATTGGCCTCAATGTGAGAGGTTCGCGATTAAAATCCGGTGCGCTTGCTGAACGGAATGCGGTTTGATCGATCCACTGTCCCCACGAACAGAAAGCAAGCATCGACACTCGGCTGCAGATTGGCGCTTTGAGTAGATTGTGGAGCAAATGACACATGGCAAGTACAGTACTAATAGTGGAAGACGATCCGGATACCGCAAAGCTAGTTAGTCTCTACCTGCAGCGCGACGGGCACAAGGTGCTGTGCGCGCGTGACGGCGTCGAAGGCTTGCGTCTTGCGAGAGAAGCCCGGCCCGATCTTGTAGTCTTGGACCTCATGCTCCCAAAGCTAAACGGTATTGGGGTTTGCCGCACGCTGCGTCAGGAATCAACGGTGCCAATTGTCATGGTGACGGCGCGAGTCGAGGAAGAAGACCGGCTCAAAGGGCTCGACTTGGGGGCCGACGACTACGTCACCAAGCCGTTTAGTCCCCGCGAGCTTGCGGCACGCATTAGGGCTGTGCTCCGCCGCACCGCCAAAGTCGATCCGGAGCCCGGCCCGGTGGAGGTCGCGCACAGCGGTGTCACCGTGGATTTGCATCGCCGGACGGTTTACGTGGACGACCGTAAAGCCGTCCTCACGCCGACTGAGTTTGGCATTCTTGTCATGCTCATCAAGGAGCCGGAACGGACTTTCTCGCGGGAGCAGATCATAGACCGGGTATTCGGGTTCGACTTTCAGGGCTTCGACCGGACGGTAGACGCCCACATTGCGAACATCAGACGGAAGATCAGGCCGCTGGACGGCCCGGACCACATTCAAACCGTATACGGCGTGGGCTATAGATTTAGCAATGACTAGATGGTTCTTCAGCCTGCAGTTTCGGCTAATCCTCGGTTTCGCCGTAGTGCTCATGTTGGCGCTGGCGGCGGTCGGCATCTACAGTAATCTCGCGGCACATCGAGAAGTGCGCGAGCTGCGCACCGCCACGGACGAGGCCCTGAATGCCAGAGTTCATGAAGCGTTCACAGAATTCTATGCGGAAACGGGGAGTTGGAGCGGAGTCGCGAGTACTGTCGAGCGGGTGAGTTACCTGACCGGACGCGAAATTGCGATCTTGGACAGGGATGGCAAAGTCATCGTCGCAACGAGGCTGACGAGCGAAAGCAAGCGCCCTCCGCACGATCAAGACTTCACGTCATCCCGCATAGTTGTTGGCGGCAATCACGTTGGCTCAGTCTTAATCGGCCCGGTAGCTTCGCGGCGGACGTTTAGACCATACCGTGGTGGTGACCGCCCCCCAGGTCCGTCGGAGGCCCTGCGAGAAATCCAGGAACCGTCGCTGCGACGATTTACCGATACTACCTTTCAGTCTCTCCTACTATCAGGTCTCGGCGCGGGAGTGGGCGGTATTCTGCTTGTCTCGCTGCTTTCCCGTAGGCTGCTCACGTCGGTGCGCAGGCTGACGGCCGCGGCACAGCAGCTTGGCAAGGGCGATCTTTCGCAGCGTGTTGCTGTCTCCGGTCGTGATGAGATCGGCGAACTGACAAGCACCTTCAATGCCATGGCAGAGGGTCTTGAGAACGCCGAACGGCAGCGACGCAACATGGTTGCGGACGTTGCCCACGAACTTCGCACTCCCTTGTCCAACATACGCGGTTACGTTGAGGCGGTCCGTGATGGTGTGTTGGAAGCCGATGCGGAGACAATCGAGAGCATTCACCGACAGACGATGTATCTCTCTAAACTGGTGGAAGACCTTCGGCTTCTGGCGGAAACCGAAGCCGCCGACTTCCAACTCGACCTTGAGCCGGGGCTGTTGGAGGAGGTAGTTTCCCGGTCGGTTGAGGCATTTCGCCCGCAGGCACAATCTAAGAAGGGTCTGAACAACTCGGTGCAAGCGTGGCGTTATTGGTGTGTGCAGGATTGTGGGGGCGTTTTGGGGTGTGTTTTGGCGTTTGGGAGGGGCTGTTTTGCCCGTGTTTCGGCGCTGCTGGGAGCGTTTTTTGCTCCCACTCGTGTTTTGGGCGCACTGCTCCCGTGTCAAGCTGCCAACTGGCGTGCGGCCGTCACCACATTGGTCAGCCCCAGCAGCAAGGCCAGCCGTTGCCTGTTCTTGGCCAGACCCCGGTAGCGCACCGTGGCGTAGCCGAAGTGCCGCTTCACCCACAGGAACGGATGCTCTACCTTGGCCCTGACCGACGCTTTGCGCCGCTCTGCCAGCGCCGCCGCGCTCTCAGGCGCCAGTTTCCGCCGCTGCCCAGGCTTCAACGCCACCTGCCACGCTACGGCGCGCCCCTGATGCTCCGGTCGCTTCTGCACCCCCACGTACCCCGCGTCTCCCCACACCGCTTTCTCCGCGCCGTGCAGCAACGCCGCCGCTTGGGTCACGTCGTGCACGTTGGCCGGCGTCGTGGTGAAGCTGTGCACGAGCCCCGTCTCTGCGTCGGCCCCAATGTGCAGCTTCATCCCAAAGTAATACTGGTTCCCCTTCTTCACCTGCCGCATCTCCGGGTCTCGCTCCCCCTCGCGGTTCTTGGTCGACGTTGGCGCCGCGATGATGGTCGCGTCCACTACCGTCCCTTCTCGCAGCCGCAAGCCTTGCGACGCCAGATGCGCGTTGATCGCCTCCAGCAATCCCTCTCCCAACTTGTGCCGCTCCAGCATATGCCGAAAGTGCAGAATAGTCGTCTCGTCCGGCAGCGCCTCTGACAGCCGCAGCCCCACGAACCGCCGCACCGGTTCCACCTCGTACAGCATGTCCTCCATCCCAGGATCGCTCAGGTTGTAGAACAACTGCACGCAGTGTACCCGCAACATCACCGACAAGGGATACGGCCGCCGCCCACGCCCCGCCTTGGGATAGTACGGCGCAATGCGCGCCTCCAACTCCGCCCACGGGATCAACTCCTCCATGCGCTCCAAGAACTTCTCCCGCCGCGTCTTGCGCTTCTTGTGCGCGTACTCCAGGTCGGCAAACGTCGGCTGCTCCATTACCCAACTCCTCGCCATATGCTGCTTTCTTGCTATGATACTATGCCAGAGACTTGTTCAGAGTGTTCCTAAGGCGATTGAACTTGCCTTTAGAGCCGGTGCTGATAGGGCAGAGCTCTCCGGCCGTCTTGTGAGCATAGACCGCACGCGCATAGAGCAGGTTATGAACAATTTGCTGCAGAACGCTGTTGAGCACACAACTGAGGGCGGCCGTATCGACGTTTCCGTCGGGGAGTCCGATGAGACGGTGTCGGTAACGGTTGCCGATACCGGTGAAGGCATTTCAAGTGAAGACCTCCCCCATGTATTCGATAGGCTCTATCGCGCTGATCCTTCACGGACCCGCAGCACCGGCGGGGCAGGGCTCGGGCTGACCATCGCCAAGCAGTTGATTGAGGCACACGGCGGTACCATCCGTGTGGAGAGCACTGAAGGTGAAAGCAGCCGGTTCACTCTTGCTCTGCCGGCGGCCTAAAGGAACTTCTGCAGACCGCATGATATCCATTGCTTCCGCCGGTTGAGCCGGTCGCGCTGAGTCCCAATTCCATTCGCACTAAGTCCCTTTCCCGTTCGCACCATGCCGCACTCCCATTCGCACCATGCCCAATATCCGTCTGCACTAGGTCCCAGTTCTGAGCCCCAATTCTGTTCGCGCTGAGCCTGTCGAAGCGGAAACGGCCTATACTTCCTGTAGCCGCCCAAGCCTTCTTCAAAGACTCGGTCGAGCGGTCATCACTGCACGGCTGCATCGCCGAAATTGCTTAAGCCGAGGGCGTATGAGCCTCCGGCCCGTACTTTCAGAAGCACTCTCGTAAGCCTGCGCAGGGCACAGCAGTCCGCGACTGACACTGCTTTTCCTCTTGACTTCATTCCAAAGCCGTTACATACTCGAATATGGGGGTTTCTCCAATCTCGGAGAAATGTGTGCGAATTAGGAGGTCCCGCATGTCTGCGACGAGACCCTGGAGTTTGTCATGTCCGCCGACTACGGCAACGCCGCCGGCAACGGCAGGACCGCCGAATTCGGCCAGGAAAATCACGAGGCGAACGTGGCTCGGCTGCGTTCTGCTTGGCGCGCAGGTGGTCGCACTGGCTGCCTGTGGCGGCGATGACGAGGACGAAGCAGAGCAACCGCGCGCCGCGCCGGAGGCTCCGCAGGCTTCCGTGCCCAAGCTCGCGCGCGAACCGGTGACGCTGACACTCGGTGCTATGTTGGTCGAATTCGCGCCTGTTGTTGGCAAGGCCATTGAGCAGTGGAACAGGGGCGAATTACCCGGAGCATCCGAAGGCATCCAGCTACAGCGCATCACGATACGCATTTCCCCACCACGGGAGCCGCTGGGCACAATTGAGCACGTGCAAGCCAAAGTGCGGGGATTTCTGACCGAGCAGGAGTCGGCTGGTACGCCTGTGGACCTGCTCATGGTCAACCGCCTCTTTGACTTTCCCTGGGCATTCCGCAGCGGTATCATCCAGCCGCTCGACCCATACCTACAGCAGGACCGTAACGAACCGCTCGCCAAGTTCATGCCATCAGCATTAGAATTGGTGCGTTATCAGGGCCGGTCGATGGCGCTGCCCGTTGCCATGAACGCGGGTGTGACCCGGTACAACCCCAAGCACTTCGATGATGCCGGCCTGTCTGTGCCGGACAACGGCTGGACCCGCGAGGAGTTCATCGCCGCCGCCCAGCAACTCACGGAGGACACGGACAATGACGGCAAGGTCGATTCATGGGGCTTTCGTCCCGACGATGTATTCGTTAATTGGTTGCCATTCGTCATGCAGGAGACAGACAGGGACGTGATCGACCTGAATACCGGCGAGGTGCGCCTAACGGATCCGGCGGTCCTGCGCGGCCTGCAGTTTTGGGATGACCTGGGGAAAGTACACGGCATTATGCCCCATGGTTCGGAAGTGGCAGCGGATCACTTTAGTGTGAGCTTCTGGATTCGACACCCCGGTATCTTCTTCTGGTACTTTATCTCCCCCGGCAGCATGACTTCGGGCAAGCAAGCCCCGCTCCCTTCCGGGCCACGGGATATAACGCCGCTGAGTTTGGGAGCTGCTTTGGCGATTCCTGCCAATGCGCGCGATGCCGCCCTGTCGTACGAGGCGCTGGCGCCGCTCGCGCTCTACATTGGCGAGCATCTCCTGCTGCCGCCGGTGATTTCTGGACAGAAGTACATTGAGAAACCCGCCTCTGGGTACATTGAACTCATGCTGCCCGAATACGACCGGCAGCTTGCGCTCCACTTGCTCGATACTGCCCGCCCATCGCCTCTGGCCAGTAGTTCTGTGATGACGATCCAGCTCTTCGAGAAGCTGACGTTGCCGCTGGCGCGTGGGGAGATGGGCCTAATGCAGGCTGCGCAGGAGGCGCAAAACTGGCTGGAATCTTACTTGAACGAATAATGTGCCACGCAAAACTAAAACCCATGTCGGTAGAAGTGTTGGTAGCATTGGACGACAACTGTATTCGCGTGCGTAGACTGTATCTGGACTGAAATGTGGGTCGATTGCGGGAATGGGGTACAAGCAATGCCGTTGAATGGTAGGGATTTCTTCAGGAGTTGCGGGGATGTTTCCAGTTTCCAGACGTGAACTGCTCGGCCGCACAGTGCTTGGCGTGCAGATTCTATTGTTAGCTGCCTGTGGTGGCGATGATGAGGACGACGCGGAGCAACCGCGCGCCGCGCCAGAGGCACCACAAGCCTCCGTGCCAAAGCTTGCCAGCGAGCCGGTCACGCTGAGGCTTGCCTCGGTTCAAGATCAATTTGCCGGCGTAGTCGAAAGGTCCATCAAGCTATGGAATGAGGGCGGGGTTCCTGGCGCGCCGGAAGGCACCTTGCTGGAGCGTGTGGGAGGTCCAAGAGTTGGGCCGTCCGGGAACACACTGATGTTTGTCGAGAGTGCACAGGCAGCAACGAGAACCTTCCTAACCGAGCAGGAGTCTGCTGGAACGCCACCCGATTTGTTCTTGTTCAACAGGTTCTTCGACTTTCCCTGGGTCTTCCGCAGCGGTCTTGTCCAGCCGCTGGACCGGTACCTGCAGCAAGATCAGACTGAGCCGCTAGGAAGTTTCTTGCCGTCTGCGATGGAATTAGTGCGCTACCAGAGCCAGACGATGGCGCTGCCAGTCGCCCTTGACGTCGGCGTGGCGCGGTACAACCCCAAGCAATTCACCGATGCCGGCATTCCTCTGCCTGACAAGGGCTGGACCCGCGAGGAATTCGTGGAGGCTGCCCAGCGGCTGACACAGGATACAGACAATGACGGCAATGAGGATGCGTGGGGTTTTCGACCGATAGGTTTATTTGCCAACTGGTTGCCCTTTGTCTTGCAAGAGATGGATGAGGACCCGATAAATTTCGACACCGGCGCCGTTCGTCTCACGGATCCGGCGGCGTTGCGCGGACTTCAGTTCTGGGAAGAGTTGGGTCGATTGCACAAGGTCATGCCTCATGGCGCGACCGTGACAGCCGACCAATTTGGCGCCAACTTCACGTCCTTGCTTTCCGGCATTCTCTTCTGGGACTTCTTGCCTCCCAGCCACAATTTGCCCGGCCAGCAAGCGCCGTTGCCGACTGGACCGCGGGACGTTACGACGTTGACTCTATCAGGAGCATTGACAATTCCCTCTGTAGCCTCAGACGCCGACTTGTCATACGGTGCGCTACGGCCTTTGGCGCTAAATCTGGGAGAGCGCCTCCTGTTGCCGCCCGTGACTGCGGGGCAAGAGTTCATTGAGAATCCCAGTTCTGACAACCTGGAACTTGCGCTGCCGGAGCACGAACGGCAGCTAGTTCTTCACCTGCTCGATACCGCCCGACCCTCCCTACTGGCGACGAGTTTTATTATGACAAATCAACTTTTCCAAAGCATGGTATTACCCCTTGCCCGCGGCGAAATGGACGTAGGACAGGCCGCGCAGGAAGCGCAAAATTGGCTGCAATCCTACCTGAACGAGTAGTTCTGCATTTGTCTTGCCTGGCTTTGAGCACAAGCGGATAAGATGGAGTAGGATAGACACCAAAGAGGCACGGTTCAACAACCGTGAGGAGTACGTGTCAGATGCGGGATTTTAACCGGCGAGAGCTCGTAGCGGCCACCGAAGATGATGTCCTCATCATGGTGGCGGATATCCGATCGACACTCATTGCAGGTTTTGTGGCGGGCATAGGTATTATAGCCGCCTTTATTGGCCTGGCCGTGGTCCTAGCCAGCCTATGGGAGCTCTTGCGCCCCTTCTACTTTGGCATTCTCATTGCCGCTGTGGGGCTTGTGATCTTTATTGCATTTCTTGGCATCACGGGGTACTTCATTCCGGAGCTTCTGTCGGCGAGGGTGGTTGGAATATTCCTTGCCGTGATGCTTGTGCTAGCTTTTGCCGTGGCGTCGCTGACGGCAGATACCACGAGCACTTCCATCTTGGCCAATGCTGGCGGACTCTTGCTTAGTATGGCGGTCGGCATTCCGGTCCTCATCGGACGTCTTTGGGTTGTCGTGCTCGCGGGAGGCATTCTTGGGACTCTGGTCGCTGCGGTCCAACGGGACGCAATGCGACACGAGAAGCGCATGCGCCTCTACTTCACGTCAATTTTCACGCTTGATGTCGAACCTCACACCTTCCTCGCAATCATGGGTGGCAATTTGCTGGCGATTAGCGCAATTACCGCTGCTTTTTCGCCGCCGCTCAATGCCGGTCTCGCGGCCTCCGTAGTGTTAACGCCCGTGTGGGTTCAGGCCGGCTTTCTCTTCCAAACGTACTGGCGTCCGCTCATGCTGCGCGTGCTTGACCAGCGTGTAGGCCAAAGTGTCTGGTTTCGGCGGAACATCGGCCTGATGGAGTTGCTGCAGGGCGAAGACTCGGACCTCACGGGAGCCACCTTCATGTCGGCTGGTGTTGATTCTGAAAGAATGGTGGCACGGGTGAAAGGATACTTCCGACACCCGGACCAGATGAAGCGTGTGCAAGATAGCGCCATGCGCATTCGGGGGCTAACAGCGGTTGAGGTGGAAGACCTCGCCGTCAAAGAAGCCGAGGAGGATTTGGCACGTGAAGACACAGAAACCGGCGGGTTGCGATGCCCTCGTTGCCGGGCTGCGGTACCCGACGGGCGCTTGTTTTGTACAGAGTGCAAGACGTTTGTACAGAATGAAGACCTCGGCCACCGGGCCCACTTTATCCCACGATTTCTTGCGGCGTCGTTGGACTTCGGCGTGCCGTTGGGGCTAATCCTTCTGTTTGGACTGACCGGCAGTAATCCAGCGGATGGCGCCAATTTTCTTACCTTCTTTTGGGCGTATCTCTTCATGCCTATCGTCTACGGCGCGTTTTTCGTTACGTTCTTGAGTCGCGGCACCACGCCCGGCAAGTCATTGTTTGGGCTTGAGGTGGTACTACTTGCGCAGCAAAGATACCCCGACTTTAGGACCATGCTGCGACGTGAGTTGGTTGGCAAATTTGTGAGCGGCCTGCCCTTGACATGGGGTTTCTTGTCCGCCTTCTGGGACAAGAACGGCCAAACCTGGCACGACAAGATGGTGGGCACGGTCGTGGTGCGCGATCCGGATGTCTGGTAGGGACCAGCTTGGTTAGGATTGACTTCGGTCACCTCTGCGGTGGTGGAGTTACTCGCTGAAACTAGAAGCCTGGGGAAAAACGCGAGCGGCACTGACATGCAAGCCCTCCTCATCGTGGACGCCTGCGGCGCAGACATCCGGCACTATAGCGCGATTTGCCCCGTTCTGTAGTAGACTGCGGCCCTTTAACAGACTGAAGGCGCAGGTAATTGCGCTTGCGTCGTGCAGTGAGATGCGTCAAACTTAAGACAGGTCAGGTGTGGTAAATCAAGGTAGATAAGACACCCCATGATCCCTCGACGTGTTTCCAAACAGCTCAAAATTGGCGACGTCACGATTGGCGGCGGCGCGCCGATTCGGGTGCAATCAATGACCACCGCTTTTACGCGGGACGTGGAGGCGACCGTCGCCGAAATTCTGCGTCTGGCTGAGGCCGGATGCGAGATTGTGCGTGTGGCCGTGCCCCACAAGGAAGACGCGGACGCACTACCGGAAATTCGCAAGCGCTCGCCGATTCCGGTGATTGCCGACATTCACTTTGACTATCGACTGGCGCTGCGCGCCTTGGAAGCCGGTGTGGACGGGCTGCGCTTGAATCCCGGTAACATCGGCAGCAGAGAGAAGACGCGCATGGTGGTGAAAGAGGCCAAGGACCGCCAGGTGCCGATGCGTATTGGTGTCAACGTCGGGTCGTTGGAATCGCGCCTCATCCCTGAATTGATGATGCTCGAGGGAGACGAGAAGGTCGAAAAGACGGCGGCGGCAATGGTTGAGTCTGCGCTCGATCATGTGAAGATCCTGGAAGATATGGACTTTACCGACATCAAGATTTCGCTCAAAGCGTCGGACGTGCCGACGACAGTCCTCGCTTACCAGCTCATCGCAGACCGTGTCGAATATCCCCTTCACCTGGGTATCACCGAGGCGGGAACGCTCAAGGCCGGTATGGTGAAGAGCGCCGTTGGGCTTGGCATCTTGCTAAATCAGGGCATTGGCGATACGCTGCGGGTCTCGTTGGCGGCGGAATCCACGGAGGAAATTTTCGCCGGCTATGAGATTCTCAAAGCGCTCGGCCTGCGGGAACACGGCCCGACGCTTATTGCCTGTCCAACGTGCGGACGCTGCGAAATTGAGCTAATCGAGTTGGCGGAACGCGTTGAGAGCTTCCTGCAGAGCGTCAAGGAACCAGTGAAGGTCGCCGTGATGGGGTGCGTTGTAAATGGCCCCGGCGAGGCGCGCGATGCCGACGTGGGCATTGCCGGCGGGCGCGGTAAGGGCGCCTTGTTCCGCAAGGGCAAGCCGGTGCGTAGCTGCCGCGAAGATGAGCTATTCGATCTGCTCATCGAGGAAGTCGAGGAGATTGTAGCGCAGAAGCAGGCAGAGCGGGCCGTCGCGACTTAAGGGCCCGCAGGGAGTGGCCAATGGCAGTCCTCGATACGCACAAGGCCTTTGAGCGCTTGACTGAGGCTGGTTTCGACAAGGAAAAGGCCGAGGCCATACTGGACACTTTAGGCGAATCAGGAGAATCTCTGGCCACCAAGGTCGATCTGCGAGACCTGGAACAGCGCCTGACAATTCGCCTGGGCGGGCTTGTGGCAGCGGGTGTTGCAATCTTGGCTGTTCTGGACCTATTCACGCGATAGGAGCGAATGTTACCAGCGTCCTCGCGCCCGAGCACAGTTCTTACTCCTCTTTTTGATGATAGCGGAGGCACTTGACATGGCAGAGCAGGTTTACATCGGCACGGAACAGGGCGTCTTTCGGCTCGCCCGTGAGGGAGACAGTTGGGCCCTGCAGGCATCCGGCCTTGGCGAGCATGAAATCGAAGCGGTTGCTTCCCATCCGGATGGGAAACATGCTATTGCAGGTACACACGGCGCCGGCCTGTTCACGACCGCCGACGGCGGAGAAAGCTGGGATCCGGTTTCCGGTTGGCAGGGCAGTCCGTATATCCGCTCAATTGCCTACCATCCGCATGATCCGCAGATCGTCCGTGTCGGTACCGAACCGGCCCGCGTGTGGTGCAGCGGGGACGGCGGCGCGACGTGGGCAGAAGAGGGCGGCTTTACCGCGCTTCCCGGCTGCGCGGAGTGGTTCCTGCCCTATTCGCCCCGCGCAGGCGCCGTGCGGAAGATCATTATGCTTGACGGCGCTGATTCGGCGACTTGGGCCGCCATTGAAGTGGGCGGCCTGGCTGAGAGCTCTAACGATGGCGCCACATGGGGGATTTCGGAAAAACTCGGCCAATGGGAGTATCCGACGAACGGCATTCACCCCGACGTGCACAGCATCGACATTCATCCCGATAAGCCAAACACCATCATGGCGGCCACGGGCGGCGGCGTGTTTCGTTCGGTTGACCGAGGAGAGTCGTGGCAGCACCTCATCGATGACTACACCCGCGGTGTGTGCATCAAGGCTGACGATCCCGCTACCGTGGTCGTTGGGCCTTCCCGCCGCGTCGGGCGCCTCGGACGGATGATGGTGACGCATGACGGCGGCGATACTTGGCAGGACGCCGAGCAGAACCTCACCTTTCCCCTCGACCGCATGTGCGAACACATCATCTGCGACGCGCAAGACGTGCTCGCAGTGGTGTTGGATGACGCGGTCTATCACGCTGCATTCGCCGATCTCGCCTGGAAGCCGGTAGGCAACGGCCTTCCGTCTCCCACCTGCGCCGCGATCATTTCCTGAGTTCTCAACCGGGTCAGCAGCTTAGGGATGCGTCGCAGCGGGACTCTCTGATTGGGAGTTTGAATCGGGACCAACCCCTCGCTGGAAGAAGCTGTTCACCGTCTCCAGGAATTTTTGGAATTCTTCCTCATGGGGGCAGTGGCCGCACTTGGGAAATACGACCAGTTCGGCATTTGCTATGTCTCGCTGAAAGCGGTAGCCCCAGTGCAAGGGGATCACTGCATCATACTGTCCCCAAATGATGAGCGTGGGGGCGGCTATTTCTTTAAGGCGATGGGCGAGACTGGTCTGCCCAAAATCGCGGGCGAGCAGGGGGACAACTCCGCCGGATCCCGGCGTCAGGAGGGGCATGAAGTAGCCGTCGATAACGTCGGGCGTACACATGCGGTCCGGATCGTAGTAACAACTGCGTAGGTACAACGTTACGAGGCTTCGCTGGCGCAGCATGAAAGCTGCAACCGTACTGCCAATGGGCGCGCTTGCGAATCGAATGAGCAGCGGCATGACATGGTAGTTTAGGGTATAGCCCGCGGCGCTAATCAGCACCAAGCGCTCAACGCGCGAGGGATGCCTGATGGCAAGCGCAGCACCAATCGCGCCACCCATGGACAAGCCAATGATCTTGGCGGGTCCGATATCCAATGCATCCATGAAGCGGGCAATCAAATCCGCCATGCCGAACGGAGAGTAGTCACCGGAACTGGGCTTATCGGAGAGCCCGTGTCCCTTGAGATCGAGGGCGTAGACCGTATAGTCTCGGGCAAGTTGGTCGAAGACGAGACGCCAGGCGAAGACACTAGCGCCAATGCCGTGGATGAGAATCAATGGTGGGCCCGAACCGGCCGCGCGGTAATGAATTTGCAGGCCCTCTACTGTGACGAATTGACCGTCGGTGCGCAATGCCTCCACAGGTATCGGGCGCGGCTTTAGGCGCGTATAAACCACGTAGGTAGCCACAGCGGCGGCTGCCATGATGAAACCGCGTCTCAGCCAGTTGAGCATTGCGCCAAACCTCTCAATGTCTCGTCAGCGAGCAGTCGATCGTCAATTCCCTACAACGGTGGGCCAAACGAACGGGGCGTCCGCCAGCCATTCGTTTCGCTTAGTGCGCTTAACCTTATGGTACATTAAAGAACGCGGCTAATCTGTCGCGTTCTTCGTTTTCCTCGGCAGAGGTCACTCTTCATGGCTAAAGATGTATCTGAATTCTGTGTGCGCGTACCGGCCACTACTGCCAACTTAGGGCCGGGATTCGACGCCTTTGGCATGGCGCTCACGGTCTACAACGAGTTTACCGTGCGACCGGCGGAGAGTGGTCTCGAGATTACGATTGAGGGTGAAGGCGTCACGGAACTGCCGCGTGATGAAGACAATTTCTTTGTACAGGCTTTCACATGTGTTTTTGAGGCGGCCGACACAACGCCACCTCCGATCAATCTGCACATGCAGAACAGCATCCCCCTCTTTCGAGGGTTGGGTAGCAGCGCCAGCGCCACCATCGGCGGTCTGGTGGCAGCCAATTACGTTATGGGAAATGCGCTTTCATCGGAACGGCTGCTGCAACTAGCCTGTGAACGAGAAGGCCACCCGGACAACGTGGCGGCCGCTCTGTTTGGGGGCCTAATAGTGTGCGCTGCGGATGGCGGCGGCCTGCCGACCTATGCCCGCGTTCCCGTGCCGCGCAACCTTCACGCCGTGGTCTGCGTGCCCGACCAGCATTTGCCCACAGCGCTTGCACGCAAGGTTGTGCCCAAAGAGGTGTCCCTGAGCGACGCTGTCTTCAACATCGGTCGCGCCGCGTTGCTGCTCACGGGGATCATGCAGGCCGATGAAGACCTGATCCGCATCGGCATGAACGATCGCTTGCATCAACCCTACCGCGCCGCCATTTTTCCCGCCATGCGACCCATCATGGACGCAGCCCTCGCAGCAGGCGCGTGCGGCAGCGCGCTCTCCGGCGCCGGATCGTCAATTCTCGCGTTGACCTTCCGGGATCCGGAAGCCATCGCGGACGCGATGGTCGCTACCGCTATCGCACACGACGCGCCCGCGCATTCTCTCATACTCTCCTGCGCGGAGCATGGCGCCGTTGCTGAGCCGCTCTGATCCCAGGATTGGGCTGGGCTTCGGACGGTGGGCTGGAAGGCGCGGCTGGCGTGCGGTTCCCATCGAGCATGAGCGCGTAGTGCCGTCTAATCTACCAGCAGCGGCACCATTGCAAAGGCATCCACGTCCACGAGGCCGCGATTGGTAATCTTGAGTTGAGGGATGACGGGCAGAGCGAGAAACGAGAGCAGCAGAAAGACATTCTGGCTCGTCGTACCGGTAAGCTTAGCGGCGGCCAACAGGGCTTGATATTGCCTCACGACCGAATCAATCTTCTCTGTTGACATAAGTCCGCCAATGGCCAAGGGCAGGGCGGTCACCTGATCTGCAATGGCTACAGCCATGCCGCCGCCGATTGCAATCAAATGATTAGCGGCCGCCGCCATTGCCTGTTCGTCTACGCCGGCCACCATGAGGTTGTGGCTGTCGTGACCCACAGTGGACGCGACCGCGCCCTGCAGCAAACCAAGCCCGCTGACGAAGCCGACAGCATGCGTGCCCGTGTGGTGGTGGCGCTCGATCACGGCGATCTTTGCCGTATCCTGTGAGGGGTCGGTTCCGATCTCGCCGTCATGCACAGGGAGCAATAGGACCTTGTTCTCCGTTGTTAGACTCCCGTCCTTCGCGCCGATGACGCGTGTGGCCGCCTCATTCTCCGGCCCGCCATAGGGAACGGCGAAGTCGGATGCTTTCAGAGGCTGCTTGACCGCTACGGAATGCAAGATCCCGCCGTAGTCGCCTGCCGTTGAGTACTGCTTTATGTCGCCGTTGGCGACGACCACCTCGCCGCGCCGTAGCACGGTTGAACACTTTAGTGTCTCCAATGATTCAAGAATTGCCAAATTGGCGATCTTGCCGGGCGCAATTTCACCCATTTCGGCGTAGCCGTGGTGACGGAAGAAGCGTGAGAAGTAGCGGGCCGGGTGAAGGGTCGCCATGGCAATTGCCTGGATCGCGGCCTGCTGCGCGTCAAGCCCCGCATGTTTTACCAAGATGTCCCGTGCGCGGCGTACAATGCGGTCCACGTGACCATGATTGTGAAGCTCATCCGCATCCAGATCGTCGCTGCAGAGCATGAAGCCTTCCAGCCGTACCCCCCGCTGCGCCAGGAAGGGCAGAATCCGATCCAGATCTTTCGTGGCGCTACCATAGCGAATGGCGACGGTCATGCCTGCCTGGCGCTTTTCCAGCGCCTCTTCACCCGTGCGCGACTCATGGTCGGACATTATTCTGACCGTGCCGTCGTCTTTGCCGTTGGTAATGTAAAGGGCGAGTTCGCGGCCTGAAACGCCCGGCGCGTGGCCGTCGACGACCTTACCCAGGTTGTAGGCGCTCTCCACTTTGGCGCGGGCTTCACCAACGTCATGGATGATGCCGGGAAAGTTCATCATCTCGGCGAGACCGTAAACACGCGGGTGCGGCAAAAGCTCCTCGACGTCGGCGAGGGTGAGTGCCGCCCCTGTGTCCTCGAAAGCGGTAGCCGGCACGCACGAAGGGACGCCGATGAATATGTCGAGGGGAGCTGTTTCGGCGTGGCGCAGGAAGAGAGCAATACCCTCTTTGCCGGCCACGTTGGCGATCTCGTGCGGATCCACGAAGACGGCGGTGGTGCCGCGCCGCACGGCGGCCTGAGCGAATTCCAACGGACTGAGCAGACTGCTCTCGATGTGAAGGTGCGGATCGATGAAACCCGGGATTACGTACTGTCCCGTGATGTCAAGCGTTTCCACCGCCTCCGCGGTTGTGGGCGTGCGCTCTATGCTATGGATCAGCCCGTTCTTGATGCGCACGTCGCCCGCGTAGCAGCGCTTCTCTACCACGTCAACGATGGTGCCGCCTCGCAGTACCAGGTCAACGCTCATCCCTCTACTTTTCCTGTGTAGAGCTGCTCTCGTACCGTAACGATGTACGGCAGCATGCGGAAGTCCTCGCTCGCGTCGGCGCCGTAGCCTGCTACCCATCGGTCCGGCACGTCAAAGCCGACGAAGTCGAGAGACAAGGATGCACGATTGCGCGCCACCGCCGGCGAGGGTTGTTTGAGGCGTTTCGATAGCAGGGCGCAAATGCGGACCGAGCGGACGCCTGCACTGAGGACGCGCTTTTTTAGGGTAGTCAACGTGTACCCTTGGTCGATCAGGTCTTCGACCAAGAGCACGTCTTTGCCTGCCAAGTCTGCGGGCAGCCTTGCCACGCTTACCTCGCGGGCATCTTCATTCTGCTGCTTGATGGTATGTCCGTAGGCGCTGGTGCGAATGAATTCATAGCGAAATTCCAGTCCGCCAAGTCGAGAGATCGCACGGCCGAGGTCAGCCGCAAAGACGAATGCGCCTTTCAGGACCACCAGCAGAATGAGCTCGTTGCAATCGGCGCAACCGTCGTGAATCTGCTGCGCCAGTCCCGCCACCCGGTCTTGCAACACCCATTCGGGAATGAGGATGCAGTCAACTCTATCCGCCATGCTCGCCGGCAGGAGGTCCTCATGCTCGGTAGCCAGCCCACCCTCCGGTACCGTGATGATTCGATCAAAGCGCATGGCGGTCTGTTTTTCTTTTCACAGGTGATTTAGGTGCCGGGACATACGTTGCTATGATCTGCCGGCTGCCGTCTCACGGGCAAGTTCCACGGCGGTATTCACGAAAAGTGTTTCGGCTTCGCCGGCGTATCCTGCCGGGGACTGCGACCCGTGGCGGTAGGCGTTCACTTCATAACCGCCGCGCGGGATTTCGTTTGCCGTCGGCACGTAGCCGATCATGCCGTTGGCAAGCTCAACGTGCAGGGCTTCCAGACCCAGTTCGTTCTTAACGCGCTCTTTTACGGCCAAACCGAATTCAAGGAAGACTTCACCGGGAAAGCTGGCGAAGACGAGATTGCCGACGCGGATCACCTGGATTTCCGCTTTGGGCTCGTGGTTGGCGGTGCCGGACTCGAGTTCGGCGATACGATTGCGCAGCCACTTCATAGAGTCTCGGCTGATGCCCCCTTGCGTGTCCGGCCAGACTTCCGTTTCAAGCGCCTCCTTGAAGAACGAGATATCGGGGACCTCGCGTATCGGCACCGTGACCACGCGCTGCGCTACGGCAACGCCTTCCAGCGGGGCGCATTCGATGGACTCGCGCACGTTCACGACCTCGGCGCCAAGGCCGCGCCAGACGCTTTCGAGTTCGTCAAAGGTAGCCGAGCGGAAGCGGCTGCCGTCGCTGGTGAATCCGGGACGAATATTGCCGCAGCAACCCAATAAGAAGGCCGCGGTGTGACCACTGCCGTAGGTTTGCTCGACAAACGTCTTCGCGCCGCCCGCGTAGTCGGCGCTGAACGCGTAATTCGAGCCGCCCATGCTGGTGGAGTGACAGGCATAGTGAAACGCCGTGGCAAGCGGCGTGCCATCCTCGGTATCGAAGCGCAGGACGGAAACTGTCCGATCGACGACGCCGTCAGGGTTGACGCGCATTTCCGTTTTGCCGTCGGTTGTCAGGCGACGGTTGACCGCAAGGGGGAATGTGCCGGCGCCTAGCCCGGCCACTACGGTCTGCAGCCGTCCGTTCGCTACCTGCACACCGCCCGCCAGCTTGCGCTCAAGTTCGCGCATATAGGCGTTGTTGAAGGGAGCGTCGTAGCGCCACTCCCGCGTCGACGGCCCGGAGTGGGTGTGGGAGCACGTGATCATGACGTTACTGCCGGGAATGTCTGTTTGCTCCTCTACCAGGCTGCGCACCGTGGCGGTGCTCTCCTCAGTGATACCGACGAGATCGCACGTGACGATGGCGGCTTTTGTCTCACCATCGGAAAAGACCAATACCTTGGCATAGAGGTCGTCGTGAATGTCCGTCGCGCCGTGGTCGCGGCCGCCGTAGCCGCCCATCCACGTACCAACCGACGGTGTGATGTTGATACTCGCGGATCCCAACTGCACTGCGTTCGCCATGATTGCCGCTCCTAATCTGCATGCTCTTGCTTAGCCGAAACTGTAATAATTCCAATCCTGTTCCTAGTTTGCAGGATTTCCCGTCGCGGTGCCAGTAAAGGTGAGCTCGTGGGATGAGTCGAAGAATCCCGCCACGTGCGCGGCGCTTCGTTCAATTGCCTTACGCTGGCGGTTGGTGAGTGTGCCAAAGGGCTCCACAGTGATGCGCACACTTCCTGCGCGCTTCTTATACGACCACACTCCGGCAACGCGGCCATTGATCAACACCACCGGAGAAATCCAGCCGGCGGCGCGGTAGACACGCTTGTAGTGGGCATCGTCCACAAGATGCGTTTTACTGCGATGGCCGAGCAGGTAAACGTCGAAGTGAGGCAGCAGGCGCACATCATCCACAACCGGCGATGTGTTCGCAAGTGCCGCAAAATCGCGTTCGAGGACGGCGGCCGGACTTCCTTCAACCGTAACAGTATGCATTTGATCTTGCTGCCTTCGCCAGATCTGCCTTGCATCCGTAACTGCCATGCCGGCCCAAGCGGCAAAGTCTTGCACCGTGGCGGGACCGTAGGCCTGAAGGTAGCGTCGTAAGAGCGAACTTTCAGCCACCTGCCCGGGAATGTCATCCCATTCTGGCAGCCATCGGTCGCGCCGCATGAACGTGGCTTCTTGACCTTGATTTGGGCCGAGGCAGAGGTCGCCTTGCAGGCAGACGTACTTGCCTAACCCACCCCAGCCGTGTTCGATTAGCTCCTGTATCTGCGGGGCATCATCGTGCAGTCGCGGCGATAGCGCCTGTGAGAGCTGGCGGCGCGTGAGCGGGCCATCGCTCAAGGCTGTGAGGATAGCATCTGCCATTGCCGCGATGGTATTTCCATCAATGCCATACTGCGCCATCCAGCGTTGTTCTTGTTTCAAGCGGTGAGGCTTCAGTGCGGCTACATAGAGCGGGAGCTCGCGCGCAGGGAGCAAGTGAAGCGTACCGCGCATACTCCAGACCTTCACCAAGACGCGGTCCTGCCACAAGGCGCGCTCAATCTCGGAGACGGCGACTCCGTTGCTCCGTGCTCGCAATGCCAACTGCGCGGCGGACATGACCTGGGCCTGTATGCCGCACGTGCCGCTTACGACGTCAAGCAAGTCTTCAGGTCGGTCGGGCTGCCCGAGGAAGTGGCGTTGGAGCCGGAAGGCATGTACTTGCGACCACGTGAAATCACTCATCTCCCGCTGCCTGTGTCAAGAAGGGCGAATGTGTTCAAGGGGTGTTTTAACAAAAGCTACGTGCCGACAAAGGCGGCACGTAGCTTTTCATTCATCCCGATGTAGAGCGTCCCGATGTAGAGCTCCCTGAAAAGATTCAAGAAGCTGCAATCATCTACGCATCGACGTACCGCCATATTGTGCCGCCCAGCGAGACGGCATACACCCCGTGGTCTGAGGCGTAGTTTGGCGAGACCAGCAAGGAGACGATTGCCTTATTATCCAGCCCTTCATTGATGTTCTTCCAGGTAAGGCCCTCATCACCGGACTTGTACACCCCCCGGCTGGTACCGGCATAGATGGTTGTATCTTGCTCGTAGTCGGGGGAAATAGCCAGACAGACCACCGCCGCCGTTGCCTCGCCGATGGCGTCGCCGACCCAGAGATTCTTGCCGCGCCACATGGGGCGGAAGAAACGCGTTGCTGTGGCAATGAAGAAGTTGCTGTAATCCTCATCGGAGCCGGAGTAGTTCGGCGGCATGGCGAAGCTAATCCACTGCGCTCCCGTCGCGTGGACGAGAATGCGCTTCCAAATCTCGCCGCCGTCGGCAGAACGCCAGACTGTAATTGTGCTCGCGTAGTCCCCTTGGGAGGCGCGGAACGTGCCAAGGAGCAACGTATCATCATCGGCGAAATTTGGCGAAAGAGCCACACCGATAACGTCTTCTTCACCGAACGACTCTTCGGCGCGTTCCCAGGAACTGCCCGCATCGTGGCTAAAGTAGAGCGCGCCGCCCGGCCCTCCCGCGACGACGATGCGGTCTGTAGCGAAGCTATTCGACACCGCTAGTACGCGGAGGTCGTGCGCCTCTTCTTCTATGCCTTCGTTGCTCGCTTGCCAGCTAGTGCCGCCGTCTGCCGAGATTGCAATGCCTTGGTGGGTCGCTGCAAAGACCGTTGAGTCGTTTGCATAGTCCGGCGAGACCAAGAGCGAGGCAACTTGCATCTCCTCGATCCCCGCGCCGGCAGGTTCCCAAGACACTCCTTCGTCGGTTGAACGGAGGAGGCCGTCTTCGAGACTGGTGGCAAAGAGTGTGCCATCTTCGTGGCAGTTTGGCGAGAGCGCCGTGCCCAGCAACGACCGCGCTGCGAGGCCGTCAACTGAATTCTCCCAATTTGCAGCATCGCCATGCGCGCGTATAACGCCCTCGCGATGAACGCCCGCCATGACGATGTCATCGTCGCTAGTGCCTGTAGTGAGTAGGCAGAGCACCGATGAATCTTGGTCGATGACGCTTTCCCACGTCGTTCCGCCGTCAGTTGAACGGCAGACCGATCCCTCTGCCGTGCCGGCATAGGCAAGACTGTCTGTGGCAAAGTCCGGTGAGAGGCAGAGCGCATTTATTGATACGCTATCCAGCCCGTTGTTTGCTTCCTGCCAGTTGGTACCGCCATCCGTAGACTTGAAGACGCCCATGTCTTCAGTGCCGACCAGAACGGTGCGGTCCTCGGCAAAGTTTGGCGAAACGGCAATCGCTTGAATCGCCATGCTGTCGAGGCCCCTATCCACCAAACGCCAGGCGCGTCCCTCATCTAGTGTCCGGTAGAGGCCGTCGCCTCCCGCCACGAATGCGGTCTGATCTTCCTCATAGTTCGGCGAGATAGCAACGGCTTGAATGCTGAGCTCCATGATTCCGAAGTTCGCGGAATTCCAGGTGCGGCCGCGGTTTGTGGACTTAAATATGCCGTCTTCCTGGGTGCCTGCCAACATTACGCCGTCATCAGTAAAACTCGGCGAAACAGCGAGGCAAGTAACCGAAGCGGCTCCCTGCCAGAAGTCGAGTTGCTGCCACGTTTCCCCACCGTTATCGGAGCGGTAAACCCCGCCCTCCAAGGCGCCGGCAAAGGCGACCTCATGATTTGCAACGTTGGGCGCAAACACAAGCGCCTGGATATACGGGCTCGTAATGCCTTCGTTGGAAATCTTCCAAGTCTTGCCCCTGTCTTCTGAGCAGAATACGCCGGCCATGGTGCCGGCCAGTACCAGGTTGTTCTCACTAAAGCTCGGCGAGACGGCAAGTGATGCAACCGTGCCACCAAGCCGCTGGCCCACAACCTCCCATGCTTGCTTTTCCATCACTGTCAGCCCGGAATTACTCATCAATGCTCCTTCCTGAACGAGTCACTCTCATACTAAATTGAATAAGGCGTAGCGAAACCAGCTATTATTCTTGAGGAATGCTTATGCTCCTAATCCGCCGCACGCGCCGTGCAGTCCTGCAAGGTACCGAATCTACGGCGCAAACAAAAAAGCACACCTAACCGACACCCCCGCACGGGGGCGCGAAAGATAATCTTCCATATGCTACTGTAATGCTACCAGACCGACTAGACAATTACGAATTTGGCTGCCAGGCAACCTCACGCATTGCTAAACCGCTAGCAATTGTGGCATGTTTGTGCCGGTACTCCTTTAGTACCGAATAGTTACGGCTTTGCTTGCATTTGGCGCCGGGTTCATAGTCCCCGTACAAGCAAGGGCTGCAATCTGTGCTTCGCGGTGGAGGTGGAGATGCTGGCCAAGATTATGGCTGCCACGCTTGTAGGGCTGGATAGCGCCCAAGTTGAGGTAGAAGTTGATCTTGCTGACGGCCTGCCGATTACGGTGGTTGGTGGCGTGCTCGCTGGCTGGGTATGGGACTTGATAATGCGGCCGCGGACCTAGAGACGCACGTGCAGAAATTGCGAAGAAAAAAGGACCGGCCCTACTTGCGTCCTATTAGCCGTGCGAACATGTCGAGCACGGCATGCACGGGTCCGAATTACGTGAGTCCCGTTCTTTGCCGGGCTTCAGCAGCCTGCCTGGCGTACTGCACGCAGTTGCAGTAGGGCGGATGAGCCGCCCGCCGGTATGATCTGTCGTCTATGATGCAAAGTGTAAATCAACCTGGATGGACCGTTTTCGAGCGGACCACGGGAGCGCCAACATGAAGGTATCCAACGTCAACACCACCGACATCAAGTCGGCGATCAAACTTGGTTGCCGGACGATGTCGAAAGTGTTCAACGCCGACGACAACGACATCCCGTTCTTCGGTTCAGAGGTCCTTCCCAACCCCCGGCTCAGCTTCAGCAACGTCCACTCTGAGTCTCATGTGCCGGGTAGGCACCTGAACGCCCTGCTGAATGCCGAAGACGCGGCTGGCGTCTCGATCTCGGAAGAGGCGGTCGAAAAACACGCCGCAGCGGCCTTCTTCTCCTACTCCGGCCCCGTGCCTCTGCCCATGAACCGCGACCGCGTGGACGGACCAATCGAAAACTTCAACGATCACAACGTGCGTGAGGGAATGCATGCTCTTTACGCCCTGGTCAAGTATCGAAACTCCGACACGGCGAGGGAAGTGGCCGAATCCAGCATCGAGTTCATTCTCGATGCGTGGGACCCGGTGGACGGCTGGGACCGCGAAGGGATTTCGGCGGCCCACGGCATTCGCTGGACCCGGCAGAACACATTCATTACGGGAGTCGCCCGCGCCATCGGCCCGCTGGTCAAGTACTTCCGGGCCACCGGCTCGGGCAAAGCGCTCGAACTGGCATCTCTCCTGGCCGAGAAGGCCACGTCCGAGTTCTACTTGCCGGACGGGTCGTATGACCGCGAGAAGTTCGGCACGCACACGCACTCGACGACCTGCGTCATGTCCTCTCTGGCGCAGCTTGCGGACCTGACCGGCGACGCCGCACTCCTGGAGCGAGTACGGGCCTTTGCCGACAACGGGCTGTGGGCGATCCGCGACGAACTGGGCTGGGTGATCGAGAGCAGCGCCGACGACAGCCCGGCCGACAAGGGCGAGGGCAACAACACCGGCGACATCGTCGAAACAGACCTGATACTCGGCCGGCACGGATATCCCGGGTACTTCCAGGACGCCGAAAGGATACTACGCGGGCACCTGTTGCCGTCCCAACTTCGCGACGCGGATTTCATCCCCGAACCTGCCAATCCGGCAGACGAAGATGGTCTGAGAAGTGTGAGAGAACGGCACCTGGGAGCGTTTGGGTTTCCAGCGCCGTACGGCCACCGCCCGATTGGTCTCGAGCGGGTCAGCTTCAATATGGACATAGTCGGCGGAGTAGTCGGGACCCTCTGCGAAGTGCTCAGGGAGGGCGTCGTGACAGGGCCCGATGGCGTACGGGTGAACCTGCTGTTGGACCAGGACACGCCGGACGCGCGGGTGCAGGCGGGCGAATCGTCAGGCCGAGTGAGCGTGACGACCAGACACGCGGCGCCACTTTGGATCAGATTGCCGCGGTGGGCCGACAGGTCTGCGTTGCAAGTCAGTGGTACCGACGACTACCTGGTATTAGGAGAACACCTGTTCATTGCCCAACCTGATCCGGGTAAACCAATTTCACTGGAATACCCGGCGGCACGGACTGAAATTACGGTCGCTCACCGCACGCGCAACATCCGGACGGCTCTTGAAGGAGACGCGGTGGCGGCGATGGACAATTTCGGCGCTGAACTGACGTTTTTCGACCCGCTTCACTGACTGTGACACGTTGGCTTCGGCTGCGGGCCGACAGCGCGTAACATTCCTTCGGCGGAACAAATGTTCGATTAGTGCCGGAGACGGCAGTTTCCGCCGTTTGGGGGCGAATTTGCTTCTAGTTGGACAGGCGCTTCCCTCGAAGGGACTATGCACCATTGACATCGGCGATATGCGGCAGAGAGCGCCGACGTAGCCATTTGCTTCATTCCTTGCTTACGTGTACAAGTCTCCGTACCTTTAGTGATGCATGTGTAAGACCGATTTAGCTGGACACTAGGATTCGGTATGCTCGCCAAGATTACGGCCGCTACTCTCGTTGGCATTGAAAGCGCTCAGGTTGAGGTAGAAGTAGATCTCGCCGACGGTCTCCCCTCATTTGTCATTGTCGGCTTGCCCGACACGGCTGTGCAGGAAGCGCGAGAACGGGTGCGCGCTGCTGTGCGCAACTCAGGCTTTGTCTTTCCACAGAAGCGGGTAACGGTCAATCTCGCGCCGGCGGACGTAGCGAAGGAAGGCACCGGGCTCGAAGTCGCCATTGCCATCGGCATTCTGGTTGCCAGCGGTCAATTAGCTGCGGAAGGATTGGAAGAGTCGCTATTCCTTGGCGAGTTGGCGCTTGAAGGGGCGCTGCGCCATACGAGAGGCGTTTTGCCGCTTGTGTCCAATTGCCTCCGCTGGGGCGTACGCACCGTATTCGTACCGGAGTCCAACGGCGCGGAGGCCGCGATCATTGCCGGATTGGCGGTTTATCCGGCGACTCACCTGCGGCAACTGGTGTTGCACCTCAACGGCATGGAATCGCTTGCCAAAGCCCGACCGCCGGACGCGGAGAACAATGACCCGGTGGAATACGATGTCGATCTGGCGGACGTAAAGGGCCAAGAGCACGCCAAGCGCGCCTTGGAAGTGGCGTGCAGCGGCGGCCATAACGTGCTCTTTTCCGGTCCGCCCGGTACCGGCAAGTCCCTGCTTGCCCAGGCAGTCTCGTCGATCTTGCCGCCGCTCTCGCTGGAGGAAGCCATTGAGGTGAGCAAAGTCTATAGCGTGTGCGGACTATTGCAGCCGGATGAACCTCTCGTCTTGAAGCGGCCTTTTCGCTCGCCCCACCACACCGTCTCCCACGCGGGACTTGTCGGCGGCGGGCGCTTTCCGCGGCCGGGTGAAATCAGCCAAGCGCATCGCGGCGTCTTGTTCCTCGATGAGATACCCGAGTTCCCCAGCAACATGCTCGACATGCTGCGCCAGCCGCTCGAATCCGGCAAAGTGACAATCTCGCGAGCTTCGGGTTCAATGACGTTTCCCGCACAGTTCTTGCTCATCGGCGCAATGAACCCCTGCCCGTGCGGCTGGTACGGCGATCCGGTGCGCTCGTGCACGTGCAATCCCGCTATCGTCACGCGCTATCAGAGAAAACTCTCCGGCCCGCTCCTCGACCGCGTAGACATTCATGTTGAAGTACCGCGTGTTGAGTATGAAAAGCTGACCGAAGATCGACGCGGCGAACCGTCGGCAGACGTGCGTGAGCGTGTTATCCGCGCGCGTCAGGTGCAACAGGAACGGTTTGCCGAGCTCCCCTTCAAGACCAACGGCGAAATAGGGCCCCGTCACGTGCGTGAATTCTGCGCGCTCCAAGAGGAGGCGCAGAATCTCATGCGGACGGCCATGGATCGCATGCAATTGACTGCGCGCAGCTTTCATCGCGTGCTCAAGCTCGCACGCACGATTGCGGACATGGACGAAGCCGAATCCATTGCAGTCCGGCACCTGGCTGAGGCCCTGCAATACCGTCCCAAGCTCATAACCAGTTAGACCCTCTATAGCTCACCTGGTGGACTTTTCTACCTTAGTCATTTTGGCGCAGTGCGCCTCTCATAGCCAAGTAAGCGGTCTTTTGATGAGCACGCTTGCTGAACGAAGGGCCTCAGGCGCCTTGATTCTTGGAGGATCGTTTGGGCGCCGCTTCTTCTTGGGAAGCCCTCTGTCACAGTCTGAGACTTCGATCATTTGGTGCGCTATAGTATAAGGACGCCTCGCGGGACCCCGTTGGAAGAGGCTGTTACTCCCGTAAATTGACCGGTTAGCGGATGCTGAGGATTCGGTAGTGAACAAAGACACCGAAAACGTGAATGCTGCAAAGAATCGCGCTTCGCCGCGTGCGCACAGGCCGTTTCGTGTCTTTGGCCTCTTTCAAGAGTTCGCTCATGCGCAGGCCTCCAGTGGCATCGTCTTGATGGTCTGCGTGATCGTTGCCATCGTGTGGGCAAATTCTCCTTTTGGCTCTTCATACTATGACCTCTGGCATCTCCACATTGCCGTCAAATTCGGCGACGTTCATTGGCTAAACGATGTGTTCGACCAGCCGCTCGAATACTGGATCAACGACGGCCTGATGGCAATCTTCTTCTTTGTGGTGGGCCTTGAGATAAAGCGCGAAGTGGTTGCCGGGGAACTCGCCTCCCTGCGACGCGCGATGCTGCCAATCATGGCGGCTATCGGTGGCATGCTTGTGCCCGCTGCCATCTTCCTGTGGTTCAACTGGGGCGGGCCGGCGCAACGCGGCTGGGGCATCCCCATGGCAACCGACATCGCGTTTACGCTTGGCGTGATGGCAGTCCTGGGTAGCAGAGTGCCCACTCCCATAAAGGTTTTCCTCACCGCTCTCGCCATCGTGGACGACATTGGCGCGGTGCTCGTGATTGCTATTTTCTATACGAGCGACATCTCGCTGCTGGCGTTAGGCATCGCAGGGGTGTTCGTGCTACTGATGATAGCGGCCAATCGCATGGGAATTCGCAGCACCCTCGTGTACATCCTCTTGGGGGCGTGCGGTCTGTGGCCGGCCTTTATTTTCTCGGGAGTACATCCGACCGTGGCGGGGGTCATTGCCGCGTTTACGATTCCGGTGCGCCGGCGTATCGATAGCGCGGAATTCACCAACTTGAGCCGCGTGTACATCGACGAGTTTGCCCAGGCCTCGGGTCACGGGGACAGTGTGCTCGCGAATGAAGAGCAGGTTTCCCTGATGCGCTCGATCGAGCGGACTGCCCTCGGAGCGCAATCGCCGTTGCAGCGCTTTGAGAACACGCTTCACCCGTGGACGGTATTCGGCATCATGCCTTTGTTTGCGCTCGCCAACGCCGGTGTCTCGATCAAGGCTGACTTTACCAGTATGATCGAAGAGCCGCTGGCACGGGGTGTGGCGCTAGGTCTCCTTGTCGGCAAGCCGCTCGGCATCATGCTCTTTTCCGTAGTAGCGGTGCGGTTGGGTCTCGCCACGTTACCCAGTCGCGTGCGCTGGGTGCACGTGTTTGGCGCGGGATGCCTGGCGGGTATCGGTTTCACTATGTCGCTCTTCATTGCCAATCTCGCAATGGGCGGCACGGAGTTGCTGGAAGCCGCAAAGATCAGCATTTTGGTGGGATCGTTGCTAGCAGGTATTCTCGGCTGGTTGGTCTTTCAGTTTGCCCCGCTTTTCGGCCGGAGCCGCAACGGCGAATAAGGCATTCCGGTATCGTTCGAATACTTGCGCTCCAGAAGTGTCTCTCTCGATTAGGTATCGTCTGTGGAGGTGCATTTTGCCTACCCCAGGAATGAGGGCGGCTACTGACCCCAGTGCCGCCAAAACGGTGCAACTCGACCGTGCTACGAGACACTTCCTGCAATTGAGAAGAGCGGAGCATCCGGCCTAAGTCTTGGCAAGGCGTTGTGGATGAGACAAGAACGGCGCCGCAGAACTGTACTAACGACCGGACTATCCGAGAAGGCGCGTGAGATTGCTCGGAATCTTGCCCGTCGCCAGTGATTTCATTACGGTCTGCATCTGGCGGAAATTGTTGAGGAGTTGGTTGACTTCGGCAGGGGTTGTGCCGCTGCCGGTCGCTATGCGCCGCCGCCGGGAACCATCGATGATGGCAGGGCTGCGCCGTTCAGCCAGAGTCATCGAGTAGATCATGGCCTCTACGCGGGCGAACTGGCGTTCGTCTAGCGCCGCAGCCATTGCGGGATTGCGCATGTACTGACCCATACCGGGGACCATTTCGAGTATTTGTCCCAACGATCCCATTTTCTTGATCTGCTGTAACTGCTCTACAAAGTCCTCTAAGGTAAAGCTGGCGGTGCGAATCTTCTTCTCTAGAGCGGCAGCCTGCTCGGTATCGATGGTCTCTTCAGCGCGCTCGATGAGACTGAGCACGTCGCCCATGCCCAAGATACGCGATGCTAAGCGGTCCGGATAGAAGGGATCAAGCGGCTCGATCTTCTCGCCGCTGCCCAGAAACCTAATCGGTATGCCGGTCACACTCCGTACGGACAGCGCTGCGCCGCCGCGCGCGTCGCCGTCGGTCTTCGTGAGGATTAGTCCCGTGAGCGGCACCTGGTCGTGGAATGCCTGCGCCACGTTGACGGCTTCTTGACCCGTCATCGCATCGGCAACGAGCAATACCTCCTGGGGTGAGACGGCTGCCGCGATTTCTTGAATCTCGGCCATCATATCCGTGTCAATCTGAAGGCGTCCTGCCGTATCAACGATGACTGTATTCAGTCGCTCTTTGCGCGCGCGTTCGACGGCTGTTTTGGCAATTATCGTGGGCGGTTGAGTCGTGCCCATGGCATGCACCGGCACATCTATTTGCTTGCCGATGGTCTGAAGCTGTTCGATTGCCGCGGGACGATAGATGTCCGCCGCAGCCAGCAGGCAGCGCTGTCCTTGCTTGCGCAGCGCCAGGGCAAGCTTGCCCGCGGCGGTTGTCTTGCCTGAGCCTTGCAGGCCAACCAGCATGATAACGTGCGGCGGCGAGCCGGATAGCGTGAGCGGGACGGGATCGCCGAGGAGGCGTATGAGCTCTTCATGAACGATCTTGACGACCTGCTGCCCCGGCGTCAGGCTTTCCATGACCTCGGCGCCTATGGCCCGCTCGCGCAGCGCCTTGAGAAAACTGCGCACGACTTTGAAACTAACGTCAGCCTCGAAAAGCGCCAGGCGTACCTCACGCAGGGCGGCATCCACGTCGGCCTCGCTCAGTTTGCCGCGCCCGCGCAGCCCCTTGAGCACGCCCTGCAGGCGATCGGAAAGCGATTCAAACATAATTAACACACACCATTAGGTATCGAGCTTATTTGCCCCATGCTGGGCCACGAGGTTTTGGGACTCCAGGTACATCTCGAAAGATTCACCGCAGTCTGCCCAAAAGCCCTCAAGGATATCGTACTCCAGATTGCCTTCCTGGAGATAGTAGTTATTCACGTCCGTAATCTCCATCTCACCCCGTCCTGAGGGGCGGAGCTTGGAGACGATCTCAAAAACCCGCTCATCGTAGAAGTAAATCCCGGTCTGTACGAGATTTGACTTTGGTCTTGCCGGCTTCTCTGTGATGTTCTTGATGCGGCCGTCCTCGATCTCTACCACGCCGTAGCTCGATGGATTTTCAACCCGGGTCAACATGACGCGCGCGCCCCGCTCCTGCTCCTCGAAGTTTCGGCGTGCTGCGACCAGGTTCCCTTCAATGATGTTATCGCCGAGCATCAGTAACAGGGAGTCGCCTTCCGCAAAGTCCCGCGCCAGTCCGAGGGCGTGGGCGATGCCGGCAGGTCGATCCTGATACGTGTAGTGGAGGCGTTTCAAGCCAAAGTCGTTGCCGTTTCCCAACAAGCGCAAGAAGTCACCGGCGTTACTGCCGCCGGTGACTAACATAATGTCGGTTATTCCGGCATTCACCAGAGTCTGGATGGGATAGTACACCATTGGCTTGTCATAAATCGGCAAGAGATGCTTGTTCGCCACCCGAGTGAGCGGGTCCAAGCGACTACCACTGCCTCCGACCAGAATGACACCCTTCACGCTGCACGTTCCTTTCCGCTGTTATCTGAAGCGCCACAATATACTTGCTGAAACGTGCCAATTCTACGTCGGCACGGGCTCGCCAAGTAGGGCACGGACGAACCGTGTGCTGTCAAAAGCATCCAAATCATTCAATTGCTCGCCCGTGCCCACAAGCTTAATTGGAAGATTCAATTCACGGGCAATGCCGAAGACACTGCCGCCCCGTGCCGTGCTATCGAGTTTTGTCAGGACAATTCCCGATACGTTAACCGAGTCGCAAAAGATCTTCGCTTGATTTAGTACGTTCTGACCCATGATCGCATCGATTACAAGCAAGGTCTCAATCGCCGAAGCACCCACGCGGTTGGCAACGATATGCTGCACCTTGCGGAGCTCATCCATGAGGTTTGCCTTAGTATGGAGACGACCGGCAGTGTCCACGATGAGGTGCGAGGCGTTGCGCGCGAGCGCGGCATCGATGGCATCGAAAACCACGGCGCCCGGATCCGACCCCGGCTGCTGCGCAATGAGGGGCACGTCGAGGCGCTCCGCCCAAATACGTAGCTGATCGATCGCGGCAGCGCGAAACGTGTCCGCCGCCGCCAGCATGCAAGTATGGCCTTGCTCCTGCAGCCAGTGCGCCAGTTTCGCCGACATCGTGGTCTTGCCGGAACCGTTGACGCCAACCATAAGGACAACGGTGAGGGGTTGTGCGTTAAGGAGCTCACCGGAGTCTGCAGTGAGTTGTGCTACGAGCAGATCTTCTATCAGACCGTGCGCGTCTGCCGCCGAATCGAGCTTGGCTTGCGCGATCGTCTCGCGCGCGATCTCAATTATGTCGTCAGCAAGATAAGGGCCTACGTCGGCCATGATAAGCGTGGCTTCAAGCTCTTCCCAAAAGTCTTCGTCCAGCCGGACTCCGGGCCGAAAGAGCTCACGGAGCGCCGAAAAGGCACCCCCGCGACTCTTTTCTGCGCTCTCTTCGAGCGATTTGCCGCCAAGTAGCTGTTTGAACCGCTTCACCGCGGAGCTTTCTGCATGTGTGTAGAGGGTGTCATCTTGTTCATTGCGTTTCGTGGGAGCAGGCGGGCGGCATGGCCGTTCATGTCGCGGCCCAGGCTCGTGTTCGAACGGGAAAGAACCTACTCCGTGAGGTAGACGCCTACCTCCATCAGCGATGTGTACTCGGTACTCCCATAGTTGCTCAGAATGACGATCTTCACATACCACGTAGGATGAGTCTCGAAAGTAAACCGCTGCAAGAGCGGGCTCTCAGCCAGTGTAAACGTGCCCACTTCTTCCCACGGCCCATCTGCAGATTCTGTGCTTACAAAGACGCGAAATTCTTGAGGCCACGTTTCCGGCGGGCTTTGTTCGCTGGCCTGAAGCGTAATCGCATTCGCATAGGCTTGGCCTCCCGCAAGCACCTCACGCTCGATGCCTAAGACGATTTCCTGCGGAAGAGTGGCATTCTCTGAGCGCCAGTCCGAAACTATGGTGCCGGTCCACCCATCCACCAAACGCTTAGCAACGTGGTCGTCATCCTCCCGCTCGCTGGAAGCAGCAAGCACCTGACCGCCCACAATTGCTTCGACGAGGTTTAGCCCCTCAGAAGTTTGGAGCGTGCGACTGAATGCGCGAGCCACGCGCGCCGCTTCTTCCGGTTCTAGAGTGATCGAGGCAAGCTGTCTTCCAAAAATGCCGCCAACTGCCAAGATCAAGGCTAAGAACCCCAGGGTAAAGATTACTGACGAGCGTTTTGGCGCAAAGTCCATAAGCTTTTGACGCAAAGGTCGTTGGCGGCGCGCCTGTATAGCGTCATACTGCGTAGTGCAACGGTGGCAGAAATGTCGCTCGCCCCGTGCAGTCAAGCATTCTTCGCAGAATACCGTACCACAGCGATCGCAACGATCGGTGGTCTTGCGATGCGGGTGGTTGTAGCACGCGTACTGCTCACGCAGCAGTATCTTTGCCATAGTTAATGCCCAGGAGCGTTACCCTGAGATTAGCCTCATGGTGCGCTGTTGTGGCGGTTGCGCACGGCCGTGGCTTCAGGGGATGAGACTAGCGAACAGGACGAGGCTCCCGTTCAGCATCGGTAACTCGTTCGTTTACATAAACATCTCCGTTGCGGATCTTGAGATTGAAGAAGCAGTCAGGATTTGTGCACACCCACGCCTTGAACATTACCGACGAGCCTTGACCGCCAAAATCGGAAAAGGGCACGAGCACGCCCGTATGACACTTCAGGCACTGGGGAAAGTTGATCATGGTTTCCCTATGGGTCCCTCTTCCTGCGAACCCAGCTACCGCGCCCCCACGTTGTTGCTTAGCAGGAACTGGGTGTAGACAGTAACAATTATACCATTGGGTATCTGGCGCCTACTATAGCGTGACGGTCGCAAGGCGCGAGAGCAGGCAACGGTTAGGTGGGTGGGCCGCCTGCAAGGCGGACTCCAGCCGAGCGCAACGTCTTGAGCAGCTCGGCAACAGTTAACGGCAGCACTGTTTGCATTCCCGGTGGACGATCCGGCTTCTTGTTTGGGCACGGATCAAATATGGACGGTCCGACCGCCATCCACAACCAAGGCCGCGCCGGTAGTGTACGGGGCCTCGTCCGATGCCAGGAACGTCACGGTGTTGGCAATGTCCCGGCCTGCGCCAACGCGCCGCAATGGCGTCTTCTGAAGGAATTGACCGACGCCTTCTTCAAAGCTGACTCCGTCCGCCGCCATATTCTCCCGCATCATGTCGGTATCGATAGCGCCGGGGAGCACACAATTGACCCGTATGCCGTCGTCGCCAAATTCCGTCGCCATGGCTTTCGTAAGCGCTACGACCGCACCCTTGGTGGCCGTATACGCCGTGGTGCGTGCCGTGGTGGCGATGGCGCGGGCGGAGGCGATGTTGACGATGCTGCCGCCGCCGTTCTCTATCATGACCGGAACACAGTACTTGCTGCAGAGGAAGATACTGGTCAGGTTTACGGCAAGCACCTGATTCCACTGCGCCAAGGTAGTTTCCACGAGCGGCGTATAGAGACCGATACCGGCGTTGTTGACCAGTACGTCGATGCGGCCAAAGCAATCACATGTGGACTGGGCCAGGCGTTCGGCATCCGCTTCGCTAGAGACGTCTACCTGCACGCCGATTGCGGCGCCGCCCGCATCAATAATCGCGCCGGCAACCGCCGAAGCGGTCTCGGCGTTCACGTCGCCCACCACCACTTTGGCGCCGGCTTCCGCCAGCCGCTCAGCCGTAGCGCGGCCAATGCCCCGACCGGCTCCGGTAACTATCGCCACTCTGTCGGTAAGTTGCATCTCGGTCCTTTCTCCGGTGAGCAGAGGCTTCAAACTAGCCAAACGTCAGGCCGGCCCACTCCTCGGCACTCTTTACTGCGCTCGCAGGTTGGCTGCTACTCCGCGCAATGTGTCCTTCCTCCTTGCGCAACGTCGGCTGTCTCGCGTCTTGGTAGCGCCAGTCAAAGCTCCAGCGGATCTCGTTGCTATGGTTTGGTTGCCCGCGGTGGAAGAGAAGGTTTTGGAACAGAACAACGTCTCCAGGATCGAGTTCAACGTCGATGGCCGTCTTCACGTGCGGGTCCAGCGTCTCTTGTGCAATTTCCAGGTAGTACTCGCGGGTTTCGTGGGGCACAGTGCCGAGCTTGTGTGTGCCCGGTACAAACTGCATGCAGCCGTTCACCGCATTGGCAGGCACCAACGGTGTCCAGACATTCACCATCCTCTGCAATTCCACGCTCCCTTTAGCGCCGGCGATCTGCTCCGTGTAGCCGCCATCCTGGTGCCAAAGCACCTCGGTGCCTTTCCACTCGGGGAACTTGGGACGAGCGGTGTAATTGGGGTATAGGCGGACCTCAGGCCCAAGGAGGACTTCAACCACGTCCAGCAAGGCCGGGTTAAAGAAGAGGTCGAAAAGGCCGGACAAGTGCAGCTCTCTGCGAAACGACTTCGGGGCATCTTCCAGATTGTTCTCGAAGAGCCGGAAGAAGCGCGTCTCAAAAGGCTCCGTCTCCATCGCATGTGCGATCTTACCGGCTGCGACCAGTTGCCGTGCTTGGCGCTCCACGAGCTCTTCCATGGCAGCGCGTGCTTGCGCCACCACACTCGAATTGAGAAAGCCACTGAGCCTCACGTAGCCTTGATCGTCGAATTGTTGTCGAAGGTCATCTTGATTCATACAGGGGCGTCTCCGCTTCTTGCAACTATAGGAGCTTGCCAATTGGACTAACTCAAATTCGCTCCGCTTGCCTTTCAGGCATGGTAGCACACGCGTGGCAGATGCCTGTACGCGTTGTTGTGTAAGTACCTGCTTATTCCGCGAATAGAAGGTTGGTCGATACAATAGTCTGTGCGGTAACTAGATGGTGCGAAACACTTCGGCTATACTTGACACGACGCACAATTCCCCAGGAGCGCCCAAACGGCCGGCTGGGAAGGACACGTAGGTTGTGCGAATTGTGCAGAATTGCGGTCGCGTAGTCATCTGAGAGGTGAAGGAAAACAATGCGCAAGATCGGCTTGGTGGATTTCGACACGTCACATGTCGTGCAATTTACGAAACGACTCAACCACCTGGATATCGAAGAAGACCAATGGGTGGATGGTGGGAACATCGTCATGGGGTGCCCGGGGGAGTCGCGCGTCTCGCCGGAGCGGATACCGGGCTATACGGAAGAGCTCAGAGAAATGGGCGTGCAGATAGTTGACAATCCGGTTGACATGATCGGTCACGTAGACGCCGTCTTCATCGAGTCGAATGAGGGCAATCTTCACCTCGACCACGCCAAGCCGTTCCTTGAAGCCGGTGTGCCGCTCTTCATCGACAAGCCCTACGCCGCAACCACTGCCCAGGGGCGCGCCATTGCCGACTTGTCGGCGAAACATGGGGTGCCGGTCTTCTCTGCGTCATCATTGCGTTATACGGAAACGGTGGTGGATCTCCAGGCAACGCTTGCCGACGAGGGCGGCGCGCAAGGAGCTATGGTATACAGCCCGGGGTCGGAACACTATGCCAATCCGGGACTGCTCAATTACGGCATTCATGGCGTTGAAGTGCTCTTTTCCCTCATGGGGCCGGGCTGCCAAGAGGTGTGGGCTGTGCGCACTGACGGCGCAGATCACGTGACGGGGCGCTGGGATGGTGGTCGCTTGGGCACCGTCCGCGCTATTCGTTCTGGCGGAGGCGGCTACGGGTTGACGGTGTTCTCGGAGAAGCGGGCCATAAACTCCGATATATTCACCAGCAATAATTACCGTAACCTGCTGCGGGAAATCATGAAAATGCTGGAGACCGGCACTCCGCCGCTCGCCATCGAAGAGACAATTGAGATCATTTCGTTTATTGAGGCGGCATATCGGTCGAGCCAGAACGGCGGCGCAGGGACAAGACTGGAATCAGCGTCTTAGTCCGCGAGCGGGAAGCAGACTCCGATCTCGTTGGGAGTGCGGGACAGGTCTCCCACTGCTGAAAGGAAAACGTAGGGGCACGGCATGCCGTGCCCCTACGTAATCATGCAAGGTCTACCCGGTCCCCAGGTTTCATCCGCAGTGTGCGGCCCAGCATGGCCCGTGGCGGCTGTTTTTCTCAAGTAGCTTAGTTTCTAGGCGCGTTTGCCATACACACTCCCCATCTCCGACGCCTAAGTTTTTCGCGATTGACCTTACGGCAACAAGAGTGAAAAGAAACGCGCCATAGTAGAGTGAAAAAGTCCTTGATTGCGCATAGCGAACCGCTATCCTCGCCGATGTAATCCTGGTAAGATGCGCCGGGGATTTTCATATCCCGGAATCAAGGTGCTACCATAGAGAAAGAACTAATAGGCGTTCGAACTCCTAGAGGAAGCCACAGTGGCACAACGCGTCTTGCTCTACACCGGCAAAGGAGGAGTGGGAAAGACCACGTGCGCAGCCGCAACTGCGTTGCGGTGCGCGGAGCTTGGCTACCGCACGATAGTCATGAGCACCGACTCTGCGCATAGCCTGGGTGATTCTCTTGACATAGAGCTAGGGCCCGAGCCGACCAACATTGCGCCAAATCTGTGGGCGCAGGAGACCGATGTCTACTATAACCTGCGTAAACACTGGGGCACGGTCCAGGCGTGGCTTAGCGCCCTGCTGGCGTGGCGCGGAATTGACGAAACGCTTGCCGAAGAGATGGCAATTTTGCCCGGCATGGAGGAGTTGTCGAGCCTGCTCTGGGTAAACATGCACCACGAGTCGAACGAATACGACGCCGTGGTGGTAGATTGTGCGCCGACTGCTGAGACGCTGCGGTTGCTTGCTTTTCCGGAGGACGCCCGCTGGTGGCTGGAAAGGATCCTGCCCTTGAAGCGGCGCGTGGCACGTGTGGTCGGCCCGGTGCTGGAGTCGGTTATTGGAATACCCACACCGGGCAGCGAGGTTTTCAACCAAGCTGAGGACCTGGTGCGCCAATTGGGAAGGCTCCGCGATGTTCTGGCCGACCGCCAACGCGCCTCCGTTCGCATGGTGCTCAATCCGGAGCGCATGGTGATCCGTGAGGCGCAACGCACGCTCACGTACCTGACGTTGTACGGGTACGGCACCGATCTGGTTGTTTGTAACCGCGTTCTCCCCGATACTGTGCAAGACGCCTACTTCACGGAGTGGCATGCGACCCAAAAGAAGCACCTAGAATTCATTCACGAAGCCTTCTCGCCGATACCAATACGGGAAGTCCCGCTCTTTGCCCGGGAAGTCGTGGGAATCGAGATGCTCAAGCAGACTGCCGCCGTGCTCTTTGCCGACGACGATCCTCTGAAGCTCTACTATGATGGACGCAGCCATTCTGTACAGAGGGACGATGGGGGCTTTATCCTAGACATTGAATTGCCTTTCGGTCAGAAGGGAAACATTGACGTGTTGAAGCGAGGCGATGAACTTACTGTGCGGATTGGCGCATATCGTCGGAACATCGTTTTGCCAACGGTCCTCGCTCGGCTCTCACCGGGCACTGCGCGGCTTGAGGATCGTACGTTGCGGATTCCTTTCAAAGAACACGTGGAAAGTGCGGTCTAGCACGTACCCGTGTAAGGTGAGTCGTGCCAGGACTTAATGCGGTCGGACGAATTGCTCGCTTGGACATGGGGCGGGCGGCGCGAGCCATATCTCCCGACTAGAGGCAGCGACGCCCTGAAGAGATAGCGGAAGTTCATGGGAAGTCCCAATAACGACATGCACCCAGATATTCAAGAGTAGACAGAAAAGAAGGAGCCAAGCGCATGGATCTCGAGCTTAGCGGCAAGACCGCAATTGTGTCCGCAGGGAGCAAGGGTCTGGGGAAGGCAATTGCCCTCGGCTTGGCCATGGAGGGCGCCCGCGTAGCAATCTGCTCGCGCAGTCCGGACAACCTCTCGCAAGCCGCACAAGAGATTCAGGCGAAGGCCGGCTCCGAAGTGTTGGCGGTTCCCGTTGACGTGATGAAACCGGATTCCATTACGAACTTCATTGACACTGTGGTGCAACGGCAGGGAAAGATAGACATTCTCGTGAACAATGCGGGCGGTCCGCCCATGGGGACGTTTGCGGACTTCGAGGATGAAGACTGGGAGAACGCCTTCAACCTGACATTCATGAGCGTCGTGCGCTTTGTGCGCGCGGTGCTGCCTCACATGCGGAAGACAGATGGCGGGCGCATTATCAACGTGACATCCACGTCTGTTAAGCAACCGCTGGAGAACCTCCTGCTTTCGAATTCAATCCGTCCCGCAGTGATTGGCTTGGCCAAGACCCTGGCGAGCGAATTGGCGGCTGAAAATATTCTGGTAAACAACATCTGCCCCGGAAGCATCTTCACCGACCGCATCAAGGATAACGTCGCCGCCCAGGTAAAGTCGTCCGGCCGGACCGAAGAGAGCATCATGCAAGATTACGAGACCAAGATTCCGTTGGGTCGTCTCGGACGGCCGGAGGAGCTGGCGGACCTTGCCGTTTTTCTCGCTTCGCCGCGAGCAAGCTACATCACGGGTGCGACGCTTCAGGTAGACGGCGGCCTAATCCGCTCCATCATGTAGCAGTTAATTGGACGGCAGAGGTTACGTGGACGAGATCGCCGCGTGCTGGGGAAGCGCCGCGCCGATGATTTCCTCAATGCTCTCCAAGCCTTCTTCCGCGCAATAGGCTTCAAGACCTGCGATGATCTCTAATGGCGCACGGTGGTTGTAGAAATTCGCCGTGCCCACCTGTATTGCCGTAGCCCCTGCCATCAAGAACATGAGTGCATCCTCGGTGGTGCCGATGCCGCCGATGCCAATGATGGGAATGTCAACCAATGGCGCCACGGTGTATACCAGGCGCAGGGCGATACTGCGCACCGCGGGACCGGATAGCCCGCCTGAAGTGGTGGCCAGCACGGGGCGTTTCTGCGCAACGTCAATGGCCAGGCCGGAGAGGGTATTCATGATCGCCAAGGCATGGGCGCCGGCCTCGGCAACGGCGGTAGCAACCGGCCGTATATCCGTGACGTTCGGCGTTAGTTTGACGATCAGGGGCAAGGAACTGCGCTCGCTCACTGCTTGCGTAACTGCGCCGGCCATCGCAGGGTCGGTGCCGAAGTCGAGTCCATGGGCGACGTTGGGGCAGGATATGTTGAGCTCTAAGGCGGCGATACCGGGCGCGCCGTCCAGCATTTCGGCAATGGTTACGAATTCTTCCAAAGAAGCTCCGGCCACGTTGGCAATTACCGGCACATTCCACCTGGCCCAAATTGGTGCTTTGTCTCGGATTAGGGCTTCCGCGCCGACGTTTTGCAGGCCGATGGCATTGAGCATGCCGCCGGGAACTTCCACGATGCGGGGCATAGGGTTGCCGCTGCGCGGTCTCAGTGTGACGGCTTTGGCTGCGATCGCGCCGAGGCGATTCACATCATAGATGGAAGCGTACTCTGTGCCATAGCCAAACGTGCCGGATGCCGTTATGACGGGGTTCTTGAGTACGAGGCCGCTGGGGTGGCGCGGTGCAATGTTGACTTCCAACGACGGCATTATGCCTTACCTGAAGGTATGGTCTTTCTAAGGCGGTAAGGGGTAGCGTGCAGGGCGTTTTGCAGTGACTGCTTCCACGGTTTATGGGTGTAAGCTTCGCCCGCTCTCAAGGCGATTCAACTGTACCACATGACAAACATGCGGTATACTATTAACGCATGCGTGCACGAAGTGGCGCTGAATTTAGGCTGTCAACCGCTTCCCGTTAGCAAACGAGCGCGTGGCATGTGGAGCGCGAGCAGCCGTCAGCCGGTGAGCGAATTGGCGGGTTTGGGGTTGTCTCGGATCTGAACTTCACTAGATACTTGCGGCGCGGCGAATGTGTAGCATGTCCCAATTGCGGAGGATAGCGCTTCCAAGGTAAGGAAGGGCTACTTATTGAGAAAGATCAGGAAATGAAGACTGGCATACATCCAACGTATCACGAGCGGGCAAAGATTGTTTGTAGTTGCGGCAATGAGATTATGACCGGATCGACTTCAGAGTCGCTGCGTGTCGACTTGTGCTCGAAGTGTCACCCCTTCTATACCGGCCAGCAGAAGTTGGTCGATACTGAAGGTCAGGTAGATCGCTTCATGCAGCGGTTGCGCCGTTCGAAGCGGCTGCAAGATTAGCTGCCGGTTTCCGGTTACGCCGTATTAGAAACTCTACGCTCACTGCGGCGAATTGAGGCTAAGGGGATTGGCAGTGTTGCTCTATCCTATGCATGGTGGATGCGGTCTCAGAAACCCCTTCTACAAGGAGTAAATGGTGATTGCGCTTCGAGGATAGTTTCCACGTGGCGCAAGATGCATGGCACGGCCTCTCTACGGCGGACAAGCGGTACTTGAAGGTGTGATGATGCGCGGTCATCGCCACGTGGCGGTGGCCGTACGCCATCCTAAGGGGCACATCGTCACTTGCGCTGAGACGCTTCCGCCGCGATTTCATGGGGGATTCATACGCAGGATCCCATTACTGCGCGGCATGGTGATGCTGTGGGACGCCTTGACGCTTGGTAACCGCGCGCTCTCGTTTTCCGCGCAGGTGGCAGCAGACGAAGAGATTGAGGAAGGCGAACCGGAATATTTGCCCCCCGGGTCCTCGGTGCGCCCAAACATGCTCATGTCGTTGACGATTGGGATCGGCCTCTTTTTCGTTGCACCCACGCTTATCGCCAGTCCTCTGTACGGGCAAGGCAGCAGCGCCGTAGTTGCCAATCTTGTCGAGGGCCTGGTGCGTCTCTTCTTGTTGATTGGCTACCTTTGGCTTATTGGAAGAGCGCCGAAGATCGCGCGGGTATTTGCATACCACGGCGCCGAACACAAAGCCGTCCACGCGCAGGAGCGGGGTATGGATTTGGAGCCCGGAACAGTACAGGCCTGCTCAACTGCGCATCCACGCTGTGGTACAACGCTGCTGCTGGTTGTGGTAGCGTTGAGTGTGGTCGTCTTTGCGTTGCTGGGGCAACCGCCGCTGTGGATTCGTGTACTTTCTCGTGTGCTGCTGGTACCATTGCTCATCGGACTCTCATATGAGTGGCTGCGGTTCTCGGCAACGCACTTACGGCAAGTGATGGTGAGCGCACTCGTTCGGCCGGGTCTGCTTTTACAATCATTGACAACCCGCGAGCCGGACGATGGGCAAGTAGCCGTTGCTATTGCCGCTTTGCAGGCCGTGATGGTGGCAGATGAGCAGGCACAAGGAAATATCGTTCCCGCGGCAGTAAAAACCGCTTGAGGATACAGAGCGTACGATGCTAGAGAAACTCGCCGAAATCGAAGCACGCTATCAGGAACTCAATCTGCTCATGGTTGAGCACAGTAATGACATTCCTCAGCTCACTGCATTCGCCAAGGAACAAGCCTCACTGAGAGAGGTAGTACTCCTCTTTAACGAGCTGCTGCGAGTCGATAGGGAAATCAGAGGCGCCGAAGAGTTGCTGGCAGAAGAGGATGAAGATGAGCTCTTGGAGATGGCGCGGCTCGAAATTCAGCAACTTGAGAGCGAGAAGGAGTCTCTCCAGGAGCGGACACGGGCCGCCTTAGTGCCGAAAGATCCAAACGACGACCGCAATGTAATCATGGAGATACGCGCCGGCACGGGTGGCGATGAAGCGGGGCTCTTTGCAGCGGACCTTTTCCGCATGTATAACCTCTTCGCGGAAAAGCAGGGCTGGAAGACGGAATTCTTGTCATCCAGTCCGACCGGCATCGGTGGATTCAAGGAGATCATCTTTCTCGTCAAAGGGCAGGGCGCCTATAGTCGGCTTAAGTTCGAAGGCGGTGTGCACCGTGTGCAACGCGTTCCCGTAACTGAGACGAGTGGTCGCATCCATACCTCGACCGCCACGGTCGCCGTATTGCCCGAAGCGCAGGAAATCGACGTCACCATCAACCCGGACGATCTCTCAATCGACGTCTATCGCGCCAGTGGTCACGGCGGCCAGAGCGTGAACACGACCGACTCCGCCGTGCGCATTACCCATCTTCCGAGCGGCCTGGTAGTAACGTGCCAGGATGAACGATCGCAGCAGCAGAACCGGATGCGTGCGTTGGCAGTCTTGCGGGCGCGCGTGCTTGAAATGGAGCAGCGCAAGCAGCAAGAGGAAGAGACCGCCATGCGTCGGGGCCTGGTAGGTACGGGGGAGCGGAGCGAGAAGATCCGCACCTACAACTTCCCGCAAAACCGCGTGACCGATCATCGCATCAACCTTACCATCTACAACCTAGACCAGTTGATGGACGGCAACGTGGAAGGCGTTGTGAACGCTCTCACAACCACGTACGAGTCAGAGCGATTGGCTGCCGCCGGCTCGAAGAGCTAATCTATTGGAACGCCACCGTGCTCGCAACTTCAGCAACGAGAGCGCCCGCTACTGGGATTGAAGAAGCCGCTGCTTCTCCACAGTCATTTCCCCCAAGTGTGAACGCTGTCGCGTTCGCTAGCGGTAGTCTCCAATCATCTTCCCAGCAAGACGTGCTCCGCTGGGCCTCACAACAGTTCAGAAGGAGCGGCATTGACTCCCATGCACGGGATGCGCGCATTCTCCTTAGGCATGTGCTTGGCTGTACCGAAGAAGACTTGGCCGGCGGCAGAGCGGACCTGCTCTCGGCCGATCATGTTTCCGTGCTGCAGGGGCTGATTCTACGCCGTCAGCAAGGTGAACCCGTTGCCTATATCATCGGCAAGAAAGAGTTCATGGGGTTGGCGTTCGCGGTAGACCGGCGAGTGCTCATCCCCCGGCCGGAAACGGAACTGCTTGTTGAGAAGGCACTTGATCTGTTCGGCTGCGAAAGCAGCAATAGTCGCCATTCCCTCAACCCACCGACTTTCCACGATATACCCCAACCGCTTATCGCTGACATTGGCACCGGCAGCGGCGCGATTGCCGTGAGTATCGCAAAGGCGCTGCCGCAAGCCACCGTCTACGCCACAGATATATCTGCCGATGCGCTGGCACTGGCGCAGCGGAATGGTGCCGCTCACGGGGTTTCGGACAGGCTCGTCTTGCTGCAGGGATGTTACCTACAGGCATTGCCTGAAGCTGTCCACGTCATCGTCTGCAACCCGCCCTACATCCCCCGTGACGAAATACCGGGCCTCGACCGCGACGTGCGGGACTATGAACCGCGCCTTGCGCTTGCTGGCGGCGCTGACGGCCTTGACGCGTATCGGGCGATCTTCGCCGACTTGCCTACCTACCTCCGTCCTGGCGGGACCGCGCTCTTCGAGATTGGATTCGATATGGCGGCGCGCTTGAAAGCGCTCGCCGCGCGACACATTCCTGGGGCTCGAGTAGCGGTCTTTCCTGACCTGGCCGGGTTTGATCGGATGCTGCAAATCTCCCAGGTTGCATCGGGCAGCCGGGGGTAAGGGATAGTCGCCGCAATTTGCACCGCGAGTGAAAGACATACCCGCAAGGAATAGCAGCTATGCGCATTACCAACGTACGCGCGATTTGCACCGCGCCGGAAGGCATTGCTCTCGTTGTTGTAAAGGTGGAGACCAGCTCACCCGGTCTCTACGGACTCGGCTGCGCCACGTTTACGCAGCGACCGTTGACGGTCGTAACCGCCGTGGAAGAGTACTTGCGCCCGTTCCTCATCGGCAAAGACCCCGCCGCCATCGAGGACGCTTGGCAGTCGGCCTACGTCAGTTCCTACTGGCGCAGCGGGCCGGTGCTGAACAATGCGTTGGCGGGTGTGGATGCGGCGCTATGGGACATCAAAGGCAAATGCGCCAACATGCCCCTCTACCAGCTCTTCGGCGGCAAGTGCCGCGACTACGCCGCCCTCTATGCACATGCTGCGGGCGAAGACGTGCACGCCCTGGAAGAGTCTGTACGCGCTTACATGGCCCAAGGGTATCGCTACGTGCGTTGTCAATCGGCGGTGCCGGGCCTGGCAACGTACGGCGCCCGCAGCAACATCACGCGGTGGCAACGCATGGCACAGGGCGAATCCAGCGGCGAGGCCCAGCGCGCCTTGGAGCCACAACAAGCACCGCGTGACGTGGACCACAAAGCCCTGGAGGGTGTTTGGGAGCCTACACCTTACGCGCGCCTTGTGCCGCGCCTCTTCGAACACCTGCGCAACCAATTGGGCGATGGCGTGGAATTGCTCCACGACGTGCATGAGCGTCTGCCGCCGGTGCAAGCGCTGGGCCTGGCGAAAGCGCTTGAGCCCTACCATCTCTTCTTCCTCGAAGACCCGCTCGCGCCGGAGGACAATGGCTATTTTCGCATCATGCGGCAGCAGACCACCACGCCCATCGCCATGGGCGAGCTTTTCGTGAACCAGGCCGAGTACATGCCCCTGATCGAAGAACGGCTTATTGACTTCATCCGGGTCCACATCTCCGACATTGGCGGCATCTCGGTTGCTCGCAAGCTGGCGGCACTCTGCGAGTTCTATGGCATTCGCACGGCGTGGCACGGACCCGGCGACGTATCGCCAGTCGGTCACGCCGCCAATCTGCACCTCGATCTGGCGTGCCACAACTTCGGCATTCAGGAGCAGCATGTCTTCAATCAGGCCGCGCAAGATGTGTTTCCCGGCACACCCGAAATTCGCGACGGCGGGCTCTGGTCGAACGATCGGCCCGGCTTGGGCGTGGATATCGACGAAGAATTAGCAGCCCGCTTTCCTCTGCCCGAAACCCCCTATGGCGGCGGTTGGCCGCCAATCCGCCAAGCCGACGGTACCGTAATCCGGCCTTAGGCTCTTAATCGAGGTCGTTCGCTGGGAAACTCGCTTGTGATACGAGACATCAGCGACTCGAGTAGGCCGGCTTCGTATCGACTCCTGTAGACGGGCTTCAAAGAGCAGGATACGCTCTCTCTCCTGCTATAATTAGACGAGCGCCTTTCTCGCGCCTGTAGCTCAGTGGATAGAGCATCGGTCTTCGGAACCGAGGGTCGGGGGTTCGAATCCCTCCAGGCGTACCAAGCCTAATGTCGGCAGAGTTGGTCTGAAGTGACCGGTTTCCCAGTGTCATTCGGAATGTCTGCTGCGGCTTAAGACTCCCTTTTTGAATGAAGCCGGAACAGAGGAGCGTATGTGAACGGCCCAAGCGACGGTATCGTTATACGCGCAACGGGCATAACCAAGCGGTTTGGTGAGACTGTCGCAGTGAATGGGGTTTCGTTCCAGGTCAGCCATGGCGAGACCTACGGCCTGCTGGGGCCGAACGGCGCCGGCAAGACCACCACCATGCGCTTGGTGAGCGGGTTATCCCCGTTGACCGCCGGGGAACTGATTGTGGCCGGTATTGACGTTTCCCGCGAAGCAAGAGAAGTGCGAAATGTTTTGGGCGTTGTAACGCAAGAGGACGGCCTCGACACCGACCTCAACGCCAAAGACAATCTCATTGCGTATGGATACATCGCCGGACTCTCGCGTGCACAGGCGGGGCTAAGAGCGGACGCCGTGCTGATGTTCTTTGACCTTACCGACAAGGCGAAAGAGGACATCGATAGCCTTTCCGGCGGTATGAAAAGACGACTTGCAATAGCCAGGGCTTTCATGACTAACCCTCAAGTAATTGTGCTCGACGAGCCGACGACGGGCCTTGACCCGCAAGGACGCAATCGCGTGTGGCAAGAGTTGGAAACAATGAAGCAAGCGGGTGTGACCATCCTCATGTCCACGCACTACATGGATGAAGCAGCGGCCCTGTGCGACCGGCTCGCCATCATGCATCACGGCAGAATTCTCGCTGAGGGGGCGCCGGACGAACTGGTGAAACGGCACGCGGGGCCGGAAGTGGCGCAGGTGCGCGTGTCCAACGGCGTCCGTAAAGACGTGGTGAACTGGATCGGAAACGCCGGTCTCGACTATCGGGAAGCCGGCGCAATTATCACCGTCACATCCCCCAACGGTGACCGTCCGGACCTCTCCGGCCTCGAGGGCGTGCGGGTCTCTTACCGGCCTTCCAATCTCGAAGACGTATTTCTTTCCATGGCAGGCAGGAAGCTGACGGACGAGTAATGGCCGCCGCACGCAACACCTACTTCGCAGGCATTAGGCCGCGCAGCATTGCCGGGATATGGTACCGTCACGCCCTGGTGTTGAGACACACCTTACTGCCTTCTCTCACCTGGTATTTCGTTGAGCCCTTCGTCATCCTCGTCGCCGTAGGCATTGGTATCGGAACTCTGGTAGTCGACATCGACGGCGTGCCGTATGCGCAGTTCGTTACTCCGGGAATCATCGCGGGCTCGGCAATGTTCCATGCCATATTCGAGTGCTGCTGGGGGGCTTTCTTCCGTATTCAGAAGGGAGTCTATGAGACAACGCTGACCGCCCCGGTGAGCACGCGCGAGATCGCCATGGGCGACATTTCCTGGGCCATGAGCAGAGCCGTCATTGTGGCTGTGTCCATAGGGACGGTGGCGGCCTTTCTGGGGTGGATTGACACCTTCTCCGGTGTAGGCGTCCTGCTTGCGGCCGCGCTGGTTGGCGCGCAATTCGGCGCCTTAGGTCTCATCTTCGCCGCGCTCGCGCCGAACGTGCACATTTTGTCGCTCACGTTCACTGTGGTAGCGACGCCCCTTTACTTCTTCAGCGGAGCCTTCTTTCCTATCTCCTCGATGCCGGACTGGATAGAACCGCTCGCCTGGGCCGCGCCGCTAACGCCCTCTGTGCACCTGGCGCGGGGATTTGTAACCGGGGACCTGGGGATGTCCCACCTGCTCTCCGGCCTTTACGTAATGGTCTGGATTATCGTGCTCTTCCCTATCGCCGCTGCCCTCTTGCACCGCCGTCTGGTCAAGTGATCGCCGCCACCGAAGCACAACAGAGGTTCCCAAACCTATTCGAGCCGTTACGGCATAGGCTGGCGGCTCGTCACTCGGCTAGGCTCTCGGACAGCGACAAACCGGGTTAGCATGGGTTCCGCAGCTTGAATAGATCGCGCGGGACGTGCGTAGCCATGCTCTGTCTGACAACCCGCCCAGATGCTACAGTGGTATTACCAGCATGCAAGCTCGGTGTATGGGTAGATCAGACGCACGGCCTGGAAATTGGGCAAGCCATGAGCTACATCTCACGCCGCCCGGACAGAGTGCGCCGGTTCACCTATAACGTTGGTAGGGCCAATGAAATCCTGGATAGCCTCGGTTGGGTGGATACTAACGGCGACGGCATCCGGGAGGACAAAGAGGGCAACACGATTGAGTTTGCGCTGACGACCAATGGCGACAATACCGTGCGCGGTGCCGTGACACAGCACATCGCGGAGGGGCTGTTGGCAATGGGCGTCAAGGCAAACTACGAGTCCGTTGAGTTCGGCGAGCTTGTCGGCCAATTGACCGCTTCCTACGACTGGGAGGCCATCGTCATCGGCTTGACCGGCGGCACGGACCCCTACAGCGGCATCGCCATCTGGCATAGCAGCGAGTCCCTGCACCTCTGGTACCCCAACCAGCCGGAGCCCGCCACCGAGTGGGAAGCCCTGATCGATCACCTCTACATCCAGGCCGGCCAGGAACTCGACCACGAAATGCGCGTGGAACTCTACCACTACGCCCAGGAAATCATCGCCGAAAACCTCCCCCTCATCTACACCACCCAATCCGAACGCCTCACCGCCGCGAGGAATGTGTTTGGAAATGCTACGCCGACGCTGTATGGTCTGTGGGATGTGCGGTACTTGTATAGGGTGGAAGAATAGGGCTTTGTAGGCCGCCAAGATTCGGAGCTACGCTGTCAGCATTTAGCCAGCGTAGCTCCTCTTTAGTTCTTGTTATGGACGGCTCTCGCATGAACTAGAGGCAATGTAAGTCTAGGTGCGTGATAAACTGATACTAAGCTCCTTCTGCAATCTGCAGGAGAATGATCCCAGAAGACTTGTAGATAAGCAGTGCAACAATGAACTTAGTTACCGAAAACCAACTGGACAATTGGGTGCGCGGCAACGCGCAAATCGCACAGGGATTGATAGTCGAACTCGTCTGGCGTCTCGTCGCAGCAGCTTGCCCTAATCCAAGAGAGCGGCGCTTTCCATTGGGGGATAGTATCGGACAACAAGGACCCGACGGCATTCTGGACACGAGTCTTGGCTTTGAACCCTTTGTTCCAGAAGGACGTTCTATCTGGGAAATTGGAACCGGCCAGAGGGTTCGCGAGAAAGCCAGTGATGACTACGATGACTACACAGATCAAACTAAGGGTGTTCCAGAATACGTTCGAAAAGAATCTACGTTTATATTTGTTACGCCACTATCCGGCACTAAGGATTGGCCGTACTCGTGGAAGGAAAAAGCGCAAGCTGACTGGCTGCAACAACGACTCAGTAGGAATGAATGGAAGGACATTCGGATTGTAGACGGAACCAAGCTAATTGACTGGCTCCGCCATTTCCCAGCAGTAGCACTTTGGCTTGCACACCGGATTCATGGCCCAGCCGTGGATGACATTGAGATTCCTGAGTTTCGGTGGAGGACGTTGAGATCAACAGGTGGCAAGGTCTTATCACCCGATGTATTTCTCGGAAATCGAGATGAGGCGTGTGCAAAACTCAATGATGTGTTCGACAGCAGAATAACGCAACTCACTCTCACGACAAACTTTCCAAGTCAAGTAACCGACTTTGTCTGTGCGTACTTGGCATCGCTTGAGTCGGAAGAGCGCGTGTCCGTTGCTGGACGCTGCTTAGTCATATCTGAATTGGGAGCGTGGAACGCAGTCTGCAGAGGATGGCAAAACCTAATTCTGGTTGCTGAACCAACTATTGACTTGAGCGGCGATGCGGGCGCAAGAGCCATCCAGGAGGCACGAAACGCTGGACATGCTGTAATCTATAGTGTTCCTCGCGGTGGTATTCACGATTCCGCAACAAGCGCAGCGTTGCCGAAGCCAGGCCGTGGGCAACTTGAAAGAGCATTGGAAAATTCAGGGTACCCAGAACATCAAGCACGCACATTGGCTGAGAAGTGCGGCGGAGACCTTGGCTCACTGCTTCGCCTGATTAGAGGGTATCCCGTGGTTCCAGTGTGGTCTGATGGTCCGGATGCCACTATCCTCGCCACTGCAGCCTTACTTGGTTCTTGGTCGGATGATTCTGAGGCGGATCGTGCCGTAGTTGGTCAGTTTACGGGAGAAGAATACGGGGAATGGATTGCAAGAGTGAGAGACATATCGCTCTCCCAAGAGTCTCCCATCTATCACCGCGAAGGAATCTGGAAGTTCATCTCACGATTTGAGGCATGGCGTTTCCTCGGGAGAAGAATCTTTGCCGATGATTTAGGCAAACTATGCGATGCCGCGATAACAGTGCTACAAGAATCTGATCCAAGATTTGAACTCCCCACGAATGAACGCTGGCTTGCTAACATCAGAGAGAAAGTCTTGTTAAACTCCCACCATTTGCGAAAGGGCCTCGCCGACACGTTAGCCTTGCTTGGTAGCTATCCAGATGCGCTCATCTCATGCGGCAGGGGAAAAGCGGAAGACGCGGCACGCCAAGCGGTACGCCAAATCCTTTACGATGCTGACTGGGTGCTTTGGGGCAGTTTGGATAGGCTTTTGCCAACTCTTGCTGAGGCATCTCCTAATGAATTCTTGGAAGCAGTCGAGAATGCACTGCAGCAGCGTCCTTGTCCCTTTGACGAACTCTTTTCACAAGAAGATCCCGGAATCTTTGGAGGGAATTACCTTGCCGGACTGCTTTGGGCATTAGAAAGCTTGGCTTGGGAAGAGGCTTGTTTCTTCAATGCTTGCGTGATACTTGGCAAGCTCGCCGAGCGTGACCCAGGCGGGAGTTGGGCCAACCGGCCGGCTGGCTCACTCGCACGAATCTTGCTGCCTTGGCTACCTCAAACTCGTGCGCCCCCTGCAAAGAGGCAAACAGTGTTGCGAACTCTTCAGATTGAGACTCCGGAGGCTGCCTGGAATCTATTGCTTAGCCTATTACCCACTGAACACCAAATGTCACATCCTACCCATAGACCTGTGTGGCGAGAGTCTATCCCTGACAATTGGAATGAGAGCGTTACCCGGGAACAGTACTGGGAACAGATAGACTTCTATGCTAATTTGGCGGTAGAGATGGCGGAAACGGACGTGCGAAGGTCGATTCAGCTTGTTGATCATCTGGCCAGCTTGCCACGTCCTGCTGTTGAGCGGTTTCTCGCGCACTTGGCGTCTGAAAGTGTGTCAGTCTTGCCGAAAGAACAGCGTATCGGCCTCCAGTCGGAACTGACCAGGTTTGCCAGAGAGCATAGACAGTTTGCAGATGCACACTGGGCCATGGATGGCAAGAGCGTATCTAGGATTGAGTGCATTGCGCGCAAGCTTGCGCCTGATGATCCCTTACCTCAGCACCAAGGGTTGTTTAGTTGGAGTAAAAAGAGAGAGTTACTAGCAGAACGCCAGCAAGAGGCAATTGAGGAAATCCTCAGTAACGGTGGTGTGGACGCAGTTGTTCGGTTTGCAGAAGACGTAGAAGTTCCTGGCTATGTGGGAGATTCGTTAGGGCGTATCGCGGACGCAGCGATCGATTCGCGGGTCTTACCATGTGTGCTAGTGAGTGATGATCAGAAGGTGGAGCAATTTGCGCGCAGTTATGTGGGGCGTCGCCAGCGTGATGGTGGGTGGGAGTGGGCCGATGCGGTAGATAGGTCTGAGTGGACGCCTTTACAAATTAGTCAGTTCTTGGTGTGCTTACCATTTGGGCAAGACACTTGGATACGGGCAAGCGAATGGCTAGGTGAATCTGTGAATGAGTTCTGGAACAGACCCGGTGATCGGATCTACCTCACAGATGGTGATTATACTTACGCTGTGGAGAAATTCATAGAGTATGGAAACCATGTCGCTGCGATAGAGTGCCTCAACAACAACATCGTCACTGGAGGCGATCCCTTCGACTCAAAGCTGGCGCTCCAAGCACTTATGGCTGCGGGAGAATCGAGCAACTCCCTAAACTCAGCGACAGTAAAAGACTTGATAGAAGCTCTTCAGGAACACCCCGAAACAAATCAAGACGATCTCTTCAGAGTTGAGTGGTTCTACCTGCCGCTATATGAGCATAGGGAAGGTTCCTTGAAGACAATAGGACTCCGGTTAGCCTCTGATCCAGCCCTATTCTGCGATACCTTTAGGCTTATACATAGACCAAAAGGAGCACAAACACCTGCTTCTGATTCCGCTGGGTCTGACACGTCAGTTGCGGAGAGAGCACTTGGACTGCTTTGGAGTTGGCGAATTCCCCCAGGCACGCGACGCGACGGCTCTTTCTCGCCGCACTCATTTGAGGAGTGGCTGTCGCAAGTAAGAGACAAGTGCGAAGAGTCTGGGCAATTGGGCGTCGCGCAATCGTATATTGGATGGGTCCTCATCCACAGCCCGGCCGACCCTGATGGCCTTTGGATTCATAGAGCAGTTGCAACCGCGCTGAACGCCGAGGACGCGGAAAAGTTGAGAACTGGATACGCGACGGGGCTTGTAAACGCAAGGGGGCCGCAATGGATAAATCCAACAGGTAAGCCGGAAAGAGAGTTGGCTGAAAAGTATAGGAGGAAGGCCAGTGAAGTTGAAGATGCGGGCTATTATCGACTTGCAATTACGTTTGGGCAACTTGCCGACGACTATGACCAGCAAGCTGATCGGATAGTAGAGGAGCATAGTGAACACGATCAGGCCTAGGTAATTGCTGTCAACAGCAACAATCCACTGCTTTCTCGCAATTTAGATGGCACCATCACCGATAAGCTGCGGGTTCGGTGAGTTGTGCCAAATGCGCTACCAGGTATTCCATCGGCCTGTCGCCCTTGATGCGGTTGCAGGACGAGCATAGCAGTTGCAAGTTATCAATGTGATCGGTACCGCCCCTGGACTTGGGCACTTTGTGGTCTACATCGAATATCTTGAACGGGAAGTCCATTTTGCAGCCGTTGCAGACACCCTCTTGCCGACCGAATAGCACATGCTTGTTTTGACGGTAGTTTGGCGTCTTTTCAACGTCTGTGCGCCTGGGAATGTCGGTGCGGGAAGTAACGAATCCATAGTGGTATAGACTGCCTAGCGTGTCCTTCAGGCGATAGTTGACCAATTCTACAGCCCTGCGTGAGAGGTCTATTCCAACCCACTGTCGGCCAAGAGATTCTGCCGCTACACACGCAGTGGCGCAACCAGCAAATGGGTCAAGTACTATGTCATCCTCCTTGCTGGATACCGCAATGATCCTCTCTAACAGAGCGTGAGGCTTTTGTGTTGGATAGCCAAGGCGTTCCTTGGCACGGGAACCGATTGGCCCAATGTCTGCCCACGAATCTTGCAGTGGAACTCCCGGCATCTCATCAAGATAACGTTTGTAGCTCGGAACAGCCCCGGGCTTGCTCTGCACAATTCTCCCTGCATCTATGAGTTCTTGCATTCGCTGTTCGCTATAGCGCCAATAGCGAGTAACTCCCATTACTTCGTATAGCGGGTTGCCTTTGGCAGCGCCACCAGGCCCACTTATATTGTCCAGTCTGTATCTGCGGTTGGTTCCCGGCTCTACGTACCTGTAGTTCTTCTCAATATACTCGCGGTCATATTCGGTGTAGAGCGTGTTCCAAGTCCATTCTTGGGATTTCGTGTAGAAGAGTATTACATCGTGGATCCGACCATGTTGGCGACGACCTTGCCGACTGTCACTGTGCGCTGTTGTTCGTTTCCAAATGATCTCACTTCGAAAGTTATTTGCCCCAAAAACTGCATCCATCACCAGCTTCAAGTAGTGGCTTGCTGTTGGGTCGCAGTGCAGATAGAGGCTGCCGGATCCCCTCAAGACCCGGCGCATTTCCAGTAGCCGCACTGCCATCATACAGAGGTAGGATTGCATGCTTTTACCATGGGATTGCCCCGCGGCTTCGAGAGTCTTGTATATCGCGGGGTGCTGATCTGCAATCAGTCCCATCCACGCAACATCGAGGTCCGAGAGAGTCCAGGTATCCTTAAATGCGGCTCCGGCAGCAGCACTGCCCACGGGCGCGGAGTAGTTTCGGTTTGAATTAAATGGTGGGTCAAGGTAGATGAGGTCAACGGTCTCGCTATTCATGCCGCGCATGATGTCGAGATTGTCACCGGTGAAGATGGTGCGGTTAGCCCAGTTCGGAGTACCCATAGTGCCTTAAGGATACAGGATGACTATGGGAAAGCGAAATGTCATGCTCTACTAGCTCAGGTAATCCTAGTCCAGGCTGCCGAAGCGGTTGGAGAGGATTTCGTCGACGATGGCGACGGAGAAGAGCAGCGTGAACGGGATGGAGAGCATGACGAAGATTGCGAACAGCGAGAGGAAGAGGAGCACGGTATCTGCCGTGCTGAGGGTTTCCATCCACTGAATCAACATGGCCGACCTCCCCTGACGTTGCCGAACGGAAGAGCGGGAGCGCGAAAGTACTTGAAGGCGTCCCGCATTGCTGGGTAGAGTGTAACAGGGCTACGGACGCTGGACAACCGCTTTCTCCGCGCGGCGCCGCGCGTTTTCCTACTGGTACCCACATCAACACGTAGGCGTCCTCGAGACCTCTTAAAGGCCGTCGGACTACTCCAGTCCCATTGCCACGGGTCGTATCAGCAACGCGACCTGCCCACTCTGTGTGCTCCGCCCTTGTAGCGGGGAAAGTGTTGAATAGATCGTAAACAAGAATCTGGATTCAACTATCGCCGGGCAAGTAGAACAAGCCCCGATTCCGTCATTCCTGTAGGTGTCAGGCAATTCGTTGACAGATTTTCAATAAAGAGAAGATAAGCGACGCGTCGTTCATGCCTTATACACATGTCATTCCGAACGGAGCGCAGCGCAGAGAGGAATCTAAAGTGCTGAGCCTACTGGACTAGGTGCGACATGGACTCCAGATTCCTCCCCGTGTTTCGCACGGGGCCGCTGCCCGCTCGGAATGACATAACCGGTCAACGCTGGCTGGTGGAAAGTGAATTCTGTCAGCGAATTACTCAACATTAACAATTCCGGCGCAAGCTGGAATCCATCTGCGCAACTCCCCCTGGACTCCGGCTTGCGCCGGAGTGACAGGCCGACCAACACTGCTTTACCCAGGATGCAGGCGGGTAAAGCCGGTGGGGTACTATGACCGGCACGAAACGTCAGAATACCGGGAGAACACGAACTAGAAGTGGTTGATTGATTTCCAAATTGGAGGTCACGCCTCTTCCGGCCAGTCCAGCATCTGCACGGTGACTTCGCTGCCTGGCTCGACATAATCTACGTGCTCAGAGATGATGGCGAGGCCGTCGGCCTTGGCGAGAGACGTAAGAAGCTGCGAACCCTGCTCGCCGGTGAGCCGCGCGGTATAGCCGTGGTCGTCGCGCTCGACGATCACACGCACGAACTGGCGCCTGCCGTGGTTCTCCATGCCGTCTAGGAGGCGGGCCCTGACGGTGGTCTTGTGCAGGCTGGTGTGGCCTTGCATGATGAGCAGCGCCGGACGGACGAATTCCTCGAAGGTGACGTAGGCGGAGACCGGATTGCCGGGCAGGCCGACGACAGGGACGCGGCGGCTCCGATCATCGGATGAAAGATGGATTCCCGCTTTCGCGGGAATGACGGAGGCGGACGCTTCTTCGGGAATGACGGAGCCGGACGCTACTTTGGGAGTGACGGAGCTGGACGGTCCTTTGGGAATGACGGAGCTGGACGCTTTCGCGGGAGTGACGGCAGAGACTGCCTCCGCGTTGGGATCCTCCCCGTTTGCGGATGCCTCGATATGACCGAATGCCAGCGGTTTGCCGGGCCGCATGCGGATGCGCCAGAAGTCGATCTCGCCTTCCGCACCGAGCACGTTGCGCACGAGATCGTAGTCGCCCATGGAAACGCCGCCGATAGTCACGATCAGGTCGCAGTCCAGGCAGGAGAGCAGCGCCGCGCGGGTCTCTTCCACTGTGTCGCCTACCACGGGCAGACGGCGCGGGACGCCGCCATAGGTGGTCACCAGCGCTTCCAGGGCATGCGCCGCGCTATTGCGCACTTGGCCCGGCTGCAAGGGCCGGTCGATCTCAATCACCTCATCGCCGGTGGGAATTATCGCCACCACCGGACGCCGGTAAACTGCTACCTGCGCTCTTCCCAGAGACGCCAGCACACCGATCTCAGCCGGCCGGATGCGCTTGCCTTGGGCAAGCACCTGCTCGCCCACTTTGATGTCTTCCGCCCGAAAGCGCACGTTGTCATAGTGCTCCGGCGGCAGCAGAATGCCGACGGTGGCGGGATCGCCGCTTGCGCCGGGCGGCGTGCCGAACTTCGCCCAGTCGGTGCGGTCGGTATCCTCGAACGGCACCACGGCGTCACTCCCCGGCGGCACCGGCGCGCCGGTCATGATGCGCACCGCCTCTTCCGGCCCCAGCGGCGCGGTAGGCACCGCGCCAGCGGCAAGGTCGCCGACGACGCGCAAGTGTGCCGGCTGCGCCTCGCTTGCCGCCTGCGTATCTGCAAAGCGCACGGCGTAGCCGTCCATGGCAGAGTTGTCGAATGCGGGCACGTCTTCCGCGCTCACCACGTCCTCCGCCAGCACGCGCCCGAGCGCATCCAGTAAGGAGACCGTTTCGGTTTCGAGCACAGCAAACTGGGAGACGATGCGCGCAAACGCCTCCTCTACGCTGAGCATGCGGTCTTTGGGCATGGTGTTCCTAATTTCCTACCGTGCTGCGATGCCGTATTGATTGAGATTTAGTTTCTTAGGTCAGAGCTATCAATAGGTGCCACAGTTGATTGTTGCACAGTTTCGCGGCATGCCCTTAGCTGCGTCCCGTCAAAGGCGGCGGGGACAAGCCCCCACGCTACAGTTGTCAATAAAGACTGCGGGGGACAAGCCCCGCTTTACGTCGCTGTGCCCGGTCAAAGTCGGCGGGGGACAAGCCCCCGCGCTACAGTTTTCTATAAACACTGCGGGGGACAAGCCCCGCTTTACGTCGCTGTGCCCGGTCAAAGTCGGCGAGGGACAAGCCCCCGCGCTACAGTTGTCAATAAAGACTGCGGAAGACAAGCCCCCCGCGCTACGACATCAAATCGAATTGGGTATTCACCGGTCAACTATGTTGAAGGCAGGCTATGGCAATCGCCTGTGATGCGATAGAGCGCTATCGACCCGGTTACCCTTGCAGGTTGAAGACCACCAGCTTCAGGTCAGTCATCTCCTCGATGACGAACTTGGGGCCTTCGCGACCCATGCCGCTTTCTTTCACGCCGCCGAACGGCATCTGATCGGCGCGGTAGCGTGACGTATCGTTTATCATGAGCGCGCCGATGCGCACCTCCTTGGCGGCTTTCCAAGCCGTTTCCAGGTCGTTTGTGAAGATACCGCCCTGCAAGCCGTAGCGCGAGTTGTTTGCCAGGGCAATCGCCTCGTCAATGTCGTCATAGACCGTAACGGTAACTGCCGGGCCGAAGAGCTCGTCTTTGAAAATCTGCATATCGGAGCGTACACCGCTAATCACAGCCGGTGAGACAAACTGGCCCTCACGCACGCCGCCACAGAGCACGTTCGCGCCGTCTGCCACCGCTACTTTGAAGCAAGCTTCCACACGTTCGGCGGCGCTCAGCGTGACCATGGGACCAACGTCGGTGCTATCTTCGTAGGAAGGCCCTACCTGCATCTTCTCAACGTGTGGCACCAGAGCCGCGAGGAATTCCGCCTCGACGTCGCGATGCACCAAAATGCGTTGGGCGGAGGTGCACACCTGACCGGCGTTCATGTACCCGCCCTGGGCCACCGCTTCGGCAGCTACGGCCACGTCGGCGGTCTTGTCCACAATCACGGGTGAGTTGGCGCCCAATTCCAGAGTGGCGCGGCGGAGTCCGATGCTGTTGCGCAGATGCCTGCCGACCTCCGGTGAGCCGGTGAAGGAATACATGGCAAAGCGCTCGTCCTGGATGAGCGACTCACCGACCGTTGCACCGCCGCCGACTATCAGGTTCAAGTGACCTGCCGGCAACCCGGCATCGAGAAACGCCTGACATATCTTTGCCGCAGTGACCGGCGTGGCGCTGGCGGGCTTGAGTACCACGGTGTTACCGGCAGCAATGGCGGGCGCGATCTTGTGCGCCACAAGAATTGCTGGAAAGTTGAAGGGCGAGATGCAACAGATCACGCCGATGGGCTGTCGCAAGGTGAATGCCAAGCGCTTCTCAGAGCCTACTGCGGCCTCCACCGGTATCTGCTCGCCGTGGATGCGCTTGGCCTCTTCCGACGCCACCAGAATTGTGCTCGCCGCGCGTGCCACCTCAATTCGCGCCTCTTTGATCGGCTTACCGCCCTCCATGCTCATGTGATAGGCGATGTCCTCGACGCGCTCCAAGAGAAGCTGTGAGACCTTAAGGAGGATTTCATAGCGTTGGTAGGCGGAGAGTTCCTGCTTGTCATAGGCGCGCTGCGCCGCCTCGATGGCGGCGTCAATGTCAGCTTGTGTCGCTTCCGGCAGCGTAGCGAATACCTGTCCGTCGTTTGGGCTGCGTACTTCCAGCAGCTTGCCGTCGCGGCGTTCGATCCACTCTCCGTCGATTAGCAGTCCAAAATGCTTCGGTTCTGTCGTTACCGCCATAGTTTTCGATCTCCTTGCACAGCCTTGATTGATTCATGCCTATTCCATATCACCATAGCATAGGCATTGGCGTTCGTACACGCATGTCTAGCCCCTGGGTCGGTGTCCCCTATTACACGTGCGTCGAATACCCGCTGTCAGCGGGCATCAGTGCTATCATTGCCCTGAAGATCTGCTAATGAGTACCGCGCCAAGAGCTAAGCAAGTCTACCGTTTCTGTGAGTTCTGCACAGCAAACATGCACCAAGAGGGGAGAAGACACATGCCTCTACTGCCATACAAGGGCATCATGCCGCGTGTGGGAAAGAACGTCTTTATTGCAGAGAACGCCTACGTAATCGGCGACGTGGAACTCGGCGACTATGCCAGTGTGTGGTACGGGGCGGTGCTGCGCGGCGACTTTGCGCCAATTGTGATTGGCTCGCACACCAGCATTCAAGAGAATTGCGTTGTGCACACCGACCACGAGTTTCCGTCTACAGTGGGTTCGCACGTGACGACCGGCCACACCGCCGTCATTCACGGCGCGAGCGTGGGCCACCACTGTATCATCGGCATGGGCGCGTTGCTCCTCAACGGCGCAACAGTGGGGCCGGAGAGCATCGTTGGCGCGGGTGCGGTGCTGGCGGAGGGGAAGGAGTTCGCGCCGCGGTCGCTGATTCTGGGCGTGCCGGGCAAGGTGCTGCGCGAGGTTTCGGAGCAGGAGATTGAGCGCATCTATAGCAACGCGGAGACGTATCTGGGCTACGCCCGGGAGTACCTGATAGCGCGAGGGGCGTATGAGGAAGACGAGTAGCGAGAAAGAACTCCTACTGAGGTCTCCCTCAATGCTACCTGGATGGGGCATAAAGTTATCGGGCAAACTGAACGCGCTGTCAGCCGTCACGTTGCGGCGGCATCTTGGCGTTTGACGACTAATGGGAGCTTGCCGAACAGATACTGCGGAGTTTATTCCGATTCACCCGCATGGATTATTTCACCGCAGTGGGGGCAGACTTCCGGTTCGCTACGACGTTTTCCCATCTCCCTGGCAAAGCCGGATGCCAAGATACCGGCCGGCAAAGCGAACATGCCGATGCCCATGATGGCGACGATTGCCCCAAGAAGGCGACCCAGCGGCGTAACCGGGTAGACATCGCCATAGCCCACCGTGGTCAGTGTTGCTACGCCCCACCACATGGCCGCCGGAATGCTTGAAAACGCGTCCGGCTGAGCCTCGTGCTCCACAATATAGAGAAAGCTCGAGCCGAGCACCAGGAGCACGCCGGCAACGAAGAGCGCTATCATCAGCTCGGTACGTTCGCCGCGTAGCACTTTGCCAAAAATCCGCATCGACTCGGAATAGCGGGTGAGTTTTAAGAAACGCAGCAGGCGGAAGAAGCGCAAGGCACGGAGGACGCGGAGGTCTATCGGCAGGATCATTGGAAGGAAGAAAGGTAGGATAGCCAAGAGGTCAACAACCGCGTGCCACGATCCGGCAAAGCGGAGCCGGCCAGAGATTGGATGGGAGTAGCGTGGGTCCGCCGTGCACGTCCAGAGGCGCAGCACGTACTCAATCGTAAACACGGCCACGGAGAAGACCTCAAAGAAGAGAAAGATGGGAGCAAATTGCGTCGCCAGATTTTCCACGGTCTCCACGATTACTGCGACGACGTTCAGGGCAATCAAAACGAAGAGAAACAGGTCGGTGAACCGGCTGGCAGAATCGTCCGGGTGCGAGACCTCCAGGAGTTCGTAGATTCTGTGCTGGATGCGTTTCACGGTAAAGCTGTTTCCCTAGAGGTTTACTGGTCTCGTCTTGATGATAACCAGCGCCTGTTCATCGCTTGGCACTATGTGCCACAAAGGTCGGTACGTCTGAGAAGTGCCTTATGCGCACTTGTAACGTGATCATACTTGACTGTGGTGTAAACTTTACCTTGAACACCATCAAGTATCTGCCGATTGCCAAAGTCTTCCTGCAGGGGTTTGTCGTTAGTAAAGAGTAGACGTGCTCCACTTACTTTCGCAAGAGCAAGTACATGCTCATCGTCGGATCTACAAATCTGCTGATCTTGCAACTCTTTGGTCGCGATTTCCACTTTATCGTCGGGAATCCTCTGGGCCCTGCCAAACAGCAGTGCGGTCTGAAGCCAAGTATTGAATGCCTTAGAATCGCTTAGTTCCCGAAGGAGCTTACCGCCTACGACAAGCTTGACTGTCCTTTTGTCACTGTTTAACCAGTTGAAGAGGAATTCTCCCGCTTGCGGCTGTTTGTCTCCAAAGACTTGGTCTCTAACGTTGGCGTCGATGATGGCACACATTTAGATTCCGATGGAACGTCTTGTCTCATCAACAAAGAACTGCCCGTATCCCGGCGGAGCATCCAAGACATTGCCATCTTGGTCCAGACGCAGTGAATGGATTGTAACGTCAAGCTCGCCAGGTTCGAAGAAGAGGATCGAAACGTCTTCCGGTTTGAGGTCGGTTTTCTTGTCCCGGATGTCCATGCGCACGCGGTCGAGAATGTAGTTGCTGTGTGTCTCCACAATGAGTTGTCGTTCCGGGCCGGCAATATTGCAAAAGAGGGTGCCTAGGGCCGCTTGCGCGCTTGGATGTAGGTGCACTTCCGGCTGCTGCAGCAAAAATATCCGGGGCGCATTTTTGCGCAACAGTTCGGTTAGGAGCGGCAGGGCTTGGCTCACGCCGTAGCCAACGTCTATCAGGTTCCTCTTGACACCCTTCAAGCGACCGCCGAATTTGCGGATCTGCACCTGGAAGGGAGATCCCCTAGTCTTGCCGAGCAACTTGATGTCGATCTCGTCAAATAGCCCGGAATCGCGGCCAAAACCCTCGAGAGCATTCTTGAGGCGTGCCCACTCTTTCTTGTTGCGATGAGAAATTCCCGCGAGATAGGTAGGGATGTATTCTCCTTCAGGATCACGTGAAGGACGGATTGGGTCATACGTGCGACGTGGCTGTGAACGAATTGGAGCGCTAGCAAAGGGTCGTTGCAATCTATCGAACGAACTGATTGTGAGTGCTGCCTCCACAATTTTCAAATCAAACGAGAGTTTGGTTTCATCTGTGCCAAATCCACGAGCTAGTTCTGTGAGAGGAGCTACGCGAGTATCTTCCTGCGTCTGTAATCGAGTCTCAATTTCTTGCTCAAGGACATCGTTCCGTGAGGTAAATCGAACAAGGTATTTGCCTTGCTCCTGGCTCTGCGCCTCAAACAGTGTATCTTGTTTGGCAAGAACTCTCTCTACGGGATAAGCAATCCCGCTGCGTTCCTCAAATACCACGTTGAAAGAAGCTTCGCCAATCTCATTGTTTAGAAGTTGATGTCCTCTGTAAGCGAACCCAGCCCTGATCTTAGACGCTTGACTACCTCTTCCACCACGATTATGCGCCATGTCGCGAAAGACGCCAAGGTCATAAGGAACTTCGCGAAAGTCTGGTACATTGTCCAGAAAGGCTACGTCCCAAAGCGCGCGTATGAGTGCCAGAAAGGAGGTCTTGCCGGTGCTGTTGTTGCCCACGAGGAGGGTCAGCGGGGCCAAGCGCGCCGACTGCTTCTCTCGAAAGCAACGGTAGTCTTGGAGACTTATGCGGTCTAAGCTATAGATCATCAGAAAGAGTGATTGGTTTCGCTGGGAGTGAACTGCAGAATGTGATGACAGCACAGTTTGACTTGCGGTCAATTACCATCGAATTCTACCAACCGCGATGCTTACTTACAAGAATGCACGATTTTTATTGCTTGACGTTCACAGGTCGCTGTGCAAAGATAGTAGGCGTCTCCCCGTGTTGTTCGCAATCTCCTCCCCCCGGCTATGTCTTTTGAAGAGCCGTCCACCGAGCCGCCGCTGAAGCTTTTCACGCTGCAAGAAGCCAATGCACTCTTGCCGCGTATGATTGAATCCGTTGCACGTCTCCAAGAAATCCTCGTTCAGTTTAGGCAATACAGCGAGGGACAAGCGTATCCAGCCTCGTTGCAGCGCAGCAACGGTCATCCCAGGACGGATCCCGCCTCTTCTTTGCCTTCACTACGCATCGTACAGGCTCTTCGCGTTGAGGCCGAGTCGCTGATCAAAGAGATTGTTGAACTGGGCGTCGCGCTGAAGGACATTGAGCAAGGTCTGGTCGACTTCCCTGCCGAACGAGATGGACGGATCGTCTATCTTTGCTGGAAGCAAGGCGAGGACGAGATTCGCTTCTGGCATGAGTTGGATACCGGCTTCGCGGGCAGGAGACCCCTCTAGGAAAAGATGGCATAAACCCCTAAATGGAGATTCTCCGTCGACTCATCGCCGCATCGTTCAAGCACCGTCGCTTTGCCCTCCTAGCGTATGGCTCATGGCTCATCAGTACGGCCCTGAGTTTGGTCGCGCCCACGCTCTTCAAGGAAGTTATTGACAATGGCTTGGTGAAGGGTGACTTGCGGTTCATCGGCGCGATGGGTGGCGTAATTTTCGCCGTAGCGTTATTCGCGGCACTCTTTCTTTTTGGCAAGGCGTTCTTCACCGCTGTCACATCGCAGAAGACCGGGTACGATCTGCGCTCGCAGCTCTACGACCATTTACAGCACCTCTCATTTGGCTTCCATGACAGAATCCAAGCGGGCGAGATGATCTCCGTCGCCTTGAGCGACGTTGAGCTTGTGCAGGGGTTCGGTGTCCAAGCTATCATCAACATCCTGGATACCTTCCTCCGCTATGCCATGGTGCTTGCAATTATGTTCTGGCTCAGTGGAGAACTCGCCTTATGGTCGCTGCCGCTTCTCCCCATTCTGGGCGTGATCGCTTGGATATACCACAAGAAAGTGCGGCCGGAATACTCTTGGATTCGGCAGCAGCGCGAACGGGTCGTCATCGCGTTGGAAGAAGCCATCAACGGCGCGCGCGTCGTGAAGGCTTTTGTGCGGGAATCCCATGAGAAGGAGAAATTCGAACGAGAGGGACGCGAGCTTATCCGGCTCATGATGCGGGCAGTCAACCTCAATGCGACGTTCGGTCCCCTGATGAATATGGTAGCGGTTTCCGGAGTCGTCATCGTCCTGTGGCTGGGAGGACGGTTCGTAATCGGTGGTGAGTTGTCAATTGGCGCACTCGTCGCATTCGTCACCTACTATCAGATGCTTGTACAGCCGACCCAGCAACTCCCCGGCATCATGGACAGTATCGCCACGAGCATTACCAGCGGCGAACGACTGTTCGGCGTGCTCGATACACGCTCTCCGGTGCGGGACTTGACCGGCGCACATAAACTTCCGCGCATCAAGGGACAAATAGCGCTGGAAAACGTCAATTTTGGGTACGAGCGCGGCCATGCTGTTCTAACCGAGATCAATGTCGATGCCGCGCCGGGCAAGATGGTAGCAATCGTAGGTCCCACCGGCAGCGGCAAGAGTACGCTGCTCTTTCTCATTGGGCGGTTCTATGACGTGCAGGAAGGGTCAGTCAAAGTAGACGGCCACGACGTGCGCGACGTTACGCAGGACTCGCTAAAGGAACAGATCGGAATCGCTCTCCAAGAACCCCTGCTCTTTGCCGACACCATGGCGAATAACATTGCGTACGGCAGGCCCGATGCCACCATGGAGGAAATCATGGCGGCCGCCAAGGCCGCGCAAGCCCATGAATTCATCATGGAGTTCCCGGACGGCTACCAACACCGCATTGGTGAGCGCGGCGCCGGCCTCTCCGGCGGCCAACGGCAGCGCACCGCGCTTGCGAGAACGCTCCTACTGAAGCGACCCATTCTGATGTTGGATGATGCGACCGCCAGCGTGGATATGGAGACAGAATACCGGATCTACCAGGCGCTCAGGACGTACATGCAGGAGTGTACGACATTGGTGGTGGCCCAACGCGTTTCAACCATTAAGGACGCCGATCTCATCCTGGTCATAGAAGAAGGCCGCATCGTGGACCGCGGCACCCATGAGGAACTGCTTGCACGAGAGGGATTCTACGCGCGCATCTGCGACATTCAACTCAGAGATCAGGAACGCATGGCTGCGTTAGCGCGTGAGGCCGGTTGGAGTGAGAGCGATCACGGAGCCGCCCATGACTAATCGGGAGAAACAGTCGTCCGGCGCCACTAGCGACGACCGTAGCAACTCCCGCAAGCCACCCGTAGAGTCGCAGGTTGATGAGGATAAGATCTCGGGCGAGCTTGACCTGAAGATCCTTGCGCGTTTGTTCGGCTACACGTCAGGATATCGTCTGCAAATCACCGGTGCCATTGCGGTGACGCTCGTCAATACGGCTGCAAGCCTTCTCCGCCCCTATTTGCTCAAGCTGGCTATCGACGGCCCTCTTACCACCGGCGATCTGCGCAGTTTGGACATTATCGTCGTACTCTACCTGACCGCCGGACTAGTGCTCTTTGGTGCTATGGGAGCGCGACAGTGGATCATAAGATGGCTGGGTCAACAGTTGCTCTTCTCGCTGCGCCAGAGCCTCTTTCAGCATCTCCAGCGCCTCTCGCTGGGGTTCTACGACCGTAACCGCGCCGGACGCATCATCACACGCGTGACCAGCGACGTGCGGGACATAAACACACTTATCACAGAGGGCATTGTAACTACCTCAAGTGACCTCTTCGTGCTGGTGGGCATTCTCTTTGTAATGCTCTACATGCACTGGCAGTTGGCGCTGCTCACGTTCGTTGTCCTCCCCGGGCTCATCGCCGTGGCCTTCTTCTTCAAGGGCAAGTCCCGCCGCTCCTGGCGCGTAGCGCGCGAAGACCGCAGCGTGATGAATGGTAATTTTGCTGAGAGCATCCTGGGTGTGCGAGTGACGCAAGCCTACTCGCGTCAGGCGGAGAATCTGCGGCGATTCGTGGGCCTGAGCGACAGCTACGTGGGGACGACGCTCAAGGCACACGGGCTGACGGCAGCGTTTTCGCCTACCGTTAGCATCATTAATGCGGCTGCAATTGTGGTCATCATCTGGTTCGGAGGCGTGGCTGTTGTCCAAGGGACCATTACCCTTGGCATTGTGGTTGCCTTCCTCACCTATGTGCAGCGTTTCTTCCAACCGTTGCAGAGTATCTCGGCCCGCTTCAACCAAATGCAGTCTGCAATGGCAGCCAGTGAGCGGGTGTTTGCCTTGCTCGATCAAGAGCCCGACATTCTCGAATCGCCTGCTGCCAAGCTGTTACCTCGGGTGCGAGGGCGCGTCATATTTGACAATGTCGAATTTGGCTACGTGGAGGACACACCGGTGCTGCACGGCATTTCTCTGGAAGCGCAACCGGGAGAGCTCATCGCTATAGTGGGACACACCGGCGCGGGCAAGACCTCCATCATCAATGTTCTCTGTCGCTTCTACGACATTCAATCAGGCAAGGTGACGATTGACGGTCATGATATTGGCGGCGTCACGCTAGACAGCCTGCGCGGCCAGGTTGGGCTCGTGCTGCAGGAGCCGTTCTTATTCTCCGGCACGGTCAAGGACAATATCCGCTACGGCAGGCTTGATGCGACGGATGAGGAAATCGTGGAGGTGGCTAAGGCGGTGCGTCTCCATGACTTCATAGAATCGCAGCCCTTCCGCTACGACACTCTCGTGGGCGAACGCGGTGCGCAGCTCTCCATCGGCCAGCGGCAATTGCTTTCATTCGCGCGGGCACTCATCGCCGACCCGCGCATTCTCGTGCTTGATGAGGCTACATCCAGTGTGGATACCGAAACGGAACTGCAAATTCAGGACGCATTGAAAATGCTCATGCAAGGACGGACGAGTTTTGTGATCGCCCACCGCCTGTCCACCATTCAGAACGCTAACCAGGTGATTGTGATGGACAGAGGCAAGATTGTGGAGCAAGGCACCCACAAGGAGTTGCTGCACCGGAGAGGCAGCTACTTCAAGCTTTACACGATGCAGTTCGCCGACCAGGAATAGGTTGTTCCGCGCAAGCACCTAGTTACGCCGGTAGTGCGACGTGCGAGTTCAGTGCTAAGCGCCTCCGCCCTCTCGCTCGTGCCGCTGCAGCAACCCAAAGGCAAGCAGTGCGATTAGGCTGAGCGGCACGAGCCCGGTGATGCCGAGCGGCGCGCGGATGAGCGAATCGGCATCCAGCAAGAGAAGCAGCGGCAGGCTGGCGACTGCGTTGATGAGGCCGTGACCGAAAGCTGCGGATAGGACGCTTTGTGTCACTTCGCGCAGCCAGGTCAAAACAACGCTCCACCCAATCGTAAACCAAATCATCATGAGAACGCCCAAGAACGGGTGTCCAGGGTAGTTAAGTCCCATGAAGATGGCGGGAGCGTGCCACACACCCCAGATGATGCCGATGAGTATGCTCGCGCGGCCTAGCCCTATCGGGGCGAGCTTTGCCAGCAGGTAGCCGCGCCAGCCAAGTTCTTCGCCGAGCGCGAACATGCTGTTGAAGAGCGCCACGAGCGTAAAGGAAGATATGATGCTGATGAATGCTGCCAAGATCGGGTCGTTGAAAGGGTACTGCTCGTCTGCAATCTCGCTGCTCAGCGGTTCAAGGGTGGCATTGACCTCTTGGAAGCCAAGTCCAACACTAAGACCCATGGCGGCAATGAGAAAGAGAAATACGAAGAAGTAGATACTGACGTAGCGCTCGAGGTAGCCGCGCTGCAGGCCGAGGTCGCGCTTGGACATGGGCGTGATGTACCGGCTGCATATAATAGCGGCAATCCCCGGACACCACATTGCCACGAGGGAACCAACCGTAAGCAGCGGCAGGTTCTCTGATCCTCCTAGCAAGTAGACGACCGCCCACACTGCCCAAGTGAGGCCGAATGTAACGAGGAGAAAGGTCCCAATGCCGCGCCACTCAAGAGCGGTAGCGACGCTCTTGAGTTCCGGTTGCTGCATTTTGGGCGATTGCGGCTGCATCCTCACTTACTCTAGCGTTGCAGGATGGCAGGACGTTCAATGGTCTTGCCTTGCCACTCAACGGAAATCTTCGGCCACTCGGCAGAGGCGGCGGAGAGGATTTCGATTCCATCTGCGGTTACGAGAGTTGTATCCTCGCTCTTTACACCTGCAATGCTCGGGTTCCACGCGAAGGCTTGATTCAATTGCACCACCTCTTGGCTCACGGGCGATGCCTTGTAGTCACGCGACTCGTAGCCGCATGCGCCACCCTGATGATGAAACCGCCACTCGTCCGGATAGCCAGCCTTGGCGTATTCATCTACCGCCTCAGCAAAGACCTCGCTCGCCGGACGGCCCGGCACCGATCCGAGGATGAATGCCGCGTCCACGCGGGCACAGGCTGCCGACTTTGCTTGGATCTCCGCCGGTATCTCTCCAAAGTGCACGAAGCGCGTTACCGAGCAGATCAGGCCGTTCTTCCGTGCGCACAGCACAAGCATGGCGTACTTATCCAGCACTTTCGCAGTGGGGATTGGGTGTCGGTATTTGAAGATGCGCTCATCGGTTGCCACGAGTGTCAGAGCGGCCTGAACACCCTCGGCAATGGCTTTGTTGGCAATTCTGCTGGCGATGACATGTTCAGTCATGCCGGGCGCAATCTCGTAGGCAGCAAGTTCGAGCACGCGCGCCGCTGCCGCGCCCAGCGCGCGATAGCGTGCGATTTCCGCAGGCAGCAATTGATAGCGCAGACGTGCAATGTCACCAGTGAGTTTTTGTGCGCCGGCAATGTCGGTATCCGTGCCGGTGCGCTTTCCTTGGGCAACGGTATTCCAGTGGACCACTTGCGCCCGGTCCACGTGCCAATAAGGCGCAACCGGGGTCCACTCCGGAGGCACGAGCCCTTCCTCGTTCTGGAAGCGCGGCATCTCGATGCGATCCGCCACCAGCGCCTTCTCGTCAGGTGTATAGATTAGGTGCGCGGCGGCATGCTCAGCGGCAATCATAATGAAACCGTCGCGCCCACCCGTGGCCCAGGCGAAGTTTGCCAGACGACCTAAGACCAAGGCATCCAGATGCTGCTCCGTGAGAAATTGCGCAATGCGGTCATGTTTGGTCTCTATTTCGCCACTCATTCGTTTTCCTCTCGCTATCGTTTCTTATGATATTTCAGTAGCTTTCGTGCAGTTCGTCCCGCCCTAATTCTGGGAAGGTCGGATCTGCACCTAGGCGTCTAATGCATATTGTCGTATGAAAGTGCGCGCATTCTCAAGGGCGCGAGCACGATGGCTGATGCAATTCTTCTCTTTAGGGGAAAGTTCCGCCATCGTCTGTTGCTTGTCCGGCAGGTAGAAGATAGGGTCATAACCAAATCCGCCATCGCCGCGGGGTTGATTCGTGATCAATCCCTCGCAACGGCCGCTCGCGGTGAATAGTACCTTACCTGCCTTCACCAGTGCGAGCACACAACGAAAGCGCGCCTGACGTCGCGGCCATGGGACGCTGCTTAGATCAAGGAGCAGCTCCTTGTTGTTCGCTTGGGCGTCTGCATCGGGGCCGCTGTAACGCTTGGAGAGCACTCCGGGTTTGCCGCCGAGCGCGTCGACCTCCAGCCCTGAATCTTCACCCAGCACGAGATGGGGCGTTTGTCGCGCCACATACAACGCCTTGTGTGTGGCATTCTCCAAGAACGTTGCGTATGGTTCATCCGAAGGCAACGCCAGACCAACGGCGGTGGCAGTAATAAGCGTTATGGGTACGTCGTGCAGCAAGTGCTCAATTTCCTCGACCTTGCCGGGGTTTCCGGTTGCAAGGACGAGGAACGGCGGTCGGCACTCTTGCGATGTGTTTGTCATCGATGCGCAATCCAACCGATCGCTGTCTGTACCTCAGCTTGGCTACGGGAAGCTATGCGTTTGCTGCCGGCCACGGGAATTCGTATGCGGGAAAACGGTGCCGTGCAATGGACGGATGCTCAAGCGCTTCTTTGATAGCGGCCTCGCTGTCGGGCGGCCTAAATGAGGGCCGGCAGAGTTCGAGCCGGACGTGGGCTTGTAGGGCGGAAATGGCAGTAATGTGGGGCTAGGTGCGAAATAGGTGCTCGTGAACGGTCTTGCTGCGTGAGGGAGGCGACGGAAGAGCTCGATCTTCGTCACTAGACTTCACGGCAAGGGTAGCAGCGTTCTCCACCGGGCACACGCGGCAATCTACTGGGCGGGTCGCAACATATGCCACACACTGGCTATCTCTTGCTGGAGTTCGGTGTTGTGCTCAAGCTCTTTGATGATCTTGTCGCAGCCGTACATCACCGTCGTGTGGTCGCGCCCACCGAGAATTCTGCCAATCTCAGGGAGCGAGAGTTGCGTCTCTTCCCGCATCATATGCATTGCAATCTGGCGCGGGCGTACAATTGTCCTATCACGTTTGGGTCCGATGAGGTTCGCCACCGGTACCCGAAAGTGCGTAGCAACGGCGTTAAGGATCTGTTCAGGCGTAAAGGCATCTTTTCGGACATTGAAAAGTAGCCCGTCCAGGACTTCCATCGCCAACTCCCGCGTTGGATCCTGGCTGTTCAACTTGGCGAACGCCAACAGCCGGGTCAATGCACCCTCCAGTTCCCTCACGTTACTTACTAGGTGTGTTGCCAGGAATTCAAGGACTTCATCCGCGACAACCGCCTGTTCTTCCTCGGCCCGCTTGCTAAGTATCGCGATTCGGGTCTCCAGGTCAGGAGGCTGAATGTCAGCAATCAGGCCCCATACAAAGCGGCTGCTCAAGCGTTCTGTAAGGGTCTCAATGCTCTTCGGCGGTCGGTCGCTCGATAGCACGATCTGCTTGCCGAATTCATGGTAGGAATTGAATGTATGGAAGAATTCTTCTTGCGTCTGCTCCTTACCGGCGAGGAACTGTACGTCATCGATCAGGATGATGTCGGCGCTGCGGTAGCGATCCCGAAACTCATCGATTCGTTTCTTCTGGATTGCCCGAATGAACTCATTCGTGAACGTCTCGCACGTGATGTAGACGATGTGTAGCTCAGGCAGCGCTAGCATTACATAATTGCTAATTGCATGCAGCAAGTGAGTCTTGCCCAAACCGGCGCCGCCATATATGAAGAGTGGATTGTACGCCTCTGCCGGACGTTCCGCCACTGCCTGTGCTCCGGCCGCGGCCAGGCGATTCCCCGCACCAATCACGAAGCGATCGAATGTGAACTTACCGTTCACCATGCTCCGTGTGCCTGTCCCTCGCCGTAGTTGCGTTTGCTCAACCTTTGATGCGGCAGGTGCCGCACCCGGCACACTGGCAGCGGGGGAGTCCTGACGCGTTCCTTCCGGCTGGGATGAGGTTACCTCGTACACGACCGAGACCTCCTGGTGGCAAAGGCGTGCCAGTATCTGCTCCACTAGAGCGTGGTAGTTCCGCTCTACTACCTCTTTGGCAAAGGTGTGCGGCACACCGACTCTAATGGGAGAGCTATTGGCATCAATTAAGTGCGTATTTCTTAGCCAGGCAGCAAACTGACCGCGGGGCACTTCTAGTTCAAGTTCACCAAGGACAGTTTGCCAAAGCGTTCGCGGGTCTAAGGTAGACATTAAGCAGGGGGGAAAGAAGAGAGGTTGTATTTCTAACTACATATGCTACCAAATCTGCTGAGCCGGGGCAAGCCTATGCCGTGCTATTACCTCATACGCCGCCAAAGTCAATCCGCCGCGATATTCATCCATAGGCTGGCAATCATCGGCTGCCAAGGGCTGCCAATCATCGGCTGCCAAGCGCGCAGTCTGGCTTTTCCGCAAACGCCATTTCCAGGAAAACGCAGGTCCGATCTAGCTTGGGGTTCCAGCGTCAGCTTCTTGCGAAAGCGGCAGCGTTGGAGCGCGTGCAATGTGTGGATGCTCAAGGGTTGATATTCGCTAGAATCTCTGTCATAGTGAAATCAGTGACAATGCAAGCGATAGGCTTTTGACTGGGCAAGAAAGGGAAGCAATGGCTGAACCAATTACGGTGACTGACGATAGCTTTACAAAGGACGTAACGGAATCTGATCTTCCCGTAGTCGTTGACTTTTGGGCGTCTTGGTGCGGCCCGTGCAAGATGGTTGAACCCATCGTCAAAGAGCTTGCCAATGAGCTTGAGGGCAGGGTAGTTTTTGCCAAGGTCAATACGGATGATAACCTGGAAACGCCAACACGTCTGGGCGTGCAAGGGATCCCGACGCTGATCTTCTTCCGCAGCGGCCAAGAGGTAGGGAGGGTCGTTGGATTTCGGCCCAAAGCGCAATTGCTCAAAGCAATCGAATCCGACCTCCTGCAAACTGCTTAGCTGGGATACCGATCGTACTCGAGTACAATTAAAGAAAGAGCTAGCGGTCTCTAGTGACAGCTAGCTCTTTTGATTCAACGGCAGAATGGGCGCATGCGCTAGCGCGCTAGCGAGGAGTTGAGATTGGTATGGCCTCCGGCCCTCTATTCCCCCTGCGCGATGTCGAGGATCATCGTGTGAATCAATTGCTCGACCGGAGCCAGATCGTCGGTAAAGGTTTGGGTCTCCACGGTGGTTAATTCGCGGTAGTGCTCCGAAGCCACAGCAAGCACCACACGCAGGCGGTCATCGATGTCCTGGCTTGCGAGCAGCGGCTGGATGTTTTCCAGGAAGTTCTGTGGCGTGCTAGGTTGATTGGTAGCCACCACAATGCTATTGATGGTGCCCGGAATGTCAATGATGTAGACGTTGGGGAATACCGACTTGATAGTGCCGGCAATCGTATGCACCAAACGGAAGTCAGTCGCTGTCCGCCCCACATTGATCACGGCGACCCCATTCGGAGTCAGGCGATCACGTACGTGCTGGAAGTACTCCCTCGTGGTCATTTGGAATGGAATGTACGGTTGCTGATAGGCGTCGGTGCCGATCATGTCGTACTTGCGGTCGTCGGTCATGAGGAAGTAGCGACCGTCCTGCACCACAATTTCGAGATTGGGCTCCGTCATATCGAAATACTGGCGCCCGATCTCGACAATTCTCGGATCGATCTCCACGCCCACAATCTCGATAGGCCCGTAAATTTGCGTGATCTGCTTTGGCACGGTTCCTGCGCCAAGCCCGATCATCAGGACGCGTTGAAGGTCTGAGGGCACGACACCTGGTGCGAAGTACGGCGCCACCAGATAGTAGTCCCAAGGTCCGCTGGTGAGCAGCCGCTCGGGATGGTAGATAGAATGCGTTGCCTGCCCTTCGTTCAGTTCGAGTAAGTGCGTACCATCCTTAAGCTCGATCACGCGAATATAGTTGTATGCGGACTCCGTCTCTGCGATTATGACACCTTGTTCTGCAGGCTTTATCGTCACTTGGGGCACAACCGTCAGGCCAATCAGAACGAGCAGAAACACAATTGGATAGAGTTTCCGTCTGCCCAATGCAACGATAGAAAGGACGAGGAGCGTGAAGGCAAATGTGAGAAACGTGTTTCTGGTACCGATGTTCGGAATCAACACCAGCGTGGGCAAGAAGGCCCCGAGCAAACTGCCGATGGTCGAAATCGCATAGAGCTTGCCGGCCACACTCCCCGACTGCTTCACGTCTCCATCTTCTAGGGACAACCTAATCGCAAACGGTGAGACGCAGCCGAGCAATGTAATCGGGACCGCAAGCAGCAGCATAACCACCGCGAGAGATCCCCAAAAGACGCCGAGAGAATATGTGGCGAACGCCTCCTGCGAGTATTGCAGGACAGGCCGCGAGACAAATGGCAGCAGTCCGATCATGATTGCCGCCACTGCCGTCAATTGGTAAAGCACCTCTTGGCGGGGATAACGGTCCGCCAAGCGTCCGCCAAGGTAATAGCCCAACGTCAAGTAGAAGAGCACGAAGCCGATGACATTTGCCCACACGAAGAGCGAGGTACCAAAGAACGGGGCGATAAGGCGGGACGTGGCAATTTCCGTACCCAAACTGGATATGCCACCTACAAAGACAATGAGAATGAGAAGCAAACGAGATGTTTTCGACATGTTTGCGGCTAAGGCTCCTCCCTAGGCTTCTTGTGTGTCTCTGTTCTGCGCCGCTTTGCGCAGATATAGCGCAAGCAAGATGCCGGCAATTGCGACAATGATCCCGGTCACCTGCGCTTGTTTCAGGTTCCAAAGTACGACTTCGTTCAGCCGCCAGATGAATATGACAATCTGCGAAATTGAGTACCCGATGAGGTACAGCGCAAACACCATGCCGGGTGTCCGGAACCGATGCCGGAGCGGCCAGAGTATGGCAAAGATTAAGACATTGCCCAAGAGTTCATAGACTGCGGCAGGATGATAGGTAACCGTTCTACTGGGGGCAAACGTCGCAGGATGTGTGTAAAGAAATGCCCAGGGCAAATCAGCCGGATAGCCGATGACGTCGCCGTTGACAATGTTGCCGATTCGTCCAATCCCCTGAGCGGGAAGCGCAAGCAGTCCGGCAGTGTCGAGTACCGGCCAAAGGGCGATATTCGCTCGCCAGCACGTAATGAGGATCGCGAGCACTACCCCAAAGATGCAGCCGTAAAACGCCATGCCCCCTTCCCAGGTGGCAAAGATGCGCCAAGGTTGCTGCAGATAAGGGCTGATGGGTTGCTGAATGACGTAGTAGAGCCGCCCGCCGAGGAAGCCCGCAATCGCCGCCGGCCAGAAGAGCTTGTTGATCTGATCGTCGTCTATGCCGCACTGATTGGCATACTTTCGGATAATCCACATTCCCACGATGATTCCGAGCACGTACATTAGCCCGTACCAGCGAAACGCTATGGGGCCAATACTAACGAGGACCGGATCCAAGTGGATGGTGATGACTAAGGGTAGCAGCATTGTGTGATCGGGATTATCGTTGTGTGCGCGTAATTTCGGGATGGCTGGTGGCAGCGACTTCGCCTACGGCGCTTGCGAGGCCCCCGGCTTCGCGTACGCGGCGCAGCTCGTGCAAGGCGTCCTCAATTACAGCGACCGTCTGTGCGATGTCGTCTTCGGTATGCGAGAACGTGATGAAATTCACGCCGCCGCGCCGGATGAGCAAGCCGCGCTGGGCGCAACCGGCCAGGAGAAACCGCCACATTAGGCCCTCTTCTTCAGCGTCACTGGCATCGAGGAAGCGTTCACCGCAAATTGGCGCCAGACCGTAGGCCTCGAGGGCCACACCGGCACGTAACGCCGCAGCGTTGATACCGTCCTTGAGCAATTCTCCGGTCCGGTAAAGTTGCTCCTGGACGTTCTGCTCACGCAGGATGTTCATTGTTGCCACGGCAGCAGCCAGCGACAGCGCTTCACCGCCATACGTGATGCTGATGAGGCAGTTTTCCGCCGTCTTCATTACTTCCTTGCTGCCAACTACCGCAGCCAGCGGCATGCCGTTCGCCATGGCTTTGGCAAACGTGGCAAGATCCGGCGTAACGCCAAAGTACTCCTGCGCTCCGCCCATGGCTAGGCGAAAACCGGTGACGATTTCATCATAGATAACGAGCGCGCCATGCCTGTGCGCCAGGTCGTTCAGCGCCTGGAGATAGCCGGGCTGCGGCTCCTTGCCCAGAGATGCAGCATCTAGAGCAACGGCAGCGACCTTGTTGTCATGAGCGCGAAAGAGATCCTCGAGGTGATTCAGATCGTTGTAACGAAACGGCTTGACCGTCGACTCCAATGCAGTGGGAATGCCGCCGTCATTGCGGTCGGCGTTCCAGCCGTCCGACCAACCGCGATAGCCGTTGTTAAGAATTACTTCGCGCTTAGTGTAGGCGCGTGCGATGCGTGCCGCCGCATTATTCGCCTCAGCGCCGCCTTTGAGAAAACGTACCATCTCGGCGGCCGGTACGGCGTCGATGAGGCAGTCTGCCGCCGCGACCTCTAGCGGTGAAAGCAACCCGTAGATTATGCCTTTGCTGAGTTGCTCGGCAATGGCAGCATCTACTTCGGGATAGCAATAGCCCAGCACGATGGGGCCAAGCCCGTTCACGAAGTCGATGTACTCGTTACCATCTATGTCCCATATATGAGAGCCGCTGGCTCGCGACGCATAGATCGGGTAAGCGCCATAGGCATACGCGCTTGGACGCTTACTCATAGTCTGCGTGCCGCCGGCGACTACGTCTTGGGCGTGAGAATATAATTCAAGGGACTCAGTGAATTGGACCATAGTTTTCTGTGCCATCACCGATTACTCCTTTTCCGCCGCACTCGCGGCAACGGATGCGTGTCGTGGATGACCGTTTGCTACCCAATAGCCGGGTTCTGTTAGTTTGCCGTAGGTTTCGGGCCGGCGGTGCTGCCACATCTGTTCGCGGAAGTTCGCTTCCCCGGACACTCCCATGCTCCGCACCATGCGGGGGCGATCCAAGTCGATCTCTGCCACCGCAGTACCCCAGTAGCGCCCCAGATCAGCCAGTGCGATGCCGTCCGGCCCAATGACGCTGCTCCGATTCAGGCACATGCCGGGCATCCAAGGGGCATCGTCATCGATACCGTTGTTTACCGGGCAGACGTAAACACAGTTGTCAATTGCCCGCGACTGAATGACCGCTTCCCAGCCGACCTCACCATACATGCCGTAGACCGTCGGGTGAAAGATAATTTCGGCTCCCTGCAGGGCGAGAATGCGAAAGCCTTCAGGGAAGTTTACGTCGTAGCAGATCGTCACGCCGATCTTGCCGAAATCAAGCTCGAATACCGGCCAGTCACCTCCAGGGACAATTCCCCACTCATAGCGTTCGGCATCGGTTAGGTGAACTTTCTGGTAACCGCCAATATAGTTGCCCGTTCGGTCGAAGACCATCGCCAGGTTGCGGCGTTCGCCCTCCTCGACGGCGAGAATTGGCGCCACTACGTTGATGCCATAACGCTGGGCAACTTGAGACATGCGGTCGAAGGTCGGGCCTCCCGGCACTTCCTCAAACCACTCCCCGGCCTTACCGGCGCGGCTAATGCCCTTCACGTGAAAGACTTCGGGAAGGCAGGCAATGTCGGCCTGGCGCTCCGCCGCGCGGGCGATGAGCTCCTCGGCCACGTTCAGGTTATAGTTGCGCTTCTCGTTGTCAGAATCTTCCGGCACGCGGAGCGGCGTGGAACAAACTGCCACTCGTACAGTCCGCGGCATCGAGACCTCCTTGGAAACCGTCCATGCACTAGTCTACAGTACAAGAGAGTGCGCTACTTGTCACCTTCCACCTGGATGCAAGCGGTAGCGCCGAAACGCTTGACTGGCGGCTGGATAACTCACCTTCGCCCCATCAAAATTGTTGACTTCTATGCGACAGGGCATTGCCTCTAGGCAGAAATCGTGCTTGATGAGAGATGCCCATGTATTCTGTAGCAAAGGCGCGTGCAAGCAAGCATGTTTCAGTCGGCGTCGATGGCAAAGAGGGATTGAGAAGAAGGCAAATTCAAGTTGGCCGTATGAGCTTGCGCACAACCTTGTGGTTTGCCTGTATGCAATTCTTCACGCCAAGACTGAGCCATTGAGAGCTTTGCCGGTTGTGAGAGTTCATCTCCAAGGGTGGCTTGTGGGTCTAAGCAGGATTAGCAGTTTCTCGTGAGCAAACAACCACGACTGCGTGAGGTCGTTTCCTACTTCTTCGTGCTTGGGTGCGTTGCGTTTGGCGGTCCGGCTGCCCACGTGGCGATGATGCATCGTGAGTTGGTGGAACGAAAAAAATGGCTTACTGAACAGCAGTTCGTCGACCTGTGGGCGGCAAACAATCTCATTCCGGGCCCTAACTCCACCGAGATGGCGATCCACATTTCTTCACAGCGGAGCGGTTGGCGCGGCCTGATCGGGGGCGGCATCGCCTTTATCTTGCCCGCAGCGCTCATGGTGACCGTTCTTGCCTGGGCCTACACCGAATTCGGTCACCTGCCGCAAGCGGCGTGGATTCTTTACGGGGTCAAGCCGGTCGTCATTGCTATCATTGTGCATGCACTGTTTGGGCTGTACAAAACCGCATGGAGCAGCGTACCGCTCGCTCTCCTCGGAATCGCAGCGGGTGTTCTCGCGCTTACGGGCATCAATGAGCTTCTCGTGCTCTTCGGCAGCGGTGCGCTTGTAGCAATCGTCGCGTCTCTTCGTGGCAAACTGCCGAATATCGTGGGCAAGAACAGCTTGCTAGCCCTGCCTCTTGCCTCGCTCGCCTCGGTCTCCCCTCTCGCCAAACCGTTGCTTGGGCTCCCAGCCGTGCTGCTCGTTCCCGTCGCCGCGCCTTTCGGCCTCGTGCAGCTCTTTCTGACCTTTCTCAAGATCGGTGCCGTCCTCTATGGCAGTGGATATGTGTTGCTGGCATTCTTGCATGGCAATTTCGTTGAAGGTCTCGGTTGGCTCGGCGAAGACCAGTTACTCGACGCAGTAGCCGTGGGACAGCTAACGCCCGGTCCGCTCTTCACGACTGCCTCTTTCGTGGGCTATATCATCGGGCACGAATACCTTGGCACTACCCAAGGCGCGCTGCTGGCGAGCGCTTTGGCGACCGTTGGCATCTTCTTGCCCTCATTCTTGTTCGTCGCGGCTGTGAATCCCTGGATCCCCAAACTGCGAAGCTCAAAGGTGTTCAGTACCGTGCTGGACGGCGTCGTGAGTGCGGCAATAGGACTGATGGGAGCCGTGGCAATATTTCTTGGACAAGCGGCACTCATAGACATTCCGACCGTCATAGCTGCGGGACTTGTGCTGGCATTGCTGTGGCGAACAAAGATCAACTCCGTTTGGCTGATTCTTGGTGGAGCAGTATTCGGCGTGGCGGTGCAACTAGCGCAGCCGTACGTTGTTCCGTAAATGCTTGCGGGCAAGCATCAATAGTCTTTGAATGGTAGAATAGGGCGAAACAGTATGCAGATAGGAGTGGACCATTATGCAGCAAGTAATGCTAGGAAACTCCGGAATTGAAGTCTCCCGCCTTTGCATCGGCACCGGCACAGTTGGATGGAGCGGCTCGTCGAACCAAACGCGCAAGCTCGGCACGGAAGGGCTCATCGACCTCCTCTGCTATGCCTATGACTCCGGTGTGCGCTTCTGGGATACTGCCGATCAATATGGTTCCCATCCCCACGTGCGGGAAGCTTTGCGCAAGCTGCCCCGCGAACAGGTGGTAATCACAACCAAGACTACGTCACGTACCCCGGCCGGCGTGCGAGATGACGTTGAACGCTTCTTGCGTGAGTTGGGCACCGACTATGCCGACATTGTGCTCTTGCACTGCCTCACGGAGGACGACTGGACAACGCGCTACGAGGACTGCATGGATGCGCTTTCCAAGTGTCAGGCGCAAGGCTTGATTCGAGCGGTGGGTGTTTCTTGCCACGACTTCGAGGCCTTCAAGCTGGCAGCCATTACCCCCTGGGTAGAGGTAGTGCTTGCTCGCATCAACTATGCCGGTGTCATCATGGATGCCTCTCCCGAAGAGGTCATCCCGGTAATGGACGAGATGTCTGCGAATGGCAAGGGCATCTATGGGATGAAGGTCTATGGAGCAGGCAAGCTCCTGGAGGATCGTCGACGGGCGCTCGGTTATGTGCTCGATCTTCCCAGCGTTGACGCGATTGTGCTGGGCATGGAGAACAAGGCAGAGGTCGACGAAAACGTCGAACTCATCGAAGAGCTAGCGGGCGTACCGGTCTAGAGGGCGCTCTGTCGGCTCACGAATGCCTAAGCCCGCCTTCAAGCGCACCCCGGGGTAGCTCTTCTCCGCCAGCACGCAGTTGCTCAAGCTTCGGCATGAGGTCGGCTTCTACTACGTGCTCCTGCGTGCTTGATTGCAGGTCTCGTAGCAAGACCTGTCCTTCCGCCAGTTCGTCATCACCGACAATCACGGCGTAATTCGCTGCGAGGTTTCCAGCCTGGCGTAATTGGGCCTTGAGGCTGCGCGGCCGGTAGGTCATAAGCGCGCGGATACCTCGCTGCCGCAGGTTGTTCACCAAGCCAATGCCATAGATTCCGGCTCGCTCACCGAGTGTCGCCACATACACGCCGAAAGGCCGGTCGTCAGCAGGTGCGACGCCCTGGCGCTGCAGATTCAGTATGATGCGCTCGATACCTGTGCCAAAGCCGATGCCGGGCAGGTCGCGCTTGCCGATCTGCCCTGCGAGACCGTCGTAGCGACCGCCGCCGCCTAGCGCGCTCTGCCGCCCCACCGTTTCCGGCCACACTTCGAAGACGGTGCGCGTATAGTAGTCCAGACCGCGTACCAACGTGTGATTCAGCGTGTAGCTAATGCCCAAGGCCTCCAGGGAGCGCTTGAGTGTGCCGAAGTGCGCGTCACAATCGGCGCAGAGGCTGTCCAGCGTGTGGGGCGCTTCATGGATGAAGGACTGACACGAGTCCTCTTTGCAGTCGAGAAGGCGCAATGGATTGCGCTCCAAACGATTTTGGCAGTTTTCGCAGAGCTCGTTGGCGTGAGAGCGATAGTACGCCGCCAGGTCTGCCATGTACTGCGGTCGGCATGCGGCATCGCCAATACTGTTGAGTTGCAAAGAGATGCCGGTCAGGCCGACGCTGCGATAGAGATGCAAGAGCAGACTGATGATTTCCGCGTCGATTGTTGCGGATTCCTCACCGAGCGCTTCCACGCCGAATTGATGATGCTGGCGCAATCGCCCTGCCTGTGGCCGGTCATAGCGAAATATCGAAGCAATGTAGCTGAGCTTTACCGGCTGAGGCAACCGATGCATGCCGTGTTCCAGGTAGGCGCGCACCACCGGCGCAGTGCCCTCCGGACGCAGAGTCAGGCTGTCGCCGCCTCGATCCGAGAACGTGTACATTTCCTTCTCAACGATGTCCGTACCTTCGCCTACGGTACGTTGGAAGAGCCGCGTGTCCTCGAATACCGGCGTGCGAATTTCTCCATAGCCGAAAGCAGTGCATGTCTGCTTGAAGTGAGCCGTTACGTAGTTCCAGTACGCTTGCTCATCGGGAAGCAGGTCGGTTGTGCCTCGTGGGGTTTGCAGCAAGTGTTACTCTCCTGTCCGCAATGCGCCAATCCGGCGCGATACACCGGCAGCCTTAAGGCCTTTCACAAGAAGCACCTTCCGCCGCGACGTAGCGCCGCGCAGTAGTAAGACGCCAGCCTTGGGTACGCCAAGCTTTTCGGCAAGAAATCGTATCAATTCCGCGTTCGCCTTGCCGTCCACCGGTGGCGCCTGCAAACGAACGCACAGCGCGCCATCATGTGTACCGGCAAACTCAGTGCGGCGCGCTCGCGGACGAGCAAGGATAGTCAACTCACAGCCATCCGTGGAGTCCTGTATGTGAAAGGCCGTTCGCGACATTGGTTAACCGCAAATCAGCAACACCAAAAGCCTTTGAAGAAGCTGGAGCAGGATCAGTGCAACCAACGGTGAGAAGTCGATCATGCCGGTACTTGGCATGAAGCGACGTATGGGACCAATGATTGGCTCCGTAATGTCATGGAGCATCGCCACAATGGGATTGGCCGGGTCTTGGACAAACCATGTAGCCAGCGCGCGGGCAATGATGGCAAAGATCAGCGCCAGCGTGAGGAACTCAACAAACGTACAAATTACTTCATTCATTCGTTCTCTGTTTCCATTTACGTGATTTGCAATGCGCCCACAGACTCGCCTCGGGGCTCAGGAGGCGGTCGCTCGCCAAAAATGGCGCGGCCAACGCGCACGATAGTAGCCCCTTCTTCGATAGCAATTGCGTAGTCATTTGTCATGCCCATTGAGAGCTCACGGCAAGGGTGGTCGGGCACGATTGACTGCAGTTCATCGCGCAGTTGCCTCAACATCTGAAACTCGGTGCGAAGAATTGCTTCATCACTGGTAAATGAGGCAATTGTCATCAATCCGTCAAAACGCAGCGTGGTGTGCGCAGCAACGTTGCGAGCAACAGTTGGCAATTCGCTGGGCAGGATTCCAAACTGGCTTTCTTTTCCGGTTACGTTTACCTGGAGGAGTATCGGTATACAACGGTCCAGGCTTGCAGCTTGCCGTGCAAGCGCTTCGCCCAACCGGTTGCCGTCCACGGACTGGATAATGTCAAAGAGCGCCGCTGCCTGTTTTGCCTTGTTGGATTGAATATGCCCAATCATATGCCATTCGAGCGAATCCGGGAGCACTGGGACCTTCTCCGCCGCTTCCTGCACGCGATTCTCCCCAAATTCCCTATGTCCGGCCGCCGCGGCTTCGGATATCGCTTCCACGCCAAAGCCCTTCGAAACCGCTATCAATGTTACGTCGGACGGTGAACGTCCCGACCGTTCCGCCGCCTCATCAACGTGGGATTGCACCCGGGCTATGTTGTCCGCAATGCTCATGGTGGCAGCTACTTGCGTTTCCAGCACTCTAGTAAAGTCGCATGAAGTTGGTCTCAACGCCTCTACTTTAGCAAATTTTCGGTAATGATGCATACTGGCCGCTCAGTAGCATGCTGCAGGAACTCGCTCCGGCGCAATCCAATAGTAAAAGTGCATTACCTGGAGTATAATTAATGACGAAAACAAACTTGCGTGGAATGAGATAGCATCGCTATCTTGCGCAGATATTGTGTAGGCTCTTCCAGATTTCTAAATAAAAACTGTAAATCTCTAATAGTCTCTAGGAGAATCTTTATGAAGCAAAAATGGATCGGCGACGGTGGGCTGCAAATTCGCATGCTCATCACGATCTTCCTCCTAGGCGCTGTCTACGTCTTCTTCTTGGCCGCGTTGTCGTCGCTGGGCGCGGACGCCATTACCATGCTGGTTTTTGCCGGCGCCATGCTTGGGGCCCAGTATTTCTTCAGCGACAAGATGATTCTGTGGTCCATGGGCGCAAAAGAGGTGACACCGGAACAAGCGCCCGATCTTCACGCTACGGTGGAACGCCTCGCGGCCATGGCGGATATGCCGAAGCCCCGCGTTGCGATGGTCGAGCATGCGATGCCGAATGCCTTCGCTACGGGCAGAGACCCCAAGCACGCCGTTGTGGCGGTAACCTCCGGCTTGATACACCAACTGAACCGAGACGAGTTGGAGGCTGTACTCGCCCACGAGTTGAGCCACGTGAAGAATCGTGACGTCATGGTCATTACCTTGGCGAGCTTCTTTTCGACCCTAGCATTCATGATCATGCGCTTTGGGATGTACATGGGCTTATTTGGGGGCTTTGGCGGCCGGGGCCGCGATAATCAGGGGGGCGCAATAATTATGGTGTATATCGTGGCTGTGATCGTCTGGGTGATTAGCTTCCTCTTAATCCGGGCACTCTCGCGGTACCGCGAGTACGCTGCCGACCGCGGCTCCGCAATGCTTACGGGTTCCCCGTCTCACCTTTCTTCGGCCCTGCTCAAGATCAGCGGTCGTATGCAACGAATACCGCAAGACGATCTACGACAGGTGGAAGGGGCCAACGCCTTCTTCATCATGCCCGCCATGAGCAAGAATTCCATGATGGGGCTGATTTCAACCCACCCCTCGCTTGAGAATCGCATTAAGCGACTCGCCGAGCTTGAGCAGCAAATGGAGCGCGCGTAGTGAAGTTCCTGGACGCGCTGCTGGGTCGCAGCCGCCCGGTTCGCTCCCACCTGGAAAGCCTGATGAGCATCTCCACCGCTGCACTCACATTTGCTGCGAGCAATGGGCTAGAGAGCAAGGGCAGTGCCGGTATCTGCTTTCGCGCGCTATCATCAAGCCAGTTTGCAGATCTCCAGCGCGAACTCGCCGATCTCCTGGATGTAAGTGGCAGAGAGACGGGCACGGATACCCTGATCAAGAAAGATGCATTTGGCTTCCACTGGGTAGTGCTCCAAGACCCTGACTTCGAGGACCTGGTCACCACGATTCATATGGTCAGCCTAACCCTCTCCGAACACGGCTACCGAGATCAGTTGCTGGCAGCGGCTTTCCACTTCGTGGACATGGCAGGGACGGGTATGTATTGGATCTACAATTACAAGCGTGGGTCGTTCTACCCGTTTGCGCCCAACGGTTCGCGCACCCGTGACAACGCTCTTGAGCTCCGGATGCAAGCAGTGGCCGACCGGGAACTGCCCCTGGAGACCGATCAATCCAAGTGGTATGCGCTCTGGGAATTGCCGGTGTAGCCCATTGCCAGGTTTGACGGGGAGTGCGGCCGCGGTCATGAATCCCCGCGTACCAAATGTCTTTCGGCCGACCACTTGCTCCTTACCCAATAGCTGCAGCCTGGCCGTCAATTCTCAAGATGAGAGTGCCGCGGGAGGGACTTGCTAATCGTTCCCCGCCGGCATGACAGGAAGGATTGCTGAGGTCGCCCTTAGTGATTTCATCTTTGCGTAAACGGCACTACGTACTTCCATACGCATACAACTCGAGTCCAGTAACAAAGAAAGAGGAGGCAGACATTTGGTCTGCCTCCTCTTTCTACTTTCCGTTCCATCCCACGCCGAAGCAGGAATGTCGGTGGTAGGAATAGTGTCTCCTTAGAAGATCGATTCCTGCGTCCGCATGTCGAAGGCGTGGCAATTTTCCACGTCAACCACCATCTGGATGTCGCGGCCGACGATGGCCTCGGCGCGCGGGTCGAGCCGGGCAACAAAGTCAATGTCGCCTGCGAGGCAGTAAACGTACATTTCAGAGCCGAGAGTCTCAACCACGTCCACGCGGGCCATCAAGCCGTTGCCTTCCGTCACGTCAAGCGCGGCAGGGCGGAAGCGCGGGTCGAACATATCCTCAGGCCGCCAGCCGAAGTAAATCTTGTCCGACTCAGTCTTCGCCAGTGCGGCTGCCTTATCGGGCGGCCAGCGCAGCTTGAAGCCGCTGGTCTGGACCCACATCTCATCCGCATCGCCGGTGAGCGTTGCCTCTTGGAAGTTCATCGCCGGGCTGCCGATGAAGCCAGCCACAAACATGTTGGAGGGATGGTCGTAGATATTCTGCGGCGTGTCCAATTGCTGTAGCACACCGTCGCGCATCACTGCGATGCGGTGACCCATCGTCATGGCTTCGACCTGATCATGGGTAACGTAGATGGTTGTGGTTTCCAGGCGCCGGTGGAGCTTGATAAGCTCAGCGCGCGTGGTAACACGGAGTTTCGCGTCCAAGTTCGACAGCGGCTCATCCATCAAGAAGACGGCGGGGTCGCGCACGATAGCGCGTCCAAGCGCTACACGCTGTCTCTGACCACCGGAGAGCTGCCGCGGCTTGCGGTTGAGGAGCTCGCCAATACCGAGCATCTCGGCGGTCTCACGCACACGACGGTCAATCTCTTTCTTAGGCGTGCGCCGCAGGCGCAGACCGAACGCCAGGTTGTCATATACGGACATGTGCGGATAGAGAGCGTAGGACTGGAACACCATGGCGATGTCGCGGTCCTTTGGGGGTACGTCGTTGACCAAGCGGTCTCCAATGAAGAGACTTCCTTCCGTGATCTCCTCAAGACCGGCAATCATGCGCAACGTGGTCGACTTGCCACACCCGGAAGGTCCAACCAGGACGAGGAACTCCTTGTCCTTAACCTCCAAGTGCATGTTGCTCACCGCGACAACTTCGCCAAAGCGCTTTGAGATGGCTTCAAGAGTTACACTAGCCACTTGCAGCAACTCCTTCTGTTCACTTAGGTTTTCCCACCTGTGGCCATGCAGCATTCGCATGACCTTCTAAACACTGCTGTTTTCCGCGCACCTCTTAAAGACAATGCGTATCCACCCATGCGCGCCACAGTACACGTGAAGTTTACGTGATAGTTTCTCGGTCGTCAAGTTTGTCTCGCTCTCTTCCCTGCATTCTCCCTAATTCGCAGCCAAGAAACTGGCGCGGCGCTATTGGGGGAGGAAGGCGAAGACCAGCACTATGAGAATCACGCAAACGGTGACTCCGATGATAGCGATGTTTTCGGGTGTCCAGAGAGTGGGGGCGGCCGCTGCATGCTCTGACTGCTCTTCTTCCACGTATTCTGGATGGCAGCTTCGGTGATACGTGGCGAATGTGCGGGGTGCGGTATACCCCACAGGAGCTATTTGCGGTGGCGCGCCGGTCTCTTGCGCTGCAACCACCAAGTCATCTTTCTTCGTAATGGCACCCCCGCACCAATGGCAGATAGGAAAGCCTTCAGGGGTCTCATCAGTTGAATCTGTATTGCGGCGTGTCTCTTCGCTATCTCGGGACATTTTCACTTCCCAGCTTATTGCCCAGTCTCAATCGCTCCACTTTACATGTCGTCTCTAGCGCAGTACTGTCCATTCATGTGAATTTGCTCATTGCCTTCTCAAGCCGCTCCGCCCGGCAAGGCAAGTCATCGGAGCGGGCAGCACAGCGCCGATGTTAGATTGTCATGAAGTCGGCACTGGCTGTAAAGAGTTCCTCAGTCATAGCGCGCACGTCTTCCAATGAGCATTGTGTGGTCGTAAGTGGGTCCAAGGCAATTGCATCTTGCACGAGCCTGCGGTCCTGCTCCAGGATTGCCTGTACAGTGAGTTCCTGCACATTCACGTTGGTGCGGTTGATGCCCGCGCATTGAGCGGGCAGGTTGCCAATGTAGCACGGATGAATGCCTGCGCTGTCCACCAGGATCGGCACTTCCACGTTGCACCCAGGGGGAAGGTTTGAAATCAAGTCCGTGTTCGGTACGTTGCCGTTGAAGCGATAGGGCGTATTCGTCTCAATGGCGTGAACAATAAAGGAGCAGTATTCATGGGTTCGGTTGAAGGGTAGTGAGTCCGGTCCTTCGAGATCTTTCCGTTGATTGGCAAAGTAGTCCTCGCGCCGCTCATGGCGGGCGTACATGAATGATTCGCGAATTTTCGCTTCCTCATCTAGGTCTTGCAGCGAACTACCATTCCCCTGTGTAGTGTTTTCTTCGGCCCAGCGCTTGAGATGTTCCGGTATGAAGCGTGCGCGGTCGGCTGCAGTACGGCGAAACCACGGCGTGTACTCCGACATGTGGTGACTCGACTCGGTAACAAAATAGTCGAAGTGGCGCAGAATTTCAAAACGCACACTGTCTTTGGCGTAGGTTTCCGGGTCATCAATCGTTGCACGCAAGCATGGATACAGGTCCTCCCCACGGTAGGTATTGCGCCGGAGCTGCAGAAACCACGCTTGGTGATTGATGCCAGCCACCCAATACGACACTTCTTCCGGCTGCATGCCCATGAATTGCGCAAGCCTTGCCGCCGTGCCTTGTACGCTATGGCATAGCCCGACGGCACGAATGTTGCTGGTTGCGCCAATCAGCCACATGTTGATATTCATAGGATTGGCGTAATTGATGAGCAGCGCGTTGGGGCAGAGCTTCTCCATGTCCTGTGCGATGGCTGCAAGCACGGGCGCAGTACGTAGTCCCCGGAAGACGCCCCCCGGCCCAATGGTATCGGCAACAGTCTGATAAACACCGTATTGCGCGGGAATCTGCCAGTCTTTCATGCGGAGCGGCTGGCCGCCAACGTCAATGGCCGTAATTACGTAGTCAGCGCCGGTGATCGCTTCCCGCCGGTCCTGGGTGGCCGTGACAGTGGCGCCGAGCTTTTGTTCCCTGATGAGGCGCTGCACGAAATTGGTCGTAATTTCCAGAGTCTCGCCGTCCACGTCCATGAGCGCCAGCGAACTCTCGCTGTGCTCGGGCCACGTAAGGATGTCGGTCAGGATGCGGCGAGCGAAGGTTACGCTGCCGGCGCCAATGAAGGCGATTCTTGCCATGAAATCACGCTCCTCAATGATCGCAACGATTCATGCGCGCATGGTAGTTTACCTAAGCCCTGCGGTCAAGGCTTGCGGGCCGCCTGCGGAGGACTAGCCTGCCAGAAGACGGCGTAACTGCCGGTAGCGGGGAATGACCTGCGTGAGCAGGTTGTATCCGGGACGATTCAACACGCGATCATGTGCGCCCAGACGATGCACGAAACGCGCGCCGAAGCCGCGCTTGAACCGATATACTCCCCACAACGGATCGCTCTCGTCCATCACGGTTGGCGCGCCCCAGAAGTCGTACCTGCGGTACTCGTGGTCGATAAGCCACTGAATGGCATGCCACTGGAGCAGATAGTTGGGCATCTTGTCGCGATGCCGCTGGGACGATGCACCGGTATAGAACCAGCCGGTGTCTCCTGTGTGCATGAGAAAGAGACCGGCAACCGCCTCGCCGCCGACGAATGCCATGAACGCCTCGCCTTGCCCGGATTGTTGGAACGAAGACCACAGAGCGTGATAGTAGCCTTCTTCACGAATCGCAAAGCCATCACGATTCGCGGTGTCCGCGTAGAGCTGAAACAACGCGCGCCAATCCGTCGTCTGCTGAATATCGACACCGCGGCGCGAGGCCAGGCGGATGTTGTAGCGGGTTTTCGGTTTCATGGCAGCGAGCAGGGCATCCCGACCGCTGCCTAGGTCGAGCATGGCGGTATGGGGAAACTGTATTTGTTCCGCGCTGGCGTGCCAGCCGTTTTCGCGGTAGATTCCGGCTGTTGTCGTGTCGTCTGCTGCGAATTCAGGATCAATCTTGACATAAACCGCGCGCGCGGCTCGCGCAACGGCGGTGATTTCATCAAGTACGGCCGCAAACAGAGCTTGATCTGCATAGTCGAACAATGGACCTTTCGGTACATAGCCGATGGTCCATGGCAGCAGGGGAAGCCTACGCGTGAGCAGGGTGAATGCGGCTACGACCTGCCCGTTACGCTCACAAATGTGGCGTTGAGCTTGCCAGCCATACCGTTCCTTGAGCGCACCCCATTCCCAGGTTTGGAGAAAGTGCCGGTCGGGCAGCGCCCGCAGCGCCTGATCCCAGGTCGCGTGCGAGACACAGGCGATAACACTTAGATCAGATGCGTTCAATGGACCGCGCTCGCAAGACGTACTAAATGTGTGGAGTCTTCAGAAACCGGGCAGCAGCTTGCGTGTTAACGGCGCCAGCTTTTGCCATACCCAGAATCTGCGCGAATCAAGCGCTGCTTCTAAGGTGGGAGAGTACGTAACAAGGTTTGGCGAAAACCCGCGCTTGAAACGATAGACCCCCGCTAGGGGGTCGGTTGCGCTTGGCGTCTTTGGCATGCCCCACAGGTCGTAGGAGTGACAGCCGTGCTCCTTTGCCCAACACATGGCGTGCCACTGCAACCCGTGGCCAACGCGCAAGTCTCTTTCTTGGCTGGCGCTGGCGCCGAATAGGTACGTCGCCGTACCGCCGTAAACCATAAGAAGCAGGCCGCCCACGGGCTTACCGGCGTGTTCCGCCAAGAAGAGTTTTGCTATCCCTGCGTTTTCGAGGACTTCCCGCATCGTGGCGAAGTACGGCCAAGTATGGATGCCAAAACCGTCACGCTCCGCTGTCTCCGTTAACAGTGAGTAGAACTCTTGCCAGTCTCGCTCGATGCTTCCTTCCCGCACCGCCAAGCCGCGCCGGTCGGCCAAGCGGACATTGCGGCGCATACTACTCTGAAAGCCGGCAAACACTGTATCGCATGGAGGGCGGAGATCGACGATCCCGGTTGCAGGCGGTTGTATGTAGCTAGGTGTCGTGACGAAATTGCAGGGAAGAACCGGACCGTCGTCTTCATCCCAAGGTGGTTCCACCCAGAGTACAAATGCACGAGCACGCCGCGCCTCGGTTGCTACCTGCCGGACGACGGCTCTTGCTACGCCACATTCCCCCGGAGCAGTGACCGGCCCGCGGGGCAGGTACGCGAGGGAGCCCAGCAAAGGAACAGGTCGCCGCAGCCATTGAGCCGCGGCGACAGGCTTTCCGTCGCGCAAACAGAGCAGACGCGATGCAGTCCAGCCGGTGCGAGACTTGAATTCGCCCCAACCCCAGCTCTGTAGCAGCTCACCGTCCCAGGAAGTAACCAATTCATTCCACTGACAATGGGCCGGCTCCATCTCAAAGACAAGGTCGGTCGCCGCAGCTTCTGCGGCGACTTCTCCTTTCCGCACAGGCTATCCCTCAGCAGGCTGCGCAGAGCCGCGTGCTTGATCGTGCCGCAGTCGACCGATTGCAAGCATCAAACCGCCTAAGCCAAGAATTATTACGACGAGTGGAGCCCATGGTCCGAAATAGGGAATGAATGAAACGCCAAAGAGGATGAGCAGCCCAAGCAGCAATCCTAGGAACTGAATCATGCGTCGATTGCCATCAGAGAAGAAGCTTAGAATCAGTCGCCCTAGAGTCATGCCGACGAACACCTGCGCTGAGAAGAGCGCGATGCCGTAGAGAAGGAGAGCAATCAATCCCAGCGGTATGCCGATTACGGTTATCATCACGAGAACGGAAACGATCGGCACCACGATGAGGAAGACAATGCCCATTCCAATGCTCATGATAGGGTTCTGAAGCAATTGATTCGACGCAGTTACCGTAAGCCGGGGGAATATGAGGAGCAGCGCGGTGCCATAGACCGCGGTCATGATGAGTCCGATGATACTTGGAACAAAAGAGCCAATTGAGAAACCGGTCTCAATGTCCGTCTCCGCCGCCATTTCATGGTTCACGTCTCCACCGATATCAGCGCCGCCGGCAATCTCAGCCATCTCATTTGAGCGGTACGTGAGATCGCCGCCGATGCTCGCGTCTTCGGTAATGGTGAGGTCTTCTACGCCAATATCAACATTTGATCCAACACTACCATTGAGTGTTACCGTTTGGGCGTTTCCGGCGAAGCGGCGTTGTACCTCACCATCAAGCGTCAACGACGCTACCGTGGCGATCAAGTCACGGCCGATGGTCGCGCCGCCGTGAATACCTGTAGAGTTGGCGAGCAGCAAGAGGTCTTCACCAATCGATCCCGCTATCGTCGCACTGTTGGCGGTTATGCGCGCGCCGCGGGAAACGGTACCGTTCACTATCACTTCTTGGCCCATGAGAAACACGTTTCCGTTCACGACCCCGTTGACAGTCAATGAGTTGCCGGCAGCAAAAAGATCACCGTTGACGATGCCGTTAACGGTGATGGTGGTGCCAAACAGATAGAGGTCGTCATTGATGACCTCGTCATCACCGATGCTAATCGACGTATCCGTGCGAAAATCAGCCGCAAAGGCGGCCGGTGCGCCGATGAGTGCAACAATGAATGCAATCATGAGCGCGAGGCTAAGGCGTCGTTTCATCTCACATTTTCTCCTTCTGGACAAGGGCGAAGTTACTCTTCATACTTTCTTTTCAGGGTACCTTATTCGCACTGTGCACTGCTACTGTACCGAGCCCGAGGTAGCGGTACGACACCTCTGCAAATCCTGATTCCCGCATGGCTTGGGCCAGGGTTGGCGCGTTCGGGAATGCTTGCAGGGACGTGGGCAAATAGGTGTATGCCTCTTGGTGCCTAACCAGCAGTTTTCCGAGGGCTGGGACAACGTTGTTGAAGTAAAGTTGAAAGGCGCTGCGAAACCCCGGAATGGGCGGGTGCGTGATCTCCAGCGTGATAAAGCGTCCGCCCGGCCGCAGCACACGGTGGCACTCGGTGAAGAATTCACCGAGATCAACAAGATTACGGAGCAGGAACGCATTCGTTACAACGTCAACACTGGCGTCCTGCAGGGGCAAGGAGAGTACGTTTGCTTGCAAGAACTCCACCGGAAAGCGTTGCTCCGGCAGTCGCGCATGTTTCTCTTGCGCGAGGTTGAGCATCGGAGGAGAAAAGTCGGCGCCGAGGATCGTACATGGCGCCATGGCTTCTTGCAACACCGCAAAACCCAGGTCACCGGTCCCGCAAGCAAGATCCAGGACGACGCGGGGATCATCGGCGACGATCTGACGCGCTACCGAGCGCCGCCATAGGTGGTGGGCGCCTGCCGTCATGACCGTGTTCATTAAGTCATACGTCGGCGCGATGGCATCGAACATGCGCCGGACATACGTCGGTTTTTCTTGTTGTGAGACCATTGCACCGTGATTCAGCATTGTGCGGAGATGAGGCCGCACCGGAGAGACGCCCAAACCGGCTCTAGCGGTTACTCCGCGCGCAACGTGGCGACGACGTTTTCATCCAACGGAAAGATTGGCCGCACGCAGTGTTCGTATGGCAGCGATTCGAGATTGAGGCTCGCGGAGCCCGGCGTGTCCAGGTGGACGATGCGGGATGCAATCGACTCATACCACGTGCGGAATCCGTTAGGGGACTTCGCGACAACGAGAGAGAAGTCTTGCGGTTCAAGACCGAATGCTTGAAAGACTCTGCGGCCTACAAAGAGAACGTAACGCTCAGTGGTGAGCAGCACGATATTCCCGATGGTAAGCACAGCCGTGCGCCCCGCCTGCTCTACGACTCCGTTCTCGTAGGCAAACGCGCCGTCATGCAAACTCTTTACATAAACTGTAGTCGTAAAAGGTGTGTGGCGGGTGGGGTCCATGGTGCCGCCAAGCGGAATGGAAATCTTACTCCCCACACCGGCTGCAAACGCGGCCGCCACCGCCGGCACGTCAACGAGCGGTATCAACGCGCGGCCACTATACTCCTGTGCCAGCAGTTCCTTGAGCACGGCATTGCTATCGCCCGGCGCACCGGAAGATGTGGCATCGGCAGCGTCGGAAAAGACCGTAAGTCCGGGTGTCGCTTGCGCCGTGGCAACCGCTTCCGGGAGTGCAGTAAGTTCTGCCATCCACAAGCCCCGATTCTCCCACATGAACTCCGCAATTCGTTCAGCTTCTGCTTTGGCCCGTGCTTCATCACCGTCCGTCGTCACGATGACGTAAGACTGTAGACCGGGCACGTCGGTAAATGGATTAGAGAGATAGATGTTTGCGGTCAGTCCACCCGGAGAGTCTTCGAGAGCTTGGCACATGCGAATGGCATCGCCGAAGCGTCCGGTGGCCGTAAGTAGCTCATCGCCCCGGGCCATCAACGGAATGGCAACACGGGCCGTGATCGGCTTTGCGCCGTCATTCAGAATGCGCAACAGGTTTCGGGCCGCCCGTGCTCCCGTCTCATAGAAGTCCGTATGCGGATAGGTGTGGTAGCCGACCAGCATGTCTGCTCCCTGGAGCATGCGGTCAGTGATCACGGCGTGGAGATCGAGCGAGGCGACGATAGGAACACTCCCCATGTATGCACGGAGCAACTCGAGCAGCTTGCCCTCCGGGTCGAATTCAGTCGGGCTGGCCATAGCGCCATGGAGGACGAGGAGTACGCCGTCCACATCCCGATTCTTCTCCGCTTCAGTCAGGATGTCTTGTATCAACCGGTCGAGAACGGCATCAACTACCGGCCCGTGCGGTACGGCCCAGGCCGCAAATGTCGGAACAAGCTCAACGTCACCGTGTTCAGCAAAGACGTCGAGCGCGCCCGCTATCTCAGTATTCGTGCCCTGAAGCTCAGCCAGAATGGCAGCGCCCCGCACGACAAGAAAGTCCTCATACTGAGTCGGATGCGGGTTGAAGGTTGACGTCTCTTGCTGCAATTCTGCGATAAGGACACGCGTCATTTGAACCCCCTTCGCCTCGCGCGATTGATTTTAGGTTACTGTCGTCGCTCTATAACGTAGTCGATGAGCATATTGAGGGAATCGCGGCTGTCGCCGGAAGGAACAGCGTTCAATGCCGAGCGCGCCCGCTCGCCGAACTGCCATGCCATGTCATAGGCGATCTCGATCGCTCCGGAATCGCGAATTGCCTCCACCGCTTCCCAAACGGCACTCTCGTTGTCCACTTCCTGATTGAGCAGCCCGGTTACGGCGGCATGAGCCGGCTCTTGCCGCAAGAATATGATGATGGGCAGCGTAATGGTCCCTTCACGCAAGTCCCCACCGACGGGCTTGCCCAATTCCTCTTCCGAGCCCGTAATGTCAAGGATGTCGTCCGCAATCTGAAAGGCGGTACCTAGATTCTCGCCATATCTGCGCAGGGCTCGTCGTTCTTCCTCCGATGCGCCGCCAACCAGTCCGCCCGCCTCGCAACACAGCTCGAGAAGTGACGCGGTCTTTCCCTGAACTTTCCGAAAATACTCGTCTTCCAAGACATCCGTCTGCTCGATGCTTGAGAATTGTGTCGTCTCGCTCGCAACCATACGCATGACGGTACGAGCCAACATGCGGACAAGCGCCGGATCGCCCATTTGTGCGACGATATGGGAGCACTTGGCGAAGAGGTAGTCACCGGAGAGCACGGCAAGGGTGTTGGACCACATCGAATTAGCCGTGGGTAGGCCGCGGCGCACGTAGGCGTGGTCTATCACGTCGTCATGGATAAGCGTTGCGGCGTGGAGAATCTCAATCGCTGCGGCGACCTTCACTGCGCGTGCGTCTGCCGGCGTCTGCACCGATGCACAGAGCAAGGTGATTAGCGGACGCAGCTTCTTGCCGCCGGCCGCCAGTATGTGGCGCACCAATTGAGAGAGAGCAGGACTTGGCGATTCCTCCCATACGGCAGCCAGGAAGACGTCTACCCGCTCGAGCCCTTCCGCCACAGGCGACGAAATTTGGGCGATTGGCGCCCGCGTTTCAATGGGGTGCGCCGGGGGCGGGGATTCTGAAAGTCGTCTGGGCATTAGTGTCCGTGATCTCTTCTAGCTCTTCTGGTGCTACGCCGCGCCTCTCAGCGATAGAATCCAGAGTATACCGAACGTGTGCAGGCTCGTTGCGCTTGCCGCGCAGCGGAACAGGCGCGAGATACGGGCAATCCGTCTCAATCAAGAGCCTATCAGATGGTACCATCTTTGCCACGTCATGTAACTTTTCCGCCGACCGGAACGTTACCGGCCCCGCTAGCGAAATCATGCACCCGAGATCAATGAACGCAGTTGCCTGTGCGCTATCGCCGGAGAAGCAATGCATAATGGCTTCGGTTGGTTGGCGGGCATGTGAGAGCACCCGGTAAACGTCAGGGTAAGCATCGCGCATGTGGACGACTACGGGCAACTGGGACTTTGCTGCGATAGCAAGCTGCATGGAAAAGGCATTCTGCTGAGCGGGCTTGGAGGCGTAGTTGCGATAGTAATCCAGGCCGGTCTCACCAACGGCCACCACCTTAGGCGCGCGCGCTAGCGCTTCCAATTGACGCCAGGTGGCGGAAGTACACGTTTCGGTCTCGTGCGGATGCACGCCGACCGCCGCCCAACAGTTGGGATACCGAGCGGCAATGTCTATGGCCGCCTGACTTGAGGGTAAGTCCACGCCTACGACCACAATAGCCGTCACATTGGCTGCCGCAGCGCGCTCAATCACCGCTGGCAGGTCTGCGGCAAAGCGAGGAGAGTTGAGGTGGGCGTGAGTATCCGTCATGCGCGCACTCGTGAGATCCGGCTACGCTCTTAGGCCTCCGGCACTTCCAGGCGGGGAAAGAGCGGCTTACCGGTAGTAATCGTCCGATCCGGCGTGAGAAGCCCCCATTTGAGGCCGGGCTCCCAGGCGCCGTCAACCAGGGGTGGCTCGCCTACTCGTTCCAGCACGACGTCCGCAGTTTGCGGAATATAGGGACCGAGCAAAACAGCCAGGATGCGCACCGCTTCGGTAACGTTGTAGAGTACTGTTCCCAGGCGCTCGCGCCGATCTGGTTCTTTGGCGAGTTCCCATGGGGCGTTCTCCTCAATGTACCGATTTGCCCGTGTGACGAGCGTCCAAATACTGTCCAGTGCCGCGTCGAGGTCCCATGACTCAAGCCCGCGCTCAGCGCCCGCGCCCGCGCTCTGCGCGACCTCACGCAAAGAAGCATCGAGCGGCGTTTCGGCCCCAGGGACAGGCAATACGCCGTCAAAGTACCGTGAAACCATGGACGTAGTGCGTTGGACGAGATTGCCCAGATCGTTGGCCAAATCGGCATTGTAGCGGTTATAGAAGCTTTCCCACGAGAATATGCCGTCTTGGTCGAAGGGGATTTCCCGCACCAGATAGTAGCGCACGGCATCGGCGCCAAATTCGTCCACCATCGCAAAGGGGTCTACGCCCGTGCCGCGTGTCTTACTCATCTTCTCGCCGCGGAACATGATCCAGCCGTGGGCCCAGACGGTCTTCGGCAGGGCCACGCCGGCTGACATCAGCATTGCCGGCCAGTACACGCAGTGAAAACGGATAATGTCCTTACCAACGACGTGTGCATCCGCCGGCCAGTAGCGCTCGAATAAGCTGTCGTCTTGTCCAAAGCCAACGCCGGTGATGTAGTTGGTAAGCGCATCGAACCAGACGTAGATTACCTGTTCCTCGTCGAAGGAAACAGGAATGCCCCAGGTCTTGTTAGCGCGCGAGATGCTAAAGTCCCGCAATTCGCCGCGCACCATGTTGACAACTTCATTCCGCCGGAAATCAGGCAAGACGGACTCGGGGTGCTCCTCGTATAACGCCAGCAGCCGGTCTTGGTACTTGGAAAGGGCAAAGAAGTAGTTGTCTTCCTCCGTCCACTCCGGTTCGGCATCGTGGACGGGGCACTTGCCGTCTACAAGGTCATCGTCACTGTAGAAGGCCTCGCAGGAGAGGCAGTACCAACCCGCGTAGGTGCCCTTGTAGATGTCGCCGGCATCATAGCACTTCTGCAACAAGAGTCGAGCCGCGTGCTTGTGGCGCTCCTCAGTGGTGCGGATGAAGCAGTCGTGCGAGATATTGAGCTTCTCCCACAGCTCCCTGAAGAACTCAGCCATTTCATCGCAATAGGTCTGGGGGTCTTTGCCTTGGCTACGCGCCTGGCGCTCGACGTTCAGGCTGTTCTCGTCAAGACCCGTCAGAAAGAACGTGTCGAACCCCTTTAACCGCCGGTAGCGGGCCTGCACGTCGCTGCCGATGGTGGTAAAGGCAGTGCCGATATGGGGCTTTGCGTTGGGGTAATAGATCGGAGTTGTGAGGTAGTACGTAGCCATGCGTCCGTAGCCAAAGCTAGATCAGAGAGTTAGGATGCCTATCGCAGTACATATCGTCCCATCATCATACCATGCCCGCTAATAGCACCCAAGAAGTGCCGGCTGTAGCAGTAGTTAGACTTACTTGCCCTGCCAACCAAATCCATAGTAAAGTGCTTTGTGTGGTTTACTATTTACGTAAAGCGTTATAATGATACAAGGGTTCAGGGGACGGAGAACGCAACGATGTTTCCAAGGGCAGTCGGTACCTGCATTCCAGGGATTTGCCGATCAGGCCACCCGTAGACTGACGGTTTTGCATAGCGCGATATCCCTGCGAGACCTTGCCGGACTTCCTAGCAATAGGTTGGAAACGCTTACCGGTGACCGTGCCGGCCAATTCAGCATTAGAATCAACCGCCAATGGCGTATTTGTTTTCGCTGGGGAGACTTCGGACCGTTCGATGTTGAAATTGTGGACTACCACCGCTAAGGAGTAGGCGATGAGTGTGAGCAATGGCATGCGACCGGTGCATCCTGGTGAGATCTTAGGTGAGGAGCTGCAAGAACTCGGCCTGTCGGCTAACGCCTTGGCCAATGCACTTGGAGTTCCGACCAATCGCATCACGGCCATTCTAAACGGTCAACGTGGCATCACTGCCGATACGGCGCTGCGCCTTTCACGATATTTTGGCACTTCGCCACAACTTTGGCTGAGTCTCCAGCAGGCATTCGAGTTGCGGAAAGTGGAGGTTAATTCGGGGGATGACATCGCCGATCGAGTAGAACCACGAGCGATAGCGCAGGTTGCCGGAACTGAGCCAAATGACGGCTAGACAACGCCGCTGGAATTGGTTCGGAGTGGGCCAAACCTGAGTTGTCTTGTCCTGCCCAGTGAGGCGAATGAGGTTGTGCAGCACGGAGACACCAGTAGAGTCCGGCACCGACGAATCTCATGTCTGGCAGAGTCGGTGCGGTGGCCGGATTATGCTCATGCCAGGTGTGGCGAGACCTGTGTTACACTTCCCAACATATTATTCCCTAGTCTACTAGCTCAACTGGACATAACACTAATCTTAACGAACGGGAGGTACATGCCGTGTCGAAAGCTCAGACTTTGGTTGACGTTAAAGTGCCGATGCGGGACGGCGTGGCCTTGTCCGCCGATATCTTCTTGCCTCCCCAGGCGGCGCCCGCTCCCACCGTTCTCATGCGCACGCCCTACGGCAACAACACCGATCTAATGATAGAGAAGGGGCGCAAACTGGCGAGCCGGGGTTATGCCGCCGTCATTCAGGACGTGCGCGGCCGCTGGGACTCAGACGGCTCCTACTATCCGGTAAAGAATGAAGCCGATGACGGGCACGATACGGTTGAGTGGGTAGCCGAGCAGCCGTGGAGCACCGGCAAGGTCGGTATGGCGGGGGGGTCTTATCTGGGCATTACGCAGTGGACGACCGCATGGCGGGGAACCCCGCATTTGACCAGTATCGTGCCGCGCGTGGCTCCATGCGACTTCTACGATTCGCCCGGCTATACCCAGGGCGCGCTCCAAATCGGCGTGCTTGCCACCTGGGGCTCGCGCACGCACGGCCGCACCGCCCAGAACATCGAGTATGAAGACTGGGGCCGCGTGTTTCGTACATTACCGGTGGATAAGATTCCCGATGCAATCGGGCGCGACCTGGACTTCTGGAAGGACTGGGTACGCCATCCCCACTACGATGAGTACTGGGAGCAATTCAGCAACAGCGGGAAGTGGCAGCATATGAACGCGCCGGCCTACAACATGGGCGGATGGTTCGATCTCTATTCCAAGGCCACGTTCGACAATTGGAATGAGCTGCGGCTGCATGGGGGCTCCCCGGAGGCGCGGCAGAGCCAACTTATCATGGGCCCCTGGCCGCATGCTCTTTCCCTGTCGCGGGTCACGGGCGAAGTAGACTTTGGCGCGGATTCGATGGTTGATTTGGATGCCGAAGAGTTGCGGTGGTTCGATTACTGGTTGAAGGGAGAGCAGAACGGCATCCTCGATGAACCGCCCCTGCGACTCTTCATCATGGGACGCAACGAGTGGCGGAGTGAACATGAGTGGCCGCTGGCGCGAACTGACTGGCAGCCATGGTTCTTCCACTCCCGGGGCGCGGCGAATACGCTGAACGGCGACGGTGGGCTCTCAATCGCATCGCCGACGGATGAACCGACGGATTCCTTCACCTACGACCCCATGGCGCCGGTGCCGACGTTGGGCGGGAACAATTGCTGTTCGCCGCACATCGTACCGTGGGGGCCATACGATCAGCAGAATATCGAGATGCGCCAGGATGTCTTGTGCTATACGAGCGAACCGCTGCAGAGCGAACTTGAGGTAACGGGTCCAATCAAGGTTGCACTTTACGCTGCAACCGACCAGCAGGACACCGACTGGACGGCGAAGTTAGTAGACGTGCATCCGGATGGGCGCGCCTTAAGCCTCTGCGACGGCATAGTGCGCGCGCGGTTCCGTGAAGGGCGAGAAACCTCGTCACTCATTCAGCCTGGAAAGATCTACGAATACGAGATCGATCTCTGGGTAATTGGCAACGTCTTCAAGGCAGGACATTGCATTCGTGTGGAAGTCTCGTCCAGCAACTTCCCGCGCTTCGACCGCAACCTCAATACCGGCGCGGAGAATAATGCCTTGGAAGACCAATGGCAGATTGCCCGGCAAGCAGTCCATCACAGCCGAGCCTACCCTTCCCACATAATGTTGCCCGTCATCCCCTCTGCATGAGGCGAACAAACCGGCCCTAAATTCGTTCAAGCGTTCGGATCCAATGCGCGCCGTAACAGTACGGCGCGCCTACGAAACGGATCTCGTCCTTGCGCTGATCCCGTTGGCGAAGGTTGGGCATGCCAAGGGACACAGACAGAGCGGAAGGTCCCATGCACGGGATTTAGAGAGTCTTGGGGAGTTTGCAGATTCACGGCTCTCGCAGCAGGTAGGGACCAAAGACTAAAGACCCGCGCAAATTCAGAGGGGCGGAGAGATGAACTCCGCCCCTTTTCCTCTTCCAATTTGCTATGAGTTAGGCTGCTTAGCGGTTCTGGCGGTTAATGCGTTTCCGCAAGAAAGTGGGTACTTCGAGGTCGTGCTCCGCATTGATCTCGTCCATCTCTTCTTCGCTGATGGGAACCACAGAAGGCCGTTCTCCCGGCTCTGGGCCGCGAGGCTCCAAGGCGCTGCGCGCATTGGACCGGCGCAGGTCTTGCTCGTCGAAACCGGTGGCAATCACAGTAATCTGTATATCGGAACTCATAGCTTCATCGATCACTGAGCCAAAGATGATTTGCGCGTCCGGGTCGGCAGCATTGGATATTAACTCCGCTGCTTGCGAAACTTCGTGCAAACTCATGTCAGGTCCGCCCGTGAAGTTGAGCAAGATGCCCTTGGCGCCGTCGATAGACATCTCGAGCAACGGATTGGCCAAGGCATCGCGCATTGCGTCGGAAGCGCGGTTCTCACCGCTCCCGTAGCCGATTGCCATGTAGGCAGTGCCGGAATTCTGCATGATGGCCTTAACGTCATTGAAGTCCAGATTGATTAGTCCGGGCTGCGTAATGAGATCCGAAATGCCTTGAACCGCTTGACGCAGCACCTCATCCGCCAGTCGAAATGCTTCGGTTATCGGCGTATTCTTGGGCGCAATTTCTAGAATGCGGTCATTGGGAATAGTGATGAGCGTATCCACGTGCTCCCGGATTTTGCGGATACCTTCCTCACTGATGCGCTTACGCGGAACACCTTCCCACGTGAAGGGCCGAGTGACGACACCAACGGTCAAATCAGCAATGTTGCGTGAGATTTCGCCAATTACGGGCGCAGAGCCTGTGCCGGTTCCGCCGCCCATGCCGACAGCGATAAATACCATGTCCGCGCCGCGAAGCGCGTCCTGGAGCTCCTCGTAGGCTTCTTCCGCCGCTTTTTCCCCAACAGCCGGCTTACCACCTGCGCCAAGACCCTTGGTCAGCTTATCGCCAATCCGAATGCGAGACTCCGCCAGGGAACTCATTAGCGTTTGAGCATCGGTATTCACAGCGATAAACTCAACGCCGCTTACGCCGCTTTCAATCATGCGGTCGACTGCATTGCCGCCGGCGCCGCCCGCACCAACCACCTTGATTTGTGCCCAAGATTCTTGGCGCTCCCGGGGGTCTAATCTCTCAGAATCGTCACCCGGGCTCAATGGAAGTCGAGAAATGCGGTTTTCTGCACCGTTTGCCATGGACACCACCCTACACTACGTTAACTCATCGGATTAAACGATCGCATAAGAGAACCAAGTCTCTCTGCTATCGTGCCAAGGGCAGCCCCCATGGGCCGCCGACCGCGTGACCGCTGAAGCTGAGCGGCGTACAACGCCATGCCGACAACAGTAGCAAAATCCGGCCCGCAGATTTCCTCGCTCATGCCCCACATCACCGGAACCATTCCTTGCCGCACAGGAAGACCGAGAACCGCTGATGCCAATTCTTCCAACCCTTGCAACTTAGATCCGCCACCGGTAAAGACCACACCCGCTGGCAACACATCGAAGTACCCCGTGCGCCGTATTTCATCCTTGATAAGCTCCAGGATCTCCTCCATACGAGCCGCAACGATCATCGCGAGGTCCCGCTGCTGGAGTACGGTCCACCCACCGGGATAGAAACCGGGTGCATCAATCTCCGTCTCATCGTCGAGCGCGCCTTCACCTACCGTAGCGTACTGCAATTTTAACTCTTCCGCAACTTCCTGGGGCAATCTCAAGCCATAGGAAATGTCCTTGGTAATGTTGATGCCGCCAACCGGAATACTAGCAGTATGCCATGGAACGCCATCGGAATACATTACCATGTCGGTCGTGCCGCCGCCGATATCCACAATAACAACGCCAAGCTGCTTTTCTTGGTGGGAAAGTACCGTCTCGGCTGCGGCAAAGGCCTGGGCGGCGACTTCTCCCTCCACAGCAAGTTCCGCAGCATTTACGCAAGCCTTGAGATTGCGAATTGGTCCCACACTGCCGGTGACCATGTGAACCTCTGCGCCCAGCGCATGTCCGTACATGCCGGAGGGATCTCGAATACCCTCAGTGCCATCCAAGATAAACCCAACTGGGAAGGCCATGAGTATTTCGCGGTCTCCCGGCATGGATGCCCTGTGTGCCAATTCCAAAACGTGGTCAATCTCGTTTGGGCTAATTGATCCTTTGGCTTGCTTAACTACAGTTTCTACCCGCACGATCTGCGAACTGATATTGCACCCACTTACGCTCAAGTGCACTGAGAGAGGTGTCTGGCCGAGGGACTGCCGTAGATTCTGAAGGCAAGCACGGATAGAACCTGTGGTCGCCTCCATGTCGATAACTGCGCCCCGCTTGACACCATGAGTCGAAACGACACCCACGCCCAGAACACTTAGAAGGCTGCCTGCCGCAGATTCGCATGCGAGCGCACGCGTCTTGGTGGTTCCCACGTCAAGACTGACGATGAGGTTTTTCTTGGTCACTCTCCCATACCTACCTTAGCGGGAAAAGAGCATCTAAAATTATAGCTGATAATTGCCCTTCCAGCAAGTCCCAATTCGGGGGGCTGTCAAGTACCATTATCTGATCGTATCGGCTACGTGCGAAATGTCGGACTCCTGTTGGGTTGCAGATCTATGACATCCAGCAAGAGCTGGTTCTCTTGCGCAAACTTGAGGACTGTCAGCAACTCTTGGGTCTTTTCGACAATACGATCTGCGCTGCCGTATTTAGCTACCCATCCTTCTGCCGCCTTGACAGATAGACCCTCCAGGGCTGAATAGCGAAACGCATTGATACCTATGCCTGAATGCGTCAATAGCTCCTGCAAGAGAAATGCCATCTGCACGGCACTGGCATCGACGCGGTCTCCGCTTCGAATAGGGACTCCTGTGTCGTCGATAATGGTGACCGGAAGATCCCGTGCGTCGTCGCTGCCCAAGATTTCACCTTCTCGCGAAATCAAGAAAACGTGGCCGTTGGCAATCCAACGGGCTTCCGGTTGTCGCTCTGCCATTTCGACGATGGCCTGGCCGGGTAACACGAGAAAGAGCCGCGCATCTGCCACCGCCGGCAATCGCGCTATTTCCCTCATCACTTGATTGGGATCGAGCAAGAAGATCGGTTGCCCTACGAGCCCTGTGAACGACTGGATCTTCACGAGGGAATCATCTCCGGCAAGTGTGGGCGGAGTGATGCGACGTATGGAAACTATGGACACGTGGAACTCGGGCGAAGTCAGGACTCCCCAAAGCGCAAATGAAATAGATGAGACAACGAGCAGCGAAAGCCAGCGGTGGCCGAAGGATCGCACCCCTCGTCGCAAGACGCGAAACATCCGACCAATCTTGCCGACTTTGCCGGGCGTGTTCTGTTTGCTCACTCTTGCTGCCACAGCTCTATTGTCCCCATTCGCCGAAAAACTCAACCTCTCGTTGCAATTCTATGTGCAAGCGAGACCGTACCGCCTCTTCAGTTTCTCGAATTAACGCGTAAACGTCGTCCGCGGTCGCTGTACCATTGTTGATGATGAAGTTTGCGTGCATACGTGAAATGTGTGCTCCCCCGATTTCTCGGCCGCGCATTCCAGCTTGGTCGATTAGCTTCCACGCGCTCAGTGCGGCAGGATTTCGGAAGACCGATCCAGAACTCGGTGCAGTGGGCTGGGTCCGCTGGCGCGTTTGCAAGCGTTCCTTGATAGCAGAGAGAATTCGAGTTTCATCCCCCGGCGTTAGCCGCATCTCTGCTCCCAGCACCACGGCAAATCCGGGGCATTCCTTAATCACGCTCGTGCGATAACCATACCGCATTTCATCCGGGTATATCCAGCGCTCGCCATGACGATCCAACACCCTGATGCGGGCAACCGAGTCCGCCGCCGTCCACCCATAAGCGCCGGCATTGTTAACTACCGCGCCACCCACAGTGCCTGGGATTGTCGCGGCGCCTTCGAGCCCGGAGAGCCCTAAGCCGGCAGTCCAACGCGCAGTACTGATAAGGGAGCACCCTGCATCCGCCCAGATTGAGACTCCGTCTGCGCAAAGACTGCGGTCGCCTCCGTGGTTTCGAATTACCAACCCACGAAGACCTGTTTGGGCGGCAATGAGATTGGTCCCGTCTCCAATGACGCGAAAGGGGAGTGCCTGCCTGTAGGCTTCCGCTGCCACCACGCGCAACGCCTCGCGAGACCGCACGCGAATCAACAGGTCTGCCGGGCCCCCCACGCGCACGGACGTGTGCTTTGCCATTGGCTCGCTCCATGCAGGCTTAAGGCTGAGAGGTGGTTGTGCTGCGACGGCAGCAACGCGAGCCAACTTGCTTGCAGGCGCATGCTCCGGGGGTGGACGTTCGTCATGCACGGTGTTCACGCTCACGATGGATTTTCCATTGTAGTGCGAGAATGCAGGTATTCGAGCAACGGATCGCACAACTCAGTAATGTCTCCGGCGCCCATTACGACTACGAGGTCCTCCGGTTCAACCAACTGCGTTACCTGCGCCAGCGCGTTGCTGAGCGTGGCAGCATACCGGGGGTCGCTCGGTCTTTCAATAGCATTTGCAAGGTCGGCGCTCGACAGGGTCAATGGGTCTTCGCGACCGGTCGGCTGATAAATCTCCACGAGAATGAGCTTATCGGCGCCGCGGAACGCCTCTCTAAAGTCTGCAAAAAGATCGGCAGTGCGACTGCGCAGATGGGGCTGAAAAACGCAAATGATCCGACCCTCATGCCAATCTCGCGCAGCGCGCAGCGACGCTCGGACTTCAGTCGGATGGTGGGCATAGTCATCTACTACAGTAACATTGCCCACTCTTCCGCGTAATTCGAAGCGGCGCCGCACGCCGCGAAAGTGGCTGAGGGCCAATGCAACAGAGCCGGCGGGCACGCCAAGAGCATCAAGCGCAGTTATGCAGGCCAAAGCATTGAGCACGTTGTGGATACCGGGAACTTTCAATGAAAGCTGGTGGCGTTCGCCTGAAGCACTCTCTATCGTTGCTTTGAATCCATTGTCTTTGCGCGGGGTGAGCTCTATGCAAACCCAATCGGCATTGCCGCGCAGAGACCAGGTTCGCAGCCTGTGCTCCGTTGTGGCGGCAATCCGGCGGCACGCTGCACTATCGGCGTGTGTTGCTAGTGTGCCGTCTGCGGGTAACTTGCCCACAAATGCTTGGAATGCACTTTCCAAACTCTCCAATGAACCGTATGTATCCAGATGATCGGCTTCAACGGCAGTAACCACTGCAACCGTGGGAAAGAGCTCAAGGAAAGCGCGGTCGAACTCATCGGCCTCGATCACCATTGTCTTACCTGTTCCCCAATGTGAGCTATGGGGAAAGTTCTGCGGTTCGCCGCCAATCATGAACGATGGGTCATGCTTGGTGACGCGCAAGGCGTGAGTGATCATGGTGCTAGTAGTGGTCTTGCCATGCGTGCCTGCGACTGCCACGGTGGTCTTCCCAAGTGTGAATGCTCCTTGCAGCACCGCGCGTTTGACTGCAGCTATGCCTTGCCGCTGGGCGGCGATAAGCTCGGAGTTGTCAGGGGAGATTGCGGAGCTGTATACGGCTAGATCCGACCCGAGTACGTTGTCTGCCTCATGTCCCACCGCCACGCTTACGCCCTGGCTCCGGAGGGCGTCGAGGCTGGCTGATTCTGCCACGTCCGATCCACTGACCTGATGCCCTTGAATCGTTAGAATGCGCGCCAGCCCTGACATCGCGGCGCCGCCTACCCCAACGAGGTGGATCCTACGCGTATTCGCGTCCAGGAATTGCTTTAATTCGTACGCGTTCATGCCAATTCTTCTAGGTTTTGGGACTGCCATCAGGACTGACACTCCAGCGATGACGGCTCTTCTTTCTTGAGGCGCTTGCAGTTTGGGTCGATATATTCAGGAGCAACCCCATCGCAATTGAGCAGGCAAGCAGCGACGATCCACCTGCGCTGACAAAGGGAAGTGGAATACCGGTGAATGGCAGCAAGCCGGTAACTACCGCCATGTTTAGCAAAGCTTGCCCAAAGAGCCCGCACGTGACCCCCAGGGCGAGCAACTGGCCGAACATGTCGGGAGCATTCACGGCGACGCTGAAGCCGCGCCACGCCAGCAGCACATAGAGAATCAGAATTGCGAGAGTGCCGATGAGACCCAACTCTTCGCCTATTACGGCATAGATTGTGTCGGTGTGTGGTTCCGGCATGTAGAAGAATTTTTGCATCCCCCGACCGAGGCCGACACCTGTGATCTTGCCTGATCCAAAGGCCAAGTAGGCCTGGTTAATGTGGTGTGAGACATTGTCTTGATACTGAGGATTGAAGGGATCTACGAAGACTTTGAGCCGCTGTAATCGATACGGTTCCAACACGATGGCATACCAGGCGGCAAGCGATACCGCGGCAATCAAGCCGAGAAGAAAAAGAATCGGTATGCGTGCCGCTACAAGAATTGAAAGGCCAATGAGCAGAATCATGATTGCCGTACCCAGATCTGGTTGCTGTGCGACAATTGCCGCAATAAGCCCAATAATCAGAGTGGGCATCAAGAAGCTAACCAGTTTGTTCACCCCTTCCTCGCGTTTGGCGAGGACTTGGGCAAGGTAGAGGATAATAATGGGCTTGGCTAGTTCGCTGGGCTGCAGGCTCACCGATCCCCATCGTATCCAACGTGCAGAACCTCGCGCTACGTACCCAATGTCGGTCACTGCCATCAACAATAATACCGCTACTATGGCAGCCAACAGCCAGAAGGTAAGGTTGATGCCGAGGAACTGTATTCGGCTAAACCAGTGGTAGTCGATCCGCATCATGGTAAATGCCGCCGCCAATCCTACGATTAGAAACAATAACTGGCGACGGAAGTAGTAATGGGGGTCGCCTGTCTCTGCGTAGGAGACGGCGATACTGGCACTGTAGATTGCAATTAGGCCGATCAAGGGCAATGCCAGCATGAGGACGGTCAGCGGCACATCCGGCCAACGTGCGCGCTGCGCGTCGTCAGTCCAGTTCGCAGGAACAATTCGCGGCAGGATGCGCAGCATTAGCTTTAGCCTAATCCGTCCTTAGCAACGGTTGGTTGGGATGCTGAACGTGGAATGTGATAGTAACGGAACAATTCGGAAGCGATTGAACGAAATACCGGCGCGGCGACCAGAGAGCCCCAGGGCTCCACGGTCGGTTGGTCGATCTTGACCAGAATTACAAATCTGGGATCTTCTACGGGGCCAAACCCAACATATGAAGCGATAGTCAATTCTTCGTGATATCCACCGGTCTCTAGTGGGATAGAAGCAGTGCCGGTCTTGCCGGCAACCTCGTATCCGGCAACTATGTGCATTCTGCTCTCAGAACGTTTGCTAGCATCCACGAGCATTGCAACAAGGGTGCGTGCGGCATCTTCGCGAACGACGCGGCGTACTGCTATGGGTTGTATGCGTTCGACACCGTCTTCTGTGTGAATCTCTTGTACTACATACGGCCGCATGAGCACGCCGTTATTGACGATTGCGGCCACCGCCGTTATGAGTTGGAGTGGCGTCACCGCGATCCCTTGACCGAATGCGTTTGTGGCGAGACTTGACGGATACCAATACGGCGAACTCGGGATGAGAACGTGACCGCCTACCTCACCCCACAGGTCAACACCGGTTGGCTCGCCAAAGCCGAATGCGGCTACATATTCATAGAATAGGTCTTTGCCCATCAAATCGCCCACATGCACGGCGCCAACGTTACTGGAGTGGGCTATGAGGTCGGTCATGTCGCTCTCGCCATGACCATTCTCATCCCAGTTCTTTATCTCCGCGCCGCCGTACACGACGCTGCCGGCATCGTAGAACTCACTTTCCGGTGTGATTATGCCTGCGTCCAACGCACCGGCCAGTGTGATTAACTTGAAGGTAGAGCCAGGCTCAAATTGCATGCTAATCGCAGGATTGGCATAGGCATCTTGGCTTGGGCTGTGGAACTCTTGGTAGCGATTTGAGTCGTACGTGGGGCGGCTTGCCATGGCGATGATGGCACCGGTCTTTGGGTCCATCACGATGATGGAGCCGCTTGACGCGCCGTAGCGTTCTAGCGCGGATTCGAGTTCGCGCTCTACGATGTGCTGCACGCCGCCATCCAATGTAAGAACCAGGTCTGCGCCCGGCTCCGCGCGTTGCAGCACCCAGGTTGCCTCTCCCGCTTCACCGCCGAAAGGCGCGTTAGAACGCAAACGCCGCCCTGGCGACCCTCGCAGCAGGTCCTCATAATGCCCTTCTATTCCGTATTGGCCGCTGCCGCTCCGGCTGTAGAACCCCACGACGTGGGCGGCAAGCATGCCAAACGGGTAGGTGCGGTAGGGCATGAAGCTTAGCGTGATGCCGGGAGCCTTGCCGGTCTGTCTCAGTCGATTGATGCTTTCGCTGATGTTCGGCGATACGCCCTTTGCGAGCAGCGTATATGTCTTGTCGGGTTGGTTCAAGAGTGCCGCAAGCTGTTCTGGAGGCACGCCAAGAACCTGCCCTAGCTCGCTCGCTACGGCTTGCGCAGACCTGCCGCTACCCCGTATCTGATTTGGCGCCGCTTCAACGTCGGCAAGATACTCCGCCGTCGCAAGCAGAGTGAGGTTCGCATCCAGGATGCTGCCCCGCTGAGGCACGATTTGCGTGTCATTCTGGTGCTGTTTCTGTGCCTGTGCCGCGAGCTTATCGCTTTCGACAACATGCAACGAGATAAGTGCTCCGGCTACCGCCAGAGCGCCAAGCAGCGCAAAGAACTGTATGATGCGAATGCGCACAGAACTTAAGGAATCACGAGGCATCAGCAGCCTCCCCGCCAAAGAGCACGTTGAATTGCTCACGAATAAGGTCCCAGCGGCTGCTGAACGGCAGGTCGGCCTCATTTGCGTTGCCGTCTTGCGGCAACTGCAATTGCCTGGCGCTTTCCGGCACTTGCGCGAAGTGCACCTGCTCCGCCGGTATCATGCCTAGCTGCTTTCTAGCAACGAGCTCGATGGTGCGAAGATCACCGGCTTGGGCGATCTGAGTGCGGAGCAATTGGTTTTCCCGTTCGATTTGCTCGATGGTTCGTTCCAGTCCCTGAATGCGAAAACCTGCGTCTGCCACTTGCCCGGCGGGCATCAAGTAGAGCAGTGCGATAAGGAAGAGCACGAGTATGCCCAAGTCTACGGCAACATGAGGGCTCAATTCGTAATACCATGGCTTGCGGTCTGGGCTGGCTGCCCTTGCGGTCGGTCGTGGGAGGATTGATTCTTGTTGCGCCATCGGTCGCTCTTCTTAAATACGTTCGGCGATGCGTAGTCGCGCGCTGCGGCAGCGCGGGTTCCGTACTAGCTCCAACTGATCGGGACGAATGGGTTTTCGCGTCAGCACACGCAGCGTTTCACGTGGATTGCAGACACATTGCGGAATGTTCCCCGGGCAGATGCACCGCCCCGCCGCACGTTGCAGGAATCCCTTAACGATCCGGTCCTCCAAGCTGTGAAAGGCTATCACTACCAAGCGCCCCCCCGAGGTGAGGAGGTCTCGAGCCTGCTCCAAGGCGCTCTGCAGATGGTCGAGTTCCCCATTCACGGCAATGCGCAAGGCCTGAAACGTCCGCGTGGCCGGGTGGATACGGTGTCTGCCCCTCCCATAGGCGGCTTGGACAATTTTGGCCAAATCGGAAACCAAGGCAAGCGGGCGTTCTCTTCGGCGCTCCACAATGCGCCTTGCAATACGCCGTGAGTATCGTTCTTCTCCGTAGTTCCAGATAAGGTTTGCAAGGGCTTCTTGGTCCCAGGTGTTTACGATTGTCGCCGCGGTAAGGCCCTGTGTCGGGTTCATGCGCATGTCAAGCGGGCCTTCTTGTTGCCAGGAAAACCCGCGCCGCGGACTTGCAAGTTGTAGGGATGACATACCCAGATCGAATAAGATACCGTTTATCTCGCGAAAGCCGGCCTGCTCGGCGGCAGCAAGGAGCTGGACGAAATTTCGCTGCAAGAGCACTGCACGCTTGCCAAACCCCTGTAAGCGCAGATTACAGCGGCTCAATGCGTATGGGTCGAGGTCCAGTCCGAGCAGCCGACCGGTGGGCGTGCTTTGAGAAAGGATCCCTTCGGCGTGTCCGCCGCCATTTACCGTGCAGTCAATGAAGTTTCCACCCTTGTTCGCCTGGAGCGCTTCTAGCACAATAGGGAGCAGGACGGGTATGTGTCTCGGAAGCACCTGAGACTGCATTGGGCGTTTCCTGGCGCTTGATTGACCTACGGCGGGGAGGTTGTATTTAGAGCGTGACTGCTAGCGTGAACGGCGAGACCGGACACTCTCAATGACTGCAATCTTCGGGGATAGTTAGATTCCGAGATCGGCAAGCTGTTCCGCAAGGCTGCCGCCTTCGGCTTCCGTAGTTGCCTTGACAGCGTTCCATTCGTCAAGACCCCAAACTTCTATGCGCTGATAAAGTCCTATAACCGCCACGTTGGCTGCGATGCCGGCATATTTACGTAAATATTGTGGGAGGATCGTTCGTCCTTGGCTGTCGAGGGAAAGGTCTACGGCGCCTGAGAAGAGTAACCGGCTGAGCGTGCGCACGTTTGGTTGCGTCTGCGGTAATCGGCTCACTCTCTCTGCAAGCGACGCCCATTCACTGCCGGGATATATGACGAGGCACTTGTCGAGCCCGCGTGTAACCACGGCGCCGTCTGCTAGTTCCTCGCGAAACTTGGCTGGAATAGCGAGGCGGCCCTTCTGATCCACTGTGTGCTGGAATTCGCCAAGGAACACCGTCAATTACCCACCACGTGGAAGTTTTCCACATTTACCCCCACTTCTCCCCACACTTATCCACAAGCGCAATTATAGCGGCAGGAAGTGGCCGAGGTCAAGACTAATTGACGTGTTCTTTAAGGTAGAAGCCCGTGGATTCGCGGCGAGAATTTGGGCTTGTAAGCGAAGGCGCTGCCTTTGGATTAACTGACAATTGCTCAGGTTAGTTCTAACGGTTTCTTGGGCCAAAAACTGAACGATTGAGCGTTCATGTAGAATTGGCGCGGGGCAAGATGACGGTCGCGCAGGTATCGTTCTCCTTGGGGAAAGGGAGTGGGCGGCCCACTTCAAGATAAGACCAAGCGGGCTTCCACCTGGAAAGGGATACATGAGGCGGAGCGAGTGCCGCAGTAGGAATAAAGAGCCAGACAGTTTTCTGCGCTACACTAAGAGTGGGTGGTGAGAGAGTCGCCTACCCACGCTGTCGAACGGCGGCAAATGAGATCGAATTAACGGCCTAGCCCATGACGATTACACAAGAGGTACTCAGCTTTGCACAGGAACTCGGCTTCCGGCCGGTGGGCATCGCGCCGGCGCACTCCTTCACGGAGACACGCGCGGCTGCGCGTGCTCGGCTGAAGGCCGGCTACCTCGATGGCATGGACTGGTATACGTCGGCGCGCGTCGAGCGCGGCACCAGGCCGGATTGGCTTCTTTCGGATGCGCGATCCATAGTTTCCCTCGCCTTGCCCTACTACGTCGGCGACTTTCCTACGGATGGCTCGCTCCCGCACGAACCTCACGGCATCGTGTCACGGTACGCGTGGGGGAGGGATTACCACAATGTGTTGAGGAAGAAACTGAAGAAGCTGGTGGCGTTTCTCGAGGGCAAGCATGCCTCGGCCCGCTTCTTTGCAGACACAGGGCCCATTCTCGACCGCGCGGCAGCTTTTCGCGCCGGTGTGGGCTGGTACGGCAAGAGTACTATGATCCTGACGGAAAATCAGGGCACGTGGGTCTTCCTCGCCGAAGTGATTACCGACCTGAGCTTGGAATACACCAAGCCGCTGAAGAAGAGTTGTGGGAGCTGCACTCGATGCATTGACGCATGTCCCACCGGCGCGATTGTTGCGCCGTACCAGGTTGACGCCCGCCGCTGTATCGCCTACCTCACAATAGAAAACCGGGGCGGCATACCACGCGAATTTCGCTCGCAGATTGGTACGCGTGTCTTTGGCTGCGACATTTGCCAAGACGTTTGCCCGGTAAATCGTTACGTAACCGCTGACGCCAACGAGGACTTTCTGCCACGACCCGGCGTTGGACCCACTATTCCGCTCCTCCCCTTGCTGGAGATCACCGAAGAGGAATTCAGGACCCGGTTTGAGGGTACGCCGCTCATGCGCGCAAAGCGTCAGGGACTGAGACGCAACGCAATCGTCGCGCTGGGCAACGCCGGTGACCCGAAGGCAATTTCCGCGTTGCGTCGCGTACTGCTGGACGATGAAGAGACTCCAATGCTGCGCGGGCACGCGGCATGGGCGCTCGGACGCTTTAGAGAATTGGCTGCGAAGGATGCTTTGCAACAGGCTTTGGAGCAGTCGCTTCCTTGTGAAGTCCGCACAGAGGTAGAGGCAGCGCTAGGCGAGCTTGTAGATCATGGCACCCGTGATGATCTTGAGCCCGCTATCCAGAAAGCGACCTCCCCTTCTGAGGGGGCATCTTCCCCTTCTGAGGGGGCATCTTCCCCTTCTGAGGGGGCGTCTACAACCTCTGAGGCACCCGCGTAGAATTTCCTGTCCGCATCGACTCTCTTTGCCTCTACCGATCAATGCAGATCAATGTACCCGGGGTCGATTAAGAGTCAATCTCGTCGTTCCAGTGAATGGCGTTGAAGGGGTCGAATGTGATGTGGTCTACCACCTTTCCCTTGGCCAGGTGTTCGCTCACGATTGTGCGCACGTCCCGTGGCAGGATGTCGCAATAAATGGTGCCCTCAGGGTAGACCTGCACCACCGGTGCGCGAGTGCAGTGACTAAGGCACGTCGCCGTGTAGACCTGCACGGATTTGGCGAGATCGAGTCGCTCAATCTGTTTCTTGACTTCGATCAAAATGCCCCGGCTCTTTTGATCGGAACACGACGGGCCGATACACACAAACACACGACGCGGTCGATTTCCCCCGTCCCAACTGGAGGCATCGTCTTCAGCAGGTGTTTCGGGCTTTGCTTCCGAACTATTCATGCGACGAGATGATTGGGGCTTTTTCTTCTGTTTGCGATATTCGCTTCTTGCCATGAGCGTCTATCCTTCGGCGCTCGCACAGTCGTCCGTTCGGCAGTAGAATGCCGTCTACGATTCTAGAGCTATGCACCTGTGTCCTACTACCCTGGCGCAATTCAGCGGGCTGCCCGCTATTCAACGGGCTGCCCGTCAGTCAACGGGCTGCACGAAGATCCAATTCGCCGCCTGCAGGCTTATGCTGACGGCCTGATCGCCTACGCGCAATTCGATGGCGCCAGCGGATGGCGCTACGTGCGCTACTGTAATTCGCGCACCCGGCACGATGCCATTTCGATGAAAATACTCAAGGAGACGGCTGTCTTGCTCTGCTTGCTCTGTGATGCGTTCCACCATTAGCTCGTCGCCCTCTGCGGCCACGTCAAGATAGAGCCCTGTTTCTAGGTTGGGCGACCCGGAGCCGGGGATTGGATTGCCATGCGGGCACGTGGCGGGTTCTCCCAAGAGAGCGGCGAGCTTGGCTTCCACGCTAGGTGAAATAGCGTGTTCGAGCCGACTTGCCTCCTCGTGCACGTCGTACCAAGGGACACCGAGCAAGTCTGTGAGGAGTCGTTCCGAGAGCCGGTGACGACGTACCATTCGCTCCGCAACCTCTTGGCCCTTTGGCGTAAACTCAATCTCTCTGCGCCGGCTCAGGGAAACGTACCCTTCTTTCACCAGACGACGAAGCGCTTCGGTTACGGTTGGCGCGGCGACACCCAGATGCTCCGCTAGCCGCGCAGCAATTACGTCACGACCCTCGTCTCCCAGAGCGTAAATCGCTTCCAAGTAACGCTCTATGCCCGCTGTGGTGGGTCGAGTCTTCGATGCGTGTTCTTCATTGCCCATGGCATTACGGATCCCCGCAAAAACACTAGATTGGCGCATTACCCTAGAGGAATGCTCTCGCTGGCGTTAAGTATACGGTTCCCCAGAGGCCCTGTAAACAGACCCAAAGGGATCGCCCGGTCGGGTCTTGGCGGCTTCTGAGTCGTCTTGGCACAGGAAATCACTGCAACCCTCACCAATGGGACGAGGCGCCTGACCTTCTCTTGCTTCTACTCTTGCATCCCACTCATTCTCATAAAACCTACCGATACCTAGGATCTTCACGGAATTAGTAGATTTAGGCTTACATGGGTCACATGCAAGACACGTGGCCGTACCCAGGCCAAAGCTAGATTCTCAAACTGTCATTCCGAGGAGCGCAGCGACGAGGAATCTAGAGTCAGGAGCTTTCTAGATTCCTCGAACTGTGGTTCGCCGCTACGCTCGGAATGACAAGAACCGCTGCCTCGCAAAAGCTTCAAGCCTTTATCTACTAATACCGGATCTTCATTTACTTGACGGCCGGAGGTTTAGACCCTTCTTGGGGCGCGTCTAAATTGCCGCCGTTCCAAAAGCAAAGGAACAGATTTCTACTAATTTGCTGGAGTGTTAATTGAATCTGGAGAATCCGTCAGTTGAGAGCGGTGTCGAGGTCAAGTATCTTAACAAGCAGCGTCTACGCGGAGGCGATTCTGTTGGGAGGGATAGCTATGACCTACGACTACATAGTCATCGGCAGCGGTATTGCAGGGCTCTACGCCGCACATTATGCGCGTCAATATGGTTCAGTGCTAATTCTGACCAAGGGTAGTCTCTCTCAATCCAATACACGCTATGCGCAAGGTGGAGTAGCGGCTGCGGTGGCCGCAGACGATAGCCCCGTGCTGCATTGGAAAGATACGATGATGGCGGGTGCCGGGTTGTGCGACCCGCGCGCCGTGATGGTGATGGTCTCCGAGGGTCCTGCTTGCGTACGCGAATTGATGACGCTTGGAGTTAGTTTTGACAAACTGAACGGTGAGATCACGTTGGCGAAGGAAGGGGCGCATACAGTGCCCCGCGTACTCCACGCGCGAGGAGACGCTACCGGTGCGGAAATTGAGGGCGCGCTTACGCGATATACTCGCCGCAATGCCGTGACAATTCGCGAGCATCATCTCGCCACAAGGCTGCTCATACAGGGTGATCGCTGCGTCGGAGTTGAAGCACTCAGCGAACGGGAAGGGACGTTTCATACGTTTGGCTCTCGCAATGTCATCCTATGCGCCGGAGGGGCGGGTCAGGTCTTTTCCTACACGACAAATCCAAGAATTGCTACAGGCGATGGCGTGGCGCTAGCATTCGCGGCGGGTGCGGGTATCGCGGATATGGAGTTCTTTCAGTTCCATCCAACCGCGCTTCGCACAGCCGGCGCACCTTCATTCCTGATTTCTGAAGCGGTGCGCGGCGCGGGCGCTTACTTGCGCAATGGCAACGATGAGCGGTACATGCTTCGCTATCACGAGTTGGCAGAGTTGGCTCCGCGCGACGTAGTGGCACGAGCCGCTGTTCAGGAGATGGCCCATACGGATAGCGACTGCGTATACTTAGATTTGCGTCATTTGGACGCGGCGGAGACACGCACTCATTTTCCAACGATATTTGCCCGCTGTCAGCACTATGGTATTGACATAACTAGAGAGCCCATACCCGTTGCTCCGGCAGCCCACTATATGACGGGAGGTGTGCTCACAGATCTCAGAGGGCGATCCTCGGTACCGGGCCTCTATGCGTGCGGTGAAGTGGCGTGTACCGGCGTTCATGGTGCTAACCGGCTGGCAAGCAACTCGTTGCTCGAGGCGTTGGTCTTCGCAAGGCGGATCGTACTGGATTCGCAGGGGATGACTATGCCGGACTACGCATTGCCGGAGGAGCGAGAGGCTGCGCTTGCCGGGAATCAGCACGTACGCATCTCAGTGCCGCCCGCGGACACGAGCCGCAAGCGCGCCGGCGGGGCGCTGCCTGCGCTGCAGCGGCTGATGTGGCAAAATACGGGCATTGTGCGTGAAGAACGGTGCCTAGCGGAAGCGGATGGACAAATACGGGACTGGCTGGCGCGCACGCCGGTTGCGTCCACGCGGCGCCAGCACGAATATCGTTCGTCGCTGGTATTGGGGTTGCTGCTCACGAATGCAGCTCGTTTGCGCAGAGAGAGCCGTGGCGCACACTATCGTCAAGACTTCCCCGACCCCAATGATGTATGGCGTCGCCGCATCGTTATCTATCCGGAAGTGCGCGGCAGTGGCTAGAGCTATATGCGTGTGAATCGTAGCGGCGAATAGGGAGACTATCGCTTGAATACAGTTCCATTGCGCCTCTCACTTGATCACATTGATGAGCTTTTGCACCGAGCCTTGGCGGAGGACATTGGCGCGGGCGACGTTACAACGCAGGCCCTTGTTCCGGCCCACCAATCAGGTGTGGCGGTGGCTTATGCCAAACAAGACGGCGTGCTGGCCGGAAACGCCATTGCGGCAAGAGTATTTAAGCTTCTGGACGGTGCCGTTGATGCGACCTTGCTGCTCTCTGATGGAGAGCTTCTCACGCCCGGCACTACGTTCTTGCACGTCGAGGGATCGTTGCAGGCAATTCTTACCGGGGAGCGTGTGGCACTCAACATCTTGAGGCACCTGTCCGGTATCGCCACGCTCACACGCGCATTCGTCCAGGCTGTGGAAGGCACGAATGCCAGAATAATAGATACCCGCAAGACGACGCCCGGCCTACGGCTCTTCGAGAAATACGCTGTTCGCGTCGGTGGCGGCCACAATCACCGCATCGGTCTCTTTGACGGGGTGCTCATCAAGGACAACCACATCGCCGCGTGCGGTTCCGTGACTGCGGCAGTGGAGAGAGCGAGGACCTCGGTTCATCACTTATTGAAGATTCAGATCGAAGCAGAGAGTCTGGAGCAGGTTGCAGAGGCGCTTGAGGCAGGCGCAGATGGAATCTTGCTCGATGACATGTCGCCGGAAATGATGGCAACGGCAGTGGAGATGGCGCAAGGCAGAGCGTTTACAGAGGCTTCGGGGGGCATTACACTCGAGTCGGTTAGAGATGCTGCGCGCACTGGTGTAGACTTAATCTCGGTGGGCATGCTTACGCACTCAGCAGCGGCATTAGATATTAGTCTTGATATTGAAGGATAAAATAGGATGACCTCCGAGTTGGTTTTCGAGCGGCAGTACCGTACCCCAACATCAGAGGGCTATCGAGTGCTCAGGCTAGGCGCTCAGCTTGGTCAAGTCGAATTGCATTATGCCCACACGGTCGTCTACTGTACGCTGGTGCTCTTTCAGGATCTGACCGAGCACGAACAGTTCTCCGTAATTGAGGGAATCGACGATCATCTTGTGCATTCAGCCGAGATGCCCCGTGAAGACCTCATGGTGACCGTTTACCGCGGCCAAGAGATTGGGTTCTATAACGACGACATGTTTAGTCATGTGCGGGCCGAAGAAGAGAGTCAGGATGTTTCGTCCAACGGGGATGATGCTGAGTTTCTTACAAACTAAGCGGAACACCTGTGCACGATTTAGGCACCGATTAGAGCGGCAACTTGAGATGCGCAGAATTGAGCGAACCCTCAAGCGCAAGTAACCGTTCCTTCCAAGGAAGCCCGCGCGTATAGCCCCCAAAGCTGCCGTCACTCGCAATCACACGATGACAAGGCACGATGATCGGCAGCGCGTTCTTCCCCAATGCATTACCAACAGCCCGGTAGGCTTGCGGCTTGCCAATGCGTTTGGCGATGTCCTGATACGATGTGAGCGACCCGTATTCGATAGCGTTTGTCTCTTCCCACACCGCTCGTTGGAAGGCGGTCCCGTTCAAAGCAATGGGAATACTAAATGCGACCCCATTGCCTGCGAAGAACGCGAGAAGCTCGTCTGCGGCCCTAGCCGCAATCTGCTCCCCGCCAGCACCGTCTCCGACAATTGTTGCTGCCAGCTTTTCTTCCAGTTCTTTGCCGGCTTCCAGAGTGTTAGCATGCCCAAAGGTTGCTCCACAGACGCCTTGAGATGTCGCGGCGACGGCAAACCACCCCCATTGCTGCCCGGCATCTGCAATGCGTATCGTGCACACGCGGCTCTGCGACCCATGTGAGTTCAGTTCACTAGCCATCGGCTCAACTGTACTTTCTGTTGAGACACCGTTTCTTGACGCACATTCCAATGCGCTCTGCTAGCGCAGCCTATGCGCTACACCCTGGCTCCAGGTACTGGAACGGACTCTAACAGTTCCAAAACGACTTCCTTGGTGCTGGTATTCCGTACCCCGGCTCCCGGACTGACAATCAAGCGGTGCGACAACGTGGCTACTGCCATGTACTTCACGTCGTCCGGCGTGGCGTAATCGCGTCCCATGAGGGTAGCACGGGCTTGGGCGGTATGGTCCAGCGCCAGACTACCCCGCGGACTTGCGCCCAAGTAGACGTCCGGATGCTGGCGAGTGGCATTCACGAGTTCCACTATGTACTCACGCACCAAGCGATCGACATACACTTCCCGCGTACGCTGCTGCATTTCGACTAACTCACGCACTTCCACAACTTGGCTGATTTCATCCAGTGGCTGCGACCGCTGTTGCGTTTCGAGGACGGCCATCTCATCGGCCCGACGGGGGTACCCAAGCTCGATCCGCATAAGAAAGCGATCGAGTTGGGCCTCGGGCAAAGGGAACGTACCCTCGTATTCAATAGGATTTTGCGTAGCAAGCACGAGAAATGGTTTTGGGAGAGGGAATGTTTGCCCATCCACCGTGATGTTTCCTTCCTCCATGGCTTCGAGCAGCGCCGATTGCGTCTTTGGGGTGGCGCGATTGATCTCATCCGCAAGAACTATCTGTGCCATAATCGGGCCCGGTCGAAATTCGAATTCGTTGGTCTTTTGGTTATAGATGAACACACCGGTAATATCGCTGGGCAACATGTCAGGCGTAAACTGTAGTCTCTTGAAGCTACACCCGATCGAGCGTGCTACCGCTTTGGCGAGCGAGGTCTTGCCCACGCCGGGGACGTCCTCAACCAAGACGTGCCCACCGCAAAGCAATGCAATTAGCGCTAGCTCTACTTCCGCATGCTTGCCTATGATGACTCGCTCGACATTCTCGATCACGCGCTCCGCAAATTCTTGAATGCCTTCCATGTTGGTGTCCTCACACTTCTCGAACCGCTACAAGAGACTTCAACTTAGAGTATACACGCTGCTCCGGCCGCGCTTGGAACATAAGCTGCGAGATAGAGCTGTTCTCGCCGTTGCACGGGCGGTAGGTCCTAGACCAATGCGTGGCAAGTGCGGGTTGCCTAGCTCTATTCTAACCACTATGCTCAAGTAAACCTGAGATTATCCAAAGGAGCACAGGTGTGACCGTTGAGAAGATTGGTTTGCGGCGCAGAATTGCGCGGAACGAGACGTTGTATGGAGTCTTCGTGGATGCGCCCACCATCTCGCACGTGGAGACGCTGGCGATTGCAGGCTTCGACTTTGTCATTCTCGATCAGGAGCATGGGCACATTAACGCCGAGAGTCTCGTTCATCTCGTGAGCGCCTGCGACCACTTTGGCATTGCGTCCATTGTCCGCATTCCCACGCTTGCATCCTGGCTGATTGGCCCCGCACTTGACTGCGGTTCGTCCGGCGTTCAAGTGCCGTTCGTATCTTCCGCAGACGAGGCCGAGGCCGCGGTAGCTGCCGCTCGCTTTGCTCCGGATGGTGCGCGCGGGGTGCACGTATTTCTGCGGGGCGGTCAGTACGGCGCATTGGGCGCTGAGGGCTTCTTCCAGGTTTGCAATGAGAACCAAGCCGTTGTGCTCCAGGTCGAGGGTACGCGCGGTGTGGAGAATCTGGAGGCGATCGCCGCCGTGCCCGGCTATGACTCCATATTCATTGGACCGTACGATCTCTCCCAATCGCTCGGCGTTGCGGGCCAAACCGGTCATCCTCGGGTGGTCGAAGTCATCGAGAGGTCAGTGACGCTCTGCCGGAAGCATGGCAAGGTGGTCGGCACGTTTGTAAACACGCCGGAGGATGCGGCAAAGTGGGCGAAGCGCGGGGTGCAAATGGTCTCCGTCTCGTGTGACACGAATATTTTCTATCGCGCTTGTACCGAACTGCGCCAGGCTATTACCGAAGCTACAGGTTCGTAGGCGGCGGAGCTTAGGGAGTGAGTTGCCAGGGTAAGGAAAAACTAAGCAGTGCATTCACCCTGGGTCTCTTGAATTCCGTTCATGGTTCGACAAGCAAACCGCGAGCGGGCTTGTGATGTCTACGGGCGCTCTGGCTGTGATACGTGCACGACAAGCTCACCGCGAGCGGGCTTGTGATGTCTACGGGCGCTCTGGCTGTGAACCGTGTACGACAAGCTAGCCGCGAGCGGGGTTGTGAACTCTTCAAGTGCTCTGCTTGGTACGTACTTGCACTTGCGATAACACCACCGCGCATTAAAATCCGTTCGCCCTGAGCCTGTCGAAGGGTGGCTCATGGTTGGAGGAGCCTACGACAAGCGGATTCAGGGGTTTCCAAGAGGGCTCTCAGTCAAGTGCTAAAATCCGTTCGCCCTGAGCCTGTCGAAGGGTAAATCACGGTTTAACAACCCCAAATGGATTGGCTGTCGAGGATTCCATAGAGGGCCCACCTAGAGTGGAATCTGCAGGAACTCTTTACCCAGGACGATCTCACCGCTAAACTGGGAAGCCACCTCTGCAACTGCGCGTTCTGCCTGGCCCGGCTGCGGCGTGCCAAGCGTTTCGGCGCCGATGGCGCGGGTATGGTGCACCAAGACGAGGCGCTTAACTCTGGCCTCCTGAGCGACCCGACCTGCGGAAATCGTCCCCAGATTAGAGTCATGTTCCTCTTCCCGCACTAGCGAACGAGACATGTGGCACATAGCAACCAAGGTGTCGGCGCCTTTAGCTAACTCAATTAGACTGCGTCCTGGACCGGCATCACCGGTGAAGACGATTGAACCCTCATCGCCATTAAGACGGTATGCCAGCGATTCCAGCCAGGGTTGAACGTGTTTGGTGGCGGCGCAAACCACCTCCCAGCCGTCGCCGTTGCACACCACACCGGGCCCAACGTCTTTCACGGCTACGATCGGCGGCGTGCGCGGCAGCACGCCGCCTCGTTGTTGGAAGCCGCGTACGCTTACAGGGTGGTTGATCCTTGCCATGATGTCGGGTGCAAAAGCGCCAGATTCAGGGTCGATGAGGCGCGCCGTAAGGGTTTCCGTGTACTCGGGGCCAAACACTTGCAACCGGTCTACCTCACCGTAGCCCGTATCCCAACGCGAGAGAAGAAAACCGGGGTAGTCCGCGTTGTGATCGTAATGGTGGTGGGTGAAGAAGAGGTAGCCGATGTCCGCCGGTGCCATCCTCATCTTAAGCAGCTTGTACGTTGTCGCCGGCCCGCAGTCGAACATCAGGTGATTTGCGCCAAGGCTCACCACGTAAGAAGAACCGTACTGCGTGGCGCTTAGTCCGGGAGTGCCTGACCCCAATATTGTCAATCGCATTCCAGCCTCCGGGAACGTTCGGACGTGCTGCTACGTTTAGTTGCTCAGTGATTCATTGCCTATAGAGCGCAACTCAGTATCGCTCACTCTTACCTAGGTGAGACCTGCATTTCTCCACTATTTCGGCCTACGGCCGCCGCGATAATGGCCACAAGTAGCAACTCTTAAGAAAACCCAGTGCGTAAGACCCATGGGTCGAGAAGCTCGCAGCAAACCGCAGATTGAGCAAAATGAAAAGGAAAGCCTCCCCTGTCAGCCTTTCCACCAAACGGTCCAGAAGTCAACCGGTTTGGCGGGGAACGTGATGTGCGCTTTCGTGCCGCCGCCGGGCTCGTTTTCTATTTGGAACGTGCCGGACAACTCGTGGGTCACAAGTTGCTCGACGATGCTGAGTCCGAGACCAGCCTGCGTTTGCAGTGAAAAGTCTGCCGGTACACCTTTCCCACCGTCCCACACGTCAACAGAAATTGTGCCGTTGTCTTGGGTTGCCGTAATGTGGATGCTCCCCGATGGAAGGCCGGCGAGTCCGTGCATTATGGCATTTGAAACAAGCTCATTGAGTACAAGGGCAAAGACGGTGGCTTGCTCGGAGCCGAGTTTGATTGGCGCGGGAGCGATGGTGAAGTCTATCCGCTGGCTGGGAGGCACTATGTCTTTGAGGACGATCTCCATGATGCGGTCCGCAATTTCGCCAACCGTAGCCAAACCGATGTCCTCTTCCGAAAAGAGTTCATGCACTGCAGCAATGCTCTCGACGCGCGCCGCGCTCAGGCCCAGCAGGCTGGCCGCCTCGGGAGATTCGGCCCTTCGCATCTGCAGGGAGAGCAGTGAGGCTACTGTTTGGAGGTTGTTCTTGACCCGGTGTTGCATCTCGCGCATGAGAATGGCCTGAGTCTCCAGTGCGCGTTGCGCTTCCTGGTAGAGGCGCGCATTCTCGATTGCCAGCGCGGCGTCGTAGGCAAATGTTGAGACGAGCTGGATCTGTTCCTCGCTAAACTCGTGACGCTCCATCGTGAAAACACTGATACCGCCGAGAACCTGGTCCCGAGCAATGAGTGGAACACAGAACAGGGATCGGATGCCTTCGGCCACAATCTGGGGATGTATTGCAGAGAGTGTGGGATCATTGAACGTATCTTCGACACGCTCCGGCGTTCTATTCGAAACAGACCGTCCGATCGCTCCTTCTCCCACCTTTACCCGCATCGTCTTGCACTGTTCGCTGAGATTGTAATCCGCAATGATGAAGAGATCATGGTCCTTTTCATCAACCTTGAAGATCGCTGCTTTGTCGGCGCTCGACAGTTCCGCCGCGTGGCGCGCAATCATCTCGAGCACCTGACTCAGGTCAAGACTTGAAGCAATTGACGCCCAAACGCCTTGCAGGGTTGAAAGTTGGCTCACTTTTTCGCTCAGCTTCTCATCAATCTGTATATAGAGTCGTGCATTGTCAATTGCGATTGCAATTTGACCGCACACAGTTTCAACGAATGCGACTTCCTCACTAGAGAAATGCCGTGGTTCTCGGTTCTGTAGGTTGAGAACGCCGATAAGCTTATTTACGGTGAAGAGGATGACGGGGACGGAGAGCATACTCCGGAATGCATCCTCCTTTAGTGCCGGAAGATAGACGAAACGCGGGTCTTCCCATGCGTTCTCCAAGGCTACCGGCTCGCCATGCTGTGCCGCCCAGCCGGTGACGCCCTCACCAAGATTCAGATGAACGCGACCGACTGCATCTGAACTGAGACCTGTGGTCGCGCGCAGTGTTAGGCGGTTCAGTCTCTCGTCAAACAGGTAGATGCTGCAGTCGTCCGGTTGGAGAACTTCACTAACGGCTTTCACCGTTGAGTCCATTAATTGCTCGAGATCGAGCGTTGAGTTGGCGACATTGTTGACCTGTTGGATGGCTGTTAAGTGGCCCAGGCGGGTCTGCATTACGGCATTCGTAGAATCGCCTTCTGCCTGCGTGCACGCGCCAAGACGTTCTCGCAATGCACCGTTAACTGACTGCGAGAATTTGAGCAGCTTCGCTGTGCCTTGCGCTGAGTAGCGGTCAAAGTGGGGCACGAGCAGCACGACACGCTCCTCAAACGTATGCCATGCAGCCTTCACTGCAACAGCGTCTGGAAGGTTGTCGATCAGGGGTCCAAGGGAGAGGACATCGTTTTGGCCCGGTTCTTCACAGATTGCTTGCGCCATATCACTCAATTGAGCGGAAGAGAGCGTAAATCTGCTGTCAAGGAACCAGCGCACGTTCGCGCTTGTTTGGTACTCCAAACTCATCTCGCGTCATCCCTCGCCGTGTGGGCGACACATACACCCGCGAGCATAGGCGTTACGGTCTCTGCTTTCTTGTGAACCATGCCACCTCGTGCGAAACCCACCCTGGGTGTCGCGCGAGCGCTGTAAGTCACCGCGTCGGACTAATTCTGATACTATCATGCCAGTGTACAGAGGGTACGTCACGCCGAGCGTCGTACCACTGTGCGGTTCTCTACAACGAATCCAAGGAATAGATGATGGAGCGGAGCTTCTCGTGGGAGCCGTATGGCGATTACCTTGCGCGCTCACGCGTGCGAGACTTTATGGATCGCCATGCCATTCTCACTTGGCAAGAGCTCATCACGCGGTCGCAGCGGGATGTTGCCTGGTTCTGGGACGCCGCCCTGAGTCACCTTGGCGTTGAGTGGACAAAGGCATACGATGCGGTCTACGACGATTCTGATGGCATGCCGTGGACGCGATGGTTTCCAGGCGGCACGCTGAACGTCACCCACAACTGTATCGATCGCCATGTGCGGGACCGGCGCGGCGGGGAATTGGCCCTGATCTGGGAAAGCGATGCAGGTGACTCTCGCACTGTAACGTACAGGGAACTCTACGACAGTGTTTGTGTCGCGGCTGCCGCAATGCAGCGCATGGGTGTGATTTCAGGTGACGTCATCGGTCTGTGCGCGCCGGTTTCGCCGGAAGCCGTGGCAGTGATGTTCGCGGCCATGAAGATTGGCGCCGTGTGCATGCAGATCGCCGCGCGGTCGGTGCCGCAGGACGTTGTAGAATCGCTCAATCGGGGACGTGCCCGGCTTCTCTTCATGACCGATTCCTACCCGCGTGGCGGGAAGTGGACCGATTGTTCCCCCACATTCCGTGCTGTTACGCAAGATGTGCCTACGCTCGAGCGCGTCGTGCTCATTCAACGGCGCGATACGCCATTCGAAATGACCGACAAGGGCCTATGGTGGTCGGACTTCGCTGACTTGGGGAGACACCACACCTCCTGTGCAACGGTGCCGGTTGACTCGGAACATCCAAATCTCATTCTGTTTTCCTCGGGCACTACGGGAAAGTCGAAAGCCGTCGTGCACACCCACGGAGGATCGCTGGCACAGGTAGTCAAAGAGGTGGGATACGCCTTCGATTGCCAGCATCACGATCGCTTCTGTTGGTTTACGAATTTCGGTTGGATGATGGCGCCGTGGGAACTCATTGGGGTGCTATTCTTTGGCGGTACCGTTGTGCTCTATGAAGGTACGCACGTTCATCCTACGCCTCACCGGGTTTTCGAGTTGATCGAGAAGCATCGGGTCACAGTTTTCGGCTTTGTGCCAACTGCTATCCGCCAACTCGCCGCCCTCGATGAAGACTTCAGTGCCCACGATCGGTCCACTCTGCGCATCCTTGGTTCCACGGGGGAGATTCTCGACAATCGGGCTTGGTCATGGTACTCCACCGTCTTCGGCGAGGGCCGGTGTCCGATCATGAACATCTCTGGCGGCACGGAGGTGATTGGCTGCCTCCTCTCGCCGCTGCCGGTAATGCCGCTAAAGCCTGGGACACTGGGCGGAGCAGGACTAGGCATGGACTTGGCGATCGTAGACGACGAAGGCAGACCGGTTGCAGAAGGGCCGGGAAATCTCGCGTGCCGACAGCCGTTCCCTTCTATGACGCGCGGGTTCCTGGGGGAACGGGAACGTTACCTTGAAACGTATTTTCCTCACGGCATGAATCTCTGGATTCACTCCGATCGTGTCGAGGTTGATGCAGATGACATGTGGTATATTCTCGGTCGCAGCGATGACCTCATCATTCGCGGCAGCATAAACCATGATCCCGGCAAGATCGAGCAGGCTTTGCTCGGTTATACTGGTTCTCCGCGTATTGCCGAAGCGGCGGCAATCGGCCCGCACGACACAGAGCTGGGACAGCGCATCGTGTGTTTCGTGGTCTTGGAGCAGCCGCTCGCTGCCACTGAAGTTGATGCCTTCATTTGTGCGCTGAGCGAGCACGTGGGTGAGGCGTACGACCGAACGGGTAGGCCTGATGAGATTTACTTGGTGGATGCGTTACCGAAGAATCTGGCGGCAAAAATACCACGTGGACTAATCAGGCGCGCCTATGAAGGTCAACCTCTGGGGGACATTTCCAAGCTTGATAATCCCCAAGCTATTTCAGCAATCCAATCAAGTCGCAAGCGAGAGAAGGTGTAGGGAATGCAAGCGGAAGCGATTCGAAATGCCTCGATTGTGGGAGCTGGTCTCATGGGCGCGGACATTGCTGTGGTGCTCTCATTGGCCGGTGTCGCAGTAACCCTCGTCGACGTTGGCGAGGATCAGCTAGACCTTGCCCGCGCTCGCATGCAAGCTAGTGTGGCGACACTAAGCGACAACGACCTCGTAACACAAGAACAAGCAACAGAGGCATTCCAAAGCGTGAGCGGGACGACTGACCGGGCCGAAGGGGTGGAGAATGCGGATTTCGTTGTCGAGTCTGTGCCGGAAGATCTAGCGCTAAAGCGAGACATCTTCGCCGCACTGGATTCTGAAGCCCCCCCGGAGGCGATACTCACGAGCAACACCTCATCCCTTTCGATCACCGCCATGGCTGCCGTCACACAGAGACCCGAGCGCGTGGTTGGCAGCCACTTCATCCTACCGGGTACCGTACTGCCGCTGGTGGAAGTTGTGCGCGGAGACAAAACGAGCGATGAAACGATGCAGGTTACGTATGGCTTGTGGCAGCGAGCCGGAAAACAACCGGTGATGGTGCAACAGGATATCCCGGGGTTCCTCCATAATCGCCTGCAACACGCGCTGAGCCGCGAAGCCATTTCACTGTGGGCGAGCGGCGTAGCCTCCGCGGAGGAGATTGACGCGGTGGTCGTGAACGGCTTTGGTCTGCGCCTCGGTCGGGTTGGGCCGCTGGCGCAGCGCGACCTGGGCGGCATGGTGATGAACGTTGCTATTGCCGCTTCACTCTACCCTGCACTAAGCACGCTTATCGACGCGCCACAAGCGATGAAGGACCTCGTTGCTCAAGGGTCCGTGGGGTTAGAAGCGGGACGCGGCTTCTACGACTGGAGCAATACCGACCCCCGAGAAAAGCGGCGAGAAATTGAGCGCACATTGCTTGCAGACCTTTTGCACCGCAAACGCACTCAGGGCGAATCGAACTGCTAGTTTGCTCGTTCAGTCCGGCAGTGCACCAGGAACCGGGCGGCGTGAGGGTAGTTCTCAGCGCCCTTACTCCACACCTTCATGCTGGAAGCGGCTGACACTCTGCGCAAGGGTTCTTGCGGTCTGACAGCTAATGGTCTCCACCCCGATGAATGTGTGCGCCTAGGCGTCATCAAGAGCAGCGACTCCCGGAAGCGTCTTGCCTTCCAGGAACTCTAGAGTAGCGCCGCCTCCGGTTGAGACATGCGTGATGCAGTTCGTCACGCCGCAGGCAGCGACCGCCGCCACCGTCTCGCCACCGCCGACGATTGTCACTGCACGAGTGCCAGCCAATGCATGTGCTAGAGAACGGGTACTGCCTGCAAAGCGCTCTTCCTCGAATAATCCGAGCGGCCCATTCCAAAGCACGGTGCGTGCCGTAGACAGGATGGTTTGAATTGCCGCCACAGTCTTTGGGCCAATGTCGCCAATCATCGTGTGCGGTGGAATGGCATCGGTAGCAACCACGTCTCCCGTGCCATTGGGCTCACCAACAGTGCCGACAACGACGTCGCTGGGAAGCAGCACGGCCACGCCAGTCTCATCTGCCTGCACAAGGAACTCTGCGGCTACCGAGAGTTGTTCATCCTCGACCAAGCTCTTGCCAACCGCGTGTCCTTGGGCTTTGAGGAGCGTATTCGCAATACCTCCGCCGGCAACAAGGACGTCGATTTTGCTGAGAAGGTGTGTTAGCACGCCAATCTTGGTGGAGATCTTGGCGCCGCCGATCATGGCAACAAACGGGCGCTCCGGTGCTTCCAGCAATCGAGAGAGCGTAGCAATCTCCTTCTCCATGAGCAATCCGGCAACACTCGGCAAGTATGCGGTCACACCCACCGTGGAGGCATGCGCGCGGTGAGCGGCCCCAAACGCATCGTTGATAAATGCTTCCGCGAGAGATGCCAATTGCTGCGCAAAGCTTGGTTCGTTTTTCTCCTCTGCGGCATGGAAGCGCACGTTTTCCAGGAGCAGAACGTCGCCTGACCGGAGTGCGCGAGCGGCGGACGTTGCCTCCGAGCCGATACAGTCGCGGGCGGTTTTTACGGTCTGATCGAGCAATTCTGATAGTCTTGCAGCTACGGGCGCCAAGCGAAGTGCTTCGTCGACCGCACCCTTTGGCCGGCCCAAATGGGAAACGAGAATGGTCTTGGCCTTGCGCTCGCGCAACAGGTTTAGCGTGGGTAATGTTGCGCGGAGACGCGCATCGTCGGCAACAGTGCCTTGGGCGAGAGGTACGTTGAAGTCCACACGCAGCAACACGTTCTTGCCGCTTAGGTCAATGTCGCGTACCGTTTGTTTCTTCATTCTTCCCACCCGGAGCTTCTGCTCCTGTAATTAGTGCGCATTGCGCTCCACAAAAGGAAAAACCGTGGGTATTATACCCACGGCCCTTTTCCAGTTGAAGCTAGCGCAACTACCGAGCTTGCGAAACCCTAGACTGCAGCCTCTTGAGGGATAGTCTGCGCTACTCGGGCCGTCAAGTCTGCAATGCGGCAGGCGTAGCCCCACTCATTGTCGTACCAGGAGAGCACTTTAACCAGATTTCCGGAGACTTGCGTTGACGGCAAGTCCACAATCGAGCTCCGCGAATCGCCGCGGAAGTCCATGCTGACCAGCTCTTCGCTGGAGCAGCCGAGGATCCCGTTCAAGCGCCCCTGCGCGGCTGCGACAAAGGCTTCATTCACGGCTTCCACCGTCACGTCTTCAGCTACTTGGCACGTGAAGTCCACGACGGATACGGTCGGCGTCGGCACGCGAAGGGCAAAGCCATCGAGTCGGCCCTTAAGTTCCGGAATCACCTGCACCACGGCGCGTGCCGCACCGGTGGTCGTTGGGATGATGTTGAGAGCAGCCGCACGGGCGCGGCGCATGTCACTCTGATCAAGGTCGAGAATGCGCTGGTCATTGGTGTAGGAATGGATCGTATTCATGAGGCCCTGCCGGACGGTAAAAGCATCGTGCAGGACCTTCACCACGGGTGCCAGGCAGTTCGTAGTACACGAAGCATTCGATAGGATGTGATGCTCGGCCGGGTCGTAAGCATCGTCGTTTACGCCCAACACCAACGTAACGTCTTCTTCTTTGGCCGGAGCGGAAATGATGACTTTCTTGGCTCCAGCCGCTAGATGCTTAGCAGCGGAAGCGCGGTCGGTACCCACACCGGTGGCCTCAACTACAACGTCGATGTCCAGGTCCTTCCACGGCAGTTCTGTCCAATCACGTTGCGACATAGTCTGCAATTGTCGCCCGTCAATAGTAAGCGTGTTGTCACTTACTTCGATCTCACCGTCAAAGCGGCCATAGTTGCTGTCATACTTGAAGAGATGCGCATTGGTTTTCGCGCTAGCAAGGTCATTCACTGCAACCGGGTCTAAGTCCGGAGCCCGCTCCAGGATGGCGCGCAAGGCTAGCCTGCCAATGCGGCCAAAGCCATTGATTGCTATTCGTGCCATGTGTTCTTTGTTCCCCTTCTCCTAACCTGCGTGCGCCAACTGTAGAGAAAGTATAGCGTGCCTCTTCGTCAGGAGACCTTCATTTTCTCTGATTCTGCGCGCTTCCGGTCGCGCTTCGACATCCCGTAATCACTATACACTTGCATTACGGCCTGAGCGAGCTTTACGGGATCATGTTGGTTGGGTCTCTCCACGTCGATCACGTCGGCGGTGGCAATGGGAATGCCGTCGATGGTGCTCGTGTCCTTGGACAGCACTATAAGTTCATAGGACCCGTTTGCGGAGGGGACGCTTGTACGGTCGTTCACCAACGCGACCTTGAAAATTTCAGAGGGCGCGTGCAGTTTCAAAGCCGCGAGGTGCTCCTCGACGCCGTAGTGTGAAGTTTCCCCCGGTTCGGTAGCTACATTGCAAACGTAAAGCTTGAGGGCTTTGGAATTGGCCACAGCTTGGGATATCTCAGGAACAAGCAAATTGGGGAGCAGGCTCGTGTAAAGACTGCCAGGCGCAAGGATAATATAGTCTGCCTCCAAAATTGCCTGACACGCCTCGCTGAAGGCAGGGGGATGTTGTCGATCGAGAAATACTCGCTTGATGGCCGAGTCCGCTTCTCCGACCGCAGACTCGCCGGAGATGATGCGCCCGTCCTCTAGCTCGGCACACAGCTTGACGCTTTCAAGAGTTGAAGGCAGTATCTGGCCGCGCACGGCAAGCACGCGGGAAAGCTCTCGTATGCCCGATTCGAAGTTGCCGGTGAGGTCGGCCATAGCCAGCATCATGAGATTGCCGAGACTGTGCCCTTCCAAGCCCTTACCCTTGCTGAAACGATAGTTGAGCAGCCGAGTCATCAATGGCTCTGCGATAGCTAGCGCGCCGATGCATTGACGTACGTCACCAGGCGGTAAGCCGCCAAACTCGCGCCGCAAGCGACCGGATGATCCTCCATCGTCAACGACCGTCACGATAGCAGTGAGGTTATTGGTGTACTCCTTGAGGCCGCGCAAGAGCACCGCTTGTCCCGTGCCGCCACCAATTGTGACTATTTTTGGCCCTGTCTTGAGCAGTCTCCGCGCGTACACGAGGTCCACGAGTCGTTCGCGTTTACGGGGTTCGGAAACAACCTCCATCAACGATCCGTAGAGCTTACAGACCGCCAGGACGGTCAGCGCAAGGCCAAAAGCGCCAACCAAGAGCTCTCGAAACGGGTGTGGGATGAACTGTAAAGTCACTATCTTGACAGGATCATTGAACGGTTCGGGAACCGCAATGGTCCTGTATACCCAGGCGAGGGCCATGGCGCCTGCGAGGGCAAATCCCATAAAGCCCACCATGAGCAGCACGATCCAGCGCTTTACGTGCATTCCGGGGTAGAGCCACTTACGTGAGGGAAACATCGTGCTCTTGGCCTTTAGTAGGACTGGAGTATGAGGGCTTCGCCGATCTCATACCCAAGGGTACGAAGAAGACGCATCGCCGCACACTGGCGCAACGATGAATCAGGTGCGACTATTGCTAGAGTTAGACCGTAGCTAATGAAAGGGTGTTCGGAGGGACATTCATTCTGGAGGTGGGTCTCCCTAGCTGCACTGTGGATCTTGGATCTGTGCAATTCGCCCTCATTTCACCGTGAATCGTAAGTTAACACAATCCAAAATAGTCAGAAAAGACTGGCAAGTAAGCAGTACAATCATGAGCAACGCCCACATGCACGTGGTCAAGCGCAAATAAAGCTTGTTACCCTTACCTGCGAATTATAATCGGTAGGAGACGTAGACTATGACTTTGCGGGAAGAACCAATACTTAAGTACACGCGATCTATAGATACACGCAATCGTTGCCTGCAAGTCAGCTACTATGAACGAGAAGACGGTCGCATCTGCAGTGTAACCGGCTGGGGGTGCGCCTCATTCTCGCAGGCGCGATCTATAGGAACTTCTGTTTCGTCGTTACTTTGTTGAACATAATTGTGTTCGATAAGCCAGGCTTCAACATCCTCGCCCGAGACATCAATCAGCACATGCTCATCAATAGCGATGCATGGCTGCATCGTCTGGCCGGTCCGTTGAACCATTTCCGCAAAGTTCGTGGCGTTGTTGATTATGTCGCGATCGTCGAATGCCAGTCCGTACTTCTGAAAGACGGCGCGCACTCCATTACTCCAACCGCAAGACGGCTTCATCCACCCAATAATAGTTGGGTTTTCAGCCTTACTCTCTTGGGTATTGATTTCTGCTTGGGCCATCAACTACATCCTTCAGTTGTCGAAAATTTACCGCTAATCAGCCAAACCTAGTATAGCACATTAATGAACGACACTTTAGCCCTGATCGCTTCAAGTCCGCAAATAAATCAACCCATTTCGCTCTCAATCCAAATGGGGCTCGACCATGCAGCATTGCCGTCAGCCTGAATCACACGGGCGTAATAGTAGACTGGCTGCTCCGCCGGGCAGTCGCTCCATTCAAGTTCTAGTGACGCGCCGCTGCCTTGGACGGTGTGCACCTCTTGGCCGTCGCGAATGATGTCAACACGCGCTATTGCACTGGTTCCGATTGCCGCCAAACGTACATTGAATGCTAAGGCTGGCTCCGTTGCACCGCCCATGCACGCGCCGTTAACGCTAAAGTCGAGCAGAATGTGCTCGCAGGTGGTGGCGTACGTCCTGCGGGCCAGCAGCGCTTCCCACAAAGACTCTCGCGTGCACTCATGAGCAAGCACGGCGGTCAGTCCCCCCACGGGACGCAGCCGATAGCTTATGCCGCCCATAGTATCCATGCGCGAGCCCGGATGGCCGCGGTGATTGTCGGTGCCGCCGACAAAGCCGAGGCGCAGTCCTTTGGCGAGTGCGCTGCGCGCGGATGACCCGTTGCCGCCCAGGATGACGGGCGCGCCGACTTCTTCGACCTCAAACGATCCACGCAATTGACAGATCTCAACGTGGCGCTGAAACTCCGGGTGGTGCACGTTCCAGTCCGTCGGCTGCCAACGGCCGAAGGTAGTCCCGCCCTCTGAGTGCGTATTCGGGTGATGCGGTATCACAAGGGCGCGGCCCGGCGGCAATTGATCCCAGAGTTCGTTCGGATCGTCGGGCGTAGGGCACGGCATGTCGTCGTCGAGGTAGTACACGTTGCGGTGACCGGAAAAGCCCGCCTTGCTGTACTCGTATGCCAGGATCGTGGTGAATGCGCCGGGCACGTTATACTTCTTGGCGCTCGCCTTGCTGCGTTCCCAGTCCTTGCCACCTTCATGGTCGGTAATCGCCACAAAATCCAGACCGCTTATGTGCCGCGCGTACCAGTAGGCATCGTCGATATCCCGCACGCCGTCGCCGGAGAGATTCGTGTGGTTGTGAATGTCGCCCCAGTAGACGTTGTACCCACCCGGGCGAAAGTGCGGGGCAATCGGCTGGCTCCTGCCGATAATGCCGCTGGCCTCATCCCGTGCCCGCACGAGGAATACGCCATCCTGATCTGGAACCGCAATGTTTGCCTGGGCAAGGCCCCGATCTCTTGTTGTCGCGTCTCCTTCAGCATGAACGGCACTGTCACTGCTGTTGACCGTCTCCAGCTTAAGCGATCCTTGAAATCCGTCGCACACGTTTCCAAATGAATCTCTGGCATGGATGAACACTCGTGCTTCTTCTCGCTCCGCTTGAAAGTGGGGCACGCTCACGCCGAGCGCTGCGGGCGCTGCGGGCAGGACGTCGATAGCCGGTTGCTGCCGGAGGGCAAAGTGACGGCCCCCGCCGCGAACCGGGTAGTCCGGGTTGCTGTAGTCGGTGTTGCCCTCAATGTCTACGCCCACCTCGAAGATGGTATCGACGCTGATGATGTCTTGCGCCTGGGCGGGCTGGCGAAAGCCGGAGACGTAGCTGCCGGGGTGACCCAGCGTTACCGTAAGGGTGTCGCCGCCGCACAGGCGCTCTCCCTCTAGGACGGCGTAAATCACGGGGTACTGCGAGTGGTGGTAGGAGAGCGGGTGACCGTTGACGACCTTAACCCGTACGCTCGTGCCGGGAACGCTGGTAGCGGCAACCACGTTGCCCACGTCCCAGCGCTGCTTCTCGCGGTGCGGCGGCGCAATGCGCACCCCGCCGCCAATCGCAATGCCCTGCGCGCCCACAGTTACAACGATGTCCCATGTGCCCTGTTGTCCTACGGCAATGGGGTCAGCCGGCGTGATGCGAGCAGTGTAATCGGCGGGCGCGTGCCCTGCGGTCTGTTCGTGGATGGAATCGGATTTCACTGCATGTCTCTTTCCTGTTTTCGTGATTGTTCACGCTTGCAATGTGTTGCTACGCCCGACCCTAGGGCTCTTGCCTGGTAGGCGTCGAAGATGGCGAGATCTTGTTCCATCCTACCTTTGTGAGCGGTGAATTAGGGTCCAATTCCCGATATGGCAGTGTGTCAAATCTTGCCCACGTTTGGTGTCCCTCTCTTATCTTAGATTCCGCAACGTCAAGCGGTAGAATGGGAACTGAAGGGAGTATGTCACGGTACTTTTTCACTATGCCGTTATTACCTGAGTACTCGGGTAGAGTCCCAACCCACTCTCTCATCTCGGTAGCTTCCGGTTCGGTTCTCACTAGAATCCACGGCAGAAGTAGCTCCTTAGTTTCAACGTCCGGCGGCAATAGCAATGGCACTCCTTTAGAAATGTGGTTACCCCAGTCTGGGTTCGAGTATTCGCTTACGGTTGCGCGCCATTCTCTTTCGTGTGTCCAATCAATAGGATAGCCGCCACGGTTCGGGTCTGGATATGGTTGGAATCTAACCCAGAGATATCTGAGGGACTCTGGGAGCGAGCATAGCAGAGATTCATCCCCATAAATGACTGGTCTTCCACCATACTCATACAGCCTATCTTTTTTAACTGCTATGCCATAGCGTGCATAACGCCCTGGTAGAGCATTGCACGACCTAATGAATGCCCCTAAGGGTTGCTCAGTTAAGCAAACTGCAGGGCGCGAGCCACGTATAGTGTTTCTGGTAGAATCACCCGCAAAAGGGCTTTTCCTAGGAGCAAATGTGGGCTTCAAGTACCCGCACTGAACGATCCGTTTTAGCGTTGAAATGTTGCCGGTCCAATGAATTAAATAGTCGGTGATGTCTTCTCTGTTCTTCTTTATCTTTAACCAGTGTTGTGTGTAGTCTTCCACGATCTACTCCTTCCGCGTATTTTAATCGTGATCTACAGCAAAGCCTGGCTCAAGATGCCCATTGAAGAAGATGCGAGTTCTCCAATAGAAACTCTCGCCATTGAGTTCCAAGAAGCTAACCTCTTGACAATTACATGCACAGCGAGTGAGCCGGCATTGGAGATTTGTACTCGAAACATCGCGTTGACCGTTGGCTCGTGCGCCCAACTATTGCCACAATAGCTGCCCAATTGCTAATCCCTTGGAATTACCGGCAATACGATGTGCGAAGGTCGCCCCGGCTCGTGGAAGACCGTATTGTGCGCTTCCTCCAGCCGCGTGTGGCGTCCCAATGGCTCGCCGGTGTTGGGATTCACGTCGAAGCGCGGGAAGTTGCTGCTGGAAATGTCCAGCCGGATGCGGTGTCCCCGTGCAAAGACGTTGCTGGTGGGGTACATCTCAATGGTTAGTGCTGTTGGCACGTTGGGTTCAAGGAACTCAGCCCGTTCGCGGCTATTGCGGTAACGGGCGCGCTGAATGCTATCGGTTACATTCATGGCAAAGCCCTGGGGATAGTCGCCGTTCGGCGGATGCACGTCGAGCAGCTTCACTGTAAAGTCGGTATCCACGGCGGTAGAGCTAATCCAGAGCTTCAGGGTAAGCGGTCCGGTTACCTCGACGTCCTCTTCAAGCGGCGGAGTTTGAAAAACTAAGACATCAGGACGGGCAGCAAGCGGCAGACTGCCGGTGTATCCAAAGAAGCGCTCGTCGCCGCGTTGGTCGTAAGCGCCCGCCACGAGCACGGGATCGCCCGCTGAGAGATTGCCGCCGATTGTCGGTACCGGATTAGCCGGATCGAAGGTAAAGGAACTCTCCCGTATGCCCGGAGAAGGTATATCCGGGCCCAGATCGCCGTCGGCATGCAGGTAATATGGCGTCCACTGCGTGCGCGCCAGGGGCCATTCGTCTTCAGCGCGCCATTGCCCGCCGTGATCCAGGCGGCCGTCGCTGTTGCGCGTGCCGCTGCCGCCGCCCATGACGAATATTTGCACCGGCTTGGTGTGGCCTGCTCCCGTTTCTTCTCCCTTGAGCCAGTAGTCGTACCAATGGAGCCGCAGTTCGTTCATGTCGTAAATCGCCGCCTCGCGTCCGAAGTCCACATCACCCGCGTGCGAGACTTCAGCGCTGCCGGTGCCGTGAGTAAACGGGCCCATGATGAGCGTCTGCGGAGAATCTTTCCGCTCGCTTAGCTCGACATAATTCGTACACGTCGAGCGCGCATAGGAATCGTACCAACCGCCAAAGTAGACCGTGGGCACGTCGGCGTGCTCGTCGTAGAAGAGTTCCGGCCCGTAGCCGGGACGGTGCCAGTATTCGTCCAGGTCGCCGTGGGTGAGCACGTCCAGATGCCATTGCTCGTAGCTGGGCAGTTCGGCCAGCGGCGATACGCCCTTCTTGAGCGGCGCGTTCGCCACCCACTGCGCGACGTTGGCAAAGGCGTTATCCAGGCTTACGCGCAGACGCGGATCGCTAAGCGCTTCTTTGCTGGTGGTCGCCATGCGGAATGTGTAAATCATGAAGCGCATCTCGCAGGCGCCGTTATGGCGCATCGAGGCGGTGTGGTAGTTCCACGGCCCTTCCTCGACGAACATGCCCGCTAAGCCGGGCGGATTGAGCGAGGCAAGCGCGCTCTGCGTGCATCCGGCATAACTGCAACCTGTGGTGGCGATCTTGCCGTTCGACCAGGGCTGTTCCACAATCCACGCACAGGTGTCGTAGCCGTCCGGGCCCTCGTCAGCAAAGGCATACCACTCGCCCCCGGAAGTAAACCGCCCCCGCACGTCCTGAATCACCACCACGTACCCCCGCCGTGCGTAATAGTGCCCCTTCCGCCGCAAGCCCAGACCTGTCTTGTCATACGGCGTGCGCTCAAGAATGACGGGAAACGTGCCGTCAACAGCCACCAGCCCTTCCCCTGTCAGTCCGATACTTCCCTGGCTGCCGTCCGCAGGCACCGCCGGTCGGTACACGTCCGTGCCGAGCTTGTTCCCGTCGCGCGCCGGCATCATTACGTTTCTTTCGACCACAACACCGTATTGTTGTGGAGATGCTTGCTCTTCAGTCACGGCACTACCCCTTTTCCTTATCTAACGTACTTGTGGAACCCTCGGCGCTACCATATTGCTATAGTTGAGTTCCAGTGTGCCAGAATTCGCTAGCCTGAGTGCGACTCAGCAACAAGGAAGACTTCGGTTTGGATCGCCAGGATTCCTTGAAATTCCATCAAGGAAACGTCAGGAAAACTATTGCAGTCGTAGCCAAGGTGTTCAATGGGCTATAGCTGTTGACGACTGCATGGGGTCTGCGATGGGCGCTGTAATTTGAAAGTTTTCCAGCAAAGTGAAATTTCAGGTAAATCGGTGCAGTTAGATAAGCAAGACGAGCTCTAGAAGCTCCAACCCTCGGCTTGCATGACTTCCAAGAGTGTCTTGTGTCGTATTTGAAGTTCTTGGCACACATATGGAATCTTGGGTTTCTTAGAACTTGCTTGCAATCTTTCAAACGAGACAACGCAACATCCGATCTCCGCTCCCGTCGCGACCACCCATGGATCAGCGTACGAACTCCCTATCCCACTTCCCTGAGACACCATATGAGGAAACTTAGTGATGATCTTTCGTTGCCGTAGCTGAATCTTCTCTGACGCTTCTAAGAATGCTCCTGGATATTGTCTGCACCATCTATGGATGTCATCGTCCTTACGACTCAGTTCTTCCAGTACTACATCGCTTGAGACTAGGATCCCGCTCTCCAAACCATTGGCGAACCGCCGCCAGAGTGCTGGGAACACATCTGGAGCATAGTACTGACGCCAACTCTCGATGAAGACGCTGGTATCCAGGCAGTACTGTGGCCTGCTCACCTCTAGACACCTGCCAATTGTTGTATCTCAGGAAGATGCTTGGCTCGCGTACCCAGATAAGAAGCCACGTCAACTAGGGAGATACGGTGCTCACCATATGCATTCAACACTATTCGAACAAAGGTAGTGCCGTTGGCACCTACAATAACCCTAGCCCGAGGTGGCCCACCTTTGCTTGTGGGTTTCTTGAAATCGGCCCATTCAAGCCAATACTGATGTGATTTCTCGCGGTAAAAGTCATAGTCGACCAAATCTAGCTCAAGAAAGCGCCGAATAATCACTTCGCGACTGACCTTAAATTGGCTTGCTAAAGACTGTATCCTATCTTCATCTTCAGTTGCTGTTTGATTACAGATTGATTGCAGGAGCTGCGCCTTAGGGACTAAGACACTCCCGGCTATCAAATTGCACCTAATTTCAATGCTCTGTGACGAATTCTGTTCTAATGGCTCGTGTTGCCATGTGTCGCATATGCCTAATTCTTGATTCTCGCTTCTCAGTCCAAGGTGAACAAACTCATGAATTAGGGTAAATATTCGGCGATTTATAGGGTCATGACCATTGACGACAATGGCGGGAAGACGTGCCGCTTTGAGTGAAAACCCGCTGGCGACATTAATCGGTAAGCTGTAGCGATGTGCGCTAATCTCAAAAACCAACACGTTTTGCATCTCGATTGCTGAGCGCCAAGCGTTGAATGCTTCATTACGGTTCTTCCATCTCGTCTGCAATTCCACCGATATACCAAGCCAATCACGTACGCGGCGGCCGGCTTCCTCGACATCTGTACTGAGGTCAAGTGCGTTTAGGTAAGGAAACTCGGGTGTCTGCTCATCTGCATCCTGTAACAACTCCAATGCCACGGCCTGCCGTTCCTGCGCAAGCCGAATCTCCTTTACGAGCTCGAACGGCAATTCATCATGGACAGACTGTCTACGAAAGTCAGTAATCGCAACAGAAAAGTCCTTGGGTAGCTCGTCAAGGTAGAAGAATGAGAGAGGTCGCTGATAGACATGCGAGATCTTATACAACTGTTTCATGGTTGGGTGGTCGTCACCAGCTTCCCATGCCTCAAGTTGGTGCGACTTGACACCAAGCTTTTTTGCGGCGGCTTCCAGTGGGAGGTGGCTCTTTTCCCGGGCCCACACAAGGAGTTTGGGCGTTACTAGTGCTTTTGGAGACGCCATCACAGCCTCAGACAATCTAAAATTCTTAGCATCCTATTGGGACAGATTGTAACAGGGTTTGGCAAGAGATTTTTGAGGCTTAATGACCTAGGCTCTCGTCACCCACACGGGGCTGCTCCAGGCCTGTGCCACGCGGCCGTGGACGAGGTCGCGCTGGCGCACGCGGACGTAGTAGACGGCACGGGCGGGCGGTGCCTCGTCGATCCAATCGAGGCTGTAATTGAGCGGCGCGCTGCTGCCGGGGAACCACGCTTGGTGGACGACACTGAAGCCCGCCTCCGGGCAGTCGAGATCGGCACGCAGGACGTGAATCCAGCGCAGGGGGCCGGTGCCCAGCGTCTCCACGTGCACCGCCACCGGCTGACCGGCATCAAGTACCGTCTCGCCGCCCATCGGCTCGCCGTTTACCGTGAATTCCAGATAGATGCGGGAGCCGGTGGAGCCGTAGGTACGGCGATTGCGAATAGCGTCGAAGACTGCTTCGCGGGTAAGATTCGGCGCCCAGACCGCCATCGTACCAAAGCCCTCTTTCCCCGGCTGCGCGCCGTGGTTGTCCGAAGACCCGATCGTACCTAGTCTGAGGCCCGCCAGCCAGGCATCTACTGTATAGTTGCCGGGATCGCCGGGGCCGTTGAAGGTAAAATCGGAAACATCCATAGAAATTGGATGGTCGGGCGCGTACTCCTCGCTCAGGCCGTGGGAGGAGTATATCTCGATGGTGGTGCGGAATCGGGAGTCATGGATGCTCCAGTCGTGCTTCACGCCGCCGCCCGGTCGCGCAAAACCGCCGGTATGGTGGGGAATAGTGAGCAACTCGCCCGCCAGATTCTCGCGCTCAGCCCGCTGCCAAATCTCTTCCGGATTCTCCTCGTCGTGGTAGCGAAGCGCACCCTCGCCGCCGCGAAAGTAGACGTTATGATGGCCGTAGGGCGCACCGAAACTTGCCTCATAACCGAGTATTGTGGCGAACGTGCCCGGGGTGTACCACTTATCGGTATAGGCGACATTCTGTTGCCAGTCCTCCTGACTCATGCTGCGCCTATCGTTGTGGTCGGTGGCGCTGTAAATATCGAGGAGTGAGGCATAGCGCGCGTAGCGAAAGTGGTCGTCTCCGGTGCCGGTGCCGTCCCAGGAGTACTGGCTGTGGGAGTGAATATCGCCCCAATAGAGGCCCGCTGCGGGCAAATTGGCCGATTCTGCCGCAGAATCAGAGACCTTGCTTGGATTGGAGAGGCCGTACAATCTTCCGTCGTGGGAGGTGCCGCGCAAGCGCAATACGCCGGCCTCAGTAGGCGTGACCGTTAACTCCCCACACCCCCAGGTACTTGCATTCCCAAGCTTTATGGGGTTTGCCGGAATTGTGGCCGCGCCCGTTTCAACGGCCAGATAGATAGCAGTGTCCGGCGCGGGCACCGGATTGTGGAATTCGTCCAGCGCCACCATGCGCACGCGCATTTTCCTGCCCACAACACTGCGGGACTCGAGCACCAAGAGCAGTTCTACCGGCGGTCCCGGCTCATTGTTGAGCCAGGGCAAGGCGCCATCCGGCAAGAGCGTGAACGCGCCGTCTCCTGTTGGGTCAACCGCCGCACGTACCCGATCCGGCGAGCCGGTCCAGAGGGGCGGGGTGAAACCGCGACCGCCTCCGCTCATATCGCCATAGACCACGTTGATCGTGTCACCTGCCTGCAGTTCACCCTCCGTCACCGTTACGGATACCGTCCAGGCATAGCGGCTCCCAGGCGGATAGCCGACGTTCCTGCGCAGCGGCTTTACGTACTCGGCGTCGCTCGCATCGAGAATTTCGTAGTGCAGGCGCACGCCGGGGCGGTCGGTGTGCGCGGTGACATAAAACGGCGCGGCGGGGTCCACGCTCTGTACCCGGCGGGCGGAGTTGCGCCACCATTGGTGCCAACGTTCCGGCAGCGCTACCTGCAATCCACCACCGCTAGCTATGCCTTTTGCACCAACGGAATATGTCACCACCCACGTGCCCCAGGTGCCGGCACAGCCGTGGTTGGGAGAGATTGTTACGGTGCAAGTCTCCGAAGAGTTTCCTGAGGAACGCATGGGTACCCACCTTCCATTGATAACTTAAATTACTGCGACGGACATTGCCTCGTCAGCAACTTCCTGACCGAGTGCAATGCACTACACTCGGCTAGGAGTTCCAACGAATATGGTATCAGTTCAATCTTTTGCCGCCTGCGGCGGGCGAGAAGTGCCTCGGGCCTGTCTCTACCCTATTCAGATATTCTCATTGGATTTGACATTCGCGGGCCACAACGCACAATAACAGGTGAAGAGTATCCGTACATTGTTGACCGCTAGAACCAGGTCGTCTCCAAGGAGGGGAGTTCTGCCATGAATGAGAATACGCCAAAAGCGCTCGTCGCTGAATTCATTGGGACGTTTTGTTTCTTCTTCATCGGGGCAGGCGCAATCATCACCGATGCCTTCATTGTCTCACGCGGCGGTGACGGACCGGGGTTGGTTGCAATTGCACTCGCCCACGGCCTGGCGCTCGCCATCATGGTTACCGCGTTCGGCCACATTTCCGGAGGGCACTTCAATCCGGCCGTGACCGTAGCGGCTTTCGTGGGCCGTCAGATAGATATTCTACACGGTGTGCTCTACATTATCGCCCAACTGGTTGCAGCCGTGCTGGCGGGATTTGCCCTGCGTGCAGTCTTTCCCACCGATGTCTGGCAATCTGTCAATCTCGGAACGCCGGCAGTGGCAGCAGACATATCGTTCGGTACCGCCGTTCTCATCGAAGCGATCCTTACGTTCATTCTGGTGATCGCGGTATTTGGCACCGCCATGGACCCGCGTGCTGCCAAGGTGGGCGGCTTTGCAATCGGCCTTACCATTTCGGCTGACATTCTGATTGGCGGCCCGCTCACCGGCGCCTCGATGAACCCGGCGCGCACGTTTGGCCCGGCAGTAGCCGCGAACTTCTGGGAAAATCATCTCGTCTACTGGATTGGCCCGCTATGCGGCGCGGTCATCGCCGGCTTGGTCTATGGTTGGTATCTCATGGACAAGAAGCAGGATGAAGAAGCTGCGTAGGCATGGAAGGCTGTTGTGGTAGAATTTTATCGAGCGACTTTGTGAAGCGCTGCACAAGCAGTCTTTTCCTAGGTACAGCCGTTGGCTAAGACTTACATAGAGCAATCTCCATCGGGGCAGGCGCAGTCCCAGCGTCGTATCGTCATTTACGATACGACGCTGCGCGACGGTGCCCAAGCCGAGGGGCTCTCGTTCGCCGCCGCGGACAAGCTCAAGATTGCCCGTCGGCTGGATGAACTGGGCGTTCATTACCTGGAAGGCGGTTACCCGGGATCGAATCCGAAGGACCAGGAATTTTTCCGTTTGGCGCAGGAGGTCGATTGGAAGAACCTTACAATTACGGCTTTCGGTAGCACCCGACATAAATCTACGAACGTTGAGAACGACGCCGGGGTGCAGGCGCTCATTGAAACAGGCACCCGCGCGGTTTGCATTGTCGGCAAGTCGTGGGACCACCACGTCACAGCCGTGTTAGACACCACGCTTGAGAATAACCTGGCAATGATTCGCGAAACCATTGCCTACCTCAAGCGTCACGAGCGCGAGGTTTTCTTCGACGCGGAGCACTTTTTCGATGGCTACCGAGCCAGCCCGGAATATGCGTTGTCTGCCCTGCGGGCCGCTCACGAGGCTGGGGCGGACTGCCTTGTGCTTTGCGACACGAATGGCGGGAACATTCCTGACGATATTGCTGGCGTGACCCGCCGTGTCGTTGCCGAGTTCGACGTGCCCATTGGTATTCACGCGCACAATGACGCCGACCTAGCCACAGCAAATACGTTGGCGGCGGTAGAGAGCGGAGCCTCTCACGTTCAAGGGACGGTGAATGGAGTTGGGGAACGCTGCGGCAACGCAAATCTCTGCACAGTAATTCCCAATCTTCAAATCAAGCTTGGCTATACGGCAATTCAGCCCGATCAGTTGCAGCATCTCTCCGATGTGGCGCGATTCGTTAGTGAGATCGCTAACATGGCGCTCAACCCGTTCATGCCCTATGTCGGACACTCCGCCTTTGCCCACAAGGCCGGCTATCATGCCGACGGCATGGCGAAGAGTCGAATTGCCTACCAGCATATCGATCCGGCAGTCGTCGGCAACGAAATGCGTGTGCTCATCTCCGAGCTAAGCGGACGGAGCAGCGTGCTCTCGCGGGCCGAGCGTCTCGGCTTTCGCCTTTCGCGCCAAAGTGAAGATCTTCACGGCTTAGTAGAAGAGATCAAGGATCTGGAGCAGCGCGGTTTCCAGTTCGAAGGCGCTGAGGCTTCATTCGAGTTGCTCATTAAGCGACGCCAGCCGGACTACAGACCTCCGTTTACCCTCTTGGACTTCCTTGTCTTGGTGGAAACACGCGGCGGGCGGAGCATTCTCTCCGAAGCCACGGTCAAGATTCGCGTGGGCGATGAAGTGCAGCATACTGCCGCGGAAGGCAACGGGCCGGTGAACGCGTTGGATGCCGCGATGCGTAAGGCGTTGGTCTCCGCCTACCCGCACCTCAAGCGGGTGCGGCTCTTGGACTATAAGGTGCGCGTACTTGACGAGAGCAGTGCTACTTCAGCAGGAGTGCGCGTAATGATCGAAAGCACCAACGGCCAAACCGAGTGGAGTACCGTGGGTAGTTCCACGAATATCATCGAAGCGAGCTACTCGGCGCTCGCGGACTCTTTGGAGTACGCGATCCTCGTGACAAAATCGTAGCGATAGTGCCGAGCAAGGTTAATGTCGCAAGGGCAGTTTCGATGTTGCATCTTTGACTTTGCGGGCACGCTAGTCGATTTGCGTCCAGCCGTCGTCGAGGCCACACTCGCAGCCGTCGAACAATGGGCACCCGGCAAGCTGTCCCGGGAAAGTCTGACCGCGCAACTCTCCGGCCCACTTGCAGACCCCTTCATTACTGCCGCCGATGGACGCGAATCGCTTGCGAATGAAATGCGCCGGGTATTCTTGGAGCATTGGGAAGCCCACCGGCAGGAATTCATCGCGCCATTTCCCGGTGTCAAAGACTTGCTGGCCGCGCTTAGCAACCTGGGAACAACCGTCGTTGTTACTTCCGGCAGCATGCGCGATGCGGGAATCCGTGAGTTGGAAGCCAGCGGGCTTGGTACTTACGTAAGCGCTACGGTATTTCAGGACGACATTGCTCGGCCCAAGCCCTATGCGGATGCTGCGCTGCGAGCCCTTGAAGTAGTCAGCGCGTCCCCAGAGGAAACACTGCTGATAGGTGACAGTGACTTGGACATCCAGTGCGGCCGGTTGGCAGGTATTAGCACCGGCGCTGCGCTCTGGGGCGCGTTAGATAGGGTGACGTTGCTCGCAGAAGAGCCGGACTTTGCTCTTGAACACCTGTCTGACGTGGTGGAAATCGTCCGAAAGGGTGAGAAGTAGCGCTAGCTTGGCTTAGGTATTGCGGCCGGGCGAAGGTCTCATCCTCACTTGGCGGTCACACACTGCCAAGAATGCGCGCCTACGTGATTGGAGCGCTACGAACTTGCCGCATACGTTCCGTCCACTGCTCCGGCGCATTGATTTCATCCAGCGTAGGCATCGAGTGTTCGGATTCCCACACCTGGTTGAGAAAGGGCATGCTCTCTTCAGCCACGACGTGGCGCACAAAGCGCTCCCCCAGCCGGTATTGCGCAAGTTTGAGATCGAAGCCCAGCAACCGCATAAGGGCCCGTTCCAATGAACCGCGCTTGCGCGCCTCAAGTCGCTGGCGCATAGCGGGAAACCCAGGAATGAGCTGCTCGCCCAATTCATCCATGATGTAATTGCCGTACCCCTCCACGAGGCTCATGACGCCTTGCACGCGCACCAGCATTTCCCGCTGCTCCGGCGTGGTCAAGAGACCCATCAGCCCGCCTAAGCGCTCGCGACTGTCCTTCACTTCAGCACCGGGCAGGAGCATCGCGCGCAACGGCTGGCGCGACTCCCGGAGCAACTCGCGGAAGCTCTCCACGTACGATTCGATAAGGCTCCCGAGATACTCGGCGAGCCACGGCGCTACTTGAAACTGAATAGCATGGGTGGTCTCATGGAGCGCGATCCACAGGCGGAAGGCGTCCGGCGGAATCTCGAGCCGGTGCTGCAGACGGCGGATATTCGGCTCGACAAAGTAGATGCGGCTGATTGATTCTGACGTAGGCGCACCCTCGGAAGCCGGCGGCGCCAGAAACGGCATGTCGAATTGGCCTAAGACGTGCCGCGAAAGAAAGCCGAGTACGATGCCCATTTGCGCGGAGAGCGTGAGTTGCATGCTCCCGTGCGCGAGCCGAAACAGCGTGCTGCTATTTGCCCCAATGCTGTCGACGTATACGTCTTCCAAAGGATGCAGCAGGCGTTGCACGGTGCTGAGATTGCGCTGGACCCAGAGCGGGCGATCCAAAACCTCCACCTCGTGGCGGTCGGACATGGCGGAGAGCTGAATGAATGGAACGATTTGTTCGTGGCTGATCCGCACAAGGGCCTGATAGTCCGCGAGGAGCGCTTCTCGCGCGTGGGCGGGTAGCACGCTATCGGGGTTGCGCGCGGCGATGCGCAGGGCAATGCGCTCCGTACGTTGCCAGTCAATGATGTCCGGCTGCACGCGCGCGGCAAATCTGCGGGCAATTACATAGCCGCCGCTGAGAAGCAGGCCCAACGCGGCGCCAAACAAGGCCGCCTTTCGCTGATCTCGCATCACCGGAACACCGCGAGCAGAGTGGATGTCATTTGCCGACTCATGTGGGGGCTAGATGCCAAACGGGGCCTCCTTCGTCCCTTTGCGCTCCCAAAATATAACATACCTGCGCTCAGCGCAGGTATGTTATTCTTCTCCCAACCGCCACCGGGCGTTCGATCTATCTCTGGGCTCTCGGCAAAAAGCGGTGGACTGTTTCACGTACCATTCCAACCATGATTGCGGTTCAAGTGGGCGTGGCGACGGTCTCCATGCCGGAAGCAGCCTTCACCTTGGATGCCATCTCACTGTCCGTGCCGGCCTCAACGGCAATCTGCATGAACTCTTCTGAGCTCATGCCCAGATCGCGGAGTACCTGCTGATCCATTGGGCACGGGTAGATGTACTCGCCGATATAGCCGCCATGTTTGGCACGGGCTTTGTCAGCCATGCGGCCTACCCATTCAAGTCCGTCTACAACGAGTTCGCGTTCGCGCGGTTTCCATTCCTCTGCCATCAGTCTCTCCTTCCAGTCTACAATCCAACTTAAGTCACGTGGGTAAATGCTGTGGCAATGAGAGAGCGTACCGGCTCTGCGGGTGTGTTGGCCGCCAGCGGGAAGAGCGCCAATTGCAGCGCCTGTTCTAGTCTTTGCCTCAGCACGAAACCGTTGGATACGTGCGTTCCCAGCTTCCCGTCTAGGAGCAAGCGCAACACCTCACTCCACAACATTAGGTGATGCATATCTAGCTGCTCGCAATCAATGCATCCACTTCCAACGTACCACTGCTCTTCACCATGGGTCAAGAGGGAGTGTAACGGTGTTTCAGGCGCGCGAACGGCCACCACTGCGGCGTACTGCGCCAGGCGCGATTCCGGCCAACCGAGACCCACCACGGCAAAGTCGATGAACCAAAGTGCCGCGTCTGTCGAAAGCACATTGTTTGGCGTGCAATCGCGGCCGCCAAACGTGAGTCGACCGGAGCACAGGGATTCAGCCATACTTGTCCACGCCTCATGCAGGTTTGTTGCCCAGTCCTGCGGAGCCGAAAGGTCGCAATAGGCCGCGAGCCGCAGGAGAGTCTCGGGGGCCCGGCGGCAGCGGGCGCGCACCTCCGCATGGCGTCGTTGCCGCTCGCCGGTTCCGTGTAGCGCAAGTCGGTCGGCCATCCCTTGAAACGCCGTCTCCAGGGAATTACAGCCCTTCAGCAAGTTCTTTGCCAGTCGCCGCAACTCTTCTGTGTGCCGGGTAGGGCCTTGGTGCGCTTCATGTATCGCCGCTGCAAGCGTGCGCTGTCCCACCCACTCAGTGATCAATACGCGCTGCTGCGGCATCCACTGCAATGGTCGTGGAACCGGCGTGCCAAGTTGGTAGAGCATATGCAGCACACCGAACTCGACCTCTCCCGCTCCGGCGTGCGCATGGCGTTTGACGGCAACGTGCTCACCGGATGAGAGAACCGCGTGCCACACTGCCGCCCCTTGGGCACCGCCTCCGTCTACGGGATGCAGTGTGTGCACCGGCCCCATCGCCGCTTCAAGACGGTTCAGTAAAAGCCGGCCAGTCTCACTGTTAGGTACTTCAGCCACCGTGATTCTTACCTTAGCAAACGAGAATTGCGGTATTGCCAACCAAGAGTTTCTCCGAGTAAGAAGACATCGTAAGTGAGATCCAAGAGCTGAATAGAGAGTGCCATGCCTTTTGTTCGCAGTATTTGGCCTATGGTATCATCACTTTGTTGAATGGGGCGGAAGCGAGCAGGCACGAAGCGAGTGTAGGGTTAGGTCATGGACACGCGTGAACTGGTTGACCGCTTGCAGTCCATCGTCGGCGAAGACCACGTGGTGTTCCTTCCTGAAGACCTCATTGTCTTTGAGCGCGATGCTTCAATGGACGCTCAGCTTCCTGCCGCCGTCGTTTTTCCCCGTACTACGGCTGAAGTCAGCGGGATACTGGCGGTAGCAAGCGAGTTGAAGGTGCCGGTGGTGCCCAAGGGGGCCGGCACCGGCTTGTCCGGCGGTGCGGTCCCGGAAGAAGACGGTATCTTACTTTCCGTCAGCCGCATGCGGGATATTCTCGAGATCGATGAGGAAAACCGCACTGCGCTGGTGGAGCCGGGGGTCGTTAATTTAGAACTCTCTGACGAGATAGCCCACCTTGGCTTGTACTACGCGCCCGATCCATCGAGCCAGAAGGCCTGCACGCTTGGCGGCAACGTTGCGGAGAACTCAGGCGGGGCGCACTGCTTGCGCTACGGATGTACCATCAATCATATATTAGGACTAGAAGTGGTCATTCCAGGTGGCGAAGTCGCCTGGATCGGCGGGAAGGCCCCGGATGCGCCGGGCTACGATCTGATGAGTGCGGTCATTGGCTCCGAAGGCACGATGGGCGTGGTGACCAAGATTCTGGTCAAGCTCTTGCCGCTCCCAGAGTCAGTCGAGACATATCTCGCTATTTTCGAAAGTGTGCCCGACGCGTGTGAGGCAGTCTCCGCCATCATTGGCAACGGCATCATTCCTGCTGCCCTGGAGATTATGGACCAGGTAGTTACCAAGGCCATAGAGGAGGCCTACCACGTCGGCTATCCCTCCGACGCCGGCGCTGTTCTCATCATCGAGATTGACGGGATGCAGGAAGAACTCGATGAGCAACGCGACGCGATTCTAAGCCTCTGCCGCGAAGCACGAGCCCGTGAAATCAGGGTGGCACAGACGGTCGCGGAGCGCGAGACTATATGGGCCGGACGGAAAGGGGCCATCGGCGCGCTGGGCAGGCTGGCGCCGAATTACTACATCCAAGATTGCGTCGTGCCGCGCACGAAGCTACCGGAGATCATGCGCTTTGTGGAAGACGTGGCGGCGCGCTATGACATTATCATCGCCAACGTATTCCATGCCGGTGACGGAAACTTGCATCCGAATCTGCTCTTCGACGTGCGCGATAGCGAGCAAGTGCAGCGTGTAATTGCCGCGGGTGAAGAGATTATCCGCGCATGCATCGACGCAGGTGGGTCACTCTCGGGAGAACACGGCATCGGCACGGAGAAGCAAGAGTACATGGGCTGGCTTTACAGTGAGGCGGACTTGGCGGCAATGCGCAAACTGAAACGTGCATTCGATCCAGATTGGCTTTTCAACCCTACGAAGGTGTTCCCCACCGGGAAGGGCCCGCATGCGGCGAATATTCACATTGGCAAGGCCCCGGCGTCTATTACGAATTCAGCCCACTCTACCGCGGTCTGGAAGTAGGATGCAGATACGCCTTGCTGACTGAGACTCTCCACACCCAGCTCGCTGAAGTCGCTTCGCAAGAGGCGATCACGCATGAGACTCCTACCGTGGACGGCAAGCAACCTGCGCTTGGCGTTGCGCCCCGATCGGTTCCTGAATTGGCCGCGGTAGTTACTGAGTTGCACCAGGCGGAATCAGCGACCATTCTCGTTGGCGGCGGCACGATGCTCGATTTGGGCAAGCCTCCCACTGCCGCGGAGGTCGCCCTCTGCACCGGCAGCCTCAACCACATTACGGAGTATCAACCCGCCGATCTTATAGTGACTGCGCAGGCGGGCGTGACCCTGGCCAACCTTCAAGAGACTCTACGCGAACACGATCAGACACTGCCGCTACAGGTGCCGTGCCCTGATCGAGCAACTGTTGGGGGCGCTGTGGCGGCGAATACTCACGGACCGTTGCGGTATACATTTGGCACCGCCAAGGACCTTGTCATGGGGATGCAATTCGTCCAAGGAGACGGCACGCTCGTCAAGAGCGGCGGCGAAGTCGTAAAGAATGTGGCCGGATTTGGCCTGCACAAGTTGCACGTCGGCGCTCTCGGTACGCTAGGAGTGATCGCCACGACAACATTCAAAGTGTATCCCCTGCCTAGAGCGGATCAGTCTCTCATTTTCACGTTTGAAGATGCCGACGCGGCCTTTGCGGCTGCACACGCCATGCGCCAGCACCACCCGTCGTCAGCGGTGGTCGGTAATACGGTCGCTCAGCAGTGCTTATTTGGCTCAGTTCGTGGCGCCCACGTACTCTTCGTGCGCTTCATGGGCGCACAAGGAGCCGTCGCGCGGCAAGTGCGCGATGCCTCGGCAGCGGGAGCTGAAGCGGGCGCGAGTGCTACTGAGGTAGTTGGCGAGGCGGGCGGTGTGTCCCTGTGGCAGCAGTGTGTGGACTTGGGGTCGGACAGTGCCCCGAAGAATATCCTGTTCAAGGCGAGTGCTGTGCCAACGGAAATGCGGCACGTCTATGCGGACCTCTTACGGTCCGCTGAGCCTCTAGAGGGAGAAGCGGGAATTGTGGCCGATCCTCTCAATGGCTCCTTAAGGTGTGGAATTCGCTTGGCGGATGGACAGAATCATGGATCTTCTGTACAGACGTCGACTTTGGCCCAGCTTCTCAGTTTTCTGCAGAATGCCCGGGCAGTGAGCCAGGAACATGGCGGCAGTCTCGTGCTGCAACGGGGTTCACTAGCAGTCAAGACTGCTTTTGACGTTTGGGGGCCCGATCCACAGGGACTGGGCGTAATGCACAGCCTAAAGCGGACCTTTGATCCCCGCAACATACTCAATCCCGGCCGCTTTGTCGGTGAGATTTAGAAGCAGGTGTTTCCACCGTGAGCGAGCAAAACTAACGTGAAAACCGATGTCGGTCAACCAGGGCTCGTAATTCCTGAGGGTGAGAACGAGCGGGTGCGCTTCGAGGGTCTCACGGATGAGGACCTGGCCCAATGCGTGCACTGCGGGCTCTGTCTCAATGCGTGCCCAACCTATCGCGAGACCGGCCTTGAGATGGAAAGTCCGCGGGGCCGTATCTATCTTGCGAAGGCAGCCAAGGAAGAGCGCATTCCGATCAATGATACGTTTCTGAAGCACATTTTCCTCTGCCTCGATTGTCGTGCGTGCGAGACAGCCTGCCCGTCCGGCGTTCAATTTGGCAAGATTATCGAAGCCGCGCGCGGAGAAGCAATCCGGGTCCGGCCCGGTGGCGCGGTCCCTCGCTTCTTGCGCTGGTTCATTTTCAAGCAGCTCTTTCCGTTTCCCGGCCGCCTGAATTTTGCCGCCAAGCTCATTCGTTTCTACCAGTCATCCGGTGTGCAGGCGCTCACTCAGCGCAGCGGTATCCTGAAGCTCTTCGGTCAGTTCGGTCGCGCGGAGGCACTGTTGCCTAGGCTGTCCGATAAGTTCTACGGCGCCCAGGAAGTGGAAGTTGTGCCCGCGCGCGGCCAGACCAAACGCCGCGTGGGATTCATAACGGGCTGTATCATGCCTTATTTCTTTGGCGAAACGAATCGGGCAACCGTAAGTGTGCTCACGCGCAATGGATGTGAGGTCGTGATCCCCAAGGCGCAGCGTTGCTGCGGCGCGTTGGGCGTCCACGCCGGGGCTCGTGAAACGGCGAAAGACCTCGCTCGAGGCAACATCGACGCATTTGAGCCGTACAATCTGGACGTAATCATCAGCAATGCGGCTGGGTGCGGCACTGCGTTGAAGGAATACCACGTCTTGCTGGAGAACGATCCCAACTACGCGGCGCGCGCGCGCGATTTCTCGGAAAGAGTGAAGGACATCAGCGAGTTCTTAGCTGGTATTGAGATAGATACTACTTTTGGACCGGTGAACAAACGCGTGACCTACCAGGATGCATGTCACCTGGCGCACGGGCAGCGTGTGCGCGCGCAGCCGCGAGCTCTGTTGCAATCAATTCCGGGGTTGGAGTTTGTAGAGATGAAGAATTCCGATCATTGTTGCGGCAGCGCCGGTGTCTACAACATCGTCCAGGCAGACATGGCGCAGCGCGTCGTCGCGCCTAAAGTCAAGAATATTGCGGCTACGGAGGCCGATTACGTGGCTGTGGGCAATCCCGGTTGTATGTTGCAGATGGACAACGCCTTGGCTGCAGAGGGTGTTGCCACACGGTCTATCCATACTATGGAACTGCTTGAGCAGGCCTATCAGGCGGCAGAAAGCAACGGCCGCGGCGACGCCAATACCTAGGCGCTCCCTTGGCTTGGCGTGCCTGCGAGCAAGAGGCAACGCCGATCTGCATTTGCAAGTTATCAAATGTGAGCAACTACCAAAGACCAGAGAGATATCAGGAAGGAGTCCTGCGAAATGGGTGAGAATGGCGTGAGAGACCTCACGATCATTGGTGGCGGCCCTACGGGATTATTTGGGCTGTTCTACGCCGGTGTGCGCGGCCTGGATACACAGCTCGTGGAAGCGATGGACGAGGCGGGTGGCGCTCTTTCTGCTCTTTATGCGGAGAAGTTCGTCTACGACATGGCCGGCTTTCCGGCTATCCTCGCAAAGGACCTCGTCGCAGTAATGCGCGAGCAAGCCGACCAGTGGGACTATCCGATCTACCTTTCCCAGAAGATACTCGACTTTGAAGAACAAGACGGCATCTACGTGCTCCGTGCGCAGGGCGGTGAGGAATTCAAGAGCAAGGCGGTGCTCATCGCCAACGGCAACGGCGCATTCGCGCCGCGCAAATTGAGGTTGGCCGGTGTCGAGCAGCACGAGGACAAGCAAATCTTTTACACAGTCAAGAATATGGATTTGTTCCGCGACAAGCGTGTATTGGTAATTGGCGGTGGAGATTCGGCACTTGACTGGGCGCTGGCTCTCGACAAGATCGCAACGATGGTAACGCTTATCCATCGGCTGCCGGTCTGGCAAGCGCATGAGGCAACTGTGCAACTGATCTTTGAATCGGACGTGGACGTGCACTTCCCCCGACACGAAGCGAATGTATTGCACGTCACCGACGGAAAGCTCACCGGCGTAACAATCATTAATCTTACGTCGAAAGAGACCTTTGACCTAGAGGTAGACGTAATCCTGATCTGCGTTGGTTTTCTGATGGACACAACGGTCATACGCAAGTGGGGGGTTGAGTTGGAAGGCAAGAAGGGCATCAAGGTTGATCCTGCGACGATGGCTACCAGCCGGCCCGGTGTCTACGCTGCCGGCGACATTGCCGCCTACGAGGGGAAGATCAATCTGATTGCGTGTGGCGCATCCGAGGCGGCCATGGCAGTTAATCAGGCAGTACGGTATATTAACCCCGATGCGCGGCTGGCCCCGGGCCATAGTAGCGACATGGACATCTTTACCAAACGGGATAAACCGGAGGCCTAGCGGGCCCCACTCAAACACAGCGGAGGACTGTCATTGGCCACGCAACAAGGTGAAGTAGAGAGCGCAGAGGCCGCCAAGTATGCGGCATTGCGGCGTGAGGTCGAAGAGTGCAGCCAAGAACCTGGTTCGACACTCGAAATGCTCCATGCCGTGCAACGGCAATTCGGGTACTTGGAACCCAAAGCCGTGGGCATGGTGGCGAAAGAGCTAGGAATAACGAAGACACAACTCTACGGTGTGGCAACCTTCTACACGATGTTCTTTTTCGAACCGAAGCCACCGGTCATCGCTCGTGTGTGCGTGAATCTCTCATGCCATTTGCGCGGCGCTCAGGACGTTCTCCACACTTTGGAAGAGGCGGCTGCGGCGCAGCCCGGCGCGTTTGAGGTAGAAGAGGTGATGTGCTTGGGGCTTTGCGATCTGGCACCGGCCCTCTTGATCAACGAAAATGCCGTGGGAAACATCTCGGCGGCAGAGGTCCTGGAGAAGGTTCAGGCCAGCGTTGCAGAAAAAAGCAAGAGAGAATAGTGCACAGGTAAAGTCCGCCGACCGCGAGGAGCGAAAGGCATGGAACAGGTCTGTCTGCGGAGAATTCACAATGAGAATTCTCAGGACATCGAGTCTTATATGGCGCACGATGGCTATGCTGCTTTGCGCAAAGCACTCACTGAGATGACCCCTTCGTCCGTGCACGATGAGGTGCGAGCCGCAAACATGGGCGGCCGGGGCGGAGCGGGCTTCCCAACCGCTATGAAATGGAATTTCGTGGTGGGGGCTCGGGGCGAACCCAAGTATGTCCTGTGCAATTTCGATGAAAGTGAACCCGGTACTTTCTCAAATCGCGTCATCGGGGAGCAAGACCCTCACCTCCTCATCGAGGGCTGTGCATTGGCAGCCTACACTACCGGCTGTTCCATCATCTTCATCTATGTCCGCGGCGAATACTTCCTGGCATATGAACGCGTCAAACAGGCCATCAAGCAAGCGTACGAGCACGGTTTCCTGGGACAGAACGTCCTAGGCACGGACTTTTCCGTTGAATTGTACTTGCGGCGTGGCGCGGGAGCGTACATCGTCGGCGAAGAGACCGCCATTATGAACTCCCTTGAAGGGAAGCGGGGCTACCCACGCGCACGACCGCCCTTCCCTGCCAATGAAGGTCTATTCGGCAAACCCACGCTCATCAATAATGTGGAGACTCTCTCTAATCTCTCCGATATTGTCCTCAATGGCGGTGAGAGGTGGAGTAACCTGGGAGTAAATGAGGGGTCCGGTTTAAATATCTACTGCGTTTCCGGCCACGTTGAGCGCCCGGGGGTTTACGAACTGCCCATGGGAACCACCGCGCGCGAACTGATCAATGAGCACGCTGGCGGTGTCTGGCAGGGGCGCGAGCTCAAGGCCTGGAAGCCCGGCGGTGCTTCCAGTGCCATCCTGCCTGCCGACATGATCGATCTCGTACTTGACTTCAAGCCGGTGCAGGCGGCCGGTACCATCCTGGGTACGGCGGGCGTCATAGTGATGGACGACCGTACCTGCGTTGTAGACGCGGCGCTGCGGGACGCAAATTTCTTCGAGGAAGAGTCTTGCGGCTTCTGCTTCCCCTGCCGTGACGGTACGCGCGTGCTAAGGATGTTAGTGGAGCGGGTGCGCCACGGTGTGGCCGCGCCTGACACCATAGACCTCATCGAGCACTCGTCACAGGATATGATGGGTACGTCGTTCTGTGGTCTCGGGCAATTTGCGCCCTGGCCGGTGGTGAGCACCGTGCGTAACTTCCGCAAAGAGTACGAGGCTCACATTATCGAAAAGGTTTGCCCGGGAGGCGTGTGTCCTATGGACGGTGTTGAGCCGAACGAGCACGTCGACCGCCGCACGCTGCAGGAAATGCTCGTGGCGCAAAAGCGCGGGGTCTTGGCCTAGCGCAGAGTCGTTTCAGGCTCTTTCCGGTAGTGGCGATTCCCGCAAACAGTGCCCCCTCCCCTGCGTAGCGATTCCCTCGGCAAGCTACCGCAAACGGGAGCCGACCTGTCTCAGATTCCCGTAGCGCGACATTTCCTTCCCGCTACATCGGAACCGGCACGGCCTTTACTGCCGATTACTATCGCAATTCGCCCTTGATGGAGTGTGCTTGCTACTCCCCTGTATAGGTCTTCGGCACCTTGAGTATGGTTCCCGCGCCAAGCACAAAGAAGAGCGCCATCGTGACGAAGACGGCGGAGTAGCCTAGGAGCGGCTGAATACTGTTGAAGACGTCGAGTATGACCCCCGCAGTCAGGCTGGCGAGCGCGTCGCCGCCGGCTGTGGACAAGTTCGTAAGGCCCATATAAAGCCCCGCCGCCCGCGGATCAGGGATAAGGTCTATCGCCAAGGCCCAATCGGCAGTGACGAAGATTCCTGTCCCCGCGCCGAGGATAGCAAACCCCACGAGCAGCATGGTGTAGTTCGTTGTAAAAAGCAAGACCAGAGAGGCGAGCATACCTACGATACACGAAGCCACAACCAGCAGGCGGCGGTCGGTGCGGTCTGAAATCCAGCCCGCCGGTATGCTGACGGCTGCGGCTACGATGATGAATACACCAAGCGCAATTGTGACGGACAGGCCGGCGTTTTCAGTGATGCCCAGCCGCTCACGGATGAAGAAGAGCAGCAATTGGTTCCCAGCGAGCAAACCCATAAAGAAGAACAAACGCGAGAAGAGTACCCAGGTAAAGCCCGGCCGTTCCCTCAGTTCGGCGATCCGTGTGCGAAGCTCGTGGAAAATACCGGAGAATTCTGGTTTTTCTTCCAGCGGATCCTCATGGATGGTCAGCGCAGAGACAACTGCCACCATCACAAGCACGGCTGCAGCCACAAAAAGGTAGTGGCCGAGCAAGCCCCGGTCGAGAAATTGTCCGGCGGCGAGCACGCCAAACAGCGTCCCCAAGTGCTTAGATAGTCCCAGGAATCCCGATGCGCGTCCCCGCTGGCTTTTCGGTACGAGATCCGGGACGATGCCTTGATACGGCCCTAGAGCACTATTGGCGGAGATTTGGAGCAGGATAACCACTGCCAAGAGCAGAGCATAGTTGCTCACAGCGGCCATGAGTAGCAGAAAGATAGCGCTGACGAGAGAGCCGATGAGCATGAAGGGCCTACGGCGGCCCCAACGCGCCGTGGAGCGGTCGCTCACGGCGCCCATGATGGGCTGCACGACAACAGCGACAATGAGACCCGCAGAGACCAAGATGCCAAGATACGTGCCCTTCTGCGCCGAACCCATGAGTGTCTCCACGCGGTCGGGCAGGTAGACGATGTTTAATCCCGCCCATGCCGTGGAGATGCCGAGCCAAAAAAGGCTCAGCCGAGCCAAATACGGCAATGAGACACGCTTTAGGTCCTCACGTGACATAGTCGTTCCTTATTCTCAGTGAATGGTGCGTGGCCCGATGCCGAATGACACAATAAGCTCTTTCACATAGCACTTTGTCTTCTTTTCTCCTTAGCGCACCTGCGGCGGCACGTGCAGTCTGCCATTCAAAATTGAGTCTGGTTCGCCGACTGTCCGATCCCGGTGGTCTTCCAACAGTCGCCCGCCTCTGTAAAAGAGGTAACACGCTCCTATTTGGATAAGGTGATATAAGTCATTGTGATTGAAGTGGCGGTGAAGCTTGACCTTCCGTATCTGGACGAATGCGGCAAGAAGCGAAATGAACACCCCGCCCAGTATACACCGTGAACTGGCGGCGTCCCTGCGAAACAACGCCGGCGCGTGGAACGTGACAACGCCCGCCATGGCCGAGCCATAGTCAATAATTACGTAGAGAAACTTGTCGCGGGAAGCCATCCAACCGCAGTAGGCCAACAGTTTCACCACCGCGCCTGCTAGCAATTTCCCCTTTAGCGGCTGCGACGTGCTTGCAACTACCGTACTTGCAAACATGCCTGCGCTCGTGAACCCTGTGGCCAAGATTGTCCCTTTCCACAGCTTGCGCCGTACGGCGGGTGACTGATCGCCCACGGCATGCGATGCGCCGCCAAGCACCGCCGCGATGGCTGCAGCAATGAAGCCTATGCCCCAGAGTACTTGGGAATACTGCCGTTGCGAGCACCCCTGGCGGAACAACGCGATGCCCCACCGCGCGTTACAGATACCGAGCGCGAGATCGGTGAGCACTGTCATGGGTTCATGTATTCTAATTGGAATTCACTCCAAACAAAGTGCGTTCATGCGCTCAAACTGGCGGCCAAGGGTGCGCTGCGACGCTGAAAGCAAAGAAATTACAGAGATGCTGTAGGTCGTAGGAAGAGACGGATAGCTATGTAGCACACCCCCAATTCCCGCATGATTCAGTAGCAACATGAATGATCGCGTCATGCTTTCCACGTTACGGCATAGAGCTATATGCCGTCGAGGACGCTGCGAAAGCAATCTCGGCAGATGTTGCCTAGCTCAAGCCAATCTCCGAATGTTGTAGGTGTCTGGTAATGCGCTGACAGAATGACCGCTGCAGAGGGTTTGTGCGGAAAGCCGACCTGGAGGCAATGGGCGAGAGAGTTATAGGTATCATTCGTACGGGCACGGCATGCTGTGCCTCAACTCCGACGGTCGGTCTGTCCCTTTCGCGCTATTGGTCTGATGCCTACAGTTGCAGCGAAGATGGATTCCGGCATGCGCCGGAATGACGGCTCTAGGTTACTATTGCTTCTCTTAGAAACCGCTGAAGACCATAGCCTGCAAATGAATTGGTATACACCTGCGCTAATGACATTAATCAGCTAGTCACGTCAGAAAACATGGCGGCGTAATGACGATACCAGTCACTCTGGAACCGCTCCGCCGGATCGTAGCGCCGCTTTAGGCGGAGGAACTCAGGAAACTGCGGATAGCACTGTTCTACCTGTGAGCGCTTTGCATGCTTGTGGTAGGTAAGGTAGTAACTGCCGCCGTACTGAATCGCACGATCGATCAAGCGGCGAAAAGCTGCTGCGGCAAGGCCCTGCCCCTCCGGTGTATGCATTACGTGAAGATTGAAAATGACACAAGCGTAGTCTTCCTGCGCCCAGGCCAGAAAGCTCTCCTCATCGTGCTCGATGAGCCGAATGGTGCCGTAGACGACCTCAGTCTGATTCTGCCGGAAGTCTTCACGAACGTCATACATGAAAGGTGTCAGGGATTGGCGCGGCACATAGATTTCGGTGATAACCTCCGTCGCGGGCGCTGCCGCGCCGAGGTGGTGGTCGAGCATGCGGTGGTAGTTTTCCTCGTAGTAGCCGAGCTGATGCAGGTCCGACCAGTAGATTTGGCCGTCTGTTGCCAGGTAGTGCGCGACGTACTGCTCGAATGCCTGCGGTTTGTTGGCGTGCGCAAAAAGAATCAAGTGTCGCCAATCGTCAATGGAAAGTTCTCTCTGCTTCTCCGGAATTGGCGTTTCCGATGCCACGGGACGGTAGCAAGAAAACAGACCCTTCGTTAGATAGCCATCAGACGTATCGTCTATCGAGTATTGAAAGTCACCGTAGAGGAACCGATCTTCGACACGTTGCGCAAATGCCGGCATGAGCTCTTCGATGGTGATCACATTTACGGCGCGTTGGAGTTTGCACCGCGGAACAAGCCGCAGCGTAATGCTATAGACGACGCCAAAGAGTCCATATCCCCCGATAACCAACCGGAATAGCTCGCCGTTTTCTTGGCGGCTGCAGTGCCGGACGTTCCCGTCGGCATCAACGAGCACCAACGATTCAACGTCACCGACTATGGGGCGCATGCGCAAACCGCGGCCGTGGACGTTTGCCGCTAGCGCGCCGCCAATGCTCATGCGGTCGCCGCCGGTCTGCTTTTGGGCGATTGACCACTGTGGCTCCTCATCTTTTGCTGCCTGACGGCAGGCGGCAATTAGCTCCGGCCAGTAGATGCCCGCTTCAACCGTAATCAAGCCTGCTTCGGCATCGAATTCGAGTACGCAGCCCAGCGGTACCGTATCCAAGAGAATAGTACCGCTGCCGAATTGCTGCCCGCCCATGGCATGCCGCCCACCGGCGATGGAGATGGATTTCCCTTCGTCCTGCGCGGCAGCGATAGCGGCCTGAATGGCTTCCAGTGAATCCACGGGCACTATTCGATCAACGTTTGTGGGATTGAGTTGCGAGTGGATGTCGTTGACGTCAATGCCGGGCATTTGCGCAGGCTTTCCTTTCACCGGCTGCCGCGCAGGACCGTGGGGGCAAAGTTCGGAATCTCGGTAGTGAGTGGAAAATGCGGACGCGGCGCATTGTGATACGTGAAGTGACGGAGCGTGGGCGGTGTGGCCCCCAGCGTATCCAAGACGAATTCGCCTTTCGAAATTTCACTGTAGGTTTGGCTATAGTTCATCGGATTCTTTGCGACGATGAATTTTGCGCCTTCGATATCCATGTCCAGTGCGCGGAACTGCTCGTCCCGCCACTCGTACGTGCCGTACGTCGTAATCAAGATCTGAGCACTGCCACACTCCAGCACTGCCGTTGGCCCCATGGTCGCCCACTCGCCTGCCCAGATGCCGCCGGTATATTTAAATCTACCGTCACTTAGAGAATTCACGACACCGGTGAGGGTCTGCGGACTTCCCCATTGGGGATCGATCTTGTGCCCCAGCGTCACCGTGACCGTGCTGCCTTCACCGGCTTCATGACAGAGCGCAGCCGCTTCAGGGTCGACTACCGGCACGATGGCAAATCCTTCGCTCAGCTCCGTCAGCACGGGGACCGTAACTACGCTGTCTCCGGCCGCACCGCCACCGACACAGTCTGCGCACTCTACCAAAATGATGGGACCGCCAGGGATGTTGATTCCCGCGTCGATCGCCTCCTTAGGAGGGAGAGTGTCCGGCTCCAGGGCGAAGCGTTTCTCCCACATGAGATCGGCAATCTGGTTAGCAAGATCAACTGCGCGCTCCTCATCATTGTCAGTAATCACCAGGCCGCCCCCGCCCAATTCCGCCACGTCAATCGTGGCGTGGGCGTGGAACGCGCTGGTGGATAAGACTCCCGGCAGCTCTTCAAAGGATTTCGCTAAGCGCATCACATCGGCAAAGGGGCCGTCACCCACGGTGCTCGCATTGATGGCACTGGTCAGAATCGGCACTTTCGCTATGACCATTGCCGGCGTATGGGCGCCGTCGAGAGTGCCCAGGAGGAGTCGCGCGCCGCGTACGCCCGTAGTGAATGGATCAACGTGCGGGTAAGTCTCCCAGGCGATAAGACCGTCGGCGTGGCGCATCATCTGTGTTGTCACGTTGGCATGCAGATCAAGCGTTCCGACAACCGGTATGTCCGGCCCCACGATTTCACGCACTGCTGCGAGCAGGTCGCCCTCCACGTCATCGACTTCCGTAGAAACCGCCGCCCCGTGCAGCGCCAGCAGGACACCATCCACGGGCAAGGCACTGATGAGATCTGAAAGTAAGTCCGCCTTGAGTTGGGTGTAGCAATCGTGCGCAATCGGGCCGCCGGGGTAGGAGCTCGCCACGACGAGCGGCACAACGTCGGCGTTCTGTTCCTTTAGGGTGTGCAGCATGCCGCCAACAGCGCCGCCTTCTATTGACATAACATCATTGCCGCGCGCAAGCTGGCTACGGGAAAACTCGGCCAGTTCAATCATCTTACCGCCGAATTGGTTGCACTCGGTCAGAATTGAACCAACGGCAACCCGATGCGTTCGCCCCATTGTGGTTTCTCCAGTTCCTTCACAGTTCCATTACATCCGACAAAGCAGAGATGCTCGGCTGCTCCAAGTGGGGCGCAGCAGGCACAAGTTGATTGATCACGTCCGGCCACTTGACCCCGGAGCCCGTGATGACGCAGACCACTGTCTCACCCGGTTTGAAGTATCCTTCGGCATTAAGCCGGACGAGGCTGGCGATAGTGGCCACTGAGGCGCTCTCGAAGAAGAATCCGCGACTCGCCATGCGCCGGATTGCCTGGCGCAACTCATCCTCGGTTACCGCGGTTGCCGTGCCGCCGGAGGCATAGAGCGCGCGCAGCGCGTGCACGCCGCAGCGCCCTTCGATGATGGACGTGGCAAGTGAGTCAGGCTCGGGCTGCACCTCAATTTCAGTACGATTGTGCTTAAGCGCATCGTGCAGCGGGTGTGTCGCCTCTGTCTGACAGCCCACCAAACGCGGCAGACGGTCAATCAGGCCCATGTCGCGCAGGTCGATCAACCCACGCCAGATGCCGTATAGGCTATCTCCGCCGCCCGTGGGAACCAGGACTGTATCGGGCGAGCCGCCAAGGGCGCTGGCTATTTCATACCCGATTGTCTTGTACCCCGTCACGCCGTATGGACTGGCAAGCGGGTTGGGGTCGGATGAGCCGACCGGCAGCCAGCCATGGTCTTCCACAAGCTGCCGCATCATCTTGCCGATCTCCGGCTTTGGCATCGTTACCACCGACGCGCCGTGAATCTGCATGACGCGGCGAAGCAGTTCGGACGACGTAGGGTAGCCAATGACGAGAGCGCGCAGCCCCGCGAGCGCAGCGTACGCTGCCACGGCCTGGCCGGCGTTGCCGGTGGAGGAGGCCACCACCTTCGTGTAGCCAAGTTGACGCGCCATGGTGATGTTCACTGCGGCGTGGCGGTCCTTGAACGACCACGTGGGATTCATCGTCTCGTTCTTGATATAGACGTTTAGGCCAAGCTCGTCACTCAACTCATCCAGATGAGTTAGCGGCGTGCCGCCTTCGTCGAGGCTAAGCGGATGGTCTGCCTGGGGAAGTAAGTCCCCGTAGCGCCAGATATTGTGCTGCGGCCCGGCATTCCAGGATTCTTGAAAACCGGCAGGCACGCCGTCCTCCAGGCTGACCCGAAAGTCCAGCGGACCTTCCCGGCCTTGCTCGAAGCAACCGGGGCACCCAAAGGTATACACTCCAATTTCATAGCGCGCGTCGCACCGCACGCACTGCAGCCACTGTACGTCTGCACTCACTGCCGTCACGCGTTTGCCCTTTCTCCCCGGAACTTACTGCACGTTATTGCTATAGCATACTATTCTCGCGCCAAGCGCAGGAAAGACTCCCGGCCGTCGCGAAAGAGCTGCTGCATGCGCTGCCGGTGGGCAATGTCCTCGAAGCGCGCCTGCTCCGCGATCCATTGCAGCGAGCGCTCGATTTGAGCGACGAAGAACTGTGCCGAGGCTTTCGTGGCGGGATCTCTCCCGCCAACGCGAAGATAGACGGGACTCGTGTGGGCCCATTGGGCGTGGCCGTAGCTGTCCCGGCTGCGTCCGGCGCAGCGCGCCGCGATCCAGCCGTCACCCGGGGGGACGAGCGTGGCAGTGAGTCTGCCTTCTTGGGTACCGCTTTCGGCGTGCTCACCCGCCACTACAGTGCCGTTCATGATGATTTCGACACGCTCAATCGGTAGGTGCGCCTGCCAACGCACTTCCGCGCGCACCTGCTTCGGTTGACGCGCGCGAAGGTCGAGAACTTGCCCCGGTGGCTGACCCTCCACCGTAAGATCGAGCACCGGCCCATTCGTTATGAACGAGCGACCGGCGGTCAGCGTCTCCAGCCAGGAGTCATAGGAAAAGGACTGCTCTAGGTGCGTGTAGACGCGATTTGCGGAACAGACGTACCAGTCGGAGCCCGTGCTCGCCGGCAGCTTGAAACCGCAATTCAGGAGGTGATACCAGAGGTCGTACTCCGTATCGAGCCAGTACGGGTCGAAGAGATTAAGCGCGTCTATCCGCTGCAGTGAGGCGGCAATGGGCGCTTCCATGCCCCAGCCGTTGTGGCACCAGATCACGACCCCGCCTTGTGCCCGGGCCGTATCGCACGCGTCTATGAGCGGCGGATAGTCCGGATCGGAATCATCCACCAGTACGCCGCGGCTGAGCGGTTCAACCTGTTCCTTCAGGCGCACGAGCATCACGTGCCCGTAGCCGGAACTACTATCGCCCAGTATTGCGTTGTGCCGTGTCTCTTCCCCTACGTCCAGAACCCAATGGGGTCGAGTCGGGTGGTCCATGCGGCCTACTGGGAAACGATTGGTCGCATAAGTGAGTTCTTGCTGTTGGAGCACACTAATGACCGTTACGGTAAGGTCTTCGACTTCGGTGTCAAACCGCAGGCGTTCCTCGGGACGGGTCTCGAACTCGCGGTAATGGATGTGAGTGTTGCCCGGGTACCAACCCTGGTCGTCGAGGCGAATCCACCGCTGCATCGGCAGCGAGAGATTCACAGTGCCTTTCAGTGGCACCGAAACCGTCACATGCAGTGGCGCGTACTCCGTGCCGCGCTCCACGCGCACATCAGCCTGGCCGCGGGGCAGGTCAACCGAAAACGATCCATCAGCATAGAAGTAGGGATTGGTTGTCCCGACGGTTGCGATAGAGCTTTCAGGGGCGTGAAAGAGTCCGCCATTGCCTTGCACAGAGACTTTGGCCGCGATCTCATTGCCGCTCTGCGCATCTACGATTGTGCCGGTGACGGTGCCCATGTTCCCCGCAATTCGGTTCAATCCTATCGGATCACTTGATATCTACGCCGACCGGTAACGCAGGTTGAAATCCTGCGCACTTCTTGCCGATAGCAAGGCGCAGAGGAACCGAAGTAGCTAAGGCGAAACCGAGTCTATCCAGAAGCTTGCCGTGCGCTCAGTGTAGGTCTAGGCAGCCAAGATTGTCTCGTTGATATCCCGATTAGTTGCCACCCAACAGCCGCCGGGCTTGTCCAGCGCACGGTGCAGCACGGTGTCAAGCATATCACAGTGGGGGTCTCGGGCCGCCAGGTACGAGGGATGCGCGAGGAGGCTGAGAATCTGTCCGTTTGCGTGAGCGTGGTCAACTGCAACGGTTGCGTGGTGGATGTACTCCCAACGGTCTAAGTCCAACGAGCGGAAGGCGATGGCATCGCTCAGACCCATCATCGGGATTTCGGACAGGCCGTTCGGGTAGCGGTAAGGCTGTAAGATGTCGAGGCTATGGCGCACGGCGGCCTCCATGTCCGCGCGCGGCGGGTGCCACGTACGTTCCGTTGGGCACTTGTAGTGCGCAGAAGCGAACTGGAACCCTTCTTCTTGCAGTAGAGTCTGCACAGCGGGCGCGTCTTCCAGCCCGTTGGGAAATGCCCCCGGCGTACGAAAGCCGCTCGCTTCAATGCCTAACCGTTCACTTAAACCCCTGCCGGTCTGCCTGATCTCGTGGCGCAGGCACTCCAGCGGCGAAAGCCCACCGGCCCGCCAGGGCGCTCGCTTATACGACGGGTGCAGGTCTGCGACACGCTCGGCCTTCACGTTCACGTGTCGGTAGGTGTGATTGTCGAGGGCGTGCCCTTCGGCGACAAGCCGCTTGAGGTAGTCGACGTCCGGGTCCTCCAAGGCGCTGCCGACCACGAAAAACTGGAGCTTCACACTATACTTGTCAGCCACGTCCAGCAGTTTATGGACGTACTGCTTAACGTGCGGATCAATGGCCCCGTAGTCGTCGTAGTTGGAGGTCCAGTACGGGAAGTTGAAGGACATTTCGATGTCGAACGTCATGCTTAGGCAGAATTGCGCGCCGTTTGGGTACATGCTTCTTGACCACTCGCTTTAGTGCTGGTACCTAATGGCTCCTGCCTCAACCAGTTGAGGTGGCTGCTGCAACATCCATTCAAGGTAAATGCTGTCACTCCTACTCTACCTACACAATTGTTCCGCTCGGCCTGAGCTTGTCGAAGGGAGAACGAAACGAACGCACCCAAATCCGCCCACGATCCCCCAACCGTTCATGCTTCGACAGGCTCAGCACGAACGGCTTCACGAACCAAGTCATATCTAAGCCTGACGGAGTATCCACTACCCTGAACCTCAAGCCGACCAGCTTGACGCAGGTAGTACTCTGCTTGCTTGGCAGCGCAAAGGGAAGACGCCGGGATGCTCAGGGGTCTTGACTCCAGCCAATCAAGCGCTGCAACACACGTTCAGCCTTATGCCCGGTAGCGATCTGTCACCTTGGCCAGGATCGTTGCCATGTCCTCCACGTCCCGGTCGGTATATTTGTCCGTCCAGTTCCAGCGGATGGTCGTGTCCACGTGCTCCTTGGCGATGGGCACCATGTCGCCGCTGTATTCGATGTCCTTGGCAAACTCGTTCATCGGATGGTCCCACGGCCAGTGTGATTCGCCGGCCACGGTGGTCTTGGTGTGAAGGAAGGTGTGACTATCCGGCACCAGTTGCCAGGGGCCGGGCTCGGCCTTCAGGCCCTCGGCCATGAGCGCATCGGACAGGTCCCACAGACCGCACGTGAACGCGTCGGGGTCTACGCGCAGGTAGTAGTACCAATAGATGTGATCGGCGCCTTCAGGAATGTAGGGCGGGATCAGCCCGGGAATGTCCTCCACCACACGTTGGCTTAGAGCGGCAGTTGTCTCGCGACGGCGTTGGTTCTGCTCTTCAAGTATGTGGAGCATGCCCAGCACGAATGCCGCTTCAAGTTCGCCGAAACGCATATTCAAGCCAAAACGCACGTGCTTGCGGCCGTAGCGCTCCACAGGCACGCCGCCGCGCATGACACCAAAGAGATGTACGCGGTCGGCAATGTCTTTGTTGTCCGTGAGCAGCGCACCGCCGTGCCCGCCGGAGAGATGCTTTTCGGCATCGAACGAGAAGGCGCCAACGTCGCCCAAAGTGCCGGCATTCCGCCCGTTGTACTTTGCCAACGGCGCTTGACACACGTCCTCAATCAGGAGGATGTTGTGCCGCTTTGCCAAGGTGACGATATCGTCCATGGGGCAGAGCAGCCCATACCAATGGACGGCGATGATGGCGGCCGTGCGCGGCGAAATGACCTTTTCGATGGTCTCGGCGGTAACATTCCCTGTGCGGATGTCCACGTCCGGAAAGATAGGAATCGCGCCTTGTGCCATAATGCCCGCCACAGAGCCGAGGTCGGTAATTGGATTCACAATGACTTCCTTGCCCGGCCCGATGTCCATCGCCGCAATGATGGTATGCAAGGTAGCGGTACAGTTGGCAAGGGCGACGCAGTATTTTGCGCCGTTCACTTCCGCGAATTCCTGCTCGAAGCGCCGCAAGTAGCCGGAGGTTAGGCCCTTTTCCAGGACCTCCCTTATATTCTCATAGGACTCTTGCGGCACGTCACGGGGGAAGATTCCCGGCAAGGGGTCGTCCGCCGATCGCACCGGCGTGCCGCCTTCAATTGCGAGTCTCGTGTCAACGGGGGTCTTAATTGCCATAGTTGGTGCTCCTTTTGTTGCAGTATGCGTGACTTGCGCCTACTGGAGAAGCGCCCGACACGCAATACTCATTTCCGCATAGTCTAAGTTTGTGTTGCTGCCGGATCGCGCTAGGTGCCGGCTTGGCATTTCGATCAGCTCACACTTGGCATGTCATCACATGATTGCTTTCCGCGTCATATTGACCGCAGTTTCCATGTCATTTCGAGCGCAGCGAGAAATCTAGGATTCAGGCTCTCGAATCCATCTCACTTAGCTCTCAGCATTCCAAGAAAAACTGCCCGAATGCTTATGCGATTGCATCTGAGTCCGAATGTCAACACGCCTTGTGGTAGCTTAGCAGATGCAGCCGCCATCTTTGAGCGCAATATCCGCCACCTGGTGAATTTCGGCAATGGCTTCCGCAACCGTCTTCTGTCCCTCTTCCATCTGTACCCACAATTCTGCCCACGCGGCATTGACGTCGGCTTGCTGCACCGCCTGGCGCAGAGGCACGCTAACATCTGCAATCGCTTTGTACGTATCCACATTCTCGAAGGGATACTGCACAGCCGGCGTATAGGTGCGGTTGGGTGGGAAGCGGCCGCCGCCAAGATTCGCCCAGTCCGGTTGCACTTCTTCACTGATGAGATACTTGTAGAACTCCCAGGTCGCGTCTGGCGCCGGCGAGCTTCTGGCGATCCAGAAGGCGTTGATCAACAACGGCGTGCCACGACCCCCAGGCCCTGCCGGCACGTTGGCCAAATCGACGTTGAAAGGAGTTTGCCCCTCAACGATCTCTTGGTTGATGGTGCGTGTGAACCAAGGCCCGGTCAGGATCATACCGAGTTTCTGCTCGATAAAGTTAGGTGCGGCATCGGTCTCCTTCATGTTGACCGGCGGGTGCACCTGGTGCTTTACGACGTGGTCCAGCACCACCTGCGTGGCATCGACTGCTTCAGGCGAGTTGATTGCAGGCGCGGTGAAGTCCTCGTTCCACCAGTCCGCACCCCATGACTTCAGCGCAATGAGCAAGCTATCGGTGCGGTTACCGCGAAAACTCAGTCCCCAGCGGGTAACATTGTTGCTCTCGCGGGTAGTCAGTTTCGTGGCCACTTCCGTGAGCGTGTCCCAGGTCAGATTCCCATCGGCATCCAGGTCGGCCGGGGACGTTAGTCCTTCGTTCGTCATGATGTCGGCGTTGTACCAAATGGACTGGGCGCCGATGAACCACGCAATGCCGTAGAGACTGCCACCGATCTTCTCAAGGGCGCCGTCGTAGTACTCGGATAGGTCGAAGCCGGCATCCTTTGCGATGAAAGGATCAAGCGGCTGGATAATGTCCGCGGTGGCGAACTGGCTGATGTAGCCGAACCAGCCGTAGTACATGTCGTAGTTTATGCCCGCGGCGCTTGCAGCGACCGCTTTTACCGCCACGTCCGTCAAGGGCCACGTAACAAGGTCGAGTTCAACCTGCACATCCGGATTGCGCTCTGTGTAGCGGTCGATGACCGCGCCATAGGTGTCGTCCCACACCTGCTGCTGGGTGGTGAAGTGCATGTACTTAATGACCGTCGGCTCCATGGCCTCAGGTGCTGCCGTAGGCTCCGGCTGTACTTCCTCTTCCGCTGCCGGAGCATCCGCGGGAGCAGCAGGCACTTGGCCGCAGGCGGCCAGGGTCGCGCCACCTATACCAAGAGCTGCCGTGCCGGCCAGAATGAACCGGCGCGAAAACTGGCGTGTTGTGCGCATGTTGTTCTCCTTGCCTTCAGCTACAAAGTTACTAACAGCATCATACTCCCCCCTTCTCTTTTCGTCAATTGGTGAGAAAGCGACAAGCAGTGTATGGAGCTGAGCACGCCATCTTTGGAGGTGGCCTGGCATCACTTTATGGCAATCACTAAGGCGCCTGACGATCCCACGGTTGCTGAGAGAAACGTGGTGGTCTCCACCGACTGCGTAACCCCGCCACATGTCTCACACTTTGGCAGGACAGGAGGTACGCCATACTTGACACCCAGTAGTACGTGTATTGCCGTGCACAGACATCTTGCTCGTGGAAATTTTGGCTGACGCGCTCGGAAATGCCACACATATGGTATTGCTCAGCGTGCGGCATTTCTCAGTAGTCAAGTGTGCTCTAGACCAGGGTTCTTCTTCGCATAAGCGCCGTTCTACGGTATACTGAAACAGCGAACCGCACGCGATTTGCCCCCATCGTCTAGTGGACCAGGACGCAGGCCTTTCAAGCCTGTAACGAGGGTTCGATTCCCTCTGGGGGCGCCACACTAATCGTTCAGCAGCCGGGCAGGCTCTCCTTCACCGCTTCGTAGTAGGGATGCCGGAGGCCCAGCCAAACTCCTCAATACTCTCCCGGAATGCGACACGCCTTGCAAGAAGGCACTGGCGCAGGGCAAAAGGATCGCGCCCTCTATTCCATTCACCCTGCGACCAGCCTAAGGATAAGGCGTGATTCGACTTGCGTTTGTCTAGCAGATGCAGCCGCCCTCTTTCAGGGCATTGTCGGCCACTTGGTGGATCTCGGCAAGCGCCTCTTCTACGGTCTTCTGACCCTCTTCCAATTGGCCCCAAAGTTCGCTCCACGCGCCGTTGACATCCGATTGCTTCACCACCTGCCGCAATGGGACTCCAACTTCCGCGATCGCCTGATAGGTCTCCACACTCTCGAAGGGATACTGCACGACCGGTTGGTAGGTGCGGTTGGCCGGGAAGCGCCCCCCGCCTAGGTTCGCCCAATCCGGTTGCACGTCCTCACTAATCAGGTACTTGTAGAAATCCCAGGTAGTGTCGGGATCCGGCGAGGTACTCGCGATCCAAAAAGAATTGAGGAGCATGGGCGTGCCGCGGCCGCCAGGGCCGACCGGCACTGAAGCCAGCTCGACGTTGAACGGCGTTTCGCCTTCGTAGATTTGCTGATTGATGGAACGCGTATACCAGGGCCCATTTAGGACCATTGCGAGTTTCTGCTCATTGAACGATGGCGCAACGTCGGTCTCTTTGCGATTAATGGGGGGATGCACCTGGTGCTTGACGACGAGGTCCAGCACTGCCTGCACTGCGTCCCCGGCACTGGCCGAGTTGATTGCCGGGGCACTAAACGCTTCGTTCCACCAGTCCGCGCCCCATGACTTGAGCGCAATGAGGATGCGGTCGGTGCGTTTGCCGTCAAAAGCTATGCCCCATTGGGAGACGTTTGCCCCTTCGTGGGTCGTCAATTTCGTGGAGAGTTCCGCCAGCGCGTCCCAGGTGAACTTCCCTTCGGCATCCAACTTGCTTGGCGAATCGACACCTGCGTTCGTCATGAGGTCGGCGTTGTACCAAATCGTGCGGGCCCCCATGAACCACGCAATGCCGTAGAGCCTGCCGTTGACCCGCTCCAAGGCAAAGTCGTAATACTCCGATAGATCGAAACCGGCATCCTTTGACACAAAGGGATCCAGCGGCTGGATGATCTCGGCAGTGGCAAACTGGCTGATATAGCCAAACCAGCCGTAGTACATGTCGTACGGAATCCCCGCCGCGTGGGCTGACACGGCTTTCTCGGCCATGTTCGTCAGCGCGCCCGAAATGAGGTCGAGCTCAACCTTAACGTCCGGGTTGCGCTCCTCATAGCGGCTGATGACCGCGCCGTATGTGTCGTCCCACACCTGCTGCTGGGTGGTGTAGTGCATGTATTTGATGACATTGGGCTCCATCGCCTCCGGCGCTGCCGTCGGCTCAGCCTGCGGCGCCTCTTTTGCTTCCGGCGCCTCCGCGGGTGCAGCGGGCACTTGGCCGCAGGCGGCTAGAGTCGCGCTACCGACGCCGAGGCTTGCCATTCCGGCCAAGATAGACCGACGAGAGAATCGCTGCCAGGTTTGCATCGTACACTCCTTATAGTCTGCTCAAGACGATACTGAACACAGCATACCAACACCAAGTCTACCTGTCTATAATTAAGAAACATGAATAATCACGCCTTTCAAGCTATTGCAACTAGGATCGCGCAACTCTTCTCATTTGTTCTGCGGTGAATACTACAATTCGCCTGGATTGTGCACTAGTGACTTGACTATTCCAAACAGACATGGTACACAGACACCGGATGTGTCATTATTTAGCGCGTAGGATCGACTCAATACACGAGGCGGTCGCGCGGAAAGGGCAGGCATCATGCGTACATCCAGACGCACGTTCTTGGCAACGTCGGCAGGAGGCGCTGGGATAGCGATTCTTGCCGCTTGCGGCGCGGTGCCGGCGACCACGACCGAAGAAGCGGCTCCGGCTGAGGAACCCCAGAAGGAGGCGATGGAAGCGCCCGAGGAAAAGAAGATCCTCCCCGTCACGTTTTGGTACCATTCATTCCCGGCGTGGAACTTCGATACCGAGGAGCTTCCCAAGGCACTGCGCGCGCAGTTCGATGAGACCTCCGGGTATAAGATGATTCCGCTGGGTCGGCCAAACGGCGGCTTCAACGACGTGCAGACCGTCGTTGCCGCGGGCACGGCGCCCGACGTGGTGAAAACGCAGTCATGGGTGCAGAACGAGTGGGGCGTGCTGGAAATCGTGCAGCCGCTCGATCCCTGGTTGGGCACGGCGCAGAACATCCAGTTTGACGACCTATGGAAGGAGAAGCTGAACGCAACCCAATATCAGGGCAAGACCCACGCGCTTTCCTACAGCATCGACGCCCGCATTATCTTTTCCAACACCGATCAGTACCTCGAGGCCGGTCTCGATCCGGAGAACCCGCCGCAGACCTGGGCGGATATGGAAGATGCCGTGACAAAGACCTTCAAGCAGACGGGAGATCAGATCGAGGTGCTCTCGTGGGACCCCTTCCGCGGCTCCGGCGGCGTGCACACGTGGATGGTGCCGTATTGGCAGCTTGGCGGCGAAATCTTCAATGAGGACAAGACCAAATTTACGGTTAGTAACGAGCTCGCCGTCGAGGCGCTCACGTGGCTAATGCGCATCTACGATCTCCAGGGAGGTTGGCCGAGCATCGCGCCGTTCCACACGGACAAGCGCAATCGCGAACAGATGGCCAATGGCGAGATGACCCACTATTACGAAGGGAACGCCGTGCGTAACGCGTTCTTCCGGAAGTTCCACCCGGACTTCGAGTTCCATTACTTTGGCTATCCGTTGCCTTCAGCGGCCGGCGTACTCTCCAACTATTCCGGCGACTGGGCCTTTTGCATGCCGAACGGCAGCGCAAATCCGGACGGCGGTTTCGCGGTAATCGACTTCTTCTACGATGCGGGCGTCAACTTGGAGTGGTCGAACGTTATGGACCGCATTCCCGTGCGCAAGTCGGTTGCGGAGAGTGCCGACTACATACAGGACGATCCGTTCAAAGTCCTGATCATCAAGGAGATGGACGGCGCGCGCTTCGTCGCCAGTGTGCCGGGCGCCCGCGGCATCCTCGGCGCCACCGGCGAGGCGATCAATAGCGTTCGCAAAGGCGAGGCGACTATTCCGGACGCGTTGCAGCTCTTTCAGGACAAGGGCCAGGCGTCGATGGATGAGTTCCTTAGCAACCAGTAGTCCCGGCCATTGTGGCTGGCAATATCCGGCCGCTCATTTACAGACTACGGGGAGGAATCATACTTCCTCCCCGTAGTCTGTACTGGTGCAGTAGCGCATGTGGGACAGGTGGCGAGCATGGGTTTGCAATGTGCGAGCCACCACTCTGCACCATCAAACGATCTAGGAACTCTCTGAATAAGTCATGGTTAGTATGACATACTCAAAGTAGAACGGATCAGAGGATGAGGAGGAAGCGGCGATGGATCAGCCCACCTTTGGCGACTTGGCGTATACGCACAAAAAGCACAGGACGCGGCGGGAGAAGTTTTTGGAGCGGCTGGAAGGGCTGGTTCCATGGCAGCGGTTGGAGGCGCGCATTGAGCCGCACTATCCCAAGGCGGGTCGAGGGCTTCGACCCTATGGGGTCGTAGGCGTCGGCCCTATGCTCTGTCGGTGATGCTGCGGGTTCACCTGGTGCAGCTCTGCTACAACCTGAGCGATCCTGGGATGGAGGATCTGTTGTACGAAGCGGAGTCGGTGCGGCGGTTTGTGGGCGTGCGTCTGTCGGAGCCGCTACCCGACGAGAGCACGATCCTGCATTTCCGCCACCTGCTGGAGAGGTATCACCTCGGGCAGGAGTTGTTTGCGGAGATCAACGGGTATCTGGCGGCACAGGGGGTGCGGTTACAGGAGGGAACGATCGTGGACGCGACCATCATAGCGGCGCCGACCTCTACCAAGAACCGGAGCGGGCAGCGGGACGCGGAAATGCGTCAGGTGAAGAAGGGGAACCAGTATTACTTTGGGATGAAACTGCACATCGGAGCGGACGCGGCCACGGGGGTGGTGCACAGCTTTGCAACGACGCCGGCCAACGTGCACGACGTGACGCAAGCGCACCGGCTGCTGCACGGTGAGGAGGCGCGGGTGTGGGGTGATGCGGGGTACGTGGGGGTACAGAAGCGGGCAGAGAACCTGGGGCTGGCGGTGGCGTGGCAGGTGGCGCTGTCTTCGACACGGTCGCTGAAGCCCGGGCAGCGGCGGAAGCTGGCGCCGGGGAGCCTGGAGGCGCAGGTGGAGAAGGTGAAGGCGTCGATCCGGGCCAAAGTGGAGCACCCCTTCCTGGACGTGAAGCAGCGGTTCAATTACGCCAAGGTACGCTACCGTGGTCTGGCCAAGAACACGGAACGCATAGCCATATTGCTAGGACTATCCAATCTGACGAGGACCCAACGCGCCGTGGGCGGCTGATCCAGGGCGCAGTGGGCGCAAAAGTCCGGTATGCAGCCGAAAACGGCTGCAAAGCAAGAGGATACCGGCCCGTGAGGCGCGCGAACAGGCCAGGAAAACACGACCGGCAGCCTACTGAACCTCCTGATAGTCACTAAAACAGTTTGGTAACCCCTTGTTCAGAGCTTTCCTAGATTCTTCGTCGCGGAGTTTATCCTGAGCCTGCCGAAGGGCTCCTCAGAATGACAGATTGAGGGACCGCTTCGGGCGTGAGTACGTGGGATGTTTCGCGTATCCGCACGGTGTAAGTCCAAACCTACTAATTCCGGAATGAATAGCTTTTGACATGCCGGTCAAGATCGGCTTGACCTAAAGATCTAATTGCCTGAGCAACGAATCTGGGAGGATACATGGGCCGTGTACCGCGAGCGTGGATGAAGCCGCTCGATAAAGATTACAAAGCGAAACCGCTACCGGTGCGCAAGCGGCGGCCCTGGCAGGAGACTGCTTGGGGCCGCGTGGTGATGGTCCCAATCCGCCGCCTCGACCCTTACGTGCGCTGGTCGGAGCTTGTAGATCGCATGGTGCACGGGGTGATGTTGAATACCGATGTCTTCAAAGAAGTGCATGAGGACGATTCGGCGAACCTGCAAGCGCTCACGGTAGTCTTGATCGTCGCCGTGGTGCAGAACATCAGCCTGTTCCTCGTAGGGTTGTTCTGGTTCGGATTCTTTGGCTCTATCGGTTTCGTCGCCAGGGCGATGGGCGACGCGATGGTGTCCTGGGTCATTTGGCTGATTGTTGCGTATGCGCTGTGCAAAGTGCTCTTCCGCAGCCGGGCAGGTTTTTTGCAGGTGTTTCGAACCCTTGCCTATGCATACGTGCCTGCTATTTTCTTGTTTTTCCAGGTAATACCGCTATACGGCGTCACGCTTGCCGCACTGACCTACTTGGCACTGATCGAATACGGCGTGTTGGCGCTGCGCCCGGCGCTGAGAGGATCGATCGCCAAGGCATTCCTTGCCAGTTTCATTGGCTGGACCGGCTTGCTGGTCGTGAGCCTAATTCTCAGCGAGAGCCAGCTTTTCAGTCTGATCCAGGAGTGGATCGTAGAGCAGTGGTTTTGAGTAAAGGATCTTGGGTTCCTGCCTGCGACCGAATTTCCACATTGGCATAGGCCTCTTGAGAAGAGGCGTCCGGTGCCTTGCCCTCATTCCCACAGCCTGCGTGCCCTGGTCATGCTCGGCCCGATGCCTCATGCATGCAGTGGTTCCCCGGCGGCACGCATAGAAACTTGACGAGCATTGGCTATGTCGGATGCGGGCGCGTGAAAGCGGTGTGGGGAGACAGTTCAACGCCCCAGCCCGGTGCTTCCGTCAGTGTTACTTCACCACTCTCAGGGAGTGGCTCGCCTGTCAAGAATGGATGGATGGGTGCGATCTCCGTGCCGTCGCCGCTGCCAAAGATGAATTCGGCCATGGGGCACACGGCGTGCGCCGTGACGAAGGCATAGCTCATCACGCCGCCGATGTGGGGGATCACTTGCAGCCCGTGGGTCTCCGCCATGGCAGCCACGCGCCGCGCCGCGGTAATGCCGCCGCACCAGGCGAGATCAGGTTGCAGAATGTCTGCGCAGCCGCGTTGGATGAGGTCGTGGAAACCGAAATGGGTGTATTCGTGTTCGCCGCAGGCAATGTGCACCCAAGGCAGGCGCTTGCGTAGCGTGGCATAGCCGTCATAGTCATCCGGGAGCAGCGGCTCTTCCAGCCAATAGATTTCGTATTCACGCAGGCGTTCGGCCATGGCGATCGCATACGGTACGTCCCAACCCATCCAAGCGTCGACCATGAGAAGCTTGTCCGGTCCGAGCGCGTCACGGGCCGCGGCAACCTGCGCTTCATTTTGCCGCATGCCCTCGGCGCCGTCCCACGGCCCATACCGCATGAAGACTTTGTTCCGATTGAATCCCAGACTAGTGTATGCCTCCGTGCGGTTGCCGCTGGCGTAAACCGCCACGCGCGGTGGCTGAGTCCCAGAGCCCGTAGTCTTGCCTCCGAGTAGCACGTAGACCGGTACTCCTGCTGCCTTGCCTTTGATGTCCCAAAGCGCGTTGTCTATGGCGCTGAGTGCCATGATGGGCAGTCCCTTGCGCCCGTAAGGAAGCGTGGCGCGGAACATGAGGTCCCAGAGCAGTTCAGTGTCTCGGGGGTCCCGGCCGACGAGCAAAGGCTTGAGATGGTGCTCGATGATGTGGCAACTGGGCGCGCCGCCGCCACCCACGCCGATGCCCACAATGCCGTCATCGGTAGTGACTCGAGCGATGGTGCGCGGCACCATGCCCTGCCAAGAACTGCGCGTTTCGGCATATTCCGGATAGGGCGACATGGGGCTTGCCATGCGCTCTGCCACAAGCCAGCTAGGGCGCTTGGGGGCTTCCGGCAAGAGAGCTTCGATGTCGACGATTTTCATGGCGCTTTCTTCGCTACACATGAATCCTTGCTTGAATTCGTCATTCCGGCGAAAGCCGGAATCCAGGGGGTTTGCGGCACCTTTCCACATAGCGCCCCCCGGCCTCCCATCGCGGCCTCCCCGCCATCAAGAGGGATGGCGTTTCGCAATGGACTTACACCGGAGTCATCACGAACCCTTGGATTCGCCAGTTATGCCCACAGTTGCAGCCTGCACAACCCTACCGTCATTACTCTCCCGTTCCCAGACCCGCAGAGCCGGGCGCAGCGTCTGCATTGCTTTCGGACGTCGGGTGTGGGCGTTCCAGCGTAACTTCCGGCGCAATCTCGTAACCCCAGCCGGGCGCTTCGGGTGGGCGCACCCGGCCGTTTTCCGGCAGCGGCTCTCCGCTGAAGAAGGGCTGCACCGGCACAAGTTCGCTGCCGTCGCCCGCGCGAAAGATGAACTCAACCAAAGGCGAATTGGCATGGGCGAGGCAAAAGTGATAGCTGGCCGTAGCGCCTACGTGAGGAATGACATCGATGCCGTGGGTCTCTGCCATCTGCGCCGCGCGGTGGGCTTCGGTGATGCCGCCGCACCAGGCGAGATCGGGCTGCAGAATGTCGGCGCAGCCGCGTTGGATGAGCTCGTGGAAGCCAAAGCGCGTGTATTCGTGCTCGCCGGTGGTGATGCGCGTCCAGGAGACACGGCGGCGCAATTCGGCGTACCCATCGTAGTCATCGGGCGGGAGCGCTTCCTCGATCCAGTACACGTTGTACGGGCGCAAGCGCTCGGCCATCCTGAGCGTGTAGGTGACGTCCCAGGCCATGTAGCAATCGAGCATCAGCAGCATGTCGGGGCCGAGCGCCTCGCGCGCATCGGCCACGTGCTTTTCGTTCAGCTTCATGCCCTCTACACCGTCCCACGGGCCGTAGGGCATGGCGACTTTGTTGCCTACGAAGCCTAACGACGCATAGACTGCCGACTGGTTGCCGGTGGCGTAGACCGGAATTGCGGGCTTGGTAGCGCCGCCCAAGAGTTTGTAGACAGGCTGACCGGCGGCCTTGCCCTTGATGTCCCATAGGGCGTTATCAATGCCGCTGATAGCCATGATCGGCAGCCCCTTACGGCCGTATGGCAGCGAAGCGCGGAACATCTGGTCCCAGAGGCGCTCCGTATCGCGTGGGTCTTGGCCCACGAGCAAGCGCTTGAGGTGCTGCTCCACGATGAAGCAACCCGGGTTGCCGCCGCCGCCCAGGCCAAGACCCTCCAGCCCGTCATCGGTCTTTACGCGCACGATAATCGGCCCCAGCGGCCCCATCCAGAGCGCCCGGCGCTCGCCATACTCCGGATAGCGCGACATGGGATTGGCCACCCGAATGTGCGAGAGCCAACTGGGCGGCTCAGGCGGCAAGTGGGGAATGAAGGCTTCAACGTCAATGATCTTCACGGGATCGTACCTCTGTTCGTTGCGTATAGGACGCCGGTCAGTAACATGGGTTTTGGCCTGTGGTAGTGTCTATGATAACTGGCTGGACCGGCATGTGTCAGCGCGTGACTTGGGATGGGAGGCAAATCCTGGCCGGACAGCAGACAGACGCGAGTGATAGAGGACCAGGGCCCCGCCACACGTTTTGTGTGAAACGCGGAGGCGTCGTACTCTATCTGCTCGCGCTGGTGGTGACGACCGCGCTACTCGTGCGGTTTCTCTACCTGGATGGGCGGCCGTGGTACGGGAACTGGCCGGCGGTTGTTTTATCTGTGCTCTTCTTTTCGCTCTTCATCGTGGGATTTCTGGTGGCGCTGCCGCGCCGCGACTGGCGGCAGGCGGCGTTGGGCCCGGCATTTCTCATTGCGCTCTTCACCGAGATGTTCGGCATTCCCTTAACAATCTACCTACTGAGTAGCGTATTCGGCTTCTCAATCGGGCTGGATGGTAGCGAGGGACATCTCTGGGCGGTATTGCTCGACCAGCTGGGCTGGGTGCGATTGAGCGTGGGAGTGCCAGTGCTGAAGTTGGGCGGCAGCGCGGTGGTCGTGGCCGGACTTGTGCTGATGGGCTGGGGCTGGTGGCACGTGTACCGCGCCCGCGGCGCGCTGGTGATCCATGGCATTTACCGACGCGTGCGCCATCCGCAATACGTGGGCTTTGTGCTGGTGATGGTCGGTTTTCTCATCCAGTGGCCGACGCTCATCACGCTGCTGATGTTTCCTGTCCTGCTGGCAGCCTACGTGCGCCTGGCAGCGGCGGAAGACAGCTTTCTCGCACAAACCCACGGTGATGCGTTCCGCGGGTATAAAGAGACCGTACCCGGCTGGCTGCCGCGCTTGAGGTGAAGGAGTTTCTGCCATTACATTGACAACGCTGACGGATTCACAGAGGCGTTATAGCACACTATCATCCGCTGGCGGCTGACTGTGCTCTGCAGGCTTCTGTATCCTCTAGGGCAGAGCGTTGCGAGCGATGCTCGTCAAGAACCGTTCGTACTGAGCCTGCCTGTCCTGAGCTTGACGAAGGGTCGAAGTATGAACGGGTCAAGGGTCCGGTGCGAAGGGTGTAGGAGCGTTGCCGTATCAAATTGGCGGCCCCATTGCAGAAGGAGTGACATGATCGGTACTTGATGATCATGCAAGTTGCACACTCATCAGCAGCTTCGGTAAGCGAACGGGTAGAGAGGGGACAGCTTAGAATGCGGGCCAATCTCATGCAGGTCACGAAGCACGTCATTGAACGCGTATTACTAAACACCGTGCTCGTAGTTGCAATCCTTTCCGTGCTGGGCTGCGGCCCGCCTGGAACGGCACCGCTCGAGGGTGCGGAGACGCCATCCGTGCCGGTAGAAGGGACGCCTCTATCGTATGAGGCGGTGCTCTGCGTCAACGAGGCGCGCATCAACGTGCTGGTCGCCGATACGCCGCAGGAACGGGCGGCGGGGCTCAGCGGGTACCCCGGACTGCCGGAGGACGCGGGCATGCTGTTCGTCTTCCCGGAGTCGCGGCAGCCGTCATTCTGGATGAAGGGCATGGAATTTCCCCTCGACTTGGTCTGGATACGCGATGGGACTGTGGTGCAGATTGATACTGCGGTTCCGCCCCCACCCCCAAATACGCCGGACGACCAACTCCCGCGCTACCACCCCACCGAACCGATCACCCACGTGCTGGAACTAACCGCCGGCTCAGCAGCCCACTACGGCATCACCGTCGGTTACCGCATCAGCCCCTGCCCCGATGAAACCGCTTAACTACACACCTATGGACTCACGGAACTGATACCTGAGACGCCTTTCGCGCGGCTATTCCCTTGAATTTGGTATCTCATAATTGGAAATCGCGTCGAGCAAGCATTCTGACGGGTTGCCGCTGTTGTAGTGGCCCTCCACCTTCCATGATCGAGTATCAAGCCAATCTGATTGCTCTACCGCAACTTCCAGCAGCTTGTCGTGTGGTATCAAATACCACCGGGTCGGATGCCCGTCCTTTTCTACTGGAAAGCACATATGTACTATACCGACGCTTTCCCTATATCGATAGACGCTCACGCGAGACGCGCAGTGAACCTTAAGTGGCGGACTTCCATCTTTGGGACATGCCAGAAAGTCAACACCTGCACATTCGATGTCTTTGAATGTATATCCATTCTTGACAAGTAGGTTTTTAGCTTCCCTTACGGACTTAGGTTCCTGGGATATACGACCCATGTCTTCCCCTTCAATCGCCAATATGCCTTCATAGCATGACTACTAAAGTAAGCTCTTCACTGTTGGAAGAAGCCTTGTCGAAAGCTAATCAAGGCTTTCAAGAGATACATCTGTAAGTCCGGGGCTCGTGCGTTAGTTCGCTACCACCATTCTCTACCGGAAATACCATGTTTCAGTCATAGAGAAATTGCCGCCGATAGCGACCACTCAGAATGTACGAGATGCCACGACGCCTAGACGAACTCTTGCGATGTACAGGTCTCTTTTTCTCGCTTATGTTTCTGACGAATGAAATAGCGGCAGGGCGAGGGGCCCGCACTGTTCCTTTAAACTTGCTGTCCTGGCCTGTGCTTACCCTAATGGCGACTTTGCTCACCTCTTCAACAGCATCACTCTTGGCATCTGTTGTAGAGGAGCCAACTGTGTCGACTCCGAGTGCCATCATCAGGGCACCAACCCACCCGATGACCGTCCAACCTAGAGTGACATTAACTGCGAAGATTACCCAGCGGTCGGGCCTCTTGTGCGCAAAGGCGATGATGAATGGCAAGAGGTAGATCGTCAATGCAAGTACAGATAAAGAAAGTTGCTCCACAAGCACACTCCCATTGTGGGACTAAGGGAACAGCTTTAGCGCAGCCACCACTAGGCCGCCAACCGCCACGGCAAGCGCGCCAAGTTGAAACACGGTCTGGCGCAGTTGGCGCTCGAACACTGCCGTCATGCGCAGTTCCAGGTCGCTCAGGTCGGCTTTGGTTGCCATGACTTCACGCAAGGCGTTTATATCGGCTTTGGTCGCCAACGCAGCATATCCTTCTCCCACAACGTCTATCAGGGCTTCTGCTTGAGTCTCACTGAATTCCGCGCCTGTGAGGGTCTTTACCGTCTAGTGAGAGTCAAACACTGCCATGAATCGACTCCTTGAGCCCGTACTTTGCCTTCTCCAACGCCCCACGCGCGATCTGTCACAGCAATCAGCACCGGAACACTACCCTCATTTTGGTAGCCTTCTCTTCGTCTACGGGTACATCCGGTCTTTCCAGTACTGTGTGGCTTTTCCTGCCTCAAGATACCATGCCTACTCCAAAGAAAGGGCGTCTTTGGAGAGAACGTCTTCGGTGCCTGCCTCGTGGTTGGCGAGGCGGGCGAGGGTGAAGAGCAGATCGGAGAGGCGGTTGAGGTAGATCAGAATTGGTTTGGAGAGTGGCTCTTCTTGCGCAAGGGCAACCGCAATGCGTTCGGCGCGGCGGCAGACGGCGCGGGCAAAATGGAGCGCGGCGGCGGCGTGGGTGCCGCCGGGAAGGACAAAATCCGTGAGGGGAGCGAGTTCTGAGTCTGCCGCGTCGATGGCTGCCTCTAGCGTCGCGGCGTGTTCGGGCGTGATGCGTGGAATGGTATAGGCCCGTGGCTCGTGCGGCGTGGCGACGTCCGCGCCCATGATGAAGAGTTCGCTTTGGATACGCTGGATAAGGGCCGCTAGGGTGGATGCGTCATTCTGAGTCGGGGAGCCCGTACTGCTTCTTGCAGGACCGCTGGCTGCACTTACCGTCTCTTCATCGCGCAGGTGGACGACTGCCATGCCCAAGGCCGCACTCAGCTCGTCGATGGTGCCGATCAGTTCCATGCGGAGGGCGTGTTTGGCAACCCGCTCGCCGCCAAAGAGCGACGTGGTGCCGTCGTCACCGCCGCCGGTGTAGATGGGCATGAGGTCTTGTGTCCTTCCGAATTGAAGAATGCTGATTTACAAGGGTTGATGGGAGCGGCTTTCCCATTTGTGCTGAGCTTGACGAAGGGTCGAAGTACGAACGGAAACAGACGTGCGGAATATTGAAAGAGGCTTACCAGCGCGGTTGGCCGTTCAACAGGTGATGGCAAACGGCGGTGCTTTGCAGGGACCTTGCTCCTGCGCTGTCCACCCTTCGACAGAGCCTGTACTGAGCCTGCCGAAGTGCTCAGGGCGAACGGCTTGCAATCTGCCAGGGCCCCTTACTTGCACCGCTCACTCTTTGGCTAGGCTCAGGGGGAACGGCAGTGCTTTGCAGAGAGCTTGCTCCTGCGCTGTTCGCCCTTCGACAGGCTCAGGGCGAACAGCGCAGGAGCTGTAGACAAAGAGGTTCTCTCGCTTCGCCAAACAGAACTGTCAAGCAACGTGCGATGGGGTTGCTTGAATGTCCCGTTACTCCGATGCTGCCGTGCGCAGCATGTCGCGCATGCGTTGCACTAAGGCCAGTCCCTCGTCCCATGGCCGTTGGAAGCAATTGCGTCCGAAGATGAAGCCGGTAGCGCCTGACTGCACAGCGAGGCGGGCCTTCTCCAAGGCTTCCTCGTCGCTGGCGCGCTCGCTGCCTGAGACCAGTGCCAGGGTTCTGCCTGCCGACTGCACCGCTTTTGCGAGCGCCTCATCGGGCGTGACGTTCATGGTGTTGTAAGGCGCGGGCGAGAGCTTGTCCTTCTCAGGATCGATCTTGGGCACGTTGATCTTTACCACGTCGGCTCCAAGTTCGCAGGCTACGCGCGCGGCGTAATCAATGGCGTAGAAGCTGTCGCGGCCGCCTTTGGCCTCCATGTGCCGGCCGCGCGGATACGCCCACATGATCGTGGGCATGCCGAAGCGGTCGGCGTCCTGGCGCACCTGCCGCCACTGGGCGAAGTCCTCATCCTGGCGCGAGGATCCCATGTAGAGGGTGTAGCCAATGGCGTCGGCGCCCAGGCGCACGGCGTCCTCGACTGTGGCATTGAGCGGATTAAGGGGGGCGTCATCGGGCGGGATGTTGGTCTTGCCGTTGAGTTTCACCACCAGCGGCACCCGGCCGGCGTATGGGCGCATGTACTTTAGGGCAGTGCCGTATTGCAGGGCCACACCCGAAAACCCACCCTCCAGCGCCAGCCGCCAGATGTAGTCGGGGTCAAGCGCGTCGGGATTGTCGAAGAAGTCCGCCGGGCCATGTTCCATGCCGTGGTCAACCGGCAGGAGCATCATAGTGCCGTTGCCGGGGCCGTAGCCGTAAAGCAAGCGTTGCAAGCGCACGTGCTTCCCCGGACTAAGCTCTAGATCGTCTAGCGTGATCCGACGGTTTTTCATAACACTCGCCATGATAGCCCCCTAAAGTTATCGCCGTGAAGGCTCTTCAAGATCACTTATTATCCAACTCACCGAAGTTGCGTTTTCCGTCGCCATTGTTCTACGCCCCCTGGAAATTGTACCGCTCTTGCTGGAAGTTGCGGGGCATGGCTGCATTAATTTCCGGCCCGATTTGCCCATTGAAACCCGAGGGCAGCGCCAAGTGGCCCCCGGGAGAAGTCATGCGCCTAGCAACGGCAGGTGTTTCAAGCGATGATACCTCAAAGCGAGTGAGACACAGTGCTTCAGAGCGTCCGCCGGTAGCTCGTCGGCTTCGCGAAATACGATGGCCCTTTTCCCCTCGAACGTGAAGAAGCTCCTGTAGAGTGCCTTGAACGTGTCAACCAACGAAGTATTGCAGTTGAAGTACAGCGCGTACTGGTGCGGTGACTTCCGCTTCCAGTCCATTCTGATCGTGCTGCCGCTTTTGGTGAGGTAGCTTGGCTCTCCCCACTTTAGGGTTTCTTCCACGGCAGCAACGTCCTCTGTTTCTGCTGCCGCTTCGAAGACGATCTGCCTCAGCCGCAGCATCTTCGTGCGCATAGGCTCCGGGTAACTGTCGAATACTTGCGCTACATTAGGGTTCTCGATTCCGTCCATGCCCGATGTCGCTGTCCTCTTTCGCATCCTGCAATCCGCTTCCACTCATGCGGAGTGAGAACCAAGAAGCCGTACCCTCCGGCTATGAAGGAATAGCCGTCACAGACTTTTAGAGAGTTGTGTGTTGCTTCACTGCTGCTTCCAGTTGCGCCAGAGACTCCGGGGGCACGTTAATAGCGCCTAGTTCCGCTTGGGATAGGATGCCGCCACCGTGAAAGTCGCTGCCGCCGGTGGGAATCAAGTCTAATCGCTCTGCGGTGCCTAGAATTGCCGCCTGTTGATCCGCCGTGTAGCCGGTATAGTAGGTTTCGATGGCGTCGAGGCCGGCCTTTGCAAGCTCGGGCACGAGTATGTCCAAGTCCACTTGATCTGCGCCTTCCACGTTGTAGGGGTGCGCAAGCCCGGCCGCGGCCCCGGCCCGGTGCAGCAAGGCTACGGCTTCAGCCGGCGTGAGCTTTGGCTGGTCCACGTAGGCCGGCATGCCGTGTCCGAGGAATTTGTCAAAGGATTCGGTCGAATCGCGCACGTAGCCTTGGGCAATCATGGCCTTGGCAATATGGGGGCGTCCCACCGCGCCGCCGTCTGCGCGCTGCAGGATGTCTTCCCAGTCAAGCGGCATGTTCAGCGCGGCCAGCTTTTCTACCATCTTCTGCGCGCGATATAGTCTGCCGTCCCGCTGCCGCGCAATTACTGCCTGCAGCTCCGGGTGCTCCGTGCCCACGAAATAGCCCAGGATATGCACGGATTGGCCGTGCCACATAGTGTTGAACTCAATACCGGAGATAATTCGCACTCCGCATTCCTGTCCGGCCTCCTGCGCAGCGGCGACGCCGTCGGTGCTGTCATGGTCGGTAATGGCGATGCAGTCAAGCCCCGCCTCATGCGCCATCCGCACGAGATCGGCCGGAGCAAACGCGCCGTCTGAGGCCGTGGTGTGCAGATGTAGATCGATGCCGGGCATTTGAGGTATCTGTTTCGTCGAATTGCTGTGATGCTATGGGAGTGGGCCGCTAAGCCCCGCCGTTCCTATGATACACTACGGCCTGCGCCGTGAAGACTTGAAGCGGCCCACTGCAAGATTGCCCGCCAAGTGCCAACCTCACTCCAGTACCAAAGAGCGGGGGGCAAGCCCCCGCGCTACGGTTCATCCAGAGTATTCGGTGTGGTGGCGGCTGGAGCACGCTCCTGGTTTTGATCTTGAACGAGCAGCATGGCGCACACTTTCCAGCCAGCGAGAGCGCTAGTCGAGTCGGACGGGAACACCTTCCATCAGGCCGGCTTCGTGCATGGACACCCACTCGACCATGAACGTCTCGTTCCAGGTGTCGGTGAGGGGGTGTTCCATCATCTCTTGGAAGATGGGCCGGAAGATGATGATGCCGTCGGTGCCGTCGCGCAGGGCGGCGTAGGCTCAAATTGCCATCGGACCGGGAAACGTATAGACAATCCCCGGATCAGCACGGCAAATTTGCGATAGTTACAAGCGCTCCCGTTCTGCATGACGACGCACGGTGCGTGCCCGCGACTTTCCGCGGCGCATTACGGCAGTTCTCGGGTCTCTGTTTTCGGCGTGTTCTCGTTAGGCCCGCCGGCAGGCGTGTAGACGGGGCTTTCGGTGACTGTGCGGCTCACCCAATCGGTTGTACGCTCTCCAAGTGTTATGGGAGGCGTGGCCGGAGAATTTGAGCCCCGCAATAAGTTAATGGATGCCGTGTCGCTGGCGTTGCGTGTTATGAAGAAGCGGTACAGGCCAAGGCGATGTAGGGAATCGAAAATGCGCCAGACGCGACTCCATTCGTCCTGATATTGTCCATTCCCTTCAGTGCCGGCCGCGCGCACAATGTCTGGCGGGAGGTCGGTCTCGTTCCACAATTCAGGATGCGGTGCTTCTGCTGGAGGCGTGTCTTGCCAGGCGCCGAATGTGTAGCCCCTGGTAGGTTCTCCAGAGAGAGCATTGGTTTCGGTTCCTCCCCATTCCTGCCTTTCCCGGTACTCCATGCTCGTTGGTGCGTAGAACGCTGAACGCTGATAGGCCGTATTGGCGCCGTCAGTCCAAATGATCGTATCGCGGCGCTCGCCGTACTCATTGGTCTCGGTGCTCGTATCCGACGTGATGCCTGGCGCGTCTTGCGGCACGTTTGCAGAATCGGATGTCCAGGTGCCGTAAGTGGTGAGCGTCACATCGGCGTTGTTGTCCGGGTTCCTACCCGTCCATGTCCGCATTTGGCGGTAGGACGTAGGCACCGGCAGTGCTCGGGTCTCTGTTTTCGGCGTGTTCTCGTTAGGCCCGCTGCCGGGCGTGTAGACGGGGCTTCCGGTGACTGTGCGGCTCACCCAATCGGTTGTACGCTCTCCAAGTGTAATAGAAGGCGTGGCCGGAGAATTTGAGCCCCGCAATAAGTAAATGGATGCCGTGTCGCTGGCGTTGCGCGTTATGAAGAAGCGGTACAGGCCAAGGCGATGTAGGGAATCGGCAATGCGCCAGACGCGACTCCATTCGTCCTGATAGCCTCCTCGCCGTTCAGTGCCGCCCGCAGGCACAATGCCTGGCGGGAGGTCGGGCTCGTTCCACAATTCAGGATGCGGGGATTCTGCTGGAGGCGTGTCTTGCCAGGCGCCGAATGTGTAGCCCCTGGTAGGTTCTCCAGAGAGAGCATTGGTTTCGGTTCCTCCCCACTCCTGCCTTTCCCGGTACTCCATGCTCATTGGCGCGTAGAACGCTGAACGCTGATAGGCCGTATTGGCGCCGTCAGTCCAAATGATTGTATCTCGGCGCTCGCCGTTCTCATTGGTCTCGGTGCTCGTTTCCGACGTGATGCCTGGCGCGTCCTGCGGCACGTTTGCAGAATCGGATGTCCAGGTGCCGTAAGTGGTGAGCGTCACGTCGGCGTTGTTGTCCGGGTTCCTACCCGTCCACGTCCGCTTCTGGCGGTAGAACGTAATCAGGTCGGTGACGGTGACGGTGATATCCTGGGTGGCGGTCATCAAGCGGGAGCCGGTGCCGCTGGTGGCGGTGACCGTCAGTTCATAGGTGTTGGAGTCGTCATTGGCGCCGCCTTGGGGATTCTCGAAGTCCGGCGTGCTATTGAAGCTGAGAGCGCCGTCGGTGGCGATGGTGAAGAGATCTTTGTCGGCGCCGGTGAGCGGTTCGTAGCTGATAACGCTGTCGGCGCTATCCTGGTCGGTAGCGGTGACGGTGTCCACAGACGTCTGGTTCTCCGCGAGGGAGAAGGTGGAACCAGAGGTGAACATTGGTACATCGTTCGCGTCGGTGACAGTGATGGTGAGGTCTTGTGTCGCGGTCAGCGCGCGTTCGCCGGTGCCGCTCGTAGCGGAGACCGTCAGTTCGTAGGTGTTGGTGTCGTCATTGGCGCCGCCCTGGGGTGTTTCGAAGTCTGGGACGCTAATGAAGCTGAGAGCGCCGTCAGTGGCGATGGTGAAGAGGTCTTTGTCGGCACCGGTGAGCGGCTCGTAGCTAATTACGCTGTCGGCGCTATCCTGGTCGGTAGCTGCCACGGTGTCCACAGCCGTCTGGTTTTCCGCCACGGAGAAGCTGGCGCTGGAAGTGAACATTGGCGCGTCGTTCTCATCAGTGACAGTTATGGTCACGGCGTAGGTGCCGGACTGCGCCGGGTCGCCGTCGTCGGTGGCAATAACGGTAACCTCGTACAGGTACTGGGTCTCGAAGTCCGGCGACGCTTTGAAGCTCAACACACCGCTTTCTTCGCCGATGCTGAAGGCAGAATCGTCAGTACCTTCCACCGACCAAGTATGCATAACCCCTGCGTCCTGATCGGTGACGGTGAAGGTGGCCACGTCGCTGCTGTCGTTCTCGGCATAGTCGACGGTGGCTTCTCCAGTGACCACAGGCACATCGTTGGCGTCGGTAATGGTGACGGTGAGGTTCTGTGTCGCGATCAGTGCGCGTTCGCCGGTGCCGCTCGTGGCAGTGACCATGAGTTCGTAGGTGTTGGAGTCGTCATTGGCGCCGCCTTGCGGTGTCTCGAAGTCTGGATCGCTAATGAAGCTGAGAGCACCGTCGGTGGCGATGGTGAAGAGGTCTTTGTCGGCGCCGCTAAGTGGTTCGTAGCCGGTGACGCTGTCGGCGCTATCCTGGTCGGTAGCGGTGACGGTGGCGACGGCGGTCTGGTTCTCTGCCAAGGAGAAGCTGGCGCTGGAGGTGAACGCCGGCGCCTCGTTCTCATCGGTGATGGTGACGACAACGGCGTGAGTGCCGTAGCGGGTCGGGTCGCTCTTGTCGGTGGCTTTCACCGTGACTTCGTAGGAATACTGCGTTTCATAGTCCGGCTCTGACATGAAGCTGAGCGCGCCGGTGTTGGTGATAGTAAAGGCCGCAAAGTCGGCGCCCTCCACCGTCCAGTCGTGTTCAGAATCTGCGACGGGATCAGTGACGGTGTAGGTGGCCACATCTATGCTGTCGTTCTCGGCAAAGTCGATGGTGGAATCGCCGGTAACCTCCGGCTGCTCGCTCACATCGGTGACGGTGACGGTGAGGTCCTGTGTTGCGGTCAACTCGCGGTCGCCGGTGCCGCTGGTGACGGTGACCATCAGCTCGTAGGTGTTGGAATCGTCATTGGCGCCGCCTTGCGGGTTCTCGAAGTCCGGGGCGCTAATGAAGCTGAGAGCGCCGTCGGCGGCGATGGTGAAGAGGTCGAAGTCTGTGCCGCGCCATGTGTAGCTGATGTCGCTGTCGACGCTATCCTGGTCGGCGGCTGACACTGTGCCCACGGACGTCTGGTTCTCCGCCACGGAGAAGCTGGCGTCCGATGTAAACCCTGGAGCATCGTTCCCGTCGGTGACGATGACGGTGATGTTCTGGGTCGCGGATCGCTCGCGTTCGCCAGAGCCGCTGGTGACGGTGACCGTGAGTTCGTAGGTATTGGAATCGTCACTGGAGCCACCTTGCGGATTCTCGAAGTCTGGGGCGCTATTGAAGCTGAGAGCGCCGTCGGTGGCGATGGTGAAGAGGTCGAAGTCTGTGCCGCTGAGTAGTTGGTAGTTGGTGACGCTGTCGGCGCTATCCTGGTCGGCGGCCGACACTGTGCCCACGGACATCTGGCTCTCGGCCATGGTGAAGCTGGCGCCCGAGGTGAATATTGGTGCATCGTTCGCGTCGGTGATGGTGACGGTAAGCGCCTGCGTCGCGGTCATTTCGCGGTCGCCGGTACCGCTCATGACGGTGACCGTAAATTCGTAGGTGTTGGTGTCGTCATTGGCGCCGCCTTGGGGTGTCTCAAAGTCCGGGGCGCTAATGAAGCTGAGAGCGCCGGCATCGGTGATGGCAAACAGGTCTTTGTCGGTGCCACCCAAGTTGTATGCGGTCACAGTGTCGCCGCTATCCTCGTCGGAAGCTGACACGTTGCCTACAAACGTCTCATTTTCCGCCATGGAGAAGCCCACGGTGAACTTCGACGCCTCGTTGATGTCGGTGATGGTGACGGTCACGGCGAAGGTGTCGGAGAGGAGCGGGTCGCCGTCGTCGGTGGCAAGAACGGTAACCTCGTACAGATTTTGGGTCTCGAAGTCCGGCGATGCCTTAAAGCTCAGCACACCGCTGTCGGCACCGATATTGAAGGCGGCGGCATGCGTCCCCTCAACCGACCAAGTATGCTCATCCCCTGCGTCCTGATCGGTGACGGTGTAGGTGGCCACATCACTGCTGTCATTCTCGGCATAGCTAATGGCGGCATTCCCAGCGACCACAGGTGCATCGTTCGCGTCGGTGATGTTGATGTTCACGGACTTGATGCCGGACATGACGGGGTCGCCGTTGTCGGTGACCTTGACGGTGACGGAGTAGGAGGACTTGGTCTCGAAGTCCGGCGACGCAGTGAAGCGCAACACGCCGTCGGTGATGCTGAAGGCTGCCATGTCGTCGCCCTCCAACGACCACTCATGCCTATCCTCAGTGTTGGGATCGGTGACGGTGTACGTGGCCACGTCGCCGTTGCCGTTCTCCGCGTAGATGATGTCGCCATCGCCATTCACCGTTGGCGCTTGGTTCTCATCGTCGTTTGTGATGTTTATAGTGGCAGTTCTTGGGATGCCGACGGCGTAGCCCTCTTGCCCCCGCACGCGGGCGATGATGGACCCGTCCGCTTCCGGCGTCGTGTCGTCGGTGGTGGCAAGGATAAGCGTCGCAGAATTCTCATTCGCGGGGAAAGTGACGCGCTCGTTGCCCGCACTTACGCCGTAGCTCCCTTCCACGCTAATCTCGACGGTTACATGGGTTCTGGAAGTGGGAGCCGGCCAGAGTCTGACCCGAAATTCCGCACTGGCCCCTTCAGAAATCGTCTTGTTCACGGCCGCCACGGTGATGACCGGCAAGGGCGTAGCGTTCTCTGTATCCGACCAGGCGCCCTGGCCGTTGGCGTTCTCTGCCGCCACGCGGAAGTAGTAGCGCGTGCCTTGATCGAGGCCGGGGATCTTTTTCGTCAGCCGGTTGGAGGTGGCGTCCACGTCGGTGAACTGAATGGTCTCAAGGTTCTGAGTAAAGGCAGCGTTTTCGGCATAATTGATGACGTATTGGGTGATGGGGCTGCCGCCGGTCGCCTCCGGAGGACGCCAAGCTAGGAGCACCTGCCTGTGGGTAGTACCCCTGGATGCTGAGAAGTCGGTGGGCGCGCCGGGCACAGTGGACTGCTGTGCTGCCGCTAGGGCGGGGAACACGCAGAGAGCCGCCAAGAGTATAAACGCCGCCAGCAGCCAGGACGGCAGCTTTTTCAGCGCGTACGGCATAGCGGTTGCGAGCGGGAAGCCAATACGGAAAGCTGCCGGTCTTGGATTGCTGGGGGTCATACCCACTCCTGTGTGCCTTGAAATGTAATCTCATTAAAACGTTTAGCCATTTGAACCACGCCACACTATCAAAATAGAGTGAATAATACAATTCCTGACCATATATAGAAGAGATGACACTATGCAGTACTAGACTTCGTTGGAAGAGAGGACAATGTGCAATGCCTGCCCCGGGCACATCGGTGCCAACTGTGCTGGCGGCATATGGCTGCAGGCTGCAAACCTGCGGCCTCCCGGTAGTGGGGCGATGCTTTTGAAAGCTCTTTCCCTCCATGAGACAACGGCGGGAACCCACCCACGTCCTGGCTCTTCGTCATGCAAGAGCAGGTAGGCCGCACTCCACACCCTGAGCTTGTCGCATACCCGCGATTTCCGTAAGTAAGTTGTGTCCGACAGGGATGTCTTACTGCCTCTCTCGTCTCTCCGGGGACAACCGTTCCTCAGTCGGGCCGCTGATGGGCGTGTAGACGGGAGCTTCGCCAACAGTAACCGGTCGATTCTGGATGCTCGTTGTGTATGTTACATCGGGGACGCTCATCTGGCGGGTGCCCCACTTGTCACGGGCAACGTCCGCGTCGTTCAGCCATTCGCTATACGTTGTACAGGTCGTGCCGTCATAGTCGTTGCGGGTTTGTAAATATCGCCTGACTTGGGTGCCGCCGTTCCTAAACTCAAAGCCCGAGCCGTCGTTGTGCGCATCTGGGGCAGATGGCGGCGGGTTGTTCGTGGACCACGAGCCGTAGCTGGTGCCACAGCCGTCGCTGAAGTCGCGCTTCTCGCGGTACTGCGTATCCTGGGACAGCGGCGTGTTCCATTGGCTGCGCTGGTAGGCATAGTTGCCGTGGTTGTCTGTCCATTTGATGGTCTTGCGCACCTTTTCGTCTTCATCGCGGGTCTCGGTGGTCGTTTCCGACGTGATGTCTGCGGCGTCATTCGGGTTGGGGTTGGTGCTCCAGGCGCCGACGGTTACAAGCAGAACAACATCGTCGTTGTCAAGATTCCTACCCGTCCATATTCGAATCTGGCGATAGCTTGTAGGCACATCGGTTATGGCGACGGTGACGGTAATGCTGTCGGACAGTGCGGGGCTGCCATCGTCGGTGGCTTTCACTGTCACGGAGTAGGAGGTCTGGGTCTCGTAGTCGGGCGGTGTAGTGAAGCTGAGCACGCCGTTGTCGATGGTGAATGCGGCGGCGTCGTTGCCTTCCACCGTCCAGTCATGCTCAGAGCCTGCGTCAGGATCGGTAACCGTGTAGGTTTCCACGGCGTCCTCGCCGTTCTCGGTATAGTCAATCGAGGTCTCCCCATCTACAGTCGGAGGCTCATTCACGTTGGTGACCGTGACGGTGAGGTTTTGTGTGGCGGTCATGGCGCGGGTGCCGGTTCCGCTCGTGGCGGTGACGGTCAGCTCGTAGGAGTTGGAGTCGTCCTTGGCGCCGCCTTGCGGAGCCTCGAAGTTCGGCGCAGCCTTGAAGCTGAGAGCCCCGTTGTTGGCGATAGTGAAGAGGTTGGCGTCGGTGCCGCTGAGGGCGTAGGTGACGCTGTCGGCGCTATCCTCGTCGGAGGCTGAGACGTTGCCCACGGCCGTCCCGTTCTCAGCCAAAGAGAAGCTGTTGCTGGAGGTGAACTGCGGCTCTTCGTTGAGGTCGGTGATGGTGACGTTCACGGTCTTGGTGCCGGACATTTCCGGGGAGCCGTTGTCGGTGGCCTTGACCGTCACCTCATACAAGGACTTGGTTTCAAAGTTTGGCGGCGTAGTGAAGCTGAGCACGCCGTTGGTGATGCTAAAGGCTGCGTGGTCCGTGCCCGCCACAGACCAGGTTTGGGAAGAGCCTGCGTCCGGATCGGTAACCGTGTAGGTAGCCACGGCGTTGGTGCCGTTCTCGGCAAAGTTGACGGTGGCATCCCCGTTGACTTGCGGCTCTTCGTTGACATTGGTGATGGTGACGGTGACGTCGATGGTGTCCGAGAGTGCCGGGGTGCCGTTATCGGTGGCCTTGACCGTTACCGAGTACGTGGACTTGGTCTCGAAGTCGGGCGGCGTTTTGAAGCTTAGCACGCCGTTGGTGATGGTGAAGGCTGCGTTGTCGGCGCCCTCCAGCGTCCATTCATGGGTATCCTCTGCGTCATCATCGGAGACGGAGTAGGTGTGTACGGCGCTGTCGCTTTTCTCGGCATAGGGGACGGCGGCATCCCCGCTCACTGTCGGTGCCACATTCTCGTTGACGTCGGTGATGGTGACGGTCACGGCGATGGTGTCGGAGAGTGCCGGGGTGCCGTCGTCGGTGGCTACGATTGTTACTGAATAGGCGGACTTGGTCTCGAAGTCGGGCGGCGTGATGAAGCTCAGCACACCGTTGGTGATGGTGAAGGCTGCGTTGTCGGCGCCATCCAGCGTCCATTCATGGGTAGAGTCCGCGTCAGGATCGGTAACCGTGTAGGTAGCCACGGCGTCCTCGCCGTTCTCGGCATAGGAGATGTCGCCGTCGCCGTTGACTTCAGGTTCCTCGTTGAGGTCGGTGATGGTGACGGTCACGGACTTGGTGTCGGACTTGGCCGGGGTGCCGTTGTCGGTGGCTTTCACTTTTACCGAGTACGTGGACTTGGTCTCGTAGTCGGGCGGCGAGATGAAGCTCAGCACGCCTTCGCTGATAGCGAAGGCTGCGGCGTCGGGGCCCTTCACCGACCAGCCATGGGAAGAGTCTGCGTCCGGATCGGTAACCGTGTAGGTGGCTACGTCAGCGGAGCCGTTCTCGTCATAGTTAACAGTGCCTTTTCCCTTGACTTTTGGTTTCTCGTTGAGGTCGGTGATGGTGACGGTCACGGACTTGGAGCCGGACATGGCCGGAGTGCCGTTGTCGGTGGCCGTGACTGTTACCGAGTAGTCGGACTTGGTCTCATAGTCGGGAGGCGCAATGAAGCTTAGCACGCCGTCGCTGAGGGTGAAGGAGGCTTCGTCGGCGCCATCCAGCGTCCAGTCATGGGTAGAGTCCGCGTCAGGATCGGTAACAGTGTAAGTGGCCACGGCGTGGGTGCCGTTCTCGGCATAGATGATGTCGCCGTCGCCGTTGACTTCCGGTACCTCGTTGACGTCAGTGATGGTGACGGTCACGGTCTTGGTGCCGGACATTGCCGGGGTGCCGTTGTCGGTGGCGATGACTGTTACCGCATAGGTGTATTGGGTTTCATAGTCGGGAGGCGTGTTGAAGCTTAGCACGCCTCCGCTGAGGGTGAAGGAAGCTTCGTCGTCGCCATCCAGCGTCCATTCATGGGTAGAGTCCGCGTCAGGATCGGTAACAGTGTAAGTGGCCACGGCGTGGGTGCCGTTCTCGGCATAGATGATGTCGCCGTCGCCGTTGACTTCCGGTACCTCATTGACGTCGGTGATGGCGACGGTCACGGTCTTGGTGCCGGACATTGCCGGGGTGCCGTTGTCGGTGGCTATGACTGTTACCGAGTAGAAGGACTTGGTCTCGTAGTTGGGAGGCGCATTGAAGCTTAACACCCCGTTGTTGATGGTGAAGGCTGTGTCGCCGGCGCCATCCAGCGTCCAGGTGTGGGAAGAGCCTGCGTCGGGATCGGTAACAGTGTAGGTTGCCACAACGTCGGTGCCGTTTTCGGCATAGGTGACGGTGGCATTCCCGCTGACTGACGGCGGCTCGTTGACGTTAGTGACGGTGACGGTGAGGTTCTGCGTCGCGGTCATTTCGCGGGTGCCGGCGCCGCTGGTGGCGGTGACGGTCACAGGGATGGTGTCGGAGAGTGCCGGTTCACCGTTGTCGGTGGCAATGACGGTTACCGCATAGGTGGCCTGGGTCTCGTAGTTGGGAGGCGCCATGAAGCGCAACGTACCGTCGATGATAGTGAAGGAAGCTTCGTCGGCGCCATCCAGCGTCCAGTCATGGATAGAGCCTGCGTCGGGATCTGTAACGGTGTAGGTGGCCACGTCGTGCGTACCGTTCTCGGCATAGGCCGTGTCGCCATCGCCGGTGACGGTTGGCGCCTGGTTCTCATCGTCGTTCGTGATACTTACTTTGGCCGTTCTCTGGTTACCGACGGCGTAACCGCCATGCCTGCTCACGCGAACCGTGATGAGCCCGTCCGGTTCGTGCGATGCGTCGTCCGTGGTGCCAATAGTGAACTCCCGTGAATTCTCATTTCTGCGGACAGTGACATTCTTGCTAGTCGCAATATCGCCGTAGCTGCCTTCCGCGCTAATCGCGACCGTCACGGTGGTATTGGACTTGGGTGCGGGCCAGAGTCTGACTCGAAACACCGCATCGGCCCCTTCAGTGATCGTATTGTTCACGGCCGCCACGGTAATCACCGGCGAGGGGGTAGCGTTCTCTGTATCCGACCAGGCGCCTTGGCCGTTGGCATTCACCGCCGCCACGCGGAAGTAGTAGCGCGTGCCCCGATCAAGGCTGGCGATCTTTTTCGTCAACCGGTCGGGAGTGCCCTCCACATCGAGGGTAACAGCGGTCGTGGCATTCTGAGGGAAATTGGCGTTTTCAGCATAATTGATAACGTATTGAGTGATGGGGCTGCCGCCGGTCGCCTCCGGAGGACGCCAAGCTAGGAAGACTTGCCTGTGGGTGGTACCCTTGGTTGCCGAGAAATCGGTGGGCGCGCCGGGCTCGGTGGACTGCTGTGCTGCCGCGAGGGCGGGGAACAGGAAGAGGGCCGCCAAGAGGAGGCACGCCGCCAGCAGCCAGGACGGCAGCTTTTTCAGCGCGTACGGTATTGCGGTTGCAAGCGGGAAACTAAGACGGAAAGCTGCCGACCTTGGATTGCTGAGGGTCGTACCCGCTCCTATGCGCCTTCTAATGAATTCTCACTCAAGAGTTAAATAAGTCAAACTTCGCCAGTCTATCAGAAGAGAGAAAAAAAGTCACTATCCATCTACATTTGAAAAGAGGCAAATGTACGATTGCTGTCTAAATTGGATGAGAGAAAACTGTACAATGTCTGTGCAAATCTGAAGAGAGGAAACTTTACGGTGCTAACCTATGTTGGAGAAGAGGGAACAGTGCAATACTTGCCCTGGGCACATCGGCGCCGACCTTGCTGGCGGCGGGGTTATGCTTCTGATTGCTCGCTACCGCCATGCAAGAACGGCGGGGATTTGCCCACACCCTGACTCTTCGTCATTTTATGTGCAGGTAGGACGCGCTCCACATCCTGAGCTTGGAACTGCGTTTACGCGCAAACTTTCAACCCAGCAGGAAGCTAGTCGAGTCGGACGGGAACACCTGCGAGGAGGCCGGCCTCGTGCATGGATACCCACTTGCCCATGAATGTCTCATTCCACGTGTCGGTGAGGGGGTGCTCCATCATCTCTTGGAAGATGGGCCAGAAGATGATGATGCCGTCGGCGCCGTCGCGAAGGGCGGCGTAGGCGGTCTCGACGCTCCTGACGAGGGCGGCGGTGACGTAGGGGCGGTTTTCCCATCCCGCGAACATCTGCACGCACTCGCGGACAAGCTTGGTGGGGTCGCCGCCCATTTGCTTCACCGGCTCGCAGAAGGGGAGGATGTGGGTGGCGCCCGCCTGGGCCACGGCGGCAGCCTGGGGCAGAGAGAATACGGTCGTGCAATAGGTCTCGATGCTCTCCTCCGCCAATCGCCGGAAGGCCCCCAGCCCGATTATGTTGCAGGGAATCTTGATGATGATCCGGTCGGACATACCTGTGAAGAAGTGGCTAACGTCGAGCAACTCGTCCGTCGAGTGGCCGTCGACTTCGACCACCACGGGCTTGTCGGTGATGTCGAGGTAGCGCTGGACGACGTCCTTGATCTGACCGTATTTCTTCACCATGTCGTTGAGGACGACGGTGTTGGTGACGATGCCGGCGGCGCCGCGGTTCATCCAGTGCTTAAGGTCTGCGGGGTCGCCTGCCAGCCAAATGGCGGGGCCTCTGCCGACGCGCCGGGCTTGCATCACGGGGCCGGTTACTACCGGTTCCACACCGTTCGTGCTGATGTTGGTCTCGGTTGCCATGCTGCGCCTCCAGCGTGTCGTCTTGCGGTTGCAATCGGTTTTCCCAAAGTATGACACATGCAGGCTTGGCTGATTACCTTCGCACAGCATCACATTCGTTTTCCAAACGGCCTTCAACCAGTGTGCTCTCAACCCACCACATACTGAGTCAACGGATGGATCACTCAGTTCTTAGGCTACAGCCCCAGCATCTCTCGGAGCACTGGCGCGATGTGGGTAGCCATGCGGGTCATACCTGTGTCGTTGGGATGTACGCCATCTGGAGTGAGGGCTGTGTCGTTGGGGCCGATGATGGTGGTGCCGTCAATGAGGCGGATCTGCGAGTCGCCGGCGGCGCGTAGCTTCGCGATGACTTCGTGTTCTGCTTCTCGGAGCGCAGCCACCGTGACGCCTCGTTCATCAGGCGTGGTGTCCGTAAAGGCGCCGTGGCAACTGAGGATGCTCATAACCAGAATCGGGGTGGTCGGATGCCCGGCCCGGACGAGCTCGATGAAGTTGCGGAAGGTCTCGCGCCAGGCGGGGGCATCGAGCCAGGGCGAGACGCGCAGGTTCACGCCCATGAGGATGCTCAGCACGTCAAAACGCATCGCCGCCAGCGAGTTTGCCACGCCGGGCTCACCGCGCGCCCAGCCCCGGAAGCCGAGATTGAGAGGCTCCACTCCCGCCAGGCGTGCCGCCTGCGCCACGTACGTTAGTCCCGGGTCTGTCGCCGTCCGGCCTTGCGTGATGGAATCGCCGTAAGCGGCCCAGACGTGCGGCGCGGGATCAACAGGTGAGAGGGTATGACCGTCCGGCACGCCGAGGGCAATGGGCTCTAGGCGCATGATGTATGGCAGGTAGAGCGTGACCGTCTGCGCGCCGTCTGCCGGCAGCGCGAATTCGACGCGAATCTCGCCCCCTGGATTGCGTTGGTTGCTGCTGGCGACGCGTTTGTCCTTCAACCACACACTGACAACGGCCTCTTCTTCAGGCTCATGTCCGGGGTCCCAGGCGCGGAGCGTGATCTGCGTGGCGGAGGTAGAGAAGACCAGGCGGACGCCAGCGGTGGAGAGCGCATGCTGCCACGCGCCCACGGGGTAAGTTAAGGTTTCCGCCGGATCGAGGCGCGTAGTCTGTAACCGTCCGTCGGCTATCTGGGCAAAGGGCGCGCCGCGCAGAAAGGGGAGCAATTCTTCACCGGAATACCAGCGCATGGGGAAAAGTCCTCCTGGTGGCGCGTGGTGCGAATGTCACTTTAGACCTTAGTCGCAAATATCTTTGGGAATCTCTGGCATGTCGAACGGATTGGGATGGATTACAAAGAATCCCTTCACCCGTGCCCTCTCCCCGAGGAGAGGGTTCTCTCAATTGCGCGCCTTTATGTACGGTAGTCGCTGTTGAAGATGACGTATTCGGTGGTGAGGTCGCAGCCCCAGGCGGTAGCGGTGGCGTCGCCGTCGGCCAGGTCGAGTATAAACATCGCTTCCTTCTTGTCCAGCAACGCGGAGGCGGTGTCCTCGTCGAAGTCGGTGGGCGTACCGTTGCGGAAGAGGAGGATGTCCTCCAACCAGAGCGATGCAATGTTTGGATCGAATTCCACGCCGCTGTAGCCCGCCGCGCACATGATACGGCCCCAGTTCGGGTCGGAGCCGAGAAAGGCGGTCTTCACCAAGCTGGAACTCGCCACACTGCGGCCGATTATGCGGGCGGCTTTTACCGTGGCCGCGCCGCGCACTTCCACACCGAAGATCTTCGTGGCGCCTTCAGCATTGCGCACGATTCCTTTTGCCAAGCACAGCGCAACCGCGCGTAACGCGCTCTCAAAGGCTGCGCCGGCCGCGCCGCCGTCGATTTCCGGTCCCCCTGCGGCGCCGTTTGCCAGCGCCAGCACCGTATCGTTGGTCGAAGTATCGCCGTCCACGCTAATCATGTGGAAAGAATCATCCACGGCTCGCTTCAGCGCCGCTTGCAGAAAATCCCTAGCGACCGGGGCGTCTGTGGTGAGGTATGCGAGCATAGTGGCCATGTTGGGATGAATCATGGCGGCGCCCTTGCACATGCCGCCCACTGCGTAGGTGATGCCGTTGGCTTCGAACGGGGCCGCGGCTTCCTTGGGCCACTCATCGGTGGTCAGCATGGCCGTTGCCGCTTCGAGGTGGCGCTCTTTGACCGGCGCAAGCCGGCTGATACCGTCCCGGACAATTTCCATGGGCAGTTGGCGGCCGATCACGCCGGTGGAGCAAACGAGTATTTCTTCGGCATCCACCCCAATCTGCGCTGCCAGCAGTGCCGTCATTTCCAGAGCGTTTGCCATGCCTTGGTCGCCGGTGCAGGCGTTGGCATTGCCGCTGCAGTAGACGATGCCGCGAGTCACGCCACGATGCATGCGTTCTTGGTCGACGAGCACGGGTGCGGCTTTGACCTGATTCTTGGTGAAGACACCGGCGACAGTCGCGGGCAATTCCGATACCAGACAGCCCACGTCACGCTTTTCAATCGTCGCATCGAGTTCTTTGATGCCGCAAAACACACCGTCTGCAAGAAACCCGGCCGGGCGTGTTGCGCCCCCGGCAACCAGTCCTTCCGCGAGATCTTCTGTCATTAAACTCTTTCCTCAATTAAGTTGTGGTTGAGCGCTCATCCGTCCGTGCGGGCTAAGCGCAACACCCAACTGCCATCCTTGCGGGTAGTGCTTCCCACTTGCGGGCACAGCTCCCGTGCAAGGCATTGGGCGGCTAGCGGCAACGGAAAAGGGCAGGCGCAAACTGCTTGCTGCGAATTCCCCTATGATGATACACGAGACCGCTACGGGCTGCGCGGTCGTAGCAGCGTATAGCGTGAAGTCCGCGGGCTAGAGGGCAGCCAGGGGTATCAAGCGGGCGTGACTTGGAGAAAATCGGCTAGCATCTCGCGCGCGTTTTCTCTAATTGGCGGGAAGTGACTAAAGCAAATGGTGGTAAAGTCCACGTCGAGGAGTTTGGCGAGCGATGCTCGGGCCAATTCAGGGTCTCGTGTAAAGAGCCATGAGGATGCCTGCATCCTGCGAAACCGGAACTGCAGCGCATCGCCGACGATGAGAACTTTCGACGATTCAACAAACAGGCAGATGCTTCCCGGCGTGTGGCCGGGTGTGTGGATGACGCGGACCTGCTTGACTGACGGCAAATAATCGCCGTCTTCCAGATGATATTGCACGTCTACCGGAGGACTATTGATAAAAGAGACGGCAGAAGGCACTTGTGGGAATGCTAGGCGTCGTAGAAAGCTTGGCGCAGGTTCGTCGCCGCAAATAATTCCGACTTCGGTCCGGTGGATCGCCACTGGCGCGCCTGTCGCCTCAGCTAGTTCCGCCAGCCCGCCGGCATGATCGGGGTGACTGTGAGTCAATGCAATGAGCCGCACCTGCTCCAGCGCGATGCCGAGCGCTCTCAAACCCGCTTTGACAGGTTGCAGGCTTCCCCGACTGCCTACGTCAACCAGTACAACTCCGTCATCCGCTTGCAGTACGGAAACACGCGCTCCCAGCGAGCGCACTTGATGCATGCCGGGGGCGATTGCGAAAGGTCCTAATATTGGGATGTCCCGCACCACTTGCATGCACTCCAATAGCGTTTTGGCACATACGCACTCCAAGGTCCGGCACCATGTGACGCCTAGAAGCCGTAACAAGTAATTCTAACTTCACGGTACCACAGTGCGGTCGAGTTTTCAGAAACCGAAGCACTGCGTATAATACGCCGTAGAATACGCATAATCTCTACCCAATAAAGACACAAGGAGAGCGGCATGCAGACGCTGAACGATCTCTTGGAGACTGCGGCAAGTCGTTTCGGAGATTCGCCTGCCTTACTCATCAAGCCGGGCATCCGCGTACGCTGCTGGCAGTATCGCGAGCTTTGGGAAGCTTCCGGCCGGGTCGCAGCATTCTTACAGCGTCAGGGCATAGCTAAGGGCGACCGGGTGGTCATCTGGGCGCCGAACCGTCCGGAGTGGGTAGTGGCGCTCTTTGGCTGCCTGCGGCTCGGTGCGATTGCAGTGCCGTTCGACATTCGCAGCGCGCCGGAATTTGTCGCCGCGGTGCTTGGGCAGACGGAGCCGAAGTTTGCCTTCGTCTCTCAATTTACGCCGGAGAATGCAGAAATCGAAGCACTGCCGCACCTGAACATTGAAGACCTGGAAGACGCGCTGGAGGGCGACAATGCCGAGACTCCACGTGTCGATGTGGCGGCGGACGACATCGCCGAGATCATGTTCACGTCCGGTACGACGGGTGCGCCCAAGGGGGTGATTCTGACCCACGGCAACATCATTTCCAACGTGGTTGCCGGTTGCCGGGAAGTAATGCCGCAACCGCACTGGCGCTTGCTCTCGCTTCTACCGCTGAGCCACATGTTGGAGCAGACGGTGGGTCTCCTTGCGGTGCTCTATGGTGGCGGGAGAATTGTCTACCCCGTCAGCCGCCAGCCGAGCATTCTGGTGCGTACGATGCAAGAGAACGGCATCACCAGTATCGTGCTCGTGCCGCAGGCGCTGGAACTCTTCATGAACGCAATCGAGCGGCAGGCGGAACTCACCGGGAAGAAGGAGCAACTGGCGAAAATTCTCCGCATTGCGCCCCGCCTCCCAGTATGGGCGCGGCGGAAGCTCTTCGGTCAGGTGCACCGCCGCTTTGGCGGCAAGCTGCAGTTTGTCATGTGCGGCGGTGCCCGCTTAGAACCTGCCTTGGCAGAGAAGTGGGAGGCGCTGGGCGTTATGGTGCTCCAGGGCTACGGCACGACTGAAGCGGCGCCGATCATTGCCTGCAACAGCTTTCAATACAAGAAGCTGGACGCGCTGGGCAAGGTGCTGCCCGGCCAGGAAGTTAGAATTGCGTCAGATGGCGAGATTCATACGCGCGGGCCTAACGTTACGCCGGGCTACTGGAACCAGCCGGAGATTACACAGGCTTCCTTCGAGGACGAGTGGTACAAGACCGGCGACTTGGGTTATATCGACGAAGACGGGTTCCTCTACTTCAAGGGCCGGAAGAAGGACTTGATCGTGCTGGCCAACGGTCAGAACGTCTACCCGGAAGACATAGAACCGCTCTTGCAGAACCTTGAGGCCGTGGAGGACGCGGTTGTCGTCGGAATGCCGAGTCCGAACGGCGGCGAGGACGTGCATGCTGTGTTGATCATAAGCGACAGCTCCGATGGCGGCCCGGTGATAGCGGCAGTCAATCCACAATTAGCCGCCCATCAGCAGATCAGGGGTTTCAGCATCTGGCCGGACGAGGAATTCCCCCGCACCCACACGCTCAAAGTAAAGAAAAACCTGGTGCTGGAGCGTCTTATCGCCGATGCGCAAGGGCAAACGAATACCGTCGCAGCACCGTCTGAAGCTCTCATGGAAGCGCTGACTCCATTGGAACAGTTGATCGTACGCATTAGCGATGATTCAAGTGCAGGAATTAGTGCTGAGAGTGTACTCGGCGCCGACGTCGGCCTGGATTCTCTCGGCCGGGTGGAGTTACTCTCCGCCATCGAACAGGAGCTTGGCGTTTATATCGACGAGACCCAGGTGGATCCGGAGACGACCGTCGGAGATTTGGAAGCATTGCTGGCGCAGGGCAGCGCGAGTGAGAATGAACGTTTTCCAGGCTGGAGCAGAGCGGCGTGGTGCCGGGCAGTGCGCTCTGCGCTGCACTATGCGATCGTCAAACCCGGCGTTGCGCTGCTCTATCAAGTGCAGGTCGACGGCAGAGAAAACTTGGACGGTCTGTCGGGGCCGGTGCTCTACGCTGCGAATCACAATCTGCACGCGGATGCCGGCATGATTCTGGTAGCTCTCCCGGCGTCAATGCGATGGCGGCTTGGCATTGCGGCGGCCGCCGACAACTACTTTACAACGGTTTCGTGGCGAATCGTTAGCCCGCTGTTGGGAAATACCTTTCCCTTCGCGCGCCAAGGCCCGGTGCGTCGCAGCCTTGAGAACTTAGGTAATTTGCTGGACGGCCGGTGGTCGGTGCTCATCTTTCCAGAGGGCGATCGGACAGACGGGGAGATCAAGGCGTTTAAGCCCGGTACCGGCTTCGTTGCCATGGAGTCGCAGACGCCAGTCGTGCCAATTCGAGTCAAGCTCATTAAGGAGGGCATTTTCGAGGGCGCAACATTCCCGACGCGCGGCAAAGTGGCAGTGCAGATCGGCCGGCCGATTGTCTTCGCGCGTGGCACCGACTATCTGGAAGCGACGGAGACGCTCGAACAGGCAGTGCGAGCGCTTTAGTTCTATGTGATTCGGCGATGTTTATGCAAGGGAGCCTTAGATTCCCAGCGGCGCTCAGTCGGAGCCTCGTTGCCTGAGGATCCGATTTGGAAACCACAACCGTTCGTACTGAGCCTGCCTGTCCTGAGCTTGACGAAGGGTCGAAGTATGAACGGCGCATAGCGTGCAAGCTAGCCGGAGTTCAGGGCATTGGTCGCGGGACAATCATGGCTTCGGCGGCACCGACAGAGACCGCTGCTACGGAAACAGCGGCTTGGCTTCCAGCGACGCGCTTGAACGCCACAGGCAACCGTTCATACTTCGACAGGCTCAGCACGAACGGTTGCTGTTCCCTACGGAAACAGCGGCTTGGCTTCAAGTCCCATCGTTTCCGGCAGGCCGAGCATGGCGTTGGCGTTCTGCAGTGCTTGGCCGGACGCGCCCTTGACCAAATTATCAATGGCGGTGGTGACGATGAGATGCCCTGTGCGCTCGTGCACGACCGGATGGATGAGGCAGTGGTTGCTGCCGTAGGTCCACTTGGTCTTGGGTGAGACCGGGAGTACCTGCACAAACGGCTCGCCGGCGTAGCGCGCTTGGTAGAGTTCGTCCACGGCTTGCTGGGTAATGGGGCGAGCAAGCGTCGCGTAGCAGGTGGCCAGAATGCCGCGGGTCATGGGAATGAGATGCGGTACGAACGTTACCTGCACGTCAGCTTCCGCTATCGCGCTTAGTTCCTGCGCTATTTCCGGCATGTGGCGGTGGCCCTGCAGGGCATAGGCCTCAACACTATCGTTGACTTCCGAATAGTGATTCGTGAGTGTCAGGCTCCGTCCGCCGCCCGAAATGCCGGACTTGGCGTCCACGATTACGGCAGGTGGGATAAGACCCTCAGCCAAGGCCGGCGCGAGCCCCAAGATAGCTCCGGTAGGGTAGCAGCCGGGGTTTGCCACGATCTTGGCCTGCCGCACTTCATCCCGGTGCAACTCTGTGAGACCGTACACGGCGGTATCAAGATACTCCGGACAGGGGTGCTCCTGGTACCACTCTTTGTACGTATTCGTATCATGGAGTCGGAAGTCCGCGGCAATGTCGACAACGGGTATGCCGTCTCGAATGAACGGAAGCAGGGCCTCCGCCGATGCCTTGTGCGGCAGACCGGAGAAAACGAGATCCACGCCGGTCGTAATCTCTTCCGTGATCGCCATTGCGCCGAGATCGCCATCGGGAAAGAGATCGGTGAATGGGAAGACCTCAGCCAGGCGCTTGCCGGCTTGACTGCGGCCGGTCGCGGCGACGATCTGCATCTCCGGATGCCAGGCCAGCAGCCGGATGAGCTCTAGTCCGGCGTAGCCGGTGACGTTTAATATGCCAATGCGCATCCCAATACTCCAGGCCTTTGCAATTGAGTGTGCAGTCGATTCACTTGATTCCAGGTGAGGCTAAAAACTTGCATTGCGAACTCTAGATTGCTTTTTGCTTCGTTTCGCGGAATGACAGTTCCGGCGTAGCGCGGGGGCTTGTCCCCCGCCTCATGGAGAAAGTTGCGAGCGCCAAGTCGTCCAAATGCCTAGATTGCCAACTGCACTACAAGGAATATAAATAGGCAGCGCAGTGGGGGATAGACATTTAGTATAGCGAAACACTGCTGCCGCGTAAATGCTAGCGCGCGGCGAGCATGACGAGGATGAGCGCCGCCAGCCCGATGCGGTACAACGCTAGCGGCCAGAGGCGTCCGCGTTGCAGGTAACGCAAGAAGAGGCGGATACAGGGATAGCCCACCACTAGTGCGCTGAAAAAACCGACGACGAAGATTGTCCCACCGTTGCCGCTTAAGGCTGCACTATCAAGGTGGCGCGCTTCCCACACGCTGGCGCCAAAGATGATTGGGGCCATGAGCAAGAAGGAAAAGCGTGCCGCCTGCACCCGGCTCAAGCCAAGCAACATGCCCATGGTGATAGTGCTGCCCGAGCGAGAGACCCCGGGCACGATCGCCAAAGCTTGCGCCAGGCCGATGAGCAGCGCCTCCCGCCAACCGAGGCTGTCGCACGCCCGCCCGCCGGTGTGCCGAGCATCTACTACCCAGAGTATGATGCCGACCCCGGCAAGGGTACCGGCGATGATCCAAGGAGAGCGCAAGACCGTTGCGGCAGCTTCTTCGAGCAAAAGCCCGGCGACTACCGCGGGAAGCGTGGCAAGCACGAGCAGCCATGCCAACCGGCGCTCGGGATCGGCTTGGATGTCCCGCTCGCGAATGGAGCTTAAGAGTGCACCCGCGAGCGACAGGATATCACGCCAAAACACCAGCAGCACGGCGAGAAGCGTGCCAATGTGGAGCGCCACCGCGAACGGCAGGCTATTCAGCACCGGCGACGACCACCGAAACGCCCAGGGCAGGATGGCAAGGTGGCCGGAACTGGAAATCGGCAGGAATTCGGTAATGCCTTGCACTATCCCCAGGATCGCGGCGGCGACCACGTCGCCATCCCACCAGGCTGCACCCATGGCGGCATTCCAGAAGCTCAGACTCGGCATCATGGGGCTCTATTCCCCTGGGTACGCGCCCAGCAACAAGACACCACCAACGCCAACCCCGGCGACGAGTCGCCACCCAGATGTTTCGGTTGCTTCTGCGTGAGAGTCCGCCATCTCGACCGTAGCAAGAGTTCGCGGTGGTGCCCCTTCGGAGACGGCGCCAACGGTGATGCATGCGTTGAGCGATTGCGCGCTCGCGCCACCTGCAATTTTCTCCATGATAGTCTGGCGCGAAAGACATCGCCAAGGCATGATTCTGCAATCTCCCGCAGTCCTGCTGTCGCTGCTACGAGTATAGTCTCTTTGGCGGCAGGTGTGCGGCAGGGGAAATCTAGGAGTATTGCCCGCCGCCAGTAAGAAAAGCCTTTGTGTTTTCTCAGCCACGCAGGGGCAATTGCACCTATGCCTATCGTCCTTGCGGTGCAGGTTGCAAACCTGCGCTACTGAGGAATGAGTGCCTGGCGCATAGCGGTCTACAACTGCAGCGATCAACGCGGTGTGGGCAGGTTCAGGCCCCACTCGTAAGTAATGTGTCATGGCGCATTGTCTAAGGAATGCGTAGGGCAACGCTGTGGTCTCATTTTTCGCCTGAGCGTCGTCTAAGCGTTGCGGCGCGCTTGCTCCATTTCCCTAATCCTGGAGACAAGCGCCGAATCTCCGGCAACCACTGGGCCCACCTGTGGCTGGGTTACGGCAGTACCGGCAAACGTCGCCACGCATCCGCCGGCTTCTTGTACGATCAAGAGCGCGGCGGCCATGTCCCAGGGCTCGAGCCGATGATGAAAGAACCCACTGAGACGACCGGCAGCCACGTAGCACAGCGCAAGTGCGGCGGAACCTATCAGTCGCAATCCCGCAATCTGAGGTCGCAGCGCTACGGCGAGCGCCAGGCTATCGTGGGCGGCCTGATCATCGTGCCCCAGGTCGAAACCCAAAAGCGCATTATGCCAGGCGACATCGCGGCGCACGGCAATAGTGTTGCCGTTCCAGGTGCCGCCCCGGCCTGCCTCAGCCACGAACAGGTCATCCAACAGAGGATCGTACACGACGCCTACGACCGGCCGTTTCCGTTCCACGAGCGCAATGCTCACGGTAAATAGCGGAAACCGGTTGGCGATGTTGAGGGTACCGTCTACGGGGTCGATCATCCACGTCGGTTCATCGGAGAGCGGATGGTTGGACGTCTCTTCGGTAAAGAGCCGATGATCGGGAAAAGCGGCGCGGATGTGAGCTTGAATCAGATCGTTTGCGGCCAAGTCGAGTCCGGTAACGAAGTCTCCCCGGCCCTTAGTCTCAACTATCGCAGAGTCGGCCAGATTTGCGCGTAAGAATGCTCCGGCCTTCTGTGCGGCGGCAACCGCGACCGCGCCGGGTGACCGTTGCACGTTCAGGTGTTGCCTTTCCGCACTGTAGATAGTCTATTGTCGCTTCTTTGTGGCATGGAATTCGGTAGACGATAATCATATGCGTTTCCGCCCCATGTCGCGTCTGTGGCGAGATGGGGGCAGGAATCACAGGCCGGGCTGCGGTCCGCAGGCGAAATCAATGGCAAGTCTCCGCACTGACCGCTATAGTTCCAGCTCCTGTGCCAGTCTCTCGGACGTTAGGACATCTTGACGGTAGCGCAATGCCTGGGGTGCGCCGTATGCGCGGTAGGCAGCGGTGGTCCGGCCGCATGCTGCGAGAAACGCTGCCATGCCGACAGGCTCACGCTGATGGTCGTGGGGCGTCCAGAGCACCAATTGGCGGGGAGCAATCAGCGCCGCGACGTCGCAGATGTCGAACTCGCGCAGTACACCGAACAGAAACCACGATGTATCGTAGGCGTAGTGCTCATTCTCTACCAGCCACCGGTAGGAAGCCAGGCACTCGTGGGCGACGACCCCATCAACTCGCTGGTCCAGGGCAGCAGTAAACAGCGCCACCAAAGCGCCGCCGCCGCGTCCGCCGAGCACAATGTGCTTCGCGGCTGTAGCCGGGAGCGTGGCGAGCGCATCGATACCGCGCATAACGTCCTGCACGCGCATGCCCAGCAGTGGGCGAGCCTGCAGAAGGCCCATGTAGGCGACTTTGTGGCTCGTGTGCCCGTTGTCGCTCGTCCGTGGATTATCTGCCACCGGAAATCCCGTCTCGCCGATTCCCCTCGGGTCGAGCGCCAAGGAAGCCACCCCGCGCACTGCCAATGCATCGAGTAACACCGCGCTACTCTCGGATTCTTTGCCCGCGTCATCTATCCAAAGGAGTATTTTGTCTTCTTGGGCGCCGACCGGAGTCCGCAGTACGCAGGGAATCAAGATACCAGGTTCCGATTCGAACACGAGGCGCTCGCGCCGCACGCGTTCGCTGGATCCCAGGGGGACACGCGACAGATTTAGGTCGCCGGATAACGAAAAGGCGGAGAGCACACGGCGCACGCGCTCGCGCACGATCTGTTGATACTTTGCGGCTTCACTCTCCGAGCCCACTGCGGGCAGTGCCGGGTCTAGGTCGGCCAAGAGCTTGCGGTTGAGCGTGAAGACGGTCTCGCTGCCCAATTCATAGACGTTGCCTGATTCCGTGCACCAGAGCGTTTCGTCCGGCTCTAGCGTTATCTCCGTTTCTTCGCTTCCTTCTTCTTCCTTGTCGAACTCACGGTTGAACCACGCATACGCTGCTTGGCGCATGGGCAGGTGGTATCCGTGATTCTGTTCCGCCACAGCCAACGAAAGCTGGTCGGGCACACCGAGCACCGCGTAGACACGCTTTGCACTCTCGACACTGTTGCGCGCGCCCTCCAGCGGAAAGTAGTCTCCGGTGGCAGCGCCCACGCATAGTGGGCGCGGCGCGAATAAAGATACATAGTCTTCATGGTCCAGGCCCGCGGCAAGTTGCCCAAAGAGATTCTGTTCCGCGTCCTGAGGGCCGACGGTATCCAGGAGCGCGGGGAATCCTGCGATGTAGCAGGTTGGCATGGCCGCTGTCACCCGGTCGTCGAAGGGCACGTATTGCGCTGTATTCGTGCCGCCGCCCGAAACACCGGTGCAACCGATGCGCGCCGGGTCCACGTCATCCCGCGAGAGCAAGTAGTCTACAGCGCGGACACTATCCCAAATCATGAATTGGGCGAGATTGATCCCCAGCAGCAGGCACTGCGCACCCACGTTGCTGTGCTCGCGCGTGGAGGATCTGAAGGCCGAGTCTTTCGTCACCGGGTTCCAGTACTGCCAGCGCTCGCCCTGGCCGAGCGGATCGTACGCCAACACGAGATAGCCCTTTTCGGCAAAGCCGGCAGGCGTGCGCTGATAGCTATCGTATGCCTTGCCGTTCCGACTATGTCCTAGTGGAAAGAGCATGCCCGGATAGGGTGCAGAGTGCTGCTTGGGGACATAGACAAGTGCGGTCACGTAGAACCGGGGACGGCTCTCGAAGATAATCTTCTGGATAGTGTAATGTTCTCGCTCTAGCTTTCCAACCGCGCGTGTGTTGAGCGGGGTCCTCTCCGGAAACGGCCCAATGGCCTGTTCAAAGTCAGACATTAGTTGCGCGCGTCGCTGCTCCCATTGCTCCGGGGTCCGTACTGCCGCACGAGCCTTCTCGGCATGGTCGAAAAGCAGGTGCGCTTGCTGAATCAGATAGGTGTGGAGCATATCTGCGGGGATTGTGTCAGTAGCATTTGGTGAGGTGGAGGTTGCCATCGGGCATCATCCCTTCTTGCGGTACACGCGAGACCGTCTTCTTGAGGCGAGTATAGGGGAAATCCCCTCATGTCGTCAATTGGAGCGGAGGGGCCGCAATGAGGTGTAGGTGAGGGACCGGCCTAGCGCTGGCGGAAGATACGCTCCATATCCATGCCGGTGAGATTACGAATGCCGACGACGGTGTAGAGAATGGCTATTGTAAGAATGATGATTGCGGGAACTGAGATCACGGGGAAACTCAGGGCCGTCATCTTGCCCAACTCCTCGTTGAAGGCTGTTGTCCCAGGCGGACTCACCACCACCAGGCGCGCCAGAAAATAATTCGAGACCGAAGAGAGAAAGAATGACGCCGCCACGATGAACGTGGCGTGCACGAGGCGTCTCTTGTAGGGCGCTCGTGTGCCGCGCTCGTCGAGTGCGGCGTTCACCGCTGCGCTGTCGATTACCTTGTTCAGCAGGACGGAAACGAGCGAGAAGCGAGTCTTGAGCGACCCGATCACGGCAATGCCGATGAAAAACGGGATGGCTCCCTCCTTGACGGCAATCCACTTGGGATCGAGCTTGAGCAGCCCAATGCCGCCCGTGAGCAGAATGCCGACGACACCGACAATCGGAAGAAAGTTCAGCGTACGCCGTTGGGAGTAGTCGAAGATTCCGTAGGCCAGAGGGAACGCCAGCGCGACCAGGAGACCATTCACGGGCCCCAACCACTGGTCGCTGCTGAACCGCATGAGAATGACCACGGGGACTACAATGTTGAAAAGCAGGCTGACCAGCGGATTCTCACGTCGCGCGGGCGTGCTATTTTGCGCAGTGCTATTCATTGAAGGTTTGCCTCTTTTGTGTGGCAACGTTTCCATCTATGATAGTACAACCTGGGGCTTTGGCGGGCGCGTAAATGAGGCATTACCATATCTTTTTGACCGGCTTTGAATAAAGGGAAGACATGGGCGAGTGTTCTCAGGACGAACAGGCAGAAGTTCCTTGCACCTGCAGCTTCCTCCGTGCGCCTTGAGCCTGTCGAAAGGTGAATGGAGAACTGAACGGCCGCAATTGAGAAATGTCGATTTTTTCGCGCCTGATGACGCACTGCCGGCCCTAGCACGAGTTCTATCAAGATGGGTGGTCTTTGTGTTGTCGTAGCATGCGGCATTTGACCCAAAGGGTATTAGTGTGATGTGCTTGCTACAGAAATTGGAGCGGCTTGAGGAGTATCAATTCGCCTATGGTACGGCAACTGGCTGAGGTCACGCTCAAGAGCGGGCAATTGATGCAGTGTCTGCTGGTTGAGGAACCGGAGGCGCGCTGGGCGGAAGACATTCGGGACTTGCTCGTCCACAAGCGTGAGCACGTGCACTGGCACATCGATCAATGCGTTGCGGGGCCGCTCGACGCGCTCGAAACGCGCTTCTACCTCGGTGTGGTGGATGGTGAGGCTGTCGGAAATATCATGACAGTGGAGCACAACGGCATCGGCATCCTCGGCCACGTCTTTACGCGTCCCGAACAGCGGCGCAAAGGCATCGCGAACCGTATCATGACCGCTCAAATGGAGGACTTTCGCGAGCGCGACGGACGGGCGCTCACTCTGGGAACCGGATTCGACTCGCCGCCCTTTTGGATATATCACAGCTACGGCTTTCGCAGTATAGCCGAGGGTAGCGGGGCGATGTGGTACTGGAAACAGCCGGAGCAAGCGAAAAATCTCTGGCATGCCGCGCTCACCGGCACTGCGCCGCCGCGTTGGGAGCACTGGCCGCTGGTAAACTTGCTGTGCGCGCAGCCTCACGGCGACCGTCTGCGCCACGCCGCGCGGCGCGTCTGGGGCCAGCGCAGTTTCGAGGGCGACTTCATGAAGTACAAGCGCGAACTAGATGCTGAAGACTCATCCATTGCGGCCCGCCTACTGGAAAACGAGGCGGGTCTGGTGGTGGGTTGGGCGGGCGTGGAAGACGATCCGCTCTGGGGCGGGACGGCAGCATTGCTCGATCTTTTCGTGCATCCGGCAGCATGGCAAGGGGCTTCAGATCTGCTGACGGCCCTGCCCTTGCCGCCCAAGCCAATCTTCGCCTATGCCGATGAGGACTCCCCGAAGAATGACCTCCTGCGCGCGCACGGATTCACGCAGCAATCGTCGTGGCCGGAATGGCTTCCTGTTGGCGGCAAGAAACACGGCGTAAACTGCTGGCTGCGACGGTGACAACCCATCAGTCGTGAGAATCTGTGCGTGCCTCGGATGTCTTGTTTCGGATAGTCCAAGCTAGCCCCTTATTCACGTCCATTCTCTCTTAACGCGTCTCCGATTTTGCCAAAAATAAGCGCCACTGTCTTAGATGATTGACAAACCATGCTATCATATTCTTGTAAGGTAACGACCACAAAAGCGGGCATAGCTGATTTGTGCGGGCGCCAAGGGACTGAGGGCGATCATGAGCCACCGTAAAGGAGACATCCAATGCTTTCACGCCGAGCATTGATGGCAAGCACGGCAGCGCTTGCGGCCGGATGTAGCTCCATCGAGAGCGCGTTTGACGTGCCGAGCGAGTCTCGAATACTCGACCTTACTTGGGCATCAGAATCGTACGGTGGGATCCGTGAACGGGGTCTTGGACCGAACGGTCTGGAGGAAACGCTCAAGCAGATAGCGGCGGCGTTGGAGGAGGACACGGAGAATCCAAATGGACCTGTTGTCGGGCGCTATACTTTGACGCCCCGCTACTTACGCTCAGAGAAAGTGGATCCCCCGCTGAAAGGCATCGACGAGCTTATCGCGTGGTACGGCGGCTTAGAGGTCGACCTTCTATCTGTGCCACCATTTCTTGCCCAGACGCTGGGGGAGCGAGGCATGATTTTACCCTTGGACCAGTTCGTCTCAGCCGATGGGTCGGGGCTCACGGAGGCAATCTTCCCTTTCCTGCTCGATCATTTTCGGTCAGATGGAGGGCTCTTCGCTCTGCCGGTAGACGCGAGTCCAACGATGATCCACTACGACCCTAGAATCTTCGCCAAGCATGGCGTGTCCAACATAGACGAGGGTTGGAACTGGGATGATTTGGCAGAAAACGCCGCAAAACTAGTGGAGCGGGATGAAGACGGAGAGGTGCAGCGCTGGGGACTGGTAACCCAACATCATGGATACTGGTGGGCACTATGGCAGAACGAAGCGGACGTGGCCGACCCAACCACGATGCAATGCCAGCTACTGGATTCGGCGGCCACTGAAGCCCTACACTTCTGTCGCGATTTGATACACACCCAGCGCGTCTCTCCACCCGTGACGAGCACGGATGTGTGGAGTATCTTCAACTCAGGCTTGTGGCCGGCAATGTTCTTTTCCTCCACGCAAGGCAGTTGGAGTTCCGCGAACCGCTGGGCAGCGTTGCCGCGGGGCAAGAAGCGCAGCGTACCGGTGATCGGAAACATGGGAATTGCCATAACCGCGCGGGCGCAAAACACAGAGGCGGCGTTTACGGCGCTCAAGGGTCTCGTTGGCACCATGCAGCGGTTTGTGGAAGTGCCTGCGCAAAAGGAAGCGGTCGCTCGAATGGGCGACTTTCGCAAGACACTGCTACCCGCCGAGATCGCAGCGTTTCAGCAATCAATGGAACATGGCCGTGCAATACCGCTGAAGGCTACGATGTGGCGCGCTATGTTTGCCATCGAGGTGGGTCTCGCGCGGGGTGACGATGTTGTCACGATTGTGAACCAGGCCTGCTCGCTGGTAGAAGCGTAGCGGCAGCTCCCAGCACGGGCGCTTGGGAGTCTGGTATGCGAATGACTCATAACTCCTTTTCTTCGTGGGAGAGGGTCGGTGTGAGGGTGAACGTCTGACTAGGTAGTGTTAGCACATGGAACCTTGCCCGTGCACACTCGTCGTCATCAAGAAGTGGAACTACTAGAGCGGGCTTCGAGATCCGTAGCTTGAAGACTGAAGGCAGCCGCTGAAAGGACCGGAATTATGCTTACACGCCGAGCCTTGATGGTGGGTACTGCAGCATTGGCGGCCGGTTGCAACCCTCTCGAATCTTCATTCTCCGCTCCGAGCTTGCCCAAGGCCGTAGAGCTAACGTGGGGCGCGCGTAACTTTAGCGCTCTATCTGGACGAGGACCGGAACGAACAAATCCTCAGACAAGGATTGTGCAAATTGCTTCGGCATTGGAAGAGGATACGGAAAACCCCAACGGTCCCCTAAAGGGACGCTACGCGCTTACTCCAAAGTACATACGCATGGAGGACGTAGAACCTCAGCCGAAGAGTTTGGATGAATATTTGGCATGGTTTGGCAGCCTTGAAGTCGATCTCATTACCGTCGGGCCTCGCCTGGCACAGATTTTGGGAGAGCGAGGGATAATCTTGCCCTTGGACCCGCTTATCGCTGCCGATGAACCGGGCCTCGCAGAGGCATTCTTTCCATACCTGCTCGATCTCCTTCGATCGGACGAGGGGCTCTTTGCGCTGCCGGTAGACGCGAACCCAGTGATGCTCCTCTATCATCCGGCGTACTTTGCGGAACGGGGTGTTCCGCTGGCGCACGAGAATTGGGACTGGGACGATCTGAAAGAGAGCGCGATAAAGCTGACGCAACGCGATGAAGAAGGTGAGGTGCAGCGCTGGGGACTGGCACTGATGTCCTTTGGATACTGGTGGGCGTTGTGGCAAAACGAAGCCGACGTGGCGGACCCGAGGACGCTGCGCTGCCTGCTGCAGGAGCCGGCAGCCGCGGAGGCCTTACAGTTCTGCCATGACCTCATCCACAAACATCGGGTCGCTCCTCCGGTGACGCATAGGGATCCGGTGCGTCTTCTCCCATCATGGTCAGGACGGTTTCCGGCCATGGAGTACAGTGCATACCAGGGTCGTTGGTCTCTAGACTATAGCTGGGCAGTGATACCGCGAGGCAAGGCGCGCAGTGTACCGGTGTCTGGCGACATGGGCATTGGCATCATGGCGCGCACGGAGAACACCGAGGCTGCCTACACGGCGCTGAAGGGTCTCGTGAACGTCATGCAGCGGTTCGTCCCCGTACCCGCGCAGAAGGAAGCCGTCGCACGGCTTGGCGACTATCGCAAGACGATACTTCCTGAAGAAATCGCGGCCATTCAGTCATCCATGGAACATGGTCGTGGCATGCCGCTGGATCAAGCGGTGCGGGGCGCCATGCAAGCCATCGAGGAGGGCATCGTACGGGGCGATGATGTAGTCACGGTGATAAACGCGGCCTGTTCCCTGGTAGAGCGGTAAGGGCTAGCTTCATGGTTGGTATGCACAGAAACGAGGTGACTCCCGGCACCCTCTAACGCTGGGAGAGGCCGGGTGAGGGGTGACCTAGCCGAGCCGAATGTGGCTAATGACCCCTTGCCGGCGCATGTTCGTATTCATCTCTAATTGGAGCAATGGGACGGAGTCTGGAATCTTACGTCCTAAGAGATTTGGTGGCACAGAAGGGAGCAAAACGATGCTTACACGACGAGCTTTGGTGGCGAGCACAGCGGCATTGGCCGCCGGTTGCGGCGCGTTCAGGTCTTCGCCCGATCTGCCCGGCGGGCCGGATGCGGCTGCGCTCACGTGGTATACGTTCTCATTTTCTGGGCTCTTTGATCGAAGTGAAGTGTTGGAAGGCCCGCAGGAGAGACTCCCAAAGATAATAGCCGCATTGGAGGAGGACGTAGAAAACCCCAACGGTCCCGCCCGCGGAGGCTACACCTTGTCGCCACGCCTTATCGGATTCGATGATTATCCAGAGCCACCTCCCAAGAACGATGATGAGTTTGCGGAGTGGATCGGCGGCATCGATACGGACCTCTTGTCTATTGAACCCAGTATGGTGGAGTCATTAGGGAAGCGTGGCGTGATACTGCCTTTGGACCGATTCATCGCGGCCGACGATCAGGGCCTCACCGAGACATTCTACCCGTACGTGCTCGATCAGTTTCGGGGCGAGGGCGGGCTTTTCGCTCTGCCCTTAAATGCGGACCCGCTCATGCTCTACTACAATCCCTTGTACTTTGCGGCAGAGGGGATACCGCCACCGGATGAGAGTTGGGACTGGGACGACCTGGTAGAGAATGCGGTGAAGATGACGCGGCGCGACGCAGATGGCACGGTGACGCGCTGGGGGCTCGTGCCGCACTTTGGCGGCTTTTGGTGGGCGTTGTGGCAGAACGATGCGGAGGTGATCGATCCCGTGACGGGGCGGTGCCGGTTGCAGGAGCCGGCCGCCACAGAAGCCTTGAGCTTTTGTCACGACCTGCTGCACACCCATCGCGTCGCTCCGCCTTTGGGTGGGAGAGAGATGCGGGAGCTTTTCAGCATGCCGGGCGATACGTTACCGGCCATGTTCTATGATCGGAGCACTGGGCTAGCGAGGCGCGAATACCAGTGGGCGGAGTTGCCGCGGGGCAAAGTGCGCAGCGTGCCGGTCTCGGCCAATATGGGCCTCGCCATTCACGCGCGGGCGGAACAGACGGAGGCGGCATACACCGCGTTGAAGGGTCTCCTGCATACGATGCAAGGGTTTGTCGGCGTGCCCGCGCAGAAGGAAGCGGTCGCGCGGCTGGGGGAGCTTCGGCCAAATCTCCTACCCGCAGAGGTCTTGGCGGCGCAGCGCTCCATGGAATATGGACGGGCGCTATCTCGGGACGAGCGTGCGTGGGGCGCTATGCAGAGCATCGTAGACGGCCTCGTGCGCGGAGACGAAGTGGCGACCGTGGTGAATGATGCATGTTCCAGCTTGGGGGAGTAAGAGTCAACCGTATAGCCGGAGTGCAATTGGAGATGGTCTTGGTACTTGCGTCTTGCCAGGGCAATCTGCCCTCGTTGAGGGATCGTGACTGGGGCTTGTCCCGGGTACTTGACGAATAGCGAGTGCACTGCTGGTGATGCCCATTGAGAGTATGATTTCTTCGTGTGCAGGGAAGTCCGTCAGGTCACCAGACTGAAGACGGCACTGAAAGGAGCAGAACGATGCTTACACGTCGAGCTTTGGTGGCGAGCACAGCGGCATTGGCCGCCGCTTGCGGTCCGTTCAGGTCTTCGCTGGAAGTACCGCAACTGTTGCAGCCAATTCCGCTGACTTGGCACGCAATGCCGGACGTCCATAGGTTTAGAGTGGGCCAGAGTTACCGAAATCCAGGGAGAATGCTCTCAGAGATTGTGGGCGCATTGGAGGAGGATGTGGAGAACCCAAATGGCCCTAAGTCCGGACACTACACGCTGACAGGACACGCCTTAGAGAACTCGGCGCCGATTCCAAGGAGATTTGAAGAGATTGCGGAGTGGATCGGTGGCGTGGAAACGGACATACTATCTGTAGATGCCAGAATGGCGAGTGCCCTGGGAGAGCGGGGCGTGCTGCTGCCCTTAGACCGATTCATCGCGAACGATAAGCCGACCCTCACAGAGTCGTTCTACCCGTATTTGCTCGGGCAGTTTCGCGGGAACGGCGGGCTTTACGCTCTACCGGCAAGCGCGGAACCGTTGATGCTCCACTATGATGCCAGATACTTTGCGCAAGAGAACGTGCCACCGGTGGACGAGAGTTGGGACTGGGACGATTTGGTCGCGTACGCGAAGAAGCTGACGCGGCGTAGAGAAGACGGGGAATTGCTCCGCTGGGGGCTTATGTCCCACATGCAGGGGTTCTGGTGGGCACTATGGCAAAACGAAGCGGAGGTCTTCGATATGACGACTGGGCGATGCCGGTTGCAGGAGCCTGCCGCTGGCGAAGCCCTGCGCTTTTGTTACGACCTGCTGCACACGCACCGAGTTTCCCCAACTATTGGCGCGCAAGAGTCATTTCGCATTTTCACATTGCCAAACGAATCATGGCCGGCAATGTCTTATATTCCATACCAATCAATGTGGCGGCGAGGCTACCGCTGGGCGGAGTTGCCCCGGGGCAACGTGCGCAGCGTGCCGGTCCGGGCCGACGTGGGACTCGCCATTCACGCGCAAACGAAGCACACAGAGATAGCGTACATTGCGCTCAAAGGTCTTCTTAATACCATGCAGCGGTTCGTCCACGTGCCCGCGCAGAGTGATGCGGTCGCGCGACTGGAGGAGTTTCACCCGAATCTCCCACCCGAAGAGGCGGCAGCCCTGCAACGCTCCATGGAACATGGACACGCCCTGCCGTATAACTCGATAGGCCCGACTATGTACCAAATAGTTGACAATCTCGCACGCGGCGCCAACGTGGCGACCGTGGTGAACGAGGCTTGCTCTGCGCTGGATGAATAGGAGCGAACCTGAGCGTTGGACCGGCATACCCTGCTAGGATTCATCATGCCAGAACAGCGGCCGGGAGTACATAGGATTGCCATAGTCCCTATTCTGCCTGCAGAGTCTGGGGGGACGGCAGTGGAATTCCACATACCAGCACGTACAGTGGCTGAGTTACGCCGGGCATATCCTTCCGGGCAACTCCGTTGCGGGAGTTGTGGTCATGTAATGTCAATTGGGGATATGGCCACGTTTGGGCGTAAGTGGGGGCCGGACACCGTGGTCATGATCGAGCTTTCCCACGACTACTTCCCCGTTGATCCCTCTCTCGTAGAGCAGGCATCCGCCGGAGAGTGCCAAACGCCGGCGCAATCCCCGGTGCTCTATGCGGACGGCGTCCGTGAGGAGTACGTCCTGAACGACGACGGACGCTACGAATTGCTCTACGGCACTGTGTACCGCGACGCCGCGTCTTTGACGAAGTCGGCGTCTGCGAGGAAGTCAACCACGCCGGAGCGCGTGTACCGTGAAGTATGGCACCCTACCGGTGTATTTTGCGATCCAGAGGAGGTTCCTAATGCGCAGGCAAGAGGCTGCTAGGCCCAGGCATGAGGTTACCGTGGAGCGCATCCCCCAAGAGTTCCAGGGTAAGCCGGCGCCGGCCCACCACTTTAGGAAGGGTCTGAACAACTCGGTGCAAGCGTGGCGTTATTGGTGTGTGCAGGATTGTGGGGGCGTTTTGGGGTGTGTTTTGGCGTTTGGGAGGGGCTGTTTTGCCCGTGTTTCGGCGCTGCTGGGAGCGTTTTTTGCTCCCACTCGTGTTTTGGGCGCACTGCTCCCGTGTCAAGCTGCCAACTGGCGTGCGGCCGTCACCACATTGGTCAGCCCCAGCAGCAAGGCCAGCCGTTGCCTGTTCTTGGCCAGACCCCGGTAGCGCACCGTGGCGTAGCCGAAGTGCCGCTTCACCCACAGGAACGGATGCTCTACCTTGGCCCTGACCGACGCTTTGCGCCGCTCTGCCAGCGCCGCCGCGCTCTCAGGCGCCAGTTTCCGCCGCTGCCCAGGCTTCAACGCCACCTGCCACGCTACGGCGCGCCCCTGATGCTCCGGTCGCTTCTGCACCCCCACGTACCCCGCGTCTCCCCACACCGCTTTCTCCGCGCCGTGCAGCAACGCCGCCGCTTGGGTCACGTCGTGCACGTTGGCCGGCGTCGTGGTGAAGCTGTGCACGAGCCCCGTCTCTGCGTCGGCCCCAATGTGCAGCTTCATCCCAAAGTAATACTGGTTCCCCTTCTTCACCTGCCGCATCTCCGGGTCTCGCTCCCCCTCGCGGTTCTTGGTCGACGTTGGCGCCGCGATGATGGTCGCGTCCACTACCGTCCCTTCTCGCAGCCGCAAGCCTTGCGACGCCAGATGCGCGTTGATCGCCTCCAGCAATCCCTCTCCCAACTTGTGCCGCTCCAGCATATGCCGAAAGTGCAGAATAGTCGTCTCGTCCGGCAGCGCCTCTGACAGCCGCAGCCCCACGAACCGCCGCACCGGTTCCACCTCGTACAGCATGTCCTCCATCCCAGGATCGCTCAGGTTGTAGAACAACTGCACGCAGTGTACCCGCAACATCACCGACAAGGGATACGGCCGCCGCCCACGCCCCGCCTTGGGATAGTACGGCGCAATGCGCGCCTCCAACTCCGCCCACGGGATCAACTCCTCCATGCGCTCCAAGAACTTCTCCCGCCGCGTCTTGCGCTTCTTGTGCGCGTACTCCAGGTCGGCAAACGTCGGCTGCTCCATTACCCAACTCCTCACCATATGCTGCTTTCTTGCTATGATACTATGCCAGAGACTTGTTCAGAGTGTTCTTAGGTTGACGGTGGCGGAGTTTCGTGCGTTGTACTCTACGCAGCAAATCCTGTGCCCCGTATGCAACACCTGGTTCGACATCAGCCATTTGGAGCCGGTTTTGGACGCGTGGGGGCCGGACGCAGTGATCCGCTACCAGCCTAGGCACAACTCTTTCCCGGGTGAGTCGTCTCCCTCTCGGAGCCAAATGGGCAAGAATATCCGCGCTATGGCCAAGAAGATGCGCGAAGTAGGCGGTTGGCCTTCCGAACCAGCCGAGGAGTGACGGCGAGGCAGATTAGGGGCGCTTGAGCTGGTGCCCTCATCTAGCTTTGCCCATAGCGCAGAGGGATGGTGGCATGTTTCGCTCTAGTTGCCCAAGCTTGCGCCCTGCGCCATGTCTCTGTAGTATCGGGCAATCACGCCGACTTGGCAGACATCTCAAGACAGATATGTTGAACCACTAGCCGCGTTCGGCGAAGACCGGTGCGAGCATGTTGTCTACGGGCGCGAAGCTATCGGTGAGAATGATGGCGGGGCGGCTATCCACGTACTCCCGCAGGCGCGTGGGGTCTAGCATTGTGCTCACCGGCCCATCCGGCAGCAAGCCGCCCACCTCGTTATGCAGCATTGCCTCAGAGAGCGGCTGCTTCCCTGCTACCAGCACGAAGGTATTACGTCCGTCCTGTTCCCAGCCGGGCCCGTCGGCCAGCAGATACACGTGCGGGAACACCTGCTCCAGAGTCAGAATTAGCGACGGTAGAAAGACTCCGTGCTTGAACGTATCCACCACGTTTAGCATGTAGTAGCCGTCGGCGGTCAGGAGATCGTGCACTATCTCGGCAAATTCCCTGGTAGTCAGATGGTAGGGCACGGAGAGGTCATTGAACGCGTCGCCGATGATGGCATGGTACTGTCCGGACTCCAGGCGTTTCACCACCAAACGCGCGTCCTCGTTATAGGTCTTGACGCGCGTGTCGCGAGGAAGCCCCATTCTCGCGTGGGCCATTTCAGTGACTGCGGGATCGATCTCCGCCACCTCGATCATGGCGTCCGGGTAGATAACCTCCAGGTAGCGGGGGAACGTGTAGCCGCCACCGCCGACGGAAAAGGTGCGGATGCCGGTGCGGCCGCCGGCGATATAGGAGATGAGTTCGGCATATATCTTTACATAATCATAGTCTAAGCGCGTGGGATCTTCCAAGATGCTGTAGCTGTGGATGAGGTGATCGAGCACGAGGCGGCGTTGGGTGACATTTTCTTCCAGCTTGCGTTCGGTCACTCGAATGCAGTAGTAGTTGGTTTCCACGTTGCAGGGCGCGGCGAACGCACCGCGGGGTTGCAGCGCCAAGGCGTCCTGCGCCAGATGCCGGACGTAGCTAAAACCAAGGGGCAGATTGTACGCGTTGCGACCGTAGCTGTAGAGGCTTAGCCCAATGAGAATGAGGACCCCGCCCCCCAGCAACAGCCGGCGGTTCCAGAGGTTGCCGAAGATCACGGCCACCAGCAGGAGCAGCAACGCTACCAGCAGGATAATCGTGCGCGTGCCGAACCACGATACCAAGAAGAAGCCGGTGGCGAACGTTCCGGCAATAGCGCCGACCGTCGAGAGGGCGTAAATGCGCCCTACCACGCCGCCGGAGTGGTCCAGGTCTTCCAACGTAAGCCTGACGACAACCGGCGTGATGGTGCCCATGAAAAGGCTGGGCAAGAAGAAAACGGTTGTAGTAAAGAAGAGGATCTTGAGCATGAGGTGCACGGGTAGGTCTTGTGCAATACCGGAGGTAATCGCCGTCATGGGCAGAATTGTCAGCGTAAAGATACTGGAGAGGAGAAAGAGCGCGCCCAGCGTGGAAACCGCCGGAAAGCGGTCGCCGATGCGCCCGCCGACATAGTTCCCCAGGCTGATGCCGGCCAGCATGACTCCGATGACGCTGGTCCAAGTGTACAGCGAGACCCCCAAATAAGGGGCGACCATTCGCCCCGCAGTGAGCTCGACGACCAGAGTACAGAAACTTGCTATGAAAACAATGATGCCCGCCCGCCAGGTTCCGCGCATGGGAGTGCCCTTTCGCTGCAGTGGTACGTGGTTCTTTTTGCTGTGTAGTGAGAGCGTCGCTGTGAAGAGCAGAATCGCATGATCCCACTAAGAGGTGTGTGGGAAGTTCTCAGCCAAGCGCCGTTCATGGTTCGACAAGCTCACCACGAACGGCAAGAAAGAAAAATCCCTCGGAAAAAGCCAGTATCCGTTCGTCCTGAGCCTGTCGAAGGATGAATGGATACTCTTTTCACACACCCTCTAAGGTACTATTGTAGCCGCCACCGTGCCCTGCTCGCATCCCCGCATGTGCTCGGCTACACTATGCTGAGTGGGGGTTCACGCAGTTGAGAGGAAATGGCACGGCGATGATGGGCATTACGGCGCGACAACGTGAAGACATGATGACGGTGCTGGCGGCGGCCTTGAAAGCGGTAGACCCCGCGCAGGCGGTGCGCAACTGCGTGCGTCGAGAGGGCACGCGGTTGGAAGTTGGAGACCGTACGTACGACCTAGATTCCTATAGGCGCATACTCGTCGTGGGCGCGGGCAAAGCCAGCGGACCCATGGCGCAGGCACTGGAAGAGATTCTTGGCGACCGCCTCGAGGGCGGCGTGGTCAACGTCAAGGAGGGCTATGCCGTTGCTACGCAACGGATAGAGATGATCGAGGCAGCACACCCCGTGCCGGATCAGCATGGTTTGCGGGGCACCGAGCGCATTTTGCAGTTGGCGGCGGGGGCAGGTGAAGACGACCTCGTTTTTTGCTTGATTTCCGGCGGGGGTTCGGCGCTCATGGAGTTGCCGGCAGGGGAGATTACGCTGGACGATCTCCAGCAGCTTACCGACCTGCTCCTGCGCAGCGGCGCAACCATCAACGAGGTGAATACCGTCCGCAAGCATATTTCGCAGGTGAAAGGCGGCGGACTGGCGCGGGCGGCGGCACCGGCCACACTGATTGCCCTCATCCTCTCCGACGTAGTTGGGAACCCGCTCGACTTCATAGCTTCGGGGCCGACGGTGCCTGACACCACAACCTTCCAGGACGCATGGGACCTCTTGGGGAAGTTCGGCCTGCAGGACGCCATACCCCAGAGTGTGCGCGCGCAGCTAGAACGCGGCCTTAGTCAATCCATACCGGAAACTCCCAAAGAAGGCGATCCGATCTTTGCGCGCACGGCCGGAATTCTGGTCGGCAGCAACGAAATCGCGGCTCGCGCTGCACTAGACGCAGCAACGGAATTGGGGTATAATTCCCTCCTAATCACCACCTGGGTGGAAGGGGAGGCACGGGAAGTTGCCAAGGTGATGGCTGGAGTCGCCAAGGGTCTTATCCGTCACCACTCACCACTCTCTCCACCGGCGTGTCTCATTTTCGGCGGCGAAACTACGGTTACGGTGCGGGGTGAGGGCAAAGGCGGGCGTAATCAAGAGATGGCGCTTGCCGCATCACTCGCTCTTGATGGCTGGGAGGATGTTGCGGTGATGGCGGTAGGGACAGACGGCACCGACGGTCCAACCGACGCGGCCGGCGGTATAGCGGATGGCGCGGTGCTCGCACGGGCGCGGGCGCTAGCCTTAGATCCGCTGACATTCCTCACCCACAACGACTCCTACCACTTCTTGCAGCAGACCAATGCCCTCCTGGTTACCGGGCCGACGAACACCAATGTGAATGACCTGATCCTCGTCTACGCCTTTGGCTAGGGCGATAGGATCGCTTCCTCGCTCATTTTCCTTCCCAGATTTCCCTCCTCAATTCGTTCAGGCAATGGCAGGTAATCTCCGCATGAAACTGCAAGAAGAATCTCTTCCCCCGCTCGATACATCGCTCCTCCCTCGCGCTCCCGCACAACGCTGGCACTCAGTCGGCAGGCGCAGCGACTTGCGGCCGTTGTCCCAAAGCCGCAGCCATCGGATGCTCTTGACCATTTGTCTTGGGATCGCAATCCTCTTTGTGGGTGGCGGCGGTGCAATGTGGTTCTTAAGTCGAGATGACGCGTCCGGCGGTCGTGTACCTATCGCTCAGGACGGCGAGATTGTCCGTATTACACCCGAAGCGCCAGCTTCCAACAGTTCTTCTACTGCGAGCACTCCGGTAGTATCGACCACGCCTGATTTTCATATCGTGCAACCGGGCGAGGTGCTGAGTACCATTGCGAGCAAGTATAATACGACTGTGGAAATCTTGGCTGAACTCAATGAAATTGAAGATGTCGACGCGATCAGGGTTGGGCAACGTATCCTTCTTGTGCCTGCAGAGCAATGATGCCGGAGCGACGAGAGTTGGCGCCAAGCGTAGTATCTACCATGGCGTCCTCGCAATCGTATTGGCGTTGGCGCTTTGGCTGGTTGCCGTTGACGTGGCGGCCGCGGCATCGGGCACGCCATGGCATTCCCAAACCGATTCTCTTACGGGAGAAGCGCTGCCTGTCTGGGAGCTCTGGTTCAATGCCCTTGATTCAGAGACATGGGCGGACGATCTGCAGGTGTGGGTCACCACCAACTTGCCCTGGCTGGTAGCGCCGCACCCCACTATTGCTAACTCAGGTCTGGCGGCCAGTTCGCTAGGGGTTCACCGGACCATTGACGGCGGAGAGACCTGGGCCCACCTGCCAGGTATTGTGGATCCGGTCATTGCCATAGCCTATAACACGCAGAATGCGCAAATTGTATACGCCGGAACCGAGTTGGCCGGCACCTACCGCAGCGAAGACGGCGGGCTCTACTGGCGCAGTATCAATACCGGACTACCCAGCGACCGTCTCGGGCACGTGGCGGGCGCGGTGCACATTACTACCGATCCAACGCAGTCCGGTACCCTCTATGCCGCTACGACGACTGTGGGCGGCCTCTACCGATCGCAAGACGACGGCGCCAACTGGCACCTGGCGAATAGCGGCTTGCCGGAGGAGTCCATACTTGGTCTTGCCGTCACGGAAAGCGGGTCGACGCGATTGTACGCTGCCGCGCCGAGTGGTCTCTATCTGTCGAATAATCGCGCCCAAGATTGGTCTCTGATTGGAGCACTGCCAATAGAGACGGCTCAGCAACTGCTCGTAGAGCCCAATGCGCTGGGGAATCTGCTTTTGGTGGCAGAAGACGCGATCTATCGCTCTACGAATGCCGGAGTAACCTGGATCGTTCTCGACATCCCGGCTGAAGTGTCGCCTATCCGCGATGTCATGTTTGCTACCAGTGGGGAGAGAGCCCTTCTCCTCGTGGCAGGAGAGAGCGGCCCATACTGGCAGTGGTTTACGCCCGCCACACCGCAATCGCCCCCGCAAACAGAATCAGATGATGCGACATATAGCGAGATCACCGGACATACAATTAGGGAGCCCTTTCTCAGCTACTTCAATGCGCACGGCGGCGTAGTGCGATTCGGTTACCCCCGAACCGATGCCATCAGCGAGGATGGCAAGACGGTACAGTACTTCCAGCGGTCTCGATTGGAGATCGGGACGGATGAGGATGGCGATCGCGTGGTGCAGGGTCCGATCAGCTCGATTCTGCGGTCCGGCGGGACTTCAACTGCCAGTGCCACGCAGTCGGATTCGAATTCCACGCAAACGCAGTATGCCGTTGACCAGGTGTTCGTTAGCTACTACACCAACAATAATGGTGGTGTAGCATTCGGCAGCCCAATTGCTCCGGCAGCGGATGAGGTGCAAGTAAACGGAGTTACGCTGTATACGCAATACTTTGAGTTCGCGCGGCTCGAGCATCATCCCGGCGCCACGACTCCAGTTCTCTTGGGTTTAATCGGTGACGAGTACTTGACGCAGAAAGGCTGGTTGGAATAACGGCTATGCGCCGCACTCGCATCGTTGCCACAATTGGCCCGGCGTCGGCGAATGAACAGTCGCTGCGCGCCATGCTGCGGAGCGGCCTTGACGTAGCGCGCGTAAACTTCTCGCACGGCACCCACGAGACACAGGCCCAGACAATTGAGTTGCTTCGCCAGTTGGCGGCCTCGGAAGGCGCTAACCTGCCAATCATTGCCGATCTGCAGGGCCCGAAAGTGCGTGTAGGCACCATTGCCGACGCGCCGCTGCGGCTCCCGCCAGGCGGACAGCTAATTCTCACCGTAGACGGCGATGATACCGATGCGGCAGCGCGCCAGCGACTGCAGGATTACGCCAAATCGGTTGATCCCGAAGCACTCAGCAACGAAGTGGCGCCTGTGCGTTTCGCCGGGCTTGCTGCGGAAACGCGACCGGGCGACACCATTTTGCTCGACGATGGGCTGATCGCGGTGGAGGTGGTAGCGATACGCGTTGAATCAGGACAAACGGCAGTCGTCACGCGCGTGGTCCGCGGCGGTGAACTCGTGAGTGGCAAGGCTGTTGTCGTGAGGGGCAAGAGTCTCAACTTGCCCAGTCTCACCGCGAAGGACTGGGAAGACGTGCGCTTTGCCGTTGAACAAGAGGTGGATTGGGTAGCGCTTTCCTACGTACGTTCGGCCACGGATGTCGAAATTCTGCGGCAACTAATGCTGAACTACGGCGCGAAGATTCCGATCATTGCAAAGATCGAGACCCAGGAGGCAATCGCCAACTTCGACGACATCTTGGACGCAGCGGACGGCATCATGGTGGCGCGGGGAGATCTGGGCGTGCAAGTGCCGCCGGAAGAGGTGCCGTTGCATCAAAAGGCTATCATTCAGAAGACGCGCGTACGGGGAAAACCGGTCATTACGGCCACGCAGATGCTCGAGTCGATGATGCAGCACCCCGTGCCGACGCGGGCAGAGGCCAGCGACGTAGCGAATGCAATCTTGGATGGTAGTGACGCAGTGATGCTCTCCGGAGAAACCGCCGTCGGCCCATATCCGGTTGAGGCCGTGGCGGTTATGGCCCGCATTGCAACCAGCGTCGACCCACACGTGGAGAGTTTTGCCGCAATTGACGCCAGCGATGCTACCGACGCGATTGCAACAGCGACGCATCGTATAGCGGAAGAGCTGGGTGCTACCGCGGTCATTGCCCTCACGCAATCGGGATACACTGCCCGCATGCTGGCTCGCTTGCGTCCCCACGTGCAACTGCTTGCGGTAACGCCCGACTTGTCTGTGTGGCGCCAGCTTGCCCTTAGCTGGGGAACGGTGCCATTGCTGGCATCAGTAAAGTCGGACACCGACATGGCGATGCGGGAGGCCGTGGCGCTGGCAAAGCGTGCAGGCCACGTGAAGGACGGCGATACGGTCGTCTTTACGGCGGGCATGCCGTTTGGCGTGGGCGGCACCACAAACTTGATTCGCATCCATGAGATCGGTCAGCCATTGAGTCTCAAGAGCGACTAGAACTTGCCTCATAAATACATCGCTCTGTGTAGGCCTGCCCTTCGACCCTTCGTCAAGCTCAGGACAGGCAGGCTCAGAGCCTGCCCCGTACTCGATACAGCGTATCGACACGATACGGGGGCGAACGGAAAAGGCAAGAATCCGTTCGTGCCGAGTGCTGCGCGAAGCCCTTGTCGAAGCACGAATCGGCTATCGAACCGAATTATGAGATAGCCTCTAGACGTTCTCGTTTACATCGCAAAAGGCTTCTCTCGAGGGCTTGCGCGCAAGGTCCCGTCCTGAGCGATACTCAACGGTAAACTAGAGTCTCATTGATGCGGGCCTCCGCAGCTAAGAGTTGCCGCGCCACCATACGGAGCGAGAATATGCACCCGGGCACCCAACCCCTGGGGGTCTACCTGCACGAAGGGAGCTATGCGACACGCAGCGCGTACATCCTGGAGATTCTGGCCCACGCGGGCGTTCCTTTCACGCGTGTAGATGCAGCCACGCTGCCGGACGCGCTGCAATCACTGAAGATCATCATCCTGCCCCACCACGGGGTCACAACACCGGAAATGGGCAGGCTCTATGGTTTCGTAGCGGCCGGCGGCGCTCTGATTGGGCTGGGCGGCACCAGCGGCCTGGACGATCTCTTCGGTGTGCGCACACAAACCGGCGCTCACGAAGCGTTTCTCCAGGTCACCCAGCCGAACCATCCGCTGGTGCGTGATCTTAGCTCTTCGCTGCACGTTTGGGACGCCGTTACGGCACGGGCGGCGGGCGCTACCGTGCTAGCCAATCTCTGCGATTTCGAACAGAAGCGCATTGGCGTTGGTGTGAGCGTCTACCGACTCCAACAGGGGTTGAGCGTCTACTGCGCGGCGGATTTGCCCTGGTGCATCCTGCACATGTTGCAGGGAAAGTTCGTGCAGCATGACGACGAACCCGCGCCGGACGGCACGGCGCAGATTGACGAGGGAATTCTCAAGTGCGACGACGGCATCGTCTTGGACTGGGATGTGGACCGCACGTCCGATACTGAGGTGCCGTACTTCCGCGAAGCCGTCGGTGATGAACTGCGCGCCATCCTGCTGCGCAGCATCTTCTATTGCGCTCTGCATACCGGGACCGCGCTCCCGTTGCTTTGGTATTGGCCGGGCGAGTTAGAAGCGGTGGCGCACCTTTCCCACGACTCGGACAACAACATCGAGGAGCGTGCGTTCCAACTTCTGGAGAACACGCGACAGCTCGGCGTCCACTCTACGTGGTGCATTCAGTACCCCGGATACACATCTGAGCTCTATGGGGCGGTGGCGGCGTACGGCAGCGAACTGTGCCTCCACTACGACGCATTGTCCGGCGAGGAACCTACGCGATGGAATTATGGCGATCTTGTCTTTCAGTGGGAATTCCTGCGGCGGGAAGCCGGACTCGACGTAATTACGAGCAACAAGAACCACTACACCCGCTGGCAGGGCTGTCTGGAGTTCTTCCACTGGCTGGAGCAGGTGGGTATTCCTCTCGATCAGTCCAAAGGCCCCTCCAAGCGCGGCAACACGGGTCATCTCTTTGGCAGTACCCATCCCTGGTTCCCAATGGACCCGGAATCAGGCAGAGTATACGATGTACTCGAAGTCAATCTCTTGACACAGGACATGGTACACTCGGTCAGCGATCCGGATGCGCCGATCGGCCAGTTTGCGCCGTACAGCATCGCTGAGCCGCTGGTGGACCGGGTTAAGCACCACTATGGCGTTGCGCATTACCTCTTTCATCCGCACCATGTCTTCCGGCCCGGTGTGCCGACGGCTATGGCAGACGTGGTGGGATATGCGCGGGAGCAAGGCTTGCCGTGGTGGACAGCGCGGCAGATCAACGCCTGGGAGCGCAGCCGCCGTAAGGTAACGTTCGGCGACGTGAGCGAGTCCGGAGCCAGACTCCACGTCGGCGCTCCTCTTGATGATGCCACGCTCCTCGTGCTGGTAGCCGACAATTGGCAAGGCGATGTTCTCATTGACGGCCGGTCGGTGGCTGCACGGAGTGTCGAGCGCTACGGCTTTAGGTTCCAGGCGGTTACGCAAACGTTAGACGCCGGAGAGCATCAGGTGCGGTGGGATGGAGCCGTTTGACGCGAGAGGGCGCCTGAAGCTGCCAGACAGTGTGTCTTGCGTGAAGCACCACCTTTTTGGATGTTCGTAAGCCGCAGGCTTTGTGCTGCGACTTTCGCATGTCATCCCGAACGGAGTGAGGGGTCTCGAGTGTTGTCGCTTGGGGATAGTTGCCTTGCGCGGAAATCTTAGATTCCTGGCTAAGCTCGGAATGAAAGTCGACGCGCACCTCGCGCTGCCGTAGCACATTTACCTATTTCCCAGCCAGTTGGAGCATGCAAGTGACATCAGGCATCCCGTGTTGTCTGGATGGGTTGAACAGCAAGCAATTGCCTCTCCGGAACCATCTGCAAAGTCTAGCAACTTGCTTTCCAAATCCGGTAGGATAGAGCGGGAGAAAGTAGATGCGCATTGTAATCGGCGCCGACCACAACGGACTGGCCAGCAAGGACACGGTGAAGCAGTGGCTTGAGGCTGCGGGTCACTCCGTGGTTGACGTTGGCCCGCATCAGCATGATCCGGACGACGATTACCCGGATTTCGCTCGCATGCTGGGCGAAATACTGCAGCGCGGTGAGGTGGATCGCGGGATCCTGCTCTGCGGCAGCGGCGTGGGCGCAAGCATTGCGGCGAACAAGATGCGCGGCATTCGCGCGGGCCTCTGTCACGACGTGTATTCGGCACATCAAGCTGTCGAGCATGATAATGTGAACGTGCTGTGCCTCGGCCCTCGTGTGGTGGGCCCAGCGTTGATGGGGGAGTTGGTGGCGGTATTCCTGTCTGCCGAGTTTACCGGTGAAGAGCGGCACGTCCGCCGCCTTGCCAAAGTGACGGCATTGGAGCAGGCAGAACGAGAAGCCGGTCTGGGTCAGCCGGAGGAGTTGGAGGCGCCGTAGGGTGCGTCGTTTGGTGTACCTATGGTGCCTTAACGGTGTGGCTGTTGCGCGTGGGATGGTATGAGCGGCACGGAGAAGAAGATGGATTCCCGCTTTCGCGGGAATGACGGATTGACAAGCGGGAATGACGGATTGGGCGGCTGAAGTGACGGACTGAGCGACAGGAATGACGAGTCGGGCGATGTCTATCGCTGATAATGATGGTTGGGTTACTGCTTGCGCTTGGCAAGAATGAAACGGTTCTCTGCGTTCTTACTCGACCGAAACACTTACCTGGCAGCAAATAGGAGGTACCAATGGCGGAAAGAAATAGACTCGTGCAATTACAGGACTTTGACCAGAGTGTGTGGTTGGATAGCATCAGCCGGGGCCTAGTGCAATCAGGCCAACTTCAAGCTCTAGTCGATAACGACGGCCTGCGGGGGATGACGTCGAATCCCGCCATCTTCGAGAAAGCGATCAGCGGCAGCGATGATTACCGCGACCAGTTGCGCGCGCTCCATGCCGCCGGCAAGAGTACGACGGAAATCTACGAGGCGGTCGCGATAACCGACATCCAGTCTGCCTGCGACGTGCTGCGTCCGGTGTACGATGCCAGCGACGGCGAGCACGGCTTGGTCAGTCTTGAGGTTTCGCCGGAACTCGCCTTCGATACGGAGGGAACAATCGCTGAGGTGCGCCGCCTCTGGCAGCAGGTGGACCGCCCGAACCTGATGATCAAGATTCCGGCAACTGACGAGGGCGTACCGGCGGTGCAGCAGATGCTCACCGAGGGACATAACGTAAACATCACGCTGATGTTTTCACTCACCGACTACGACAATGTGGCCGAAGCCTATATATCCGCACTGGAAGCACGCGCGGCGGCGGGCGAGCCCATCGACCGGATCGCTTCAGTAGCAAGCTTCTTCGTGAGCCGCATCGACACTCTGGCCGACGAACTGCTCGAGGCGCGAATCCAGGCCGGCGAAACGCGTGCGCAGGAACTCATGGGTCAGGTTGCAATAGCCAACGCGAAGGTTGCCTACCAGCATTTCTTGAAATTCTTCAAGTCCGAGCGCTTCCGCAAGCTGGAAGCGCAAGGCGCGCGCGTACAGCGCGTGCTGTGGGCGAGCACCAGCACGAAGAATCCGGCTTACTCAGACGTGATGTACGTGGATACCCTCATCGGCCCACACACGGTGAATACCTTGCCGGACGACACCATGGACGCGTTCCGCGATCACGGCACACTTGCCCAAACGGTAGATACGGGTGCGGCAGAAGCGCAGGCCGTGTTGGATGCCCTTTCAGCCGTTGGTGTTGACTACGAGGCCATGACACGGCAGCTCCAGCAAGAAGGCGTGGACAAGTTCGTACAGCCTTACCACACTCTGCTCGAACGGATAGAGCAGGTGTGCGCAGAGCTGGTCGCCGCTACATAGCAATGGCAAGGCAAACCGACACAGCAGACGCTGCGATTGCGCAGTCGTTGACGACGATGGCGCTGGCACACGTAGGCGTACGCCTCTGGCAAAAAGATGCCGGTCTTTGGTCTGACGATCCGCAGACTCAAGCGTCAATTCGCAACCGCTTGGGCTGGCTGAACGTGGTAGCGGACGGGCGCCGATCCGGGTTGGAGGAGATCACCACCGTCGCCAACGCGGCACGGGCAGAAGGCTTCACCGATGTTGTAGTTCTCGGCATGGGCGGCAGCAGTCTCTGTCCCGATGTCTGCCGCGCTACCTTTGGCACGGTGCCCGGCTGGTTACGGCTTCACGTCCTGGATAGCACTCATCCGATCGCTGTGCAGGCGGTGCATGATGCCGTCGACGTGAAGCGCACGCTCTTTGTGGTATCGAGCAAGTCCGGCACTACCGGCGAATCGAATGCCTTCTTCAGCTACTTCTGGGACCAGGTTGCGCAGTCCGGGACCCCATCATCCGGCGCGAACTTCCTTGCCATTACCGATCCCGGCACGCCTCTGGATGAGGAAGCTACTGCGCGAGGCTTTCGTCACGTCTTCCGCAATCCCGCTGACATCGGCGGCCGGTATTCGGCGCATTCGTTCTTCGGCTTGGTTCCCATGGCCCTCATCGGCATGGACGTGGCCGACTTTCTTGAGCGTGCTGCAACAATGACACGGCGCTGCGGGCCGAACGTTGCCGCAGTCGATAACCCCGGCTTTGTGTTGGGGGCTCAGATTGTGACCTATGCCCGGCAGGGGCGAGACAAGCTCACGCTCGTTTGCGCGTCGGAAATCAACACCCTGGGTTGGTGGATCGAGCAGCTTGTGGCCGAGAGTCTCGGCAAACAAGGAGTGGGCGTCGTCCCGGTTGAAGGCGAGGAACTTTGCGATCCGGAGACGTACGGCGCTGACCGGGTCTTTGTGCACATTGCTTTGCCGGGCGCAGAAAAAGGCAAAGTGGCGGAGCAGCTCAAGTCGCTGGCAGCGGCCGGACACCCGGTTATCAGTCTGGATATGACGGATCGAATGGACTTGGGGCAAGAGTTCTTCCGATGGGAAGTGGCAACAGCGGTCGCCGGCCACCTGCTGGGCGTCAACCCCTTCGACGAACCGAACGTCAAAGAGAGCAAGGACAACACCGCCGCGCTCTTGCAGACATACCGGGAGGATGGCGCGCTTCCTGATGAGAGCCCGGCTGTCGTGCAAGGTGCCCTAACCCTCTATGGCGATTGCGAGGGCGAAACGGTTGCGGAAGCGTTGCGCGGGTTTCTCAACCACGTGGCGTCCGGCGACTACGTAGCGCTGATGGCGTATCTGCCACAGGACGGCGCAGTCCATGACCGTTTGCACGCTATCCGCCACGCGCTTCGCGCCGCCGAACGAGCGGCCACCACGCTGGGCTACGGGCCGCGGTTCCTCCATTCCACGGGACAACTGCACAAAGGCGGCCCCAATGCTGTATCGTGCTTGCAACTTACGGCCGACATTGCCGATGACGTGCCGATACCCGGTGCGCCGTATTCGTTTGGCACGTTCATCCAGGCGCAGGCGATCGGGGACATGCGCTCCTTGCAGGGACACGGGCGGCGCGTGCTACGCGTTCACCTCGGTGCGGACTACGAGCAGGGCCTCGCTGCAATCGAGCACGTGCTTAGTGCAGAGCATTGACTACTCAATAGTAAGATAGTCCCTAATAGATCAACGTATAGCGTACCGGCCCGCAGCGATTCGGCCCGTCATTCCCGCGAAAGCGGGAAACTATTATTGTTATTTTGTGTGCGAATAGCTACACGGCCCGAGCGGGGTAAGAGCCCCCGCGCTACGGTCAAGTCTGCATCCCCGCGGTTGGTGGCTACTTGGGTCTCGGGTGTAAGTCCTCGTTTGCATAGTTTCACTCAATTCACTATGCTGCTGGGATACGTGGCAATGTCTGCGCCGTGCTCACTTGGAACGGCAGGAGGTTGCGGCGTACACGCTATAATGTGTTGCAAGAAAGATGCTAACAGCCAAAGAGGGGAAGGCATCAATGCAATTTGCGCCGCAAGCTGCCGGACTGGAGGACAGCGCGACTTTGCCGCGCGGGCCTGAGGGATGCGCCATTGTGATCTTTGGTGCTACCGGTGACTTGACGAGCCGCATGATCGTGCCCGCTCTGTATAGTTTGCAGCAGCGTGGGCTGCTCCCGGAAGACTTCGCGATTGTGGGTTTTTCCCGCAGCAAATGGAATACCGCAGTTTTTCGCGACGAGATGGAGGCCGCCGTGCGCGAGTCTGCGGGAGCGGCACCGGTTGATGGGGATGCGTGGGGAAAATTCGCACAGCGGCTGTATTACATCTCCGGCAACTATGGCAACCGCAGAGACTTCCAGCAACTTGCGGAGTTGTTGGATTCGGTCTCAAAGAATCACAACTGCGGCGGCAACTACGTCTTCTATCTCTCGACACCTCCCAGCGTATATTCAGATGTGATCCAGCAGCTAGGGGCTGTGGGACTACATCAGGGGTATGGGGAAGAGTCGTCTTGGCGGCGTGTCGTAATCGAGAAGCCGTTCGGCAGAGACCTCACGACCGCCCATACGCTCAACGCGCAACTCGCGAACGTCTTTTCCGAATCCCAGACCTACCGCATCGACCACTATCTCGGCAAAGAGACGGTGCAGAATATCCTAGTTTTCCGGCTGGCGAATCATATCTTCGAGCCGCTTTGGAACCGCCGTTACGTTGACCACGTGCAGATCACAGCTTCGGAGAGCTTGGGAATAGAGCACCGAGCGGGGTATTACGAAGAGTCCGGCGCCATGCGCGACATGTTCCAGAATCACCTGTTGCAACTGTACTCCCTCGTGGCGATGGACCCGCCGGTGGTGTTCGATTCTGAGGCCGTTGGCGCGGAGAAGATCAAGGTCTTGCGCGCCACCCGGCAGATTCCGCTCTCAGAGCTCGATCAGTGGGCGGTGCGCGGCCAATTCGGTCAGGGATGGGTGCAGGGAGAATACATCAAGGGGTACCGAGAAGAGGAAGATACCGACCCGCGCTCAAACCGCGAAACCTTCGCCGCGCTGAAGCTCCACATCGACAACTGGCGCTGGGAGGGCGTACCGTTCTACTTACGCTCCGGCAAGAGCATGGCGAAGAAGGTAACGGAAATCGCGATTCAATTCAAGCGGGTGCCGCACTTGCTTTTCGGGCTCATGCCCGCTGATACGGTGAACCCGAATGCGATCGTCATCCGTGTGCAGCCCAACGAGGGTTTTTCGCTGCAATTCCGCGTGAAGTCCCCCGGTCAAACTATTCGCGTGCAACCTGTGAGCATGAATTTCGACTATGAATCGCTTTTCAATGGTGAGGCTCCGCCGGCCTACGAGACGCTCCTACTCGACATAATGCGAGGCGACCGTACGCTCTTCGCCCACAGTGAATGGATCGAGTATGCTTGGGGCTTGATCACGCCCATTATCGAGGCGTGGGATTCCAGCCCCGCCAGCAATTTCCCGAACTACGAGGCCGGTAGCTGGGGACCGCCGGAGGCCGATGCCCTCATTGCCCGGGACGGTCGCTCCTGGCGACGGCCATAGCGGATAGAGCGCCGTTTCCGCCGCGTTGCCGGCGTACCCGCCATCGGGATTCTGATACACTGAATTCACTTCCCGAGACACTATTATCGTTGACTAGCCTAGAAAGAAAGCATGACTGCGGAGCATTGTCCATATCATGAGACGCTCAAACTTACTTTGTGAGACGTTACGCGACGACCCTGCGGAAGCAGAAGTGCCCAACCACAAGTTGCTGGTACGGGGCTGCTTCATCCGTCAGCTCGCATCCGGCATTTACAGCCTGCTCCCGCTCGGCACGCGTGTGGCAGCAAAGATCAAGCAGGTTTTGCGCGAGGAGATGGATGATATCGGCGGACAGGAACTCACCATGCCGGTCGTGCAGCCTGCGGAAATCTGGCAGCAGACGGGTCGTTGGTACGACATCGGCGACGACTTGGTGCGGTTGAAAGATCGCGCCGATCACGACCTGGTGCTCGCCATGACCCATGAAGAGGTCATCACGAGCCTCATTGGCTATAACGTCCACTCCTACCGCCAACTGCCGGTGATGCTCTACCAGATACAGACCAAGTTTCGCGATGAGCCGCGTCCGCGCGCCGGGGCGATTCGATTGCGCGAGTTCACCATGAAGGACGCCTACAGCGCCCACATCACGCAGGAGGACTTGGATCGCTACTATCCAGAGGTCTACCAGGCGTATTTCGATATCTTTCGCCGCTGCGGGCTGGACGTGATATCAGTCGATTCCGATGTGGGCATGATGGGCGGCACCATGGCCCATGAATTCATGTCGCTTACGCCGGTTGGAGAGGACACGCTAGTGCTCTGCGATGCCTGCGGACTCAGTGCAAACCGGCAAATTGCAACTTTTCGCAAGGACGTGGTCGACGGCGGCGAGCCGCAACCCCTCCAAGAAGTGGCAACGCCGGACACGAAGACGATTGCGGAGTTGGCGGCCTTGCTGGACATTCCCGAGACGAGCACGGCAAAAGCCGCTTTCTTCATGGGCGACCAGGGCCTGATCTTTGCTGTAGTGCGCGGCGACATGGAGGTGAACGAGACCAAGCTGACGAACGCCACGAAGTCTACGGCACTCAGGCCTGCTACCGAAGGGGAACTGAGCGAGTATGGGATCGTGCCGGGGTACGCCTCGCCGATAGGCGTGACCGGCGTGGAGGTCGTTGTGGACGACCTGGTGGCGCAGTCCGCCAACCTGGTAGCTGGGGCGAACAAAGTAGGATATCACCTGCACAACGTGAACTACGGCCGCGACTATTCGGCCGACGTGGTGGCGGATATTGCCAGCGCGTATGCGGGCGCGCCCTGCCCGCGTTGCGGTGGGCCGGTGCGCTTGGAGCGCGCCATCGAGGTGGGCAATATCTTCAAGTTGGGGACGAAGTATACGGCGGCGCTCAAAGCCCAGTACCGCGATGAAACCGGCGCCCAGCATCCCATGGTGATGGGGTGCTACGGCATAGGGGTTGAACGCCTCATGGCGGCAGTTGTAGAAGCCTCTCATGATGAGAGAGGCATCATCTGGCCGGTGTCAGTTGCGCCGTTCCACGTATATCTGGTGGTGCTGAACCAGAACGATGAAACAGTCATGCAGACGGCGGAGCAGCTCTACGCTGATCTAGGCGCGGCCAGCATTACGGTGCTTTTCGACGATCGGAACGAGAGTCCGGGGGTGAAATTCACCGATGCCGATCTCTTGGGAATGCCTCTGCGCATCACTGTCAGCCGCCGTACGCTGAAGAATGAGTCTGTGGAGCTAAAACTCCGCACCGACAAAGACTTTACGCTCGTTCCACTGGCAGAGGCGGTGACGCATGCGCAGGCGCAGATCGGCGCGCTGCAGGCGGCAATCGACGCGCGGGTGGTGGCGGAAGAGTTCGTGGTGATTGATGGGTAGATTTCCGCGAAAGCGGGAGTGACGAATCTTGCCTTCTCTTAGATCACTAGAGGCTAGCTTGGTAAGACCTTATGCGGGATGGCCCTTTCACCGTTCGTACTGAGCTTGTCGAAGTATGAACGGAAAAGAGCCACGCAGCGGAATGCCCCATACTCCTAGGTGGATATTTCCGCTTCACGAAAATGACCGCGGCGAGTGCACTTCTAGCTCGATCCGCAGGTCGAGGGTCCAGCGCGCCTCTGCGAGATACGTTGCGAAGTCCTTAGGCTGGAAGCCGACCGTCTCCTCCATCGCTGCTACATTTGCGGTGAAACCCTTTTTCCAAAGCCAGTCATAGTACGCCGCGTAGTCGTCGCCCATATGTTCGGCTACCCACTCCGGCGGCAGCGGATAGAAATCCACGGTACGGCCAATTGCCGCGCCAATGTCTTGGGCAATCTCCTCCCACGTGCGTTCGTCGCCGGCCAGGTCAAGGGTCTTGCCTGCCCAGGCATCCGGCGCGGCCAGAACTGCGGCGGCGGCGCGTCCGATGTCGTCCACGGCCACAAGTTGCGTTGCGATGTGGGGCGGCATGGGAGCATGCAGCCGACCGGCCAGCAGATTGCCCGCCAGCGCTTCCGCGCCAAAGTTGTCCATGAAGAACACCGGACGCAGAATCGTCCAGGGAATGCCGCTTGCTTGGAGATACTGCTCAGCGCTAAACTTCTGTGCGTAATGCGGCACATCAAGCAGGTCACTCGCACGCTGCACCGAGGAGTAGACGACGTGACTCACGTGGGCAGCTTGCGCCGCCTTGATACAGGTCTCAAGCTGCTGCCACTCCGCCTCCGGGCCGCCCGCATAAGGCGTGCCCATGAGAAATGCGGTGCCTACGCCTTGGAAGGCGCGCTTCATCTGCAGCGGATCGGTCATGTTGCCCACTACTACGCGCGCGCCGTCGGCAATCAGCGTTTCGGCACGGGCAAGGTCCCGCGTGAGCGCCCGTACCGTTTGGCCCTCAGCCAATAGAGCGCGTGCCACGGCGCCGCCTTGCTGGCCGGTAGCTCCTGTTACGAGTGTTACTCCGATAGACACCGGCAATCTCTCTCCATATTTTCTGGTCCACGCTGCTGAATGGTATCACGCTCAGTGGTATAGTGAGAAAAGGAGATGATTCAATGGAGAACTACAAGCAAACAAATGCGGACGACTGTGCGGCGCTCAGCCGTCGCTTTGTCCGTCAGGCTCAGGAAGAATTCGATAAAGGCGACCGGCTACAGGCTTCGGAGAAAGCCTGGGGCGCAGCCGCGCATGCCGTGAAGGCAGTCGCTGCGAGCAGAGGCTGGAACCACAACTCGCATAGACTGCTCTTCGACGTTGTGTAACCCAACTCTCCCGCGACACGGGAAATCCTCTATTGAGCGCCTGCTTCAGAGAGGCAAGCTCCTTGCATCAGAACTTCTATGAGAATTGGCAGCCGGACGGTTCGGTGCAGGAAGGCATAGACAAAGTGAAGCAGTTTGTAGACTTTCTGGAGGAAATCCGCGCTCAGCCCGCCCAGCCGTCGGTTGTGATTGACCCGAAGCAGTGGGAGCGTCTTACGCGGTCGCCTGCGGAGTAGGCGTAACCAAGCGGCCGTCTTTCATTTCCTGCTTTGTGAGCTTGGAACGGGGATGCCGGTGGTGTTTAGGCGAATACGGTAGAGGCTCGTCCGGGCCGTGACGTAGAGCGTGCGCCAGTCGCCGCCGCCCCACGCAAGATTGGCGGGCTGCTCGTCGCCAATGATTCTTCCCAGCACGTGACCTGCCGGATTCATCACCCAAATGCCGCCCGGCCCGGTGCAAAAGACGTTACCGTTAGTATCCACCTTCATGCCGTCGGGACTGCCGTCATCGCTTGAATTCATGTCTGTCCAAAGCCGGCCATTGTCCAGTGTGCCGTCATCGCTCACTGTGAAAGCGCGAATGTGGCGGCGGCGGCTGTCATTGATGTAGAGTACCTTCTCGTCCGGCGAGAATGCCAGACCATTCGGGCGGTCAAAGTTATCCACCAAGAGGTGCAGCACGCCGTCGGTGGTTATCATGTACACGCCGCGAAAGTCCAAGTCCGGCTCCAGCCCCAAGTCTTCTACGCCGTACGGCGGATCGGTAAAGTAAATGGTGCCGTCGCTACGCACAACCACGTCGTTCGGGCTATTGAGTTTTTTCCCCTGGTAGCTGTCGGCGAGGGAGCTGTACGAACCGTCGGCCTCTTGGCGGCTCACGCGCCGCGCGGAGTGTTCGCACGAAATGAGACACCCCTCGCCATTGAGGGTCAGGCCGTTCGCATTGCCCGAAGGCGTGCGATAGGTGCTCACGGAAAAACCTTCAGGCGATTCGCGCCAGCAAACGGTGCGGCTGTTGGGTATATCGCTAAACAGCAGACTGTCGTCACGCCAAACCGGCCCTTCGGTGAATGCAAAGCCGCCCGCTACGCGCTCCAACGCCGCGGCTTGCGGTACGAGATCGAAGAACGCCGGGTTGCGAACGTCAAATCTGGTTGCCATGGTTCATTTCTCCAAGCTGGCGTATTCGAGCCAAGTTCTTCACATCAGGTTCTTTGGGGTTAGCGTCGTCGATACACGTGTACGGCGCGGCCGTCTACGTCCCAAGAGGCCTCCATGATCGCCTCCGCAAGCGTGGGATGGGGATGGATATTGAGGCCGACTTCCAGAGGTGTTGCTTCCAGCAGTTGGGCCAGGCCCATCTCAGCGACAATGTCCGTTGCGTTCGGGCCGATGACGTGTGTGCCCAGGATTTCGCTGGTCTCGGCGTCGCAGACCATCTTTACAAAGCCTTCGGTTTGCCCTTTTATGAGTGCTTTACCCAGCGCGGCAAAGGGGAACCGACCTACTTTCACTTCCCTTCCCTGCTCGACGGCCTCTTCCTCCAAGAGACCGATGCTCGCGATCTCAGGACGGCAGTACGTGGCGCGTGGCACGCGCAGGGGGTCTAACGGGTAGGGCTCCTCACCGGCTATGTGTTCGACGGCGACGTGCCCTTCGGCCGTGGCTTTGTGGGCGAGCAAGTAGCCGCCCGCAACGTCGCCGACGGCGTAGACGTGCGGTACGTTCGTGCGGCCGTAACCGTCAACCGGGATGACGCCGCGCTCTGTATTTACGCCGATCGATTCAAGACCGATGTCTTCAGTATTGCCGGTGCGACCGACGGCTACCAGCAGCAAGTCAGCTTCCAGAGCCTCCCTTTTGCCCAAAACCTCAATGTCCACTGATACGGAATTCTCACCGGAATGCACGCTATCCACGACTAGCTTGGCGTTGGTCTTGACGGTGATGCCGCGCCGGGTAAACGAGCGGCCAAGCTCCTTGCCAATGTCCTTATCCTCCAGAGGAACCAACGTGGGCATGATCTCTACAACTGTCACCGCCACACCGAAGTCGTGGAAGAGACTCGCCCACTCAACGCCAACGGCCCCAGCGCCGAGAATGATGACGGACTTTGGCAGCGTCGAGAGTTCAAGCGCGTGGTCGCTGCTAATCACGGTCTTGCCGTCAAGCTCCAGTCCCGGCAGGCTGCGCGGGCGTGAGCCGGTCGCGATGATGACGTTCGCGGCCCGCAGGTCTTGGGCGCCGGAGCTGTCCTCCACGCGCACCAGTTGGGGCGACGTGAGCATTCCGGTCCCATAGAATACGTCAATCTTGTTTTTTTGTAGCAGACCTTGCACGCCTTTGTGGAGTTGAGCAACCACCTGGGATTTGCGTGCAAGCACTTTGGCATAGTCAAAAGAAACGTCGGTGGCGACGACACCGAAGGCGCCGCTCTCATCACGAGCGTGGTGCAGGTGCTCTGCGGACTCCAGCAGAGCCTTGGTGGGGATGCAGCCCTTGTGGAGGCAAATCCCGCCGACTTTTTCCTTCTCAACCACCGCGACCTTGAGCCCAAGCTGTGCGCCGCGAATAGCGGCGGGGTAGCCCCCCGGCCCGCCGCCGATAATTACAACGTCATAAGTTTTTTCTGGCATAGCCACTTTCTTTCACGTGCTTCCGCCCGCCTGCGGGCGGTGCTGGGTCCTTTGGCGATCAATAGGGTGTAACGTAATGCACACTGACTCCATCTTGCCGAAAGCACGGCCTGTGAATCAAATAGGGCGAACCCTCAGTTCGCCCTACGCATTGGCGAAGGAAGTGAAGCGGCAAGCTTCTTAGCCCAGTAAGTTGTACGGATTTTCCAAGAGATCCTTCAAGTCGCGCAGAAACTCAGCGGCGGGGGCACCGTAGAGGATACGGTGATCGGCGGAGATGCTTAGGTTCATTATGTCGCGCACAACGATTTCTCCTTCGCGCACGACGGGCCGCGGCTCAATCGTGCCGACGGCAATTATGCCGGCCTGGGGCGGATTCACGATGGCATAGAAGTCGCGCACGCCAAACATGCCCAGATTCGAGACCGTAAAAGTGCCGCCCTCTAAGTCTCCGGGCCGGTTCTTGCCTTCGCGGGTGCGCTCAACCAGCACTTTCGCTTCCGCAGCCAGCCGGCGGAGAGGCTTTGTGTCGCAATTCTTGAGTACGGGAACCAGCAAGCCGTTGGGTACGGCAACGGCAATTCCGATGTTAGCCTCTTCATGATAGACAAAACCGCCGTCTCGGTAGGAGCCGTTTGCATCCGGATGCCGCATGAGAGCGAGCGCGGTGGCTCTGATGATGATGTCGTTGAAGCTAATCCGTTCTTCCTTGCTCCAGGCGGAATTGACCTGCGCGCGCATTTCTTTGGCGGCGCCCATGTCGATCTCCAGCGTTAGGTAGAAGTGTGGCACTGTGGTCTTGCTCTCAAGCATTCGCCGGACAATTGTGGACTGCATGCGTGAGAGCGATGCCACTTCAGAGGAACTTGGTTCGGCGGCGGGGTCATCAGCCACCGCGGCATTGCGTGCCGCGTTCTCAACGTCTTCCTTGACAATGCGGCCGCTGGGGCCGGTGCCTTTAACCTGCAGTAGGTCGATTCCCTCTTCGGCGGCAATGCGGCGCGCGAGCGGTGATGCCTTGATGCGGCCGGATGCGTCTTTCGCGGCGGAACCGTCTGCGGGCAGCGAAGCGGGCGCAGGCTTTGTTTGGGTACTGCCGTCAGACCCGGCAACGCTTGGTTGTACAGTTTCTGTCGCCGGCGCGTTCTGTGCCGGAACGGCAATCTGCTTGCCCAACTCGCTTTCATCGCCCACCAGCGCAATAGGAGCGCCCAAGGGAGCCGCGCCGCCCTCAGCAACGAGAAGTTCGAGCAGGGTACCTTCCTCAACCGACTCGAGATCCATCACGGCTTTATCAGTCTCGATTTCGGCCAGTAACTCGCCCTTCTTTACGCTGTCACCCACCTGCTTGTACCACTGCAGGACTCTTCCCTCTTCCATCGTATCGCTCAGGCGGGGCATAGGAATCTCGCGTGCCATAACTTGGGTAGCTCCTCCTACTGCCGGCCTAGTGGTTAAGGGTTCTCTTGACGGCGTCTGCAATCTTTTCCGGGCTGGGGATCACGGCTTGCTCCAAGGGTTTGGAGTAAGGCATCGGCACCTCAACGCCGCCAACGCGCTCGATGGGGGCATCCAAGTAGTCGAAGGCTTCCTCGTAGATGGTCGCGGCCACCTCGGCATTCACGCCAAAGGAGCGGTGCTCTTCTTCCGCAATGACGCACCGGTTAGTCTTTTGCACGGAGTGAATAAGGGTCTCTACGTCCAGCGGACGTATGCTCCGCAAGTCAATGACTTCCACGCTGATGTCTTCTTCGCCCAGTTGGGCTGCGGCCTGCAACGCATAGAGGACCATCCGCGAGTGCGCGATCAAGGTCACGTCAGTGCCGATACGCTTCACGTCCGCTTCGCCAAAGGGCACCGTATGCTCTCCTTCCGGCACCACGCCCTTGGTGTTGTAGAGCGCGAGATGTTCCAAGAACATTACCGGATTATCGTCTCGGATGGCGGTCTTGAGCAAACCTTTGGCGTCGGCAGGCACCGCCGGCGCGACTACCTTCAAGCCGGGTATATACGCGAACCACACGTCTAGGCTGTGCGAGTGCTGCGCCGTGAGCTGCTGACCGCCGCCACCGGGAGCGCGAATCACCATGGGGCACTTGAGCCTGCCGCCGAACATGTAGCTAATCTTGGCGGCATGGTTGGCGATCTGGTCCATCGCCACCATCCCGAAATTGATCGTCATCAATTCGACAACGGGGCGCAAACCCGTCATCGCTGCACCCGTGCCGATACCGATAAAGCCTTCCTCGGCGATCGGTGTGTCAACGACCCGCTTTTCGCCGAAGCGATCCAGCAGGCCCTCAGTGACTTTGTACGCGCCCTGAAAGACGCCAACCTCTTCACCCATGATGAAGACATTCGGGTCTTGGTCCATCTCTTCGATGAGGGCATCGCGGAGGGCTTCACGGTACGTCATTTCGGTCATGCCTACACATCCTCTGCGTACACGAATTGGTGCAGGTCGGCCACGTCAGGGAAGGGACTCTCTTCGGCGAAATCCACCGCTGCTTGCACCTTGGCAAGCACTTCCTCCTCAATGGCATCGGCGTCCTTTTGGTCGAAAATCTCGCCCTCAAGTAAACGCACGCGGAAGTTCTCAACCGGATCGCGCTTACGCCAGGCTGCAATCTCCTCTTCGGAACGGTAATTCTTGCCCGCATCGGCCATAGAGTGGCCGCGGTAGCGGTAGGTCGCGCACTCGACGAAGATCGGCTCGCTCGTGCGGCGCACTTCCTCCACCAGCTTCTTCGTGAGCTGATAGACGGCAAGCACGTCCATACCGTTTACTGTGTACCCCGGGATATCGTAGGCGACCCCTTTCTTCCAAAGGTCGGTGACCGCTGACGCGCGTGCGACGCTGGTGCCCATGCCGTATTGGTTGTTCGTGCAGATGAAGAGGTTCGGCAGTTTCCACAGCGAGGCCATGTTGAGCGCCTCGTGAAAAGCCCCGATGTTGGTGGCGCCGTCGCCGAAGACCGACATAACGACTTCGTCGCTTTCCCGGTACTTGATCGCGAAGGCGACTCCGGTGGATAGGGGTATACTGCCGCCGACGATGCCGTATCCGCCCATGAAGCGGCGATCGGGATCTACCAAATGCATCGAGCCGCCGCGGCCTCGCGCGCAACCGTCACGTTTGCCGAATAACTCAGCCATGACGGCGCCGGCGGGTACACCACGGACGATAGCAAAGCCGTGTTCGCGATAGCTGCCGAAGAAATAGTCGTCATCTCTAAGGGCCTTGAGCGTGCCGACGACGGTGGCTTCTTCGCCGATGTTGAGATGACAGTAGCCGCCGATTTTGGCACGCAGGTACATTTCGGCCACGCGCTCTTCAAAGCGCCGCACGAATAGCATGCTTGCATAGAAATCAATGAGTTGGTCGTTGTCGTAGTTTGCTAGATCGCCAGGGTCTCGTACCGGAAGCTCCGCGTCGGTAACCTGGTCTCTCGGTTGCTGGCTTTGACCCATTCCCATGTTACCTCCTTTGGCTCTGCAGGCCGGAAGCCTTACTCTAACTAATCACGTAACACACAAAAGACACCGCTTGCCACGTATCCTACTAGGGACACGTCACGCTGTGCCTCAGTTCGCTACACGATGTCCGCACATCTTTGTGCACTCTAAACGCGCGTTATGCTTCTCGATAGGCGCGTTAGCAGCACCCAATCGAGCCGCACATACCACCCTTGGTATGCCACGCTCTACAATCCCCATTATACCGCAGGGAGACGAACATAGCAGGACGGGGGGTCGAAAGCCACGTGCTATACTGTGCAAGAGCCCCGTCACTGCGAGATTTCCCCTATAGGGTACCCACATGTTGGCTGTGGTGCAACGCGTCAGTGAAGCGCGCGTACGAGTTGGTGAAAAGGTGGTCGGAAGCATCGGCCGCGGCCTGGTTGCGCTCGTTGCGGTGAAGTCAGGCGATACTGACGAGGCAGCGGTCTATATTGCGGCAAAACTTGCCACGTTGCGCATCTTTGGCGATGACGTCGGTGAAGACGGGGGCAAGATGAATCTTTCCGTGCAGGACGTGGGTGGCGCGGTGCTCGTGGTCTCTCAATTCACGCTGTACGGAGAGACCCGCAAGGGGCGCCGACCCAGTTTTACCCGATCCGCCCCGCCCGCGGAGGCTGAACCTCTGATCGAACAGGTTGCCGGCAGCTTGCGCAACCAGGGAATCCCCGTCGCTAGCGGTGAATTCGGAGCGATGATGCAGCTATCGCTTGTCAACGACGGGCCGGTAACCATCATCCTCGATTCGGACGACCGAAATACTCCCCGCAGACAGCGATAGCAGGTTTGCCGGAAAACTCGAGTCTCCGCGCAACGAATCACAAAGGGCGGGCGCATTCACCCAGGCTCTAAGCCGGTGAATGCGCCCGCCCTTTTAGCCTATTTCGGCAAACTATCTGCAATGAGATCAGGCCGGCCGGCTAGACTGCGGGTTCTTCCGAGGAGCCCTCCGCAGCGGGTTCTTCGATAGTAGCCTCCGCAACGGGTTCGCTCGGAGTAGCCTCCGCCACGGGCTCGTCGCCATCGGTCCCCCCGAAAAATCGTGTGGCTTGTTCCTTCATCGTGGCGGCCGCCTTCGCCGAAGACGCGGCGACTGCCTCCTGCCCATCTTCATCGGTGTCGCCCTCATCCGTAAAGAGGACTGCGGCAGCCTGCTCTGCAGCCTGACGTTTGCGCAAAGCCGCGGCTTCTTCTCGAGCGCGAATGCCGGTGCCTGCCGGAATGAGCTTGCCGATGATGACGTTTTCTTTGAGGCTCACCAAGCGGTCAACCTTGCCTTCCAGGGCGGCGTCGGTGAGGACGCGCGTGGTCTCCTGGAATGACGCTGCCGCCAGGAAGGAGTCTGTTTGCAGGCTCGACTTTGTAATGCCCAGCAGTATCTGTTCAGCCGTGACTGCCTCGCCGCCTTCCGCCAGAACGCGCTCGTTGGCCTCCTCGAACTTGAGGCGGTCCACGAGTTCCCCAGGCAGGAAGTCGGTATCGCCGGCATGTTCGATGCGGACGCGCCGCAGCATCTGCCGTACGATAACCTCTATGTGCTTATCGTTGATGTAGACGCCCTGCGAGCGGTAGACTTTCTGCACTTCGTCCACGAGATTGCGTTGAACGGCCTCGCGTCCCAGAATGCGGAGAACGTCTTGTGGGTTCTTTGAACCCTCCGTCAGTTGATCGCCGGCACGAATCGTCTCGCCCGCTTTGACCTGCAGGTACGCAGTCAGCGGGACGCCGTACTCACGCTCTTCGGTCTCATCGAAGTTGACGGTAACAAAACCATCCTCAAGGCTAACCTGACCGGCCACGTGGGAAAAAATTTCGCGCTCGACAATCTCGGCGCTATCCTTCGTGGATTCTATTGCCTCACTCTCATCATCTGTCTCTTGGCGGGCGAGTACGTGGCCGTAGGCCACTTCATCGCCATCCGCGACAAGCAGCGTGAAACCGTCCGGCACAGCGATACGCTCGGCAAAGGTCTGTACCGACGTGACGGTGACTTTCAAGTGATCGTCGGCCCGGTCGATGGACACTACGCCGTCTATGTCGCTGACGGTGGCGACGCCCTTTGGCGTGCGCGCCTCGAAGAGTTCCTCTACGCGGGGCAAACCGCGGGTGATGTCCTCGGTGGCCACGCCGCCGGTGTGGAAGGTGCGCATGGTAAGCTGCGTGCCCGGCTCGCCGATGGACTGGGCAGCGATAATGCCCACGGCAGCACCCTCCGCGACCACAGCGTTGCGGGCGAGGTCCCGACCGTAGCACTTGGCGCAGACTCCAACCCGCGCCTGGCACGTCACGGGGCTGCGCACTTGTACGCTGTCCAATCCGGCATCGTTAATCGCTCTGGCCTCTTCGTCATCGATGAATTGTCCGGCGTCTACGATGATCTCACCGGTAACAGGGTGGATGATGGGATGAAGGGCGAAACGTCCGCTCACACGTTCGCCGAGCGAATCGGAAACGTCGCGGTCCTGCGGAGCGTGCGTTGTGATGCCAATGGCGGCGCCGCAGTCATCCTCACGAATAATCACGTCCTGTGCCACGTCTATAAGACGCCGGGTCAAGTATCCCGAGTCAGCCGTACGCAAGGCGGTATCGGCCAGGCCCTTGCGCGCGCCGTGGGTTGAGATGAAATATTCCAGCACGCTCAAGCCTTCCCGGAGATTCGAGCGCACGGGCAGCGGAATGACGCGGCCTTGCGGGTCGGCCATTAGTCCGCGCATGCCCGCCAACTGTCGCACTTGCTCAAATCCGCCTTTGGCTGCGCCGGATACCGACATCATGTAGATGTTCCCGCCTTCGCTCAGGTTTTCCTTCACCGCGTCGGTGACGTCATCTTGCGCCTGTTTCCAAGTGCGAATCACCAGGTCGCGCTGCTCTTGTTCCGTGATGATCCCCCGGCGGTACTGCTGCTCGATGAGTGCGACGCGTTTTTCGGCATCGGCGAGAATCCCCATCTTCTCCTTCGGCATCTCGATGTCAGACATCGCGATTGTTGAACCGGAAATAGTGGCGAAGTGGAAACCAATCTCCTTAATGTCATCCACAAGTGTGATTGCTTGCTCCGGACCGGCCCTGCGCAAGGCGGTGTCTACCACGTCCTTCAAATTGCCCTTGTCCATGACTTCGTGTCGGAATCGGAGAGTGCGTGGCAGAATGCGGTTGAAAAGCACCTGTCCCGGCGTGGCATCATAGAGGTCGCCGTACTGGAACGGGTTATCGGGATTTTCGCTACTATCCGGTACATCGATGGGATTGGCGCGTATCTTGATGAGCTCGCGCAGACCGACCATTCCCAATTCATGTGCGAGCATGACTTCATCGAAGTCATTGAATACGCGCACCTTGGCATCTACGGACTCCAAATTGCCGTTACCTGCGCCGTTGGCCTGTTTCTGCACACTTGTGAGGTAATAGCATCCTAAGACCATGTCCTTCGTTGGGCTGACGACGGGCGAGCCGTCGGCGGGCAAGAGCAAGTTACGGGACGAGAGCATGAGGTCGTAGGCCTCTTCTCGCGCTTTACGAGAGAGGGGTACGTGCACTGCCATCTGATCGCCGTCGAAGTCGGCATTGAAGGCCTGGCAGACAAGCGGATGAAGCTGTATCGCGTTGCCTTCCACCAGCACGACCTCGAACGCCTGGATACCAAGGCGGTGCAGGGTCGGCGCGCGATTAAGCAGCACCGGATGGTTCGTGGTCACTTCTTCCAGCGCGTCCCACACCTCGGACGCGCCGCGCTCCACCATTCGCTTTGCCATCTTTACGGTGGCGGCGTGGCCGCCATCGACCAGGGAGCGCATGACGAACGGCTTGAAGAGCTCCAGCGCCATACGCTTGGGCAGGCCGCACTGGTGCAACCGGAGGTCCGGCCCGACAACGATGACGGATCGACCGGAGTAGTCCACGCGCTTACCGAGAAGATTCTGGCGGAAGCGCCCTTGCTTACCGCGCAGCAGGTCCGAGAGGCTCTTCAGCTTGTGGCCGGTGGAGCCCGATACGGCGCGCCCGCGCCGGCCGTTGTCCACCAAGGCGTCGACTGCCTCTTGAAGCATGCGCTTCTCGTTGCGGATGATGATTTCCGGCGCGCCGAGGTCGAGCAGTTTCTTCAACCGGTTGTTGCGGTTGATAACGCGGCGGTAGAGGTCGTTGAGATCGCTGGTGGCGAAGCGTCCGCCGTCGAGCTGCACCATGGGGCGCAGGTCGGGCGGGAGCACCGGGAGCGCGGAGAGGATCATCCACTCCGGGCGGTTGCCGGAACGTCGGAATGACTCCACGATGCGCATCCGTTTGATGGCCTTTTTGCGCTTCTGGCTGGAGGTGGAGCGCACCTCGTCCCGCAGATGACTTGCCAACGCGTCGAGGTCGAGGTCGCGCAAGATGTCTAGCAGCCCTTCGGCGCCCATAGCCGCCACGAACATGCCTTCACACGTCTGTGTGAGGCGTTGGTATTGGTTCTCATCGAGGATAAGCAGCGGCTGCAGCAGCTTGAGGTCTTCCGCCTTTTGCTCTAAGAATTCCGGCAGCGCGGCAAGTTCCTTTTCCATCTGCTCCTGCGCGTTGGCGATTTCGCCGTCTGTTTGCTCGCGTAGGGCCACTTGACTCGCGGGTAAGGCAGCTTTGAGTTGATCCTGCTCGCCCTGGACGCGCTCGGCGATGCCATTAAGGTATTCGTCGCTGGCCTTTTCAAAGTTGCTCAGGTGCTTCTTCTCGACCACTTCCTCTTCTGCGACGAATGGGTCCTCCTGCCAGGGCACGATGAGATCATATTCGGCGGCGGTGGCGATCCAGTCGGCAAGCTGATCGCGAATCTCCGTGACGTGATGCTCTTCCGCAACCGTGGCCTGCTCGATCATCTCATCTAGCTGATCATCGTCTTTGGCGATAGCGTCTTCAAGGCTCTGCAGATCTACGACCAGTTTCTCTTCGACTTCTTGGATACGCTCCTGGGTGCGAGCTTCTAGCTGCGTGCGACGGTCCTTTGCTTCTTCGTCGAGGTTCTCGAGGGAGTCTTGAACGGCCTCTGCCTCAACCTTGCTAATGATGTACGCAGCAAAGTACAGTACGCGCTCAAGGTTGCGCGGCGAAATATCAAGCAACTGGCCCAGTCGGCTGGGCGTGCCTTTGAAATACCAGATGTGGCTCACTGCAGCGGCGAGTTCGATGTGCCCCATCCGCTCGCGCCGTACGCGTGAACGGGCAACTTCCACGCCGCACTTATCGCAGATGATGCCCTTGTAGCGATAGCGCTTATACTTGCCGCAATAGCACTCGTAGTCCTTCGTCGGCCCAAAAATGCGTTCGCAAAAGAGACCGTCTCGCTCCGGCTTGAGCGTACGGTAGTTGATAGTTTCCGGTTTGGTTACCTCGCCATAGGACCAATTACGGATTTGCTCCGGTGACGCTAGGCCGATGCGTAGGGCGTTGAACTCGTTAACGTCGAGCATAGAAAAATACGCCTCCTCATGCTGTGCTGGGATAGAAATCCGCTGGCAGCGGTGGTCTGCCGTCTGTTGGGAACAGGTTTCAGACCTGTGCTACTCGTGATGCTCGCGACCTTGCAAGTTGATGCCACCCAGATCGGGTAGGCCATCCGAGTCGCCTTCTTCGGGGAATCGGATTTCTTCCTCGTTCTCATTCAAAACGTCAACTGCCAGGGCCAGACTCTGCAATTCCTTGACGAGCACTTTGAACGACTCCGGTATGCCTGGCTGGAGCACTTCCTCCCCTTTGACGATAGCTTCGTATGTTTTGACACGGCCATGCACGTCATCAGACTTGACCGTGAGCATTTCTTGCAATGTATACGCGGCGCCGTAGGCTTCCAACGCCCACACTTCCATCTCTCCGAACCGCTGTCCGCCAAACTGGGCCTTACCGCCCAGGGGTTGTTGCGTGATCAGTGAGTAGGGGCCGGTAGAGCGCGCATGCACCTTATTCTCAACGAGATGGGCGAGCTTGAGCATGTATATCCAGCCGACCGTTACTGCTTGGTCGAAGGATTCGCCCGTGCGCCCGTCGTAGAGCGTGGCCTTGCCGCTTTTGGGTAGGCCCGCTGATTCTAACGCGCTTTCGATCTCGGTCTCGCTTGCGCTGTCGAAGACCGGTACGACCGCTTGGAAACCGAGCTCGTGAGCTGCCCAACCCAGGTGCGCTTCGAGTATTTGACCGAGGTTCATGCGCGAAGGCGCGCCCAGCGGACTAAGGACGATGTCCACCGGCGTGCCGTCGGCGAGATGCGGCATATCCTCAACGGCCATGATGCGCGCCACCACGCCTTTGTTGCCGTGGCGCCCCGCCATCTTGTCGCCCGCCATGAGCTTGCGCTTGGAGGCAACGGAGACCCGCACCATCTCATTTACGCCACTGGACAGCTCGTCGCCCATGTCCTTGGTGAAGATGTGCACGTCTACCACTTTGCCGTGCTCACCGGCCGGCATGCGCTTCGACGTGTCTTTCACGTCGCGGGCGTCCTTGCCGAAAATGGCGCGCAAGAGTCTATCCTCGCCGGTCAGGTCCGTTTCGCCCTTTGGCGTGACTTTGCCCACCAAAATGTCATCTGGGTGGACTTCCGCGCCGACGTAGATGACGCCGTTCTCGTCCATGTTGCGCAAGGCTTCTTCGGCAACGTTGGGAATATCGCGCGTAATCTCTTCGGGCCCCAGCTTCGTGTCGCGCGCTTCGCACTCATATTTCTCCACGTGAACGGACGTGAAAAGGTCGTCTTGCACCACGCGATCGCTAAGGATGATTGCGTCCTCGTAGTTGCTCCCTTCCCAGAACATGAAGGCACAGAGCACGTTCTGCCCCAGCGCCAATTGCCCGTTGTCCGTTGAAGAACTATCTGCAAGCGGTTGACCCGCAGTTACGCGCTCGCCTTTGCGCACAATGGCGCGCTGGTTGAAGCACGTTGCCGCATTTGTCCGCTCAAACTTTTTAAGGGGATAGACGTGCTCCTGGCCGTCATCGCCCAGCAGGCGGACTTCGCGAGCCGTGGCGCCACTGACAATGCCGTCCACGGCAGCACAGAGCACTTGACCGGAGTCTTCCGCCGCTTTCCACTCCATACCGGTTGCAACCAGCGGCGCTTCCGGCTTCAGAAGCGGTACCGCTTGCCGCTGCATGTTAGCGCCCATCAAGGCGCGGTTGGCGTCGTCATGCTCCAGGAACGGAATGAGCGAGGTGGGCACACTTACGATCTGCTTAGGCGAAACATCCATGAAGTGGATGCGATCGGGGGCTTCTTGCAGGAACTGGCCGCCGGCACGGACCGCTACGCGGTCTTCGGCGAATTCGCCCACGTCGTTTACCCGGGCATTGGCCTGAGAAACAATGTATGTATCTTCCTCATCTGCGGAGAGGTACTTCACATCGTCCGCATCAATGCTGGCAAAGGGACGCAAGGGAATCTCCGTCCCCACCAGTCCGGCTTCCTTGAGAGCCGCTACGTCCTTCTTGGTTATCACGGTATCGGACGGAATCACAACGGTATCGCCGCTGGTAACGTCTGCGGTCACCGTGTGGCCGATCAGGTCCGCACCGTCGCCATTGAACGTGAGGGACTTGTAGACCTGCCGGTAGGGCGTTTCAATAAAGCCATAGTCGTTGACGCGCCCATAGCTGGCCAGGCTGCCGATCAGGCCGATGTTCGGGCCTTCAGGCGTCTCGATGGGACAGATCCGTCCGTAGTGCGAGTGGTGTACGTCGCGCACGTCGAAGCCCGCGCGGTCACGGGAGAGACCGCCCGGTCCCATCGCAGAGAGGCGGCGCTTGTGCCCCAGCTCGGAGAGCGGGTTGGTCTGGTCCATAAACTGCGAGAGCTGGCTGCCGCCAAAGAACTCGCGCACGGCGGCAACCACCGGACGCGTGTTAATGAGTGCAGCCGGCGTTACCGTTGCCGGATCTTGGAGAGTCATGCGTTCTTTAATGACACGCTCCATGCGCAGCAGGCCGATACGAAATTGGTTCTGCAGAAGTTCGCCAACCGCGCGTACCCTTCGGTTTCCCAGATGGTCGATATCATCCGGCGGGTTTTGCGAATTGTTCAACTCGATGAGCCGCCGCACGATGTAGACGAGGTCTTCCGGCGTGAGTGTGCGTACTTCCGGCGGAGTCGGCATCTGGAGCCGCTTGTTGAGCTTGTAGCGTCCCACGCGGCCGAGGTCGTAGCGACGTCCGTTGAAGAACGTAGACTCAATGAGGTTCTTGGCGTTGTCGAGCGTTACCGGATCGCCGGGGCGGATGCGCTTGTAGACTTCGCGCAACCCGGTCTCGTGAGTGTTTGACGGATCGCGCCGTTGCGCACCGTCCTGTCCGCCGATGGTGGTGGTTATGTACGAGTGATCGGGATTGGTGTCGACCTCGCGGAATAGTTCGTGTATCTCGGTGTCCGACCCGTAGCCGACGGCGCGCAGGAGCGCCGTAACGGGAATAGTGCGTCGCTTATCTACTTTTACAGTCAGGATGTCCTTTGCGCTGGTTTCGAATTCCAGCCAGGCCCCGCGATTCGGAATCAGCTTGGCGCTGTAAAGAAAGCGGCTGCCGGAAGGGTCTTCCCTTCGGGTATAGTACACACCCGGCGAACGGACCAATTGGCTGACTACCACGCGCTCCGTGCCGTTATAGATGAATGTACCGGACGTGCTCATGAGCGGAAAGTCACCCATGAAGACCGTCATCTCTTTGATCTCGCCGGTCTGCTTGATGAGAAGCTTCGCCCGCACCCGGAGCGGCGATTGATACGTCAGATCACGTTTGCGACATTCAGTCTCGTCGTAGGGAGGTCTGTCGAATGGGTTTTCCGGCACCTCGAAACTTAGTTCGAAGTTCCTGCCGGTGAAGTCTTCGATGGGGGAAATCTCATTGAAGACTTCGCGCAGTCCATTGGTCTGGAACCAGCGGAAGGACCGCATCTGCAGTTCTATCAGGTCAGGTAGCGGTAATATCTCCGGCAACTTGCCATAATTGATCTGTTGCAATGCGTTACCGCTTATGGCCATAGTTTCTTTCCTCTCTCGACATTAGGGAGTCTGCCCACGGCGACTATTGCGCCAAGGTACAGTATTTCCATAATAACAGCTTGTGCCTGCGGGAACAACCTTCTGCTTTCAACGCGCAGATGGGGAGAATCCCCTTGCGAGTTCTTGTGATTCTATCCACAACAGCATGCAGCGAGAGGATCGGTGGCGGCGTTGCTATCCGCACGTGTGCTGGCCCCGCTTGTCATCAGGCCCCCGGGCGCATCCGCTGGAGAGATGGGGATGGCTATCCGTCGAAACCCTCTGTCAGTCCTCGCCTAATCGTTTCCCTAATCTCCTGCAATGACTGCCGTATTTCCCTGGATTCAGGATTCAATATGAGATAGTCTTTCGGGAAGAATAGAGATAGAACACTAGCTCCTGCTGCTCGTAGCAGGGAGGGAATTACCGGGTCCAATTCTTTGCCTTCTAGTATGTTGTATCTCCAAGCAACGCTAGTATTCGCGCATGTCTTGAATACTTCTGCTGCTGTTTCCCATCCCGGTGGACGTTTGGCGGAATAGTCTTTCTTGTAGTTTTCATACTCAGCCTCAACGGTGTTCTTCTCTTCGTCTGTGAACAGGTCATAGAGTTCGCTGAGATTGTGTATCTTATCGTACTTACGCCCTTTCAGGTCCAAGATATGCTTGATTGCTAACTCGGCAGCATGAGCGGTGACTACCTGTTCCATCACCGCCACTCCTGGCGTAAACTCAGATAGTTCGGTGTTGCTGATCCACTTTTCTATCGCCTTTGCGGTATGCAGCATGCCGACTATACAGTGCGCAATGGTGTGCCTTACTTTGGTCAATTCTCCGGTTCTCAAATAGTGATCTACGTCGCTTTGGTAAAACTCAAGCGTCAGTTCCTTCTGGTTTTCGCCGTTCCCTGTCTTGTCATTCGGGTTGTCTTCCATATAGGCCTCACCTTCCATCAAGACTACCTACGGACACAATGTCATTGAAGACCGCGACTGTTTCGCATTCAACGGGCAATTGAGTAGTAGCGCCCCTCATAGCGCTATCGGGGACTTGTCTTTTATGGAATCCACTCTTCCCGTTCTCAAGACTGCGAAAGAATAAGGGTCGAGATTCTTCTTCTCGTAGTGCTCCCGATTGATCAGTTTCACAATCCCCTAATCTTCATTATGAGACCGCGCCAAATGAAAAGCTAAGAGCATTCTGACTTGGTAATATCCTCATCCCTATAGTCAGATTCTACGAATTGATCTGTAGTCGCCAAGGCGATGGTGAGAAGGACTGACACTCCATAGTCCTCGCTGTGCTCGGAGTCACTGTATCAGAGCAATAGGCAAATAACTGAGAGATCACGACCTATTGATATGAGGAGTGAAGTTGGAAGGAGCCCAACTGCAATTAATGATTCTTTAGAATCTCCATTGCCGCATTGTGGCCGGGGGCGCCGGTAACGCCGCCGCCGGGGTGCGTGCCGGAGCCGCAGAGATACAGGTTGCGGATCGGGGTGGCGTAGCGCGCCCAGCCCAGCGCGGGACGTAGGAAGTAAAGCTGATCGAGGCTGAGCTCTCCATGAAAGATGTTGCCCCCGGTGAGCCCGTACTCTTGCTCCAGGTCCAGCGGGGAAAGAGCGTGCACGTGCTCGATGGCGCCCGGCAGATTGGGCGCATAGGCGGCGAGGGTGTCGATGATGCGCTGCACGAAGCGCTCCTTCTCCTCCGGCCAGCTACTCTCCCGCAGGTTGTAAGGGGCAAATTGCGCAAAAACCCCCATAATGTGTTTTCCAGGGGGCGCAAGGGACGAATCATAGGCCGTCGGAATCGTGATCTCCAGCAGCGGATGTGTGGAAGGCTTCCCATACTTGGCATCGTCCCAAGCACGTTCCAAGTAGTCCATGGTGGGGCAAATGTGGGTTGTGCCCCCATGCTGCGGGCCGAGGGTAGTGCCGGGAAATGCAGTGTAGTCCGGCAACTCACCCAAAGCCAGATTGAGCTTGAACGACGACCCTTCGCACTGATACGATTCGATCTGCGCCACGAACTCATCCGGCAGGTCACTCCGCTCCACGAGGTGGAGAAACGTGCGCTTGGGGTCAGCATTTGAGATTACGACCCTTGCTTGGTACTCCGTACCGTCAGCGAGCACTACGCCAGTAGCGGCATCGTTGCGTGTGAGCACTTTAGCCACCGCCGCGTCTGTTTCAATTACGGCGCCGTGGGCTTGGGCCGAGGCAGCGAGCGCCTGGGTGATTGCGCCCATGCCACCCTCGACAAATCCCCATAATCCTCGTACGCCGCCAACCCCGCCCATCATGTGGTGGAGCAGCACGTAGGCGGTGCCGGGTGTGCGCGGGCCGCCGTTCGTGCCGATCACGCCGTCGGTAGCCAGCGCTACTCTTAGGGCTTCCGATTCAAACCACTCGTCCAGGATGGATTGCACGCTGCGCGTCATGAGTTTGGCAACGTCAGCCATCTGGGTGTGGGATAGGCCCAGCAGTGTGCGCCCTGCGCGCAGCGGCTCCAGCCAATCGCTCAAGCGTTGGGGCGGAAACTGGGGCGGCGGCTGCAAGAAGAGCGGTTCGATGAGACGCGCGACGCCCTCAACAAACGCTTCATAAGCGGGATAGCGTTCCGCGTCTTGAGCGGAAAACTTGCTAATCTCTTGACAAGTGCGCGCCATATCTTGGTACATGAAGAGATGGCGGCCGTCGGGATACGGCGCGAAATAGGCGGGGTTCTTGGGAAAGACCTTATAGCCGTAACGGGGAAGTTCCAGTTCGCGCACCACCTTGGCTTGGAGCAAGCTCACGAGATAGGAAGCGGTGGACACGCGGTAGCCGGGAAATACTTCCTCCGTGACACAGGCTCCGCCCACAATGGGCCGGCGCTCCAAAACCAGCACCTTCCAGCCGGCGCGCGCGAGGTATCCGGCGGTGACGAGTCCATTGTGGCCCGCACCGATAATGATGGCGTCGTACGTAGAATTCGTCATCCGTCAATCGCAAAGACGCGCATGGCGTTCTTGCACAGGATGGCCTCTTGTTGCGCGGCTGTAAGTTTGCGACAGTGGCGTTGGATAAGTTGCGGGCCGAACTCGATGGGCATGTGGGGTGCGTTTGTGGCGTTGAGCACGCGCTCGGCGCCGACGGCGTCCACCAGGTTCTGCACGATGATTGGGCGCAGCACGCCCGCAAGGTCAACCACCGTGTTCTCGGCCCTTTGCATGAAAGGAATCACTTCGTGCAGGAATCCAGGCACGCCGGCGTGGGCGATGATGAAGGTGATCTGAGGGAAGTCGAGGGCGAGGTTGGCGACGAGCGCCGGTGTACAGGTGTGGCCGTGCTCCTCGCCGGTGTGGATCATGACCGGCACACGGAGCGTCGTGATAGCTTCCAGGACCGGCCCCATGAGTGCGCGATCCGAGATCGTGTAGTTGGCTGCGCCGTTGGCGAAAGCGTCGATTGTGTTGAACTTGACGGCGTGAAAGCCGCGTTCGCGCAGCCAGTAGCGCATCTCGTCGATGGCAATAGAGCCGCGCGGCGGCTTGACCCGCGCAAAGCCATAGATGCGGTCCGGGTAGTCGGTGATAGCCTGCGCGATGCGCTCGTGGTCGGCCGCGAAATCGTCGGCAGTGCCGACACCGGGAGGCGCGCAAAGCACGCGATCCACGCCGCCCCGGTCCATGTAGGCGATCATATCTTTGCCCTGCATGGTGGCAGGCATGCCCTGGGCTTCCCAGATGGGATTATGACCGAGATAGCAATGGGCGTCGACAATCACGTTTTGTGTAACCCCAAAGAGCGCTCCCGTTTTTGGTATTTCCTCGAGCCCTTTCATAGTTGCTCCGGCGTTACGGAAATTCGCATTTCAACTGGGCTTCGTGCAGCTCTCCACTATGAGCGCAGGCAGATGCTAAGTTGTTAGCTGAGGCATGACAACAGGAACGAACCAATGGAAGCAATGTTTCCTACACGAGGTAGAGCATTAATGAGAGCATCCATTGCCGATCTGTTTGGCGAACCAGATGCGAACTGACCTTCAATGGCATCGACTAAACTGAGCGCATCTGATCTTTGTGACTCGTTTTCTATTAGTCGATGGATCTCCTTCCTAAGTTCTGTAAGCTTTTCATCAACGTCTGGATGACTATGACTTATGTTCACAGATGAATCAACTGAATTCTGGTTGATTCGTGCATTACTTCCACTTACGTTGTACGTGATTTTCTGAACCCTACTTTTTGTTTCTGGAACGCCCAATTTTCGTACTTTCATTTGATAGTGTGCAGGAAATCCTTCAAATTCCTCGAAAAAGCCCGGATCAATCACCTCATAGGTCTCTTCACCGCCGTTCGACATCTTTCTTTGAATAACGTCCCCCGGCTCAATCAACGGCTCGCGACTCATAATGTAGATTTCCGTTGACTGAACACTTGCTTTGACGCCCTCAAAAGTGTTTCCATTGTTCTTTATCACGAACACCGTGTCAGTCATAAACTCATCAAAGGTCATAGTTAACCTCATCTCGCATAACTAAGCGAGGATTCAAGCTTGGTGAATTCCCCCAAATCGATCTAGGGTATTCGCGAATTCAGCGCCCGTGGCAGCGCTTATACTTCATGCCGCTGCCGCACCAACAGGGCGCGTTGCGACCGAGCTTGCGCCCGCCTTCCTTCTGGCGCGAGCGCGCCTGCGGCCGGGTGGCGCCTTCCTCGCCGCGGTTTGTGGCCATTGCCTGGGCCGGCTGCGGTTGGGTCTCCGGCGCGGCCTGGACGCGATAGATGATCTGTGCGGTCTGGCGCTGGATGAGCCCCGTGAGTTCTAGGAACATGCGGTAGGCTTCTGACTTGTACTCTGAGAGCGGATTGCGCTGGCCGACGGCGCGCAAGCCGATGCCGGTCCGCAGGTCTTCCATGGCAGTTAGGTGCTCGGTCCAAAGCGCGTCGATGGTGCGCAGCAGCACCCAACGCTCCACCCTGTGCATGATCTCCGGCGTCATTGCATCCGCGCGCTCGGCGTAGATATCGTCCGCCCACGCAGTGAAACGGTCGGTTATCCCTTCAGGGGAGAGCCCCGCCAACTCTTCAGCCGGTGGTGATGAGGGCTGATTTATTAACTGGCGGCAGGCCTCTACCAACGCTTCAACGTCCCAATCCTCTTGGGGCGCGGCCGTGTGCGCAGTTACAATCTGCGCGATCTCACCGTGGACCATGTGCTGGATCTGTCCCGTAATCTGCTCCAGCACCAACACTTTGCGCCGTTCGCCGTAAATAGTGTTGCGCTGAGTGTTTAGCACGTCGTCGTAATCGACGGTGTGCTTGCGCAGGTCGAAGTTGTAAGCTTCGATTTTTGTCTGAGCTTGTTCCAGCGCTTTGCTGATGAGATTGTGCTCTATCGGCGCGTCGTCATCCATGCCGAGACGGTCCATAATGCCGGCAATGCGGTCGCTCCCGGCGCGCTTGAGAAGCTCATCTTCGAGTGACACGTAGAAGCGCGAGTAGCCAAGATCGCCTTGGCGGCCGGAACGACCGCGAAGCTGGTTGTCGATGCGGCGGGATTCGTGGCGCTCTGTGCCGACCACGTGCAGCCCGCCGGCGGCGCGGACGGCTGCCGCTCCTGCCGCTTCGGGCGGATTGCCGCCCAGCACGATGTCTGTGCCGCGACCGGCCATGTTCGTGGCGATCGTAACGGCGCCTGGTCCGCCGGCTTGGGAGATGATCTGCGCCTCTTGTTCGTGGTACTTCGCGTTTAGTACTTGGTGCGGGATGCCGCGCCGCTTGAGCAGCATACTCAGCGCTTCGGAGGTTTCAATGGAAGTCGTACCCGCCAACACCGGAGCGCCTTGCCGATGCCATTCCTCGATAGTTTCTGCAACCGCATTGAACTTTCCGCGCTCCGTGCGGTAGACAAGATCGGGCTCGTCTTGACGCACCATCGGCACGTTGGTGGGAACCTCCACCACATCCAGCCCGTAGATCTTGCGGAATTCGTCTGCTTCCGTGGCCGCTGTACCGGTCATGCCCGCCAACTTACCGTACATGCGGAAGTAGTTCTGGAACGTAATGGTTGCCAGCGTCTTACTCTCACGCTGGATCCTTGCACCTTCCTTGGCCTCGATTGCCTGGTGCAAGCCTTCGCTGTAGCGCCGTCCGGTCATGAGGCGGCCGGTGAATTCGTCGACGATTACGACCTCTGCGTTGGGATCGTGGTGCTCGATGACGCGGCCTTCTTTCATGAGCACGTAGTCGCGCCCGCGCTGGTAGAGCACCTGCGCGCGCAGGGCTTGCTCCATGTAGTGTACGAGCTCGAAGGCGCCTTCCTCGTAGAGGTTGCCGACTCCCAGCCATTTCTCCATTTTGGCCACGCCTTCTTCCGAGATACTCACCGCTCGCAGCTTGTGGTCGATCGTATAGTCCTGTTCCTCGCGCAACCGGGGCACGAGGCGCGTGAAGTTGCCGAACGTCTCGCCGGGAGCATCGGCTTGGCCGGAGATTATGAGCGGTGTGCGCGCTTCATCGACGAGAATGTTGTCCACCTCGTCGATGATGGCGTAGTGGTGTTCGCCCTGGACCATGTCATTGCGGTCGATGACCATGTTGTCCCGGAGATAGTCAAAGCCGAATTCGTTATTGGTGCCGTAAGTTATTTCCGCGGCATAGGCCTCCTTACGCTGCACGGGCCGCAACTCCTCGCCGCTGCCGTGGTGCGTTTCACGGTCCCCTTCTTTGGGCGCAAATAAGTACGCTGTGTCATTGTTCAAGCAGGCCACGGAAAGGCCGAGCGAGTGGTACGCCGGCCCCAGCCACTCGGTGTCGCGGCGAGAGAGGTAGTCGTTCACGGTAACAACGTGAACGCCTTTTCCATCGAGCGCGTTGAGGTAGGCGCTAAGCGCGGCGACGTAGGTCTTGCCTTCGCCGGTCTTCATCTCGGCTATCTGGCCGGTGTGGAGCACTATGCCGCCGTGCATCTGCACGTCGAAGAGACGGTGACCGATGCTGCGCTTGATGGCCTCACGGACAGTAGCGAACGCTTCCGGCAGCAGAGCATCGAGCGTTTCGCCGGCCTGCAGGCGGCGGCGGTATGCGGCAGTCTTGTCTGCGAGCTCTGCGGCGGAGAGTGCTTCAAATGCAGTCTCCAACTCCGCAATCTGCTCCACATCCGGCCGCCGGCGGGAGATTTCGCGTTCCGAATGATCGAAGAAGCGTTGGAGTACGCCAAACATAGGTAATCTTTGGTCTGCTTGAGGTCAGGAATGGTGTGGTTTCAGTTACTCTTCCTGCCTTCAGTCTACGTGGCGTAATTGAGGGGAGTCAATGAAGGAGACGGCGGTTGGCATGGCCCCAAGCCGCTGGACGTTATTGGATGAACGCCGCTCAAGACCAAGATGGGCACGTTACCGCAAGCTTGTTGCTTAGCCAATCAGAGGGGAGTGCGCTGTGGACTGCAGATGCGACTTTACCACTGCATTCGAACGTGATATACTGTCTACGTTTGGCTGCAGGTTCGTCATTGTTCATGCAGCACCCTTGCAACATTCCCCTCTGATTGCCTCAGCGTTTTGCAGTCTTAATCTACTCTATCGTCCTTGTTAAGTCATGTCCGGCGAACCTGCCGCTGAACGTCTGAGCAATCTAGCTGCACGATTTCGCGCCCCTTCCGAGTGGTTTTTTATTTCGAATCCTCCTCCTCTTAGTTGCGCCAGAAGAGCGAACGTGCGACTATAGGAAGGCAGATATTTGCCAGTGGGGTGTACATTCAATACGAGGTAAGAACGGCGTGCTGACGACAGAACAGAATCAGAGCATCATTTCCAAGTTTGGGAACAACCCGAACGACTCCGGGTCATCAGCGGTGCAGATAGCGTTGCTGACAAGTCGGATCCAGCAAATCTCGGCCCATTTGGGCGAAAACAAGCACGATAAACACTCTGAAATGGGCTTACTCAAGCTCGTGGGGAAAAGGCGGCGGCTCTTGCGCTATCTCCACCGCCGCGAGCCGGAGCGTTACCGAGCAGTCATCGAAGAACTTGGATTGCGCGGCTAGACGGCACCATTTGAAAAAATAAAGCGCTGCGACCGCATTGGCGGTCGTGGCGCTTTTGTTTTTCTCCTAAACCTGGTCCGGGTTGCACGGACGGAGCCGACGTGCACACGCTACGGCAGTTCTAAGCCTACCGTCGTCGGCACTCAGCCGCCGTTCGTTACGGTACTCCACTCTACACGCAGCTCGTAGAACTTATCCGCCATTCCTCCTAGCGCCTCGCGCGGCGAGATTTGGCGCAGAAGCACGCGTTGAATCTCACGCTGGGAAAAGTGTTCCCATTCTTGGAACCAGGGTACTTCACGGCCCTCGTGCGTGCGGGCAACCTGTCGCTGCTGAAGGTAGGCGCTCAGGTCTCCCAAGCCCCGCTCTGTTGCCAGGGCCTTCACCTGAGGTTCAGCGTAGAGCGAATCGTATGCGCTCCCCAGCGAGCGATTCACGAACCAAAAGAGTGGTGTAAAGTAGCGACTCTCGCGATCGAGGCCGCCCAAATACTGCAAGAGTTCCCAGGCGGCCTCCTTGTTTCGGCTCGCTCTTGGAATCGCATACAGCCGCGTCCACATTACTGAGCCGCTCTGGGTGGGGACGTTGCCGGGAAAGAGTGCAAGCCGACGGGATCCCGGCTCTTTTTCCCCTTCCTCTTCCCCCTCTCTCTGGTTGAAGAGGAAGTTGTGCCCGGGCTGGATGCAAAACGCGGTTGGGTTTTGCAATGCCGCTTCATAGCTGCTGCCCAGGATATCGGCGTGGATGATCTCAGTGCTATAGATGCCGTCCAAGAGCCAGGCGAGAGTCTCTTCCGCAGCGGATCCGGGGAGGTGAAAGACGGGATTTAGTACGTCGTCGAAGAATGCCCCGCCTCGTGCATACACCATTGACCACCAGTCAATATTGGTGCTGCTGTGAAAGCGGTAGGTGAGCCGTATTGGGTAGTCGACCAGGCCGAGCCGTTTAATCTCTCGCGCTTGCTGGGTTACTTCCTCCCAGGTCGCGGGCGGCAGTCCGATGCCGGCATTCCGCAGAATTACTTCGTCGTAAACCCACAGCGCGCACTCCGTATAATACGGTAGGCCGTAGCTCACCCCTTTGTACTGGATTCCCTCAGCCGCTTGCGGGATCATGGATTCACGATACTGTTCGAAACCAGCGTAGTCGTCAAGGGGTTCTAGCCACTCGGCTTCTGCCCACGCCGCGAGATCGGTCTCACGCACGTATACAGTGTCAATGGGCTGGCCCTCATTGAGGCGGCGACTGACCGTCTGGAAGTAGTCGGAGCTAACGACCTCGGGCTCCACACGCAATCCGCGGTACTGCGTGGAAAACCGATCGAGATTCCAACGAAGAAGCTCCGGCTCGTAGCCCCAATAGACCAAGCGCAGGGCAAGCGGGTCCTGCTCATTGCCGAATGTCTCGCTACGGTTGCAGGCTGCAGCTAGCAGGGCAGTGGAGATAAGGAAGTTGCGGCGGGATAGGGAAATGCCCGAAGGTTGAGGTGCTTGTGGTCTGCTCAATATTGACTCCACGCCATGGGGTTGCCTTGAAACGGTACCATTGGCGAGGCGCTCTCGTCAACGACAGCGTGAGAGGCGCTAGCTGAATCGATTGCCGTGCGCGAGACGATTAACGGGTGGCGCAGCGAGGTCAGAACACGCAATGTACCCGTAGACCGGGTCAGGGCAGGAGCGCGAAATCTCGGACGAAAGCGAGTGATTTCCATGTCGGAAAGAATCATGACGTTGCATCCAGCGGGTAAGGCCGGCGTGAACATCGATAGGCAGAAGTACGATGTTGTGCGGGAGGCGATTCTGGAGGCAGTGCGAACCAATGGCACGATTACGTTTAGTGATTTAACAACCGAAGTGCGCAGCAGGCTGGAAGCCACATTTGCCGGATCGATCTCCTGGTATGTGACCACGGTAAAGCTGGACTTGGAGGCGCGTGGCGAGATTGTGCACCTGCAGAAGAGCGGCCCCCAGCGGCAAACGTTACTTTGAAGCCACGTGTTGGGAACCGCTCCAAGCTTCTGCCTGCTCGATGGGGGATGTGCGCTCTTTTTGCCCTGACTCTCATTTGAGGGCAAAGCGCTAGTTGGATCACAGTTGGTGTCTTGCGCTTCACGTGCCGCCAAGATGAGAACGGTCCCGGATCCATGGATCCGGGACCGTTCTCTTTGTCGTCCTGCCACTCAAACCAGCGTGTCATCCGGTACGTGCAGGGACTTCATGCCGCAATCGATTTACGGCCAAGAACCGAGCTTCTCACGGATAATCTTGAGGCCGTCGTCAACGATGGCCTGCATGGTCGGCTGGATTTCCTTGAGGAATGTCGCCGCGTCTTGGTTGCCGGTCCAGAGTTGCTTGTCACCAAGGTCGTTGAGGAGCGTGGTGATCTGGCCGCTGACCGGCGTCGTGCCGACGTTCCACTGCGGCACAGCAGTTGCAAGGGCATCCTGTGCCACCGAGATGCGCGGGTTGCTGTAGCCCTGGAAGGCCTCGTCGATGAACGGCTCAATTTCGGGAATCCAGGCCGGGATACGGCGTACAAACTTACCCAAGCGCCCTTTGTCGAGGAGGAAGACCATGTAATCAAAGGCCGCTTCACGTTTCTCACTGCCGTAAACGAGACCGAGCTTGTGCTGGTTGGCATCCGGCGTGGACCTTTCCACACGGGGCATGGGCGCCATCACGAAGTCTACGCCCTGCTCGAGCGCCTGGTCGGCGTACGTGAGGGGCAGGCTGCGCGGCGCGGAAATCATCAACGGCACCTGGCCGGAAAGGAAGGGATTCTGCCCGCCGAAGTAGGTCGCGTTGCGGTCGGCCTGCGGCGGAATCACCTTGTGCTTGTGAACAAGATCGAAGAAGCTCGTATAGCAGTCGATCATTGCTTCAGAATCACAAGTTGCCGTCGTCAGGTCCTGCGATATCCAGCTACAGCCGTCACCCCACAGCAATTGCCAAGAGCACCAGTCGTGTGCGTGGTTGCCCATCGCCCACTGGCTTACCTTATCGCCCTCGAACTCGCGCAACTTGACCATGACTTCAAGCCACTCGTCCCAGGTCCACGAGTTCTCCACGTCAGCCGAAGGATAGTCTAGACCCGCTGCCTCAAAGTAGTTGGGGTTCATCATGACCACGTGGGCGTTGCCGCCGTGACCCATGGGCAGCAAGTACACTTGCCCTTGGAACATGGCGTCGCGCTCAAGGAGATTCGGGTTGTAGACACTCAGGTCTAGTCCCCGTGCCTTGACCAGGTCGTCCATGTTCTGGGCGAGGTCCTGCATCACCTGCGCAAAAGCGCGGCGTGGGAACTCGGAGATGTCCGGCGGGATGCCGCCGGCCTGCATGGTCTTGATCTTGGCGGTGCGGTCGGCCGTGCCACCCACCTGCGAGACGAGCTCAATTGTCGTCCCCGGATTCTCGGCGATGTACGGGTCAGCCATGTTCTGCATGAATTCGGTTTCGAGTTCGGTGGGCACCTTGAGGAAGGCGACGAGGTTGACGCTTTCCATTTCCTTGGCCGGCGCCGCCTCTTTCGAATCCGGCTCGGCCTTCGACTCTTCCATGGTGTCGGAGCCTGCCGGCGTCCCGCCGCCACAAGCGGCGAAGACTACAGACGTTGCCCCCAGCATGGCCGATCCCGCTAGTAGGCGACGTCGGGATAGAGACGTACTCTCGAGCATGGCGCTACCTCCTTCTATACTGTCAATTTAGCTTCTGGCATGATTTGCCATAATCCTGCCAGGCCACCCCTCGTAGCTGGTGGGATTCTAAAGCGCCATTTAGCGTCTGTCAACTACATTCAAGGAAAACATCTCCGGTGTTTAAACAAAGCGGCGTTCTTTGCCTGGCTTCTTGCGCAGATAACCTGACCGTCAATTTTTGTCAAATGGATGACAACTGCTCTAAAACGTGCTATAAATGCCTTGCAGTTTTCGCCGGTTCGGCGAGTGGATGGTGCGTATGCTGAGGAGTCACTATAAGGAGGGGTTTCAAAAAGAACGCTCAGCAGATAAGGGCCCTCTCGTATTTGTGGGCAGCAGTTGTAAGGTGAAGACAAGATTGCGAGAGGGTGTTGGTTGGTTTGCGATTTCAATTGGAGGTATAGCCCAAGGGTGTACCTCCCGCGGGTTAGCTTAAGAAGAGATAGCATTTTGAGGAGAAAGATCATGCGCGCAGATATAACACGTCGCACTTTTTTGGGTGGCAGCGCGGCGGCCGGTACCGGCCTGCTGCTAGCGGCCTGCGGTCAGGTGGCACCTGCTCCTGCCGCGGCTGCGCCCGCAGAGGGTGAAGCTCCGGCGGCTAAGGAAGAGGCCAAGCCGGCAGAGAAGCCCGCGGAGATGGAGAAGAAGACGGTCCGTTACCTCCACTACACCACCACGCAGGCGGTGTGGGACGAAAGCTTCGGCCAGCTTTTCGATACGCACCGGGCGAATCACCCTGACGTCAACCTTGAGGTGGACCCGGTTACCGGCGGTTTCAGCGTGCTCATCGAAAAGGCCGTGGCGTCGTTTGCCGGCGGCATCGTCTACGATGTCTATTACGGTCACTTTTCCTACATCAGCCAGTTCGCGACGGGGGAGATGATCCAGTCTCTGGAGCCGTTCTTGTCGGCAGACCCCGAGGTCAGCAAGGACGACTACCACGTCTGGGCGACAGAGCGCATCAAGGGCCAAGTGTACAGTATTGCCTGGTTCACCAACGGCAAAGAGTATTGGTACAACGCCGATCTTTACGCCGAGGCCGGCCTCAAGACCCCCAAGGAGCATGAAGCAGAGGGGACGTGGACCTGGGATACTGCGCTGGAAGGCGCGAAGAAGCTGACGAAGGTAGAGGGCAATAACGTCACGCAGTGGGGCTTCTGGACGCCCTCCTACTCATTCGGCTGGCACTGGATCCACCTGATGGCGTATGGCGCAACGTGGTGGAACGATGACTTTTCCGCGCCGGCTATGCTCACACAAGAGTTCGCCGAAGGCACACAGTTTGCCGCGGACTTGGTGACGAAGCACCGCGTCATGCCGAGTCGAGCCGCTCCAAGTGAAAACGACGTTGCTGCGGACTTTAATACGCAACTGCTGGCGGGCCGCACCTGGGGTTCGTATGGCACGCGTACGATCCAAGAGCAGATCATGTCCCAGGATGAGCCGTTCACGGTGGAGATGGAAATGCTGCCGAACGGCCCTGCCGGCCGCCAGATCGTGCAGTCCATCAACGCGAACTGGATCTCCAGTTCGTCGGAGAATCCGGACAGCGCCTGGGACTTCTACAAGTTCTGGCTGAGCCAGGAGGGCCAGAGCTTCATCGTGCCGCTGGGCGGCGGGCGCTACGTATCGAATAAGAACTTCCAGGGCTTCACGGTCTACGACTACGAAGACCCCGCAGTCTACGCGCGCTCTGCCGAGATCAGCGTCGAGCAGCGCCAGGTTGTGATGCAGTCTGACGTCAACAAGGCATGGGCCGAGAACTGGGCAGCTTTGGAGCAAGGGACCAAGACGGTCCAGGAGGTCCAGGAAGAGATGCAGCGGGTTGCTGAGAACGCGCTTCGCGATGGCGGCTGCCTCTGCTAGCCCAGATGCTTGCCGGCCGCTGGTCGGCATTTAGAGTATTTGCAAGACCAATACAGTGTAGGGGCACGACATGTCGTGCCCCTACACTGTATTGTGGACACGACACGAGAGCGATGGATTTCCTTCGATGTATGAGTAGTGCGAGGGAGGATGACTGTGGCAACCGAAACGACGGTAGCGTTGCGTGTGCTAGGCACGCATTGGGCGACGCCGAATCTGCATGACGCCGGGTGGGTCGAGGAAGCATTCGACCTGAATCCGAATGAGACCGGATTCGTGGCGCTGCATCTATGGAACATGGGCGACGTGAGTGGTCCCGCTGTGCCGGACGGATACTTCGTGGACATGGGTACACTGGAGGGCCAAGGAGAGTCCGTACGGATTGCCGATAACTACATTCGCCCGGCCATTGCGGCAGCCCGCGCCGCGGGCATGCAGATATTCCACGTGGAACCGGGGAATATTGCCATGAAGTACGGCTCGGTGCACCACATGCTGGAAGATGAAGACGTGAGCCCGCCGTCCGGCCCGGCTCGCCCGCCGGAAGCCAATCCGGGTTGGAACGTGGAGCGGGCAGATCGCTCGCACGGCGCGGGCTACCGTGACTGGGAAGGCTGGCAGCAAATGCGCATCATCGAATCGTGCGATGCCGAGCCCGGCGACCAGGTGATTCTCACCAGTGCCCAATTCGATCGCATTTGCCGTAGCAAAGGCATCAAGAATCTCATCTATACGGGTTTCGCGACGAACATGTGCATCTTAGGCTCCGCCGGCGCTACCCAACCTATGCTTGGTTACGGCTACAAAGTATTTCTTATCCGTGAAGCTACAATGGCGGTGGAGTACCCCGATACGTTCCCCGAGCGGCTCATGACTCGCTCAGCGCTCAAGTATTTTCAACAGGCAGTGGGCGATACGGTCGCGTACGATCAATTCATCGAGGCGTGCCAAGCGGTCGCGACTGCCCGTCGGTAGATTCTTGCCGCGGCGGGACGCACTCACAGGCGCGCTTGCGATAGTGGGATTACTTGTGCGGACGCCGACGGACTCACGCGAACCGGATATTAGGGTTTCAGCAGAACGAGGGAGTCGAAGCATAGTGAGACTTGACGCCGTCTGGCGCACGGTGAGCACGCTGCGCGCATCTCTCTTGGTGCTTGGTCGCTCCGGCCTTAAGGCTTCGTACCGGGGCGATGACGACTGCGCCGAACGGTGCCCATGGCTTCGTCAGCCGTGCAATTGGATGTAAAGACACAGGAGAGCAATCATGTATCCGAACGGCGCAAAGTTCTGCCTGAGCCTGACGTACGACGTGGAGATGTGCACCAACTTCCCCTACTGGACGTCGGTGTGGGACCATCGCAAAGGCGCGATAGATGCGGATAGCAAGCAGTACATCCTCAAGCTGAACGCAGTGGCGGAGAAATACGGCGTCAAGCTGCACTATTTTCTGGTGGGCAGCGCGTTGGAGGACCCCGACCTCGATTACCTGAAAGCAACAGTGGACGCCGGGCACGCGCTCGGCAATCACACCTACACCCACGTCAACGTACGGGCCCAGGATATCCCGCAGCTTCAGGTGACGTACGCTGCGGCGCCGTGGCGGGCGCACGGACGCTCTGCGCTGATGTGCATTCGCGACGAACTGCGCCAGACCAGCCACGCCATGCGCGAGACCCTAGGCGTGGATCCGGTTGGCTTTCGTACGCCAGGCGGCTTCGTGGATGGTTTGCGGGACGTGCCGAAAGTGCAAGACCTGCTGCAGGCCGAGGGTTTTGGCTACGTGTCTTCGCACTACCGCCTACCGATCGACCCCACGCGGAAGCGGCCGCCGCGTGAGCGCTTGGAAGCGGCGATGCGGGAGAGTATCGACACCTTGCAGCCGTACCGCTATGCCAATGGTCTGCCCGAAATCCCGCCCACGGGTATCACCGACATTTGGGGATTTCGGTACCTTGATCTGGATCGATGGGACTTCATCAATGTGCTGAAGCACGGCATCGACCACGCCCACGATAATGGGCAGGTGCTGACCATGACATTCCATCCACCGTGTCTGGCTGCCAGAGACCCGCATTGCGATGTGCTGGAAACGGTCTTATCCTATGCGCTGCAGAAGCCCGGCGGTTGCTGGTTCGCGACGAACGATGAGATAAACGACTACGTGGTGCCGAATATCGCGTAGTCATCACTGCGCAAGGGGGCCCATTGCATCCGTCATTCGGCGTATCAGTATTGATGATACAGTAGGGTGAGGGTTTGTCCCCGCAATGAGCCATCTGAAGGGTCATGATAGGCAGCGAAGAATCCTTTTCCTAAACGGAGGGGTTTGCGTGAGGAGGAGTCCCTTTTCCAAGGGAGAGGGCGACACCCTGCTACCGGAAGCGCAAAGGTGTAGGGGCACGACATGTCGTGCCCCTAGGGTGCAAGCCCGGCGGGAGGGTGAACTCCACGCAATGTAGCCTAGACGGGAAATCCAAACATAGAAGCACTTAAGGAGGAAGCCTCGTGAATCGGACGATAGAGGAATTGGGCGTAACCTTTGACACGGAATTCGAGGCGGCCGCGGCTGAAGACGTGTCCCTGGACGAAGACGGCACCGCACATCTCTACACGCGCGTTGATCCCAAGCCTACAGGTTTTGACGAGCATTTCAAGGGCGTGCCCACGCAGTACCGCTACAGCGTGCGCATTACCGCCCACCGGGAAACACCGGCGTTGCGCATCCACGTCCACACGGACAGAGAGTTGGGTGGCTGGTACATCCAATTCGGCGGCTTCGTCAAGCGTGGCGGAGAATGGGCGCCGATACCGTTGGAGCATGCCACCAACGTGCCGGAGACCAGCGATGTGCTCGTCACGCTCTCGTTGCGCGAGGGAGAATCCGTGCTGCTCGCCAGCATGCCGTTCATCGCCCCTTCAGAGATGGAGACGCAACTGGCGGCTTTGGAGAGAACCGAGGGGCACAACTGGTCGACCCGCGTGTTGGGCGAAACAGCGAAGGGTCGGAAGATCTGGGCTCTGGAAACCGCGCCGCGCGCCAAGCGCATTGTCATGGCGGGCACTTCCCAGGGGGCGGAACCGGTAGCGGAACGTTTGGTGGAGCTGGCACGGCGGCTCACGGTCGATCTCGCGGATTCGCGCTGGCTCTTAGACAACTACCAGGTCTGCCTGGTGCCGATGATCAATCCCGACGGCGCGGCAGAGGGGTATAGCCTCCTCAACGGCATCGGCGAAGTGGTAGCCGGCGGCTACAAGGCGGCGGTGAGCGGCGAACCGTGTCCGGTCGAAAGTAAGGCCTTGGCGGACTACGTGGGGCTCGCGCCCACGCAGGCGTATCTGGAGTTCCACGCCCACTACCGCACGATCCCGCCGGGGGAGGAAGACCACCTGGGGGTGCGCAAGCAGCATCTCCTAAATCCCGGCATGGCGGATATCTATCCGCCTGAAACGGATCCGGAGTACGTCGAGCGCTTCAATGCGGTCATGCGCCAGCGGCTCGGTACGCACAACGACCACCGCCCCATCGGCCAATGGTGGAAACCGGCAGCGTTCTTTACGACCAACCTCGCGCGGCTCCACCCCAACTGCATGTTCTATGCCGTGCAGTCGTGGAACTACGATCTTCAAGCCACCACAGCCTGGGCCGAGCGCTACCTCTACGCCGCGGCAGAAGGAATCGCAATCGCCAGCGGCGAACCATCCTGGCGGGAGTGAAAGCGAGAGGCGGGCGCGCCCGATGTGGAACTGAAGGAGTATATCCTCGACTCTATGTCGCGGTTTCCAGTCCCGACTATGCGCCGTAAAGAGCGAGGCCTTGGGGCGGCGGGGCAACAGTCAAGTAGCTAACGAGCACTTTGACGGCGCAGCCAAGCCTTAGGATACGCGTGATAGGGGCGGCGTTTGTGACTGAGGTAAAGTGAACCCAAGCAGCCATAGAGGTACCTTATGGAAGACTGCTACCCATGTGGTCGCGTCTTTGTCATGCGCGAATTTTGAGTATCGATAGACAAATGCCCCATCCTGCATGGAGCGTCTAACCTCCGGCGGAGCGGAAGTAAAATACTCATGAATCCGTAGATCGTTTTCCGGATCAAAGCCGATCTGGCGGATGGTTGCAGTTACATGGTAACCATCAGGAACGGGACAACCCCTCTCGTGAAAGAAGAGTCCACGAATGATGCGCTCTGCAACCCGGGCAAGGCGGTCCTTGTCCGGCTCAAAACCGGAAAACTGCGGGAGGTGGATGCCTTCCGGGGTAATTACTGTCAGGTCGATCATTTCCCCGGCGAGTTCGTGGAGATACCCCTCAGCCTCGGGGCGGGCGGCTGACTCCAACCGCTTCTGCTCCATCTGCTGCAAGACTTTCTGAGTAGAAGAAGATACGTATTCGCCCCCGGCATTTGCAAGCGCGCTTGCGGCCTTGACGATTGCGTCGCAAAAGTACTCATCGTCCTTTGACCATCCTTCTCGACACTCTTCACAACACGGGACAGTGATTGTGTCGTTCGACCGCGGCTTGGGAAAGATATTCTTGGGTGGGATGTGATCCCTCGTCAATCGGCGCACCTCGCCACAGTACGCACACATCCCTTTCCTCTTTGGATTAGGCACCTAATTCTGCCTCCTAAAGTGTCATCCATTTTCCATGTCATAGTAGGCGGGCTAATCGCAGCGGCGATGAAGCTGTTGCCTTAGCGGTATGCCGCCTTCACGAATGACCATGTGCTGCGGTGTGGTTGATTCTGTACTAGACGTGTGCCTATTTCTTCCAAGGGGAGGGAATCACAGTGATGGTTGCTAAGTCTTTGCCAATCAACGAATCCCTCAACTTTGACCTAGCAGCCGAGCAGCGGGAGGAGCGGTAACAGTCACGAGTGCCGAGCACCTGCTCAGTGGCGCCTATTTGCTCCGCAAGCCAGTCAGGGCCTTGTGACACCTGTATTGCATCCTCGACTCTCGCCATAAATTCAATTCTTTCATCGAGCGAACTGATATACTCAGCTTTCAAGAAAGCTGTCAAAACAGGGCCTAAGTGCGTATTGGATTCCCAATAATCCCGTATTGCTTTTGCAGCGCCACTTCTGAAATCTGCGTTCGTTAGCATGGCGCCGAAGAACTGCTGCCACAGGTCCGGTGTTGAATCTTCAATACCACGGCCAGTTGCGTCAAGCCACGGCAGGAAAAGGAAAATAGGAGCGTGTGCACGCCCACTATCATAGATAGTATTGTATATCACATACTCAAGAGTGCCAGGATTATGGCCACTACGCACCACGAGATCATGAAGCTCTTCTTTCGGCGTGGCGCTGTCCCAAGGAAGCGTTAGCGCGGGGCTTGGAGTGGATGTCGGCACTGGCGGCGGCTCTCCGAATTGGGCGCAATACTGCCGGTAGTGGTCGCTGCTGCGCACCCAACTGCCAAGACTCTTGTCAAGGTAACGCGCCAGATTGTAGTTCGCCCCCTGCTCCAAACGTGTAGGGTTCTGCTTGCCGCCCGCGGCATATATCCCAAGCCACCAGAGAGCTCGCGCGGAATGCGCGGCTATGAAGTCAGCAATACACTCATCGTAGGACTGCGGGGACCCGCCGCGCTCATCAATAGCATGGAGAAACGCCAGCGGCCAAATGAGCGCGTGCACCAGCGCTTCAAGACTTTCGTCGCGGTACTCCTCGTTGATGGTGATGAGGTTGGTGGAGGGGTTGAAGTGGGATATGCTCTCTTCCAGCGGGCCGAATTGCGCTCTGACAACTGCAGCGGCGAACCAGTCGTAGAGTTCGTCTATCTCGTCGAACGGAGCGTTTCGCATCCGCTGGAACGCAGCCGCAAGGCCGGGGTCTATACGCGCGGGGTCTACGGTCGGGCGCGCCTGGCGTTGGGCTGTAGCAGTGAGTTGACCCGGCGGTACTTCGGATAGCAACTCCAACGCGTTTCCATTCAACCGAAGCGTGGCTATGGTTTCTTGCGTGGGGCAACAAGTCGGATCACCAGGCGCAAGCTGCGCCATCTTCACCGTAATGATTCCGTCTTGGATCGTTACAGAGCGAAGCCCTATATTGAGACCCAGATAGGCAGAGTCAACGTGCACTGGCTCGCCATTCTCGTTGAGAACGGCGGCGAGGTAGCGATGGGCAGCGTTTCCATCTACCAGTGAGAGAACTACCGCAGCGTCGTCAATCCCGTCGCCATTCAGATCGCCAAAGTCGAGAAAGGGCTGTACGGCAATCCGTCCATAGGTAGGCAGTCCGGCTGCGTACTCAGCACTACGTAGCGCGTCGCGGGTAAGCGCGCTCGCTGCTGCCTGCCCTGTAATGGCGGTATAGTCGGCCTCCCACTCAAAACGCTCAGTGTTGAGTCGTTGTTGGAGCCCGTTGGGGCCGCTGACCCAGGAGCGGTAGCCGTCGGTGAAGGCGGTCCAGTTGTCGGCCTTGCGCCAGACCAGCAGGCCGCCGGTGGTGTGCTGCTCGCTGTTGCCGATGGCGTTGTAGCGCTGGTTCTCCAGGCACTCGCCGACGATGCTATGACCAATGAGGTCGCGGATCGTCTTGAAACCGAGCACGAACTGGCACTCCGCCGCCGAAACGGAGGTCTGCAAGAGCAGGAAAAGTGCAAAGCCGAGCAGCACTACGAGTGTCTTCACGGGTGCCCCTCTTGCATTTTCCTGTTACGGAAGTTACTACTTTCTGTGTCTCGTACAGTATACATAGGTAAGAGCTCTTGCTTTTAAAGCAATTAACCGTTCTGGCAAGACAGGATGTCGCTGCGCACAGTTGGAAGGAGCGACAGATTCCATCCCTATTCTTAGTCGGCTTGCTTATGGTTTACACGCTGGTATACTACTCTTAGCGAAATTCCTATTGATCGGGCAGGTGGCAGCGCATTGACGACGTTTTGTGCCATGGCACGCACTGCAAGAGCCGAGAAAGGAGAAAAGGCAGTTTCATTAGGGCGAGACGGCGGCGCACGCAGGTGCCCGTGAGCGCACCATATATGCGGTGCGTATGCTATGAACGGCAATAACTCTAGTTTGATGTACCCGGAGGAAGAGAACGTGAAAGCGATAGTGACTCGACGAACTTTACTCGGTGGCAGCTTGGTGGCAGGAGCCGGCATGCTCATGGCCGCATGTGGGCAAGCCATGCCCGCTACCATGCCGGAAGAGGGCGAAGCCCCGGCGGCGAAGGAAGAGGCCAAACCGGCAGAGCAAGCCAAGGTCATGGAGCCAAAGACGGTACGCTATCTCCACTACACCACCACGCAGGCGGTGTGGGAGGACAACTTCGGTCAGATCTTCGATAATTATCGGGCCAAGTTCCCCGAGGCTATCCTTGAGGTGGACCCGGTGACCGGCGGCTTTGCAGTGCTTATTGAGAAAGCCGTGAGCTCGTTTGCGGGCAACGTACCGATCGACATGTACTACGGCCACTTCTCCTACATCAGCCAGTTTGCCCAGAATGAGATGATCCAGCCGCTGGATCCGTTCATTGCAAAAGACGCCGACGTGGCGCGGGACGATTTCTACGATCACGCGCTGGAGAAGATTGCCGGCCAGATTTATGGAATTGCCTGGTTCAACCAAGGCAAGGAGTTTTGGTACAACGCGGACCAGGTGACCGAGGCCGGTCTAACCTCGCCGAGCGAACTGGTGGCGGAGGGCAAGTGGACGTGGGACGCCGCACTTGAGTTTGCACAGAAGCTCACCAAGAAGGAAGGCCCGAATACGACGCGCTGGGGCTTCTACTATGCTTACTATTCCACCGGCTGGTTTGGGCACCACCTGCGCGCCTGGGGCGCTGACTGGTGGAACGCCGACATCAGCGCGCCGACGATGAATACACCCGAATTCGCGGCCGCGGTGCAGGCTGCTCAGGACATGGTCACCAAGCACGAGGTCTCGCCTCGTCGCAGCGCGCCGCGTGAGAACGATGCCAAGGCGTCCTTCGAAGAGGAGACCCTCTCCGCGCGCTTGGCGAGCGGCGCGAATACACGCAGCTTCCAAGCGACGATCATGACCAAGGACAAGCCCTTCAACATCGGGCACACCCTGCTGCCCGAGGGGCCGGGCGGGCGCAATACGATCCAGGCGATCAATGCGAACTACCTTAGTTCATCGGCGCCGGAACCCGATCTGGCCTGGGAACTCTATAAAATTCTCATTGGACCGGAGTCCGACCAACAGATTGCCCGGCTCGGCGGCCGCCGCTACACGGCAAGCCGCAAGCAGAGCCCGGTGACCCTGTGGCCCTACGAGAATGCCGACGTATACGCCCAGATGGCGGAACTGAGCGAGCCGGCCAAGCAGATTGTGAAGCAATCTGAAGTCAGTGGGGCCTGGGGCGCGGGCTGGAACGACATGGAGGACGGCGCGCGCACCATCCAAGAGGTGCAAGACGAGTTGCAGCAAGTGGCTACCATTGCCTTGGAAGAAGGCGGCTGTATCTGCTAGCGCGCAACCTGCGCTGAAGACCACGGCCATGAAGAGAGGGACACGGTTATCCGTGTCCCTCTTCGTTTGTAAGTTGGTTAGCGCAGGTTGCAAACCTGCGCTACTGAAACTCTGAGCATTCGCCGCACAAGCGAGAATTGCAAGGGTTGGATAATTTGTAGACAGAATCCGCTTTCCACTAGGCAAAGTCGACCGTGGATGTCATTCCGAGCGGGCAGCGGCCCCGTGCGGAACACGGGGAGGAATCTAGTGTCCCTGCTGCACATAGTCCACCAGGCTCAGCACTCTAGATTCCGCGCTCATAGCGACACCTCCATTCGGAATGACATGTGTACAAGGCTTGCACGCCGTTACGATAGGTATGATATGCGTGCAAGGCATGCACGGCGTTCCGTTTCCCTTCTCTTTCTCTCAATTCTATCAGCGAATTTCCTGACACTTATCAGGAATGACGTGTCGGGTAATAGTTTTATTGCCGTTGCCGCGATCCGGTCAGGCTATGCGTGATATTGACGAGTGCGGTACCATCTCACTCGTGAGAAGTATTCGTGTGAAAGTTGCTTTCAGTAGCAATAAGTATGTATCGAGTTAGATTGCCAGCAATAGATCAATGCAGGAAAGAAAGGATAGCGGAGCCCGATGGCATACAGAGTTGGTTTGGTGGGTGTGGAGCAGCACGTGCCGCACGTATTTGCGGGTATTGATGAATCGGATGAGATTGAGCTTGTGGCGGTTGCCCAGGCGGGTGCGCGCGCCGATGAGCTGAAGGGCAAGTACGGCGCGCGGCTCTACGACGACCACGCGGCGATGTTCGCGCAGGAGCAGCTCGACCTGGCGGCGGTTTGTCTGATTCCCGCCGACCAGGGACGGGTTGTGATCGATGCGCTTGAGGCCGGCTTGCACGTCACCGCGGACAAGCCCCTCGTGATTACGCAGGAAGAGCTTGATGCCATCGCGGCATTAGTGCGCCGGAATCCGGACCGCAAGGTCGGGCAGATCTTTACCCTGCGGGGCACACCGGGTTACGCTAAACTGCGCGAAATTGTGCAAAGCGGCGCCATTGGCGACGCGGCCCAAAGTTACGGGCTGCGTTCGGCGATGGAGAAGCGCGAGACCCGTGCGCCGTGGTTCTTTGACGAGCGGCTCTCCGGCGGCCCAATCCCCGACTTGCTCATCCACGACATCGATGCGCTCCGCTGGATTACGGGACTAGAGTACACTCATGTAGTGAGCCGAGAGACCAACTTCGCCCGGCCCGACGACCCCTACTACCGCAATGCCGGACAACTCTTCTTCCTGCAGGAGCAGCATGCGACAGCCATTATGGAGCATCACCGTCTGGTGAGCCCGGCGTTCGCCGGCATGGACTGCCGCATGAAGATCGTGGGCACTGACGGACAGGTGGAGATCACCGCGAAGGGTGAGGTCTACCTCTATAACAGCGAGCACGCCGGGCAGGTGACACCGCTGGCCGCAGCACAGAATGTATTTGCCGACTTCGCTATCAAGGCCTGTTCCGGCGAGGAGCCGCTGGTGGATACGGCTAGCGCATTGCAGTCGATGCAGGTGGCGCTCACGGCCAAGGCGGCCGCAGAGGCAAACGAGCTGGTAGCGATCCCGCAGTTATAGTCGGGCACCTACGTGGCGAGTGAGAGCGTGCGCGTCTCTGCTTGGGACGGTGAAGAGGGCCTGAATGCCTTGAAATTCGATCCATTGGTCCGTTGCCGAAACAAGAGGGCCTTCGACAGGCTCAGGCCGAACGGGGGTGTGAATGCCTGGGAATTCGATCCATTGGTTCGTTGCCGATACTTGATGGCCTTCGACAGGCTCAGGCCGAACGGGAGATTGGGTCTTTCCGCTGGTAGTGCGAGGGCTTTGAGCAGATAGGAAGGCTTAGTTTTTCCGCTGCTATTCCAAGAGTTTGGGATCGAAATGGAGAGGCGGGTCATCACGTTCGCGTGAAAGTAGCAGTTTCCCCCGTTCGTAAAGGAGAGGCGGGTCTTTACGTTCGTGTAGGAGAGGCGGGCCTTGCCGTTCGTGTAGGAGAGACAGCACTCGCCGTTCGTGTAGGAAAGGCGGGCCTTGCCGTTCGTGTAGGAAAGGCAGCACTTGCCCTTTGTGTAAGAAAGATAGTTCTTGCCATTCGTGGTGAGCCTGTCGAACCATGGACGCTGCTAGGCAGCTAATCCATCCATCCGAACAGTGCAAAGAGCATTCGACACAGGTTGCAACAGTTTCAAGGTGCGTGTAACTTACTGCATAACTGTGTATAATCCATAAATAAACTTTGCAAAGGAGCGTGGCATGGTTATCAAGAGTCCTGTGGATGTAAGCCTAGCGGTCGATGGAGGTACACCGGTACGGGGATCGGAGAATCCGTTACCGCGAGTCTTTCCCCGCTACGTACCGGACAGCGCCTACGACAATGTACGCGCGGTGCTGGATGGCGGTGTTGCAAGCAACTTTCTCAGCCGGTTCGAGGATGCGTTTGCCGAGGCTACCGGCACGAAGTATTGCGTCTCCATTGCGAACTGCACGGCTGCGCTCCACTCCCTCTATGCCGGACTGGGAGTCGGGCCCGGGGATGAAGTCGCCGTGAGTCCCATTACCGACTTCGGCACAATCGCTGGCATCATTGCCCAGGGCGCAATCCCGATCTTTCCCGATGTGGACGTGCGCACGGGAAACGTCACTGCCGAGACCATCGAAAAAGTGCTGTCGCCGCGCACGGCGGCCATCGTTGCCGTGCACTTCTACGGATTGCTCTGCCCGATGGAAGAGATCGTGGCGCTGGGAAAGAGCAGAAACATCACAGTCGCAGAGGATGTCTGCCAAGCGCCGCTGGCGAACTATTCAGGACAGAATGTGAAGGGAAAAGCGGGATCGCTGGGCGATGTCGGCGGCTTTTCGTTTGATGCGGAAAAGCACCTGACGGCAGACCACGGCGGCGCCGTTACCACGGACGATAAGGACATCGCCGATAAGGTGCGGAGCTTTGCGCTCACGCGCGGCGCCGTTACGTATCCGAACTACGGTCGCAAGCACGAGTCGTTCGGCCTGAATTATCGCTTCGGTCAGTTCCAGGCGGGGCTGGCGTTGGCCGAGCTTGAGGTGCTCGAAGAGCAGAACGAGCGGCGGCGGCAAGGAGCGGCGCATTTGAGTTCCCTGATCGATGAGATAGATGGCCTGACGTCGCCGTATATTCCGCCCGGTAGCGACCACATCTATTGGCTCTACCACGTTCGCCTAGACCTTGATCAGTTTCGCTGCTCTATCTGGGACTTTGCTAACGCACTGTTGGCGGAGGGCCTGACCCCTGGCGCCGGGCCGGCGCCGTACTACCTCGTGCCCGACAGCCATACCTTTATGCAAGATAAAGCGCATGTGGCGGGCAGGTCCGGCTGGCCGTGGGACCATCCGATGAACGAGTTTGCCAAAGACATCGAATACAGCGCGGCCATGTGCCCCCAGGGCAAGGAGCACCTGGATACCACCATCCGCTGGACGTGGACCGATAAGCACTCCGCCGAGGATATCGAGGACATGGCCACGATGTTCGCCAAAGTGGGGGACTTCTATCGCGTATAGCGCCGATAGGGGCAACAGCGGAGTTGGGATGCGCGTGAAGTTGCGCTGCTTGGGATGCCGTGAGTCATGCCGTTAGGCTAATTGGCTGAAAAATAGAGCCATTGCAGGATCAGACAAGCGATCTTGCAGTGGCTCTTCTACAATCTTGAGAGCGCTCCCTGGTCCTCATGCCATCGTCTGCGATTATGGTCAGGTAAGTCGCCGTAGAGCGGCGCATCCACAGGTCATTTGCTGTCTGTTATACCTCGACGCAAGGACCCATGGGGAAGTGGCGGGCGTGACACTTCACCTCATCTCCAGCGTGGTCGCATTGAATTGGCCGACTACGCATGGCTTTGGCGTCTGGGCAGGCGGTTGTCGGTGCGGATGAGTTCCTCCATGAGGCGCACCTTCAATTCGCGTTTCAGGCCTTGGGCGGCGGGGTTGTGCCACAGGTTGTGGAGCTGGCCGGGGTCTTGTTCCCTGTCGAATAGCTCGCCGTACTCCTGCTCGCCGTCATCGCCGACGTAGACCGTAAGTTGGTGGGTATCGGTGACGAGCGTGCGCAGGCGCAGGCCGATGTAGTCTTCGTCGTTCTCGATGACGATGGCGTCCTGCACGGCATCCGCCGCGCCGGTGAGCAGCGGCGTGAGAGACCGTCCCGGCCACGACGCCATCTGCCGCTCAGCTTCAGGCTGCGGCACGCCCTTCAGGAACGGCGGCCCGTACTCCGGCGCTGGCACACCCGCCAAGTCGAGCAACGTGGGCGGAATATCCAAGTGCGACACCAGGCTCTGCGAGACTTTGCCCGCCGGGAATCGCGCCGGCCAGCGCCAGATTGAGGGAATGTTGAGCATGCCGTCGAAATGGAACGGTCCTTTGTTCAGGAGCCAGTGGTCGCCGAGCAAATCGCCGTGGTCTGCGGTGAAGACGACGACAGTATTCTCGGCGAGGCCCAGTTCGTCGAGCGTATCCAGGATTCGTCCCACTTGCTCGTCGATAAAGGAGACCATGCCGTAGGTAATGGCAGTAATCTCGCGCATTTGCTCGTCCGGCATCTTGGTGGCGAACCGGCGACCGGAGGTCCACTGGTCGGTCTCATACATCAGACGCATGTGCGGCGGCAGGTCGTCGAGCTCATTGTCGCGCCGCGTCGGCGTGGGGATTGAGTCCCGGTCGTACATGGAGAACCAGGGATCGGGGGCAGCATACGGGTGGTGCGGATCAGGGAACGAGGCCCACAACATGAACGGCTGCTCCTGATCGGCTGCGTCTTTCATATAGGCAATCGAGCGGTCGGCGATCCACGTGTTGTAGTGCAACTCGGCGGGCACGTTGATGCGGTAAGACTGCTCGGCGCCGCTCGCGGCGGGGGTAGAGGCTTCGCGGTTCCAGAAGGGGAGCACATCCGGATGCTCGCGCTCGAGCCAGTGGTAGTGTTCGCCCGGTAAGCCGGCGCCATGGCCGATGGTCAACTCGGTGCTCTCGAAACCGTAGTAGGGCGAAGGTAACTTTGCAATCTTGCGGTTGTGCCACATCCAGCGGGTTTCCGGGAAGTCGAGCGGGTCAAGGGTTTCCGGGTCAACACCCAAGGGCTCACCGGCCACACGCACGTGGATCTTGCCTATGCTGTGGGTACGGTAGCCGGTATCGGCGAGGGTGCCGGTAACCGTGGGGAAGGCGGGGTCCAGGTCGATGCCGTTGGTGCGCACGTTGTGTCCGCGCGGCGTCAGGCCTGTGAGCAGCGTGGAGCGCGAGGGCATGCAGAGGGGATTGTTGACATAAGCACGAGTCAGCAGCGCACCGCCAGCCGCCAGCTTATCGAGATTGGGAGTCTGCAGTGGCGAATCGTCGCGCCAGTCACGCCATGCACACGTCATGCAGTCGCCGCGCATCTGGTCGGTAAGGATGATGAGGAAATTCGGTCGCTCGTTCATGTGGTGCTCCTTATGCCTATTTTGGAACCGCACTTGTCTATCGCTATGGGGGCCGCAGAAAGCCTTACTCTTCCGGCTTCTTCCCCGCACTAACCGCGGGATGTGCTTTTGTAGAGAGTATATACCTGCCGGTGTGTTTCGTTTTGTTGCCGCAGCGATATGGTTGCTGCCACAAAGACTAGGAGTCTGCGTCTCCCACCCCCGATTCAAGATAGGAGTGCATTTGGTGTTCAGAAGATGGTTTCCCGCGTGCGCGGGAATTGTAAGTGTCAGGTAATTCGTTTACAGGATTTAGAGAATGAGAAGGGAAACGGAGCGCCGTTCTTGCCTTGCACGCATGTCATTGCTTTCGTAGTGGCGTGCGAGGCTTGTACACATGTCATTCCGAACGGAGCGCAGCGCAGTGTCGAACCTTGTTCGCGGAATCTAGAGTGTTGCGCCTATCGGGCTAAGTGCGGCATGAACCCCAGATTCCGCGTCTTTGACGAAGTCAGCGAACACTGTTCGACGCTGCGCTCGGAATGACATAACCGGTCAACGCTGCCTGGTGGAAAGCGAATTCTGTCAACGAATTATTCAACACTTACAGGAATGACGGATTGATCCGTGCCATTTCTCTCACCGCCGGGTGCGGCAATTGTTCTCGCCGCCGCAGGGCTAGTCGGCAAGATCGCGCGGCATTGATGCTCCCGCAGCATAGGAATATAATTGCCGTAATACACTTCTCGGCGTGGACTGGTAGCCAAAGACAGCCGCACCGCAAACTGGCTGCACTACGCCACAATGCAAGGAGCGAATTCCCCATGAGTACCGAGCGTCGGGCCAGACTTGCCTTCATCGGTTGTGGCTCCTTTGCTACTGCCTCGATATTTCCGCAGATTCCGCTGATTCCCGAGATTGATCTCGTCGCCGTGTGTGACCTCGACGAAGAGAAAGCGCAGCGCAACGCCCGCAACTTCGGCGCGCGACGCGTTTACACCGACATGGTAAAGATGCTTGATACGGAGGAACTTGATGGTGTGTTCACCATCGGACCGGCGCCGCAGCAGTACGAGCTTGCGCCGGTGGTGCTTAGTCGCGGTCTGCCGGTATACACCGAAAAGCCGTCTGCCAACACCTCGGCGGAAGCCAAGGAACTGGCCGAACTGGCCGAGGCCAACGGCACATGGGGACAGGTGGGATTCATGAAGCGGTTCGCCGATGTTTATCGGATTGCCAAGGAGGTCATCGCGCGTCCCGAATTTGGGGGTCTGCACGTGCTCAAGGTCAAGTTCGGGCAGGGGAAGTATCCGCAGATTTGGGGCATCGACTCCGCCAAGCGCGCTTTTCTCATCGGCCAGTGCGTGCACATCTTCGACCTGGTGCGTTTCTTTGGCGGCGACGTTAAGGCGGTGAATGCCCTCTACTACGAGGTGGGCCCACAGAATTTCTCCTATCTCATCAACCTGGAGTTCGTGAACGGCACCGTGGGGCACATGGACATCAATACGCTTGATTCCAAGGTGGGGACCCGCGACATCATCGAGACGCTGGAACTCATCGGCATGGAGACCCACGTGGTCTGCGAAGACATGATGAAGGTCAAGTACCAGCCCCAAGAGGCGTGGTCGGCAGAGGCACCGCGCCTCGGACGGTACAACTTCACCTTGGAGCCCTCGTGGACCGGCCTGGCGATCAGCAAGCGCAACTTCGGCTACACTGGCGAGGTGGAGAATTTCGCCCGCCGTTGCCTGGGCGAGGTGAATACTGGCCCCGACCTCTGGGATAGCTACAAAGCGCTCACGTTCGGAGAAGCGGTCTACCAGAGCTCCCACGGCGGCGGCCGGGTGCTAGTGGAACAGTAGGCGCCATCGCTCGACATGGAGTTTTTCCCGCGCAGGTGAATTCTCGGCATTGCAGAATCTGGATGGTTTCGCTGTGCACTGAGCAAGCCGGCCTAGTATCGCGCAAGAGGCGGGGGACAAGCCCCCGCGCTACGGCAGGAAGTGCCGCACATTCCGTTATGCCCGCGATCTCTGTCCGTCACTCGCGTCATCAATCCGTCATTCCCGCTCGCGCGGGAATTAATCTTCCCATTAGCGCAAGTTTACGCACCCTTCTTGGCTAGAGCTTAGGAATTCCTGGATTCCGGCTTGCACCGGAATTACGGGATGAGCGCATGAGTTAAGGAGCAGTCTGTGACACTTTAGACAAAGCAAGCCGAGGGCGATCGGAAAGCCCTCTCCTGGGGGAGAGGGTTTGGGTGAGGGCGACTGATCGCTAATTCTGCCATGCCCGGGCAAATGAGAGGGGCAGCCCGGCATTGATGCTCGCGCAGCCTGGGAATATAATTGCCGTAATACACTTCTCGGCGTGGACTGGTAGCCAGAGACAGCCGCACCGCAATTTGGCTGCACTACGCCACAACGCTAGGAGCGAATTCCCCATGAGTACCGAGCGTCGGGCCAGACTTGCCTTCATCGGTTGTGGCTCATTTGCCACCGCCTCGATTTTTCCGCAGATTCCGCTCTTGCCGGAGATAGATCTCGTTGCCGTGTGCGACATCGATGAGGAGAAGGCGCAGCGCAATGCCCGCAACTTCGGTGCGCGCCGCGTCTATACCGACATGAACAAAATGCTCGATACTGAAGAACTCGACGGCGTGTTCACCATCGGCCCGGCGCCACAGCAGTACCAGCTTGCGCCGGTGGTGCTCAGGCGCGGCCTGCCGGTTTACACGGAAAAGCCGTCGGCCAACACCTCGGCAGAAGCCAAGGAGCTGGCCGTACTGGCAGAGGCAAACAACACGTGGGGTCAGGTCGGTTTCATGAAGCGCTTCGCCGACGTGTACACCATCGCCAAGGAGATCGTGGCCCGGCCGGAGTTTGGCGGCCTGCACGTGCTCAAGGTGAAGTTCGGGCAGGGCAAGTACCCGCAGATTTGGGGCATCGATTCCGCCAAGCGGGCATTCCTTATCGGCCAGTGCGTGCACATCTTCGACTTGGTGCGTTTCTTTGGCGGCGACGTTAAGGCGGTGAATGCCCTCTACTACGAGGTGGGCCCGCAGAATTTTTCGTATCTTATCAACCTGGAATTTACCAACGGTACCGTGGGACACATGGACATCAATACGCTCGATTCAAAGGTGGCGTTCCGCGACATCATCGAGACGCTGGAGCTTATTGGGTTTGAGAATCACGTGGTGTGCGAAGACATGATGAAGGTCACGTACCAGCCGCATGAGGAGTGGACGAACGAGACGCCGCGCTTTGGCCGCTATAACTACACGGTTGACCCCTCCTGGACCGGGTTAGGGCGCAGCCAGATGAACTGGGGCTACACCGGCGAGGTGCGCCACTTTGCCCGCCGTTGCCTGGGACTGGAGACCACCGGCCCTGACCTGTGGGATAGTTACAAGGCGCTCACGTTCGGCGAAGCGGTGTACAAGAGTTCCCACGGCGGCGGACGGGTGCTGGTGGAGCAGTAGACAATCGCTGCGCCACACTAAGAAATGTGCAATTCAGTTAGCGGGTATGTCCTGTTGTCTGTTGGGCTTGCGGGAGCGCCCTGAGAGTGGAGGGCCTGGTTGCCCAACAGTCCGGGGGACATGCCCCCGCGCTACGATCTGTCTGCTGCAGCATTGGAGGTCATGGAGAACGTGGTATGGCTATGGGTTCCTGGTAGCGCAGGTTTGTAACCTGCGCCTGCCTGGCGGAAAAGATTGTATAATTACCGGAGATGTGTTAGTCTTCGACGATTCTTGGTAAGACTTGAGAAGGAGAGAGCCTGATGACGACCGCGCAAATGGTGACTTTGGCGCCGGAGCAGAAGCAGTTCTTCGATGATAACGGCTACCTTGTGATGGAAGGCTTGTACGACGCCGCTGAGATGGCGGTCATGCGGCGGGAGTTTCACGATCTAATTGCGAATACGGATGGACGTCCCGAGACCTTGCGCTACAACTTCATGGAGCCGGTGGAGGGGTATCCCGTCGACCCCTATAACCCCAAGAACGTGCAGGGCATCAAGGACCAGCCGCTGGCGAACGACTACTGGTTCAACAACGTCACGGACCCCCGCATCGTGAACGTCTTCATCGACCTGTTCGGCCCGGACATCGACTTTCACAACGGCAAGGTACGCAACAATCCGCCGGGCTTCACCAACACCCAGGGCTGGCACCAGGACTGGCCCTACGAGCGTCACAGTACGTCGGACTTGGCCGCGGCGATTATCTACCTGGACGCGAACGACGTTGACCAGGGTTCGACCACGGTCCTGCCCGGCAGCCACTTGATGGGCGAGTGGGAGACGGATCACGGCCATACCGTGGCCGACGAGAGGGTGGAAGGCTACGAGCCCGTTCCAATGCTTGCCAAGCCCGGGGACGTGCTCTTCATCCACGTGATGGTGCTGCACACGGCGGGCAATAATTTTTCCCACAAGTCGCGCCATAAGATCATCAACGAGTATAAGTCCAAGGCAGCCATCGACCAGTGGGGCAACCGCTGCGCCTTGGCCGGTCTGCCCGTCGCCCGCAACGGTAGGCCCTGCGTGCCGCAGATTTAGCGGCGAGAATATAATAGAGTCGACTAGGGTGAAGCAGACCCTAAACCGCAGGTACTAGCTGGCGGCAGAGATATGCGGCTCGAAGATCCCACAGACAAGACCAGACCTACTTCTCAGCCTATTGCCGTCGATCTCTTCTGTGGCGCTGGTGGGCTTTCCTACGGCATGAAGCACGCTGGCATCACGATTAGCGCCGGGATCGACATCGACCCTGCTTGCAAACACCCGTTTGAAGCGAATGTCGAAGCTGACTTCTATGAGAAGGACGTCGCTGAACTGTCGCTGCAGTTCGTGGAGTCGCTGTTTCCAGAGAACTCTGTCAGGGTTCTTGCTGGCTGCGCTCCTTGTCAGCCGTTTTCGTCTTACTCCAATCGGAGTCTCGAACGCGACGCTCAGTGGCAGTTGCTTCCCAAGTTTGGAGAAATGGTCACCGCGCTACAGCCGGAGATCGTCACCATGGAGAATGTCCCACGCTTGCGGGAATATGCCGTTTTCGATGAGTTCCAAGCTGCTTTGCGCAACGCTGGCTACTTCTACGATTATTCTGTAGTTCGCTGTGCCGAATACGGCGTTCCACAGTCGAGGAGGCGTTTGGTGCTGCTGGCCTCTAGACTCGGCCCTATCCAGATGGTCCCTCCTACCCACACTGAGAGCGACTTTGCGACCGTCAAGAATTCGATCCAGCACATGCCGCCTATCGAAGCAGGACAAGCCTCCCCGTCAGACCCGTTGCATAGATCGAGCGCTCTGTCTGCACAGAACTTAGCGCGCATCCAGCATTCCAAGCCCGGAGGTACCTGGCGCGATTGGGGGCAAGAACTCCGCGCTGATTGCCACGTCAAGCAGTCCGGCAAGACCTATCCCAGCGTCTATGGCCGCATGGAGTGGGACCGGCTTGGCCCAACCATCACCACCCAATTCCATGGCTACGGCAATGGGCGGTTCGGACATCCGGTACAGGACAGAGCCATATCCTTGCGCGAAGGCGCGCTGATGCAGACGTTTCCCAAGGAGTACTCGTTCATCCCGGCAGGAGAATCCGTGCAAATATCCTCAGTCGCCCGGTTGATTGGCAATGCAGTACCCGTGAAGCTCGGCGAAGCAATCGGCAAATCCATAGTCGCTCACATAGAGAGATTTCATGACTGAAGTTAGCGAGCGCAAGTACAGGATGACCCTGAGCCTTAGTGTCTTGAAGCACCTGGGTTTGGGGCTCTATAGCAACGTACCCGCGGTCCTATCGGAAGCAGTGGCCAATGCATGGGATGCCGATGCTGAGCATGTATGCATCAGAATCGATCCGCAGGGCGGTAGAGTTACTATTCAAGATGACGGACATGGAATGAGTGTGGACGACGCGAACGAGAGGTATTTGAATGTCGGATACGAGCGAAGAAGTGATCCTGGGGGAGCAAATACTCTGAAATTCGGTAGGCGCGTCATGGGGCGGAAGGGCATTGGCAAGCTGTCGCTCTTTTCCATTGCCAAGACCGTTGAGGTTCATAGCGTGAAGGGAAGCGAACGGCACGGCTTCATAATGAACCTGGATAAGATCCAGAGAGCCATAGAGGACGACGGGGAGAGTGAGTATTCTCCTGATCCAGTTGAACCTCCAGCTATTGAGATCAATAAGGGCACCAATATCATTCTTACCGATATGAAGCGTCAGCTTTTTCGGTCGAGTGCAGCTTTGAGACGCAGGCTCGCACGCAGATTCAGTATCATCGGCGCCAACTACGACTTTCAAATTGAACTGAATGGCACCCCAATCACTATTGAGGATCGTGGCTACTATGACAAGCTTCAGTACATGTGGACACTTGGCAAACGTGGTGAAGAAGCTCAGTCTCTTGCGAAGTACTCGGAGACTTGCAAGTCACGCGGTGGGAAAGTCAGTGTAGGTGAGGAGACATTCGAGATCGACGGCTGGATCGGAACTGCCAAAGAAGCTGGGCAACTGAAAGACTCGGACACTGGCGAGAGCATAAACAAGATTGTAGTAATGGTGCGTGGAAAGTTAGCCCAGGAAGACATCTTGGAGGAGTTTGGCGAAGGCGGAATCTATAGCAAGTACATCATTGGGGAAATACATGCGGATTTCCTCGATCAAGATCATGCAGATGACATTGCTACTACCAGCAGACAGCGAATCATAGAGGATGATCCAAGATACCAAGCTCTAAAGTCAAAGCTCCAGGTAGAGTTGAAAGCCGTACAGAACGAGTGGACCGATCTCAGAAACGAACAGGGACGAGAGGTTGCCGTTACCATTCCTCAGATCAAAGAATGGTATGGGAGTCTAAACTCAGATCACAAGAGGGCAGCAGAACAACTGTTCGGTAAGATTAACCAACTACCAATAGATGATGCTAATCAGAAGCGTCAGCTATTCGTCAGTGGAATTCTGGCATTCGAGAGTCTAAGGTTTCGAAACTCGTTGCATCGACTCAATGAGGTCTCCGCAGAGAATCTAAGGGTGCTAAGCGAGATATTCGATCAACTGGATGAACTTGAGGCGAGTGCGTACTATCAGATTGCCAAAGATCGACTGGCAGTTATACGTAAGCTGACCAATCTCGTTGATGACGATGCTAAGGAAAGAGCTTTGACGGAGCATCTTTATCAGCACCTGTGGTTATTGGATCCATCATGGGAGCGGGCAACCCATACTGAACACATGGAAACCAGAATCAATACAGTTTTGCGCGGGTCGAACGGGAGCCTCACAGAAAAGGAAAAGCTTTCGCGAATCGACATTCGCTATACGACAACTGGCAATAAACATGTCATAATCGAACTCAAGAGAGCGTCACGATTGCTCCGAACTGGCGAACTCGTCGATCAAATAAACGGGTATCGTACTGCAGTTTCCAAGGTTTTAGAATCGCTTGGAAAAGCAGATGAATCTATAGAGATAATCTGTGTGGTCGGCAGACCATTGCAAGACTGGAGCGCCCCCGATGGCAGGAAGGTGTCCAGAGACACCCTTGCTGGATCGTACGCTCGAGTCGTCATGTATGATGAACTCATCCAGAACGCGCTGGAAGCATACCAGGACTACGTAGACCGGGAGAACGATGCCGGAAGAGTGTACCGCCTAATCACTAGCATCGAGGCTGAGGATTTTCAGGCGATGAGTCCACGTCCCGACTAGCCAGGAGTATCTTCGAGACATTTCAGGACGAGTCTCTCCGCTTCATCCAAACTAACGTGCTCCCATATTCTTATGACCCTCCATCCGATTGTTTGCAAGCCTTCGTCCGTGTTCCTGTCTCTCTCGACGTTCTGTTGCAGCTTTGGAATCCAGTAGTCCTGGTTGGTCTTTGGCGTCGTGCCGTGCTCTGGACACGAATGCCAGAAGCACCCATCCACGAATATGGCGATCTTCTTCCGCGTGAATGCGATGTCCGGATGCACGGTCTTGCCGTTCGGCAAGCGAACGGGATAGTCTCTCCTGAATCGCAGCCCTCTCCGGTGCAGCAATGACCTGAGCGCGACTTCCGGCTTCGTGTCTACCCGGCGGTTGGAGCGCATCTTCTTCGTCGCGGTAGCGCTCGTAGGTTCTGGATAGGGAAGACTCATCATTTACCGCCCATGTCGATAGACCGATTGCCTACCAGGAAATGTACTGCGACTGCGATAGTTTTGCCAGTTGTTCCGCTTTCACGTTCATACCGAGTGTTACAGATAGCACTAACCCAATAGCCTTCCCACCACGTCCTCCACGGCCTGACCTTCGGGGGAAGTGCGGAGCCATTTGCGGAGTTCGCGGCGGGCGATGGTGACGGTGAGTCGGGGGCGGGAGGCGCGGAGTTCGGCGAGTTGCTGGGCCGCGCCGGTGGCGGCGGCTTGGCCGGTGTCGGCGATGGCGGCGTGCAGCGGGACGGCGGGGTCGAATTCGGGAATGGGAAGTTTCCAGAGGTGCTTCTGTAGATGGCGGGCGCCGAACTGGCCTTTGGCCATCAACGGGGTTACGGCTTCGTAAAGCGCATCGCTGTTGATGATCGCTAGCAGGTAGTAGGCTTCCTGTACACTCTTGCAGGCAATCCAAAACAGCGTGTAGTCAACCAAAGCGCCATCGTCTAGCAGCAATGCCGCCGTGGATGTGCCCGACGAGTTATAAATTACTCGGACGGGCCTCTTTCCCGGGTCCCTCTGCCACGCCAGTTGCGACGACAGCTTGCCATAGTGGTCTAAATTCGCCAGCAAGTCTAGCTTGTTGTGGGGTTGCTTTTGCTCTTCCCAGAGGCGGCTGATGGTCTGCCAGCGCTCCCGCATCCGTCTTTCCAATCCGCCAATGCGGATTCCCCCAACTCCATTTGGGTCTTTAGGGATATCCTCATCATCGCTCCGCAGTGGCAGGATCGCTCTAAGTGGATCGAGGGTTGCGTAAGGGACTACAGTCTCTCCAAGATGAACGTTGAATACGTGCTGAGTCTCAATGGTCTGACCCGTAATCGAAGAAAGGTGTAGGTTGCGCCATGGCTTCTTATCCTGCGGACCACGCCGGGGATTCACAGTGATAGTCCGACCCGCCTGTAGAATGACCGGGTTTTCAGTTTCTTCAACGAAGAATAGGGGACGCGGATAGACTTCCGCCCCTTTGCGGGAATAGCCGTCGTAAGGAGACCTATCGCTGGACTCAGTGTCTGAGAGAGTAACGGTATTCCGTCGCACGTCGGGCGCGCCCGCCTTGCCGAGCCAGCGTTCCGCCTTGCCGGACAGGGGTACCGCCTGCGCATCGCTCGAAGCATCTAACCGTCGCGCGAATACTACTGAGGCCGGCATGGGAAAGAAAGTGTTCGGCTCCAATCCTTCCAGATCCCAAGCTGCCTTGTCCTTGAAAGTCACTGATAGAGCAAAGCCGGAACTGGGACTACCACTCTCTTGCTTGCCATGCCACTTGCCCGTGCGCCACTTGGCGTACTGTCCTGTACGCAACGCGCTATGCGGCAACACCATGCCAATTGCGCCGCCGTCTTTCAAGTACAAATCTGTACAGCGCGCGTAGAAGAGACCGGATATGTCCTGCACCGCAGCGTACTTGCCACCGGCCCAGATGTTGTAGCGGTTCTTGCTTTGACGTTCCAACTCTGAGCGCAAGATACGAGCGGTGTTGCGGTAGATGAGCCACGGTGGGTTGCCGATGATTACGTCCACCTTCTCTCGGCTCAGGACGACCGGACGCACCAGGTTACGGGTGTAGTAAGCCCAGATGTGGTCGCGGCCAGCAGCGTGGAGCTGCCGCATGACGGCAATGGTTGTTTCTAAAGTCTCCCGCTCGTAGGAATCCGTAATGGCGTGGTCATCAAGGGCGACGAGGGGATCGGCGCCGCGTTCGATGGCGTCGGCCACGTCGCTCAGCAGCGGATCGAAAGTGTCGGCGCGGGCGACCAGAGTCGTCGGGAAGATCAAGGTCGTGTTCTTTTCGTCCTCTACCTCGATCCGCACCTCATTAGCGGCAATCATGTCACCGGTATGGAAGCGCAGTTGCAGCGCGTCGCCCAGGTAGACCGGCACTGAGATTGGATTACTATAACCTGCGTTGGCGGCGGCCACGATGGCCGGTCGCGCCGCCAGGGTCCACGCGGCGCGGGCCAGGTGCACGGCCACCGGATGCACGTCGATGCCCGTCACCGCCACCCGCAACCGCTCCAACGTCGCCGCAGGTTCAAGGCTCTCCCGCTCAGCCGTCTCCAAGAAGTGCGCGATGGCTTCAACAAGGAATGTGCCGGAGCCGCAAGCCGGATCGAGCACGCGTTGATTAAGCGGGTCTGACACTAACTCGCGCACCATAGCGCGGGCCAGCCAGTCGGGCGTATAGTATTCGCCAAGCTGACGCCGCTCGTCAGGCGGGATCACGGTCACGTAAAGAATTGCGCCCACATCAGCCGGGGCATTGGCCCAATCAAACCGCGCGACTCGGCGCGCCAGGGTCTTGACGAGAGACAGTCCGCCCTCTACCTCGGCAGGCCAGGCGAAGAAGTCCGACTCGACGATTCCGTGCAAGCCGGTGGCATTGTGAAAGTGGTGGCCGTTCAGGAGAGCGGCGGGATCGCTCTCCGCGACCTCCACGATATCGATTCCAAAAGAGGCTTGCACCACCATACCGATGGTCAAGCTCAGATACGTGTGCCGGACAAAGAGGTCGTCCATCTGCTCCCGACCGCGGGCAATTTCACCCAGTGAAGCCATGAGCAAGTTATGCCAGAGCCGTCGCTTTACGGCGATGGTCTCGCTATTGGCAGCGGACTGGTAGAGTTGCCGCAGCGTGTCGATGTCACGTTGATACAAGAGGCTGTCCGGCCCGAAACGCGCCTTGATGCTCTGCTCATTGGGTTGCGTCTGCTGCGTTGCGGCGAGAGCCTCGTCCCGCAGCCACTTGAAGAGATCGGCGCCTCTATCAGGTGACTCGAGAATGAACGCGTAAGGGCGTGTGGTTCTTACCGCGCCCGCGCCGGGCCAGCGCAGCAGCCAGTGCTTGCCGTCAGTCAGAATGCCCATGCGCACGCCCCTGCCCTCGGTCGCAGATTGCGCTAGGTAGTCGTCGAGTTGTTGCACGTATTCTGGATTGGGCGTGATGCCGCTCGATCCTACGCGGCGTTTGAACTCGATAAAGGTATCGAGCGCGCGCAGATCAACAGCTTGGCGCGAGCCTTGTGACGGCGGGTTCTCCTCTTGGACGTCTTCCGCGCGCACTAGCCCGGAATTGATCAGAAAGTCACGCACGGCGCTGGTTATGTTCGCCTCGGGCTCACGGTTGTCGTGCCGCCGCAAGATGTCGGCGGCGAGGTCGCTAAATTGCGCGGTATCTTTTTCTGCATCCATAGGTTTCTCAGCCTCGGAAGGGAACAACCACTTGTGGCGACCATGAATATGTACTACTCTATCCCACGCGCGGCGCAGGGTCGAGGTAGGAAGACCGCCCGTTCGCCACGATTGCCCACGACCGTCCTTTTGTCTTTTACTACCTGCGGGTCACACAGGGAAACCGTCAGATGGCTTGGGCAAGTCCGATCTGGCTTACGGGCCGGGAGAGCTGACTCCGCAGCCATAGCTGACGAAGCAGGCGGCATCGGTATATTCTGGAAGTAAGCGGCTTTCTCTAAACGGGAAATATCTTCCAGGAGAATCGTGTTGCAAGGACATGCGACCATTTAGCGGCATTTCCCATTTCACGCTGATGCCTTGGCTTGGCCCAGGGATCGCACGGTGGGCGGCGGCACTCGTGCTGGCAGCCGTGAGCGCCCTATGGGCGCCAGTCGCGCCGATTCACGCTGCGAGCGCCAGTCCCCAGGAACAAGCTATCGCGCGCCTGAACGAATTGCGCGCGCACGCGCAGGTGGACCCTGTGGAAGCCGACTCCGCGTTGCAGCAGGCAGCGGAGGCGCACGCGGCATACTACGCGGTGAATGGTTTTACGGGGCACCAGCAGGATCCCTTAAATTCCGGTTTTACCGGCGCGACGCCTGCCGACCGTATGCAAGCCGCCGGGTTTGCCGGAAAGTGTTCCGGCGAGTCTGCCTCCTCGCTAGGTAACGATCCGGTGGCGGCAGTAGACGCCCTGGTGAATAGCGTTTATCACCGCACGGTCATGTTGCATCCGGCGTTGACTTTCGTTGGGTACGGTCAGAGCGCCGGCGGGAGCGTGTTCAACTTTGGCGGCTGTCTAGAGGGCGCGCAGGACGTTGATCGACTGTACATCTATCCCGGCGACGGGCAAGCGGACGTACCGACCGGCTTCTTGCCGAAAACCGAGCAGCCGAACCCGCTGCCGGACAGCGCAGGCTTCGTTGGCAGTCCCATCAGCGTTGGCGTGTCGCCTTGGTTGGAAGAATCCCTTGCAATCACGAATATGCAGATCGTTGATCAGGCTGGAGTATCCTTGTCATACCGCCGTGTTGATGACGGAAGCTGGGCCTACTTCATGACCGATCTCCCCTTGGGCGCCGGTCAGACGTTCACGGTGAATATCACCGGGAATGCCGCGGAAAGTAAGGTGGGCGGCTTTGTCCGCACCTGGTCGTTCACGACGGAGTCCGCTTACTTGCCGTATACAATCCATCTGCGCTTCAGGGAAGGACCTCCCCGTTTGCTAACGGAATATGAAAGTGATGATTTTGCTTGCTACGGCCAGACCACAGGACAAACCCCCACGCTGGCTGATGCGGTGGTCACGTTGCCCTGTTACGATGTTGTGAATGATTCGGATTGGTACGACGCAGTTCCGTTTCTCACCGAATTTCAACGGGTAGGAGGTGTCGGGGCGCTCGGCTATCCGCTCACTCGCGCCATAACATTTGAAGGCAGGCCGACGCAATTCTTTCAGAAGGGCATACTGCAATGGCAGCCGGCCGCCCAATCCTTTACCTACCTCAACGTCTTCGACATTCTTAGCGAAAAGGGATTTGACCCGGTGCTCGCGGCCCAGTACCTCATTCCCCCGCCATTTGATACCTCAGTGGACGATGGGCTCAATTGGGATCAAGTGATGGCGCGACACATTGCCATCATGGCTGAGGTACCCGCTATCGCCAACCACGTATTGGGAACGCCCAATTGGCTGGATCGCTACGGTCTGCCCATGAGCATCCAGGACTACGGAGACGTGGTCGTTGTCCGAGCGCAGCGGGCGGCGTTTCAGTGGTGGCGGATCGATACGTCCTTCGCCAAGGCAGGGGACGTAACGGTTGTGAATAGCGGGGACATCGCCAAGGCGTTGGGGGCCTTTGTCCGATAGATTTGGCACTTGGGGCAGTTTGAAGCCGCTCATGCCCGTTAGGTACACTGAGTGTAGATGTCCCAGCAGGGCCGCGCAGCGACATAAACGGTTCACGCATGATTATTGATTTTCATTCCCATACTTTTCTTAGTGATGGCGTGCTCTCCCCGGCGGAGCTGGTGCAGCGTGCCGTTGCCGCCGGATACAGGGCTATAGCAATCACCGACCACGTGGGATATGCAAACTACCAATACGTCTGTGAAGCCCTGCTGCGTGAGTGTGAGGTCATTAATCGGGAGTTGCCCATCATGGCTCTCGCCGGAGTAGAAATTACGCACGTCGCCCCGCGCGCGCTTGGCGCGCTCGCAGAGCGCTGCAAAGCAGCAGGGGCGCAAGTGGTTGCGGTGCACGGCGAGACAATTTCGGAGCCCGTGCCACCGGGCACGAACGCGGCGGCAGCGGAGTGTACGGCAGTAGACCTCTTAGCTCATCCCGGATTGCTAACGGTGGAAGATGCCTGCGTTGGGCGTGAGCGCGGCCTCGTGTTTGAGCTCTCCGCCCGCAAAGGACACAGCGCCGCCAACGGACGAGTGGCGCGGGTCTGCCGGGAAGTCGGCGCCACCATGGTTGTAAACAGCGATTCTCATGCGCCGGGAGACCTGCTCACTGAGGCAGTTGTGGCAAATATTGTCGTCGGCGCCGGTTTGGACCGCGCACAGATTGATTTGATACGGGAGGATAATCCTGCCGCTCTCCTGATGCGGTGTGGGTTTTCTACCGGAAAACTGAAATAGAAGAAACGGCAAGAGAGAGCAAACCAGTGGCAGAGAGAAAAAAGAAGCCGTCGGAAGATCGCTCGAAATCGGAGTCTCCAGACGCCGCAAACGGAGCTAAGAAGAAGGGGCGGGCCGCGGGGCGTCGCGACCGTGAGGTCGACTTGATGGACGCAATGTTGAATCCGGTGGAACTGCCGGTACTGGCCATCCGCGATCAGGTGGTCTTTCCCGGGATGACGGTGCCGCTCATCGTGGCGCGCAAGCGGTCTCTAGAGGCCGTAAGCAATGCCCTCGATGGCGACCGGCGACTCTTCGTAGTTACGCAGCGCGACCCAACCATTGACGACGTTAATCCTGAAGACTTCTACTTTGTCGGAGTCGAGGTCACGATTCGGCGCACGTTGAAGATGCCGGACGGCAGCGTGAGCATCCTGGTGGAGGGACAACGCCGATTGACGATCACGCACTTTATCCAGATGGACCCGCACATTCGCGTGCAGGCGATTGTAGTCGAGCCGCCCGCTGCGGAAGGCGAAGAGCTTACCCCGCAGATGCAAGCGATGCTGGCGCTCTTCAAGGAAGCGGTAGAACTCAGCAAGGACCTTCCCGACGAAGCGTACGTACAGGCGATCAACACGCACGATGCCGGCGCCCTCTCAGACTTGATTGCATATACTATCGATCTAACCACGCCGGTGCAGCAAGAACTGTTGGAAGAACTTGACATAGACGCGCGCGCGGATCAGGTGATTGCCCACTTGCGGCGGGAGTTGGAGATTCTGGCGTTGCAGCGCAAGATCGACGAGGATGCCGCGCCCACGTCCTCCGACGCCGAGGAGCATGAGCGCTTCCTGCGCGAGCAGCTCAAGCTCATCCACAAAGAGTTGGGTGAGACCGATCAGGTGAGCAGCGACATTGCCGCCTTGCGGGAGCGCGTGGAGGAGACGGCCCTACCGGAAGGGGTCAGGGAGAAAACCTATAAAGAACTCGACCGCTTGGAAGCGATGCCCACCGCCAGCCCGGAAGTGAGCGTTATCCAAACCTACCTCGATTGGCTGCTGGCGCTGCCATGGGGAGAGCCGAGCCCGGATGACCTGGACATCGAGCACGCCATGAAGGTGCTGGACAGGAATCACTACGGCCTGCCCAAGGTCAAAGAGCGCATTCTGGAATACATCGCGGTGCGCAAGCTGGCACCCGACGTGCGTACGCCAATCCTGTGCTTCGTGGGGCCGCCGGGGGTGGGGAAAACATCGCTTGGCCTCTCCATTGCGCAAGCGCTCGGCCGGAAGTTCGTCCGCCTCTCACTGGGTGGAATTCGAGATGAGGCCGAGATTCGCGGTCACCGGCGCACCTACGTGGGGGCGTTGCCGGGACGTATCTTGCAGGCGATGCGCCAAGTGGGGACGGTGAACCCGGTCTTCATGCTGGATGAAATCGAAAAGATGGGCGCTGACTTCCGGGGAGACCCGTCGGCGGCCTTGCTCGAGGTGCTGGACCCGGAGCAGAACTATGCCTTTTCGGACCACTACCTCGAGGTACCTTATGATCTTTCCCACGTCATTTTCATCACGACCGGCAACACGATAGACACGCTGGCGGTGGCGTTGCGCGATCGCATGGAAGTCATCGAGCTTCCCGGCTATACCGAGGAAGACAAGCTGCCGATTGCAACCCGCTATATCGTACCGAAGCAGCGCGCCGAGCACGGCCTAAAGAAGAGCAACGTGCGCTTCACCGAGGGTGCATTGCGGCGCATGGTGCGCCAATACACGCGCGAGGCGGGCGTGCGCAGTCTGGAACGACAGGTGGCGACGGTCTGTCGCAAGGTTGCGCGCAAACACGCGGAAGGCGACGACGCGACGGTCTCGGTGAGCGTTCGAAATCTAAACTCGTACCTGGGCGCTCCGCAGTTCTTCCACGGCATGGCGGAAGAAGACGACCAGGTCGGCACAGCAACCGGCCTCGTGTGGACGGAATTCGGCGGCGACATTATCGCAGTGGAAGTCACCCTCGTGCCGGGGAAGGGCAAGCTCATTCTCACCGGCAAGCTGGGTGAAGTGATGAAGGAGTCCGGGCGCGCGGCGTTGAGCTATACGCGCGTGAACGCCGAGCGGCTTGGTTTGCAGGAGCTCGATTGGGAGAAGTTGGACGTACACATCCACGTGCCTGCGGGCGGCGTACCGAAAGAAGGCCCAAGCGCCGGCATAACGCTCACCTCGGCGCTGATCTCGGCGCTAACCGAGCGGGCGGTGCGACGCGACGTGGCCATGACGGGCGAAATGACGCTGCGGGGCCGTGTGTTGCCTATTGGGGGACTCAAAGAAAAGGTGCTTGCGGCGCACCGCGCCGGTATCCGCACGATTATCCTGCCAAAAGAGAATACGAAAGACCTGGTGGACATTCCGGAACACGTGCGCGACGACATGACGTTCCATCCGGTTGAGAACGTGAGCGAAGCGCTGGCTCTTGCGCTCCATCCCCAGAAGAAGCGGGTCAAGGCAACGGCTTAGCTCAAGGGAATCTCCCTGTCCGTCAAGTGGCCCCCGCCTACCCCGACTCGGTGCGTTCGTAGGATATGTACCAGCTCCCACTAGAAACACACAGTTCTTCCGAATCGTGTTCAACACTTGTTTGCATCTCCGTAAAGTCTTCGGGAAATGACGATTACAATTGCTACTCGTGCTTTTCTTGCAGCTGTCCCAAAAGGCGTTACTTGAGAACTGGTTTTATAGGAAACACCAAGGAGAATCTGATATGACAAGTAAGAAATGTCTTTGGTTGATTGATGGTGGTTACATTTACAATGCGCAGCGGTCAATAGACTACGGTTATAACCTAGATTACCTAAAGCTTAGAAACAAGATTGAAAATGGATTATAGACGAAAATAACCAAAGTATTTTCTTTGATTATTCGGGGCGAGGAATGCATTCCCGGGGAACGTTTACGACTGCTCTTGCTACGTTCTCAGGCGTGTCCGGTATCGGGGGAGGCATTTCTTTCGGGGGCCGGCCTCGTTTTCTCTTTGGAGTGTTCGGGTCCTGAGACCGGGTAAGGAACTCTTGTTTTCTCTTCTTCCTAGCAGTGGGTTTATCCATGGCAACATCCTTTCTGTTGCTACCTTAATTCTACCATAGATAAAACCCCTTGACACCTTTTAGTCTATTCAGGTCGCTAACCTGTCAATCGCTGCTCTCCTTTGACATGTGCTAGTCTCGCTCGCACTTTCGGTTCAAAACTCAGCGAAATGCTCAATTCTTCCACAGACTAAACACCGCTTTGTTCCTGCAACCATTTGGCCGTATGCATTCTTTGATGCTGTTACAGCTTCATCCGTATGCACTCCATAGCAGCGGCATTGCACCCATCTATACATGTATCGGATTGCCAATCCACACCAAACAAGCGGATATTTTGTCAGAATCAGAAACAGCAGAACAACGGTAATGGCTCTTAGTAAATCGTTATTCGGCAGAATAGCCAAGAGAACTTCCAAAACTGCGCTGACTGTACCCTCCAAGACTGCGACTCCTTGATACGTCTCTTGGCCTAGCCGCTATCCTCTTTTGATGACGGACATTGGGAATTGTTTGTTTCTCTCGGCTCGTTGTTGCTGATGTCTTCGCCCGCTGGTGTCTCTGGCTGCCTCATAGACAAGTCACCCAAGACAGCCTCAGTGACCTCGGCAACCATTCGTTTCCGCTCGGCATCTCTTGCTTTCTCTTCGGCTTCCTTCCGTTCTCGTAGCCAATGTGCAATCATGAACGTCCCCTCAATTGATAATACGACTATAGCGGCGGAGGCTAGCAATGTTTCTGATATCGCTTGCCATGCTGCAAACGAGCTGTCTACCTGACTTCCTACCGCTATTCTCCAAACCGCTAAACCAATAAGTAGCACCAGGAAGAGCACAAAATAGAGACGGCGAAACTGCTCCTTATCGCTCCAAGTCTGCCACATTTAATTCTACCTTCCGCCCAAGTCTTTCTCAATGGCTAGGCGTGTTTCAAGGCTCTGTCCCTTATTGAGAACGTGAACATGGGTTGCTCCGTAGTAGCCAACTTTTTTGTGTTCTTCCATGCGCTGCTTGAGGTCGTTAGTCTGACCAACGTATCGTCTGTGCCATGTCGTGCCGTATCTGCTCGCGATAATGTAATTGCAGGGCACGGAGTTGAAAGCGGTAGTGGCAATAGGCCAGATTTCAAACTGGTAGCTGGCGCCCGATGTCCCTATCCAACTTTGGTGACCCTCCACAATAACCTCCTAACCTGTCCCTCCATCTCTTGACTTAATCGAATCCTACCACAGCTAAAACCCCTTGACACTTTTCGGGTCTCCCGACTAACATCAGGGTGCGACACCTTCACGTATTTTGAGCGAGCTTCGAGCCACAGGCTTGGACCGAGGGACGCTAGTCTCCTCGCGGCTCGCTCAAGGTGCTTAGGTGTCGCGACCAAAGTTCAAGTTTGTGTCGCGAGGAGGCACCTTTATGGGTAGCGGTCCAGAGACTATCATCGAGCATGTAGAGATAAAGAGCGGGTTTTTCAGTATCTTCGAGAGTAAAGACAAAGCCGTAGCGAGAAAATCCAAGGAGCTAAACAAGAGGGGCTACAAGGTCATAGCTGTCTATCCTGACGGTGACTTCTCTGCCGTGAAGCACCTGAAAATTAGCGCGCTCACCGTGGGAACACTGGGTGCCTATGGCAGGAAGCCGGGGATGATATTAGTTGCTGAGAAGATTAGGTAGGAGAAAGGTCTAGAAGAATAGCAGTAGCGGTCCTGGCAATACTGGCGCTCACCGTACATTCTGGCTGGATGATTCAGAGGGTTGCTACGTCAGCGAAGGCTAATTGCTAGGAGTCGCACCTGAGCTCAGCCAGTTTCATCTGTCCGGCCCATGTGAGCTCACGAATAGCGGTTGCCATGTTTGTGGCAGTGCGGATATAGCCGGCATCCACACACAGACGAAGGTGGTACTCGATGACTTTAGTGCTGTAGTCGGGAAACTCCGGCGGTTCCAGGTAGGATTGACCGTCAGCATTGCATTCAACATACTTCAGAATCATCTTCAACAGTCGCAATTCGAGTTTCATAGCATATTACCTCTTATGGAGCATAATCCTCGGTATCGTCAGTGGGATGTTCTTCCTGACTGGTTTCTGTGTCTGAGGCGTTTTCACGTTCCCGACCCTTTCGCACCGCTTCAGAGAATATGCTGTTGTACCTGTTCGCGCCAGCTTTCTTGGCGTCCCTTAGTGCAGCTCTTTCCTCTGGCCCTAAGTAGCGGTCGAAAACTCCTGACATCCGACTACCCATCACTCACCTTCCTCGGTCAAATCCGTGTACCGCAGCCGGCGACCTACCATACCGCGGGCAATGTTGCTCATCTGGTCCTGTGTATCGGATGGTCGGTCGTTGTGACGGCCTGAAAACTCGTTTACGTAGCGGTGGAGGTGCTTTGGACTCATGTGGTGATAGACACCACGGTAGCCGCGCTTGAAGTTCGCCCAAAAGGATTCTATCCCCTGCGTGTGCACGTCGCCGCGAGCGTACTCATTGGCGCTGTGCTTCACGGACTCATGCGTGAACCCTACCTCAAGTGTCCGGTACGTCTTGTTGTCGTCCGTGTAGATTGTGGCGCCCATCTTCACCGTGTCGTCCACGAAGCCAATCAGGTCGTCGTAGGTTCGACCAGGAACCACTTTGGCTACGACTTTACCAGATTCCCGTTCCTTCGCGCCGACGACGATGGCTTTGCCGCTGCCAGCTCGCTTGACACCAAATCGCTCTTTGCGTTCCTGCGTCATGTTTTTGGCTTTACCACCCACAAATGTCTCATCCACTTCAACCGTGCCGGAGAACGTGATGCTGTCAGTTTTCCATGCCTCGCGGATGCGGTGCGCCATGTGCCAGGCGGCTTTTTGGGAGATACCCAAATCTCTGTGCAGCTTCATGCTCGACGTGCCCTTGATGCCCGTGGTCATGAGGTAGATGGCGAACGCCCACTTGCAGTAGCCTATCTTGCTGGAGTGCATGATGCCATTGGTCTTGACCGAGAAAAACTTGCGGCAGTCCTTGCAACGGTAGGGCATGTTCGGGTGACCACCGCGTTCGGTGACACGCTTCGACTGGCAGAATGGGCAGACCGTTCCATCGGGCCAGCGTAACTCCTCGAACCACTTCTCTGCCGTAGCATCGTCGGGGAACATCTCCGCCAACTGAATGAGCGAGATGCCTGTGCGGAAGTGCTTGCCGGGTGCTTTCTTCGACACTTGACTTGGCCTTTACTCTGTAGTATTCTATACATATATTATACTACAGAGTGTAACCAAAGACAAGGGTGGCTTCTCTGCTAGAATAAATGCAGACTCTTTGTCTGCATGTGAGTTTTCGGAGGCTTAAGATGGCAAGCACAAGGGATTCCTCTATTTCCATCCACGACCAAGTATTTCTCGACCGACGCAAAGTGCTGGCTCAGTTGTTTCACGGTCAGGCTTACATGCGTGACCGGAGCGTTATCTTTCTGGCAAGCGGCGCAGTTGGCCTGTCCCTCTTGGTATTAGATGCAGCAGGAAAGAACCCATCGCATATGACCCTGGTCTTTGGCTCCTGGGGTTCTTGTGCAATAAGCCTGATTGCAGCACTAATGTCGTTTTCCTTTGGCCAAATCGCAATTGGGCAAGAGATAGAATACTGTGACAACTTAACGCTTGGAGATAAAGAGGATGCAAAGGAACCTAATGCGTGGCCTCTTCAAACGGTTAAGTGGCTGAACCGACTATCCGTACTTTCCTTTGCCGCGGGTGTGATATTCTTGCTAGTGTTTTCCTGGTGCAATCTTCCACACTAGAAAGCGAAATACATGGAGAATGAGAAGGAAACCAAAACCACTAGAAAAGGGGGTCATCCCGACCCTCGACCACCACAGCCTGACCCATCTCCGCCTGCTATTACAGACACTTCGGATAATAGCGACAGCGATAGTGGCGATGAGAGCGAAAGCCAGTAGTGACTGAACCTACCTAGCGGAAACCCTTGGATTCAGTCCTGTCATCATTTTGGTTAGAATGGGTGTAATTTATGATTGAAATGACCAACGCGATCTGGCGCGCGTATTATTTAAATTCTACACCTAGCGAGCGGTCCGAAGGCCTAGACAACTTCCACAATTGGCTAAGGTCTGGACCGCCGGATGGACCTAAGATCATCACAAAACTCTATGAGCTAAAGACAGTCGAAGCAGATAGAGCATATTGTCAAGTCTGTAAGAAAATGGTGGAAGTGGAGTGCTCGCAGTGTAGCCAGCGTCAAATTGTCAAGCAACAGCAAAAGGGCGTTGACGTTGGACTTGCTACTCTCGCACTTACCCACCTTGAAAAATATGACGCTCTGCTGTTGTCGTCAGGTGACAGTGACCTCCTTGATGCCATTGAGTTTCTATCCGAACAAGGAAAGAGGATTGTGCTCGTAGTGTTTCGAAACGGGGTCTCTACGGAACTTCAGTGTAGAGCGGACGAGATTCTGTGGGTAGATGAATTCTCAGAAGAGGTCGAACGAGACTCGCTTCATAGCTACGCGGTGTCTCCTACGTAGTGCAGCAGCGTATTTGTCACGCGTTTGAAGACATGAATTGCCCGCTGTGCTCCCAAGTGCTTGCCCGCGGTGCCGTTGTTGATTTCGTAGAAGGCGTGCGGCACCCCGAGGCATTTGGCGAATTGGTAGCAAAGCGTGTTGGGTTGGTGGATGCTGGCGCGCTCGTGGGTGGAGGGACCGTCGGTCTCCAGGCGCATCGTATCGCATAGTGCCGTGTAGAGCCGACGCTGGTCGGCGTTCTCGTAAAGCGCGTAGTCTGCTACTTCGTACCAGCCGTCGTAGGGATACTCGCTGTTGAGCCGCCAGCCGGTAAAGCAGTGAAAATTCATCCAGAGCGCGGGCTTTTCCGTGGCTACCCAGTTCCAGAGCAGGCGGCTTTCGTGTGCCTCGGGTAGTGCGGCATCGGGATTGTCGCCAAAGGCCTGATACATATCGTAGCTCTCAGCATTGAAAGCATTCCGGCCGAGCACGTTGCCGTCGGGATTCACCGTGGGCACAACGAACACCTCAAGCTCATTGCGGAGCGCCTCTGCCTCAGGTAACGCTGAGGAGATGAAGTCGGCAATGCCGAATACGCCCCAGACACCGGCGTGTTCGTGGGGGTGCTGGCCGGCCACGCAAAAGAGTTTGGGCTTGCCCGGCGTGCCTGCGCGCAACCCCAAAATCTCTCGTCCCTGTGCGGTCGTGCCCACCGAGAGGAGCGAGCAGCGGTCTGCGCGCGCCGCCGCAAATTCGCGCAGGAGCGCGGCGACCTCGCTGTACGGCGCGACGTAGGTCATGGCGACGCGCACGTGTTGGTCCTCTTCCACGGGTACCGTGAAGGTTATGTGACCCTCAATGCTGGTGGGCGGCGTGCCCGGCAATGGCCGGTAGCGATGGAAGTCCACCGGCTTGAACCAAATAGTCGTGGGGAAGAGCGTGCGGAACCCGGTGGGCTTTCCGAACTTTGCATCTTCCCAGAGCTCGATGGTCACGTCTGCCGCCGGCCCATCATTAATCACGTCGAAGCAGAAGTAGGCGCAGTAGCCGCTCTGCTTATCGCCGTCAACTTGCAGGCGGAAGTGGGCCGGCCCCACTTGCTCGATTGCCTTGCCGTTGCCGCACTCGACGTCGCTGGTAAGACCGATCATATTGCGCTCCTCCAACGCGACTGCTCTTGGGCATTGGTAGCTCTCTAGTGAATGGTCTTAGTCAGTGTACGCCATGACGCCACTGGGTATCCATTGTCGAAGGGATTCGCTGCTTATTGACATTTAGTAGAGTCCAATGCGCTCCAGGCCATTCAAGGAAGCTTCGCGCAGGTTCTCCGGAGTTAGGATTGAGACAGCAGCCGGGATTGTGAAACCGCAGAGCTATTGGGTGGCACGTTCGATTGACTTGACATTATGGTTTTGGTAGGGTTGTCCTGTCATCTACATCAAGCGGATTTCAATTGGAAACGATCATTCTTGGGGCTTGGTAAGATTCCTTGGCGAGGCCAGCAGGTGAGAGGAGAATTCCACCCATGAGTACCGAAGTTTCGGCACAAAACGTAGACTACCCAGGTTTCACAATCGAACACATCCATAGCCCGAGCCGCCTATGGGCAATTCCCGTAGTTGGCGGCGCCGTCAAGTTCGTTATTGTGTTTCCGGTCGCTCTCTGGCTCTTGATCCTCCAGTTTGCGGCGAACATTCTAACCATCATCAATTCGTTCGTCGTGCTCTTTACGGGCAAGTATTGGGAGCCTGCATATTACCTCGCAGTGGGCTCAATTCGGCTATCGACCAAGCTAAACTGCTTCGCTGATTGGCCTTTCCGATGCCTATCCAGGTTTCTCGCTGGACGCTGGCGATTACATGAAGCTAGAACTGCCTATGCCAAACCAGCCGAGCCGCTTCTTTGCTGTGCCTTTGATTGGCGGTTTCGTCCGCACGCTCCTCCTCATTCCCTTCTTCATATTCTTGTATGTAATCGGAATTGTGGTTGTGGTGGTGTACTGGATTGCGTGGGTTCCCGTGTTATTTGTGGGACAGTATCCTGAGAGACTCTTCGATTTCATGGTGTATGCGCTGCGGCTCCAACTTAGGCTTTCCGCCTATACGTTTGGGCTTACGGACCGCTATCCGAAGTTTTCTTAGATGCTGGGCCCGGGTAGCCTTGGTTGTTGCGAGAGATAACCGGGCCATAGGGCCCCGCCTCCCAGGGTATAGCTTTTTCTTCCTCTTTCATGGGGGCATTTGAAGAGTAGCGGATTGCTTGCGCCTCAGCGAAGCCAAAGCTAGTCAACAATCTCGCATGTCCTATAGGAATTGCAGGGCATCTGCTGTCTTTGCATGCTAGATTTATAGGAATTCGCATTCACAGCATTGGCATAGAGTGGCTCATTCGTGCTTGAATCCAGAATCTCTAACGGCGGTCGAACGACGCTGCCCAAGGCAGTGCTTAATGCCAATCGGTCTGCAGACTGGCGATCGGGTGTGCTATGTCGTCGAGGAAGGTGAAGTGCGGATCGTCAAGTTGCTCACTAGCAGCCGGCTCTATGGATCGCTGCGGCATGGCGGCCCGACAATGGCACTGGCAGAGTAAGGAACGCGCCTTCGCTGCGGGAGCATTCGAAACGTTATCGCCGTGGATGCGACGGGGCACGTCCATTATCTTGTACGGCACGATGAAAGACACATGATATGGGAGAGGACATCGGACCCCTACGTATGATCCACAGGGTATGCATTCTTGCGAAGGGTGGCAAAGTGGATGGACGGAAGCCGCTCTTATCCAAGCTCATTCACATGGCCCTTGCGGTACTCTGCCAATCCAATGGGAAACAGCCTAGATTGGCGGCACCCACTGTGACCTTAGCCCTCTAGTCGATGTGAGAGGGGCGCTTCCACAGGTCACGAACCTCATGCAATGGTCTCCAGAAGTCTAGTGTGCTTCTTTCAACAAGAGGCCGCATGATCTTTGGAGCGTTAAGGAGAGCTTTGCGACAGGGAGCCGCATGCTTCGGAGGGGACGGCAAACTGCAGGCACATCAGCCGGGGGATCAAGACTGAACCTAGAACTCGAAACAATGCGCGCCAATTCTACGCCGCTCCAGCGCTAAGCGGAGTAAAACCCCACCTGGAGTAAGGCGCGGCACTGAGGTTTAGATGGAGTTGGGGATATTCGCCGTAATAACGCCGCGCAACTCAGTGTCGCCACCGGTCACAAAAAACTCATATATCCCAGGTGCAAGGACAATCTCCAAAGTGTAGCTTTGTCCGGCAGAGACCGACACCTTCTGTTCCTCAATTTCATCACCGGAGAGCGTAAACGTCCGGGACTGCTGTGCTTTGTTCTCGATTAACAAGTGCACCGGCCCGCGGGGTACGGCAATAGCAGACGGCGACACGCCCTCACCATCGATGGTCAGAACGACATCGGTCGGCTCTTCCTCTACCACATCAAGCTCACCCAACACTGCGGATTCACCTAACGGTCTGTCTGATGCCGTCGGCCCAATGCGGCACGCGCTCAAACCGATCACCATTAGCACAAGCAGTATGCTTGCAACTATTCTCATGAAACCCTCCACATATCGTTAATTTCTGCCGCACCCCTTCGCACCAAACAGCCGTAACGGGCACATCGAACTCTCACTAGTCTATTGCACCATAGAGTATCACTTCACGTAGAATTGTGCATCCCCCACGAGCGCGCGCAGCTAGGATTCCGGTAAAGATACAGGGGGCCGCGGTGCGGCTGCAACCGACTGCAGTGAGCGCGGCAACTCCCGCAACGCCGAGTGGTTGCCCTCGCCATGCCGCTTCACACTTACTATCTCCGCCATGACGGCAACGGCAATCTCCTGCGGCGTCCGCGCGCTGATTGCGAGGCCTACCGGCGCGTAGATGCGGCGCAATTGCTCTTGCGTTACCCCTTCCTCCAAGAGCCGCCGATAAACAGTGATAACCCGCCGCTTGCTCCCAATCATGCCAATATACGGCGCCCGCGAATCCGCCACTTGCCGTAGTACTTCCTCATCGTGCTCATGCGCACGCGTAACGAGCACCAGATAGGTCGTGCGGTCGATCGTTATTTGCGCAGGCACCGTACCAAACGGGATGCAGAGCACCTCGTCGGCACTAGGAAAGCGCTCCTTGGTGGCGAAGTCAGCCCGATCATCCACCACGATTACTTCAAATCCCAGTATCTTGCCGATCTCATGCAGTGGAACAGCAATATGCCCGGCGCCAATCACAAGTAGGCGGTCGGGCGGTAGGAGCGGCTCGTAGAGCAACTGGACGTAGGTCCGGCTGCGTCGCGGCGCCGGGGTCCCATCGGGCAAATACTGCGCGAGCCGCGGCTCCCTTTCGTCGATTGCGTGCGCCGCTCGGTCGCGCGCAACCTGGTCGAGAGCCTCAGATCCCAGCGTGCCATGGGTCCGCGCGTCAGAGGCGAACAGGAGCTTGGCTCCCGGTGTCGCTCCGCCGCCATCGCCGCGGGCGTTGACAACGGTAACCATTACTGCCGACTGACGACGTGCAAGTACCGCGGCCACCTGTCGTGCCAAGTCTAGCATGCGCGTACTCCATGGGATTCCATGCGCTCACTCATTGTAGCAGGCGTTTCTATGAGAAACTGACGGATACAACACAGGCCGCTCTTGCAGTGAGGCCGCACTTGCGGTGAGCCCGCTCGTGTGTTGCGGTCACGGGCCGATAGCGGAATCGACTGCGGCGCAGAAACCGGTATTCGGCACAGACAGCGGCATGAATAGGTAATTTCCGCCGGCGCTACCGCCTATGCCCCGGCCTCGCTCCGACCATCCGCGGCAGAAGTTTCCGGCTGCCAGACGTCAATGAATACAGTAAGCGTGCCGCCGCAGACATCGCCCATTACGTCGTCATTCAAGTCCACCTCGACGACACGGGAAGCTTTGGCGCGCAGGGCTGCCGTAGCTTCTTTCCACACCTCCGCTTCGACACAGCCACCGCCAATGGTGCCCTGCGTGCGCCCGTCTTCTTGCACCAAGAGCTTGGCGCCCACCTTCTGCGGCGTGGAACCGCGCGTTTCGATTACGGTAGCCACCGCCAGGCACTCCGCTTGCTCGAGCCGCATTACGATGTCGTCATACACCGAACGCATACAGCGCTCCATTTCCATGTCTGCGACCAGACTCCATGATAGAGAAGCACTTGAAGGCGGTCAAAGCGCGTAGGTGGTACCCGGCGCAGCCGGCTTGAAGCAGCGCACCGGTCATGAGACGAGCCACGCTATCGCACTGCGCATTAGCCCGGCGGCCAGCCGAGCTTACGTCCACCGAGGAGGTGGAGATGCACGTGGTCAACCGACTGCCCCGCCGCGCGACCGCAGTTGAAGACGAGCCGGTAGCCGGTTTCGCCGATGCCTTCCCGCTGCGCGATTGTATTCGCTGCAAGGAACATCTCGCCAAGGAACTCTGTGTGACTTTCATCGAGTCGGGCAACCGATTCAACGTGCTCGCGGGGCACGATGAGCACGTGCGTGGGCGCTTGGGGAGTAATGTCGCGAAACGCCACGATCAGGTCGCTTTCGTAAATAAGCTCCGCCGGCAAGCTCCGATTGACAATGCCGCAAAAAATGCACTCCATCTGTCACCTCACTACTCTGTGACGGTCATTCATGCCCGCCGGCCACTGCTCCCCCTTCGGCCGGTCAAGGCACGCCAAACAGGATTTGCGAGCGCATAGCCCGTAATATCTTGCTTCCCACGTGCACCTCTCGCCAAGAAGCCAGTTCGAAAGCGGTGCGTCAAACGATTGGGCTTCGCGGCGCATTCTCCGCCATCATGCCCAAAACACCGTCCTTGTACGGCTCTACAAGCCGCACTGCACGCAGCATGCCCCCCATAATCGTATCACTCTTGACGTAAACGCGCACGTAGTTATCGGAACACCCGCGCCAGTACCCCGCTACTTCCTCCTCCCAAACCACGTCCAGCGACCTTCCAAGAAACCGCTCGGTATACGCCTGGCGCAGTGCGGGCACTTGGGCGATAAGCTGGTGCACCCGTAGTTTGCGTGCACCAAAGGGCACCTGTGCGTCAAAGTGCGCGGCACTCGTACGGGGACGGACGGAATACGGAAAGACGTGGAGATCAGCAAACTCCATCTCTTCGATAAATGCAGCCGTCTCAGCAAAATGCTCTTCCGTTTCGCCGGGAAAGCCGACGAGCACGTCGGTCGTTAGCGCAATATCGGGACAAATCTGCCGTGCGCGCCGTACGATTGCACGGTATTCGTCTAGTGTGTGGCGCCGATTCATGCGCTGCAGTATGTGCGGGCTGCCGCTCTGCAACGGCAAGTGCAGGTGTCGGCAAATGCGGGGGTGCGCGAATAGCTCCAGAAATGCGTAGTCGAAGTGCATCGGGTTGATGGAGCTAATGCGGATGCGGGGGATGGCGGTTTCATTGAGCAGGCGTTGGATGAGCGCCGTCAGGGAGCTGCCGGAATCGGGGTCCTCATAGTCGCCGATGCAAACGCCCGTAAGCACTACCTCCGCAACACCCTCCGCATGGAGCGCCTGCACACGCCGGACAATTTCAGATGAAGGCCGCGATACTGAGCGGCCACGCGCGCGCGGTACAATGCAATACGCGCAGGCGTGCCAGCAGCCATCTTGCACTTTGACGAACACCCGGCTGCGTGTACGTCCCTTCGTAGGCTGGAACACCGCCGCATACGCCAGTTCCTCGGGTGAGAGCAGCTCCGGGATGTCCACGCCACGCTCGCGAAGCGCCTCCGAGACGATGTCTACTAAGTCATTGTGCTGGTCTCGTTGGACTACCAGCGCGCCGGGCACCACTGCCTCCGCTTCTGCGGGCGACACGGCAGCGTAGCACCCGGTAACTGCCACAATGCCGTTGGCAGTGGCAGCATGGGCGCGACGGATCATTTGGCGCGACTTCCGGTCGGCCACGTGAGTCACCGTGCACGTGTTTATTATGCTGACTTCCGCCGGTTCGCCAAATGCCACCGACTTGAACCCTGCCTGCGTAAAACGTTCGCGTATCTCTTCCGACTCCGCCTGGTTTACCTTGCACCCCAGGGTAAGCACCGCGCAGCGGGGAGCGCTCGTCACGCTTTGTGTGGCTTCTTTTGGCTCATGTTCTACGAGAGTGACTGACATTGCTACGGCCTGTGCAAAGTGTTGATAAGCTACCAAGGCGCTAGGCAGAATTCAAAGACGACACGCTATTCGCTGTTCCTCCTACTTATACTACACTGCTCTGCCGCGATGGGTTCCAGCAGAACGCCAGCGGATTATGGAGCGCCTTGCCCGGTAAGGTGTTCACCGCTGACGCCGGGAATTGAGGAAAGAACCCAATTCTGTCGCAGTAACGGATGACTTGAGGAGCTCGGGCAGTAGTCAGAGTCTGCATGCCCGGTAGCGCAGGTTTGCAACCTGCGTCCGCTGCGGTGGTTCCAACGCAAAGTCTAAACCGTGTCGCTTACGTGACGGGAGTCCGACGGCGAACGGGGAACAAGCCCCCGCGCTACGGTTTGCAGAAGGCACGCGCACTTTGACAAAAACATACTATCCGAGTCCAAGTGCTTATCGGTCGTTTCACCAAGGATTTACACACTCGCACGGACGGTAGGCGAGTGACCTCTGGGCAGTCCCTTCTTCACAGGTTTGGGAACAGCAGCGGGGAATTCTCAATTCGCCGTAACACGTGTGACCTATTGCTAATCCTCGTCCCCGCGTCCTTCACGCCATGAGCGATCCGCCGTTGACGTCCAGGCAAGCGCCGGTGACGTAGCTGGATTCATTGCTCACGAGAAAAACAACTACGCTCGCCAACTCTTCCGGATCGGGCAGGCGGCGCAGCGGCGTGGCCTCGATCATATGGCTGCGCTCTTCGTCCGTCATTTGCTCCCAGGCGGCCTGAAGCGCCGGGCCGCTGACCGTAAAGCTCGGCACGAGACAGTTGACGTTAATGCCGTGCGGCCCCAGCTCTTTGGCAAGCTGCCGGGTCAGGCCGATAACGCCGATCTTGGCGCAGATATACTCCGGCGTCACCTGACCGAACCACGACGTGCCGCGCGCGGCGCGAGAGGAGACGTTTACGATTTTGCCGCTCCGTTGCCGCTTCATATGGGGCGCGATGTGCTTGATGCAGAGCATGGTTGAGGTGAGGTTAATCGCAATTATCTCGTCCCAGTGCGCCCGGTCGATCTTCTCTATCTCCGATTCAGCACCTGGCTGACCGGCGCCGCCCGCGTTGTTGACGAGGATGTCCACACTGCCGTACTCCGCCACCACCTGCGCCACCATTCGCTGCACGTCGTCCTCGTCTGCCAGGTCTGCCTGCAGCGCGAGGGCCGGCTTGCCGAGAGCGCTAATTTCCTGCGCGGTGCCTTCACCATCCATCATGTCTACGACAACTACCTGACCCCCTTCACGCGCAATGGCTTGCGCATACGTCGCCCCCAATCCACCCGCCGCGCCGGTGACAATGGCAACTTTGTTCTCTAATCGCATACGTGATCTCTCTTCCGTTAGGCACGTTTCACTCTCATACCGACTTGTAAGTCCGTCCCGACCAGGCAATCATCCATACTTTGCAGGCTGTGAGAGCTTCCAGAGCAATGCGCCCTGTTCGCCGGCAAGACGCAAACACGGGTCGTTGCGCTTCACCCAATAGAAAGAGAACGCGATGGGTTCACTCTTCCCGCCGCTCGTCTCGTAGTGGTGCCACGTGTCCGGCACAGTGGCGGTGAGCAGGAGATGGTAGAAGAACCGCTCGTAGCAGTTGGGTGCAGCTTCAAAGCGACCGCACCCCAAGTATGCTGCTACTCGTACCGCCGTGAGTGGCAAACCGGTTTCCTCATGCACTTCTCGCAGCACTGCCGCGCCAGGCGTCTCATCCATTTCTACGGTTCCAGCAGGAACTTGCACACCGGCCTCCGGGATGTCACGGTGCGTGAAGACCAAGAGTCCGTCTCCCCGCGTGATGTACGCAACTACCTTCTTGACAGTATTCGCCATCATGACCCCATGCGTAGAATCTGCCTCCCTACCCCTATTGCAGTGTTGCCAGGCGTTTGCGGAGATCGAGCTCCGGCGTCTGCCAGGGGTCGACGCGTACGTCGAGCAGCACCGGGCCCTGGGCGGCAAACGCCGCTTCCAGCGCGAGGGCAAGCTCATTGGGCTCTTTCACTGCCAGTCCCTCGCAGCCAAAGCCCTGGGCAATGAGGGCAAAGTCGGTATCGGGGAAGTCAACTTCCTCATAGTCGCCGCTGTAATTCAGCATCTCCGAAATCTTGCTGTAGCCGAGGCAACTATTGTTCAAGACCACCACGACAATTTCCAAGCCATACTTAGCGAGCACGGCCAACTCGCCGATAGCGTACGTGACGCTGCCGTCGCCGACCACGACCACCACCTTGCCTTCCGGCTGGGCGAAGCGCGCGCCAATCGCCGCCGGTACGCCAAAACCCATGGTCGCCAGACCGCGCGGGAACAGGAAGCGCTGGCCGCCCCGCAGCGCGCTTAGATACGTGCCAACCCAACCCACCGAGAAACTTGCGTCGGAGACTACGATGTCTTCGGGATTGAGCCGCGCCTGAATCTGCGCCATGAGGTGCTGCGGGCGGATAGGGGTCGCAGCATCTTCCATTTCCGCATGGATCACGTCGTGCCACTGCTTCTTGTAGGTAGACACCTGGCTCAGCCAATCGCTCCGCTCAGGCCTAACGTCTGCGCAGGCTGCCACAAGCGCCTCCAACCCGGCCTGCGCATCGGCCACCATTCCTGCCACCACTGGGAAGATCTTGCCGATCTCAGCCGGATCGACGTCCAAGTGCACCACGCGCTGCGACCGTGAAGGTTGGGTCCAGGCGGACGTCACTTGCTGGGATGACTTCATACCCACCAAGAAGACCACGTCGGCTGCCGCGACCACGTGGTTCGCGGCCTCCGAGCCGTACTGCCCACCCATGACGCCGATTGCGAGGGAATGGTCGTCTGGGAAAACGCCTTTACCTGAAATCGTGGAGCAACCGGCATCTGCAGCCTCTCGGCGAAAACGCGAAGGGTGTCCCACGCTTGGGAAATCGCCACGCCGCCGCCTGCCACGAGAACGGGGCGTTCAGCGTTCTCAAGCACAGTCGCTACGGCCTCTACATCTGCCGGGGCCGGGTGGGCGCGCCAGGCGGGAAAACGACCGGCACGGGGACTGCTAACCACATCCGTCGCGCTTTCGTCCCAATCCGCTTTGAACACGTCCGCGGGTATATCGCAAACCACCGGTCCCGGCCGGCCCGCTGAAGCCAGATTGAAGCTGTAGCGGATCGTATCGGCCAACGTGTTCTGGGTGGTGACGCGAAATGTCCCCTTCGTGATGTGTGTAAACGGAGAGACCTGCTCCACGCCCTGCGCGGTGCAGCCGCGCTCATTCCATACCATCCAATCGCGCGGAGCATTGCTCAGAATTCCCAGCACCGGGATAGAAGAGTTATAGGCCTCAGCCAAACCGGAGGGCAGCTTGAGCACGCCCACGCCAAACGCGGCATCGCAGACGCCCACCTTGCCGCTCACCCGCGCATAGCCGTCGGCGGCGTAGGCGCTGGAACGCTCGTCGCGCACGGCGATATGGCGCGCTTTGCTCCGGCGGCGGTGCAACGCGTCGTTGAGCGGATAACCCTGTCCGCCAATTGCCCCAAAGACATACTCCACGCCGTGGGCAATGAGCAGTTCCGCAAGGAGGTCACCGGAATTCATGCGAATCTCCCCCTCTCGTCGTTGAGAATAGTCAGAGTCTTGTTCACGTTCGTCCTTCGCCTAGGTGTTCTGACCACAACCGTTCGTGCTGAGCTTGTCGAAGCATGACCCGACCACAACCGTTCGTGCTGAGCCTGTCGAAGCATGACCCGACCACAACCGTTCGTGCTGAGCCTGTCGAAGCATGACCCGACCACAATCGTTCGTGCTGAGCCTGTCGAAGCATGACCCGACCACAACCGTTCGTGCTGAGCTTGTCGAAGCATGACCCGACCACAACGTTCGTGCTGAGCCTGTCGAAGCATGACCCGACCACAATCGTTCGTGCTGAGCCTGTCGAAGCATGACCTGCCCACAACCGTTCGTGCTGAGCTTGTCGAAGCATGACCCGACCACAAACGAAGCACGGACTCAGGCAGATTACTTTGGCATGCTCCAAAATCACCGATCTAGTGAAACGATACCGCATTTGATAAGCCAGCGGCGAACCGCGCTTCGTCCGCGCTATCCGTAGCTTTCCATTCGGTACGGCACGACCCATGGCCCGGACGGCTGCGCCTCCGGTTACGCCGTTGGTGAAATCAGCGGGAAGTCGTTACCATACGGGCTAGAAGGTCAGTCATCTGCTCGGATCAAGCGTATCGCAAGACGAGGGGATTTGACGTGTGCCGCAAGGGACAGTACTTGCCGCACGCTCGCCACGGTCCCCACACAAGGTCAGGAGTATCGCCGCTATGAAGATCACAGCCGTTAACGCACTGCCAATCGACCGCTATCTTTTCGTGCAGATCAAGACCGACGCCGGCATCACCGGTCTGGGAGAGTCCGGCACGTGGGGTCACCTGGAAGCCTCGCAAGCGGCGCTGGAGAAATTCGCAGCCTATCTCGTTGGCGAAGACCCCAGCCGGATCGAGCATCATTGGAACGTCATGTACCGCACTGCCCACTTTCGCGGGTCTGCTATCATGGGCGCGCTCTCAGCCATAGACATCGCGCTGTGGGACATCAAAGGCAAGGAGCACGGCGTACCGGTCTACGATCTGCTGGGTGGCAAGTGTCGTAACAAAGCGCGGGTCTACTACCACGTCTATGGCCGCACCATTGCGGAGCAAGTGCGCGGCTGCGTGGAAGCACGCGAAAAGGGCTTCACCGCCGTTGGGCACCTTAACCCGCTACTCGACGAAGGGCGCGACGAGCCCTTCTTCAAGACCCACGCCGCCAGGATTGGCGAGGCTACCGACCACGTGCGGCAGTATCGCGAAGCCGTCGGCACCGACGTAGATCTCTGCATTGAGATCCACCGCCAGTTGACGCCCGCCGAAGCGGTAGTCCTGGCGCGCAGCATAGAACCCTACCATCCCTATTTCTACGAAGACCCCACACTTCCTGACAGCTTCGACGCCATGGCGCAGATCGCGGACAAGATCGGCATTCCTATCGCCACCGGCGAGCGGCTGCACACGCTGCATGAATTCCAGATGCTCCTCACGCGCGGCGCCGTGCAGTACGTGCGCCCCGATGTCTGCCTGGTTGGCGGCATTTCAGGTACCAAGAAGATTGCGGCGCTCGCCGAGGCGCACTACGTGGGCGTGGTGCCGCACAATCCGCTGTCACCGGTCAGCACCGCCGCCTGCCTGCAGGTTGCCGCCTGCATTCCCAACTTTGCCATCCAGGAGTACCCCATCGGCGAAGACCGGCCGCCAAAGAGCGAAATCGTGCAGACTCCGGTTCAGTGCGAACAGGGCTTCCTCATCATCCCGGACGCGCCCGGCATCGGCATCGAACTCGTACCCGGTGCCGCTGAGCGATATCCGCCCGTGCCACGCCCCACCGGCGCTCGCCTGCACGTGGACGGCAGCGTGGTGGACCAGTAGGTTCGTGATCCTACTGCGCTTGCGTTCCTTGTTGAGCCTGGATCGAAGGGTTTGCACACCTGCCGGCAGTGTATTTCGAAACGCGTTGCGGATCGCTTGTTTGGCGGCATGCTTCGTTTGGTGCCTGACCGTACTGAGCGCCTGCGAAACTGAGGGAGAGGTCGAGATTGAGATTCGCATTCACAACGCCTCAACGCTCGACTTTACTGATGTCAGCATCGCCGGCCAGGACTATGGCGACATTGCCGTCGGCGAGACCACCGCCTACAAGAAAGTCAGACTGAGTTTCAGATACGCAGCACTAGAATTCAAGGCGGACGGACACAGGGTTACCGGGCAGACACTAAACTTTGGGGCGGACCGCTTTACCTACGAAATCGACATCGTTGATCTCGCGGCAGGCCACCTGGCGATCGAGGTCATCCCTGACCAAGATCCTCCTGCAGAATAGCTCCTCGCCGTTCAGCAAGTTTCGGTACCCCAGGAGAGCAGCGAATCCCACCGAGGCGACATATGTACCTAACGCAGCCTCGAGCGTAGTTTTGTCCAGCGAGTGGAGGCGTGCACGAGCCATGAACTCTTTCTCTTGACCAGGCGTCCTGAGCGCAGCGAGTCGAGGAAGGTCTGCGGCGAATCGAAATCGGCCATTTCGACGTAGGCGTGGCCTAACTCCTGTGCGGTGTGGGAATCGCTGCCCACCGCTGCCACCAGCCCATGGGCGGACGCCAGTTTTTCCGCGCGGCGATTGTCCCATCCAAGAGCGGTGCGTGCGTTAAAGACTTCGAGAATATCCACCTGCGGCAATATGCGCATGAGGGCTTCTTCCGAGAGACGCGACCGACGAAAGCGATCGAACGGGTGCGGAATCATCACCAGCCCATTCTGGTCGCGAATATGCCGGATGGTCTCTTCAGGCGTCTGGCCGCGCGCTATCTCTTCCTGAAGAAAGAGACCGATTATCTCGCCCTCACAGGTCCTGACCTCACTCGCCACGATTACGCGCAGCGGCGCCCACTCTCGCAAGGCCAGTCCCCCGGCAATAGTGTTGTGATCCGTAACCGCCACGCAATCAATGCCCGCGCGCTGCCACCCGCGCACGGCATCTTCCAGTGGGAGTTCGGAATCCGATGAGTATTCCGTATGGGTATGTAGATCAATGCGCACGGCGTGGCTCCCCACTAGCTAGCAAAACGCTTGTCAAGTATTGCTCTCCATATACCTGCCCTTCGACAGGCTCAGGGCGAACGGAAAAGGCGACACCCGTTCGTGCTGAGCTTGCCTGTCCTGAGCGTGACGAAGGGTCGAAGCACGTATCGGCACGTCGATTTGAATAGTGCGATAACTTCTCGCTCAATCAGCCGAACTCCCGTAGCCATGCGGATGCCGCTGCAGCCAGTCCCACGCGCTGTCGATGATCGTCTCCAGGTCCGACGCTGCCGGTTCCCAACCCAGCTCACTGCGGATCTTACCTGCGCTCGCCAGTGAGGCCGGCGCATCGCCGGGACGGCGGGGACATTCCCGTACGGGTATCGGCCGACCGGTGACACGGCGCGCCATTTCGATGACCTCCAGATTAGTTGCGCCGTGCTCGCTGCCGATGTTGTAGAGGGTAACGTTACCACCGCCGTCACTCCCGTCATTCCCGGACGTTCCCGCCTCACTTTCGGTGTCTCCCCCGTCATTCCCACGAAAAGCCCGCCCCGTACCTGATACGGGGCGGGAATCCATCTTCTGTATCGCCAGCAAATGCGCCTGCGCGAGATCGCGCACGTGAATATAGTCGCGGCTGGCCGTGCCGTCGCGGGTGGCGTAATCGGTGCCGTAGAGATCAAGGTGTGCGCGCTTGCCCTGCGCCACTTGCAGCACGATGGGGATGAGGTGACTCTCCGGCCGGTGGTCTTCGCCAAAGTTGACCGTCGCGCCCGCGGCGTTGAAGAAGCGGAAGATCGTCGCCGCAATGCCGTGCGCCTGTGCATACCACCGGATGATGCTCTCTACCTGGCGCTTACTTTCGCTATATGGGTTGAGCGGGTCTATCGGATGGTCTTCTTCGATGGGAAGTGACTCAGGTGTGCCGTAAATACCGGCGGTAGAGGAAAATACAAAATGCGACACGCCCGCCGCGAGCATGGCATCGAGGACATTCAGTGTATTTGCAGTATTGTTGCGGAAGTACTTGCCGGGGTCGAGCATCGATTCGCCCATCTGGATGTAGGCCGCCATGTGCACAACCACGTCAGGCGCGGCGCTCAACATTGCCTCGCCCACCCCTCCGGCATCACGCGTATCCCCTTCCATGAGCGCGGCGCGCGGATCAACCGCCGCCCGGTGACCGGTCTCAAAGCTATCGAATACTACCACGTCATGACCGCTATTCAGCAGTACCTCGGACACAACGCTGCCGATATAGCCCGCGCCTCCGGTTACAAAGACTTTCACTCAATCATCCTTCAGTGACGGCTACTGGTTTCACTGGAAGTCCACGTTCCAATCAACTACGTCGATTCCGTCCCTGCGCTATCCTTCAACGTGACCGGAGGCCGTTGCATGGCGCTACCATGCGCTCTCAGTACCTATCCTCTCTGGACTCCGGCTTGCGCCGGAATGAGGGCGACTTGGGCACCGGCCTCCAAATCAAATGCTAGCGTGAAGTACTCGCACTGTCCAAACCAAAGGCAGTTCGTCCTTCACCGCTTTTCTTCCACGATAGGATAGGGGAGACGACGCCGCAACGCGGAGTAGAGACCGAACCCACCCAAAAGCAGTATGCCGTCAACGATGAAGACGCCTGAGAGTGAGAGCGAGGCCACCATGCCGCTAGCGACGCGCCCAACGGCAGTACCGCCCAGGCCCACGCTCGTCAAGAGTCCGAATCCCGCGCCGCGACGCTCCGGCGGCACAAACGGCTCTGCCGCCGAATATACCAACGCCGGAATAGTGCCGGTGAAGAGCGAAAGCAAGGGACGAAAGACGAGCAAATGCCAGAGTTGGTTGGCAAAGAAGAGCGGCACGCACACTATTGCGGCGCCAATGAGACCCGGCAGCACGGCAAGATGGGCAAGGCGGGTCGGCACAACGCGCCCGACAAACGCGTTGGCCGCGATATACGTCATCGCGCTCAGGGCGGTGATCAGTCCGACCATGGCCGCTACTTGGCTCGATGCGACGCCAAGAAACTGCAGGTAAAGCGGAATGATTGGGAGCGTGCTTCCTTCGGCGTAGAACGAGACCAGCAGCACGATTGAGAGCATCCCCATCTGCGGCTGCGCGAGGATCATTTGCCAAGGCGAGCCATTGTGTGTCCCTGAGCGTTGCGGCTTGAGTTGCTTCGTGCTCGGATACCAAAACGCAACCATCGCTGTGGCAATCCAAAACATCACCCCGGCAAGCACAAAGACCGCCTTCAATCCCAGCACCGAGGCGATAGCCCCTCCTATCGCCGGTGCGACAATCAGAGCGCCGAAGTTCGCCATCTGCAGCCAGCCAAACGCGCGCACCATGTGTTCGCGCGGCGCGTGTTCGGCGATAGCAGCCGCAAAGAACGTCCAATACACGCCGCAAATGCCAAAGAGCAACCGACCGACGAGCAGTTGCCAGGGGTTCGTTGCCAGCGCCAAAGCTACTATGGTAACCCCTCCGGCCCCAAGGCCGATGAGGGCGAGGGGTTTTAACCCAATGCGGTCGCCGATCAAGCCGAGGTACGGTACTGACACGGTGGAAGTAAGCGGGGTTATCGCGACCAACACGCCGCTCCAGCGTGCAGCCAAGCCGACATCTTCAATGCCCAGCTCTGCCATGTAGAGCGGCATAAACGGCAGAAATGCCGGCACCCCGAGTTGGGCAGTGAATGCCGCGATAAGTACGGGAAGGAGACGCCGCTGCCAGGGTGTCACTAGCGGGGGCATCCCCAAGGATCGTTCGTGGCCAGCTTGGCCTCTTCCCAAAGAGAGTCAAGCTTCTCGGGCGAGTAGTCGCTTAGGGTGCTACCCGCGTCTCGTGCAACGTCTTCCATATAGGCAAAGCGGCGCCGGAACTTGCTGTTGGAGGCTCGCAATGACTCCTCTGCATCTACCTGCAGCCATTTCGCGACCTGCGCCAACACGAAGAGCACGTCGCCGAATTCTTCAAAACGATGCTCGGGCGTCTCGGCGGCAACCAATTCGTCGATCTCTTCACGCAGCTTTTCCAAGACGTCTTGTATGTCCGGCCAATCAAATCCCACCTTAGCTACTGTGTTGCCAATCGCCTGCGCCGCCGCCAAGCCGGAGAGCGAGCGCGGTACCCGATCGAGCACGGAGCGCCGCTCCTTGCCCTGCGCGGAATGCTCTTCTTGCTTGATCTGCTCCCAGTTGGCCAAGGCTTGCGCGGCATTGTCCGCCACCCGGTCGCCAAAAACATGGGGATGGCGGCGCACGAGCTTCTCGCTAATCCCGCGCACCACGTCGTCGAACGTAAAATCCCCCTGCTCTTCAGCAACTTGTGCTTGAAAGTACACCTGGAGGAGAAGGTCGCCCAGTTCTTCGCGGAGCGCTACCATATCTTCTTCATTGAGCGCGTCGAGCACCTCAGCAGCCTCTTCCATCAGATGCTTTTTGAGCGTTTGATGGGTCTGTTCCTGGTCCCACGGGCAGCCGTCCGGCGCGCGCAAGCGCGCCATGATCCAACGGAGAGAGTCAGGGGCGTCCAGCCGCTCAAGAGGTGGTAATGGTGGAATATAGAGCACGTCGGGGTGCTGTGTGATCGCTTCGCGAAGGGACAACGTGTGCACCTCCGGCGCTTGCTTGCCATGGAGCGCAAGTGCGTCAACCTGATGAGTTGCGGGGTAATTTCGCGCAAGCTCGCGCAGCATTGGCGGCGATACATTCGCCGCCAATACAAGAAGCGCCGTATCTGTTGCCATGTCTTTAGGCGCTGCCCCGCCTACAACCAAGTGAGGGGTGCTGCCGACCGTGAGTGACGAGTATGCCGGCTCCAGCAGACTGGGTGCAGCAAAGACTTGCACCTCCCACCCCATCGCCGCAGCCTGGTTGTGCAGTGCGCGCGCCGATCCGTCATCGAGCAGCGGGTGCCCTACAGACACATAGGCCACGTCGCCCTGTCCCTCCAGTGCCGCGCGGACTCGCGACGCAGTCGCTTCTCGCATGCGCTCCCCAAAGTGCTGCCGGAGCAATGGATGCCGAGGATTGCCGGCAAGAATCGACGCAGGCCCTGCCATGGAAGCGGATGCAGCAGTGGATTCAGCAGATGCGTCGCCCGCATTCATGCCAAACAGGAGCAACTGAGGCATGGGTGGTTCCTTTCCTTGTGCGCCATTGTATCACGCTGTCCTTGCCGCATTGCGACGCCAAGCGCCCACCAAAGCAGCGGGGCGCAAAGAGAGCATATCAGCGAGCGATTGCACGCCAGGGCGCATGCGCTGCATACGTTGAAGCCACTGCTTTGACTGGGTAGAATAAACACAGTGGCGGTTAGTCCAAGCTTAGGAAAACACTCTAGTACTCAACGTCAGGAAACTATGCAACTGAAGCGTACACCCCTCTTTGAGTCCCACGTCGAGGCAGGCGCGCGGATAGTGCCCTTTGCGGGCTGGGAAATGCCGGTCCAGTACGAGGGCGTGATTGCTGAACACCAGGCGGTGCGCAGCGCGATCGGGCTCTTCGACATCAGCCACATGGGCATCCTCGACTTTGCCGGCGACGCCGTCCCCGCCTTCTTGGACGGTATCCTGACCAACAAAGTAACCGACCTTGCCGAAAACCAGATTCGCTATAGTCTCGTGTGTCGTCCGGATGGCGGGATACTGGATGACGTGCTGATCTATCGGCTGCCTACCCACTATCGGTTGGTCGTAAACGCCTCCAACACCGACAAAATCGTCGATTGGCTGGAGCACCAGATCTCAAGCCAGCATTGGACAATTGACATTACTGTCCAGAATGGCGCGCTTGCGCTGCTGGCCGTACAGGGACCGAAAGCGCTCGCTCTCCTGCAGAGCATGGTTGGTAGTGCCGCCGACCTCGGCGCAGTGCGCTATTACCGTGGCACGCAGGTGCCGTTTCTCGGCAACACAATTACAATCACCCGCACCGGTTACACCGGCGAGGACGGCTTCGAGCTCTTCGTGCCTGCCGCGGACGCGGAAGAGGCTTGGCGCACAATACTGGAACAGGGAGCCGCGCACGGCATAAAGCCTGTAGGGCTCGGCGCACGCGATACCCTGCGGCTGGAAGCCGGGCTACCGCTGTACGGGCACGAATTGGATGACGCGACGTCTCCCTTTGACGCGGGACTGCAGAAGTTCGTGCGCTTCAAGGACCGTCAATTCATTGGCAGAGAGGCTCTTGTAGACGTGCGGCTATTGGGCCCTGACAGGGAGTTGATCGGCCTGGAACTCATAGATCGCGGCATCGCACGAGAGGGATGTCTCATCGTCGTGGATGGTGAAGACGTCGGCCTCGTTACAAGCGGCACGTTCAGCCCAACACTGCAGAAGGCGATTGCTATAGCGAATGTAGAGACAGGAACTGCGTTGGTGGGTGCTACGGTCCACATGCGCATTCGTGCGGACTTGCGCGAAGCCAGAGTGGTCGCAATGCCGTTCTATCAACGCCCACGGTGATTGGCTTGCTGCTAACGTAAGCAGACGCATCGCGCGCACTTTTGCGCGAAGATCGAGCGGAACGCAAGTGTAGACGATCACACCGGGCCGGAGCACCCGTAAGTCCGGGAGATTACTAGAAGCCATCGGAAGCACTGCGGTATCATCGGGGCGGCATAGAGGGAATACATGCGCTGCCAAGCTGCTTTCAGTGAATTGCAACGGAGAAGCATATGAACATACCGGATGAGTTGTGCTATACCAAAGAACACGAATGGGCGCGCATGGAGGGCGACCTCTGCGTGGTCGGTATCACGGATTATGCCCAGGGCGAACTCGGCGACATTGTCTACGTGGAGTTGCCGCAGCCCGGCACCCAGGTGGAGATAATGGGAGAATTCGGCGTCGTAGAGTCCGTGAAGACTGCCTCCGATCTCTACTCGCCGATTGCAGGCGAGATCGTGGAGGTGAATGAGGGGCTTACCGATAATCCGGAGTTGGTCAACGATTCCCCGTACGATGAAGGATGGATGCTCAAGATCCGACCTTCAAACCTCGATGAAGAATGGGCAACGCTGCTCGACGCCGCGGGATACAAGGAAGTGCTGGCAGAGTCCGGCGCGCACTAGTGGGATTTGGCAGTTGCAGGGCATGGCTGCAGCGCTAGGCATACTTTCAGGAAGACTGTCAACTCAGTAAGTGTACATGCTAATAGGTACTAAGGGTGATTCTAGAATCCTCGCTTTGCTCGGAATGACGCACATTACCATTAGTTTTGGAACGACATCATGAGAGACAATGGAAAGGGAATAGCATTCTGAAAGAATCACCTATACATTTGCTTCTTGTACTATCGCCTCCCAGCCAATCTACGAGTCCCTGGCCACGACTTTCCTTTGCCCGCTCGTCTTCTCACCCGGCTTAGCAACGAACCTTTATATGTCATTCCGAACGGAGCGTAGCGGAGAGAGGAATCTAAAGAACTTGGCCAAGAGTCAAGACAGGTCTTACTACGTGTACATCCTGACCAATAGTGTCCGAACGCTCTATGTAGGAGTCACCAACGATCTCTTTCGTCGAATATATGAGCACAGGCAGAAACTCGTTCCGGGTTTCACAAGGAATTTCAATTTGACGTGGCTGGCCTACTATGAGGAGACGTCAGACGTAGAATCGGCGATAGCGCGAGAGAAGCAGATCAAGAAGTGGCGAAGGAGCAAGAAGATCGCGCTCATCGAGTCAGCGAATCCCCGATGGCAGGACTTGGCGCTGGACTGGTATGGAGAGTGCGCAATTTGACTCTAGATTCCTCGCTGCGCTCGGAATGACATATGAAGCGAAACTCGAAGCGTTTTCGGCGAAGTGAGGCCAAACCACTGTTCACTCCGACAGTTCTCTTAAACCGCGTGCCGCTGCATTGCCTCGCAACTGAATTACGCAAAGTTTTCGGGTTGGACAAGGATGCAGAATTGCTTTAGGTAGTTTGTTTACAAGCGCGAGTTTTAGGAAGTCTGACAATTCTTGCTTTAATGAAGAAGGTGCTATGGACTACGTACCACACAGTAGCGAAGACAAAGAGGCAATGTTGCGTGCGATTGGCGTAGCCAGCAGCGCAGACCTCTTTCACGATATCCCCGAGGATGTACGCCATCCGACCCTGGACCTGCCGCCCGGCATGGCCGAGCCGGAAGTCATCCGACACTTGCAATCACTCGCCGGGCTGAACCGCAATGTGCAGGAAATGCCCAGCTTTCTCGGTGCCGGCAGCTATAACCACTTTGTTCCCAGCATCGTAAATGCCTTGATTCTGCGGGGCGAGTTTCTCACAAGCTACACGCCCTACCAGCCCGAGCTCGCCCAAGGCACTCTGCAGGCCATGTACGAATTTCAGAGTATGGTCTGCATGCTCACCGGTATGGACGTGGCGAACGCCAGCATGTACGACGAGGCAACCGCCACCGCGGAAGCGGTGCTGACCGCTTGCAGCATCACAAAGCGTTCCAAGGTTGTTGTACCTGATACCTTCCATCCAACCACCCTTGAGGTGTTGGAGACCTACGCCGAGGGACGCGAACTCACCCTCGTGCGCGTACCCGTGTTCGCCGTGGACGATGACGGCACGTTCCATGACCGCTGGGAAGCGCTGAGCGCCGCCATCGATGGGGATACAGCCTGCGTCGCCGTGCAGGTGCCAAATTTCCTCGGCTGGGCACATGAGTGCCAACAGATCGCGGAAGACGTCCACGCCCGCGGCGCCATGCTGGTCGTGAGCGCCGATCCGGTCGCCCTCGGCATCCTGACGCCGCCCGGTGAGTACGGCGCCGACATTGTCACCGGCGAGGGACACAGTTTGGCGCTGCCGCCCGCCTTTGGCGGCCCCCGGCTGGGCCTCTACGCGACACGCAAACGGTACATGCGCCAGATGCCCGGCAGGGTCTCCGGCATGACCAAAGACCTGGAAGGCAAGCGCGGATTCGTGATGACCCTCCAAGCCCGTGAGCAACACATCCGCCGTGAAAAGGCCACCTCAAATATCTGCACCAACGAAGCGCTGGCGGCTCTGGCGTTCACGATCAATGTCAGTTGGCTCGGCCCGGCGGGCATGCGCAAGAAAGCCGATCTCTGCCTTGCGAAGTCGCACTACGCCGCTGCGGAGATAGACGCTCTGGCCGGCTTCTCCGTTACGTCGCCCGGGCCCTATATCAAAGAATTTGTGGTACATTGTCCCGCTCCGGTGAGCAGCGTCAACGAGCACTTGCTCGAACACGGCGTGCTGGGCGGCTACGACCTTGGGCGGGTGCGCGATGAGCTCGATCATCACATGCTTGTCTGCGTTACCGAGTTGAGTACACGGGAGGATATAGACCGCCTCGTGACAGCGTTGGGTGGGTTTGGCTAGATATTCCGAAGAGAGTAACACGTTGGACAGTCACTTAGACGCCGTCCCGCTACAGTCACAAGAGCATTCAAAGAATTAGGACAAGCTAAAGATGCAAAACGCAGAACCCTTGATCTTCGAGCGAAGTTCTCCCGGCCGCCGTGGGTATTCGTTACCGGAAAGCGACGTGCCTGCGCTCGATAGCGATGCAGGTTTTCCTGAACACTGGCAGCGGACCGCGCTTCCCTTGCCGGAAGTGTCGGAGCTCGACGTCGTGCGACACTTTACCCGACTCTCCCAGCGCAACTACAGCATCGAGCACGACTTCTATCCGCTGGGTTCCTGCACCATGAAATATAATCCCAAGGTGAACGACGCTGTCGCGGGCCTACCGGGCTTTTCGTTCATCCATCCACATCAGCCGGAGAGCACGATTCAGGGTGCACTCGCCCTCATGCACAATCTCTCCCAGGCGCTTATGGAAATTACCGGCTACGCCAGCTGTTCGCTGCAGCCGGCCGCGGGCGCTCACGGCGAACTCTGCGGCGTGCTCATGATCCGGGCGTACCACGTCAAGCAGGGAAATCCGCGCCGCAAGATGATCATTCCCGATTCTGCCCACGGCACGAATCCGGCTACGGCTGCCATGTGCGGTTACGCCGCAATCGAGGTGCCTTCCAGCGAACGCGGCACCGTGGACATGGACGCGCTGGCTGCGCTGCTCGATGAGGACGTCGCGGGCTTGATGCTTACGGTACCGAACACGCTCGGCCTCTTCGAGCAAGACATCGTGGAAATCTGCCGGATGGCGCACGAGGTCGGCGCACTCGTCTACTGCGACGGCGCCAACATGAACGCGCTGCTGGGCACGGTGCAACCGGCCGCGTTGGGGCTGGACGTGCTCCACCTCAACCTACACAAGACCTTCACCACGCCCCACGGCGGGGGCGGACCCGGCGCAGGCGCGATCTGCGTCAACGAAACGCTGGAGCCGTACCTGCCGGTGCCGCTCGTCAAGGAGGAAGACGGCGTTTACGCCTGGGACTACGACCGCCCCGATAGTATCGGTCGCATCCATTCGTTCTACGGAAACTTCCTCAACCAGGTGCGCGCCTACACCTACATCTGCTCGCTGGGGGACGAGGGCATAAAACGTGCCGGAGAATACGCTGTGCTCAACGCCAATTATTTAAAGGAACGACTGCGCGACGCTTACGCCCTGCGCTACGACCGCACCTGCATGCACGAGGTCGTCTTTGCCGGTTTGAAGGAGAAGGCCGAGGGCGTGCGCACGCTGGACGTCGCCAAGCGCATGATTGACTACGGCTTTCATCCCTCCACAGTCTACTTCCCGCTTATCGTGCCGGAAGCCCTGATGATCGAGCCGACGGAAACCGAAAACAAAGACACCCTCGACACCTTCATAGACGCCCTCCTCGCCATCGCCGAGGAAGCGCAAACGGCTCCGGAGAAACTCAAAGAGGCTCCCATCTCCGCTCCCGTACGCCGTCTCGACGAGACCACTGCCGCCCGCCGCCCCAACCTGCGCTGGCAGCCGCCGGAATAGGTTATTTGTCGCACCAAATCCGAATGGGATGCTGACAATTCCAATTCACGCGCCCGGCGGCGCCAAGGGCGTATCGGCAAAGGCATCGCAGATTGCCATCCGTTTGTGCTGAGCCTGTCGAAGTATGAACGGATGGCAATCTTGCTCATAGCCAACCACCTATGGCGCTCCGCAAGACATCGTCAGCAACCTAACACTTCAGCAATTGAGGTGCTTTTTTACCTGCACCTATTGACCTTCCACGCAAAATACCTTAATTTATGACTATGTAGAGGCACCCGCGCCGCTAGCTGCCTGAAGGAGTCTGGCAATGCCCAAGCACAGTTTCGGCGTGATCTCCATTGAGAGCTCCCTTAGGGCGTTGATGCTTCACCCCGGCGTGCCCACATTTACGGTAGCGGAATACCGCATTTCCCATCCTTCAGGTCGATTTGGTTGCGGGAGCTGTGGTGAGCCCATTCCACCGTGGCACAGGTTCGAATACTTGGAAGAAAAGTACGATCCGGACACCAAAATTACCATACAGCTCATGCACAATTTCTATCTGGACAATGAGCGTCCCGAGGACTACGTTCCCGCCGCGGAGGCTCCCCCGCCAATCCACGCGATCCTCTATGAAGAGGGTACGCGCGAAACGTACGTCCTCAATGGCGACGGTCGTCACGAGCGGCTCTTCGGCATCGTGTATCGCGAAGCTGGGAAACCGGAGCGGCCCTACCGTGAAATCTGGTACCCGACCTGTGACTTCCGCGATCCCGAGGAGGTAAACGATGCCAAGACATGAATTTATCGTGAAGCGCGTTCCCAAAGAGAGACTGTCAGAGCTTGGGCACGCTGATATGTCAAAGCTGACGGTAGCGGCGTTTCGCTCCCACTATGGGCGGCAGATTAAGTGCTTCGACTGTGATGAGTTGCTCGACGTTAGCGTGCTTGACCGGGTGTGGGAAGAATGGGGACCCGATACGGTGATAACGATTGGCCACCACTGGGTACGCGAGCCTAACGATCCACTAGACTTGCGGCCCACGCGGCCTAAGGGCGCTCAGTGCAAGCTCCCGCCTAATGATGAGGAAGGCGGTGCAAGCCCTAGCCCGGGAGGAAAGTGAGGGTAGAAGTCGTTGACTCGTGTAGTCACAATTCAATCGCGCTGAACTGTCAGTTGTACTTGGCGAATGATACGAGACTAGATTAGAGGGAGAAGGCAACTCAAGGGAGCACGTTGATTGTCATTCCGAGCGCAGCGAGGAATCTAGAGTCGCCTGGGAGGCAGTTTACGCCGCCTCGGGGTAAGGGTAGGCGTTGCGACGGTTCTCCATCAAGAAGTGTATTGAGGCGACTATCAGCCGTCACTCCGGCGCACGCCGGTGTCTGACTGTTGCGGATCCCCTCACCCTAGCCCTCTCCTCCAGGAGAGGGAACATCTCGGCAAAATTTGTGTGCCTGCCTAGCCTTTATTGCTTTCCCGCCGGGCCTGCCACTTCCGCCGCTGGGCCACACGCACTTCCTCGGCAGCGGGGACATACTGCGCTTGAAAAGAATCCTTAAACGCCGCGAAGCGCTGCTCCCGGATCGCGGCGCGCGCGTCTTCCAAGAGGCGAAAGATGAAACGCAGGTTGTGGAGGGTAGCAAGGCGATAGTAGAGCAATTCCCCGCTGCGGCAAAGATGGTGCAGGTAGGCGGCGCTGTAGTGCCGGCAGGTTGGACAGTCGCACGTCGGGTCCACGGGCGCTTCCTGCGTGCGGTACACGGCTTTGCGAATGTTGACGCGGCCCGTCGGGACAAAGAGCGCGCCGTGGCGCGCCAGTCGCGTGGGCAGCACACAGTCAAAAAGATCTACACCATTGCCTATGGCTTCCAAGAGATCTTCCGGTGACCCAACGCCCATCAGGTACCTTGGCTTATACTGCGGCAGCAGAGCGTGCAGCTCCGCAAGCACCCGGTGCATCTCGGCTTTCGATTCGCCCACGCTCAGCCCGCCGATTCCATAGCCGGGGAAGTCGATTCCCTCCAGCGCTCGTATCGCGCGCTCCCGCAGGTCCAGATGCAAGCCTCCTTGCACGATGCCAAAGAGCGCCTGGTCGTCCCGCCGTTTCGCATCCCGGCAGCGGGCCGCCCACTGCAGCGTGCGCGTCAACGCCGCTTCATCTGACGCGTGGTTGGCCGGCTGGGCTGTAAGGTGGTCGAGAGCCATGATAATGTCCGCGCCCAGCGCTTCCTGCACCGCCACCGCCCGTTCCGGGCTGAGGACGTGCAGACTGCCGTCGAGATGCGAGCGAAACGTAACCGCGTCATCGCTAACGTCCACCCGGTGCGCCAGACTATAGATTTGATAGCCGCCGCTATCCGTTAGAATCGGCCCCGGCCAGCGCATGAAGCGATGCAAGCCGCCAAGGTGCTCCATCACTTCAGGCCCCGGACGCAGCAGCAGGTGATACGTGTTGGCCAGCACCATTTCCGCGCCGAGCGCGCCTACTTCGTCAGTGGTGAGCGCCTTCACGCTCGCCTGCGTCGCCACAGGCATGAAGGCAGGAGTCTTTACCACACCGTGCGGCGTAGACAATACGCCAGCGCGAGCAGCGCCGTCCGTGGCCTCGATGCTCAGTGTGACGACACTTCCCATGGTTTGCTATCCGCCTTAGATACCGTTACTAAGCCAACGACAGGCAGGTTCGGCTTGGTGTATTGCGCACTATCAGCCGCACACTCTCCGTTCATACTTCGACAAGCCTGTACTGAGCTTGTCGAAGTGCTCAGCACGAACGGACAGAGGATTGCCCGCAGCCGACAGTCAATCACGTCCGCCGTTTACCTCTTGACAATGCTCAGAGCGAACGGCGTGAGCCGCGTAATTATGAGAATCCAGTAGAGTCTGACCCTCGCTCCTCCACTGTAGCGTCTTGCCTCGCACCGCGCACTCAGGGCATATTGTGTCGGCCCAGAACACTTTAGCAGTGTGCGATTCGACCGTGCACGCGCTACCATAGAACGAAACACTGGCTTGTCTGCCACATTGCTTGCATTGCGGGATCACGATTCCAACTGGATTGCAACGGCAGACTTTAGCACAACGCTTACTGTTCACGGAGAAGACTATTCATGCGCGCAATACGCTTTCACTCGTTTGGAGGCCCTGAGACTCTGCAACTTGATACTGTTCCGACGCAAGAACCCGGGGCAGATGAAGTCCTCGTAAAGATACATGCCTCGGGCGTGAACCACCTCGACATCTGGTTGCGAACCGGCGCGCGGCCGGACATCAAGCCGCCGCACACACCGGGCTCAGAGGTTGCCGGGGAGATCGTGCAGGCCGGTGAGGCCGTGCGAAACGTCTCTGAAGGGCAACGCGTTGCGGTCTCTCCCTGGGCCTTCTGCGGGGTCTGCGAGTTTTGCTTGCAGGGCGAGGAGAGTCTCTGCGCCAACGGTCACATCATCGGCACGGCCCCTAACCAGGGCGGCTATGCTGAGTACATCACGGTACCGGCGTCAGTTGCCGTGCCCATTCCGGACTCTCTTTCGTACGACGCCGCTGCCGCGCTCACCCTTGCCGCTATCACCTCCTGGCACATGCTCTACCGGCGCACTCGGGTCCAACCGGGCGAATGGGTGCTCGTGCAAGCGGCCGGCAGTGGCGTGGGTGTCTATGCCGTGCAGATTGCGCGCTTCCTTGGCGCGCACGTCATTGCCACCGCCGGCAGCAAGGAAAAACTCGACCGCGCAAAAGAGCTTGGCGCAGAGGCCACGATCAACTACAGCGAATCGGATGTGGTAAGCGAGGTTAAGCGCATAACCAATGGGCGTGGAGTAGACGTCGTCTTCGAGCACGTGGGCGAAGCCACGTGGGAGCAAAGCGTCCGCTCACTAGCGCGCAACGGACGGCTGGTCACCTGCGGCGCGACCACAGGCCGCGGCGGCAAGGTGGACATCGGGCATCTCTATACACGGCAACTGAGTCTTCTCGGCAGTATGGGCGGCAATCGCCTCGACCTGCAGCAAGTGCTCGCGCTCGCCGACCGGGGAATTCTGAACCCAGTGCTCGACACGGTTTACCCACTGGATCAAGCGCAAGAGGCCCACCGACGCATGGCTGCGCGGGCGCAGTTCGGCAAGATGCTGCTGCATCCGACGGAATAGGCATTCACTAGAGCCAAGGCAGGGCCTGCCGTTCCTTGGAGGCCATTCAGCGAAGCGGTTCGGCCTATGCTGTCGTGAATTGTAGCCGGGCCGCCGCCTGCTCATCGCATTGCGCAGCGTTGTCTCAAGAACTGGATTCCGGCTTGCGCCGGAATGACAAACGCAGGCGGGAAGCAGTAGACTTGTTGCTGAGGCAATTCGGTCTTAGCGGGGACCGTTGCAATCGTCGTAGGCTGCTACTCAAGATCCCACATCGAGAGATAGCGTTCGCCGGCATCCGGTATTACCGTAACCACAGTCTTGCCTGAGCCCAATTGCTGCGCCACCGCCAGTGCCGCGACCACGGCTCCACCGGCGGAGATGCCGGCCAGGATGCCTTCCACCTTTGCCAGACGTTCTGCCATCGCAATCGCCTCTTCATCTCCCACGGTCATTACCTCGGCGATCACACTGAGATCGAGAATGCCCGGCACAAATCCGGCGCCCGTCCCCTGGATGCGCGTGATGCCGGGCCGCCCGCCGGAAAGCACCGCCGATTTCGCCGGTTCTACGGCATACACACGTACGTGCGGCGCTTCGTCAGCCATCACCTGGCCGATGCCGGTGATGGTGCCGCCGGTACCCACCATCGCCACGACGGCGTCCAGCTTGCCTGCGGTGTCGTGGAGGATTTCGCGCGCCGTAGTCTCCCGGTGGATCGCCGGATTAGCCGGATTCATAAACTGCTGGGGCATGAAGTAGCCGTGCTCTCTCACGAGTTCCTGCGCCGCATAGACCGCGCCGGACATGCCCTCGATGGCGGGGGTCAGGACCAGTTCAGCGCCGAGCAACGAAAGCAGCTTGCGCCGCTCCACGCTCATGTCCTCCGGCATCGTAAGCAGGAGCCGGTAGCCTCTCACTGCACAGACAATCGCAAGGCCGATACCCGTATTACCGCTCGTGGGCTCTACCACCGTGTCGCCGGGGCTAATCTTGCCCTCCCGCTCGGCCGCATCGATCATGGCAAGGCCGATGCGGTCCTTAACACTGCCACCCGGGTTTCGCGACTCGATCTTGGCGAGCACCGTTGCCGAATCGGGCCCCGGTAGACGATTAAGGCGCACAAGCGGCGTGCGTCCAATTAGCTGCAGTACATTGTCGTAGATCACTGGCGGCAATGCAGGGGATTCTGACATCTTCATCCCTTCAATAGTAGTCAATGAAACACGGCGTCAAAGCGCTGTCACGGCATTCTAATGGGACTGCTTAGGGTTCCACATCCGCTTGCTGCACCGTGGCTTCCTGGCCTTCAAGTGGATTAAGTTGACCCATGGCGGCGATACTTTGCGCCATCATGTTGCGCACGGCAGGAAGATTCGGCCTAAGCACCTTGGCGCCCGATGGCAGGACAACATCCTGGACTAAGTCTCCTTCATAGTCGATGACCTCGGTATACACGCGTCCGCGGGGAATCTCGACACCAAGCCTCGCCAAGGCCAAGACGCGCTGAGGCGAGGTCAATACAGGGAAGTTGGTATCCACCATTCCATAGAAATCATCGAAAAGAAAGGGTACCTTGGCGAGACTTTGGTAGGTAAGCAATTGCTTAAGTGCCACAAGGGCCTGTTGCTGCCGATCGATACGGCCGAAGTCCCCCCGCGGATCATCAAAGCGCGTACGCACGTACCGGAGCAACGTATCGCCGTCCATGTGGTGCACCCCGCTCTTGACGATGAAAGGATCGAAACCCGTATCGTCATCGTTAGGGAAACTGTGGTCGTTGATGTCATATGGCACATCAATCTCCACGCCACCCAGTTCATCGATAATTTGCCTAAAGCCGTCGAAGTCAATAGTAATGTAGTATTGGATTGGGATGCCCAGCAGGATCTCCGCAGATCTCATTACCAGTTCCGCGCCACCGTACCCGAAGAGCTCATTGATCCGCAGGTTTTCATAGCCGGGAACTAAGGAAACGACGTCGCGCGGAATTGAGACCAGCATCGCAGCTTTCTTCACCGGGTCAACGGTCACCACAATGATTGTGTCCGCGCGGCCTACGTCATTTGCGCGCGTATCTACGCCGATGACTGCCACGCTGAGGGGTTCCTCTTCAGTCCAGACCGGAATTGCAGACTCCTCAGCCGTGGGCGTATCCTCTAATATCTTCTCCTTTACTGCTGAGTTACCCTCGGGTCCCTCTCTCGTGGGCGCTTCGCTGGTTTCTGCCCTGCCTGCAGTTGAGTCTCCCTGCCGGTTCAGCATCCACGCCGTGCCCCCAAGAAACAACAGCAAAAGGACAATAGCCGTAACCAAGCCAATCACCACTCGCGGCCATGGCAATCGGCGAGGAGAATAGTGGACCCGTCTCTGCATATATTGCCTCGGTTACATCCGTTTTCCGCAAGGCGAAGCACTGGGATCAAGAAAGGACAAAAGGCTGCGAACTTCCTTCATTATGCCACTCACCCAGCGCAGAGACAATTCTCGGATTTCAGTGAGCTACCCGCGCTGCAAGGAGCACCTTTACTAGGCTACATGCCTTTCCGATTCACAGAGTTCGAAGTGAGCATACGATGGAGCTATCCAGTGGACAGAGAAGAAGAGAAGACCGCATTGCACACTTAAGCGTGTATACTCGTTAGGCGGAAGGAGAACAGAGTAATGGGCATCTTGGCGCAGTTCCAATTAGACGACCAGGTCGCCATCGTGACGGGCGCGGGCAGCGGAATCGGCAGAGCAATTGCCGCCGCATTGGCCGAGGCGGGCGCCCGCGTCGCCTGTGTGGATAGTCTCGCGGAACGCGCCGACGAGACTGCGCGCCAGCTTGCCCAAGCAGGGCACACGGCGCTTGCCATCCAGGCTGACATTACCAGCGAGGACGCCATGCGGCAGATGGTGGCAACCACCGAAGCACAACTCGGCCCGCTATCCATCTGCTTTGCCAATGCGGGCGTGGCCGAACGACGCAGCAATCTGGTAGATGCTTCGCTGGAAGAGTGGCAACACGTGCTGGATGTCGACCTAACCGGCGCATTCCTTACCGTGCGCGAAGCGGCCAAAGTAATGATTCCGCGCCAACGAGGAAAGATCATCGTTACCGCCAGCGCGGTGGGCTTCGTCGCTTCGTTTCACCACGGCCTTTCTCGCGCCTACGGTTCTGCGAAAGGCGGCGTGATCAACCTGATCCGTTCAGTGGCCGTCGAGCTTGCGCCCCACAACATCCAAGTAAACGGCTTCGCCCCCGGCTATACCCGTACGCAAATCGGCGGCGGACGCTATCTGGCAGAAACGCCGGAGACTGCCGCTTTCGTCGAATCAGTGCAAGCGCGCTGTCCGGCAGGTCGGCTCGCGGAACCGGAAGACTACGCAGGAGTCGCGGTATTCCTCGCCTCCCAGGCCTCAAACTTCATGGTCGGACACACCGTGGTCGTGGACGGCGGCTGGTTGATCGTGTAGCCCGCTGCCGGGCGGTCTCATGCGCTGAGAACCCATCGCGGCGGGCCTCACTTGGAATCTCACGTGCGCGGCTGTATTCTACTTGCGCAAGTCCCGGTCTGCAATTGGATTGAGATCGCATTTTCAAAATGTGTTGCGCCCTAGTTAGGGCCTTCATTCCACCCACCCGCGTAGCGCGGGATTGAAACCTGTGCCTGCAACCCAAGACCAAGCTGCCTGCTACTAACGATCATCTTGTGATAGGCTAATACAAACTATGTACCTCTACAGCGCAAGAGAGGCAAGCGGTGGATGATTATCCATGGGTCGCACTGGTGGGCCCATTCCCAAAGGAACTCCGCCCCAGTACGCGGTGGCGCGACCGCTACCAGCGTGTGCCCCGCACGATCCAAACGTGTGAGCTTGAAGGAGCACTGGCAGACCCGACGCTCGACAGCGTCATACTGTACTGGAACCTCGCTGATCGGCTCACCCTAGCTCAGCGCGTGTTGGAAACGAATCGGCCCTTATGTCTCCCCGGACCGCTGACGCCGGACGAATTGCAGCTTCTCCAGACTTCTTCGTCCTCACCATTCCTTGGCGCTGCGAGCCTCGTGTTGCCTGCCGTACGTGCGATGAAACTGGCGCTCGACCCGGAGAAAACGGGCCCTGCGCGCTACGTTGCCGTCAGACGGCTTACCCGATCCGCTCCCACGGCCCCACACTATGCGCCGTTAACGGTTGCCCTAGTTACTGCAGCCACATTGATAGACGACACTCCGGACTGGGTCTTTGCCAGTCGCGCCGAATACAAGGAGACCACCACCATCATCGTCAACCTTCACTACCCGTCTGCTGAGGTGATGGCAACCTGGGTGCAGGTACCGGATGGCCCGGTGCACGATGATTGGATGGTGTACGGCACAAAAGGTATGCTGCACCAACGCGACGAGGCCGCCGACCACACGCTCGCCGCCCATCTTTTGGACCACTGGCTGAGCGTGCGCAGCGGGCGTGAAGAACCGCTCATGTGTACAGAGCAAGCGAATACTGCCGCGTGCCTCGCCCAGGCAATCGACCGCTCGCTCCAAGAACGACGCCGTGTGTCGTGGCAGGAGGTGGCAAATGGCTGAGAAACTGCGGGTGGGCCTGGTAAGCGGCGTCCGCCATCAAGAAGACTACGCCACGGTCTTTGCGCGCCACCCTGACGTAACTCTGGTTGGCATAGCCGACGACGCCGACATCCCGGAGGAATACCACGATCTCAACCGCGCCATCGCGTTAGAACATGGACTGGAGTATTCTACAGACCTCAATGCGTTTCTCGCCCGCGACGACGTTGACGCGGTGTGCGTAGCGCCGGAGTACGCACGGCACACACCGCTCGCCCTGCGCGCGCTCGCGGCCGGCAAGCACGTGCTTGTGGACAAACCCGTCGGCATTACGCTGGAACAATGCGACACGCTGATTGCGGCAGCGCGTCGCAGCACGCGCACGTTCGCCTGGATCGCCCGCATCGGTCACCCCTCGCTCCAGCGGGCGCGCGATGCCGTAGCGGCCGGTGAACTTGGCGATTTAGTGAACGTGCACGCCCACTTCCTCGTCACCTACGGCAACGGCGAGAAGTGGGACGACGAGGAGCGCACTTTCTTCGATCCCGTCGCCAACGGCGGCGGCGAACTCCTGAATTTTGGGCTCTATCCCCTCTCGGCCATTTTGGACGTCACCGGACTGGCCGCCACCGCCGTGCACTGCGTCACCGGCGCGTACTACAACCGCGCCCATCGCGAGCTCGACCTTGAGGACATGGCGCTTCTCAATCTGCAGATGGAGAATGGCATCATCGCCTCGGTCTGCGTCGGTCGGGCGCACGTGCCGGGCAATCTGCACAACGGCGATCTCTGGCTGGAAGTAACCGGTACGCGCGGCACATTGGTTGCCGATGAACTGGAACCCGACGCAGTGCTCTTTGGTGCAACTACCGGATACACCGAACGCCGCTACCGCACACCCCGCGGCTCACAGGCGCATTTCGATGCCGTCGTCGATAACTTCGTCTGGGCCGTCCAAACCGGCGGCACTCCCTTCCTCGGCGCCGACGAAGCGGAAAAGGTCATGCATACGGTGTTTGCTGCGTATGCATCCGCCGAAACTGGCGAAATGGTGACCGTTGAATAGCCGGATGAAGATGCCACCCTTAACATTAGTCCTGGCCGCCTGCCTAGGGCTTTGTCTTGCAGCCACCGCTTGTGGCGAAGGCTATGGTACTGAGGTCAGTGGCTCCCAGCCGCGCCAAGATGCTGCGCGTCAAGACCAAGCGACCAACAATGTCACACCTACGGCATCGGCGACAGTGCCCGCGCTTACACGAGACGCGTTGCGCTCTGCCGAATACGCAGCCGGATTTCCTACTTTCGGAACACTTCAGAGAGACCGCATTGGCGCACAGGACCCGCTCGCTTTTGGCGACCTCAATGGCGACGGCGTGGACGACGCGGCAGTAGTGCTGTTGCTGGTAGACGGCAACTCTGGACACTTCTACCTTGTCGCTGTCCTCAATAAAAACAGCGCGCCGAGGCACGTTGCCTCCGCCTTCTTGGGACTCAACATAGGGATCGACTCCGTCACAATCGCAGAAGGCGTCGTGACGCTGCAGACAAAGCAACTTGGCCCTAATGATCCGAATTGCTGCCCTGCAAAGGAGGTCGTGGCCACGTTCCAATTGACCGGGAACACGTGGCAACTGCTAGCCGAGACGCCACCGGGGCAGATAACAAACAATCTCCTTGCCGTTGCGCCTACTCCCACAGCGATACCAGCGGTGCTGCTAAAGGATCATTCCTGCCTGACACTTGCCGAGCTTGACTATCTTAGCGCTTTTCAGACAGCTATATTTGAGTCTACAGACGAGAGTCAAGCCGCATGGCGTAGAGCGAGATACACTGCAATACGCGCTTACGATGCAGTACCTTATTTTGAAGCCGCCACTAGCAGGCAACAACAAGAGATCCTCTATCTTGCATCGCAAGCAGTGGAGACTCTGAGGCTGCATGGTTTGGCAGTGTACGCAGGGATAGAGAATCTTTCTGCCCCACCGACTGCACGCACAGCACGGCTACACACCCTTGCCGCGCAATACTATCAGATTATTGAAAGTGGTTACCTTTACATTATGAGCATTTACAATGAGCAACTGCCCGACTGGATACTTGCTACAGGTGTACGCACCGTCCTGGGAATAGTAGGCTTAGAATTACACGACGCGATGGTGGGAGAACCACCCGCGGACGACGTTCTTGGCATCTGGACGTACTGGGCTATGGTAGTGGCAGAGCCTCACTGCCAGTAAGGTAAGAGGGCAGTTTCTGCCTGCCCTCAATGCCGATTACCCCGACTTCAACCCTATTGATGGTGACAACGACAGGAGCGAGTGTGAGATATAGCGCTACTGTGCATCCATCCCGGAGCGTTGGTCCCGCAATCCACGCTGATGTTATAGGGGCGTAGATGCTTTTCTCACGCGAAACGAAGAGACAGTTTGGGCACCGAGTTGAACCCCAATTCTCGCTTCGCAGCATGGGTAGTCATGGCAAGAAAGGAAACGGTGTATATGGAACGCAAGTTCGCCGGATATGACTTTGAGCACGTCGGCGAAATAGAGCCAGAACGCGACGCCCGTGGCGAAGTAGTCAAGTATCGTCCAGGGGCAGGGAAACGAACACCACTTCACAGGTTTGGGCAGGGACCATTTTGCCGTTTTCGGATAGCACAAGGTTGGCGATGCGGCGGCATTTATGTCATTGAGTGTGGAGGAATCGCGTGTTATGTTGGTGAATGCGAGAACCTAGCGAGGATTTGGGGTAATGTCGGGCACATTACGCCGTCGAAAGTTCTCCGCGAAGATGGCAATCAAACACACTGCATGAACAACAATCTGATCTTCAACGAGGTTGCCCAGGGCGAGAAAGTCAACCTATGGTTCTATGTCATCGAAGACAAAAAGACACGCGAGACGGTCAAGAGACAAGTAATACAAAAGTGTAACCCTTCCTGGAACGTCAGACGCTGAAAAGCGCGGTTGCAGACGGGAAGGTCCCGCATGAATCCGCACTCTCGCCTGAAGACAGAGAGACACTGTCGCGCATTCGGGGAAACGGTAGCGCAGGTTTGCAACCTGCGCCAGTCAGATAAGGAATACAGAGCCTGGCAGTGAAGGAGCGCTCACGGAATCCACTTCAGGATTGCCACCGCAACCCCTAGCGCGACAACGAAGAGCATTGCCAGTTGCATGGTCTGGCGGTTGAGGCACTGTACAAGTTCGGCGCGCAATCGTAGCTCCAGCGCCTGCAGCTCTGTCCGCATACCTGTCTGGCTGTCAAGCTCGTCGCTTTCTTCGCTAGCCACTTCAACCAGTGCCTCAGCCTGAAACTTGTCAAAGCCCGCGGCTATGAGATTCTTTACCGATTTGTGAGTGTCCAAAGTTGCCATACGTCAGCCCAAACACCGTTGCCTTTACCTATGTCATGTCCCAAGTGAACCACTCACCAATTGAACTACGGCCATGTCTTCCTTTCTAGCGTTAGCAAGAACCAGCGCTGGCTTAATTCCATTCCGACTTAAGTTGGAAACAAGGGAATCCAGCGAAAACAACGTCGCCTACTGGAACGCTTGCCATGCTTCGTCTTCCTCAGGTCGAATCCAGTCTTCAGCTAGTCCCTTCTCACTTCGCAAGGAGCCTTCACCCGCTGCTAAAATCGCCTGGTCTTCCAGGACTCGTTGCCGCACAAACAGGTAGAAATCGTAGACTTCTTGCTGAGCCGCTTCGGGCAGATCCCGTAAGTCTATGTGCTCTTCAACTGCCATGACAAATCCTTTTGTAGGTGCAGACTTTCGCTTTGGCCCCAATGGGAGCGTGGAGCCGATCAATTGTGCGCCTAGTGGAATGTAATTGAAATTGAACTGCAATTCATTGCGGTGGACAAGCCCCGCACTACAACATGCAACAAAAGATGCATTGGGTACCCACAAGGGGTACCCTTACGCGGACGATTCGGCATGAAGGTCAGATGGTTACTTGGATAGTTACCTGGATGGTAACCTGGACCCGCTCACTGGCACACGGCGCCGCGGGCAGCGGAGGTGACTAGCTTGGCGTATTTTGCCAGCACGCCTTTCTTGTAGCGGGGCTCCAGCGGCTGCCAGTGTTTGCGGCGTTCTTCTAGCTCGGTCTCGTCCACGTGCAGCGTGAGTTCCTGGTTGTCGCCGTCTATCGTAATTCTGTCGCCTTCCTGGATGAGGCCGATGGGGCCGCCCATGGCTGCCTCGGGCGCTACGTGACCCACCATCATACCGTGGGTTGCGCCGGAGAAGCGCCCGTCGGTAATGAGACCCACGGAATCGCCCAGGCCGCGGCCAAAGACCGCGCCGGTCACGGCCAACATCTCGCGCATGCCCGGCCCGCCTTTCGGGCCCTCATTCCGAATCACAATCACGTCGCCCGGGTTGATGTGGCCTTTCACTACGGCATTGAATGCGTCGTCCTCGATTTCGTAAACCCGCGCCGGGCCGGAATGCACGCGATTGGCCACTCCCGCTACCTTCACTACCGCGCCCTCCGGCGCCAAGTTGCCGCGCAGAATGACCATGGTGCCGCCGGCATAGATCGGATCGTCCACCGACCGCACGATATCCTGACCGTTCGCTTTGACTTGCGCGCCTGCCACGTCGGCTGCGAGCGTATTTCCCGTCACCGTAAGGCAATCGCCGTGCAGCAGTCCGGCCCGCAGCAGGTTCTGCATGATGAGCGGCACGCCGCCCACCCTGTCCAAGTCGGCCATCACGTATCTACCGCCGGGACGCATGTCAGCGATGTGGGGCACGCGCTTGCTCACGCGGTCGATATCGTCCAGATCGAACGGAATGTCCGCTTCCCACGCGATGGCGGGCAGATGGAGCGCCGCATTGGTAGAGCCACCGGCAGCGAGCGCGACGGAAACGGCATTCTCTAACGACTCTTTTGTAATGATGTCGGACGGGCGCCGGTTGTTCCACACGCAATCCATCACCAGATGTCCCGCATCCACGCACACCTGATCGCGGCGTTCGTCCATGGCCGGCGGTGAAGCACTGCCGGGCACGGAAAGTCCCATGGCTTCCAGCGCACTCGACATGGTATTTGCCGTGTACATACCACCGCACGAGCCCGGGCCGGGGCAGGCGTGCAACTCGAGGTCGGTCAGTTCGTCTTCGCTCAGGTTTCCGGCGGCGTGAGCGCCCACGGCCTCAAAGACGTCCTGGATGGTTACGTCCTTGCCCTGCCAGCGCCCCGGCATGATGCTGCCGCCGTAGACGAAGACGCTGGGGATGTTGAGACGCGCCATTGCCATCGCGCAACCCGGCAGGCTCTTGTCGCAGCCGGCAATGCAGACCACGCCGTCCAACCGCTCGCCAATCGCCACCGCCTCGATCGAATCCGCTATGATCTCGCGCGTCACCAGGCTCGTGCGCATGCCCTCCGTTCCCATGGCAATGCCGTCGCTCACGGTGATCGTAACGAACTCAATCGGCGTGCCTCCGGCTTCGCGGATGCCTTCCTTCACCTTCTGGGCCAGGCGATCCAAGTGGTAGTTGCAGGGCGTGACCTCGTTCCACGTGCTCGCGACGCCGATGAGGGGTTTCGCCAGATCCTCGCTGCTGAATCCCATTGCGTGAAACATAGATCGCGCAGGCGCGCTTTTCGGCCCTACAGTTATGTCTTTGCTAAACTGTTTGACGTCCACGTTCGCATCGTCACTCATTGGTCTCGCTCTCCTCTTTTAAGACTGTATAGCGCTCAGTACAAGACTGTTTCCAATTTCCGAAAGAGCTGGAAACGGGGACAGTCTGCCGGCATGTGCGATCGGAAATCTCTGAAGTCTATCCCAATAGTACAACGTATCTCAGCAAGGACGGGCCGCAAAAACGAAATGGGCCTCACAGCGACTTGCAACTATATGGTAGAAGGATACCACCCCACTGTGCAGGATGCCGCACTACAGCCTATCAGGCAAACATTTCACCGCATGCCTAGTGTTCTCTCGTCTTAGGCATTACGGATCTAGCTATTCGCCGATTGCAACTGTGCTCAATGGCACCCGCAATCGAACGCAGGTTTCAAACCTGCGCTACCGGAGTAGCCAACCTCGCCCTGCACTATCACATGTCGCTATAATCACAATGTTCAATTCTGAAGTAAGGTTACTACTATGACTCCACGCATACGCGCTTCAGTTACACCATCGGTAGGCACGGCCGGCGAGTACGGCACTTGGGTCGTGCGTTGCACTATTGCCGAGGGAGAACTCGGTTCCGGTGACACGATTGCCGTGGCATTACCCAACACCTGGCACGCCTGGCTGCGCAACTCGGCTAAAGGCGTGCATAGTCTTGATCCCGCGAGCCCCAACTACGTCTCCGCCCGCGCCTCCCGCGACAACGTGGAAATCCGCTGCACCGTACCCGACGGATCGACGGATGAGTATGAAAAGCGCACGCGCGACGCCCTTGTGGGCCCGCCGAACCGCTGCGCCTACCACACTGAGGTTACCGTTACCCAAGGGGTGCTGCGCACCGGCGACTGGATAGATGTCACATACGGCGATATCAGTGGCGGCAGCCCCGGCTTCACCGCCGCGCTGCATCCCAACGGCCCGGAACCCGTCCGCATCGCCCTGCTTTCCGCTGACAATGGTGGAGAAATGGACGTGTTCCCTGAAGTGGAAAGTCCCCTCCTCGTAACCCAGGCAGCGGCACCGGCGGAGATCGTGGCATATGCCCCCTCTCATGCCCGCGTCGGCCATGAAGCAGCGTGCCACGTCATCGCGCTGGATTCCTGGCAGAATGCCGCCACCTCTGTGCGTCTCACGTTTGCGGTAACAGTCGCAGAAGGCCACGCGGACTGCCCCGAGACCGTCTCGCTTAATCCGGACACAGGCCGGTGTGTGGTGCCGTTTACGCCAACTGCACCCGGCGTTCTGCGTTTAGAGTTCACCGCCATCGCAGAGTCACAGGCACCCTTCGACAGGCTCAGGGCGAACGGTAAAAAAGCATTTGGAGCGCAGTCGAACCCGGTCCTCTGCGCCGCTGACCTGCCGGATGATCGTGTCTTCTGGGGCGATCTGCACTCGCACGCGCGGCGCAGCTTCGACGCTACCGGCGACCTGCCCTTCCACTGTGCGCGGGACGTGGCGCGCCTCGACTTCTACGCCCTCACCGACCACGTGGAGCAATTGTCAGACGAGATGTGGGAGGAGATCCGGCTCGCAGCCCATGGCTGGTATGATCCCGGTCATTTCGCTACGATCTTAGGTTACGAGGCCACGTTTCAGTCGCCTTGGGCGCACCACAACGTCTACTTCCGCGATGACGGCGACGTCCGTATCGGCGCGCACAACGGCACAGTGCAAGACCTGTGGCGGCAACTTGCCGCCGGAGAGGCGATGACGATACCCCACCACACCGGCGTGCGCTTCTCGCCAAAGGCGAGCAACCTGCCCGGCGGCACCGGTCCGAACATTGATTGGCAGTATGCAAACGACGCCTTCCGCCGCGTCGTCGAGGTGTACTCCGGCCACGGCCTCTGCGAGTACTACGATCCGGATCATCCGCTGGCGTACCAGCACTGCGACTTCTCGCTCAACGACTCTGCCCGAGGCCCCCATTACGCGCAAGACGGTTGGCTCACGGGGCAGCGCATGGGCACGATCTGTTCATCGGACAATCATCAAGCGCAGCCGGGTAAGCGGCAGACCGGCCTCGCGGCAGTCTGGGCGCCCGCGCTCACGCGCAGCGGCATCTTCGACAGCATCCACAACCGCCAGACCTACGGCACTACCGGGGCGCGCATTCTACTCAAAGTGTGGGTGAACGATACGTTCATGGGGCAGGAGACCGCCGGCGGCAGTGGCGTGACGGTACGTGTTTGGGCTGTCGGCACGGACGAGATCGCCTGGATCGAAGTCCTGCGCGGCGATCTGGACGCTCAGCGCTTCGAGGTAGTCTTCCGCCGGGAGCCGCGTGCAGCAGACTGTTCGTTTACGTGGGACGATCCGCAGCCGGTTGCTAACGCGCTCTACTATGTGCGGCTGCGACAGAAATATCCTGTGGCGGGCCGTGTGGCACAGGCCTGGTCAAGCCCGGTATGGGTTGTGAGGCAGTAGCTGGCAGGCGGTGGAGAGTGGCACGATTCTCTACATTACGCGGTCATTGCTGTGAAGAGAGGCAGCGCGCAGGTTGCAAGCCTACGCTATCGGTACCGTGCAAGTTGCCTACCTCGTCTACCGGTCCCGCCAACAGCGCAGCGCGAGGGTAGCAAAACTAGAACCCTCAACTGGGCAAGCCGGGGCCGTCACTCTCACACAAAGCTTGCCCCGTACTCGATTCGGGGCGGGAATCCGGCTTCACTCTCCTTGCGCCCAAGAGCGCTGATCCTGTTTAGGAGCGCACCTACGCCCGCTCAATCCTTCGAGCGACAAAAATGAGGAAAGCGAAAATGTGCACATTCTTGGTAAAGCTCAGGAAATTCTCAGGATCTGGGCGTACTGTCAATGGATAGAGGTTGCAATTACGGCTTCGCGCTCGTCACGGCGGAGTCGTCATCGGAAAGGAGGGAACCGCTAGGCCGATGCAGGGTAATAGTAGCGCCAGTGCGCTCATTAGGGAGGTTTGTCATGACTACGCTCATGACCGTCCGCGACACGAGACGCTTCGCTTTGCTCACTCTCATTGCCGGCTTGGCGGTGCTGGCCGGGTTCCTTGTGCTTGCGCCAGTCACACTGGCGAATGAACATTCCGATGATGGGGAGGTAGTGACGCGCGATGAGCAACACGGGGATTGTACGTGCACTTACTGGGAGGAAGTAGAGAACACTATCGGCGGGTGCGGTGATGGGTGTAATAGTGACTGTAGCCGTCGCTTCCAGCGTATCCAGGTATTCCGTGATTGCTTTGATCATCGCGTATGTGAGATAAAGAGAGCGTGGCCGGTTTGCTATCCGTCCCCGTCCTGCTGGCCTCAATGCCTACTCGAGGGAAATACGGGAATGAACGTGATACTAACCGTAGCGTGTGACCTTACGACCAATCCTGTCGCGCTTAGTACGTCAGCAAGTATCCTCTCCAACCTTGATGTGAGCATACGCTGATGAAGCGGTACATACCGGTCATACTACTCCTTGTCTTGGCTGTCGTAGGGCTGCTCATAGTCGCCTACAACCTCTTTGTTCCCGCATAGACACAACAGACAACGCCCCAGCCGTACCGGCTGGGGCGTTGTCATCTGCAAGGTACAGTGTGCCATGGCGGCGTTCGTGTGCTGCATAGCATGCAGTGACCATCGGCCCTTCCAGTGCATATTGCGCATCCTCTCCTTACATTCGCACTACTCACCATCCCAGGCCACCTGGCGTGACACGCCTAGCCCTAAGAGTGGCGAAAGACCTCGCGGCCGCGATAGACGCCCTGCGCTCCCAGCTCTTCCTCGATGCGCAGCAGTTGGTTGTATTTCGCCAGCCGTTCCGAGCGCGTAATAGAGCCAATCTTGATCTGACCGGCGTTGGTGCCCACCGCCAGGTCGGCGATGGTAGCGTCCTCCGTCTCGCCCGAGCGCGCGGACACGACGGGCAAGTACCCGTGCGCTCGCGCCAGCCTCAGTGTTGACATGGCCGCGGTCAGCGTGCCGACTTGGTTTACCTTTACCAGCACCGCATTCGCCGCACGCCTATCAATGCCCTCTTGTAAACGCTGCACGTTCGTAACAAAGAGATCGTCGCCGATGAGTTGGACCCGCTCACCTAAGCGCGCCGTAAGTGCCTGCCAGCCGTCCCAGTCATCTTCCGCCAGACCGTCTTCAATCGAAATAATCGGGTAGTCATCGACCCACCGCGCGAGCAGCGACACCATCTCCTCGCTGGAGAGTATGCGATCTTCGGCGTGCAGGTGATACAGGCCGTCGCTATAGAAATGGGTCGCCGCCACGTCGAGACCGATTGCGGCGTCTTCCCCCGGACGGTACCTGGCTCTTTCTATCGCTTGCACCAAGAGCCGCACTGCGGCCTCGTTTGCAGCGAGCACGGCATTTTTAGCACCGGCTGCGCCTTCAATCGTATCCACGGCTGGGCCGTATCCGCCTTCATCCGCCACCAGCGTGCTCGCCCCATGCGCGGTGAGTATTTCATACATGGCGTGGTAGACGTTGCGCACCATTACCAGCGCATCGCTGAAGCTCTGGGCACCAATGGGAATGAGGAGAAAATCCTGAAAGTCGACGATGCCCCGCGCGTGCAGTCCGCCGCTGAGGATGTTCACCATCGGCACCGGCAACTCGCGTGCCAGGCTGCCACCCAGATAGCGATAGAGTGGGAGGCCGAGGCCTGCCGCCGCCGCGTGGGCCGTTGCCAGCGAGACGCCAAGCACCGCGTTCCCACCCAGGCGACGCAAGTTAGGCGTGCCGTCCGTATCCAAGAGGAGAGCGTCGATCTCGTGCTGACGTGTAGCGTCCATCCCCAACACCGCCGGGCCGAGCACCTCGTTCACGTGGCGCACGGCGTGGCGCACACCTTTTCCATGATAGCGGGCAGAATCGCCGTCACGAAACTCCAGGGCCTCGTGTCGTCCGGTTGAGGCGCCCGAGGGCACGATGAAGCGACCGCGCGCGCCGCTCGCGAGCGTTACGTCCACTTCCACTGTCGGCACGCCCCGCGAGTCAAGCACCTCTCTGGCATGCACGCGCCTAATCGTCGTCGAGAGTTCAGCTTTGTTATTCACGCTTTTAGTTCTGTCATTCCCACGAAAGTGGGAATCCATCTGCCTGGATCGCATTAGTGCGCCGCCGCCCGCGCAATATATGCGTATATGTCGGAATTCGATGCAGACTGTTCGTGCAGGATGAAACGGCTCACACGCCGCACGGCTTCTTTGGTCGGTTCGTCCGTAATGTACTCGACGGGTGACTTGCCATCGATGCGCGCCAGCATAAGACAGCCAAGCTGGAGCCGTATCTCCGCCAGCAACTCTTCCCAGTCTATCGCCGGCAGTTCGTCACGATATGATTCCAGCATTGTTGTAACTGCCTGGAAGTACGACGCTTGAACATGAGTATTGACGATGGACTTGATGAGCAGGTGATTAATGCAAAAGGCCAGGTCAAACGCCGGATCGCCCCAGTGCACCACCTCGAAGTCGAGCAAGAGTATGGGATTGGCGCAGGATACCTCGCTTTCGCTGCTACAGCCGACTGACGGCGCACCCACTCCGTCATTCCCGCGAAAGCGGGAATCCATCTTCTCGCGCAATACAAATATGTTCTTCGGACTGTAGTCCCCGTGCACCAGCGCCAGCTTCCGCGTCTTCATCTGCGAAATTGCCCGCGCAACCACCGGCTTCACCGACGGATACTTCTCCGCAATGGTGTTGTAGTACGGATCGACCCGCAACTGCCAGAAGACTTCGTCATCGATGAACCGCTCTCGCACCGCCGGATCCTGTATGGCGTGCATCTGTGCCAGCATGCGGCCCGCCGCCGCTGCCACCGGCAATTCCACCTCTCCGGCGAGCAGCTTCTCCTTCCAGAGTGTCGCCGAATCAGGCGCGCATGACATGCCGTAGATGTAATTCTCCTCATCGATGAAATGGACCGTCGGCACAGCGCCGGACGGTAAGTGCCCTGATACCACACGCAGCGCCTCAGCCTCACGCACCGCGCGGTCAATGCGGGAAGGCCAGTATGCTGCCACCCGCAGTTCAGGCAGCGCCTGCTTGAGCACCCAACACTGTGCCGGCGTTGTGACCCTTAGCACGATGTTCGAGACGCCACCACCTAGCGCTTCCACCGTCAGCGGAGCACTATCGGCCAACACGCCTTGCGCCGCGAGGTAGTGCCCAATCTCCGCACCGTCCAATTTGTCGAGAGCAAGCATTGTCTTCAGTTGCTCCATCCCTGCATCTGGCCACAGCCGATAGGGCTACGTGCCTGTCTTCTTTGGGAAGCAGACAGCACGCCCGCTGACTGTGCCAAGAAGCATCAGTCCATCACTGCGTCAAGTCAATTCAGTCGCTCAAAGTAGCCTGATATCTAGGGCAAGAATGCACCTTCCAGCGATGCTTTCGCCAATACTGAGGTAAGACTAGGGTCTGCCTTGCTCGTCCTCGCGCTTGTACCCGGGCATGAAGCCTTCGAACATGTCGCGCTTTTGCGTCCAGACACGGTCGCTCCAGCCATCCACCCCCGTGCCCCACTCCCAGGCCGGCAAGTCGGCAACGCGGTCGGCGGTGGGCGCGATGCCTTCTAGGTAATCGCGCGGCAGTGCGCCTTGGCATTGTGCCGGCGGCTCGATGCTGAGCAGATGACAGACGAGCGGCACGACGCTGGTCAAGTGCACGTAGCCCAGGCGATCGACCGGACGCCGATAGCCTGCTTTCAAGCCGGGCCCATGCGACAGGAGAAATGCCATGTTGGAGGAAAGGGCGGTGCGGGCGGTAGGCAAATACGGCCCGTGGTGCGCGCCATACTCGGCCGGCTTGAAGACGTACGGGTCTTGTCCGGCCGCATCGCCGCCGGGATAGCCGCTGACATAGCCGTCCTCCATGGCATAGACGATGTCGCCGCACTGATCGCCCCAGCAGCCAAAGAGCGCGGCGTGGTACTTGGGCAGCGCTACGGCAACGGGACACCGTCCGGTCTCCTCATCCACCCACGAACGCAGGAGTGTAACGACTTCGCGCTGGATGCGCACGTACTCTTCCGAACCTTCCGGCGCGTTAATGAAGAGTTCGTAGTTGCGGACGGGAGTGATGAATACCTGCGTCCGGTCCATGTCGATCTTGGCAAAGTCTTCGTTGGGGTCGAAGTGCGCAACCGGCTCTGTGTAGGCTAAATAGCCGTTGTCATGGAGCAGGCGCGGGATGTCGGTGGCGCGGAACTGCGGAATAGCGGCGTGATCGGAGACGACGATACTGATAGTGTCCGCAGGCGTATTCTCCAGGAGTGTGCCGAAGAGGCGGTCTGCCACTTTGTAGGATTCGCGGTAGGCGCGCCAACCCTCAGCGGCGTTCTCTTCGAGGTACCCGGGACAGGCGGGATCCACGAGCGGCAGGAAGATATGGTTGATGTAATCGAATATGTGGATGTGGGTATAGAGTAACGCGTAGTCTTGTTCCTCGAGGAGGTATTTCCCCACGCGGGCGATCCACTGGCATTGATACTCTATCTCATCGAGGCACGTATCCAGGTCGGCGATGCCCCAGACGTAGGGAAACACCGAGGCATGTTCGAGATACGGCCCAAAGCGCTCGACCAATGTGCTGCTGAGTTCAGGCGGCTCGCAGAAGTCATCCACGTGCATTACTTGGGAGCGGTAGAGCAGGAGACAACTCGCGTCGGGGGCGAGCTCGACGGCTTTGCAACGAAAGGCTGCTTGCTGTTCCGCTCCTTCGACCATGAAGGTGCGATAGATCCAGTCGCTCCAGGAGCCCACATGCGTGCGGCCGAGCTCTGTTTGGCCGTCGCGGGCCGCGTGGATTGCGACGGTGTCGTATCCCTTGCCTTCCGTGTCCAGCACGAGACCCCAGAGAGTTTGATTCTCACCATCGCGCTTGGTGATGATTTCAACAGGAAACTCCAGCGGCGGCCTGCTACCATCAGCGGTCTCCGGCAGATTCTCCCAGGCACCGTCCGCCAGCGGCGGTTGGTGGTCAGCATCCAATAGAGACGCTTGTGCGCTCTCTGTCGCGGTTTCCGAAACCTTGACCGGTTGCAACGCGATCTGCGTGCTGTTGGTGATGTTGTCCAAGTTTGTATAGCCCCACGCGGGTGTGACCTCGAAGGGAGTGGTGCCGTAGCTGGGATGGCCGAACCCGTCGATGACGTGGGCGAGAGGCGATTGGCTCGGTGATGCCGCCGGATAGTGAATTGCGACGCTCTTGAGCCCGGCTTTCGCGGCCGCTTCGAAGACGTTTTCAGCCGCTGCCGCCGGGCGGATGAAGGCGGACAAGGTCTGCTCCTCGTGCCGGGGCGTGGGCAGGTTAAGAAACCAGCGCGAGACGCTGTGCGTGCCGGTGTGCGCGCCCGTAGCAAGGGTAGTCCAGTTTGTGGGCGTCCATACCGGCATGGAGGGGTAGGCTTCGCCTACGATACCGGCATCCGCCAGCTTCTTGAGGTTCGGCAGCAGCCCCTCTGCGGCAAACCGCTCGTACATGGGGAACATCATGCCGTCGAGGCCTATGACGTAAACGCGCTTGACCTGCTCCGTCATAAATCTCACTCCTTTTTGCGTCGGTTGTTCATCGGTCTTGGCAATCGGCACGTGCGGCGAGCAGCACATCCTCACTGGGCGCTTGGCAAGGGACGGGCCTCAACCATTTTGTTGCTCTACGATGATAGCAATCATGGGGATCACTCCAGCAGAAATCTGCCGCAGGTTGCAAACCTGCGCTACCGGAGGAAATTTAGCTTCGCACGCTCGACGCGAAGCAGCAGCCGCTCATTCGCTAACTTTGGATGAGTCCCGCGAGTTGCACTTCCCAATGTCTTACTGACAGCCATGATCTGCAGCGAACAGTCGAGCGAGTTAGCGCGCGCCCATGGCGAGCAGTACCCAGTCACCCGCCTCTTTGCGGTCAAGCAGGTTAAGACCTTCCGCCTCGAAGGCTGCGAGCGCCTCGTCGGCCTTTGCGTCAATGATGCCACACGCGAGCAGACGCCCGCGCGGCGCCAGCACTGCCGGCAGCCGGGGCGACAACGTGATGAGGGACTGGGCGGTAATGTTTGCAAGGACAACGTCATAGGTGGGCGAAGGAGCGGGCAGCGGAAGTGTGCCTTCCATCACGGTGATAGTGTCGGTGAGACCGGCCTGCGCGACATTATCGCGGGCGGCGGCCACGGCCACCGGGTCCGTGTCCAGCGCGTCTACGTGCGCTGCGCCAAGCTTGGCCGCGGCGATGGCCAGAATGCCGGAACCTGTGCCAACGTCAAGAACCTGTGCGCCGGTTACGGGCAGTTTTTCAAGCGATTCTAAGCAAAGCTGTGTAGTGGGATGCGTACCGGTGCCGAATGCCATGCCCGGATCGAGTGCGATCACAATCTCATTGGGCTTGGGTTCGTAAGCTTGCCAGCGCGGTTTAATGACCAGGCGCTCGCCGACGTGGAGCACGGTATAGAATTGCTTCCAAGCATTGGCCCAGTCCTCCTCCGCTACCCACTTCGTGGTAAGTTCGCCGACCAGGTCGCCGTGAAAAGCGTGCAGGTGCCAGAGGTCTCTTTCCAAGCCGTCGCGGCGTGCGGCCAGGGCGATGGTATCGGGCAGATAGGTTGTGAGAGTGAGCCATGCGCCGACCGGACGCGGCGCATGATCGGGGGACTCCTGCTCGTGCTCCTGGAAGATCGCCACACCGCCCTCACCCCACTTATGCAACAGGGCCGCCACTGTTTCCGCCGCCTCCTCATGGGCCCGCACGGCAAGTTCCAGCCAACGCTTTGGGGCGTTCATGGGTGCTGCCCGTCTGTTGCCGCGACGAACGTGTTGGGATTCTCCAGCTCATGAAAACTGACGTCTGGGAAGTCCCGAAAGCGCCGCTGCATAATCGCGATGGCCTGCGGGTTATCGTCAATGAGCATGAAAGAGCGACCGCATTCGTGGGCGGCTATGCCGGTGGTGCCGCTGCCGGCGAAGAAGTCGAGCACCGTATCGCCGGGATTAGATGAAGCCCGAACAATGCGCCGCAGTATGCCGAGCGGCTTCTGTGTTGGGTAGCCGGTGCGTTCTTTGCCATTTGTCGGGACGATGGTGTGCCACCAGACGTCAGTGGGAAGCTTGCCGCGCGCTGCCTTCTCCGGCCCCACCAGACCGGGAGCCATGTAGGGCACGCGGTCGATGGCGTCAACATTGAAGACGTAGTTGTCGGGGCTCTTTACATAAACGAGAATGTTGTCGTGCTTGGGCGGCCACTTTCGTTTTGAGCGGCCGCCGTAGTCGTAGGCCCAAATGATTTCGTTCAGGAAGCACTCTCTGCTAAAGATACGGTCGAGCAGCACCTTACAGTAGTGGACTTCACGATAGTCGATGTGAAAGTAGAGCGTGCCGTGAGGTGCAAGGACGCGATACGCTTCGCACAAGCGCGGCTCCAAGAAGGATGGAAAGTCATCGAATACATCGGCATAGGTGTGGCTGCCGATGGGAGTTGTACGGTACCGCTTGCCTTGGAAACCCTTGCGGTCGCCATTTGCGGCAGCGACCGTCTCCAAGCGCGTATAGTGACGGTCTTTGCCGGTGTTAAATGGTGGGTCTATATAGATGAGGGGAAATGTAGCGTTGGGGAGCTGCTTGAGAATGGGAAGATTATCACCGAACCAGACCTGGTTCACCCCAGCGCGTCCTTCATCTTATTGAAGAAGCCCTTATCGTCTTGCGGGCTTGTGTTGCCGCCAAGAGTCTTTGCCAGCTCTTGGAGCAATTCTCTTTGGTGGGTGGAGAGCCGCTGCGGTACCTCTACGTGGACGTGAACGTGCTGATCGCCCCGGCCGCCGCCGTTCAGATGCGGCACGCCGCGCCTGCGCAGAGTAAATACCGAGCCCGATTGCGTACCGGGCGGGATTTGCACGCTCTCGTTGCCTTCCAAGGTCGGCACTGCTACCGTGTCGCCCATGGCGGCCTGGGCAAAGTTAATGAGATAGTCGAGGTGGATGTCATCGTTTTCACGCTCGAAGCGCTCGTCAGGCCGCACAGCGACGAAAACGTAGAGATCGCCGCGGGGTCCGTTCCTGGGGCCGGCTTCGCCTTGGCCGCCCAGACGGATACGCAAGCCATTATCCACGCCGGCCGGTACCTTGACGGAAATCGTGCGTTTCTGCTTGGTGCGCCCGCTGCCGGTGCAGGTGCCGCAGCGCACGGTCGGTACCTTGCCTTCGCCCCCGCAACGCGAGCACGTGGCGACGGTGGTGAATTGTCCGAAGAAGTTCGATTGCATGCGCCGGACTTGGCCTTGCCCTTTGCACGCCGGACAGGTGCCGATTTTGCTCCCTGGCTCTGCGCCGCTGCCTGAGCAGCCCGGGCAGGACTCCAGACGAGAAACGTCGATGTCTTTCTCTGCGCCAAAGACGGCTTCCGCGAATTCGAGCGCCAGGTCCATGCGCAGGTCGGCGCCGGTTTCCGGGCCGGTGCGTGCTGAAGGACGCGCGCCCACGCCGAAGAACGCCTCGAAGACATCGCCTATGCCGCCCATGTCCGAGGGGTCAACCCCTCGGGGATAGCCGCCGGAACGACCGTTCGTGTGGCCGAAGAGATCGTAGGCGCGCCGTTTCTGCGGGTCGCGCAAGGTCTCGTACGCTTCGTTGATCTCCTTGAAGCGCGCCTCGGCGTCCGCGGCCTTACTCACATCGGGGTGGTACTTTCGGGCGAGCTGGCGGAAGGCTTGCTTGATCTCCGCCTCAGATGCGTCACGGCTAACACCGAGCGTCTCGTAGTAATCGGCTTTCGTACTCATCTGCTCTTAATTCACCATCTTGGGTTTTAGCGTGCACGGAATCTACGCGTGCACGGTATTTACACCTGCGCGGGGTCTACGCTTGAGCGGCGTCATTGCCGGTTTCTATCGCGTCAGTGTCAGCGGCGTCCTGCTCTGCATCGGCTTCCGTGCTCTGTGGCGGCGGTCCTACCTTGACGAGGCTGGGACGCAGCACACGGTCGTGCATTACGTAGCCCTTCTGCAGCTCTTCGAGCACAACCACCTCGCCGTCATTGTCCTCACCTTCGCGCATCACAACTTCGTGGTAGTTTGGATCGAAGGGCTTTTCATGTGTGTCAATAGGCTGCAAGCCGCGCTTCTCAAGCACGTTGCGCGCCATCTGATGGACCAGGTCTACACCTTGCAGCCACGAGAAGAAGCGAAGTTCGCGGGGTATCGTGTCCAATGCCCGCTCGAAATTATCGAGAATGGGGAGGAACTCAGCGACGAGGAGCGCAGTCGCAAATTTGGACTGCTCTTCCTGCTCCTGCTGCGTGCGCCGCCGAAAGTTCGCAAAGTCAGCGCGCGCGCGGGCAAGCGCTTCGCGGACTTGCTGCAAATCTTCTTCTTTGGCCCCAAGCGATTCGTTGGCAGCGGACAATTCGGCATTGAGCCGAGCTATCTCACTCTTGGCGGCATCTCCCGGATCGGATGCCTCTCGGCTCTCGGCCGTAGCTTCGGCTGCTGCCGCGCCCTGTAGTTCTTCTTCATGGGAAGCAGCGGCTGCCGTTGTCTCAGTTGAACTCTTCTTCTTGGTACTACTTGCTTTCTTTGACGCCATTTATCCTATCCTGCCGGCATGAAATCCATTGTGTGTGAAGGTGGGCTGTGGTTCTCCTGACTCCTAGTATACTCAATCTCCGCCTGAGAGGGAGAAGGGGGCTGCCCGTGCCGATGCGTCCGTACCTTTACTGCACGGCTCCAATCGCAAAATTGATAAAGAGGCGAAGCTCACGTCCGGCATGGTTGGCTAATGGGCTGCCAGGCAGACTGTCGGCTGCAGCGAAAGGTGGCACGCAATTCAGCATCAGATTCCGGCAATGTCCCGTCGACGGAAGACGAGCACCGCTGCTCCCAGAAAAACCAGGCTGGCGGCCAGCAGCACCGCAGGGTCTCCGAATGCGAGGTCTTCGCGCAGGATAGCCAATGGTTCGAAGTAGTTGAACGGCCCCAAGACCCGGTAGTCGTGAAGGCCCTCGACGATGTCTGTCATTGCGTCGAAGAAGTATGCGCCTACCGTAAAGAAGGCACCGATAACACCGGCAAGCCGGCGCGACGGGAGCAAGGCGGAAAGGAACAGCGAGAAGCAATAAAAGAGCGCTCCCATAGCAAATGTGTTGAGGAGTATAAGGGCGAGACGATCGAGCGCCAGCGTGGCGCCTTCCACGAGGGCCGCACTAACCCAGAGCACCGCGCCGATCAGCACGAGGACCAACACGATGCTGAGCAGCGTAGCGATTGCTTTTTGTATGACCACTTGGCTGCGCGCTATGGGCAGAGAAAGGAGGGTATCCATGGTGCCGCGTTCTTCTTCACCGCGAAGCGCCCCGGTGCCCTCGATGATAGCGAAGATTGCCAAGATCAACGGCAGGATGATCAGGTACTGGGACACCAGGTAGCCGTCGAACTCGGTCAGTGAGAGCACTCCGCCGGTAAAAGCCTTGTAGGCGTCCGGCAGGTTCTTCATGGCCTCCTCGAGTTCAGCGCCGCTCGCTGCAAAGCTGGGGTAGATTGCGATGATCAGCAGCGCGAGCGCGCCAAGGCCAAGTCCATAGGCCAGGATTGGGATGCGCTGGTCACGCAGGGTCTTGAGCAGCAGATTCTGCAGCATGGTTTTCCTCTCGGGTGTCGTAATACTGGAGAAAGATGTCTTCGAGGCGTCGCTCTTGGTATTCAATGTCCACCACGGTGTGGCGTGCCGCTTCTTTGAGGGCTCCGGCGAGATTGCTTTGGACCAGCGCCAGTACGGTATCGCCCTCCTGGGACTCCTTTTGCACGCCGTCCAGGCCGGTTAGAAAGTCTGCCGGCGGCGGTTCGGCAAAGACCAGGCGCAGCCGCCGCACGTGCTTCTCCTGGAGAGACTCTAAGGTGTCGCTCAAGACAAGCCTGCCGTCGCGAATCACCCCCACTCGGTCGCAGATGCGTTCCACCTCGTCCAAATAGTGGCTGGAGAAGAAGACTGTGCCGCCCTGCTGGCGGTACTCATCCAAGATCGCGTAGAGTTCCTGCTGCATGAGCGGATCGAGCCCGCTTGTAGCCTCATCGAAGAGGACCAGGTCGGGACGGTGCATGAGCGCCTGCAGCACGCCGAGTTTCTGTTTGTTACCCCGCGACAACGTGCCGATGCGCCGGTCGAGTGCAGCGCTCAAACGTTCGGCTAACTCGTACACGTAGGTGGTGTCCGAAACACCGCGCACGGAGCCGAAGTAGCGCAGCAGTTCCTGCCCCGTGAGATTCTCGTACATGCGCAACTCGCCGGGCAGAAAGCCGGTGCGGGCACGGATCGCTTTCGACTCACGCTCCATGTCCATACCGAGAATTGTCGCGGAGCCGCTCGTGGGCTTGATGAGATTGAGGAGCAGGCGAACCGTGGTTGTCTTCCCCGCGCCATTAGGGCCTACGAAGCCGTAGATTTCTCCACGCTGCACGTCAAGATCAAGTTCCACGACGCCGCGACTCTTGCCGTAGGTCTTGGTTAATTGCCGTGTTTCAATTGCCAGTTCTGACTCCAAGGTTCGAATCCTCTCTGCTTAGCTCCTTGCGTGATGTAGCAAGATTGAAAATCTAGTCAATCATACGAATTTCGCGTAGGTGCGCACTCACGACTGAGTCGTAGCTAAGCATGCTCATCATACATTCGATTCCAATCGTACGTTCAATGTTCCGATTGAGAATACGTCCTTCTTGTGACGCCAAACGGAGGTATGGCAGGCTTCTGAGATTTCGTCGTTGCGAGAGGGTTGTTTACGGCGGCAACCACGGTGTTGTTTTTTTTGCTTCTACCGCTATTATAGCCTATACGTATCAATAAGAAGACGCGGGTACTGGGGGTGGTGGAGCCCCAAAAGGGCTTGATGCTTGTAAGGGCGCGGAATCGCCTCGCCGGCAAAGTGGCGGCCAGGTTCATTGGAACTTGGCGCACAGGCTACACCCGTGGCGAGGGCAACGCCGGTTAGGCGCGTTTCTTAGGTAGTTCTCAGACTGCATAGGTAGAATGAAGTACGATCTTAGCTGGCGAGGCCGCTAGGGGGTGTGTTCTGCACATTGTCGAAATTCTCACTATGACTTGCTGTAACGGAGGTTTGCGAAATGGGCACTTTGGATAGACGAGGTTGGGTCGGTATATCTGCCTTGGCAGTGGGGGTGGTGATTCTGCTCATTGTGATCTTCTCATCCGTGCGCGACGCGGGCCAACAGTTCCTCAATCTCTTTCGAGTCCAGCAGGTGCAAACTATCCAGATCACGCAGGAATTCTTGGATTCTCTACCGGAACCGGACGCCGAGCTGATCCATTGGGTAGAAGAGCCTACAGGCGATGGAGAAGGGCGTGAGGTCACGCTTGCCGAAGCGGAGGAGGCGTTGGGCTTCCGCCTGGCGCAACTCTCTGACTTGCCTGATATTTTGCAGGCGGACCCCAAAGTCATGGTCACCGATGCAGCAGAAGCCTCGTTTAGCATAGATTTGCCGGTGGCTCGAAACTACATCTGGGCGCTGGGCGGCGACGGCGCTATTCTTCCCGATGAGCTGGAGGGCGCGATATTCCGCATCACAGTGCCCCGGGTGGGAATGCTGTTCTATGCTGCGAAAGACAATCCCGATCAAGGCGTCCGTCTCCTGCAAACTACCAGCCCGACGCTTGCAACCCCCAGTGAGATAGATATGGACGCGATTCGTACTGAGCTACTGAAGTTGTCCATCTTGCCTCCGGAATTGGCAGACCAACTGCGGGCAGTGGAAGACTGGGAACAGACGCTGCTCTTGCCTTTGGTGGAAGGTATGTCTGAGGAGGTGAGTGTCGGCTCGGCGACCGCGGTGCGGTTCTTTGGCATGGACGACGAAGATCGCATGCTCGTCTGGGTTGTCCGGGATCGAATTCACGTACTTAGCACGAATGTCCCCGACCTCGATCTGGCGGACTTGGCGGAGAACGTCAGGTAAAGAAGCTCTGCCACTGACTGCGGAGTCGGCGGGTGACGACCGCATCTTGGCGGCCTGACGGCGTATTGCCCACTTATTGCTCTATGGGGACACAATTGGAATACCATTTTGCACGCCGTATGAGTCTGCGTGCAGTCACTGCCTCCTGCAAGAGAATGCGTGATCTTTGGTGCTGATCAGCCTGTTCGTAGGCAAATAGGGCATTGAACCACGCACCGCATCGGCGGTCCGCGCGTTGGCGCAATGAACTCCAGGTGCGCGGTTTACGGTCGTTGGGGTACGCTAGATTCGGAGTGCAGTGCTAAGCGAATCCCATTAGGAGACTTACATGGAGTACGAGATCTATCACCGACCGTCATACGCGATGCTTAACATGCAATTGTCTGCCGGTGAGAATGTGAGCGCCGAAGCCGGCGCGATGGTCAGTATGTCCAGCGGCATCGAGATAGAGACCAGCATGCGCGGCGGCCTAATGGGCGGCTTACGGCGCAAGTTCCTGGGTGGCGAGTCCTTCTTCATAAACACGTTTAGCGCGGCGCGAAATGGAGAGGTGAATTTTGCGCCCAGCCTCCCCGGCGACATCTATGCGGTTGAGCTCAACAACGAAGTCATATTTGCTCAATCCGGTTCATTTATTGCCTCGACGGCTGGCGTCGAAGTGGATACTTCTTGGGGCGGCGCGAAGACGTTCTTTTCCGGTGAGGGTTTCTTCCTCCTCAAGATCAGCGGCAGCGGCACAGTGTTCCTCTCAAGCTATGGCGCGATCCACGAGATCGTTTTGGATGAAGGACAATCTTACACCGTGGACACGGGCCACATGGTCTCGTTTGCCGAAGGCGTCGGCTATTCGGTAAAGCGTGTGGGCGGCATGAAGTCCACGCTCTTCAGCGGAGAAGGCCTGGTGGTCGAACTGACCGGCCCCGGCAAGGTGACGATTCAGTCGCGCAGTACCGACGCGTTCCTCGCCTGGCTCATTCCCCACTTACCCAAAAGCAACTCTGGTTAGGCGCAGGTCGATCATCGTAAGCCAAGACAATCCCTTGTCATAGGGTCGCTATTGCAAGGATTGATCCTTGCGTTCAATCCGCGGTTTCCACGGTTGGGGCGTGCGTGAGGTCCGCCTTGGTTACGGGTCGCGCCTGCGACAGCAGCACCGTAGCGATGGCTATAGTCTCTCCGTCCAAGGCCGTGAACTCCACCACGAAGGCTGCGCCATTGGGGTGGACGTGCACGACGGTACCGACGTCTCCCGGCAGCAAATTGTCTTTGCGGTCGCCGGAGACCGCGGCGGTGAGGACGACGTGTTCGTGTTCCTTGAAGGGATGCACTTCTCTCAATACTGGACCGCCAGTCGACAGGCAGTGCTACCAGATGCTCTTCACGTGATAAAATCTGCAGCACATTGCCATGCGCAATTTAGAGTTTGCTAGCAGGACTGAGCCGCAGTTAGGAATCTTCGCCGTTATCGGAATTCCACGCGCGGCTGCCTTTGACGTGCAGGTAGCTCGCGCCGGCCTCGATCCAGGCTTCGCGGTAGGCGTACAGGGTTTGCTCGTTCCGACCGGCCACGGTGCGCACTTCCTCAGCGGTCTTATGCAGCCACGGCACACTATCGGCGACTTCCTCCGGACGCTCGAGTAGGAAGCGGCGCATCTCTTCCAGCTTGGCCAGGCCGCCGGGCACGTCCGGCCCGGTGATCGCCTGCATCCGCTGTGCCGCTTCCAAGAGGGCGTCGGCAGCTTCTTTGTACACGTCCCAGCGGCGCTGCATGCGCTCCATCATGTGCTGGACATCGTCCAGGAGCGCGGTGATGTGCTCAGCCTCGGTCCGCACCCGTGCCGGCTCTTCTTCCTCGATGCGCTTCAATTCGTCAATACTGCCGCAGACGTCGGTGTAGTGAGTCTGGCGCGCGGCGCCTCCCTCCGACATGTCCGGCACAAATTGGTTGGCTCCGGTCCAGCGCACGCGCGGCAACTCCATCATGCCGCCGTCCTCGAAGTAGACCAGCGGCGGCTGGTTGTGGCCCGCCTCCTCGATGTGCGCGCGGCCCTCTGCGAGTTTTTCCAATATCTTCTCGCGGTGCGGTGAAGGCGGCAGCCATCGCTCGTCGATGTCAGTGGTGGCGACTCTTTCTTGCACCTGGCTCATCTTGTGTGCTCCTTATTTGATTTACAGATACACATGCGGCGTGCAAGGTGTCGTTTTCGCCCTGCCGGACCGCTCTTTCTTCGTTTCTGCTCTGCACTTAGTATACTACCCTTATGGACATTGTCATCCCAGAGCTTAAAGTCACGCCCGAGCGGCGTGTTCCGGTGCTGCTAAATCATGACGTCATCCTGCGCGGCGCAGCCGTGACTCTGCGGCCTATGGCTGAAAGTGATTGGGATGTGCTCCTCAAGTGGAATAACGATCCCGTCGTGATGGAACTCGCCGATTACAACCCTTTTGAAGAGACCACACTGGAGGATTTGCAGACCATTTACCGCTGGATATCTACCCACGCCCACTGCTTCATCATGGAAGTAGGGGGCAATCCAATCGGCGAGTGCTGGCAGCAACGGATGAATTTGCAGCGGATCGTTGCGCAGTTTCCCGATAAGGACCTGCGCCGCATCGACCTCATGATCGGCGAGAAGGAGCTATGGGGCTGCGGCTACGGGACGGAGGCAATAGGGCTCCTCGTAGAATTCGGCTTTCAGAAAGAGAGAGCCGACACCATATTCGCCCCCGTCGCGGCAGATAACCAGCGCAGCCAGCGCGCCTTCCAAAAGAACGGGTTCACCTGCCACGCCCGCATCCAGGAGCCGGACGGAAGGCTGAATACCGATCTGGTCGTGTGGCGGAGTGAGTATGAGACTGCCGGTGCGCGCGAGTGATTGCTGCAAAGTGACGCGGGTGGCGCGTCAGCCTTGTGTGCAGAGATCGTATTGGACTCGCGCTAGCTCTCCTGCTACGCCGCAGAAACTCTCATGCCGGTTCCTTTGCTTACCCTGCCGATGATCCAGAGCGGCTCGTTGGCGGCGCGGAAAGCCTCTTCGAGTTGGGCTTGATCCTGCGGGGGTACGGCGGCGAGCAGACCGCCGCTCGTTTGGGGATCGAAGAGGAGTGCGACGAGTGCGGGCGGGATGTCCTCCTCCAGGGTAAGCAGTCCTTCGTCTAAGAGAAAGTCGCGATTGCGGTCTAGGCCGCCCGGCACCATGTCGTCGCGGGCATAAGCCAGCGCGCCGCTGAGGAGCGGAACTGCTTGTGCTGCAAATTCAAAGCGCACGTTGCCGTGGCGCGCCATCTCCATGGCATGTCCGAGCAGGCCGTAACCGGTCACGTCGGTGCAAGCGTGGATGGTGAAATGTTGGAATAACCGCGCGGCGGCACCATTGAGACGGCACATGCTGGCAACGGCTTCGTCTAAGTGCGCCGGCTCGACGCAGTCGCGCTTGTGGGCTGTAGTAATCACGCCGGTGCCGATAGGCTTGGTCAGGATCAGCCGGTCGCCCGGCTGCGCGCCGGCTTTGGTAAAGATTCGGTCGGGGTGCACCTGGCCCGTCACCGACAAGCCGTACTTCGGTTCCTCGTCGGTCACGGTATGCCCACCGGCGATCACCGCTCCGGCTTCTTGTACCTTGTCCGCGCCGCCCAGGAAGATGCGGCTCAGGATGTCCAGGTTGAGGTTATCGGGAAAGCCCGCGAGATTTAATGCGAAGAGCGGCTCACCTCCCATGGCGTAGACGTCGCTTAGAGCGTTGGCAGCCGCAATCTGGCCGAAGGTGTAGGGATCGTCTACGACCGGCGGAAAGAAGTCCGCAGTGCTGATGATGGCCTGCTCGTCGTTCATGCGATAGACGGCAGCATCATCGGGTTCGGTCAGACCTACCAAGAGATTGCTATCGGATTGGGAGGGAAAGGCGCGCAGAACCTGCGCGAGCTCGGCGGGGCCGAGTTTGCCCGCTCACCCCGCGCAGGCGGCCAGGCTGGTTAACTTAATCGGTGTTTTCATCGTGATGCTCCTCGCACCAAATAAAGGCGGCCTAAGCAGGTGTCTGCGGTGGCGCCGTCGCGCACTTTTGTTCGTTTGCCCCTATCGCTGACTCCGCTCGGTGTGGGTGCTAACTCCGCTCGGCCTGAGCTTGTCGAAGGCCGAGATTGAGCGCAAAGACAGCACGTATTACACGCTCGTGTTCTCAGCCTTTCATGCTTCGACAGGCTCAGCACGAACGGCTGACAGGCTCACCGAAAGCGAGATTGGCAAACGTTGTATACACCCTCTCAGTATAGCAACTCCGCGTGGAGGCAATGGATATGCAAGAGTGCTCAGCTCACGATTAGTCTCGTGTTAGCAGGTCTTCGCATTGCCTGTTTCGCGCATTACCGGCGCATCCAAGTCTTAAGGATTCCCGTAAGTGCACCGGCACGTTGCACTCCCTAAGCAAAGTCGCGCCACGAGTATTGCGGTTGAAAGCCGAGGTCGCGCTTTGCCTTGGCGTTGGATATACCGGATTGCGTGCCGGTGAGGTGGGCAGCCAATTGTTCAGTGCCCGGGAAGACGAGCGGCGCGGCCTCGGCGAGGGGCATGGGGCAGAAGGCGTCGTCGGCCACGATGTAATACGCGCCTTGCACGGCGTCTTCCGTTTCCAAGGCCAGACGAAAGCCGACTGCCAGGTCGCGCACGTCCGAGTAGCCCCATATGCCGCGGTAGTAGACGTTGAAATCGGCCTCCATGGCCGCCAAGCGTTCGGGCCAGTTCTCCGGCACGATGACGTGCGACGGACGGATAGACACAGCGGGTATGCCGGTGCGGCGATGGACCATGTCCACAATGTCTTCCCCCACCACTTTGGAAAGTCCATAGGGATCTTGCGGGAGATCCGGGTGGTTCTCATCCACCGGCAAGTAGTGGGGTACAAAATCCCGATAACGGAACCCCATGCCGAGCACGTTTATGCTGCTCGTCGCGACGATCTTTCGGAGTCCGAGCGTGGCAGCGGCCTCGCACACGTTGTAGGTGCCCATTACGTTCGTGCGGAATACCAAGGCGTTGGCGTGGGTGCCCGGTGAAGGGATGGCGGAAAGATGTACCACGGCCTCCGCCGGGGCGAGGAGTTCGAAGACGGTGCCCTCGTCCTCGTGATCGCCGAGGCGATAGTGAACGCCCGGTTCCGGCTCCGGCGGTACTACCCGATCGAAGGAGACAATTTCGTGCCCGTACTGCAAGAGCTCTCTGACCACGTACCGTCCGATGTTGCCGCTGCCGCCCGTTACAACCACTTTCATGCTGCCTATCTCCTCAAATTTGGTTTGGTGCGCGCCTTTGTTCACTGCTTGTAGGCACACTGTCACGGTACATGTTGCCATGCACTCCCTCAGTCGGCCGATTCGTACCTACTATTGTAAGGGCTCTGCCGCTAGACCGGGCGTCCGCCAGTGAAGATTTCAAGCGGTGCCCAGCCCTCCGACTGTAGCCCGCATGGAAACTGTGTCGGCGGCTAACACCAAATAGGTTCATGTCGGCGATATCCACGCCATCTTCAAGAATCGGATGGGGGAGACGTGCTACGCTAAGCTGGAAAGTGAATACACACTTTCTTCTCCAAGCAGATGGTTGACTGCCGCGTGCACGTTGGTATAGCGTGAGAGGCGGCTATGTGAGTATTCATTGGTACGCAATTGGTATCGCGCCGCACGCAGAATCAAGTGGGGCAATTGGCTGGCGCGAAGGACAAAGGTGTCTCATAGCAGCGAGAAAGAGGAGACGGCATGAGTACGACTGCCATCGTTACTGATAGCACGAGCGACCTCGATCCCACGATTGCCGCCGAGCAGCACATCACCGTTGTGCCGGCGCACGTGCGTTTTGGCGAAATCGACTATAAAGACGGCGTGGATATTACCGGCGAGCAATTCTATGCCATGCTCTCAGAGGCGCGGGACTTGCCGCAGACCTCGCAGCCGTCGGCAGGGGAGTTTGTCGAGGTCTACCAACGACTGGCACAGGACCACGACCATATCGTCTCGCTCCACGTGTCCGGCAAGCTGAGCGGCACGGTGCAGTCTGCTTTGACAGCCACGCAAGAGTTGGAGGGAGAGTCGTCCTGCAACATTCATGTGGTTGATACAAAGTCGGCCTCGTTGGGGGTGGCATACATGGCGCGCGAAGCAGCGCGGCTGGCGGCGGAGGACATGGAAGTCGATCGCATCGTAAATCACATCAAGTTCATCGCAGACCGCATGCACGTCGCATTTACACCGAAAACGCTGGAATACTTGCGGCGGGGCGGCCGCCTCGGCGCGGCTTCACACTTGTTGGGTTCGCTGCTCCAAATCAAGCCGGTTCTCATTCTCAATGACGGCGCAATCGACGTGTTGGACCGATTGCGCACACGCTCGCGCGTTGTCGAGCGCATTGTGCTTTACGCGGAAACCGTTGCCGGTCCAGAGAAGACACTTGCACACTTGGGAGTGATGCATGCGAATGAACCGGGGTTCGCGGCTGAGTTGCAAGAGGCGATCTTGAGCCGTGTCTCTGCCCAAACCGTCATGAATGGGACTATCGGCCCGGCAATCGGCACGCACACAGGACCGGGCTCTGTAGGCGTTACTTTTCATAAGGAGTAGTCGAGTTTATGCGCGAGTGCATTGAAGACGCGCTAAAGCAGCACAGGGCCGACTTCGCGGAGATTCGCATCGAAGAGACGAAGTCTACCAACATCACGTACCGGGGCCAGGACTTGGAAGAGGTGGGTACAACCACGCAGCTTGGCGGCTGTGTGCGCGCGGTAGTAAACGGCGGATGGGGATTCGTCTCATTCAATCGAATCGCCGATTTGCGCGAGAAGGTGGATCAGGCCGTCAGTCAAGCACGCCTGGTAGGCAGCGAGAAGACCGAAATGGTGGACGTGCCGCCGGTACAGGACGTGGTGCGTGTCTCCATGCAACGCGACCCGCGCGATGTACCCCTGGCGGAAAAGAAACACCTCATGGACTCCTACGTGGAGGAGATATGGCGGACGCCGAAAATTCAGACGTCTACGGTACGTTACGGCGACGGCTTCCGCAAGCAGTATTACGGCAACTCGACGGGAACCTACATCGAGCAGGAGCGGGGGCGGGTGACCGCCCATTTCGGCGTCGTGGCGCGCGATAATGGAAATGTGCAACAAGCGCGGGCGGGCTTTGCAAGCAGTGACGACTACAGCGTAGTAGAAGATAACCATGAGGCAGTGCGCGAGGCCGCCGCGAAGGCCGTTGGCATGCTAGACGCGCAACCGCCGAAGGGCGGCGAATTCATGGTAATACTGGATTCCACGCTGGCAGGGGTCTTTGCACACGAAGCATTCGGGCACTTGTCTGAAGCCGACCACGTGTATGAGAACGATAAGCTCAAAGAAATCATGGTTTTGGGCCGGACCTTTGGCGACAAGCACCTTAACATCATCGATAGCGGCCGGGTGCCCGGTCTTACCGGCTCCTTTGCGTACGATGACGAGGGCGTGCCTACGGGCAAGCAGTACTTGATACGGGAAGGCGAGCTCGTGGGGCGGCTGCACTCGCGGGAAACGGCGGGCAAGATGAATGAAGCGCCCACCGGCAACGCGCGCGCCCAGAGCTACCGCGTGCCGCCACTGGTGCGCATGCGCAATACCGCCATCGAGCCGGGCGAGACCCCGCTTGAAGAGATGCTGGCAGAGGTGAAGGAAGGCGTCTATTGCAAGAATTGGTACGGCGGCCAGACAAGCATGGAAATGTTCACGTTTTCCTGCATGGAAGCCTATGCCATTCGCGACGGCAAGCTGGCCGAGCCGCTGCGCGGCGTGAACCTATCGGGTAATGTCTTTACTACCCTGGAAAATATCATCGCCGTCGGCAACGACTTTGCTTGGGACCCGGCAGGCGGTACTTGCGGCAAAGGGGGACAATCGGCGCCGGTTGGCGACGGCAGCCCCCACGTACTGATTAGCAAGTGCTTGGTGGGAGGTCAGTAGTCGCATGTTTGAAGAACTACTGGAAAAGGCCAAGAAGACCGCCGAGGTGGCGGAGGTGCTCTACCATGAATCGACCGAACTCCCCATCTCATTTGAAGCCAATCGCATGAAGTCCATTAACGCTCGCGAGTCGAGCGGCATGGCGTTGCGCATTATCAAGAATGGGCGCATAGGACTTGGTTATTCGACCAAGTTGAGCGAGCCGGGCGATCTGGATGCGCTGGTGGAGAGCGCAGTTGAGTCCGCGCAGTTTGGCGCCCACGCGCAATTTACGCTTCCCAGTACCTACACTACGAACGGTGTCGCAATCTTCGATCCGGCAGTGGAGGCGCTTGCGCTGGAGGACCTCGTGGCGCTCGGAACGGAGGCGCTTGATCTGTTGCGCAACCACGACGAAGAGTTCTTGTGCGAGGTGGGCGCGACGAAACGCATCTCCCGTGTCCGGTTGCTGAATTCCCATGGCGGCGGCACCGACTACCAAAAGTCGGTGGTGTCTTTGGGGGCAAGTATTAATTTGACACGGGGTGAAGACATTCTGGACGTCTGGCACTATGCCCTCTCATGCAAGGCCGGGGTGGACCCGCAGGCTGTGGCGCAGCGCATTATTCAGCGGGTTGAAGCCGCACGTAACCACGCGGCAGTGACTACCAAGCACATGCCGGTGCTCTTCACACCACAAGGACTCGGTAATACACTCATGCAGCCGCTGAGGCAGGCATTCAGTGGAAAAACCGTGCTGCAGGGCGCGTCACCCTTGAGCGAGCGTTTGGGAGAGCAGGTGTTTGACGAGAAACTAAATGTCTATAACGACGGCACGATCGATCACGCCGTTGGCTCCTCGCCAACCGACGACGAAGGCATTCCATTGCGGCGTACTCCGCTCGTTGAAAACGGCTACGTACGCACCTTTATCTACGACTTGCAGACCGCCGGGCTAGCCGGCGCTGAGCCGACCGGCAATGGCGAACGTTCGCCAAATTCGTTGCCGGCCCCCGGCTATCACAATGTGGTGGTCGAGCCCGGCGCCGGTGGGAGTCTTGAGGACCTTATCGGTGGAGTCGACGAGGGCATTCTCGTTGAGTACACCATGGGCGCTTCGATGGGGAATCTCTTTTCGGGTGACTTCTCCGGCAACGTGCACTTGGGCTATAAGATCGAGAACGGCAAGCTGGCGGGCCGCGTGAAAGATACGATGGTGGCAGGCAATTCCTTCGAGGCGCTCAAGAACATCGCTGCTATTGGCAGCGAACCGGAGTGGGTCGGCGGCAGCTTCTACGCGCCTCCAATCCTGGTGGCGGACTTGAGCGTAAGCACCCGCGAGGGTTGAGCGCCTGACCGCAGTTAACACAGTGTCTCCGTTCCTCCCCTGCCTTTTTGGGAATGCGCCGTAGCATGGGGGCTTGTCCCCCGCTTCTTGGAGCGAATGGACACAGTCGCTGAGTTTCTGCGCTATTTCTTGACCGACACAGAATCGAGCCATGATGAAGTACAAAGGCTATAGCGCGGCTGTTAGCTTCGATTACGAGGCGGGTGTCTTTCAAGGTGAGGTAGTGGACACGCGCGACGTGATCGTCTTTGAAGGCGACTCCGTAGCGCAACTTGATAGTGAGTTCCGGTTTTCCATAGACGACTACTTGACTGCTTGTGCTGAGCGAGGCCGGATACCGGATCGACCGTTCTCAGGCCGGATTCCGCTGCGATTAGCGCCAGAGATCCATCGCGCAGCTACGACCGCAGCGCGGGCAGAAGGCAAAAGTCTTAATGCTTAGCTGGCCGAAACTATTGAAAGGGCGGCATCGGGCTAATCATCTATAATGTGCCTGCATGAAGCAATGTAGGTAGCACTATGAATCTATCTAGGAGACGCATCCGATGGCGGCAGATAGCACAGGGGACGAACGGCGCAGCGAGTTTCTCGACGAGCTCTTCGGCCTCAGCGGAGAAGTGGCGGTCGTAGGCGGCGGCACGGGTATTTTGGGCGGTTTGATCGCGGAGTACCTCGGCGCTTCCGGCGCGAAGGTCGCGGTGCTGGGTCGCAACCAGGAACAAGGTCAACGCCGCGTGGAGACGATAACGGCCGCCGGTGGCGAGGCAATCTTTGTGTCCTACGTCGCTACCGATGCCGATTCGGTTGCGCAAGCGCATGCGCAGGTGCGGGAAGCGTTTGGCGCGGTTACGGTGGCAGTGAATGCGGTTGGCGGCAACCATCCATCGGCGGTCGTCAGCGCAGACCAGGCATTTGAGGAGCTTGGCTTGGAAGCCGTGCGCGAAAATCTCGATCTCAATCTGACGTCGGCGTGGCTCGCCTGCCAGGAATTCGGCCCGGCGATGCTCGCTAACGGACGCGGCAGTGTCATCAATATCGGCTCGATGGCGGGAGGAGAACGTCCGCTTTCACGCGTACCGGTCTACGCCATAGCGAAGTCCGGGGTGGCAACTCTCACGAACTTCCTGGCGCGGGAGTGGCAGGGAATTGTGCGGGTTAACATGATCGTTCCCGGTTTCTTCGAGACGACGCAGAACCGTTCCTTGCTCCGCAACTCGGACGGGGGCCTCAGCGAACGGGGCGAACAGATTGTCGCGCACACGCCTATGGGCCGCTTTGGCGAACCCTCGGAGCTTGGCGGCGCGGCGGTCTATCTCGCTTCCAACGCCAGCGCCTTTACCACGGGCCTGGCATTCGTGATTGACGGCGGCTTCTCGGTGCAATCGATTTAAGATGCTGCGGCACCACCATGATTCCAAGAAAGCCTGTTTTAGTTGGCCCACTCAGCTGCTAGTGAATAGTCCAATCTGGCCAGTAACTCTTCTTGGACCATACTGTTTAGTCGCAAGAGCAAACTCTGATGAATTCTAACGCCACACAATACGTTTGGATGGCCGTTGGCATTCAAGAGCGCAAGAGAGTAGAGGCCGCTTGCGGGAGCTATCAAGCCGGACAACGGACGGTTACAATGGGGAGATTCGAAGACTATTCCATTCCGCTCTTTGTGACTGGACTCTGTTTGTCTTGGGTCTGACGCTGAGAAGAACCCCTCTAATGTGAACGCCACTCACGCCCAATGAATCCATACGGTGGATTCACATTTCAAGTGCAACGTTTGTTTGAGAAATACTTCGGCTGGGGTTTGATAGTCAAGGCACTTGCGCGGGGTGTGATTGTAGGCTTGGATAAGTTGCGCAAAGCGCTCTGCGGACATCTCCGCCAGGTCGGTCTTGCGCGGCAGCACCCGCCGCATGCGTCCGATAGCGTTCTCGATGCCTCCTTTCTGCCACGGCGCGTGGGTATCGCAGAAGAAGGTCTGGATGCCCAAGTCATGGAGATGGTAATGACGCGCGAACTCGGTGCCGTTGTCGAAAGTGACGGTCTGTCGCCACGCTTCAGGCAAGACCGCGAGCAGATCGTACATGGTGCTGGCGATGGGGTCTGCCGCCTTGCCGGGCTGGCGCGCAGCGATGAGCAAGCGCGAGTGGCGCTCGTGCAGGGCGAGCACCGCGTGGCCGCCTCTGCCAAAGAGCATCAGGTCAGCCTCCCAGTGGCCGGGGGTTTGGCGGTCGGCCGCCGCCTGGGGACGTTCCGCCAGTGGACGGCGCTTGGCAATGAAGGAGGCCGGACTGCGCCCACTGCGCCGATGGGGTCGCCGTTGCGCCTTGCCTCGCGGCAGGTAGTGCCGCCAACTATAGTCCTTGGTGCGCGCCACCTGTCCGTAGATAAAGCGATAGATGGTCTCGTGGGAGATGGCCGGTCCACCGGCATCCCGCGCCATGTGTCCTGCCACCTGCTCCGGCGACCAGCACTGTCGCAAGTACCCCAGCACGGTCTTGCGCAACGCAGCATCCCGTTCCAGCTTGCCGCCAACCCAGCGCCGCGCCCATGCCTGTTCATCTGCATACGTCGCTTGGTAGCCCTTTGTACGAGACCCATTCCGTTTCACCTCCCGCATAATAGTCGATGGCGCGCGATCCAGAGCTGCAGCAATTTGCCGGTACGAGTGCCCCGCGGTGTGAAGTCGGGCCACTTCACACCGCTCTTCAATGGAAAGTTGACGATAGTGTGTTCCCATGGCAACACCTTAGCATGGTGTTGCACTTCGTTTGTGAGTCTAGCGAATCCATCTTCTCTGCGTGCCCTGGACTCCGGCTTCCGCCGGAGTGACGACCCTAAGGGCGAATTCTTCCCTCGTACATGGCCAGTGCCGTCTAACACATTCGTATCTATACGCCTCCCTGTTGGCCTTCTTTGCCCATTCTAGTGCCAATTCTGTCAACGAATTACCTGACACATACAATTCCGGCGAAAGCCGGAATCCAGAGGTGAGGGGATAGTTTACGATTGTTAGCCTTCAAGCCACTCTTCACCCCCATCCCGGCCTTCCCCCCTCAAGGAGGAAGGGATTTCGCAAGGGTCGCCGCTGGCAGAGGGAACCAAGATCCCTCTAAAATGGGGAACCAAGAGATCGCTGAAAGAGGTAGGGGCACGGCATGCCGTGCCCCCTTCCCAGCCAATGCTCAAGGCTGCTCTATCACGATGCTCGCAGCCGCAAACAGGAGCGCTTACGACTTGCTCTTGTACTCCTCCAGAATCGCCGTCATGCGCTTGGCGGCGTCGTCTAGGTTGGACTTTACCTCGCCGGGCGACTCGCCAAAGATGACCTGATGTGCCTCGCGCATGATGCCGCTGCATTCGCCGTACGTCGGCCAGTACTGGAAGTTGAACGCCAGGCCGTTGTACATGCGTTCCAGCATGAAGTCGGTCTGTATCTGCGCCTTATCCGGCTCCAGGAAGCTGTAATACTGCTCCCACAGCGTGCGGTCGGAAACCGGCAGCGGCTGACCCTGGCCCAAGGCTACCCACTGTTTCCAGCCCTCGATGCCGCCGATCCACTCGGCAAGGAACCAGGCGGTATCGTGGTCCGGATGCGATTCCGCAATCGACCACAGGTGGCCTTGGGAGAAGTGCTTCTGGTCCATGGGGCCCGCGGGATACGTATGGGCCTGCCATTCGAACGGCACGTTGCCCTCGTTACGGAAATTGATCCACCAGGGCTCGTTGCCCCAGGCGTCCCACGTGGCATAGTACCCTTGATGCGACCCCAAGCCCTGAGCCTGGGGATTGGCCGCCGACGGCATGCTGCGGTCGGCAAACGCCATTTCTTGGTAGATGGTATACATGGCCACGGCGGCCGGACTATTGACCAACGATTTGGTCTGGTCGTCGTCCACCCAGAAGTGTTGGCCGTAGTTCCACATCACCGCGAAGTTGTCAGAGCCGGTGTTGTTTGCAAGATTCTTGCCGCCCCAGATGTTCTCCTCCGGATTGACGGTGCGCTTCGCAATGTCGCGAAGATCGTCCATCGTCCAGCCTTCGGCCGGCAATTCCAATCCCGCGTTCTGGAAGATGGTCTGGTTGAGATAGATCAGGGTGCCGTTGAAGTCCTGTGCCGTGCCCCAGATGCGGCCTTGATACGACATGGCCTCATGCATCGGCTGGACGTAATGGTCCAGGCTGGCAGTCGCGCTCGCTTTGACGCGATCGGTAATGTCGAGCACAAGGCCGCGCTCCACGTAATTGGACTTGAATTGCGCCCACAGGTTCCAGACGTCCGGCGGCACGCCCGCCGTAATCTGAGAAATGAGCTTGGGGTTGTACTCGGCGAACGGCGTTATGGTCGCTTCCGCCTCATACTCACCGGCAAACGTCTCGTTGAACACGCCTAAGACGCGCACATAACGCTCGAGCACCGCGGCGTTGCCGTAGCTATTGATGGATAGCTTCCGCACCTCTTTGGCGGGAGCCTCCTGGGCAGCCTCTTTCGGGGCCTCTTTCTTTTCCTCCATAGCCGGATCTTCGGCTGCCGGGGCGGTCTGCACCGTGCCGCAGGCGGCGGCAACCAATGCGGTAGCCGCTACACCGCTGTAACGCAGGAAATTTCGTCGGGTAACCATATCTGATTCCTCCTGTAGGGCTGCACGTAGCCCATACATACCACTCGTGTCACCTAGTCAATAAGTCTATACCGAGTGAAAGTGCGCGTCAATAATTCTGGGCAAGAATTCGGAATTTGCTCGCCCTATGCCATGCAGTCCTGCGATTGCCGAAGGGTCGAAGCATGAACGGAAGTGCGGGCGTCTGAGGATACATCGCCAGCCGCGTTCACCTTTCGACAGGCTCAAGGCGAACGGAACTGGAGCTACGGAATTTGTAGAATTCTTAATGGGAGAGAACAGGGCAGGCGGTCAAGGCAGACAGCAGGGCTGCTCTCTTTCGAGAATCAGCCGCTGTCCGCTGTAACGTTCCATTTCGCGAACCGTATTCCGATGGTGAATGACTACACTTCATGGCGCTATGCCGGTTCCTATTTTCGGCGGAGCAACGGCAGCCTTTGCCACACGGTTCGCGCCTCCGGCACACCGAGGAGCAGCGCGCTGAGGACGTAGACCCCGATAAGCACGGTGCCGTAAAGGACGAGGCGGACGACGGCCGGCGTACTGGAGAGCGGGACCAGCCACTGCAACGCGCCGCTCACGCCCGCGGCGAGCAGCGTGCAGAGCAGCAAGGGCAGCATGCCGCCTAGAAACCGAAAGTCCGGCACCCGCCGCGCGAGCAGCAGCCACAGCCAAACGGCTTCGAGCAGCACCGCCAGCGAGATGCCGAGCGCAAGGCCGCCTTGCGCCAAGGGTCGCATCAGCAGCGCGGCGAGTACGATTCCCAGCCCCATGCTCACGATGCCGATCAGTACCGGCGTGCGCGTGTCCTTAAGCGCAAAGAAGCCCCGGTTGAGCACTTCCACCGCGCCGTGGCCGGCCAGGCCGACCGCGAAAAAGAGCAACGCCCATGCGGTGAGTTCGGTGGACGCGGCATCGAACGCGCCGCGCTCGAACAGCGCGGCGACGACGAGCGGCGCAAAGAGCATGAGACCCGCGGCTGCCGGTAACAGAAAGAAGAGCACGGTGCGGATGGCCGACGTAAGCTGCCGGGCCAGCTCCGGCGTGGGACCGTCCATAGCGGCAGCCGCGAATTGTGGGAACCACGCACGCGCCACGGCCATGCCGAATACTCCTAACGGCAGCATCATGAGTACCCAGGCATAGTTCATTGCTACGACGACATTCGCGCCAAGCCTAGAGGCCAAGTTAATCATGATAAAAATGAGTGAGAGGTGTACCGCAAGCAGTCCTGCCATGCGAGGGACCGTGAGCTGCACCAATCGTTTCAACTCAGGCAAGTGAAGGTGAAGAACCGGCGCATAGCCTGGACCCAGTGCGCGAAAAGCAGGTATTTGCACAATTACGTGCAACACGGCGCCAATCACCACGCCAATCGCTAAACCGTAGATGCCCCACCAGATTGCGAGCACGACCGCGCCCGCGATACCGGCGAGGCTATAGAGCAACGGCGCAAATGCGGGTAACAGAAAGTGCTGCCGCGCGTGGAGCGTGGCAGTGAGCACTTCGCTGACGGCGAGGAAGAGGGGCGAAAACGCCACGATGCCAATAAGGGCGACCGTGAGTTTCCGATGTTCATCGTCGAAACCGGGCGAAATGAGCGGCACGACCCAGGGTGCGAGCAATACGATCGCAGCGACGAACAGGGCGAGCACGATGATCAGGCCGTTGAGCACGGAACTGGCGAGTGCCCGCGCGGTGGCGGCGTCATTGCGCGCCAGCACCTCGCGATAGAGCGGGATGTAGGCGGAACTCAACGCGCCGCCCGCAAAGAGCAGGAATGCCAAGTCCGGCAGCCGAAACGCCGCTACGTAGGCCGCAAGTTCTCCTGAGGTACCGAAACGCGCGCTAACGGCGACTTCCCGCCCTAATCCCAGTACACGCGAGAGCACGTAGCTCACCATCAAGATGGTCGCTCCGCCGGCAACCGTGCTGCCACCGGCCCTCAGCCACGCAAACCGGTCGGATGGGGTCGGGTTGTCAGAAACAGACATAGTGAAACCCTACGGGAAGTCGGAGAGAAGTAGGGAGAGTGATGGGAGTCCTTAAGCAAGTGTGAAAACGGATTTCCCATTCACCCTTCGACAGGCTCAGGACGAACGGGTACGGGCTCTACCTACGGCTTTCGAACTGTTCCGCTAGTGCTGAGCCTTGCCTGTCCGGGGCATGCAGAGGAGTCGAATCTTGAATTGCGACGGTCTGATATCCCCTCGCACAGTCAAAGCTGTGTTCGGAGTGACAAAGTACGCCATCCGTAGGCTCATGCTAGCACAGGATTCTGCCATAGTGCAGGACTCAGTTGCCCACGGGCTGCATTGCTGCGGCATGTAAGGCAGGTCGAGACTAGCGATAGGGCAATACCGCCGACCTGGGCCCTCGTCGCATCCGGTTTTGGCGGGAGCGCGAGAGGGAGACCCAGGCTACGAGTGGTGCGGCGCGAGCATCAGAAGTTGGCCGAATCGGCGATCGTTACGCAAAGGGTCAAAGACATCAGAGCTCAAGATTAGCAGAAGGTCTCGACCAGAATCGCCGTCTGCCGCACTATCATTCAAGGGGGCCTCAAGATGATCAAATGTACCGTCAAGGTTGCCCCGCTCTAGGCAGTGACTTGCCTGCTGGCAGTTCTGCAATAAGACGTTACCATTCACGGGAAGGCCGCCTCGCAGTGCCGCCTCGGCTTCGTCGAAGCTAACCATTGTCTTCTGTACATCGGACTGGATACTGTAGGCGCGTTGCACAAGCGCACTAAACCGCGAATCTTGGCGCACAGCGTCAAATCTTTCTGTGCTCAAGAAAAGCAGGAGAATCTTACCAAGGTCGGAGTTTATTACTTCTGTTTTGTCATTCAGGGACGCTTCTAGATGGTGAAACGTTCCGTCAAGATCGCCACATTTTAGGTAGTATTCCGCCAGCTGGGTGTTCAACGTAAAGCTCTTGGCATCTCCTGCAAGTCCGGTGCGCACGGCAGCTTCGCCTTCTTCGTCTCTGCCAAGTGTCTTCAGTACGCCTGCCAGACTGCTGTAGGCGACAGACAGCCCCATATCTCGCCCTTCATCAACGTTTTTCGGCCTCGGATGCGATTTGCACAATTCCACTGCCGCCTGTAGGTGTGTCAGTGCACGCTCATGATCGCCGATGGCGTTGTAGGCTAATCCAACTTCGTGGTGTATGTCGTCATTAGGCCCCCGCGATTCAAGCTCCCGTTCCAAGCGCACGATGATCTCGTCGTAATGGCCCTGAGCATATTGACGCTTGAACTTGCTCCCACTCTTCCAGATCAAGAAGCTCGGGCGCAAGCGGATGTGCGGCAAGTTGGGAATCCACCAGGCGACTTTGTGAAGTATGAAGTAAAGTAGCCACTTCTTGCCAAAGTGCGCGCGGAGTAGCTCGCGATTGAGCGCCGCAACGTCGCCAAGCGCCGCCACAGACTCCTGTTCTGCACGTGCATGCTCGGCGCCCCGCGCTATCCGTTGTTGGATTGCGTCCTCCAGGTGCGCGCGGAGTTCGTCTTTGGCTTCACTGCGTTTCAGGAACGGCAGTCCCGCCACTGCCTTGCGGAGAAAGCGTTCCGTTTCCGGCGTCAAGCGCGCCATTGATAGCCTCCATTCGCCCGCCTTCGCTAACGCAGACGACTATTGCGCCAGTGCGGCAGAGCATTTTGGCAAGAGAAGAGCGCCTAGTGAAAGACGTTGCCTCGGTCGGCTGCTGCCAACGCTGCGCCCAAGTTGATGATGGCCGAAAGCATGTGCGTGGCTTACCTGAATGCGTGGGCCCGATCCAGGAGTCGACTGAATCGCGTGTCTTCACGCAACGGATCGAACTTGTCGGCCTGCAATACTACCAGGACAATCTTGCCGAGATCGCCAATCGTAAGATCATCGTCCAGAAAAGCTTCCAGATGTTGAAAAGTGCCGTTTATGTCTCCCCGTTTGAGGCAATAGGTTGCCTGCTGGAAGTTGAGACCGGAAAATTCGTCATCCACCGCGAGCCCGGCCCGCACGGCTGATTCGGCTTCTCCATGCCTACCCATGGTCTCCAATGAGATTGCCAATTGGCTGTACGCCCCAGCGAGTAACCTTTGCCTGCCGCCTATGAAGTCCCATGGTCCTGAACGCGTAATGAGCCAATCCACCGCCGCCTGATAGTGTGTCAGCGCGCGCTCTTGGTAGGCCTCCGCTGCCCGCATATGTGCCTGCGCGTGTTCGCATCCGCCTGTTTTCGCGTCCCTGTCTGACAGTTTGCGTTCGTGCGCGGCAAGGGCACTGTATGACGTACCGAGCCTATCGTGGATTCTGTAGCTCGGCCCCCGCGACGCGAGCTCTCGTTCCCCGCGGGCGATTGTTTGCTCTACTCGGACTCGATCGAATTGGCTTCCAATGTTGGTCGATTCTCTTCGGCCCTTGTACCTAAGTTGACCGCCTGCCGACTGTATGGCCCACTTGTAGAACTTGGAGCGGAGGAGAAAGAGCGGCCACCTGTACCCACAATGAGAACGGAGCAATTCCCGGTTAAGCACCGCTGCGTCACCCAGGGACGCCACGGATTCCTGTTCTGCACGTGCATGCTCGGCGCCCTGCGCTATCCGTTGTTGGATTGCGTCTTCCAGATGTGCGCGGAGTTCGTCTTTGGCTTCACTGCGTTTCAGGAACGGCAGTCCCGTCACTGCCTTGCGGAGAAAGCGTTCCGTTTCCGGTGTCAAGCGCGCCATTGATAGCCTCCACCAGTGTGTGCCAATGCTCCCGACGTTCGGCCAGCGCCTTGTGACCGCGCACTGTCAGGCGATAGTACCGGCGGCGCGGCCCTCGCGGGCTGTCCTGCCAGTAGGGCTTTACCAACCCTTCAGCTTCCAAGCGGTGAAGCGCAGGGTAGAGCGTGCCCTCCTTGAAGGCGAGCACGCCGTTGGTGCGTTCGCGCAGCGCCTCGGCAAGCTCGAACCCATACATGGGCCGCGCTGCCAGCAGATCGAGAAGGAGCAGGCTTGCCGTGCCTTTGCGTAATTCGCGTAACATGTATATAGAATATCTAGGTAGTGGGGAAAGCGCAAGACCTATTGTCAAGAAAAATGGATGTTTTAAAACGTACATCCGCAAAATCAACACAGAAGACAGGCGCCGTGCCGTATAATGGGGAGCAAGAGAACTCAGCCAACGTGAGCGTTTCATGTAGCAGAGGAGGGACTGCCGGTGATACGGAATGATACCGCCGAGAGTGAGGGCATATCCACCACACTTGAGCCCCTAGCACCCACCAGCGACCCCATGTCCGCTGGCAAGTTGCTGAAACAGGGCCTTACCTTCGACGACGTAGTGCTCATTCCCGACTATTCCGCTGTTCTGCCGAGAGACGCCGATACCCGCACGTGGCTGACCCCGACTATCGCCCTCAACATACCGCTCATCTCCGCCGCCATGGATACCGTTACCGAAGCGCGCCTGGCTATTGCCCTGGCGCGGGAAGGCGGCATCGGCATCATCCACCGCAACCTGGAGATCGATGTCCAAGCTGCTGAAGTAGATAAGGTCAAGCGCTCGGAAGCCGGCATGATCGTGGACCCCATCACCTTGGGCCCCAATGCGACTGTGCGCCAGGCGGTGGACCTGATGGAGCGCTACCACATCTCAGGTGTGCCGATCACCGAGAACGGCAAGCTGATAGGCATTCTCACCAACCGCGACATTCGCTTTGAGGAGAACCTCGACCAGCCCGTGCTAAACGTGATGACCAAAGAGGGCCTCATTACGGTTCCGATCGGCACCACGTTGGAAGAGGCCAAAGACGTCTTGCGCCGCCACCGCATCGAGAAGGTGCCGGTAGTAGACGACGACTTTATGCTCAAGGGACTGATTACGGTTAAGGACATCGCCAAGAAAATCCAGTTTCCGCTTGCAACGAAAGACGAGAAGGGACGCCTGCGCGTGGGCGTGGCGGTAGGCACGAACGTGGAGGGCATCAAGCGCGCCCAAGAGGCGGTGGCGGCCGGGGTCGACGTGCTGGTGCTGGATAGCGCGCACGGTCACTCCGAAGGCGTTATCGAAACGCTGCGCAAGCTCAAGTCGCTCTTCGACGTGCCGGTAATTGCCGGTAACATTGCCACGGCAGCCGCGGGGGAAGACCTCATCAAGGCCGGCGCCGACGCGCTTAAAGTCGGCGTGGGACCGGCATCCATCTGCACGACGCGAGTCGTGACCGGCACCGGCGTACCGCAAATTACGGCGATTACCGATGTTGCCGCTGTGGCCGTGCAGTACGGCATCCCCGTGATTGCTGATGGCGGCATCCAGTATGCCGGTGACGTGGCAAAAGCGATTGCCGCCGGAGCCGACACGGTGATGATCGGATCGCTCTTCGCCGGTGTAGAAGAGAGTCCCGGCGAGGTGGTGCTCTACCAGGGCGAACAGTTCAAAGAGTACCGCGGCATGGGTTCGATGGGCGCTATGAAGGCCCGCTCAGCTAGCCGCGACCGCTACTTCCAGGACTACATTGGCGAGGAATCGAAGCTCGTGCCCGAAGGCATCGAGGGCCGTGTGCAGTACAAGGGGCCGCTCTCAGCACTGGTGATTCAACTCGTGGGCGGCTTGCGCCAGGCGATGGGCTACTGCGGCAACGCCACCATTCAGGAAATGAAAGAGCACGCACGCTTCGTGCGCATGACCCCCTCCGGCCTCCGCGAAGCCCACCCCCACGACGTGATCCTGACCAAAGAAGCCCCCAACTACTCGCGGTAGACAACAGGTGTGCTTATTCAGAGGATCATGCGTTAGCGATGGGTGCCAGTTTGATCAGTTGTGGATTATTGAGAGGTAACCTGCAAATGATCCTCAACAGATTGGGTAAGGTCGTTCTACAGGGCGCCACACCTACCAACCAGTTGTTGGTCAGACCCTTCGGTTATTGGAACTTGACCGTATGAGCACGCAGCTTGCCTTGGAGATCAATAAACGCGCCTTTCGCGACCCTGCCTTCATGGCGAATCGTGATGCCCCAGTTCATCGTTGGGTTCCCTGGATTGCCGGATACTCAAAGCACTTCGTTGAAGATGCTATTGCCCGCTACACGAATGGGCCAAGCGTGGTACTTGACCCGTTCGCTGGTGTAGGGACTACCCTTGTTGAGGCAGACCTCGCTGGACATGAAGCGGTTGGCTTTGAAATCAATCCCTACGCTGCCTTCGCATCGCAAACGAAGCTGGAGGCGCACCGCTTAGGTCCAGACTGCCTGCGGAAAGCGGTTCGAGAGTTCAGTGTATTCATGCGCCGAGCCCACCAAGAGGATATCCAGCCACGTACGAGTCCTCCCCACGGCTTTAGAACGCGCTCCCCGTTCTATAGTTCTAAAGTTCAGCATAAGGTACTGCTGGCTTTAGACTTCATCAGCGAGCAAGATGCACGAGTTGCGGATATCTTCCGGCTCGCATTCGCGGCATCAATGGTTGATTTTTCTAACTACTCATATGAACCAAGTCTGGGCCGTAAAGTGACTGTTGGGCGTCCCGAAGTGGATGACTTCCCCGTGACAGAGGTACTGGCCAAGAAGGTGTCACAGATGGCAGACGATGTCGCGTGGTATCGTCATGCAAGGGCTGCAAGTAAGCGGCGAGATGGACGTGTATTGGAGAAGTCTTTTTTCGATGGGTATCAAGACATTGAAGAGCAAAGCGTAGACTTGCTGATTACATCGCCGCCCTATCTCAATAACTATCACTACAATCGGAACACTCGCCCTCATCTCTATTGGCTAGGATTCTGCAGTTCTCCGAAGGACTTCAAACGGTTGGAGAAACTGAACTTCGGTACCTATTGGCAGAATGCTCGAGATCAGGGACGCGTTGAACTTGATCCATCGATTGAGGATCCTCAGATCCATCAAGCAATCGAGAAGGTGAGCCAAAAGAACCCAGAAAAGGGCATCTATGGCGGACATGGTTGGGCCAACTACGCGGCGCTGTATTTCAACGACTGCGTACGTTTCATCAGGGGTGCAGAATGGTGCCTCCGGCCCGGTGCAACCGGCTTGATAGTGATCGGGAACAGTATTCTACAGGGCGTTCCAATTCCAACGGATCGATTCTTAGCGGGGATTGCCGAAGCACATGGTTTCAGAATCGTTGACATCCACATTCCGCGAGAAGCAAGAGTGGGGAACAGTATCGTCAACTCTAGCGTTCGTGCGGGTTCAGGGAACGGCCTCCGTCTCTATGAAGCCATCGTGGAATTGCGCCGACTATGACGGTAGAACTCTATGATCCTCTTACCTATGACAACCTCATGGCTGGGATGGTCTCGCACTTTGAGAAGCAGACCATAGAGCGCCTGGATACTATAGTGAATATCCCAGGTCCAGGCATTTACTCTCTGTTCTACTCAGGAGCCCTGCCTGTCTACAGGCCGATATCGGGAAGGGAGATGCCGATATATGTTGGCAAAGCTGTACCTCCCGGATCGAGAAAAGGTAACCAGGTAGATGTAGACAGTCCAGCATTACAGCGAAGGATCAGAGAACACACCAAGTCAATAAATGAGGCGGACAACCTAGATGTATCCGACTTTTTGTGCCGCTACTTGGCTGTTGTTCCTGTCTGGATTACGTTGGCGGAACGCTTCTTGATTGACTACTTCAAGCCAGTATGGAATCTCTCCTTGGACGGTTTTGGCGACCATGACCCTGGTAGCGGTCGGCGAAATAGCCAACGGAGTTGGTGGGACACGCTTCATGCTGGACGAAAATGGGCAGACAGGCTTGCTATTTCACGGAAAACTGATGACGCTGAGAAGATGGTAAGCGCTTTCTTCTCATCGATTTCTGATAGGAATGTGTGACGGGCAGAGGCTGTGCGAATCGCCCTACCGAAAATCTTAAGCAACATATTCGCACCGCATCGCACACCTGCCAAGAGCGATTGTTGGAACTAGGCGAAGAGTAATATTAGTTGGCTAGCGGAGGCAGTTTTGCCGAACGAGAATTCAAATTCCCCACCCAAATGGTACGTTCCCCGCGTCAGTGCGGTAAGTCCAACGGGTCGAGAAATTGCACTGGTGGTTGGCGAGGCGGTTGACCTCAGTGTTGAATTGGAGCCGTGGCAGACGGTGCCGGCTGAGCAGCAGTGGCAGCGGCGCGGGCAGCCGGTGCTATCCACCACGCTTACAAAGCAAGACTGGAGTCGGGTGATGCTCTACATGCCGGGCGTCATCCGCGCCGACGGCATGTACAAGATGTGGTACGTCGGCACGTCCGGCCCGCCGCGGCCAGCCAATTGCCACTTGGGCTACGCCACCTCGCAGGACGGCATCCATTGGGAAGAATATCCCGGCAACCCTATCGTCACTGATGAGGCCCTGCAAGATGCAGGCGGCTGGGGGCGGTGCTTTCAAAGCCCGTTCGTGCTCTACGACTTGGAAGAGCGACGCTATCGGATGTGGTTCTCCGCCCTCACCCACTATGAGGAGACCGCCGACGGCGAACTGGTCGAGATGACGCAGCAGGTGGGGTATGCCGAGAGTCCGGACGGCATCGCGTGGGAGATTCACCCGGAGCCGGTCACGCGCAGCGGGCGCTGTCCCTCGGTTATCAAAGAGGATGACGGCACTTTCACCATGTGGGTAAACGCCCGGCCAGAGGGCGACCCCGACCCCAGCTCGATCTACGGTCACACCATGCTGTTGCGCTCTCCCGACGGCATTCATTGGGAAGAGATCGCCGACGTGCTCCAGCCGGAAGGCATTTACAAATCGTGCGTCTATCCCTTCGTGATGCGCGACGGCCCGGGTCTCGTGATGTGGCACGGCGGCCACCGCGCAGCGCAGCGCGATGACGTGAGCTTTACGCGTGCCCAACTGGACGACGCTTACGGCGATTGGTTCGACCTTACGTTTGCCCGCTCGGCGGATGGCCGAAACTGGACGGAGCGGCTGGGGCATCCCGTCTTTCCCCCAAGTGCAGACAGAGACGCCTTCGATGCCCGCTATACCTCCACGCCTTACGTGCTCAAGCTGCCGGGCCGCTACGTGCTCTACTACTCGGCGCGCGACATGCAGGAGGGCTGGCTGCAGGCCGACGGCACGCCGGGCCCAGGACGCGGCTTCGCTTACCGCCATATCGGTTACGCCACGCTCGACGCCACCGCGCACCCAGATCCGACGCTCCGCTACGCGTGGTCTATTGACGGGGAACCGCTACCGGAAGGCGGGGATACTTTGCGCTTTCGCGCGCCGGAGGGCGGAACGCACTACGTCAAATGCCAAGTGGAAAACGCCAACGGTAACGCCGAGTATTCGTGGAAAGTCGTCGTTGGCGGCTAGTGTGCGGTCTTGCCCCTTGTCGATCTGCAATAGTTGACTGGTTTAGTGACAGGATTCACCATCCAGTCACTATCGTGAGAGATAGAGAATTCCCGAGCCGACATTCCGGCGAAAGCCGGAATCCATCTTCTCTTCAATGCGTCCCTGGAGTCCTGGCTCTCTGCGGGTGCGACGCAAGACTTGCATTGCAGTTTCGAGTGGGTAGGGGCACGGCATGCCGTGCCCCTACGGACAGGCGACAGCCTATCGTCAGTGCATTAGAGCTCACATGCGAAGTACTTACCTTGCGCAGTTAAAAGATGAAGAAAGACTGGAATCTCTTTGGCGCGGCCAGTAATTGTCGTCAGCAATAAGGATGTACTACCAACGGATTGGCCCTCACTGGTTTCGCGTGTCCTCCAGATCGGACTGGATCTCCTGGATATCCGGGGGCCAGGTGCTTTTGATATATGAGAGTATTGCCCAAATGTCGCTGTCGCTGAGGGTCTCGGCAAAGCCGGGCATGTTGCTCATGTAGTCGCTGCCGACGATGGCGGTTGAGCCCCATTTGGTCACGTCGAAGAGCAGCGCATCGGCGTGATGCCAGGTGTGGCCGTTCGCATCGTGGGGCGGGGCGGGCAGCATGCCGTCGGCATCGCGTTCCCGCCAGTTCGGCTGTCCTTCCAGGTTTGCACCGTGGCAACTGGCGCAGTGCTGCTGGTATAAGACTTCCCCACGCGCCACTAGTGTAGGATTCGCGGCATCCGCCCGATTTGGCTCGTCAGAGCTCCAGACGAACAGCCAAAAGGCCGCTAGCCCGATGGCCGCCGCAATCAAAGCGACCGCGGCAACAACAATCATTGGACTTGCCCGCAGTCCACGGCTGGTAGCTGGTTTTCTTTTACTCATTCTCAATGCGCACCTGTGCCGGGTTGATGGAAGTGGATTGCGCTAATTCTCGCCTGAGCCAAAGCTCGCTCGATTGGTTGGATGCGGAATCATGCTATATTCCTGCCACCGCGCTCATTCAAGGGTATTGTACTATGACGGCGCAGCGCCAATACGAGGGTAGGGTATTATTGCAGCCATGAAATCAAAGATGCAATGGTCTTAACCAGGCCGATTGAAGGGCTGATCTTGCAACTTTGGCACGCGGCAGCGGACACAATAGGTCGATCTTGACAATCTAGCGGCAAGTAGTGTGGCGGCAGTGCCGCCGATGGCGTACTATACAGACAACCTGCAATATTCGGCAGTAATGACAAACTCAGAAAGTGAGCAACGATGGCGACGACGAACGGTCCGATAGGGGTAGCCGTCATTGGGTGCGGCGGTATTTCCCATCCCCATTTCGACGGATGGCAGCGGCTGGAACGAGCCGGAGAGGCGCGCTTGGAAGTGGCCTGCGACAATCTCATGGAACGCGCCGAGTCCCAGGCGCAGCGGTATGGCGCAGCGGCAGCCGCAACCGACTTTGCCGAGGTCGTACAGCGGCCGGAGGTGCAGGCCGTTGACATCTGCCTGCCCCATCACCTCCACTTGTCCGCCATTCTGGCGGCGGCGGAAGCGGGAGTGCACGTGCTCTGTGAGAAGCCGCTGGTGCTGAATATGGATGAAGCAGTTGAAGCCATACGTGCATGCCGCGATGCCGGTGTGAAGCTCATGACGGCCGATCGCGATCGTTTCGAGCCTCCTGCCCGCGCGGTAAAGCGCATCCTCGACGCCGGGCTGATAGGCGACATCTACCACGTGCTGGAACGCCACATGCTCCATAAAGATGTTCTCTCGCAGGCATCCCGCGCCAACATGGGCTGGAAGCTCGGCAAAGCCACGGCGGGCGGCGGCGCGCTGCATCGCGACGGCTGCTACTACATCGATACCTTGCTCTTCTGGGAAGGCAGCGGCGTACGGCACATCGCGGGCGCGGAGTTCGATAGCTTTCTCTGGGAGACGGTGGAGATCGAGACCACCTCCCACGTGCTCTTCCGCTTCAATAGCGGCGCGATCGGCGTCTTTGAGATGGTGTGGTGTTTGCAGGGGCCCCAACACCGCGAGATCTTCGTGACCGGCAGCGAGGGCTACGTAAAGCTTGACGGCGGTATTGGGCATGGCTCCGATGCGACGATCACGCTCTACAGCAACAAGCTGCCGTGGCTGACGTTTGACGAGCCGCAAGTTGCCCAGGCCTTTGCCGATTGCACCTTCGAGCAACCGCACCGCAATAATCCGGAAATGGCCAATGAAAAGCTCGTGCTGCACGTGCCGTATGCGGCCGGCTTCCATGCGCAGGAAAAAGAGTTCCTCGCTGCCATCCGAGAAAACCGCGAACCGGAGTCCAACGGCATCGACGGCGCCCGTGCGCTGGAGGTCGTGGAAGGAGCATATCTCGCGGCGCAACAGGGTCGGCGAATTGACTTTCCGCTGCGTGACTGGGATTCGTTGCGGAGCCATCGCACGTAGCCGGTCGCTCAATGGAGGCGGGGCTGTTCACTGTCTGACGTGGATGCGAGGCAGGAAGTGGTAAGTAGCCATTCGAATGTCACCCTGAACGGAGTGATGGTTCTAGAGTGACTGCAGTCGGATAGTGTAGCCTCCAGTTTTGGACCCTAGATTCTGCGAACCCTGTTCGACGCTACGCTTGGAATGACCTCTAAAGCCGATTCTAAACTGACAAGATGCATTCGATGCACTGAAAACGATCAGCCACGCCAAAGCCAGGAAGGGAATAGGCCATGCGATATCGTCCGCTTGGAAACACGGGACACGAAGTAGCAGAGGTCGGCTTGGGCACGTATCCGCTAGGGGGTGCGCTCATCACGAGCGGTAGCTACTGGTCGGGTCCGGCCACGTACGGCACGGTGGCGCGCGATACGGCGCTGCAGACGATTCATCACGGCATGTCGCTGGGAGTCAACTTCATCGATACCGCACCGGTCTATGCGGAGGCCGAAGTTTTCATCGCCGACGCGCTGCGGGAGCGACCGGAGCACCTGAAAGACGTGGAGGTGTTCGTGGAGACGAAGGGCGGAGAGCACGTCCTGCCAGCCGCAAGCGGCGGACTGCCCGAACTGGCCCGTGACTTCAGCCGCGATGCTTTGCGCGCCAGCGTCCAGCGCAGCAAAGAGCGCTTGCAGATTGACCTCATTGAGGGCGTGCTGCTGCATAGCCCGCGCCCGGACGAAATGGAATTGGACCCGCTGGGTGTGCTCGTAGAGCTGCGCGAGCAAAGACACATCGGCCACGTGGGAGTCTCCGCTACGAACGTGGCCGAGGCCATTCGACTCATCGAAGTGGACGGCCGCGCTGAGATAATCCAGATTGGGTTCAGCCTGCTCGAGCCTGCGCCCACGGCGCGATTGCTTCCTCTGGCGGAAGAGCGCGGCATCGGCATCGTGATCCGCTCGCCGCTCGCCTCCGGATTCCTCTCGGGCACGCTCACGGTAGACCATGAGTTCGGGCCGGACGATCACCGCAGCCTCATACCGCGGGAACGGCTCGCCGCGCGTCTCCGAGAGGCGGAATCCTTCATGTGGCTGGTTGATGAAGGCGTTGCGCAAAGCCTGAGCGAAGCCGCCTTGCGTTACATCCTCAGCTTTTCCGGGGTATCATCGGTGATTCCCGGTGCCATGAATCCCGCCGAGCTTGAGCAGAACGTGGCGATTTCCGATCTTGGCCCCCTGCCGGAGGCGGCGCTGGCGCGCGTCGCAGAGACGCAGCGGGAGTTGGGAATACTGGCATAGACCTGGTGGTCGTTCTACTCTCACATCTCGTGTGCCACGAGGCGGTTCAACACGCGTAGCGTGTCCCCGGCACATTCCCTGCGCCACACAAGGCGTGGCGCTTGCAGTTCGAGCACATGAGCGGGGGACAAGCCTCCGCGCTACGGCGCTTGAACCCAAAGTCGTGCTTTTGGGGAAAAGATGTAGCAACGGTGCCTCAAAGCAGTGTGACAATTGTAGGGGCACGGCATGCCGTGCCCCTACAGCGCCATCACAGTTAGATTTCAAGCTTCGTAACACCGGATAGTTGCCATGGCTGTCCTCCCAGCAAGCGGGCGCAGGTTGTAAACCTGCACTACCAAAGATGGCGGGCAACGTGAACGCCGCATTCCTCACCGAGAGCGGCACCTGTGTCAGTATTGGGGGCAAGCCTCGCAATACGGCGCCAAGTCCCTAACGGAAGGCGCGAAACCAGCGGTCCTGCCCATCCCGCGGGTCTACTGTTTGCAAGAGCAGAGAAGCGGGGAACAAGCCCCCCCCCCCCCCGCTACGGGTTCCTCAAGTATTCTGAGACTGCCTGCTGCCTGCTTCTACACGTTCAGCGGGTTTGACGTTTGCAAGAGTGTTGCATTGTTGGCAACAGTAACGCAATAATACGTGGCAAGGAGCACCCTCGATTGACTGCGCGAGGGAGAGGGGGTCAAGGAATTGAGTGGCAAAGTTTGAGGGGTCCTCTGAGGTTCTTTTGCTACCCGTACCCAAAAATACAGTTCTTGTATACGCGTGGCTTGCCGTGCGAGCAAGCCCGGAGGTAAGGCAAATGAGAACTCGTGAAAGCCAGAGCCGATTGACGCGACGCTCAGTTTTGTGGCTGGGCGGCGGTACACTTGGCGCCATTGCCTTGGCCGCCTGCGGTCAGGCTGCGGCTCCCGCGGCGTCCGTGGATGAAGCGCCGGCGGCGAAAGAGGCGGAGGCACCGCAGCCCGAACCTAAGGCTGAGCTGGTTACCCTCAATTGGTCGCTCTGGGGTGACTCGACGTGGCTGGAAGCGGCTCAGGCCGGCGCCGATCAGTACTCGGCGGACAATGCCAACGTTACCGTCAACGTCATCGGCTACAAGGAGAGCCTGGCAGGCTACATCACGGCTTGGCTGGCCGGGTCCGGTCCGGACGTGGCGATGATGTGGGGCACCAATCTCGTGCAAGCAGGCCGGGAAGGTCTGCTGGTCAACATGGACTCCTACATCAAGCGCGACAACCATCCGATGGACGACTACATTCCTTTCCAGGTTGGCGCGATGTACTGGCCCGATACCGGTCAATTCGGCCTGCCCATGTACATCAACGTCTACGTGCTCTGGTACAACAGACAGATATTCGACAAGCAGGGCCTGTCGTATCCTGATGACACCTGGGGCTGGGACGAGTATCAAGATGCGCTGCTCAGGCTCACCGACCGCAATGCCAACGTATTCGGCGGTGTCGATATGTCTTGGGGACGCGGCATTTGGAAGATCATCCAGAACGGCGGCACGGTTGTCGATCCGGAGGATGACCGCCACGCCACCTTCGATAGCCCTCAGGCCATTGAAGCCATGGAGTGGGTGCACGCCCGCTTCCACCAGGACCGGAGCATGGTGCACGGTGAGGAGTGGGCGGCGCTGGACCGCAGCAAGGTCCAGGCTCTCATGCAGGGCACGCTGGCAACCTGGGAAGAAGGATCTTGGGGGCCGGGGCAGTACTCGATAGACTTCCCCGAGAATGTCGCGGACTGGGACGTGGCCCCACTGCCGCAGGGTCCGGTAGCCCGTGCTACCCAAGGCTCCATCGACGCTTGGGTGCTCTGGGAAGGGACGAAAGACCCGGACGTGGCCTGGGACTTCCAGAAGTTTCTGCAGTCTGATGTCTATTTGGATTTGCAGTGCCAGATCGCCAGCATCCAGCATCCCCGGGCCTCGATGCAAGACCGCTATATCAGCATCATGCGTGAGAACTTCCCGCCGCTCGTGGACAAGAATCTGGACGCGTTCGCTCATCCCGTGCGCGGGAAATATGCCTGGCCTAATGGCGGCCTCTTCCGCAACGATGCCGAGGTGTTCGGTCTCATCGGGGAGGCGTGGACCGCCTCGATCATCGAAGACCGCATCACGGTGGCGGAAGCATTCACTGATTCTGCAAAGCGCGCCAATGCGCTGATGGCAGAGGGCTAAGGGAAGACTGCTTGGGCATTGCGTGCGTTGTGCGCTTGAGTTGCGGACTGTGCGCTCTTGGCCGGCATGAGTAAGCTAAACTTGATGGAAGGAGAGGTATAACATGCCTCTCCTTCCGATGAATGGCCTGAATGCATCGCTGGACGTTCGCAAGAGGCGAATCGCACGAGGATGTCTGTAAGAGAACTGTCGGTCTCTGTCATCCGTTCGCCCTGAGCCTGTCGAAGGGCAGGATGTAGGATAGTAGATAACCCATTTGGGACGTTACGCCACCTGCTGTTCATACTTCGATAATTGACGTGGCACAGGCATCTCACCAAGAATGGCAATTGTAAATCCTAGGCATGTCACCAACACTGTCGCTGGGCTCTCTCAAGAAGGGAGAGATCGCGGCTCGGACCGAGGGAAGGTCAGTAGTTTACGGTAGAACGCCCTGCGGATCACCCTCACCCCAGCCCTCTCCTATCTGTATAGACCGGGGACATAGGTTACACATGTTCGGGGACATAGGTTACACCATAAGGCATGGAGAATCTTTTAGATGGAGGAGGACCATGCCTTGGAAAGTGGGTACACCCATGTCTTTGCGCAAAGAGTTTATTGCTCTGGCACAATCTGACGGAGTGAACATGAGCGAGTTGTGTCGTCGCATGGAAATCAGCCGCAAGACCGGCTACAAGTGGCTGCGGCGGTACGCGCAGGCCGGAGGGCAGAGCCTTCACGATCTGCCCAGGCGCCCGCACTCCAGTCCGCAACAGACGAGCCGGGAGATGGAGGAGCTTGTCGTAGCGTTGCGCCAGGCGCATCCGACCAAGGGTGCGCATGTGCTGGCCAGGATGTTGCAGGATCGCGGCTATACGGGCGTGCCTGCCAAGAGCACGATCACTGCCATTCTCAGACGACATGGGCTCATCGATGAATCCGAGGCTGCCAAGCACACACCCTATGTGCGCTTTGAGCGTGCCGAACCCAACGAGCTGTGGCAGATGGACTTCAAGGGACACATTGCCGTGCAACACCACCGCTGCCATCCGTTCACCCTCCTGGACGATCACTCTCGCTTCAACCTGGCGCTGCGGGCCTGTGCCAACGAGCAGGGAAACACGGTCCAAGACCGCCTCACCCACGTTTTTCGGCGTTACGGCTTGCCTCAGGCCATGCTGATGGACAACGGCTCCCCCTGGGGTAGCGACAGCGCTCATCCCTTTACTCCCCTCACCGTCTGGCTCATGCAACTGGGCATCAGCGTGCACCACAGCAGACCGTACCATCCCCAAACACTCGGCAAGCTGGAACGCTTCCACCGCTCGCTCAAGAGCGAGTTGCTTACAGGCCGCACCTTCACCGACCTCCCCCACTGCCAACGTGCCTTCGACACCTGGCGTGACTTCTACAACTTGGAGCGCCCACACTATGCCCTCGACCTCGACACCCCGGTCAGCCGATACACACCCAGTGGTAAAACTTTCCCCGAGACCCTACCCGCCATCGACTACGCCCCCGACGACCACGTGCGTTCTGTGGATGTCTCCGGTCGCATCTCATTCCAGGGCAGACCACTGCGTGTGGGGAAGGCCTTCACGCATAAGCGGGTCGCGCTCAGACCAACCCAAACCGACGGCGTATGGGACGTTTACTTCTCCGTCCAACGGATAAAAACCCTAGACCTCAATGAACAAAATGTGTAACCTATGTCCCCGAACAACTGTTACCTATCTCCCCAGTCTGTACACCTATCGAGGGAGAGGGGGATTGGCTTGCCCGGCGTCACTTTGGCTTGGTTACTCGGTTGGCAATGCAAGCGTGCGGTGATTTGATTGCGTAGCGTCGCCTGTACACGATGGTGTAACCGCTTGGCGGCGTCCGCGCAGAGGAAGTAATCGCACGGAAATGCGTGACCTTGGTGGCGTACTAACGGAGCGCGGTATCGCAAAGGTTTTGTACGAGTGCTTGTAACGACCACCGGACGGTTTCCAATTGTGAGCGACGGTCGGCACCCTTTGCGTGCGGCTGTTGAGGGATGGCGGGGCCGAGAGACGCCTACGCCCGCAAGCGCGTGGCAAGACAGCGCCTTGCGATCGGTGCAGGCCGAGACCCAAGCGGAACTGCTGGCTGCGCAGGACGACGCCGGTGCGGACATTCTCGATCCCGGGTACGTGCCCATCTACGACGAGTGGTTTCAAATGGCGCGAGTCGTGCGGGATTTGGAAGTCGCCGCTCCCATCCGCTACCTGGATACGAATACCTATTACCACCACTGGAAACTGAATCGGATACCCACGCGCCAGGCTGAGAGCCCTGTCGTTAGCGCTTATTGTCACGCCGCCTCACTGACAGACAGACCCATCAAGCCCACGCTCTTTGGCCCGTACACCATTTGGGCGTACGCCGATCGGCAAGGGGAAGGCGATACGCCGGATGCATTCGCGGCGCTGGTGGACATGTGGGCGGAGGATGTCGCTGCCCTGGCCGCCGCCGGAGCGCGGTACATCCAGATCGAAGAGTCGGTGATCTTGCGACCCAAGTATCGCGCCGACTTTCCGCTGGTTGCAGATGCCATAGAGCAAATTGCCGGTGCAGCGCCGGATGCGACCGTAATCGTGCACTTGGCATGCGGCGCGATTGGCGATCTGCTCCGGCCGTTTCTCTATATCCCCGGCCTGGGCGGACTGGGACTGGATTTCACCGATGCCTATCGCGCGCCCAACCTGGCCGCCCTTGAGGCCTGGAGCGGGGATGCCGTTCTCCAGGCCGGTATTGCCGACGCGCGCCACATCCGCATCGAAACCGAGGTGGAGCTGCAGGAAACCTTAACCGCAGTCACTGCCGCTGTTCCTGCGGAGAATTGCTGGGCCGCGCCGAGCACTGCACTCCTCTACCTGCCGCGCCACGCCGCATTTGAAAAGCTTGCCACGCTGGCGCACGTTGCCCATCGATTTGGCGAAGAGAGGGAATAGTAATGAAGAATCTCCCGCTCTTACCGGTTTCCAGCATTGGCAGCTTGCCGAAACCGCCCGACCTCTTCCGCGCGGAGATGGCGCCGCTGGAGCAGCAGGACCACGCCTGGATGCGCCGCAGCCAAGAGACGGCGGTTGCAGATTGGATTGCAACCCAGGAAAAGCTCGGTGTCGACGTGCTGGTCGATGGCGAGCAGTACCGGCGTTCTATGACGACCTACTTCCTAGAAGGGTGGGGCTGCGCCGACATCGATCCGGATCCGGTGTGGGTGTTGGACAATATGTACGGCCAGCGGGCGGTCATCAAGCGCCCGGCCACCGCGCCGCGCACGTTGCTCGTAGACTGGTACCGCTACGCCGCATCCCACGCACGGAGCGACGTAAAGGTCACGGTCACCGGCCCCTATACGTTGCGGGACTGGGTCTTCGATCTTTACTACCCCGATCGCCGGTCGGCAGTGTTGGGCTTGGCGGAGTACGTCCGTGAGGAGGTTCAAGCGCTCGTCGCGGCGGGTGTGCGGTACCTGCAAATCGATGAACCGGCGTTCGTCACTCGCTACGACCAACCTGAAGAGCTAGATGTGGCGATAGAAGCCATGCACCGCATATGCTCCGATATTCCGGAGGACGTGACGGTCTTCACGCACATGTGCTACGGCGCATTCCATGAGGTCTATCCCAAGATGCTGGAGCTGCCGGCGCATGTGTTCTGCCTGGAGCTTGCGCACGTCTCGCCCGAACTGCTCGACATCTTGCGCAGGCACCCGTTCCCATCCGACCGGGGTATGGGCTATGGCGTTGTGGATGCGCAAGACCCCCGTGTAGAATCAGTAGTGGAGATTGAGGCGCGCATCCGCTTGGCCCTGGAGTACTTCGCACCGGAGCAACTGTGGATAAACCCCGATTGCGGTCTGCAGGCTGTCCCCTACGATTCTGCAGTGGCTAAACTGGAAAACATAATGGAAGCCACACACCGCGTGCGCCAATCGCTTGTGTAGCCGTCAGCGCGGGTACGAAAGGTTGCCTTGATGAGCAGTCAGGATAGTGAGACCCACGTTAACATCGTAGCGTGGTTGCACATTGGACTCAGCATTCTGGGTCTCTTCATAGCGGGTCTGGTCTTTCTTTTGTTTGTGGGTATCGGGCTGTTGATGGTTGCCGCCGAAGAATCGGAGGCCATGGGCATCTTGGCGGTTATCGGCACTTTCGTTGGCGCGTTTCTGTTCATCTTATCGGTACCGGGGTTGGTTGGCGGCATTGGGCTGCTGAAGCGACAGGCGTGGGCGCGTATCCTGGTGCTCATCCTCAGCGCGCTCCAACTGCTCAACGTACCCTTCGGCACCTGTGTAGGGGTCTATTCCCTCTGGGCGCTGACGCGGGAAGAAGCTATGGCGCTCTTTGGTGAAACGAGGGGCTGGAAAGAGTAAGTTGCTTGCGTCTTGGCATAGTGTAAGACTGGCGAATTTCCTTACCACCTGCAGGAGGAATCATTGCGATGAGTGTCAGTACACGACCGTATATCGATCCGGTTGAAGGGCTAATTGCCCGCGCCAAACAGACTGCAGCGCTCTTGAATCTGCCCTCGGATGCCGAGGAATGGCGCGCCTGGCATGAACGCACGCTGAGACAGGTGCGGGAGATGATTGGGCCGTATCCCGATCCCGCCCCGCTCAACGTCGAGGTGGTCGAGCGCCACGACGAGGGCAGTTATATTCGGGAGAAGGTCCTCTACGACAGCGAGGCCTTTGCCACCGTGCCTGCCTGGCTGTTCACGCCGAAGGACATCAAGGAGGGTGAGAAACGGCCTGCTATTCTCTGCGCGCACGGCCACGGACGCGGCAAGGATGACCCCGCAGGTATCTTGCCTCCACAAGACGATCCCAATTATGCACAGATGAAAGATCGGCAGTCCGGCGTAAACTATGCCCAACAGCTTGCTGAGCGTGGGTATGTCTGTCTGGCCCCCGATTGGCGTGGATTTGGTGAGCGTACCGGCCCGCAGGAGTGGCGGCGCGGCTCGAGAGACGGCTGCAACGCACTCTACTTGGGCTATGCCTACCTGGGATTCCAGTTGCTTGCGCTCGACATCTGGGACGGAATGCGCGGCATCGATCTGCTCCAAGGGCTGCCGTGCGTGGACCCGGACCGCATCGGCATGATCGGCCTCTCCTTTGGCGGCACCATGACGACCTACCTTTCGGCCCTGGACGAGCGCGTCCGCTGCGCCGATATTGTCTGCTACCTCAGCACAATAGAGGACGCCATCGGCCATCGCGGCCGGGGCAACACTTGCGGTTCGCAATTCGCCCGCGGCCTGATGACCTTTGGCGACATTGCATCCGTGGCCGGACTAATCGCCCCGCGTCCGTGCCTGGCAGAGGTTGGCGAACTCGACGACTGTTTCGTCAAGGACGACGCGTTGCGCTGCTACGCCGACGTGGAACGCATCTACGCCGCCGCCGGCGCTCCCGACAGACTCGACCTGGACCTGCACCCCGGCGGACACGCTTTCAGCGGCGCGAAAGCGTTCGACTGGTTCGCGAAGTGGTTGTGAGAAGAACCCTACAATATTTGTCGGAGGAAGACGCTCGGTAGCACAAGGTTGCCAACCAGTGGCAGGTTGTCCTGCTTCCTAATGCAAGATGCAAGAGACCGGTCAGCGGGCTAGACGCTACTAGGCCGAGGAAATTCCCATCCGTCATTCCTTTAAATGTTGAGTAATTCGTTGACAAAATCGCTTTCCACCATGCAGCGCTGACCGGTTATGTCATTCCGAGCGGGCAGCGGCCCCGTGCGAAACACGGGGAGGAATCTGGAGTCCATGTCGCATCTAGTCCAATAGGCTCAGCACTTTAGATTCCTCTCTGCGCTGCGCTCCGTTCGGAATGACATGTGTACAAGGCATGCACGACGCTTCGCTTATATTCTCTTTATTGAAAAGCTGTCAACGAATTACCTGACACCTACAATTCCCGCGCAAGCGGGAATCCACCCTCTCTAAAAGTCGCGCCCACGGACTGATGCGGGGGACAAGCCCCCGCGCTACGGCACTTACTCTCAGTTTCAATGTGATATGGAGCCGACAGCGAGGCAGGTGTTCGAAGCAACTTCGTCTAGACTTGCCCGCATTCATCTCGCAGAATCGGCGCTTGCGTTTCCGCCAGCCTTTCGAGCAACGCCGCGCCGGTCCCGCCCGCGTCGTACTGCCGCAAGGTTCGCCCAAGCGCCTCAGCCCGATCGCGCATTGCGACTGACATTAGCGCTGTCTCGATTGCCGCGCGCAGCGCCGCGCTTGAGACGCTGTAGGGGTCAACGGATGTGCCTACACCCAGCCACCGGATACGCTGCGCGTTGTCCGGCTGATCGTCTGCAAACGGCACGACGACGGCGGGTTTGCCGTGCAACAGCGTGCCCAGCGTGGAACTCACTCCGCCGTGATGCAGGACGATTTGCGCTTTCGGAATGATAATGCTGTTCGGCACATAGCGTTCCACGCGCACGTTGTCCGGCGGGGTGGGCAGGTCTGAGAGGTTGCCGCCCGTGGTCACGACTACGTCCGCATCGAGTCCGCGCGCTGCTTCAAACAGCGTGCCGAAGAATGACGATTGGTAGACGCTCTGTACCGTGCCGATAGTGGCATAAACAAGTGGGCGGTCGCTGGGCAGGGCTTCCAGCCACGCGGGTTCCGCGTAGTCTTGGGGGCGGTCCCAGAGGGAAGGGCCGACGAAATGTACAACAGGCGGCCAAGAGTGCCGGGGGTATTCGAACTCCGGCGGCGCCAGAGCAAGCACCAGGTAGGGGGAGATGGTGCTTTCTAGGTAACTGTCGCGGATCGGAGGCAGGCTGAATTGGGCGCGAATTGCGTTGAACTGGCGGTCGTGCCGGCGGGCGGCAAAGCGGAAGAGCCGCCGGAGAAGCGGTGTAGCAAGGCGCTGGAGCGGATTGGGAGGGTAGCTAAGGCCCAATCCGTAAGGATGCGCGTTCATGCTATCCAGCAGCCCCGGCACCACGGTTGTGGTAGCCCAGGGTAGGCCGGTAATCTCCGCCACGATGCTCGCGGGGTGCGTAAAGGCATCGAAAACGAGCACGTCCGGCTGAAATGACGCCGTAACGTCCAGCACCTCTTGGGCGACGCTCGCGGCGAACGGAAACATGACCTCGCGAATCATGAAGTTTAGGCGTTTTAAGCCGCGCAGCCCGCCCATCTCCGGCCACCACTCGCGAATCGCCTCCGGACTTGCATCCGGTCCTACCGGGAGGAACTGCGTGACCAACGGCCCTACGGTTTGCTCCATGTTCGGGCCGGTGGCGTAGCCCACGGCGTTGCCCCGTTCCATCAGCGCTTGCACGATGGGGAGCGTTGGATTTACGTGTCCTGAGGCAGGTATCGAGACAAAGAGAAAGCGTGGCATTTAATTTCGTTCCAAGGGCAGGTTTTAGTGACTTGCGGTCTCGCCAGCACTGCGGATTAGTCGCGAGGCGAAACTGCCATAGTACAATAGTAGCAAAGGTGGCGGCAGGCAAGATGACCGGCTCCGGCAATGCGTGAGAGCCGAGACTCCCATATCGATCAAAGTGCAGGCTTTCCAAGGCTCAGCCGAGCAAGCGGGATGAAACTTAAATGACAAAGATTCGCCCGCACCCCCGTATCGAGTGCGGGGCAGGCTCTTGCCCTTTCCCCGAGGGAGAGGGGATAGTTTGTGCCCTGCTTGGGATTTGCAACGGTCTTTGGCAGCGTGAACCTAGGCTTGCCCAAGCAGCAACCCAGGTTTTAAACCTACGCTACTGCAATCGCGAGTGCGCGGCATGAAACCCACGTCCCTTGACGGTAAGGCGCGCCATGGCACCGAGGACCTTTCCGGCTGTCGGGCCGTGGTGATGGGGCTGGGACTGCATGGCGGCGGCGTTGGTGTGGCGCAATACCTGGCGGCGCAGGGCGCTGCAGTGACGGTAACGGACCTGCGGGATGAGGAGACATTGCGCCCATCGCTGGCTGAATTGGAAGGCCTGCTGCTCCGATTCGTACTCGGACGTCACGAGGAGGGAGACTTCCAGCACGCGGACCTCGTGGTGCGCAATCCCGCTGTGCCGCTTGATTCACCGTACCTGGCTTTGGCGCGGGCGGCCGGTGCCCGTATCGAGATGGAAAGCAGTCTTTTTATAAGCGCTTGTCCAAGCGCGTTCGTTGCGGGCATTACGGGCACGAAAGGCAAAACCACGACCACGGTGCTGCTTTCCCAGATGCTGGCTGCCGCCGGTTACCACGTTATTACCGCCGGTAACTTGCGTGTCTCGATGCTGAGCCAATTACCGGCAATCGGTGAAACTACCCGGGTGGTGTTGGAGCTTTCGAGTTGGCAATTGGAAGCCTTCGTGCCATATGCGTACAGTCCGCCGCTGGCCGTGGTGACGAACGTGCTGCCCGATCACCTGAATCGCTATGCGGGCATGGATGACTACGCGGCCGCCAAAGAGATCAACGTGCGCTACCAACGTCCGACCGATACGGCCGTTCTCAATAGTGGTAGTGCCTACACCCGGCAATTCGGCGCGCGCGCGCCGGGCAAGGTGGTGTGGTTTTCAGACCAAGTCTTGATTCCTGGGGAAGCAGATTCGCGGGTGCGGGGCGCCCACCAGCGAGAGAACATGGCAGCGGCGAGCGCCGCGGCGCGGGTGTGGGGCGTGGACGATACTGCTATCGCATCGGTGGTGCAGAATTTCACCGGTGTGCCGCATCGGCAGGAACTGGTGCGGGAATGGCGCGGCATCCGCTTCATCAATGACACCACCGCTACCATGCCCACCGCGACGGTTGCCTGCATCGAGAGTGTGCCCGGGCCGAAGATTCTGCTCCTGGGCGGCGCGGATAAGAAGCTTGATTTCACAGGGCTGAAGCAGGCATTGCAAGTACATCATGAGTCGATTCGGGGCATTGTGCTCTTGGAAGGCAGCGCCACCGACCGCTTGGCGGCGGAGTTGCCGTTGCCCGTCGCGGGCCGCTATGCAGACCTGGCAGAGGCGCTCACGCAGGCTGTAGCACTTGCCCGCAGCGGAGACGCGGTAATCCTCTCGCCGGGCTGTGCTTCTTTCGGCATGTTCCAGCACGAGTTCGAGCGCGGCGAGGCCTTCCGCAAGTGGGTCTCAGCGCTGCCTGAGTGATAACTGAACCTAACTCAGTAAGTAGCACACAGTCTTTAGGAGGCACTGATATTAGTACAAAAAGTGAAGGCGACAAGCCAACAGGCTGTGATGACCACACTTCGGTCGGGACGAGTCTAACCAACGGCGCCACTCTTTATGTAGATACCGAGAACCTCCAAGACCGAGGGCAATCTCTTGTAGAGTTGATCGTGGAATCGTGGCCAGAGAAGAATTACCCCCTCGCACGACTAAATCTCTATGTTTAAGCAGACCAAGCTAAACTCTGGGAAGTGTGGGCTGAAAGCCAGTTCTCGGAACTGGCAGTAAGAGTCTCCGGGATACAGCACTTTAGTATGCAAGACTCCAAGAATTCGGCGGACATCGCAATAGTAGCGGACGCAGTGGGGGACTTTGTTTCAGGTGCTACTAAATTTGTGGCTGTGATGAGCGACGACAGTGACTTTATGGCCCTCTATGTGAAGCTGAAAGAGTTGACAGTGGGCAAGCCTCCCTTCCTATGGGTGATGACAGATCGAGATAGGACTCGTTCGGCTACGATCAAGAGCTATTTCCCTAATGACCATAGACACGTTGTAAGTCTACCAAGCAGGCTTGATACTTCGCTGGCCTCACCTATGGCCTCACATGATGGGATTCGAGATAACTCTAACCAGTTCACGGAGATGGCCAATCTGATTGTGGAACAGTTCTCAGTCGGTACATTCAAGAGTACCGACTGTCAGCCTATCATCAAGAAACACTGGCCCAATCATCCGATGGCCAGTATGTCAGGCCCGCAGTTTGGTATAGAGTTTGGCAACAAAATCTGGCCAATTCTGAATGAACTTGGGGTAGAGCGGCAAGAGACCAAACCGCGAAAGTACGAAGTAACTTAGATTGCCAAAGGATACGATTTAGGACTATTGCTCAGCTTGTAAATTCAAGGTTCGGAGTAGTCCGCTGCAGCTGTGGGCGGCAAAATGAGGCAGTACACGTTGCCCAGCAGATTGCCAAGATAGTCCAGAGTCAGCAGAAACGGAGCGCGTATGAGCACAATTGTCATTCCCGGCTACGATCACTTTGGCGGCATTCACCCGGAAACCGCTACCGTCGCCAACTATCTGCGTTTTCTCGGGGTGACCGATCCGGCAACCGGCAAGCCGTTCAGCGAGGCCATGCTCTTCGGCATTGCGGGTGGACTCGGCGCGTGCTATATCCTGTGGGAGTTCAAGGAGTACAACCGCCCGGCAATCGTGTTTGGCTTCCAGCACCAGTTCAATTATCCGGTGCGCTATGTCACACAACTCTGTGAACGGATTGGCATCTCGCCGGAGTTTCACGAGACGGGTGGAGTGAAAAAGGCGGGAAAGAATCTCGGTGACGCGTTAGCAGCAGGAAGGCCCGCAATACTCTGGGTGGAACGGGAGCTGCTCGACTATTACAATCGCGATCCGGATGACACGGGCGGGTTTAGTTGGGTTGTGACCGCCTGCGGTTACGATCCTGCTGCAGACACATTTACGATTGACGATACGGGAGTGCGGCCGTTTACGGTTCCCGGCGCGTCGCTCACCGCCGCCCGCCAGCGTATTCCTTCTTTCAAGAATCGCCTGCTGCTGCTCCCGCCGCCGGAGTCTATTGACCTGCCGGCTGCCATAACCGCCGGTATTCAAGGCAACATCGACTATCTGGGTTCCAAGTCGACCTCGTTCGCCCTGCCCACGCTGCGCAAGTGGGCGCGGCTGCTGACGGATACGAAGAACGCCAAGGGCTGGCCCACCGTGTTTGCCGGCGGCAGATGCCTGTTCTCAGGCTTGGTCTCGGTCTACGAGGGCATCATGCATGAAGGCAGCGACGGCACGGCTCTGCGGGGCATGTACGCTGACTTTCTGACGGAAGCCGCCTCGATTCTGAATTCTCCGGCGCTCGACGCCGCCGCGGCGGAGTACCGCGCGCTGGGCGCAAAGTGGCGGGCGCTCGCGGATTCGGCGCTCGACCCGTCGGTCGCACCCCTCGCCTCCGCCCGCGCGGTTCTCGATCAGCGCGAGGCAGCAATCAAGACAGGCAGGGACGATCAAGCGGACACGATCGTGGCTCTCGGCAAGGAACTCGAAGCCATGCGCCCAAGCGCGGACGCCGACTTTCCGCGTGACGAGGCGTGGATCAGCGACCTCTTTGCACGGATGCAAGCGCAGCTCAACGACATCTATGCGCATGAAACGGCGGCGCTCGACATGCTCCGCGCCTCGTTGTAAAGATGAGGCGGCTCAGTTCATTGCCGGGCGCTTGCCTTCACACTCTGACGTGATCCTCTTTGCTGCCTCCAGGGGCCCGCGCCCAGAGATTTGCCGCAGTTCATCACAAGCGATTAGAATGCCCAGTCACCAGGCGGTGCAATTCAAGAGGGTGACTTTGGGAACGCCTTGATGTCGAAGCTCAATCCACGTGCCATAGCGGGGCGATCTTCGTCCGGTACTCCTCTTCCACCAGCGCGGCGTACTCGGGCCAGACGGCCATCAGTGCATCGAGCCGGGCATCGCTCATGTCATCATGAGGCGTAATCGCGTCGTACAGGCCGTTGACAATCCGCACAGCAGAAGCGTCCAGCGCGCTGCAGAGCTTTTCAACAATAGGGTCGTCATCGGCGCTCTTGTCATCAATCAGAGCCTGGAAGAACTGCGTACTCAGCGCTTCTATTTCTTCGCCGAGGTGCATGCGCAGCCACTCGCCGTCGAAGAGATCGGGCGAGACGTGACGAAAGAAGACCGCAATGCCGTAGCGCCCGCGTATTCCTGCAAGAGCCTGCAGCGCATTCCGCAACCGCTGTTGTCGCGCCGCCACTGCAGGCGACTGCGTCTGCGACGAAGACTGCGTCTGCGACGAAAACGGTTGCGGCAGTTGTTGACAGTGCTCTGACACCAAGTCGCGAAGCTCGTAAACTACTGCCAATAGCTCGTCTGCCATGGCGGCACACTCGTCGTCAGTCATCCGCACACGGTATCCAGCGTTGACGATTTCGTTTAGCCTCTCCAGCAATGGCTGAGGGCCTATTACCTCTGGCAATACCGGCAACGCTGCCGGTTTAGTTGGGACCCACGCATCGCGCAGCAGGCTGCACGCCAACTTTGCCGCCGGTAGAAACCAATGCGATAGCGCGCCGTAGACCGGGTAGTAGGGCAGGAGTTCCGGCAGCAAGTTGATGGGCGGGTCGAATTGTTCCGGGCGCGGCACCAGAAACATCTTGTACTTTCCGCAAGCTTCGTGCTGCTGCGCGGGAGTAAGCTGAGGGGGCTGCTCAGCCAGCACCTCATCTAGCGCATTCGCCGCGCCGCCGATCCGCTGCCAGTCGCGGACCTCACCCATCAAGGGCAGCAGTTGCTGCGCCTCGTCCGGCGAACAAATGAAGCCCGGGGGATGCTCCAAGATGCGGGCGAAGTGGGGCGACTGTTCGAGCAATTCCACATACGATTCGCCGCCGGCCCGGCTCAGCGCCAACCAGGTCTCGGCATCGGGCGCCGCCGCAACGGTTCGGAGATCGTGATCGCTGAAACCGGGCGTGAGCGTGCCGAGATGATGCTTGCAGTACACGGCCGCATCAAGACCGGGTACGTGCGCGGCAATGTACCGCGCTAGTTCGGTGCCGATGAACCGGTAATCGTCAAGGGTGATCTTCATTGGGTTACTGCTATTACGCAATAGTCATACAAGATCGCCAAATTCAACCATCAACGAAAACAGCAGACTTAGTCGCTGCCCCTGCGATGGGTGGCGCTTCCTGTCATCCTTGTAATTGTTGTTTAACCAATTGACAGGCTCCACTCTCCCCCAATTGCCAAGAAAACTTGAGAGTGACCGAATCGTCATTCCCGCGACCGCGGGAATCCATCTGCGCTATATCCCTAGACACCGGCTTTCGCCGGAGTGACAGGAAACAAGAGCCGGACACTATCGGCAACGACCCATTGCACGTTTCTGTCGTCAGGACGCTGCGGCTGCGGGCGCCTTTGAAAACGTAAACGCCTCGAACTCATTCTCGCACGGGTAGCCCGCGCTCACCAGCAGGCTGCGTTCCTGCGCAATCATGATATAGCCCATGATGCTGTGCGCCAGGGGGCCGTGCCGACAGATGTCCGCGGGCTCGGCATGGGTGCGCGCAATCCGCATGAGCTGCTCCAGCGAGTGGGGCTGCTCCGCCGTCAGTCGCTTGAGCACCGTAAAGCGGTCGAGACTGTTCTGAGCGGCCTCTCCGCCATTCTGCTTCAGCACGTCTTGCATCTCGTCGGTCAAGTAGTGGTTCGTATTCCAGATAGTGTGGCTATCCATGCGCCGCACGGCCGTGCGCGTGGGCGAGCGTTCAACAACGATAGCAGCGCCGCTCGCATCGGTGAACATGAGATTCAGGCCGTGGTTCATGATGGGCGTGCGCGCCACCATATCGGCCGCCGCGTCAACGGTGTCGGAATACTGCAATAGATAGCGTAGAAGCGTATTTGATGGGATACCATCCCAATCGCTATCATTGTTGGGAATGCTGCTGCCGCCGTAGGTGAGACCGGCTTCGTTTACGCCCGCGTTCAGCCACGTGGCGCCGACGTAGTTCACGCCTAAGAATGCATGGCCCTTGTCAGGGTGAGTCTCTTGAAGCACATGGTACTGCTTCATGTCCGCGCCCACGTCGTTGGATTTGAAGTGGATGGTGCCGTGGGGCGTATCTGCCAGCGCCACGTTCGTGCATTCTTCGGGGGCGCGCCCGATCTCCTGGCAGGCATTGTAGGCAAGGAGATCGTCGAAGTTCACATTGGCGGCGTCCGCAATGGCGTGAAGTTCCTCCAGAGACTCAGGGAACACTCTGTCTAGGTTGCGCTCCACCTGCCGCAGCACCCGCCTCCCGTGCGCCGTATTCCAGCCCCGGTCCAGCGCGAACCGTTTCACCGCCAGGGGAATTATGTCCGCAAATGCGGCTCCATGTTGAAGGCCCATTTCGGTGGGTGTTCCTGACTGAACCACTTGCCGCATGGGAATATCCTCCTGTTTGCTACAGCCTTCTGCTACTCAAAACTTGATGTACTTGCACCCAAACTACGGCTCAATTCTCGTCCTGCACGCGTACACGCGCCGCTGATTCCTAAAGAGGCATCTGCATCTTACAGTCTACGCGCCCGACCGGTCATGAGGTTCAGCAAACACACGTCGTTGTAGCCCCGCTCTGCTACGCGCCGCCCTTGCCGCCACAAGACTACAGTGACTGCAGGCTAGTTTCCAACACCCCCCACCGCCGCGTAGACGCTGCCAATGGTACCGCCGACGACCTCGCAGCCTTCTTCCTCAGCAATCGTGTTGATTTCATCCACGATGGCGTCGAGCGCCAACCGTTTCTCGCCATTGGTGTCGGCGTAAAAGTGCGTGTTGTGGGTGAAGGGCATGATGATCTTGGGCATTTCATCGTCATACTCCGCCATGTCCGCCCAGGCTTGGCGGATGGTCTGCCGGTGTGATGCCGGGTCGCCGCCCTCTATGCGCAGTTCCATCGGCAGATGCGGCGCGCGCCGCCGCATCTGGTCGCAGGTGAGGGGAATTTCGTAGAAATCAAGGTCGCCGGGAAAGAGACGGTTCGCCTTGTGGGCGTAATGCGCGTAGGGAACTGCGCCCTGCCACACAGCCTTGGCATCGAAGTATTGACGGCCCGGTGAAGAGACACTGCCATGTGTAAAACCCGTGGCGGCGAGTGCAGGATACGTGTGATCGTTAGCGGAAAAATTGCCGCCCCGGAAGGTGGTCGGTCGTTTTCCAATGGCATTTGACCACTGGTCCGTTACCGTTTCAAAGAGGCTCACCTGTTCGTCGAACGTGTATCCGCCGAGATAGTCAGTGTACCCAAGACCGGTGTCCTGCGGATGTATGTGCAAGCCGATTTCGAAACCGCGCTTTTCCAAGTCCTGGTACAGCGCGGGCTGCGCCACTGCCGTCTGCGCCACGATGAAGAACGTTGCGCTCAGGCCGTACTCTTCCAATGTGTCCGCCAGACCCGTAACCGACCGTTCGCTGACGCCCCACACTTCCGGCCCGCCGTGCAGAGAATTGTGCATGAGCTGTTCGCAATCCTGCGTGAAAATTACATAGAGCGGTTTACCGGCCATGAATCTCGTTCCTTTACGTCCTCTGACAATAGTTAATCGGTTAGATTCTGGTTTGCTGAATAACTACGAGGTCATGAGTTTCTTACAATTCCTCTGAGTCGGGGCACAAAGCCCCGCGCTACATGTCCGAGCAGACGCTCGTGTCTTCGGATACGCCGCCGAGATACGGTAGCCGGTGACAAGAATCTACCGGCTTTGCTCCTCTTGCGCCATGCGGTCAACGTCCACCATCACATCGGTGAGCAAGTCTACGTCCACGTCGTACCACAGGCCGAAGGTGCTCTTGCCGCCCGGCCCAAGGATTTCCTCCGCAATCTCGCGTACGAGGCTGCGCGATGCGTTCTGTACGCCGAAGTCGGCAAACGTCGAGGGCAACTTGACCGACTGGTTGAAGCGGATCAGCTTGCGCACCTCAGCCTCGCCCTGCTGCATGAGCGTGACCGCAACCAGAATGCCGAACGCCACCTCTTCGCCGTGCACCCGCTCAATGGTGGCGTGCCGCGATTTCCCGGGATGCACACCGTGCTCACCGCCCACCCCGCCGCACGCCGGGCCGGCCACGCCGCCGCCGTAGACAATCGCTTCCACGACCTTGTCTACCGCTTCAGTCGCAGCGCCCCGCTCGCACGCATGGTACGCAGATTCGCCGTAACCCAGAATCGTGTCGTAGGTCCATTCCGCAATTGCGACGGCCGCGCCGGTGGGGAAGACATTATCGAAGCCGAGAATGCGTTCAGTACCGCTGCGTAGGCGGAGTTCGCGCGCGATGCGGCCGCCCGTCCACGTCGGCAGCGCATCGGCCATACCGGCAGCCAGCCAGCGCCCGCCGCCTTGTGCAATGATGCGCGTATCGGCAATCACCGTGTGAGGTCCGACGTACCACACGTTGCGATCGGCATCGCCTTCGATGCTGGCGCTAAAGGTCGCCGTTGCGTTCGTGGAAGCAACCGTCGGTACACTGATAAGCCACGCGCCCATCTCGTGCGCTATGGCCTTGGCCGCGTCAACCACACGCCCGCCGCCCGCCGCGATGACAACATCCGCGCCTTGCGCCCTGCCCTTCGCCACCAGCGCATCCACTTCCGGGCGCTTTTTATCGACGTGCTTGCCGTGCTCGATGTGGTACGGGATGCCGTGTTCGTCGAGCGCGCCGGTAACGGTGTCCTTAATGGCCGCGATAGCTCGCCCACCGCCGACAATGAACGCTTTGGTGCCTAACGCCGCGGCATGCGCGCCCACATCCGCCACTACTCCCGGTCCCACGACAAAACGCAGCGGGTGAACGATCGTTTTCTTCATTAGCAGAATGATTCCTCTATTGGTACTCCGGTTCTTAGGTCACAATGATCCCCTGGACCATGCAGGCGCATACGCCACGAACTCACTGCACGGCCTCCTACGGAATCAACTCCAGCACGGCAAGCACCGCTACACCCGCCACGACTAGTCCGCCCAGCCGCATCGTCATGCGCAACTCCAACGACTGCAAGTCCGCACGGACAGTGCCAATCTCGGCCCGCACGGAGGCGATATCCTCCTTCACTTCTGCGCGAAGGACGGCAAGCTCTCCTCTCAGCTCGGCTTTGATTGCGAACAGGTCTGCTTTTGTTGCTAAGGCTTCGTGCTCATCTCCTACCGCGTCGATCAGCGCTTCCGCCTGGAACTCGCTGAATCCCGCTCCTGTGAGCTTCTTTACGGCGCGGTGGGTGTCGAACATTGCCATAGACTAAATCCTTGCCCTAACGGTCAGTCTTGACGAGAGACTCATGTTCTACCTGGCATAGCCAAGCCATTATAGTCGGTACCTCTTAACTTACCCCCGTCGCTCGCCACACGCGATTGCCATTCTGTTCGCCTACAGCCTTCACTAGCTGGCACGTAAGAATACCTGCAAGTAGTCGCAGTTTCACCCGTTGCTACACCACCAAGTTCGGACTATCCCACCGCTACCGGCAGGCGCATATCCGCAGCCACCGTGTTCATGCTCTCCTTGATAGCCGCCGCCACGTAGCGCAAGTCTTCATCGCTCATAAGCGGGTGGATTGCCGGGCAGAACAGGCGGCGTCCGGTGTCGGTAGAGACCGGCACGTCTTCCGGCCTGTGCCCGATCTTCACCATGAAGCCGTGGTAGTCCGGCAGCGACGCGTTCATGATCCAGGTGCCGACGCCGTGCTCGCCGATAAGGCGGTCGGTCATCTTGTCGCGCGGGTCGCCGACCCACTCCTCATCGAGCAGCAGCGTATAGCCATACCACACGTGGTGGTAGCCCTCGGGCTCGATAGGCAAGGTCAGGCCGGGGATGTCTTCAATCAACTCGACAAAATCGGCCACGCGCTGCCGCCGCGCATCGTTCATCTCGTCCAGGCGCGTGAGTTGGACCGAACCCGCCACCGCTTGCAGCTTGGTCATGCGGAAGTTCGTGCCCCAATTGTCCAATGTGCTGCCAAACGAGCGCATGCTACTCACGAACGCGGCATAGTCGTCATCGTCCGTCGTGACCATGCCGCCCTCGCCCAGGGTCGTCATGTTCTTGCTGGTCTGGAAGCTAAAGATGTTCATGGCGCCTGCCTTGCCGACCTTAGTGCCCTTGTACCCTGCGCCGACTGCGCGCGCCGCGTCGCAAAGCACAGGCACCGGGCCGTGGACAGGATGTGGGTGCCGCTGCGCGATGTCTTCCAACGCGTCCACGTCGGCGGAAAGACCGTTGTTGTGCACGGCCAGGATCGCGCGGGTATTGGGCGTCATGCAGCGTTCGATGTCGTTCGGATCGATGTTGAACGTGGCCGGATCGATCTCCGCCAGCACTACCTTGGCGCCCACGCCCATGACGCAGAGCGACGTAGCCTTGAACGTGATACCGGGCACAATCACTTCATCCTCGGGGCCGAGTTGGAGGGCATGTATGGCCGCGTCCAAGCCGGTGCCGCAGGAATTCACGGCAAGCGCGTGCTTCACGTCGCAGTACTCCGCAAACTCTTGTTCAAACTGCGTGACTTCCGGCCCGTGAAAGCCGATGGTCCAGTCCATGCTCTCGCGCAAGCTGGCGTTGATGGCGTCCACTTCCGCTTCGGTATACCAGCCGCCGAGGGTTGGGAACGGAAACTGGCGCTTGGCGTTCTGCAACAGGTCTTGTTCTTCTCTCGTCAATTCCATTAAGAATTCCTTACTACTTCGATTAGTTGAGCGAACACACTTGCATTCTGAAGGCATCCTGCATTGACGAGTCTATCATGTTTGCAGTACCACGTGCCGGGACTCCGCACCGTTGCTACTGATGGGCACCGGCACCAAGGCATACGTCCAGCCGTAGGCGTCCTGCAGGGTTACGTCAACGTCCTCGCCCTCCACTGATGCACGCGGTGTCTCGCCATTTTGCACCGGAATCATCAGCGTAAAGCTGCCATTCGGTGAGCTGCCGGAGACCTGGCAGGAGAAGCTCCCATTATCCCAGGCACTATGAGAAACCTGCGCCCGGTCGCGCGCGCGCACGAAGGCCGCCCATTCGAACGCGCTCCAGATGGGCAGTCCCAGTTCATTCGCGTAGTCCCAGCATTGATTCTGATAGGCGCTGCTATAGGTGTAGAACGAAACGGGATGCGAGAGCATGGTGAGCGGACTGAAGTAGCGCTCTTTCTTGTCCACCATCACCTGGCGTGTCTGCTTGGCTTCACCCACGGGGTCTGACGAAAGCTTGGGCTTGACAGATGCGTCGTCATAGGCCTGCGTGAGTTGCTGGAAGACCTCGATAACCGATCCATCGGTATCAACAAATTTGCCGGGGTGACCGGAGCCATTTGTATACTGGAGCCACTGATTGTGGATGCTGAGCACGTTGGTATCCAGCACCACGCCGACGTCCTCGTAAATGCGCGGCAAGTCTACGTACCCCTTCCAGCCGAGGCAGTGATTGCGATTGGCGATGACCGTCTCGCCGCCGTAGTGCTCCCGGAAGTAGTCCGTATCCCGACGCACGATCTCTTCCATCACGGCGTCCTGTTCTTCATTGACGTACTGCGGGTCGAACGCGTTGTGATGGATGCCGAAGGAGTGGCCGCGGGCGCGCCAGCCTTCCACCCGTTCCGGCGTCGCGATGGTGTACTTCGAAGGACCGAGCATGAGATAGATAGTGACGTGGCCGCCGTGTGCTTCCGCCGCATTCATGAGCGCTTCGAACGCTTCCAACGGCGAATAGTCGTCGTCGGAATCCAATACCACCATGCTCTTGGTCTCGGGTGTCGCGTAGTACCACAAGCGCGGCTGCGGGTTCCTGGCAATGGCATTGATGGCGTTGCCGAGCAGCATGGCGTGGATGTCGGCCTGCGGCAGGTGCATGCGGCGGTTATCCAGGTGGTTGGTAAAGAACTCGTTGGGCCGGTAGGGACCGCCGAACCCAAGGGTGCGCCAGCCGTAGTGGACCGGATTGCCCTGGCGAATCAGGGCCACCGCCTGCGCCAAATCGTAACCGAAGACCACCACTTGCCCTTGACCTAAAGGGAAGTGGAGGATAGCGGAATAGGATGTTTCCACTTCGGCATCGACATAGATTCGGGCGATCTCCCGCGTGCCTTCCGGCAGTTGGAGCGGCTCGAAGTTGTCGGCAGGCATGTGGGTCTGAACGGACTCATGCGGCACGCCGGCGCTTATCGAATTGCCCGGCAGCGGACGCACATACGCCGGATAGGAAACGGTCTCCGTCGGCACAAGACCCAATTCCAACGCCAGCAGCCGCGAAGGCCGCAGCGCGATCAGGCGTCCACCTGTCTTCACATAGGACACGAGCCGCTCGACGAAGGCACGCCTTGGCAAACAGGGTGTAAGAATCACCGCGTCGTATGCATCAAGCCGCGCCAGAGACTCCCGGCCGATTGGCTGCACGTCGAGGTCCGCAAAACCTTCCGCCTTCAGTACCGCGGTCGTATACGGTCCATACGTATTCGCGCGGTTACCCGGCTGGGTGAGAATGAGCATGCCCATGTTGGACTACCTCCTGGGTGACGGATATGCAGTTTTTCTGAGTTTACCAGAGGAGTATGCAAGTTGCTTGTCCATGGCCTTGGAACGATGGTCTCGCCCAGAGACACCGCATTGCCGGGCTTGCTATTCGCAGACTGTTAAAGACAAAGAGCGCATGTAAGTGGCTTGGAGTTGCAGCCCACATACCCTCGCGTTTCACCTCCTCCTAGTCTGTTTAGGTATTTAGCGTCTAGAGGGTAGACACACCCTCACGTAGACAGTATTCTGTACGCTACGGAAGCGAGAATAAGAGAGGGGTATCTAGCGCATGTTGACTACGTGGGTACTCATCGTCTTCTTGGCGTATTTTGCGGCGCTAATTGGCATCGCGGTCTTTCGTAGCCGCCAGATGCAGGAGATGTCGGATTACGTGCTCGGCGGTCGGCGCGTGGGCAGCATCACCTCGGCGTTGAGTTCCGGCTCGTCCGCCACTAGTGGTTGGACGATGCTGGTCTTCCCGGCCCTGGCATTCATGAACGGCGCCGTAGAGTTCTGGACGGTATTTAGCCTCGTCTTGGGTTTCTGGTTGACCTGGACGTTCTATGCCAAGCGGTTGCGCCGGTATACTATTGCCGCGGAGAACTCCCTCACGTTTCCGGAGTTCTTTGAGAAGCGTTTTGGGGACAAATGGGGAGTGCTCCGAACGCTTTCCGCTGTCATCGCCCTCTTCTTCATCATCTTCTACATTAGTTCGGGTTTGATTGCCGGATCCAAGCTGCTGAACACAGTTTTCGGCCTCGACGGCATTGTGGGCATACTGGTGACACTGGTCGCCGTCGCTTCCTACACCTTCATTGGCGGATTTCTCGCCGTCTCCCGCACCGACGTCTTTCAGGCCCTAATCATGCTGGCAGGCTTCATCATCTTGCCGATTACGCTGTTTTTCATTACTTCAGACCCGTTTGAGGGACTGGAGGATACGGCCGCCGGCTTTTGGAATCCGTTTACCGACGCCGCGGGCGACGGCATCACCGTAATGTTCTTGCTCTCTACAGTCGGCTGGGGCTTGGGCAGTTTTGGCTCGCTGCGTGTTTTGCAGCGCTTCATGGCGGTGGAGAGCGAAGAGCGGATTCGGCCCAGCCGCAACATTGGCACGCTTTGGGCTTCGCTCATATTTTCGTTTGGCCTCATGCTGGGACTGGTCGCCTTGCCGGCCTTTGGCGAAGTAGGGAGGATCGAGGAAGTTACAGCCGATCCGGAACGCCTCTATCTCGTTGCCGCTACCGTTTTCTTCCCGCCAATCTTAGCGGGTATTCTGCTGTCAGCCGTCATTGCCGCCGTAATGAGTACGGCAGACTCGCAACTGCTGCTGGCCTCAGCGGTGGCAACTGACGACCTACCACTTATCCGGCGCTACGCGTACGCCAAACGGTACGTTTTTGTGCTCGGCGCATTTGCCCGCGTCTGGATGGGTCGTTTCCTGCTCGTCGTGGTCGGCATCATCGCAGCCGTCATATCTATCATCAACCCCAGTTCGGTTCTCAATCTCGTCTCTTATGCATGGGGCGGCATGGGCGCTGCCTTCGGCCCACTTATCCTGCTGGCACTCTATTGGCGCCGTTTCAACTTCTGGGGAGCGATGGCGTCGATGATCTCCGGCACCGTGGGTGCTTCCATTTGGGGTTACTTCTCCGGTGGTCCCGGCGGAATGATGGACATCGAACCGGCCACACCGGGCTTCATCATCGCCATCCCCATCGCCGTGGCCGTCACCCTCCTTACACCCCCGCCGCCCGCCGAGATTACGGAGGTGTTTGACGAGGTAAACCCGTAGGACTGCGAACGTTCCGCACCCTGTTCACACGAGTACTTAAAGGGAAGACCCGCCTGACGGCGGGTGGTTCTCTTTTTTTGCCTCAAAGGCTGGAGGTCAGTTGCCCTGTGCCCTGATTATGGGGCCTGCCGCCATCATCTCAGCGAGTTCCCCCGCCCGGTCGATCCGGCCGAAATAGTTGCAGGGAATGACTTCGAACGGCTCCAGGCGGCGCATGAGTTCGTCAAGGAGGAGGTTCTCGCCGATGTTATCGGTAGCGTAGTGGGGCAGGCGCACGACGGCAATGCCGTGCTCGCGGCAGGCAGCGACAGTAGCCGGTTGCGCGGAAACTTGCACCACGGTGTTCACGCCCGCTTTCGCCAGCAGCGGGAAGGCGCTGGGCGGATACGCGTAGCCACCGGCAAACTTCGCGTGGATGCGTCCGGCGGGCTGCGCCGGATCGCCGGTCATGATGCGAGGCAGTGCGCCGATGCGCGCGGCTTCCTGCATCTCCGGTATCGTCAGCATGAGCTCTACGACATCGCCGACCGTCTCCGGCTTTTCGCGCGCAAAGAGCGCGTTGATGTATTGCCGATGCGCATAGTCAACCGGCGTGTGAATGCAGGCCAGCGGATACCCTAGCAGCTTCGCCGTATCGGGCCCGATGCGGTGCATGTCTTCGTGTTCTTGCAGCCGTGCCGACATGAAGTCGAAGATGCAGGCGTGCGCCTCGTCCTCCGGCACCCCTTCCCAGACGAGGTAATCAACGTTGACTTCCATGAAGTCGGCGACGAGAGAGGCGGAAATACCAACACTGTTCGTATGGTGGGAAATGTACGCGTCGAACGGCCTCCCTCCCGCTGCCAGTTGCACCCCGAGCAGCATCTCCTTCACGTGCATGTTGATGCCGACCAGCGCGGTGCGGATGGGGGTATCATCCGGGCCGTTGGAAATGCGCACGTCGCCGTAGGGATTGCGGAAGCGCTCTTGGTCGTAGATCGCTTGCTCCCAAGCAGGCAGCGCAGCGTACTCGTCGCGACGCTGTTGTAGTTGGCGCTCGATTGCATCTTGGCCTCTGGGATCGAGCTCTCGCCCAATCTCGATGGAAGTCTCATACAAGTCGCGTAAGGTTACCATGGGCCAATTCCTTATTCACTGTTCTGCATGGCGCTGACCGGCAGTCGCAATCCGCCCTGCGGGGTTTTCTCCTCCGCTCGCTACCCTTAGAGCCCAGGCGCTTGGCCGGGCAAAACGCCACTGCGCGACGCTGATCGCTCTATCGAACGATACAAGTGTACCGCAATAAGTGACTTTGCTGTGGCTGTCTTTCCGGATGGGTGCAAATCCGGGTCTACGACATCAGGCAGACGAGCGGCCGTTTTCGCTCGGATCGAGATAGAATTGGGCGCAGTGTTTTCGATATGTCATGATCTCCCCGTCGGAGCGGCAGAGACGCGAGCGTGACTGGTACCGTTTACGGCTCCAGATGACCTCATCCTGCAAAACCTCTCGCTTTTGTTGAGACACGGTGAACTTGTCCATGAAGGGGGCGCGCATCCCCACCGTAGACCTTTGAATAACTCCGTCATACCGTCGGAAGAGATATCCGGGGAGGCGGGAAGTGTGTGGTAACTTGCCGTGAAGCCCTTTTCACTCCCATCCCGACCTTCCCCCGTCAAGGGGGAAGGGGTTTCGCAAAGGTCTCCTGGTGGGAACATGTGTCTCAAGTTGATTAACGCGCAAATCTCGCCGCTCCTTATTAGTGTTGAGTCGCAAGACCTCATCGACGATTTGATCGCGTACAAGCAACGGGCGCTCACCACGGGCGTTCTGAAGATCCTGCCCAAGTTTATGATGCGCACCCCGGGCATGAAACGCCGATCCAAGAGCATTGAGGAGTTTTTGGAGCGGATTCATAGTGTCCATACACCCGCCCAACGAGCCGGTTGTCCTCGCGATCTCCCAGATGACATGCTTAGTTTGTATGAAAGCGACCCGCAGTTCTTCCCGGAGGCAAACCTGCATTTTCATCTTGCGGCACCGCTGATTACCAGCATGTACGTGAGCGATGCGCTTAGCTTCGCGCTCTACTCCTTAATTTCCCGCCCCGATCTCTACGACAGAATTCGGGGTGAGGCCGAGGCGCTGTTTGCGAACGGCGACCCGGGTCCCAAGGACTTTACCACAGACTCTATTGACGTCACCCACCGCGTCTTAATGGAGATCATGCGTCTTTACCCGACTATTCCAATGTCGGTGCGACACGTGATGAAATCGTTTTCGGTCGAGGGCTTCGCAATACCGGAAGGGTCACGCATCTACATTGCGCAGACAGCTCCACATTACATGGAGAAGGTCTTTCCCGATCCGTTCTCTTTCGATGTCGACCGCTATCAGTCTCCGCGTAATGAGCATCGCAGTCCCGGTTATGCCCCGTACGGGCTGGGCACGCACACTTGTCTCGGATTCCGGTGGGTGGAACTGCAACTGACTGTCAACCTACTGATGCTCGCGCATTACTTCACGTTACAGATGTCTCCCGCGAACTCCAAACTCAAGATCAACCCGATTCCGACGTTGAGTCTGAGCAAGAAGCTGAAGTTCGTCGTCGCCGAGCAAAGGCGTGAAATACCCGCCTGACCCACCAGCCTCCCTCGCCTTATTCCATCGCCTCGCAAACGGCGTGGAGCCCATCATCAGCCGCCAGCAAAATCTCAACGCCGTGGAAGCTGCCCAAAGGCATCTGCTCCACCGGCAAAGGCCGATAACACCATGAACATCGCCGGCCTGTAACGCCTCACCCCGCTTGCCGTTTTACACCCACTTCAGTTGCCAGCGCGCTTAATGCGCTCGAAGTAGTTACAGGGTATGACGTTGAGCGGCCCGAGTCGCTGCTCGACCTTATCGAGCAAAAGATTGAGGCCCACATTGTCGCAAGCGCCGTGGGGCATGCGTACCCAGCCCATGCCAAGCTCTTGCGCCTTACGCTGGTGGGCAGCCGAGCATCCGATGGTGACGAACGTGCCGACACCGGCCTCTTTCAACAACGGGATCGTCTCTACCGGAAAGAGCCAGCCGCCGCCGTCCTGGTGGAAGGTGCGGCCCGCGGGTTGATTAGCGTCACCTGCCATGATGCGCGGTATCGCCCCGATGCGCGCCGCTCCCTGGAACTCCGGCAGGGCCAGCAGCGCCTCAACCACGTCACCAACGGTTTCTACATTGGCGCTCTCAATTGCGCCCCGCACGCCCCGGCCGTGGTGGAAGTCGGCGGGCGTATGGATACACGCCAGCGGAAACTCCAGCAGTTTCGCCATGTCGATTCCGTTGCGGTTGAAGTCCTCGGCGTAGTTCCAGCGGTCGGTCATCATGTCAACGATGTGGGGCTCGGCGTCGGCCCGGGCAACGCCCGCCCCTTCGAGCAGGTCAACGAGATAGGGCACCGTGTCATAGATGAGTGTATCCGCCGGTACCCCGATGCCGTTGGTATGGTGGGAGATGACGGCGTCGATCCGCGTGCCGCTGCCGCGCAGATTATCCGCCAGTAGGAGCTCCTGCGTGCCGATGTTTACGCCCATGAGGATGGTATTGAGTTCCGTGTCCTCCGGCCCGTTCACAATGCGTACGTCGCCGTAGGGATTGTTGAAACGCTCCCGGTCGTAGTACGGCTTGCGCCAATCCGGCAGCGCTGCATATTCCTGCCGCCGCTGTTCAAGCTGGCGGTCAAGCGCTTCCCGCCCTCGTGGGTCTACTTCACGGCCGATTTCGATGGCAGTCTCATAGAGTTCGCGCAGTGTCATGTTCTAATTCCCACGCTACGACTGAAATTGCATTGCCTCCCCAGATAGTCTCCATGAGAGGGTTCTGGCAGCCCAACACACCTGTCTCGATGCATAAGGGCGACGGTAGCGCAGGTTTGCAACCTGCGCCAGCCCCCGTAATGTAGAGCCATTACGTCTCGCTAAATTATCCCTCAATACGAAACCGTCGAAATTCTAGGTGTCTATTCATGCTAGAAGCTATCTAATAGTGCAACTCGACATGCCGACATGTGCTTCGACAAGGGCTTCGCGCAGCACTCAGCACGAACGGATACTTTCCCCTTCCATTCACATTCCTAGCTGTTCCGTTTGCGTCTCTTCCTTTTCCGTTCGCCCTGAGCCTGTCGAAGGGCAGGTTTGCACAGAACAATATGTCTCTGTGACGAATTCTAGTTGCGCTTTATCCGCTCAAAGTAGTTACAAGGAATAACATTAAGCGGCCCCAAGCGGCGCTCAACCTCATCCAGCAGTAAGTTGATCCCAATGTTGTCACACGCCGCGTGGGCGATGCGCACAATTGCCACGCCTGCTGCTTGGGCCGCATGAGCGTGCGCCGGTGCGCAGCCGATCTGCAGCACGGTGTTCACTCCCGCTTTGCCGAGCAGCGTGTAAGCATCCGGCGGCAGAATGTAGCCGCCGCCAAATTTGAGCAGCATACGCCCGGCGGGCCATGACTCTTTGCCGCTCATCACGCGGGGCTCAGCGCCGATGCGCGCGGCGCTCTGCACCTCAGGAATGTGCATCAGCGCCTGCACCACCTCGCCCACGGTCTGGGGTTGTGCTGCCTCCATCACAGGACGCACGCCCTCGCCGATATAGTAGTCCGCCGGAGTGTGAATGCAGGCCAGTGGGAATCCGAGCAGCTTCGCCGTGTCGGGCCCCATGCGCGCCGTATCTTCGAGGTCCTGCAATTTGCCCTCGATATTCCGGTTGATGCACTCTTCAGCCTCGGCGCGGGGCACTCCTTCGCCGGCCAAGAAATCAATAGCCACCGGCATGAAGTCATGGACCAGAGAGATCGCAACGCCGATCCCGGTGGTGTGGTGGGCGATCACGGCATCGATCTTAGCGCCTTTGCTGCGCAAGCGGTCGGCGAGCAGCAGTTCGTCTATGCCGATGTTGATACCGAGCAGGATCGTCTCCAGCTCCACGTCGTCCGGCCCGTTGACGATGCGCACGTCGCCAAAGGGATTGCGAAAGCGTTCCTGGTCGTAGTAGGGCTGCTGCCAGGCGGGCAGGGCCTCATGCTCCGCGCGCCGCTGCGCCATCTGCCGTTTGAGCGCGGCCGCGCCACGCACGTCAAGCTCAATGCCGAGCTGTATTGAAGTCTCGTAAAGGTCGCGCAGAGTCATTCTAGACTTTTCTCCTATAGAGCGTATGCGGTAAGTATAGCACACTGCGTAACTACCAGCCGCCGCAGTCACGTTCACTGCCCAAATGCGGCACAATTGTTACCTCAGCGCCATTCCCCTGGAAGTGCTCGACCATACCCTAACTATGCTTGTGCCGTGCTCTCTATCGCCGGCTCCCTTACTTTGGGCGGGCACAGTATAATCTGATGCAGCGGCACGCAGCACATTTGGCAAGAAGTCCAATTCAACCATGAGCGCAAATTCAATACTTGACATTGCTATCGTCGGCGGCGGCATCGTCGGCCTATCCACGGCGCGTACCCTTGCCGAGCGCTACAGCGGTTTGGGCATCGCCGTCTTCGAAAAAGAATTGGACGTTGCCCAGCATCAGACCGGCCACAACAGCGGCGTGATCCACTCCGGTATCTACTACCGGCCCGGCTCGCTGCGGGCGCGCATGGCCGTGGAAGGATCCAAGCGCATGATGGCCTTCTGCGCGGAGCACGGCATTCCCTTCGACCGCTGCGGCAAAGTGATCGTGGCTACGGCGAAATCGCAGATCCCAGCCTTGGAAGAGCTGGCGCGGCGCGGCGACGCCAATGGCGTGCCGGACGTGCGCATGATCGGCCCCGATGAACTGGCGGAACTCGAGCCGCATGCCACGGGCATACAAGCACTCCACGTGCCGAGCGCCGGTATCGTCAACTATAGCCTCGTAGCGCAGATGTACCGCAAGCTATTCGAACAAGCCGGCGGCCAGGTGCGCACCGGCGGTGCAGTCTTCGCCATTATAGAAGAACCGAACGCGCTGCGATTGGAGACGGCGCACGGTGACGTGCGGAGTAGGCACGTCATCGCCTGCGGCGGCTTGTTCGCGGACCGCGTCAGCATTTCCGCCGGTCTGAAACCGCCGCTCAAGACCGCGCCCTTTCGCGGCGAGTACTATGAACTCGTGCCGGACAAGCGATACTTGGTACGTAATCTCATCTACCCCGTATCAAATCCCGCGTTCCCCTTTCTCGGCGTTCACTTCACGCGGCGCATAAACGGCGCCATCGAAGTCGGGCCAAACGCGGTGTTCGCCCTAAAGCGCCAAGGCTATCGTTGGCGCGACGTCAGTATCCGCGACACGCTCGACATCTTGGGCTACGCGGGTTTCTGGCGCATGGCGGCGCGCTACTGGCGCACCGGCATTGGGGAAATGTACCGTTCGCTGCACAAAGAGGCCATGGTGAAAGAGTTACAAAAGCTCGTGCCCGCCGTCACGGGCCAAGACTTGGTGCGGGCGGGAGCGGGCGTACGCGCGCAGGCGCTAGACCGGCAAGGGAGGCTTATAGAAGACTTCCACATTGTGCAGGAACCGCGAATGATCCACGTCCTCAATGCACCCTCTCCGGCAGCGACAGCCTCGCTTCGCATTGGGGAGTCTGTGGCGGACATGGCGGCGGAGTGGCTGGAACCAAGCACATGAATTACAGGAGTTGCAGAAAGACGGCGCCGGCCGCAGTCAAGTAGCGCTGCCGCCGAAGTTTCCGAGAGGTTTCTCCACGCTTCCGGCTTTAGACATATGGACAACTGATGGAAACAGCATCCGCACCAATCACATCCACGTTGCCGCGAAAGTTGGGAAAGCGGTATACTAGTTTGAGTAGCAGTTTAGCCTACCTTGTTAAAGTGCGTGGTAGGCCCAGTGAATTTGAGTAGTAGCAGTGTACCTGGCCGCTAATGGGTACAGGAGAGCAGAAGGGGTCGTGATCGTATGGCCGTGGCGAGTCTGAAAGATTTGTTTGACGCAGGCGTGCATTTTGGGCATCCGACGAATCGTTGGAATCCCAAAATGAAACCCTTTATTTACATGGCGCGCAGCAAGATTCACATCATCGACCTTGAACAGAGCGCAAGCGGACTCCAGGAAGCTTACGATTTTGCCCGCGACCTTGCGCTGCATAACCGCGAAATCTTGTTTGTCGGCACAAAGAAGCAGGCCCAGGACATTGTCGAACAAGAAGCCTCCCGTGTGGGTATGCCGTTTGTTAACCAACGCTGGCTGGGAGGCATGCTGACGAATTACGCTACGATCAGCCAGCGCCTGTCGAAAATGAAAGAGATGGAGTCCGAACAGGCAAATGACGCCTGGCGGAGTTTTTCGAAGAAAGAGGTCGGCCGCCTCCAAGACCGTTTGGCGAAACTGCAGCGTTTCTTAAATGGCATTCGGGACATGCACCGCATTCCCGCTGCTCTTTACGTCGTAGACACCGTGCGCGAGCACATTGCAGTGGCAGAGGCGCAGAAACTTGGCATTCCCGTTATCGCTTTGCTCGATACGAATTGCGATCCCGATCAGGTGGACTTCTCAATTCCAGGTAACGATGATGCAATTAAGTCTATTCGTCTCATCACGCGTCTCATAGCTGATGCCGTTCATAGCGGTAATCAACTGCGCACAGCCAAGAGTTCTGAGCGAGAAGCCGAGGAAGCAATTGAGGCAGTGGCTGCCGATCCCGACGCCGAGGTCGACGACCAGGCTGATAAGGACACCGCTAAATAAGATGCGAACGAGACCGTTTCTTGAAAGTGACGCGACTACGAAGAGGGAGTTAGATACGAAGCAATGGCAACGGTGACGATCGCGGACATTAAGTCGCTGCGCGAGGAAACCGGCGCAGGCATTATGGACTGTAAGCGAGCACTTGAGGAAGCAGATGGCGACCACAAGGGTGCTAAGAAGATTCTCGATGAGCAGGGCCTGGCGAAGGCGGAGAAACGCGCCGGCAGGGAGGCATCGCAGGGCTTGGTGCACTCCTACATCCATGGCAACGGCCGCGTCGGTGTACTCGTTGAGGTGAACTGCGAGACGGACTTTGTGGCCCGCACAGATGAGTTTCAGCACCTCGTACATGAGATCACGCTGCACATTGCCGGCATGAGCCCGGAGTTTATAAGCGAAGAAGATCTGCCGGAAGGTTATGAGGGCAACTCTGAAGAGACGGTGCTGCTGGCCCAGCCCTTCGTTCGCGATCCATCGATTACTGTTGCGGACCTCATTAAACAGACTATTGTAAAGACCGGCGAGAATGTTGTCGTTCGGCGCTTCTGTCGCTACGAGCGAGGCCTGTAGGAAGCTCGCGGCAAGAGCGTGACTTCTTCCATTCTCGCTGGAGACCCAGCGTTGCACGAGCAGAGAGGACCCATGGCAAAGCTCCGCTATAGGCGTGTGTTGCTCAAGATCGGCGGCGAAGCGCTTATGGGAAAGGGGAAAGGCGAGTATGGCATAGATCTTGGTATTGCCCGCAACATCGCCAAGCAGATCGCCTCTGCCCGACGCCTTGGAACGCAGATCGGGGTTGTAATCGGCGGAGGAAATATCTGGCGCGGTGAGTTGGCAGCAGACCAGGGAATGGACCGCGCGACCGCCGACTACATGGGCATGCTGGCTACCGTCATAAACGCCTTGGCGCTCCAGGACGCCCTCTCGAGGGAAGGCCTGGATGCCCGCGTCCAAACAGCCATTGAGATGCGAGAAGTAGCCGAACCATACGTGCGTGCGCGCGCAATTGATCATCTGGAAAACAATCGAGTCGTCGTTTTCAGCGCGGGCACTGGGAACCCCTTCTTCACAACCGACACCGCGGGCGCCCTGCGCGCCATGGAGATCAACGCGGAAGTGCTGATAAAGGCCACCAAGGTCGACGGCGCGTACGATAGCGATCCAATTGATAATCCCCAAGCCAAGAAATTCGATTACCTTACTTACCTCGATGCCCTCAACATGGGTCTGAGGGTGATGGATAGCACGGCAATCTCACTCTGCATGGAGAATAGCCTTCCGATTACGGTGTTCAAGCTGGAACATCCCGGTGCATTGGAGAAGTTGCTGCAAGGGGAACCAGTAGGAACCCTGATAGGAGAGAGGGACGATGCTGGAGCCAATTCTTGAGGACACGGAAATTGCGATGGGCCTTGCCACGGAGGCATTCCAGCGCGACATTGCCCGCATCCGTACCGGTAGGGCAACTACGGCACTTGTTGAGGATATCCCCGTCGAATGCTACGGCACGGAATTGCCCCTCAACCAAGTAGCCACCATCATTGTGCCGGAGGCCCGGCTCATCGTCATTCAACCGTGGGACAAGGCATCTATTCCCGCGATTGAGCGAGCACTCCTCAAGTCGGAACTCGGCATCAACCCTACAAACGACGGCACGGTCATCCGCATAGCTCTGCCCCAGCCGACGGCAGAAAGGCGCCAGGAGCTGGCCAAGCTGGTCCGTCAGCGGGCCGAAGAAGCCCGGGTTGCCATCCGCAATAGCCGTCGCACCGCACAGGACGCACTACGCAAGCAACAGAAGAGTAGCAGTGTCTCTGAGGATGACATCCGTCGAGCGCAAGGCGACTTGCAGAAGCTCACCGACTCTGAGATCGAGCGGGTTGACACAGTGCTTGCCGAGAAAGAGCAGGAGATATTGACGATCTGACCATGGAGCCAACCCCACCTAAATCGCTGGAGAGAGTTCCCGAAGAAGCAGAGACTTTTCCGCCTCTGCCCACTACGCCCGTTCACGTTGGCATCGTGATGGATGGCAATGGGCGTTGGGCTGCTCAGCGCGGCCTTCCGCGCTTGGAGGGCCACCGCGCCGGTGCGCGCTGTGTGCGCGAGGTGGCTGAGGCAGCAATTGACTTCGGTGTCGAGATCCTCACGCTCTATGCCTTCTCGACTGAGAATTGGGCGCGTCCCGAAGAGGAAGTCACCGGACTCATGACACTGCTCGAAGAAACAATTGAGCGTGAACAAGGCGCGATCGTCGAAAACCAGATTCAGGTCCGCTCCATCGGACGGCGTGACGCCGTACCTTCATCGTTGCAGGTTGCCATCGACCAGCTTCAGGAGGCGACACGCGACAATGATCGCCTAACAATCAACTTCGGCTTCAACTACGGCGGTCGCGGCGAAATCGTCGATGCCGTCCGGGAGATCGTCGCAAAAGGGGTGCCTGCTTCCCTGATTTCGGAAGAAACAATCGCGCAGCACCTCTACACTCGTAATCTTCCCGACCCTGATCTCGTGATCCGCACGGCCGGCGAGATGCGGCTATCCAACTTCCTGCTCTGGCAAGCTGCGTACGCCGAATACTACGCCGCGCAGGTCTTCTGGCCCGACTTTGGGCGCAAAGAGTTCTACGCTGCTCTCGCGAATTACAGCCGCCGCGAACGCAAGTTCGGCGGCCTCGCTCCGAGCGGCGGCCTCGCTCCAAGCGACGGTCTCGCTGGAAGCGACGGCCTCACTAACAGCCAGAATGGCAAAGCAAAACAGTAGGCGCGGCGAATCAAGCCGCGTATCACAACGTGCTCGCTGGCAGGACTTTGCGACTCGCGCTCTTTCCTCGGTTGTCTACGCGCCCCTCTTGCTTGCGTTAGCATATTTTGGCAATCCCTGGCTGCTGTTCGGCATGCTAGCGTTCGGCGGCCTCGCGCTTTGGGAATTTGTACACCTCGTACGCGGCATGGGGCTTGCCGTACACCGCATCACTGCCGGCGCGCTAGCGCTCGGCTTCTTCCTATGGCCGTACAGCTTGATCTGGGCGGGTTACGCGGAGCTGGTTGTACTGCCGCCACTCCTCTTTACGGTGATCGTGCTCTGCTCACTTTGGGTATTGCTGCTGCCCCGGTCGAGCGATCATGCCCAAACATTTACGGGCTGGGCCATGGCAGTCGCCGGTGCGATGTACATCGGCTGGCTGCTAGGGCACACAGTCGCCCTCCGCGACTACATCTATGTGCAGGGAGAACTGTGGCTGATTTTCGCCCTAGTCGTCACGTGGGCCTACGATACGGGAGCGTATCTTGTAGGTAAGAGCATCGGCCGCCGCCGCATCTTCCAACATCTCAGTGCGGGCAAGACCCTGGAAGGCACGTTGGGCGGCGCGTTCATCGCGGTTATGGTGGCGGCGCTCTACGCGCAATTCACCCCATTCCCGCTTAGCCCAATTCTTGCCGGCCTCGTCGGTCTTGGCGTTGCGGTAGTAGCGCAGCTCGGCGACCTTGTGGAATCGCTCCTCAAGCGTGGGGCGGACACTAAGGAATCCGGCACCCTCATCCCCGGCCACGGCGGCATCCTGGACCGTATCGATAGCTTGCTATTCACGGGGCCGTTCATGTTCTACACGGCCCTAATTTGGGCCAGCCTGCAACTGGGATCACTGTAGGGCGCAGGCGCAATGTAGGCATCTTCGGGTGTCCCGTTTATGCTTCGACAGCGACTTGGCGTAGCTACCTCAGCACGAACGGAAGAGTCACGCTCCGCCTACTCGCCGACGGCCATCTCTACTACCGCCCGGCCGTCTTCCTCCACCCACACACCGCAGGGGCCGCCCCGCTCGCTGGTGCCAAGGTCTACAACGCTTCCATCCATGCGCAGCACCGGATGGTAGTATTTCGATACCTTTTCGGCGCTGCCCATGATGTAGTGGCCGATGAGGGAACGGCGAAAGCGGTCGGCGGTCGCGTTTGGAAAGCTGCCGTGGATTAGTTGGCCGTTGAAGAAAAGCACGTCGCCGGCATCCATGAGTACCGGCGCGGTTTGCACTTGCTCCGGCAGCGGCACGGTGACGTCCGTGAAGCTCTGAGCCGTGTCCGCCTCCTCTGTGCAAAGCTCCGGCAACATGTGGCTGCCCGGCACCACCTGCAAACAGCCATTCTCTTCGTCGCAGTCGTCGAGCGCGAGCCAGGCAGCCATGCAGGTGCCGGGTTGCACCTGCAAGTAGAACTGGTCCTGGTGCAGAGCTTGTCCCCGCGCGCCCGGCGGCTTGAAGTAGATCATGCTCTGTACGGCGTAGGGGTCCCCTCCCAAGAGCGCCGCCAGACCGTCGCGAAAGCGCGGATCCAGCATCCATTGCAGACTAAGGTCGTCCCAGCGGTGCATGTGGATCATGCGAGGGAACTTCCTCAAGGGATCGGCCGCTGGGTCGCCGTTCGGTACATCCACGCCGGCAGCATCACCTTTGTACGTGCCGTTTTGCCGCAAGTACATATAGTGATCGGTGAGCGCTGCTACCTCTTCCGGCGAGAACAATCCCCGCGCTACCGTATACCCGCTCTGCTCAAAGGAATCCTTGAATGCTTGATCGAACATCGCCGTGTTCCTTCCGTTTTCGATAGATCCTGCGTTGTGCGGATTCTGTTCCGTACGTCGTGCCTAACTGGAATAGTGAGTGTTGCAGCTCCTCTTGCGCCAATTCTAGCCGTGAGAGCGACTATTCACTCTCCATAGTGTACTCCAGCCCCATTCGTGAATCCATACTCACACGCCTCCGCTTTCTGTGAATTTGTGCTCCTGCATGTTGCTGATAGAAAACGTACAATAGTTTGCAGATAGCGGGAGTAACACGGGAGTAACAAATCTATGGCAAAACTACCGGCAGACTATCGCCTCGTTTGGGGAGACCTGCACATTCATTCGTACTTTTCCTCGTGTTACTGGGGCGAGGAGACGCTTCCCGACGGCTTCGACGGCTCACCCGCCGATTGCTACCGCTACGCCCGTGACGTGGCGGGCATGGACTTCGGCGCGGTGACCGATCATACATGGTCGGGCAACGGCAGGATGCTGGTGGAGGACGAGTGGGCGGAGATACTGGCCGCTAATCGCCAGTACCATGAACCCGGTCGATTTGTATCGATCCCCGCATATGAATGGAATGCGCCCAAAGACCGGCAGTGGGGGCACCGCAACACATTATTCAACCATGACGAGCCGCCAATCCTGCGGAGCGGCTCGGAGGTAACAGACCTTTCCCAACTCTGGCAGCAGCTAGCGGAGCTGCCGTACGCCTCCCTCAGTATCCCGCACCACCTCGCCCGCGACGCTACCCCATACGATTGGTCGCAGCACAGCGCGGACTGGGAGCCGGTGGTGGAAATCACCTCGCTCTGGGGCAACTATGAGTACCAGGGCAACCCGCACGAGTGCGATCCAAACTGGTCGCCGAGCGCAACCGGCAGCTTCCTCCAGGACGGCCTTGCTAAGGCGAACCGCGTGGGCGTCATCGGCGGCGGGGATAACCACACCGGCCATGCCGGAGGACACTACTTCAACACGCAGCAACCAAATGTAACGAACTCCCAGCGCCTCAACCGACTAAGCCGATTCCGTATGAACGCCCTGGGCACGGGTATCGGCGGACTGTATGTCACAGAATTCACGCGGGAGGGTATCTTCGAGGCGCTGCGCGCCCGGCGCTGCGTTGCGGCTTCAGGTCGCAAGATCGCGCTCTGGACGGAGACCAATGGCCTGCCGATGGGCGCGGAAGGGCCTGCGCTCGACGATAAATCGCGCACAGTCTCTTATGTCGTTTCCGGGAGCGAGCGTCTTCAAAGCGTCACCCTAGTGCGCAACGGCGTGGATGTGCAACGCTTCTTCGGCGACGATTACTACCACGAGGGTGCTTTCGAGGATACCGACTCACTGGATGTGTTGCTCCGCCTTTCGCCAAGCGCCAGCAATGGCAACGGCGAGAACTGGGTCTACTACTACGTGCGCGCCGTGCAGGAAGACGGCCGTACGGCGTGGTCGAGCCCGGTCTGGTTTCCGGTTGCCGGCTAAGCGGACGACGTTTTGAGAATCAGTAGCCGTTCGTGCTGAGCTTGACGAAGGGCCGCAGTACGTGCGGTTACCCGGGCCGGCTGGAAGAGACTTAGGCGCTTCGCCCCTTATGCGCAGTCTGCGCAAAGTCCTGTTACGCCCTTTTGCTTGAGTTGTTGCGGAGATTCATGCAGCGTAGAATGGTGGTAACCTCCGCGTTTTGCAGGCCGTTTCAACGGCGGTCGGACAAGCGCAGTACCAAAGAGACGCGCAAAGCGCCGATTGCGTAAGGGAACGCTCCATGGTCGAAACACCAGCAGATGAATCCGAAACCGTAGCGGACTCAGTCTTTTCTCCGGTTCGTAACCTGATCATGCCCGCGCTGGAGCTTCCTGACCACCTTGCCTTCAACACTCGGTTGAAGCTGGAGGGATCGGAGTTCCTCGCGCTCCTACCACCCGCGAAGGTTCCGGTAGCCTTTCTCGATCCGCAATACCGCGGCCTGCTGGACAAGATGTCCTACGGCAACGAGGGACGGAGCAGAAACAAGGGACGATCCTCGCTCATGCAGATGGACGACGAGAAAATTGCCTCGTTCATCCGGGGCATCGACCACGCCCTCATGCCCAGCGGCCACTTGTTCCTGTGGATGGACAAGTTCCACCTGTGCACGGGCTTTTCGCATTGGCTCGCTGATACAAAACTTGCGGTGGTAGACCTCGTTACGTGGGATAAGGGCCGCATCGGCATGGGCTACCGCACCCGACGAAAAAGCGAACATGTGGTTGTCCTGCAAAAAACGCCGCGACGCGCCAAGGGTGTATGGAAGATCCACAACATACCTGACGTGTGGGATGAGACGGTGCCGCGTGATGCAGTGACCCACCGCAAGCCGATAGAGTTGCAAGGGGCGCTCCTGGCGGCGGTCACTAATCCGGGTGATGTGGTGATCGATCCGGCAGCGGGTAGCTTCTCCGTGCTGGAAGCCTGCCAGCAGCGCAATCGTGTCTTCCTCGGTTGCGATATTGAAGGCTGAAGGAATTCAGCGCGAAAAACGGGCTAAAGCGTTGCGGCGCTTTTTTTACACACGTGCAATACATAGAGGCGAAAGAAGATGAGCTCAGAACCAATTCGTGTCGGCATTGTCGGGGCGGGCGCGAACACTCGCGACCGACATATCCCCGGCCTGCAAGCCATTGCGGGTGTAGAGATTGTCAGCGTCTGCAATCGCAGCGCGGAATCCAGTAACCGCGCGGCGGAGCAGTTTGGTATACCGACCACGTATGCGCAATGGAGCGAGCTTGTTGATGCGCCGGATACTAACGCCATCGTCATCGGCACCTGGCCGTACCTTCACTGCCAGGCAACGCTCGCGGCGCTGGCAACCGGGAAGCACGTGCTGTGCGAGGCGCGGATGGCCATGAATGCCACGGAAGCCTGGGAGATGTACGACGCAGCTCAGGCTAACCCGCACCTCGTGGTGCAAATCGTGCCGTCTCCAATGACACTCCGGGTGGACGCTACCCTGCAGCGCCTCATCGCCAGCGGCTATCTTGGCGACCTACTTGCGATTGAGGTTCGTGTGGGCGGTGACTTCCTGGATGCTGCCGTCCCCCTCCACTGGCGGCAGGACTTCGACTTGAGCGGCTTCAATATCATGAGCATGGGCATCTGGTACGAGGCGATCTTGCGCTGGGTGGGCGAGGTTACTCGCGTACAGGCGATGGGAAAGACCTTTACGCGGATGCGTACGGATGACAGCGGTGCGCTGCGCGCCGTGCGCGTGCCCGAGCACGTTGACGTGGTGGCCGACATGGCCTGCGGCGCGCAACTGCACATGCAGGTTTCCAGCGTTGCCGGCTTGGCCGGCGCGCCTGAAGCCTTTCTCTTCGGAAGCGAAGGCACCCTGCGCGTCGCTGCCGATACGCTTTACGGCGGCAAGCGTGGCGATGCCAATCTGCAAGAGATCCCCATCCCGGCAAAGGAAGCCGGCGGTTGGCGCGTGGAGGAAGAGTTTATCAATGCCATTCGCGGCCTGGAGCAGATCACGCACACCACACCCTTGTCAGGTGTGAAGTACATGGAGTTCACCGAGGCAGTCACCCGCAGCATGCAGACCGGTCAGGCGATTGCCCTGCCGCTGTAGGACCCAAATGTGCGGTCTCTTCGATGCCGCTCGCAGCCACTGAGTTTCAGCTTTCCTTCGAACGCCATGCTCACGCCAACGGAAACGTTCACCGTGCGGGCTAACGCCGGCGCCACATGGCTTCGAGCCGGTCCTGCGGGGTGAAACCAAGCAGGCGCTTGTTCTTCTCACTTGAAAACCGCTGGTGCGGCAGGTCGGCGAGGATGTTGAAGACCTCGCAGCGGGAGGGGAGCGTGGCCAGGTCTACGGTCAATCCCAGGCGAATTGCCTGAGCGGCATCGCGCCAGGTGATGGCGAATGGATGGTCGCTGCCCGGCTCCGGCGCGTCGTGGTCGCGAAAGTTAAAGAAGAGAAAGCAGAGCACGTAAACGGCGTAGTTCTCCGTAAAGACCTTGCAAATCTCCTGCCCCAGCCCTTTGCTGAGCGCGTAGAGATTGGTGCTGGGGTGCGGCGGCACGTCGGGATTGATCTCGTAGTCAAAGGTCGTGTACGTTTCGCCCTCGATGGTGAAGTGCGGGCCGGTGTTGATCACCCGCGGAATACCATGTGCAATGGCTGCCTGCATCATGTTGTAGCACCCGCGCGTATTCACGTCGAACGCAACCTGGCGGTCGGGACGGACCACGGAGCAATTGACAATAGCGTCCATGCCTTCAGCCGCACGGCGCACATCCTCCGGCGAGCCGATGTCCACGCGCTGAAACTCATGCGGCGTCTCGATGGGCAGGATGTCGGTGACGCGCAGCGTATGCTCGTTTTCGAGAGCGCGGGCCACGTAGGGCCCCAGACGCGCTGCGCCGCCGAGGATCAGGATGTTCATGCTTCACTCCCAAGGCTGCCCTGACGCGGAGCAAAGCCTATCGCATCCTGCGCCCTGGCGCTGCTAAACCGTGCTCCGGGAAACGCAGACTGGATGTGGTAGATTGCCCAGGGCTGTGCGGGAGCCGCCATCGCGCATTCAAAAGCGTGCACGGCGTCTTGGCGCGCCAGCCATGTTGGGTCGGACGGTTGTTCGGCGTTATCACCAGGTTGGTCGAGTTTCCCCAAGCGCAGACACGTAATCGCGATTTTCCTTTCCCGCGCGAACTCCCGGCAGACGAACTCTCCCAAGTGCTGCGCCAGAATCGGCGGCTCGGTGGAAGGACGGGGCCGCCACTGCTCGTTGACGGCCCAATCGTCATCGCAGCGTGCAAACAAACACAAGCTGCTGGCGTAGATGCAGCGCGACACCCCGGACTCGCTGGCGGCATGCAAGAGGTTGTATGTGCAGCGCGTCTGGTAGTCGATTAGCCGGTTCGCGGAGACTTCCAAATTGTCAGATGTTCCCTCAGCGTACTCAGAATAGGAAGCCGCCAGGTGAATGAGCACATCCACTCCTGCCACCAGCCGGTCGGTTGCTTCGTCGTGGCCGAGATCGCAAACGTACAAACGGCCATTGCCTGCTTGCATCCACCACGTCAGTAAGGCGTACGCTGTGTTCTTTGGATAGCGTCTCCGCCAGGTCTTGCGCCAGCGCGGATGCGCCGGCCGTAATCAGAATATTCATCCAAGCGGCTCCATATCGTCCCAGCTTGCGCCGACTTTGGCATCCACCTTCACCGGCACGTCGAGCGTGACGGCATTTTCCATGAGCGGCACCGCCAGATCGGCGCACGCGTCCAAAACCGCCGCATCGCATTCGAAAACGAGTTCATCATGCACCTGCAGCAGCATGCGTACCGGGAGCCCGGTTGCCGCCAGTTGATCGGCCACGTGCAGCATAGCCACCTTGATAATGTCGGCTGAAGTGCCCTGCACCGGCATGTTGATCGCCATGCGCTCAGCGGCCTGGCGCACGTTGTAGTTGGAGGCCTGGAGCTCCGGCAAGTAGCGTCGGCGTCCCAGCAGCGTCTCCACGTAGCCGTGCTCGTAGGCAAACTGTTTCGTCTTATCCGTATACTCGCGCACGCCCGCGTAGGTTTTCATGTAGTTCTCGATGAACTCCGCCGCTTCATTGAAGTTCAGGTCGGTGCGCTGCTCCAGTCCGTGGGCCGTCACGCCGTAGATGATGCCGAAATTCACCGTCTTCGCCGTGCGCCGCATGGCAGCCGTAACCCCGTCCATTGCAACGTCGAAAAGCTGGCTGGCGGTAAAGGTGTGGATATCCTCTTCGTTGCGGAAAGCTCTGCAAAGTTCTTCGTCTTGGCTCAAGTGCGCCAGCACGCGCAGGTCGATCTGCGAGTAGTCGGCGGCAAGCAAGACTTGGTCGGGAGCGCCAGCGACGAACGCCTTGCGAATCTTCCGTCCCTCATCGGTGCGGATGGGGATATTCTGCAGGTTAGGATCATTCGAAGAGAGCCGGCCGGTGGCAGCGCCGGTCTGTTCAAATGAGGTGTGGATGCGCCGGGTCTGCGGGTTCACCTTCGTCGGTAGGGCGTCGAGATACGTGGACTTGAGCTTCGTAAGCTGGCGGTACTCCAGCACGTGCCCGATTACGGGATTCGCCTCCCTGAGAGCTTCTAATATCGAGGAATCAGTAGAGAAACCGGTCTTCGTCTTTTTGGTGAGGGGGATGCCAAGCTCGTTGACGAGAATGTCCCCAAGTTGCTTGGGCGAGTTGATGTTGAACTCATGCCCGACATCCTCATAAATAGCTCGCTCGATCTTCCCAATGCGCTCAGCCATCTCTTTGGTGAGGCTTTGAAGTATGTCCACGTCCACGGCGATGCCCGCGAATTCCATTTGCGCGATCACCGTCGCCAGCGGCAGTTCGAGGTCGTCGTGGAGCTTACGCACGTCTCGCTCGTCGAGGTCTTTGCTGAGTGTGGCGTGGAGCGACAGCAGTATCTCCGCCTCGTGGGCGGCCGCTTGCGCTAGAGTCTCGCTGTCGACAGCAGCCAGGGACTTCTTACGGTCGCGGAGATCGTCCACGGCCTCCATGGTCGCACCGAGAACGTCGAAGACGATATCCTTCAGCGTGGCGGAGCGAGTGCCGGTCACGTTGGCCAAATAGGCGGCCAGGTGGCAATCGAACACGACACCGGCCACGCCGACGCCACGGGCGAGAAGCGCTAAGCTCAGCGTCTTGGCGTCGAACACGATCTTGGGGATGTGCGCATCGGCGAGCACCGGCGCAATGGCCTGGAGTGCTGCCGCCGCCGAAACGTCCACATAGGCAGCCTCATTGCCGACCCACGCAATCGCCAATCCTCGCAAGCGAGGCCAGGAAGGCGGATCGGGATCGAGAACGGGTATGACCGCAACCTCGCCGACGTCACGCAGGGTAGCGCATAGTTCCTCGATCGCGCCGGCTTCGCTGAGCACCTGAGCCTCTGTGTCCGTTGCAGCCTCGGCGAAGAGTGCGGCCTGTTCAGTTGCCGCCGCGGTCGGCTGCGGTAGGCGATTGAGCAGCGAGCGGAAGCTGAGTTCACGGAACAGCCCCAGCACTTCATCCTGGTCGTAGTTGCCCAGTTCGCTCTCCGCCGGATCGAGCGTAATCTCCATGTCCCGCACAATCGTCACGAGTTCGCGGCTCTGCGCAAGCTGCTCCCCGTCCTCCGCGAGCGCTTTCTGTTGACGCGCGGGCAGTTCAAATGCATGCTCAAGAATGCCTTCGATGTCGCCGTATTTCTGCAAGAGGGTGCCGGCGGTTTTGGTGCCAATGCTGCGCACGCCGGGCACGTTATCGGAGGTGTCGCCCACAAGAGCCTTATAGTCGATCACCTGCGCGGGGGTGAGTCCCTGAAAGCGTGCCGCCACTTCCTTGGGGCCAACCTCAGCCAGTTCGCCTGAGCGCGGCCGGGGCACGAGCAGGTGTACCACGTCGTCGACGAGTTGGTAGGCATCGGTGTCGCCGGTCACGATAAAGGTAGGAATCTCCCGCTCCGCCGCCTGGCGCGAAAGGGTGCCAAGCACGTCGTCGGCCTCGTAGCCCGGAACCGCAAAGATCGGGATGCTAAAGGTCTCCACTACCTGCCGCACCCGGTCCATCTGCTGATAGAGCAGTGGATCGCCTTCCGGACGCGTCGCCTTGTATTCTGCGTACTGCTTGTGGCGGAAGGTGGGGCCGGGGAGATCGAAGGCTACCACGACATACTTGGGCTTGATCATGTTGATCACATGGAGCAGCGTGTTCGTGAAGCCAAAGACCGCGTTGGTCAGTTCGCCGGAAGCGCTCGTAAAATCTTTCGGCACCGCGAAAAACGCCCGATGGACGATGGAGTGTCCGTCAATGAGAACAAGCGAATCGGCGGGGGTCTTGGAGTTGGTGGGACTCATTTGGGAGATTTCCTATCGCTCGTTTCGCTGACGGGCGTACCATAATCGCAATTCCTAGCATACGCTGCCACGATGCCCTGGGCAAGATGGGTACTCTGGAATGCCTCGGCGACAGAGCGAGAAGAGAAAGCGGGCAAGGCGTTCTGGTAAGGTTTCAGGTGAATACATTCAGTAAACGGTGAGAAACATCATGCGCATATGCAAGGAATCGGTTTCTCGCCATGGTAGCAGGCCAAAGTCCGGCGCAGTTCCTGTACCGAATGCCTGGAGCGGCGCCCGCGCCGGGAGGCTTCGTGCAAGTTAGACAATTCTTCGTTCGCAATAGCGACGCCTCGGAACTGATCGAGCTTTTCCTCGTCGCGGGCATAGCGTCGGTATTGGCGATCCGAGGATCCCTCGCCGCCACCGGCTATCCTCAGTTGGGTGGCGATGGACTGCACATTGCCCACATGCTCTGGGGCGGGCTCTTCATGACTCTTGCCATGCTCTTGCTGTTTGCCGCGTTGGGTCGGGTGGCACAGCGGCTCGCCGCCATTTTGGGGGGTATTGGGTTTGGCGCCTTCATCGACGAGTTGGGTAAGTTCATCACCAGTGACAACAACTATTTCTACGAGCCCACCATCGGCCTGATCTACATTATCTTCATCGCGATCTTTCTTGTGCTCGAAGCCTTTCGACGGCAGGCGCCGGGGCCGACAGAGGCGCTGGCAAACGCGTTCAACCAATTGGAGCTGGCGCCGGCAGACCGCTCGACGCCGAGACCAAACGCACTACGCTCGATCTGCTTGCAAAGTCCAACAAGTCGGACCCAGTCGTCCAAGGCCTAAGCGTGTTTGTGCAGTCCATTGAACCGCAGCCGGTACCGGACATGGGTTTTTACTTCCAGGCGCGGGACCTAGTCGTCAGCCTCTATAAGCCGTGTAGTGCTCTCGCGTTGGTTCAGGCCGATTATTGTTGGATTCTTCCTGGTGCGCGCCTTTGTCCAGATAGCAATTGTGTTGCTCGTTGTGCTGGCCGGACTTCTTGTCAGCGACGTCGAGATATTGCAGCTAAGCTTTACGGGCATTGCCACGCTCGGTTCAGTGGCGGTTTCCGGCGTACTCACGCTATTTGGCATCTTCCAACTCAAGCGTTCCCGTCTTGCCGCCTACCGCTGGTTTGTGCACAGCATACTGGTAAGCATCTTTGTGATACAGGTATTCACGTTCCTGGAATCTGAGCTCTCGGCACTTTGGGGCTTTGCGATCGACATCCTGGTCTACACTGCGCTCAAGATCATGATCGAGCAGGAGCAGCTCATGGTATCAGGCGTCGAGTCTGAGAGCGCGACGGCGAGGGGCGAAACCTAGAATGACCACGCCAGACCTTAGCGGTGGACTCCACTCTCTCGAGTAAGGCCTGATAGGCGTGATCACGCAGAACTGCAACCCCTAGCCATGCCACTGTCCGACGGAAAGTGACCTCTAGCTAACTGCCCGCCACATCGTATCGCGGCGAAAGAACCCTCTCAACGTGTGTGCATGGCATACTAAACACACGAGTGCGCCCATTAGGTAGGTTGAGCGGGAACTCTTCCAGAAAGCGGTGTTGTGTTACGCGTACCCCGTTCCAAGGCACAGGCGCGAGCGAGCTACGACAGGATGAGCCGCTCGTACGACCTCTTTGCCGGAGCCTTCGAGAAACGACTGCGCAACAAGGCGTTGGCGCGGTTGGAGATTGCAGAGGGTGAGGCCGTCTTGGAAGTCGGCTTTGGCACGGGACACTGTCTGAAGCAGATCGCCGAGGCGGTGGGTGAAGCAGGCCGCGTGTGCGGCGTAGACCTCTCCGCCGGCATGCTGGAGGTAAGCCAACGGCGGCTTGACCGAGCGGGGTTGCTGGATAGGGTTTCACTCAGTTGCGGAGATGCGACAGACCTGCCCTACGCGGATGAAGAGTTCGACGCTGCGTTCATGAGCTTTACCCTCGAGCTATTTGATACGCCTGAAATCCCAATGGTTCTCAGCGAAATCAAGCGGGTCTTGAAGCCCAACGGCAGGCTGGGCGTGGTGAGCTTATCGCGGGAAGACGGGACCTCGTTGATGTTGCGGCTCTACGAGTGGATGCACCAACGCATGCCCCAATACATAGACTGCCGGCCTATCTACGTGGAACAAGCACTCAAGAAAGCCGGTTTTCACGTAGTTCACAGTGAGAAAGAGAAACTCTGGGGCCTACCGGCCAAGATCGTGGTTGGGCAGAATAACGCATAGGCTAGACCGTGATTCGATTGTGGGCACGTAGGAAACAAAGCGTACTGACGAGAAATGCCTTCCGACTGGGAAGCCGAAAACAGATTCCGGCCCCGTGCTTCTTTCGGGCAGGCGGCGCTCGGAGGTGTATTGTACCTTTGCTCTTTCAACCGAATCCATCAGCGGATTACTTGACACATACAGGAACGACTAGAAACTTGAGGCCCGAAGGAACCACGTTTAGGACTAGCATGTCCGTTAGTTTGCCCGCTTGCGCCGCGCAGGATGCTGTGGTGCGTTTGAAGTCGATGGCTCTCCTGAAGTGCAGCTTGCCTGGTAGGCTATAATGAGGGTGCGGCACTCACGATATAGATGCTTTTCAGATTCAGGCTGGTGATCGGCCTCGCTCCTGTGCCAATCTTAGGCGATCTGGTGCGGGGTGCAGCATGACTGCTAAGTGCCACAACGAGTGGCTCCATGTAGGCTATCCGAGACCTATCTCAAGTAACACGGATGGCGCATTGGAGTGCAGGGAGGGGTCGCATAGTTTGGTCTAGTGCGGTCGCCTGCTAAGCGATTGTGGGGTTAATAGCTCCACCGAGGGTTCGAATCCCTCCCCCTCCGCCAAGCGACAGACATAAGAGAACGGCGCCAGCCATTGGGTTGACGCCGTTCTCTTTGTGTTCGTACTAATAGAATTGGATCTGATCGCTTCGTTGGGCTTGGTTTGATGTTATTCCGGGAATTCTATACATGACTAGCAGATCCCCGGAGGCGAGAGCAGCGACACCAATGGGGAATACCACTTTTGCCAATGTGCGGTCATCGCCTCCATTGCGAGCGTCTCTCCGGAGAAATCAGGTAGTGCTCACAAGTAGCGCCGCTGAGTAAGCCCAATCTAAGTCGGGCAAGAGATGCAGATTATGGCGATCTGAAAGTCGCTACTAAGCAAAATGAAAAGCAGCAACATCAGAAAGCGGTTACGGCTTTCAGCCATAGCCACCTCCTCTCATACAAACCCCGCGTCAAGTTTGCAGGGATTGAGTTAGAAGTCTCCGCCTCTTTCTCTCGTTTACTCTGCGGCGCTACTTGTGAGCGCCAACTGAACGACCCCACATGCCCACTGCTTCTTGTCTAGCTTTCTCCTCTGCCTGTACAAAAAGATCGCGGTACTTACACGGACGGTTGTCATACGTCATCTCTCGCGCAAAACCATTCCGAACCAAATAGTGATTGAGCATCAACCCATCTTCCAACCAGACAGCAGCAAGCAACCGACCATACGGATCGAGTTCGCCATCTGTCTCAATTCGTACATACTTTCTCGCCACAAGTTTCTTAGTTGCCTTGCTCGCTTCGGGCCCGAAAGGGGCAGAAGGCTCGTAAGGATGAACAGTTTCTGGTGCATCTATCCCTACCAAGCGAACTACAACCGGATTACCTCTCCAATCAATGTGGATCGTGTCACCATCCACAGCCCGATATACGTAATGCAAATCCTCGCTCAGACTTGCGGGAGGCTTAATCCTTGCTCTGTTCTTTCTTATACGCCCTTCACGATCATCGTCCGGGTCATATCCGCCAGACAAGTAAGTACCGTTGACTTCTCTTTGAAGAGAATTCGTTGTTTGCGGCACAATCCAGCGCGTTGCCTCTCTCGGCTTTGCCCCACTTCCTCGCCGCCGAGGTCGCGTATCATACACCAACCAAACAACGAATGCTACAACTAAACCCCAAAAAATAGCCGAGTGAATGAAGTCAAAATCAAACATTCACCTATTCCTGTAAGTGTTGACTAATCCGTTAACGGATTCTGCTGTTGAGTAATTGGCATGAAATACAGAGAACTCACGTCCTCATCATTCCTGCGAAATGCTTGCTCCGCACTTGACACGGGGTCGGAATTCATCTTCATGGATTCCCTGGACACCAGCTTCCACCAGAGTGGCAGTTGATAGGTAGTCGTTACTTTCAACTTCGAACTCGGCGAGCAATATAAGTTCATGTGCAAACAAGATTCTTCGTCGGTGGAGTCTATCCTGAGCTTCTCGAAGGTCTCCTCAGAGTAACTGACTAAGAAGCCAAGTCGTGCATGCTTATGCAAATGGCTCACTTGTAGCCCGAGCCTACGTCCGGACCTACTAGGCGCCCCTTTTAGTTCCCACGACCGTAGTCGCAGCGAGACAATCAAAGAGCACTAGAAGCAAGCCCAAGCGCTAGCCTCTCGCGATAACCCCGTTCCTTGACTATGAGACCGCAGTGCGCACGGCCTGTTCGATGGCAGGCATCATCTCCACCACAGGTCTCTGACCGGAAATTGCTTGGCGCAGCGGCAGTGCCAGGTTGCGCCCCAGGGCTTGGCGTCCCACTACGGGCGACGGGCTCTCCTGGTCGAGCAGATCCAGGTACTCCAAATACGTAGGAGTGAAGCTTGTCACCAATTTGGCCATGGGGAACTTCCATTGCGGCTTGAAGGGCAGTGTCATGCTGGTGTTGCCCAGGTAGTCTTGCAGCGTTTCTCTGGTGTAGAGGAACGTAAGCAGGTCCCACCCCGACGTGGCGTTATCGGCGACTTCGGGAATGGCAATCTGGTGCGACCAGACCTGTGTCGCGCCCGCGCTTCCACTCGGCCCCTTCGGCAGCGGCAGCCAGTGGAACTGCAGATCCGGATCATCCGACTGTTCCTCCGATTGCACGCGCACGGCGTGATTGATTGCGTCGGCGTTTACGACCGCCATTGACGTGCGCCCGCTCACAAAGAGGTTAGCCGTGTCAACGTAGGGCGATGGGTCGCCGCTCACCTTGTCCACGGTCACCAAATCTGCCAGGAATTGCAGCGCTGACTGTGCATCAGGGTTATTTACAACAACAGCGCCGCCATCGGCGTTATTTTGGAAGAGGCCCGTATTGTTGCTGTAGAGCCAAGTCAGGACTTGGAGCCAGTCAGAACTAACGTGCATCCCCGGACGTTGTACAGTATCGCCATCACGCTGGGTGAGTTTGAGCGCAGCTTCCCGCAGATTGTCCCACCCCCACTGCTTGAAGGCTTCCACGTCTATGGTTATGCCGGCCTCTTCCATGTGCTTGGCATTGATCGCCAACCCGATGGCCTGCGGATCGTCGTACGGAATGGCGTAGGTCTTCTCGTCGAAAGTCGCGTAGGGCAGCACGCCCTTGACGAACTGTTGCAAATTGACCGTGCGCGGCCAACTCAGGTATTGCGTAAGGTCCCGCACCAGCGACGCCTCAGCCCAACTTGGGAGCGCGCCCATTGGCACGTGCACGGCGTCCGGCCCGCCTTGGCCGGCGGCTGTGGCTTGCGCGAGGCGGTTCTCCACCTCTCGTTGGCTCCCCAAGAAAACCGGTTCCAAGGTATTGCCCGTGCGGGCGGCAAAGAGGCTTTGCACATCGGTAAGCCATTGCTGAGTAGGGCCGGAGGCCCACGTCCAGAAATTCACAAGGCCGGGACTGCGAATAATGGGCCTTGGCCCTTCGACCGGCGTCGGCGTAATCGGGATAAACGCCGTGGGTGTGGGTTCGCACGGTCCATCACAGGCGCGGCGGTTTATGCCGGCGCAAGCTGAGAGAAGCGATGTTGCGGCGGCACCGAGACCAAGAGTGCCCAGGGTGCGGAGCACACGCCGACGCGAGTGTTCAGATGAGACTAATTCAGTTTTCATGAGGCGGTTACCTCCGTCCTGCAAGTGCCGCTAGGCGTTCTGTATGCCCTGCAATCTTTGCATATGGTGATGGTTACTTAAGCGAATAGCTTACCCTACCTATTCCTAAGTAGTCTACGCCCTTTGTCGCGGATTTGCCACCTGCCGGCACTTCCTTCAATGAGCTTTTCTTAGGAACACTCTGAACAAGTCTCTGGCATAGTATCATAGCAAGAAAGCAGCATATGGTGAGGAGTTGGGTAATGGAGCAGCCGACGTTTGCCGACCTGGAGTACGCGCACAAGAAGCGCAAGACGCGGCGGGAGAAGTTCTTGGAGCGCATGGAGGAGTTGATCCCGTGGGCGGAGTTGGAGGCGCGCATTGCGCCGTACTATCCCAAGGCGGGGCGTGGGCGGCGGCCGTATCCCTTGTCGGTGATGTTGCGGGTACACTGCGTGCAGTTGTTCTACAACCTGAGCGATCCTGGGATGGAGGACATGCTGTACGAGGTGGAACCGGTGCGGCGGTTCGTGGGGCTGCGGCTGTCAGAGGCGCTGCCGGACGAGACGACTATTCTGCACTTTCGGCATATGCTGGAGCGGCACAAGTTGGGAGAGGGATTGCTGGAGGCGATCAACGCGCATCTGGCGTCGCAAGGCTTGCGGCTGCGAGAAGGGACGGTAGTGGACGCGACCATCATCGCGGCGCCAACGTCGACCAAGAACCGCGAGGGGGAGCGAGACCCGGAGATGCGGCAGGTGAAGAAGGGGAACCAGTATTACTTTGGGATGAAGCTGCACATTGGGGCCGACGCAGAGACGGGGCTCGTGCACAGCTTCACCACGACGCCGGCCAACGTGCACGACGTGACCCAAGCGGCGGCGTTGCTGCACGGCGCGGAGAAAGCGGTGTGGGGAGACGCGGGGTACGTGGGGGTGCAGAAGCGACCGGAGCATCAGGGGCGCGCCGTAGCGTGGCAGGTGGCGTTGAAGCCTGGGCAGCGGCGGAAACTGGCGCCTGAGAGCGCGGCGGCGCTGGCAGAGCGGCGCAAAGCGTCGGTCAGGGCCAAGGTAGAGCATCCGTTCCTGTGGGTGAAGCGGCACTTCGGCTACGCCACGGTGCGCTACCGGGGTCTGGCCAAGAACAGGCAACGGCTGGCCTTGCTGCTGGGGCTGACCAATGTGGTGACGGCCGCACGCCAGTTGGCAGCTTGACACGGGAGCAGTGCGCCCAAAACACGAGTGGGAGCAAAAAACGCTCCCAGCAGCGCCGAAACACGGGCAAAACAGCCCCTCCCAAACGCCAAAACACACCCCAAAACGCCCCCACAATCCTGCACACACCAATAACGCCACGCTTGCACCGAGTTGTTCAGACCCTTCTTAGGAACTTCTTACGTGGGAACGATATGCCCCCAATAACACTGTGCTACGATGAAGTCAAGGCATCCGTACTTTAGGAGTGGAGGAGAGGACGTATATGCAATCGACTGTACCGTGGCGCAGAGAGTTTCTTTCCGGGGCAATTGCCGCGGTGGCCTTTCTCGCGATCTACTTTGTCGTTCGCTTCATTTGGCAGATTCCGGCACTGCCGGAGGCGGTGATTGAAAGCATTCTTAGCTTTATACCGCCTGCCCTTTTCGAGGCGGTGATTCAGATCTTCGGCACCATGGCCAAGACACTGAATTTCTACGCGATACTCATTGGCATGGTTGGCGCGGGCGGCTTGTTGGGACTGCTCTATGGCCGTCTGCTGGCTCGCATTGGCGCAAACGATAACAGCAGCGGGACGCCAACGGCGTTGCTGTACGGCCTCGGCTTTGGCGGGTTGCTGTGGCTGATCCACACGGTGACGATTTCGCCGTTCGTGGAACGCGGCTTCTTCGGCACGGATGCATCCACACCGGTGTTTGCTGCCGTTGCCACCGACATCATTGCCTATTTGGCCTTTGGAGTTGTGCTTGCGTATGTCCGGCAGCCCTTCGTTGTCGAGGCGTCCGAAACGGCCTCTGAGAGCATGTTGTCCCGTCGTTCGCTGGCGCCCTTGGCTGCTTCCGGGCTGGTCGTGGGCGGCGCCTACATGCTCAAACGTTCGTTTGCTGCGCAGGCGCAGGCCATATTCAATGAACCGGCGAAAGCAACTACTCTCAGCGCCAGCGGCGAGACGCTCCCCATTTTCCAGGAAGGCTTTGAGGGACTGGAGCCCTTAGTTACACCCAACGACAAATTCTATGTCATCTCCAAGAACAATATCGATCCTAGCGTAGACGTAAAGGACTGGAGTCTTACCATCACTGGCATGGTGGACAACAAGATGACTCTGGATTACGATGCGCTAACGGCTATGCCCACCCAGCAGCAATACGCGACTCTGCAATGCATCAGCAACTCGGTCGGCGGAGACCTCATCGGCTGTGCGCTGTGGGAAGGGGTGCCGCTGTGGAACCTGCTGGTCCAAGCGGGCATACAGCCGGGCGTGAAGGACATCGTCTTGCACGCGGCAGACGGATACCAAGAGAGCATCCCGCTTGAAAAGGCGCAGGACCCCCACGTGCTCTTGGCGTTCCGCATGAACGGCGCGATACTGCCGAATAACCACGGTTTTCCAGCGCGCCTGGTTGTGCCGAACATCTACGGCATGAAGAACGTGAAGTGGCTGACGCGGATCGAGCCGGTAGACCATGACTTCAAGGGCTTCTGGCAACAGCGCGGCTGGAGCGATGAAGCCATCATCAAGACGATGTCTCGCATCGACGCGCCGAACAACGGCGCCACGGTGAGTGTCAAGGTGGACCGAGAAGTCTTGATCGGCGGCATCGCCTTTGCCGGCAACCGCGGCATTAGCAGGGTCGAAGTCAGCATCGATGAGGGCGATAACTGGATAGAGGCGGAGCTTGGCAAGGTGCTCACCCCGTTTTCGTGGGTGCAGTGGAAAACTACGTGGGAACCACCGGTAGCGGCCGGCTACACGATTCGGGTGCGCGCTACCGACGGCGGCGGTGAACTGCAAGACGAGACGCGGCTCGAACCCGCGCCCAATGGCGCCTCCGGCTGGCACACCATCAACACGCGCATCAGCGGCATTAGCGATGGGCAGAATTAGGAGAATTGCGTACTTGAGTTTGCGGCTGGTTTCCTAACTTCCAGCGCTTGCTGCTAACGCTCTTGCTGCGCTTTCAACCAAGTAGAAGAGGCGTCCGTGCTTGAGCGACTGCTCACCACTGCGGTCTCTACGCTGGAGCATGAACGCTTTTTCGAGGTTGCTTCTGGGTCACACTAACGGCTGTGTCCCAGAAGCATCGTTTTAAGGCAGCCAGTGGCATCTTATAGCATTTACGGCTTTAGGTGCCGTTCGAAAACTGCCCAACGTCTCATAGCGTGATGGTCGGTGAGGAGCCTGGACGTGAATTCGATGAAAGCGTAGTGCCGTCTGAACCGGGATTGCTGTCGACTAGTCTATTGCTTTCTATATGCGTCGCCATGCGTCGCCACTTTCGATTTGAGGCCGATCATGCCTCAGAAACTTGACCGTAATGAACTCCCTGAATGGAAAAGCAGGCTTGACTGGATTCGTCGAGCCTCATTATCATGAAGCAGTCTTTATTGGGGTTCTTGCCGGTCAAGAGACAATTCAGTGCAGGAAGTCTAATCTAGTTGTCTATGCGGCGTGGATAGACGGGGATTGAAGTACCAATTTCAATGGTACCGATATTCGGGAAGCGAATCCGGTAGCGCCGTGAAATGTAATTCTGCCCTAGCCTCACAATTGACAGGTGATAGTTTTGATGGATCCCGTGGTGTCTCCTAACGGAGAGAACGTTCAAGATCGCCGATCTCTTCACAAACGTTTCAGCAGACGTCTCTCTGTCAATTCTCAGTTCACTCGCAAGGCGGTTTCCTATCAGGGTAATCGGAAAGTCCCTGGTCTTCGTTGGATGAAATACAAGGAGGGCTTTTCGCGTGGGCTTGTCGAGCGTTTCATAGACGAACACAAACCAAAGGCCGTTCTTGATCCATTCGCCGGCATCGGTACGACACCCTTGATTGCTGGGAGCAAGGGGATTCCGGCAACGGGAATTGAAATAATGCCCGTTGGCGTACTGGTAGGCAACGCAATAACCCATGCTGCTAATGGGATCGCGAAAACTTCGTTCGAAGCCGTGAGTAGCGAATTAATCGGTAGATTGTCGTCAAATGAGCCAGCACCGGCAGAGTTTGCATACCCTCATGTGGAAATCACTAAAGCGGCTTTTTCCGATGCGACAGAGATAGCTATTGCCAAAGCCCGACAATTCATCTCCACCGTCGGAGATAACGCACTTCAAGCCTTGCTGAATGTGGCATGTATGACAATCCTGGAAGACGTTAGCTATACACGAAAGGACGGTCAATACCTTAGGTGGGACTATCGGTCTGGTCGGACTCTTAGGGCGAGGATGCACAAAGGTCCAATTCCTCCGTTTGAGCACGCACTGGGAGCGCGGCTATTTGAGATGGTCCAGGACATTGAAAGTCTCAAGAGAGAGTATGGAGGGACTAGCCCAAAGTTGGTTGTCGGATCGTGTCTAGAGTCAATGCAAGAGTTGGACGATGCCCGCTTTGACATGGTGATAACCTCTCCACCCTACGCCAACAGGTATGACTACACTCGTACGTACGCACTAGAGCTCGCCTGGCTTGGCTTCGATCAAGGCAAGTTCGTAGATCTCAGACAGCAGATGTTATCCGCAACTGTGGAGAATAAGACCAAACTCTTATGGCTTCGCCAAGTGTATAACAAGAACCCTGACCTGATGAATGACGCGATTAGGATGTACCAGAATCAGGAAGCCCTCCACGAAGTGCTCGCAATTCTAAATAGGCACGTTGCCGAGTTGAGTAACAGGCATGTTATTAGGTTGCTGGAAGGGTACTTCCAGGAGATGGCGATAGTTGTCGCGGAGTTAGGTCGATTAATTCGCCCTGGCGGAACAGTAATCATGGTTAACGACAATGTTCAGTACCATGGCGAAGAGGTGCCGGTAGATCTAATTCTGTCCGACTTCGCTGAGCAGTCAGGGTTCTCCTGCGAGAATATCTGGATGCTGCCCCGTGGCAAAGGCAATTCAAGTCAGCAGATGGGCCGATTCGGCAGGCGCGAGATCAGAAAGTGCGTCTATAGGTGGGTGCGCAAGTGATGAGTCTTAACGATGCAAGGCGCAGGTCTACCCTAATGTCGGAGAGAATCCGAAATCGGACTGATCAAGCCCTGAGAAAGTTGATATCCCGATTCGATGGAGACCTAGAGTTTTCTCCACTAAGTGAACTGATGATCAGTGAGCAGGCTTGGACACTTGTAGACGGTTCCAGTTTAGATCCCAAGCTGGTGTTTGCTCATCCAGGGCTTCTTCAAAAACACCCCTGTACCTCACAATACTATCGCGGAATAGCATTACTGCCACAGAAGAGAGTTGCAGATATCGCTGTCCCTGTATCTTCATGGGAAGATGGATCGCGCAAGGCACCCATTACAAGAGATCACAGCATGAGGGTGGCTCGACTCTACAATGCAGTTATCTCGTCAATAATTGAAGGTACGACGAATTGGACACTTGAGAATGGCTATCGAAATATCATTGCCAACATGGGTATTGGATTGGATGGGACTTTCCGCAACATCATTGGTCGCGATGCAGAGAACTTAGTGAAGAATCGCATTAAGAATTGGCTTGATGGTCGGCATTTGATCTTGAAGCAGAATGCAGATGCTACCGAATTCCAACTGCCCAATGGCTACTGGATGCGATTCGGATCCGAGCCGGATGTCTTATTCCGGCAAGGCACCGGCAAAGATGAAAGAGTGGCGGCAACGATTGAAATCAAAGGGGGCAAAGACCCCGCCGGTGCGCTCGAAAGACTTGGCGCAATGCAGAAGAGCTTTGACGAGACTCCGGCCAACTGTGTCAATATTCTCGTTGTGGGAGTTGTCACAGATGAAATGAGAACCAGGCTCGAAAAAATGGGCGTCGACAAGGTATTCCTGCTCGACGACTTGGACCTTGGTGGTGATCCATGGATTAGATTTCTTAACGAGGTATTTCACTATACAATTCGGATTACCGACTCAATCGTATCTTGAATTCTCTGTATCTTCAATTCGTCACATTTAGGCTGAAACCACTTGATCCAGTATCTGGGTATCCAGGACTTAATTCAGGTCTTGAGGGTCGACACTTTCCTGTAGGTCTAGAGGCGCCCTGAAAGGGAAGGAATGCCAAACGTCTCTGCCATAGCGTCCAGGTCTTCGACGATTTGGGTTGCAAAGGCGATGCCGTCGCGCAGGAAGTGCTCTTTGCGCTCCAGCTCGATTTCGCCGGGCAGGTAAATGCGCTCGACCCCTTTGGCTTTTTCGGAGTTGCGCATCTGGCGGATCTGGATGTCCATGCGCTGCTTGAATTCGTCCACTGGCATCATGTGGCCTATGTCGAGCGCCATGAAGAAATGGCCCATTGCCTGCGGCGTATTGGGGATACCGCCCCGGCGCACGTCTTGACCGAAGAGCGCCCCCGTGAGCACACCGCACAGCGCGTCGAGCACCACGGCCAGGCCGTAGCCCTTGGGACCGCCCACCGGCGCCATGAGCTTTGCCAAGCTGGGGTCCTCTGTGGGTTCGCCGGTGGCCGTCAAGGCCCAGCCGGGGGGAATAGGCTCGTTCTTGCGCCTGGCCAACGCCACCTTTCCCGCCGCGACCACGCTCACGGCCATGTCGAGCATGAGCGGGCGCTCCGTGGCTGCCGGAATCGCATAGGCGATGGGCGTGTTGCTCAAGCTGGGCGTGACTCCGCCGTAGGGCGCCATGACCTGAATGCCGTTGGTTGAACAAAATCCGATGGCGTCGTGGTCGAGAGCGCGCATGGTGAAGTAAGCCGCGGCGCCAAAGTGGTTGCTCTCGCGCACGCCCACCGCGCCGATGCCGAATTGCTTAGCTTTTTCAATTGCCAAGTCCATGGCCTGGACGCCCGCCACTTGCCCCATGGCGTTGCGCGCGCTGATGAGTCCGGTGGCCCCGCTGTCGCTCACCACCTCCGGCGTAGCGGTCGGGTCAATCGATCCGACCTGAATCCAATTGGCGTAGAGCGGGAGAAAGTTGCTGCCGTGGGTAAAGACGCCGGTGAGATCGGCGTGCACCAGCGACTGCGCCACCTGCGCCGCATCATCCGGCCGCATGCCGACCGTCCGCAGCGCTTCGGTATCAAAGGCTTCTATGATTGCGGCCGGGACACGGACAATTCCAGCTTCATCAGACATGGATTGATCTCCCAAGAGTGACTTCATTGCAGCGTTACGGGTAATGAAATGCTAACGGCAAAGCAGACAATCCCGACTGCCGCCGGGGCCCTCCTCGCGTCGCAGTCAAGCGCTGCTGAATGGAGGCCATGCTATTATAGCATTCGAGTTGTTGGGACATTGCGAATTTCAAATGGGTAGAGGAGATGTCTAATGGCGGAAGGCAACCCAGAAGAGGCACGCACCGGCCCTGCCAAGGGTGATTTCATCGCGCCGCCGGATGTTGAGGAGCAAGATGAGCGCGCGGATGCCTTGCCCGAGCAAGAGGAGTTTTGGCGGCCGCCGGTGCGATTTGGCTCGGTTCCCGTGGAGAAAGAGCCGCTGGGCTGGGACCGCCGAAGGGGATTCCGCAAGCACTTTCCGGCTGTCTCCTTACCATTACAGGTAGTTGAGCGCGTACAGTTCGGCCATCCTGAATTGGAGCCCAATCGCCTCTTCTGGGGCGATAATCTCCACGTTATGCGGCAACTTCCCAGCGAGAGCATTGACTTGATTTATATTGACCCGCCCTTCTTTTCGGGCAAACAATACAACGTCATTTTCGGCGATCAGAACGAGTTGCGCTCCTTTTCAGACATTTGGGAAGGGGGAATGCCTGGCTACCTAATATGGCTTAACGCTCGCCTCTACGAGATGAAGCGGCTATTGAAGCAGACTGGGAATATCTATGTTCACTGCAACTATTATGCAAGTCACTACATAAAGATTGAATTGGACAAGATTTTCGGATATGACAACTTCTTGAATGAGGTCGTTTGGCACTATGGTAGCGGAGGTCGCTCCACTAACTTCTTTCCACGCAAGCATGATGTATTGCTTTGGTACGCTCGAAACGCTGCAAAGAAAGTGTTCTCAGGAGAAGCAATTGGCATTTCAAGAACTCAATGTGCTATGTGCGGCAGCGAACTGTCGAAAAAGAACAATCTAAAGAAGAACGTTGATAAGGATGGCAGAGTTTATCGCACAATAAAGTCTGGTGGAAAGATTTACAAGTACTATGACGACGAACCAACCATCCCTTCAGACACATGGCTAGGCATTAATCATCTTCAGCAAAAGGATCCTGAACGAATAGGATACCCAACTCAGAAACCGAAAAAGCTACTTGAGAGAATTATAAAGAGTAGTTCGCCAAAACATGGAAAGGTGGCAGACTTCTTCTCCGGTGGTGGGACTACCGTGGCAGTTGCGCAATCGCTGGATCGTAATTGGATTGCATGCGACCAGTCTCGGGTGGCGGTTGCAATTACGGCGGATCGGTTAACGCGGCAAGTTGAAGAACAGACAGGCCAGATATTCGCGGTACCAGATTTCACGGTGGAACACTGGGGTGTATATGAGGCTCAAAGGCTGTCCAGTGCACCAGCAGATCAGTTTCGATCCTTTGTCTTACGATGCTTTGGGGCTCGGGATGAAGATCAGGAAGAGGGCATTCATGGCTACAAGGGAGCGATTCCCGTTTGGGTGGGTGAACCAAACCAGAAAAGTGCCGCAACGGCTGCGGACGTGCAGATGTTCGCCAATGCGGTCCGCAGCACTCTTAGGTACAAGCAGGACAATCTACGCGACGGAATTATGTTGGCTTGGGCGTTTCGGCCGGACGCGACCGTGGCGGCGGAACGCTTGCGCAAGTTAGAGAATACGGACCTGAACTTCATTCGTCTCGACATGATCCGCATAGATTCGCCGCTTTTTCGTGAACACGTCGCGGCGCTTTCAACAGACCATGCTGATTACGAGAACTTTCTGACGTTTGTGCAACCGCCGCGAGTCGAGGTCGGATACAGGCGCAGCGCGCCGCTCACCTACACGTTCGACGCGAGCGAGTCGATCGTCATGAATTCCGGTGCGAAGATCATCAACGTGCAGTGGGACTTCGACTACGAAGAGCGGTTCAGTAGTACGCCAAAGTATTCATTTGTGCGCAAAGGCCAAGGCAAGAAGGAGCCGGTGTTGCAAGTGCAATATGTGTTTCCTGCGAAAGGGAGCCGTTGGGTTGCCTGCCGGGTACAGGACGATATGGGCGGCGAGGGAATCTGGTCTGCCGAGATAGAGGTTAGCTAACGCATGTTCAACCAGTTTGCCAGACATGAAGACGGTTTCCGTGACTGGCGGCGCGACGGTATGCCAGGCCTGAAGGAAGAATCATACCGATACGTTGCCTCTCTTGCCAAAGAAGATGACGATTTGGCGCCTCGGGAAGGCACGCTCTGGCCTCATCAATGGGGCTCATTCCTGCGCGTGGTCTACGGTCACGAGATACTGGGCAAGATGGAAATCGGCGCAGATGGGATGCTGCTGAACATTGTCACGGGAGGGGGCAAGACAGCAGTCATCGCAGCCGTGATTGCGTGGCTGCGCATTGCACACGGCATTTCCAATTGCGTCATGCTTTGTCCTAATCTCATCGTTCGTGACCGATTAGAAGATGACTTTCAAGGTGGAAAAGTCTTCAAGGATCGCGGCCTCTTGCCCGACTGGGCTCACTGTGGCCCCGAAGATTTCGCGCTGACGACGCTGGGCAGCGATAGGGAAGGCGGGTGGGCCAGCTTGCTGGGTGCTAGCGTGATTCTGGGCAACATACATCAGTTTTACCAAAGCAATAGAAGCGGCCAGAGCAATCTCTCGGCGATCATGAACGGCCCAGATTTTGCGCTGTTCAACGACGAAGCACATAACTCGCCCGCGCCGGAGTATGATGAGACGCTGCGGCGCATGCGGGAAAAGGTCGCGCTGCGCGTGGACACCACGGCAACGCCCGACCGCGCAGACGGCAAGGAGCCGGACAGCGACATGATCTACGAGTATGGCGTGACCGATGCGCTGGCCGACGGGATCATAAAGACGCCGGTTGTCTACCAGCCCGACATCAAAACCGTGCAGTTGACCTACACGGATGCCTTCAGCGGCGAGCGGCGCAAGGTAGAGGAGATCGACTGGGACGAGGTGGATCGGCTCGGTCTCAATGCGACTCAATGGGTTACCGATAATGAACCGATGCGCCAACAAATGGCGATAGCGCTGCGCCGCTTGCAAGAACAAGAGCGGCGGGCGAAAGGACGCTATCAGCCGATACTCTTCGTTGTCGCAGTCTGCAAGGCGGATGCAGAGAAGGCACAACAGACGCTTAGCAAGTACTTCAAAGTTAAGTCACTTCTTGTTACAGAGGACAGTAGTGAAGCTGATAGAAAAAAAGCGCTGGAATTAGGTAGGCAGCAGAAGGCCGGATCGCCCTACAAAGCCGTCGTTAGCGTCCTAATGTTGCGTGAAGGTTGGGACGTACCGGAAGTAGGCGTGATCCTGCTCCTACGCAAGTTCGGCAGCAAGGTTTACGGGCAGCAGGTAGTGGGCCGAGGATTGCGCCGCGTGCGGGCAAGGGGTGTTGAAGCAACCGAGCCGCAGATCTGCGCTGTCGTTGATCACCCGAAGTTAGACCACAATTGGCTTTGGGAAATATTCAATGCCAAGAGGCGGACTGGTGTTCAGATTGACGAACTCTTTGATGAAGATGAAGATTTGCCGCCGCCTCCACCAAAGCAGGAATTCACAAAGCCAGAATTGGTTATTGATGTCCCGCCTGTCGACCCGGCAATTCAGGACGATGGTGAGTTTGATTTAGGAGACATTGAACCACCACCTATACCTTTACAAGACTGGCAAGAACCATTGAATGGAATCCAATACGATCCTACCTTGGTGGAAATTACAAGAGTTGATATGGATGGAGTTGTCGGTCGAGAGTTGAGCGGGGCCGGATGGAAGACGATTCTCTCGGCCCCCGAGGCGGCTGGCGCGAGTGGCGCTAGCGTACTTGTGTCTGACGATGCAATTCGCGAAGCTGTGAAGGTCGGCTTGCTGCAGTTGGCCGAAGACTTGACCGTTGAAGCCGGTTACGCTGCAGCATTTAAGGATCGAGTGTATAGTGCGCTTCTCCACCATGTGCGGGGAAAGTTTCTCAATGGTTCGTCTTTAGGGCTAGCTGAACGATCGGAAGTTGAATTCGCATGGAAGATGCTGCCACAAATGAAAGTCAGGATCGCCTCCATTCCCGGTTTGATTGCAGGAGTCGTAGAGTATGGCGATTAGCAAACACGGAGACTACCACAATCCCCGGAAGAGTCCTTGGAACTTCGAGAAGTACCAAAGCGGCCTTGAGCAGTTGATGATGGACCGCTTGGAGGAGGACCCACACGTACTTAAGTGGATGAAGCGGCACGGAATAACAATACCTTGGATTGACGGTCAGAAACATCAGCGCAGATATGTCCCCGACTTTCTTGTGAAGCATGTGGACGGTAGCAAGGTGTTGATAGAAGTAAAGGACCCCAGCCGTCTCGATTCCAACGACGTAAAACGCAAACGCAAGGCTGCCGAGATGTGGTGCAAGCAGCGGCATATGGAATACATCATCGCCACGATTGAGTAACGGTCAAATAGCCGTATAGCCACTCTCATTGGCTACCGCAACCTTCCGTTATGCAGAGAACTACATACTCTGGATTAGCCTATAGTGACGCGCATCTTGGGGCCGGCTTTTCTTGTCGGCATCGTGTTGGGTACCCTACTGCCGCCGTTTCCGCTGGTGGTGCTTGCGCTCTTGCTGGTGAGCGGTCTTGGTTTGGCCGTCGCCGGTACGCGCACCATTGCGCTGGGCGCTCTGATCCTCGTTGCCGCTGCGCTGGGTATGAGTCGCTACCATGGGACGGCTACAGCTTCCGCTGCCAATCCGTTGGAACCCTATCTCGAACAGACTGCCACCATCCGCGGCTGGGTGGCGTCCGAGCCGCTGCGCTCAGACCGCAGCACGCGGGTGAAGTTTCGCGCTGAGGCTGCTTGGATAGACGACGCCTGGCAGCCGGTCTCCGGCCGGGTGTGGGTGACGCTTTCTCCCAGGTTCCCGGCGCGCTACGGCATGGCGTGGGAGGTAGCCGGGCGGCTGGAAGCAGTGGAGAGCGTCAATAGTCCCGGGTATCAGCGGTACTTGGAACGGCTGGGCATTCAGGCATTGCTGGCATTTCCGCGGGTGGAGTTTGTGCCGGGCGAACGCGGCCAGCCGATCTTGCGCGCGCTCTACGGGGTGAAGGAGCGGCTTCTCGCCACCATGGAAGAAATCCTGCCGCGGCCCCACGCGCCGTTGCTCCAGGGGATTCTGCTCGGCGCACGCGCGGGCATACCCGCCACGCTGCGGCAGGCGTTCGATCTCTCCGGCACTACCCATCTCATCGCCATCTCCGGTTTCAACATGACCATCGTCGCCATCATGCTAGAGAGCATTACGCGCCGTCTCCTTGGCAGGCGGGCACTCTGGCTGAGCATGGGCGGTGTAGTGCTCTATACGGTCTTGGTCGGCGCGAACCCGGCGGTAGTGCGCGCCGCGATCATGGCAATTCTGCTGCTCTTCGCCGCCACATTGGGACGCGACCGCGACCCCTGGTCGGCGCTTTCTCTGGCGGCGGTAGCCATGACTGCCTGGGACCCAAGTATCCTGTGGGACGTGGGCTTCCAGCTTTCAGTGGCTGCAACGGCCGGGTTGCTCGTGCTATCGGAGCCTCTGCATAATCGGCTCCGCTGGCTCCCGTCGCCGCTAGCGGCGATTGTCGCGCCCACGCTTGCCGCGCAGCTCTTTGTTCTTCCCTTCTTAATATACGTTTTCGGTCGGGTGTCGCCGTTCTTTCTCGTGAGTAATGTACTCGCTCTGCCGCTCATTCCGTGGATCATGCTCAGTGGCGCTGTGGCAACGGCAGTGGGCCTTGTCCACACCGCTACCGGTCAGGTCTTGGCATGGAGCGCCTACCTGCCCATGGAGGCCTTTATTCGCATCGCGACGGAGGTCAGCCGCTGGCCGTCGTTTACTATTGCCGCAGGCGGGTTGCTTCCGGCCCTGCTCGCCGCGGTGCTGACGGTGCTGATAGTGGTCTGGACGAGCCGCAGGGTGCAGCGACCCGCTGGGCCCCGCCGCATCGGGAGTGTTCCTATTTCCTGGACCACAATCTTCAGTCTCGGCACGGTTGGCAGCATCCTGCTGGTGCTATGGGGCAGCATGGCGGCAGAGCTGGGCCGTCAACCCAGCGTGACATTGCTCGAACGTTCCCTGGGCAGCGCCGTCCTCATCGAGACCCCGCACCGTCAGCCGCTGCTCATCGGCTATCGTGAGCCGCCCAGCCGCTATGACTTGGACCGCTTGCTGCCCATCTGGCAGCGCAACCGCGCGCTCTGGATCGGCGGCAGTGGGACGTTGCCGCCTCGGGATTCCATCTCGAGCGCCTTGCTGCATGAAGGGGAACAGTGGGTATTGCAATCACCGGCCGCGAAAGACCGTCTGCCTTTTGGAGATCAGTATCGCATCGCGCTAAGCACTACAGACGATGTTCGAATCAATGCCGGAAGCGCACCGGAGACGAAGCTTGTCAGATTTGGCAGCCAGCAACTTGCTATCATACAAGCAAATGCAACCGTACAGCATGTGCAGCCGGTTGAAGTACTCATCGTGCAAGGCGCAATCACGCCCGCGCGGCTGGCGCACTTCATAGCAACGTTGCAGCCGCGCTTGCTATTGTTGGATGAACCGTGGCTGGATGAAAGTGACGCCCAGTGGAGGGCACGGGGAATCAAGGTAGTCCGGCCTCCAACTCGCGGCTACGTGACGCTCCGATGGGATGGCGTGACGTGGCTGATAGAACCGTCTGAAAGGGAAGAGCTATGATTCGAAAGCTAGCAGTCGTCGGTGGCGGGGCGATGGGTGAGGCGCTCTTGGCAGCCGCAATCGCGCAAGACGTGTGCCGTGCCGACGCGATTACGGTCGGTGAGCCCGTGGCGAGTCGCCGCGCATATTTGAAAGAGACCCACGGCGTCAACGTGAACGAAGATAATGCCGCGGTAGTAGCGGGAGCCGACGTCGCCATTCTCGCCGTGAAACCGCAGCAGATCAAGGAAGCACTGCCACCGCTGCGGGATGCGCTATCGCAGGACGCGCTCGCGGTCTCCATTATGGCGGGCGTTCCACTGGACACGATCACGTCGCTCTTGGAACACCGGCGCAGCGTGCGCGCTATGCCCAGCATTCTGGCGACGATTGGGGAAGCCGCAACGGTGTGGACGGCTACTGCCGACACAACACCGGAGCAACAATCCCAAGCGCAGGCGCTCTTTCGAGCGGCGGGTCTGGAGCTCTTCGTGCCGGACGAGCATTATCTGGACATGGCGACCGCCGTAAACGGTAGCGGCCCGGGATTCGTCTTTCTGCTAATCGAAGCCCTCATCGATGGCGCAGTGCGTGTCGGCCTACCCAGGGAAACGGCTGCGGCGCTCATCGTGCAGACGGTAAAAGGGTCGGCCCTGCTGGCCCAGAACCAAGACAAGCACCTTGCAGAACTCCGCAATCTGGTCACCTCCCCGGGCGGCACCACGGCTGAAGGCCTGCAGGCTTTGGAGCAAGGCGGCGTGCGCGCGGCGTTGCAAGCGGCCGTCATGGCGGCGTACCGCCGCTCCCAGGAACTCGCCGCGCCGGACGAGAGCAAACGTTGAGCAGGAGGGGGCCACTAAACCACCGTGGCGGGTACGTGCTGAGTGCATTCCACACACAGAGAGTTTGAGTTTGTCCGTTCATGCTTCGACAGGCTCAGCACGAACGGACATGTAGCATGCAACTGTGGAAAGCGGGCAGGGACCACCAAGCGCCTTTCAAATGTCCCAATAGTCGCGCAAGCCCTTACTACAGCCAGCGCCTTAGCCAGTCCACTGCCAGCGTACCGTGCCACTGGTGTTCGCCTGCAAAGACGTCAAGCGCCAGCCGTTCCGGCGCATCGAGCAGCGCGTAGACTTTCGCGAGCTTTTCGTACGCATCGTGCACACCTGGGAGCGGGAAGATCGGGTCTTCCGTACCCGCTTCGATGAGCAGCGGACGGGGGGCGATGAGCGCACCGACGTCGGCCATCTCCGCGTGCTGCAGAATGCCTGGGATGTAGTTGTCCTCGCAGTGGCGCATCGCCATGATCGACCACTGCCACGTGCAGAAGTAACCGCTAATGACCGCCGTTGTGATGCGGGCATCCATCGCCGTGGCGAAGGTTGTTACCGTGCCGCCGCCGGAAAGGCCCACGCATGCCAGCGTTTCGAGGTTGGCAAGACCGGTTTGGCCGGCATATTGCTCCGCATAGTCGATTACGCGCATGACGTCCCACACGCGCATGCCAACCATAGTGCGGCCGAGCATTAGCGCATTCATGCTCGCCTGGCGGCAGGAGGATTGGCCCGGCGACTGCGCCACGTCCTCCATTTCGCGGCGTTCGCCGAACGCGCGCTGCTCCGGCGCAAGCACGAGAAAGCCCTGCTGGGCAAGCTGGCGGCCGTAGTCATGGTTGCAGTTTCTTATGTGCGCCGCTACTTGCTCGTCTTGCGGCTCGCCGATGACCTCCTGCACGCCGGATCCGTGACCGTGCAGCGCAATCACGACAGGATAGGGTGCTTGCCCCGTTTGCGGTGTTAGCACGTAGAAAGGCAGGCGGACGCCGGGCTCACTCGTTATATCGATCTTCTGCTGGATGTAGCCATCTTTCTCAACAGTGGCGAGCACCTGCGGCGCGAGATCACCCCGCGGCCAGTTGAAGTCGCCAAGCAGTGTCGCCACCTTGGCTCGTAGTTCGGCTTGCCATTGCGTGAAACCCGCCTGCCCGATGGCAGCGTAGTCGTGTGTGGGGACGGTTTGGTCGTAAACTTGGCGCACGTGCGTTAGAGGCGCATACTGTGCGGGTGTGGTCGACTTGGTCATGCCGTTGTCTCCAGAAAGTTTTTTCGCGATTGTGTTTGAGTTGGCAGCGGTATTTCGCAGTATTATACTTGAATAGTGGTGATTGATACTATTGTAGCTCGTGATGGCAATAGTTGTACGCACGAGAAAAGAGCGTAAAGATCACGAGTTCGGGTAAATTCAAAAACGGTTCGCTACCAATTCACGCTAGGCAATCTTCCTGATGAGCGACCTGATCTATCTCGACCATGCCGCTACCACGCCGGTTGACCCGGCTGTGCTGGATGCTATGCTGCCGTATCTCACCGAGCAGTGGGGCAATCCGTCCGGCATCTACAGTATCGCGCGCCGGGCAAAGCAGGCGCTGGAAGAGGCGCGGGAGGATATTGCGGATGTCTTCTTATGCAGTCCTAACGAGATCGTCTTCACGGGCAGCGGCAGCGAGGGGGCAAACCTCGCCCTGAAAGGCGCGGCGTATGCCCGGCGCGATGAAGGCATGCACATCATCACTACGCAGATCGAACACCATGCGGTGCTGCACACGTGCCATCGGCTTGAGAAGGAAGGGTTCGAGGTCACCTATCTGCCGGTTGACAAGTACGGTAGCGTAGACCTAGATGCCCTGCGCGCTGCGGTTCGTCCGGACACTATCCTGCTCAGTATTATGATTGCCAACAACGAAGTCGGCACTATTCAGCCACTGCAGGAAGCCGTGGCTCTGGCTCGGGGACAGAATAAGGACATCATTGTACACACCGACGCGGTGCAAGCCGCCGGATGTATGGAATTGGACGTGGAAGAGCTGGACATAGACCTCATGTCTATTGCCGCACATAAGTTCTATGGGCCCAAAGGCATTGGCGCGCTCTACATGCGCCGCGGCACACCGCTCATTCCCTTGGTCCAGGGCGGCGGACAGGAGCGCAACCGGCGCTCCGGCACGGAGAACGTGCCCTACGTCATCGGCATGGCGAAAGCACTCACGCTGTCCAATACCCACCGCGAGGAACGGAGCGCACATTGCCAGGCGTTGCGCGACCGCTTGATGAACGGCATCTGCGAGCGGATCGAGATTGCCGAACGCACCGGTCATCCGACCCAGCGGCTGCCGCACGTCGCCAGCGTCACGTTTGCCAACATCGAAGGCGAGAGCATTCTTCTCAACCTCGATATGTATGACATATGCGCCTCCGCCGGTTCAGCCTGCTCCGCCACTTCGCTGGAGCCCTCGCACGTGCTGCAAGCGATGGGTATTCCGCCGCACCGGGCCCGGGGCGCGTTACGCCTGAGCGTGGGTTACGGAAACACGCCTGACGAAATCGAGCTCGTGCTTAACTTGCTTCCCGGCATTGTGAGCCAGTTTCGTGCGATGGCCGTGGTGTAGGCCCTCGGCAGCCCTTCCGGCTGCGCATACACGCAGTAGCCCGTGGTTTACATTGGCGCGTCCCATATTCATGCTCAATCTTGAATCTGTCCCTACGCGCATTTATAGGGGCTGGCCACGCTAAGAAAGAGCTTCGCCGCCATCCTGCTAGCTTCCAGCCGGCATGACATTGCGCTACTGGCACACTGGTCTTTGCCTTGACCGCTTCAACCGCGGTGCCGTATCATGGCTTCGTTCACAAAGCTTTAGCTTTTGTGAACTTTTCTACCATGGCGAGATCCATACGCGGAAATCTCAGTCAGACTTCGATGAGTAACACACAGCGAAAGAGCGGCAAGGCGTGAACCGGATTCGGCCTGCATATAGGATAGTAGCCGCCGTAGTGGCGTGGATTGTGTTGTTTACAATGCTGCCCGGCCAGGTTGCGGCGGCAACTCCCGCCCAGAGCGCTGGAGAGGAAACCTGGGGTTGGGAAGACTGCAAAGCGCCGTTGAACCCGGCAATCTTTGCGGACGAGAAATTCGGCGTCAACGAGTCATTTCGCGCTACTGACATTGCTAAGAACATTGGCGCAAAGTGGTCGCGCTTTGTCTTCGAGTGGAGCCAGATTGAGGAAGAAGAGGGCAACTATCAAAAACTTACGCATCAATTCTATCTTGGCCCCGGCACCCTAGACCGCGAACTCGCTAACGGCTTCAAAGTCTACGGTCTCCTGAAGAACACGCCATCGTTTGCCCAACTCAATCCTGCTGACGGTGTGCGCAGCAGACCGGATCTTGACAAATGGGGACACTTCGTCAATGTGATGGTCAGCCATTTCAAGGGCGAGATTGACTATTGGGCGATCTGGAACGAAGTTGAAATCTCTCCCGGGGGTCCAAATGCCAGATACAACACATTAGTTGGCACTGCGGCCGACTATTTGGAGATACTTAAGGTAGCCTACAAAACAGCGAAGTTCGCCAATCCCGATGCCAAGATCATTGTCGCGCCCTATAGTTACCATTTCGATCTGCAGGAGGGCGGCGAGCAGTCGCTACCCTGGTTCGACGCCTTTATCGCAGCTCTCCTGGCTGATCCCGAAGCTGAAGCGAACAACTACTACTTCGATGTCTTTGCCATGAACATCTACCGCAATCCGCACGAGTCTCAAGAGCAGGCTCGAAGCCGCGGGCATAGACCCCGGTCGCTTCGAGTGGTGGATCACAGAAACAAACTTCATGGCATACGATGACGCTCAGGCTGAGGGATGGGATGCTGAGAGCCGCAATGATGGGTTCCGCATCACCATGCAGGAGCAGGCGGCAGCCTTGATTCAAGCGTATGCGCTTGCGTTTGCCGCCAGCTGGGATAAGGTGTTCTGGCACGCCATGAGCGACGATCCGCCGCCACCCCCGGATGAGCTCTGGGGATTGGGGCGCTTTCACAATGATCGCGTCAATGCGGACACTAACCGACTGCGGCCGGCCGCGTGCGCCTACCTGATGTCGGCGCGATACATGGCTCATGCTTCAAACATTCGGCTGCACACCCTCGATCGACCCAATCAAACCACTGACCCTGATGGCACCTACAATCCGAATCCCCGCCAATATGCCCCGCGCTTCGAGTGGCATGTGCAGCAGGTAACATTTGATCGCGGTAGTGAACGCACCTTCGTGCTCTGGAACTCCGGTCCCGAGGACATTAAGGTGGCGGTGCAGCGCAGCGCGGAGACCGCTCGGCTGCTTGACATGTATGGCAATGAACTTCCTCTCCAGCAGTCCGGCCAAAACTGGCTGATAGACTTGGGGAAAGCCACCCGACACTTCTTGCTCTTCGGCGGAGACCCGGCTGATTACTTCTTTGTGGGCGGTCCGCCGGTATTCTTGATTGAATATAGTCCGTCTGAAGCGGATCCGATTGCGCCAAGGCTGGCTACCGATACTGATATTGCCGCAGAAGTCGCCGCGCCGACCCCGGAGGCTAGCCTCCCCAGCCAAGGTGACGACTATGGCATTGCCAATGGGCACTTCTATCCACAAGCGCGGGGCGACCGCCCCCTGAGCTTTGGCTACACCATCGTTGATGATGCTCTTTGCCCGTGCTTTACACAATTCATTGCGTTGGGCGGCGTGGCGGCGCTGGGCTACCCCGCTTCACAGCCGTATCAGGAAGGTGGGTTCGTCTATCAGGCGACCCAGGGCGCCCTATTGCAGTGGGATGCTGCCACCGGACAGATGAACTTTGCCAACGTCTTCGACATCCTCTCAGCAAAAGGCTTTGATGATCATTTGGAAGTAAGGAAGCAGATCCCGCAAAGCTTCGACTGGTCGAGCGATGACGGCAGACAGTTCGACGGTGATGGCGGCATCGTCGAGAATCACTTCAACGCAATCTTCAATGCGCAGTCTGACGATAGTGAGGCAATGAGCGCCGCGCGCGTAGCACTGCGCACAACTTACCTGACGAATCCAAATTGGCTCCTGCACTATGGCTTGCCGATGGGTATCAAGGAATTTGGCAACGTGGTTGTTGTTCGCGGGCAGCGAGCCGCCTTCCAATACTGGAAAGAAGACGTGCCTTGGGCCTCCGAGGGTCAAGTGACCAAGGTGCTTGGCGGTGACGTCTATAAAGACTCCGGTCTCATACCGGATTCTGCCGTGGTTCCTATTCTCGCGCCTGATCCGCCGTAGCTTGTCACCATGTCTATTCCCTTCATGACACGGGCACTCAAGTTGGCAGACCGGGCGCAGGGACGCACGTCGCCTAACCCGGCGGTCGGTGCCGTCGTCGTGAAGAATGGTGTCGTAATCGGCGAAGGCGCCACGCAGCCGCCCGGCCAAGCACATGCCGAAGTGGTGGCGCTCAGCGAAGCCGGAGATGCCGCCAAGGGCGCCGAACTCTACGTGACCCTCGAGCCCTGCGCGTTTCAGGGCCGCACGCCGCCCTGCACTGATGCCATCATTGCCGCCGGCATTCGGCACGTGAGCATTGGCGTTCTCGACCCCCATCCGCGGGTCAACGGACGGGGTGTGGAGCGTCTGCGCAACGCCGGTATCCGGGTGAGCGTTGGCATCAGTGAGCCGCAGGCCCGGCGTTGCCACGAGGCGTATCTCCACAGCGTCCAAACCGGCTTGCCGTTTGTCACCTTGAAGATGGCTATGAGCCTTGACGGCAAGGTGGCGACGGGCGACAGTGAATCAATCTACTTGACCGGCAATACGGCGCGCGCCCATGTACACGAACTGCGTGACCGCAGCGATGCCATTGTCGTCGGTGTGAATACGGTCATTGCCGATGATCCGCGCTTGACGACGCGTCTCGCGCGCTCGGACGTGCACCACCCTCGGCGCTATATTCTCGATAGCCAAGGCAGAACGCCGCTGAGTGCTCGGATTCTCGACCCGGATCTCCCCGGCCGGACTACGATCGTTACGACAGATGCGGTAGCGGCTGATCGGCTGGGGGAGTATCGCGCCCGTGGCGCAACCGTTTGGTCGCTGCCGCCCAAAGTGGGGCGTGTGGGCGTGCCGGAATTCTTGCGGCAGCTTGAGGCAGAAGGCGTCCGCTCAGTGCTGCTGGAGGGAGGCCCAACCCTGGCCGGCTCATTCCTCAGAGCCGATTGTGTGCAAAAACTGCTCGTGTTTGTGGCACCACTCCTGGTTGGCAGCGACGATGTGCCGTCAATTCTCGCCGGCCGAGACGGTAGCGTCCTAGGCAAAGCGCGGCGGTTCCACTTTTCATCTGTCAGACGTATTGGCCCCGATGTGCTCTTGACGGCCTATCTCAAAGGTACGGCTCTCGACTAGCGGATCGCGCTCAGTGTCGCCGCATGCCGGTATAATCAAACAAGGGCACAGGGGGCAGCATGTTTACCGGCATTATCAAAGCGCTTGGCACGGTCAATAATGTGGAAGTGACGCCTGATGGCGCACGACTGGAGATTGCGGCCCGGGGGATTGCGGATACCCTCAGCCACGGTGAGAGTGTTGCCATTAATGGTACCTGTCTCACGGTCGCGGCACTACGGCCGCCCGCATTTGCCTTCCAGCTCACGCCGGAGACCCTTTCACGCACGTCTTTGGGCGAACTCTCTGCCGGTGACAAAGTAAACTTAGAGCCAGCGTTATGTGTGGGCGATAGCCTGGGAGGTCACGTGGTGCAAGGACACGTAGACGCCACCGGCACAATTCTGGAACAAGCCGTCGTGGGTGATTCGGTAGTGATGCGCTTCAGCGCGCCGCCGGAGGTGCTCCGCTACGTGGTCGTGAAGTGCTCGATTGCGGTGGATGGTGTTAGTCTTACCGTTACTGCGCTAGAATCGCAGGCATTTGCCGTCTCCCTGGTACAATATACAAAGGAGCACACAAATCTAACCCGCAAGCCGCTTGGCGCCCGTGTAAATCTGGAAGTTGACCTGTTTGCGAAGTACGTTGAGCGCTTATTGCACCAGACTCAGGATTAGCAGTGATTTGGGCAAGCTATGCGGGGGAGCAGATCTGATGGCAGTATTCTACACCCACCAGGCGTTTGAAACCCCTATTGCCGCGGGCTTCACGGAGCGCCAAGCCAAAGCCTTGTTGAAAGTGGGCAGCGAAGGGTACGGCGCGCCGGCAACGAAGACCGATCTGCGAGAGTTGGGGCTGCGCCTAAAGCATGAACTGACGCTGCGGATGGGTGGCCTTGGAGCGGCGGGATTGGCGATAATCTCTATGTCGGAACTGATACCGCGATAGGTACCATAGGGTGAGAGCGCCACGCTTGCCCTAATTGCTGCGGAAATTGATGCCTTAGCGTGACGCGGCGCACGAATTGAGGATACTTACCAGCGGCTAGGACAATCCGACCGCGCTGCAACACTTCAAGCACTGGATGAATTAGCAGAGAGGCCATGCGCATGCCACTGGCAACGATTGAAGAGGCCGTCGAGGAGTTTCGCCGCGGGAACTTCGTCATCATCATTGATGATAAAGACCGCGAGAATGAAGGCGATCTTTGCATTCCGGCGGAGAAGATCACGCCCGAGAAGATCAACTTCATGGCGAAGCATGGGCGCGGCCTCATTTGCACGCCCCTCACCGGCCAGCGCCTAGATGAACTGCGCATTCCACTCATGGTGTCGAATAGTAACAATAACACCATGTACGGCACGGCGTTCACCGTTTCTGTGGAGTCGCGGCATGGCGTGGCCAGCGGCATCTCCGCCTCAGACCGCGCTAAGACCGTCAAGGCGTTAGTGGACCCCAATACCACACCCAGCGACCTCATAATGCCGGGCCACACATTTCCCTTGCGCGCTTGCGATGGCGGGGTGCTGGTGCGCGCCGGCCACACTGAGGCGAGCATTGACCTGGCCAAGCTTGCCGATCTCTATCCAGGAGCAGTAGTCTGCGAGATTATGGACGAAGACGGCAAGATGATGCGGCTACCACAACTAGAAGAGTTCGCAGCCAGACACGGCATCAAGATCATCAGCATTGCCAGCCTCATCGAGTACCGCTACCGCACAGAAACGATTGCACGCCGCGTGGCCCGCAGCCGTATTCCCACGGAGTATGGGGAGTTTACGGCATTGGCCTACGAGAGCACCGCGGACTGGCAAGAAGGGATCGCGCTCGTGGCGGGAACGATCACGCCCGAAGAACCGGTGTTGGTGCGCGTCCATTCGCAATGCGCCACAGGCGACGCGCTCGGATCGTTACGCTGCGATTGCGGTATGCAACTGCGCCTCGCCATGAAGATGGTGCAGGAAGTAGGCACGGGCATAATCCTCTACCTGAATCAGGAGGGTCGCGGCATCGGGCTGATGAACAAGATGCGCGCCTACGAATTGCAGGATGGCGGTTTGGATACCGTAGAGGCGAATCATCGCCTCGGCCTGGGCGCGGACCAGCGCAACTACGGCTTCGGTTGCCAGGTGCTCAAAGACCTCGGCGCATTCAAGGTGCGCTTGCTCACCAACAGTCCTATCAAAACGGCGGCGCTGAGCATCTACGGTCTGGAATTGATTGAGCGCGTGCCCCTCAGCGTGCCACCAAATAGCGAAAACCTACGCTATCTGCAAACAAAACGTGATAGACTGGGACACGATCTTTCGTTTGCTACGCAAGACACGGAGTGAATGCGCCTGTGGCACGTACGATTGAAGGCACGCTTGAGGGTGGAGACCACCGCTTCGCCATCGTGGCGGCGCGCTTCAACGAGTTATTCGTAGACCGGCTTGTCCAAGGCGCCGTGGACGGCCTGAGCCGCCATGGCGTAAAGGAAGATGCCATTGACGTCGCGCGCGTGCCCGGCTCGCTGGAGATCCCGATTACGGCCCAGCGTCTGGCCGCGAAGGGCAGCTACAGCGCCATCATTTGCTTAGGCGTCGTTATTCGCGGCGCGACCGCGCACTTCGAGCACGTCGCCGGCGGCGCGGCCGGCGGCATCGCCCACGTCGCGCTTGCCGCCGATATCCCCATCATCAACGGCCTGATCGCGGCGGAATCCCTCGAACAAGCCATGGAACGCGCGGGCTCCAAGCTCGGCAACAAAGGCTTCGACGCCGCCATGGCCGCAATCGAAATGGCGAACCTGCTCAAGCAGCTCTAGGCCGTGCGTTGCTTTCGGTTTCAGCCCCGCCCTCAGCTTGTTTCTGCCTGCCCAGCTAAGGCTCCCGCAAGATTTCTTCTGCTCTTCGCTCACGTTCGTCTTTCCCAAGCTTGGTATTTTTGCGCCACCTAACCCCGCTAGTCCCAAGGTTTACGCTACAGTGGAAGCAAGGGATCCAGCGCAGCAGAGGCAGGAACTCAATGACCCAAGGAGCGCTCACGCTCTTTCGTTTGGCGGGCATTTCGGTGCGCGTGCATTACACGTGGTTCTTTGCGTTCTTTCTCATCGCATGGTCGCTGCCGCGCACTCTGTTTCCGGCCGGATATCCCGGCTGGACCGATTTGACGTATTGGGTAGTGGGAAGCTCGGCCGCGCTGCTGATCTTCGGTTCGGTGCTCTTTCACGAGTTTGCCCACTCTTTCATGGCACTTTCTCGCGGCATGAAGGTAGAGAGCATCACGCTCTTCATCTTTGGCGGCGCCGCCGTGCTCAAGTCCGAGCCGCGACGGCCCAGTGACGAGTTCTTCATCGCCGTGGTGGGGCCCGCGAGCAGCCTGCTCCTTGCCATCATCTTTTTGGTCTTGAGCGTAATCTTGCCGTTAGACGTGCCCGCACAATTCCTCATCACGCAACTGGCCTTCATAAACGGCGGACTAGCCATATTCAACTTGCTCCCCGGCTTTCCCCTCGACGGCGGCAGAGTATTCCGCTCCATCGTTTGGGCTATTACCGGCAGCATGCGCAAAGGCACAACGGTCGCCACAATCGTCGGGCAGGTCTTCGCATTTGGGCTAATCGCTTTTGGCCTTTTCTTCCTCTTTCGTGGTAGCTTCTTTGCCGGTATTTGGTTTATTTTCATCGGCTGGTTCCTGAACGGCGCCGCGGCGGCGAACCGCCGTCAAGTGACGCTGGACGAGGCTCTTCGCGATGTTCACGTTTCCAGCCTCATGCGCGCCAACCCTGCCGTTGTTCGTCCCGACGAGACTATGGACCGTGTCGTGCTCACCATGCTCCTGAGCGACGGCGATCGCGCTCTGCCGGTCGTAGAGGATGGCCGCGTGGTCGGAATCGTCACCATCAACGACGCGAGAAACGTACCCCAGGGCGCGTGGGCCGAGACAACCGTGCGCCACGCCATGACCTCGCCTCCGCTGATTACGGTGGGGCCAAACGAGCCGATACTCAACGTCCTGGAATTGCTAGACGAGCATGCCGTCGGGCACGTACTCGTAATGGAAGGGAGCGCCCTGTTGGGTGTGCTGAGCCGTGCCGATCTTGTGCGCTTCCTCGAACTTTCCCGCGAGTTGGGAGTAAACGCGACGCTCGCCCGGCGCAAGAGCGTGCTCAGACCCGACGACGGCGCTGCAGATTGAAGAAGCAGCGCAACGTGCGAAGGATGTTGCACCGCACCGCGCCGCCGATAGCCTCATCGCGGCGTTCTTCGAGACCGGAGACAGTGGCGGATTACACGGCAGTCTTTAGGGTAAGTGAGATTTCTAATTGCGCCGGAACCTGCAACAGCCTAGAATGCACGTTAACGTCCACGTCAATAAAGGCATCTCGCATGGAGGGGGAACGTCCACGCTTGGCTATGGCAGTAGCCCGCGAACTGTTCCTTCCTCGATATTTTTCGCGCCCAGCAATTCTGGCGCTGCGTGGCAAGACGTTCTCTACATACAACTGAAGACACTATCAGATAGGACTTGCCCCGTTGAGCGCCAAAACGTCAGCGCCTGAACCGGAAGGTTCCAGTGCGGTAGAGCCGGAGGGCACCCGCGGCAGCTCATGGCCGGGTGCGCAGATTTTCAGTCGCACGTTCGAGGCGCTTTCGATCCCTGCCTACCGCGACATGTGGTTGGGTATGGTGGTCTCCTTTGGCGGCCTGCAAGTTGCGATTGTCTCGCGCGGGTACCTGGCATACGACCTCAGCGGATCCGCCGGCATGCTTGGGCTGGTCGGTTTGGCGACGGGACTGCCTATGTTCTTCTTTTCACCTTTTGCCGGCGTGCTGGCTGACCGCGTCGACAAGCGCCGTCTCCTCATAGGCTCGCAAGTTTTCATGTTAACGGTTGCCGGCCTGCTGGCGCTCCTCATTCACACGGGTTTGATTGCCGTCTGGCATCTCATCGTATTTGGATTTCTGCAAGGGATTGCGTTTTCGCTCGGCATGCCCACGCGATCGTCGCTGATTCCCGCGTTGGTGGGGCGCGAGCGGCTCGGCAACGCCATCGCCTTAAGTAACTCCGGCCGGAACATGATGACAATTGTCGGGCCTGCCATCGCGGGGATCATCATCGTCACGCCGGGGTTAGGCACGGCCGGGGCTTTCGACATCACGGCGCTGTGTTATGGCGTGGCGACGCTCTTCATACTGCGGCTGCCCAAGGGAGCGGGCAGCGACAAAAAAGCGGAGCCCGGCAAGTTCTCCTCGCAGATGTTCGCCGGCTTCAATTACGTGTTCACCGAGCGTACGCTGCTGCTGCTCTTGGTCCTGGCCTTCGTGCCTATTCTGCTTGGCCGACCCTACCAGATGCTGCTCCCCGTCTTCCAGGCTGACGTATTGGGCGTTGACGCGCGCTGGCTCGGTTTCCTGAACGCCGCCTCCGGCGCGGGCGGTCTGCTGGGTTCACTGCTCGTGGCCTATTTTTCGGCAAGCCGGCACGCAAAGTTGTTGCAGACCGTCTTCGGCGGGTTATTTGGTATCTCGCTGTTGCTCTTTGCCAACACCTCTTGGCTACCCTTGAGCCTTGTGATGGTCGGGTTCGTCGGTCTTACGGCAAATGCCTACTTTTCCCTGAACAACACGTTGGTGATGCTGCATACCGACCAGGCCTACTATGGTCGGGTGATGAGCATCTACATGATGACGTTTTCGCTCATGATGTTCGCCGGATTTCCCATGGGCTTGCTCGTTGACCGCTGGGGCGCGCCTCAGGTGGTCGGTATCGCCGGCGCCATCATCATGCTCTTCATCCTGGCGATCTCGCTGGCGGTGCCCGCCATGCGCCGACGGGACGAAGGCACACCGCAGACTGCTCCGCCGAGAAGTGGGCCCGCCCCGCTGTGAGTTGAGTGCTTGTCTTGCTAGGCATACCTGGATACGCTGAATGCTCGCTCCTAGGCGTCGAAGTGCAGCTTTGCACATAGGGCGCGGCAGGATGGCTCGGTCGGATGGAGCAGTGTAATGGGTCAAGCGCGCTCGCATAGGCACTTCTCTAAGCGGTTTGTGCCCATCGGGATTGTCTTCTCAATTCTGATTTGCATTGCTGCGGGTCTCGTCCTTTGGCGCGCGATTCACCGGGATGCAGATTCGGACCGGATGCAGTCTGTTGACATACACTGGGGGTTACGCAGAGGACATTGGTCCAGCGCGGTGGGGCGACTTGTCACCTGCATTTAAGGAGTGCAAACAGGGATTAGAACAGTCGCCTATCGATCTGACCGGTGATGCTGAAGCGAGACCGTACGTACTTGAGTTCCGCTATCTGTCCTCGTCGCTAGAGATCGTCAATAACGGGCACACAATTCAGGTGAACTACGTGCCCGGCAGCATGCTCATCGTTGGTGATAGAGAGTATGCGTTGTTGCAGTTTCACTTTCACCGCCTAAGCGAGCATACGGTCAGAGGAGAACCCGCTGACATGGAGGTGCACCTGGTGCATCGTGACGCCGCCGAAAATCTCGCTGTTGTCGGTGTCTTCCTAACGGCTGGGCGGCACAACGAGGCATTGCAACAGGTGTGGGACAACTTGCCGGCAGAGAAGAGCGAGAAACGGCTGGTGGATGGGGTCACGGTCAATGCCGCCGACCTGCTACCCGCGGATCAATCCTACTATAGCTACTCCGGTTCGCTCACGCCGCCGCCGTGCAGTGAAGGCGTACGCTGGTTCGTATTGAAGAGGCCGGTGGAAGTCTCCCCGGAGCAGCTTGCCCGGTTTACAGCGCTCTTTCCGGACATTGCCCGACCGGCACAACCGCTAAATGACCGGACGGTATTCTTCAGCCAGCCGGCCGACTAGCCGGGTCTCATGGCGCAATGGAGCTGCAACGCTTAGGCTGTAGCCGAGGTATCTTCATCGAGAAGCGTGACTTCATGCTCGGGGGTTGGGACAGGGTGCTTGCTGTCGAACGCCACCAACTTCGGCTGCTCGCGTTTGGCAATGACGTCAGCGGTAACGATTACCTCACGCACGTCATTGCGGGACGGCAAGTCGTACATCACTTCCAGCAACGCCTCTTCCATGATCGTCTGCAGTGCGCGCGCGCCGGTCTTGAGACTCTGCGCCATCTGCGCTGCTTCCTCCAGGGCATCGTCCTGGAATGTGAGTTCGATATCGTCAATCGAGAACAAGTGCTGATACTGACGGACGGGAGCATCGCGCGGCTCGGTAAGCACCTGGATCAACTCATCGTGCGTGAGTGCATCCAGGGCCACCGTCACCGGCAGGCGGCCGACGAACTCTGGAATGAGGCCGTACTTCAGGAGATCGTCCGGTGAAATCTGACGGAGGAGGTTCTTTTCCTCTTCGGCCCGCTCGGCGGCATTCATGGCGCCGAACCCAATGCGGTTGTGACTGCCAATGCGCTTCGCAATGACTTCTTCTAAACCCTCGAATGCGCCGCCGCAGACAAAGAGAATGTTGGTGGTGTCGATCTGTATGAACTCTTGGTGCGGGTGCTTGCGGCCGCCCTGCGGGGGTACGTTCGCCACCGTGCCCTCGATGATTTTGAGCAACGCTTGCTGCACGCCCTCGCCGGAAACATCACGCGTAATCGAAGGATTATCCGCCTTGCGGGCAATCTTATCGATCTCGTCGATGAATACGATCCCGCGTTCGGCAGCGGCGGTATCGTATTCCGCGGCCTGAATGAGACGCAGAAGGATGTTCTCCACATCCTCACCCACATAGCCGGCTTCCGTCAGGGACGTGGCGTCGGCAATGCAGAAGGGAACCCCGAGGATACGCGCGAGCGTGCGCGCCAGCAGCGTCTTGCCGCACCCCGTCGGCCCGATGAGAAGCACATTGCTCTTGCTCAGCTCCACGTTTTCGTTCTTTTCACCACTGGCCATGCGCTTATAGTGGTTGTAGACAGCAACCGCCAGCACCTTCTTCGCGTGCTCTTGGCCGACCACATACTCGTTCAGGAACTCGTGGATTTCTCTGGGGCTTAGCAGTCGGGACGGCCCGGCGCTACCCTTCCGTTGGCCTGCCGGGGACTGCTCCTCATGAATAAGCTCACGACAGAGGTCAACACACTCATCGCAAATGTACACCCCGTTTTGCCCGGAGATCAGCCGACGCACTTCTTCTTGCGCCTTAGCGCAGAACGAGCACCGATACTGGCCCCGAGAGTCACGACGACTTGGCAACGCTAATCTCCTTCGTGTTGAGGCGCTGGATTGGTCATACTATCTGCTGGCTACTCCGTCTGTCTCAGGTGTCTTGATTGCGGCCGGCAAGACATCATCGATAAGACCGTACTCCTTGGCCTCTGTGGGGTCCATCCAGAAGTCTCGCTCGCTATCACGCTCGATCTTCGCAAGGTCCTGGCCCGTGTGTTGCGCAATAATCGAGTTCACCTGGTTACGGGTGCGCAAGATTTCGCGCGCCTCGATCTCGAGATCGGACGCCTGCAAAGGCCGCGAGGCTTGCGTCCATGGTTGATGGATCAGCATGCGCGAATTCTGAAGAGAAAACCGCTTGCCCGACGCGCCACCGGCGAGTACTAAGGCGGCAATGCTGGCTGAGAGACCCATGCAGTAGGTTGCCACGTCATTCTTGATGTACTGCATGGCGTCGTAAATCGCCAGACCCGAATGCACGCTGCCCCCCGGCGAATTGATGTAGAGACCGATGTCGGCGTCACCGTCTTCACTCGAAAGCAGCAGCATCTGGGCGATGATGATGTTCGCTACATTGTCATCAACCGGTGTGCCGAGGAAGATGATCCGATCGCGCAAGAGACGCGAAAATATGTCCATGCCGCGTTCGCCGCGGTTCGTCGTCTCAATGACGTACGGAATGAGCATGCATTTCTCCTTATATCCACTTGGTCTTCAGATTGTAATTGTTGTCGTCAAGTGCCTGTCACTCAGGGCGGCGCCTTGGGCACGAAAGCCTGCACTCTCGTTTCACGCTAACTATACCCTGGCTGACAGCCAATCTGGAACTAGGTTTCGTATTCGCACACTACCTCTGCATCAATTTAGTCTCTAGGCACGCTCCGGTTGTTGCTCGAACTCGCGGCTTAGCGCGGCATTCACTGTCTCATACAAACCGGCTTGTGTCACTGCGCCCGCAGTTAATCTGTACCATTATAGACCGCTCTCCGCGCCTCGGTCACTTTGCTTGGACGAGATGTCCGCAGCGACGAACCGGCCGCCCGCCGAGAGAGGGCTTCCTTTCTCCTGGGGGCCGCATGCAGCGGCATTAGGCAGAGACCTCAGTTAACGCCGTCTCCGGACGCGCCACGGTAGCGTACAGGTCTTCCAAGTAGTGAGTGGCGGCCACGGCCGCAGTTGTCGCATCGCCGACTGCGGTAGTAATCTGCTTGGTCAACTGCGTCCGCACGTCACCGGCAATGAAGAGCCCCGGCACGTCGGTTTCCATGTGCGGTCCGGCAATCAAGTAGCCGATTTCATCACGTTCCACCGGTTCTTTGATGAAGTCGGTGTTGGGGTCAAAGCCAATAAAGATGAACACTCCATCAGTCTCGTGCACCCACTCTTCGCCCGTTTTGACGTTGTGCAGGCGCATGCCGGTCACCGCGCCGTCATCCCCGACTATCTCATCAGCCACTGTGTCCCAGATGATCTCGGTATTAGGACTGGCCATGAACCGGTCTTGGATAATCTGCTGGGCGCGCAGTTTGTCACGCCGGTGCACCAGATAGAGCTTGCTAGCGAAGCGGGTAAGGAAGAGGCCCTCCTCCACCGCCGAATCTCCGCCGCCGACGACCGTAATCACACGGTCGCGGAAAAAGGCGCCATCGCAAACGGCGCAGTACGAGACGCCGCGCCCAGCGTATTCGAACTCGCCAGGGATGTTCAACGGAGTCGGTGTTCCACCGGACGAGATGATAACGGCGCCTGCGCGGTATTCATCACCGTCTGCCGTGCGGACAACTTTCTGCCAGCCATCCGAGGAAACTTCCGTAACCTCAGCAGTGAGTATCTGTGCGCCGAACGCCTGGGTGTGGGAAACCATCTTCTCGATGAGGTCGGCGGCGTCGATGGACTCAAATCCCGGATAGTCCTCGATTAACGAAGTATTGATGAGTTGCCCACCGGGCGCCATCTTCTCGAGAATCACGGTATCGAGCCGCGCCCGCGCAGTATAGAGCCCCGCGCACAATCCAGCCGGGCCGGCACCGATTACGATGACATCGTGGTAGGAAGTTGCCATTCGCCTCACTCGTCCTTTCAATCACACATTGGGCCCAGGGCACCAGCACACTGCGCAGACTCTGCCTGTCAGCGGAATTCGAATCACTCGATATAGAATTTAAGATTCGCCGCTTTGCGGGCCCTTCTCTTTCAGAGTACCAAACCCTTAGTCCTGCTGCTATCCATAACGCTGCGAACCGGGCGTTTTCATCGCCAGACCGAACCGCAACTCTTTCATGGTATCCTACTCCTAATTGCATGCGACGCTTGCACGGTGAGTAGCCGAGGGCAATTCCCGCATGGAGTTACCTTGTCTGCAGCGGTGAATGCGGCGACGCTCGATGTGTCGCACCGTCCCCGGTAGCGCAGGTTTGGAACCTGCGACCACCGATGATAGGGGCAGTCCATATGTCTGTTTCTTACTTCGACGAGAAGATGGTAGGACATGACTTTCAATAGCACATAGCAGCGGCGGTCAATCCCCTGCGCTACAGTGTGAGGATAAATGAAGCAGCACTCTAAGGCGTCCCGCAATCCCGGTAGCGCAGGTTTGAAACCTGCGACCACCTGATGAAAGGGGCAGTCCCTGTGTCCGTTTCTTGCTTCAAGGAGAAGACGGTAGGGCGAGCCTCCCACTAGCAGATAGCAGCGGTGTACGAGCCTTCGCGCACGGTCGTAACTGATCGGCGGGGCACAAGGCCCCGCGCTACAGTGTGAGGGTGTTATCGGAATTGAAGTCCACGAGTGAAAACTTGAGACGTAGCCGAAGGAGCAACGAGATGAGTGAGCAACTACGCGCAGGCGCGGCTACGGCGAACATTACGCCCTGGCTGGGCATCGCCATGCGCGGCGCCTTTCGCGACGTGACCCACGCTGATACCGTGCATGACGACCTCCTCGCCAAGGTGCTGGTGCTCGACGACGGCGCGCGGCAGATCGCGTTCGTGCTCTGCGACCTGACCATGATGCCGTGCTCCATGATGGATGCGGTGAAAGAGCGCATTGCCGAGCGTTGCAGCATCCCGGCAGACCACGTGCTCATTGCCTCGACCCATACCCACTCTGCGCCCGCCACTGTAACCATCGGGTTCATGGAGGAGCAGACCGAATACACAGCCTGGGCCACGCGCAAGATTGCCGACGCCGTGGAAGTGGCCGTGCGGCGTTTACAGCCGGCCCGCATCGGCTTTGCCAGTGTTTCGGAGCCGCGCATCGCCTTCAACCGCCGCTACCACATGCGCAACGGTCAGGTGCACTTCAATCCCGGCGTCGGCAATCCGGACGTTTTGCGACCCGCCGGTCCGACCGATCCGGAGTTTACGCTCTGCTACGTCGAGAGCAATGACGGTCAACCGCTCGCCGTGATGGGGAACTACGCGCTGCACTACGTGGGTACGGATACCGGTGCGGAGATATCCGCCGACTACTTTGGACACTTCTTCCGCGCCATCCAACATCTGCTCGGACCGCAATCGGTGGGACTGCTCTTCAACGGCGCCTCCGGCAATATCAATAACGTTAACGCGTTCAAGTCCTGGCCCCATAGAGGCCACGCGCAGGCGGCGCGCATGGCAAAGGTGCTGGCAGGCCACGTGCTGACCGAAATCCAGTTGATGAATATGCACGACCACGTGGCGCTGGGCGCGGCGATTGGCGAATTCGATTTCGCCCGCAAGCAGACCACCGACGAGGACGTCGAGATCGCGGAGAAGGTGCTAAGGGGCGAGTATACCTATACCGAGGGGCCGTTCTCAGCGGTAACCGGCCAGCCCATCTATCCGGGTTGGGCACCGGCCTATGCTCGCGAGGTCAAGGTACTGCACGCGCTGCCGCAGACTCTTACATCGAAGATTCAGGCGCTGCGTGTGGGTCCCGCAGGGTTTGCCGCGCTGCCGGGTGAGATATTCGTGGAGATCGGCCTGGCCGTCAAGGCGGGCTCTCCGTTTGCGCCGCAGTTCGTCATGAGCCTTGCTAACGACTACCTTGGTTATGTTGCGACCGACGAGCAGCTTGCCCTGGGCGCGTATGAAACCTGGCCGTCTCGCTCGGCAATCGGCGGTCCCGGTACCGCTCAGGCTATGGAGACCACGGCGCTGGCATTGCTCAATTCGTTGGCATACTAACGGGTTGTGAGGTAACTGACCCGTGGGTGGAGTCTTGTAAAGGGAGAAATGCACTTCGGTAAATCCCTGGTGTCCGCACGAGGAACGATACGGCTTCATTAGCGTCACTCCCGCGAAAGCGGGAGTCTAGGGGTATTGAGAAAGTGGATTCCGCGGTCGTGATACGGGGTGGAAGCCTGCTTTTATTGAGAAGATGGATTCCCGCTTTCGCGGGAATGACGGGCCGTTGTTTCTCTATTCCCACTCTTCAAGGGGTTGTTTAGACACTATGACTCGCATACGAAAGAGGAGAGACCAATAGCCATGTTCGACGGATTGCAAACGGGCCTGCACAATATTGCGCTGCTCTCGGATGCCGAGACGCGCTCGATTTCGGCGGAGAATCCAAACGGCGAGCGGGGAGGAGGCGCAAGAGCGATACCTGCGGATGACAGCGCGGCTTCGCTGCTCGGTCCGGGCTGGAAGGTGCGGCCCTCCATCAAATTGCCGCCGCAGAGCACGACGACGCTCGCTGAGATTGCGGGGCCGGGTACCATCCAGCACATTTGGCTCACCGTGCGGCCCCAAGCGTATCGCAGCACGGTCTTGCGCTGCTACTGGGACGGTGAGGAAACCCCCTCCATCGAGGTGCCGCTGGGCGACTTCTTTTGCAACGGCCACGCCTTGCGCTACGACGTGAACTCCCTGCCGATTGCGGTGAATCCTACCGGCGGCTTCAATTCCTATTGGCCCATGCCCTTCCGCCGCAGCGCGCGCATAACGATTGAGAACGAATACTGGGAAGAGATACCGGGCTTCTACTATCAGATTACGTACGCTTTGGCTCCGGTGCCGGAGAACGCCGCGTACTTCCATGCCCAGTGGCGGCGGGCTATGACGACCCGCGAGTATCCCGAACACGTGCTCCTGGATGGCGTATCGGGACAGGGCCAGTACGTCGGTACATTCATTGCGTGGTCGCAGTTCTCCAACGGCTGGTGGGGCGAGGGCGAGGTAAAGTTCTATATGGACGGCGACACCGATCATCCCACGATTTGCGGCACCGGCACCGAGGACTATTTCGGCGGCGCATGGAATTTCGGTGACCGGACGTTCTCCACGCCCTTCCTCGGTTATCCGCTCTATCGCCAAGACCCGGTTGAGGTACCGCTTCACGGCATGTACCGCTGGCACATCATGGACCCCATCCGCTTCAAGCAGGACTTGAAAGTAACCGTGCAGGCGCTCGGCTGGTGGCTCAACCGCAAGTTCGAGCCGCTTACGGACGACATAGCGTCCGTTGCCTACTGGTACCAGACGTCGCCACACGCGCCGTTTCCCGCCATGCCGCCATTGGCGGCACGCTGGCCTCGCGGCTAAGCACCTTGCCAAGATTGCATTTGGTCTCTGCGCCAAGGAGTGGGAGACAAGCCACCGCGCTACTATGTGCTCACCTGGATTCAATTCTCACTGGCAAAGGAAGATTAACCGAGTCCAAGTGCGTAGATGCGTGCGCATAGGGCAGGTCTTTCGGGAGTACGGTGCGCCTCTGGCTGCAATGAAATACTTGACAATCTTAGTCTAGTCTCTATAATGCATAACTAGTTCATTGGCAATGGCATAGACGAACGGCACGTAAGAGAGTGAGCTGTGTGGCTTTGCCGAGAGTAGCTAGAGTGCAGCCCTCGTTCCGGCAGCGCGCAGTGAGACGGCTGCCGTGGTAAGAGCGAATACCGCGTGCCAAACGTCGTGCTTCCGCAACGTAGACAATCGTGGGGCTGTGCAGGGCCGCGGTTACGTGTGGCTCTGCGCACACGTGAAGAAAGGAGGGCGCAACGCGCAAGTGTCCCAGTGCAAAGATGTAGTTGCGCTTACCCCTGAAGTGGGTGAGCTTGTACATGAAGGGATTGTATTGTGAAATCGCCTGATCATATTCGTCCGACCCGTCGCCAGTTCCTCGCGGGAGGCGGCGCCGCACTCTCAGCGGCTTTGCTCGTCGCCTGCGGTCAAGCAGGCACGGCAATGACGGCCGATGATGCACCCGCCGAGCAGGAAGCAGCCAAACCCGCTGCGGAGCCTCAGGCCGAGGCTGCCGAAATCAATGTTTGGGTTTGGTGGCCGGACCCAGTGGCTTCGGTCGAGCAGATGGGCGCGAACTACGAAGCCTCCAACCCCAACGTCAGCACGACCGTGGAAGCGGTCTCCGGCTATTGGGATAAGCTCCAGGCGGCTTACGTCGGCGGCACCGGTCCGGACATCTACCTGATGAATAGCGTGAACTACTTCGCGTGGTCGAACAAAGAGATACCGGCCGACATTACCGCGCAGTTCAATGCCGATCCCATCGCGCAGGACTTTGCCGCAAACGCCTGGAAGACCGGCATCGACTTTTACACCTACAAAGGTGAAAAGATGTTCGGCGTGCCCGGCATGATGACGAGCATCATCACGCTCTTCAATGAGAACGCCCTCAATGAGGGCGGCTTTGCCATTCCGTCCGAGCTTGGCACGGACTGGAATTGGGACTTGCTCCAGGAGTATGCGATAAAGCTCACGGAGCGAGAGGGAGATAACATCACGCGCTATGGCATGTTCGCGGCTGACGCCCTTGAGCAAGGTTGGCTGAACTACGTGCGCGCCAATGGCGGCGACTTCCTGAGCGACGATTTGCGCTGCATCATCGATGAGCCCGAATCGGTTGAGGCGTGGAACTTCTGCGTGGACTTGGCGCTAAAACACCGGGTGTCCCCGTCGCGCGACCAGATCGCGGACTTGAGCCAAGGCATGGCAGGTCGTGGCGGCCACTTTGCGCTCTTTGGCAGCGGCCAGGTCATCTTGTGGACGGCGGCCTCCAATAACGTCAAGTTCCTGAACGAGGCGTGGCCCGGCTCCGGTTTCACCTGGGACTACGGCTACGTGGCCGCTTCGCCCAATACGGGCAATCCGGGCGGCACCACCAACATCGTTGGCTGGTGTGTGAACAGCAACACCAAGACGCCCGACCAGACGTGGGGCGTCTTTGCCAACATGATGACCAAAGATTCTCAGGATATCCTGGCGCAGGCGGACGTGCTGCGACCGGCGCGGGATGACTCGGCCCAACTCTATTACGATCCGGAGGTCACGGACGGGCCCGCGAACCGCATCGCCGCGTTCGAGATGTTCCAGTGGACTACCAACTTGCCCACGCACGACGTCGTCTCCTGGGGCGAGATGCTGGGCCCGATGGGAGTCTGGGCGCCACAGATCTTTGCCGGCGCCGTTGGCGTGGAGGAAGGGTTGAAGAACATGGCGGACGAGACCAACGCGCTCTTCGACGCCGCTATGTCATAGGTCCAATTGCAATTGTCCAATCAAGGGGCTGTTGCTCAACAGTAGGTCTGGACACAGGCGCGATTCTAAGGCTCCGGCGGTCTTGCCGGAGCCTTAGATGCTGATGTGTGCGTGTGGCGAACTGGGCCGACGGGGTCCATCTGATTTGGAGATGACTTTGTTAGAAACGCGAGCCGCGTGCTTGGGGACATCTGCGAGCGCTCGCCTCGTATATCGTTGACGTGCATGGGTTTTTTCGCTTGGGCATGCTCAAGTTGCGCTGAGTGACGGATTATTGATTGCGCGATTGCTCCGGCTTCATTGACTCGAAAGTAACGGCAGGGAGATGGCTATGCTGGACTACCGCTCGGAGGAAAAAGTCTACGCGTTCGAGACGGCAGAGATACGCGGCACGTTGCGCCCGGGCAACGAGTTTCCTCACCACGGCCTGACGCACTTGGTTCACAAGGCCACCGGCGTTGAGTTCGTACATCCGCTCTACGCTATTCTCAATCTCTACCGCTTCATGCACCGCGATCCGGTGGGCGGGGGCGCTACCGGCATGGACAGCGACCTCGGCAATCCGCGCCAGGGCGAGCGCCATATTGAGGCTGATGCCAATAGCGTGACCTTGCGTTGGGCATTGCGAGACCCATCTCATCCTGAAATGGCTATCCGCTACGAGATCCTGGAACCGGCGACGATTGACATGACCGTCACTGTCACGCCGAACGCAGATGCACACGACTTCGAAGCTTTGCTGGCGTGCTACTTCGATCCGGCGCACGTGCCCCACGTCTACCTGGCGCGCGATAGATTCGAGCTGGAGGATGAGCCGGGCCGTTTTGGCGACGAGGCGGAGCTTGCGCCGGTAAACGTCAACCCGGTGTTTCGCGGCGGCGTGCTGGCTTATCCCCGTGATGAAGATTCCGTTGGCATTAGCGTGGACGGACGCTGGCGGGACATTGCCCGCTTCTCACCGATGCGGCGCTACAAGGTTCCCGTGTGCTTCCAGGCCGACCGCCGGCAGCGTGTCGCCGCCGTGCTCATGTCCCGGCCGGAAGATTGCTTTGCCGTATCCAGCGGCTACGATAGTCCGGACGCGCGGGACCGTTTCCACAAGCATAATCCGCTTTACCTTTCGCTCTTTGGCGGCACGCTGGAACCGGGCGTCGTGCGCACGGCGCGGGCGCGGTTGGTGGTCACGGAACTTGACGAAGACCTCTCGCAGCCGCTGCAAGTCTACACGGCATTCCTTGCAGAAACGGGCACCGCATGACAGTGCGTACACCTTCCGTGAAAGGGGGCAGACTCCGCATTCCGATGCGCAGACTCCGCATCGCCGTGATCGGCGTCGGCGCGGACCCCGGCTCGCGGGCGCGGCAATTTCTGGCGACGATTGCGCGGCTCACCGACCAGTACGAGCTTGCCGCCATCTGCGACCGCAGTCCTGATGTATTGGCGCAGGTCGGCGCCCAATACGGCGTGCCGGGACAGTATGCCGACGTGCGCGCGCTCTATGCCGATATGCAGCCGGACGTGGTACTCAGCCTGGCCCCGAAGGACTCCCACATCGTCATGGCGCTCACAGCGGCGCGGCACGGCTGCCACATAATTACGGAAATTCCGGTCGCTCTGACGCGCCGCCACGCCGCAGCTATCGCCGAGACCTGCCGGGAAAACGGCGTACTCTGGGAAGTGGCGGAGCAAGTCTGGCTCTGGCCCAAGGAGCGGCTCAAGCGGCAGATTATCGACGCCGGTCTGCTGGGCGACGTCACTCACGCCCGGCTCTGGTACCAAACGGGCCAATATCACGGATTCAGCGGGATTCGGGCGCTGGTCGGCGCGCCGGCCGCGCGCGTGCTGGGCTATTGCGGCGAGGTCGCAACCGAACCCTACACTGCCTACGGCGGAGAGCCCGAAAACTCGTTGAAATGGGATTCGGGCGTTATCGAATTTGCCAACGGCGTGGCGTGCCTATTTGAAAAGCCGCCGCGCGTCTTTCCGTCTTCACACCGCACGTTCCCGATCGGCTGGGAGATCGAAGGCACGAAAGGCTACCTCAACCGGGACGTATTCGTGCAATACACAGCGGGTCCGTCTCTATCCTTCCCAATTCAGGAGCACTATGCAGAACAGTCAGGCGAAAAGGTGCTCGAATCTCTCTCCGTCGCCACCGATCCGCCGGTCATTTGGCGCAATCCCTATGTGGAATACGGCATTGGCTCGCCCGATGACGTGTCCAAGGCGGATATCTTAACTAGCTTCCACACAGCGATTACGGAAGGCACGCAACCCCAATACGGCGTCGCAGGGGGTGTGCGGGACTACGAGCTTTGCTTGGCGGTGCGAGAGAGTGCCGATCGTGGCAACACATGGGTCAATCTGCCTTTGGCCGCGCCGACGGCGGCGGAAGAGCAGATCGAGGCGGAGTTTCTGCGGCGCTACGGCCACGATCCAATCGAGGAGACCGAGGCTCTGCTCGATGCCACGTTTACGCGGTCGGCCACCCTATGGCCGGTAGCCCATTGGCTGTAAGCCAAGCCGAAACCTGCCGACCGGTAGCGCAGGTTTGCAACCTGCGTCGCGGCAGCGAAAAGTGCGCATCGATGTCAGGGAAGACTGAAGAAATGTTGACCGGTAGCGCAGGTTTGCAACCTGCGTCGCGGCAGCGAAAAGTGCGCATCGACGTCAAAGAAGACTGAAGAAATGTTGACCGGTAGCGCAGGTTCGTAACCTGCATTGCGGCAACGGGAAATACGCATCGACGGCAGGGAAGACTGGAGAAGTGTTGACCGATAGCGCAGGTTTACAACCTGCGTCCCGGCAACGGCAGGCACCCATCGATGTCAGGGAAGACTGGAGAAGTGCTGACCGGTAGCGCAGGTTTGCAACCTGTGTCGCGGCAGCGGAAAGTGCGCATCGACGGCAGGGAAGACTGAAGCAGTGTCGACCGGTAGCGCAGGTTTGTAACCTGCGTCGCGGCAACGGCAAATGCGCATCGACCGCGGGGAAGACTGCAGAAGCCGCACTCGTCAGCATAATCGCAAACTGCATCGCGGCAGCATACTACGTGACTGGAGAAGAACGAGGGGATGATGGCTCTGGACGGTACCGTTGCCCTCGTTACCGGCGCTTCCAAGGGGATCGGTCAAGCAATCGCAATCGCGCTTGCAACCGCCGGAGCAGACGTGGGTGTCAACTACCACACCGACCGGGCGGGCGCAGATGCCACCGGCGCAGCCATCGCAGCGGCAGGGCGAAGAGCGTTGCCGCTCCACGCCGACGTGAGCGACCGAGCCGCCGTGGAAGGCATGGTCCAGGAGTTGCAGGCGCACTTCGGCAGACTGGATATTCTGGTCAACAACGCCGCTATCGGCATCGGCCACCAGGGATCCTTCGCCGACTATCCCCTCGACGCTTGGCGGCGGGTCTTTGCGGTGAATCTGGATGGCGTCGTACACTGCACACAGGCAGCCTTGAAGATCATGCTCGCGCAGCAGTCGGACGGCCGTATGCAGCAGATGGGAGGCCGCATCGTAAACATAAGCTCATCCCACAGCTTGGTTTTTCAGCGCCGCACGACCGCCTACACCGTGGCGAAAGGCGCGCTCAACACGTTGACGCAAGCGCTGGCGGTCGAGTTCGGCCCGCAAGGGATCACGGTAAATTGCATTGCCGCGGGTGCGGTCTCAACACCGGGGTGGCCTGCCTCGCCGCAGGGCGAGGAGGCGTGGATTCGCCGCGCCCCCCGCACGCGCATGGGACTGGCGGCGGATATTGCCGATGCCGTCGTATTCCTCGCCTCGCCGCAGGCTGACTACATTACCGGACAGATTCTCTGCGTGGACGGCGGCTACGTGCACAGCGTGACCCCCATGCCATGATCGGAATCCTAAGGATAGCGCCATGACCCCTGCACCTGAGCCGCTTGACTACTTGCCCCATATCCCACCGAAACGCGATTACGGAATCGGCGTGGTAGGAGCGGGCAGTATCGCGCGCGCCGGACACCTGCCGGCGTACTGCAGTGCCGGTTTTAATGTCGTGGGAATCTATGATGAGGATGCAACCAAGGCGGAAGCGCTGGCGTCTGACTTCAATACAACGGCCTTTCCTTCACTGGACGCCCTATTGGATTCACCGGATGTGGCGGTAGTGGATATTGCCACGCCGACCGTCAGCCATCCGCCGCTCGTGGATGCAGCGATTGCCGCCGGTAAGCACGTGCTCTGCCAAAAGCCCCTTACCTATGACGTAGCCAAGGCGGAAGACATGGTGCGTGCCGCCGCAAATGCGGGTGTGCGCTTGGCGGTGAACCAGAACGGACGCTGGGACCAAGCGTTCCGGTCCGTCTACGCCCTTAGGCAGCGCGGTGACTTGGGAGACCTAACCTACTTACAGATCGATCGGGTCGGTCCTTTGCGCTGGGAGTTGTGGCCGTGGCTGTGGAATCGCCCTCGTGTGCTGATCGTCGAAGACGCTATACATTTCCTGGATATCGTGCGCTTCATCCTGGGCGAGCCGGAGTGGATTTTCGCTGCCGGATTTCACGCGGGCGACGAGCGCATCAAAGGCGAGACGTCGGCAGTGATTACGTTGGCCTGGCCCGATGGCGCGCACGGCCTGCTGCTGAATCACGCCGGTATCTGGGACGACGATACCCACGCTACCTATCGCTTTGAAGGAACGGCTGGCGTCGCTAAGGGGACGCTAGGGGTTTTCTACAATTTCCCCTATGGCCGTGAGGATACACTCTCTTACCGCAGCGAGCGGTACGGCGATGCGTGGATCGAACCGGCGTTGCAGGGCAAGTGGATACCGGACGCGATGGTGGGCCCGATGGCCGAGCTTTTCGCAGCTATTCAAGAAGACCGCGAGCCAATGAATAGCGGCGCCGACAATTTGCGCACGCTCTATCTCGTAGAAGCGGCGTATGAATCGATTGCAGAGGGACGGGCGATTTGCCCGCGCACTCCGTCTATGCGGTAAGCACCCCGGATTCATTATTTTCGAGCAAGCTAGTGGAATAGGCTCGCGCAATATGGGGTTTGAGACTATGACCTACGATATACGAAGGTAATCTTGCTACCCTACGAAGGCAAAGATGGATTCGCTAGACTCACAAACGAAGTGCAACACCATGCTAAGGTGTTGCCATGGGAACATACTATCGTCAACTTTCCATTGAAGAGCGGTGTGAACTGGCCCGACTTCACACCGCGGGGCACTCGTACCGGCAAATTGCTGCAGCTCTGGATCGCGCGCCATCGACTATTATGCGGGAGGTGAAACGGAATGGGTCTCGTACAAAGGGCTACCAAGCGACGTATGCAGATGAACAGGCATGGGCGCGGCGCTGGGTTGGCGGCAAGCTGGAACGGGATGCTGCGTTGCGCAAGACCGTGCTGGGGTACTTGCGACAGTGCTGGTCGCCGGAGCAGGTGGCAGGACACATGGCGCGGGATGCCGGTGGACCGGCCATCTCCCACGAGACCATCTATCGCTTTATCTACGGACAGGTGGCGCGCACCAAGGACTATAGTTGGCGGCACTACCTGCCGCGAGGCAAGACGAGACGGCGACCCCATCGGCGCAGTGGGCGCAGTCCGGCCTCCTTCATTGCCAAGCGCCGTCCACTGGCGGAACGTCCCCAGGCGGCGGCCGACCGCCAAACCCCCGGCCACTGGGAGGCTGACCTGATGCTCTTTGGCAGAGGCGGCCACGCGGTGCTCGCCCTGCACGAGCGCCACTCGCGCTTGCTCATCGCTGCGCGCCAGCCCGGCAAGGCGGCAGACCCCATCGCCAGCACCATGTACGATCTGCTCGCGGTCTTGCCTGAAGCGTGGCGACAGACCGTCACTTTCGACAACGGCACCGAGTTCGCGCGTCATTACCATCTCCATGACTTGGGCATCCAGACCTTCTTCTGCGATACCCACGCGCCGTGGCAGAAAGGAGGCATCGAGAACGCTATCGGACGCATGCGGCGGGTGCTGCCGCGCAAGACCGACCTGGCGGAGATGTCCGCAGAGCGCTTTGCGCAACTTATCCAAGCCTACAATCACACCCCGCGCAAGTGCCTTGACTATCAAACCCCAGCCGAAGTATTTCTCAAACAAACGTTGCACTTGAAATGTGAATCCACCTTCCCGCTTTCGCGGGAATGACGGACAGAGTGGCTCCTATCCGTGTAGCACGGGGGCTTGTCTCCCGCTCCGAAGGTGTAACGCCCTGACACTGTAGCGCGGGGGCTTGTCCCCCGCTCCGAAGATGCAGCGCCCTGACACTGTAGCGCGGGGGCTTGTCCCCCGCTCCGAAGATGCAGCGTCCTGACACCGTAGCGCGGGGGCTTGTCCCCCGCTCCGAAGATGTAGCGTCCACACGCAAGCAGTAGATATGGAGATAAGACATGCGCCTGCGCTTTGCCGCTATTGGCATTCATATACATGGTCCTGGGTCCATTCAGGAGATCCTGGCCGCGGGAGACACGGAGCTCGTTGGCATCGCCGAGAGCGACCCGGCGCGCCGGGCCGAAGTTTCCCAACAGTACAGCGTGCCGATTTACGCCGACCATGTTGAGATGCTGGACGCGCTGCGGCCGGACCTCGCCACGGTTTGCAATGCGCACCACGAAAAGGCGGAAGCGATTTTGTCCTGCCTGGAACGGAATGTGCACGTGCTGGTGGACAAGCCGATGGTCATCGAGCTTGAGGACTTGGCGCGCGTCGAGCAGGCCCTAAAGTCGAGCACGTCCGAATTGCAGATGATGGTTACCGAGCGGTTCGCCCCCCCGTTTGCGCGTCTCAAGGAGTTAGTAGATTCGGGCTTCCTTGGCGAGATTGCTGGTTGCGTCGCCACCCGGCCGCATGAGTTTGCCTTGGCCGAGCGCGAGCCCTGGATGGTGGAGGAAAGCAAAGAAGGCGGGCCAATCCTCGACCTTATGATTCATGACATCGATCTGGCGCGCTGGTATTCCGGCGCTTCAGTGCAATCGGTGACCGCCCATCACGCGCAGCGTCGCTGGAAAGAATATCCGGGCTTCAACGACATTGCGCACGCCATGTTCGCCATGGATTCCGGCATTGTCGCCTCAATGGAGGCGGACTGGCTGACGCCCCGCACGACGCCATGGGACTGCCGCTTCTTCCTCACGGGCACCGAGGGCGCCGCCGAAGTGCGCAGCCTGCACTTCAGCGACTTGCTCTACTGGCGGCACGAGGAACCGCGCGTGCACGTGCAGTTTGGACGAAATCGCCCGGATTCCAGCGGACAAGACCTCGTGCGCCGCATCCGCGGCCAAACGCCGATCATAGCAACAGCCCAGGATGCGATCGACTCCACCCGTGCTGTTCTCATCGCGCGAGAAGCAGCGCGCAGGGGGCAGACTCTATCTCCATAGAGGATGCGCATTTGGACCTACCTGTTTGTACTTTGAGAGAGCGTGTGTTTAGCCCGTTGCAGCGCTGAGGACGAACGGCTGAAGGCCGGCGAGTACCCTCCCGTTCGCCCTGAGCTTCGTCGAAGGGTGAAGGGGAATGACAATGTCCCCTCCTCACGACATCGCAGCGCTCTCTTGCACTCCGTTCGTACTTAGACTTTTCGTCACGCTCAGGAAAGGCACACTCAGCACAAGAGGGCAGGTGAGATCTGAACAGGCATGCTCAACCCGAACGGCCAAACGATCCCAGAACAGACAAGCTCGACCAAGACCAGACGTGCCGGCAGCGCGCGTCAACTAGTGGACGCCCCGGCAAGCTATGATAGGCAAAATGCCCTGCAGTCGCGCTATTCCGAAAGGAGCACAGCACTATGTCCGCCGCCTCACCTCCAAATCCCTTTCTTGAGCGTTTACAGCACGTGTACGTGGCCGTGGTTTCGGATGCGCTTGACGCCCTCGGCTTGCGGCACCAAGTCATGGCGCCGAGGGTGCGGCCGCTCTATGCTGAGGCGCGGATCGTGGGTCGCGCTCATCCCATCCACTTCCGACCGGCCGAGCGGATTCCCTCGCAGGAGGAGTATCACTACATGGAGATCAAGGCGATGGATAGCTTGCAGCCGGGTGAGGTGTACGTCGCGGCGCTTGGCGATGCGCCGCCGTGCGCGCTATGGGGCGAACTCTTTTCCACTTGCGCCCAGGCACGGGGCGCGTCCGGCGCGGTGATCGACGGCCCGGTGCGGGACACCGACAAGATCATGGCGATGCCCTACCCCGTCTTTGCCGCGGGCTTCTGCGCCGCCGACGCCGCCGGACGCGCCGAAGCTATCGCCCACAATGTGCCGATTACGTGCGGCGGCGTGCTCGTGTACCCCGGCGACTACATCCTGGCCGACTATGACGGCGCGGCGGTCATCCCCCAGCAGCACATCAAGGCGGTGCTACAGCCCGCTGAAGAGAAGGTGCAGGGCGAAAACACCGTACGCGCCGAGCTTGCCGCCAGCGAACGCATGCGCACAGTTTTCGAGCGCCACGGGATTCTTTAGAGTGCCAGGCTATACTCTTAAGTTCCCTGAGAATTTTCCCTAGCGCCGAGGTTCCTATCGCACTTGGGTTCAGGAAGCGTGGAATGTGCCCCAGTGCTGCACCTCTCTTGGCTTTGCGCGCACGCTAGCCTCATTTTAGAATAACAATTCCTACGCCCAGTAAGCGGTGCCGGGTTGCTCAAAGATGAGGATATCCTTGAGGAATTTGACACCCTTTTCGAGGCCCTCGTTGGATGACATAAGGCTGTCCTCGTGCTCGATAGAGAGCACGCCGTCGTAGCCGACGAGCCGCAGTTCGCTCACGATGTCTTTCCAGTAGCCGTAGTCGTGGCCGTAGCCGACGCTGCGGAAGAGCCAGGAGCGGTTCTTCTCGTCGGTGTAGGGCTTCGTGTCCAGTACGCCGTGCTTGGCAGCGTTTAAGGAATGCACCTTGGTGTCCTTGGCGTGGAAGTGGTAGAGCGCGCCGGCATCGCCAAGCTCGCGGATCACGGCCACAATGTCGCAGCCCTGCCAGAAGAGGTGGCTGGGGTCCAGGTTGGCGCCGATCTCCGGTCCGCAGGCATCCCGCAACTGCAGGCAGGTCTCGGAATTATAGACCACGAAGCCGGGGTGCATCTCCAACGCAATGCGTGCGTCATGCTCGCGCAAGAAGTCTGCCTCTGCCTTCCAGTAGGGAATGACCTTCTTTTCCCACTGCCACTCCAAAATCTCCAGATAGTCCGTCGGCCATGGGCAGGTAACCCAGTTCGGATACTTCGAACCGTCGGAATCGCCGGGGCAGCCGGAGAATCCCACTACCGTCTGCACGCCCAGCTTGTGCGCGAGCTGAATGGTCTTGCGCTGGGTCTCGGCGTGGGCGCGCGCAATCTTGGGGTTGGGGTGCAGCGGGTTGCCGTGTGCGGAAAGAGCGCAGATGTCCATGTCACGGCTCTGCACGGCCTTGAGAAATGCGTCGCACGCCTTATCGTCCTTGAGCAGCGCGTCCGGATCGCAGTGAGCATTGCCGGGATAGTTGCCGCAGCCAATCTCCACTGACTGCACGCCCAAGTCGCGCAGGTAGTCCAGCGCCTTTTCAAAGGGCAAATCGCCTAACAACACCGTCAATACGCCGAGGTTCATCGTTCGTGCCTCCTGCTTTAGGTACGATTCGCTAGCGTGAATATATCCTTGTTAATCCAGTTATCCTCTTTCAAACTCAATGCTTTGCTCCAGGGCGTTTTATATCGCCAAAGGGACTATTCTTGAGCTACGCATAGTGGTGTCGCGCGTTATCAACGGGACGTCGTGCACGACGCTGGTCGCGGCGATGATCTCGTCCGCCGGATCGCTCCTAAAGTCCAAGCGTGTTGAAGCGCGCGCAATGTCTAAGTCGAGCGGCCACACCTGCAATCGGTTTAGGAGACGTACTAAACTACGGTTGTCAAGGTCAATATCTATCCTGCCGAGCTGTACAAGCTTAGCCATTTCCCAAAAAACAACGGACGAAATGGACCAGCGGTTACTCGCCAATAGGCGTTGTTCGCTTGCCTGAAGCTCGCCGTTGAATGCGAATATGAGGATATGCGTGTCAAGATTGACCATCTGCGTCCCAGCGGAGACCGGTGGTGAATATGTCCCCCTTGATCTTTATCTTACCCTTCAAAATGCCAATGAGGTCGCTATCTTGAGCTTGGTATGGGATTACTCGGGCTACGGGCTTGCCACGTTTTGTGACGAGCAAGCCGTCGGCGTCTAGATTATCCAGCAATGCGAGGCATTGCTCCTTGAATTTCGCGGCTCCAATCTCTTTCATGGTTCCCTCCTTCCATATAGACACATTATATGACTAGCCGCAAAATATGTCCATATTAACGCAAGTTAAACCTTTCCCATTCGATGATCACATGTTGCATGCCAGAGCGGGGCACAAGGCCCCGCGCTACAAAGATGAGGTCGCCGTATAGGCGAACAGTGCAAATGCTGAGTTACACTGCTCCTAGTATTGAATTGGCACCAAGCCACCGCCATTAGCGGCGGACTCGAGCACCGCGTCGCAAATCACGGCAGCCCGGTAGCCGTCCTCGAAATCAGCACCGTAGGGCGCGACATCCGTGTCGTTCACGATGGCTTCCAGCAAGTGGGTGAACTCGTGGACGAAGGTATGCTCCCAGCCGATGATATGGCCGTGGGGCCACCAGTACTTCCAGAAGGGGTGGTCGGCCTCGGTGACCAGCACCCGGCGGAAGCCCTGGGCATGGCTGCCCGGTTCGCTGTCGCTCAGATGGACTTCAAGCTCGTTCAGACGTTCCAGATCGAAGACGATGCTTCCCTTGGAACCGTTGATCTCGATACGCTGGTGGTTCTTACGCCCGTTGCCATAGCGGCTGGCCTCCAGGGTGCCGATTGCGCCGTTCGCGAATTGCACCAGCGAGACGAACGCATCGTCCACATCCACGGTGTCCCGTCCGCCGTCGTCGGTAGGACGCTCTTTGATGAAGGTTTGCGTGAGACCTGAAATTGCCGTCGGCTCGCCGACGAGGAAGCGCGCGAGATCGATGATATGGGCGCCCAGGTCGCCGAGAGCGCCGCTGCCCGCGATGTCCTTCTTCAAGCGCCAGACCATGGGAAATTGCGGGTCCATGATCCACTCTTGCAGGTAGACGGCCCGGAAGTGGTAAATCTGCCCCAATTCGCCGCGCTCGATCATTTCGCGCGCCAGCCGCAAGGCTGGCACAAAGCGGTAGTTGTAGGCGCACGCGTGCTTGACTCCGGCTTTGTTAACCGCATCCAGCATGCTCTTGGCCTCTTGGGCCGAGCGCGCCAGGGGCTTTTCGCAGATGATGTGCTTGCCGGCCTCGGCGGCGGCGATGCAGGGCTCAGCGTGGGTGTCGTTCGGGCCGCCGTTGTCGAAGAGCTGGATGGCGTCGTCCTGGATAAGGTCGCGCCAGTCGGTGCAGTAGCGCTGGAAACCGTAGCGGGCCGCGGCATCCCTCACGGCAGCCTCGTTGCGCCCGCAAATCGAAACGAGCGCCGGAACGGCCGGCAATGGGTCTACCATATAGGGGATTTTGCGCAGGGCGTTGCTATGGGCTTTGCCCATGAACGCGTAGCCCAGCATTCCTACGCCAATCTCCGGCACGTTCTCCCGTCCGGACGACTGCCCCATGGTGACGAAACCAACGTCTTCAGACATAACATTCCTCCATCTTTGCTCGAAGGTAGTTGAGGTAATGGTGACTCTAAGGGAGCCTGTTCGTCAATGGTAAGGAGCTCGGGCGGCAGAGAAGTAGTCATTGAAGCGCAAAGCCCGCCCACCGCTTCCGTCATTCCCGTGAAAACGGGAATCCATCTTCTCTTCATTCCCGCTATTTGGATCGTAGAAGATGTCGACTCGTAGTCCGCAACTGCAGGGCAACTGCACACCAAAGTAGGGGCACGACATGTCGCGCCCCTACTCTTCCCGTTCATGCTTCGACAGGCTCAGCACGAACGGGGGCAAACGCAGACTTTGGTCAGGCCAGGGGCGGGGGACAAGCCCCCGCTCTACGAAAGATGAAGCGGCACAAATTCTGCCAGTCCCGCGCAAGCGATAATCTGTGGGGGTGCACCCTTCAAGTCTCAGTCAGTGTCCTTTCGATTGAGACCGCTTAGCGCCGCCACTCGGCGATATTCCACGTCTCGCTATCCCAGTAGTTGATGCGGACACCGTGCAGCGTATGCAAGGTAGCGGAAATTGAATTCCGGTTGACCAGCGGAATCTGGTAGTAGTTCTGCACAATGATGTCGTTTAGCCGCTTCACCAGCGCCTCGCGCTCCGGTCCGATTGGGGTTTGGGCGAGTAGGGCAAAGGTTGCATCGTACTCCGCATTGCACATGCGGGCGTTATTGCCGCTGGACCAACCGTTGTCACGAGTCTGGACATTACTGCAAAGTCCACTTGAGAGATACTGCTGAGGATCTACGCCGGAATTTGCAGTGTACATTTGCACGTCCGCGAAGAAACGACGGTACGACTCCTCCTCGTGGACCGCCGGGTCGCCGCCAAAGAAGAGGTCGGCGTCGTGCTGAATGAGCACGGTCTCGATACCAATCTCCCGCCACCACTCTTGGATGAGGGCTTGGGTAGCCTGCCTGATGTCGTTTTCGGTGGTCTGATACGTGATCCGCAGCGGAACGCCATTGTATTCGCGGATGCCATCGCCATCGCTGTCGACGACGCCGTTTTCATCCAAGAGCTGCTTGGCTCCGGCAATGTCTTGCAGCAGACAGTCTTGATTTGCAGTCGAACCGTACTTGATGGGCGCCGAGAACACATTGCACTCGGGCACTGCGGTGAAGCCATAGACTTCCGCAGCGATGAGGGTGCGGTCTATCGCCATGGACATCGCCTGGGTGATGGGCGAAAACGTCAAGAACGGGTGGGGGTTCTGTCCGTCCAGGTACTCAGAGCGATCGTCGCCCAGCGCGGGGTCCGGATTGGTCTGGTTGATGACGATGCGCTCGACATGAGCGGAGATAACCGCAGTATTAGCCTTCCCAAGTCCCTTGGCTTCCATCTCCAGCAAAACGTCCGGCTTCACCTGCAAGTTCCAGGCATAATCGACTTCACCCTTTTCCAAGACGGACTGCGCTGCCGCAAGCGCATCCCCTCCACCCAGCAGTACGATTCGGTCGAAATAGACCGGCTCGCCGTGGTAGAAGGGATTGCGCTCGTATGTCGCCCCTTCGTTTGGCACAAATGTCACGAGCCGGTAGGGTCCGGTGCCCAGAGGAAGGGCATTTTGATCTTCACAAGTTCTGGCAGCGGCGCCGACACAACCGGCAAACTGTGCCGCACTGATGATGGGCGCGTCACCGCTGACAAACGCTGTGTAGGGATAGGGCGTAGGCTTATAGAAAGTTATGGTAACCGTATGGTCGTCCAGAGCTTCAATGGAGGCAATATTGGCAAATGAATCACCCTTCGTGCAGCCGGTACCCTCATCTGCACAGTAGCGCCACGTGAATATCACGTCCTCCGCAGTCATGGCGCTGCCGTCCGACCAGCGCACTCCTTGTTTCAGCTTCCACGTAATTGTCAACAGATCTTCCGAAACGCCGCCATTCTCAAGTGTGGGGATTTCAACGGCAAGCTTCGGCACCAAGTTGCCATCCGGATCGTAATTCGCCAAAGGCTCCAAGGTAATTGCGCCCGCGTCCCTATCCTTGAAGCCGCCGGTCAGGTACGGGAACGGCAGGGAAGGCGCTTGCCAGTAGCGCATGGTTAAGACTTGCTCTTCCTCCGGCGCTTCGCCTTCGCCGCCGCAAGCAACGAGCAGGAGCGCGATGAGGGTAGTAAATGCGAGAGCCAAAGAACGATACATAGTAATGAGTTCTCCTATAGAGTGAGCGAATTCGGTTTTCAAGCAGACGTAGCAACGAGCTTACCCACCCGGGTGGGTAAGCTCGTTGCTACGTCTGCACCTACCGCGCGACTGCCGCCGCAACCCCGGCGTTTGCCTTCGCCACAAACGGCGCCATGTAGTCCTTGAATTTCTGCGCGTAGGCATCCAGGTTGTCCAAGTTGCCGCCGTCGCGCAGGGATGAGCACATTTCGTAAGCCACCGTGCCGGAGTAGCCCGTTGCGATAAGTGTGTCGAAGAACGTAGCATAGTCAATCAACCCTTCGCCCATGGGCACCCCCAACATGCGCGCGGGCTCCGCGACATAGTTCACCAGCGCCGGTTCGTAGCGGTAGCGCGGCAGAGCTACGTAGTCGGCCACGGTGGTGTACGCCATGAAGGGCGCCATGCGGCGTACTGCCGCTGCCAGCGCCTCGCCGTGCAAGCCCTGCACGGCCGGAGACCAGGCGTCGAAGGCTGCTCGGCAGTTGGGGTGGTCAACCTCGCAGAGGAGTTGATACATGCTTTCGTAGTCGACGGCAAAGTCGTGATGATTCTGGACCGTGAGGACCACGCCAAAATCGGCTGCCAGCCGCGCTGCTTCGCGCAGGCCGGTGACGACGCTGGTCCATCCCGCATCGTAAGAAATACCGGCACGTTCGTAACCGGTAAAGACGCGAATGGCAGGGCAATCGAGATCGCGGGCCAAGGAAGCCAGTTCGGCAATGTAGACGATCTGATGCTCCCAGAAGGGCACGTCGGGCCGCTCAGGGCCGACGGTAAAGTCGTTATAGCCGGCCAGCGAATGCACGCTGAGGTCGTGTTCGGCCAGCAGCGCGCGCAGGGCTTGCCGTTTCTCAGGCCGGTGCGACGGGTAATCGAGCAGCGAAAGATGGGGGCGCTTGGCGACCAGCATCACCCCTTTGAACCCAAGCTCGGCCGCGCGCGGGATGAAATCCTCCAGTGTCAGCCGTTCTTGCCCCGGCCACACTCCCGCGTAACTTACCGAATGTAATGCTAGTTGCATCGGAATTCCTCCTTGTTACTTTGCCAGAGTTCATTGCTCTGTTAGACGATCTCAGGGCGTAGCATCATTGAAAATCACACAGCCTCTTCTAAGTAGGGCGAACATCCTCCGTCGGTTCACCGTTGGTCCTAGCGTCCGGCTCTTCCTGTCCATTCTCCGTCATTGTTGGTGTTTGGCGCACTGCTTGCCGAGTTGCAACGGCAGTATCGCTTTGGGTTGGGGCCTCGGTCGCCGGGCCGTCCGCGCTGCCGCGTGGAGAGCCGTCGGTGCCGGCCTCTGCGCCGTGTCGGGCAGACTCTCCGTCTGCCAGGGTGTCGATTTCTCGCGATGCGTCCGGGGTAGAGGAAGCCTGATCGCTTGCTGCCTGCGCAGCCGCCGGAGGGGGCGTGTCGGCCGCTTGCTTGGGTTGTGGAGGAAAGTCTGCTTGCCTGCTTTCAGTTGCTGCCGGTTGAGCGACGCCCCGGACTTCGCCGGAAATGCCCGCGCCGCCGGGGTCACCGCTCGCTACGGATGGAGCATTTGCGGGGCCTGCGCCGGCGCGGCCTTCCAGCGCAAGCTGGGCGACGCGCAACAGGTGCTGCCGCAAGACATCGTTTTCAGAACGCAGCGCGCGCAGTGATTCCGCCTCGAGTTTCGCCTGCATCTCCTGAGCCAGAATGGCTGCTTGCTGGGCCAATGCCGTCTCCATCTGCTTTTGCTGCGTAAGGTCGCGCACCACACACAGAAACTGATCGTCCATCAGCGCCGCAATGCCGCCCGCGAGCACCTGACCGCCAACCGGATGGCACGTGAAGCGTTGCGGCTGTCCGTCACTCTGTACGCGTTGGATGGCAGCCATCATCTGCGATGCGAGGTCGACCGAAAGTGTCTCGCGTGCTCTAGCGCCAACCATACTCTCCGCGCCTTGGGGCCCAAAGCTCTCGGCGGGCTTGCACTCAAGTATCGTGCCGTCGGCTCGCAGGCGCAGCACGAGATCAGGCAGGAGCGTGCGCAGGACACGCACAGACGCCTCCGCATTGGTTAGCGCCCTAGCTTGCTCAGTGTTCAGTTGCTCAAGGTGCGTACGCAGCGCTTGATTGATTTCCTCGCTCTCCTGGAGCTGTGTCATGGCCTCCTTGAGTTCGGTCGCGTCGCGCAAGAGGCAGAGCACGGTGTCCTTCGCATACGTTGCAACGCGCACTGCCAGCACTTGGCCGCTCTGCCGCAAGAAAGAGAGTTCTTGCACCGCGCCGCTTTCCAGAGCCGCTTCCGCCGCGGCCACCAGCGGCGTTACGTCGTCGCCCTGGAAAACGTCTTCCAGTTGTTTGCCGGCGAACATGTCCTCGTATGCCGCTAATTGGGTGGCGGACGGTGGCTTGAGGTCTTGGATCGTGCCTCCGCGCGTCATGCGAATGAGCCAATCACCCGTCACGCGGCGCAAGGAATCTGCCGCGCGCCGTTGCACGTCCAACTCTTGGAGCGTATGCGCATGTGCGGTGTTGTCCCGGATGATGCACAGTGCCTGATCGGCGGTGTGTGCGGTCACGTAACCCTCCAGAATCACGCTGCCGTCAGTGGCGGTGTAATGCAGGCGTTCCGTCTTGCCTGCCTGGAGGACCCGTCCAACTGCGGCCATGACGGCTGCGGATTGATCGGACGGCAACACCGCTTGGATGTTCTTGCCCAAGAGGTCGCTCGGCATTGCCGAAGGGCCGAAATCGGCGGCGGCCTTCCAATCCGTGATAGTGCCGTCACTGCGCATGCCTACCAATAGTCCCTCGGTGGCGTTGCGCAACGCGCGATGGCTGGCTTGCAGGTCGCGCAAGGCGAGTTCCGGAGCGCGAGCGGGTTCTTTATCTGCGGTGCCAGGTGCGAGCGAGGCTTCTGCTGCAACAGGCCTGACCGCTTCAGCTACCCCTGCGGTCGCCGCGGCACGGCCGGTTGCTTTCCAGTAAATCCCAGCAATAACGCAGAGATAACTCGCCAGGGTTAGGCCCTGCGCAAGCAGAAGCAATTCCTCGAGTTGCCACGCGTTGAGCAATGGAAAGCGGGCCAGAGCAATGAGGGTGACAATGAAGGCAAATAGCAACCAGCGGGCAATGGGTTCCGTGCGCCATCTACCGCTGCGCAGAACCCCCGCCATGCCGACAAGCGTAAGCGCGGCGGCGAGCAGAAGTTCCGGCTGGGCCGCGAGCGGCACGAATGGCTGGCCTAGAACCCAAACGACGTCGTTGGAAGGCGGAAATGGAAATACTAATGAAGCGATAGTTACGATGAAGGCGAGTGTGGCAGCAGCGAAGTAGATACCCCCCGATTGAGCGGTTGAAGGGCGGTCCTGCCTGCTCGCGAGGAGACTCAAGCCAAGGAAAAGACTAAAGAAGAGAGTGGGAAGGAGCGCGCCCCGCAGTACAGAGGCTGCAGTAAGCGACGAGTCGGCGGCGCCGAAGAAGCCGGTGTACGCCGCGAAGTGGTACAGGTGCAGTACGGCAGTAACCCACAGACCCGCACTGATAAGCAGGAAAGCATCGCGCTGCTCTGCACGGAACCGCTGCAAAGCGAGCGCGCCGGCAGCCAGCGCAATCGCCACCGCAATGATTATGCTAAGAGCGTAAGTGGCCTCACCAAAAGTCGCGAAGGATCCGATGCGGGCTACATAGACTATTACCAAGATGATAAAAGCAGCCGCATACGCTGCGGTGCGCATTGGATTTTCTTGCAATACTGCCGCCATGTGAATTTGCTCTACGAATTTGTAGCTATAACGGCAGCGAGGCTGCGTTTATTGCTACACCGCTACGTGCTGCGCCCGAGATCCCGTTCGCACGGAGAATAGGTAGTTTTCATTCCCGGCACATGCTTGAGGTGATCCGGCGTTCGATTGGCGGTCCGACCGGTGGCCCACGCTAGCAATCCACGTCTTTGCCCTCGCTCCCGAACACGGCCATGCGTTCATCCTGCTCGATTCGCTCGATGCCCGCCGGAATGAAGTGAAATTGAAGCGCCCGGCGCCGGCTTTCGCTGCGATTTGCCGGTGTGCCGTGGTGCATGAGTCCATCGAAGAAGAGCACGCCGCCCGGTTCGAGCGGCACGGCCACGTCGCGATTGAGATCAAGATGGTCGTCGCAGATCTGCCAGTCGCGCCGACGAAAGTGCACCATCGGCCCTTCTTTGTGGGTACCGGGTTTAACATGCATGCACCCATTCTCAAGCGTGGCTTCATCAAGCGCCGTCCACGTGCCCACAATCGGCGTGCCCATCGGCAGGTTGAAGAAGGCGTGGTCTTGGTGCCAGGGTTTTTCGCGTCCGATGCCGGGCGGCTTGCTGAGAGCTTGGTCCGCAAAGAGTTCCGGCTCGGCCTCGATCAAGCGCCGGACGACGCGCTGCAGGTTCGGATGGTCCGACATCGCTTTCATTCGCGGTTCGAACTCCACGAAGTGTTGCAGCTTGCGCACACAATCAAGCTGCTGCTCCGGCGGCAAAGTGCGGACGTACTTCTTAGAAGCGGACTCAAACTGCACACCCCGGAACTCAGAGTGTTTTCCGGTCACGAGATCAACAAAGCCCGCAATCGCTTCTTGGATCTCCACGGGCTCAAACACCTGCTGAATGACGAGGTAGCCGGTCTCGCGATAGAACGTGACGTGCTCGTCAGAGAAGTCGTCGATGTGGGTAATCCCAGTGGCGCAATTGTCGTAGCGGTAGAGCTGTTCGTTGTACTGCAGGGCCTCGTGTTCGTCGAACTTGAGCTCTTCGGCCGTCGCCTGTTCCTGTACTTGTACCATAGTGCTGTCCTCGCGCGGGAGTGAGCCAGGAGAATACAGATTCGCCTGAGTATGATGGTAGAACTGTCCCTGCCTAGTGTCAAGCTTGAATCTCTGTGGGGACCGGCGGGCGCTCGTCGCCTTTCGACTGGTATTCCGGCAAGCTTCGTAGACACGCTTCCTTCGCTGGAACCTAAAGAGCTTGAGCGCCCGCTCGACTGCGGTGCGGGCCTGCAATTGCAACGTATGGGCACGGCATGCCGTACCCCTACGCGCCCAAGCGCCATGTTCCTCCCAACTGCTCAGACTGCACAGCCCTTGGCCGCCATAACACGAACGCATAGTTGATTCTCGGTGGGTTTGCCGCACATCCTCGCTCCGACGGCCAATCCGACCGGCGAATTACCTAATGCTGCCAGTTGCGGCGAATTGCTCAAAGCCACTCCGAATGGTTTGGGGATACCTTTCCCCCTAGTCTTCGTAGTCCGGATTGCGCCGACGTGACGGCGAGAACCGTGAAAGCTTCATCCTGCCTCAGCATAGGCGGGGAACTACTTCATCATTTGATACAATGGAACGAAGGCGATCTGACCGGTCTCTCCTTAGCAAACGGCACACCATACAGTTGAGGCCGTGGCATCAGGCCCCGCGTGAAGCGGAATATATCAAATCAAGACAACATTGCTCCGAGTACGTTCTCTGTGAATCAACAACACATCCGCAACTTCTGTATCATCGCGCACATCGACCATGGCAAGTCCACGTTGGCGGACCGGCTATTGGAGAAGACCGGCGCGCTCGACGCCCGCAAAGTCGTGGAGCAGTCGCTCGACTCGATGGAACTCGAGCGCGAGCGCGGCATCACGATAAAGGCCAAGGCGGTGCGCATGCTCTTCACAGAAGCCAGTGGCCAAACCTACGAATTGAACCTGATCGACACGCCGGGGCACGTGGACTTTGCCTATGAGGTGTCGCGCGCGCTCTCGGCCTGCGAAGGCGTGCTGCTTGTCGTGGACGCCTCACAGGGCATCGAGGCGCAGACGCTGACTAATCTTTACCAAGCTCTCAACCACGACCTCACCGTAATTCCCGTGATCAATAAGATCGATCTCCCCAGCGCGCAGCCCGATATGGTAGCGGCCGAGTTGGAAAATCTCGGCTTCACGCGGGAGGAGATGATCTATACCTCTGCCAAGACCGGTCTGGGTACCGATGAGGTGCTGGCGGCAATCGTGGAGCGCATCGCGCCGCCATCCGGAGGGGAGGCGGCGGCTACCCGCGCGCTAATCTTCGATTCGCACTACGATCTCCATAAAGGGGTTGTTGCGTACGTCCGCGTGGTGGAGGGCGCCCTGTCGGCCGGTCAAGAGATTTTGCTGATGCAGTCCGGCGCGCGTTCCGAGGCGATGGAGATCGGCACCTTTCGCCCCCATCCGGTCAAGGAGACGGGCCTTGCCACCGGCGAGGTAGGCTACGTGGCAAGCGGCCTCAAGACGCTGCGCGAGTGCCAGGTGGGCGATACGATCACGGTGGCGTCCGCACCGGCGGCACAGCCCCTTCCCGGCTATCAACCGGCCAAGCCGATGGTATTCGCGGGGTTCTATACGATGGAGAGCGAGGACTACGAACCGCTGCGCGACGCTCTGGATAAGCTCAAGCTCAACGACGCGGCGCTGACGTACGTGCCCGAGACGAGCCCGGCGCTCGGCTTCGGCTTTCGCTGCGGCTGTTTGGGACTGCTCCACCTGGACATCGTGCAGCAGCGGCTGGAGCGCGAATACGGTCTGGAAATCCTTACCACCCTGCCGAATACCGAGTACCGAGCCGTCACCACCGGCGGCAAGAGCGTGGCGGTGGATACGCCGGCACAGCTACCGGATCCGTCGGATCTCGATCGCATCGAGGAGCCGTGGGTCGAGCTCAATCTCATCACACCGTCCGGTTACATCGGGGCCATCATGGACTTGTGCGAAAACCGGCGCGGCGCGTTCAAGGCGCTTGAATACTTGGACGAGCGGCGCGCAATTCTAAAATATGAGGTACCGTTTGCCGAGATTCTCACCGACTTCTACGACCAACTGAAGACCCGCAGCCAAGGCTACGCCAGCATGGATTATACGGTGACCGGCATGCGGCCCGGCGACTTGGTGAAACTTGAGATTCTCGTGAACGGCCAGCCTGTGGACGCCCTTTCCAGCATCATTCCCCGCGATCGTTCGCAGCAGGTCGGACGTGGCTTGGTCGAGGAACTGCGCAAGCAGATTCCGCGCCAGCTCTTCGAGGTGCCCCTGCAAGCCGCCATCGGCGGGCGCATCATCAGCAGGGAGACCATCCCGGCCCTGCGCAAGAACGTCCTCGCCAAGTGCTACGGCGGCGACGTCACGCGCAAGCGCAAACTGCTGGAAAAACAGAAAGCGGGCAAGAAGCGCATGAAGCGGATCGGCCAGGTGGAGATACCGCAGGAGGCGTTTCTGGCGCTGCTGAAGGTGTGAGGCGTTGCTGCGCGCGGAAGTAACGCCGTCATTACGGCACGAGCCGGAATCCACTGGCAGCAAGCGCGGGGGGAGGTAGAAGTGAGCCGCAAAATGAGACAGTTGCACTCCGGTAGCGCAGGTTTGCAACCTGCGTCCGCCGTCGTCATGCCGGCGCTACCCAGAAATACAGAGGCGGGGGACAAGCCCCCGCGCTACAGCGGAGAGAAACAGCACTTAGTCCGACATACAGTTGGTAGACGCAGGTTGTAAACCTGCGTCTAGCTGCCAAAAGTCAATTCACCAATTCCAAAGCGCAGCCTGTGGTAAGGGCTCTGTCGGTCGCTTCAACAGCAACAAAGAACTGACCCTCTGCGTTGTCGTTGGCTAAGATGTCACTGGATCCTCCGGACGTTCCCTTGAGCCTTTCCCAATAACAGGAATTCAGGAGTCCAGAACCCGCTTTACCGCGATACATGCCCGGTTGGATGTCTTTCCCAACGCGGTACGTTCCTAGAGGAATGGGCGTGACCACCTGTGAGACTGGTGCCTCAGGCGCAGGTTATAAACCCATGCTACCGGCGCTCCTATCCATCAATGCAAACGTGTCAAACTACTGGTCGTGTGGCGTCACACTGAAAGACCCGTCTGCTCCCACTACAAGGATGCAATAGCCTTCCGTTGGAAGTTCTGCGACACGATAAACAGATACCTTCCCAATCGCATTTCCGATGAGTTCAGGAGTATCGCCGTCGCAATACGCCCACACAGTGAAATTGCTTTCTCCATCGTGCTCGAGTCTCCAAAACTTCACGCCTGGCGCTTCGAATACACCGCTAACCGAATCTCCGTTGCCTAGGAATCCTGCCGAGGTGACTTCCGGACTCGCATGCAAGGGTCTAATCTCTATCTCCCATTCGCCTTCCTCAGGTGCCTTTATCTCAAAAACCACCTCACCTAGGTTCTCGCCAACCACGTCGCCTAGGCTCTTAATGTTACAACTGGATAGCGGTACCTCACCGCGATAGGATCCACGCTGCAGCCACAGCCGCAGCAAACGTGCATCATAGGGACAACCGCCCCAGCTAGAATACTCCCTGGTGACGTTCTTGCCGTACGCCGTCACACTAAAGCTGTAATGTCCAATTGAACGACTAATGCGGTGACTAATGCTTACAATTACGCTCTCGTACGGCACAGTCACGCTACCTGTTGCCATGCTTCCGGTGCCGCGTATACGTATAGGCTCTGGCGTAGATGTCGATCCCGGAGTTGGCGTGGCCGGCGTTGAAGGCGCGGGAGACGAGACCGCTGGCGCGACTGGCGACTCAGTTGTGGAGGAAGAGTCCGCATCCAGCGCGTACAGGTAGCCGTCATTTGTACTGACGTAGACTACGCCGGCCATTACTACCGGCGCGGAATCCACATTCCCTCCCGTCTCATATCGCCATAGTAATTCACCAGTGTTAGCCTTTAGCGCGTACAGAAAGTTGTCATCTGAACCGACATAGACTACACCGTCAGCTACTGCAGGCGAGGAGTTCACGTCGTCTCCTGTCCCATAGCGCCACAGTAGCCTACCGGTATCGGTTCTCAGCGCGTAAACGTAGTTGTCTTCAGAACCAAAGTAGACGATGCCGTTTGCCACCGTCGGAGTGGAAGCCACCTTGCCCCCTGTGCGATACCCCCACACAAGTTTGCCTGAGTCAGCTTCCAGCGCATACAGGTGATGATCATCTGAGCCGAAGTAGATAACGCCATTCGCTACTGTCGGGGAGGAATCTATATTCCCTCCTGTAGCCATACGCCAGATAAGGTCTCCTGGCTGAGAAGCTCGGATCTGGCCCGCCTCCGAGGCTTGTGGCGCTTGAGTTTCACGACTGTACGGCACAGCCAATACGGCAACGAGCGCAGCGACGCTCAACGCGACTACTTTCACACTAGCCAACCCGTTCATTGTGCTGGAATCCTGTCATGTTATGTCCATTGCCCGGTGCTGGCGCACATTAGCAATGCGTTGTTATTGATTGCACGGCTCCTGCAAAGCCGCGCACGTCCCATATTGCCGTGAGCGTTTCGTCGTCCCACGTCCAAACTCGCGCAACGAGGCGGTCTGCCGTGCAAAGTCTGATGATGTTTTCAGACGAAGATGGAGAAAAAGTTCCATCTCCCTCTTCAGACGGCGTCCAATGGCTTGACATAGCTTCATCGGAGTCAAATCGCAGTGCGACCAAGCGCTCCTCATTGTCGCCGACGTAGGCATCCCAAACAATGTAGAGTTCTAATTCGGGATTTCCGGAGTAAGTTCTGCAGCGCACGACCAGAATTGCATCGTCGTCATCATAGGGCCAGTCAGCATCGTACTCGCTTGAGGCCAATGCAACAAAAGACCATCTATCATCTGTAAGTGGATCTGAGTCGAGAGAGTGAATCCAGTTGCCGCTGTAAGCTCCCGTGGCATCGCCACCTTCCGGATTACAAGTACCTACATAGTCAGCCTCCCATTCGAACCGCTCGCTATTGAGCCGCTGCACAAGCCCGTTGGGGCCGTTGATCCACGTGCGGTAGCCATCGGTAAATGCCGTCCAGTTGTCGGCCTTGCGCCACGCCATCAGCCCGCCCGTGGTCTGTTGCACGCTGTCGCTGATTTCATTATAGTGCTCGTTCTCAAGGCATTCTCCTACTATTTCGTGACCGATAAGGTCGCGGAGTGTATTAAAGCCAAGAACGAACTGACAATCCGCGGCTGCAACGGTGCTCGCCCCCATCAGAGCCAACAGGAAACAAAGCACAAACCCCGCTAAACACCTGAACATGCTACCTCCCTTGCGACATGACAATCCGCCAGTGCCGCCAGAGTATACCTGTAGTAAGCACATCTGTAAAGCATCTTGCTACTGTCAAGCTTGGCCCACTCTCAAATAGAATTCAGCCAGAACATGAGGTAGATACAGATATTTGGCGGATGAATTACCATAGGTTAGGTAGAAGATTCGAGAAAAAGTTTGCATTCAAAGGTTCTTTAGTTGGAAGCGTAGGAGGAGCATGACCAATTGATTGAAACACAAGAAGCGACGAACACAAAGCAAAATACCGGCGCGGAGTCCGTGCGTTGGGACTTGGCGGACCTTTACGACGCGCCGGATGATCCCGCGATAGAGTCGGATTTCAAAGCAGCGTTGGCGCAGGCAGAGGCGTTCCAAAAACGCTACAAAGGCCGCATTGCCTCAGGGAAGATCACGCCGGACGAGTTTCTCGCAGCGGTTGAAGAAATCGAGCGGATCTTCATGTGCGGCCATAAGGCCATAATGTTCGCGCATCTGGTCTTCTCGGTAGACACGGCCGACCCGGCACACGGGGCCTTGCTGCAGCGCACGGAGGAGCAGGTCACCGCGGTGCAGAACACGTTGCTCTTCTTCGACGTGGAGTGGCGGCAGGCAGGCGACACTTTTGCCCAGCGCATCTTGGCGCATCCGCCGCTGGCACGTTACGCCCACTCGCTCGCGCACGAACGGGTGTTTGCGCGCCACACTCTCACAGAAGCCGAGGAGAAGCTCGCCGCCGAGAAGCGCCTCACCGGAATCAGCGCCTTCCAGAGGCTCTTCGACGAGCGCACCAGCCGCCTGCGCCAGACCATGACGGTCGACGGCGAGCGCAAGGAGATGAACGAGACCGAACTCCTGGCCCTGCTTTACCACGAGGACCGCGGCGTGCGGCGGCGTGCCCAGGTCGCCATGACCAAGGCGCTGCAAGGCGATGCCCACATTCTCACCTTCATCTTCAACGTCGCGGCGCAAGAGAAGGCCATTGAGGACCGCTTGCGGGATTTCCCCGATCCGATGTCGTCGCGCAACATGGGAAACGAAGTTGACGACGCCACCGCCCACGCCATGCTCGACGCGGTGACGCAACGCTACGACATCGTGGCCGATTACTACACGCTTAAGCGCCGCATGCTGGGCTACCGCAAATTGTACGACTATGACCGCTACGCGCCGGTGTTCCCCACGCCGGAAGGCGGTGTCGGCTTTGCTGAGGCCAAGGCGCTCGTGCTAGATGCCTACCACGCGTTTTCTCCTGAATTGGGGAACCTGGCCGGAGAGTTCTTTGAGAAACAGTGGATCGATGCTGCTGTCTTACCCAGCAAGCGCGGCGGCGCCTACTGCCAGCCCTGCTTGCCGAGCCTGCACCCCTACGTCTTCCTCAACTACACCGGCAACCAGCGCGACGTGATGACACTGGCCCACGAGCTCGGCCACGGCATCCACGCCCGCCTCTCCCGCGAGCAATCGTACCTTGAATTCGGTACGTCTCTGGTGGTGGCGGAGCTTGCGAGCACGTTCGGAGAGATGCTGACGTTCCACGAGCTCATGGAGCGCACCACGGATCCACGGGTGCGCTTGACCTTGCTGGCGCAGAAGATCGAGGATTCGTTTGCCACGGTCTTCCGACAGGCGGCGATGCACCAATTTGAGTACGGGCTGCACACCCGACGCCGCAGCGAGGGCGAGCTCACCACGGAAACCATCGGCGAAATCTGGATGGAGCAGCAGTCGGCGATGTTCGGCGACTCCGTGGTGATGACGGAGAACTACCGGCACTGGTGGGCGTATATTCCGCACTTCATCCACGTGCCGTTCTACGTCTACGCCTACCCCTTCGGCGAACTGCTCTCGCTCTCCCTCTACCATGCGTATCAGCAGCAAGGCGCGCCCTTTGTGGACGTGTATCGCGGCATGCTGGCGGCAGGCGGCAGCGAAACTCCCGCGCAACTCATGCAACGCGCCAATATCAATACCGCCGACCCCGCCTTCTGGCACGGCGGCCTGGACATCATCCACGATATGGTGCAAGAAGCAAAAGTGCTGGCAGAGGATTGAGGACTTTACAATAGTTGCGTTAGCGAGGAGGTCTGCGCTTACGCACGCGACAGTGTAGCAAGAGTGACTCTTGGCCCAATAAGTGTGTTGACAACAATGCCCTTGTACTCTTCGCGCCTCATGATCTGATTTGGAACTACCTTCACGAATTGTTTGTCAAATCTCTCGGATAGTCTCTCCCCAATTCGGAAGTACCGTATACACATACTTGAACTGTCAGTCTCATTGCCATACTCAACGTCGCATACCGAACGAAGATATTCCAGAAAAGGCAGTGACCGTCTCAATTGCTCTTTTGGCTTCTGCTTGTCGCTCAAGGTCTTCTTCAATTCGATTAGAATCGCGAAGTCTTTGCCGTCCAAGGCATAGACCAGGAGATAATCGCACACTTTCTTGCATGGACCATCTTTCAAGACTGACAAATGGCTAGACTTGCTCAAGCGGATCGCTGTTACTGAAACGGTGGAAGTGGCTACGGATACGTTCATTCTCGATTCCCGCCGCCGTTCTCGGAGAGTGATATTTTCTCCTGCTTGAGGTTCAAGCACCTTCTCAGCCAAGAGCTCCTCTAGTTTGCAGCCCAGTGACATCTTACAATTCCAAGCTTTCTGCAAGTCGTGACGCTAGTTCGTTGGCAGCGGTGTTAATCTGATTGATGGTCTTGTCAAAGACCGGCATATCGATGCCGAAATCATCCACTTCGCATTGACGCAGAGTGTGCTTTTCGGCAATGTATGCCCGCACTGATTCTGGGGCTAGAAAGTCATCCTCTCGGTACTTTAGCTTCTTAACGACATCATTCTTACCCGCAAAGGGTCTGCTCAGCATGATTAGATTGTTGATCTCTTTGATGAGATAGTCACTGTGCGTGGTTATCAGAACTTTCAACCCGGCCCGTACACACCGTGCCAGCAATCGTGCGAGTAGGATTTGATTGGCCGTGTCAAGGTGACTCTCCGGTTCGTCGATGATGAGAAGGTGATTCTTTTTAGCGACGTGACGCAAAAAGAAGTATAGATCGGACAATCCCCGCGCCGAGGAAGACGCACGGTGCAAAGGTATGGTGAAACTGCGATCCTTGCGCGCCTTCGACCTGAATTGGATGTCGTCACCGGTACTCCTGAAATAGCCCTCCATCATTTCCTTGATATCATCAAAGAGTTTATCTTCGAAGACTTCGCTCTTGTCCTTCTGGTGGTCTGAAATGCTTCTGGTGTAGTCGATGTTGTCCTTTATGGGAAGCGCGTAGCGGCTAGTAGTGTGGTCTATCAGAAGGAATGGGGAATACCGTTCTCTATCTTTCTCATCCCTCATCTGCTGAAGAAAATCCACCAATCTATTCTTAGTAAAGTCGAGTTCTTTGTAGAAGAGTGAAATGCCAAACCTCTCAGCTGACAGAACGAACGGCTTTAGCGAGAGTTCTGGGAGTAGAAAGTGAAGATATAGATGCAGAATGTGCCAATTGTCCCCAGAAACTACGGAGGTTTCACGAGACCGCTTTACAATCCTCTCCTTGGTAAGCTTGATTTCTCTCCCGTCAAAATGCAGCGAGAAGACATCCCCTGCATCAGTTGAAAGCTTCAGTACCCTTTCGTCCATAGGGAAATCGTCGCTCAACCCGACGTCAATAGAAGCCCCATCGAATGCACTCTTGGGGGAGCTAAACACATTTGAGAGAGTAGCTTTTGAGAAGTCAAGAGCTACCAACTTACTTACTAGGCTTCGTTCCCGACTTAGCGCGCTCATGTTTACGTTGTGCCTGACTTGACGTCCCTCTCCAATACCTGTCGTGAGCTGCTCTAGAACTCCTCCCATCAGGACATCTTCAACGTCCGTCAACGCACTATCCCAGAGTGCAAGGAATCCGTAAAGCGTGTACACCAGGTACGTTTTGCCGGTGTTGTTATGACCGGCAATCACTGTTAGATCTCCCAACTCCAGCTCGGCTTCCTTGACGGGGCCGATCCTCTTGAATCGAAACTTCGGGGGAGATGCTGGTGAACTGTTGGTAGAAGTCATTGCGCTTCTCCTTGCATGGCGGTAATGCGCCAACGGAAGCAATTTGTGCCTTAATTAGTGCGCGGTCTTCCAGTTCTACAATTCAATTCTCACAAGCATGGGCAACTTAGCGTGCCGTGGCTTCTTTGTTCAGCCGGGTGAAGAATTGCTTCATGAGCAGTTTGGCGGCTTGGCTCATGAGGCGTTGGCCGACGCGGGCGAGGGTGCCGCCGGCTTGGGCGTCGCCTGCTACGTGGATGGTGGTCACGCCGGGCTTGTCCTCGGTCAGCGAAAAGGTTCCGTCGCCTTTCACGAAGCCCGGGCCGCCCTTGCCTTCCACGATCATGCGATAGCCGTTGGGCGGGTCGCGGTCAGCCACCGCCACCGTGCCTTGATAGCGGCCCTTGATGCCGGCCACGCCCACGTTCAGGGTCGCCGCAAAGGTATCCTCGCCGGTCGGTTCCAGCTTCTCGCAGCCGGGGATGCACGCCGCCAGCACGTCAGGGTCCTGCATTAGCTCCCAGACGCGATCTTTCCCCGCCTTGATCGTGAACGTGCCTTCTACCTTCATGCGACATCCCTTTGCTCGGTATCCTTGGCTTTTTGCTATCCCAATCATACCGCCAACCATGATCGGCATCCTAATGTCTTGAAAGGCTTGTGCCATTCCAATCTTTCAATGTTACAAGGCTGTCGCTACCATTATTCATTGGATACGCCCAACCGTTCATACTTCGACCCTTCGGCAGGCTCAGGACAGGCAAGCTCAGCACGAACGGCTGGTATTCGCTCAGGTGTTGCTCTTGGATACTATTACTAATCCGTTACTTCAACGGCCTCCGGAAGGACCGTCCGTTGCTGTCGACAGACGGACTTTGGGTTGGCCAACTTGCTGCGAACGGACTTCTCAGCCACTTGTGACTCATAATTGGCCTCATTCATAAGTGATAGACACGTGTGTAATCGAGGCGCAGTTGGTATACTAGACCAAATATTCTGGAGCATGCAGGCACGCTTTGCATAGGGGGTAGTGGTATGCCCAATGAGATAACAGTGACAGTGAATGGCGCACGTCACACAAGCAGTGTCGAGCCGCGCACGTTGCTGGTGCACTATTTGCGTGACGACTTGGCACTCACCGGCACGCACGTTGGTTGCGATACCAGTCAATGCGGCGCGTGCACGGTGGTTTTGGATGGCGCGGCGGTCAAATCCTGTACGGTGCTTGCGGTGCAGGCGGACGGCACCGAGGTGGTCACAATCGAAGGCCTGGCGCAGGATGGCAAGCTGCACCCGTTGCAGGAAGGCTTTTGGGAAGAGCACGGGTTGCAGTGCGGCTTCTGTACGCCCGGCATCATTATGACCCTCCACCAGGTGTTGGAGGAAGAGCCGGACCCGAGCGAACAGGAGATCCGGCACAAGCTGGCAGGAAATATCTGCCGCTGCACCGGCTATCAGAACATTGTAAAGGCGGCCCAATTTGCCGCGCAGCGAATGCAGGAGCAGGCCTAGTAGCGCCAGCGGCGCTTGCTGTTTAGGCGGTGCGCGAGAGATGACCGGAGGCGGACTCCACCCGCTGCGCGATACACGGTGAAACAGCAGCAGGCAATCCGGTTGTCATAGACGGAGGCCCCTTGCCATACCGAATTTGCAAACACAACCGGAAGTGCCCGTAAAGTAGAATACACGTAAGAACAGTCCACCCAGTAACGGCGTCGGCCAGGTGCGTAAGTAAAGGAGCGAGGCGATGATCGCGGGCCAAGTATCGAAATTGATCGGTGCGCGCGTGAAGCGCAAAGAAGACCCTCGCCTCATCACGGGTGAGGGTAAGTTTACCGATGACGTCATTCTGCCGGGCATGGCCTACATGGCGGTGCTGCGCAGTCCGTATGCCCACGCGCGTATCCAAAGCATTGATACGTCGCAGGCTGCCGCACACCCGGATGTGTTGGGAGTTATGACCGGTGCGGAGGTCAACGAGCGCTGCAGTGAGCCATTTCCCCTCTTTGCGATCTTGCCGGACATGAAATATCCGGAGCGCTGGCCGATGGCGGCGACGAAAGCGAATTACGTTGGCGAGCCGGTTGCCGCCGTGGTTGCCAGTTCGCGGGCGACAGCGCGAGATGCAATTGATCTCATTGAGGTAGAGTACGAGCCCTTGCCCGTCGTGACGGATATGGAGACGGCGCCGAATGCAGACCAGCCCGTCATCCACGAGGAGTTGGGCACCAACCTCTGCTACGAGGCCACCGGCCTGGCGGGCGACCCCGATCGCGCCTTTGCCGAGGCCGACGGCATGGTCGAGGCACGAATGGAGCAGCCGCGCCTCATTCCGAATCCCATGGAGACGCGGGCAACAGTGGCGGACTATGAGCGCAGCAGCGGCAACGCTACTTTGTGGGTCACGACGCAGAACCCGCACATCGAGCGCATGGTCGCGGCCCGGATGCTGGGCATGGCGGAGAACAAGCTGCGTGTGATTGCCATCGACGTGGGCGGCGGTTTTGGCTGCAAGATCAATACGTACTCCGAGTCGATTATTGCCATTTTGCTGTCGGAGCGCGTTGGCCGGCCGGTGAAGTGGGCTGAAGACCGCACGGAGCATTTCGTCTCTACGAGCCACGGCAGGGGCCAGGCCCAATACGTGAAAGCCGCCTATAAGAAAGACGGCACCTTGCTCGGCATGAAACTGAAGATCTACGCCGACCTGGGTGCGTACGCCCAAGTGATCTCCCACGTGATTCCTACGCTCACGCCTTCACTGGCGCCGGGCGTCTACGGTATACGCGACATTGGCTGGACCACCTACGGCGTTTACACCAACAAAATCCCCTATGATGCCTATCGCGGCGCGGGACGGCCGGAGGCGGCGTATATCATCGAACGCGTGATGGACTTGATCGCCGATGCGACGGGAGTAGACCCGGTGACGGTGCGGCGTAAGAATTTCATCCCCAAAGAAGCCTTCCCCTACGAGACCCCGACCGGAATGATCTACGACACCGGCGACTACAATGCGGCGCTGGATAAGGCGCTGGCAATCGCGGACTACGACAACCTGCGGGCGGAGCAAAAGAGCCAGCGCAAGGCCGGCAAGATCATGGGCATCGGCGTGACCGTGACAACCGAGGTCTGCGGGTTCGGGCCCGCTGCCGCCATGGGCGGGCTGGGCGGTTTCGAGAGCGCCACGGTGCGTGTGGACACCATGGGCAAAGTCACAGTCCTCACCGGCGCATCACCCCACGGCCAGGGCGAAGAGACATCTTTCTCGCAAATCGTAGCCGATGATCTCGGCGTGCCTTTCGAGGACATAGAGATTATTCACGGCGATACGGGCATGATCGCACGGGGTGTCGGCACCTTTGGCAGCCGCACGCTGGTGGTGGGCGGCACGGCAATCCTCAAGGCCAACGAAAAGATCAAGGAGAAGGCTACACGCATCGCGACGGCGCTGCTGGAGGACAAGATCGGCGATACGCTCGATCCTCAGTTCGTCACGCTCGAGGACGGCATGTTTGCCGTACAGGATATGCCCGACCAGTACGTTACCTGGGCCGAGGTAGGCGCCGAAGCCTATGACGGCCAGTTGCTGCCGGCAGACGTGGAACGCGGCTTGGAGGCAGTCTCCTTCTGGGAGCCGCCTGGGCTTACGTTCCCCTTCAGCGCACACATCGCCGTGGTTGAGATCGACCCGGATACTGGTGAGGTTTCCCTGAAGCGATACGTCTCTGTTGACGACTGCGGCACGGTGATCAACCCAACACTTGTGGAAGGGCAAATCCACGGCGGCTTGGCACAGGGCATCGGCCAGGCGCTGCTGGAGCAGGCGGTCTGGGACGATGAAGGCCAGCTTGTCTCCGGTTCTCTCATGGACTACGCGATGCCGTTTGCTGAGGAATTCCCCATGTTCGAGTTAGACCGCACGGTGACGCCAAGCCCGGTCAACCCCCTGGGCGCGAAGGGCATTGGCGAGATGGCGACCATCTCCGCCACGCCAACGGTCGCCAATGCGGTCGTGGACGCGCTTTCGCCCCTCGGCGTGACACACGTGGACATTCCCATGACTGCGGAGCGCATTTGGCGGGTACTGCAGAAACATGGCCGTAGCCGGGAAGGAGGCCGCTCATGATCCCGCAAGCGTTTGATTACTATGCGCCGACGTCGGTTGCCGACGCTCTGCGGCTGCTCAGGCAACACGGGGACGACGCGAAATTGCTGGCGGGCGGCCATAGCCTGCTGCCCATCATGAAGCTGCGGCTTTCCACGCCGCAGTACTTGATCGACCTGGGCAGAATTCCGGAACTGCGCTTCATCCGCGAGGAAGATGACGGCGGATTGACCATCGGCGCGATGACAACCTATCACGACCTGATGCATTCGGCGGCGGTTAAGGCGCGGGTGCCTGCGCTCGCCGAAGCCGCGGGTGAGGTGGGCGACGTGCAAGTGCAGAATAAGGGCACCATCGGCGGCAGCTTGGCCCACGCCGATCCGGCGGGTGACTTGCCCGCTGTCACGCTGGCGCTGGGTGTGGAGCTCGTGACCGCGACGCCGCGGGCGAGCCGCACCTTGGCCATCGACCGCTTCTTCCGCGATCTCTTGACTACGGCGCTGCGGCCTACCGAGATTCTGACCGAGATTCGCGTGCCGGCCCTCCCGGCCCGCACCGGCGCTTCCTATAAAAAGCTGCCGAACAAGGCCTCCCACTATGCCGTGGTGGGCGTGGCGGCGGTGATTACCCTGGATGACGACGGTGTCTGCACAGAGGCGCGCGTGGGCGTGACCGGCGCCGGCCCCACGGCTACCCGGGCGCGCAACACCGAGCGCATCCTCAAGGGCAAGCACATCGACGCGGCGGTCGTTAGCCGCGCCGCCAAACGCGCCGCCGCGAACATCGAGGACCTCAACGACGACCTCCACGCTTCGGCAGAATACCGCGAACATCTGACGACGGTTTTCGCCGCACGCGCAATCGAGGAAGCGCTGTCCCGTATTAGCTGACGTGTAGATTCCGTTTTGCGGGCACGTGGTGTTTGGGAAGCGAGGATAGGGGCCTTGGCATTTGCCAAAGCCCCTATCCCTTCGGTAAGTTCAGAGCTTGCCAGTTCTGATCGATTACCACAGTTGTTCCACTTCCTTTCCAACGCAATACGGAGATCAGCAAATAGACCGCACGCATCCCATTTAAGTAAAATTTGCAAGCTTTGCGTTACCAGTCCTCGACGCTATCAGAGTTAATTGGACTTCAAGGTAAGAATTCTACTGGAGGTAAGGAATGGCTACCACACTCAAACGTCAATTGACCGATGACGAAAAGAAGCATGTCATTGAACAGCACGGACGAGAGTGTTTTGCCACTGGGCACACAATTCCCGAGAGCGAAACAGTACATTACGATCACATACGGGCTTTCGCAACCGGCGGTTCAACAGAAATCAATAACATTGCCCCAATGTGCAGCCAGCACAACCGGGATAAGGGCACACTTCCACTATTTGACTTTCGAACCAAACTGAAACTTGACGAGTTCTTTAGTAAAGGTGATCGGCTTACCCTTGGGCATCTTCTAGTTTACTTGCGCTCAAAAGACATCATCTCAGATTACGGCTTGTCCATTTCTGCTATCAAGAACGGGAACATGGTTCAAGTTATGTCTTCGACGATTTCTCAATGCTTTCAGGTTAATCAGTGCCCAATTACACGCTGGTACTACTTCTACGCAACGCTTCCCATAGATATTATTGACAGTGACGATGATCAAGACCAGACAATTGGGTTACAACCTCGCTATCTTATCTCAGACAAGGTTTTTCAGTTGTTTCGACATTTCCAGACGCGACCCGTGCTTCAGCCATCCTTGGGAAGAATTGTAGGTGACAAGATAAAGTTGTTCGACGGACAGCACAAGGCTGCTGCACTTCTCTGGAATGGGCACAGGAATTTGGAATGCAAGATCTATATAGAGCCGGATCTTCGCCAACTAAACCAAACCAACATAGATGCTCACGAAAAGTTTGCACAGACACGTTTCTACTCGTCAATTATGGTCATGAAACTTGGTGCCCAGTTTGGTGCAGACTTTGAGGTGTACAAGAACCAAGAAGACGACCAGGTCAAGAGTGAGGCAGGGTTCTTCGATCATCTGCGCACTAAAGACAATCTCACTCAGGGAGAAGTGTCCAAACGCTTCAGAAGTTTTCTGTATAATTCAGTCCTCGAAGATGCTAGCAATCAGCTAGCCCGACTTGTATCTACAGTCAATCGACCTACCGATGAAAAGCCTATAAGCATAAATTCATTGGAGAAGTCATTATTCGCATCTTTTTTCTACCGTGAGCCTTCAGAGGACAATATGACAACTGACGCATATAAGAGAAGTGCCGAATTGCAGAACATGGTTTGGCTAATGAATCTGCTCGATGATTTGGCACTTCAGGGATGGGATCCAAAGGCTGCTTTACATGATGAAACTCAACGTAAATTAGAGCGGCTAATTCGTGCAAGGTTTATGAAGGCGTGGGCAGAATTACTAAGGGATGCTATTTGCGCAAGGCTTGAGATATTCGACGACGACTTGAAATCCAAGCCGTTTTATAGTGCCTTTAGTGAAGACCAGCTAGCAAGCATTAAACGTATAGTGACTAGGCTAGTTGATTGGAAGATTTGGAGCTCACCAGCTAGTAGTGAAGTTGATCAGATTCAGATGGATAACGACAGAGCAGTGAAGGATTGGGTAAAGAAAAAGGGCCTTACTGTAGGCTATCTCATGGGAGCATCTGAGTAAGGTGTGAGGCGCTGGACTGATTGCTGTGTGGCACGGTATTTTGATTAGCTGTTCTAATTCTGGTTTAGTTCCGATGGCAGCAATCAATCATGTGTGGGTGTAGCCTGGTCTGGCCGGTTGCATGGCTAATTGGCGGCCTTGATTTCTACCCTTGTGGTTGTCTAACCGCTCGATTTTGACCGGCATACGTCTGCGGAATTGAGTATAAGAACTGCAATGCAGCCAGAGCCAGTGCTTGTTTCGTGGTCGTCGGGGAAAGACTCTGCTTGGGCGTTGCATGTCTTGCGTCAGCAGCCGGAGCGGTACGACGTGCGGGGCATATTCACGACGGTAACGCCCCATTTCGGGCGTGTGGCGATTCAGGCCACACCCATTCGCGTGCTCCGTGTGCAGGCGGAACGGCTGGGTTTGCCGCTGTACGAGATTTCCATTCCCTATCCCTGCTCAAACGAAGAGTACGAAGCGGCAATGATTCGATTCCTCAAAATGGGGCGCGGTCTGCCGCCGGAGTTGACGGCAAACACCTTCGCCTTTGGCGATCTCTTCCTTGAGGACATTCGCGCGTACCGGGAGTCCAAGCTCGCGGGCACGGGGTTTGACGCCATCTTCCCGGTCTGGGGCATGCCCACGGCGGAATTGGCGCAGACCATGCTGCACGCCGGGCTCAAGGCGATTGTCACGGCGGTGAGCCCGTCTTCGCAGCTCGACCGCAGCTTTGCCGGCCGTTGGTTCGATCAGTCGTTTCTCGACGACTTGCCGGAAGGCACCGATCCGCTCGGCGAGAATGGCGAGTTCCACACCTGCGTCGTGGCCGGGCCCATGCTCAGCCGACCGATCCTGGCGCGCCCCGGTGAGACTGTCGGCAGGCCAGTCAGCCGCAACCACGACGGCACCGGCGGCACGGTCACTGCATGGTACGCCGACGTGGTGCTGCTTGAAGAGTAGGGCGCAGGCTCTCTAAGCGGCTTGGAAACTTACAGGCCCACAATTGCCGTCGGCGCGGATGGCTTTGCTTGAATCGTAGGGGCACGACATGTCGTGCCCCTACTCAATTGCTGCCGTGGATCGGATATCCTAGTTAAGCAGGATCCAATGGCAGTTCCAGAAACTCAGCGAATGTCTGCAGGTAGCGTTCGCCGCCGAAGTGATAAACGTCGTCGTGATCTGCGCCGCGCACGATATAGAGCTGCTTTGGCTCATTGGCCACTGCATAAAGGGTATCCGCGTGTTGCACCGGGACTTGCTCATCGCGGTCACCGTGGATGATGAGCACAGGCGCATGGATCGCAGTGAGGTGCTTGCGGTTGCTGTAGCGCGTATAGAGCAAGGGGCGCAGCGGCAGGAACGGGAACTGTACCCGCGCCATGTCCGGCGTGGACGTGAACGTGGATTCCAGAATTAGCCGGTAGGGAGGAATCTGGGTGGCCAGGTGGGACGCCACGGCCCCGCCCAGCGACTTGCCGAAATATACGATGCGTTCGGGGTTGACGTCCTCGCGACTCCGCAGATACGCGAGCGCATCCTGGGCGTCTTGGTAGAGTCCGGGCTCCGAGGGTCTACCCGCGCTGCGCCCGTACCCCCGGTAATCGAAGATAAAGAAATTGACGCCCAGCCGGTCGTGCAGCAGCTTGATGTGTTCCACCCGTCCGGGGTGGGATAGGTTGCTGCCGTTGCCGTGAAACCAGAGGATGGTCGTGTCGGTACGGCCGGGAACGAACCACCCGTGCAACCGCTTCTCCTCGCCGAACCAGACCTCCTCGTAGGCCAGGCCGAACTCTTCGGGTGTGCTGTGGGTCTTCTGGTCGGGAAAGTAGATGAAGGTATCTTCCCAGCGCAGGACACGCGCCAGCAAAACAAGACCAACCAGAATGATGGCTGTAATGAAGATTCCCGTGCCCATGTTCCGCACAGTCCCAAGAAGAGAAATCAACAAACTTCGCACAATGTTGTGGATAGGCTCCGTAGTCCATGTTACGCCGCAGTTGGCCCTTGGGTGAACTTATCGCCGACGTTTTCTACTTTAGAACTCTGCATAGCAACGTCATTCCGGCGAAAGCCGGAATCTAGGTGAAAGGAGTTGCGCGATGCCTGCCACAAGTCCCTCTTCACACCATCCCGACCTTCCCCAATGAGGGGAAAGGCGTTTCGCAGAGGTCTCCAAAGGGAGATTTTGATGTATCTGCGGCGTGGTTGTGTGAATCCTGTACGTTAGGTTTGCCCTAGCTCCGGTCGGGGATGTGGCAGTTGGCGTACCATAAAGAGTCTTCTGGCGGCGGCTCCGGGGCCTGCTGCATGGAGCTAAAGTTCTTGAGCTCGGGGCGCACTTCATCTTCCCAGATGTCTTCGACCTGCGCGAATGTCAGCGGCGCGCGGGTGGGTTGCACCCGGTCGTATTCAGCCAAGAGTTCTTTAGCTGTATCGCCAATGCTGGCCACGATGTCGGCGTTCATGCGTTCGCCCGCGCGGCGGTCGGAATCGTAGGCGTCAGCGCCCATGGCAAAGTGCGGCCCGGGCGCGTCAGCCGGCGGCAGACGGGAGAGGTCCACGCCCTCCGGCGTCACCGCCCAAAGCAGCGACGTTTCGCCGCGGCCGGCGTGGCCGCCAATGCCCTTGTCGTCCTCGAAACGCGACTCTCTGGTACCCATCCCAATCGGCATATGGCAGTGCAGCCGGGTGGCGACGTGCCGCTGCATGATCTCCAGGAAAACCGGAAAGTCCTGAGTGTGGGATCCGGCGTGGCCGGAGAAGATGACTGCCCCGTGAAAACCGAGGGTGTCCACGGCGCGGATGTGGTAGCTCATGTTCTTGAAGAACATCCATGGTGGTACCGACGTCAGCCACGTACGCGTATTGCCTATGGTGCGATGCCCCCAAACAGCGGAGGTCCCGGCTTCGTGACAGTGCCAGTACACGGCCGGCATCACAATGCCGCCATACTCCTCTGCTGCCGTGCGCATCGCCCCCGCGGGCCGCAACGCATCACACCCCAGCGCGTTCTGCGGCCCGTGCGGCTCGCAAAGCCCGTACGGCATGTAGACAATCGGAAACTCCGCAACCGCCGCCTCCAACTCATCCGGGAACATTAATTCCCAACGTACCTCTCGCCGATCCATTGTTCAAAACTCCTTTTAGTGTGCCAAGTTCGACTGTAGACAGCACTACTTTCAAGTTGGTTGGTGTGCTCTAGTCCGCCAGAATCGCTGCGGCTATCTGCTGGCATTGGGCAGGGCTATTGTGCATGACAGGTGTCATCCATCTAGTTCTGTATGAGCCGCCATTCCTCCCTATCCTTCCGTCCTCCGCTGCCTGTGAGCCTTCGACCGAAAGAGGCGTCAGGCAACTTTCTCCAACTCCCATACGATCACAATTGGTAGACCTTTCACCGCTGCCTCCGTTAGATCTGGCATTTGCTTCGCGAATCCCATTATAGCGATTTCTTGGTCTCCCCAGAGAGGCTCTATGCATTGGACGACGTTAAGTCCCGCAGCGTGAATTGCGGTCAGATAGTCCGATGCCAGGTGAATATTGTTTCTGACTACTCCATACTCATTCTGGATTCGCCGGTAGCCGCCGTGAACACCAAGCAGCACCATCAAAGGGTGGACGTCGGAGACGACTACATGCCCGCCGGGCCGCACGACTCGGGCGATCTCTCGTATAGGCGGGCCCAGATCGGCACAGTGGGTCAAAGCCAGCGTGCAGACAGCGAAGTCCATTGCCCCATCCGGTAGGGGGATCGCCATTAGATCGGCTGTCTCGAACTGTGCTGACGGCACCTTCGCCCTAGCTGTCTCCAGCATCTCAGCCGTAGAATCAATGCCGGTAACCCGATGGCCCAAAGAGGCCAGGTATGCGGCATGCCTCCCGGTGCCGCAGGCCGCGTCAAGTGCTGCGCCAATCGGGTAACGCGCCAAGAGTTCGTGCACAACGGGCTCTTCCGCGAGAAACATGGGGTTTCTGGCAATGTCGTAGGTAGCGGCCCACTCGGCATATCCGGCAGTGACTGTCCGTTCACTCGCAACTATCGGCGTTGACCAAGGCGCGTCTTCAAACTCTTTGGTAATATTCACAATCTTCTGCGTTCTGGCCCTGACGGTCGCTGGGTCCGAAATCCAGGCTCTCAGGACTGCAAGTCCCTCCAACCCTAGGATAAAGTCACCGAATGTGGCTTGGTCAGTCATGGCCGCGATTCCTCTGACGATAAGCGCTCACTTTAGCGGGAACTTTAGGCAATAAGGTCTGAGAGCGACCTGATGGTCATGTCCGGTAGGACTGTAGTCCGGTCCGGTAGCCCGCCTCCGCGTGCATCCACCCAAACGGCGTAGATGCCCACCTGCTGCGCGCCGCGAATATCGAAGTCCAGATTGTCTCCAACCATCCAGGCCTCGGTATGCCCTACGCCCAGAGACTCGAGGGCGTGTTGGAAGGCTCTCTCTTCCGGCTTGCCGATCCCAAGCTCGCCCTCGATCTGAATGTGGTCGAAATACTTTGCCAGGGAGAACCGCTCTATCTTAGCTCGCTGCATCTCGGCACTGCCGTTTGTAACCAGACCCAAGTGGATGCCTGTCTTCTTTAGCTGTCGCAGCGTCTCGATGGCTCCCGGAAACGGTCGCATCGCCTCATCATTGATGTGATTGTACCGCTCAACCATTCGGGTTATGAGCAGCGAATCGGAAAAATTGAAACGAGCGAAGGCTGCAAGCAAGATGTCTCTCCTGGCTTGTAGCATGTTAAGGCGACCCAGGCGCGCACGCTCCATGTCGCTCCAATACCAGTCTTGGGCTTGAAGTACGGCAGCCTGGAGCTCTTCTGCAGGCACGTCTCCGAGAATGTCGGCAGACTCGCGGCAGAGCTGGAGCCACGCCAAGTCTGGATCGCTGTACCAGTCCAGAATCGTGTCGTCGAGATCGAGAAGAAGCGCTTTGGGCAGATCCTTCATGTGGGCAATTATAGTTATACAGACAGGATGAAGCTAGGGGAATGGTCGCTCAGGTGCGGGTTGAAAGCGCGGTGACACACCACCTCGGCGTTCGGCTATACTGCACAGAACAGCGCCACTCCAAGCAAGTACGTTTGTGCAACAATGTAGCGAGTTACGCGAAGGACTCATCGGTCGTCTTGCAGCAAATTGTGATTTTGAGTGGCGCAATCTGACCGATGAAAGCTCCAAGCAAATTAGTGAAAGAGGATAGATGAACATGGCATCCCTAACGTTCGATGCCGAAAACAGCGTTTACGACTTTGAGACTGCGGAATTGAAAGGCTCCTTGCGGGCGCAGTCGCCGGACCCGCAGGTGGATATTCGGCACGGGATTAGTCAGCTTGTGCACAAGCCGAGTGGGGTCTCCATCATTCATCCGAAGTATTCGGCGCTCAACTTATTTCGGCTGTTCGCGACTCATTCGGGTCTGGGCGAACCGCGTCTGTTCGAGCGGGCCGTCCGCGTCGAGGGCGACACGCTCGTCGTGAATTGGGGACCGGCCGACGAGCACTTTGCCAGCATCGAGGCGCGCTATCAGGTCAAGGAGCCGAATCTCATCGACCTGACGATCACGGTGTGCGCCGAGGCGACGTACGAGAGCTACGAAATCTTTCTCTCCAACTACTTCGATCCGCCGCTGCTGGCACACGTCTACCTGGCCACCGACCGTTACACCCGCGAGCCGGGCGCGGAGGAACTTGTCGCGCCCCAGGAGAATCCCATCTTCAAGGGCATGGGGCTGGTGTATACGCGGGATGCGCACGCGGCGCGGCGCTGCGTGGACGGCCGCTGGGAACGCAAGGAGATGGGACATCCGACCGCCCAGTTTCGCCCGCAGCGCGAATATGCCGTGCCGGTGGCGTTTCAGGCCGATATGGAGAAGCGAGTGGCCGCAGTGCTGATGTCGCGGCCCCAGGACTGCTTCGCCGTTACGAGCGGGTACAACACCGACGATCCGGAAGACGCCTGGAAGGTGCAGAATCCGCTATACCTATCGCTCTTTGGCAGCGACTTCGTGCCGGGCACGGAGCGCACGGCGCACGTGCGGCTGGCGATAACGCCGCTGGATGACGCAATGTCGCAGCCGTTGGCGCTCTACCGGCAGTTTCTGGCAGACGTGGGATGAATCACTGAGGGAGCAAGGGATTCCCCCTGGCCTTGCGCAGGCTGCTGAATAAAGTGATATTGGAGTTCGGCCAATCGACAGTCATTCCTGTGCAGTCGGAAGCTAGTGGCGAGGAGGAGATGGATTCCCGCGAAAGCGGGAATGACGGAGGGGGGCGGGAGTGAAGAAGAGGGCGCTCGTAAAACGAGAGGTCGCTCGCAAGACGAGAGGTCGCTCGTAAAACATGGGAGAGACGGAAAGGGGCGAGAGAACTCTAGGAGTTGATTGATTCGTTGACAGAATCCGCCTTCCAGTAGAAAGCGTAGGTAGGGCATGTCATTCCGAGCGAAGCGAGGAATCTAAGATGCCTGCTGTACATAGTTTGACAGGCCCAGGACTCTAGATTCCTCACTTCGCTGCGCTCCGTTCGGAATGACATGTGTGCAAGGCATGCACGTCGTGCGGCTTCCATGCTCTTTCATCCTAACCTGGCAGGCAAGATTCTGACATTTGCAGGATATTGGGTAATGAGGCGTGATGGACGGAGTCCAGTGTTCCCTTTCTTGGAAATGACGGAGATCGGCATTCCATTGTTAGAGTAAAGTCGCAGCAGAGCAATAAGGACTACACGAGATGAAGAAGCTACGTATCGCCGTTATTGGCGCGGGATCGGGGCCCGGTGCGCGGGCGCGCGGGTGGATAGAGACCGTGGCGAAACTCACCGACCATTTCGATCTTTGTGCCATTTGCGACATCAATCCGGCAGTCGCCAAGGAGATTTCGGCAAAACACGGCGTGGCGCAATCATTTACCAACGTGGCCGCCACGCTGGATGAGGCCAAACCCGATCTCGTGCTCATCCTGGTGCCGACCGACGGCCAGTCGGCGGTAGCCGTGGAGGCCGCAAAGCGCGGCATCAACATCATTACCGAAATTCCTTATGGGATCACCCTGGAAGTGGGCGACGCCCTCCGCGACATTTGTCGGAAGCACGGCGTGGTCTGGGAGATCGCGGAGCAGGTCTGGCTCTGGCCGCAAGAGCAAATGAAAGCCAGGATCATCGACTCCGGCTATATTGGCAAGGTCTCCCACGCACGACTCTGGTACTCCAGCGGCAGTTACCACGGCTTCAATGCCGTGCGCATGCTGCTGCGCGATCCGGTCAGGCGTGTGCTGGGCTATGTGGGAGAAGCGGAGACCGATCCCTATCTCACCTACGGCGGGGAAGAGGCCACGACCGCGGTCTGGGAAGCGGTGTGGATAGAGTACATGCGCGGCACGGTCTGTCTCTACGAGTGCGCGCCGCGCCCGTTCTCCCGGCACGCCAAGCCGAATCTCTGGGATATCGAGGGCAGCAGCGGGCACATCTCCGGCGGTGACGTGGTGCGCTTTGACGGCGATCCAGGCCGGCCGCAGAAGATTCAGCAGCAAACCGTGGAAGTTGGCGGTGAGGCGGTGCTGGACTTCATGTACCTGCATGGCGCGCCCGACTTGCGCTGGGAGAATCCCTTCAAGACCTACCGCGTCGGCAGCCTAGACGACGTGGCAAAAGCGAGCATTCTCACCAAGACCCATGAGGCAATTGTGGCAGGCACGCCCGCGCAATACGGGCCGCCGGGCGCCCGCGCCGACTTGGAAATCTGGTTCGCCATGGCCGAGAGCCAGCGGCTGGGGAACACCTGGGTTGACGTACCAATGCCGGGCCCCACGGAGTTATCCGAGCGCATCGAGCACACCTTTGTTGAGAAGTATGGGCACGATCCCATCGCCGGCAGCCGGGAACTGCTCGACGTGGCTATAGACCGGCACGGGGTCTGGTGGCCGGCGGCGCAGTGGCTATAAGGATGTTGCCTAGGCGTACAGCCGCGTGGTGCCCGTTCAGGACACCAAACATGCGCTGATCTAAAGGTGCGGGGTACTTCTCGAAGATAAGCGAGTTCTTGTTTCCATCCCGTAACACTCCTGTGAGCATTAGCCAATCTACGGACAGGCTTTATTTTATGGTTGGCGTCGATGGTTGAGGGCTCACAGCTTTCGTCATTCCGGCGAAAGCCGGAATCCATCCTCTCTGGTTTTCCTGGACTCCGGCTTTCGCCGGAGTGACGAGCAGGTTGCCACACCTAACCCATCAATTAAAGTGGCATAATCGACTGCGCTGCTTTTTATGGGAATCGCTGGCCCAAGTTTGGCCCTTCCCGCTTGCCTTCTCTTACCAAATCAGTCAGCGAATTACATGGCACCTTAGATTCTTACCGCACCAGTCGCCGGAACGGTTCGCGTTTCGTCTCGGCCTCGAGCAACGTGTCAAGCTCACCGGCCAGGGCGCGTTTGACCACCTCTAATGACTCTGCGGCGGCCGCAGCCGTGAGGGCGATGTCCTCATCGGAGTGCGCCAGTGTGGCGGTGAACGTCATCAGGCAAAAGACACCGCGCTTGACCATCTCCTGAATGAAGAGCGTTTCGATGGGCTTCTTCAGAGTGGGGTCAGGCAGATCGAACACCAGCGTCGGCATGGTGTGAACGCCAGTAACTGAAGCGGCGATGCCGACCGATTCGATGGCATCCTGCAGCGCTGCCTTGACCTTCTCGCCAATTTCCTTAAAGCGCGCCGGGCCGTTACGCCGCTTGAGCTCGGTGATTGTTGCAATCGACGCCGCCAGGCCGACGGCCTCGCTCCAGTACGAACTCGACACGAACATGCGGCCGGCGGGCTCCATGGCTTCGCGGGAGCCGACCACGCAGCCCATGGCATAGCCGTTCGACATGGACTTGGCGAAGGTGGACATATCCGGGGTCACACCGAGCCACTCTTGCGCGCTGCCCAGGGACAACCGCCAGCCTGACGACACCTCGTCGAGGATGAAGAGCGCGTCGTTGGCGTGACAGAGCGCCTTCACCGCCTCCAGGTAGCCGGGTTTCGGAGGTTGGGAGCGCATCGCCTCCATCATCACTGCCGCCACTTCCCCCCTGTTTTCGGCGAATAACTTTTCCAAGCTGTCAAAATTGCCATAGGTGAATGGGAGTGCGGTGCCAGCCAGCGCCCGGGGCACGCCGATGGGCTCGATGCCGGCGAAAGGAAAGTCGCCGGATTCGGGATCGACCAGGTAGTTGGCGGACTGGTACCAATCATGCCAGCCGTGGTAGCCGGAAAAGAGAATCTTGTCCCTGCCGGTGGTGCCGCGCGCAATGCGCACGGCCACGGCGCAGGCCTCGCCGCCGCCCTTGGTGTAGCGCACCATCTCCGCGCTGGGGATGGTATCAACCAAGATCTCTGCGAGTTCGATTTCCAGCGGACTGTTCAAGCTATACAGGCTGCCCTTGTCAATCTGCTCCTTCACGGCGGTGTCCACCACGTCGTCGGCGTGACCCAGGATGATGGCTGTCACGGCGTTCACCCAGTCGATATACTCGTTGCCGTCAACGTCCGTGAACCGCGATCCCTTGGCGTGAGCGGCGTAGATCGGACTAATCGGATGGGCGAAACTGCTCGCCCGGCGGCTGATGAGTTGCGTCCTCCCAGGGATGAGCTGCTCAGCCTTCTGGTAGAGGTCCAGGGACCGCTGTACTTTGCTCTGCGTCTTGATCACATTCAGGCTTTTCTGTTTCTGGGGATGCTTGTCGCTACTTTACTGGAGGGTGCAGCAAGGCAATCCACGCTGCCGGTGCATCGGCAGTGTACCCTTTTCTGCCAGTAATCTCAAAATTAAAAGAACCTATATTTCGAGGCAACGCGCTGACGCGTTTTGGTGCTCCCATTGCCCGGTGCATGGACAGGCGCGCTCGCTATGACTTCCCTGAACTGCTGAAGAGCTCTGCTACAAGCGAGAGCGAGAGGTTTTCATAACTTTTTACCAGAGTGTCTTCCGTGCCAAATCGCCGGGTCAGAGCACGTTACCGTTCAAGTTGCATCAGCAGCGCCCTAACGGTCGCTCGCCTTCGTGAATACCGCGCGGGCGGTTAGGAGTTGCTCGGCGTAGAACTGCGCATCGGTGCTACCCCGCGCCTGCAGGGACGCGACTGCGGCGCTAAACTCGCCTTCGCCAGAGTGTTCCCGGCCTTCGAGCAAGGCCGCTAGCCCGATATGCCCTTCCAGCATCAAACTGCCCTCCGGGTCCTCGCCCTGCTCCAGATTGTAGGCATGGGCTGCTTTAAGCACTTGCAGGGCCCCCGCGTATTGCTTGTGCGCAATAAGTTGGGCACCTAGGAACCAATAGGTGAACGCCAGTTGCGCGGCAGTTGGGTCGAGTTCATGCAGTTGGCGCACGCTGTAGCGAGCGAAGATGAGGCCCTGCCCCATCTGCTCAACTGAAATCGATATTCCCGGTTCGTTCCACCCGGGCCACGTGAAAGAGGCAACGTTGGTCGCCATGCGTTTGGCCGCGTAGCGAAGTTTCTTGGCAGCGGTTTCGACCTTCCCATCGTGTGCGCGTGCAGCGGCCAAGCAGTAGTGGATGCCGGCACTGCCGAAGTGCAGCACCTGCTCAATTGATTTGGCCCTGTGGTAGCAATTGAGAATGAGGTCTCCGAACGCCGCAGCAACTGTTTGCGTATCTCCAAGGCCAAGCACGAATGCGCTGGCGGCAAAGAGGTCTTTTTCCTCAATCAGGGCTTGCACCGATTGCTAGATTTCTTAACGAGTCATGGGTGCTGTTTTCTGCCGAGCCTCCCAGCCGAAATTGGCGTCTCTGAATAAACATCTTCTAGGAGGGAGGGGCGACCTTTATCTTTACCACACTGTTGCCTCGGAATTCTATTCAGCCTTGCAGATAATAGCCAATTGAATGGCAGAGATCGCAATTCAGTCACTTGAATTGGACTAGAAGGGTGACCGGTGAATGGGACTAGGAGGGTGGACGGCTCCGTCATTCCCGTGAAAACGGGAATCCATCTTCGCCGCGTGCCCCGGACTTCGGTTTGCGCCGGAGTGACGGTACTCGGGCATTAGATCTGTCGGGGTATGCCTCTATGCTCAGTCCGATTGCAGCGCTTGCACCGCCACACGATAGAGCGTTTCCAGGCCCTCGCGGGTGGTATCGGAGCGAAAGTGCGGGTCCCAAGTTAGGTCTCCGAGCGTGTCGCTGATCGTCAGGAGCGCTCCCATCTCAACGCCCCGGTATGCCGCAACGGCAAAGAGCGCCGCAGCCTCCATCTCGACGGCGAGCACGCCCTCCGCCTGATAGTGTTGCACTTCCGCAATGGTCTCCCGGTAGGGCGCGTCAGTGGTCCAACTCGTGCCGACACTATGCGGTGTGCCGGTGGCCTGCAGCGCGTCTACCAGCCGAGATGTCACGGCCGGCGATGCGTGGGCGTACGTATCCGGCGGCAGGTAATGGTGAGACGTGCCCTCATCCCGGATCGCGCGATCACAGACGACAATGTCGCCAATCCCAAGGTCCCGCTGGAGGCTGCCCGCCGTGCCGATCGAGAGGAAGCGCCGTATTCCCTGTACGATCAACCCCTCCAGCACCACAATTGCCCCTGGCGCGCCAATCCCAAAGCCTCCGGCGACGGCAATCCGGTAATCCGTCTCATTTAGTGAGTGCAACTTCACTATTGCGCCCTGTTCAGTGGTCGTAGTCTGGTGCTGCTCCAGGATATGCGCCATAAGGGAACTTTGGTAGCAAAGGATCACCGCTTCCGGTACGGGCACCTTAGATGCGCTCTTGTTCCCTTGGAAGTATTCGAGAGAGGCTTCCGGTGTGATAAAGGCGTCTTCACGATGCTTATTGGGGAAGTTTGGGTACGGCATGGGGCTTCTTGAGAACACTTATTGTGTGAGAAATCCATACATCGACTAGCTTAATACATATCGCTCACAATAGGCTAAACGGGTCTTTGCCCAGATGCCGTCGCGCAATTCAATGCCGAAGACATTACAAGCATTTGAAGAACTGCGCTCTCCCGGTAGTGCAGGTTTGCAACCTGCGCGCATGCGATAGAGGAGCTATCAGTGTAAGTGCGACCACTCCTAGGGACTAGCCAGCCGGACTCTCCCCCTCACCCCCGTATCAAGTACGGGGCAGGCTCTAGCCCTCTCCCTCGATTGAGAGGGAACAAGACACGGTCATGGAGGGATGATGGAAAACGTCCCTAGCCGTTGATTGCATTCTAAGAGCCACCTACTAGGTTCTAAAGGAACAGCAAAGGATTAAGCTCTTGCGTGGCATCCTGCGACGGCGGAGAAGTCAATCCTTCTTCACGAAAACCGGACTGCACCACGCCATCTCGCCGTCGAACTGGGTGACGCGCACGAAGTAGGGTGTTACGTCTTGATGCAGGGGTTCAGGGTCCTGGAACGTGAAGGCCGCGTCGTAGGGAGCGCGTTCCTCGTCATCGCGACTGATGCGGACCTCGCTGCCCACGCCGGTAGTGACAGGGCGTACGAGTTCGTCTTTGTCGGCCAACTCATCCAGGCGCACCGTAAACGTGGCGGGCGCAGAGGTGAAGGTTAGTGTTGTCTCGGCGTTGCCGTCGAGTTCCAGCGCCACGCCGTCCCAGTCGCCGGAGGTTTGCGAGACCCAGCGCACGCTCTCCTCATTCTGCTCGACGATGCCTTCCGCCGGATCGTCAAAGGCCCAACCGCTTGCCGAAAGAATGCGGCCTTGATCAACGCGCAGGCTGCCGTCCCAGCGGAGGCGGCGGGTGCGGTCTTTCACCCGTGAACCGCGCCAGCCGACGCGAAGCTTCGTGGGCAGGCCGCTCTCCGGCACCACAAGGGGATGCGAGTAGACCACGCTCGTGCCCCGCAGCACCTCCACCTTCTCCAACGGCGCGGCGCCTGCTACTTTGACATTTAACACTGGTGGCTGGGTGGAACAAAATACCTCACCCATGGGGTGTCCGTCAGCGGTCAAGTTGAGAATCATGCGCGCGCCGGTGGAGGCAAAGGTATGGCGGGCGCGGATGGCATCCCAAATCGACCGGCGCTGCAGGCTGGGCGCATAGGCGCCGAGCAGCCCGCCGCGTACGCCGAACATGCCGCCGTTGGTGGGACGGCTGGTGCCGGGACGTCCGGTGTGATCGTCGCTGCCGGCCGCAAAGCCCGTAATCAAGCCGCGCTCCAGGGCCTCCTGCCAGACCCACTCGAACCAGCCGTGGGCGGAGGCAATTTCGATGAGAGGCATCACCTCCGAGTCAAAGTAGTCGAGGTTGGCGCGCCGCCCGCCGATATGGGGAATCATGATTACGTCGTCCAGGCCGCGATAGAGGTCTACCAGGGTCGAGACCGGGCACTTATCCTCCCACGGCCCCGGATCGCCCGGCACCTGCCAGTGGGACGAGCGGTGCAGCGGGCCTTCATCGCCGAGAAAGTGCACATTGTGGTCGCCGCCCGCCGGATGGTTGCCCGACCACTCGTAGCCCAGCAGCGTGAGGAAACGTCCGGGTTCGTTGTAGCGCTTTACTATTTCCTGTAGCTCATACCAAAACTCGGCCGTGATTTGAAAATCGTTGCCCTGGATGCCCAGGAAGTCGACCCCCGCGTGGTCGCGGGCGTAGGTGAAATACTCGTCCGGACTGCCCGTGCCCACAGTTTCTTCGGTCTGGGCGTGCATGTCGCCCCAATAAAGCCGCAGGTCGGGCGCCTGCTCCTGCACGTGGATGGGATTGCTCTGGACGGCAAAGGCCGGGTCCACGCTGCGCGCCTCGAGTCGCGTGATGCCGGTATCCTCGAGCGTCAGGCCGATAAAGCGGTAGGTGCCGCCATCGTGCTCACTAAAGGCATGGCTCGCCAGCGGCTCGGCCTGGAGCGGCAGGTAGAGGCCCACCACGCCGCGATAGCCGGTGGCCGTGTTGCCCCAGGCGTCGTCGGCGCGCACCAAGACTTCGAATTCTTCATCCACGGCGACCATGCTCGGCGCTTGGGCCACCACGTGCGCGGCCGGTCCTGCCACGATGCGCACCACCGGCGCGTCCGGTAGCTCGCGGAACTGCATCGTGCCGAAGTTGTCGGCAAAGAACTTGAACTCGAAAGTGCTCTCCACAAACGTCTGCGCCTGGCTGCCGGGGCTGCCCCCCGAGCGGTCGCCGAGCACGAACCAGATATGCTCGCCCGCTTTAAGCGTGCCGTCGTTTACGTGCACGTGGATCGTGCGCCGCCAGGGACGCACGTGGTTCTCGCGGTCGAAGTGCACCTGCAGCTTGGCGTTGCCGTCGGTAAAGACCTTGCAGTAGTTGGCTGCGGTGGGGTCGGTGAAGTTTGGCGCGCCCCAGTCGCAGACGCCCCGCATCACCAGGCGCAGGTTGGAGCGGTCGTCCATGCCGTAAATGCCCACGGTAAAGGTGAACGTCCACGTACCCCAAGACCCGGCCGCCACGTCGGCGGTCGGCGCCAACGCGACCGTACCGCAGTACTCACGCAATGTCGCTGCATCATATTCCGGTGGCATGATGGGTCAATGTACTCCTCTCGCCTGGTAGGCCTATAGCGGACGCCAGCACTCCGAGCTGAAATTGCAGACTGGCGTCGACACAAACAGTATACGTCTTTATCGACCCAGCCGGGGGCGTTTTGACCCATAGACAAGCTCAGCGCGAACGGCTGGGATTGTCCGCACGCTAACGAGACTGCCAGCCTTTCTATAAAGGTGCGGGATGTAGAAGATATCAGTGCAACCGAAACAAGCCTTAGACAGGCTAGAACTTGTGTCATAGATACATAGCTCTGTGTAGACTTGCCCTTCGACAGGCTCAGAGCCTGCCCCGTACTCGATACGGGGGCGAACGAAAAAGGAGAGAATCCGTTCGTGCTGAGTGCTGCGCGAAGCCCTTGTCTAAGCACGAGCCGGCCTATCGAGCCGATTTACGAGATAGCTTCTAGTTGAGCACTACTTTTCTCTGCGGGGGACAGGCCCCTGCGCTACTGCTGAGGCGAACACACCAGGCACGATGCTCCTCCCCGCGTCCGGTAGCGCAGGTTTGCAACCTGCGGCTAGCCGTGGTGGACTGCCTGCACCAAACGTCCGGTTCGAGAACGGTGATTAGAGTCGCCTGACTTTAGACATGGGGTCAGTGCCACCAGTCTGTCTGTGAGTGCCTGCCACTTGCGTCCAGCCATTGATTGTTAGTCGCACGATCCACATCCTTGAAATGGCATCACACGCTCCGGTATAGTTAAGTATGGAAGAAAACGTGATCTTCCTTATATACATTTTCTCAATAGCGTGCCAAGCGCCGGTCATAGCAGCTTGTCCGAGTAACACGTAGCGGACAGGGTTAGTATTTGGTGACTAGCACATGTTGTTTCAGTGAATCGATATTTTCGTGAAACAGCGTCTGTGTGAAACAGCATCTGCGTTTCAGCGAGATTGCATCCTCGTTTCAAGGAAACGGCATCTGCTAGTCACTAACCACACGGCGGGCCGGGTGTGGGGCACGGGAAGGATTTTTCCATCGTATGATTCACAAGGTAGAGGCGGACCATGCCGGTCGTGCGTATAGCATCGAGACCGGGCGGTTTGCCGAGCAGGCCAGTGGTAGCGTAACGATCCGTTGCGGCGACGCGATACTTCTGGTCACGGTCGTCGGTTCCAAACCCCGCGAGGGGATAGACTTCTTTCCTCTCTCGGTTGACGTGGAAGAGAAGTACTACGCCGTAGGCAGGATTCCCGGCGGGTATTTGCGGCGCGAGGGCCGGCCGAGCGACGATTGCGTGCTGGCGGCGCGGCTTTGCGACCGCCCGTTGCGTCCGCTCTTCCCCAAGGACTATCGCAATGAAGTCCAGGTTATCATCACCATTCTCAGCGCCGACCAAGAGAATTCCACCGACGTGATGGGCATTGTCGGGGCATCGGCGGCGCTCTGCATCTCGGATATCCCCTTTGGCGGACCGATAGGCGCGGTGCGCGTGGGGCGCATCAACGGTGAGTTCGTCATCAATCCGCTCATGTCGCAATTCGCGGATAGCGATCTTGATTTGGTCATCGCGGGCACCCGCGACGCCGTGATGATGGTGGAAGCCGAGGCGGGCCAGTTACCCGAGACGGAGATGGTCGCCGCGCTGGAGCGCGGTCACGAGGCCCTGCAGGAGACCATTGCCATGCAGGAAGAGCTCATCAGCAAGGTGAGCAAAGCAAAGCATGAATACGTCCCCCACGGCCCGTCGGACGATCTCGTTGCGCAGGTGCACGAGCGCGTCGCAGAGCCCTTGGCCGCGGCGTTTGGGGCACCGGATAAGGCCGCGCGCGAGGCGCAATTGGCCGAGATTACGGTGAAAACCGTGGAAGATCTCGGCGAACAGTTTGACGAATCGCACGTAAAAGACGCCGTGCAGTCCGCCGTCAAAACGCATGTGCGAAACGAAATCTTGCATGAGAACAAGCGGCCCGATGGACGCGGAAAAGCGGAACTTCGCTCGTTGTCTGCCGAAGTCGGCGTATTGCCGCGCACCCACGGCACCGGTCTCTTCCAGCGCGGACAGACCCAGGTGCTGAGCATCACCACCCTCGGCTCTGCCGGCGATGCGCAGCCGCTCTACGGACTTGAAATCGCCGATTCCAAGCCGTTTATCCACCACTACAACTTTCCGCCCTTCAGCACCGGTGAAACCGGACGGCTGGGATCGCCCCGCAGGCGGGAGATCGGCCACGGCCGCCTCGCCGAGCGCGCCGTCGCGCAGGTGCTGCCCACCCGGGAGGAGTTTCCCTACACCATTCGGATAGTCTCCGAAGTGCTCTCTTCTAACGGCTCCACCAGCATGGCTTCGGCCTGTGGGAGTTCGCTGGCGCTCATGGATGCCGGCGTACCGATCAAAGCGCCGGTGGGCGGTATTGCGATGGGTTTGGTGATGGGCGATGAAGGCGAGTACGCGATACTCACCGACATTCAGGGCATCGAGGACGCCCTGGGCGATATGGACTTCAAGGTGGCGGGCACCACGAAGGGCATCACCGCACTGCAGATGGATATCAAGGTCAAGGGAATTACGTTCTCCATCATGGAACAGGCGCTGGCACAGGCGCGCGACGCCCGCCTGGCAGTGCTGAACGTGATGGTAGACGCAATTGCCGAGCCTCGTGCCGAGCTATCCGACTTTGCGCCGCGGCTTGTCTCCGTCAAGATCAATCCGGAAAAGATTGGTGAGGTAATCGGCCCCGGCGGCAAGGTGATCCGCAAGATTCAGGAAGAAACTGAATCGAAGATAGATATCTCCGATGACGGCACCATCGTCATAACCGGCGAGTCCAAGGATGGTGTCGAAAAGGCCGCAGAGACTATCCGCGCTATGACGACGGAACTCGAGATCGGCGCGATCTTTACCGGCACAGTATCCCGCATTATGAATGCCGGCGTATTCGTGAACCTGCCGGATGGACGGCGTGAGGGCCTGGTGCGCATGGGCGAACTGGCAGAAGACTACGTCGAACGCGCCGAAGACGTTGCGGACGTGGGTGATGAGGTCATGGTCATGGTCATCGAGATCGACTATCAAGGCCGTGTGAACCTCTCACGACGCGCGGTTTTGGAGGGATCGAGTCCTGCAGATCGAGCCGGATCGGGACGCGGCGAGCGCAGCGGTTCCAACCGCGGACGCGGTCCTTCATCGGATCGTCGCAGCGGCCCGCCTCGGGGTGGCCGGGGACCTCGACGTGACGACCGCGACCGTGCGCCTGTGGCGGCCGACCGCGCGCCTGCGGCGACTGACCGCGCGCCTGCGCCGGCCGAAACAGAAGGCGATCGGAGCAGCCAGCCCGATTCGTCGCAAGATGATAGTCAAGGTAAGACGCCTGAAAGCTCTGGCAGAAAGTGGTAAGGAGCCATGGCAGCAACGCGGGCAGAACCCCTCCGAGTGGCAGTGTGCGGCATCTTCGGGCGCGTGGGCACGACAGTCGCAAACGCAGTAGCGCGTGAGGATGACCTCACGCTCGTCGGCGGCGTAGACATCATCTCCTCAGACGAGGGCTTTACCACGGCTACGGGTCAGACTGTAGCCAGTGAGACTGCTCTGCCGACATTGCTGGCAGATACGAAGCCTGATGTTCTGATTGACTTTACTCGTGCCGATGCCGCCCGGGTGAACGTGCGCACTGCACTTGAAAACGGGGTGCATGCCGTGGTTGGCACGACCGGGATGGAATTGGCGGAGATCGAAGCGCTGGGAGCGGTTGCAGTACGCCACGACGTTGGCCTAGTCGTGGCGCCGAACTTTGCGCTCAGCGCGGTGCTCATGGTCCACGTAAGCAAAATTGTCGGCAAGTACATGGACTACTGCGATATCGTGGAATATCATCATGAGCGCAAGATCGATGCCCCTTCCGGAACCGCGTTGCAGAGCGCCCGCGACATTCGGGAGGCGCGGGGTGCCGACTTCGTTTCCGCGCCCACCGAAAAAGAGACGCTCGTTGGCACTCGTGGCGGAGTGCATGGGGGTATCAACGTCCACGCCGTGCGGCTGCCGGGCATGGTGGCCCATCAGCAGATAGTGTTTGGCGGTTTGGGGCAAACCCTCACCATCCGCCAGGACTCCACTAGCACGGAATCCTTCATTCCCGGCGTGCTCATGGCCGCGCGCGCGGTACCGCAGCTCAAAGGCCTCACCTACGGCCTGGACGCCCTGCTCGGCCTGAATTAGACGTACAGTATGTTTGAGCTAACTGGTAGCACAGGTTGCAAACCTGTGCTACTGTGCTATTGACAGCGTGTTCTGACATGGGGGTGCTTGGCTTCAATCGCTGCATTCGCTGATAAGACCAACAGCGGAGGGAGCACACGGCCCTCCGAAGCGAAGTATCTTTCTGGGATAAACGCCTTGCGTACAGTAGGGATTGTAGAGGAGCACACACGTGGCGACGCTTGTAGAACCGCCCGTCGGACAAATCGCATTACGTCCCTTTAGTCTTGAAGACTACCACTGGCTGATTGAACATGGATTCTTCCATGAAGATGAGCGCGTGGAGCTTATCCAAGGAGTCCTTCATCAAATGAGTCCTAAAGGTCTGCGCCACGCTGCCTGTCTTACGCGCGGCCTACGCATCTTCAATGCCGCCTTAAGTGATCGTGCTTGTGTGAGAGCGCAGGACCCTATCACTCTGCCAGGCAGCAACTCAGAACCGGAACCCGATCTTATTGTGGCCCAGTGGCGGGAAGATGATTATGCCACCCATCATCCGCTCCCGGAAGACGTGCTCCTTGTGATTGAAATTGCTGATTCAAGTTTGAATTATGACCGGCGCGTCAAAGTTCCTCTTTATGCGGCTTCAGGAATTTCCGAATTCTGGCTGGTAAACTTGCAAGAAGACAAGATAGAGGTGTATCGAGAGCCAACCAGTCCGGTCGTAGGTACGCCATACTATCGCCAGCACCAGATTACTTCCGTACAAGACACTGTTACTCCCACTCGTTTCCCCGATTGCGCTTTCCCAGTGGCGGACCTGCTCCCCCCGAAGCGTGACTAGCATCGCGCCCCTACCACTTGTTCTGCACTTCGTTTGCCGCAACAGGTAGCGGTATCGGACACATGGTAGTTGCTCCGGCCGGCAAAGTGCTCCCACGCCTGACGCAGCGTTTCAAAACTGCAATACTGCCCTCCATTACCGCGCTTGATGGCCCGTAAGCTAATGGTCTTGGTATGATGGTGAGAGTACTCTCTAATTGAGCAGTCATGAGCAACGGTTAGTAAGACGTAGGACAAAGGTATGGCAAATAGCGGCGGTTACAACGTAGGTGTTCTCGGCGCCACCGGCATGGTGGGGCGTCTCCTTCTCGATATCCTTGTAGAGCGGGCATTCCCATTGAAGGACCTGCGCCTCTTCGCTTCGGCGAACTCGCGGGGAAAGGAAATTCCGTTTGGCGGCCAAGCGTATACCGTTGAGGAGACGACGGAGGATTCGTTCGAGGGCTTGGACATTCTCTTTGCCTCCGCTGCCACCGGCGCCAACCGCCACTTCTCGCCAATCGCCGCCCGCGCGGGCGCCACGGTTGTGGATGACTCTGCGGCATTTCGCATGGAACCTGACGTGCCTTTGGTCATCGCGGGCGTAAACGACGACGATTTACTTCAGCACAATGGCATCATCGCCGGGCCGAATTGCTCCACGATACAGCTCGTGCTGGCGATCAATCCCATTCATCAGGTCAATCCCATCTGCCGCATGGTGGTTGATACCTACCAAGCGGTATCCGGCTGGGGCCGCGACGCCATGGTGGAGTTGGACGATCAGATCAAGGCCAAGGCTGCCGGCACGGGAGCAGAGCTGCCCCGGCAAATCTTCCGTCACGAGATTCTGGGCAATGTACTGCCGGAAGTCGATTCGTTCCTCGAAGATGGGTACACCAAAGAGGAATGGAAAGTCATCCACGAGACTCGCAAGATCATGCACGCGCCGGAGATGATGATTTCGTGCACTGCGGTGCGGGTTCCCGTGGCCGTCGGCCACTCCGAGGCCGTGCATTTGGAGCTCACCCGACCCATGACCGCCGACGCTGTCCGCGAGGTGCTCGCAGGCGCGCCGGACGTGCGCGTGGTGGATGATCCCAGCCAGGGACTCTACCCGGTTGCCACCGATGCCGCCGGCACGGACGACGTGCTGATCGGCCGCATCCGCAACGACGTCTCCCACGAGAACGGCATCGCCCTGTGGGTGGTGGCCGATAACTTGCGCTGCGGCGCGGCTACAAATGCGGTGCGTATTGCCGAGATGCTGATCGAGCGCGACCTGCTGCACGGCGCGGCTGCAACGGCGGCAAGCAGAGGTGCGGGGTAAGGCCGCCGTACTGCATGCGACTGTTTTCCCAGCTCAGAGTTGGCTGCTCCGCCCTTTGACGGCGCTTGATTCTCGCTTGCCGAGGCGTGTGACAATGCGCATAGCGTACGATAAACTGAGGCAAATAATCCCTAATGAGAATCAGGAGGAGTGCTGACATGGCAGGCAGAGAGCTTGGGAGACTCATTACGGCGATGGTGACGCCATTTGCTAGCGATGGCGCGGTAAACTACGACCAACTCGGCAGGCTGGCAGGGCAGCTAATCGGGGGCGGCTCGGACGCGCTGCTCGTCACCGGCACCACCGGCGAATCACCGACGCTTTCCCACGAGGAAAAGCTGGAGTGTTACCGCACGGTAAAGGTGGCGGCAGACGGACGCGCGCCCATAATCGCGGGCACCGGCAACTACAATACGGCGGAGAGCGTGGCGTTCTCGCGCGAGGCGGAAGCGCTCGGCGTGGACGGCCTGCTGCTCGTGGTGCCCTACTACAACAACCCGCCCCAAGAGGGCCTCTACCAGCACTTCAAGACCATCGCAGATAGCACCTCGCTGCCGTGTATCGTATACAACGTGCCCACGCGCACGGTGCGAAATATGGATGCTGCAACCACGGCGCGCCTGGCCGAAGTGGATAACATCGTCGGCGTGAAAGAGGCATCCGGCGATCTGGGTCAGATTTCGGACGTGCTGCGCCTGACACCGGACGACTTCCGCGTGTGGAGCGGTAACGATTCCGATACGTACCATATCATGTGCATGGGCGGCTACGGCATCATCAGCGTGGCCAGCCACGTAATCGGCCTGCAAATCAAGAGGATGATCAACGCCACCTTGGCGTCCGATATTCCGGCGGCGGGCGCGCTGCACCAGCAACTGATGCCGCTCTTCACTTCGATTTTCCCGCCAATCTCGCCGGTCGCCAGCCCGGCAGCCATCAAGGCCTGCCTCAACGTCTCCGGCTTCAATGCCGGCGGCCACCGCTTGCCCCTGATCCCCGTCCCCGATGCGTTCGCGCATACACTCCGCGAATTGCTAAGCACCTATGAGCTGGACCCGAATCTGTCGGTGATGGCAACGGCATAGGCGGAACACGACGACATAGACGATAGGCTATAGTTTTAGGCGCTCGTGCGGCACCGCAAAGCACGAGCGCTATCTATTATTTTGTATGGCATTAAGTTTGTTGTATATAATTGCGCAAGAGCGATTGTTGAAGTTAGTGCAGTTCTGAGGATTTGACCAACTCGGCTTTATGTCATTAAGGGAGTGGGGGATGAAACGAACAATCACGGCATTGTTGCTTGGCGTTGCCTTTGTCCTGTTCACCGGCGCGTCGGCGCAGGCCGCAGATTGCGAGTTTCGCTTGGGCTTCAAGACACTCCGCGACCTTATCGGACACCATATCGTCGGCGAGTGCTTGGAGAATGAGCATTATAACGCTATCGGCGATAGCAATCAGCAATCCACCGGCGGACTTATGGCATGGCGCAAGGCAGACAACTGGACTGCGTTCACGGACGGCTATCGCTCGTGGATCAACGGCCCTAATGGGCTAGTGCAGCGCCTGAATACGGAACGGTTCTCCTGGGAGGCCGACCACATTCACACGCCGCCGCCAACACCGGGTCCGGCGCCCCCACCAGCTCCTACCGCTGTGCCACAGCCAACTATAGACCCAACCCTGGCCCATGCGTACCACGTGATGCGCAAGACGGAAACGGGGAATATCCTGGCCGAAAGTTTCGTCAATCTACGCGCTAGCGCAGTGTTTGGAGAGTTGGGTAACATCTCTACTCGATGGGAACATTCACCACCCCGCATAACTATAGACTTTGAGCACCGCAACGAGAGTCCAGAGACGCTTGCATACCTCCTCGTATGGCCAACAATGTGGCTGGACTTTTACTACGAGCTTGGCGAGATGGAGTCGTGGGAAGCCTGTATGTCGATGGAATACGTGGTGAAAGCGGTCCAAACCCGTTACTGGCTGCAGGCATTTGGCAATGGGGGGAAACGGAACGCCGCGGAAGGTCCGGAGACCTGGGCAAACGAGTGGGTCGAAGTCCGTCTAAAACTTGGAGATGAAGAAAGTCTCTTGCACTGGTTATGGGTTCTGGACGGGGAACGGGAATACTGTGAAGCGTATGGAGACGCGGTGCAGTTCATAGACCCTGACCTAGCAGACAGTTACCTGACGGCGATATGGGGAGACCCCGTGATTGGGACGGCAGCGGTAGAAGTGCTTATGGAGACCGGGGCAGATGTCATGTTCGGGCATCTTCCTCGTTCCGTGCAAGGCACCTTTTCCTCGCGGAGCAATCGCATCACCATAGACGAATCGCTGCGCGGGCAAAGCGGGCCAGTCTTGGCAGCGGTGTTGCTACATGAAACATACCATGCCCAGGAAGCCTACAACAGAGGCTACAGAGCAAGCGAGACGGCGGCTGATTGTCTGCAAGAGGAGGTTGATGCGTTCAGGATAGAGGCAAGGTGGTGGTACGACTGGTACGGGCGCGGAGGCAAGCGTAATCCAAACTCTGTGGAGCAGTTCAACAATGCGCTTATGTGGGCATGGTACAACGATGACAATGGTCTTTTGGAGTGGGTGTTGCTCAGCGAAAACTACCAAGAGCAATGCTTAGGCGGCGTTGTTGAGTAAGTAATAACCCAATGAGACTCGTCAAAGCAATCGCATCTATGCTCAGATATAGTCCAATCTGGCCGGCAAAGTTTGCATTATTCTATGCCTTTTTCTTTTCTCTTTTGCTTGTAAATAGCTGTAGGGTCAATGAGGAGATTCCGCCAGAGGCGCTTGCTACGGCTGCGGTTGCTATTCCCACGTGGGATGCGGCTTACGACGCATTAATCGCTGCTGAAGGCACTGCGGAAGCGATTACTCTAATAAATTCTCTAAGTCTTCTTGCAACCGTAGTGGCGATTACCCCAGTCGCTCAGAATCGGGCTACAGCAACTGCGATAGCTCGCGTGAGTTCGATAGCGGCTCCTATAGCTTATGCAGCAGCAACTCAAGAAGCAGCGCTCTACAAGATTCCAGAATCAATTGTGCGGGCAACCGCTACTGGTAGTATGCGGGATGCTCTTGCCTTTGCATGGAGGCGTGATCCAGAAGGCAAACCTCATGCCATTCAAACTGCAATAGTCGCACACTGGGAGGCGTTCAGTGCTACTCTCCGGTCAAGTGGGCCAATCCCCCCTTCTACCCGGACGCCGATGATTGCCACAATAGTTGCCTTCTCAACAGTTGATGCCGCACTTGCTACTGCTTATGTGACGAAGAGCAAAGAGAGTGAACAGTCCGAGCGGTTGGGTCTAATTGTTGCACTCTTCTGGGAATCTCCTCTTGGGATAGTATTGATCGCCGCAGTTGGCTTTGCCATTTACGGAGGCAAGGTAGTCTTGGAAAAGATCAGAAAGTGGACATTCCCGTAGCAGCAAGAACTCTTACACTACCAAGACTGATGACATGCCGGAAATTTAGACAACATAAACGAAGTGACATCATGAGTGAGATGCTGGAATTCATCGCAGGAATTGCGTTTATTAGTCTGATAGTACAGATTGTTGTCACACCCTTGTATGTCGCGACACGATTTATCGCTAGACGGCTCGGCATCAATACTAAGTCATGGATATTCAAAGCCTCTTTTGTGATTGGAATCGCTGCGATCTTGAAGCTTCTATTCCCAGGATTAAACCTACTGGGTGTATTGATTGGGCCAGGTGTGTTCCTTGTACTGCTACTCCTGCATGAGTATCTGAGTAACCCTAAACATGCGAAGGCTTCGCAATACACAGGATGGGGTATAACAGTGGTAGCACACATTCTTGCGTGGCCCTCAATTATAGTCATTGAAGGATTTGGGTTGTTGGCCGCATTTGAACTAATGGGGGTTTTTGGATTGATTCTAGGCGCGCCACTCTCACCCTTTGGTGGCGCGATCATACTGGTTTGGATTACAACTGGTGAGTTTCCCTGGCTTCTGGGAGCGTTACAGATTGCTGCTTTAGTAGGTATAGCACTTATGGTCTTTGGGAATCGATTGATCCAAGGAGAGTTTGCCACCAGCAGCTAGGGTCATCCAATCCTGAGCCTTGTACTAGATTTGCCCCAATCGAACACCTCTACCAGCAGCGGAAATAGCAACTTTTCCATAAGCTTTTAGAATCCTAGATACGCTTGGAATGATAAGGGACGCAGCATTGCTAAGCGGTAAGGGTAGTAACAGTACTCCCCTGGAATCTCTTGCCTACAAGCGGCTGGATTCTATACAGTAGGTGCATCCTATTCTCGCGATTGCGCGTGGTCGCGACGGAGTACACCAGCGGTGGACCAAATCTCTGAGCAAGTGTTGGAAGCAATCGGCGCGGAGGTGCGGCGGTGCACGGCGTGCCGTTTGTGTGAGAAGCGCACCAAGGCTGTGCCGGGTGAGGGTGCGCTCAAGAGCGGCATCATGTTCATCGGCGAGGGGCCGGGGTTTCATGAAGACCGGCAGGGGAGGCCGTTCGTAGGGCAGGCGGGGAAGCTGCTGGAGGAGATGCTGGCCGCGGTCGGCTTGCGGCGCGAGCAGGTGTACATCACTAACGTCGTCAAGTGCCGTCCGCCGGGCAACCGCGATCCCCAGGCGGACGAAATCGCCGCCTGCAACGGCTACCTAGACCGCCAACTTGCCGCCATCGATCCCCGCATTGTCGTCACGCTCGGTCGCTTCTCGCTGGCGCGCTTCTTTCCCGGAGCGAAGATTTCCGCGGTTCACGGAGAACCCAAATTCGCCGACGGTCGCGCCTACGTGCCCTTCTACCATCCGGCGGCGGGCTTGCGCACTCCCGCTATCAAGCAGATGCTCTTCGAGGACGTCCAGAAGCTGCCCGCCATTGCCAAGCGACTCAAAGAGTTGGATGCGCAGGGATTGTTCGACCGGCAAGAGGCGGAAGACGCGGGCGCGGAAGCCGCTGAAGACGATCCCGCCGCCGATCAACTCAGCCTGTTTTGAAAGTCCGGCAATTTCCATTCCAATTCGGCAGTACACGTCACCTGCTGAGCGCATCTGCCGTAAGTCGGCTCAATTCAACTAGAGCTAGTCTCATAAATACATAGCGCTGCGCAGACCTGCCCTTCGACAGGCTCAGGGCGAACGGGAAAACGAAAAATCCGTTCGTGCTGAGCTTGCCTGTCCTGAGCTTGACGAAGGGTCGAAGCACGAAACGGCATGTCGAATCTATTTATGAGATAGCTTCTAGTCGATTATACGAGCCCATCACGCTCACCCCCGTATCGAGTACGGGGCAGGCTCTAGCCCTCTCCCTCAATGAGATCGTTGCGCAACTCCGTCTTTCCGGCGAAAGCCGGAATCCAGGGGGAGTCGTGAAGTGTGCGGAACCTTGCCGTGAAGCCCTTTTCACCCCCATCCCGACCTTCCCCCGTCAAAGGGGGAAGGGGTTATGCAAGGGTCTCCTCAATGGAGAGGGTAGAATGCCGCTTGTGCCGGGTTTACTGCTGCGCTAGTATCGAATCTGGCGAGTCCTGCGCCAAACTCTCTTACCGGGTACCTGCGCTAACCGGCGATTGCGAGAGCAAAGGGGATATGTGTCCTCGGGAACGCACGTGACTGTGCTTATTGTTCCGTAGTCGTTGGAGCGTTTCTCAAGAGAGAGGCCAAAGCGCGCAGGGCAATGGCTGATCTCCTTATGAGAAAGGGTTTCAGCAGTGACGAAGCAAAAGCACTTCAAACAGCTTGTCCGTGCGCGTATGGCGAAGACCGGCGAGAGCTATACCACTGCTCGCCGCCACGTACTCGCAGCCCAAACCAAAGGCGAATCTTCTGTGGCTGATCTTCCCCACTTTCCCGGCATTCACCCGGAGACAACGGCCCTGCGCGCGGCCTTGGCCCACGCGGGTGTCGCCAATCCGCACACCGGCGAATTCTTCACGGAGCCCATGGTCTTCGGCATCGCCGGAGGCGTTGGAGCCGGCGTATTCCACTTCTACTACGCTGCTGAGGATTTCGCCAGCTTCTATATCGCCGGACGCCACCGCTGGCAGGAGAGCGACGCGTATCTGATCGACGCTTGCCGACGGCTCGGCGTTACGCCATCGGTCGTTGAAACCGGCGCCAAGAAGCGCGCCGCTACGCAATTGGCTGAAGCGGTTGCTGCCACCGGCTGCGCCGTCGCCTGGGTGGATATGGGATTCCTGCCCTATCGCGGTATGTCTACCTGCGTCTCCGGTGGGGGCTACCACGTGATTACGGTCTATCGTGTCACGGACGAGGAAGCGCTGATAGGCGACCTCACCGAAGAACCGGTATTGATCTCGCTCGACGTGCTGGCCGACGCCCGCGCACGCATCAAGAAGCAGAAGAACCGCATCCTGACGATTTCCGGTCCGCAGCAAGACTTTTCACTGCGTGGAGCGGTGCTGGCGGGCATACAGGCGTGCCACGACGGCCTCATTAACCAGCGCATGAAGAATTTTACCTTGGAGGCCTTCAAGACCTGGGCCGACCGCATCCACGGCAGCAGCAGCAAGGATAGCTGGGAACAGGTCTTCCCGCCGGGGCACCGCCTGCTGCAAGGGCTGCGCTCGGTATACGACTTTGTCGAGCACTACCACACCGGCGGCGGTCTGATGCGCCCGCTCTACGCCGAGTTCTTTCGGGAGGCAGCCGAGGCGTTGGACGATGAAGTGTTCGTGCCGTTGGCGGAGATGTATGCCGAGCTTGGGCGACAGTGGAGCGACCTGGCTGATGCAGCTTTGCCAAATGAGGTCGCGCCTTTCCGGGAAGCGAAGGAACTGCTGGCCCGCCGGGAAGAGCTCTTTCTCAGTGAAGCACCCAACGTTACAGAGGAAATCGAAGGTATCTGGACCAAACTGACCGCCTTGGAGCGGGCCACGAGCGCCGACTTCCCCCTCACGGATGTGGATAGCGCACGCCTGAGAGCGGAGTTGAAAGAGCGCATCCTCGAAATCTACGCAAACGAGCGCGCCGCCCACGAGGCGCTGGGCGCGCTCGTGAGCTAGGTACGGGCCGCCCGGCTATCCACCACTGCACGTAGTGAAGTGCGACACCCTCGTTCCGCCTGTGTTTAGAGCACTTCTCAGCAGCAGTGCGTAGAAGCTCTTCTTCTAACATCGGCGTAGGTGTTTACGACCGTACGCGGTGATCCCGTCGTTCCCGTAAGTGTCAGGTAATTCGCTGATAGAATTGGCACATGAAACGGCATGTAGCAAAGGTTAACTATTGGCCGCCTTACCCATTAGGTAGTTCTATCACGAGCAGTGACAGCTCATGCAGCAAAGACGAGTATGGTAGGCGGTAATAAGATCGTCACTCCGGCGCATGCCGGAGTCCAGAGGGTGCAGCGAAGATGGATTCCGGCTTTCGCCGGAATGACGTATCTGTCAACGAATTAGGAAGCAACTACGGTTCCGTGCGCGGTGAGCCTGTCGAACCGTCCGCCGCGAGCACGTTGTTCCGTTCGCGGTGAGCTTGTCGAACCGTAAACGGTCGTAGCAGACGGAGCTAATCTCCAACCGTAGTTGCCGGCGCCTCGCTTCGTATATTCGGACTTTGCCCCGAAGGGCTTTGGCGTTATTGGCGAAGCCCGCGACGCACTTCGGCAATGAGCGTGGGGTCAGCCTTCAGGCGGATTGCGCTCTGCAGGTCTGCTTGGGCCTCGGCAGTATTTTCCATGTACCCATAGGAGAGCGCCCGAAAGGCGTATGCGCGTGCATGCCGGCCGTCGAGTTGAATGGCGCGGCTGAACTCTGCGATGGCGCCATCGCAGTCACCGAGATCGTAGTAGGCGAGACCGCGCTGGAAGTGCCGCGCAGCCGGATTTTCCGCTGGCGCAGCACTTGGCTTCGCCGGTGTGCGCACCGCAGGCTCTCTCTTCAAGGTGTAGTAAGCAAGTGGGTGACTGGTGTAGGAATCGGAAAGGAGTCTAGGCGGAATCTCCCCGCTGGCATAGGCCCTCTGGCGGCGATAGTAGTCTGCGTAAATGAAGACGTTGACGCGGTCGAAGTGCCCGGCCAACTCCGCGCGCGGCGTTGTTGCTACCCAGCTATAGTCCAAGGTCGGCCGCTGCGTCCCCGGCGCAGGCTCGCGGATGCTATCACAACCCGCCAGCGTGAGTGTCAAGAGAAGAATCAGCCGGAGACATGATCGGTGCATTCTTGACTCGTACTCCCTTTCCCTCGCGCCCGGTTTGCCATCATTTCACCACGTTGCCCCGCTCTTTTCCACCCCCATTCTCACCCTTTCGCTCACTGTGCTCGTTTACTTTGGAGGCGTGGGGCATTCTCGTGCCGCCAAATACAGTTCGCCTGAGCATGCGGTGGAACGGCAAGGTGAGCCAAAGTCTATAATAATGGCAGAGAGGATTCTGCCATAGGAGGTACCGTTCAATGTCGAAACCGAAAGTTGCGATCGAACGCTGTGCGGTTAGTGCCAGTCAAGAGGAAGTGAATGCGGCAGTCGCGCAAGCGGTGGAGGCCATCGGCGGCATTCCCCAGGCGGTGCGCGATGCCAAACGCATCATGGTCAAGCCCAATTACGTGGGCATTATGTTTAGAGCCAGTAATGATGACGTACGCATGCACAAGGGGCGGCACGCGCACAATACAGAACCTGCCGTCTGCGCCGCCGCCATCAAGCAGATTCGGGAGGCAAACCCCAGCGCGACCATCTACTACGGCGACGGGTTGGACATCCAGCACGCCCACCGTACGAAAGAAGACATCTTCGACTTCATGGGGGCAACGGCGCTGGCAAAGCAGTACGATCTGACCCTGTTAGACTGCAACGAAGGCGAGTTTGTGCAGGTGCCTGTCCCCGACGGCGTGATGCTGCGTTATCTCTGGGTGCGCCGCGAAATCGCGGAAGCCGATACGTACGTCTCCTTAGCAAAGCTCAAATGCCACCAGACCGCGGGCTTCACACTATCGACGAAGAACATGTTTGGCTTGCTGCCGCGCGCGCACTATGGCGCAGGCAATCGGGGGTTCATGCACCAAAACGCTCACCGCCTGATGCGAGTGTTCGTCACGGTCAACCAGGCGTTTCCGCAGTCGTTCCAAGTGATCGACGGTATCGTGGGTACGAATCACGGGATGAGCGGCGAACCGAAAGAGGCCGGGCTCGTAATGGCGGGCACCAATTCTATCGCCACGGACGCCGTCGGCATGAAGGTGATGGGCTTCGATCCGCAGGCCGATTTCGGTACTCCGCCCTTCTTCATTTCCGAAAACCATATCAAGCTCGCTGCCGAAGCCGGCCTTGGCACCACGCAGCTCGATGAGATTGAAGTCCGGGGCGAGTCACCGGAGTCGTTCGGTCTCCAGTTCGAGACTCGCCCGGAGTCGGCGTTTACCCACGCAAAAGCCGCGGCAATCCTCGAAGCGACGCGGGCGCAGGCGCGCGTCTATCTCGAAATGCGTGACGAACTGCTCAAGACCCACACCGGAAAATTCGTCTTCCTGGTAGATGGCGAGGTGGTACAGAGCGTCGATACGATTGCTGAAGCGGCCAAACTTGACTATTTCAAGAATGAGCACGGCTTTGGCTTTGCCACGCAAGTGCTGCCGCCCAGCGAAGCGGCTGAGAAGATCGAGGCGTATCTCTCATAGCAGCAGCGCGCGCTGAAGCACCGCTATGTAGCAAGAGCAGCACTGTTCATGTTGGAGGCAATCGCAAGCGATGATGCGCGGTGGGGCATTTGCATGGACCCCGTAGAAGACCTGGTCGCGTTCGTTTCGCAGTTGCGGTACGAGGACCTGCCGCCAACCACGGTAGATGCCGTCAAGGTGCAATTGGCCGACGCTTTGGCATGCGCCCTCGCCGGGTCGGCGGCTCCGTTGAATCCGGAGATTGTAGCGCGCCATGCCCAATGGGGCGGCGCCCCCGAGGCGACGGTGCTGGTATACGGACACCGCCTGCCCGCGCCTACGGCGGCCTGGCTGAACGCGGCCATGATTCACGCCCATGATTTCGACGACTCTCATCGCGCTTCAAACCAGCACGTCTTCGTTACGCTCCTGCCGACGGCGCTGGCCGTGGCCGAAAGTCTGGGCCAACCGATTTCTGGAAGCAGCCTCATCACTGCGCTTGCGGGCGCGGCGGAGTTTCAGATTCGCCTGGGCCTCTCCGTACTGCCCCACATGCACGTCGGCTGGCTGCCTACGGCAGTCTTTGGCGGATTGGGCGCAGCGGCGGCCGGCGCCAAGCTGCTCGGCCTACCACAGGAAGGCATTGCAAACGCTGTCGGCCTCGGCTATACACAGGTGCAAGGGAACCGGCAGGGCCTCCTGGAAGGGAACATTGCTAAGTGCCTGACACCGGCGTTCAGCGCCCGCGCGGGCGTCCATGCCGCGGCGCTGGCCGAGATCGGCGTCACCGGGCCCCACGCAATCGCAAACGGTACCTACGGACTCTACGCCCTCTTCGGCGAAGGCAACGCATCTATGCTCACGTCCGGACTCGGCGCACGCTTCTTGGTGGATGACATCGCTCTAAAACCGTATCCTTGCTGCCGCGCGGCCCATCGGCCCATTGACATGGCGCTGGAGGCCAAGGCGCAACTGCAACTGTTTGAAACTGCGGAAATCGCCGCCGTGGACGTCTGGCTCCATCCACGCGGATACGCGCTGATCGGTCAGCCTTTCCAAATACGGCAGAATCCACAGGTGGACGCGCAATTCAGCGCGCAGTGGACGGTGGCGTTTGCGCTGCTCCACGGCGCGCCGACGCTCACAGACTTTGATCCGAAGGCAGTGCGCGCAGCGACGGACGTGCGAACACTGGCGGAGAGAGTGCGAATACACAGACTGCCCGATGCCGATCCCGGTACGCAAGAGCGCCTCACGCTGCGGCTGCAGGATGGACGGCAGGCAAACATCAGCCACGCCGACATCAAGGGCGAGCCGGGCTTGCCGCTATCGCGCGCAGAACGCTTGGGGAAATTTCTCGCCTGCGCCGCCTACGCGCACTATCCTCTAGACCCGGAAACAGCAACAGCCGTGTTTACCGAAATCGAACACCTTGAGGAATACGACGACATCCGTCCGCTCATCGCACAATTTACAACGCATCGCAGTGGTGTGCGTTAGCCGTATGCCAAGAGAGACGGGTTTCGGCCCCGGTTCTTGCGCATGTGAGTGAGATGGTACGCTAAACGCAATCGCATGGTTCGCGGCATAATCCGCTGCCTAGGACACATAGTGGGCGGTGGTCGGTAGGTACTGGGGAAAGAAGTGGAAGAAAGGCAAAGTAGCATTTCAACTGACGAAGGAGACTCTTATGAGCGCACTTGAGGGGCGGCGGGCATTGGTTACCGGCGCGGGAGTTGGGATCGGCCAGGGCATTGCGTTGGAGTTGGCCCGCCAAGGGGCGGCGGTGGCGGTGCACTACTATGCTGATAGCGTGGCCGGCGGGCAAGAGACCGTGGCAGCCATCGAGAAAAGCGGCGGCGTGGCGATTCCGATCGAGGCCGATTTGTCGAAAGTGGCGGCGTGTCGCCGCGCGGTGGATGAGGCAGTGGCGGGCCTCGGCGGTCTCGACGTGCTGATCAACAACGCCGGTGTTACCGTGGAGCGGCCGTTTCAAGAGACCACTGAAGAGAACTTCAACCTGATGTTCGACCTGAACGTACGCGGCTACTTCTTTTGTGCGCAGCAGGCGCTGCCCCACATGCTCGCCCGGGGCGGCGGCAGCATTGTCAATATCTCCTCCGTGCACGGCTTTGCGGGGTATCCGTCCCACGTAGCATATGCCGGCACAAAAGGCGCTGTCAATGCTATGACCCGCACGTTGGCAATCGAGCTTGCGCCGCTGCATGTCCGGGTGAATACGATTGGACCGGGTTTGATCGAAGTATCCCGCTATTTCGATAATCCGTCGTATACCACCGAGAAGGGTGCGCAGCAGGTGCCGTGGGGACGGGTGGGTCGTCCCGCGGACATTGCGAAAGTGGCGGCATTCTTGGCTTCAGACGGTGCGGACTTCGTCACCGGACAGGTGGTCTACGTGGATGGCGGCACCACGGCCCGCATGTCGCTCATCCCGGTGGAGTAATGTGGTGGCGAGTGTCCACGCGTATCGTGCACTGGTGACGCCTGAGCTATGAGCGCGTGTTGATCCGATACAAAGTGCGCTGTCCGCTGTTGGTCTTCGCCCGTTGAATCCTTTGGACAACCTTCTTAGCGATGAGAATATCCTCTCCTTCAAGGGTGAAGGAGAGGAGGAGGGTGGAATAGGTCAATTCCCCAAAAAATTAGTAGAGGTGCGCAGGTTCCTCTCGGAGAAGTACTAAGTCAGCAACCACGCGCAAAGATGGAATTGTAAGCGTCAGGTGACTCGTTGACAGAATGGGAGCATGAAACGGCAGGAAGTAATGGATATCAATCGGCTGCCTTTCCCAATTCGTAGTGCTGTCACGAGCAGTGAAAGCTCGTGCATGAAAGACGAACATTGTAGGCGGCACGATATCTGCTACGCCGGCGCAAAGCCTGCCCCCTGGTTGATTCTGGGCCGGAGTCTAGGGGGTGCATTGAAGATGGATCCTGCCATTCGCCGGAATTGTAGGTGTCAGGTAATTCGTTGACAGATTTTCAATAAAGAGAAGATAAGCAACGCGTCGTGCATGCCTTGTACACATGTCATTCCGAACGGAGCGCAGCGCAGAGAGGAATCTAGAGTGCTGAGCCTATTGGACTAGGTGCGACATGGACTCCAGATTCCTCCCTGTGTTTCGCACGGGGCCGCTGCCCGCTCGGAATGACATAACCGGTCAACGCTGGCTGATGGAAAGCGAATTCTGTCAACGAATTAGTCAACACTTACAGGAATGACAAGAGAGAGCCGGCTCAATGTTACCGGTAGGAGGCATGGAGAAAGTGACAAAGCGTACTAAAGGCAATTCCTGCTATGCCGAAAGATAAGAAAGAGAGCGTCGAAGCGCCTTCGCCTCACATTCAGCACTACCGGCGCCTCGCCTGGGCACTGATGCTCCTCTGGACCTTTGTCTGGGGCATTTTGGGTGTCGGTCCCTGGGTAGGTATTCCCGATCTCCCGCAGGATAGCCTCGCCGTACACCTTATACCGGTGGGCATAGGGATTGCCGGCGGCCTAGCCGCACGTCGTCATCCGGTTGCAGGCGGCGTGTATTGGCTGATTGCCGGGTTCTTGCTCTCTTCGCTGCTTGTGGTACGCATGCAGAGCGTTGCGGACATGCTCATCTGGTGCCTCGCCGCTCTTCCCGCGCTCATCACGGGTGTCCTCCTCATCGTCAATCTAACGCCGGCAGAGCGCGCGGCACTGCTGTCTTCGACAAAGTCGCAAAAACGCAAGCGCTGAGAAGGGCACGGAGATCGCTGTCGTCGGTGCAAATTGGGACACTTGACCGCTATGTACAGCGCGCGGTCAGGGCCGTCACTCCGCCGAATGTGGTGCAGATTTCAAACCTGCACCTACCCGGACTAGAGGCGAATAAAGGGGTTGCCTGGCCTTTCATTTCCCGTCTTCCACACGCTGCATAGAGACTTAGCACAATCAGGCACAGGGAACCGCGGCGGGTATTGCCGGCAAGAGCACTCAGGGTTGCTACTAGCGCCCTTCAGCAAGAAGCCGGCTATTCGAGCGATGACTCTTGTGTTGCCGGAGAGGCAGAAGGGGCGGGAAAATTCGTCGGCTCTACTATACCTAGGCGTCTTAGGCGATTGCTGGCTGACGCTATCACGTTTTCCATCCAGCCTGGATCGATTGGGATAACGGCGGGATCATCGCGGTGTTGGTACACCCACTGCAGCACAAAGTGGCGAATCGTATCCGCTGACGCCGCGCTATCGGGCAGCGAGAGGTAGTGAGCAAAGAATGATTCGAGCTTCTCTTCGCATGCCGCTTCTGAAGCCGGCCCCAGCGTCTCCTGCCCCAAAATCTGGCCGTTGCGAACGAAGAAGAGATGAACCTTGCCCGGTGGATCTGCCGGATAGATCAGCAGGATGGTGTGTCCGGCGAATCCTCCTGATATCGGGCGGTGGTGCGCCCGGAGACGGCGCAGAATCTGCGGAACCGCGTCGGTTGCCGGCAGTCCCCGCTCTTGCCAATGACTCAAAACTGCGTCCGGCCCCTCGGATAAGAACTGAAACACGAGGTTCGCCTGGTCTTGCGGCCAAAGGTCTGCCGTAACATCCAGTAGTCGGCGTGCCACGCGGGCATTCCAGCTAGCCGCCGCGCGGTTGGAGTAGGGCCCGAAATACGTTGAATCATCCGGCCGCAACCGACTGCTCGTCCGTACTTTGATGCCCGCTTCCTGGCTGCGCCAAACCCGGACGTACGGCTGCATGGGGCGATACTGCTGTTGCACGTTGTAGACCGGCTGCAGTTCCTGGATCATCCGCGCTTCGCAGAGCAGGGCTTCAAACTCGGAGCCGGTGACTTCCACGTCAATGCGATCAAGCCGCTCTATCAGGCCGTCGAAGAGTCGATCGGGGTCCGAGAGGTGACTGCGCACCCTGCGCTGGAGCGACTTGGACTTGCCTACATAGAGCACAGCGCCCTCGCTATCGCGAAAGGTGTAAATGCCGGGAAGCGCGGGAAGAAGCCGCACTTGCGCTTGCAGTGCCGTGCGGTGACCGGGCAGGCGTTTCCCCTGGCCGTCCTCCAGCCACGCCAAGAACGATTGCATGCTTGTACTGTGCTCGGGGGGAACCCGGTCGAGCAACCGTGCAAAGCACTGTGCGGTCACGCGCGCGTCGATGAGGGCTCGGTGTTTTGGCGCATCGTTCAGACCGAAATGTCGCGCCAAGCGTTCCAGGCTTGGCCTCTTCAATTCCGGAGTGAGCCGCGTGCTGAGAAGCACGGTGTCTATAGTTGCGTTTGTAAGCGGTCGGCGCTTTGTCCACAGCGCCTCATTGCGCAAGAAGCTGAGGTCCGAGGCAATGTTGTGACCCACGACCGGTACGTGGGCGACAAAGGCATAGAACTCGTCGAGCACCGGCCCGGCTGACGGCGCATCGATTAACATGTCGTCACTAATGCCGGTGAGCTGCCAGATGCGCTTGCCCACCCGTTGTCCGGGGTTAACCAGAGAGTTGAAACGTGCGATTTCCTCACCGTTGCAGACCCGCACGGCGCCAAGTTCGATGATGCGGTGGCGTCCCGCAATGCCGCCGGTGGTCTCGACATCCAGTACTACGAACACCTGGGAAGCAAGCAGCTCTTCAGCATTCTGCTGCCACTGCTCCAAACCCCAGAGCCCCACGGCAATTTGGGTAAAGCGGCCGTCGGCGATAAGCCTCTCTTCAACGAGGTGCAGCAAGGCGGCGGGGAGTTCACCATTCATCTGCATTGCGGCACGCGCAAGCGCCGCAATACTCATATCGCTGCCGCTCTGCTCCAAGATTAAATAGGCTTGTTGGACGAGAACCTGGCGTTCGAATGCTGGGAGTGCCATTGCGCGAAAACCAAAACTGTAGGGGTGCTAGTACGAACCAACTACGTCATGCTTGTTCCGACAGCGTGATACCCGTTTGGGCGGAGAGTTGCCTGAGATCGGCGAGCACGGCCGAGTCAATTGGCACGCCGTTTGCTTGGCGGTCTTGCAAGTGTTCCGCTTCGATCTCGCCGGGCAGAGCAATCCGGTCGAATCCCGGCGCCAGCGGCAGCCCACGCATCTCCGTTAATAGGGCATCTAGCCGGTCCTTGAATGAATCGATTTCCACGAATGCCGCAATGTCAATTGCAATGAAGAGGTGCGCCACGTCGGCGGGACGGCTCATATCGCTAAAGAATCCTGCGGAATGCACACCCAGAGTTGCGCCGGTGAGCAGTGACGTGAAAATCTCGATCATCAGGGCGAGACCGGAGCCCTTGTAGTCTGCCAACGGGCGCGCTCCGCCCTGCCTGGCCAGTGTGGGATCAGTCGTGGGCAGGCCGTCAGGCCCGACTGCCCATGTGTCGGGAATAGACTGTCCCCGCTTCTCAGCCAAGACCACGTGCCCCATAGCCACGACACTTGTCGCCATATCCAGAATGAGCGGTTCGTCGTGGGTTGGCGCGCCAAAGCAGATGGGGTTCGTGCCCAGGAATTTCTTTGCCGCGCCCCAAGGCACCATAGCCGGGCTCGAATTCGTCGTAACAATGCCGAGGCATCCGGCAGCGGCCATTTGCAGCGCGTAATCGGCCGCCATGCCGAAGTGGTTGCTATTGCGAACGCCTACGGTGGCAATGCCCTGATCCCCGGCGAGCCGAATCGCCAGTTGCGTCGCATATGTGCTTACCGGCACGCCTAGCCCGTTATCACCGTTCACCAGGGCAGAGGCGGCGCGTTGGCGCTCAACGTGGATGTTCGCGCCGGCGTTCACGACGCCGTTGCCAATACGCTGCGCCAGTGCGGAGAGGCGTGTGATGCCGTGGGTTTCGACACCGCGCAGGTCGCACAGCACAAGGTGGCGGGCAGACTGCGCCGCATGCTCCGGCGGGATGCCCGCATGCATGAGCACCTCGCGCGCGAACTGCTCCAGCCGTGGCGCGGGAATTCGCGTCGCGGCGGCAGGTGAAGCGTGCGGCGTGTTCCCGCCTATTCTAGGCGTGTTCGCGCCTTTGCTCGGAGTGCTGGCGCCTTCGCTAGGCGCGCTCACGCCTTTGCTACCTCAACCTTGGCAAGCTCTTCCAGCGGCTTGACCACGGCCGTTTGGTCTTCGTCGGCCAGTCCCTGCGCGATTGCCTCTTCATAGACGAGTTGCGTGAGGTTGCTGATAAGCAGCCGTACGCTGGCCTGCTGACCGAGCTGGGTGGCCAGACGCAAGTCTTTAACTAGGAGTTTGATAGCGAAGGCCGGGTCGAAATTGCGTTTCAGAATGAAGTCCGGCATTGCGCGGTGCAGCATGCGGCTGTCGCCCATGGCGGTTCCGAGCACTTTGTAAGACGTTTCCGGGTCTACACCATTCTTGACCCCCAGCACCATTGCTTCCGCAATGCCCGCCAGATTGATGCCGACGAGCAGTTGGTTCTGGAGCTTTACCACCGAGCCGGCGCCAAGGGGTCCGACATGGAAGATGTTCTCGCCCATAGCTTGAAACAGTGGCTCTGCTCTAGCAAATGCGTCACCCTCGCCGCCGGCCATGATCGCAAGCGTACCGGCCTCGGCTCCCATCGGGCCGCCGCTGATGGGCGCATCGATGAATTGAATCTGCTTCTCCGCGAGCACGGCGCCAATGCTCTTGGCCGTTGCCGGGTCAATAGTGCTGTGGTCTACGAAGACCTGTCCCGGTCGCGATCCGTGGATAGCGCCGGCAGCTCCTAAGAAGACTTCCTCGACGTCTTCCGGCATCGAGACGCAGGAGAGCACGAAGTCTGCCTGCTCTGCCGCTTCTCGGGGGCTCTCCACGAGTGTGCCGCCGGAGGTGACGAACGCTTCCGCTTTGCTGCGCGTGCGGTTATAGGCATAGACGTCATGGTTTGCCTTGCGGAGGTTGACCGCCATATGCATGCCCATTGTGCCGAGACCGATAAAGGCAACCTTCATTTCACATGTAGCTCCTTTTGTTTTGTTTGTGTTTTGGAATTTTGTGACCGGGCGCTACTCACGTCTCGTATTTTGCGAATACCGCTATACACGTACTCCGCTCCGGAGTAGACCGTCAGGATCAAGGCAAGCCAGAGGAGTATATCACTCACGAGGCTCTGCCAAAGGATGAGGACGAGGAGGGCGATAAAGGTGACGGCAGTCTTGAGCTTGCCGGCGCGACCCGCCGGTATTGAGACGCCCTTTTCCGCTGCCTGCACTCGCAGGCCGGTTACCGCCATCTCGCGACTGACGACCACCGCCGCCCACCAGCCCGGTAAAAGTCCTACCTGCACGAGCGCGATCAAAACCACTGTAACGAGGATTTTGTCGGCTACCAAGTCGAGCGATGCCCCAACCGCTGAGACGGTATCGCTGCGGCGAGCCACGAAGCCATCAAGCCAATCCGTTGCCGCCGCTACCGCGAGCAATGCTGCTGCCAGCCAATACAACTCCGTCTTGCCCTCGCCCCAGATGACAAGAAACATGATGAGGGGGGCAAGCACTATGCGCACGAGTGTCAACTGGTTGGCAATGCCAACGGGCATGAAGAAATCCTCTAGCAGTGCGGCACTCTGCCGCTCGCCGCATGGTTCTATCCTAGCTTCTCACGATACCGCTATTGAGGCGGCACGGCAACCCCGCGAGTGGGCGTGAGCGATCAGCGGCGGGAGTTTGGGCAACCGATAAGTCGCCAGGGCTCGGAATTCGCAACAACTCCACACTGGCGCCAACCCGGTCGGCACGGCAGGCGCAAGGGGTGCAGGAGTTTCTTACCCACACACTTTGTAGGCAGGAGGCAATTTGGCTTTGGCTTGTTCTCCGGTACCGGAGACACGGATTGGGACGATTGCGAGGGCAAACGGTACTGGCACCGGCAAGGGAACTCGGCAAATCAGCGCTCTAGGTCCAACAGATGCGCTGTATGGTACGGAACATAGATGTGCAGAATGCGGACGGCGTCAGCATGAGAACGCCATTTGTCTAAATAAGCGAGCAATGTCTAGCGGCGCGTGCGCTTCTCGCCCATTCCTGCCCGCATCCCCGTGCCAGTCTGCTCAATACTTGCAGTCATCCTTTTGCCAGGCGCTCTGTGCCGCGCGGCCGCTATGGCGAATATTGAACTGGCGTACCTTTTATTCTGACGGTGAATTCTATATCCCCATCGTCGGTCTCAACCGCCTCAAACAGCACCGGGTCTTCGCTCTCTACCAATGGAGCGAGGTCCTGCTCGTTTACGGAGATTTCAACGCCGCCGGTGCGCCCGAAGAGTATGCCAATACCCTCCTCGGCACTCCATGTCAGCGGATCCGTTCCCTGATCGGTTTCCGGCCCGATTATACCTACGTAGACGATAATGGCGTCGACTGTTACTTGGATCCAGACCTCCTGGTTTGTCGACCGCAGTGTTAAGTTAACTCCGGTGATGGGGGTGGGCGTTGGCGCAGGTGCCGGCGACGGGGTAGGAACCGGGGACGGGGTGACGAGCGGCGGTAGCTCTATCGACGGCGTCTCTGCACTCGTTGGTGCCGCTTCGGTCTCACTCTCCGAGGCCGCAGGCGCCGGCCCTGCCGAAAAGAACTCCTGAAAGACAAAACTAAGGATAACGACAAGCGCAATTACGAGCACTATCATCCACAAGAATTTGGAACTGAATATAGATGACTGTCGGACCGGTTCTTCCTGCAGGGGTGCAATTGAAAACTCGGTGCCCGCACGCTGTTGGCGGTCGAACTCTTCCAGAATCTCTTCTGGAATCAGTCCCAGGTACCGGGCGTAATTGAGCAGGAAGCCACGCGTGTAGACGGCTGCAGGAAGCGTATCGAAATCGTCATTTTCCAACGACTGCAAGGCAGAGCGGCGGATGCGCGTGGCCGCAGCAGCCTCCTCAAGCGAGACACCTTTAGCTAAACGCGCCGCGTGCAGCCTATCGCCTAATCGCCGCGGCTCTTCCATGAATTTGCTCCACTATTGACCGGAAGCGCGCGCAACCGAGGTTCAGTTGCAGCGCCTTCGCTCCTATCGCCTAAGGATCACCAAGCCCTAGGACGATCCAAACTTTCCATATCTCTATTGTACGAAATCTAGCCACGCTGTGAAATTGATCATTGGCCTCAATGCCGAACTAAAGTAACCGCAGGAACCACTACCCTTGCAACGCTGCACGGCACCGGTTCTGAATCCCGGCCCAGCAACTCGTCTGCAATGGAAGGATGCGTAACCTATGTGCCGATAGCATCCAATATCTACATAAAGCGCAAAGCGGTATAATTTCAAAGAATCCAGGAAAGTCCGAACGCCAGGCGTCTGCCTCTTTCAACCGCGCCGCACATGATGCCTCTGACGGCAAGATATCCCTACGGGATTTTGCAAACGCGGTGCCTCACCAAAGGATAGCAGACTTCGATAATTGTTGCGAAAGAATCGTCCCGTAGCCTAGCGAGCATGTAACGGCCCTGCCGCAGGCCGGGAGGTAGGTTGGTTTGGCAGTATCGCACTTCGTCGATCCTAGCAGACTCACACAGCACCACTTGTTCAATTATCAGGAACAAGTGGTGCGCCCATGAATTAGCGTCAGCCCCATTGTTTCGACTTGGGTTCTTACTGGCTATCACACGTACAGGACACCTAACTAGCGCGCAGTGGATGTTACTGTCTATTGCGATGTTACTGTCTATTGCTTAGAGAATCGTGAAAAGGAGTGCGGCACTATGGGCCCAATTGTTGACACCTGGATGCAACTCCCCACAGAGACGCTGCGACGTGAGGCGAAGGTGCCCGTGCGCATCGTGCCCGACCGCCCGGCCCTCTATGCTGCCTTTGCCCGCGAAATTGCTGACGAGATAAAGGCCCATAACTCCGCCGGGATTCCGACAGTCCTCATTTTGCCCGTGGGGCCGATCGGCCAGTTCTCATTGCTTGCCGATATCTGCAACCGCGAGCGTATCTCATGGCAGAACGTATGGACGTTCAACATGGACGAGTACTGCGACTGGGAAGGGCGCTCGATTCCGCTCGACCATCCGCTAAGCTTCGAGGGGTATATGCGCGGAAAATTCTTTGCACGGCTCGACCCCGACTTGCGCATACCGGATGACCATGTTTTCTTTCCACGCATCGAGCGCATCGATGAGGTAAGTAATACCATCGCCAGGCTCGGCGGGGTGGACTCCTGCTACGGCGGTATCGGCATCCACGGCCACGTGGCCTTCAATGAACCGCCCATCAGCCGCTTCTACCAGGTGACGCTGGAGGAGTTCCGCCAATCGCGCACGCGCGTCCTGCCCCTGGCCCCGGAGACGATGGTGATGAATTCCATCCGCCGCGCGGGCGGCAACTTCTATACTTTCCCGCCCATGGCGATTACTATCGGCATGAAGGACATCCTGGAGTCGCGCCGCATCCGCCTCTATTGCGACGGCGGCGACTGGCAGAAAGCCATCCTGCGCATCACTCTGCTCGGCGAGGTCTCCACCGATTACCCGGCCACGCTGCTCCAAGACCACCCGGACGCCCTAATCACCACCGACGCTGAGACTGCCGCGCCGATAACAGACTAATGCCGCCCTGTGCGTAGAGCCAAACAGGTCTGGTCGCAGCTACTCCTGGCTTCTCCGCTCAAGCTCACTTAGAAAGCGATCCGCGTAGGGCGACTTGCAGCGAACCTTTGCTGGGTCGAGCTCCGCCAGTATTTCGAAGCTGTGTTTTCCCTTAGAGTACTCGCCCTTGCTTGTATCACGGGTAGCCTGTTTTAGTCCTCGTTCGACATCCTGTTTAGCGATATCTTCGATTCTTGGATTCTGTGGAAGTGCCGCCCTTCTAAAGTTCTTGCCGTAGAACTTCTCGAGCGCGTCAATGTCGGCCAAGAACCAAGATTCTATGACTTGAACCATGAGATGGCATTGGTCGTCAGTCGCGGCCTTAGGACGACTCCAATTGTCACTGTCTTTGAGATGTTGCCATGGCTCGGTCGCGTTCACTGGCTCCTCAGCATCTACAAGGAGCAATGCAGCCTCTCCCTTTGTAACCGCTTTCTTAAAATCTTTGAATGCCACCTGCCGGTTGCCACAAGGCACGAAACGAGGCATTCTACCGGCCAATCCTGCTTTCTTGACAAACTTGCTAAAGCCTTCGCGGAACTTGCTGCTCTGCTCTGAGCGGCCCCCTTTTCTTCTCTTTCGATCTGAGCTACTGCCGCCTCCTTCCACGTACACCTTGACGTTCACCAAATGTTCCCCCCCAAGTCTCCACGCGTCCAGAGTTCTCCAAGGCGATAGTCTTCCAGCCAGACTTTGAGTTCGTCTGCATCGAGGCGTCGGAGTTGCGTCGCGCCATTGACCTTCTCACAAATCACGACTGCCTCGGGTGTCTCAGAGAGCGCATCTACGAGGATGTCTGAATGTGTTGTAACGAAGATTTGGCTTCGTTCCGAGGCTTCGACCAAGAGCTTCGCCAACTTCGGGATCACGTCGGGGTGTAGACCCATTTCCGGCTCTTCAATGCAAAATAGTAACGGCGGCGTAGGGTTGCGCTTAGTGCTACAAAGCACTGCAAGTAAACACAAGAAGCGCAGAGTTCCGTCTGAGAGCCTTGCAGTGGAGACGTTGGTGATCAATCCTTCTTCCTGGAAGAACACTTGCTCTCTTTGGCCCACACTTTCGGTTCGGATATCTTGAAACTCTGGGTAAAACTCCTGTAGGTTCTCAAGAATCCAACCCTTATGGTCTGGTTGGTTTAGCAGTGTCTTCAGGATCAAGAAAAGATTAGAGCCATCCTCCAACAAGTATTCTGTTGGAAGGTCGGTTTGCTGCGGGAAACGCAGAGGTGAATTTGGACCCGGATGAATGTCGTCAAAGAAGCGGATATGATTGAAAATTACTCCTAGGTAGCCCAATTCTGGGTAGGAAATTGGGTCAATTCGCTGAGAAAGTACTGACTGGCCTATATCTATGCTCTTGTCGTGAATTGGCTTCCGCTCGGATGAGGCCTTGTCCTTAAAGCTGATAGTCGATTGACCGTGACTGTAGTGGTAGTAGGTTTCAGGATTTTCACCGTTCGTACCAGAGGGATCGTCTTCGATTACTTCATTGTCAACTGTAAACCGTCTTGAAAGGTCGCTGAATCTAAGTTGATACTTGAGCGGAGTCGGAGGAGTCAACTTTAATAGGCTATCTAAAGTCACCTCTATCGTTGCCAAAGGTCTCTTGTTGTGGCCTTTCCAAATCCACTCGTGGACGCCTCCCCCTGTACGAAAAGGTACCTGAATGTCCCTAGGCGCAGCGGCGAGAATAGATAGGGCTTTGAGGAAGTTCGATTTGCCTGCTGCGTTTGGGCCAATGAGAACGTTCAGCGGCTCCAGGTGAAATGCCTCGGCATTTGGGCCGTAGGAGAGCAAGTTATCCAGACAAATTGTCTGAAAGTACCTTCTGCCGTACATTCAACTACTCCCAGCCATGCTTCAAGAGCAATTTCAACAAATGCGGGAACTTTCGCACAATAGATTCTTGAAATTCCACGAAGGACTAGCCTTCTCATACAACCCCTCTGAGCCCCTATTGTCAAGAGAACTTGCTCTGCAAGTTGACTAGGATTTCAGTACCAGTGGGAAGCAGAGGATCTCAACATTCGCCGAATGTATTTTACGCCTCTATGGTAGTATCTTTCCAGTGTGGGAAAATGCAAATCCCTGCAATGGTGTATTGGGCCAGTCCTGGTTGGCTCTAGGTAAGATTTCTTTGTTAGGAGGACACATTCTCATGACGTCACAACATGATCCGATTCGGTTTGGCATTATCGGTTTAGGTGTTGGTAGGTCGCGGGTGAAGCAGGCGGCCAATACGGCGGGGGCGCAGTTAGTGGCGGTTTGCGATTTGCAGGAATCGCTTGCCACGGCGCAGGCGGCGGAATACGGCTGCGACTGGCACACCGACCACCGCGCGTTGCTGGAGCGGCAGGACATCGACGCGGTAGGCATATTCACGCCCAGCGGCACCCATGGCGACCTGGCCATCGAAAGCCTCCAAGCGGGCAAGCACACCTTTACGACCAAGCCCATGGACGTCACCACGGCGAAGATAGACCAGGTGCTTGCTGCCGCGGAGGAGAGCGGCCGCCTGCTGGCCGTGGACTTCCAACGCCGTTATGAGCTGACCACGCGCCTAATTAAGCAGGCACTGGACGCGGGTCGGATCGGCCGCCCGATCTTTGGCGACTTCCGGCTGAAGTGGTACCGCGCCGACAGCTACTTTGCCGGAGGGAATCCTCCCGGGTGGCGCGGCACCTGGAAGTACGACGGCGGCGGCTCGGCGGCAAACCAGGGCATTCACGGCATCGACCAGACTCTTTGGTTCATGGGGCCGGTGCAGAGCGTGCGTGCGCGCATCAATATCTTCAACCATGACATTGAGACCGAGGACGCCTTGGAGGCACTGGTTACCTATGCGTCCGGCGCGTGGGGCATCATTCAGACAACGACAACCGTCTACGGCGGCCTAGGGCACGAGCATGAGATTCACGGCACCGACGGCACCATCCAGATGCGGCAAGAGGGTATCACAACGTGGGAATTTCTCGACAGCCCTGACGGCGGCATGCCCGACCCCGCAGAGCTTTCGCCCGGCCCCAAGAACATCATCGAAGATATGATCCAAGCATTAGTAGACGGCAAGCCGACGGCGTGCAGCGGCCCGGAAGGCCGCAGATCCGTGGAACTGTTGGAGGCCATGTACACCTCGGCGCGCGAGGACCGCGAAGTTACGCTCTAGAGTGGCCTAGGGATTTTTCGTGCCCGACTCTGGCTCCAAGGCGCGCAATTCGCGCCCGCGTATTGCGCGCCATTAGCCATAGATCTGCCGTATGGCAGGCAACGTGGTACCATTGCCGCTAAGAATATAGACGTCGGCAGTCAAGGATTTGTGATCTATGGCATTCCGTTATGCGTTCTGTAATGAAGCCTTCGTGGACTGGGATTTTGCGCGCATCTGCGACTATCTGGCGGAGCATGGGTATCAGGGCGTCGAGGCGGCGCCGTTTACGTTTGAACAGTCGGTTTTCGACATTTCCGCAGAGCAGCGGGCGTCTGCACGTCAGGCGGCAGCAAACGCCGGCCTAGAGATCGTGGGGCTGCATTGGCTTCTGGTCGGGCCCGATGGGCTGCACCTCACGCACCCCGATTCGGCCGTGCGGCAAAGGACTGCTGACTACCTGCGGGGGCTCATTGCTTTCGGCCACGACCTAAATTCTCCCTACCTAGTCTTCGGCTCACCCAACCAGCGCAACTTGCCGGAGGGCGTGAGCTTCGAGCAGGGCATGGCGTATGCTACGGAAGTATTTGAGAGCGTCTGCGACGAAGCGCAACAGGCCGGTACCGTCATTGCCATCGAACCGTTGGCGCCGCCGCTGTGCCAGTTCATCACCACCGCGGCGGAAGGCGCGGACCTCGTGCGCCGCGTCAACCACCCGAACTTCAAGCTGCACCTCGACGTGAAGGCGATGGAGACAGCGGAAGCTGAGCCATCTGCCGACATCATCCGAGCCCATGTAGATGAGTTCCCCCACTTTCACGCCAACGACTTCAATCTAAAAGCGCCCGGCTTCGGCGATACAGACTTCGTTCCCATCATGCGCGCCTTGCACGAAACCGGCTACGACGGCTACGTCTCCATTGAGATTTTCGAATTCGAGCCGCACGCGGATGTTCAGGCCCGCGATGGCATTCGCTATCTTCGCGAGTGCGCGGCGCAAGTTGAGGGCAGCTAATATCGTATGCTACTTTTCTAAAGCGCCTACAAGGTAGCTGCGAAAGGCTTCCGGCTCAAAGATAAGCGCGTTGATCTCCATTGAAGGCAGCCGGTAAGGGTCAGTATCGCGTGTGATGTAGCGCGCGGCGTGAGGCGGGCCACCGTCCGCTTCGTCCGTTCCAGGCACACCAACGAGATCCGCGTAGCGGGTTTTCTTGCCGTCAACCTGATATTCCGCACCGACGATCCATAAGCGCCCAAAGCGGTAACGCGCCTTTACTTCGCGCTCGGCGCTGCTGCTCCAGCTCGTGCCGGTAAAGGCAAAGTCCTGCGGCATGATGCCGAGATGCTCCTTGATCGTAGCGTCGCACTGCTCGAGTTCGGCACGCAGCTTCTCGCCGGTGGGGTCTTCCTGGCTGAGTTCGGAGAGGTTGGGGTGCGTAACCGTGTGCGCGCCTATCTGCCAACCAGCCGCGGCCAGTTCGCCGGCCTCTTCCCAGAGCAAGAACTGCCGTTCGGCAAAGTCCGGCACGCCCGTACGGTACATGTCATCCATCAGACCGGTATTGATGAAAAGATTCGCCGCGTACCCGTAGCGCTGGAGCACCGGCAAGACCTCGTGGCGCATGGACTTCATGGGATGGTCGAAATCGAACATGATCGGCCGCTCCGGCAGACTGCCGTCCTGCCACATCCATGCTGCTAAGTCGTCGTAGCTGATGGACTGAAAACCCAGTTCGCGGGCTATCGCAACAAGCTGCGCGAAATGCTCCTGCGTCAGCGGGTTGCGTTTACCCGGTATCTGGTCGGTGCCGTGCGACATCGTAATCGGTATCTTCATAGACGCCACCTTCTCTGCCAAGTCCGATGAAATTTGTCTTTAGTGTACCGGACGAGGTGGCGACTCCGTTCGTGCTGAGCCTGTCGAAGCACGGGCGAATGGGTACGAGTTGTGGAGTTCCCGTCCACCTTTCGACAAGCTCAAGGCGAACGGTAAGGTTGGCGCTTTGTGATGCTCCAGGCGAACGGTGAGGATGGCTTTTTGTGATGCTCCGGTCGAACGGTTGAGTAGGGGCATTACGAGGCTGAATGCGAACTTTCGTGTGGTGAAGAGGCCGCGGCTCCGTTCGTGCTGAGCCTGTCGAAGCATGAACGTGATTAGTACCCGGCAGGAATGGGACTGGCCCCCTATCGCGGGCGGATGCCATCGTGCGCAAGGCCTCCTCGCCGATGAACCCCAGGTGTTGTGCGGCATCATGATTTCTCAGTAGCGTCCCTTCCCCTTTCCTTGCCAATGGGTCGCAGCGCCGCACAGTGTATAATCACTTCTAATTGAGCAGAAGCAGCGTTCACGAAGAGAAGGGCCACGTTATGCCAACAAAGAAACTCACAGTTCACGCAGGGAATCACGACCGTAATGAGTGTCCCGTATGGGCAGCAGCCGACGGACTGGACGCCGGGGCAAGCTACGTTGTGCGCGACGAAACCGGCGCTGAATTGCCCGCGCAGGTTGTGCCGTCCGCCTCCGGCGCGCATCTGGTATGGGTAGTGCCTGCCCTGGCGGCGGGTGCTTCGCGCGCCTACACCGTGCAGGAAGGTTCGGCGGCAGGCGGTGTGTCGGTTACCGATGGCGAGCACGGTGTAGATGTTTCTTTCAGCGGCGCGCTCTTTACCACCTATCGGTATGCGTCGCCGGTTGTAAAGCCGTATCTTTACCCCGTGATCGGGCCTACCGGCGAGGGCATGACACGCAATTATCCTATGATCCCGGATGTGCCGGGCGAGAAACACGATCACCCGCACCATAAGTCCATCTACGTCTCGCACGGCGAAGTGAGCGGCGCCGACGTGTGGAGTGAGACTCCCGGCCACGGCTACCAGCGGCACTTGGAGTTCTTGCCACCCTACGGCGGCTGCGCGGAACGCGAAGACTGCGGAGGGCACGTCAGCGGCCCGGTGCTGGGCGCCATTCGCTCAACCAACGACTGGGTCGGGTCCGATGAGCAGAAAGTGGTGGAAGACGAGCGGCGGTTCACTTTCTATCCCTTGGCTTCCGGCGCGCGCTTGATAGACCTAGAGGTTACGTTCCGCGCCACGGCGGGTCCGGTGCACTTCGCCGACACGAAAGAAGGCGGCATCCTCTCGCTGCGCGTGGCAACCAGCATGGACGCCTCCGGTGACGGTCGCATGGAGAACGCTGTCGGCGGCATCGGCGAGGCGGAGTGTTGGGGCAAGCGGGCGCAGTGGCTTGACTATACCGGCCCGGTGAAGGGTGAGACCGTGGGTTTCGCCGTCTACGACCATCCTTCCAGCTTCCGCCACCCCACCTACTGGCACGCGCGGAACTACGGCCTCTTTACCGCCAACCCCTTCGGTTTGCACGACTATTACGGTGATCGCGGGGTAGACGGCAGCCACGTGCTACCCGAGGGCGGCCTGCTGCGTTTCAAGTACCGCATCTACGTCCACGCTGGCGATACGGCTTCTGCTCAGGTCGCACAGCGATACCATGACTACATCACACCGCCGGAGGTTACCGAGGCGGAGTAAGTCTAAGGTCACTGACGGTCGTACGGACGCTTTCCTGCTACAGGTTCTGAGAAGGCGCTGCTCCTACGAGGGAATGCTCTGCACGCGGGCAGCGTGGCCGCAGTTTCCGGGGGCAATCGCTATACTGCGCCTTCCGGAGCCGCTGCCGCCAAACAGGCAACGTGACGTTCCTCATTCACGGAGGAAACGCGCCAAATGGATAGTTCTAAGCGCTGTAGACCGGCTGGGCCATGAGCAAGTTTGCGGATATTCCGTTGCTGACCTACTTTCGGCGAGTTGAAATACTGGCCGTCCTGGAGCAGCGTGATTTCCGGTTCCTGGCTGCGGCATACATCATCAGCAACGTTGGCGACGCGGTCTACTTCTTTGCCATCGCCCGGCTGGCATACGACGAGATGGATGTTTGGGCGGGCGCATCTCTCATTCTTACCGCCGTATACTTGCCAGTCATCATCATGCCGCCGCTCGCCGGCGTGCTGGCGGACCGCCTGAATCGCAAGCCCCTTATGCTCTTTTCGCAGTTTGCACGGGTGCCGGTATTGGCGGCGCTCATACTCGTCGGGCACCTAGTGGGATTGCACGTCCTGGTGCTTGCGGCCGCCGCGTTTCTGATCACGTCAACGGGTCAGCTCTTCTATCCGTCGCGCGCGGCCATGCTGCCGAATCTGTTGCCCAGGCGAGAGCTCGTGGCCGGCAATGCCGCGTTGTGGGCAGGCTACCAGCCAATCAAACTTGGCGGCGCGGCTGCGGCGGGACTCCTCGTTGCAGCCATTGGCGGGCTGAACGCGCTTGGAATAGCGCTGGTTGCGTACGGTTTGGCGGGCCTGCTGATTGGCAAGATGGTTGCTCCTGAGCAGGCCGTCCGCCCGAGCGCCGTCGGCCAGGAGAGCCGACCATATGCCCGGCCCATCGAGATGGTGAAAGTCGGCATACGCGACCTGGCATTCTCTGTGTATTTCATAGTCAAGCACCCGTTGCTCCGCGCAATCGCCATTGCCGGAATAGCATCGAGCGCTTTGTATATGCCGGTTTTCCTCTACACGATTCCTCCGTTTCTCCGAGAAAACATAGGAGCGGATGCCGGGGCGTTCAATCTGCTCCGTGGTGTTCGGGATGTTTGGATCCTCATTGCCTTGCCGGCGGTGCCGTGGCTGGCGAGACGACTCGGCGACGGGAAATTGAGTTTGCTAGCTCTTGCAGCCATCGGCGTTTTTCTAGGACTGCTCGCCAACGTGGGGCAGCTATGGCAGGCATTCGCCGTTGCCGCCCTGCTGGGTATGCTGACCGCCGCCATGCTGCCCCTGCGCAGTGTTGTGCAAGCGGAGACCCCCGATCACTTGCGCGGACGTGTGATAGCGAATCTTGCCACGCTCAATATGCTGGTTCTGCTCGGCGCCGGACCGATGCTTGCGGTTCTCGTCGATCGCATGGACGCGAGACCCATCCATGCGATTGTGGGATTAGCCATATTTCTTGCCGGTCTGGCTCTCCTGAGAATAAAGGAGATTAGAGAGGTGCGGCTCGCCACGGATTAGCAGGCAATCCGGTTTCTTTTGTCCAACCGGCGAGCGTGAGGGTAACGATGGGATAGCCTCAGACCGCCATAGAGAGCAGGCAAATCCGGCGCACCCGACGTGATCCCCGGTCGCTGCACTGGCCTGTAGACAGCAGCCGTGGCGCGGCTGGGAACTGACTCGACTTCTGCTTACGCCGTAGCCCAGGCCCGTGCGCGTTCGACGGCGCGTTGCCAGGTGGCGTAGCGCGATTCTCGCTCGTCGGCGCTGATTTGGGGTTCGTAGCGCCGGGCGACGCGCCATTGCGCCGCTACGGCGGCAGCGTCCGGCCAGAAACCAACGCCAAGTCCGGCCAAGTACGCCGCGCCGAGCGCTGTGGTCTCCGTAACTGCGGGTACCACCACCGGGATGCCGAGCAGATCGGCTTGGGTCTGCATCAGGAGCGCGTTGGCCGTCGCGCCGCCGTCCGCCCGGAGTTCTTGCAGCGCAACGCCCGATTCCTGCTGCATCGTCTCTACCACGTCGCGCGTTTGTAATGCAATTGCTTCCAGGGTGGCGCGGGTTACGTGCGCTTTGGTCGAGCCCAAAGTCAAGCCGAGAATGGTACCCCGCGCCTGTGGGTCCCAGTAGGGCGTGCCCAAACCGGTGAACGCCGGCACCACGACCACACCGCCGGAATCGGGGACCTGACGGGCAAGCGTTTCGCTCTCCGCTGCCGTGGCGATGACGCCCAGCTTGTCGCGCAACCACTGTACGGCGGCTCCAGACACGAAAACCGAACCTTCCAACGCATAGGCGGGGCCTTTCGGCGAAGCTGCCACCGTGGTGAGCAAACCGGCGTGGGACGCCGTTGCCTGAGCCCCGGTGTGCGAAAGCAGGAAGCAACCGGTGCCGTAGGTGTTCTTGGCGTGACCGGGCTGCCAGCATGTTTGACCGAAAAGCGCCGCTTGCTGATCGCCCGCGATTCCGGCAATCGGAACGGCGGCGCCAAACACCGCCGGATCAGTGTTTTCTATAACCCCTGATGAAGGTACCACTTGCGGTAAGGCCTCCCGTGGGATGCCAAAGAGCGCGAGCAGGTCGTCGTCCCAGGCGTGCGCGTGGATGTCGTAGAGCATGGTGCGTGAGGCGTTGGTAGGATCGGTCACATGCTGGGCGTGACCCGTGAGCTTGGCGATGAGCCAGGAATCTACGGTGCCCAGGCAGAGGTCGTGCTGGGCCGCCAGTTCGCCGGCGCGCGGGACGTTCCGCAGTATCCACTCGAACTTCGGGCCTGAGAAATAGGCGTCCAACACCAGGCCGGTCTTTTGCCTTACTGCATCGGCCAGGCCCCGCGCCTCTAGTTCTTGGCAGCGGGCCGCTGTACGGCGACACTGCCATACGATGGCGTTACAGAGCGGCTCGCCGGTCGAGCGCTGCCAGGCAACAGCAGTCTCCCGTTGATTGGCGATCCCAAGCGCCGCAATCTGAACGGGCGCAACACCGGACTCTTCTAGCAACGCCTGGATAGAATCGCGCTGAGTATTCCAAATAGCGTTGGGGTCGTGTTCCACCCAGCCTGCTTGCGGGTAGATTTGCGGTAATTCCCGCCCGGCGCTCGCGACGATCTGCCCGGCGGCGTCAAAGAGAATAGCCCGCGAAGAAGTGGTGCCCTGGTCGAGGGCCAAGACATAGGACGTCACCGCTACACCCCTCTCACATCAATAGCCGTGGACGCATTGCCCGTCATTCCGGCGAAAAGCCGGCCCCGTACTCGATACGGGGCCGGAATCCAGGGACGGGTGGGATGAGCGGGTACTCGGTTCCTAAGCATGGCTGAGAAATCACGCATCTCAGGCTTTGCTGATTCGCACCTGCTGGCCGTCGTGTACCGGTAGTGTAAAGCGCATGCGATCTTCAGCCAGCGCCGTCACCCCAGCTATCGGCGTGCCATCACTGGTCACAACAGGCCGCTCCCACGCGCGCGGCGTATCCAGGGTGAAAGTGATCTCCCGGTTCCGGACTCGCTCCGGGATTCGGGGCGCTTCCATGTGGAACGTGATGGCCTCATCCGTAGTGAGGAGCCCGCGTGGATGGGCGGCGCGGCGCATCAGGATGTAGTCGATGACCTCAGCCGGCGTCGCGCGCCACACGTCGCCAACTACCGCTACCTTCTCGAAGCGTTCGGCAAGAAGCGCGGGCGTAATGTTGCGTTCTGGGTCTGCCGGACTCTCGGAAACAACCCGGGCGCTGTCCACCAGCCAGCCGCCGGTATCCCACGCCTGATGCAGCCGCCAGTAAGGATCGTACACGCGTAGCGGCAGCACAGTGCTTTCCACGGTGTACATCGCTGCTCGCCCTAGCGCGTTCAAGTCCTCATCGACGTGGTTGTAGTTCAGGCGGTCTTCAAGCGTAAAGACACTAAGGTATCCGGCTTCCTGTATCTCCTCGGGCGTGAAGCCGTGATGATGGTCTTGCCGCGAGACCACCAAAGCAGTAACCGGCGTTCCCACCAGGAGCTCAAGTGTTTGAGATGAAGCCAAAGGAACAAGGGCACCGCCGTCGCGTGTCGGGCCCAGACCGGCAATGCTCCAGCCGTGGCGTTGCAGCTCTCGGACCTCGTTCAGGTTGAGGTAGCGTCCGTGCTCACCGTCGTTCACGTCTTGCCGGTGCTCTTCACCGTCTGCAATGCGTTCTGCATCCAGCGCTACCGTGCCTGGCATGGCGTGTTTTCGGTGTAGCGGCAAGGCATGCTGCAGCAGCGTGGGCACCCCTTCGTCATAAGTGACGGAATATACCCAACGCCAACCGTACTTCCACGTCTCAACTCGCAGCACGAGGTTTTTCCTTTTTCTAATTGCAGCAGACTTTGAGGTGATTATAGAGCCACCTCCCTTGACTATCAATTTAAGTGCTACTTTAGGGTAGCGCCTGACGATGGGAGACGTGAAAGGGGTTTGCATGGGCAGGCTAAGAGGAAGAGCTGAAGTGTAACCGGTAAGATAGAGCGTGAGTGCGCAGCAGATTGTGTAGGTTTCAGAAGAGAGCAGGCGCACTCTGTGACTGAGCCCAAGACGGTTGGAAGGGAGACACTGCCGGCCCGTCATCCCCGCGCAAACGGGAATCCATCTTCCCTGCCGCACGTCGTTCCCGCTCCAAGTCCTGTGGGGACAGGCTATGCGCAGGAAGGATGCTAAGGAGACTGTGGGTATCTTTCTGCTGCCTGCAAGACTCCGCTTGATGCCCCTAGTCCCTTCGCATAGCCGATAGACGTTTGGACTGTTGCCTTATTCGAAACTGAGGGAGGTCCCAAATGACGAACCTAGAACTCACCGTACGTTTCCTGATCCATGAACCCCGCGCGCCGGACCTGCCGTACCGGGAAGAGCATTTTGGCTTCAAGTACAATCCAGTGAGCATTCCGCCTGCCCAAGCCGCCATTGTGCTCGTGGACTGCTGGGACGAGCCGACCATCGAGAGTCACGGCGAGCGCTCCGCCCAGATCTGCCGTGATATCATTCGGCCTCTGCTGGACGTGTGCCGCGCGCTGGGTATTGCGGTGATCCACGCGCCGTCGCCGCCGGTGGCGCAGAAGTTTCCGCAGTGGTTGCGTTACGCGGGTGATAGCGAGCTCTTTCCGCAGCGGAAGCCCGCAGCGGACTGGCCGCCGCCTGACTTTGCACAGCGTAAAGGAGAGTGGGCGAGTCTGGAAGCGCATTACAGTGAGGAGTGGACGCCCCTCCGGCGGCAGCATGAGGCAGCGCGCTCGATTGACAGCTCGGTATGGCCGGCGGGCGAGGACTACGTGATCGCGACCGGCGAGCAACTGCACCGTCTATGTCGAGCCAACCAGATCCGCTACCTCTTCTACGCCGGCTTTGCCGCTAACTACTGTGTGCCGCACCGCGATTACGGCGTCTTCGCCATGCGCGAGCGCGGCTATTGCATCATGGTGCTGCGGGACTGCACGACCAGCATCGGTGCGCCCGGCCTGCCTCACGATCTCTGCACGGAGGAGGTATTTCATCACCTTGAGTCGCGCAGTCTTGCGGGTTCGATCACCTCGGAGGAATTTACCGAGGCTTCCACCCTTGTGACAGGATCAGCCAAGGAGATTTAACGCGCTGGAGGGAGGCAACGCCCCCGTGCCTCCCTCCTCGATGAGTTTCTGTGCTTTTCTACGCTCACAGGCTTCGGCTGATGCTACCACAGCCCAGGTGTGTGCGCAGCCAATCTGTAGCTTACTGGTTTTCCGCCTTCCAGTCCGAAATAGCCAGCTCAAGCGCCGCGAACGAATTATCCACCGCCTCTTCCGATGTCAGATTGTCCTCCTCCCGGAAGTGCGGCCGCAGGTGCGTATTGAGGGCGCCCGTGAAATTTCTGTATGCCGGGTGCGGCCAGAACGGCGTGGCATAGCCCGCGCTGCGGGCGAACGACAACTGGTTGGCTGGGCGCGGATCGTCTTCCGGGGGGCCGAAGGCATGCTGTGAGGGAATATGCACCGGAATGGCGTCGCCGCGATTGCCCATCCACTGCTGAAAGTTCGGCTTCGCAAACCATACGACGAGTGTCTCGGCATCCGGATTGGTGCTGCTCTCCAGGACGAAATGTTCCTCCTGGCCCATGAAGGCGCCCCTCGTGCGTCCGCCGCCGATTTGAAGATAGGGCGGCTCGAAGGAATCGAACTTGAGCTCGGCCTGATCGCGTGATGGCACGATGCCCCAGGTGCCGAAGATTACCTGGCTGAGTTGCTGGTTGCCGAACGCATTGATGGCAAAGCCGCTCAAATCGATGTCGTCGTTGTTTGGCCCCGGAGCCGCCTGCCGCCTGACCCACGCATCCTTGATCATGAGCACCATTTGCAAGGCGATTTCGCGGTCGGCAGCCAGTTCACCGTCTTCGTCGAGCATGCCCGCATAGACGAACGGCAAGTATTGCGGAATATAGGAACTGGTGCTGATACCCCAAGCAGTATTCTTCTCCTGCCCCTGGTTGAGGGAAGCCGTCAGCTTCTCCGCATCGTCGAGGACCTGCTCCCAAGTTGTGTCGTCCGTGGGATAATTCAGCCCGGCCGTATCGAAGTGCTGCTTGTTGTAGAAGAGGCTCGTCGTGTTCAGACCGTACGGCACGCCGAGCAGCTTGCCCTGCCAGGTATTGCCCTTAACCACCGGCTCGACAAACTCGCTGATATCGATGCCGTGCGCCTTCAGAATCGGGCGGTGGTCCCTGACTAAGTCGGCCACTTGATGCGGCGCTACGCCCCACCAGCAGACGTCCGGCGGGGAGCCGGCTGCCAAGAGCGGCGGCAACTCTCGCGGCGGGTACCCCAACTTCCAGGCAACATCGACTTCCGGATGGTCCTCATCGAACAACTCCAGCGTGGCCGCCGTCTTCGCAATCGTGCTCTCGCGCTGACTGATCAGCAGAGCCACCACCGGCGCGTGTTCCACGACCATCTGCTGCTTGGCTTCCTCTTTCGGGGCCTCTGCTGCTTGCTCCATGGGCGCTGCCGTCGTCTGCACCTGCCCGCAAGCCGCCAAGACCAGCCCGGCGGAGCCAATGGCCGCCGACGTGCCCAGCAAGCTGCGTCGTGATAGGCGATGGACGTTCTTCATCGTTGCTCTCCTTCTTTAAAACTTTTCTCTCATCGGAAACGGCTACCGAGTTCTTCCCAACCTATTCCCGTTACTGCAAGAAGTGTACTCCTCACCAATTCTCACTGTCAACGCCAACTGTTGCAGTACGGCGCGCCCAAGCTTGGAGCGGGCTGATGACGGCAATGCATCTGGCTGCTTTGTGAGAGAAGCGAGACGTGCAAACGAGATGAAAGTGAACGGGCTGGCGTGAATTTACCAATTTACCGGGCCGTGCGATTTCTACTCGTTAAAGCTACAGACTAGGCCCGCCGCATGGCGAGGATGCGTTCCATGTTGCCGCCCATGATGAGCGCGCGCTGCTCTTCTGTCAGTCCCGCTGCCCTAATCTTGCCAACACCGGCGGTGAACGACGTATCGCAGCCAAAGAGCACACGCTCCGCGCCGACGACGCGCACAGCCGTCTCCACCATGCCGCTATCGAAAACGCTGCCGCTGGTATCCAGGTAGAGGTTTGGGGTAGCGCGCGCCGCTTTGATCGTCCACTCCCAGTCACCGCCGCCCCCGATGTGGGCGACTATCAGCACCGCTTCAGGGTAGCGCGCGCCAAGTGCTGCGAGGTCGCCGCTGTCTGAGATGTTGGGCTGCCGGGGCATCGGCCGATGCTGATGTCCGGCGTGATGCAGAATAGGCACGCCGAGCTCGATAGCCAGTTCTACGATGGGAAAGAGGATGGGATCGGTGCACTTGTATTCGTTGTAGAGCTTCACGCCCATGAAGTCATGCTCTTCCACGTAGTAACGAATCTCGCTCAGCGCTTCCCGCGTGTAGCCGGGATTCACATAGCAATACCCTCGCACCGCGGTGGGATAGCGCCGGGTCGCGGCGGCCAGTTGCCGGTTGCATTCCTGGAAGTCCTCAAGTGGGGCGGGCATTGCAGTGGTCAGGATTGAAGCACAGCTCATGCCGATGCCCACCCGCTCTGCCGCATCAATTAGCGCGGCGTCGCTGGAACCCCAGATCCGCGTGATGCCGGTGTGCTCACCGGTCAGGTGAGCGTGACAGTCAATTATCATCGGTAGTACCTCGTACCTAGACCTTTCGTCCGCACTTTCCAATTCTCCCGCACTGTTTGTCTCCCGCGTTGTTTGCCGCCGCCGCCCCGGCAGTCACTTTCGGCCGCCCTATCCGTCACTCCCGCTTTCGCGGGAGTCCAGGGATCTCGGAGAAGATTGATTCCCGCCCCGAATCAAGTACGGGACAAGCTATCGCGGGAACTGTAAATGTTGAGTAGTTCGTTGACAGAGTTTTCAATCCAGTTAATGTCATGGAAAGTTGAGGACGTTCACCTCCGTCATTCCGGCGAAAGCCGGAATCCATCTTCACTGCACCCGCTACACTCCGGCTCCGAATCAATCTGGAGGCAGGCTATGCGCCGGAGTTGCGGTTTTTGTGCCGCCTACCATGTTCGTTCTTAATGCCTGCGTTGTCTTTGCTCGTTACAAAAAAACCCATTGGGTAAGGTAGCTGATTGGTAGCCCAAAATTCCTGCCGTATCATGCTCCCATTCTGTCAACGAGTCTCCTGACACTTACAGGAATGACGGACTATAGAGCGCCTTTCTACTCGATCCCGCCATGCCTGCAATCCAAGCGTCCCCGCGCTACGGTTCATGACAAGCGAGAGATAGTTACCCGGTGCCATGATCCGCCAAACACGTTTACTCTTCGCCCAGCAGGCGACTCGCGTTCTGCCATCGAATCTGCTCCTTGACCGCTTCCGGCACGTCGAGGACCTCCAGCTTGTAGAGCGGCACTTCAGGCGACGTGAGCGGCATGCCGCTGCCAAAGACCAGCCGCTCCGGTCCCAGGCCCGTGAGGAGCGTGGGCAGCTCTTCCTTCACGAAAACCGAGAGCCGCGAGATATCCAGGCCGTATTCGGCTTGCACGGCGCCGCGCACGCCGAGGGGAGTTTCCGTGAAGCCCAAGCCGTAGTGAAAGACGAAGCGCCCGTCTGGATGCGCTTGCGCCAGTGCTGCCATGTCCGCTATCGGCACAATGCCGGGTTGGGCAATGAGCCACGACCGCTCGCGGTCATCCTCGACCCAATGGGGCACGGAAATCACCAAGTTTCGGGCAATGGCCGCTTCCACCAGGTCACGGCAGGCGGGATCGCGCAAGGTGTAGCGATGGTAAGGCGGGTAGAGCCGTACGCCCCGACACCCGAATTCCTCTTGGCAGACCGTTAGGTCGTGCTCCCAATCGGCATATGTCGGGTTGATGACGGCAAAAGGTACCAAGCGATCATGGTGCTGACGCACCTCGGCGTGGAGCTCCTCGTTCCCCGCATGAGCATTGCGGTAGAGGATTGAGCTCGCAGACGATACCCACGCCTGATCAATGCCGTGGCTGTCCATGGCGCGCAACAGGCCCCCGGCTGAGCGCCACTGCAAGGGACGAAACCCCCAGTGACCGACATAAGCATGTGTATCTATCAGCATCGGCCTACCCGATCACGTTTGATGTTTACCTGCCTGTTAGCCGCGGGAAAAAGACAATCAGCAACTTGAAGAAAACTAGAGATTCCGCCATGTGCCCAACCCTCGTCACGATTCCGGCTGGATAGTGAGTGTGTACAGCGCATTATTAGTGACACTACATGTGAAATATTAGGTGACCCGCCAGGGACTCGAACCCCGAACCCACTGATTAAGAGTCAGTTGCTCTGCCATTGAGCTAGCGGGCCGTAAGCGTGCTGTGGGCTTGTCTGCATTGTAGCATTCGATTATGGACACGGACAAGATAGCATACTGCTTTGCGGTCGTTCGTGCTGGGCATTTCGCCAGGCTTAGCACAGGCTTGTCGATGCATGAACGGCGTTAGCTGCACTGTGTTCGTGGTGCAATCGTTCGCCCTGAGCTTGTCGAAGGGTGAACGATTGCCAATCGCGCGAAAGAATCTTCACAGAAGGACTGCCGAGACGCCCCAGTGCTGGACCGTCCCTGCGTTGCTTCTCACCATACTCCTGGAGTTTGTTCCGCTGAGCCTCGTGGTTCCGGATCACTGCTCTGAAGTGTCTCCCGATATTGCTATCTCACGCTCGAAGTGCGGCTCGGTGCGCTCGCCGCGATGCCAGGCGAACGCCTGGGGCACGCGGGCGCGGGCGCCGGGCGTGAGTTGCGGCAGCGCGTCTTCGGAGTAGTACCCCACGTCCAGGGCTTCACTCGTCGGGTGCGGCGTGCCTGAAACGTATGAGCACATGAAGCCGACCATATAGAGCTGAAATGGCGCTCGGCCTCCATACGCACGGTTGTCATAGATGCCGAAGAGACGCTCGGCCCACACGTGCACGCCGGTCTCTTCCCAAAATTCCCGTTCCGCCGCTTGGGCCGCCGTCTCGCCGACTTCCACCATGCCGCCCGGCATTGCCCATAGACGGTTGTCCGACCGCTGCATGAGCAACACCCGGCCTTGCGCGTCGAACAGCGCGCCAAAAGCCGCTACTTTCGGCGTCTGATAGTTGATGTCTCCGTTGTACAGCGCCAGAATCTCCTCTGCTGAGCGTGTATCCGTGAGCGCGAAGAGCCGCGCCGCCAGCGCCAACACGCGCTCGTAACGGGCTATGTCGTACTCATCATCCTCCCGCCGCGCGTAAAAGAGCCCGGTCTGCCCAATCGCCCGCAACTGGTCGGCAATATCCTGCAAGTCTTCGCGTATAACGTTTTTTTCTTCATTAGCCATGTGGTGCTTACCCCAGCATTGCTTTCTTGAACTTCTCCAGCGTGAACGCCGGATCGGCGAGGGATTCGAGGAGTCCGGACTCGTCTTGGCGCACTTCATCGGCTTTGGCGGCGACGTGGGGCGCGATGGCGGCAGGAATCTGGACGACGCCGTTGCAATCGGCGTGGAGCAGGTCGCCTTGGTTGACGGTGAGGCCCGCGACGGTCACGGGCGTTGCAAAGGATTCTACCGTTACCTGGCCGTGCGAAACGATCACGCCGGAGGCAAAGTACTGCAAGCCGAGGGCGCGCACTTCGTTGACGTCGCGCACGGCGCCGTCGGTGATTACGCCCACAAATTCGAGGCGCTTGAGCAACGTGCACATGATCTCGCCAAAGAGCGCCGCCGGCACGTCCGGCGAGGCGTCATGGGCCACCATAATGCGCGGCGTGGGCACTTCAGCGGCGTGTTCCAGGGCATTCACCCACTGCTGACGCATGGGCGGGTCGTGCGGCTCACGATTCTTGAAAGTAATGGTAAAGGCGTAGCCCACGATTTCACCAAGTTCAGGATAGAGGCAGCGGATAGAGCTATCCATGTATCCCGCGCGGCGGTCCCGTGCGTCGAACTCTTCGATGGCATTTGCAATGGTTGGGCTGTCGATGGCGCGCAGTGCAGCCAGTTGCGCCGAAGTTAAGTGTGCCAAATCGGACACGGCAAAGCTCCTTTATCGTCAATTCCCGCGAAAACGGGAATCCATCTTCTCGGTTAGTCTCGAATGTCTCAGTGCACGCAGGCCTTGTTTGCCCATGCTCCCGCTTCCTGCCGGCGCGGCGCGTTCGTCGCATGGCAAAGCAGCGACGTCACGGCTCGGTTCTCTTATGCCAGACAACCATCGAGGAGACGCTGCAAGCTTGCACCCGCGATCCCTGCGCGCGCTTTGGCGTCTAAGCCGCTGTAGGAAAGCGTTGTAATGGGAAGGGCCGGCTCAAAGGTCGGCAGGCCGGTGCCGAATATGAATCGCTCGGCGCCCCACCGCTCTACGAGCTCCAACAAGGCGCTGTGCCCGCCGAGATATGAGGTTTCGACGTAGAGGTTTGGCGAACGGTCGAGCAGCGGGAAGAGCACGCGAAAGTCAGCGTGGGACTGGCGCAAAAGGATAACCGGCAGGTCTGGAAAGGCGGCCAAGAGCCAGGCAATGAAGTCCCAGTGCCGCGGCTCGCTATAGTGCGCGTTGTCAAAGTCGAGTAGCATTGGTACTCGCTTCTCGGCGAGCGCCTCCGCGAGTGGTTCGATCACCCACGGTTCCAGGACAAGCAAATGAGCTACCGGACATAGCCGCGCGGCGCGAGCGCCTGCTGCCAGCAACTGATCCACCTGTTCCCTTTCCGGCGGTACTTCGCGCGTGGCAGCGGGCATCACGACCCAACAAGGGGCAAGGCGCGGCTCGTTGGCAATTGCTTGCAGTAACCGCTCATTGCCGGTCTTGGGATCGTGCCACTTGGCTGCGGTATGCGTGACCAACGCTTGCGCAATGTCGTATGAATCCAGTAGCTCCAGCAAACCCGCGGCGTCCGCAGGCGCCCCCGGTGGGCGGTGTGGGAACGGGCCAAGCGAAACGTTCACGTCGAAGAGTTTTGGACGCCCATTTGCTTCCGCCATTGCCAGAATCTCCCATTTTGTGATTCAATTTTCTTGCCGGCCTACCCGGACGCATCCGCATGAGTGCCCGCGTGCGGCCAAGACACGCGGTATTTATTTCTGATATGCTAGACCACTTTGCTGCGTTCCGCACTCGTCGTACGTGTGCGCAGTCGTTGCACGGGTGCACAGTCTCCCTCGGTCAAGTGCATACGCTCTCGCTCCAGGTCCCACTTTGCCTTCCTTTGCGTGTAAAGAGAACCTGGTGCAAAGTTTACGCGCATCCGGTGACCGTTACATCTTACTGCCGCCGGACGCCGCTTGCCTAGCAGATTGGGACTTGGGCGGCAGGCCGCGAAGGTGCAGGAGCGTGCCCGCTAGGAGTGCCAGCAGCCCAAGTGCCGCAAGACGCAACCCGAGCGCAAATCCCGGCGGCGTGTAGCGAATCTCAACCCGCCGCGTGCCTGCATCGATCGGCACCGCCATGCCCAGCACGTTCGCGGGGATGATTTCCGCCGGTTGGCCGTCTATGTGCGCTGTCCACCCGCTCAACGGCGCTTGGAGCCAGACCAGTAGGCCCGCGCCGTCGGTTCGTACCATGATCTCGGCGTGATGGTTACCTAAATCAACGACGCTCACCGTTGAACCGGACGGCGTCAGGCGAGAGCCTATTGCAAGGTCCGGCTCGCGTTCGAGCACTAGCTCCTCCGCGCCGAGGATGGACAACGACTCGTCCGGACCGCCGGCAACAGCGTAGTCTCCCGCGAGAAAGAGCAGTGGCGCGGCTCTTTCAAGTCTATACGTGTACACCGTGATCTGCCCGCCCGTCAGTGGAATGGTCTCCTGTGCAATCAGGGAGAGCAAGGGCGAATCGAGCACTTCCAGGGATGTGATGAAGCGGACTCCAAGCTTTGCCAGTACCGGCAGGCGGCTGAGGAAAATCTCGCGTTTCGCGGCAGCATCGCGCGTGGGGTCACCCACAAAACCGGGCGTATGGGCTCGTTCGCTCCCAATGAAGTTCAGTACTGCGTCCTGCCTTGCCGTCATCAAGTTTTCGTATCCATCCAGGCTCGGAATGCCGTACGCAACACTGCGGTTGGGAGCCAGCGCCGCGATGGTTGTCCGGTACTGCAACGAGAAGTAGTCAGCGCCTGTGGGATCAAGGCTCTGCGTATTCTCGATTTCATGGCGGAGCCCGCCCAGTCGCCATCCGAAGATGCGTCCCGGTGCGGCGTCTGCACGCACGGCCTCCACTGCCGCGGGCAAGGTATTCATAAAGCTGCGCGATACGCTGGGTACGAGATTCCGATTGCCCACCAGCAGCGTGCCGGCCGCCACGACGACTACAAAGAAGATTGGGAGCATGTGGTGCTGGCGGCGGCGCAGCCACAGCAGGGCCAGACCCGCGCCCAGGAGCGAGAGAGCATAGAACGGCACTAGGGGCTCGTCGAGGCGCAACGACCGACCGGCCGCCGCGATCTCGTTCGCCATTGTGTTGTAATAGAATGTCGGGTTCTGTAGTTTCGTTGGGTCAGTTAGTACAACGCGGTCGACATACGAGCGGCCTGCCGCCGCGATCTGGGCCTCGAAAAGCCTGAAAGCGAGGGTGGCAAGGAGACCACCAAGCGCGATAAGAGCGGATAACACAATGAGCGCACGCTGGGAATAGCGGACTATGCGTCCCGCAAGCGGTGTGGTGTCGGAAAGCAGCCTATCTACACCAAAGGCCGCGAGCAAGGCGATACTCGCATTCACGGTGACGACGGCGCGATGCGGATCGCGGAAGAAGCTGAATCCAGGGACCTGCTGGAGAAGGCCGTAGACCGGCGTATACGCGCCAAGTGCCATGATAGCGCCGGCCGAGAGTGTGACTACGAAGGCGCGCACCGGCAAATTGGACCGCCAGCCGGTGGCGCCGACAATTGCGAAAACGACCGGCAAAGCACCGACAAACAGCAGCCCTTGCGCGGTGAGCACGCGGGGTATGAAAAAATCCAGAAAGACGAATCCAAGCAAGAACGACCACGGTGCCACGGATACCCCGCCGGCGGTATCGCCGGACCCGCGAGCAGATTCTGCCACCAGCGCAAGGGTGGGAAGCCACCTCACAAGGCTGATCGCGGCACCCGTAGCCGCGGCGGTACCAAGCGAGAGCGCGAGGAATAAGCCGTGTCTAAGACTGTGCCGTATTGCTCCCGACAGACGTGTGAGCGCATAGACAGTCGGTAGCAGGAAAAGGAAGCCGAAGAGCTGCGGGTGCCCTCCTAGCAGCGCCAAGGCGACGGTTACGCTGAGAAGCGCCCAACCCCACCAACGCCGCTCTAGCAGCCAGTGTACTCCCAGCAACGCAAGCGGCATAAGCGCGAACAATGGGGAAAAATTATTGAAGTGCAGCGTACCGAGTGTGAACGTGTTAAGTGCATAGACGCTTCCTGCCAAGAACGCGGCAACGGGAGAGAGACCGAGGACACGAACGAACGTGTAAAGGCCCAGCGCGGCGATGCAGAGGTGCGCCACCATAGCGGCGGCGTAGCCGGTGGACGACGGCAGCAACAGCAGAAACGGCCAGTGAAGCGGGTAGAACCACGGATACTCGCTAAAGGCGATTGGGAAGCCTCCCAAGATGTCGGAGGTCCAGAAGGGAAATTCACCGCTGCTAAGGCGCGCCGCTTGCCACTCGGCCCAAACTTGGTGGGCAAGAATCAGGTCGCCATTCAGCCAGTGCTCACCCAGCGCCAGAAGACGCCAAAACGGCCACAGACAAATGAGCACAAGCGCCACAACGGCGTAACGGTCCGCGTTGCCCTTGCCGCTGAGGCGTTGCAGGAGAAGCTCGATTCTTTGCGTCACGAGTGGGAAGGAATCTGGCTGCCGCATGTTTGTAATTATGACACGATAGATTCAGGAAGTTGAATTAGACCTACCCCTTCATGAGGTTCCGCCGCGTCCGCGCACAGCGCTAAGCGCGCCGAAAGGTAACCAAAGGGTTTCCCAATACGAGCCTGAACGTTGAGCCGCAGCATTGAGATAGCTTATAGTATTAGTCAGTACAGATAAATAATTGAGATAACGAATTAAGGACCCATTGCGATGGGAGTGAAAGTATATATTCCGACGCCCTATCGTCGTTTCACCGGCAATCAATCGCGAGTGGAAATTGAAGCGACAACGGTAGAACAGCTTCTCCAGGAACTGGAGCGGCAATTTCCCGGCATCGGCGCACAGATCGCGGACGAAAACGGTGACATTCCCGGCTACCTCAACGTCTACGTAAACACTGAAGAAGTGCGCACCCTCCAAGGCAAAGACACAACCCTCGCGGACGGCGACGAGATCTCGGTGATCCCCGCCATGGCGGGCGGTTTGTAACGCGCGGCTACGATTCCGTTCGCGCTGAGATTCTTGTCCCTAGCGCAGTGCCTCCGTTCGCACTGAGCTTGTCGAAGTGTGGTTGAACCGTTAATCCATTTGTTGCTCAACGTTGTTCGCTGCACGGGTGCCTCCACTCCGGCAACCGAGTGGGCTCGCCTGGTTTCTCTTCATTTGGGTCTCCTTCATCTGCTCTTTGCTAGTTTGACAAGAGTAACCTTGCCGGGGATAGACATCGTAGTTCTTGCCACCGGCCTTTATGACTGTTGGACAGGCTGCGGCCCTTCTCCTAGAATGGCAAGTGGACCCGCAGACTCCCTGTTGTTCGTGTGACAGTTGCAGGATTTAAGTAACGCATCGATGATTCCCAGGTATACCCGCCCCGCAATGGGCAAAATTTGGTCGGAGGAGCACAAGTTTGCCACCTGGCTCCAGGTGGAGCTTGCTGTGTGTGAAGCATGGTCGGAGCACGGTAGGGTTCCCGCAGAAGACATGGCGAAGCTGCGGCGGGCGCGGCCCCCGTCCCTGGAGCGCATTGCGGAGATCGAGCGGGAGATCGACCACGATCTCAACGCTTTTCTCATGGCCGTGGCGGAGCAATTAGGCGACGAGAGCCGCTTCCTCCACCTGGGTTTGACCTCCTACGACGTGGAAGACACGGCAACCGGTATGCGTTTGCGGGACGCCGCTGATCTGCTGCTGGAAGGCATCGCCGCGCTGACCCAAGTGCTGGAAGAAGCGGCGGTTGCCTACAAAGACGTGCCGCAGATAGGGCGCACCCACGGCGTGCAGGCCGAGCCAATTACGTTTGGCTACAAGCTGCTGGTGTGGGTGGATGAGATGCGCCGTAACCGGCGGCGGCTGGAAGCGGCGCGGGCGCAGGTGGCGGTGGGCAAGGTTTCCGGTGCGGTGGGCACCCACGCCAACGTGCCGCCGGAGATCGAGGACCGCGTGTGCGCCATGCTCGGTCTCGCGGTTGCGCCCACCTCGACGCAGATTGTCCAAAGGGACCGCCACGCCGATTTCGTCACCACGTTGGCGGTGATTGCCGCCTCGCTTGAGAAGTTTTCCACCGAAATTCGCAACCTGCAGCGCACCGAGGTCTTGGAGGTGGAAGAACCCTTCGAGCGCGGGCGCGTCGGCTCCTCCGCTATGCCGCACAAACGAAATCCTGCCCGCTGCGAGCGTATTTCCGGCTTGGCCCGCTTGATGCGGTCTTATGCGCTGACGGCCCTGGAAAACGTGGCGCTTTGGCACGAGCGAGACATAACCAACTCCGCTCCAGAGCGCGTTATCTTGCCCGATTCGAGCATCATCCTCGACTATATGCTGGATCTCTTTACGCGCGTCATGGCCGATCTGCGCGTGTACCCCGAGAATATGGCAAGGAATCTCGAGCAGACCCGCGGCCTCGTGTTCAGCGAGGCGGTGCTCTTGGCCCTGATCGACCACGGACTCACGCGGCAGAGCGCCTACGCCATTGTGCAGGAGCACGCCACCGCGGCGTGGGAGACGGGCGCGGACTTCAGCGCCCTCCTGAAAGGCGATCCGCGGGTACGCGCGCACCTGGATGAGGCTGAGATCGACGCGCTCTTTGACGCGCGCCGCCACCTGCGCCACATCGATGCGTCTTTTGAGCGCATGGGACTGACGTAACCTAATCACTCCTCAAGGTGGCGAAGTAATCCGACACCGGAGCCTGCTCGAGCGTGCAATTTGCGATCACCGTTCGTGCTGAGCCTGTCGAAGTACGATCGATGAACGGTTTATGTGCAAGTATTGGATCTCAGTGACCACCTTTATTCGTCGTGAGGCGCCAGCTCGATGATGGTGCAATAAGCCCCTTGCGGATCGCAGATGAAGGCTAATCGTCCGACGCCTTCCACCGCCATCGCCAGCGAAATCGCCTGTCCCCCGAGGCTCAGCAGCTTATCCAGTGAGGCGTCCAAGTCGGCAACGGCAAGGTAGATGGACCAGTTGGGCGGCATTGGTCCCCATTCCTCCCGAATCGCCATCATGCCCACGGCCGGTCTATCGCCAATACTAAACAGATTGTACTCGCTGCCGTCGCCGCTCTGCGTCTTCTCCGCCGACCAGCCGAAGAGGCTCGTGTAGAACTGGGCGGCCGCTTCGGTGTCGCGAGTATACAGCTCGTTCCACGCCAGCGCGCCCGGCTCGCCAAAGACCTCGGCGCCGATCTGGTTGAGAGGCTGCCACACCGAAAACGCGGCGCCGGTGGGGTCCTGCGCGACGAGCAGCCGTCCTGCGTCCATGACGTCAACCGGCTCCTGCGCCACCGTGCCGCCCAGCTTCTTAATAGCGGCCGATGCATCCTCGGCGCTTTCCACCGTAAAGTAGCTCTGCCACACCGGCCGGCCGCCGGTCATCTGCTTCATCTCTGCCGGCATCATGTAGATCGAAAAGACGTTCTTGCCTCGCTTCTGCATCATGCAGAATTCCACACCGTTGGGAAGCTGCAATTCGTTTGCTTCTAGGCCCAGAAACGCCGTATAGAATTGCCTGGAGCCTGCGAAATTGGGCGTCCCCAGATCCGCCCAACTGAACATGCCGGGTTCATGCTTCGTTACGTCCATCGTCACCTCGTTTTGGCAGTGCGTGTCACTGAGTGAACTGGTTAAGCCCACACAGTATATAGTAGAACTTGCAGATTGGGACGGGCAATAAGACTGGAGAATGTGGCTCAATATGGATGACGTAATTCTGGAAACGGCGCTCCCCGTACCTCTGTTCGCGCGCGGGAAAGTGCGCGACATGTACGATCTCGGCGACCGGTTGCTGATCGTCACGACCGATCGCATTTCGGCCTTTGACGTGGTGCTGCCGTTGGGGATTCCTGAAAAAGGCCGGGTGCTTAATCAACTCTCCGCGTTTTGGTTCCAGCGCATGGGGCACCTCATTCCCAATCACCTCATCTCCACAGACGTAGCGGATTACCCGGTTGCATTGCAGGCCGACGGTGAGATGCTGGCGGGGCGCAGCATGCTGGTACGCAAAGCAGAGCGGATCGATGCCGAGTGCGTGGTGCGGGGCTATCTCGCGGGTACCGGCTGGCGCGACTACGTGCGCACCGGCGAAGTCTGCGGCCACAAACTGCCGCCGGGCATGGTGGAGAGCCAGGAGTTTTCCGAGCCCATCTTTACGCCTGCTACCAAGGCCGAGACCGGCCACGACGAGAACATCTCGCGCACGGAACTGGCGTCCCGCATCGGCACGGATCTCGCGGCCCGCCTCGAAGAGGCATCTATCGCCATCTACAACTTCGGACGCGTAGAGGCCCGGAAGGCCGGCCTGATCGTGGCTGATACGAAATTCGAGTTCGGCCTATGCGATGACGAGCTAATTCTGATCGACGAGGCGTTTACGCCGGATTCGTCGCGTTACTGGGATACTGACATCTATGAACCCGGCCATCCCCAGCCGAGCTACGACAAAGAATTCGTGCGCGAGTGGCTGCGCCAAAGCGGCTGGAACATGGAACCCCCGGCCCCCACGCTCCCCGACGACATCATCCAAAAAACCAGCGCTAAATACCAAGAAGCCCTGCGCCGGATTTCCGCCATACCCCAGAGCGACTAGAAATAGGCCTCATGCAATTTGGTGCTGGAGAGCAGTGCAAGCAAGCTCTTGGCACTTTCAGGTACTCTCAATCGCAGAATTGGTCCCAAAGTGCGAAGACATAGCGTCCGACTGGGTCTCTGCGCTGCCTCAATCCTTAGATTGGATGGTAGCGGTGGAGGTTGTCTGCCGCTACTTCGGCAAAGTGTAGACTAATCGGCTCAAGGTTTCTGCTCTACGCTAGCCAAAGCGTGTGGCATGGCTACTTCCGTTGGCAGGCTTCTGCGTATACTGCCAGGGTGTGCGCGGCGATGCGCGGCCATGAGAAGCGTTGGGAAAACTGCCGGGCGGACGTGCTGAGGGTGTCCGCCAGCGCGCGGTCTTCATAGAGTCGGCGGAGCGTGCGGCTCAGGGCCGGTGGGTCATCAGGAGGCACGAGAAGCAGGGCGTCGCTTTCCTGTATCACCGGCGACGGCTGTTTGGGGTAGGTGCTGACCACCGGCAGGCCGTGGGCGAGCGCGGTGAGCAGGCTGGTGCGGCGCAGCGACGCCCCGTCCGCAAAAGGCAGGGCCATCGCGTCGCAGGTGGCGAGCGCGCGGGAGGCATCAGCCGCTTCCAGGTAGCCCGTGCTAAGCAGAATGTCTCCCATGTCCAGATCCAGCCTGCGGATGAGGCTCTCAAGGTGCTCCTTATAGACGGCGTTATAGGGATCGCTCTCACCCAAACTGCCGCCAATGATGAGCGCCTGCGCGGGGATATTCTGATCGCGCAGGATTCGCACCGCTTGGAATAGTGTGTCCAGCCCTTTGGTGAGGTTGACGAAGCCAAAGAACCCCACCAGGTAGGCGTCCGGCGCAACGCCGCACTCTGCGCGGAGCGCCCGCCGTTCATCAGCGGTGATGGGGACTTCGGCAATGGTCGGCCCGACGTCGACCTGGTGTGCCGGCGTCTTATTCGAAGAAGGCACACTCGCATTCTCCGCTGCTTCCCACTCTTCCCGGTCTTCGCGATTGGTGAAAATGATCGCGTCGCTGTGGCGACCCAGCATGTTGGTTACCCAACGGCGCAGCGGACCCGCCTTAGGAAAGAGATAGGGCACGCGCAGATCGTGAAACGTGGTGACGATGGCTGGGCGCGGAGTGCGCCGCCGGAGATACCAGGGCAGCAGGTTGATGGCAGGCTTAAGGTCGAAAGCGGCGGTCTGGTACTGGATGTGCACCACGTCAATCCGGCGTTCGCTAATTATCTGCTGCGCTACTCCCCAGAAGGGAAAGCCCCACGTTCCCACCACGGGATGAACCGTGGGCTCCGTACTGGCGCAATCTGAGCTGGTCAGCACCTCGCTTGTTACGTCGAGCGCGCGCAATTCGGGCCGCAATATCGCCGTGTAGTCGGCAATGCCGCCCTGGTTGGGTGGGTATTCACCTGTGATGTAGAGAACGCGCATGGATGTTAGGGGATGTGACGCTCGCGGCGCAGAGTACGCAGACTGTGTCGCAGACGGATTTGTCGCGGAAGCGATTAGTTTCAGATTCGTCTAAGCAAGAAGCTGAACACCTACATTATACGAGACGCCGACCTCGGCCGGGAAAGCCGGTGAGGTACCAAGCGGTCACGTGGGCAAAGACATTGGCATTCTGGCGCAAGATGGGGTGTTGTCTCCACAGTAGGGATCTCAAGGTCTGGTCCGCCGTGTAAGCAGCGAAGAGGAGGCCGATGATGCCCCGCAGAAGTAGGGCAACCAAGCGGCCCCGCTCCTTTGCCAGGAACTTGTGGCGACTTAGGTGGAAGTTCAGGGCGCGGGCAATCAGGTCTTGATCGGCACTTTTGCTGCGGTGGTGCAGCACGTGAGCATCAGGGAAATATGCAACTTCCCAACCAGCTTCCTTGATCCGCAGACACCAATCAGTCTCTTCGAAGTACATGAAGAAGCGCGGATCGAACCCACCGACCGCCTGCAAGACCGCCCGCCGCACGACGAGGCATGCGCCCACCACCCAATCCACTCGCGCAGTATTGGATTCGTCGAGGTCGCGGCAGTAAAATCGCTGGAGGTCCGGCGTTTCCCCAAGCCACCACTCGAGGGGGGTGCTCTGGAGGAGTGCCGTGGCCAAGGTATACGAGCGGCGGCACGTAGACTGGGTGTGCCATTTGGCGCGATTGGAGCCGTCGGGCGCAGCTATGTGGGGCCCGATCAGCCCTACGTGCGGTTGCCGGGCAAGAAAGTTCTGAATGGCAGCGAAGAATCCGGATTGGACGCTGGCATCTGGATTCAGAACAACCACCGATTCTCCTTGCGCCGCAAGCATGCCCTGGTTTGCCGCTTGGCCGAAGCCCTTATTCGTGCTATTTGCAATCAGGCTCACCTTAGGGAAGCGTGCTCGTACCATCGCGACGCTGCAATCCAGCGATGCATTGTCTACGACGATCACCTCTACCGAAATGCCGGCGTTTATCATATCAGTTTCTACCGAGCTTATGGCCTTAGCTAAAAGGTCGGCTACGTTGTACGAAACGATTACGACCGAAACGGCGCAGGTGGCTGCTGGCAGTTCGCGAAACTCCTGCCACACTTGCGTGGTAGGGTCTTTCTCCAGGGCCGCAAGGTGGCGGTACGTGCACCAATCGAAGTAGGCCATTGCGGCGCTGAGCGCAAAACCCACCCAACCTCCGGCGATTCCCCGCCAGGTAAAGAAGTGGCGGTTGAAGGCCCGCAGTGGTTGCAGGACATAATTGCGCAGGCGCACCCGCTGTCCCTGGAGCCAGAGACGGCGCGCCTCCAGTCGCGCATCTCGGTGATGCTTGGCTACAAACTGCCGTACCGAGGCGTAAATGTAGTGGGTCAGCGGCTCGGTCAGTCGTTTATCGGGACCGTCGAGTACCACGAGCTCGTGAACCAAACGGTTGGGATCATAGCGGCCCTTCGCGACCTGAAACAGCCTGAGTTGGTAATCGGGGCTCCAGCCGGCGTACTGCAGCCAGCGTTCTTTCAAGAGATTCTTGCGGGGAATCCAGTATCCTGACACCGTCTCGGCCTGCACCGCAGTTCTAATCTCCTCCGCAAGTGCAGGAGTTACGATCTCATCGGAGTCGATGAAGAGCACCCACGGGGTCTTTACAAGGGAAAGAGCGTAGTTGCGCTGGGCGGAGAAACTCTCGAGTTTTCGTTCTAGCACGCGCGCTCCGTGTCGTCGACAGCGGTCACGTGTCTCGTCTGTGCTGAAGTCATCCACTATCAAAATGCTGTCGACCCAGGCGAGGGGAGTGAGACAAGCATCAATCTCGGCTGCCACGTTACGCGTGAGCACCACGGCCGTTATGCCGGTAGGAGTTGGCTCCGAAGATGGATTTCCGCCCCGTATCGAATATGAGGCAGGCTGTGCGCGGGAATCGCGGAGTTGCATATTGACTGGGGTCACTGGGGAATGCTCACTGATGATGCTCGCCCCTGAGTGCTAAAGCCAGCACACGGATTCGACTCTGCCAGCGGTCGCGGAGTTCGTGGCCGGGGTCTGCGTTGTCGTTTCCGTGCAAGCCGGAGTCCTTGCCGCCCATGCGCGACGTTAGGAGTTGCGGGAGCATCGTAAAAAGCTGCCACAGGGCACCTATCGCCACGATGCCGCGGGCGGCCCACTGGTAGCGGCGACTGCAGTGCTTGGCGAAGAGACGGAATCGACTGCGATGCAGCTCCACGAACATGCGCCCGGCCGCCTGTTTCGTGCTTTGACCTTCGTGATGCACGACGCGGGCATCGGGCACGTGCATAATCTCCCAACCCGCAAGTTTGATGCGGCGGCACCAGTCCACTTCCTCGCAATACATGAAGAATTGTTCGTCAAGCCACCCCACGGCAGTGCACGCTTCGCGCCGCACCATCATGCATGCGCCGAGGGGATAGTCCATCGCAAAGGGTTTCTCATGCAGGGCAAACGGGTAGCGGCCGTACAGCCGCGAGTTCAGCAAACGATGATTGAGAGGAAAAAAATCTATCAGCGCCATGGCGAGCGTGGGAAAGCGAAAGGCTGCGTGCTGATACCTGCCGTCAGGGTAAAGGAGCGTCGGTCCCACCACGCCAACGTTAGGGTGGGCAATGAGAAATGTCGCGAGGGAATCCAAAGCGCCGGGGAATAGCTGCGTGTCCGGGTTGAGCAAGCAAAGGAAGCTGCCGCGCGCGGCCCGTAGCCCCTGGTTGCTGGCTACGGCAAAGCCGCGATTTTCCTCATTGGCAATCACCTGCACGTGGGGAAACTGCTCTCGCACCAGCGCCACGCTGTCGTCAGCGGACGCGTTGTCTACCACGATCACTTCGTCCGGCGGGTGCGGCTCTGCGGCTATGGACGCCAAACAGCGCGCCAAGAGCGGGCGTATATTGTACGAGACGATGACTACCGATAGGCTATTTCGGCTCGATTGCATACCGCCTGACGCTTCTCCTCCGTGGGTTCCCAGGCAAAGCCGCCGGCTCGAAACGCTGTGATCGATCCGGCCCGGAAGCTCAACCCGTATTGCAGGATTTCCTAACGGGCGCTTGTCTCTCTACGCCAAGACGCCGGCACTATGCATCGGGATCGCATGAGTTCCTTGGCGTTGGCGGTTAAGAGTCCTGTTCCTTTAGTGAAACAGCCTCACTGCTCAGGCGTCAACACTGCCTAACACAAACTTGGAAGGCTCAAGAGGAAGCCTGTGTCTGCTTCGCGCACGCTGCGATTGCTTATGCACTGCTCGAGGCGGGAGTTGCCGCCGCCGCAAACGTGAACTCTTTGAACTCGTTCTCGCAGGGGCGCCCATGCGCGATGAGCATGCGGCGCTCGTCGGGAATCATGATATAGCCGATTACGCTGTGCGCGAGCGGCCCGTGCTGACAGATGGACGTCGGATCGGCGTGCGCGCGCGCAATGGCAATCACCTGCTCCAACGAGTGCGGCTGTTCGGCAGTGAGTTGCTGGAGTAGGTCATAGCGACCGTGGCTGTTGGCCATGAAGGCCTCGTTGTCCGTGCGCAGCATCGGCCGCACGTGGCCGACCAGGCAATGGTTGGAGGTCCAGATCGCATGGTCGTCGAGGCGGCGCACGCCGATTGCCGTGGGTGTGCGCTCAACTACCGCTCCGTTCCCTGCGGGATCGGTAAAGGCCAGATTGTGGCCGTGGGCCATGATGGGCGTGCCGTCAACCAGAGCTATCGCGCCATCAACATCATCGGGATACTGTAGAAAATAGCGTAAGGCTATGTTGGCAGGAACACCGTAGTCCCAGTCTGAGTCAGTGTTGGGCAGGCTGCCGCCGCCATAGGTAAGACCGGCCTCATTGATGCCTCCGTTCATCCACACCGTACCGGCCCACGTGACGCCAATAAAGTCATGACCGGTTGCGGGATGCGCTTCCAAGTAAACGTGGAATTTAAGGACTTCCAGGCTCACGTCGTTGGACTTGTAGTGCACGATGCCGTGGTCAGGGGTGACGAGCACAAAATTCGTACAGCCGACTTGCGTGCGCCTCAACTCTTGACAGGAATTGTATGCGAGCAAATCTGAAAAGGCGACACCCGCGCCATCGGCAATGCCGTGTAGCTCCTCCAGCGCCTCCGGGATGACATTTTCCATATTGCGTTCCACTTGCGCGAGCACCCTCTCTGTATGGTCGGCAGGAAATCTGCCTTCAGGGACTACATGCTGAATGGCCGCCGCAACCAAATCGGCAAATGCTTTCCCTTGCTGAAGACCCATCTCATACGGTGTTCCACTCAGAACTACCTTGCGCATAGCAATTCCTCCTCTGCAACTGACGAAATCTGCCGCTACCTACTTCGGGAGCTTGGTGTATCGCTTGGAAGCCGCTCTACCGCCCTCGTCGCTCCCAGTTTAGTGGACGCTTGTAGTTCATGGAAAGGCACTATCGATTCAGGCCGGAATGAGGCTCTCCGGGATCGCTCGTTCCTGATGTGCCGCAGCGCAGACTACCTTGAAATTATCAACTCTCAGCGCACTATCACGTTCTCAGAGGAAAGTTGGTTGAGGGTATTGCCACAGAATTACGAAGAGGTCTCTTCAAGCGCTTCCGCCGTGCGGTGAGTACGGATGTATTCGAGGCTGCGGCGGTACTGGTCTTCCGTGATGAATTGCTTAGACATATAGAGGTTGAGCATCACTTCGAGGCGCAGAATTGGGTAGAGGGTATATCCGTGTCGCTTAAGGCGCGCTGCGCCGCCTTGATCGCGATCCACGAGGACGATAGCGTCGCGCACGATCAAACCCGCCTCTTGCAAGATAGCCGCTGTTTCCAAGATACTGCCGCCGGAGGTGATGAGGTCGTCGATGATAAGGACGGTTTCTCCAGCCGCGTAGCGCCCTTCGATGCGGTGCTCTCCTGCCTCGCTGCGCGCGTAGATCATGGGGACATCGGTCGCCAGGGAGAAGGCTGTAGCGAGATGCAGCCCTCCAAAGGGAACACCTGCCACAAGGGTGAAGGGGCGAATTTTGGGATGGCGCATTGCTTGGCCGGAGCTTGTCTCCTGGGCGATAAGCTGCGCGGCGGCGCGCAGCGAATGTGGATTGCTCACCAAGACTCGCGGGTCGATATAGATAGGTGAATGCACGGTCGTGCGGCCTAGCGTGTAGTCACCGAAGCGCACGCCGCCTTGTTGGAAGATGTTTTCGGCAAGCCACAGATTTGAGACAGGCTGGTCCACGTCAATCCCTTTCCACGTGGATAGAATAGTTGTCAGAAATACCATTATCCTTCAGCGGCAAGGCGAATGTCAATTGCCGCTCTGCTGCGCGCGTGGGGACGATGGACTACCGCGTGTCCCGCACTTCCGCGATGGCGAGATAGGAAAGGCCGAAAGGCAGATTGCGTCGCGCCAGCCACCGGGCCTCGGCTCGATGCACGGCGACAGTCAGCGCATTGAGCACGGCCGGTATTGGCGGGAAGTCGCTTTGGGCCTCTTCCTCTCCAGCATTCTGTGCCAAGAGTTTCGTAAGACCCCGCACGATCAATGCGGGCGGTAAGATTGAAGCGAATGTAGGTGAGATACGAAGAAGCCGCAAGCCTGCGCCCTCGATTGTTCGCCTGAGAGACCGCTCGGAGTAGCGCCGGAAGTGGTGGAGAGCTCGGTCGTGCTTACCAAAGAGCGCCGGGTGCGCGGGCACGGTACAGAGGAAGATGCCGCCCGGTCGCAGCACGCGGGCACTCTCGCGGACCGCGGGGGCATCATGGCGCAAGTGCTCCAGCATGTCGGCAGCCACAATCAAGTCGAAGACATCGTCAGCATACGGGAGCGCCGTGGCGCTGGACTGAACCAGGTTGCCAAGGTTGCGCTCCGTGCAGAAGGTAAGCGCTGCTTTCTCGACATCGATGCCATGTGTTTCTCCATAGGAAGAAAGCATTTCGAGGACAGCGCCGGTGCCACACCCGATGTCGAGGATGCGCGGGCCGGCAGGGAGCCGCGTGTCAACAGTGCCCAGAGCTGCTTGCAAGAACAGGCGCTTGGACTTGAACCACCAGTAGCGGTCTTCCAGCGCAAACATCTTGGCATACTCGTCGCGTTTCACCGTAGCTTCACCTAACCCCTAAATGCATTGCCACATCTACAATGTTGGTCGTAAAGAGCCCTGGCGCCAAAACACTCCTGCGGAGTTCGGCCGGCGATCTACCGGCTAGTTTGGGAGATCAGCGAGAATTTCGGTCCCTCAGCAACTAGGATGACGGCCGCTCCGATGGACTTTGCCATTCAGTCTGAAGGACACCGAATCCGCCGAACCCGGAGCGAGCCGATTCTTGCACTGCGGCAACGCCGCCACACACTCTAGTATGTATTGTACGGCATTGGGATGAGGAAGCGTGTGGGCCGTAGGGCAAGGAAGCGTTTGCCGGCAGAGTGGGTTGCTGGTAGGAAGCGCGGCGACTCTCGGCGGAAGAGCCGAGAGGGAGATTGCTCCGGGCGCGCTGAGATCGTCTGGAAGGATGCCGGGCGTTGATGAGTTCGCATTGCACCTCCTTACGGCCGGCAAGCTAAGATAGAAACGTGAGCGCAAGCGGAGGGACCTGACTGCGTGCCATGCCCGCAGCCAGGTGATGATTAGGCGGCAAAGCGCATTAAGACGAAAGAGAACAATGAAGACACATTCGATACTCCTCGGTGTAGTGAGCATACTCGCGAGTGCTGTGGCCTCTGCGGCCCTACTGGTGCTGGCGTTTCCTCCCTATGACTATTGGTTCCTGGCGTGGGTGGCACTCGTGCCGATGTTCTTGCCGCTGGCACTGCCCACGCAGCGCCCGCGCGCCGCCCGCGCCGCCAGCGCATTGACCTTTGTCCTCTTTATGGGCGTTCTTCTGTGGCAGGCATTCCCGCCCGGTCTCACGTCCCGAGCCTGGCGGAGCGGCGACTTTCCGCCGATTCTCTTTCTTGACTCACCGGCGTTGTTCGTGAGCGTCATTCTGCTCCCGACTCTCTTTGTGATCTTCTATTTCGGGCGCATACCGATCGGCCCGCCTATCTCCCTGGCGCAGGTAAAGCCGTACTTCTGGCTCCTGCCGCCTGCTGTTTGGACGCTTACCGAATACGTACGGTACCGGTTGCAGCTCGGTCATATATGGGGAAATCTCTTTACAACGCAGCACACAGCACCGGCCGCATTGGTGGTTACGCGGTTTGGCGGCCCGTGGTTGCTGACGTTCTGCATCGTCCTGGTCAATGTCCTCATCGTGGTTGGTCTCGCTCGCTTGCCGGCGCGCCTTCCCGCGAGAGCTGCAGGAATGGCCGCGCTGGCAATTCCAGTCTTGCTGGGCAGCTTATTCCTTGGCTCGGCAGTGCAGACATTCGCTGCGCCGCAAGCGGAATCTGCCGCTGTGCAACAAGCACAGACTGAGCCGCGGACGATAGAAGTGGCGCTCGTGCAGCCCGGCATCGACATGTCCGACTACTACGATATGTCGGTCCGGCAGGGCGTGCGCGACTACTTCGCGCTGGCTTGGAGCGACGTGGAACAACTCTCACGCGAGCAAGCGCAGGGCGCGGACCTCATCGTCTGGCCGGAGGCAACGGTCTGGCGCGACGTGCAAGCCGACCCCGAAGCCCGCGACCGCCTGGCGCAGTTCGCACGTGAGATGAATGCGTATCTCATTGCGCCCTACTTTGTGGACACTGATCCCCGCGGCTTCCGAAATGAAGCAGTGCTGGTCTCTCCTCAGGGAGAGTTCCTCGGCGTGTACGCTAAGAGACATCCCATAGTCTTCGTGGGAGAGGAAAGCGTGACCGGCGGCGCGCATCCGGTATTCTTCACGCCGCTGGGTACGTTTGCCACGATGATGGCGTACGATTCTGACTTTCCCGACGTGGCGCGAACGCTAACGTCCAACGGCGCGCAGCTCATTGCGGTCACGAGCCATGACTGGGTGGAAATGAGCCCGTTTCAGGTGGCGGCCGGCGCACTACGCGCCGCTGAGAATAACGTGACCATTGTAAAGGCGGATTGGCGCTACGGCAGCGCTGTAATCCTGCCTAGCGGTGAAATCATCGCCAGCACTTCTGCGTTGGAGCCGGATCGCACGGTACTCCGTGCCACCGTACCCGTACTGGAGGACTCCGGCACGCTGTATACGCGCACCGGCGACTGGTTCGCCGTGCTCTGCGCTCTGTTCGTCGCGGGAATGCTTGTCCGATCGCTTTGGGTACGGCGAACTGCAGACCGCTAGCAAGGCGGTTATCAATGGGAAAGATAATTCTCACCGGCAAGCAGAGCGACTTTCTCAAGATCGTGGTGGCTGCCGCCGGACGCGGTGACTTGGAGGCGGTGCAAGCCTTGGTCGAGGCCGAACCTCGCTGGGTGCATACCGTCGGCTCTCACGGGCGCACGATGCTGTGGGAAGCATCTTATTGGGGCAAACAAGCAGTTGCGGAGTTTCTGGTCGAACGTGGCGCCGACGTGAACGCCAGCGCCTGTCACTATAGCCAGCACTACGTGGAAATAAGCTGTTTCTGCGTAGCTAAGGTCAAGGAGCGGCATGATCTTGCCGATTACCTGCTGGCGCGGGACGCTATTGTTGACGTCCATTCCGCAGCCTATCTGGGCGACTCTTTGGCAATCCGCACGTTTCTCGATGATGACCCCTTGCTTTTGGAGCGTGGCCGACCGCAGCATGATTCTCAGCGCCAAGAGGGATCGCGGTTGGTCTACGACCCCATGCCCAACACGTGGGCCACGCCGCTCGCCTATGCGCTCAGCGGCGGTTGTAGCGAGACAGTTGCGATGCTGCTCGAGCGCGGCGCAGAAGTTCGCTCGCACAGCGCGCGTATGCTGGGAATTGCAGTTGGTCGCGGTCGCCTCGACTTAGTTCGGTTGCTGCTGGAGCACGGGGCCGACGCCGGCCAGCTTCCGTTAGGGGACCCCGTCAAGAATCGCGCACTGGCGGAGTTGGCAATTTCCCACGGCTATGACGTCAATGTCGACCGCCCCGGCTGGCCGCCGCTGGTGGTTGCCAGCCGGGGCGACAAAGGAGAGCATCCCGAGCGGCTACAGGCGCTGCTGGAACTTGGGGCGGACGTGAACGTCCGCGACTACAAGGGCAAGACCGCGCTCCACCGCGCCGCCACGGCCGGCTTTCTCGCCAGCATGGAGGTCCTGCTGGCTAACGGCGCGGACATTAACGCCGCAGACCTCCAGGGAGACACCCCGCTCTCCGACGCAGTGCGCGCCGGTCGGGTCGAGGCCGTAGCGCTGCTGTTAGAGCGCGGCGCGGAACTAACGGCGAAGAACCATAGGGGCGTCTCAATAGTCACGACCGCAAAGCGCCTGCGTAAGAAGGGCGCGACCGAGATTGCCGAGATGCTGGAGAAGGCTAAAGAGAGTGCCCGGTAAATAGAGCCAGGCTCACATTGAGCGGTTAATCCGCTGACAGGTTTTGGCTAAATCATTGCTGCCGAATGGAGAGAACTCCCGGCCCGTCATTCCGGCGAAAGCCGGAATCCATCTTCGCTGCGCCCTGGACTCCGGCCTGCGCCGGAGTGACGAACGGCATCTAGCCCAGGCACTCACCGTAGCGTTCGAGCGCAGCCAGGATGCCGTTCTCCGTTACGTCGGGCGCGATCCAGTGGGCAATGGCTTTGAGGTCGGGATGGGCGTTGCCCATGGCGATGCGCAGTCCGCATTCCTGGAGAAACTCAACGTCGTTGGGCCCGTCGCCGATGCCGATGATCTGCGCGGGCGTGGTGCCGAGCAGGCGCGCGTAGCGGTGGACTGCGGTCGCCTTGGTGCCGCGCTTGTGGGTGACGTCCACACCCCACGTTTTACCGGGCTCATAGGGAAAGCGGGTCACGTGCACCGGCCTATCCGGTGGAAAGAGCTGTTCAAAGCGCGGCAGGTCAGCCGTGGGCACCGGCAGCACCGTGATGCGTGTAATGCGCCAGTGGCGGATGTCCGCCACGGACTCAACCACCCGCGTGTCGTCTACGGCGGAGAAGGTATACGGGCTCTGGGTTACTGCGTCCAGCAACGTGCGGGCGTCCTCCGGCTCCAGATAGATGCAGTCGAGGGTCTCCAATGTCTCCGCCCGGAAGATGCGGGCGCCGCCGTCGGCAACCTGCGGTCCCTTGAGACTGAAGCGCGCGGCCATGGCGGCAACGTAATGAAAGTCCCGGCTGGAAATCAGGCCTACGTGACACTGCTGCGCTACGTCGGATAGCCCTGCGACCACTGGTGCCAGAGGCGGCACGCCATAGGGCGCAAGTGTGCCGTCGATGTCGGTGAGCACGGCGGAGTACCGCGGCGTGGGTGACATTACAGGCACGTGCGGGGAGGCCTACAGGTCGGCAACCCGTTGCACCGCATGCTCCAAGGCAACGACAAAGCGGTCAACCTCTTCCTGTCCCATCGGCGTGGACAGAGCGCCCAGCCCCTCCTTAGAGACAATAATCCCCGCATCCAGCAGGCCGCGATGCAGGCCGCGCAGTCGGGCCTCCGCGACCGGCCCCTTGGGGATACTGCGGTAGTTGACGATTGGCGCATCCGTAGGCACGACAATGATGAGCGAACCCGTCCCGCTGATCTGGCCGGGCACGCCCGCATCGGCAAAGACCGCATTGGCGCGGGCGCGCAGATCATCGCCCAAGGCTTCCAAGCGCGTGTACACATCCGGCGTGAGTTGGGTCAGGGCGGCAATGCCGGCTGTCGCGGAGAGCGGGTTGCCGCTGTACGTGCCGCCGGAGGCGAGCGCGGGCGGTCCCTCGGTGGGGTCGAGCAGCGCCATGATCTCGGCACTGCCCCCTACGGCGCCAATCGGCAGTCCGCCGCCGATGATCTTGCCGAAGACCGTGAGATCGGGTTCGCCGCCAAAGCGGGCGGCCCCGCCCTGGTAACTCACCCGAAAGCTGATTACCTCATCGGAAATGAGCACGATACCGTAGTCGCGGGTAATCTCGCGCAAGAACGCGAGAAAATCGTCCTGGGGCAGCGGAAAGCCGGAGCGGTTGCAGAGCGGGTCGTAAAGCAGCGCCGCTATTTCTGCACCGTGTTGTTCGAGCAGGCGGGTCACGGCTTCACGATCGTTGTACGGCAGTGTTAGCACGTCGGATTCAACCGAGTCGGCCAGTCCGCCGCTGCTGGCCACGCTGTGGGGAGCGTCCGCCGGGCCCCATGAGTCCGGTTGCGAGGAATAGCTGACCTGTACGTAGTCGTAGTAACCGTGATAGAAGCCCTCGAATTTGGCAATCCGGCTGCGTCCCGTGAATGTGCGCGCTAGCTTGACCGCCAGCATCACGGCCTCGGTACCGGAATTTGCAAAGCGAATTTTTTCCAAAGCTGGGACGCGGGTTACGAGCAGACGGGCAAGGTCGAGCTCCGGCTCCGCCGGTTCGGAGAATGCCGTACCGCGCTGCAGTTGATCGATGATGGCGTTGTTAATTATCGGGTTGGCGTGGCCGTGAATCAACGCGGTCATGTTGTTGAGGTAATCGACGCGCTCGACGCCCTCGACGTCGGTCAGGTAGCAGCCGTTACCGGACTGGGCATAAATTGGGTACGGTTGATAGTAGTAGTGGAGCCGTGAGGTGCCGCCTGGCATGTATTGAGAGGATTCTTCGAAAAGCTTGGCAGTTTCGCTGGACAAGGATAGAGATTCTCCAGGGTCGGTCGCAACTCCCCCTTGGCTGTGCCGCTGGCCCATGGCCGCCTCCTCGATGCTTGCAAGGTCTTGTGGCGATGATATACCCAATGGCGCGTGCGCACAACGAAACGACCGCGATTTTGGCCGTGAACGAGTCCAAAAGGCGAGGCGGTTCGGGGAGGGGGAGGGGTCTGCCGCCGGACAAAGGCTTTCATCGGAGGTATCTCTCTAACTCTATGTGGCGCTTGTACTTAAGAAAGCTCTGAACAAGGGGTTACCAAACTGTTTTAGTGACTATCAGGAGGTTCAGTAGGCTGCCGGTCGTGTTTTCTTGGCCTGTTCGCGCGCCTCACGGGCCGGTATCCTCTTGCTTTGCAGCCGTTGTCGGCTGCATACCGGACTTTTGCGCCCACTGCGCCCTGGATCAGCCGCCCACGGCGCGTTGGGTCCTCGTCAGATTGGATAGTCCCAGCAATATGGCTATGCGTTCCGTGTTCTTGGCCAGACCACGGTAGCGTACCTTGGCGTAATTGAACCGCTGCTTCACGTCCAGGAAGGGGTGCTCCACTTTGGCCCGGATCGACGCCTTCACCTTCTCCACCTGCGCCTCCAGGCTCCCCGGCGCCAGCTTCCGCCGCTGCCCGGGCTTCAGCGACCGTGTCGAAGACAGCGCCACCTGCCACGCCACCGCCAGCCCCAGGTTCTCTGCCCGCTTCTGTACCCCCACGTACCCCGCATCACCCCACACCCGCGCCTCCTCACCGTGCAGCAGCCGGTGCGCTTGCGTCACGTCGTGCACGTTGGCCGGCGTCGTTGCAAAGCTGTGCACCACCCCCGTGGCCGCGTCCGCTCCGATGTGCAGTTTCATCCCAAAGTAATACTGGTTCCCCTTCTTCACCTGACGCATTTCCGCGTCCCGCTGCCCGCTCCGGTTCTTGGTAGAGGTCGGCGCCGCTATGATGGTCGCGTCCACGATCGTTCCCTCCTGCAACCGCACCCCCTGTGCCGCCAGATACCCGTTGATCTCCGCAAACAACTCCTGCCCGAGGTGATGCCTCTCCAGCAGGTGGCGGAAATGCAGGATCGTGCTCTCGTCGGGTAGCGGCTCCGACAGACGCACGCCCACAAACCGCCGCACCGACTCCGCTTCGTACAACAGATCCTCCATCCCAGGATCGCTCAGGTTGTAGCAGAGCTGCACCAGGTGAACCCGCAGCATCACCGACAAAGCATAGGGTCGACGCCCGCGACCCGCCTTGGGATAGTGCGGCTCAATGCGCGCCTCCAACCGCTGCCACGGCACCAGCCCTTCCAGCCGCTCTAAAAACTTCTCCCGCCGCGTCCTGTGCTTTTTGTGCGTATACTCCAAGTCGCCAAAGGTGGGCTGATCCATCACCGCTTCCTCCTCATCCTCTGATCCGTTCTACTTTGAGTATGTCATACTAACCATGACTTATTCAGAGAGTTCTTAAGTAGGCGGCCAACCGTATCAATTCGTGACTACAATTCGGTTGACCGGGCTCCAGGAGCGGGTCTATGATGATGCCACATCGTCCCGGTCGTCTCCTTTTATCCCTGGGCTCGCATTCTCGCCGTATTCGTGCTTTTTGAGGCTGCTTTTCTACAATGGGAACGTCGCAGATTCCGCGTTACGCAGACACAGTTGTAATTGGTGGCGGTACGGCCGGCGCGGCAGTGGCGGGTCTGCTTGCGGAACGTGGCGACCGGTCGGTACTGCTCCTGGAGGCCGGCCCCGACTACGGTAGCCTCGCGGAAGGCCGGTGGCCGAGCGACTTACTGGATGGTCGCGTGCTCGCCAGCACCCACGACTGGTCCTTCACGAGCGCGGCGGCAAACGGTCAACCGGGCCACGCGCTACAGCGTGCCAAGGTGATTGGTGGCTGCTCAGCGCATAATGGTTGCATCGCCATCTGGGGCAGCCGAGCGGACTACGATGGCTGGGCTACGGCCGGCAACGACGGCTGGTCGACGGTCGAGGTGCTCCCTTATTTCAAGAAGGCGGCGGCGCGACTATGCGTGCGGGACTTCGCATCGGAAGAGGTGACGCCGTTCCACGGCGCGTGCCTGGAAGCAATGGTTGCTACCGGGATTCCCCGCTCTGCAGACCTCAACGACCTGGACGAGAACGTCGGCGCGGGGCTGGCGCCGGTCAACAATCGGAATGGAATTCGCTGGAGCACGGCGTTCGCTTATCTCGATCCCGTGCGAAATCAGGGTGCCTTGACCGTTGTTGGTGACGCCCTTGTGGACAAAGTCAACTTGCGTGGCTCTCGTGCAGTCTCAATCGACATAATCCACGAAGCCGAGCAATTGACGATTGAGGCGGGTCAGATCTTTCTGTGCGCCGGTGCCTACGGCTCACCCGCCATCCTGCTGCGCTCCGGCATCGGCCCGGCGGAGGAATCTTATGAGGCTGGGATACGTACTCAAATCGACCTTCCCGGAGTTGGCCGCAACCTGCACGATCATCCGGGCGTCAGCATGACGCACTACGGTACGCCGCTCTTCGATTCCTTGATGACAGACTGCATTGCCGCCGGTAAGACCGTTTTCACGGAGCAAAGCCTCGCCAAGGCGCGCAGCAGCCGCTGCAACGAGGCATTCGACCTGCACGTCGCCCCGCTCACAGCAGCCGGGCTGGACGAGGACGGACGCTGGGAGTGCTCAATGTACGTGGCGAACATGGCGCCGCGGTCCCGTGGCCGGCTCACGCTGCGCGACAGCGATCCTAGCAGTAACCCGGTTATCGATACCGGCTACTTCACGGATCCCGGCGACAACGATCTGGCGGTGCTGCTGGACGGTGTGGCGTTGACCAGGGAGATTGCGCGCCAGCCTCAACTCGCTGAGTTGATCGGCCCCGAGCTTGACGAGACCGCCGGCATGGTTGCCGCCGAGGATATCCGTCGCAACAGCGTCCACTACTTTCACCCGGTCGGCACCTGCAAGATGGGCCCGGCCTCCGACCCCGCGTCTGTAGTGGACGCGACCGGCAAGGTCCACGGCGTAGAGGGCCTCCACGTCGTCGACGCCTCGATCATGCCCACTGTCCCAAGAGCCAACACGAATTTGCCGACGCTCATGCTCGCCGAGCGGATAATTGCCGGAGTCGACTAGAGTATTATAGCTCGGTGTGTGGCCCTGCCTATACCTGAGGTTTGTATTGTTCGGTAGGACTGTTAGTCGCTTCCATAGCCACTTCAGCGATTGCTAGGCAATTGCGATTGACGAGCAGTGAACCCTGCGTTAGTTCCGCGCTACTCAGAATTGTCGTACTGTGGGTTCCAAAAAAGGTGTGCATGTACCAAAGGGGAATGCCAGACATGTTGACATTCAATTCGATCGATGTGGAAACCGCAAACGCTGATCGTGCGAGCATCTGCCAAATCGGAATTGTGCATGTTCAGGAGGGAAGAATCGAAGATAAGTGGGAAACCTTGGTGAACCCAGAAGATTGGTTCGATCCAATGAACATAATGATTCACGGAATTCAAGAGAGTGACGTGAGGCATAGCCCTACGCTTCCCGATGTTCGCGGTGAGTTGCGTGATCGGCTGTGTGGATCTGTCTTGGTAAGTCACACTGCGTTTGATCGGGTCGCATTTGAGCGGGCTATGGTGAAGTATGGCTTGGAGAAGCTTCGTGTCACTTGGCTCGACAGTGCCATGATCGCCCGTCGAGCATGGCCGGAGTGCTATAGGCAAAGAGGTTACGGTCTCAAGAGTATTGCGGAGGATCTCGGAATCTCATTCAGGCATCATGACGCGCTTGAAGACGCCAGGGCAGCCGCTGAGATCGTGCTCCGAGCCTGTCTTAATACAGAAATGGACATTGAAGGGTGGCTGCGCCGGGTTGATCGACCTATCTTTGATTCTAGTGCATATTCCGCCAAACGAGAGGGAAATGTCAACGGGCCATTATTTGGTGAAACTGTCCTTTTTACCGGAGCACTTGGCATTCCGCGACGGAGAGCAGCCGATGTAGCTGCAGAAGCCGGGTGCCAAGTGGTCAACGGTGTCAGTACAAAGGTAACGATGCTAGTCGTGGGTATCCAAGACGAGACCAAGCTGAATGGCTACTTGAAGAGCAGCAAACATCGAAAGGTGGAGGAATTGGTCAAGAAAGGTGCGGATATTCAGATTCTTTCGGAAGACGACTTTTCCGCACTTATGGATGTTGACCTTTCAAGCTCTGCCTGAGCTTGATCTTGCTTCCATGGCCGACATTGATGGCCGCCGAACGAATAGTCGCTGGGCTCGACTAGGGGCGTCTGTACAGGGTTTTGTACAGCCTGGCAACCCCGACCGTACGATAGCTAGAACCTTCGAACTGAGATTCAACTCAAAATCCCAGTCGTATGCCGACCCGGGCCCACTGAATGGGGCGACCTGTCAATCCGTTTAGGTATAGTACATTCGTCTGGCCGCCATGGCTCCCTTGACCCACGCTGGGCAGTTAAAATGACACACCCACACTACCAGCGATTCGTTCCTTTTCGATCTCAGAATTTTCCTACGAAAATTGCTGGATTCTCTCCTGAAAGTGATGTATTGTGAAATTAGAATCCAGGGAACACGACGGAAATTTTGGGCCGCCAGAGTATCCAGGTAGCACAGTGAGAATGCCAATGTACGCTTCCCTTCAGACGGCCAATGAAACGACGCTACCCGGGCCCATGATGGCCGGTCTGGGTGATGTCCGCATACTGCACCCCCCGGGGACCTTCGCCTTGTCACCGGCAAGCCTGATTTCAGTCCAAGCGATAGTGGGAAACCAGGGCTTGCTCAAGGGCATCGGGCTGGACTGGGGCACCGGGAGCGGGTGTCTGGCGATCACAGCAGCAAGAGTCTTCAATGTTCGTCACGTGACCGGGCTGGACATCTCCGAGACTAGCGTGGCAATCGCCCGCAAGAACGCCTCGTGCAACGCCGTCAACGACAAGACGTCGTTCTTCGTCTCCGACTCATACTCGCCAGTGGACTGGCGCGACCATCGGACACTAGACTCCCTGGCGAGGTGCGTGGACTTCGTTCTTGCGAATCCGCCTGCCAGCGAACACGACGACGGCTTCGGTTTCCGACGAGAAGTGCTTAAGGGGGCGCGGAAGTACATGGCAGCGGGTGGCGTTGTATTACTCGGCGGGTCGTCTCGATACGGCCAAAGGGCTGAGCGACTGTGCGACGAGGTGCCCGAGTTTAGCTACGGTGGGGTTCTCTCAAGCACCGGCTGGGTCCCATTTGATCTTGCCCGACCAGACTACCTGCGATGTCTGAAGCAGTACGCAGCGGAGGAGGAACGCGGAGGTCTGACCTACCGCTTCCAATGCAACGCTGTTCATGCAGGAGAGCCGATCGACGCACGACGCGCACTCTCGCTCTTCGTTGCGACCGGCCTAATGCCGTTCATGGATTGGCAGATGCACCTGTTCAAATACAACCGAAATTAAGTTAAGCTCCGACCGTCATACGCGTCCATCGCCCAACGGTCACCACCTTGTCGCCCTGGATTCCGCATGGTCCTGGAAATTCACCTCAACCTCCGGGGCGAAACGTCAAACTAATCTGGTCTTACCTCTGACATGTGCAATTCACCGGTACACCTCTGCATCTGAACCGAAGCACCCAACCATCGTCGACAAAATCCACTGTCCGGTTCTCTCACGGATGCCAACCGGCGTTCCCCAGGCGCCGCTTAAACGCTGAGGGAGGTAGCCCGGTTACAGGACCGTCGGCCATTCTCACCATAGCTTCGCACTTTCCGTACTTGGCGTGGAGTGTGTCACGTCGTGGGCATGGCAATGTATCGAAACCTTTCATGTCTCGAGAAACATCAGCGGAAAGCAAAAGTGGCCTGGCGGGAAGTGTGCGAACCCTCTTTAGGACTGAGGATGCCGAGAAAGCAACCGAACTCGGGTATGGATGAAGACTCAGCCGGCCAGCGCAAGCGGCTGCGACTCCAACCGGGCTCGGACCGGCGCTCTCTGCCTTGACAGGGCAGTGCGTTAAACCACTACACGGCGGGGCCGCATGGGGAAAGAAGCTGTGGCTAGGCTGTGCCGAGTGGCTGGAGAGCAGCACCTTGCTGCGATGGGCTGTGACCGACGACCCGCTCATGCCTGATCAGCGTGACCGGTGTCGTACGATAGCCTCTGCCGGTCACGCCCTCGACCGCCCCGGTCCAGCCAGGCAACGGCGCTTGACAAGCCGCAGGCAGTGGGTTAGATTTGCCGAGACTTTCGAGCAAGAAGAGGGTGACTTGCAGAGAGTTCAATTCAATCTAACTTGCAGCGGACGCAGATTGGCCTAAGGAGAGCATTGTGAAGGTTGATAGAGACCAGTTTATGGATCAAGGCTACCTGATTTTCCGCAATCTTATTCCCCCGGACAGACTGGAGTCCATGCGCGCTAGTTGTGAAACGATGCTGGAGCGGCAGAAGGTGAACTGGGCGCGAGAGCGCGGCCCGGACGACCCACCGGGCGGCGAGTATGAAAAGGTCCGCCAGCCCCGCGTCATGATGAAGCGTCCAGGTCTCATCGACGCAGAGACGGCCAACGTCGTGGAAGAGTTTTGGGTCGCTGATGAGACCCTGGAAATAGCTAGTCAACTCCTTTGCGAACCGGAGCCTTGCATTACCGAAATGATGATGATGTGCAATCCGGTCCGCGACTGGCCCGGCGGCACCGGCTGGCACCGGGACATCCATCCCGTCGACATGGCCCCGCTAGATGCGCTCACAGCAGACCTGATAGAGAACGGCCCCCGATATACGCAATGGAACGTGCCCCTCTATGACGACAGCGTGTTGTGGGTCATTCCCGAAAGCCATCGCAGGCGCAACACCGAGCAGGAAAATGCCGAGTTGCTCAAGGACCGCGCCGCGCCGGTTACCGGGGGCATTCCGGTGGAGTTGAACGCCGGAGACGGTGTGGTGTACATAAACTATCTGAACCACACCGGCAGCAACTACACTACAAAAAAGCGGCGCACCCTCCATGGCGGCCACGCCATTTACGGAACATACCCGGAAACCGGCTTTGTCGAAAGTCTGGCTCCTTGGGCCCGTGAGCGGTTTGAATCCTACGCCGCGCGCGGCGAGCGCATGCAGGACGCCACCGAGGAAGCACTCCGTGCCATCATTGCAAAGGATGAGCCCGCCTTCCGTGCTGCTTTGGATGCTCTGCAGCCGGGCGCAGGCCCCCACGGCAGAACTACTCTCACGATTTACTTGTCCAAGGTGGCGTTGCAGATGCGCATCCTGAAGGACCCCGATCACGGCCCGCCGGACGATCTCCATCGGTGGGTCGAGGGCGAGCACGCCATTACCCTGAATTGGGGACCGGACTTCACCGCACGCTTTACCGCTGAGGAAGCGGCAACTCTGTGGAGCCGGTTCAAGGGTATGGATGCCGCGCTCCAGAGCGACGTGGATGTGTTCGAGCCCGCATTTCAGGCACGGCCCATGCGCTACTACTTCAACGAATTGCCGGCCGGCATCGACACCGAGTCGTTCATTGCCAGTTGGAACAGCTAGTTCTGCATTTTCCTCGCAAGGCCGGCAGGGCGTGACGATGCTGTGTCCCAAGACTCACCTCAGTGAATAGTTGGATTCATCAGGTGTGCTCGCCAAAGGGCTTGGTTCGCCAGTGCGCAAATGCCGGGCGGTCTCTCGCAGGATACAGGCGTAGTTCCAATAACCCCCTGCAGGCACTCTGATACTTACTTCTCACGGTAGGGCAAGTCAGAAGTGCTTGCCTTGCATGCCTCTGTGGTGTGCCATCGATGGAGCATTCTTGGCAAAGTGAACGACTGCAGGCGGTCTCAGTGCATTTTTGAGGCAATGCCTATGTGTACTTAAAGGCGTTCGTTGCGCGAGGAAGTTTGCATAGGAATCTATTTCAGTATTTCAAAGAGGAGGACATTAGTGCTTAGCCGGATACGACGTGGTATTGCGGTTTTGGTAGCTACAGCGGCCCTCATGGTCGCTGTTTCCTGTAGTGTGCAAGTTATTCAGCCCCCTCCCGATCCCGCAACCTCGCCCGCGGAATATACGCAGTATTTCGTGGACCAGGCGATTGCCTACTACGAGGCACACGGACTTGAGGCGACCGTTGCCTTTTACAACTCGATGGAGAGTGTGGATGGCGAGTGGTACGTCTTCATCGGTGATGAGAACGACGTGATGATTGCGCACCCGACCGTGCCGCAGAACCGTGGGCAGCGATTCCAGGACATTCTCGGCCCAGGTGGCTATCCCGCGGGAGCACTGATCGCCGGTGCTGCTACCGAGGAGGGGGCCTGGGTTGACTATACGTACTTGAATCCGGCGGCGGAGTCGATCCAGTGGAAACACACGTGGACGATCAGGTATGACGGGCTAATCTTTTCCTCCGGCTGGTATGAAGAAGGCGCGTCGAAGTCAGATCCGGCGGCGTACACACAAGCCTTCGTAGAGCTGGCTATTCGGCTCTATGACGCGATAGGGCTTGAAGACACGGTAGCGTTCTACAATACGCCGGAGAGTATTGATGGAGCGTGGTACGTCTTCATCGGTGACGAGAACGTTGTCGTGCTTGCGCATGCGGCTGTTCCGAAGAACGTTGGGCAACGCTTTGATGAGATTCTGGGGCCGGGCGGCTATCCTGCCGGCGCGCAGGTCGCAGCAGCGGCCGTTGAAGGGGGTTCGTGGACAGAATACATGTACATTAACCCGGCGGCAGGTGCGTTCCAGTCCAAACATTCATGGGTGGTGCGGCACGAAGGACTGATCTTTGGCTCCGGCTGGTATGAAGCAGGTCCGTCGAAGTCTGATCCAGCCACGTATACACAGGCATTCATCGATCAAGTGATACGGCTGTATGACGCGGTCGGACGCGAAGCCACGTTTGCCTACTACAACACGCCGGAGAGCGTAGATGGTGACTGGTATGTCTTCATTGTCGATGAGAACGACAACACCGTGGTGCATCCCACTCGTCCCGAACTTATTGGCAGCTCTCCCAAACAACGCGTTGATGTTCGCGGCAAAGAGTATGGCCTTGAGCTCGTCGAGGCTACAGAGGACGGTACTTGGGTGGACTACTACTTCTTGAACCCGTCCACCGGCTATGAAGAGCAAAAGCATGCCTGGGCGGTTAGGCACGACGGGCTGATCTTCGTCTCCGGCTGGTACGAGCGAGCCGAAGCAGAAGACGACGCTACATACACCCAGTCATTCGTGCACCGCGCAATTCAACGGTACGATGCCCAAGGGCGTGAGGCTGCGTTCGAGTACTTCAAGTCCCCGCAGAGCGTGCAGGGTCAGTGGTACGTCTTCGTCCTGGATGAGAACCAGGTCGCCATCGTGCATCCCAATCCCGAACACATAGGCCGCACCAGGGAACAACGGATCGATACACGAGGCTACGACTACGGCGCTGAATTTCTTACTACGACCGAGGAAGGCAAGTGGATTGACTACGTCTTCCTAAACCCGGAGACTGAAAAAGAGACGTTGAAGCATACGTGGCTTGTCCGTCACGACGGGCTGTATTTCGGATCCGGCTGGTATGAGGAGGCAGAGGAATAGCGCTGAATACTGCATGGCCCCATGCAGTGTTGATGTGGAAGTTGACTAAGGCGGCTGGCAGTACTCTTGCCGGCCGCCTTAGTTGTTTGGCCCTGCCCATGCGGAAGCATGCGGGGCGTCACACACGACCGTCCAGAGCCTCTCAATACGTCCGGTTGCGAGTGTATTTACCGGGCGCGCGTGCATCGTTGAGCCGCCCATGAAAACTGCCTGCCTACCGCGACACAATGTATGGCGCTTGATTTTGCAGCTTGCTGCAACGCTGCTAGGGGCATGCATACGCTGCCTTCGCTATAATGTGACCCACATAGTCTGCCCGATGACGGCTGCGAGGTGGGTGGCTGCATCAAGGGCATAGACAGGGCAGCACCATTGGTGTGAATGAAGCGGCCGCAATTGCGGCGAAAGGGTAGTGCTGATGGCTGACGGGCTGCTGGCCGGGATAGGGCGCGCGACGATTACGCCGCCGTTAGGAACATGGTTGTGTGGGTTCGGCGGGCGAGAGCACGGCTGCGACACAGTCCTCGACGACCTTTACGCGACAACTCTCGTGCTCGCCAACGATGAGACCTCCATAGCGATTATTACCTGCGACGTCTGCGGCCTGCCAACTCAGCAAGTCGTGGCCTTGCGCGCACTAATTGCGGAGCGTACGGGCATTAACCCTGCCAACGTCCTCATCAACACGTCCCATACGCATTCAGGGCCATTTACGAGCATCCGGGACGACATGCTCGCTCACGAGCGGGCGTATTGCACCACGCTGATTCACGCTATTGCCGGTACGGTGGAACTAGCACAGCAAAGTCTGGAGGCGTGCCGCATTACGCACGGGGCAGGCAGTGTGGCGGTGAACGTGAATCGGCGCCTCCTCAGCGAGGCCGGCTGGGCAGGCATGGGCGAGAACCTGGGCGGCGCTATCGATAGGACGGTGCAGCTACTGCGCGTAGATACGTCGGAGGGTGAGCCGCTTGCTGCCCTCGTACACTACGCGTGTCATCCGGTCGTGATACAACCGCCCAGCGTTGCCGTTTCCGCGGACTTCGTGGGCGTGGCGCGCGGCCTCTTCGAAGCCGCCAGCGGCGCGACGATGCTCTTTCTCCAAGGCGCGTGCGGCAATATCAATCCCATCGGGCAACGCGCCGAGATCGACATGCGGGAGCGGCTCTGGGGCGTCGGCAGCGCAATTGGCGCAGAGGCGCTGAAAGTGTACTCGCTCAACGGACTGCACACGGCCTTCGCCGAGGGGGAACCACTCGCTCCCACACTCGGAGCGGCGCAGGAGACGCTGACGCTCGATCTACATACACCCAACGAGCCACCGGCAGCGTTAAGTGGGCGTACCCCTGCGCTGCGCTACTGGACGCCGCCGCTCGCGGAGGACGGGAAGGTCGAGTTCGAAGTGCAGGCGCTCCGCATCGGCGACGTGGCCTTGGTCGGCGGCGCCGGTGAGGTCTTCATCGAGATCGCGCAAGCGGTGCAAGAGCGCTCGCCGTTTGACCATACCATGTACTTGGGTTACACAAACGGCGACGTCGGCTACATCCCCACCGCTGCCGCCTATCCCGAAGGCGGCTATGAGGTCGATAGCGCGCACTTCCACTACAATCTCCCCGCCGCCGTCGCCCCGGACAGCGCGGGGCGCGTCGTGGACACCAGCGTAGCGTTGTTGGAATCGCTACACGACGGCTAGCGGTCAATCTGGCTTGTAGGGACCACTTTGAGACGAATGCACGAGGTAAACCATGTTCTCACTTGGGGTAATGACCGATGAAGTCTCGCAGGATTTTGCGCATGCGCTCGACGTGATCGAGGAATTCGGTGTGCGCACCGTTGAGTTGCATAGCATGTGGGACAAGAATATCTGCGATCTGGACAGCCACGAGCTGACGCAGGTATTGCACATGGTGCGGCAGCGAGGCCTTGCCGTGTGCGACATTGCTTCGCTCTTCCTACGCTGTCCCATTGATGATTTGGACGCCTACAACGAGCACATCAAGATACTCGAGCGTTCGATCCAGATTGCGCCGCTCTTCGATTGCCGGCTTGTGCGCTGCTTCTCATTCTGGCGGGAGGACGATCTCTCTGCCCACTGGGACACCATCCTCGAGCGTCTGGAACTGCCGGTGCGCATGGCGGAGTCCGCTGGCGTGACGCTGGCGTTCGAAAACGTGCGCTCGTGCAACATCGGTACGGGCGCGGAGACTGCGCGCTTGATGGAGACGGTCAACTCGCCGAATCTGCGCGTAATCTGGGACCCAGGGAACGCGTACGTCTCCGGTGAGGCGCGGCCCTATCCGGACGGCTACGAGGTGGTGAAGCCTTGGATCGCGCACGTGCACGTCAAGGATGCGGTGCTGGGCCCCGACGGCAGTTCTGTGTGGAAGCCCATTGGCGCGGGTAAGGTGGACTACGCGGGGCAACTCAAGGCGCTGGCGGAAGACGGCTACGAAGGCGTGGTGTCGCTGGAGACCCACTACTACCCGGAAAACGGGACGCGCGAGCAGGGCAGCCGTGAGTCGTTCGCCGGTCTGCAGGCGATTTTGTCCGAGCAGGGCATTGTGCCCAGCTAGGCTTGAGACGACGGGCACGCGGTAGGACGAGAGTTTCGTTACAATAAGAGCGTGTAGCTTCTGTATCCCAGGGAGAGCGCGCCATGAGCACGACTGTCGGGTCATCCAGTCTAACGCTAGACGAACAGTTCACGCGGCAGTTTGCCGGATCAGCCGCGCGCTTCCAGGAAGCCGTGAACGTATTTCCGAATGGCGCTACCCATGATGGCCGCGCCCAGAAGCCCTTTCCGCTCTATATCGAACGGGCGCAGGGCGCGCATAAGTGGGACTTCGACGGCAACCGCTTCATTGATTTTCTCGTGGGCCACGGCGCCTTGATCTTGGGTCACGGCCACCCCGCTATCGTCGAGGCCGTGACTGCACAGATGCAGCGCGGTACGCATTACGGCGCGGCACACGAACGCGAGATCGAGTGGGGCCGCTGGGTGCAGCGGCTCGTGCCTTCCGCCGAGCGCGTGCGCTTCACGAGTTCCGGAACCGAAGCCACGTTGATGAGTTTGCGGTTGGCGCGCGTGTATACCGGCAAGAGCAAGATCATCAAGTTTGAGCACCATTTCCATGGTTGGCACGATTACGTCGTGGTGGAAGCGCCGCCAGAACCGCCCCCTGTAGGAGTCCCGGCTGGCACGGCGGACTCAATGCTTGTGCTCCCGGTGCACGACCTCGACCGTCTTGAATCTGTCTTGCGGGATGACCCCGATATTGCTGCCGTCATTATGGAGCCCACCGGCGCTGGGTACTCCTCGTATCCGCTCGACCCTGATATTCTTGCCGCCGTGCGAAAACTTACGCTCGACTACGGCGTGCTGCTCATCATGGACGAAGTGATCACCGGTTTTCGCTGTTCGCCGGGTGGGGCGCAAGCGGCCACCGGCGTGATTCCCGATATCACGACACTGGCGAAAATCCTGGCTGGCGGTCTACCCGGCGGCGCGGTGGCGGGACGCGCCGACATCATGGCCCACCTCGAATATCGTGATGAACCGGAGTGGAACTCCCGCAAGAAGGTCCGCCATCAAGGTACCTTCAATGCCAACCCGCTTTCGGCCTCCGCCGGCGCAACCGCGTTGGCCATCGTGGCCGAAGGTTGGCCCGCTCGCCACGTGAATGACCTGGCGACCATGCTACGGGAAGAATTCAACCAGGTCATGGACGCCCACAGCCTAACCGGGTGCGTCTACGGCACGTACTCGATGTTTCACATCCTGCTCTATAACCCCCACAACCCTCACGAGAAGATTCGCCTCGCGGATTTTGGCTCGGCAGAAGCGCCGCCATTTAGCGCCATGCGGGACGCCGATCCGGCGATTTACGGCAAAATGAAGCGCGGCTTGCAGGTCAACGGCGTCGATCTTATGGGGGATGGCGGGATGCTCTCTACTGCCCACACCGAGGAAGATGTGCGCGAAGCGGCTGCGGCTTTCGACCGCACTGTCGGTCTTCTGAAACAAGAGGGCGTGATCCCCGGAGTGCGCTAGGGCGGGTGGCTGCGCCATGATGAGGGTAACTGCAATTGCCGCGGGAGTAGACGAATGCGTCTGATCAGGGCTGGGGTGAGCGACCCGGAGAAGGGAGCAAATTATGGCAGTTTTTGACACTCACAAGGCGTTTGAGACCTTGACGAGCGGAGGCTTCAGTGATGCCCAAGCGCGGGCTCTGCTTAGCGCTATGGGCGAATCCCGTGAATCCTTGGCCACTAAAGCCGACCTGCGAGAACTGGAGTTGCGGGTACGGCTACACTTAGGCGCTTATGTATTCGCTGCGGCCGGCTTAGTGATAGCCGTGCTCATCGCCTATATGGAGCTACGCGGGTAACGTGAGGCGAACCCCGAACTAAGCCCGAGGCGTCCGCCTCAGCGCCGCTCTCAATGTCGGCGTTGCAATACTGGAGAAAACAGGAAATGAACGCTTCTGCCAATGAACAGTCCTATGGCGGGCCGGAACAAGAAATCTTCAAGCACGCGTTCTCCGATCCGATTATCGAGAACGAGATGTTGTATCCGGCGCTGACGACGCTCGATGACATATACGAGGCTAATGCCACTCTGCTCATGCCGGTCGAGCATTTCTTTACGGCGTACGAGAACCTGCAAATCGAGTCGGCGGAGCCGCTGGTGCTCGATGGTGGGGCTACCCACCTCTTGTGCGTTACGTACACGCTCGGCGGCGCCACGTATCACGGGTACGCCTACGCCCCCGCTGCTCCTGATACCGACCGACCGGCCTCGCTGATCATCCCGGGGAGCGGCCTCAATTGCTCCGAGCCGATCTACCGCAAAGATCCGGCGAGCTACCACGACGGCATCATCGATGCACTGGGCGACGGCTTCATGAACTACACGTTAATTAAGCCCAACGAGGATTGCCTGGCGTTCCACAACGGCGAAGGCAAGGTCAACGTCGCCTTCTTTGTGAACTGGCTGCTCAACAATGCGACATCATTCTCTGCCGCGTACATCGTGAGCGCGATGGCGATAACGAAGTACCTCCAGGGGCGGCACGACAAAGTGGTGGTTGCCGGGCTTTCGCAAGGCGGCGGGGCGGCACTGCTCACGTCTTTGCAGTCGCAACCCACGGCCGCGCTTATTGCCTCCGGCTTTTCCGTAATCATGGAGCGCATCCACTGGTCGGGGCACAACCAGATCATCATCCCCGGCATCGGCCAGGCCTACAGCAATGAGAACGTGCGAGAGAAAATCAAGGCTTCGCCCACGCAGTTCCTCTTCACCTACGGCAGGCAGGAACACGTGATCTACCGCCTTGAGGCAGAAGAGCACTATAGCTGCGACTTTCTCGCCGACTGCTCCAATGTGCGCTGCGAATCCCACGACGACGGCCACATCTTTCATGTTGACATAACAAACGACTTTTTGCGCGGCCTCGGCATGTAAACGGCTGGTTTAGCCACGTGCGAGGGCGGTGCTGCAGTCGCGCGGAAAAGGCGCTGCTAGCTATGACCGGCCGTATCGTCGCGGCGCGAGGCCATGGGGTTGAACGGCAATGAGTGCGATAGAGCACTATACAGACGAATGGACTCCCCTCAACCCCGTAATCCTGGAGGCGCACCGAGCGAGTTCCAACGCGGTTGTGGCGGCGAATTGCTCGTCGCTGCAGGCGACGGTGGGTACGTGGCAGTGCGTGGAATTGCGACTGACCCTCGGCCCCGAGGGGCTGTGTGAGGGCGATGCCTTGGTCGTGCAGTCTGCGACGCGAGGCTTGCAGTCCTGGCCGGTGTTGCAGCACCTCATGCCGGCAGAGGCGGGATACACCACTGTCGAAACCGCTTCGGGAAGGCGCGTGACCTGCGTTGTGGCTGGGCAGCACGTGCGTCTGGTCGCGGCAGAGCCGCTGCCGGCCGGAGACACCCTCTGTCTTACGTACGGCGACCGGCGCGCCGGCGGGCCGGGCATCAAGATGACCCTGGCGGCGCTCCGCCAGTGGTTTCGCATTCTTTACGTGCCGCAGAATGGCGTAGGTGCCCGCGAGGTGGTTGCAAAGCCACCGTACGTTGACCTGCTGCCGGCCGCTCCGGTCGGTCTGGACGTCTTGGCCCCAAGCCATGCTCGACGAGGAGAGGAATTCACGCTCGTCGTCAAGGCGGTAGATGAACATGGCAACACGGTCGCGCCATTGGCCGAACCCGCAGCTAGCTCTCCTGTAATTGGCGTCGAGTGCCCTTCCGAAATCACCCTAAACGAGTGCGATCGCGCTGTTCGGCGCTCAACGGTCGTGCTCAGCGAGGAAATGCCGCCTACGGCGCGGCTCCGGTTCGTGGTTCGCCACCCAAAGAGTGAGAGTGTAGGATTCAGCAATCCGGTGGAGTTGCTCCCCGAAAATGACGTCTCCGACCGCATCTTCTGGGGCGATCTGCATGCGCACACCTCCCACGGCCACGCGTACGGCGAAATTGAAGACCTCTACCACTACGCCCGCGATGAAGCCCGTCTTGACTTTGTAGCGCACGTGGAGCACTACACGCGCGCGGGCGAGTGGCTGCACCCGTGGTGGCGGCGGCGCTATCCCGAATGTCAAACGGTTGAAGACTTCGTCCAGCGCTCCTGGCAGGAGCGTCTGGCGCAGGCGCGGAAGTTCGATGCGCCGGGTCGGTTCGTGCCGTTGCTGGGTTTCGAGTGGGCGCACACCACGGGGCATCTCAACGGCTTCTTCCCCGGTTTGGAGGCGCCGCTTGTCTATCCCACGAGCTTTCGCGATCCGGCGATGACCCCTGCTCACCTCAAAGCGATGCTTGCAGGACATGAGTGGTTCGGCGTGCCTCACCATACTGCGTTCCCGCTCGGTCGGGGTACCTTGGGTGGGTTCCGCTGGGAACTCTTCGATCCTGAAACCATGCCCTGCGTGGAGATAGCATCCAAGCAGGGGAACGGCGAGTACTTCGGCGCGCCGTACGCTGCGCTGCCATCGGGAGTAGGGGGCACGGTGCGGGAAGGGCTAGGGCAAGGACTCAGGTTTGGCTTCGTGGGCGCAACGGATACGAATATCGCGCGGCCGGGCTCGTTCACGGCCCAGGAAAAACGCCAGCGACTGCCGGGACTGACGGCGGTGTTTGCGCCTGCCCTGGAGCGTGAGTCGATCTACAACGCAATCCGCCAGCGGCGTTGCTACGCTACCCTCGGCGGCAGACCGATTCTGCGCTTCACTATCAACGGCGCGTTCATGGGCGAGTCGTTGCGTTTGGCACGCGCCGACACCGTGAAGCACATCGTGTGTGACGTAGCCGGCACGGCAGACCTCGCGCGCGTGGAAGTCATCAAAAACGGCGAACCGTTCTTTCAGTTCGTTACCACGGACACCGGCGTCCACAACCGCACGTACGACTACCGCGAAGAGTTCCTCGACATGAACCCCAGCCAAGCAGGCGACTACTACTATCTGCGCGTGCAGCAGTTCGATGGCGCGCTCGCCTGGTCCAGCCCGATCTGGATCGACCTGTAGAATGGACGAGCCTCCGCACCTTGCAGTAACGTACTGTGTAAGGCCCATGCGGGCGGTCACCCATTCCCCGTGGCACTCAGTCGCAATGCCCTGAGCATCTAATGCCAATCACGAAAAACACCGTTGACGTAACAATGTTCAATCAGCAGGTTCAACTGCCATATGCGCTGCGCGTACAGGACTTTCAGATGGCTATGCAGGATGTTTACGATTTCCTCTATGACGTCAATGCCCATCTCATCGGTAGAGGACTGCAACGGCTCGACGACATGTTGCGCCCCGCGATACTATCGGGGGTTTTGTCAGACATGCTGACGGCCAGTCTTGCAAAACACTCCCGAGTGCTCAGTGAAAATCAATATCACAACGGTCACCCAGACCTCGTTGTCCAAGGAGTCTATGCCCGTAATGCTGTCAAGGCTGGAACGGAGGGTGTGGAGGTGAAGACGACGCGGAAGGCAGGGGGAGCTGTTGATACGCATGGGGCGCGCGACCAATGGATGTGTGTCTTTGTCTACCGTGTGGACGTGGAGTCGGAACCTGCGATAGATCGCCAGCCGATGACATTCACTGAGGCCTATCTTGGTCACGTAACCGTTGAGGACTTTCGCAAGAATCCGCGAAGTGAGCTTGGGACTCGAACCGCAACGCTCCATAGGGATGGCATTCGGAAACTCCGTGAAAGCTGGGTTTACCGTTTGGACTGACGCTCATTTGGCGAAAAGCGAATCAGCTTCGGAATTGCAGCGGTAGCCATGTCAAAGTAGCGTTCATCCTTCTCTACGCCAATGCTTGCATAGCCAAGCATTTCAGCGGCCGCTAAAGTTGACCCTGCACCCGCGAAAGGATCAAGGATGATGCCTTCTCCTAGCGGTAGTACAGACCGTACTAACTGCCGGAGAAAAGACTGTGGCTTCAGGCTTGGGTGAGGGGCTAAGTCACGTTCGACTTTCCGCGTGGGTGCCGATACGATCACGTCGCCAAAAGGTTTATCCTGACTAGGTCGGCGAAAGCCACCGGTCTTCCACTGCCGAAGATTGTCCTGCACTCTGCCTTCAATGGGTTTGCGGTACGTAAGCCAGGGCTCCCACATGGAACGGGGCATGACACTAACGTCGGCAAACTCATTGTGGGCCGCTTTCGGGCGGTCGCCCCCCCGCATCGTCATGGTCAACCGTACAACCTCTCCCCGTCGCTCTAATCCGGCCTCTGCTAGGGCTGCTGACACTAAGTACGAAACAAGGGGGTTGGACGCCACGATCACATGGGCGCCCGGAACCAGTTTTGGTAGCAGTAGGCGCGCCCACACGAAGAAGAACGCTTCAATGTGCTTGAGTTGCTCATCACTTAACGTAGTAAACCGGGGCACTGGAGAGCGAGGATGGCCGTCGAATGAGGGCGGAATTCGCCATACGCCGCCTCTTCCCTTGCGGAGTTTGGCTTGCTGCTCGACCGTATATTCGTGGAGGCCAAACGGGGGATCGGTGACAACAGCGTGAATGCTGGTGTCTGGTTGTTGCTGCAGCCAATCAAAGCAGTCGGCGTGATGCAGCGTTGCGCGCCCAAATGACACCGGGGCTTTGAGAGCGCGCGTGGCCGGCATCTCCTGTTGTATGGAGGAAGCCGCATCATGGCGGAGCGTGTACACTCCCCGCTCTTCTCGGGTAAAAAACTGCGGCGTGTTCAATCTTAAATAGGACCTAACGGAGGAATCCTTAACCGGACCGACGACCTGTGAGACTCGATCTCCTATTTCCTTAGCCGTCAGGCCCTTTGAGGTGAACGACATCACCTGAAGTATGCCGTCACGTACTCGTCCGGGTGCACGTCTGTTCTGATCCTGTTCCATAGTATTCACTAGTATGGACGTCTGGACGTCTTTAGTCAAGGGAAGAGTGAGTGCCGTTCCACTCGGTATCGTCGATTGCTCGGCCAAGGGGGCAGCAGGATCAGGGTAAAACGACGAACGTCTCCAGGGCAACGAAGACGAAGAACACCGCCGACAGGGAGCTATTGACGTGGAAGAAGGCGGTGTTGATGCGGGAGAGGTCGCGGGGGTTCACGAGCAGGTGTTCCCAGGTCAGTAGGGCCGCCGTGGCCGCGATGCCGAGCCAGTAGAACAGGCCGAGACCGAGTAGCAGGCCCACACCCGCCAGGCACAGCGCGGTTGCCGTATGGGAGATGGCGGAGAACAGCAGGGCCTTGGGGATGCCGAACCTGGCAGGCACGGAGTAGAGGCCCTCGCGCAGGTCTATGTCGTAGTCCTGGCAGGCGTAGATCATGTCGAAACCCGCCATCCATGTCACAACCGCCGCTCCCAGGAGCACCGTGCTCCACGCGAATTCGCCCGTTACCGCAATCCAGCCGCCCATGGGGGCCATGGAGCCGGAAACGCCGAGCGCAAAGTGGCTCAGCCACGTGAAGCGTTTGGTGTAGGAGTAGGCCACCAGCCAGAAGATTGCCACCGGCGAAAGCAGCGCACAGAGCGGATTGAGCATGGCCGCGGCCAGTACCATTATCGCCAGGGCCACGATGCTTGCGCCCCACATGAATTGCGGTGTGAGAATCCCCTGGGGCAGGGCGCGAATGGCGGTACGCGGGTTGCGGCTGTCAAGGTGACGGTCGATGATGCGATTGAGCGACATGGCCGCCGTCCTGCCCGCGGTCATGGCTACCGAGACCCAGATGAACTGCCACAGCGTCGGCAAGCCATCCGCTGCCAATAGCATGGCGAGATAGGCGAACGGCAAGGTAAACGCCGCGTGTTCGATCTTGATTGCTTCCAGGAACACCGGCACTTTGCGTATGACAGACACCACGGAGGTTGAAGTCGCGCTCATGTTATTCCACTACCAAGTCCAATTCCATAAGGCTATTCGTCTGTTAGCATTTCCTCGAGCAGAGCTTCCATAGTTGCGATCGGCAGCGGGCCGGCAAACTTTGCGATGATCTTACCGTCCGGCGTGATGAAAAACGTCTCGGGAATGCCGGAAACCCCGTACTCAATGGCGATTTTGCCATTTGGATCGGGCCCGCTGGGGTACGTTTGACCGAATACTTTGCGGAATTCAGCCGCGGCCTCTTCGGAATCCCAGAGATTTATGCCGAGGATGACAACGCCGCGGTCCGCGTAGCGTTGATGGGTCTCTTCCAGCGTTGGCGCTTCGGCGCGGCACGGGGCGCACCAAGAGGCCCAGAAATTGATTACCACCGGTTGGCCGCGAAAGTCACTCAAACGCACCACGCGCCCGTCGCTTAGCGTCAGCGTAAAGTCCGGCGCGGGGCGGTTATCCATGCGGATGAGCTTCGGCTCCAGGTTGATGCCGGGCGAAAAGCCGGCCAGTTGCCCGCTCTGCGTGAGCACGTAGAAGAGCAGCGCCAACAGCCCCGAAATCATCGCGACAAAGAGCGGAATGAGAATATACCGCAGCGGTATATTCCGCGGAGCCTTAGCCGCGCTCACTGCACAGTCTCCCAAATGTGCTCGATCAGGTAGGGAAGGTCATTGCCGCGGAAGACGGCATTGCGCCCGTCGAGACGTTCCTGTCGGGGAGGGCTGTAGACGCTCTGGTCCCAGATATGCGTGTCCGTGACCGTAACCTGAATTTCATACGGCGGTTGCAGCGCCCAGATCGGGGGGAGAGAGGGGGAAGCAAGCGCGTCGCGAACCGATTCATCTAGTTCAGCGCGTACCGTGGCGGGAGGGCGCAGCTTAGCGGCTTGAAAGCCAAACCCCCACTTCGTCGTGCACGTTCGCACACCCGGCAGTAATGACTCCGCCTCGGCGCAGGCGTGATTGTCGCCACTCACCAACACCACAGGTACATTCCGTGTGCCGCACAATGCAGCGTGGATGCCGATAGTGCCGAGGTCTTGCCCATTTATCAGGACGCGCTGAATGCTCGGCGCTAGCGTTTGACAGAGCACCGCGCCCCAGGCGCCGGCCTTGGCGGGGTGGCCCAGCAGGACGGCGGCATGCGCGTTGGCAAGCTCGGCAAACCGCACCTGTTGTTGCTCGCCAAAGACATACGTCGCACCGGGATGCAGCAGGTCTTCGTGAAACGGCACAAGACCCGTGGCGTCGTGCACAATGACCTCATTTGCGCCCGCCCGCTGCGCTCCGGTGACCGCAGCCTGTATCTCACGCGCCATCAAATTGCGCGCTTCATCGTAGAGGAAGGATGCCTCTCCGTGTGGGTCAACCTGGTTGCGGTGTACGACGCCGGCAGTACCGGCGTACAGAGCGATGATTACGACTTTCATAGGGGCATTACTAGCTAGGGACGGTGGATATGTGCAAGAACTGTGCGCTCGACATAGCATTATCCAACGGAGGCGTCAGGCTAATTACAGATTCAATTGGATGTAACCGGCACAAGACAAGGGATTACGAGCATGGTTGCGGAAATGCGTGCGGAATTTAGGACCTCCAATGGGCGCGACACACCAGACTACACGATTACATGGTAGGCCCGATCCTGTGGGGAGCGAATTCACGATGTCCCAGGATTTCCGTAGCCGTAAGCAGCCCGTTGACGGTGTCGAGTGTTAGGTCGAACAGATGCTCGCCAAGCTCGCGGATGGTGGCGTTGCCTTCCAGCACCGGTACGCCGGAAAAGTCGATGTTGTCCTGCATACGCTCCACAGTCTGCGGATTGGCGCACACTTTGATGACCGGCGCGATCGGATTGCCCAGGGGCGAGCCCCGCCCGGTGGTGAAGAGGCAGATCTGCGCGCCGCCGGCCATCATGCCGGTCACCGATTCCGAGTCAAAACCCGGCGTGTCCATCACCACCAGTCCTTTCTTGCTGGGGGCGTCGGCATAGCCGATCACCTCTTCCAGGACGGTAGTGCCGCCTTTGTAGATGCAGCCCAGGGACTTCTCTTCGATGGTCGTCAGACCGCCCTGGATGTTGCCCGGGGCAGGATTAGCCCCTCGAATCGAGACACCCATCTTGAGCGCGTCGTTTTCCGCTTTGCGCACCACGGCGATGAGTTGCTCGCCAATTTCCGGTAGGCGCGCCCTCTGGGCAAAGATGTGTTCGGCGCCGATGAACTCCGCGGCCTCGCTAATTATCACTGTGCCGCCGGCTTCCACCAGCATGTCGGAAACCACGCCCACGATGGGGTTGCTAGACAACCCGCTGGTGGTGTCGGAGCCCCCGCATTCGGTCGCCAGGACGAGCTCTGAGAGTGGGAATTCCTCCCGCTGCATAGAAGAAAGCTTGGCTGAGAGTTTTTGCGCCATCTGCGCGCCTTGTTGGATGGTCTTGATGGAGCCGCCGGCCTCTTGTATCACGATGAGCTCCACCGGCTTGCCTGTCTTGGCGATACCCTCGGCAATGAGGGGCGCTTCCGCCGTCTCGCAGCCAAGCCCGACCACGATGACAGCCCCGACGTTCGGATTGCTGCCGGTTCCTACCATCGTACGCACGAAAAGGTCTGCATCCGCTCCTAGTTGGCCGCATCCGTATTGATGTGTCGTGGTAACCGCGCCGGGCACGAGTTCCGTAATGCGCTGGCCCACGGTAGCCGAACAAATCACCGAGGGCAGGATCGCCAGGTGATTGCGCACTCCCACACGACCGTCGGGTCGGCGGTAGCCTCGAAATGTCTCTGCACGTGCCACGGTGTTTTCCCCCTCTTCCGGCCTTGTTTGGTATCAAATACAGTCCATCTCGCCTTGCTTTCCCTCGTATTGTACTCTTCTTGTGGATTTAGTGTTACCGCACGCAGGGTACTTGCAAGAATAGAGAAGAAACAGCCCCGCCCACGTGACGTAAGTTGCTGCAATCATGGGATATGTGCACGATAAAATCGTGTGCTCACAACGGCAATTGAGCCGAAATAGTGTGATGGTCCAAGAGGAGCATTCTTGCACGGATACGCTGCTATTAAGCGAAAACACGGGCATTTCTCGCACAATTGGGAGGTAATTTGACATTAAAGAGCATGTAGCGTACGGTGAATCACTGTGCTATTGCACACTTTTGCTTGACAGTACGCACGAAGTAAACCGAGAGTTGGCAAAAGGAAATGCAAGTTGCCAATAACGCAAAATCATAGTTTGTTGAACGAGGAGACTGCATAGATGCCCAAGCACGTAATCTTCAGCGAAGATGCGCGTCATGCCTTGATGAGCGGCATTGAAAAGGTTGCCGATACGGTTCAAGCCACGCTCGGCCCCAAGGGGCGCAACGTGGCGTTGGGCTATCAAGGCAAACTCCCGATCGTCACCCACGACGGAGTCACTGTTGCCAAAGAGATTGAGTTAGTCGATAACTTCGAAAACATGGGCGCTCAACTCATGGTACAAGCCGCGAGTAAGACCAACGACGTTGCCGGGGACGGCACGACTACCGCCACCTCCGTTGCCTACACGCTCATCACCGAAGGGAATCGCCACATCGTTTCGGGCGCCAACCCCATGATTCTTAAGCGTGGCCTGGAGCGAGCCGCCCGGGCCGTGGTCGAATCGTTGAGAAAGTCTGCCACGCCGGTGACGGGCAGAGAGCAGGTGGCCGAAGTTGCCGCCATTTCCGCTGGGAATAGCGAAATTGGCGAGCTCATCGGGGAAGTGATGGATAGAGTTGGTAGAGACGGTCTCGTCACCGTGGAAGAGGGCAGCGGATTTGGCTTCTCCGTGGAATACGTGGAAGGAATGGAGTTCGACCAGGGACTCCTTTCGCCGTACTTCGTCACCGATTCCCTCCGAATGGTTGCGGAAATCGAAGACCCGTATATCCTGATTACCGATCGGAAAGTTGAATCCTTAGAAGAACTTCTGCCGATCTTGGAGCGCATGGTGCAGAGTGGCGAGAAGAATCTGGCAATCATAGCCTTGGAGATGGAGGCTAATGCCTTGGCAATGCTCGTCACCAACAAGTCCCGCGGCGTACTGAATTGTATAGCGGTAAAGGTTCCCGGCTACGGCGACCGACGCAAAGAAATGCTGCGAGATATTGCGATCGTCACCGGGGGCAAGTTGATTTCTGAAGAGGCTGGGAAACGCCTCGACGAGGTGGAGATCGAGGATCTTGGCCGCGCGCGCCGTATTGTCTCCAGTAAAGACACCACAGCTATCATTGAGGGACACGGCGACACCCACGAAATCGCTGTGCGTGTGAACCAGATCAAGTCGCGGTTGCAGGATGGAGCGCCGGAGTTTGATCGCGAGAAGCTGGAAGAGCGTGTAGCGAAGCTCTCCGGCGGCGTAGCAGTCATCCACGTGGGCGCGGCCACTGAGATCGAGATGAAGGAGAGGAAAGACCGCGTCGACGATGCGCTCTCGGCCACACGCGCCGCGGTGGAGGAAGGGATTGTGCCTGGCGGCGGCGTTGCACTCATCAACGCTAGTGCTGCGCTCGATGGCTTGAAACTAAAAGGCGATGAAGCAGTGGCGATACCGGTAATGCGCGAGGCATTAAAGTCGCCGCTCAAGCGCATCGCCCGGAACGCCGGACTGGACGAAGCGGTGATTGTGCAAGAGGTACAGCGCTTGGCAATGAGCCGACGCAACAAGAATATGGGCCATAACGTGCTTACGGGCGAATACGTTGACATGATAGAGGCGGGGATCATCGACCCGCTCAAAGTAACACGCTCAGCAGTAGAGAACGCGACTTCGGTCGCATGTATGGTGCTTACGACCGAGGCTCTGGTCGCCGACGTGGCGAAGGATGATGTTATCGTGCAGGGAGCGCCCGAGTTCTAATCGCAAGCTATAGACAATGACAGCTTTGGCCCCTCCACGCTGGAGGGGCTTGCTTTTTCTGTCTGCGCCGCTTCTCGGACTCTCGGCCGCCGACCCCGAGCCTCTCGCGGGCGGGACACACGTACGCGTGCGCAGTTGGCTGCGGCCTTGCAAATCGTCTGTACTAGCGAATGGCAGCTTTCCCGTAACGCAAAGGCTTCGACGGTACTTGAGGCGAGATTAAGGGACAATGGTTTTTAAGCTGTTAAAAGACCAAAGCGTGTTCGGCAAGAACTGGTGATACTATGTAGTTAAAGGCTGTACGTGCCGCTACAAAGGAGTGGAAGTCATGAATAAGCGGGCATTGCTGATTGCTATTGGCTTGATCGTCGTCGTGGTCGGTGGAGCGGCGGGTTGGTGGCTTGGATCACCCTTGTTCATCAATACGGTCGTCGAGGAGGAACTGCCGTTTGAGATTCCAACCGCGGAAGAAATGGACAAGATGTCTGAAGATGAGCGTGAGAAGGTGGCCGCGGACGTAATGGACGCGGCAGCCAAGATGCCGGACAAAGAGATGGAAGAAGAGATGCCGGAGCAGGCGGAAGACGCGCAACCGGCGGTGGTAGCGCAGGGCCAGTTCCGCGATGCGGACGAATTCCATAAAGGTGCCGGCACGGTAACGCTCTACCGCTTGGCGGACGGCACGCACCTCTTGCGGTTCGAGGACTTCCGCGTTACCAACGGGCCGCAGCTTCACGTGTTGCTGGTGAACCATGCTGATCCTGCCAGCCGCGCCGACCTGGAGGAGGGGTACGTCGATCTGGGGTCGATAAAAGGAAACGTGGGCAGCCAGAACTACGAGATTGCGGCTGACACCGCCATTGACGCCGTCAAGAGCATCGTAATCTACTGCAAACCTTTCCACGTCGTCTTTGCCACGGCATCGCTTAGTAGCGACGGGAATTAGGGTGGTTTGACGCTAGATGGCATTCCTGTAGTTTCCTCGAATTGCGCTGACAGATTGGTCACCGAGGAGGCAACGCGACGAAGGCCGATACGGAGGCATCGATGCGCGAGAGTAGCGTTTGCCGGAGGCCGATTGGGGTCACTTAGCGGAAACTAGGCAGAGCGATCGGTTGATCTCTTGCAAAAGAGTAGGGGCACGGCATGCCGTGCCCCTACTCTTTTATCGCTGCTGTGGGAAGCTCACACACCAGAACGGAATGCCGCAAGGCATTCCGTCGCGTCGAACGCAGGAGTTTGCAAAGCAGGCGTTGCAAGCAGTGCCGGAGCGTGGATAGGAATGCCAGTCCGCGCCGATGGGGCGCAGGTCTGCAACCTGCGCTACCGGAGTTTAGGCAATCGGAACTGGTGACGGCGCAGCGAGGGCCGGAACCGGCAACGCTTCCATTAGACCGACGGCAGCTATTGGCAGTGACTCTCCGGCCAGCTACCGATTGCGCCCAGGCAGTATCAAGCTCCCGCTTACGCCGGATCGAGCGCAGGCGATTTTGCGGGGGCGCTAGCAGGTTGCGGCTGATCGGCGTGGCGTTCCAACGGCCAGAAGAAGAGCGCCGTAGCCGAAGCCATGATCAAGGCTGCGGTAAGAACGTGCGCCACCCGCAGCGCGTCGGGCAGGCCCATCAATACCTGCGCAAAGCCCAGCGTGATTTGCAGCGCCAAGAGCGCGATTACGAGGACGCCGATCATTCTTGCATTGCTCTGGTCCAGGCGTATACGCCAGCCCGCCAGTAAAGCCAACGTAACGGCAAATACGTACGCGGCGTAGCGGTGGCCCATGTGCACCTCTTCCAGGACACGAGGCGAGCCGCCGCCGCCGTCGCAACTCAGGATGCCGTGGCAAGCAATGCCGGCTGCCATGCCGACCACAAACGCGCCGGAGACCACGACGAGAAGCCCGGCGGAGAGGGCGGCAATTCCGCGCCATTTAGGGAATGCACTGACGCTGAGCGAATTGTTCTGCACCTGCACCGCGCCCAATACGGTCGCGGAGATGAAGAGCATGGAAATCGTTAGGTGGGAACCTACGAGCAGGGCCGGCAATTCCGTAAGTACCGTCACCGCTCCGAGGACTATCTGCGCCACGAGCAGACAAGTGATCACAAGCACGGTAGGACGAATCTGGCGCATGCGTCCTTGGCCGAACCACGCCTTGACCAGCACCCAGATCACGCCGACAGTTAAGAGCAACGCCAACAAGCGATGAACAAATTCAATGACCGCCGCTGTTTCGAACGGCGGAATCACCTGACCTGAACAGAGCGGCCAATCGGGACATCCCAGTCCCGAGCCCGTCGCCCGTACCACCGCTCCCCATAGAATGTGTATGAGGGCCAGCGAAACGACACTCCACATTACCAGCTTTGCTTGATTGTCACCACGCTTCAATGCCTTCGTCATGCTTCTCTCCTTCTGCGTAACATCTCAAATTCAGTATATCATTACGCTCACAATTGAAGCATCAGCGCAAGACCTCAGTGAGTTGCCAGGCAGGTACATCCATGTCATTATCTTGGACAGAGCCGCCGGAGAGTAGAGAGTAATGTGGAGGCGCACGACATTCTGTTGGTCGTGATCAGTGTGTGAGGGTCGTGCGCGCAAGCTTGTCCCGGTAGTTTATGAGAATGGGCCTACAACGTAAGGAGCATTAACTATGCCGGAAAGTATCAAGATCGTCGCACTTGAATCAGCGCACACCCACATGAACAGCCTGATCAGGCAGACGCAGGAGTTGGCAGGCGCCGAGTTTGTCGGCTTTGCCGATCCAAAGCCGGAACACCGCGCCCAGACCAAAGAGCGCAGTGGACTCGGCGACGATATGGTTTTTGCCGAATATGAAAGGCTCCTTGACGAACGTCAACCGGATGCCGCGATCATATGTTCCACGAATGCCGATCACGTGAAGTACGTGGAGGCGCTGGCGCCGCGGGGCATTCACATCATGCTGGAGAAGCCGTTTGCCGCCAGCCTCTCAGATGCCGACCGCATGATTGCGGCGTGCGAGAAGCACGACGTGACCTTGATGGTCAATTGGCCGACCGCTTGGGGTCCGGCATTGCGGCGGGCGCGCGAAATCACTCAATCGGGCGTGCTCGGGCAAGTCTTTCAGATTGCCTTCCGGGGCGGGCACATGGGGCCCACCGCCGATTTCGATAGTTGGTGGTACCGTCCGCAGGATGGCGGCGGTGTGCTGCTTGACTACTGCTGCTACGCCGCTAACGTCTTTACGTGGATTCTCGGCAAGGTGCCGCGCCAGGTCTGCGGCATGGCCGATACACTGGTTAAGCCGGTCAAGTCTGAGGACAACGCGGTGCTCCTCCTGCGCTATGACGACGCGCTCTGTGTCAGCCAGGCCACCTGGACGCGATTTGGCCCGGAACCGATTCACGGACCTGTCATCAATGGCACAACCGGCAGCGTGACCGTGATCGGCAGAAACCAAGTCAAGCACTGCACCCAGGAGAACCCGGTCGGCGACATCATTGATGTACCCGATTTGCCGGAACCCCACATGCAGAGCGGGCCGGCGTATTTTGTCCACGCTCTACTGAACGGCACAGCCATCGAGTCGCCGTGCGACGCGGGGTTCAACCGGGACGGACAGGAAATCCTGGAGGCAGGCAAAATTGCGGTGCAGACCGGTGTTACGGTGAATCTGCCTATTTTGCGGGCCTAGAGTCCTAACACATATCCTGCTATCGGATGAAAGAGAGGGAATGCCATGCATTCCCTCTCTTTGAGTTTGAGGACGAACTCTCTAAGGAGCCGACGAAAGATTCTGCAATTGTTCCTAGGCTGCCGCGATAGTTTGTTCTCCTGAGACTTGTCTAGACTTGAGCGGAAATCGTTACAAGCATGCCCAAGATCGACACGATGGTATTGGAGGAGCCACAGAGGGCCTGCACGCCGTTCGTACTGAGCACTTCGACAGCTAGCGCTGAGCTTGCCGTAGTGGTCAGCACAGGCTTCTCGCAGCATGAGCGGAACATTCATGTGCGCTTGCTACGCTTGACCACTCATATACCCCCCAGTGGTATAATTGTAGGTGAGCAAAGTTGTTTGCTGCGTGAGTCGCCGGTGCGCCTATAGTCATAGCTGCCGGCATGAGACGAGACATAATGAGAAGGCTGCTGGCGGGAAGCGCCCGCAGCATCAAGAGAATTAAACCGTGGCAGTTACTGAGCATACGCAAGAAGAACAATCGATTTCGCTGGTCGTGCAGGGCATGACCTGCGCAGCATGCGTATGGCGGATCGAGGAAGCCGTTACCAGAATACCGGGCGTGCAGGAGGCAGCCGTAAACCTGGCGACGGAACGGGCGCGGGTTACCTATGACCCGGCTGTGGTCACGCCCGCCCACATCGCCCACGTCGTGACGGACGCGGGCTATACCCCTGCGGTCGTGAAGCGCACGCTGCGCGTGGGCGGCATGCAGGACGCTTCGGCGGTCAGCCGCCTAGAAGCATCCCTCAGGGCCGTGCCGGGAGTCATGCGAGCGGACCTGAACCTGGCGGCGGAGAACGCGTTCATCGCCTATCTCCCTGATGTTACGGATATGGCTGCATTGCAGAGTAGCGTTGCGGAGGCGGGATATACGCTGGATGCCGCAGGGCATGAGCCGGAAACCGCCCACGGCGCGCCTGCGCAGGCAGCCGGCAGCGCCGAGCAGCGCGCCATGAAGACGCGCTTGGGCATCGCTCTGGCGCTCTCGCTCTTGGTCCTGCTTGGCAGCATGGGCAGCGTGCTCTTCCCCTCTCTGCGCGGCTGGTGGGGCGAAAACCCCTATCTGCTCTGGGTGCTGGCGACTCCGGTGCAGTTTTGGGCGGGCTGGCGTTTCTACCGGGGGGCATGGGCCACACTGAGGCACCTCACTTTTGACATGAACGCGCTTATCGTCATGGGCACCAGCGCAGCTTATTTCTATAGCGTAGCGGCCGTGTTGGCGCCGGGGTTCTTTATCAGTCAAGCAGTGAATGGCGAAATGCCGCTGTACTTCGACACTGCGGCAGTCATCATCACATTGATTCTCCTTGGGCGCTATCTCGAGGCGCGCGCCAAACGGCAAACCGCTGCTGCAATCCACGCATTGATGGACTTCCAACCGCAAATGGCGCGCATTGTCCGTGAAGGCACACCCCATGAGGTGCCGGTCGCCATGCTAGCCGTGGGCGACGTAGTGCAAGTGCGGCCGGGCGAACGGGTGCCCGTGGATGGTCTTGTCTTGGAGGGGCAAAGCGCTGTTGATGAATCAATGCTTACCGGCGAGAGCATGCCCGTCGAGAAGGAGCCCGGAGAGGAAGTCGTCGGCGGAACGCTGAATACGATCGGCGCCTTCACATTCCGCACCACGAGGATCGGAAAGGACACGGCGCTGGCGCGCATCGTGCGCTTGATCGAGGAGGCCCAGGGCTCCAAAGCGCCGCTGCAGCGACTGGCGGACCGCATCGCCGCCCGCTTTGTACCTGCCGTGATTGCGGTTGCGCTGGTGACGTTTTTCGCGTGGTATCTTCTGGGGCCGGAGCCGGCGCTTACGCGGGCGCTGCTGGCGTTCGTGGCGGTGCTCATTATTGCGTGCCCTTGTGCATTGGGACTGGCGACCCCGACGGCAGTCATGGTCGCGATGGGCGCCGGCGCGGCAAAGGGCGTGCTGGTGCGCGACTCGGAAGCCCTCGAACGCCTGCACCACGTGACGACGGTCGTGCTGGACAAGACGGGCACGCTCACCCAAGGCAAGCCTGAGGTTACGGACGTGATCGCAGTTGACCGGATGGACTCCGGCTTGCGCCGGAACGACGAACCGGGAGACAGCTCCCCTCAAAGCATTGCCAGCGAATCCGAAGCCGAAATGCTGCGGCTTGCCGCCGCGGCGGAGCAGGCGAGCGAGCACCCGTTGAGTCAGGCGGTGGTGCGCGCGGCACATGCCAGATCACTCACATTGCCGCCGGCCAAGGAATTCATCGCCGCGCCGGGACGCGGTATCCGCGCAGAGGTGGCAGGCAAGTTGATTCGCGTGGGCAACCAAGCCTACATGGAAGAGAGCGGCGTTGACGTAGGTGAGAATGCGGCGCGTGCCCGGTCGTTCCACGAAGAAGGCAAGACCGCCCTATTCGTAGCCGTGGATGGAATATTGGCGGGTGTGATCGCGGTAGCCGATACGCTCAAACCAAGTGCCGCGCCCACAGTGCAGACCCTCCGCGAACGAGGACTCATGGTGATGATGCTCACAGGTGATGCGGCGCGGGCCGCGCAGGCGATTGCCGGGCAGCTTGCTATCGAGCACGTCTCGGCGGAAGTCTTGCCCGGACAAAAGGCGGCGGCAATCGAAGAGCGCCAGGCAGCAGGAGAAGTCGTCGCCATGGTCGGTGACGGCATTAATGATGCGCCGGCACTCGCCCGCGCGGACGTGGGCATTGCGCTGGGGGCCGGTGCTGACGTGGCGCTGGAAGCCGCGGACATAACACTCATGGGTGACAACCTGAACGGTCTTGAGACGGCCATTGCGCTTTCCCAGGCCACGCGCCGCACGATTTGGCAGAATCTCGGCTGGGCGTTTGGTTACAACGTGGTGCTTATTCCAGTAGCGGCGGGCGTGCTGTATCCCTTTATCGGCATCGTGCTGAATCCGATGCTGGCGGCAGCGGCAATGGCGTTTTCCTCTGTGTCCGTAGTCATGAATTCCCTCCGATTGCGGCGGCTGTAAGGCTTCTCTTAGGGTAACTATGGGACTAAGGCAAGCCGTTGTTCAAATCACTTGTTTGCGCTTGAAGGTCGTCATTCCAAGCGCGCCATAGCCCCGCGCTTGACACGGGGAGGAATCTACAAATCTAGCAGTGTGCATAGATGGAGAGTTAATGGCCCGTGCATTGTGCGGTGTGGGGGACAAGCCCCGCGCTACAGCTATTGCAGAAGCCAAGTGTGAAGCGGCACGGGCAGACGTGCAAGGGTCGAACGCTTATTGGTCAAGATCCTAATGGAATTCACACGGGAAATTGCGTACGATGGACGAAGAATACGAAGGCTTACGCCTTGCCGACGGCAAGACGCCAGGAGCACCCCCACTATCGAAAGGAGCACTGTCATGGCTAAATGCGCGACCTGCAATGAATCGGTTGACCCCGCGACTGCCGAGCACAAAGTGGAATACCGAGGCACGGTCTACTACTTCTGCTGCCGTCACTGTTTAGCAGCCTTCGAGCAGGGGCCGGAGCGGTACGTGAAGGCGTAGCGGCGGGTCTGAACAGCAATCAGTTCCGCTACTGGATGCGCCCCTCACGTACCGGCGACTCGCGTGAAGGCACTCACTCCTCTACGCGAAAAAGTATTGCATTTCTAGATTCTTAGCAATTTCTTAGGCTGGGATTCCCGCGCGTTTGATCATGGTTTCCTGTGCATTTCTTCGTACTCCGTTTCCTTGCATAGCAAGGAAAGTCTGCATTTCCCCGCGCACGGCACTCTCTTGCTCGTGTCGACTCATGGCGGCGGCGTTTTCCCTTTTAATGCTTGACAGACCGCGCCACTGTGCAAAGATGGATTCAATACACGGTGCCGGGTGGGGCAAGGGATGTGGGGGATAGAGGCGCCTAAACAGGTTAAGCACTGCGCTTTGGGGGAAAGGAGCAGAACAATGCTTACGCGTCGATCGTTACTGGGGACCACGGCGGTGCTCGCCGCTGGCTGCGGTTCGTTAGGGAATCCACTTACACCGCCGAGCGCGCCGCAGGACTCTGAGATTAAGGTGGCGGCATTCACGAGATCCATGTATCTCTCATTGTCGTATGGCGATTACGTCGATGGTAACGACAATGAAGATAGGTTTGAACGGGCCCTGGCGGCGCTTGAGGAGGATGATGTAAATGCGTACGGCCCGAAGCGCGGCGGATACTCGCTGGCACTGCGGTTTGTAGAAGACTTTGCACCGCAGATCGAGCAGTCGAAAACTGTGGAAGAGGCAGAGGCGTCTCGGGAGGCGAGGCTGGATGCAGTTGCCGAGACGTTGGATTTGCTTGAAGCGGACCTTGTGACGGTTTGGCCGGAAGAGGCGCGGTGGTGGGGCGAGAACGGGCTCTTGCTGCCCCTAGACCGTTTCAGCGGCGCCGGGGAGTCTGAGCTCAATCAGGAATTCTTCCCCACCGTGCTCAATCAGTACCGGCGAGACGGCGCGCTCTATGCACTGCCGGTGGACGCAGCCCCGCTCATGCTCTACTACGACCAGGAATTCTTTGCTAATCAAGGCGTGCCGATGCCGGACGCGACTTGGGATTGGGACGACCTGGTGAGAAATGCCGTCAAGATCACTACAGCCAAGCAAGACGGCTCCGTGGCACGCTGGGGGCTGGTGGCGCATGGGGAGCAAGTCTTTTGGGCGCTGTGGCAGAATGAAGCGTCCCTAGTAGACATGGACACGCGGCAGTGCCGCCTATCGGACCCGGCGGCGGTTGAAGCCCTGCAATTCGTGCACGACCTGCTGCACAAACACCGGGTCTCCCCGCTGGCAGAGATGAGAGACCTGTGGGATTACTCCCGGAGAACGCCGCCGGCTATGCTATACGACTACCCTCCCATAGTTCTCAATCAAAGGAGGAACTTTCGCATGGCGGCGCTGCCCAGGGGCAAGGTGTCCGCAGGGCCGGTACGCACCAGTCTTGGAATCGGCATTGCCGCCAGGACGCAACGCACGGAAGCGGCGTTTGTGGCGCTGAAAGGGTTCACCCGTGCTATGCAGGAGCACGTGGCAATTCCTGCCGGTAGGGAGGCGGTCGCGCGCCTGGCAGACATCCGCACGGACATTAGTCCTGAGGAAGTTGCAGCGGTGCAGCACTCTTTGGAGCACGGCCGCGAATGGCCGCAGCACGGCCTGACGCTGCAAATCATGTATGAAATGACGCAGAGTCTCGGGCGCGGCGACGATGTTGCCACCATCGTCAATCAGGCCTGCTCCCTCGCACACGAGTATTAGCAAACGGGCAATCTGCCGATTCCTTGGGAAATGGGGTAAGACTGCGGATTAATGGCCTTTGCCTAGAGGCGCTCGCCTTCGTTGCCAAACTGTAGCGCGAGGGCTTGTCCCCCGCTTCCTGGGCAACGAGTGAACACTTAACGTATACCAGCTATGGAGAGATAGGTTTTCCGACTGCAGAGGAGCGAGCCGCAGTCTCAAGACTGTAGACATTCCGAAAGGAACAGAGCAATGCTTACGCGTCGATCGTTACTGGGAAGCTCGGCGGTGCTCGCCGCCGGCTGTAGCACGGTGGGGACTCCGGTCTCAATATCGCCACCGAGCGCCCCGCAAGAGACCGAGCTGAACGTGGCAGCGTACACGAGATATATCCACCTCGTCGGTCCATTCGGTGAGGGTTCGTTTTATCAAAGGCCTGAGGACAAGTACCTCCAAGCCGCTGCGACACTTGCAAGAGACGTGCAGAATCCCTACGGGCCCACACGCGGTGGATACCAGCTCGCATTGCGGTTTGTGGAAGAATTCTTTCCATCACGTAGCCAGACCGTGACCCGTGAAGAGGGAGCGACAGCAGAGGAGGCCGCTTCAGATGGCGCGGGTGCTGCATTTGACGAGGAGGTGGCGTTGGACGATTTTGCGGGAGTGCTGGACGACCTTGACGCAGACCTCGTGACCGTGTGGCCGGGGGAGGCTCGTTGGCTGGGGAAGCACGGGCTATTGCTGCCCTTAGACCGCTTCAGTGGCGCGGAGGAGTCAGCACTCAACCGTGAGTTCTATTCGACCGTGCTCAATGAGTTCCGGAGAGACGGCGCCCTCTACGCGTTGCCAATTGGCGCGACCCCGCTCATGCTCTACTACGACGAGAGGCACTTCACTGCACAGGGCGTGCCGCCGGTGGACGCGAGCTGGGATTGGGACGACCTCGCGGAGAATGCAGCCAAGCTAACGACTCATAGGCAAGACGGCGCCGTAGCTCGCTGGGGGCTAGTAGCACATGGGGAATTGGTCTGGTGGGCGCTGTGGCAGAATGAAGCGTCGTTGGTTGATTTAGACTCGCTGCAGTGCCGTTTGCAAGAACCGGCGGCGGTCGAAGCCTTGCAGTTTGTGCATGACCTGATACACAAGCATCGCGTCTCTCCGGTAGCTTCCCCGAGGGAATTGAGGGACTTGATCTGGAGAACGCCGCCTGCGATGCTCTATAGCTACCCTCCTTGGATCCGCAATCAGACCGGATATCGCATGGCGGCGCTGCCTCGCGGCAAAGTGCACGCGGTGCCGGTCAGAGCCGGATTTGGACTCGGCATTGCCGCCCGGACGCAGAAGACGGAGGCGGCGTACACAGCACTCAGGGGTTTCGCCGACGCCATGCAGGATCAAGTGGTTGTACCTGCCAGTAGGGCAGCCGTCGCGCGACTGGAGGATATCCGCCCGGACCTGAACCCGGAAGAAGTGGTCGCGGTGCAGCATTCGCTGGAGCACGGACGCGGGTGGCCGCATGAAAGACTGCAATTGTACGCTATGTTTAACATGGTGGCAGGTCTTGGGCGCGGCGATAACGTAGCCACGGTGGTGAACGAAGCATGCTCCCTAGTGCACGAGTACAAAGAGACGGGCAAGCTGCCGCTCCCCGGAGACTAGGGTGCGGGCGAGGCAATATGGGGTGCCCAGCACAACGTCTAGGCGATAGTTGGAACGGAATGGAGCAGAGCGATGCTTTCACGCCGTACGTTACTTGCAACTTCGGCGGCGCTTGCAGTGGGCTGCGGGCGCGCAAAGCCGCCGGTGTCCGCGCCGACCCAACTAAACGTAGCGGCGTTCATCGGGTTCGCGACTGTTGAAATACGCGGGTTGGGGTGCCATGAGAGGGTGTACCAAGATGTAGTAGACGCTCTTGAGCGAGATACGGAGAGTCCGTATGGAGCGACACGCGGTAGGTACAGCCTAGATCTGAAATTTATCGATGAGCTCTTTCCTGGCGCGAATTGGAAGACGCCGCCGGATGTCGCGCTTGACACGGTCGCGGCGTTGCTCGATGAACTCGACGCAGACCTCGTGACCGTGTGGCCGGAACTCGCGCAGTGGCTCGGCCGTCGCGGCCTCTTGCTGCCCTTGGACCAATTCAGCGGAGCGGACAAAGAGACTCTTGAGCGGGAGTTCTTTCCGGTCGCTCTCGACCGGTACCGCGCCGATGGCGCGCTCTACGCGCTGCCGGTAAGCGCCGCGCCGCTGATGTTGTACTATCATGCACGGCATTTCCGGGAGCGCGGGGTGCCGCCCGTGGATGCTAGTTGGGATTGGGACGATCTCGTGGAGAACGCGATCAAGTTGACGATGCACACAGATGACGGCGCCGTGCAGCGGTGGGGGTTGGTAGCTCACCACCAAAACATCTGGTGGGCACTGTGGCAAAATGGAGCGGATGCGCTTGATCCTGATGCACTCGGTTGCCGGTTGCAGGAGCTGGCTGCTGTCGAAGCTTTGCAGTTCGTGCATGAGCTAATTCGCAAACATGGGGTTTCACCTCCTCTCGGGCACATAGAGCTTTATGACATATTCAATTCAATGCCCCCCGCGATGAGATATGCGTACTCACACGACTATCTCGATACGGGAATATACCGCATGGCGGCGCTACCACGCGGCAAGGAGTACGCCGTGCCGGTTCATGACGGCTTTGGGATCGGCATCGCCACGCGGACGCCACGGACGGAGGCGGCATTCACGGCCTTGCAGGGATTTACTAACGCTATGCAGGGAAATGTGAAAATGCCCGCAAAGAGGGAGGCAGTCGCGGGGCTAAAGGGCTTTCAATATAGCCTGCAGCCGGAAGAGATAACAGCGGTGGAGCGGTCGCTGGAACATGGGCGTCCGGTGCCGCTGGACATCTTGCAGGAGATCGCCATTGGCGTATCGCTAGAGTCCATTGTGCGCAGCGAGGACGTAGCAACCGCGGTGAACAGAGCCTGTGCCGCCGTGCGGAAGCGTCAGCAGAACGGCAAATTGAGTCCGCCAATACCCCTAATGCCGAATCCAAGGAGGTACTGTGAGTCGGCAAGGTGACATTCCCGCGCGCCAGCGGACAAGCCAAACTTGGCCCCTCACGCGCGTGTGTCACCAAGGAACGCCGTGCGGCACCAGGCCTCAGTCTTGGGAGAATTCAGGAACGTCCTATAGGCAAATGGACAACTCTATTTGCCGGGCAAGCAACGGAATCCACAGGGGAGATCCTACCGCTCTAGACCCGTTAGCGGAGGACAAGCCCTCGCGCTACGGATTCTCTTTGCGGGGCCTCGACTATACCCGAGTGAAGTTTACCGAATTGAGTACCGTTCAACCCTTTTGCCCACGTGCCGGACTTAAGGTGACGAGTGCGTATTCGCTACGTTAAGTCCGGCCCGATCATGTTGAGGGGCGGGGTGGTTGTGCTGAGCAGTCGCTCGGTGAGGAGGCCGTGGTATTCGCGTACGTGGATTTGAGCGGCGGGATCGTGGGCCAGGTTGCGGAATTCGTGTGGGTCTTCCTGCAGGTCGTAGAATTCGCTGCCCAACTCACGGCCCCAGTAGGCGTACTTATAGCGATTGGTGATAAGGGCCGTACCGCGCGTGACGCGGTCGCCGTGTATGTAGTCGGAGAGCGCCATGCCGGGCAAGTTCCCCTTGCCCTTGATGACGGGTCGCAGGCTGTTGGCGGCCATCGCCTCGGGGATGGGCACACCGGCGTAGTCGAGGATTGTCGGCGCGATCTGGAAGGTCTCCACCACGTCCTCCACCACCGGTGTGCACGCCTGACCGGTCGGAGGTACGACGATGAGGGGCACCCGCGCCGACGGTTCCCAAAACGTGCCTTTGCCGCTGCGCGACCAATCGCCCATGTGATCACCGTGGTCGCTGGCGTAGATGATGAGCGTGTTGTCCAGCGTACCGGCGTCCGCCAGCGTCTGTACCAACTTGCCCACCATATCGTCGATCATGGTGCAGAGACCCCAGTACTTGGCAATGGCTTTGCGGATGATGCGGTCGTCCGGCTCTTTGGCAAAGCGCCCGCCGCCATTCTGCAAGTGCTTGGGCTTGTCGCTGTCGTCGGCGAGGTAGGTCACCGGCATGTCGACTTCCGCCGGATCGTACATGCTGGCGTAGGGCTCCGGCGGGTCCAGCGGGCCGTGGGGGCCGCAGATGCCGCACCAGGCAAAGAAGGGCCGGTCGCGGCTCTCGCGCATGAAGCCGGCGGTGTTATTCGTAATCCACGTGTCGATATAGTCTTCCAGGGGCAGCACGTTGGTAATGGCCGTCATCTCTTTGTACTCAGGCTGGCGGTGCTGGGTGTAGATTTTCTCATAGCCGCCGGGGTGCCTTTCCTCCAGCCACGCGGCGTAGAGCGGCCCCAAAGGTCCCGGCCCAAAATGCGTGCCGGAGGATTCCGTCCAGCGGGAACCTTTGCCCTCGGTGAGGATCGTGAAGCGGAATCCTTTTGGCGGCCACATGTGTATCTTGCCGAATGCCGCCGTATAGTAACCTGCCGCGTCGTGGAGATGTTCCATGAAGGTCAACTCCGACGGGGGCAGACCCGGTGTGCGGTCGATGGGTACCGCTTGGAAGGTTACACCGTGTTGATGGATGTAGCGTCCGGTCTGGATGCACGCGCGGGCAGGTGTACAGATGGTGTTCTGGGTGTAGGGGCGCGCAAAGCGGGTGCCATTGGCGGCCAAGGCGTCGATGTGGGGTGTCTTGACCTTTTTGTTGCCGTAGCAGCCGAGCGTATCCCAGCGCTGCTGGTCGGTGGTAATGAGCAAAACGTTCGGAGCTTGCGCCATGAAATGCCTCCTCATCGGGTGTTAGAAGCAAACAAGCCGTCGTGTCGTTGTCGATTATATACCCTGAAGCCACTTGGTTAATCAGCGCGCAAAACTGTAACGAGCGAGGGTTTGGCAACCCAGATCGTTCGCTAGCGCAACCGCCCTGCTAAGTTGGCCGACAACCACCCCGAGTTGCGATGCGCCATTAGCATCAGGCATCTCAACCGCCTAGTAGTCGCCTTACTAAGAGTGCCACCCATGAGCGAGCTAAAGAGTGCAAGCAGTCGAGAAAAGTAAGAAAGTGGCAGGTTCCATTTTTCTTGTTGCATTCTAGGGGGTGACAGTAGTCAATAGGCTTATGTAATTCTGTAAACTCGACAGTAGAGGCAGGTTCCTATGGGCTAGCAAGAGGTATACTTTAACCTGAAACCCAATAGTGACAAGAGAGGTCGTTTGTGGCATCCACAATTGCAATGGATCACTTGAATATAAGCTATCGATTTATTGAACAAGCGCAAGAGGAATTTGAGAAGGGCGACATTCTTCAAGCTTCGGAGAAGGCTTGGGGTGCAGCAGCACGAGCCGTCAAAGCTGCTGCTGAGCAAAGAGGCTGGGAGCACTATAGCCATAGGCACCTCTTTGAGAGCGTGGCTAAGATTGCAAGCGAGACTTCAGATGGGGAATTGAGAATGCTCTTCTCGGCGGCGAACTCTCTTCATCAGAATTTCTATGAGGGTTCGCAGAATGAGGAGTTTGTCCAGGACAACATCCAGCATGTACTGGTGCTGGTCAACAAGCTAACAAAGTTCGTGTTTGAATCGTAGAGGAGGAGAGTGTGAACCAAGACCTAATAAGACAATTGGATAACAAGGATCACAATTGGTCATCCAACACTGAGGTTATCCAGGGAGGGCACGGAGAGATTACCGCCGTCAAAATTTCTCTTAGGGTGCACGGTCGTACGCGAACAGGCCTCGCCCGGGTTCTCTATGATCGGGTCTCCGTAACCTTTGACGCAGTGGAGGAGGCCACAGAGAAAGCGTTTGCACAAGCTGCAAGCCAATTCGGCATCGTCGCTCCGCAATAGGTGCAAAGACAAGTCGTTCCACTTGAGCGAGAAGCCGGGCGGTAAGGCACACAAACCCAGATTGACAAGCGGCTGGTTTTTTACCTCAGAAGACAGGTAGTTGCTAAGTGTAAGTAAAGAACAAAGCTACTTCCGGCTTGGCTGCTCTTTCCCGGTGTTCTTTTGCCGGGATTGTGTATTTTGCGCCGATCTGAGGTCGAAGTCTGCTAGTTCGGCGAGAATACGCTGCTTGCTGGGTTTGAGGTCGTGTGTTAGCATACGGGTACTCCTCGGTATCATCCGCCCCTAACTTAAGGTTTCGTATGGCTTCCCCGGTGAAGCAGCCCCGCTCGCGACGCGTGGGCGTTCGCAAGCAATCTTCTTCGGCCTCGGCTGCCTTTAAGACACCGCGCCTGGAGGCCCTTCTCACGCCCAAGAAACTCAGCGCCACAGGAGTCACGAAGTGGCCCTCAGCTCCGACATCTGCGCGGCGCCCCCGCCAGCGGCGCATACCCACCTCGGTACGAGCGTTCTCTCTGCGGCGCTTGCTGCCCGCGTGGCTGTTGCGGGCACTATTCATGACTGCCGCGATCAGCGCAAGCTGGCTCACGCTAATTTGGGTCATGGTCACGCAAGATCCCGCCCAAAGCGGCAGCCGGGTGGTCTTCGTCGTCAGCGTCTTTATCACCATATTCGTCACCAGCTTACCCATAATGCACCGCGTCTTTTCGCGGTTTGCACCATCGCGCTTGCAGCAGGGCAATCCGGTGCTGGTTGCCGGTCACTCGTTTCTGCTGGCGAGCATCATCGTGGCAAACTTGAGCCTGCTGCTCGTGGGAAGCTGGAACGTGGCGATGTTCGTTTTGATCGCTGCGATAACTGTTGTGGTAGAGTTCCTCTTCCTCGCACGCAAGTGATCACGCCCGAAGGAAATCCCAACGGATACAATGCTTGAGTCAGATTACCTCGCCCAACTCTACGATCTTGAATACGACGACTGGGACGAGGACAGCGCGTTCTGGCAGAGCTTTGCCGCGCGTACGGGCGGCCCAATTGTCGAGCTTGGCTGCGGCACGGCCCGCGCCCTGGCGCCATTGGCGCAACGCGGCTATAGAGTTGTCGGCATCGATTCTTCGCGGGCCATGCTGGAACGCGCAGAGGAACGGTTCCAAGCATATGGCATTGACGACGAAGGATTCCAGCTTGCGTGTGAACCGATGGAGTCCGCCGCGATTTCCGAGCCAGGGCGCCTCGTCTTCTCTGCGCTGAACGCCTTCGCCCACTTGACGACGCCCCTCCAACAGACTCAAGCGCTCGACGCCGCCCACCGCATGCTCCACCCTGAGGGGTTGCTCGTGCTCGATCTCTTCAACCCACTCACGCAGGAGTATGACGAACGCGACCGCATGGTGACGCTGCGCAACGTCTTGGCAGACCCGCGGACCGGCGCGCCCATTCAGCAGTTCGAGGTGTGGGAGGTGGACCGCGATACGCAGGTGGTGCAGATCACATATCTTTACGACCACTTACAGGCCGACGGCAGCATTCGCCGCACTACAACCACGTTCCCCATGCGATACTCCTATCGCTATGAGATCGAGGCAAGGCTGGCTCAGTCGAACTTTGCAGTCGAGAACGTCTTCGGCTCGTATGAGGCCGATGCGTTTACGGGCAGCGAGGAGAAGATGATTTTCGTGGCCCGGCCGCAACGGTAGAGTTGGGCTAAAGTTGTATGTCCTTCAATATTAAAACGTTGGCTATGATTGTGACAGACCTTGTCTTACGGTGATTACGACAAGAGCAAGAGATATCAGGCGCCGTCATTCCGGCGTAGGCCGGAATCCAGCATCGCCACATGCCCTGGACTCCGGCTTTCGCCAGAGTGACCGGTAACTTCCGACGACCTTTCCCATATTCATTCTTGGGATTGTCACGGCTGGGGGACCCGCATTTGACACACGAGTCTGTGGGGAGATTCGCTTTCGCGGCCTTGCCTCTCCATTGCCCAAATTTCCAGGGAACTGCCTGACACCAACAATTCCAAGTACGCCACGGTCCCTTGCCGGAGCAGTGCCTTTGCGTCATTGGGAACGCGACCGTCGAACGTGCTATTCTGAGTGAGAGCCATTCCCCGAGTGCACTGCATCAGATGTGAAAATTATCTCCTATGGCAACAAAAATCGAACGAAAGCCGGACTGGATCCGCGTTCGCTGGAAAGAGGGTGAGCAGTACCGCGAACTCAAGCAGATCATGCGCGGGATGGACCTGCATACTGTCTGCGAAGAGGCGCGGTGCCCGAACATCAGCGAGTGCTGGAATTCGCGCACGGCCACGTTCATGATCCTGGGCGATACCTGCACCCGCGCGTGTAGCTTCTGCGCGGTGAAGAGCGGCCGTCCCGCCGGTCTGGACAAGATCGAACCCATCCGCGTGGCCTGGGCGGTGAAGCAGATGGGGCTGCGCCACGCCGTGATAACGTCTGTAGCCCGCGACGACCTGGAAGACGGCGGCGCGCAGATCTTCGCAGAGACCATCCGCAAGGTGCGGGAACTCAACCCGGATTGTTCCATAGAAGTGCTCATTCCCGACCTGGGCGGCAAGCACGACGCGCTGAAAGAGGTGGTGGCCGCCAAGCCGGCAATCCTCAACCACAACGTGGAGACCGTGCCCCGCCTGCAACGCCGCGTGCGCCCCAAAGCCCGCTATGAGCGCAGCCACTGGGTGTTGCGCACCACCAAGCTGCTCGACCCGGACATGCTAACAAAGTCCGGCATGATGCTCGGTTTAGGCGAGACCTGGGACGAGATTGTGCAAACCCTCACGGACATGGCCGAAACGGGTGTGGACATATTCACCATCGGCCAATACCTGCGCCCTTCCAAGAAGCACCAGAAGCTGGAACGCTACTACCGCCCCGAAGAGTTTGTCGAACTCAAGGATATCGGCGAGTCCCTCGGCATCCGCCACGTCGAATCCGGCCCCCTCGTCCGCTCCTCCTACCACGCCCGCGACCAAGTGGAGACACTGCAGAATAAGGCAGAGTAGCCATTCAACCCATGTCATTCCGAGCGTAGCGGCGAACCAGAGTTCGAGGAATCTAGAAGAATCCAAATTTAGGATTTCTCGTCACTGGGGTCTGTAGTATCACAATTCATGTGTAGCGTGGAGAAGGTGGATTCCCCCGCGTGCGTAGGAATGACGGGTTGTGTTCTGCCTTGCCCGTGGTAGCGGGGAGGCTTGCTCCCCCGCATTGGGCCGAATGCGTGGGGCGCGGACAAGATGGATTCCCGCTTTCGCGGGAAAGACGGCCTGAGTTGCGTCTAATTCTATTGCAATGAGGATATATTTCCTCAAGAGCTACCAAACAAAAGAGAGACTGGCAGGGCAGTATGACGCAATGGTTTGAGGACGAATCTCTCTGGGTCGAGACGTACCCATACATGTTCTCTCCGTCGCGATTCGCTGCTGCCGAAGAGGAGGTTGATCCGCTTCTTAGGCTCATTGGAATGAGGCCGCAGTCGATTCTCGACCTTTGCTGCGGGCCGGGACGCTTTGCCGTTCCCCTTGCCCGGCGCGGCTTTCGCGTCACCGGTGTGGACAGAACGGCATTCTTTCTCAATAAGGCCAGGGAAAGGGCAGCCGCGGAAAACGTCGCGGTCGAGTGGGTCCAAGAAGACATGCGGACGTTCGTACAGCCGGGCGCTTTCGACCTGGCTATCAGCATGTTCACGTCCTTCGGATACTTCGACGACAAGGCAGAGGACTTAACGGTGCTGCGGAATGTCCACGAAAGCCTGCGGCCGGGCGGCGCTCTGGTCATGGACGTGGTGGGCAAGGAACGGCTGGCTCGAACGTTTCAACCCACAAACTCTAGGAAACAGCTCGATGGAGCCGTGGTGATCGATCGCCGCGAAGTCTACGACGATTGGACGCGCGTGCGCATGGAATGGACCATCATCAAAGGTAATACTGTGCGCGTCTTCACAATCCACAACACGATCTACTCCGGCCAGGAGCTCAAGGACAGACTTACCGCCGTGGGATTTGGCGATGTAAGGCTCTACGGCAATATAGAAGGTGCACCCTACGGCCGCGAGGCCGACCGCCTGATCGCCGTCGCGCGTAAGCCTGCTGAATAAAGTCAGCAAGCTGCCGCCGATTTCGCTGAAAAATTCACTGGATGTGGGGTTCGGCGCAGCAAGCCAATTGCTGGGATATGGTCGCGCAGAGCCACTCGCAGTTAGGCCCGCAGGCAGAGGCAAGTCTCACGAGTCTGGTTGGAGTGCACAATTCAATTATCCAACGGGCTTGCTAATGCTCAATGGCTGGGGCCCAGTGATAGTACCTCGCTCTTGTGTACCATGCGATAATTGTGATGAAGCGCTGAATTTCAGTGCGTAGGGACACTATCATAGAAGACAAGGATCACGTTTGCCGCGCAAGTTGCCTTTGGTAAGCGACGCGGTGGGCGCAATGGATAAGAGAAAGTAACATGGCGAAACAGATTCAGTCCGCGCCACAGATACCGGTACCGCGAGAGCAAATTGCTGCGGTCTGCCTGCGGTATCACATTCGCACACTGGCGCTCTTTGGCTCCGTGTTGCGCGATGACTTCTCGTCCAACAGTGATGTTGACGTACTCGTGGAGTTCGAGCCGGGGCGGACGCCCGGATTCTTTGCGCTTGCGCGAATTGCGCGGGAGCTTTCACCGCTCTTCGGTGGGCGCGAGATAGACCTGCGGACCCCACTCAGTCTTTCCCCGTACCTTCGTAGTGAAGTCGTGAATTCGGCATATCCAGTCTATGGATACCCTTGACCGCGTTCGTCTTGAGCACATGCTGGAAGCTGCGCAGGAAGCACTAACCTTCGCCGAAGGCAAGACACGCGCCGACCTGGAGTCAAATCGCATGTTAGCGCATGCCCTTGTGGAGTGTCTGCGTATCGTTGGTGAGGCCGCACGGCAAGTCTCCTCAGAAACCCGCCAACAGTATCCTGCTATCCCGTGGCGAGACATCATTGGCATGCGCAACCTGCTTGTACATGAGTACTTCAGAATTGACCATGACATTGTTTGGCAAACCGTCACCGTAGAGCTACCCGCGTTGGTCCATGCACTGGAGGAACACCAAGCGTGAGCAGACCAATAGGTGCGTTGCAACGCCATCCCTGCGCCTTGATAGACCTGGGCATGGTGCCGTATCACGCTGCCTGGGAATTGCAGCGGCGCTTGGCGGCGGCGCGGCAGGCGGACGCGATCCCCGACGTTGTGCTGCTGCTGGAGCATCCGCACACCTACACGATAGGTCGCAGGGGAGATGACCGTGAGGTGCTCGCCACGCCGGAGCACTTACGTAGGCTAGGTGCGACCGTGGTGGAGGTGGATCGCGGGGGCCTGGCGACCTATCACGGGCCGGGGCAACTGGTGGGATATCCCATCCTCGACCTGCGGCTGCGCGACCGCGACGTGCACCGCTACCTGCGGGACCTCGAACAGGCCCTTATCGACACGTTACAGGAGTGCGCCATACCGGCGCAGCGCATTGAGAAGAAGACGGGCGTATGGGTGGGTGACCGCAAGATTGCCTCCATCGGCGTACGTTTCAGCCGTTGGATCAGCAGCCACGGCTTCGCTCTCAACGTCACCACCGACCTCAGCTACTTTTCCAATATTGTGCCCTGCGGCATGCCGACGGTTACGATGACGTCTGTCGCACAGGAGTCGTCTGTTGCACAGGAGGCCGACACAGTAAATATGGCTTGGCTCCGCGCGCGCATAGCGCACCACCTGGCGCAGGTCTTCGCGCTTCGCTACCTGGACGACTTTCCACCCACGCTGTGCGACATGCTTGCGGCAGTTCAAGAAGATAGAGTGGAAGCGCTGCGGTAATTGCCACGGCCGTAGGTCTTCCGCCGCTACCTTGCCGCAGTCTTGCGCGGGGTGTGATTTCCTCAAGAGCCGTTCATGGTTCGGCCCCGCGGCAGGCTCAGGACAGGCAGGCTCACCACGTAGGGAATCTGTGCTTACTAACCACGAAGTGGGTGCCCATACGCCACGCACAGAATCCCCGTACACCCCGAACGGGAGCCCCGCTCTTTTCGAACGGCCTTTCCGGTTAGGCATGATCGTCTGGAGCGCGGTTCACTGCCCAATCGCAACTTGCTCGCAGCCAGCATGCGGGGTACACTTGCGCTCAATGCAGCGTTTTCAACGAAGTCAGCCTTCACAGATCGAGCGCAGCCCATTGCAACCACGGCACGGTCTTCTTCGATGAAGCCGTCATCCGCCCATGTCTTCACCCTCTCGTGGGCTGCAATGTCTGCCTTTTTCGTCATCCTCTTCTTCAATGTTGGCGCTGCTAATCCGCCGCGCGCGCAACTGCCGGTCTACGTAGAGAGCGCGCTGGCAGCGGCGCCAATCGTCACCTCAATTGTCCAATCCACGTTTCACATCGTCTTTGCGGCGATGCTGCTGGTTGGCGGCTTTCTCGCCGACCGTTTCCGTCCCAAGCGGACATTCGTCATCGGCTTGCTGACACCGGCCGTTGCCGGCTTTTTGTTGATTGCGCAGGAGGTCTGGCAGCTCGCGCTCGTAGCGGCGCTCACCGGCGCTTTCTTTGCGTTGCACGCTGCTGGCAGTCGGGCCTACCTCGTGCTGGCGGTGCCGCTCAAACGCATGGGACTGCTCGGCAACCTCTATGAGCTTGGGTTTACGTTGGGCGCAGCTCTCGGCAACGCCGCCGTGGGCATTATCGCCGCGCGGTCCGGCTTTCCACTCGCCGGCATTATCATCGTAGCGTTGGGATTTCTCACCGCTCTTGCCGCGCAGCTTTGGCTGCCATCGGTCACGCCGAAGGTAGTGAGTGCCACGCCCATAACGCTAGGGAGCTATTGGCAGATGGTGCAGCGCCGCTCGGTGCAACTCTTGCTCCTCTTGCGCGCTCTGCCGACGATCTATTGGGCCACCGGGCAACTAGTGATCGGCATCCAACTCTTGCGATTGACAGAATCCCCCGTAGCGCCGGCGCTGTTCTACGCGGTAAGCCTCTTGGCGATTGGCACCACCATGATGCCAGTGGGCTGGGCTGCCGATCGATGGGGCAGCGCGCACCCGGTAGTCGCGTCTACTGTGCTGGTGATTGTCGGGTCGGTGTTGGCGGCAATATTCATAGGCAATGTATGGGGGCTGGCCTGTGGGGCCTTTGTGGGGCACCTCGGCGCGTGGTGGCTCTCCGGTCTCTTTCCGCTGCTCGTAGCTGAAAGCGGAGCGCACGACGAACAAGGCCGATTGACTGCCGTCACGGAGATGGCGTGGAGCCTTGGCGCGGTGGTGGGCGCTTTGGGAGCCGGCGTGCTCTTGACCCTCCATCTGAGCGCGCCATTCTTGATGGCGGCATGGCTGAACATACCAACGCTTTTCGTTGCCATGCTCGTCGCGAGCGGCGGGCACCGGGCATTTTCCAAAGAGCAGGTCGCAGCGAGCGAAGCAGGATAGCGCACGAAGGTTAAAGGGAGGAAAATGTAGTAAATGGTCTCAAAGTTGCACGCGCGAATGGGCCAGTTAGGCACGTGGCGGCCGGTCCTGATAATGTTCGGCCTGCTCTTCCTAAACCTGACATTCATGAGTCCGGCGCAGGGCCTTCTTCCGGTCTTTGTCGAGAAGGTGCTCGAGCGGTCTCCCTTCTTTACCGCGATTGTCGTCTCGCTGAACACGGCGGTCTATGGCGTCATGCTGTTGGTCGGCGGAGTGCTGGCCGACCGTCTGGGCGCGAAATGGACGTTAGTTCTGGGGTTCTGCGGGGCGATCGCGGTGGGTCTTATGCTGCGATTGGAGTCGGCATGGATGTTGCTTATCATCGCGCCGGTGTACGGTCTGCTTTTCTCGTTTATGACCACGGGGAGCCGCTCGTACCTAGCGCGTGCCCTGCCGTTGACGCAGATGGGCATCGGCGGCGCTCTGTATTTCTTGAGCCTCATCGTCTCTATGGCGGTTGGCAGCGCAATAGGCGGCAGAATCGCGGATACGGTGGGATTTGGCACATTGGGCCTGATTTCCATTATCGCCGGTGTTGTGCTCGTGCCGCTGACTGCCTGGTTGCTGCCTTCCGTCCACGCCGAACCCGATAAGACGGAGTCCGGTGACGAATCCCCGCAGAACAAAGCGAGGTTCACGGACTACCTAGACATGTTGCGCGACTCTCGTATTCTCGCCCTCTGCGGCCTGCGCTTCTGTGCAACGTACTTCTACGGCACAATGAACCTGCTCCTGGTGTTGCAACTCTTTCGGCTCACAGAATCGGTAACGTTTGTGGGGCTCTACGGCAGCGTGATCCTGTTTATCATCGGGCCGACACAGCTTGTAATCGGCTGGATTGCGGATAAGCGCGGCCGCGAAGGGCCGGTGCGCATGGCAGCCGTGCTCGTGATGGGTGGCGCCGTGCTCATTACGCTCCTCATTAATAACGTTTGGGGACTGGCCGCCAGCGGTCTTTTGGCTAATATGGGCGCCTGGTGGTTTTCAGGGCTCTATCCGAAACTGGTGGCGGAGGCCGGCTCGGCAGCCGAACAAGGGCGTCTCATCGCGATTACGGAGTTCTTTTGGGCTGTGGGCATCTTGGCGGGCACGCTCATTTCCGGCGCGCTGGTGTTGGTCTTCCTGCAACTGCCGTTCATCGTCTGCATAGGGGTAACGATTCCCATGTTCCTATTGGCCTTGCTGGTTGCGCGGGGCTACCATCGTGCCCCCGATCAAAACCCAGGCGCTGCAGGCTGATGACGGCCAACTGGAAAGAGTGCAACTGCTCTTAGGGGTGTATAATTCGGTAGCGTACCGTCGCGAAGCTGGATAGGGATGGGGCAATGCCATGATCATCGACGTTCACGTTCATACACGCCTGGGGCCGGACCCCGGGGGATTCCAGTACCTGCTGGACCAAGCAGAGGCTCTCGACGTGACGCTCTGCGTGAATAGTCTGAGCCCGAAAGACGGCACCGGCATGCCCTATGATCCGACCGAGGACGAAGTCAAGCGCTGCAATGACTGGACCGCAGAACTGGCCGCCGCGCATCCGGCGCGCATAATTCCGATGTGGTACCTCAATCCGGCGCACGGCGAATTCGCCTGTCGGGAGCTCGAGCAGCGCGTGGCAGCGTATACAGGTCTTCAGGGAGTGAAACTCTGGGTAGCAGTGCGCTGCAACGACTCGCGTCTCGATCCCATCATGCGCCTTTGCGCCACCCACAAATTGCCGGTGCTACAGCACACGTGGTTCAAGGTCACCGGCAATCTGCTTGGAGAGTCCACGCCAATGGATCTCCGTGTCTTGGCGTTGCGGCATCCGAATGTTAGCTTCTTCTGGGGCCATTGCGGCGGCGACTACGAATACGGCGCCAAGTGCGCGCGCGGCCTCCCGAACGTCTTCATGGACTTGGGCGGCGGCGAGGCTATGAGCGGCTACGTTGATATACTTGCGGAGCACGAAACCGCCGATCACATCGTCTTCGGCAGCGACGCGCCGGGGCGTTCTCTCGCGTCCCAGCTTGCCAAAGTATACGGCGCGGATCTCAATGACGATGAGCGTGAGAAGATCCTCTACCGCAATGCGCAGGCTATTTTCGCTCGCCAAAAAGCAACCAATGGAGCCACGTCATGATCGATGCCAACGCGTATGTGGGCAATTGGCCGTTTCGCCAGTTGCGCTACACCACACCGGCCGCCCTGCTCGGCAAGATGGACGCGCTCGGCATCGAACGGGCCGTGGTGTCGTCGCTCGAGAACGTCTTCTACAAAGACCTGCTTGCAGGTAACCGAAATCTCCATGCCCTGGTGAAAGCGCACGCGGACCGCTTCCTCCCCGCGTTCACCATCAATCCGACCTTTCCCGGGTGGGAAGAAGACCTGGAGATTTGCGTGCAGGAATTCGGCATGCGCGTCATGCGGCTGCATCCGAACTACCACCAATACGCGCTGGACGCGGCAGAGGGCACGGCGGTGCTGGAAGCAGCCCGCGCGCACGGGTTCGTAGTGATTGTCACTATCGGTATGGAAGACACGCGCCACCACCACCCGCTGATAAAGGTGCCCGACGTGCCGAGCGGGCAGGTGGCAGCGGCCGTCTCCGCATTTTCTGACGTGCCGTTTCTCGTTGCCGCCGGTTCGTTCTCGGCGCACAACGCGGTATGGGCGCAGTCTACGCACACAGGAAATCTCAATATCGACATTTCACGGGTGCAAGGGCCGGTGGGAGACATTGAGAAGCTCTGCGAAACGATGGGCGCCGACCACGTGCTCTTCGGCACCAATTTGCCGCTGCACGTGCCCGAAGCTGCGACGATGGCAATTGAGCATGCCAAGATCAGCGCTGACGAACGCCGGATGATCGCGCAGGGCAATGCCGCACGCCTGTTCGGCCTTTGATGTAGGCGACCCTAACGACACGAGCAGGGCCTTCGCTTCTCCTACTTCGAAGGTGCTGCCGCGCACTGGTATGAATTCGCCCCGACCGCCAGTCCCGTTCGGACTGAGCCTATTCTGGCTTCTCTCCGCAAATGCTAGGGCAAAGAGGAGGCAGGTTACAAACCTGCGCTGGTATGTGTTTGCCCCCGACTGCCGGTCCCGTTCGGACTGAGCTGGTCGAAGGCCAACGGGATTGGCGCGATCTATTTGGATGGCGACGAATTCTGCATTCACACACGGTTCATGCCGCGACTCTGGATGTTCCAGGCGGGTAAGAACGCAGGTTACAAACCTGCGCTACCGGAAGGAAGGGAGAGAGCAGTTCTACCGAAGGGAAGGGAGAGAGCAGATCGCGACGGCAGTAGAGGCGGCGAGGAAAGCCTTTCTCCCACGTGTGCGATGGCCTTTGGACAGCCTGTGACCTTAGCTATGCAAGCTAGGAAGATCGGGCCTAGGCGTGGAATTGGGTGCCGACTTGGTCGTCGGTAAGTAGCTGGCGCAGGACGGCGTGCGGCTCGCGGCCGTCAACGATGTGGGCGGACGGCACCCCTTCCAAGGCATCCAAACAGGCAGTAACTTTGGGGATCATACCCCCGGAGATCGTGCCGTCGCGGATGAGTTGCCGTGCTTTAGCGGCCGTAAGGGAAGGCAGTACGTCGCCGTCCTTGTCCTGCACGCCCGGGACGTCGGTGAGCAAGAGGAAGTGACGAGCCGAAAGCGCCTTGGCAATGTCGCCAGCCACAGTATCGGCGTTGATGTTTAGAAGCTGTCCTTCTTCCGTGATGCCGAGCGGGGTAATAACCGGCACGGCTCCGGCTTCCCCCAGGGCCACAAACATCGAGACATTCACCTTCTCCACTTCACCCACAAAACCAAGTCCGGCAGGATTCTTGCGCGGCCTCGCCAGGAGCAATGTGCCGTCCGCGCCGGTCAGGCCGATTGCGTTGATCCCGCGCGCGTTGAACATTGCCACCAAATCGCTATTCACCTTACCGGCGAGGACCATTTGCACCAGTTCCAGGGCATCGGCGTCCGTGACCCGCAAGCCCTGCACGAACTTTGCTTCTCGGCCTAAGGTCTTCTCCCATTCCGTCACTGCCTTGCCGCCGCCGTGCACGATCACGGGGAAGACCCCGGCTTCCCACAACGCATTGACGTCTTCGCAGAATGCCTCGTGATGAGGCAGTACGTTGCCCCCAATTTTGATTACCACAGCCTCTTCGCTAAGTGTGCGGAGTCGCGACAGTGTTCCGATGAAGTGTTCATATGCTGCCACTATCGTCTGCTCCTTTGCGATTGTGTCCCATCATTTTGATAGCACTTCGGGGTTGACGCAGAAGTGGGGACGATCTCCCTGCAAAACGCGGGTGATGTCCAAGGCGAGAGTCGTGGCCATCCGTATCATCGCCTCTTCGGTATGCGCAGCCATGTGCGGGCTGACGATGACGTTCTCCAAGGCAAAGAGAGGGTGGTCTGCAGGCGGTGGTTCTTGCTGCCAGACGTCAACCGCCGCTCCGGCAATCTGGCCTTCCAGCAGCGCCGTGGCCAGCGCCTGTTCATCCAGGATGCCGCCGCGCGCGCAGTTGATGAGGATGGCCGTGGGCTTCATCAGGCTGAGCTCGCGCGGCCCGATGAGATCGCGAGTCTCAGGTGTCAGCGGCGAATGCAGAGAGATGTAGTCGGCTTCTTGCAACAAGGCCGAAAGGTCTGAAACGAGTTCAACCCCCCGCAGGCGGGCATCATCCGGCGAAAGGTACGGATCGTAGGCGATCACGTGCATGTCAAGCGCGGCACGGCACATGCGGGCGACCCGGCTGCCAACCCGGCCGGCACCCACGATCCCAAGCGTCTTTCCATAGAGTTCGAAGCCAATGAGGCGCGTGCGTGACTGGAAATCGCCGTTGCGCTGGGCGCGGTCGCCGAGCAGCAACATCTTGCTCACGGCGAGCATCATCCCCAGCGTGTGCTCCGCCACCGATTCCGCGTTTGCGGCGGGAGTATAGAGCACCGGAATGCCGCGCGACGTAGCATACGCTACGTCCACGCTATCTACGCCGACGCCGTGCCGGGAAATGGCGCGCAAAGAGGGCGCGGCGTCGATAAGCTCCGGTGTTACTTTGGTGAGGCGAGCGACCAGGGCGTGGGCGTCACGAATTTGGTCTGTCAAGGGGATACCGCTGGCTTGGCTTGCTTGGCGCACCGTTGCGATCTGCTCCAGAATCGCGATCCCTTGCTCATGAATGGGATCGGCTAGGACGATGGTATAGGCCATTGGCTCTTTCCCCCACAGAGGCGACGCAGCTCAGATTTCACGCGCGATCGGCGCCAAATGCATGCTATAATGTAGCAGAAGTTCCAACTCTCTGCCAGGCATGGCGCCATTGCTCCGTCAGTGATCGCTAGCTGTCTGGACGTGTGGATTACACACGCAGGTCTCTGCGTGCTTTATTATTTGTGGGCAATACTGTGCGCCTGCAAGTATATGGATGTGTAGCCTGCGGGGGCCGGATTCAGCAGGAATGAGAGAGTATTTACGGCTAAGGAGAAGACGAGCGCATGGCGCGAGTCGTACAGAAATACGGCGGCAGTTCGGTAGCATCGGCGGAGCGCATCAGGGCCGTGGCTGCGCGCCTCGCCGCTGTCCACGATGCCGGCAACAACGTGATCGTCGTGGTCTCCGCAATGGGAGACACCACCGACGACCTCATAGCCCTCGCGCATGAAGTGTCCCGCACGCCAGGGGGCCGCGACCTGGACCTGCTTCTCTCGACCGGTGAGATCGTTTCCTCTACATTGCTCTCGATGTGCCTCCGCGACATGTGCTACGATGCTGTCGCGCTCACCGGCCAGCAAGCAGGGATTCGCACCGACTCTTTCTATTCTCGCGCGCGCATCGTTGACATCGACCCTTCACGGATGGAACAAGAGCTCGCCCAGGGCCGCATCGTCATCGTGGCCGGATTCCAAGGTGTAACCCACGACCTGGATGTAACCACACTCGGGCGGGGTGGTTCGGACACCACCGCAGTCGCCATCGCAATTGCGGTGAAAGCCGCCACCTGCGAGATATATACCGACGTAGACGGCATCTACACCGCCGACCCGCGCGTAATCCCCACCGCACGGAAGCTCAGCCGGATTGCCCACGAGGAGATGCTGGAGATGGCAATGCTCGGCGCGCGCGTGATGCACGCCAGGGCGGTAGAGCTGGCAGAACTCTTTGACATGCCCATCGTGGTGCGTTCATCGTTCAATGACGATTCAGGTACAGTGATCACGCGAGGAGAGGATATGGAGAAAGACGCTAAACGCATTCGCGGTATCGCAGTAGATACCGACGTCGCCAAGATTTCTGTGCTCGGCATTCCAGACCGGCCCGGCATTGCCCACGGGCTTTTTCAACCCCTTGCCGATGAAAGCATCAACGTGGACGTAATCGTGCAGAATATCAGCCACGACGGTATTGCCGATATCTCTTTCACCGTTTCGCGCGACGATCTGGCTAAGACGCTGGAGTTAGTCGAAGTTGCCTGCCAGGCTTTGGGCGCATCTGACGTGCTGCACTTTGCCAATCTGGCAAAGGTGTCGATCGTGGGCACCGGCATACAGAGTACTCCCGGTGTGGCCGCACGCATGTTCGGCGCACTGGCAGAACCGGGCATCAACATCGAGAGCATAACGACGAGCGAGATCAGACTTACGTGCCTCGTGCATGAAGACGACGCTGTGCGGGCAGCCAAATCCCTGCACCACGCGTTTGAGCTAGACCAACCGGAAGAGTAAACTGAAAGTACTGAGGGTACGCGTGCTGTTGCCCTTGGACGTTCGGCGGTGCCGGGCGATCGTGACCGGAAGACACTGTAGAGAAGCTACGCAGGCGGTATTTCGATGGTCGAGATGGTGATAGAGAAGGTGGGCAGGAATCCAGCCAATCCGACCCGGCTGGTTGTCCTGCGCGAGAAGGACCAACAGCGTTATCTCGTGATCGTAATCGGCATTGCCGAGGCCGATTCGATTGCGATCAAGCTCCACAAGCACAGTTTCTCCCGACCGCTAACCCACGATCTCCTCAGCAGCGTCATAGAGATGCTCGGCGCTACAGTGGTTAGTATCCTCATCAACGATTTGGCGGATCGCACTTACTACGCGCGCATCGTGCTCGACCACAATGGACGACACATCGAAATCGACGCGCGACCTAGCGACGCGATCGCCCTGGCAGTGCGTGTCGATGCGCCAATACTCGTCGCGGAGAGCGTGCTGGATGCTGCGAGTTTTACTCCAGCGAAGGAAGAAGAAGGCGATGGCGAGTCCGGACGGGAAAGCGCGCTCGATCCTGAGCTTGAGGAACAACTCGGCGTCTTTCGTGAGTTTATAAACTCCCTCGACGTCGATGACTTGGAGAAACCGAAGCAGGAGTGAGCACTGCGCGGACAAGAAAATAAATCTGAGCGAGTTCGCGTCCCGTAACATTAAGTGGCGGGGCGTCTTTGCTTTAAAGACTTGGCGATATGCTTATCATGTCCAGAGCAAATTCGTGGTGAGGTCTTTGGGCAATTGCAGCAAGAAATCCTCTAAGGTACACGGGAATCAAGCTCTACGTTCCGCCAATTCGCTGCCCGGCAGTGGAGGAGTTCCAGGGTTGACTTCTCGGAACTTTCTATATAGTCGAGGATCAAAAGGCTTGGCAGAAACTACCTCGGCTGAAGAAATGATCACCCGTGTGTCACTAGCAATGATGTCGCTATCAGCTAGTATTACTCCGGTATAGTCAATCTCTATCACCAGCTTTTGCGTTGATTCGTCACGGTATCCACTTTGCAGTGGTGAGAGCTCAATGTCAGCATTGCGACCGTTTTTCATGCTTAGCGGATAGCCAATATAGGACTTCCTGTTCTTAAGTGTAATCTCAACGAACATGTCCGATCCGAGAGCTTCGGCGATAAGTGCTCCAAGTTGGTCGCCTCTCTCTCTCGCAGACTTAATGAAGCCTGCTGCTTCGTTGTAGAACGCCAGCTCAAGGAGCAACCAGATCAATCCTAGGGCGATGCCTGCAATATAAGCGCCGACGTAGAATCCGAATGGTGAAAGCGATCCCCATGTTTCAGAGATTCGTAGAACCCAATCTGCAGAAGCTAAAATGTGCCCAATAATCGAACCAAGTACATAGGGCACACCTACGAGACCATAGCCGACAAGTGCAGACTTGAAGAAGAGATGGTAGCCGGATTCGTGGGGTATCGTCAAACGGGTGCGTTTTGAGGCCTTAAGGAAGAAATATCCAATTAGAGCGGGAAAGAGTGTCGATACTAGATCCATCTAGGACTCGGCTACAGTTGGACTATCCTTTGGTGAGTACTCTGCCATTGGCCCAAGTTCATTGAGTTCTCTGATTTTTTCGCGAATTGTTGGGTTCTTGAATACGTCTTCCGGCTTGACATACAGTCCCCCATTTCCATCCGCATAAACCTTAATCTTCTTCTCTTTTTCGCCACTAGATTCAAGCATCTTGCACATTCCAATCTGCTTCTTTCCAGGACACCCCCTTAATCCTATTCTCATTCGTAGTATTGTAGCAAATCATCGACGACCAACTGCGCACAGACCCCAGGTTGCTTCAGGAATTTACCAACTTTCCGTCTACTCTCTCTGCTGAACACACAACACTGTAGTGGATTGATCACCGATTGATCGTTGGCCACAAATCTCTTGGAGACATTTACCTCAAGCCGTCACGTGCTCGAGGAGTTTCCCTAGAGAGACGGTATCTTGCGCGAGAAGCCGACGTAATGCGCGGCCGGAGACTGAATCTGAAGTAGCCAACGCAACTGCGGCTTGGAACTCGGCTGCTGAGAAGTCGCCTTCCGGTTCTGCCAAGAGTGCGTCTCGAATTCTCAGCCTCAGCGCGTAGCAGTCAATCTTCTCTCCACTTGGCAGCACGACCGGAGCTGTGTAGACGCCCGTAGCAGCGATGAAGTCTTGCACGAATTCAGGCACCGACGTCGCACCGGCGGCACTGCCGCTGCCTTGAGCATATGCCGTACGAACGCTCGTTGATGAGAGCGCGGGGTCATGGTAGGCGGGCAGCGTGGTCAATGCCGCGATGCGCTCGCGATACATGCGATTCTCCTTCTGTTCGAGCAAGGCGTCCAGTGCCTGGGTACCGTGCGTGCCGCGTTCTGCGACCAGGAATCGCGCGAGCGAAAAGAGCCGATCAAGGCTGGTCTTGCGATCGGTATAGTAGCGTGGATCGAGTATCTGCTGAATCTTGTCGTAGCCCACAACGAACACCAGCTCCCGCCCGGGCGCGACGATGGCTCTGCGAAGCGCCTCGGCCTGGTCAACGTAGAGGCCGCGATTGCAGAGCACAACACCCACATTCGGCCGTGATTGTGTGAGCGTTTCGAGCATGCAGAGACGGTCTTCCAAGCACGCGCCGGTGACCTCCTCCTTATCTACGGTGTGAATCGCCAGCAAGAGCCAGACCGCGTCTATATTCGGCTGCTGCAGCGCGCCGTCGCAAAGGCTGAGATGCGCGTACGTTACCGGGTTAAACGACCCCGCCACCACCGCTACGTTGCGGTCTGACTCTTTCTTTGGCCCCTCAATGGCCGGTGCCCCAGGGGGCACAACTACGCGGGCCTCAGGGGGTGAAACGTGTGCAAGTGCGGCGACGTGCCTGTGCCAGGCACGTCGCCGCACGTCATACATATGATTCTTCACCGCCTCACTCTTTCATGTCCCCAGCAATGACGGGTCTTGCGTAGCGCGAGGGGTTGTCCTCCGCTCCTTGGCGCAAGGAGCGGACACCGCATGGGGCCTGCTACTTCGCCTCTCAAATCTCAATGCTCCTCGGAATCGTTGCTTTGGTGCGTGCGCTCCCAGACATCCGGCTGCTTGGCGCAAGCCTCAACACCATGAGAGAAATCGCGGTTGAGGACGGTAGTAGGCAGAATAGCGGGATAGCGGCTCCGGGGCAAGAGGCGGAACGCAGTTCATTGAGGGGCATCTCCCGTTGCATCCGGTGCTGTATACCCGGCAAAGGCAGCACCGCTATAATGAGAGTCTATGGTGACAACGCTAATCAAATGCCGCGCAGGCCGGCCGCAGAGTCCACCGCTTTAGCAACGGCGGACTAATAGTTGCGAAAGAAGAGAGCGGCCCAAGAGTCCGCAATGGCAAAGTACGCGGATTTTCATCCCTAAGAAGGCGGACACATATGGCTGACGAAAGCAATTTTACCAACCAAACTCCTTCGATCACACTCTCCGCCGGCTCGCTTTATACGTATGGTTTGGCGCGAACCTTTGAATTGATGAAGGGCTCCGCGTTTGACGGTGTGGAAGTCATCGTTGACGATCGCTGGGATACCCGCCAAGCGGAATACATCAATGCACTCACTGCGCAGTGGGGCATTCCTGTTTGCAGTGTACACGCGCCGTTTAGAACCATACCGGAAATGGGAGCGGACTATCCCGGCACGCTCAGGGCGACGATACGCTTGGCCGAGGAAGTCGGCGCGCGCACGGTTGTCATTCACCCTATTGCGCGAGGCACGCCTGACCTTGCTGAATGGCTGCTGCAGAACCTCGCCGACCTGCAAGCACAGACCCCATTGCTGCTCACTGTTGAGAATCTGCCCCGCATATTGGTGAAACGCTTGGGAATCTTGCAGCGGGACGTTCACGAATTCTGGTACCCGGAGGCCATGCGCTCCTTTCCGGCGCTGACGATGGATACGACGCACTTTGGCGTCTCGAAAATCGACATCTTGGAAGCGTGGAAACAGCTACACACTACGGTGCGGCATATCCACCTTTCGGACGAATACAATGGCCGGGAACACCTCTTTCCCGGCGAGGGCACGCTGCCGCTTGCGGACTTTCTTAACGAATTGAGCCGCAGCCGCTTTGGGGGCATCCTCGTGGTGGAGCTTCACCCCTATGCACTGCATGCGGGCCGCTCTGATGAGAAGGTGCGCGACCGCATCCACCGGGCGTCTGCCTTTTGCCGTGAGCACTTGCACATGGAAGCAGCTCAAGCAGAGCCTGCAGGACGGACGAGCAGATAGTCGCGGCCCTGATGGTTGGCGGTGAATCTGCGGGTCATGCCAGGGCGATACGGCAGCACGAGGCCGGATCGCCGGGGAAAAATCCTCATCCTAGCCTTCTCCCTCGGGGAGAATGGACTTTCTTCTGCTGCCGCAGTCTTGCGCAGGACGCCGCCAGCGTGGGCCCGTAGGTTTCCAGGATCTCTAGCCGCAGTGGCGCTCCCGTCATTCGCGCGCAAGCGGGAATCCATCTTCTCGGTGCTGCGGAATGGCGCCGTCAGAAATGTCTTACCATATAGAAGCCGGAATCCCTCTTCCCAAAATCAATTGAGGACCGTGTCTCCATCAATCGAAGGCCCTGTGCTCGCGCCATTGCCGCTCGAACGCCGGTCGGGCCACGCTCCTTCGCAAAGAAGAGACTCTACACGGCAACTCGTTGCAGTTGGTCCACGTGGCGGCGCACCTTGGCGATGCCCTCCGCAATATCGTCCATGTCCGACTCTTCCGCCAGCAGGGTCACGTGTCCCATGGCGATGCCCTCATCACGCGTAAGCCGCTCAGACTCCGGACAATCCATCACGCGGAACTTGCCTGCACCGCCCACTATGTCGCCGGTCTCGAGGTCAAGCATAGGATTCTCGTAGATCGGCCGCGGGTGGCCGCCGGAGACCGGCACGCCTTCCGCGTGGGCAGCGCGTAGGAAGGTCTCTTTGTCCGTGCCGAACTGTTCCGGCTTTAGGCGGAAGGTATAGATGTGCATCCCGTGCTGGGTGACCTCGGGCGGAATCGGCGGCGGCTCGATGCCCTCTATTTGCGCCAAAAGGTTGGAGAGGTATTTTGCGTTGCGGTTGCGCTTCTTGGTCTGTTCGTCGAAGCGTGACAGTTGCCCCAGCAGGATGGCCGCCTGAAATTCGTTCATTGGGTAATGGCCGCCCAATTCGTAGTGCACGTAGCCGGGCTCGTTCTTCGCGCGGCCAAAGCTGGAGAGCGTATAGAGCCAGCGCTCGGCTAGCTCCTCGTGGTTAGTCGTGAGCATGCCGCCCTCGCCGGTGCTCATGTTCTTGCCGCCGCCTAAGCTATAGGAACTGGCGTCGCCCATGCCGCCAAGTTTCGTGCCCTTCCACTCCGCGCCGTGGGCATGGGCGGCATCGACGATGATTGCCAGGTCGTGCTTGCGCGCGATTTCCTCAAACCGCTCCATGTCCGCCGGGTAGCCGCCGTAATGCACCGGGCTGATGGCGCGCGTGCGCGGCGTGATTGCCTCTTCGGTGCGATCAGGATCAAGGCATAGCGAATCCGGATGAATGTCCGCCATTACCGCAGTCGCGCCAAGGTACATGGGCGCAAATGCGGTGGCGATGAACGTGAAGGCCGGTACGATCACCTCATCTCCTGCGCCGACTCCATATGCCTTCAGCCCGATTTCGAGACCGGCGGTGCAACTGGTGAGGCCGATGCCGAATCGCGCGTCGTGGTAGGCAGCAAACTGCTCTTGCGCCGCGGTCTTCATGGGTCCGTGCGCCGTGCCGCCCCACGTTCTACTCTCGAAGACCTCTTGCACGTTTCGCAGTTCGCGTTCATCGTATTGCGGCCACCTCGGCCAACGCTTCGTGCCGTCCCGAACCGGTGTCCCGCCATGCAGGGCAAGTCGCTCCATTACACCCACTCCTGTTTGTCCAAGTAGTCAGAGAATCTCGACACACGTAAGTGCACAATTCATGCCGGTAATTCTTGACGCAATTATATACCCTTTGGCCGGTACCGTGCTCCTGTCAAACGAACGAGGGAGTAGCTCTGTGAACTGCTCCCTCGTGTCGAACCGACAAAGCGATTAACAACCTTAACCGGTTACTACGCCTCAGACGATCTACTATTCCCGATGCTCTTCGGGCCGGCGGTCGATAATTTCTTGGAGAATTCGCGCCGATTCGCGCAGGCCTTCCGGCACGGTAAGTTCGCCTCTGAGCGCGCTGTACCACGGCTGTTGCAGCGGTCCCCAAGCCTCGTTGAACTCAGGCAGGCGCAGGAAATTGTGGCCTTCCTCGGCCCATGCCTGAATTGCGTCCTCCACGTTTGTCCCTTCGAATCGCGACGCCCACCCTGGGTGGGAGGCGTGCTCGATGATGGACGGCCAGGACGTCCAACCGAAGTATTCGGAACCGGTAGCGCCCTCATCCGAGCCGAGCCACTTCAGCAATTCCCACACCGAGTCTTGCACGTTGGAGAGACCCATGATGGAGTGGGCGTTGCCGACCACGGTTGCCGTGCCGCGTTCGCCACGCGGCGGTCGGGTCACGCTGAGCTTTTCGCCCAAGTGCTGCTGAGAGGCGTTGTAGCGAAAGACGCCGTTGAATTCCATGGCGATGTGGCCCAGTTCCAAGATGCCGATGCCCGAACGGCCGGCCAGCAACTCCTTGACCACCTCGCTCGGCGGTGTGAACTGGTGCTTCAGGTGCAAGTCCACGTTGAACTGGGCACCGGCATGCGCCTTTGTATCGTCGCCGTAGAGTACCTTGTTGCCGTCTTCGGTCAACTCCTCTCCGCCGAAATTCAGCATGAAGGTGCTGGCCATGTAGAAGAGGCTGTTCTGACCGACCCGCACCGCCCAGCGGTTGTCATCGGGTTTGTTGACCTTCTGGCACATGTCGATCATGTCGTCATAGGTCCAGTCGCCGCCCGGGTAGTTCAGACCGGCTTCATCGAAGTACTGCTTATTGAAGAGCACCAACTCGCCGCCGGACTGCGTGGGGATGGCATACAGCTTGCCGGCCCAACTCCAGGCTTTGATGTCCGCGGGATAATAGCGGGCGATGTCGACCTGGTCCCGCTGCATCAAAGGTATGTGGTCGACGAACATGCCGTTGAACCCCCCGAAGAAGACCCAGTTCACCTGGTTCATCGAGATGTCAACATCGGCCTCACCGGCGGCAAAGGCAGTCTTCCGCCGGTCCCAAATCCCGCTATATTCACCGGGAATCACGTTGAACTTGACGTTCAGCTCCTCTTCGGCCAGTTTGAGCGTGGCCAGGTACGGCGCATGACGGCCGTCGGACTCGGTGAAATACTCATCGATGCTGATGACGGGTATCTCGGCCTCGGGCATGGCCTCTTTGGCCTTGGGCTCCTCAGCCATTTCTTCTGCGGGCGCAGTTGTGGCAGCCGGCATTGCGCCGCAGGCGGCAAGCGCCAGCACACTAGCCATGCCACCGGCGCCAATGAAAAGGCGCCGACGAGTAAGCAAATTCGATCGTGTCTTCATCGCAAATGACCTCCTCCGGTCAATGGCGTACGTACACTGGGACTGTGCGCCGCTCAGCCAATTGGAGAAGGAATGAGGACAGGCTTAAGGCGTCACAGCTCTCGAAAAGCACCGATTGCGTTGACCTCCTTGCGTCAACATGCTCCCAACACACATCTAATCAAGACCGTATTATAGCACAGTACCGCAAGGGTTAATGTGTCAATTACTCTTTTTCGAGATATACCGTGCTTTTCTTGTCCGTAGCATTGCCTGTGCCTAGCCATTTGCGCAGACTGAAAGCAATTCTGCCGCCGATTCCGCTTTCGAAAGAGCTTGGATGAAGGATAGCGGTCGGTCGTTAGTTGACAAGGCGTTCGCCAGCGCCTATGTTCATTGCTAGTACTTCGGATGAGCCATATCGTGTGGAACGTCCCACCAAGAGAAAGTCTGTTCTATGGCACGTATGCAGTTCACAGTCCGCGCCGGCAACCACGAGCGGCGGCATTGCCCGGTTTGGGTCGATGGCGAGGGGCTCGATTCGAGCCGAGACTACGTTGTGGTGTCAGACGACAGCAAGGAAGCGCTCCCCGCGCAGGCAGTGCAAACCGCAAACGGTGTCCGTCTGGCCTGGATTCTGCCCGCGCTTGCCGCTAATGCCAGCCAGACCTTCACGCTGGAAGAGGGCGAAAGCGGGAGCGCCGTGACCGTTGCCGACGGCAGGTACGGCCTGGACGTGCACCTCAATGGCGAACTCTTCACCATCTATCACCACGCGGCCAATCACAATAAGCTCTTTCTCTACCCCGTGATCGGCCCCACCGGCAAGGGCATGACGCGCGGGTACCCCATGGTGTCTGATATTGCTGGCGAGAAACAAGACCACCCCCACCATAAGTCAATCCACGTCGCGCACGGCGACGTGAACGGCGTGGACCTCTGGAGTGAACTCAACGACCATGGCTACCAGCGTCACAATTCTTTTCTCCCTGCCTTCGGCGCAGACAGTACCTTTGTTAGTGGGCCGGTCTGCGGCGCGTTTCGCTCACGCAGCTACTGGGTAAGCCGCGACGAACAGCCGGTGGTGGCGGAGGAGAAGCGCGTGGTCGCCTACGCCGCTGCGCCGGACGCGCGCATTCTGGACATCGCCGTGACCTTCCACGCCACGGAAGGCCCCGTGCGCTTTGGCGATACGAAGGAAGGCGCTATGCTCTCCGTGCGGGTAGCCAGCAGCATGGACGCGGATGCGGATGGAACCATCGAGAACGCGTATGGCGGCAGAGGCGAAACCGAATGCTTCGGCAAACGCGCCCAGTGGATGGACTACGCGGGGCCCGTGGACGGCAAGACCGTGGGCGTTGCGGTGTTCGACCACCCCTCCAGCTTCCGCTATCCCACCTACTGGCACATGCGCAATTACGGCCTGATGCATGCAAACCCGTTCGCCTGGCGCGAGTTTCTGGGACACCCCGGCGTGGACGGCAGCTACGTGCTGCCCGAAGGCGCGCGCCTCGATTGCAACTTCCGCGTCTACCTCCACACCGGCGACACACAAGACGCCCTCGTCGCGGACCGCTACCACGACTTCATCACCCCACCGGTGGTGGAAGTAGAGGGGTAGAGCGAGCTTCTACCCGCGTGACGTGCTCCGGGGCGACGGAATGCCCTGTGTGGCAAGCCTAAGTATTGCTGCGGTGCGTAGCGTCATTAGTGCTTTGACCCTCCTTCAGCGTTTGACTATTATGAACTCTGAAGATAAGTACCTATGAGGTACACTTGCTTCTATACCCCCAATGCAGAAAAGCAGAGAACACAAGTACACAGTCTGCCAGCAAGGACGCACAATAGATGGACTTCATCGACGAAGTACGCACGCGCTCGGGCAGGTTTGCCGAGCGAACCGATCACCTTGACACTGAAGAGGCTACTAAGAACGCTCTCGTTCTACCGTTCTTACAGATGATGGGCTATTCGATCTTTGATCCAACCGAAGTGGTGCCGGAGTTTACTGCTGACGTCGGGTTGAAGAAGGGCGAAAAGGTCGACTACGCCTTGATGCAGGACGGGAAGCCCGCAATCCTCATCGAATGCAAGAACTTCGGTAACAACCTAGATCAAGCGGAGATATCCCAACTAACTCGCTATTTCACCGTAACTGACGCCCGATTCGGCATTCTCACTGACGGAGTTCTGTATCGGTTCTTTTCGGACCTCGATGAGCCCAACGTGATGGACAGGAAGCCCTTCTTTGAGTTCAATATGCTCGACTTTACGGAGGCGGAGGTCGAGGGGCTAAAGAGATTTACAAAGGCTGCCTTTGATTTAGACGAGATTGTGGATGCCGCTAGGGAACTGAAGTACACGACAGAGATCAAGCGTGTAATCTCCAAGGAACTTGAAAGTCCCTCTGATGAATTTGTTCGGTTTATCGTTGGGCGCGTCTATGAGGGGCGGGCAACCCAGACAATACGAGATCTATTCGGTTCTCTTGTTAGGCAAGCATTCGTCCAGTTTATCAACGATCGAATCAGCGACCGCCTAAAGTCTGCCCTGGAACAGGAAGAGCAAGAGGACAATAAGCCACAGCAGGAAGAAGCTGATCTTGTTTCCGACCCGGTAGACGAACCGAAGTTTATAGCGCTAGAGATAGATGCACTCAATATCATCAAGGCGATCGTCCGAGATTCGGTTGATGTCCATCGGGTTGGACTTAGATCAACGAGCCAGTATTGTAGTGTGCTTTTGGATGACAATAGACTTAGGAAGGGTCTGAACAACTCGGTGCAAGCGTGGCGTTATTGGTGTGTGCAGGATTGTGGGGGCGTTTTGGGGTGTGTTTTGGCGTTTGGGAGGGGCTGTTTTGCCCGTGTTTCGGCGCTGCTGGGAGCGTTTTTTGCTCCCACTCGTGTTTTGGGCGCACTGCTCCCGTGTCAAGCTGCCAACTGGCGTGCGGCCGTCACCACATTGGTCAGCCCCAGCAGCAAGGCCAGCCGTTGCCTGTTCTTGGCCAGACCCCGGTAGCGCACCGTGGCGTAGCCGAAGTGCCGCTTCACCCACAGGAACGGATGCTCTACCTTGGCCCTGACCGACGCTTTGCGCCGCTCTGCCAGCGCCGCCGCGCTCTCAGGCGCCAGTTTCCGCCGCTGCCCAGGCTTCAACGCCACCTGCCACGCTACGGCGCGCCCCTGATGCTCCGGTCGCTTCTGCACCCCCACGTACCCCGCGTCTCCCCACACCGCTTTCTCCGCGCCGTGCAGCAACGCCGCCGCTTGGGTCACGTCGTGCACGTTGGCCGGCGTCGTGGTGAAGCTGTGCACGAGCCCCGTCTCTGCGTCGGCCCCAATGTGCAGCTTCATCCCAAAGTAATACTGGTTCCCCTTCTTCACCTGCCGCATCTCCGGGTCTCGCTCCCCCTCGCGGTTCTTGGTCGACGTTGGCGCCGCGATGATGGTCGCGTCCACTACCGTCCCTTCTCGCAGCCGCAAGCCTTGCGACGCCAGATGCGCGTTGATCGCCTCCAGCAATCCCTCTCCCAACTTGTGCCGCTCCAGCATATGCCGAAAGTGCAGAATAGTCGTCTCGTCCGGCAGCGCCTCTGACAGCCGCAGCCCCACGAACCGCCGCACCGGTTCCACCTCGTACAGCATGTCCTCCATCCCAGGATCGCTCAGGTTGTAGAACAACTGCACGCAGTGTACCCGCAACATCACCGACAAGGGATACGGCCGCCGCCCACGCCCCGCCTTGGGATAGTACGGCGCAATGCGCGCCTCCAACTCCGCCCACGGGATCAACTCCTCCATGCGCTCCAAGAACTTCTCCCGCCGCGTCTTGCGCTTCTTGTGCGCGTACTCCAGGTCGGCAAACGTCGGCTGCTCCATTACCCAACTCCTCGCCATATGCTGCTTTCTTGCTATGATACTATGCCAGAGACTTGTTCAGAGTGTTCTTAGAGCAATTTGCCGGCTGCGGCTTAGGACTAAGAACATTAGGCTCGGTCTTCTTGATGAGAGGAAGTCAGAGGAATTAGTGCGTCTAGATGACTTAGACGATCTCTTCAACCATGCGGACAGATTGCGTGCTGATGTCGCTCGCATCGACAGTTCAATTAGGCAAGCCATTGAGCAGTAGGGCGTGAGGGCTCAATGCGGGCAGGACTAAACGCAGCCCTATAGTGATGCATAGCCAAAGTCTTTGAGATCATCGTGCTAGCGGGCACTTTGGAATGAGTGTTGGTTGGTCAGCTCCACTAATTCGGTCAACCTCATTGGTTCGGCCAATTGAAATAGAACCTCGCGTGGGGTACCGAATATGGATTCGATATTCGGACGGCGCTGCCGGAGAGATTGACCTCTCACATCTGGCAGGACGTGGAGTATTCGACGTTTGGAATGACCGGACCTATTTCGAGACCGTGCACGTTACTCCAGACGGAGGGATTGCTTGGGGGGAGGAGATTGAGCTTTGCCCTGACGCAATCTATATGCAGCTTACCGGTAAATCTGTCGCAGATGTAATACCGGGTGCTGATCGCCTCGATTATGGGGCCTGATCTGTTTCGCTTCTCCTTTGCATCGTCGACTTGCATTGCGTTGTACTGGATTCCGGCTTTCGCCGGAATGACGGAAAGGGCCGCAGGTTACAAACCTGCGCTACCGGAGCTAGAGGGACGGATGCCCGTTCCGTATTGGCATGGAGACACGTTGTTTACCAGAGTCACAAGGAAATCCTATGGCACAAACTGACAACACGTATGCCGTAACGCGAGAAGAAAACGTTCCCGTGCCAATGCGCGATGGCACCATTCTCCGCGCTGACGTGTATCGGCCTGATGCGCCCGGTCCGTTCCCCGTGCTGCTGTGTCGGACCCCCTATAACAAGAGCCCGCATGATCTCAGCGAGGGTCATGCCGCGCGGGGGTATATCGCCGTAGTGCAGGATGTGCGGGGGCGGTTTGCGTCAGATGGCGAGTTTCGCCCGGGGTTCTATCGCGGCGACACGTTTGATGCTACGGATGGCTATGACACGGTGGAGTGGGCCGCGCGCCTGCCGGGCTCCACCGGCAAGGTCGGCACCTTTGGCAACTCGTACAACGGCTGGACACAGTGGGAACTTGCGCCCACCCGACCGCCGAGTCTCGCGACCATGTACGCCAGCGGCATTACCGCGAACCTGCTCGACCGCGAACTCTCCGGCGTGCTGCGGCTCGGCCGCGTGCTGTGGTGGACTATCAACTCGCTGGCGCCGGACCTGCGCATCCACATCGGCGATACCAAAGGGCCGACCACCAATGCGGACGCGGAACGCATTTGGCTGGAGCAGGACCGCAGCAAGTGGCTCTGGTATTTGCCGCTCTTGGATATTCCTGACGATGTGCTTTCAGGCATGAAGCCGCATTTCCACCACTGGCTGACCGACCATGCCCAGGACCACTTCGGGTTCTTGCAGCAACACCAAGACGTCAATGTGCCCGTACTCAGCGTTACCGGCTGGTACGACCAGCAGATCGGCACTATCAAGCAGTTCACCGGCATGGTCGAGAACGGCATGACGGCGCACGCCCGTGACAATCAACACCTCATCGTGGGCCCTTATACCCATACCACCGCTGATATGAACCGCAAAGTGGGGTCGGTGGACTTCGGCCCGGCGGCGGTGCGCGATTACTACGAAATTGCCGACGCCTGGTTCCGCGCCTGGCTCAAGGGCGACCCCAGCGGCATCGCCGATTGGCCGCCGATTCAGCTCTTCGTGATGGGCGCGAATACGTGGCGCGGCGAGAACGAGTGGCCGCTGGCGCGCACGCAATACACCGACTTCCATTTCCACAGCGGCGGCGAGGCGAACACGCCGTTTGGCGACGGCGTACTCTCGCGTGAAGCGCCTACGGACGAGCCGCCGGACGGATATACGTACGATCCACGCGATCCCGTGATGACCCTCTACACCGGTCCCGGTCAGCAAGAGCCCCACGACCAGCGCGCGCTGCAGCACCGGCGCGATATCCTGTCGTATGCTACGCCGCCGCTGGGGACGCCGCTGGAGGTCACCGGGCCGATCACGGTGAAGCTATGGGCGGCGTCATCCGCCCGCGATACGGACTTTGTGGTCAAGCTCATCGACGTGTGGCCGGATGGCTTCGCGCAGGAGCTTTGCCACGGCATCGTGCGCGCCCGCTACCGGGATTCCTATACGGAACCCACGCTCATCGAGCCGGATGCAGTTTATCAATACACGATCCAGGTGAATCCGACGAGCAACCTTTTCAGGTCCGGCCACCGCATGCGCATCGACATTTCCAGCAGCGACTTCCCCAACTTCGATCGCAACCACAACACGGGTCTCAACGACTATGCCGACGGCACGCTGCTCTCGGCGCAGCAGACGATCTTCCACGACCACGGCAGGCCGTCTCACGTGACGCTTCCGGTAATACCCTGAGCGTGGTTCGCAGGGGTTTCAGGCACCGCAACCGTTGTGAGTCCTAAACTGTTCGCTGAGTGGGCCTAAGTGTATCGAATTGCGAACTTTCCGGTGGACCGTTGGAATCTAGGCAGGTGGGCAACCCAGTGCGCGGAAACTTGAGGTGGTTCGCGAACCGCAGCTACGAGGTTGTACTGCTGGCTAGCCCGGTTGCTTGGCGCGGCCCAAGTGTGACAGAACTAATGCGCAACTACGGACATCAAGAAAGCAGGTGACCAAAATCCAAGTAAGAGATTCGCGCCTGTGTGGGGTACATACTGGCTATAATTGATTCAGGTGAGATCAATGTCGTTAAGAGGTGAACTGATATCTCTGCTAGAGGAAATACTTCCAAGGGCAGAGTTCTACGTGCGCGAGCACCACTTTTTAAGGCCCCCGGATACTATCTTTCTAAACCTTGAGGGCTACCGGAAAGAGTACGAGCGAGTAAAATCGGATGCGCTTTGGGGACGCAGGTTGCCCGTACCGTCGGACTTCGTGCGAGGTATCCCGGACGCTGACCGGTTTCCCGGAGAGCATTTTGATCGGCTGGTGGCACTGGTCGGGCAACTGCTGGACCCGTACACTGATCCCGATAGTCACAGATTCATTGCTGTCCTGCCTGCAACTCGGGTTTACGGAGACAACCTGGGTAACAGTGTTGAGCATTTCTCGAAATCGATTGTCCGCTGTGCTGCCCTGTTTGGCGTATCGGAGACTGTCGACGCCATCCTCCGGCTGGTCGAGGGGGACACCGCAAAGTACACACAGGTGGTCGTCCTTGATGGCGTGAGCCCGTCTCCCAGAAAAGAGGGGGTCGAATTATGGCCCGGCGCCCGACTCATAGAGTGGGGCCAAGCCTTTGGCGATCGACAGGGCGACTCGACCCTGGGCATCCCCGATGCTGTGCTGATGCAGGCTGACCATGCAGATTCCAACGCGTTTAGATTCGGGCGAACTACTACACTATTGTGTATCGACCGAACTGGTGGTCCGATCTTAAGGCGGTCAGAAGACGCCGAGGTGGGGCCTACCAGGCCTTACGTCCCTTTCAGTCCACACAAACTCTCAACGGAGATAGCAATCAGTGCGCTTTCACTCACCATCAATCACCCGATTGTGGAGATATGTAGCTGGCATTGGTTCAACGCCAAAGTGCAGTCTTTGCTGGGGTATCGCAATGAGTTGGGACTTGAGCAAAACATGGGCGGCCCGCAACTACGGATGGGACGTCTGATAGGAGCAGAGGACGCGCCTCTTGTCCGCAACATCCATGAAGGGCTATCCCAACAAGGAGTATTTGAAAAGCTACGAGTGCCAATCCAGAGATGGAGGCGAAGTAGAGCGGCGTGGAACGGCGTTGATCTGGCTATTGACTTGAGGATTGCCCTTGAGTCCCTGTTTCTCGACGAAGGCAACAATGCGGAGCTAAGTTTCCGCTTGGCGCTCCGTGCTGCTTGGTATCTGGGAGCTGAGGGAGAGGAGCGCACCAAGATATTCGAGGCAGTCCGGAAAGCTTACAACATAGGCTCTAAGGCCGTTCATACGGGGGAGGGGTACGACGATGTGATCCCTGCAAACCTCGCTGCGGCCCAGGACATCTGCCGCGTATCAATCTTGCGCCGAATAACTGAGGGAGGGAGACCGCCAGACTGGAAGAAGGTGGTTCTGGAAGGCTAGAGATGGAAAAATACTTGGCATCCACCTGGCATGTTGGGCTTCGCGAAGCCCTTGTGGAAGTACGAACGGTAGTGGGCGTAAGATTCCGTATCCGTTCACCCTTCGACCCTTCGGCACGCTCAGGACAGGCAAGCTCAGGGCGGACGGAATAGAGTGATCAGTTGCGGATAGGCAACCATTTGGTTGAAGCAAGTCTTTAGTTCAACTAATCCATCTGACAGGATTGGAGGTCCGTATCGTAATGCGCGCTCTTTATTCGAACAATCGCGGCGAAATCTACATCAAAGAGGTGCCGGAGCCCACGCTGCAGGGGTCGGGCGTGGTGATTCGGACGCTGGCCTCGGTCTTTGGGGCCGGTTCCGAGATGGCGGGCGTCGGTAGGCGGCGCAAGGCGCTTGCGGAAGGCCAAGACCCCGGCGCGTTCTCAGAGAAGGCCCACAGCTACCAGTCTGCCGGAGAGATTCTGCAGGTGTCGCCTGACTTGCAAGACCGCTTCCAGCCGGGCGACCTGGTGGCGGCGGCAGGCGGTGGCTTTGGCTTTCACGCCGAGCAAGGGTGGGTGCCGAAGCACTCGTTTGCCAAGATTCCGCCGGGCCTCGCGCCCATCGAGGCCGCGACGACGAACGTCGGTCTCACGGCGCTCCATGCCATCCGCCGCGCGGTACTGTTGCCGGGCGAGACGGCGGTGGTGCTCGGCCTCGGCATGGTGGGGCAGATCGCGGCGCAGCTTGTCCAGGTGACGGGCGGGCAGGCGCTCGGCGTTGACCTCCACGACTTTCGGCTGGAGAAAGCTCGCGAACTCGGCGCTGCGGCGACGGCCGGCGGCACCGACGACGAGATAGCCGACGCGGTGGCTGAATTCACGGACGGCAGGGGCGCGGACGCGGTCTTCATCGCGACCTCGGCGCGGGTGCGCGGGCCGGCCTCCCTGGCGGTGCGGCTGGTGCGGGAGAGCGGGCGTGTGCTGCTGATCGGGCGCGTGATCTGGGACTTCACGCCCACGCACCCGGACGCCGACCCGCACACTAAAGAAATCAACATCCATTGGGTGAACGGCCGCGGCCCCGGCAGCCGCGAGCGCGACTACCTGCGCGGCGAGGCAGACTACCCGTCTCGCTTCGTGCCCTGGGACCAAGAGCGTAACCTGCAATCCCTCCTGGATCTCCAAGCTGCCGGTAAGGTGCGCGTCGGGCCGCTGCTCACCCACCGTTTCCCGTTCGACCAATCCCCCCAAGCTGCCGAAGTCGCCATCAACCTCCCCGCCGAAGCCCTCGGCGTGGCCCTGGAATATGATTGACGGCAGAGAGATTACCTGTTGTAGTGGTGTATTTGACAGTGTTGCGTCCCCGCGGGACATGGCGACAAGACGTTAGCCAGATATCGTAGCGCGTGGCTTGTCCCCCGCCTCCTAATTTGCAATTGATGTCAACTGGCGGAGCGATATCCTCTCGTTGACAACGAGCGTGGTCCGATTGTTCACTCGCGCTGTGACCCACCGGTTTGCAGGTACTCCTGCAAGAGAGAACAACCCCGGTTGACTACGCTTACAATGTCGTCGCCCTTCACGAGATCGATAACTACGTTATCCATGGCGTACATTGCGGCAGGGGCATCCAGGGGCAGGGCGCGTCCTGCCTCAAGTGACCTCTGTATCGCCGCGATTTCTTCCGGACCGAGGTCTGTCCGAATTTCACCCAACTGCGCGACTGCCTCTCTTCCTGCAGGCACGTAGACAAAGTTCTGTAGTGTATGCACGAGACCCTTTAGCGCAATATACGCTGTTTCTGCACTCTCTGTCTGCGCGGCTATGCCGACCCCGAGGCCACTGTGAACAGGTACGCTTTGCACCTTTCCCCTAGGTAACTCCGCCAGATGATAGTGTCCGCGGGGAGGGCGCAACGGTGGCACGCCATACACCATCGCTGGCGGAAAACCCGCTGAACCGGTAACAATCTCCCATAGTTCTCTGTTAACAGGTGGAGAGACGCGATAAGTGTGGATCAAGTCATAGAAGAACCGCAGCGCCTCAGTCGCTGCTGGTTCTTGTAGCAGGCACTGCATCGTTTCATTATCAACCGCCTCTGCCTCATTCTGCCAAAGCGCCCACCAGATTCCATACTGATGCGCTGCCAGACCCCATCGCAGTATTGATCCATCATCTCTGTGTCTCGTCAGTCTTCTCGCATTCTCCAGCAAGTCATTCCAGTTCCAGCTACTGTTTACTTGTGGTGCTTGTTCCAATTCGAAGTAATCGGCGTCATAGTAAAGCATGAGCGGTCCTGCATCCACAGGTAAAGCATAAAGGGAGCCATTTGAACGGAATTGTTCAAGCAAACTTGGGAAGAAGGCTCGATCTACTGCACTGCCAGCAATAGTGTCGAACTGCTCCAACGGCAGCAACACACCCGATTCTCCCAATGCCCTCGCCTGTCCAGGTGACACAGTTACGAGGTCCGCTTTGATTTCCCGAAGAAGCACTGAGAAATCGTGCAAAGACTGTGGTATGTCCGAATCTAGGTGCCGTAAGCTTAGGCTGTAGTTACCTTGCTTTGGTTCGTTCGGGCTCTCGATGTCCTCCTCAAGCCTTGTAAGCACTCGGAGAAGCAGTTCCTCATCGCCCACTCCGCGGGGACGATTAAGCCCGATAAATTGAGTCGAGGCCGCCCAGGTCAACTCTATTGACTTTGAGAAACCCGGGACAGAAAATGGGATCTGTGGAGTACTGCAACCCGCAGCTAGCAGTCCCAAGCCTGCAACCATTACACGGCGCGAAATCACTAGCTAGTTCCTCAATCTGCAAATTTTGGATGTGGTCTCAGAAACGCCAATTTCACTCTAGGATTTGCAGGGGCCTCAGGGAGGCAACTGCTGCACACCCCCCTCTGGCCCCCGCGCTAATACCTATTGCCCGATAGAGTAGTGAATCACATGAGTCGAGGGCGACTCACGAATTCAACAGTTAGCATCGCAGTCGCGAAAGCTATAGAGCGTAGGACATGTCGCGCCCGTATAGCAATCATTCCCTTCTTGCCTCCAAATTCTCGGTTTCTTGGGGAAACTGCATCTTCTGTCGCCACAATAGCCGGGTACAGTAGAACGACTAGTCTCACAGAAGTGGCTCCCCTGACAATGATCGGCACTAACCCCTGTCACAAAAAATGCAGAAATCGCTACAGCGCTTCCTGCCGCCCCAACAACCTTACCCAGAAACCTGCGTCGATTGATACTGGCTCGGGCCAGGCCAACACTCGCGTTCGCAATCAGCTTATCCATGGGTTTTACCTCCCATGCTTTGCATGTATTGCATCTCTGATGCGACTATTGCGTGGAACATCCTCACACTAAGTGATTAGTCGTCACACGCTCTCATTCTTTGGCAAGCTGCCAGTCGTCGTATCAGTAGCGAGCAACTCGCCTAGCACATGCACATCATTCACCACCCCCTTTCCAGCGGTGACCATTCTTTCTATCGGTGAGGTAAAGGACAATTCCTGCACAACTAAACTTCACGGGACAACTCATACTAAGCACTGGCTACACGTCCGACGTCACGTCCGCTGGTTCTCGTATAGGGTGGAGCAGCCTTGGTTGACTGCGGAGGCCACGTCGTCGCCGCGCACGAGCGCCTCTACCAAGCGGAACATGGCACGGCGCTGCGCTATGTCATCAGGTCTCCCACGTCCGTATTCCATAGACTGTTGTATCGCGATAACTTCCTCCGGTTGGAGGTCCCACCGGAATTCCCCAAGACGCGCCACCGCCTCTCGCTCAGAAGGTACTCTGACATACGGTTGCATAGTTTTCACGAGTCCCCGGAGCGCGGTGTAGGCTGCCTCGGGATTGGCGGTCTGCGCGGCAATCGCAATCCCCGGGTAGGGATTGACCTGCGTGCTCTGCACCTTGCCCCGGGGCAGTTCTGCTCTACGATATTTGGCGCCAATCGCGAGGTAAAGGACAGGGAAATATATCATAGCCGGCGGGGAGGCCACTTCACCATAGACAAGCTTGTTCAGATCATTTCCAGCGGCCGCAGGCGAGACAACATGGGTGTGCATTAAATCCCAAATGTACTCTAGCGCTTTGACGGCGGCCGGTTCCTGCAATCGGCATTGCGAGGTTAGCGCGTCGGCTAGCTCCGCTTCATTCTGCCACAAAGCCCACCAAATAGAACTATTGTGCGCTATCAACCCCCAGCGCGATACCGTGCCATCCTCCTCCCGTCGCGTCAGCTTCAGCGCGTTCTCCACCAAGATATCCCAGTCCCACGTAGAGTTTGGCGGCGCCAGCCCCATGCTTGCAAAGTAGTCCGCATCGAAGGAGAGCATCAGCGGATCCGCGCCTACCGGCAGAGCGTAGAGCGCGCCCTTCTCACGATAATAATCGAGCACAGACGAATAGTATTCGCCACTGAGCCCGGACCCATCGCCGCTGAACCGGTCCAGGGGCAGCAATGCGCCCCGCTCCCCTAAGGCGCGCGCTTCGTCATGCCACACGGTCACGAGGTCCGCGCCAATTTCGTTCAGCCAGGATGCTAAGTGCTCGGGCTTGTAGAACTCCTCCGCATCGGGATCCGAGTAGCTCCCCGCGTAGCGCTCGAAGTATTGCAGCGACAGGCTGTAGCGCCCGCGCGTGGGACCGAAGGCGCTGTCACTGTCTTCTGCTAGAATCCGCTCTATCCGCCGAAGTTTTTCCTCAGGCGACGCCACAAGGTGCCCAGGACCGAGACCGGTTATTATGTGCGAAACCCAGGTCAATGGGGTAATCTTCGGAGCGCCCAGCACCGGAAATGGAATATCCAAACCGCCGCAACCGGCGGCGAGGACCGCTGTGCTTCCTATAAGCGTTCGGCGTGTTAGCATGACTTCCTTCCTTGCCGTGAATCCTGCATTCCCAAATCTGCAGGGCGCTCCCTAGTGCATAAACCAGCCCACCTCTCAACAGCTTTTCCAGCGGGTTTACGCTTCTTGCGCCGGGAAGCGGGGGACAAGCCTCCGCGCTACGATTGGTGAACTGGCGGGATAGTGTCGACAATCAGAATTAGCTAAGGATTCACGTTTACTCCCGTGCCGGCCCTCAGGCCTGCTGGTACTCGCGCGCGACGGAACAGGCCTCGTTGATTACGCTAGCCACTTCATCGCCACGCACGAGACCCTTGACAACACTGTCCATGGCGAACAGCGCCGGCACGTTCTGCGGCATGCCGCGCCCATGTTCCATTGAATGCTGGAGCGCCGCGATTTCTTCGGGTCGGAGGTCGGTCCGATACTCTCCAAGCCGCGCCACTGCCTCCCTCTCTGCCGGCACGCCCACGCGCGTTTGGAGGGCGTGCACTAGCCCCTTCAACGCCGTGTACGCTGTTTCCGCATTCTCCGTCCGGGCGGCAATCGCAATTCCCATGTCGGCGAACACGGGCACAGCCTGCACCTTGCCGCGAGGCAGCGCCGCCAACCGATAGTCGCCGTAACTTGGGCGCCACGGGGGCGGTGCGTAGACCATTGCCGGCGGAAACTCCCAATTGATCGTTTGCGGCGAGACGCCGTGCGAGTGTATCAACCCGCGAATGAACTGCAAGGCCTCAATCGCCGCCGGTTCCTGCAACCGGCACTGCAAGGTGTCCGGATCAACCGCCTCCGCCTGGTTTTGCCACAGCGCCCACCAGACTTGATTGCTGTGCGCGCCTAAGCCCCAGCGGACCGGGGTACCGTCCTCCCGGCGCCTCGTCAACTTCACTGCATTTTCTACTAAGTCGTCCCAGTTCCAGCTACCATCTGTCGGAGGAGGGACTTGCTCCCGAGCAAAGTGCTCAGCGTCGTAGGAGAGCATCAGCGGACGGGCATCAACCGGCAGAGCGTAGAGCGCCCCGTGCCGGAACTGCTCGATAGCGCTCGGAAAGAATGCCGCCTCAAGTTCTGGGTCGGCCGTGCCCATAAACTGGTCCAAGGGCAGCCAAAGGCCGCTTTCCGCCAACGCCTTTGCGTTTCCGGCATGGACGGTGACAAGGTCGGCTTCGATCTCTTCGAGCCACGCTGGATAGTCACTCGGAATCGCTGAATACTCTACGTAACGCAGGGTTAATTGGTATCGTCCGCGTTTGGGACCATGCGGGTTTTCTTCGTCATCTTGTAGGGCAGTTATAGACTGTTGGAGTATCTCCTTAGGGCGTAATGTTCCAAGTCTGTCACTGAGACCGAGATGCGCGCCCGACACCCAGTTCAATGCAGTGGGCTGTGGTGACCCCGGCGCTGAAAGCGGAGACTTGAGAAAACCACACCCCGCCGCGAGTGCCGCTGTTCCTACTATTAACGTTCGGCGTGAAAGCATCGTACTTCTCATTTTCGCACCGGTAAGACTCTGACCGTGTGGTACTCTTTGGCACCCTAGACCCAGTCCTCCATGGTGTCTCTGTTTCAGCCATTACACACCAGTGAAGTGTGTCAAGCATTAGAGAACCATGAGAGGAACATAAGAAAACACAAGAGTGTTGCTTGTTCGATGAGGAAGATCGCTTACTCCAGCAAAGCATGTGGCGGGAGTAAAGCATGCGGCGGGTCAACATTCCCGGCGCACGCCACGCCTAGCTCTAACCAGGATTTGGGCTTGCATGGCATTGCCCGATTCCTGTTTGCCGATCGGTGCGGGAAAAGACGCGCATGGGGATTGCGTAGTATCCGATTAACGATGCGATACCGGGGCCGGTGTTGAGTTCGGCTATTGAGCGCGAGACCCAGGTTAATGGAGTGATCCTCGGAGTGCCTAACTCTGGAAGCGAGATATCCGGCCCGCCGCAACCGGCCGCGAGCACTGCCGTGCTTCCTATCAACGTTCGGCGTGAAAGCATGGCTTCATTCCTTGCAGTGAATCCTACAATCCCAAATCTGCAGTGTGCTCCCTAGTGCATAAACCAATCCACCTCTCAACAGCTTTTCCAGTGAGTTTACGCTGCTTGCGCCAGGAAGCGGGGGACAAGCCCCCGCGCTACGATTGGTGAATTGGCGGGATTGTGTCGACAACGAAAATTAGCCAAGGATTCACGTATACTCCCGTGCCGGTCCTCAGGCTTGTTGGTATTCACGCACGATGGAGCACGCTTGGTTGACTACAGTCGCCACATCATCGCCGTCCACGAGAGCTTCAACCAGATAGCGGATGGCACCAATTTGCGCCCCTGTCTGCGGCCAGCCGTAACTGTGTTCCATAGACTGTTGTAACGCAATCACCTCTTCCGGTCGCAGGTCCTTCCGGGTCTCTCCAAGCGTCGCTACCGCTTTTCTCTGTGCAGGCACGGTCACGTACTTCTGCATGACGTTCGCCAGACCCCTCAGCGCTGTATACGCGGCCTCCGGGTTGGTGGTTCTCGCCGCAATCGCAATCCCGAAGTCTCCAAGCACCGGCACGGCATGCACCTTGCCGCGCGGGATCTCTGCCAGTCGGAAATCGCCTTGGGACGGGCGCACTGGGGGGAGGCCATAAACCATCGCCGGCGGCGTGCCCGACTCAAAGATGAGTGTCCCTAAGTCCCTAAGAAGCGGCGGTGAGACTCGATGCGTGTGCAGCAAGTCACGAAAGAACTGCAACGCCTCAATCGCTGCCGGCTCCTGCAACCGGCACTGCAACGTGTCCGGATCTACCACGTCCGCTTCGTTCTGCCACAGCGCCCACCAGAGCCCATAGCTGTGTGTCGCCAGCCCCCAGCGCGCCACGGCGCCGTCTGCTCTCCGCTTTGTCAGCCTTGCCGCATTCACAACCAGGTCGTCCCAGTCCCAGTTGCTATTCACCGGTGCGACATCCTCACGCCGGAAGTAGGCGGCGTCGTAGTAGAGCATCTGCGGACGCGCGCCTACTGGCAAAGCGTAGAGAGAACCACGCTTGAACTGCGACAGCACGCTCGGATAGAACTCCCGCTCAATCGTAGCCCCATCGACGCCAGTAAACCTATCCAGTGGAAGTAATACACCACTATCACCTAATGCCCTTGCGTCCTGCGACCCCACCGCCACGAGGTCCGCTTCAATGTCTTCTAGCCACACTGCAATCTCGTCCCGCTTGAGCCATTGCCCCGTATGTCGCAGCGTTAGATTGTACTGGCCTTGCTTGAATCCCAGTGGGCTTTCATCATCTTCGGCCAAAACCGCCACCGCCTCCCGGTATTTCTCCAGGACAGTCATCTCCTGGGAACCTACAAGACTTGCAAACGTCTCCGAAGTCGCCCAGACCAAGCTCGCTCCTTGCAATGCACCTGGCACTTCAGACGAAGAATTGAGAAAACTGCATCCAGTTGCAAGCACCGCCGAGCTTGCAATTAGCGTCCGGCGTGAAAGCATTTACCTGCTCCTTTTCGGTGCCGTCTCATTGCTTGTCTGCGGCGCACTTCCTCGCGCACGAACCAGGCGATCTCTCAATGGAATTCTAGGTGCGTTTGGGCTTCTTGCGACGGATGGCGGGGGGACAAGCCCCCGCGCTGTGCTGGCTAGAGTGACAGTTTAGTGTTGACAAGGAGCATCAGCCAAGGGTCGCCGTTTACTCCTGCGTCTTCCCGCCTGTTTGCTGGTACTCTCGCAAGAGGGAACAGGCCTGGTTGACGACCGTCGACACGTCGTCACCGCGCACAATACCCTCGACTAGTGCTGCCATGGTGTAGAGTTCCGGCGCGCCCTGCGGCATACGTGGCATCTCGCGTTCCGCTTCCATCGACCGCTGTATTGCCTCGACCTCTTCTGGGCGGATCCCTGCATGCCATGGGGAGCGGGTTTCCCCAAGCAGTGCGACTGCTTCTCTTCCAGCAGGCACAACCACATGCCGCTGCATGGCATGCACAAGACCCTTCAGCGCCGTGTAGGCTGCCTCCGGCTTCTCCGTCCGCGCTGCAATGGCGACTCCAACGCCCGCTCGCACCGGCACGGCGCGCACTTTTCCGCGGGGAATGTCTGCTAGGCGATAAGACCCGCTTGGGCGCAGTGGGGGATTGGTGTAGACTATTGCTGGCGGGGGAGTCAATTTTGCTAGGTCTTGGTAGAGAACAGGCGGTGAAACGCGCTGGACGTGCAGTAATGCGTGTACGAACTGCAACGCTTCAATGGCGGCTGATTCCGACAGCCGACACTGCGAGTTCGTCGTGTCAACCATATCCGCTTCGTTCTGCCACAATGCCCACCAGAGCCTACTGCCGTGGGTATCTACTCCCCATCGGCGCACCGCACCATCGGCTCCGCGCTGGGTCAGGGTTGCACTGTGGTGCGCCAAGTCATCCCAATTCCAACTTGGATCCATTGATGGCACCCCAAGTGCCGTAAAGTGCGCAACGTCGTAGAAGGCCATAACGGGCAGCGCGCTTACCGGCAAGGCGTAGAGCGCACCCTGCGCTCGAAACTGATTGAGCAACCCCGGAAAGAATGCCGCCTCAAGCGCAGATTCATTGGCGTCACGAAAGCGGTCCAGGGGCAGCAGAAAGCCACTCTCCCCCAATATCTTCGCTCTTACCGAAGAGAGAGTCAGCAGGTCTGCATCGAGTTCGCGCCACGCATCCAGATCGTCCCAGCTTGGCGCTTGATTCATAGTGCGCACAGTGAGACGGTAGCGGCCCTGCTGCGGGCCGTGCGGGTTCTCTGGGTCCTGAGCAAGTGTCGCTGCTACCCGCTGCGGATCATCGCCATCATAAAACCGCTGCGAGACCCAGGTAAGTTCAGTCTCTTTGGGCACGCTCGGCGCGGAGAAGAGAGACTCGAGTGGGCTGCACCCAGCCGCGAGTACCGCCGCGGTCCCTAGTAGTGTGCGACGTGAAAGCATCAACCCCCTCCTTTCTGTCGAGTAGGATGTAGCTCGCCGATTCCCTAATGCACGTTCTGCCCCAATTAGGGGCGGCAGAACTCCTTGGGAGGGAATATTCTCTCCCAAGGATGCTCTGCACACACCGTATCCACTGCGGATTACAGCAAATATGCAAGACTCCGCCTAGGACGGGCAACTAGGGCCGTTGCAGTCATAATGTGTAACCTCTGTGGGGCAGGGTTGTTGCGTGAGGCAGTGAACTCCTACCCGCACTCGATACCTCGGTGCATGGTCATTGAAGCAGCCTGGGTCTCCACAGAAACCATCTTCTACCCACTCACTAGTCACACAAAAATAGGGTCCCCAGCAATGATTGTCGGCAGAAACTCCTACAGCAGCGAGACCAGTAAGAACGGCAGCGCCTGTGGTGGCTCGGACTAGCCTGCCCAAAAAACCACGCCGGTTCATGCTGGCTTTCGCCAGGCCGACGCTCGCGTTCGCAATCAGCTTATCCATGGATATACCTCCATTGTCTACTCATTGCGTCTCTGATGCGACTATTGCGTGGAACATCCTCACACTGAGTGATTAGTCGTCACACGCTCTCATTCTTTGGCAAGCTGCCGGCCGTCGTATCAGTAGCGAGCAGCTCGCTTAGCCAATGCGCATCGTTCAACCCTCCTGCATAGACGTGGAGAAATACAATACAACTACATTCACGGGCTCTTGCTCATGTCCGCTGGTTCACGTAGAGCACCGAGCACGCTTGGTTGGTTACAGAGACCACGTCATCGCCGCGCACAAGTGCCTTTACTATGCTGCCCATGGTACGACCCTGTGCTACTTCCCGCGGCCACGCACGTCCGTATTCCATAGAGTTCTGTATCGCCGTGACTTCTTCGGGCTGGAGACTTGACCTATTCTGGCCTAGCCTTGCCACCGCTTTTCTGCTGGCTGGTATATCGACGTGCGATTGAATAGTTTGCAATAGACCCCTAAGCGCTGTGTAGGCTACTTCCGGCTTAGCGGTTCGCTGAACTATCGCAATCCCCGAATCTGCGCCGACCGGAATGCTCCGCACTTTTCCACGAGGTAACTCTGCTGCACGATAGCTAACATGCCTCGAGTTGCGGCCAAGAGCGCTAGCACTATACACCATTGCGGGTGGTGAGCCCGCAGGCTCATAAATAAGCTGAAAGAGATCTAAGCTGAGCGCCGCAGGTGAAACTTGATGGGTGTGGATTAGTCCTCGGACAAACGTCAATGCTTCGATAGCGGCCGGTTCTGTCAATCGACACTGCGATGTGAGCGCGTCAGCCACTTCCGCTGCGTTCTGCCACAGTGCCCACCACACAGAAGAGTGATTGTGCGCTGCCAATCCCCAACGCGATACTGTGCCATCCTCCTCCCGCTGTGTTAGCTGCAGTGCGCTCTTTACCAAGACGTCCCAGTCCCAAGAATTGTCCGGTGGCACTACGCCAATCCCGGCAAAATAGTCGGCATCAAAGTAAAGCATCAGCGGTTTTGCCCCAACTGGTAGAGCATATAGTGTGCCATTCGCTCGGTACGGATCAAGCACCGAAGAGTAGAATTCGCCGCTAAGTCCAGACCCTTCCCCAAATTGGTCCAAAGGGAGCAAGACGCCCTGCTGCCCCAATGAGCGCGCTTCTTCGGGCCACAAGGAAACGAGGTCTGCATTAACTTCCTCCAGCCACGCCGCCAAGCGCTCAGATTTGCGAAACTCCTCCGCATTAGGATCCGAATAAGACCCCGCATAGCGCTCTTCGTATCGTAGGGCAAGAATGTAGCGCATGTGGTTGGGGCCGGATAGACTTTCGGAGTTTTCCATCAGTTCTCTCACTGTCCGCTGGAGTTTTTCCTGAGGCGGCGAAATTGCGGGCCCAGCGTTGAAACCGGGGAGTGCACGAGATACCCAGACTAATGGAGTAGCCTGAGGTGCGCCCAAGCCTGGAAAGGAGAAATCCAGCCCGCCACAACCGGCCGCCAGCACCGCTGTGCTTGCTAGAAACGCTCGACGCGAAAGCATAATCTCTCCTCATTCTCCAACACTGAATGCGTATTCTTGTAATCGTACTCCAATAGCAGCGTGAGAAGCTCAAAACACATGCCGGGCACCCCTAGCCCAGCGAAACTCGCCAGAGGTGCCCCGCATACATATCCCCTGCTTCAGGTAAACTTCAATCCCAGACTACTTTGGGAGACCAAGTCCACCTTCATCAAGGGCAAGTATAATCAGTCTCGCATCTATCGAATTCGTAGTGCCAGAAGCCACAGAACTCTCTCGTGTAGCAGTCCACGACCTTGCACCTCAGGTAGATTGCTCTCTCGTGGTGGAGGGCGCAGCGACCATTGCTGCAGCTTTGCGGCGAATCCTCACATTCGCCCGAAACACAGTGGTGGCTCCCTTCGCAGTGGTCAGCGCGAACCACGCTGGCAAGGCCGGCAGTGAGCACAGCGGCGCCACCCGCTGCTCGGGCAAGTCTTCCCAGAAATCCACGTCGATTCATGCTGGCTTTCGCCAGGCCGATGCTCGCGTTCGCAATCAGCTTATCCATGGGTTTTACCTCCCATGCTTTGCATGCATTGCGTCTGTGATGCGACTATTGCGTGGAACATCCTCACACTGAGTGATTAGTCGTCACACGCTCTCATTCTTTGGCAAGCTGCCGGTCGTCACATCAGTAGCGAGCAGCTCGCCTAGCACATGCACATTGTTCACCACCCCCTTTCCAGCGGTGATCTTTTTTCTATCGGTGAGGTAAAGGACAATTCCTGCACAACTAAACTAAACCTCACGGGACAACTCATACTAAGCACTGGCTACACGTCCGACGTCACGTCCGCTGGTTCTCGTAGAGGACGGAACAGGCCTGGTTGACCGCGGAGGCCACTTCATCCCCGCGCGCAAGTGCCTCTACCACTTTGAACATGGCGCGAACTTGGGCCTTATCCTGCGGCCACGCGCGACCGTGTTCCATCGACTGCTGTATCGCCGTGACTTCTTCCGGTAGGAGGTCTGACCGGATCTGCCCAAGCCGCGCCACCGCTTCTCTCTCAGCGGGAAAATAGACATGTGGCTGCATAGCGTGCACTAGTCCCCTGAGAGCCGTGTAGGCTGCTTCCGGCTTGGCAGTTTGCGCGACAATCGCGATTCCCGGATCGGTCCTGACCGGCACGCTGCGTACTTTGCCCACGGGTAGCTCTGCCCGGCGATAATGGTCATACGGTGGCCCAATGGGGCCCGGTCGATACACCATCGCAGGCGGCACTTTCCACTCCCATTCCGCAGGAGAGACGCGGTGGGTGTGTATCAGGCCGCGGACATAATTCAAGGCTTCGATCGCTGCCGGTTCCTGGAGCAGACATTGTGAGGTAAGCGGGTCAATCATCTCGGTTTCGTTCTGCCAAAGCGCCCACCAAACAGAAAAGCCGTGTGCTGCCAGCCCCCAGCGCGACACTGTCCCGTCCTCCTCCCGCTGCGTCAGCTTGAGCGCGTTTTCCAGCAGGTCGTCCCAGTCCCAGCTACTGTCCGGCGGCACTACTCCCACCTGCGCAAAGTAGTCAACATCGTAGTAGAGCATCTGTGGGCCAGCGCCTATTGGCAGGGCGTAAAGCGCGCCGCTCTCTCGATTCGGATCAAGTACAGACGAGTAGAACTCCCCATTGAACCCAGAGCCATCGCCGCTGAACCGGTCCAAAGGCAGCAACACTCCCCGTTCCCCGAGCACCCGCGCCTCTTCAGGCCACAAGGTCACGAGATCTACTTCTGCTTCTTCCAGCCACGCCGCCAAGTGCTCAGGCTTACGGAACTGCTCCGCGTCGGGATCAGAGTAGGGTCCTGCGTAGCGCTCAACGTATTGCAGGGCAAGGCTGTAGCGCCCGCGCATGGGACCGAAGGGGTTTTCATCGTCATCCGCCAGTTTCCGCTCCATCCGTCGAAGCTTTTCCTCAGGCGGAAAGATACCGGGCCCAGTGCTGAAACCGGGAAGCGCGCGAGAGACCCAGGTCAATGGAGTGACCTTCGGAGTGCCTAGCTCTGGAAAGGAAAAATCCAGCCCGCCGCAGCCGGCCGCAAGCACTACAGTGCTGCCTATCAGCGTTCGGCGTGACAGCATCGGCCTAATCCTTTCCATGCTGCCTCATCATCTCGTTTTGAGGCGTACTCATAGAGCGCTTTAGACGGTCAAGAAGTACGCGGGGCAACCCTGGGAGAGGATTCTCCCACCAGTCGTGCCCCGCGTACTTCTTGCCTTTCTTCAGGTTAGCCTAAAGGCTAAACCACTGCGCAAGACTATAGCAACTGTCATCCTGGGCATGGTTTCGGGTGATTGCAGTCATGAAACGCCCAATGGTGGAAACCACAGGATTCTCTCGTGTAGCAATCTACAACCAAACACCTACTGTCGCGCGCTCGCTGGCCAGTTTGACAGAGGTGGTGGCTACAGCCCGCGTCATGATATGTGCACTCATTCGATACGCAGTGGTGGCTCCCGCTGCAATGATCGGCACGAACTACAGTGGCAAGGCCGGCAGTGAGCACAGCGGCGCCACCCGCTGCTCGGGCTAGTCTTCCCAGAAATCCACGTCGGTTCATACCGGCTTTCGCCAGGCCGACGCTCGCGTTCGCAATCAGCTTATCCATGGATATACCTCCATTGTCTACTCATTGCGTCTCCGATGCGACTGTTGCGCGGGATGTCGTCCACACTACGTGTGCGAACGTCACGCGCTCTCATTCTTTGGCAAGCTGCCGGTCGTCACATCAGTAGCGAGCAGCTCGCCTAGCACATGCACATCGTTCACCACCCCCTTTCCAGCGATTTTGCCATCGGTATCGACCACGAAGCCGTACGGCGTCCAACTACTGCCGTACAAGTCGGCTATCTCATGCTCCTGCTGGATCACCAGCGGACACGAGAGCTTGAATTCTTCAGCCATCTCCCGGTTCTGCTCACGGCTGCCGCCGCTCACAAGCACCAAACGCGCGCCTTGCTCCTCTATACTGCTCATGTCTCCGTTGAGGCTGGCAAACAGCTCCTTGCAGGGCGGACACGTGGGATGAACGAAGAGCACCAACAGCCGCTCGCCAACCAGCGTTTCCAGGTCTACGGCCCCATTGAGACCCTCTCCTTGGAAGAACGGTGCTTTGCTCCCGACGGCAATGCCGGTCTCATGCACTTCCCCTACCTGCAGGCGCAACTCGCCAATCTGCCGCATGAGGCCGATGACCACGAAGGCGAGCAGGCCGATGAGGACCCATTGCAACAAATACGATGCCAGCCAGATGCCTTCCATGACTTCTGCCTCCGGGTCTAGGCCAATAATGCCGTACCGATTCGCCCACCTTCGCTACCATGCCGCCGAAGATGGATTCCCGCTTTCGCGGGAATGACGGATCATTTCTCTTCCTCAGGTTGATTGGGAAATAGTGCGCAGCCGCAGCAATTCGGCGGCGACGAAAGCGACCGCCCACGCCCCGACCACGAACAAGGTAGCCCCCGCCACGCTGCTGGCGTCCCCAGTGAGACCGACCTCCACTAACCAAGTTGAACCGGCAGTGGGCGCCAGGAGCACAAGCAATGTCAGGATGACGACCTGCTTGATGATGGTGGCTTTGCCCAGCGGCTGACGGCCCGCGCCGAAGCAGTAGCAATCGATCCCGCCCCGGCCCTGTGCTAACGCCACGGACGAGGCTACGATAAAAGCTCCCACTAGGCTTACGCCCAACCACACACCCCATGCCACGGCAAAGCCCGTGATGAGCAAAGTGCCGCAGAGGAGTTCCAATACGGGGATCGCGCCACTCACCGGCTGGAGCGCGCGCGCCGGCACGAGATCAAATCCCTGCACCGCCGCTTTGAAATCGGACAGGTGCAGCAACTTAGCGGCGGCAGCAAGGAGAAAAACGCCGCCTACCAGGAATTGGAGCACGAGCACGCCAGTTGCAAGCATTAGCCCGTTCCTTCCACATCGTGAAGGCTCATTCAGATGAACCTTCAGTATCCCCTACCCCTCTCACATACATTTGTAGTAGTTCAAATGTAGCATACAATTGACCAAAGTCAAGTAATAAGACATCAAAAATAGTAACAACATATCACATCCGCAAAAAACCTCCGATTACTTTTACAGAGCACGTAGCGGGCAAACACGTCAGGCGTCCGCCATGCTAATTTTCCACTTCCGTTGCCGGCTAGCGCAGATTAGTCCCAGTGCCCTGTGTGCGATCGCCAATAAAGAGACGCCTACAGCGAATGCGTAGTATCCTAAGGGAAGAAATCTGTTATCCGTCCGAAGGCAAGAGTCACGCACGGCTATGACTGTGGAACAAGACGGCATACTCGCGTGACTCTTGTGTCTACGAAAGCGAGTTAGCGGTTAATGGTTAGTCACAGAGCTAACCAAACTTTAATACTTCGGTTCAGATTGGTTAAGAGCGTAAGACTGCATGCGTGCACAGAGTTCGGTAAATCGCAACCGTTTCGATGAACTTTACTTGGCGACGTATGCCGACTTGACCGGCGACCGGTACACGGTGCCGGAGGTGGAGGCTATCGAGCGGTTGCTGGAGCTGCGGCCGGGATCGACCTTGCTTGACCTGGCGTGCGGACAGGGCCGTCATCTCATTCACCTGGCAATCCAGGGCTATTCCGTGATCGGGCTGGACCGCTCAGACGTGCTCATGCGCCAGGCATACAAGGACGGGCAGATACGCGGTTTGGACGTAAACCTTGTGCAGGGCGATATGCGCGCGCTGCCGTTCGACTGCGCGTTCGATGGAGTCGTCAATTGGTTCACGGCGCTTGGCTACCTGGAGAGCGATGAAGAAGACCAGAAGGTGCTGAACGACGTGGCGGCAGTGTTGCGTCCCGGCGGTCGCTTCGTGATGGAGATGGCTAATCCGATTCAGACGTACCAGAAGCAAGCCTGGGAGGACTCGGAGATGGCATCCACCGGCTACGCCATGGTGAATCGGAACCGCATGGACTACGAGACGGGATGCCAACACACGAGCCGCGTCATCATTACACCTGATGGCGAGCGCATCGAGCGTGAACTCAAGGTGCGCGTCTACCTGCCGCATGAACTCGAGCGCATGCTAAATATCGCCGGCATGGAACGGCTCGGCTTCTTCGGCAGCCTGGATGGTGAGCCGCTGGCGCCGGAAAGCAGCCGCCTTATCCTTACTGCGAGGCGGATGGCATAACTGGACGAAGTAGATCAGACCGGGGCATCGGCGAAGACTTGTGGCGATGATCGAGGAAGAGTTGATGCGGCGGTACGCGAGGAATAAATGATGCAGCGGCCTATGGTGTGGAAATCGCTCTTGTACGGTGGCGGCATGGGGCTGGCGGTGCTGCTGCTGGTCGGCATTCCCAGCGGCGTAATCCCGAACCAATTCTTCGTCCGCCCGCTTGATGCCCGGCCCACGGACTACCTCTTCCTGGGCATCATAACTGCCATGGCGGTTGCGCTGGGCGCGACGTACGGCGTGCCGACTGTCTGCCGGCCTCAGGATGCGAAAGCACTTGGCAGCGGGCTGCTGCTTTTCATCGGTGTTGGCTGTCCGATCTGCAACAAAGTGGTGCTTGCCTTGATAGGCGCCAGCGGTGCGCTGGCCTATTTTGAGCCGATCCAGCCGTTCTTTTCGGTTGGTTCTATCGTCTTGATGAGCGTCGCGCTCGTGCTACGCCTGCGCGACATTAGACGCTCAACAGGGATTGGACAACCTGCGGCTGCAGCGATACAGCCGTCACCGCCTCCCCGCCAGTGACACTGTTTCCACCCTTGAGTTAATGCCTTATCACGATAGGTGCGGCTACGTCGCTTTTGCCTTCACGAGGAACCAGATGACGATCGGACGATCCAGACACGTTCTATCCTTTTTGCTTCTCTTTGCGCTCGCGATCATTCTCGCACTGACCGCGTGTGCTACTGCCGAACCGGTAACCACGCCGAGCCCGTCACCGGTACCGACCGCCGAGACTGCTCCGGCTGCGACGCCTGTCCCCAATCCGACGCCCCAGGCGTTTCGTCTCACAATTTTACATAACAACGGTGGTGAATCGCAGTTGATCAATGCCGGAAGGGGGCTTGAGGACTTCGGCGGCGCGGCTCGCTTTGCCGCGTTGGTGGCGAAACTGCGACAAGAGGCCATAGACAGTGACAGTGGCGTACTGGTGCTCTCGGCCGGTGATAATTTTCGGGGTGGACCGGAGTTCAGCGCGAGCCTGGCGCGCAGGCCCGCGCTCTTCTACGACATTATTGCCCTCGATCTCATTGGCTACGACGCAATCGTGCTGGGCAACCATGAGTTCGATTTCGGCCCGGATGTCTTGGCCGATGCAATTCGCGGTTCCTCATCCCAGGCCCCATTTCTTAGCGCTAACCTGGACTTCAGCGGAGAACCGCGCCTGGCCGAACTGGTAGCTACAGGGCGCATTGCCAGCAGCACTATCCTTGCAGTTGGTGGTGAGCGCGTCGGCGTTATCGGCGCCACCACGCCGGGGCTGCCCTATCTATCTAGTCCGCGCAACGTGCGGGTGGCGCAAGACGTGGCGGCGGTCGTCCAGCGCGAAATCGACGCGCTGCAAGCGGCGGGCGTGAACAAGATCATCGTTGTGAGTCACCTGCAAGGCGTTGCGGGCGATCTTGCGCTTGCTGCCGCTCTGCGTGGAGTGGACGTATTGATTGCCGGAGGCGGCGATGAGTTGCTGGCGAATGCAGGCAATCTGCTGCTTCCAGGTGATAGTGAAGAGATATTCGGTCCCTACCCGCTGCTGGTCCCGGATGCTGACGGCAGGAACGTACCGGTGGGGGTTGCGCCCGGACGGTACACCTACGTGGGTCGCTTGATCGTTGAATTCGATGCAAGTGGAGTCGTCACAGCGATTGATCCCGCCAGCGGGCCGATGCGCGTGGTTGGGGGTGATTACCCCGATGCCGTGGCACCCCATGCGGCAGTGCAGGAGCAGGTAGTGGCGCCGGTGGCGGACTTTATTGGGGCGCTGGCACGTACTCCGGTCGGTACCACGGAAGTGCCCTTGGACGGACAGCGGCGCGCCGTGCGCTCGCAGGAGACCAATCAGGGCAATCTCATTGCTGACGCGCTGCTCTGGCAAGCCAATGTATTGGCCGACCGCTACAGCGTCCAAGTTGCAGACGTGGCGCTGCAAAACGGCGGAGGCATTCGCAACGACACCGTGATCCCGGCAGGCACGCTGTACGAACTCGATGTCTTTAGCATGGCCCCGTTCACGAACTTCCTTGCAATCGTCCTGGACGTGTCGGTGGAACAATTCAAGGAGACTCTTGAGAATGCCGTTTCGCGGGTCGAGCGCGGCGACGGCCGTTTCCCGCAGATTGCAGGTTTTTCCATGACCTGGGATCCGAACGGTACCGCACAGGTACTCGATGACGACGGGCAGGTGGTTAGGCCGGGCACGCGTATACGCAGCGTGCTACTTGACGACGGCAGGTGGCTGGTGCAGGATGGCGACCTTGTGGCCGAGGCCGGACCGGTGCACGTGGCGACGCTTGACTTCCTCGCGCGCGGCGGCGACGAGTATCCTTTCCGCGATGCGCTGTACGTCACCCTTGGGGTCACGTACCAGCAGGCCGTTGCTAACTACATCGTCCAAGGGCTCGGCGGCGTCGTGACGGCGGAGCGCTATCCCGCAGGCGGCGAGGGCCGCATCCGTTCGCCTTGATCCAGGCCACGGGCAAGCTTACTCTCCCAATGAAGTAGCAGATGGGATGGTTCCTTACTAGAGGGAATCATCCAATTGTGCATTTTCTCTCATTCGCTTTCGAGGAGCGGGAGAAACTTACCCGGAAGAGCAATTGGGGTAGTCGTCTCGCTCGGGCTCAGTAGTAGCCGGATAGGGCGGACCGATGGTAATGCGCTCGAAGAAGCCCGCATCGGCAGCAGTCACGTTGCACCAGTAGAAGCCGAGGGCCTGGAAGGTGGGCCAGTCCGGAATGTGCCGCCATTGCTGCAGTTCCGCGTCAAAGGCAAAGATGCGGTCATCGCCGCCGTCGAAGCGACGCGCGAGCATGTTGTGCTCGGGCAAGCGGTCGTCCAAGGGTACGGCGGCGAGCACTGCTGTTGGCACCGTGTACTGGGTGTTGACGACATTCCAGTCGATGGCATGGATCAGCGGGCTAGTGGGCGAGACCCAGCGTCGGACGACACGGTTGTCGCCCTCATGGCGGACGATGATATAGGTCTGGCCGAGGGGAGTGTCGCGAATGACGCCGACGAGAATGACTCGAGAGCCGTCCATAGAGACCCAGCCGATGCCGAGCTCGAAGGAGGCGTTGGGCTGGCCGTGAAGGTCTATGCGGAGTTTGTCGCCCTGCAGAACGGTGGCGGTAGCAGCACTGGTGCTGCCAATGACGGGGTTTGGTGTGGGTGCACCCCGTGATGTAGCCCGTGGCGCAGGCGAATTATCATCAGACTGCCGGCTATCACGCCGCTCAAGTACCCGGACACTTGCTTCGGAAGGACTTCCGACATTGTAGCCGTCGCCAGCCAAGACGGTAACTGTTAAGGTCCGGCCCGCTAAGACCTGTGTTCCCGTGTCCGGGCCAGTGACCACACGTATACTTGCAATCTCTGCGGGGGTAGCATTGTCAATGAGTCGTTGCTCTGTATCATGTGAATGAAAGTATGACGGTCCTTGAATTGTGAATCGAACGTTGATTGTGACTCCATCGGCAGGTACACTGCTGGCTGAGAAAACAAAGGGGATGTCTTGCCCTTCCGTCACAGTGCTAACCGAGGAGCGAACCGTTACGGAGGGTAGTTCATCTGTCTGGGCCCGCGCAGGCATCGCCACGACAATGTAGAGAATGACTGCGAAGAGGAAGGGAATTACCAACCAGGTTGACAAAAGCCCTACCCGGGCACTAATCCCATTCTGAAGTTTTGCAGTTGGATCAACGTGCAATAGCTTCATCATAGAGATCGAAACCATTAATGAGTACGACACAAAACAATGCTAGCATGTATAAAGATTTTGTGTCAATATTGGATACAAACCCACTAAAGATTGTTTGACAAGAATGTGTTCAATTGGGCCTTGCGGCTCCAAGCCAATCTTGGCGACTCAGGCTAGCCTGAGTGGGACACATTGATTGCCATTGACCGCTTTCCAGAATAGAACGCAGGCCTCCATTTCTGGAGACCTGCGTGCCGCAAGCGTAAACATCAAGTGCCAGTCGTTAAGTCGGAATGACGAGTCTAGTTTCGGCCCTGAAAGCTCGTAGATGGCTATTCAATTGTTATCCGCTCGGCCTTGGTTTTATCGCCTTTGGCGCGGGTCTCGACCCGGATTTCCACGCCGCGGCGGATGAAGTCGAGGATAGCGTTCGCCTTTTGGCTCAGCTTTTCCTGTAGGTTTTCAAACGCGTCACCGGGGGAGTTGCGTAGCTCGATGGTGACGCGGAAGAATGGCTGCTCCGCCGGGCCCTTGTGGGCATCTCCGTTGCCGTTATTGGGTGTATTTTCCATGACCATGAACCCCTTTCTTGTCGGTGCTGCCGGGCGGTATGTGCCGCACAAACACACTCTACTTGCGAGATCTTCCTGGCGTCACTCGCTTATCTGTCCGGTAGCAACTGGTTATCAAATCTCTTAATGCAATTATAACCATATCAAGATATAAGATGCAAGAGATTTCAAAGGTATTCTTTAAAGAAATTCATCTCTAGGTGTAGAGTCCACCAAGAAGACGCTTATTTTGCGAATAGATCGATCCTTACGGCTTCGACTCTGGCGAGGACTGCCGCCGCTTCTTGCTCCAGGGTAAGTTGGCTGGTGTCGAGCACGATGGCATCGGGCGGCTGTGCAAGCGGTGCCGTCTCGCGACTGCTGTCAATCTGGTCGCGGCCAGCGAGGTTCCGGGCAATGTCGTTGGAGGAGATTTCCGTCCCCCGTCCTGCGAGCTCCTGTTGGCGGCGCTGGGCGCGGGTGGCGAGATCGGCCTGGAGAAATACTTTCACCTCGGCTTCCGGACAGACTACGGTGCCGATATCGCGTCCCACCATCACCACGCTCTTCTGTCGGGCCAGGTGCTGTTGCAGGGGAAGCAGAGCGGCCCGCGCTTCAGGCTGCGCGGCGACCTGCGACACATTCGCGTCAACTGCGGGCGAACGGATCGCCCAGGTGACGTCTTCAGTGCCGAGCAAGAGCGTGGACAGGCGGCCATCGGCGCGTTGTTCACTGGCGCGTCGCCTACCGGGGAAAGTAGGCGGCACTATGCGGACATCCAGCGTGCCTGCGAGCGCAGCCAGCGCGGGACCGTCCTCCACGGACACCTGCCCGCGCAAGGCAACCAAGGTCAGGGCGCGGTAGAAAACGCCGGTATCTACGAAGAGGTAGCCAAGCCGGGCAGCGAGGAGGCTGCCCAAGGCGCTCTTGCCCGAGCCGGCGGTGCCGTCGATGGCGATCGTGAGGCGAGGTTCAGTTTTGGTCACAATTGCGTGTTCCAACTGCGTCGCTGACGTGAGAAGGGTCATCGCTCCCTCCTGCAATTGAAGTGGCGGGACTCTCACCCGTTCTGTGCGGTGCGGGTGCGAAGGCTTTGCGTTCTGGGTCTGGGGATTGTGGCGATTCGCGCCAGTGCTTGATCTCGGCTTCAGTCAGCGGTCGCAATTGCCCTGGGCCTAGGTTTCCCAGACTTACCGGCCCAATGCGAATGCGGATCAGGCGCGCGGCGTGTTTGCCGATCGCCGCGAGCATCTGGCGAATCTGCCGCTTGCGCCCCTCGGTAAGGGTCAGCGAGACCCAGGTGTCTTCGCCTTCGCGATCCATCATCCGAACGGTGACCGGCTTGAGCCGATAGCCGTCAATGGTCATCGGCGCTCGCAGCGCGGTACGCTGTTGAGCGGTCAACGTACCGTACACGAGGACATTGTACTGTTTCTCGCCGCCGTAACGCGGATGCGCGACTCGATTCGCCCACTCGCCGTCGTCGGTGAAGAATAGCAGTCCTTCGCTTCGGCTATCCAGACGACCCACGGGCACTAGGTGCGCGCAGTTGGCGGGCAGCAGGTCGTATACGGTGCGCCGGCCATGGGGGTCGCTGCGCGTGGTCAGGAACCCGGTAGGTTTGTGCAGAGCGAGGTAGGTGGACGTGGCCGGCGGAGCGACTTTCCTGCCGTCCACCATTACTGTGTCGAGCTCGGGACTCACCTTTGAGCCAAGCTCCGTAATTGTCTTTCCGTTTACTGTTACCCTGCCCTGGGTAATCAAACGCTCTGCATGGCGGCGGGATGCCACGCCGCAGCGAGCAAGGTATTTTTGTAAGCGTTCCTGCATGCGCTTAAGTATACAGGGTCTTGATTGCATGACGGCGGCCGACCAAAACCACCCTGCGCCACTTGCCCGAAGATGTCTGGAGTTTGCCCGCAGGAGCGTTGACATTGCAAAATGCCAATGACCTCCTATGCTTGCGGTCATCTCCTCGCGTTGACAGCGTCCGCAGCCGCGTGCTACGTTCTGCCCGTTAGCTTTAATAGAAACCTGAACGAAGCACAACGGCAAGAGAGGAAAATTCATGAAGATACACCTTGGGTGTTTCAGCCGACCTTGGACCAAATATGCCTTGGAAGTTTCCATGGAGGGCACGGCGCAGGCGGGTTTCAAGCACTTTGGATTTATGACAGCGGGGGATGGCGCGCCTTTGCCTCCCAACGCGTCCGAAGACCAGGTGGCAAACCTCGCCGGCTTGCTGGATAAGTACAATTTGAAGAACCTGGAAAACTACACGAGCATCCCCTGGGGGGATGAAGCCGTCGCGCGCTCGGCGTTGCACAGCTACGTGGACAACAGCCATACACTCGGTGCGCGGTTCATGCACAATAGCGGCACGAATGACGAGGCGCTCTACGATCAGTTCTTGCACCTCATGGAAGAGGCCGCCGAGTATGCTAAGAGCAAAGGCATCGTGGTGATGATGAAGCCCCACGGTGGCGTGACGGCAACGGCGCGGGGTTTGGTGGCGCTGATGAAGCGCATTCAATCCGATAATTTGAAGGTCTTCTACGACCCCGGCAACGTACTTTTCTATACCGGTGAGCGGCCTGAAGACGATTTTGAAGAACTCGCGCCGTACGTGGCAGGAATGTCCATCAAAGATGAGACCGGCGGCGTTAAGGGTTCGGTGGACGTGACGCCAGGCGACGGCGATGTTGATTTCAAGGCGCTCTTTACGATCCTGCGCGACCACGACTTCGACGGCCCCTGCATGATCGAGCAACTTGGTGGCGGCACCATCGAGGAGGTCCACCACGAAGCAACGCGCGCTCGTGAATACTTGCATCGGCTGTTGGATGAGCTTGGTGCCGATGTAACCTAGCGATAATTGCCGACCCCATTTGAACTCGGCACAAATGCAGAAACAATGTGGGATGAAGGGAGTTGAGGGACGCGTGGGAAAACTGGATGATATGGTAGCCATTGTCGGCGGCGCGAGCACCGGCATGGGCGCGGCGACGGCGCGGCTCTTTGCCCAGGAGGGAGCGGCGGTGGTCGTAGCGGCGCGCAGCGCCGAGAAGCTGGCATCGCTTGTAGAGGACATTACCGAGAGTGGCGGGACTGCGCTGGCAGTGCCGACAGATGCAAACGACCGTGCTGCCGTGGCCGCCATGGTTGAACGTGTCCGTGAGCAGTTTGGCAGGATTGATGTCTTAGTAAACAGCGTGGGCACCAATATCAAGAACCGCGCGTTTATTGAAATGCGGCCCGCAGACTGGGACATGATGATCGCGCATAATCTTACCGTGGCCTACAACCTGGTAGACGCGGTCCTGCCGGTGATGCGCGCGCAAGGAACCGGTACGATCATCCACTATTCGTCGGATGCCGTGCAGAAACCCAATGTGGTCTCCGGCATTGCCTACCAAGCGACGAAACACGGCGTGCGGGGTTTGGCGCACGGTACGATGATGGAGGAGCGCATGCGCGGCATCCGCGTTTCCGTAGTCTACCCCGGCCCTTGTGAAACGCCGCTGCTGGATAAACGGCCGGAGCCGCCGCCGCCGGAAGCATTCGCCAAGATGCTACAACCGGAAGACGTGGCGGAGGCGGCGCTCTTCATCGCCTCGCTCCCTCCCCGCGCCTACGTGCCGGAGCTTGTGCTCGGAGCAAGCCAGATGTAGTGGCTGTGGTGTATGCCTGCTGCTAAGATCAGTGGCTTGAGCGGACTATCGCTTCCTCGTCTCCACGAGTCATTTAGGGCGAGCGCCTCCGGTCGTCGATGAATTGCCGCGTGGCAGTGAATAGTCCCGCATCTCTCCACATCGAGCCTCCAATGACTGCACGTGATGCACCAGCCGCCCTCGTCGCCATTGTCGGGGCGACGGCTGTGGGCAAGACCGCGCTCACTATGGCTCTGGCGGCGGAGTTTGACGCCGAGATCATCAGCGCCGACTCGCGTCAGGTTTTTTGCGGTCTAGACATCGGCACGGCAAAGCCCACGAAGACGGAGCGTATGCAGGTGCCCCATCACGTCATAGACGTGGCGCCTGCGGACAACACCTCTTTCTCTTTGGCGGTGTGGCGCGAGCATGTGGACAGTGCGCTGCTGGATCTCGCTGCCCGACAGAAACGGCCATGGCTCGTGGGAGGGACCGGACTATATATTCAGTCAATAGTGGACGGCCTTGAACTCCCTGCCGTGCCGCCTCAGCCCAAGCTGCGCGCCGAGCTCGAACAGACGTTGCAAGACGAGGGCATCGACGCTCTGTTTGCACAATTGAAACGAGAAGACCCCGTTGCTGCCGCGCAGGTCGATCGGCGGAATCCCCGGCGACTGATTCGCGCCTTAGAGGTCTGCATCGTTACCGGCAAGCCGTTCTCCGCCCAGCGAACCCGGCGTCCACCGCCGTATCCTATCTTGCAGATCGGTCTGCGCACCGACCGCGACACGCTCTATCAGCGCATTGACCGCCGTGTAGACCGCATGATCGCAGATGGCTTTGTGGATGAGGTTGAGCGTCTGCTTGCTGCGGGCATCACAACCGACCTGCCGAGTATGCAGAGCGCAGGGTACCGGCAGCTTGCCGGCTACCTGCACGGCGAGCGTTCGCTGACGGAGGCTATACAACAGACTAAGTACGCGACGCACCAACTCGCCAAGCGCCAGGAGACTTGGTTCCGCAAGCAAAAGGGCATACAATGGACGGAGATTGGCACGGATACTGTAGTATCTGTGGGAGAAAGAATAGAAGGCTTCTATAAGGAATGCGAGCGGCGGTGCAGGTGCCAGGCGAGCGAAGGAGCAACGAACGGTGGCGGTGAAGGATACGCATAAGGCGTACGAACGTCTCACTGATGCAGGTTACAGCAAGGAAATGGCGGAGGCCTTGCTGGAGACCTTGGGCGATTCGTGGGACGAATTAGTTACCAAGCCCTATTTGGACACACGCCTAAACGACCTAGAGGGACGAATGCGCGAACAGGAACTGCGCATGCGGTTGCATCTCTACGCGGTGGCGATTGTGGTTATTGGCGTCTTGGCCGCGCTGGAACTGATACTGCGTTAGGTCGACTTGCGAGCTCAAGGCATGCGTCCGCTCATGGCCCAGCGAACGAAGTGATGCCACTGCTTGAAAGTTTTCTATTCCAGTCACAAGAGATACTAGGTCTAGTTTGAGTCAAACGGTGTATCGGATGGCTCTCATTGGTCCGCGCAGATGGGATCACGCGGCTGCTCCGCAACGGTCAAGACCCATGCGAGTGGATTTCCGCTTTTGCGAGATTGACGAGGATAGCGAATATACTGTCAGAGAGTAGGAGCACGCGATGGCACAAGACTTGAAATTCATCAAGATGCACGGTACGGGCAATGACTTCGTCGTTGTAGATACCCGGACTAACGGCGCAAGAGATTGGGCAGACCTTGCGTCAAAGCTCTGCGACCGGAATTTCGGGGTTGGCAGCGACGGCCTCCTGCTGATCGATGCCGATGAAAAGCAAGGTTATCGCTTCCGCATGTTCAATCCCGACGGCAGTGAAGCCGAGATGTGCGGTAACGGGATTCGCTGCTTTGCCAAGTACCTCTACGACACGGGCGAAATTGGCGAGGGTTGGCTGGAAGTCGATACGCTCGCGGGAATGCTCAAAGTCAACGTGCATCCGGGTGACAACGAGCACTTCTCTGTCTCAGTGGACATGGGCCCGCCCTTTCTCGCCCCGGCGGAGATCCCGGTGCAGGCCACCGCTACCCCGGTTAAGGACATGCCGCTGCGGGTGAACGGCACGGACCTTTCCATAACGGCGGTCTCGATGGGCAACCCGCACGCGATAACGTTTCTCGACGACATCGAGTCATTTCCGCTCACCACCATCGGACCGGAAGTAGAGCACCATCCGGCGTTTCCGAAGCGTACGAATTTTGAAATAGCCCGGGTAATCGGGCGCGACCGGATCGAGGTGCGGGTGTGGGAACGGGGCGCCGGCCCCACGCTGGCGTGCGGCACCGGCGCCTGTGCCACGGCCGTGGCTGCTCGTTTGCATGGCTTGACGGACGAGACCGTCACCGTCGGTCTGCCCGGAGGCGACTTGACGATTTCGTGGGACGGTGAGGGTCGCGTCTTGATGCGGGGGGCGGCACAGACGGTATTCGCCGGCACCTGGTTGCAGGGGGACTAGGGATGTCTGAAAGTACGAAACGCGTACTTCTCATTGTTCTTGCTCTTCTACTCGGCATCGTGTCAATTGCTCCATTCGGCCGGATAAACCGCAGCGAACGCGCCGGTGTGCTCGCTGCAATCGCCACGGCTATTGTCGGCCTTATTGCTTTCATGCGCCGCGAGACGGAAGGCGAATTGCTGGGTATTCCGTATAGCTTTAGCCCGCCTACGCTGGAGCGGCTCAAAGGCAGACTGTGGAATGCGGAGGACCCGCGCGTCTTCACGCCGCACATATTCGGCTGGGGTTGGAGCGTGAATTTCTACCAGATCGGCAAGCGCCTAGGCCTGATTTCTTAAACTATTTTCTCTACGATTCAGTACAAATCTCATTGCTTTGAAGGTCATAGCGCATGGGCACGCTCGTTGGTGTTGACATCGGCGGCACGTTTACCGACGTGGTCGTGCTCGATGAGGCCCGCCGCGAACTGCAGATCGGCAAAGTTGCAACCACGCCCGACGATCAGTCGACCGGCTTCATTGCCGCCCTGGACGGTCTTGGAGTCACGTACGCCGAAATCGATCTCGTCACCCACGGCACAACCGTAGCCACCAATGCCGTTTTGGAACGCGACGGCGGACGGTGCGGCCTGATCGCTACGCGTGGTTTCCGGGACATTTTGGAGCTCCGCCGCCGCGACCGACCCCACATGTACGGCCTGACCGGGACGTATGAACCGCTCATCCCACGCGACCGCCGCCTCGAGGTAACCGAACGCATCGCCGCCGAAGGCACCGTACTGACTCCGCTATGCGAAGAGGAAGTCTTAGAGGCGGGAAGACTGCTGGTGGCACAATGGGTAGAGGCCATCGTTGTCAGTTTCATGAACTCCTACGCGAACCAAGGGCACGAACTGCGGGCGAAGGAAATCTTGCGGGCCGAGTGGCCGCACCTCTACGTCGTGACGTCCAGCGAGACGCTGCCGGTGTTCCGCGAATTCGAGCGCACGAGCACGGCAGTCGTCAACGCCTACGTCCAGCCAAACGTGGGTCAGTATTTGGAACGGTTGGAAGAACGGCTCAGCGAGCGAGGATACGCCAGCGACCTCTTCATCATGCAGTCGAATGGCGGTATGATGTCCGCTGCCACCGTGCGCAATTTACCCCTCAACACCGTGCTTTCCGGTCCCGCGGCAGGTGTGATTGCGGCCACCAGAATCGCCGCCGAGGATGGATTTTCTAATCTCATCACCTATGACATGGGAGGAACGAGCCTCGACGTGTCGCTCGTGCAGGAGGGCAAGCCTCTCCCTTCCAGCGGGATGGAACTAGAGTTTGGCATTCCCCTCATGGTCTCGATGATCGATATTCATACGATTGGCGCCGGGGGCGGCAGCATAGCGCGACTGGATCAGGGGGGCTTGCTGCAAGTGGGGCCGCAAAGCGCGGGCGCCGAGCCGGGCCCGGTCTGCTACGGCAAGAACGGCACCGCGCCGACTCTTACCGACGCCAATCTGATTCTTGGCAGGATCAACCCCCACTACCCGATTGCCGGGGTAGCGGGAGCTTCATTCGACGTGGCCGGCGCTCGATCTGTGATAACGGAGACCATCGGCAAGCCGCTGGGACTCTCCACCGAGCAGGCGGCACAGGCGATTGTAACGGTCGCGAACAACCGGATTGCCGGCAGTCTCCGACGCGTGTCGATTGACAAAGGCCATGACCCGCGTGACTTTGCGCTCTTCTCCTTTGGCGGCAGCGGGCCGTTGCACGCCGGTTTTCTCCTGCGTGAATTGAGCATTGGGCAGGGCATCGTGCCGTACTTTCCCGGAATTGCTTCAGCGTGGGGATGCGTAATTGCCGATCGCCGGCATGATTTCGTGACAATGCAAAACTGCCTTCTCAGCGAGCTTGACCTAGCTTCCTTGGAACGGACGTTTGCCGACCATCTCGCGGCAGGCGAGGCGATGCTCGCCGGTGAAAACGTGCCTCTGCAGCGCGTCAACGTTGTCCGCGAAGCCGATATTTCCTATGAGGGACAGACCCACGTCATTCGCACCAACTTGCCGGCGGGTGAACTCAGCCATGACACCATCGCCGCCAGTTTCCGCAGCGCCTATCTGCAACACTATGGTCGCGTGGAAGAGGGCTTTGGCGGCTTGGAGGAATTGCTAGCGCAAATCCCGATTCGCCTGCTAAACGTCAGGACGGCCGTCATCGGCGTCCGCACCGACGTGGCGTTGAAAGACTTCATAAGAGCCCCGGAGACAACGCAAGCGGAGGCGCGCAAAGAGGAACGGCAGGCGTACGTGGACGATGGTTTTGTCACTTGTCCGGTTTATGATCGTGCCAAACTGCCGTGGGGGGCTGTGTTGTCCGGCCCGGCCCTCATCGAGCAGCCGGATACCACGATTTGGCTGGAGCCGTGGTGCCGCGCCACGGTGACTGAGGGCGGCAGTTTGCTGATGGAGGTAACGTGACATGCCTTTAGACCCCATCACCTTAGCGGTCATTCGCGGCGGCTTGGAGCAGATTGCCGATGAGATGGACGCCACCCTGGAGCGCATGGCGTTTTCTCCCGTCATATCGGACGGTTTCGACCGCGCCAGCGGCATTTACCACGTGCGCGACGGTGAGGTCATCATGCAGGGGCCGCGCGGCTTGCCGAACTTTATCTGTGTGATGGAGTTCACTGTCCGCTCCGTAATCGAGCGGGTCACGAATATCGCGGATGGCGATGTCTACATCGTCAACGATCCCTACATGGGCGGCACCCATCTGATGGACGTGAAGATGGTGAAGCCTTTCTTCTACAAAGGAAAGCTCACGGCCTTCTTGGCAAACAGCGGCCACTGGCCGGACATCGGCGGTCGGGTCCCCGGCGGTTTTTCGACGAAAGCAACGGAGATCTATCAGGAGGGGTTGCGCCTGCCGCCCGTGCGCATAATGGATAAGGGCAAGCTAAATCAGGACGTGCTCGACATCATCCTCCTCAACGTGCGTGTTTCAGCCGAGCGCCAGGGTGACATCATCGCAAAGATCACCGCGCTCAACCTCGGCGCCGACCGCCTGACAAAGCTCCTTGACCGTTATGGAGAAGCCACCGTCTTCGCAGCCGTCGACGAGATGAAGGAGCGCTCTGAGCGCCTCATGCGCAGCCACATCGAGACCATCCCCGACGGCACCTACGAATTCACCGACTACATCGACAGTGATGGCGTAGACTGGCAGCCGCTCAAGCTCCACTTGATAATGACGGTGAGCGGCAGTGACGTTCACGTTGACTTTTCTCAGAGCAGTCCTCCGTGCCGCGGGCCGCTCAACAGCGTCTTCAGCACGACGCTGGCCGGTGTTTTCATTTCCTTCAAGCATACTTTTCCTGACGTGCCAATCAACGCGGGCTGCTTTGCGCCCTTTACGGTCAATATACCGCCGACGACGTTTCTCAATGCGCAGCCGCCGCGTCCGGTTGCCGGATGCGCTGCCGAAGTTTGCCAGCGCGTGATCGACGTCATGCTGGGCGCGCTGGGACAGGCAATTCCCGACAACGCCTACGCTGCGCCGATGGGTACGGTGACGAACCTCTCGGTCGGCGGTGAGAATCCGGGAAGAGGCTACTATGTCTTGTATTCGTTTATTGGCGGCGGCTACGGGGGTAACTACCTCACTGACGGCCTGACGAACGGCAACCCCACCATCGCGGTCGCGCGCACGCAGGCACTGGAAATCTTCGAGTTGCGCTATCCGGTGCTCTTCACGCGCTACGCCATTCGCGAGGGTTCGGGAGGCGCGGGCAAGCGGCGCGGCGGTTACGGCGTCATTTTCGAATTTCAATTGCGGCACGGTGATGCCAGCGCTTCGCTGCTCGGGGAACGGGGGCGGTTCGCGCCATTCGGCATCCTTGGAGGCCAATCTGCGCAGTTGGCGGAGCACGTGTTTACGTTGCAGGGCGAAGAGTACCGCCCGGAGCACATTACCAAAGACGAAAACGTGCACATGCAGGCAGGCGACATGCTCTGCCTGATGACCCCGGGTGGCGGCGGCTACGGCGATCCGTTCGAACGACCTCCGGCGCTTGTTCTTCAAGACGTGCGGCGCGGGTACTACGATCGCGCGACAGCCATGCGGGAATACGGGGTTCGGATTCAACCCGATGCTTGGGTTGTGGACGAGAGTTCGACACGCATGCTGCGCGCCAACCGCGGAGCAGGGCCGGCGAAGTGATACAATCTTCCACTGTCACACGTATTTTGCTTGTAAATGTCATTCCGAGCGAAGCGAGGAATCTAGAGTGGTGCGGGTTCAGGTTGGCACAATATTGGTGTTCGCTGATTCTGCCAGGCAGCGGCGAACTCTCCCCAATAGAGCTGCAACTCGCCCAAATGCGAAGACTTGGTCGCCGCTGCTCGGCTAGTCCAACGGTGTAGGGGCACGGCATGCTGTGCCCCTACATCATCGAATTTGCGGTAAAGCATCATAGCTGCGTAGTGTCGCCGCGCTCGCTCAAGGCTAATGTACATGTGGCAGCAGAGGGGGATAGCCTCTTTGCTCTTGGTGGTCATGCCGTGCTTGCCATAGCCCAATGCTTAACAAGGTGATGAATGACACGGACACAGTGGAGCGAAACGTGCCACGCAAAGTGGCAACGTTTCCGATTTTGCGAAAGCGCTGACAGGTGACCCTGCCAAGGGCTGCACACCGGTACCCCCTTTGCGGTATCGGGCAAGGACATTCTTGGCGCCGCATGCTATATCAAATCACGGCATGACACGACAACGAACGGGTTAATCCGTAGAACATATACATGCTATAGCGGCGCACGCTGGATTTCGCTACAGTAGAGGCATGCACATACCAGGTATGCACATGCAATGAACCGCTGGTTACGTTATGCAGGAATTGCAGTAGGGAAGGAGTGCGCGCGCGTGAAAGTCTGGAGCAGGGCTCTCGCGATCTGCTTATTGGCGGTTGCACTTATCGGCTGTGGCGCGACTGCAGAGGATGAGGCGGCGCTTACGCCGACGACTGCGGCGTCTGCACCGAATGCCGTGACAGAGACTCAACCCTCGCCAACTACCGAGGCTGTAGCTGAAGCAGAGACAACGGCAACTCCGACACCGGTGCCTGACGCCACTTCGACGACTGTGGAAGAGACAGTGCCGGAGGAGGCCACACCGGTGCCTCCTACGCGGACGCAGAGCATCATCTTCTATGACCTTACGGAAATAGAGAAGACCTGCCCGGGGTATCAGGAATTCACGGGATTCCGTCAAACCGTCTCCCAGGTCAAGATAACGTGCACGGGCCCTGGTGTGGAGACAGTGTACTTCGTTGACTTAGATAACTTGGTGGTGACGGGCATACGCGTGCCGCTGCTCGAACAGGAAATACCGTAGTTGGATGCAACCCCTGGCTGGGGATTGGTTGTGCAATTGCTACTTGGGGCGTGTCGTGAAGCTGCTGTGCGGTGTCATTTTTGTGCTGCTTGCTGTGCTGCTAAGCGGCTGCGGCCGCCAGCCGGAAGCTGAAGCTACGCCTCTGCCCACTCCCACCCTAGCCCCGCAGCCCACGCCGTCTCCTGCTCTCGCACTCGGCTTACGAAAGCAGGGAATCGTCTTTCACGATCTCACCCAAAGCGAGCAGGTGTGCCCCGGCTTCGCGGAAATTCTCGCGCCTTTAGAACTTTCCACGGAGAATTTCTCGGACCAACCCATGGAAGTCGTGCGGCAAGTGCGGCTGGTCTGCACCAATGAGGAGAAGGGGACGGTCTACTATATAGACCTAAAGAATAAGACGATTACCGTCACACGAAAGCTGCCGCCAGTCCCGGGAATGCCGTAACACAATGGTCACGCTCTGCCGCCAAGGCACACTGCTGCTCAGTCTTCTTATTCTTCTAGCCGGCTGTCGAGGGTCGCCTCCAGAGTCTACACCCCAGCCTACTCCGACAGAGGTCGCATCCGAGTCGCCACAGCCGACGCCATCGCCCCATTCCTGGCCGGCGGGCGTGCTCTTCTACGAGATCGAGGAACCGGAACAGACTTGCCTCGGATACCAGGAGAATCTGTCCTTCAGCGACACCATCTCGCAAATCAAAATCGTCTGCACACAGCAAGGTGTGGAGACTGTGTATTTCATAGATACAGAGACGCAGACAGTGACCGTATTGCGCATACCCATACCTCTGACCGTGAAACCGCAAGAGTAGCCCGGCTATTGCGCAAGGCAACGACCGACGGTAAGCAGTAACATGACGGATGAAGTGCCCGAAATGCGAAAAAGTGTGTTCCAGGGCCCACAAACGTCATGACGCAGGACGCGTTGGCTCTTTATACAAAATACTACGTGTCTACAAGCTATGAACGGCTGGGGTTGTTCACGCTCGTGGCCGCTAGCTTTGCCAGCCGACGCGCGCTCTACCCGGGCAGTTTTACGCACGTTACACCCGCCTTCGTCTATCCGCACACGTGTTTTGTGGATACGGAAAGGCGCGCCGCGCGATACTTTGCAGATCCGGCTGTGCGTGACTATGTGAACGAGCGAAAGGTGTATTCCCAAGAGCCGTGCATCCGCTTCCACAGAGCTGATTATGTGCGGGAGTTGCCGGAACCCAAGGAGAGCTACGATCTCCTTATTTCGCAGTACGCGGGATTCGTCTCGCAGCACTGCAAGCAGTACCTCAAGATCGGCGGCATGCTCTTGGCCAATAACAGCCACGGAGACGCAAGCATGGCGTGGTTGGATCAGGATTTCGCGCTAGTAGCGGCCATCAATCGCCGCGGCGAGCGGTTTAGCTTGGTTGAGACGAATCTCGATTCCTACTTTGTGCCAAAGCGGGATCACCCAATCACCCGGGAGTCTCTCGAACGGGCCAAGCGCGGCGTGGCGTATACGCGCAGCGCCTTTGGATACGTCTTTCGGCGAGTGCGTTAGCGCCACGCCCCATCAAACCGGGCCTAGGCGTGCGGTGAAAGTGCTCAAGCCATGCGTGGGGACAGAGAGAGCCGGGTGATCGCGTGAGCGTAGCACATTGGTTCGCAACAGTTCTTGTTTTTGAAAGATTCAAGAGAGAAGCGTGTTATGCGCCTGTCTATAGAGGTAGAAGCACGTACTTGAACCCCCGGGCTTACTAGCGAGTGGTCTCTCTACTGGAGTGACAGAGTGCGACCGGGCTAGGCAGGGCAGGATGAGCAGTAGCTACTCTGCGATTACGAGCGCCGCTAGTTTGTGAACCAGCAACTTGACACGCTGGATACCACGCCGCACGGAATCGTCTGTTTGCCAACCTTCATAGAAGTTTTGATGCAGAGAATTAGCTACGTGAAAGAGATCATGGAGCTCAGGGTCTCCGGTTTCCCGTGAAACTCTTTTCAAGTTATCGAAAAGACGTGCGTGAGTGTTATGCTCCCAGCCTCTTTGCTCGGCAGTGGCTTTCACAGCCTGCGCCGCTGCACCCCATGCCTTTTCCGATGCTTGAAGCATATCGCCTCTATTGAACTCTTCTTCCGCTTGCTCGATGAATTGGCGGCTTGTTCTCATGTACTTCTCTACGACCTTGTCTCTCCCATTGACCGCCATCATAACCTCCAAGATAATCTACTCGCTCTCTCATTGTACCAAGCACCACAACACTGTAACACTCCTGGTGAAGCAATGAGGCAAGGGTGACCTGCTTAGGTAGGGGGTTTCAGAACCGGAGGACAGTTCACGTGAGCGGAGGTCGCCTAAAGAAACTGCTGTTCAAAGGAAGAGATTTGGTGTAGGTTCGGTATCCGCGCTGGCCCAGACCTGGCGAATGCGATGGTTGAAGCTATCGGCGATGTAGAGGTTACCGGCAATGTCCACCGCCACGCCGAGCGGGTAGTGGAGTGTAGCCTGACCGACCGGCCAACCGTCTCCGCTAAAGCCAAAGAGCGCGCCTCCCGCGACTGTGTCGATGCTGCCTTCCGGGGTAACTTTGCGAACGCGATGATTGAACGTGTCAGCAATGTAGAGATTGCCTTGGCTATCCACGGCAACGCCGTACGGAGCACGCAGCGTTGCTTGCGCGGCATTGCCGCGATCGCCGTTGAAGCCGGAACTGCCGGTGCCGGCAACCGTTGTGATTAGGCCGTCGGTATCCACCATGCGTATACGGCGATTCTCCCGATCTACGATGTAGAGCTTGCCTTCGCCGGATACGGCCACGCCACGAGGGCTATTCAAGCGGGCAAGCGCGGCCGGCCCGCCGTCGCCGCTGTACCCGGTCGCCCCCGTGCCGGCCACGGTGGTGATAGTGCCGTCCGCCGCCAGTTTGCGCACCCGGTGGTTGCGGGTGTCGGCAATGTAGAGGGTGCCGTCAGTCGCCACGGCAACGCCGGTCGGAAAGGAAAGCTCTGCCGCAGTGCCGGGGCCGCCGTCGCCGCCGAAACCGGACTCTCCAGTGCCCGCTATCGTACTGATAGTACCGTCGATAGTCACTTTGCGAATGCGGTGATTGTAGGTGTCGGCGATGTAAAGCGTGCCGTCGGAGTCGAGCGCGACGCCCAGCGGTGTGCGCAAACGGGCGTCGCTGGCCTGCCCGCCGTCCCCGTCAGCGCCGGCTTCCCCGGTGCCGACGAGCGTTGTGATTACGCCGTCCGGTGCGATTTGTCGAATGCGATGATTAAACGCGTCAGCGATGTACACATTCCCTGCTGCGTCTATGGCGATGCCGGCCGGAGTGTTCAGCGTGGCTTCCACGGCCTGGCTGCCGTCGCCGCTGCTGCTCGCAATGCCGTTGCCCGCTATAGTGGTGATAAGGCTGAAGCGGGTGACCGCGGACTCGTGGAGAGACTGCTGGGAAGCGGCTGCCTGGAGCGCGGGCCGACAGAAGATGAACAGCGCGAGAGCGGCGCAAATGAAGGCAATGAGCGCACGAGCAGTGTGCGCGGGGTTGACAAAAGAGCGTTGCGTTTGACGAAACATAAGCGTTCGGCAAATACTGTTGACAGATACTCTCACTTTATCCGGGTTTGCGTTGACTCATTATACGCCAAGCATCTGTGGCGGCCTACATGATTGGCTCTCGTAGGGTGGTGAATGCTGATGTATAAGCGCCTTGTCGTCGTTGTGCTGGCCGCTTGCATTTGCCTGTTGTTGACGGCGTGCGGAGAGGACGAGCCGGACGCTGCCGCTCCGGCTGAAGAAGCGCGGCCGCTGCCTTCCCCGCAGATTACCCAAACGGCCGTTCCCACAGCAACGGCACTCCCACTAACGCCGACGGTTGAGCCAACATCACTTCCCGCTACCCCGGACGTTTCGCCCACGCCGACCGCAACGCCTGTTCCTAGCCCAACGCCGGATACTACACCTACGACGGTACCATCTCCAACGCCACTCCCTAAACCCGTGCCGACTCCAGCGCCATCACCAGAGCTCACGCCCATGCCGGAGGCAACACCCATGCCGGAGGCAACACCCATGCCGGAGGCAACACCCATGCCGGAGGCAACACCTGAGCCGGTCGAGATGGCAGCGCTCAACTTTACCGGCGTTCGCATCGTGCTGCGCGAGCCAAGCCAGGTGCAGGCGATCTTCTCGCTCCGCGATCAAGACGGCAACCCCACCATCCTGCCTGCGGCAGAGCTGCAGCAGGCGACGCGCATTTTTGAGCGCGGTGCAGGTGCGGACGTGTGGGAAGAGGTCGACTACACGGAAACCAACCTATTTGTTCACTCCGCAGAGCGTTTTGCGCTAGAGGTGGTGTTTGTCCTCGACTTCACGCGCAGCATGACCACGTGGCAATTGTCGGACGGCACGGCGGGCAGTACCCTCATGCGTCAAGCGCTGGAAAGCGCCCTCGACCGTTTGCCGGAAGCGCACCGCGTCGGCGTTGTTGCCTTTCACGACCGCTCTGCAGAGCCGGTGATCATCGCTTTTCCCACCACCGATAGAGACCTCATCCGGACGGAGGTCGTCCGATTTGCCGAATCCGGTTTCGACTCCGGTTCCAGCCGCCTTTGGGATGCAGTTGAACGTAGCCTTGACCTGTTCTCGGCCCAGTCAGACACGGCTGCCGACGTAACCCGCGCCCTGGTCTTTCTTTCGGACGGCAGAGACACCAGCAGTCTGCGCGAACGCCACGAAGTTGGGCTACTTGCGCAGGATAGAGGCGTGCAACTATACCCGCTTGGGCTTGGTGATGTATACCAGGAATCGGATCTGCGCGCCCTGGCAACAACGACGAACGGCGCTTACTACGCCGTAGCCGAGCTAGCGCAGCTTGAAACGCAGTTCATTGCGTTGGTGAATGATTTTGCCGGTCAATACAAGCTCAGCTATACCACGCTGCGTCGCGACGGGGAATATGCGATTCGTATCGAGACGACTCTAGACGGCGTTACCGGTGTCTTCACCAGTGAGGCATTGCCTTTCGGCGAGATCTATAGCCCCGATACGCAAGGACGCATCGCGGTCGATCCGCTTACGATTGATCTCGAAGAGCAGACCGCAACTACATTCGTGCGTGCGCTCCACGTGCCGCGCAACATTCAGCACTTTCGCTTTACGCTCGACATCGACCGGCCTGTCACAGTCTCACTGGTGTCGGCGAGCGCTGGCGGCTTGCTGGAGGGGTGGGAACTCTCGCCACCGGATGACGTGGGCTACTGGATGGCAACCGGGCCGACGCCGCTGCCGTTCGGTAACTTCGGCCTGCTCTTTAAAGTGGTCGTGACAGACGTGGCCGCTGAAGAGATTGCGATACGCATTGTGTTCGATAACAGCGCGTATGCCGGCAATAAGCAATTCGTCGTGGTTTCCGGTGGCGCCGAGGAGCGACTGCCGCGAATTGCTTTTGCCAGTTTGCGTGACGAGAATTGGGAAATCTACGCTATGAATGCCGATGGCAGCGGCGTGACGCGCCTGACGGAGGATCCCGGTAACGACGTGGCTCCTAATTGGTCGCCCGACTCGCGGCGCGTAGCGTTTGCGAGCAACCGCGCCGGGAACTTCGATATCTATGTGATGAACGCCGACGGCAGCGAGGTGACGCAATTGACAGACGACCCCGGCGATGACTTTGCACCCCGCTGGTCGCCCGACGGCCGCAAGCTGGCTTTCTACAGCGAGCGGGCGAGCAACGTCGATATCTACGTGATGAATGCCGACGGCAGCGGTCAAACGAGACTCACCGCGGACCGCGGGCGTGATCTAACGCCGTCCTGGTCGCCCGATGGGGTGAAGATTGCGTTCACCAGCGACCGCGAACGGAATTTCGACATTTTTGTCATGAATGCCGACGGCAGTCGGCAGACCCGGCTCACGAGCGACCGGGCAGCGGATACGGCTCCGGCGTGGTCGCCGGATGGGCATAGGCTGGCCTTCACGAGCAAGCGCTCCGGCAATTGGGAAATCCACACGATAAACGCCGACGGCAGCGAGTTGAACCGGCTTACTACCCACCCGGCCGACGATTTCGGCGCAGCCTGGTCGGCAGACGGCAACAGCCTGGCTTTCTATAGCATCAGAAACCTGAACTACGAAATCTACGTGATGAACGTCGCCAACGGCAACGTCACACGCCTCACCAACCACCCAGCCCTCGACGCCGATCCGGCATGGTCTCCTTAGAGGGCGTTAGCAATGGATCGCGCAATTGCTCGTGTTGTGCCTTCTCAGAGATGAGCTGCAATTGCTTTAGATAACGGCAATGAATCGGTCCGTCATTCCCGCGAAAGCGGGAGGGTGGATTCACATTTCAAGTGCAACGTTTGTTTGAGAAATACTTCGGCTGGGGTTTGATAGTCAAGGCACTTGCGCGGGGTGTGATTGTAGGCTTGGATAAGTTGCGCAAAGCGCTCTGCAGACATCTCCGCCAGGTCGGTCTTGCGCGGCAGCATGCGCCGCATGCGTCCGATAGCGTTCTCGATCCCTCCTTTCTGCCAGGGGGCGTGGGTATCGCAGAAGAAGGTCTGGATGCCCAAGTCATGGAGGCGGTAATGGCGCGCGAACTCGGTGCCGTTGTCGAAGGTGACGGTCTGTCGCCAGGCTTCAGGCAAGACCGCGAGCAGATCGTACATGGTGCTGGCGATGGGGTCTGCCGCCTTGCCGGGCTGGCGCGCAGCGATGAGCAAGCGCGAGTGGCGCTCGTGCAGGGCGAGCACCGCGTGGCCGCCTCTGCCAAAGAGCATCAGGTCAGCCTCCCAGTGGCCGGGGGTTTGGCGGTCGGCCGCCGCCTGGGGCCGTTCCGCCAGTGGACGGCGCTTGGCAATGAAGGAGGCCGGACTGCGCCCACTGCGCCGATGGGGTCGCCGTTGCGCCTTGCCTCGCGGCAGGTAGTGCCGCCAACTATAGTCCTTGGTGCGCGCCACCTGTCCGTATATGAAGCGATAGATGGTCTCGTGGGAGATGACCGGTGCTCCCGCTTTCTGCGCCATGTGTCCCGCCACCTGCTCCGGCGACCAGCCGCATTGCAAGTACTCCAGCACGGTCTTGCGCAACGCAGCATCCCGCTCCAACTTGCCGCCAACCCAGCGCCGCGCCCACGCCTGTTCAGCGGCATACGTCGCTCTGTAGCCCTGCGTACGAGACCCATTCCGTTTCACCTCCCGCATAATGGTCGATGGCGCGCGATCCAGAGCTGCAGCGATTTGCCGGTACGAGTGCCCCGCGGTGTGAAGTCGGGCCACTTCACACCGCTCTTCAATGGAAAGTTGACGATAGTGTGTTCCCATGGCAACACCTTAGCATGGTGTTGCACTTCGTTTGTGAGTCTAGCGAATCCATCCTTTCCTAAACGTCTGCAGTCTTTCTCCGGCGGGGGACAAGCCCCCGCGCTACATATCGACTGAATATGTTGTCCGTTCGCGCTTCGACCCTTCGACAGGCTCTGGACAGGCAAGCTCGGCACGAACGGTGATCAAGCGTAACAAGGCCCAATCAGTGCGGGCGCCTTTAGGAAGCCTCGCTCCGGCTGGAGCAACTCTTGTAAGGTCTCCAAACTACCCCTCTCCCTTCGTTTCGTGATACCGTATACTGCGACTGTTTTTCATTACGGGAAATCCGCACTTTCCCATCAGACTACGTCTGCATAGAGGAGACCTTTGGGGAAACCCCTGGCCGAGGGGCGTATACCTCTCAATGGCCTGGTTCAATGACCGGAATGTCCCCTCGCCGGACCTGCAAGTCCCCTCTCCCTCTGGGAGAGGGTTAGGGTGAGGGAGACTTCTTTCCGTCTGAGACCAATCCCAACGGTTACGCAAAGCTACGCAACGGTCTTCTCTACGACATGCTGAGGACGCGCGTATACGAAAGAGGATGAACCCATGCGTTTTGCGAATCGGATAGCCAAATTGCCGCCGTATTTGTTTGCCGAGGTTGATCGGCGCATTGCGGCCAAGCGGAAAGAGGGCGTGGACGTCATTTCGTTGGGTATCGGCGATCCCGACCTGCCCACGCCGCAGCACGTGGTCGATGCACTGTCTGCCGCCGCGGCCAAGCCCTACACCCACCAGTACCCGGAGTATGAGGGCTTGCCGGCGTTTCGGGAAGCCGTGGCAACATGGTACGGAAACCGGTTTGGTGTGAAGCTCGACCCTGAGACCCAAGTGGTCTCGCTGATTGGCTCCAAAGAGGGCATCGCCCACTTTCCCGTGGCGGTGGTGGACCCCGGCGACGTGGTGTTGGCGACCGATCCCGGCTATCCGGTCTATAACACCGGCACGCTCTTTTCCGACGGCGAGACCTACTACGTGCCGCTGCGGGCGGAGAACGACTTCTTGCCGGATCTCGCCGCCATCCCCAATGACGTGATAAAGCGCGCCAAGCTGCTCTGGATTTGCTATCCGAACAATCCCACCGCAGCGGTTGCGCCCCGCTCGTTCTTCGAGGAGTGCGTGGCATTCGGCAAGGAGCATGACCTCATCATCGCCCACGACGCGGCCTATACCGAGGTATGTTTCGACGGCTACAAGCCGCTGAGCTTCTTGGAGGTGGATGGCGCTATGGACGTGGGCATCGAGTTCCACTCGCTCTCCAAGACCTACAACATGACCGGCTGGCGCATCGGCATGGCCGTGGGCAATACTGACATCATCGAAGCGCTCGGCCGTGTGAAGACGAATATCGATTCCGGCATCTTTCGGGCCGTGCAGGAAGCCGGCGTAGTGGCCCTTAATGAGACGCCCCAGTCATGGATCGACGAGCGTAACGCTATCTACCAGGAGCGCCGCGACTTGATCCTGGACACTCTGGAATCCATGGGCCTGCACGCGCAGCGGCCGCAAGCCAGCCTCTATGTGTGGTCGCCCACACCGGCGGGTATCTCCGCCATAGACTTCTCCGTGCGGCTGCTCGACGAGGCGGGTATCGTCATCACCCCGGGCGTCGGCTTCGGCGCTGCCGGCGAAGGCTACTTCCGCATCTCCCTGGCCTGCCCCACCGACCGACTGAAAGAGGCGCTGGAGCGGTTGGCAGCAGTAAGAATCTAAGTGTAAACTGCCTTGCAGGTCTCGGCTCTATACGCTAAGGAGCGGGGGACAAACCCCCACGCTACATTATAACTCTAGTGGTCATCTTAGGGAGTGAAGTGACAAGGAATCTAGGCGCGAGTTGCTAGGGGTAGGGGCACGGCATGCCGTGCCCCTACGTGTCGTGCAAGGACAACTGATCACGAGGCATGAAGGAGTAGGGCGGCGCTTGAAACGAGGTGAGATTTCGCTCGGGCTAGTATCGCTCTGGGCACAAGGGATTAAGTACAGGTATATAGGAGCGAGTCATGAACACCCCGCCTGAAACCTTTATCCACGTACAATCTGCGCTGCTGGAAGCGTTTGTGAAGGACTGCTTTGTGGCGGTTGGCATGGCGGACGGGCACGCGCAGCAGATGGCTGGGTGGCTGACGGCGAACGACCTGCGCGGCGTCTTCAGCCACGGTACGCGCCAGACGGTTGCCTACGTCGGTCACTTCCAAAGGAAGGATCTGAACGTTGCGCCCAACGTGCGGGTGGTGCGCGAGACCGCGGTGACGGCTACCGTAGACGGCGATGGCGGGTTAGGCTACTTTCCCTCGTTTGCGGCGGCTAACCTGGCGGTGCGAAAGGCGAAAGAGCACGGCGTGGCTAACGTGATTACGCGCAACCATGGGCACTTTGGCGCGGCGGGACTCTGGTCGCGCGTGATCGTGAGCGCCGACCTTGTAGCCTACGTGACCTCCGGCGCGCAGTTGCAACTCCAGCCCGGCGCGCCGCATCGCCACGCCGCCGGTGGTTCCCCCATGAGCTTTGCCGCTCCCGGTGGCGAGGAGCCGCCGATTGTAATCGACTTTGGCGCCGTCCACGATCTCTACGATGGTGAACCGCACGTCAAGGCCATAGAGATGCTGGCGCCCAGTGCCACCTACCGCAGCATCGGCCTCGGCTCGTTCTGCCAGATTCTGGGTGGGTTTTTGTGCGGCGTGCCCTCCGCGCCGGAGCGCGCGCAGCGGGAATGGCCCGGCGCGAACCAAGGTTCGTTCATGACCGCCCACGACGTTAGCCACTATATGCCGCTCGATCGGTTCAAGAGCGAGGTGGATGACTACATTCGCCAGGTGCGTCAACTTGCACCGATTACCAACCAGTCGGAGGCGGAAGTTGGCGGCGGCATGGAGGCGAAACGCGAACGCCAGTGGCGTAAAGAGGGCGTGCCCGTTGGCCCGGACCACGCGAAGGCGCTGCAGGAATTGGGGCAAGAACTTGGAGTGCATGTTCCGTTCTAGGAGGTTAGCTAGCCTCTCCGTCACTCCGGCATAGGCCGGAGTCCAAGGATCGGGGGAAGATGGATTCCCGCTTGCACGAGAAAGACGGGTCCGGTTCTCTGGCTGTGTGAGGCAAGCCCCCGAGCTACGTTCCTGAGCCAGAGGTCTTCAAAGAAACAACATTCACTGTGACACCCCCCTTTTGGGATTAGCAGGCGACCGGAAAGAGGTAATTGATGCCAATACAGCTATCTGTGCGCCACATGCTCCACGAGCCGAACCCGCCGCACCTGCCGTATCGGGAAGAGCACTTCGGCTACGTGCACCTACCGGTAAGAATCCCGCCGGAACAGGCGGCGCTGGTGCTGGTGGACTGCTGGGACCGGATCATCGTCGAGAGCTTTCAGGAGCGCGCCGAACGGATTTGCGAGACGACGATTCGCCCGGTATTGGAGGCGTCCCGGTCGATCGGCATGACGGTAGTTCACGCACCGTCGCCGCCGGTGGCCGAGAAGTTTCGCCAGTTCCGGCCGCCGAATGCGGCGGACGAGGAAGTGCCGGTGAAATCAGACAGGCAGGATTGGCCGCCCGCCGTTTTCGCCCAACGCCAAGGGGATTGGGCGCATCTCCAGGCCCGGCGCAGCGGCCTGCACCAGGAGCAGCTTGACCGCATCGACCGCGACCGCTCCATCCATCCGGCGGTGTTGCCGCAGGCAGGCGACTTCGTGATCGCCACCGGCGATCAACTCCACCGTATTTGCCGCGAGCGCGGCATCCTCTACCTCTTCTATGTGGGTTTTGCCACCAATATCTGCGTGCCGGACCGCGATTATGGCATGCGCGCCATGCGCGAGCGGGGCTATGCGCTGGTGCTGCTGCGTGACGCCACGACCGGCGTCGAGGCCAGCGACACCTATCCCATACTGGCCTGCACGAGCGTGATGATCCATCAATTCGAGTTGCGTGATATTGCGGGGACGATAACGTCCGATGCGTTTTTGGCAGCCGTGGGGGCTCTAGAGACGGCTCCACCCGCCCAGGCGATATCTTAAATAACTTGGGCTTGTTCAATGTCTTCTTGATAGAGTAAGCGCGACCCTCGAAAGAAAGCCGTAGCGCGGGGGCTTGTCCCCCGCTTCTTGGCGCAAGAAGCTAACATCATCGTGGGCAATGCGCTTTGGCTCTATTGACAGTCCATAGCAGTGGCGCTGGCCTTGCGCAGGCCGCACAAGAAGGATGAAAGTGGCGACCAGCCCTTTCAATCGTAATGACCCGAGAGCGGGAGTACGCGCGGCGAGGAGAAGATGGATTCCCGCGAAAGCGGGAATGACGGACGGGACTGCTGTCATTCTAAGTTGGCAACTACACAAGACATCAGCGTTGGCAACTACATAAGACGTCAACTCGCCCTAGCCCATACGTGTAGGAACATGCGGTCTGTGGATGCGGTCGAGAGTACTATTCGCTCGGACTTAATTCCAAGAGATACTGCGGCTGCTTCGCTGAATTCAGGATCCCACCTGGTCCACCCAGCGCACAAATCCCTCCGAGCACCAGTACGCCGGGTCACTCTCCGCCAGCGCGATCCATTCGTCTACAACGGGTCTAATGCGCATGTAACGCAAGCGGGCGGAACCAATTGTGCCGTAGCGCAGCAATCCCTCTTCCGCGAAGAGTTCTTCCGCGATCAGGCGCTTGTTGGTGCCGATACCGGCCCAGATGCCTTCGCTGGTCCACCCGCGCACCTGAGCGAGCAGGGCCTCACGCCTCTCGGGAGCGGCATGCGCCAACGCCCGATGGAGGAGGTGCGTTTCGACGAAGTGCACCATGGTCAGGCGCTGGCAGTTGACGCCGATGAGGCAATAGAAGACGTTCCAGTCGTAGAGTCGCTGCCAAGGGCTCTCCGCGGCGAACGCGCCAGGGCCCCAAGGACTCTCACGCAGTCCCGCACTAGCGTGATTCGCGGTAAGAGCTGCGGCACGCGCTCCGATGGCCGACACCGAGTGGGTGTAGTGGTTGCTGCGCTGCGCTTCCGGCCGTTGGCGGAAGGTTTCCGGTATCAGGCCGCAGTACGTGGGTGTAGTTGCGATGTCCCAGAGGTCCCAAACGCGGCGCTTCTCGCGCTCCTTGCGCCACTGGCTCAGCGTCGGCACGGCAACGGTCCCGGCAGGACCCACCGCGTCCAGAAAGCCGTCGATCACGGCCTCCGCGCCGCCTTCCACAGTACCCATGCTGCTCAATGAGCTATGGAACATCGCGGTATCGCCTTGGCGAACGCCAACTTCGCGCACCGCGGCGGCAATCGCTGCCCGCGTGACCCGAACTGACGGATCGCCCGGCTCGTGGTCCATGTAGCCCCCGGCGGTTGCCTGCACCTCTACGACAGCCTTTAGCCGTTGGGCGGCGCGCTCTGCGCTATCCCTTGACCCCACAGGTAGCGTCCTTTCCTGCTCGGCCTAGCAACAACCTTTATCGAGCGGTGAAGTCTCGATCGGTGTCGTCAGCCTACGAGCTCGCTTGCCGGTGGGACGATTTCGTCAATGGCGGCGCATTCGTCGGCGGTTATCTCAACCTCAAGAGCGCCGAGGTTGTCCTGGAGTTGATCCAGTGTGCGCGGGCCGATGATGGGAGCGGTGATGCCGGGTTGCGCCAGCAGCCAAGCGAGTCCAAACTGGCTCAAGGTGACGCCTCTGGCGGCTGCCATCTTTTCTAAGGCTTCGAGAGCGTCGAAAGTCGGCGCATACGTTGCGGTGCCAAAATCCATGCTGCGGTCCGCGAAGCGCGAGTCGGCAGGAGCGGCTTCGTCGCGGCGGTACTTGCCTGTGAGCCAGCCGCCGGCCAAGGGGCTGAAGGGCACGACACCAATGCCGTACTTGCGGGTGAACGGCAGCACCTCCGCTTCGATGGCGCGGTTGAAGATACTGTACGGGGGTTGCTCAGAGACAACGGGCGCCAGGCCGAGGCGATCACTCGTCCACATGGCCTCGCAGAGCTGCCAACCGGCAAACTTCGAGGTGCCGAAATAGAGAATCTTACCCTGACGCCGTAGGTCTTCAAGTGTGCGGAGCGTTTCCTCGATAGGCACAGTGGGATCGGGCCGGTGGAGCTGGTAGAGGTCGATGCGATCGGTGTTGAGCCGCCGCAGGCTGGCATGCACCTGATCCATGATGTGGTAGCGGCTGGTGCCCCGGTCGTTTGGGCCGTCGCCCATGGGGTGGAAAACCTTCGTCGCCAGCACCACCTTGTCGCGGCAGTCTTTGATAGCGCGACCGACGATTGTTTCGGAGTATCCCCTGGGTTCCGAGTAGGCATTTGCCGTGTCTATCACGTTGATGCCGGCTTCGAGCGCGGCGTTTATCAACGCCGTCCCGTCCTCCTCAGAAATACGCGTGTTGAAGTAGGCTGTGCCCAGCCACAACGGCGAAACTTTAACCCCGGCACGTCCCAGATTGCGATACTCCATGATTCAGTCTCCTTTTGAAATTTCTTCTTGCTTTCCTATAAGGATAGCGTCTTGGAGTGCTTTGCGCTAAGCGGCGACCGCTGGGAGTGGGACATAGGGGAAGTGCAAAAAGCTTGTGGCCCTTCTGGGCCGCACCCCGTATTAGATTCATGGCAGTGGGGCATTCGCCCTAGACGGGTAGGGGCACGGCATGCCGTGCCCCTACGCTCTCGTGGCTGCGGTGCGCTCTGGCAACTAAGCCCGCGTCTCAATTCAGAAACGACACTAGCGTGTCTGCGGGTTTCTATTCCCACAGACACGCTAGTTGTTGCCTAAGCTCTTGCGCGTGATGAGAGCAAGTGCGCCGCTTATGCTAAGAGCGCGCTTGGCTCATGTCACTGTCGGTGCTCTAAGCAAATTCCGCGATGAAGTCGTCCATCGCCGTCTGGGCTTGATCCTCGAAATTGCGCATACCTTCAGCAACTGTGACCTCATTGCGCATGATCGCCTGCAGGTTCTTGCTCGTGATCGGGAGGATGGCGCCCGCGCCGGGCACACTCACGACGAAGCGGGCACCAACCATCTCATCAATGGCGAGCTTGCGGAGCTTGTCATCGCCAATGTAGGCATCGCTCTGCGCCACACCCTGGCGGACCGGGATGCGGTCCATGGCCAGCGACCAGCGCAAGTTTACGTCGGCGCCGTACATAAAGTCGGCCCACGCGAAACCACCATCAGGGTTGTTGCTGCCGTTGGGCAGGCAGAAGGCCCAGTCGCCGGAGTATGTGGCCGGCAGGCCGCCAGCCTCCCGCTGCGGATATGGCGCAAAGTCATAGTTGAGGCCTTCGGCATGCGGCGCCATGGAGGTACGGGTAGCGTTGGTCAGATACATGTAGGTGTTGCCGCCGCTGCCGTACTCCTGCAAGCGGCTCTCAAACGTGCCGTGGAACTCGCGGATCTTTTCGTAACCGCCTTGGCCGTCAAGGACTTTCTTGAGCCAGGTCACGGTGTTGATAGCCAGCTCGTTGTTGACCTGGATCTTCGTCCGGTCCGCGCTGAGCATCTCGCCGCCCTGCTGCCAGTAGCCAACCATCCAGGTGTGGATGCCGCCGGAGCCGCGGAACGGGTCCCAGCCGAGACGCTCGATGTTGTCGCCACTCACCTTGTGCACCTTGAGCAGTGCATCGTCCATTTCATCCCAGGTGGCCGGCGGAGATTCGGGATCAAGACCGGCTTCCAGCGAGTGGTCCACGTTCAGATAGATGATGCGGGCGTCAATGCTGTAGCTAATGCCGTAGGTCTGGCCCGCCCACTGCATGGCCTCGTACTTCCCCGGCCAGAGATCGTCCAATGGCACGTTGGCCGCGGTAGCAATGTAGCTATCCATCGGGCGCACGAGCTCGATCAGACCCCACTGGGGCTGGATGTAGGACTGGGTCTTGGAGTTGTCCGGCGCAACACCCGCCGCCACAACGGTAGGAAGGTCATTGAAACCACCGTTGCCGCGAACGAGCGGTACCAGCGTGTAGTTGGTGGTCTCGTCGAATTCCGCGCGGATCTGCTTGGGGATTTCCTCCCTATCGAAGTCCCACGGCTTAATGCCGGTATACCAGAAGACGACGGGCTTCTTCTCCATCATCGCCTCGCCGGCGTCGCCATCGCCTTCAGGCGCGGCTGCTTCCTCCATGGCTCCGGTGCCTGCTTGCGCGCCGCACGCCGCGAGCAATGCGCCCGCGCCGGTCAGGGCGGCAGTGCCGAGGAAATGTCGTCTGGACAGTGATGCCATCAAGTCTACCCTCCTGGGTAAGAACTACAACAAATCAACCTGCGCACCCGTACGGAGCACTGCGCATAATTTTCCGCAAATAAACATACCACTCTACGCAGAACTCTTTGCAGAATGCTTGTCCTACATTTTAGCATAGAATGCACGTTAATTTGCAATATACAGTTGCAGTGGTTTCGTTTTGCGAAAGTCTGATAGAGACGGGGTTGCACTGATGCCGGTTAGAGCGGAGGATAGGGTTCTCGCGAAATTTCGAGTTAACCAAGTAATTCAAGGCATGCTCTGAACACCGGAGCGACCTAGGTGCTAGCCATCCTTCAACTGCATGTTGAGGAATGACGTAGGGGCACGACATGTCGTGCCCTTACGCGGTCCCGGTCTGATGCAGCGGTGAGTTACCGATGCACTTTACGCTCTTACCGCAGGCAGCCGCCTTTGTTGATCCAGCCCTGCACCTGCTCATCGGTCTTCGCCATACCCTCGGCGACCGTAAGCGATCCCTCCACCATGGCGTCCCAGGTGGCGCGCCACTCAGTATTGAAGTCGCCTTGCTTCAGAAGCTGCGGCACCGGCCGGCCTTCGCTTGCCATTTGCTTGTAGACTGCGGGGTTTTCGTAGGGATACAGCGTCAAGGGCTCCAGATTCTTGTTGGCCGTGAAGCGGCCGTGACCGGTGGCCGCGACCTCCGGCAAAGCGTCGGCGCTCACCGTGTATTTCAGGAAGGCCCAACCACCCTCCGGGTTCTTGGCGCCTTCGCCGATGAAGATACCGATGGGTGTCATGACTGTTGCGCTATCGCCGTTCGGCCCCTTTGGTCGCCCTGCCATGCCGATCTCGAAGAGATCGTTGGCTGTGATTCTCTCCTCGAACTGGCGTACGCCGCCGGTAGCCCGCTCGAACATGCCGAGGGTGCCTTCCAGGAAGTTACCGCCAATCACCTTGTGCTTGGCAAAGAGGTCAACGCAGAACTGCACCGCGTCACCAAACGCAGGTGTGTTGAACGCGGCCTGCGTGCAACCTTCATTCCACAAGTCTGCGCCCCACGCCCAGGCATAGTAAGGCAGATATGACGTGTACATGGGGTAGATCTGCATGCCGCCAAACGCAATGTCATCGCCTTCGCGCTTGGTGAGTCTGACTGCGGCATCGAGCGCGGCGTCCCATGTCCAGTTGCCTTCGGCTTCGAGCTCGGCGGGAGTCTTCAAGCCGGCCTCAACGAACTTGTCATTGTTGGACCAAATCGGGTGCGCGGTGAGCAGCCACGCGAGTCCATAGGCAATGTCTTTGTACTTGAGAATGCCGGCCTCGTAAAAGTCATCCGGAGTTACCTCAGTGTCTTTGGCTAAGAAGGAATTGATCGACTGGATTATTCCAGCATCGGAAAACAGTCCCATCCAGCCAAAGTAGCCGTAAATGGCATCAAACGTGAAACCGGCAGCCATGGTAGTAGTCGCTCTTGCGGAAACCTGGTCGAATGCGGAATCGGTTATTTTCAGCTTATATTCAGGATGCTTTGCTTCGAAGTTAGCGAAGATGGTAAGCCAGGAATTGATCCACGTCTCGTTCTGGCCCCGCAGCACCATGAGCGCGCTTACGGTGGTCGGCGCCATTGTCTTGGGCGATGATTCCTCAGTCTTGGTCTCTTCTTGCGGTGCTTCACCGGATTTCGTCGCCGTGGTCGCCGCGCTGCACGCCGCCAGTGCCAGCATGCCCGCGCCGCTTGCGGCTCCGCTGAGCAGGATCCGGCGTGTCATTCGCCTGCGGTCGCTTACAATTGCTCTGCCTCCTACGTGCTTGACTGAGCTACTTCCCACAAAAAAGTATGGAGTTATAAAAGCGAGACTGTCAAGTGATAAAGACAACAGTACTCTTAGATATCGTCCGTTTCGACCCCGTCATTCCCGCGAAAGCGGGAAACCATCTTCTCTTCGATACGAGCCCTGCAGGTTAGAGTGACGGAGGTTGTTTCGAGTACTTCAACAGGAACCTCAGGAATGAGGTAGGGGCACGACATGTCGTGCCCCTACCAGCGTATTCGGTCTGATGCAGCGGTGAGTTACCGATGCACTTTACGCTCTTACCGCAGGCAGCCGCCTTCGTTGATCCAGCCCTGCACCTGCTCTTGGGTCTTCGCCATACCCTCGGCGACGGTGAGCGAACCCTCCGCCATGGCGTCCCAGGTGGCGCGCCACTCGGTATTGAAGTCGCCCTGCTTCAGCAGTTGCGGCACGGGGCGGCCTTCGCTCGCCATCTGCTTGTAGTATTCGGCGTTTTCATACGGGAAGAGCGTCAGCGGTTCCAGATGCCTATTGGCCGTGAACCGGCCCTGGCCGGTGGCAGCGACTTCCGGCAGCGCGTCGGCGCTCACCGTGTACTTGAGGAAGGCCCAACCGCCCTCGGGGTTCTTGGCGCCTTCGCCGATGAAGATGCCGATAGGCGTCATGACCGTAGCGCGATCGCCGTTCGGCCCTTTCGGCCGCGGCGCCATGCCGATCTCGAAGAGGTCGCGCGCCGTGATCTTCTCCTCGAACTGGCGCACGCCGCCGGTGGCGCGCTCGAACATGCCCAGGGTGCCCTCGAGAAAGTTGCCGCCGATTACCCTGTGCTTGGCAAAGAGGTCTACGCAGAATTGCACCGCGTCGGCAAACTCCGGGGTGTTGAACGTGGCTTGCGTGCACCCTTCATTCCATAGGTCCGCGCCCCACGCCCAAGCATAGTAGGGCAGGTAGGACGTGTGCGTGGGGTGGATTCGCAAGCCGCCAAACGCGATTTCATCACCCTCGCGCTTAGTGAGTCGCACGGCGGCTTCCAGCACGGCATCCCATGTCCAGTTGCCCTCATCTTCAAGCTCGGCCGGGGTCTTCAGGCCAGCCTCAACGAACTTGTCCTTGTTGAACCAAATGGGATGCGCGGTGAGCAGCCAGGCGAGGCCGTACGCCACGCCTTTGTACTTGAGAATGCCGGATTCGTAGAAGTCGTCCGGGGAAACCTCAGTGTCTTTCGCCAGCAGCGGCGTGACCGGCTGGATGATCCCTCCGTCCACAAACGGCCCCAACCAACCGAAATACCCGTAGATGTCGTCGAAGGAAATACCGGCCGCCAGGGCTGCGCCCGCTTTGGTCGTGACTTCCCTAAACCCGGAATCGGCGATTTCCAGCTTGTATTCGGGGTGCTTGGCTTCAAAGTTGGCAAAGATGGTATTCCAGGAGTTGATCCACGTCTCGTTCTGGCCCTGCAGCACCATGAGGGCGTTGACGATGGTTGGCTCCATCGCCTTGGGCGCTTCTTCAGCCTTCATCTCTTCCTTAGGCGCTTCGCCGGTTTCCGGCGCCATCGTCGCTGTACCGCACGCCGCCAGTGCCAGCATGCCCGCACTGCCTGCGGCTCCTCTAAGCAGGAACCGGCGTGTCATTCGACTGCGTTCGTCTTGCATCGCGTTGCCTCCTAAGTGCTTGATGATATTACTGCCAGTGTCAAGTATGGTGCTGGAAATGCAAGACTGTCAAGCGAGGAAGGCGTTTTTTCTCTGACATGGTTCATCTCGAGACCGTCATTCCGGTGGATGCCGGAAACCATCTGCGGTGGACAAAGACCGGCAGCCGGAGCGGGGCAGGCTTTCCGCCGCATCGACGGGGCGGTAGGGGCACGACATGTCGTGCCCCTACACCGAGCCGGCGCAGGTTGCAAACCTGCGCTACTGAAGATGATGGCTCGCTGATGAGTCTGGCTAGAGGAGAGCGTGCTTCTTTGTAGACATGGCGGTGCTATGGTAGACTGCCGCTGCGCGAGAAGTAGCTTACTCGCGTGAAGAAATTTCGTCTCAACTGACGATTTGTACGATTCTCGGTATACAGTCATGAAAAATTGAGGTGAGTGCCTGATGGCGTGGGATGGAAGAGTACCAATACTCCTCATTGGCGGCGGCATGATCAGCCAGGACGTGATCATCCCGACGATATTTCAAGAGCAAGATCGCGGCGTGGTGGGTGATGTCAGTATCGCGTCGCGGCGTGCGAGCACGCTACGCAAAGTACGCGATCTCTTTCCTGACTATGCGTTTCGCGGCTATCCCGATCCCGATACGAGCGATCCGGAGGCTTCAGTCCCCGATTCCTACAAAGCGGCTTTGGACGACCTCGACCCCCACGGCGTGGTGATGGTGGCGACCCCCGACCATCTCCACACCGAGATGATCCTAGCAGCCATCGAGCGCGGCCATCACGTAGTAGTGCAGAAGCCGCTTTGCTTGAAGGTCTCCGATGCCTACACCATTCTGACCGCCGCTGAGAACAAGGGCATCTACGTTTACACTGATTACCATAAGCGCCACGACCGCGCTATTCGCGCTGCCCAGCGCTACTATCGGCAGGGACACTTGGGCGAGATGCTGCACGGCCATGCGTGGATCGAGGAGCGGCGCGAGATGCCGCTGGACATCTTTTCCCTCTGGGCGGAAGAGAGCTCTCCCTTTGAGTATATTGGCGTGCACTATGCCGACGCCTACTACTTCATCACCGGCCTTAAGCCCGCCCGCGTGTGGGGTTTCGGTCAGAAGAAATTTCTGCCGACGCAGGGCCAGGATGCTTTCGACGCGGTACAGGGCGTGATCGAGTGGACTGACGGCTCGGTGCTCTGGGTGCAGACTTCATGGGTCTGCGCGGAGGCGAATAGCGCGCTTACCAACCAGGGGATGCAGCTTTCCGGCACGCAAGGCGAGTACTGGGCCGACCATAAAGACCGCAAGCTGCACTTCGTCACGCAGGACAAGGGCTTTGAGCACTTCAACCCCAACTTCTTCAAGCAGTACGAGCCCTGGGACGGCGAGGGCACCGAATACGTTGGCTACGGCTACGATAGCGTGATGCAGGGCGTGCACGACGCGCGGCGCATCCTGCACGAAACCGAGGGTCTGGATGCGCTGCAGGCGCTGCAGGCGCGGCGCGGTATGCTCGCTGAATTTGCCAAGACCCGGCCCCTACCGCAACAGGCTGTGGTCGGTACCGCCATCGCCGAGGCCGTGCGCCTCAGCATCGACCACAACAACCGCGCGGTGACCTTCGATGAGTTGCTCTACCCGGTGTTAGCGTAATGTTCCCTTTCCTCGAGATAGAGTTGCCTCTCCCGCTGGAGACCTTTGCGTAACCCTTGCTGAGGCGAGAAAGTCCCCTCTCCCGCCGGGAGTGTATAGACCGGGGACATAGGTTACACATGTTCGGGGACATAGGTTACACCATAAGGCATGGAGAATCTTTTAGATGGAGGAGGACCATGCCTTGGAAAGTGGGTACACCCATGTCTTTGCGCAAAGAGTTTATTGCTCTGGCACAATCTGACGGAGTGAACATGAGCGAGTTGTGTCGTCGCATGGAAATCAGCCGCAAGACCGGCTACAAGTGGCTGCGGCGGTACGCGCAGGCCGGAGGGCAGAGCCTTCACGATCTGCCCAGGCGCCCGCACTCCAGTCCGCAACAGACGAGCCGGGAGATGGAGGAGCTTGTCGTAGCGTTGCGCCAGGCGCATCCGACCAAGGGTGCGCATGTGCTGGCCAGGATGTTGCAGGATCGCGGCTATACGGGCGTGCCTGCCAAGAGCACGATCACTGCCATTCTCAGACGACATGGGCTCATCGATGAATCCGAGGCTGCCAAGCACACACCCTATGTGCGCTTTGAGCGTGCCGAACCCAACGAGCTGTGGCAGATGGACTTCAAGGGACACATTGCCGTGCAACACCACCGCTGCCATCCGTTCACCCTCCTGGACGATCACTCTCGCTTCAACCTGGCGCTGCGGGCCTGTGCCAACGAGCAGGGAAACACGGTCCAAGACCGCCTCACCCACGTTTTTCGGCGTTACGGCTTGCCTCAGGCCATGCTGATGGACAACGGCTCCCCCTGGGGTAGCGACAGCGCTCATCCCTTTACTCCCCTCACCGTCTGGCTCATGCAACTGGGCATCAGCGTGCACCACAGCAGACCGTACCATCCCCAAACACTCGGCAAGCTGGAACGCTTCCACCGCTCGCTCAAGAGCGAGTTGCTTACAGGCCGCACCTTCACCGACCTCCCCCACTGCCAACGTGCCTTCGACACCTGGCGTGACTTCTACAACTTGGAGCGCCCACACTATGCCCTCGACCTCGACACCCCGGTCAGCCGATACACACCCAGTGGTAAAACTTTCCCCGAGACCCTACCCGCCATCGACTACGCCCCCGACGACCACGTGCGTTCTGTGGATGTCTCCGGTCGCATCTCATTCCAGGGCAGACCACTGCGTGTGGGGAAGGCCTTCACGCATAAGCGGGTCGCGCTCAGACCAACCCAAACCGACGGCGTATGGGACGTTTACTTCTCCGTCCAACGGATAAAAACCCTAGACCTCAATGAACAAAATGTGTAACCTATGTCCCCGAACAACTGTTACCTATCTCCCCAGTCTGTACACGGGAGAGAAACTGTCTTGGCTGTCAAGGGGCAGTGGCGGGATTCCAGGGCGATTGCGTGTGCAGCATGCGGTTTAGAATGGTCAGCAGCTTGCGCATGCAGGCGGTCAAGGCCACCTTCTTCGGTTTGCCTGCGGCGCACAGCCGGGCATAGAAGGTTTTGATCACCGGATTGAAGCGAGTTGCGACCAAGGCAGCCATGTAGAGACTGGCGCGCACGGGTGCTCGACCGCCCCAGACGCTGCGTTTGCCCCGGTAGCTCCCGCTGTCCCGGTTGTGGGGCGCTACCCCCACCAGCGCCGCTATCTGCTTGCGGTTCAGCCGGCCCAATTCCGGCAGAGCTGCCACGAGCAAGCTGGCGGTGACCGTGCCGATCCCCGGCACACTGCGCAGCAGGTTGTCCCGCGCACGCCACACCGGGCTGGCCTGGATCAGTGTCGCCACTTCCCGGTCCAGTGCAGCAAGCTGCCGCCGCAGCCCGGCAATGTGCCGCTGCAGTTGCCGTCGCACCCATGGCGTCGCCTGCGGCACACGATTGCGCTCCGCTGTCAGCATCTCGACCACCTGCCGCCTCCGTGCCACCATCCCCCGCAACGCCTGCGTTTGCGCGTCCGGCAGCGGGCGCACCTCCGGTTTCAGCGCCTCCCCAAACCGCGCCAACAGCCCCGCATCGATCACATCCGTCTTCGCTAACCGTCCCGTCGCCCGCGCAAAGTCCCGTACCTGCCGCGGGTTCACTACCGACACCGGCAGCTCTGCAGCACCTAACGCTGCCACCAGCGCTCGCTCCAGCCCGCCCGTCGCTTCCAACACGATCCCCACCGGCTCCAACTCAACTAGCCGCTCCCGCAACGCCCCAATCCCCGCCGCATCGTTCCCTACCTGCCACGCCTTTCCTTCCCCACCTACACTCACATCCAACCGGTCTCGCGCTACGTCGATCCCCACGTACGCCGCTGCCTGTGCCATCTCATCCCTCCTGCTATACTATGCGTGGTGCCCCCTGCAGTCCCTGCCTTACGCATTCGGACTAACAGTCCGAGTAACTGTTCGGGCTCTGGGGGAGCTTGGCAGGCGTGACGACCTTTCTCTCCCACGGTCTTCTCCGACCCAGGGCCATCCGGTCTGCCACGCCTGCTCCCATTTTATCTCCCTATTCCAAGATATAAGGGCCAAGGTGAGGGTGAGCCCTGCTAATCCAGTCTGACCCCGCTGGCTCTCGTGGGTTGCTGAACCCTCAGATAGGTATGGGCTCCCTGTGTGGTTGGAAACACGATTCCCTTTCCTGGCGGGGCACAAGGCCCCGCGCTGCAAGACTAAAGCGCCTACAAACGGCCCAAAACGCGAATCGGGATGCCCGAACCCTCTTCCGTTATTCGCTTATGGATTCTAAGGACAATAACCATGTTTTCGTACCGCAATAGCACGAAACAGCTTGCCGATTCCGACGTGGATACTGCCGTTATAAGCGTCGGTTCCACAAGGGATGCTCCAACGCCAGATTGGCGATTGCGCTGCAGCGGGCAACCACAAGGGATGGCCCCAACGCCAGATTGGCGATTGCGCTGCAGCGGGCAACCACCAGGGTTGCCCCTACGCCAGATTGGCGCTTAGGGGGAATGCGTTGATGCCGGCTTATGTTTCGTTCCCGCGCCCTGAATACGCGCGGCGAGAATGCCGGCCAGCAGGCCGAAGAGGTGGCCTTCCCACGAAATGTAGGCGTCGGTCGGCAGCACCCCCCACACGAGACCGCCGTAGAAGAAGAGCGTGACCAGGGCGATGAGGATCGACTGGAGGCTGCGGTCGTACCAGCCGCGCGCCACCAGGTAGCCGAAGTACCCGAAGATGAGACCGCTTGCGCCGATGTGGTAGGACATCCGTCCGAAGAGCCACACCGCCGTCCCACCACACAGGATGATGAAGAGCGACGCGCCGAGAAACGCTCGCCTGCCCCGCAAGACAACGAGCCCGCCAAGTACGAGAAACGGGAGGGTGTTCACCAGCAAGTGGCCGAGGTTGGCGTGCAGAAACGGACTCAACGGGATGCCGCGCAGACCCATGAGGCTACGCGGCAATATGCCCCAGGTGTTGAGCTGATGCCCCGTTAGCAGGTTCGCTATTTCTACGGCCCAGAGTAGTGCGATGGCTCCCAGGAGGAGAAGTAGATTGGTCTTGAGCTGTGTTGCCATTACGCATCACACTGTTGGCGCTGGTTATTTGGGGCTAATCACTGCTGGAGAAGTAACTGCTTGCAGCGCTCCGGCAGTATTGTGAAAGTGTAGGGGAAACATCCTAGTGTTCAGTATCCGTTCATGCTTCGACAGGCTCAGCACGAACGGATACTTGGCCTCCGGCGGTCTCAATCGCAATCATCTTTGCGAGCCAGCCTGAATCGACCGTACGATCCAGCTTGTATCGACCGTATGCGCCAGATTGAATCGTCCTCACAAGCCAGCCGATGTCGACCGTATGCGCCAGCTTGTTCCGAGCTTGTCAATTGATCGAAGGGTGAACGGACTCAATTGCTTAGATAAACCCCACTTCCGTTCGCCCTGAGCCTGTCGAAGGGTGAACGGCCACTCAAGTCACAGGTCTGCTACGAGCCGCCTCTGCCGGGGTAGGTTAGTTCGGCTACGCCGGACTTATCGAGCTCGCCCAGACCCATGTCAATCATCTTATCGTACTGGGCCTTGGTTGCCTGAGCCAGCGGCAGGGAGAGGCCGGCGTCTGCAGCCAAATCCAGCGCAATGCCGGAGTCCTTAGAGGCGTGGGCAGCGGAGAAGTAGCACTCGTGGTCGCGCGCCTCCATGTCTTCACCGTCGGTCTCCAGCACCCGCGAGTTGGCGCCGGTCTGGGAAAACACCTCGCGCAGCAGCGCGCTATCGAGTCCCAATGCTTCTCCGAGGCCGAGGCCCTCGGCCAGACCCGCGGTGTTGATGTTCATCACCATGTTCACAAGCGCCTTCACCTGGGCGGCCGTGCCGGCCGGGCCGATGTAACGCAGCGAGACACTCATAGTGTCCAGTAGCGGTCGTGCGCGGGCAAAGGCGTCCTCATTGCCGCCGCACATGAGATAGAGCGTGCCGTCGCGCGCTTGCGTGATGCTGCTCGCCATGCACGCCTCGAGGCTCTGCGCGCCCGCCGCCTCCGCGCGCTGCTCCACGTCCACGTGGACTTGCGGCGCGATGGTGGCGCAGTTGACGAAGAGCTTTCCGGCGGCGTTCTGTAGCAGGCTGTCGCCCTCTTCCGCGAAGATCGCGTACATGGCCCGGTCGTCGGTGACGACGGTGATGATCGTATCGGCGAGACCGGTTACCTGCCCCAGCGTATCGCAGGCCTGCGCGCCGATCTCGGCAGCTAGCTCCTGAGCGGCGGCCGAATTCACGTCGTAGACGGCGGTGACGGCATAGCCCTGGTCGTTCAAGTGACGGGCGATGTTCGCGCCCATGCGGCCGACGCCGACGATGCCGACGGTAGTGTCGTTTGCTGCCATGACTCTCTCCCTTTCGTACTAATAAAGAGCCGTCCGGCCCACTTAGTGGTCAGGCCGAACGGCACTTGCAGTTGTTCCGTTTGCGTATGTTAGCCGGATAGCGAACTGTGCAGCTCTTGCCAGTCCTCAAGTGCGTTAAGAGAAGCGGCATCGGTGACGTTGCCATCGTTAGCCAGACCGGTGGCATCGCAGATGCCGGCTATCGTGTCGCCGGCATGGTTGTAACCGAGAATGGCCGCGTTGCTCGCCTCAATGGTCTCGGCGGAAATGCTGCCGCCCTTCTGGCCCACGACCCATTGCTCGAACTCAAGGTAGCTCGGTTTGTTGGAGCGCAGGTGGGCGAGTGCCGCATCTCGGTCAATTCCAAGACCGTCCAGCACCATCTGGTCGAAGCCCCCGCCGCACTCATCATAGTCGTCGGGCAGCTTGCCAGCCGTTGCCAGTGAGACCTTTAGCCACAAACGCGGCAAGTGCACCGCGCCCAGCGGGCCGGCTTCACTTGATCCAATCAGGGGTACGAGCGTATCAGCCATGTCAATTCCTCCTTGATCGCTGCGGTTGCGCAACGAATTCCGAACACAATACATCCTAAAGTATCGGAGTCACTATAGCCGCCCAGAGGTAGCACTGTCAACACCGGTAGGCGCGATTGCCTCTGTTACCGGCCGCTTTCGGCAGTAGGCCGTTACCCTTCTGGAATTCGCGATTCCGCTGCCCTCAAACCTCAAGGTGGGGCTTGATAAGGTCGTCCAGGGTCTCGCGGCGGCGGATCAGACGGGCGTTGCCGTCGTTCACCAGCACGACTGCAGGTCGCGGCACCAAGTTGTAGTTGCTGGACATGGCCAGGCAGTATGCGCCGGAACTGGGCACGGCGATCAGGTCGCCGGGGTCGAGCTTGGGCATTGCCACGTCTTTGAAGAGCACGTCGCCGCTTTCGCAATAGCGGCCGGCGATTGTCACAGTCTCCTCCGCGGGATCGTGCATGCGGTTGCCCACAAGTACCGTATACGCCGCATCGTAGAGCGCCGGGCGAATGTTGTCCGCCATGCCGCCGTCCACGGCCACATACTTGCGCACACCGGGAATTTCCTTGCTCGATCCGACGGAGTAGATGCCCACGCCGGCCTGCCCCACGATCGAACGTCCCGGTTCCACAACCAGGCGCGGTAGGTCCCAGCCCAGCGCGGCCATGCGGTCCTTCACTGTGGTAGTCACCGTCTCTGCCAGAAGCTCGATGGGCGGCGGGTCGTCGGCGCCGGTGTAACGTATGCCCCAGCCGCCGCCGGGTGAAAGCTCTTGGACGTTGAGGCCGTATGCATCCGCCATCTTCTGCGCAAATTGGATGAGCAGGTCGAGGGTGTCCACGTAGGGTTCGATGTCGAAGATCTGGCTGCCTATGTGGGCGTGAATGCCGATGAGGTCCAGGTGCGGCGCGGCTTGGGCGCGCGCTACGGCTTCCTCCGCTTGGCCGATGGGCAGCGCAAAGCCGAACTTAGAATCGAGCGCGCCGGTCTTGATGTAGTCGTGGGTGTGGGCCTCGACGCCGGGACCGATGCGCAGGAGGATTTGCGCGCACTTGCCCGCTTCTCCCGCGATGGTGTTGAGCAGGTCGATCTCGTTAAAATTGTCCACCACGATGCGCCCCACGCCGACTTCCAACGCATAGGCCAGTTCTGCGGGCAGCTTGTTATTGCCGTGGAAGTAAATGCGTTCCAATGGAAAGTCGGCGGCGAGGGCGACTGCGATTTCACCCGCCGAAACTACGTCCAGCCCCATGCCCTCTTCGGCAGCAATCTTGACCACGTGGGGATCGGAGTAGGCTTTGCTGGCGTAGAGCGGGAGCGCGTCGGGGTAATTGGCGTTGAGCGCATTGACATAGCGGCGCATGTTGGTGCGCAAGGTCGCTTCGTCATAAATATAGAGCGGCGTCCCGAACTCTCGCGCCAACTCCGTCACCGGCACTCCGCCAATGGCGAGCACGCCGGCGTCCGAAACCTCCGCCGAAACCGGCAGCACCTGGTCTGCTACTTCAATCATCTAAGCTTGGCTCCTATAGAAAGAATATTGTTCAAGTTTGTGTCTTCAATGGTACCGCACTCTACTAGACGATGTGTAGAATTGGACATGAAGGCTATGAGGATTCATCCCGTGCTCAGAATCAGCGCGGCGGGAACCGCAGCAGGTGGAGAGATGTAGTCTTAGTAGAGATATTCAGTGTGTTAGGGAAATACCAACTTGTACAAGGGGGCGACTGGTCATGCACACGCGTGGGATGGCGCTATTTATCTCTTTGTGCGTGCTAATTGTTGTGCTTGCAGGCTGTGCCACTACCCCTGGGGCGTTGCCGTCTGGAAAGACTGAGGCAGGGGAAGGCACTGGCGCGACTGCCGGAGAGCAGACTGTCCGGAGCGCGGAATGCCCGGTAACGACGCCCATCACCATAACGCCGCCGGGCTCAAAATACCGCGACCCGCTGCCTCGCGGCGCATACTATGCAAGCGCCGACGAGTTGATTTTGGTATCGACTGAGGAGTGGGGGCTAGGGGGCCGGAAGATTCACTGGGTCAAGCCGCTCGGATCGCGGCTTACCGTGCAGGGACGCCGTCTGGATGGCGAAGCCGCGCCGCTCTGGGCCGACATTTCTTCCGGGTATTCTGGCGATTTTCAGTCGAGCATCATAATCATTCCTACGGCGGGCTGCTGGGAGATCGAGGCCCGCGCCAACGCCAGCATGTTACGCTTTGTACTGTACATAACGCCCCGGCAACTGCCCGAGACAGCTCCTTCGTGTGCGGGCATAGACGACGTGGCGCGGCTTGTTAACGTCATTGTCGTCGGTCACATTGAAAGGCGCGTGCTGGATACAAGCGGTCGCTGGGCGTGGCAGCGTGTGCGTGTGGTGCGGAATCTTTACCCCTATTCGCTATATCGAGAATTAGCAGGCGTTGGCGTCGTGCTCACGGTCCTGCAGGACGGTGCGCGTGAGCCGTTGCTTGCGGTGGGAGACGACTACGTGCTCGTACTGCGCGGCAATCCACTGCAAATAGTCTGCCCGCAACGGACCGTGGCGGCGGTAGACAGTGAGCAAGAACCGGCCCGCGTCGAGATTCTAACACCGGGAAAATCACTCTGGTCGGGAGAATCGGTCCCGGAGATCGAGGCCCAGATCAGGGCGGCCCATCTCCAGTAATACGAATCGTGCGGCGGGTAGGTGTGACAAGGGTTCCGACCGGAGTTGGTGAACACCATGTACTTTACTTCTGTCCGCGATCCGGTTGTTGGCGTGGTTAGTGTGGTTGGAAGCCCCTGCTCTGGCCACGCCCTAGGCGCAGGTTGTAAACCTACGCTACCAATCCGCGCTAGGCGCAGGTTACAAACCTACGCTACCAATTGCGTGCTAGGCGCAGGTTACAAACCTACGCTACCAATCGCGCGCTAGGCGCAGATTACAAACCTGCGCTACCAATCGCACTCTTGGCGGCTCCTATTGGGCCTGTATCGGGACGAAGCAGTATTGCTGCAGAAGCGGTTTCGCCCACTCAAATGGGTACTGCAATCGCCAATTTGCATTGCATGTTTAGGCAACTGTAGTGGGAGCGATTTCCAAGGTCACCACGTCGGTCTCCGACAGGCGGGGCAGGGTGACGATCGTATGCTTGCCATCGCGCCGGACGTGCACGGTTTGGCCGCTGGCGGCAGTTGCCGCATGCACGGAGAGGACGGACTTGATTGTTACGTCCGCTAGGGGCACCGCTTCCGGCACGTCTACCCATGCGCTGCTTTTCGGCCCGCGCCCAATGCTGTCGCCCAGCGGCCGGGTCACAGGGCAGTTGACGAGAAAGATCTTGATTTCGTTGCCGTCTTTGGTATAGGCGGCCTCGACGTTTGGCACTCCTTGCAGGCGCAGGTCGGCGGCGTAGCCGATGAACATCAGTATATGCATAACCATGCGGCCAAACGCGCGCGCGCCGCGCACTAGGTATTCGGCAAACGGTTCATGGTTGCAGTAGGCGATTTGGCCGGCGCCGAAACGCCCGAAGACCACCGCCGGCATGTCGGTTTCCGTGCTCCAGCGGGTGCCGTGGCTGTCCCAGACCTCGTCATGAGGGACAACCACCGGCTTGAGGGAATAGGCAAGCTCGCCAAAACCCGGGAAGTTGCGCAGCGGCCAGTGGCCGAGGGAACATGCCAGTTCCCAATCGGGGATATTCCAGTCACGCGGGGCATGGATGTACCAGCCGTCCTGGCGCGCGAAGCCGTGGCTTTGGCGGTCAGCCAGGATGATACCAAGTTCGCGCTGGAGGTTGTTGGCGCCGGTGACGAGCATGCGCCCGCCGCTCTCCACAAAACTCCTGAGGAGTGGGATCGATTCCGGCCTGAGGTCGCCGGGGTGGGCCACAATGACAGCTTTCAAGCCGTTAAAGTCGTTTTCTTCTAAGAGATCGTCGCAGAGCAACCGGAAAGGAAAGTGCTGCTCGCTCAGATACTTGTAGGCACCCGCCGTGTCTCGGCTGAAGCCATGCACCGATGGCACGTTCCCTACCGCCACTTGCTCCTCAGAGAAGAGCAGCCCGACTTCTGCGTACGTCGTCGCCTTGGCGCGTGCTTCTGCGAGCGGACCGATCTTCGCGAAGGTCGTTGCTACTTTATTCAGCACCGGTTCGCCGAAGAACCCCGTGCGTATGTCCGGCGCGCCCCAGAGCGTCGTTGCGTCGGCACCGGCGATGAGCGCGCTGGCAGCTTGAAAAGTTAGCTGGCTCTCGCTAACGCCTGCGTACGATACATTGTCCCAGCAGAAGGCAATTTCCACCGGACGGCTCTTTGCCAGCGCCCGCAGGCGGTGCGTCTGCAGCGCGGGTAGAAAGAAGTTGGCGCCGGTAGCATCGGATTCGCCAAAGAGGTAGTCATCGTGGGTGTAGGGCCAAAAGGCGTTATGGGTAAGTTGAATGTCCTTGCCGCTGGCTTGGATGCGTTCCTTCACCCCTGCGAGATAGGTTTCGACCACGTGATTGCCAAAGGCAGCGATGCGGGAGCGGTGTTCTGCCCCAAAGCGGCGCGCAAAGCGTCGGCGACGCCCTTGCGGGCCGTGCCTCCTTCTCGAATTGGGGCGAGAACCCGGCGAGCGCGTCGGCACGGCGGGAAAGGGCTCGCCGGAGTGTTCCTCCCATGCTTGCCGACAGTGATCGCAGAAGCACAGCATCCGGTAGTGCACGATGTCCAGGAAGAGCCGCGAGAAGGTGTAGTTGGCGAGCAACTCTTCGAGCATGTCGTAGGTGTATTCGCGGTAGGGCGAATTGAGGCAGAGCCAGCGCCAGCGCGTCGGACGACCGGGCAGCGGCATTCCGTCGGCATCGTGGCTGCGCCACTCTTCTTGAGTGCGATAGGCGTGCTCGTCCCAGCGCACGGAGTAATAGAGGGCCGGATCGATGCCGTGCCGGTGGGCCTCGTCGGTCTGGGCCGCAATTAGATCGAAGTCAAGCGCCGGGTGGCGCAAGCCGACTTTGGTGTCATAGTACGCGTGACCCCAATGGCACTTGGCTTGGAGTAGCACCGCGTCGGTGCCGATGTCACGCAGTGCTGCCATCTGTGCGGCCGGATCCACCTGCGAGAGCGTGTGCGGGCCGTAGGGCCCAAGATGATTGTCGATAAGAACGCGTTTTGGGCCGGCTGTTGCCATGGGCCTCCTCCAGTGTTTGGCGCAACGGACACGCGTGTCGATTGCGCGAATGTGCTCGCGGTGCGCGAATGTGCTCGCGGTGCGCGAATGTGCTCGCGGTGCGCGAATGTGCTCGCGGTGCGCGAATGTGCTCGCGGTGCGCGAATGTGCTCGCGGTGCGCGAATGTGCTCGCGGTGCGCGAATATGCTCGCGGTGCGCGAATATGCTCGCGGTGCGCGAATATGCTCGCGGTGCGCGAATATGCTCGCGGCGAACGAGGACACTTGCTGCAGCTATGGAAATCTGTTGTTGTGTGCTCACTCGCTGCCAGCGATCAGTCGCTGCGAGCGCCCACGGTAGCCAACGTAGCTGCTGCGGTTCCCTTCAATGCTACTTGTCTAGGAGTCTGTTGCCAAATGGCCCTGCACCTGTGTTTGGGATCGCCGCTATAGGTGCTTATTTGGAGAATCGTCCCTGCTAGGGAGTATTATAGGCACTATAAAGCAATCAGCCCGTTTCGGAGACTGTTGAGTGAACGTCAACCTGCCCCACACCGCGACAGATACGGATAGTCGCGACCGCCTGCTCTCCGATTTGAGGCAGGCGGTCGCGGCAGAGATCGCGGCGACGAAATCACGAGCGGCTGTCTTTCGCGCCGAAGTCTGGTCCGGCAAGCTGCACACGGAATCCGAGAGAAACCATATATACACGTTTCTGCTCGATACGGTTGTGCCGATTGCGGACGACATGCCGGGGGAACTCCACGTCGGGGGGAAGGTGTATCCCTGCCGGATTGTTGCCGTGGAGGGGATGCGCGTCTCAGTGTTGCTGGCAACCGCTCCCGCCCGGGTCATCGAGCGTGCCACGCTGGTGGCGCTGCCGTGGGTAGCGCTTACACGGCTTCATGAGGCGCTGGAGCGCTGCGAGGCGCAAAGTCACTGCGCGAGCGAAACCACCGCCGGACTGGGGTTGAGCGCGGCATTTTTTGCCGGAGAGTCTGCCGAAATGGAGCAGATTGCCGATGTGGTGGCCGGACAGCTGGCGTTGTCGCTCAACGAGGGGCAGCAACGGGCGTTAACAACGGCGCTTCAGCGCGTGGTTACGGCTATTGCCGGTCCCGCAAACGCAGGAAAAACCCATCTGCTCAGCAGAGTCGCGGCGGCCTGCCTCGATGCCGGCCAGCGTGTGCTCCTGCTGGCTTCGTCCAACCATGCAATAGACTCAATGCTCAGCACGCTCGTCGAGTCTGACGCGAGCACAGCTTACGCCGCCGGTGACCTTCTCCGGATCGGCTGTAGCGCTGATCCTAGAGCGGGGCAAATGTTCCGGTCGCTTGCTCCTGAGCTTGCCGAGAGTCGCCTCAGAGCGGAACAGGAGCAGGAGCTTGCGGCTCTGGTTGCGGAGCGCACGGCATTGGCGGAGCGCGACCAGGCGCTTCGTGTCTTGCAGAAGGCCGTAGCACTGGCACAGCACGCAGCGAACGAGCGCGATGCTGTTCAGGCAGAGGTGGATGCCCTGCTGGCGATGCAGGAAACTGATGAGCCGCAGACCATTGAAATTGCCGGCGTGCAACGCTTGAGAGAACGGTGGAGTCAAGTCTGGCAGCGAGCCATGCTCCTTACCGGGCGTTCGGCTCGCGGCGTCCGGAGCCTCTATCGCGAAGATTCCGAGCGGCGGCGGCAGGAGGCATACGTCCACGCCCAGCAGCTTGCCGAAGCGCAGCGACGACTTGAAGGAAAAGTGGCTGCAGCGGCGCGCCTCCAAGAGAGTCTTGACCAACAGCTTGGAGAATACGGTCTCGGCGCGGACAGTGTTGACGAGGCGTGCCGGGTTTCGGTAGCGCGCCTGGGTTTACTGGCAGAGAAGCACGAAAGTGCTCTGCATGCGTTGGAGAGGGTGCCGCACGCCGTGCGTGAAAGAGCACGGCTTGTCGCGAGCACGGTGATCCAAGCGCTTGTGGATGAAGAGTTCGAGTTAGAGTCTTTCGACGTTGTGCTCATTGACGATGTCCACCGCATACCCTTGCCGCATCTCTACTGGGCGGCCGGTCTTGCGAGGTCGCGTCTTGTCATTACGTTTGAAGAGTCGGCGCTGCAGCCGTGGTACTGTGCGCAGCAGGCAGTTGCGCAGCGCTGGCTGGGGCGCTCGGTTGTTGCATACGCGGCAAGCATCGGCGCGCAGTCTGCGGGGTGGCTAGCCAAACTGACGGAGCGCTATGCGCTTCATCTCCCTCTAGCCCAGGCAGTGTCGGGTTGGTCCGCCGAGACAAGCAACGGCGGGAGGACGCAACTGTTGCAGGTGAAGAGCCCTCCGCAGGGGCAGCGCCGCAGTGTTAGACGGCGTTTACCGGTACGTGGGCATACGGTGCCCCTGGAGAAGGCACTGGGGAACGAGAGTCCATTGGTGTTAGTTGACACCAGTGGACTAAAGCCTTGGTGTGAAGTGATCCCCCAGCAAGGGCGCTTGAATCTGGGGAGCGCCTTGGCAGCGGTTGCGCTCGCGGAACGGCTGCTCCAAATGAATCCCAGCGCATCTATCGCACTCATCACGCCGTACGCTGCGCAGGCAAGGCTGCTTCTCCACTTGGCGCGAGAGCACGAGGTCGACGCGCGAGAGCGCGAGGTCGGCGGCGCTGTCGGCATTTACGCGCCTCCTTGCTTGCCTGACCGGGGGGCGGACGTCGTGATCCTGGATACAGTAGAGACACCGGGGCGATTTGCTTGGTCTGCCCTCGACGATTCGCGCCCCGAATCCCAGGCTAATGCCTTCTTCAATAGTGTGTGCTCGCAGGCGCATCAGCGGGTGATGGTGCTTGCGCATTGGAAACACGTGCGCGACTCTTTCGGGACGCGTGCGTTCTTGCGGCGCATGCTGGGCGAGGCGGTGGATGCAGGCTGGGCGGTGTCCGCGGCCAATCTTGTGCAGAGCGAACGGGCAGGCACGTTACCGCGAGGGTCAGCGGCATCGTCTCGCGCCAATGGAACGAGCGATAGGAATCCCCGATCCCAGAATGGCTGGCGACTCTTGTTGCAAGACCTGCAGGGAGCAGAGCGTCACGTCACTCTATGGAGTCCGCAACTGGCCCCTGCCGCCGTAGAGCGGGTTTTGGGCGGGCTGCCGGCTGAGCTCTTAGAGAACGGCGCAGTGCGGGTTATCACACTGCCCCAGGAGCAACGCGTCGGGACGAGCATGCAGTCGGCCGAGGCACTCAAGCTATGTGAGCAGATAGGTGCGGTGGTAGAAGAACGCAGCGGGCTGGTAGCCAATCTTGTTACTGCGGACGATCGGCTTGCGTGGGAATGTACGTTTCCGCCGCTAGGGGCCGGCGGCCGCGGCGCAGAGATGCGCCGTGTGGAGAACGCGCACGTGGCTCGCATATTGCGTCAACTCTTGTCGTCCCCGCCTGCCGATGCTGCTCAGGATGTCGCGGCTTTCATGCCTTTCACTGAGGCAGCCGGCTTGATGGCGCGTACGGCTGCGCAATCTTCAGATCACGCGCTGCCGTAGCCTGTGACCGGGACAAATCCCCGCAGTGTGCGCCGTGCAATGCCGCTTTTCACTGATGTGGAATATACCTGTAGCGGGGCATCAAGGCCGGTGCAGCCGCCTTCGCATGGATAGCCAGTAGGTGCTGGGACTTCGCACAAGGAGTCGCAGGTATACAACCTGCGCTGTCGGGCAAGAGGTTTGCGCCTAGCGCTACGGAAATCGTGCGTCGGGCAATAATAGGGCACACATGGGGTTACGTGCCCCTGCAAGTCAATGTGCTGGCTCGCAGGCGCGGCGGGCAAAAGAGCGCGGGACAAGCCCCTGCGCTACCCTTGGGGTTCCGTGCCCCTGCAAGTCAATGTGCTGGCTCGAAGGCTCGGCAGGCAAAAGAGTGGGGGAAAAGCTCCCGTGCTGCACATGGGGTAACGTGCCGCTGCAAGTCAATGTGCTGGCTCGCAGGCGCGGCAGACAAAAGAGTGGGGGGACAAGCCCCCGCGTTGCACTTGGCTATGCGCTAACAAGATCAAGTATCTCTGTGGGGGCGGGTGCCTACTCTTCCGCAAAGTCGGCGAGGGTGGGCTGCTCGACGGCGATGTAATCGCGGCAGGCCATGATGATCGAGGCCGTGCGGCTGCCGGCGTTGAATGAAATGCGTTCGTTTTCCAGCAGGCCGCGGTCTACGTAGGTGGGGAGGTCGAGCACACTGCCGAACGGCGGCACGGCACCGACCGGCAACCCGGTCAATTCCCGCAGTTCATCCGGCGTGATCATGCGCAGATTCTTGATGCCGAATGCGCGCTTGAAGGCGCGTGTCCCCACTCGTTTGTCGGCGGACACCACCGCCAGCACCATTGCCCCGTCCGCGGCGAATACAAGAGCCTTCGCACCCTCGTGCAGGGGCGTGCCGCGTATGTCGGCCGCTTCCTGGCTGGTCTTGACGGGTGCGTGTTCTTTTAAGGTGAAGGGCACACCCCGACTGCGCAGCAGCGCCTGAATACGCTCGGTTACTGGAATTGACATAAGCTTGTAGATAACTTGCTAGATCGTGAGGCGGTTTGGCGGATGCATGCCGGCTCGGCGCTTCGTGCCGATAGTATACCACCGGTCGGATAGGCAAATTTAAAGCCACATCGGTGCACTTGGTAATAGCGGATGCATAACGTTTCTGCTCCGGGCAATGCGAGATCGGACTCTTGTTTTGGCGAAACCGCACTGCCTTGGGAGAAGGCTACGATTGGCAGTTGGGGTGGTCGTCCCGTTCGGGTGTCCCGCTGGCGGGGAACGGCGAACCGATGGTGATGCGCTCGAAGAAGCCGGCATCGGCAGCGGTCACGTTGCACCGGTAGAAGCCCATGGCCTGAAACGTAGCCCAATCCGGTATATGGCGCCACTGCTGCAGCTCGGCATCGAAAGCGAATATGCGGACATCGTCGCCGTCGAAACGGCGTGCGAGCATGTTGGGTTCAGGTAAGCGATGGTCCAAGGGGATAGTTCCAATCACCGCTACCGGAAAAGTTAACTGCGAGATTACAATGTCCCTAGGAATGATGTCCACCATTGGACTGTAGGGGGGAATCCAGCGGCGCACGATGCGGGAATCGGCTTCAAGGCGAACAATGGAATAGGTTTGGCCGAGGGTTTCATCGCGGATGAAACCGATGTGGTATTGTTCCGAGCCGTCGGCGGAAATCCAGCCGATGTCTATGTGCGTGGTAACGTCGATATCATTGGCGCCGCTGTCATCGCTGGCAGAGCTTGGCTGGTCTTGGAGTTGGAATGAGTGGAGGCGGAGAAACTGGCAGCAAGGCGCGAAGCCTAAAGTGCGAACCTCTGCAGTATTTCGGTTGAAAGGGTTCTTCTCAAGGTTTCGACGCACTCCATAGAGCCGAGGAACACGGGATGCTGCTTCGAACTGGATAGACAACTGCCTGGCGCGGAAGTTGAAGAGGCGTTTTGAATGGTGAAGGCACGAGCCCATGGGCTCGTGCCTTCGCTGCAATGTGCAGGTTTTGCAATGGTGTTGGAGGGGTCTTGGCTACTAGTAATCCACGGGCTCACGATTGTGGCAGTTGGGGTAATCGCCGCGTTCGGGTGTATTGATGACAGGGAACGGGGGGCCTTCGTTCATGCGCTCGAAGAAGGAAGCATCTGCTGAGGTGACGTCGCACCAGAAGAAGCCCATAGCCTGGAAAGTAGCGTAGTTTGGGATGTGGCGCCATTGGAGCAGACCGGGGTCGAAGGCGAAGATACGGACGTCGTCGCTGTCGAAGCGGCGGACGAGCATGTTGGGTTCTGGGGCGGTGTGGTCGAGGGGGATGGCGGAGACGACCTCAACAGGGACACTATACTCGGTATTTACGACAGCCCAAGGGATGTGATAGACGATGAGATCGTAGGAAGGTATCCAGCGGCGGACGATGCAGTTGCCGCCTTCATGGCGGGCGATGTAGTAGGTTTGGCCGTAAGTCTCATCGCGAATGATGCCGACGACGACGCGGGCAGAGGCGTCACTAGCGAACCAGCCGATACCGAGTTCGATGGTGGTGCCTGGGATATCGAGGCGTTCGATCCAGAGGCGGTCGCCTGGCAGTTCGTAGGCCATGGCGGCGCTGGTGCTGCCTATGAGGTTCTTGACGGAAGAGCCGTCCGGAGGACGTGAAGCGCAGCCGTCAGCGACGCGGGAGCCGGAACCGCCACCGCCGCCTCCCCCGCTACCGCCTCCGGCGCTAGGTGCGGTACCGGGAACACTGCCGGAGTTTTGGGGTGGGTTGTTGTTCTGCGGTGGGTTGTTGTTCTGCGGAGGGTTGGATTGCTGTGGAGGATCGGCCTGTTGAGGAGGATTAGACGGCTCAGGAGTTGGCTTCGGCGTAGGAGGCACAACGCCAGTTACCCTCACACTCAGCAAGGTACGCGGCTTCAATACTCTAGGATGATTCTTCTTAGACCAGTTCCTCACTTCGTAGGCTATACTCATTCTTGCGTTGCCTGGAGCATCTCCGGACACTGTTACAGTTGCAGTGTTTCCACCACTCCACCCACGGTCATCACACACACCGTTATCGTTGAGATCCGTGTCATAGCCGAAACTATGGTAATCGATCTCAAGGTGGTCTAAGAAAGACCCATGGGAAATATGGACAGAAAGATAGTCGCCACAGTCCACGCTGTCGTTATCCACGGGATTCCCCTCAAGCTCCACGCTATACGTCAAGGTCTCCCCAGGGGAAATCTCCATGCTGCTTGGCGACGCTGATAGGCTAATGTGACTGTCGCCCTGGGTGCTGCCCGCGCTGGCTGCCATGATGGCGACCAGCAGCGCGCCGGCGGGGATGATGCGCCATTTGATGCCCGTGAGCCAGGTCCACAGAATAGCCAGCAGAGTCTGCGGTAGCCTCTTCGCCGGGACGTTGGGTAGCTTAATTCTTGCGAGCCAGCAGAAGAAGATAACCAAATATGCAAGCGTCAGCAACCCGGCAAGCGCCAGGCACCGCTTGATGCCTGCGAGCGAATTCTTAGTAGTAACCATCAGTGATCCCCCTGCGGATAGAAGAGTCCTTTTTCAAAATGTGTTTTACTTAAGTTGTGAGCGAATGAGAGCGAGTAAAAAGTGTTTGGGCCTGGGCCATTGGTTGGTTGGCGTGACGTCAGTAGGCGGCTCCGACTGACGGTGAGTGCTAGAAACGATGTTCAAGGGACGTTAAAGGAATATGCGATCTTGCTGAGAAACTGATCTGCCTTCCAAGGAGAACAGAGCACGGTAGCAGTAGGACATTCCGGCGCAAGCTGCGTTTGCAGGCCGGATACCGATGCAAGAGGAAGTGAATGAGGCTCATGATCTTTCAATGAAGAGGCTTGGCCGAGAGCAGGAGCGCGCACCGGCGCAGACGTGAAACCGGCATTGCCGACGGTGCGGCTTAAGACATTGACAGAATAGTTCAGATAGGGAAATGCGGGAACGAACGCGTGATCGGATACCACCTAGGGTCTGAAGCCCAAGAGAAGGATGGCCCGTCTACCTCTAGAAGAGAATCGTCAGAATGAGTAGCTGAAGCAGGCTCAATTCAGAAGAAAAAGCGAAAAAGGCAGGATGGGACGTGCAAAAATGGGGCTGGTATCGTTTCGCCAAATAATATCACACAGGCCGCAAGTGAGAGCAAGCCCCCGGAGTCAGTTCCCCGTCAATGAGTGGAGCAGCCTAATAATGCGGCGGCGGGCGTATTCTTGACGATTTCAGTATTTGCTGCGTGACGTACCCTTAGAGCAAGCCCGCGGTCAGGCCGCCGTCGATATGGATGACTTGACCGGTTATATATGAGGCCACGTCACTCGTGAGGTACGAGACGAGCGCGGCGATCTCCTCCGGCCTGCCAGCGCGTTTGATGGGCAGCTTCTGCATCAGGCGGTCCATCAGGTGCGGGGGGATGTCATGGGTGAGATCGGTTGGGATGTACCCCGGCGCAATCGCATTGACCGTAATGCCTCTGCTGCCCATCTCCACGGCAGTGGAGCGCGTGAATGCGACCACACCGGCCTTAGCGGCGGTGTAGTTGGCTTGGCCGGGATTCCCCACCATCCAGCCGACCGAGGTTATGTTTATGATGCGCCCCCAGCGCTGCGCCAGCATGGGGCGCAGCGCGGCACGGGTGCAAAGGAAGGCGCCGCGCAAGTTGGTATCTACGACAAGGTCCCAGTCGTCTTCGCTCATTTTGAGGACGAGGGTATCTTTGGTGATGCCGGCGTTATTCACCAAGACGTGGATGCTGCCGAACCGCTCTAGGGTGCGGTCGAAAACGGTTTTGACCGCGTCTGCGTCCCGCACGTCGCCGCTGACCGCCAAGGCACTGCCGCCGTCATTCTGGATTTGTGCTACGGCTTCGAGCGCGGCCTCCTCATTTACCTGGTAGTTAATCGCTACGTTTGCGCCGGACGCAGCGAGATTGAGCGCGATCGTGCGCCCGATTCCGCGCGAGGCGCCGGTCACGAGTGCTGTCTTGCCAGAGAGGTGTTGTGCCATGAACTCCGCGTGTTGTAGCTGAGCTTCTTTGCTGCTTTGGACGTTGGACTGCCAGCCGATACAGTAGATACGGGGACGCGCCCTTCACTGCGGTGACTGCGCGCCTCGTGGTGGCAGGTACTGTGCTGAGCTTCGTAGTTAGGCCTTCTCGGCGACAACCTGCAGCCAGTAGCGGGGGACCGTTGTCAGATTCAACTCTCTGACTGCTTCCCGTATGCCGTGCTTCAGCACTGCCGCACCCACGTCCAGCGGCACGCTGGGCAAGACCCCCTCGATGAAGAGCGAATAATCGCTAATGTCCTCCATGCTCTCCAGGGTCATTTCAACTTGTTGACATTCGAGGTGGGTGACAGTGAAGCCACTCTCGCCGAGCAGCGCCTCATATTGTTCGGGCGAAATCCAGCGCATAGCGGTGGTCTTTGCATTCTTGACAATCTTGACATTGGGATATTCTCGCCGCATCTTTTGCACCGCGCGCACGATCCACAAGCGGTTTGTTTTCTCTGTGATCGGGAGATAGGCGCCATCGAAGAAGGTCGTGTTGAAGGCCAACACGCCGCCGGGATTGAGCGCCTTGCCGATTTCCTTGAGTACGGTGTGCTTATCTTCTATCAGGTGGATTGCATTGCAGAAGAAGAGCGCGTCGGCGGACGCGACAAGCTGCGATACATTTTCCGCGCTGCCGTGGAGAAACTTGACCATGGCATTCGTAACGCTCTGCCGCGCCTTATCCAGCGCCAACGGGGAAGGGTCGATACCAAGAACCTGAGCCTTCAGGCCGAGATCCTGCACTTTAGCCAGGACTAATCGCGTGATCGCACCGGTGCCGCAACCAAGATCGACGATGCGCCGCTGTACGTTCGGATCCAGCCGCTCCAGGAAGTTTAGAGCGGAATCTACAAGGTGCGTGTTGGTTTCACGATAGAAGTCATGTCGTGCAAATGGCTCAAAGGAGTAATCTGTTCCCTGCGTACCACCCATAGAAGACCTCTCTCTCCGGCAAAAGCGCTCTCATTCCATTGGAGAGGCGCCGGATACTTTTCCTCTTCGCAGTCGGCAATAAACTCGGCAGCCGACTTTTCCCCGGTTTCTGCGGTCAGTAGCGAAACCTAATTCCTCATCCTACCCTACCGCAGTAACTTCAAACGCGCAGCATTGCCACCATTATACGGGTTTTCCCTGCCGCGCGGACAGTCCCCAATCGGCGTTGCCCTTGGCGCCCAATGCCTAGAGCAAACCGGCCTGGAACGCAATGCTACAATGGGTGCGTGGCCGCGCGCAAGGTGGGGCAATGAGAAGCGCACCGAATCGCCTTATGGCAGTGTTGCGCGTGAAGTAGCAACGTGTTCGGGCTGGGTGCGTTGCCTGCAAAAGTGGATCATAGGAGAGGATAGGCGCATGAAGATCCGCTCGATAGAGGCCGTTCCGCTGCGGTGGCCTGTGCAAGGAAGCGGCCGCGAGCGACCATCGGACTACGGGATGCATGACGAGGCCCACGCCGTTATCGTGAAGATAGAGACGGATGACGGGCTTGTCGGTCACGGTGAAGTGCATCCCGGCTACGGCTATACGCGGGGCGCGTGCTGGTCTCTAAAGGCTATTGTAGAGCGAGAGCTGGGACCGGAGATCATCGGCGAAGACCCCACGCGGCCCGAGTATATCTGGGAAAAGATGTACAACGGCCCGCGCCTGGGCATTGCGCTAACTTACGGCCAGAGCGCGCCGCGCATGGGCCGCCGCGGTGTAACCGTTTGTGCCATGGGCGGCATTGACATGGCACTCTGGGACATTTTTGCCCGGTCGCTCGGCGTGCCGATCCATAAACTGTTGGGCGGCGGCTACCGCTCTCGGCTGCCGACGTACGCGAGCGGCGGCCACGCGGTTGCCGAGGAGGCGGGAGATGAGGCGCTTGCTTACATTGCACAGGGCTTTCGCGCTGTAAAGATGCGCGTGGGCGCGATGGATTCGCCGCGCATTGTCAGGGACGGCATTGCGCGCATTCGAGCCGTGCGGGACGCTATCGGGCCCAATAACAGGATCATGCTCGACGCCCACGGTTCGCTCAATGAGGGCCAAGCGATCCGCTTGGCACAGGCGGCAGAGGAGTATGACATCGACTGGTTTGAGGAGCCGGTGAGCAGCGATAACTGGAAGGGCATGCGCCGTGTGCGCCAAGCAACGTCGATACCCATTTCGACCGGAGAGAACGACTTCACGCATTTCGATTTCCGTGACATAATTGCCCATGAGGCGGCAGACATCCTGCAACCCGATTTGGCGGTGGTTGGCGGATTCACGGCGGCGCGGCGCATCGGCACACTGGCCCAAGCTGCAAACTTGCAGGTGGCGCCCCACATTTGGGGATCGGCACTGCTCTTCTATGCCAGCTTGCAACTGGCGGCGGCCCTGCCTAATTGCCCGGTAATCGAATTCCGACAGGGCGGCAACCCGCTCTTTTGCGACCTCATTACGCCGCCGCCTGCGATTGATAGTGAGGGCTATGTGACAGTCCCCTCAGGGCCGGGCCTGGGTGTGGACATAGACCTGGAGGCTGCCAAGCGGAGGTTTCCGTTTGAAGGAGATTAACGCCGACTACATGGATTTCGACAGGATCTGCGTCTCTGATGAGATTGCATCTACTGGGCGGGTAGCAGACTCTGACTTTGGAAGCACGATATCCGTGTCTCAATGGCAGAGGCCGATTGCCTGCTAAGGAGAAGAGGAAGCTTTGGCAACCCTAACAGGGACGATACACGACGCGACTACGGGCAACTCGCTGGCGGCGAAGGTGTCGGTGCAAAGCAGTCATGGCAGGTTCCTCGCGCCTGACAATAGCTTGGAGACCGTCGGCACGACTAATCCGTTCTTCTATTGCGACGGCACGTTCGCACTGGAATGTCCGCGGGGACAGGTGGATGTGCACGTGGAACGCGGCACGGAATATGCGCCGCTCCACATGACTGTTGACCTCCCGCTGCAGGGCTCCGTTAACCTTGAATTGCCCCTCCAGCGCTGGATTAGCCTGCCCTCTCAGGGTCTCTATCCCGGGAATACGCACATTCACTACCGCGAATTCGAGGCCCAACCGGAGGAGCGCCTGCGCTTCGATTCCACGGTAGAAGACCTCACCGTAACTATCGTCAGTGTGTTGCAGCGCCAAGAACTGGATTATGCGACCAATCGATTCCCTGTGGGCCGCATGGAGCATCCCACCGTGCCGGATCATGTGCTGGACGTTGGTGAAGAGGCTCGCCACAATGCAACCCCGTGGGATATCGGCTACGGCCACGTGATGCTGGTGCGATTGCAGGAACAGGTCGAGCCGCTCAGTCGCGGCGTGCTAGTGGACGAATCGGCGCCGGACTATCCGCCGCTGATCGATGCGTGCGCTACGGCGCAGGAGCAAGGCGGCGTGACGATTTGGTGCCACAACGGCCGGGGAATGGAGGCGCCCATTGCCGCCGGCCTGGGGCGTCTGGACGCCCTAAACCTCTTTGACCCCTATTGGTCGGACCCGGAGTATGATTTGTGGTACCACTTGCTGAATTGCGGATTTCGCTTGCCGGTGAGTACCGGTTCGGATTGGTTCGTGTGCTCGGCGAACCGGGTGTACGTCCAGCTTGAGGACTCTTTCTCGTATGACTCGTGGCTTAGCGGCCTCAAGAGCGGCGCTACGTTCATTACCAACGGCCCTGCGCTCACCCTGCGCGTTGCCGGCCAACCGCCGGGACAGGTGGTGGATCTGAGCACAAGCAGGCGCAAGCAGGTGAATACTTTTGTGCGATGGCAGGCCCTGCGACCGGTGCAGCGCATCGAGCTGGTCTGCAATGGGGACGTGGTGGCGCGGGAGGAGTATAGCGAGGGTCTGCGCGAAGGTGTCTTACGCGCAAGACTGACCGTACCCAACGATAGTTGGATCGCCGCCCGCTGCTGGGGGCGTCAGCGCGATAGCTACGGCCACGCCCAATGGGCCCACACTAGTCCGGTCTATGTGCAGTCCGGCGGTCCCAACCCGGCAACGAGAGCTTCGGCCGAGTTCTTTGTGGAGAAGATCGAGCACGCGATTACGTGGGTTTCCAAGCAGGGCCGCTTCGACCACGACGACCAACGGCAACGTATGCTGGAAATCTTCAGCACGGGCCGCGAGCAGTACGCGCGGCTTGCTCGCGGATAGGCGCGATGACAGTTGATGTCAATCCTGTAAGTGTCAGGTATTTCGTTGACAGAATCCCCTTCAAACTCGGCAGTGTTGGCAGATCATGTCATTCCGAGCGCAGCGAGGAATCTAATGCGCTTGACCACCATTCTTCACGACCTCGCTACTCATTGTTACAGCGAGAGGGCAGCGCGGGAGCTTGAGGCCCGCTTGGGATAGTGTGCCTGAAGTGCAGAGCGGATGGATTCCCGCGTGCGCGAGAATGACGGATCGGGTTGCCGCCGACTTTCACAGCCATGGCGGCCAACATTTTCATAGCCATGCAGAAATATATATTGGAAGACTGCCCGGCCTATGCTTACTCGCGCCGGTCTTCCCAGGCGTTCCAGTAGAGTTCCTCAATTTCCTCCACCGTCGGTTGGCGGGGGTTGCTGGCAACGTTGGGGTCCTGGGAGCCGTTAGCAACGAGTTGCGGGAGCGCTTGGGACAATTGCTCCTTGGTCACGCCCGCGTCTTGCAGAGAAGCGGGCAAGCCGACTTGGGAACGCAGCGCGGCGAGAGCGTCTACGAGAGAGGCGATGGGCCTGTTGGGACTATCGAGGCCAAGGCGTGCCGCCAACTCTGCATACAGCGCTCCGGCGGCGCGGGCATTGTAGGCGACTATGTGGGGCAGCAGGATCGCATTGGCGCGGCCGTGGGGAATGCCGAAGGCCGGCGTGATTTGGTGCGATAGGGCGTGGCAGAGGCCCAAACCGGCCCGCATCGTAGCGCCGGCCATGGTTGCCGCCACGTGCATCTCAGCACGGGCCGGCGTATTTCCCGACTCCTGAACGGATGCGGGCAAGTGCGCCATGACTGCGGCAATCGCCGCGCTCGCCAACGCTTGCGTCAGCCGGTGGGATTCCCGACAGGCGAAAGATTCGACTGCGTGCGCCAGCGCATCGTAGCCGCTGTCTGCCGCCACGTGAGGCGGCATGGTGGCTGGCACGGCCGCGTCGAGAATTGCGGCATCGGGAGGGCCGGTGAAGAGAATGCGCTTGACCGGCGGCTGCGCGTTGTTGTCCGTTATCACGGCTCCGCGGCTGACTTCCGAGCCGGTGCCGCTGGTGGAAGGAATGGCGATGCAAGCGATCTGACCGGAATTGCGCGGCGGCGGATTGAAGCCAGCGGCCACGAGTTCCGGCACCGTAACGCCGGGTGTCTCGCACGCGGCGCGAATGGTCTTGGTGACGTCCAGCGTGGAGCCTCCGCCCAGGCCGACGATCGTATCCGGCGCAAATTCCTCGGCAAGTGCCACGCCCGCGGCGCAGGTCTCCTGCGATGGATCGGGCTCGACGGCGTCGAAGACAGTCGTCGCTGCGCCCGCCTGGCGCGCCAGGCCGCACACTCGCTCGGTGAATCCCAATTCCGTCATCACCGGGTCCGCCACCACCATCACCCGCTTGCCGCACAGCGTCGGCAGCACGTCCAGCGCGCCGTCCCCAAGATGAATTTCGGTAGCAATCGAAAACGACTGGATGTCCACGAGCACTGCTCCTTTTGTTAGGAAGAATTGACAGATTACAATCTGACGAGACCGTAGCGACTATGGAATGCAAGTGCTCTTAGTAAACGGAAAGAATTCGCTCTAGCTAAGAGTCCCGCTCACACGGTAGTATACGGTATTCCCCAGTAAGAGAATGTACTCACCCACTTGCGGAAAATCGGGCGATGGTGTGATGTGTCCCTCGTGTGGAGGGGCATCTGGTACGGTCTTATGCTGCCGCAGCACTTTCCGCGCGTCGCGTCCGCTCTGGTACCATTGAAATTGGGAGAATTAAGGACGTTTCAAGTCTGGCTAAGACAACAGGCTGAACTAATCGCATGTAAGTCGTCTTGGTGACAACAAGCCACTGAATACAATTCGGCTATTCCCGTTCGATCTGGGATCTGTTCCTGGCCATAGAGAATTGCCATGATCAAGTCGCTCCGCCTTGTTAACTTCAAGAACTTCGCCGACGAGACGCTCAATCTCGGCCCGTTCACCCTCATTGTGGGTGCCAACGCCAGCGGTAAGAGCAACATCCGCGATGCATTCCGATTTTTGCATGGCCTATGCAATGGCCCCAAGCTTGCCACAGTCATTGGCGGGAGTGACGGCGTGGGACGGCAGTCGATCCGAGGCACGGCTAATGAGATCATCCGCTTTGGGCAGGAAGAGTTTGCTCTTCAACTGGAAATACGAATTACCGGTTTGTCGACTTCAAGCACATATTGCATGCGCTATTTGATCAAAATCCAACGGGATGATGACAAGGGCGGTCAGTTTCGGGTTGTCGCTGAGTCTCTAGCAGCTGAGCCAACGACAAGTGATTCGCGATTTTCAGGGATACAGTTTAGGAGTGACGTGCTGTTGGACAATTGCCCAAGAGCCCAGGGAAGGGATTCCAGTCGCCTAATCTACTTGCCGTCGATTCACGAACCGATAGTTGTAGAATCAGACCGACCTATATTCGGCCAGTTGGATACACCTCTTGAGGAGTCCCTCATTAGGAAACGCGGGGAAGCCAGAAATGTTGAGCAGGTTGAAGAACTAGCAGCTATGTTGACTGCAAGACTAGCAATTGATGGGGTCGAAATACAACTCCTGGGGATGCAATTTCTAGAACTATCACCGGACCATATGCGAGAACCCTCTTTACCGGGATCAACTGGCTTGGGTGACTCTGGCAAGAACCTACCCTCGGTGCTAGAGGAGATCTGTGCCGATCCAGCACGCAAGGCCATTCTACTTTCGTGGCTACATGAGCTTACACCGATGGATGTAAGTGACTTGGAATTCCCAGAAGACCTAAACGGTAGGGTGAACCTCCGAATCCGGGAGGCGAATGGGCGAGCAGTATCTGCCTATAGTGCGTCTGATGGCACACTGCGCTTTCTTGGCATGTTGGCCGCACTGCTGAATGAGGACTTCGAGGGCCTTTACTTCATCGAGGAGATCGACAATGGGATTCATCCCGCGCGGCTGCACCTCTTGTTAGACCTCATCGAACGCCAAACCGCGAAAGGGAAGATTCAGGTAGTTGCCACCACGCATTCGCCTGACGTGCTGAATCTCATAAATGACACGACCTTCGAGAATGCTGCGGTGGTCTATCGCGACGAAAACTCCTCAGATGCCGTCATACGGCGTGTGGCGGAACTGCCCAATGCCAGAGAGTTGCGGAAATCCCAGGGCTTGGGACGCCTTCACGCCGGTGGATGGATGGAGAACATACTGTCGTTCGCCGAGGCGGAAACGGAATATAAGAAGGGCGGAGAATGAAGGTCCTCCTGATCCCTGAAGACTTCCGCAACGACCAGTACATATTGAAGCCCATCTTTGAGCGGCTCTTTAGTGACCTTGGGAGGCCTACCCTGCGCGTTGAGGTTTGCTTAGAACCTTTGCTTGGCGGTGTTCAAGAAGCATTGAAATCGGAACGACTAAGAGATGTAGTTCAGCAATACCCGACTGTAGACATCTTCATTCTTTGTGTAGACCGCGATGGCGAAGAGGGAAGGCGTCAGAGGCTTAATGAGATCGAGGCCGAGTTCGGAGACACCTTCTTTGCAGAAAACGCTTGGGAGGAGATTGAAACCTGGCTGCTCGCCGGGTTAAGGCTGCCTTCTAATTGGAATTGGAAGGAAGTACGCAAGGAAGTCCAAGTCAAGGAACGGTTCTTTGAACTTCTCGTTGCCGAGCGAGGCTTGTCAGATTCGCCCGGTGGTGGCCGCAAGACATTGGGTGATGAGGCTGCGCGTCGAATCGGAGAGATTCGACGGAAGTGTCCAGAGGACTTCGCCTGTCTTGCCCGTCGTCTCGAGGCTGCAGTCTAGAGGTATTGCGAATAGAGTTTTCCAGGGCAATTGACGAGCAGAAGATGATGAGGGTTATCGCCGCATACTTCCTTCGGTTTATCTGAAAGGACTTTCCGATGGCAACAACTACACCGCGTATAGCTTCACTTGAGAAAGACTCCGTAAGTGAAGTTGACCTGCTCCGAGTGGCTACGCTCGCTGATTTGCAGGAGCAGGGGGTTGTGACGGCGACGGGGCAGGGGCATACGATCGCCGTGTTTTGGCATAACGAGCGCGCGTACGCCGTGGACAACCGCTGCCCGCACATGGGCTTTCCGCTGGCGCGCGGCATCTGCGAGGACGGCGTCCTGACGTGCTATTGGCACTACGCGCGTTTCGACCTCGATTCCGGTGGTGCATTCGACATCTGGGCCGGGGACGTGCGCACCTATCCGGTGACTGTGCGTGAAAATGCCGTATATGTGGACCTGCGTGAGACGCAGAGCGCCGACGAACGGTACGAACAGGAATTGCCGCGCCTGGAGAAGGCCCTGGAGCAGGGCATTGCGCTCAATCAATCTAAGGCCGTGCTGGCCATGGGCGACCTGAAGCCTGCGGACGCGACGAAGCAGATAGTCGCTGCCACTGCCGATTTTGGTCTGCGGCGGGGTTCGAGCCGCAATCCGGGGGGTTGGGGTGACGGTCTTACCATCCTCACGGCCATGGCAAACCTGCAGCCGCTCCTCTTAGCGGAAGATCGGCCGCTTTCCCTCTACCACGGTACGCGCCGCGTGAGCACCGACGCCATGAACCGTCAGGAGCGCATCATGCTCGATCCGCTGCCCACGGCGGCGATTCCCGATGAGCGTCTGAAGCGTTGGTTCCGGGAGTACGTCGAGGTGCGCGACGCCGATGCGGCTGAGCGAACGCTCCGCACGGCAATTGCAGCGGGCTGGTCGCCGGAGCAGTTGCTCGACATGCTGGCCGCCGCCGCTACCGACCACTACTACCGTGACTTCTCACACGTCATGGATACGCTGGCAAAGGCGGCAGAACTCTTGGACATCATCGGTTGGGAAAACGCTGCAGAGGTGCTGCCGGCGCTGACCAGCCAGTGGGCGCAGGCCACGCGTGAAGAGGAACGGAATGCCTGGCTTCGTCCCGAGAATCTCGTGGCGCTTGTGGTGGCGGCAGAGACCGAGCTAGATGACGCCGTTGACCTCACTGCACAGCCTACAGGCGGCTGGAATGAGCGCCTTGTGGAGGCGCTGCTCGGCGACGATCCGCAGCGCAGTATCGAGACGTTGCTGGCGGCGTTTCGTGCGGGTCTGGCCTTGGCTGACGGAGCGCAGGCGCTGGCGTATGCCGCGGCGTTGCGTCTTACGCGCTTTACCATCAGTAATGAGTTTGGCGATTGGGATACGGCGCTCCACCACTTCACCTACTGCGCTTCCCTTGCCCAGGTCGCCAAACGCGCACCGTCTATCGAGCTGGCACGCGGCGTGCTCCACGGCGCGATGGTGGTGTATCAAGCGCGCTTCCTCAATATGCCTGCCGCGCGCCTGCCAGGTGCACGTGCGCTGGCCGAATTGCCAAACGACCCCGCCGCTTTGCAGGAGCAACTCCTGGAATTCTGCGAGCGGCAAGGCGGCGTTGATGAGGCCGGTGCGATTACGTATCGGTATCTGACGCTCGGCCATGATCCGGCGGCGTTGGTCGCCACCCTCGGTCACGCCGTGCTCTGCGAAGACCCCGGCTTCCACGACTTTCAGATGCTGGAGGAAGGGGTGCGCCTGGCCCAAGACTTGACTGAGGCCGGCCATACCGAAGCCTCTTACCAGACGCTGGCTGCTATCGCCCGCTGGCAGGCGGCCCACGCCCCCACGCGCCGCGCCACCACGCAAACCTACACCATCGCGCGGCGCCTTCACCGAGGAGAAGCAGTGTATGCCGATTCCGCCGATGGCGAGGATGGGTATTGAGATGAGGGACTTGGCAAAGCAGATTCTACCGCCAATCGCTTGCTTGGCTGCGGAACCTAGTGGATGAGCTGCGCTGCTCCCGACTTAGAAGAAGAGGGCAGTCACGAGGACTGCCCCTTCGGCGATTTGGTGCGGGCTGGAACCCTGCGCTAGCGGCCACGTGGAATCTCAATGTGCACTACGTTTGGTAACCAAGCGCATTCCGCAAGAGCGCCGGTAACCGTCTACCTGCTAGCTTCAGTTCTCATTCTCGACGAGTTGCATACGGTCTATCCCTTCAATAGTTAGTGGCAGGTACGTTAGAATAGATGGAAAGCGGGGCCGGATATGGGCTCGGCTCTATGTACATTTGGTCGCTGCAAAGTGAGAGACAGGTATGGCTGGTAAGACGCTGTTTGAGAAGGTTTGGGAGAGTCACCTGGTGCATGAGGAGCCGGGCGCGCCGGCGCTGCTCTACGTTGACTTGCACCTTGTGCATGAAGTTACGTCGGCGCAGGCATTCGAGGGGCTGCGGCTGAGCGGTCGATCCGTGCGAAGGCCTGCCCTGGCCGTAGCGACGGTAGACCACAACGTTCCTACGACGAGTCGCACAGAGTCGATTGCCGACGATATTTCCCGCCGTCAAATCGAGACCATGGAGCAGAATGCCGCAGAATTCGACCTCACGTTCTATGGTTACCGCAGCCCTAATCAGGGCATCGTGCACATCATTGGGCCGGAACTGGGCTATACGCAGCCCGGCAAGGTAATCGTCTGTGGTGACAGCCATACCTCTACGCACGGCGCGTTTGGGGCGTTTGCCCTCGGCATCGGCACGTCTGAGGTCGAGCACGTGCTCGCCACCCAGTGCCTGATACAGAAGAAACCCAAGACGATGGAAGTGCGGGTCGACGGCACGTTGCCCCAGGGCGTCACGGCCAAGGACGTTATTCTCGGCATTATTGGGCGCATCGGCGTGGAGGGCGGTGTCGGACACGTAATCGAGTACACGGGTGAGGTGATACGATCGCTTTCCATGGAAGGGCGCATGACGATCTGCAACATGTCAATCGAAGGCGGCGCGCGCGCCGGGATGATCGCGCCCGATGAGAAGACGTTTGAATACCTAAAGGGACGCAAGTATGCGCCGCAAGGAACCAACTGGGAAGAGGCGCTCGCTCATTGGCGAACGCTGGCCACCGATGCCGACGCTACCTACGATAGAGTTATAGAGATTGATGCAGCCACCCTCGTGCCCCACGTCACATGGGGCACGAATCCCGGCCAGGTCGTTCCCATTACCGGCTCTGTGCCCAATCCGGGGGATATGGCAACGCTGGAGGAGCAAGCCACTGCCGAGCGCGCACTGACCTACATGGGGTTGGAGCAGGGCACGCCGATTCAGGACATTGCGATTGATCGCGTCTTTCTGGGATCGTGCACAAATGCGCGGCTGGAAGACCTGCGGGCGGCGGCGGGTATCGTGCGCGGCAAGCGGGTGCATCCCAATGTGCGGGCGATGGTGGTGCCGGGCTCGACGATGCTCAAGCGGAAGGCGGAATCGGAAGGCTTGAACGAGGTCTTTCAGGCTGCGGGGTTCGAGTGGCGTGAGGCCGGTTGCTCTATGTGCTTGGGGATGAACCCGGATATTTTGGCTCCCGGCGAGCGGTGCGCTTCCACTTCTAACCGCAACTTTGAAGGCCGCCAAGGCAAAGGCGGACGCACCCACCTCGTGAGTCCGCAGATGGCTGCCGCCGCCGCGATTGCGGGCCGTTTCGTGGACGTGCGCGAGTGGTGAGGAAGTCGGTACCGTATCTCGCCACGGCGAGCGAAATGATGACGTGGCAGGCCTTGATTTGCAACTAGACCGAGATTGAACTGAACGCTGAACAAGACTGGATTGTGCAAGGAATTAGGAATGGAACCATTTGTAAAACATGTAGGCAAAGTAGCCGCGCTGGATCGAGCGAACGTGGATACTGACCAGGTCATTCCGAAGCAGTTCCTTAAGCGGATCGAACGCACGGGATACGGTCCGTTTGCGTTCTTCGACTGGCGGTACTTCGAGGACGGCACTACCCCAAACCCGGAGTTCGAGCTTAACGATGCGCGCTACACCGGCGCCACGATCCTTGTCACCGGCAGGAATTTCGGCTGCGGGTCATCGCGTGAGCATGCCGCTTGGGCGCTCAAAGAGTATGGATTTCTGACGATCATTGCCCCCAGCTTTGCCGACATCTTTGCCAATAACGCCGTGGAGAACGGCATGCTTACGGTGGTCTTGCCGCCGGAAGACGTGGCTACGCTCACGGAGCGCGCACAGAATATTGTCGACTACCGCATATCGGTGGACTTGGCAAATGCGACGGTCCAAGACGACCACGGGTTTACGGCGTCGTTTGCGGTTGATGCTACCGTCCAACACCGGCTGCTCAACGGCCTGGACGCGGTAGGCCTGACATTGCAGCAGGAAGACGCCATTACGGCTTTCGAAGAGCAACGCCCCGGCTGGCTGCGCGCGTCCTGAGGACGGAACTGAGCGTTGTCTGGGGTGAGCGGCGTGCGTCCCTCCGGCTTCGCGTCAGGGTTCTCGATTCTTGCCCAGAAGGAATCGCGGGCTGCTCTGCTTCCATCCGCGTTTCTTCATCGTCGAGCACACACTCTTGATTCTTCGCTACGCTCGGAGCAGATGTTCTGCCGCACCGACGACCTGGTAGAGGCACGACATGTCGTGCCCCTACGTGCCGCGCAAGCCTTAGTCGGAATCCGGGACCCGAGGTCTAGATTCCTTGCCTCGCTTGGAATGACTGCCTATCGCGGCAAACAGAAGGCGGCCAGGCGTAGCGCGGGGGCTTGTCCCACGCTGATTAACGCGTATGCCGAACACTGATTCTTGTGCTCTCTTGCTGGCGGGGACCTAGGATTCGTCGCTGCGCTCGGAATGACAGTGTGGTGGCGGTATCAGTCTTGTGGAGGACGCAGCAGGGACGCGACTACCGATCCGCCTAGCAGCACCCCAACCACGGCCAGAGAGTAGAACGGCTGCTCGTGGAAGGCGGTTGCTATCACCTTGATTGTCTCGAGAACGGGGGTAAAGAGGTGATCTCCCTTCGGCACGCCGTGGAAATCGCCTACGACCATCTTGATGCCCACAAAGATGAGCACGAGACCGAGACCCACACCGAGGTAGTGGAACCGGTCCATCAGGTTTGCGAGCAAGAAATAGAGGGCGCGTAGGCCGAGAATTGCAAAGATGTTCGCGGAGTAGACGATAAACGGTTCACGCGTGATGGCGAAGATCGCCGGTACAGAATCCAAGGCGAAAACCACGTCGGTGACGTTTACGACGAGTAGCACGAGCAAGAGAGGCGTCGCCAGCCAGCGGCCGTCGAGCTTTACGATATAGCTCCCGCCGTGATAGTTGGCAGTGCTCGGAAGGATTTTGCGGAAGACACGAACGGCGAGGTTACGCTCGGGATCGGTATCTTCGTCGCCCTTGAGCAGAATGCGAATGCCGGTATAGATCAGAAAGCCGCCAAAGACAAAAATCATCCAATGGAATGCAGCCAAAAGGGCGGCACCGACAAGTATGAACGCGCCACGCAGGATGATTGCGGCAAGAATTCCCCAAAAGAGCACGTTGTAGCGATACTCGTTAGGCACCGCGAAATACGTGAAGATGATCAGAAAGACGAAGAGGTTATCGACGCTGAGCGTCCACTCGATGAGATATCCCGTGATGAATTCGGTACCGCGTTCGGGCCCGGCAAAGATGAACATGCCGGCGGCGAAAACAAGGGCAAGACTTACCCAAATGCCCACCCAGGTCGCTGACTCACGCGGCTTGATTACGTGCGCGCCACGATGGAATACCACCAAGTCGAGTATGAGCAAGGTCACGACGGCGGCGGTGAATCCGATCCAGAGCACGGGCGAGTTCAAAGTTCCGAACATCAATGCGTCCTTAAGCGTTGTAGGAGATAGTCACTCTTCGGAACCAGCGCACGCCACATGATTACGGCACCGGTGCCGAGTTCCCGTTGAGGGAATAGATGAGTAGCGCTGGAATACGGTTCAATAGTAGCGCGAAAGTGGCATGAGCGTCACATCGAGCTGCTAGGGCGCGCCGGTCAACGCTCCTACATGAGTGGGAGACTCGGTGTCCGATAATCAGGCACATTTAGAGCCGCATTATTATGTGTAATATTGCAGGTACTACTTGCAATATTACACATCCCTCCATATACTCAAAGTATGATTGAGCGTGAAATCACTCCCCGTCTTGTCGCCTTGTTCAAGCAGTATCCTTTTGTGACTGTGACCGGGCCGCGGCAATCCGGCAAGACGACGCTATGCCGCAATGTGTTTCCTAACTTAGAATATGTGAATCTCGAAGCGCCTGACCAGAGGGAGTTTGCAGAATCCGATCCGAGGGCCTTTCTTGCACGTCTCGATGACGGCGCTATCCTCGACGAGATCCAACGCGTACCGAGCCTCTTGTCGTACCTGCAGGTTCTAGCCGACGAAAAGGGACGCAACGGTCTCTTCGTGCTTACGGGGAGCGAGCAATTCCGGCTTTCTGACGCCATCGGCCAGTCGTTGGCAGGGCGAACGGCACTGCTCCGTCTCTTGCCATTCTCTCTAGCAGAGCGGCAACTAACCGGCGCAAGCACCGCGGTGGACGATATCCTCTATTCGGGTTTCTATCCGCGCATTCACGATCAAGGGCTCGATCCGCGACAGGCGCTTGGCGATTACTTTGAAACCTACGTGGAGCGTGACGTGCGGCAGCTCGGCGAGATCCGCAACCTGTCGAGCTTTCGTCGTTTCGTGCGGCTTTGCGCCGGGCGCGTTGGACAGTTAGTCAATCTTGCTTCGCTGGGCGCTGACGTGGGCGTTTCACATACCACGGCCAGAGAGTGGCTTACAATTTTGGAGGCGAGTTACATCGTCTTTCAGCTACAGCCATTTCACTCCAACTTGAAGAAGCGTTTGGTAAAGTCACCCAAATTCTATTTCTACGACATTGGGCTGGCCAGCTATCTCATTGGCATAGAACATGCCAAGCAGGTGGCTACTCACCCTTTGCGCGGATCCCTCTTTGAGAACACGGTCGTCATAGAAGCGCTTAAGCACCGCTTCAATCGGGGCCGGCAATCCAATCTCTCTTTCTTCCGCGACGAGCGGGGTCTGGAATGTGACCTGTTCTACGAGACCGGCCAAGGAATTGGCGCGGTCGAGATCAAGTCGGGCGCTACGATTGCGTCAGATTACTTTAGTTCGCTCAATCGCGTTGCAAAGCGAGTTCCACACATTATTTCCAAGTGTGTCGTCTACGGCGGCATTGATCGTCAATCGCGCTCCAATGGTGACGTTGTTCCATTGGGTGACTTCGGTGGAGTTCTTGAACGCACTGAAGTCGAGCAAGCGGTTGGCGGACTTGTCGAAGAGAACTAGGGAATAACGACGTTTCCGTCATGAGGCACGGCTTTAGGTGGAAGTTGCCGGCACATGCCGAGTCTAGTATAGGCATCCGGTGCAATACCTTTGTGCGCCGCCCCATGTGGCGCCGAAAGTCCGGTCTCCCGGCTCACTCAAGGGTTGGTGTCGCCGCCAAGCTCCATGGCATCGATGAGCCGCGTGGCGCCGATGCGGACGGCGAGTGACGCGAGTGCCGGACCCTCGATAGCAGCCAATTCCTCCAGACTGTCGTCGTCGGCGATGCTCACGTAGTCCACGTTTGCCAGCGGTTCGCGCGCGAGCACCGCATGCATTGCGGCGCGGAGGGTGTTGGCGTCGCGTTCTCCGGCGGCGAAACGCTCTGCCGCTGCTTGCAATGACCGATAAACGACTATTGCCGCTGCACGCTCATCCGGATTCAAGTGGACGTTGCGGCTTGCGAGGGCGAGACCGTCGGGTTCGCGCACCGTATTCACCGGCACGATCATGGTGGGGATGTCGAGGTCGCGCACCATGCGTTGGATGACGCGGAGTTGCTGGGCGTCTTTGCGGCCAAAGTAGGCGCGGTGGGGCTGCACGATGTTGAGCAGCTTGCAGACAACCGTTGTGACGCCGCGAAAGTGTCCGGGCCGCGCTGCCCCCTCCAAGCGATCAGTGAGATTCTCTACGTGCACGAAGGTGCTGAAGTCGTCCGCATACATCGCGCCTGCTTCCGGTACGAAGACGGCATCCACGCCCCATTCTTCGAACATTGCAAGGTCGCGCGACAGGTCGCGGGGGTAGGTAGCGAAGTCCTTATTAGACCCAAACTGCATGGGATTGACGAATATCGTGGCCCAGCAGTAATCGTTTCCCGCAAGGGCGGCTTGTACCAGCGCCATGTGGCCCGCGTGCAGGTACCCCATGGTGGGCACCAGCCCAAGGCTGCTTTGGACTTCTTGCCGAGCGGCGCGAACTGCTGGGATCGTGCGCAGAATCTCCATGTGAGACCGTTTGGCGGTTACTTGGCGACGTGTCGCGCCTTTATTCTCGTGTACAGCGCGCCTTTTTACCCTTCGACAGGCTCAGGGCGAACGGGGTTCAGTTCTCGTGTGCGGCGCGCCTCTTTCCCCTGCGACAGGCTCAGGGCGAACGGGCTTCCTTATTCTCGTGTGCAGCGCGCCTCTTTGCCCTGCGACAGGCTCAGGGGGAACGGGATACGAGTCTCGCATGCGCGGAACTCGCGCGAATAGATCTCGCGCGCGTAGAAAGTTCCCCTTAGCCTTCGTCAGAGGTCGGGGCCAGTGCCTCTTTACGCAAGGCGCGGGCAACTTCGTTAGGGAGCGCGAAGCTGTTTGCGCGGGTAGGAAACGTGCCGGCTTCGACATCTTGCACATATGCATTCACGGCAGTTCGCATCTCGTCACCCAACGAAGCGTATGCCTTCGCGTGTCGCGGATGTTCGGGGTGTGGGTTGAGCCCGAGCAGGTCATGCAGGACTTGTATCTGCCCATCGCAATGCACGCCTGCGCCAATGCCGATGGTGGGGATGGTCAACGATTTGGTGACCTGTTGCGCCAGCGTCGCCGGAATGCTCTCTAGGACAAGAGCAAATGCGCCCGCGTGCTCGAGGGCGAGTGCGTCGCTCTGGAGTTCCTCCGCCTCGGCCAACGTGCGTCCTTGGGCGCGGTAGCCGCCCAATTGGTGGACCGACTGCGGCGTAAGCCCCAGGTGACCCATCACCGGAATACCGGCGGCCACCAAATCTGCCGTCACCGCAATTGTTCGCTTGCCGCCTTCCAGCTTCACCGCCTGCGCGCCGCCTTCTTGGATCAGTTTGCCGGCATTGAGGAGCGCCCGTTCGTTGGAAACCTGATACGAGAGGAAAGGCATATCGGCGATAATCAGGGCGCGGCGCGTGCCGCGCACCACGGCCTGAGTGTGGCGCAGGATATCGTCTACGGTGACCGGCAGGGTATTCTCGTAGCCCAGCACCGTATTGCCCACGCTGTCACCAACCAGAATTGCAGGCACGCCGCCCGCTTCTACAAAGTGCGCCAGCGGTGCGTCATACGCCGTGAGCATCACAATCTTGCGCCCTTCCGCCTTCATCTGCTTGAGATCGGCGGCGGTCACGCGCGCGGTGCTCATGATGTCCCTCGGTTTCTTAGAGTTGCGCCCAAGAGAAACCGCAACTCTCGTTCGATAGCATCTTTGCCAACGGCATATTCTTTGCCAGCGGCAGCATCTTTGCCGTCGGTTGATGCGAGATCATTGTATAACATTGCAAGGGCCATTGCAGCGTACGTGAACGCATACTGTGGCGCAGTATCTGCAATGGCTTCAAGGTTTTTCTCCACCGTTGCCCAATCCCCACGCGCCACCGGGCCGGTGAGGGCGTCAGTTGGACCAAGTCGGCGGAGGTTGTGCAGGGTGCCTTGCAGCAAGGGCAACAAGGCCTGGAGCGCTTCTGCATCAGTCTTTCCTATCGCGCGCCAGAGCGCGACACCGGCGTGCGTTAGGGCCACGGTATAGTTTGAGACCAGCACTGCAGCGGCGTGATAGGCGGGTCGCGCATCCGGCGGCACATAGCCCCACGTGCACTCCAGTGCGGCAGCGATGGCTGCAAGCCGACCAAGAAGCGGCTCTTCCGCTTCAATTGCCACGAATGTGCCGGGCAGATTTGAAAACGCCGCTTGTGCGTCCGGGAGTGTCTGCAGTGGATGGAATGCGCCGGGCAGAGCGCCATGTTGCTCAACCACAGAAAGCACGGAGGCAGGTAACGCGCCGCTGCAGTGGACGACGCCTTGTCCGCGTTGCCAGGTTACGGCGCTGGCGACTGCGTTGATGGCGTTGTCGGGTGTGGTAATGAAGACGAGGTCGCAGGAGTCTGCGACAGTCTGGTGTGTCGCTGCTACACAGTTGGGAAGCGAGGCGGCGAGCGGCTCGGCATGGGCGGGGGATTTTCCCCCTATGGCATGGACGTTGTACCCACGGTCTGCGAGAAGGCGCGCAAGACCTGTTCCTACGCGCCCGGGCCCTATCACGCCGATTTTCATCACTCTCGTCCTCGAAATGCGATGCGCTGTATGAAGGGGAATAGGTCTAACTGCATCGCCAAGCTCAATACCAAAAAGGATGAAAGAACGCGTGCGGCTGTCACCGGATCATAGCGTCGATGCGGTCACCGATGACTTCAAGCGTTTGGATGGGGAAGGTGCCCGTTTCAACGATGTTCTTAAGATCGGCAAGGAGGGTCTTAATCTCTACGATCTGCTCTTGTTGTCCCACAGATCCCAACTTGGCCGCAGCATTCAGTGAGCGCTCGACTTCGGACAATTCGCGCACCGCGAGTCCGCTTTGGCGTTCGCTCAGATGCCCGCGCGCGCGGCTAATGCGCACCGATGCCCGCAAGAGGTGGTTTTGGAATTGCAGTACGGAGACACTCTGATTAAGCGTCTCAGCTTGCTGCTCGACGCCGGAAACGCGCGTATCCATTGCGCTTGTGACCTGAGCGGCATTCTGCGCCCGGTCGGCGGCAGTCTGTATGGTGGGGCGTTCCTGCCAGAGCAGGATGCCGAGCGCCAGTGCTGCCACGCCCACTGCGACGCCAATCACGGCCAGCACCAACGTGATAACTCTAATGTAGCTTCCCATACGGGTGGCTAAGGAAGTTTTTGCATTTGCCATGCTAGGGTCTTGCTCCTAGAACAGAGGTTGTGAACACGGGGTATTTTGTCCTTTAAGCATACCAAAAAGCGGGCTGCGAGCGTACAATCCAGAGGGAATGCGAGGAGAAGCCTGGGCGAGGTTCTTCCACATCGCACCCACGTGAGCCGAAGTCCGGGAAGATAGGGAGATGAAGAACTCACACGTTGGCTTGCGCCGGCGCAAGCACTGCGCCCCAATGTTTGGGATGATGCATGTGCACTGAAGGGGGACAAGCCGCCACACGACACTGTTACTGTCGATTCACCTGAGAGAAACGAGCGATGCGATAGTAGCGCTACTCGTCATCTGCCGCCAGCGGCATGGCGTAGAACACTTGCTGCGCGACTTCCTCGAACCCTAGGTCGGGATAGAGGTGACGGCCGATTGGGTTTTGGGTCAAGGTTTCAATGCGTGCCAACGTAAGTTGCTGGTCGCGAAAGTGCCGAAGGCAGTGTTCGATCAGCATGCGTCCGATGCCCTTACTGCGAAACTGTTCGTCTACCGCCATATCGGGGATTTGGCCGACGCTGTTGGTGCGGTTGATGCGCGTTGTTGCGAACGCAATTACCTCACCCTTGTACTCGGCCACAAAGCAGTCTTCTGGATGGTCGGTGAGGTCACCGGCTACCATGGGCCATTTGCGCTCGCCCCAAGGCACCGGCAAGAGACCGGGCCAGCAATTCTCTATGTTGTGCTCGATGCTCACCCCCGTGAAGGCGGCGATGGTGAGATCCTTGACCCGCGCCTCATCTTTCGGTTGATACGTGCGTAAGCTCATTTCCTTCAGGAACTTCTCGTCAACTGGCATTGCTCACCGTCCTGATGCTCATAGTCTTCTATGGTGTTTTGAACCCCGCGGGTGGGAACAGCGGGCTGCTTAAATGGCGTTGGTATTTCGCTAAAGTGTCAACAGGTGCTCTTCCGCCCAGGCAACAAGAGTTATCGTGACCACTTCTTCTTTAGCACTCTTGTTGTGGCACTATGCCGAGCGGGGGACAAGCCCCCGCGCTACAGTGGGAAGCCGCGCCGAACAGGTGACCGGTCCCCGCCCAACAATGGGAAGAGTCATCCCAAACGCCATTCCCGTTCCAACCGTCATTCCCGCGAAAGCGGGAATCTATCCGCCCTGTCTTCCTTGGACTTGCTACTTTCTCAAGCGGCGCGCACGATCAAGTGGAGACTTCTCCATCAAATCACAATTGACATCAAGCGAATACGACGCAGTATAAAGCGCCTACGGACATTCAAGCGATCACGTGCCTATCAGACGCCTCTGCCGCCGTCGATCACAAGTGTCTGACCGGTTACCCAGTCACCATTACAAATAAGATAGTGCGTTGCCCCCGCGATATCCTCCGGCGTGCCCAGGCGCTGCGTAACGGTGGACTGGCGAATCTCCTCATTGCGCTCGGGGTGACCTTCCGTCCAACGCGTATAAATGAGACCGGGCGCAACGCTATTCACAAGAATTTCCGGTCCGAGGGCGGCGGCCATAGACTTCGTAAGTGCAATCATGGCGGCCTTGGACGCGGCATACGGCACCGAACTACCGCCGCCGGTTAAGCCGGCTACTGACGATATGTTGACAATGCGGCCGCTGCCCTGTGCCTTCATGATGGGCGAGACGGCGCGGATTCCGTAAAATGCCCCTTTCACGTTGACGGCGAAGATGCGGTCCCAAAGCTCATCCGTCAGCTTGTCGAGCTCGGTATGTTTGATGAACTGCGTGTATCCCGCATTGTTCACCAGCACATCCACCCGCCCAAAGGAGTCATGGGCAAACGCCACCATCTCTTTGACCTTTACTTCGTCGGCTACGTCAGCCTTGAAGGTTACGCCCTGGCCGCCGGCTGCCGTGGCATCACGGGCGGTCTGTTCGGCCTCTCTCTCCGACCTCGAGTAATTGACTACGACAGATGCTCCCTCACGCGCAAGCGAAAGGCAGACAGCGCGGCCAATGCCGGTCGCGCCGCCGGTCACGATGGCGCACTTTCCTTCCAATTGCATACACTTGTCCTCCTTAGCGAATGATAATCCACAGGCCGACTAAAAGAAGCAGTCCAATCCAACAGGTTGCCAGCATCAACATACGAGCAGCAAAGGCGTTGGTTCTCACAATAAAGCCGGTTACCACACAGTTAATGATAATCAGCAGCAGAACTCCGAGCGGAAGGCGGAAGAGATAGACCTTGTTGGCCACGAGATCGGCTTGGCCCTGGGCGTTGAAGAGAATGGGCAGCCGTTCCGGGAGTTGCGGGAAGACGTTCAGGATGGCGCCGAGTAGGGCTAAATTGATCAGCACGGCAAGAATGAACAAGAGTATGAACGCCTTATCCGTCCAGAATCGATAGGATGGCGCAAGCTCAGACTCCAGGTTGCCGCCGGTTTGCTCTGCCATCCATCATCCTTGGGAGACTCTTGTGTCACTCGATCAAGCGAGCCGCCTTGCATCGCATTAGCAAGAATTCCTCCTCACCCTAGCCCTCTCCAACGATGGAGAGGGGGCCCTGCACATTCCACCCAGGTTGTGCGAAGAATTCCTAAGGTTGCAGACTGCACGAATCGTGTGTCATCTTGTCTCAACGCAAGACCGTGCAGGGCGGCAAGACTGCCAGTTCTCAATGGCAGCGCTAAAAACTAGCGGTAGACTTGCAATCAAACGAACGCGCTGGAACCTCCGGTGTTCTTGCTACACACTGGCGCCTACCGGATAGACGGCTGCGCACCAGTCGCCATACTTCGGACTGCGGTTGCGCACCGCCTCGAAGAAGACCTTCTGCAACTGAGCGGTGACGGTACCGATCTCGCCGCTGCCGATTACCCTGCCGTCCACCTCGCCAATGGCGGAGATTTGGGCGGCTGTGCCGGTAAAGAAGAGCTCGTCGGCAATGTAGAGCTCGGTACGCGCGATTCGCCGCTCCACCACTTCAATGCCGAATTCTTCCCGGGCCAGGGTCATCACGGCATGGCGCGTGATGCCTTCCAAGATATTGGAGTCAGGCCCGGTGGTAATGAGCTTGCCGTCCCGCAGCATGAAGATGTTCTCGCCCGGGCCTTCCGAGACCGAGCCGTCGCCGTTAAGCATGATGGCTTCGTCGAATCCCATCTCCTTGGCTTGGGAGGTAGCCAGGGCCGAATTGATATAGAGGCCCGTCACTTTCGCCCGTGGTGGGATCACGTTGTCGTCAATGCGCCGCCACGGAGAGATGGTGACGCGGATCGGTTTATCCAAGTCCAGGTACGCCCCAAAGGGCACGGTGAACATGAAAAAGTCATCCGGCACGTCTTCCAAGCTGCCGTCGGCAGACTTGCGCACCAGTGAGAGACCGACCTGCTCAGCGCTCTTGTAAACAAGCGGGCGCACGTACACGTCTTCGCGGTAGCCGCACTTTGCAATGAGGTCGCACGCCAGCCGGGTCAGTTCTTCCGGGCTGAAGCGCAGCTTCATGCGTAAAATGTGTGCGGAGCGGTGCAGGCGTTCAAAGTGCTCACGCGCGCGAAAGAGATAGACCTGCTCATCCTCGGGTACCCAGTAGCCCCGAATGCCCTCAAAACAGCCGGTACCGTAATTGAGCGCGTGAGTCATGATGCCCACTTTGGCTGCAGAAAGCGGCACCACATTACCTTCGAAAAACGCGTACGGTTCGCCCACAACCGACCTCCTCATTAGCCCATTAGCGCATTTTCATATGCTTTATCATGCTACATTTGCCAAGGCCGTGCAAACGCCGTGCAGCACGTCATGCTGGTGACGGGCCCTTGCGGTAGGCGTTTGCTTTGGGGATGGTTGGAATCATTGTTATGCGCGCTAGCGGTACGAGGCTGCCTGGAGCCGGTACAGTTCGGCATACTCGCCTTCGGCGGACAGCAGCGCGGCGTGCGACCCTTGCTCGACCAAGCGGCCCTCTCGCAGCACCAGAATCCGGTCCGCCGCCATGTGCTGCACGGCAGCGCCGAGACGCAATCCCGTTAACTGACTCAGATAATCCCCAAGCGCGCCATCGAGGCTGCGAATGATAAAGGCGGCGAGGAGTATCATTAACCATGGGAGTATGGAAGGCCATATGTCAGTCCGGTCGGCCAGGGAGCGCGGTAGAGCGTCGATCAGCCCGCTGATAGCCCACACAATGAGAGGTGTGGTGATACCTGCGGCAAAGCTCTGCACCGCGAGCAATGTGCCGGCTACGGGGACTTCCTTGAAGGCAAGGGTGATGACATAGCCAATCCCTACGGTTGTGGCCCGCAGGCGAGCAACGGGCTCCCGAATCCAATTCGTATGAGGCGGAAACATGATGATTCCAGTGAGGTACGATCAAGAAGAACCTGTGGCTGAACTGTCTGTTTGAGCTTGGATAGCACAGCTTCTATTGCGTTTCCGCCAACTTGGCCCAATCATTGCGTGATGACTGACCTCGAGTTGGGGGAGTGTGCTACCCAATCAACGCAGCGGAGAACGTGCTGCGTAGAGGAGAAGTGCAGGGGCGCATTGCTGATTTGCTGAGCGACAGCCAGCGGGTAAGCAAGAGGCGCAGTGGCCTTGCTTTTCCTCTAACGGAAAGCCGATCAGGTGGGGTTTACTTGGGAACGATCACATAACGGAAAGCGGACCAGGTGGGAGTTTACTTGGGAACGATCACGTTCACAGCAACATTGTGGGACACCACGCCTTGCACATTCTCAGCAGTAGTAAGCAAGAAGGCGCGCGTCTCTCCTGGGAAGAGGTTGCTCACCTGGCCGGTTGCCATGCCGAGGACACCGCCCGCGGCATCGAGAAATTCGCCGCCGAGGAAGAGGCTGTAGGGACGGTTGCCGTTATTCGTCACAGTTCCGCGCAATACGTGAAAATTGCCTTCTATTGCGTACTGAGCGGTGCTAAAGCTGATCGTGCGCTCATACTCACCGCCCCCAACCAACGTGCCGGTAAAGCGGAGTTCCAGCGCTGCGGGCTCGGCGAAAGGATCGCTGGAAAGGAGACGTACCGCGCGTGTGGATCCCGGCAGCAGTGTAACGACGTCGCCGCTGGCATGGCCGATGACTTCGCCACCGGCGTCGATTACGAGTACATCTAAAGCGCTTGACACACTAAGATTAGCATCGTTGCGCAGGCGCAAGTAGACACGTAAGTTGCCGTGGGGCGATGAGATTACTGCCGGCGGACCCACGATGGACAACTGATCGGCGACGCTATCGGCAAGAATACGCTCCACGGGAAGACCCGGCGCAGTTACCGGCTGCGGCGGAGGTGGTGGCGGAGGCGGAGTCTGCTGTCCCCCAGGTGGGAGTGTGGCACTGGGCGGGGCAGAGTCCAAGCTGGCTGCAGCGGCGTCTAAAGGGATGGTGGCGGCTTCTGGAATGAGGCCGGACTCCTTCGTAATATCTCCACCGAGCACTACCGTGACATCCCCCACGTTGGCCCAGGGCACCTTTACTTTCCAGTATTGCAGGGCAACACGCTGGGCGCGCATGACAACCATCGGCCCAAAGTCCTGAATGGCCAATGGCAGGCCGGAGAGTTGCAGCCAATTGGAGTTACTAAGAAAACGCTCTTGCAGCGCGGCACGCGCCGCCACTAGCTCCGGCGTGTCACCGGGCTGGGCCTCGAAGATGCGGGTGAGATGACTTCGGATCGTCCCTTCCCAGTCATTGATGGGATCGTCTGACGACCAGTCGAAGCTCTGGGGAATCTGCCGGAAGGCTTCGAGCCAGCCGTCATAGTTTGCATCGTGGAGCAGGTCGAACGTGTTTGCGATGTTCACGCTGCTATTCGCCGAATCCCACTGTAATAGGGCTCTTTGCGTTGCCTGGTATACAAAGCCGTTTAGAATGAACCGCCCTGAAACCGGAAATCCCAACTCCGGCACACCGCCAAGCTGCTGAAAGCCGGTCCAGAAAGCAATGCCGCCATTGTCCGTGATGGCATAGCCCCTGCCGGTGTCGCTGCCGGTCTGGGTATAGTACCACCCGTTGCTTACGGCGATGTCAGGCTCGTCGGCTGCCTGCGCCGCGAGCGCGGAGGAAGACCACAGGAGGAGCAGGAGTGTAATGCTGCTGAAAAGGCGTGTGTATTGCTTATGCATGTCGATGATTTGGTACAGTGTTAACAGTAGTAATCTCTATCGTAGCGGAAGTTGCAAAAGCTGACAACGCAGTGTGCTACGCACGATTACGAGAGTCGGAAGTCTCTTGGCAGCGAAGAGATATCGCAGAGCGACTTCAGAGGCATTGCTTGCCGCCGAGGTTCCGGGCGTGCAGTAGCCCATCGACGAGAGACGTAGCCTTTTGCTGAGTAGGTGGTGTTTTGCGGTGGATCGCTTGTCTCCGTTCAAGTAAGAAATGAGCGGGCCGCAGGCGGACGCGAAAAGCAGCATGAATGGGATTAGTAGATCTGGACTTGATAGCTTCGCGGGGGTGCGTTTATTGTCATTCCGAGTGCAGCGTCGAACAGGATTCGCGGAATCTAGAAATCCCCGCACTCTAAGAACTCTCTGAATAAGTCATGGTTAGTATGACATACTCAAGGTAGAACGGATCAGAGGATGAGGAGGAAGCGGCGATGGATCAGCCCACCTTTGGCGACTTGGCGTTTACGCACAAGAAGCACAAGACGCGGCGGGAGAAGTTTTTGGAGCGGCTGGAAGGGCTGGTGCCGTGGCAGCGGTTGGAGGCGCGCATTGAGCCGCACTATCCCAAGGCGGGTCGCGGGCTTCGACCCTATGGGGTCGTAGGCGTCGGCCCTATGCTCTGTCGGTGATGCTGCGGGTTCACCTGGTGCAGCTCTGCTACAACCTGAGCGATCCTGGGATGGAGGATCTGTTGTACGAAGCGGAGTCGGTGCGGCGGTTTGTGGGCGTGCGTCTGTCGGAGCCGCTACCCGACGAGAGCACGATCCTGCATTTCCGCCACCTGCTGGAGAGGTATCACCTCGGGCAGGAGTTGTTTGCGGAGATCAACGGGTATCTGGCGGCACAGGGGGTGCGGTTACAGGAGGGAACGATCGTGGACGCGACCATCATAGCGGCGCCGACCTCTACCAAGAACCGGAGCGGGCAGCGGGACGCGGAAATGCGTCAGGTGAAGAAGGGGAACCAGTATTACTTTGGGATGAAACTGCACATCGAGCGGACGCGGCCACGGGGGTGGTGCACAGCTTTGCAACGACGCCGGCCAACGTGCACGACGTGACGCAAGCGCACCGGCTGCTGCACGGTGAGGAGGCGCGGGTGTGGGGTGATGCGGGGTACGTGGGGGTACAGAAGCGGGCAGAGAACCTGGGGCTGGCGGTGGCGTGGCAGGTGGCGCTGTCTTCGACACGGTCGCTGAAGCCCGGGCAGCGGCGGAAGCTGGCGCCGGGGAGCCTGGAGGCGCAGGTGGAGAAGGTGAAGGCGTCGATCCGGGCCAAAGTGGAGCACCCCTTCCTGGACGTGAAGCAGCGGTTCAATTACGCCAAGGTACGCTACCGTGGTCTGGCCAAGAACACGGAACGCATAGCCATATTGCTGGGACTATCCAATCTGACGAGGACCCAACGCGCCGTGGGCGGCTGATCCAGGGCGCAGTGGGCGCAAAAGTCCGGTATGCAGCCGACAACGGCTGCAAAGCAAGAGGATACCGGCCCGTGAGGCGCGCGAACAGGCCAGGAAAACACGACCGGCAGCCTACTGAAGCTCCTGATAGTCACTAAAACAGTTTGGTAACCCCTTGTTCAGAGCTTTCCTAACTCAGTGTACTCCCTGACCGTTGACCGTTGGCCGTCCAAGCTGCTACTATAGGGGTGACTGGAAAAGAGCAACCAGTGGACGGTCTCTTTTCCGTCATATTCTTTTATAGGAGGGTGCGGGCATGGCGGAGCAGCAAATGCTGACGCCTCAAGGCAAAGACAAACTTCTCCAAGAGCTAGTGCAATTAAGGACCGTGCGACGTCCTGAAATTGTGCAGCGGATCCATGAGGCGATGGAATTCGGCGGGGATCTCTCCGATATGGGCGAATACAATGAAGCCAAGCAAGAGCAGGCCTTCGTTGAAGGCCGAATCATAGAGATTGAACACATTCTCCGCGATGCGGTGGTGTCTGAACACCACGCCAGTGCCGAGGTTGACTTGGGAGCAACGGTCATCGTCGCTGATGAAGATGGCAATAGCGAGACGTTTACTATCGTCGGCGCGCCGGAAGCCGATCCCTTGGAAAACTGCATATCCAATGAGAGCCCCGTGGGACATGCCCTGATGGGTCACCGTATCGGTGACCGGGTAACCGTCGAAGTACCCGCCGGCACCCTGACCTACACAATTCAAGAGGTAAAGTAGCTACGGAATCGTCTGACTTCGTCAAAGACGCAGATCGCTCACGAAAGTCGCCAGTTGACTTCCGCCTCCGCAAGCTCAAGGCCTTGCGCGAAAAGGGCATTGAGCCGTATCCCCTGCGTTTCCGACGCACCCATACAGCGCAAGAAGCGCTCGACTGCTTCGACGAACTTGCAGCCTCACAAGAGACCGTTCGGTTAGCCGGCCGCATCCTCACCGTACGCAAGATGGGTAAGGCGGCGTTTGCCCACATAGAGGACGCTTCCGGTCGCATCCAGCTCTACCTGCGCGTCAACATTCTTGGTGAAGAGTCCTACGCGACGGTTGTAGACCTCTACGACCTTGGCGATATCGTCGGCGCGGAAGGCACCTTGTTTCGTACGCGGACAGGCGAGGCGACCCTAGAGGTCCATAGCATCGCCATGCTCGCCAAGGCGCTGCAAAACCCACCGGAGAAGTTCCATGGATTGCGCGATACGGAGACCCGCCTGCGCCAACGCTATCTTGACCTAGCGGCCAATCCGGACGTGCGACACACCATGACACTGCGCAGCCACGTCATCCGCGAGGTGCGCGCATTCTTCGATGCCCGCGATTTCCTCGAGGTAGAAACGCCCGTGCTTCAGCCCCTTTACGGCGGCGCCTTTGCCCGCCCGTTCGTGACGCACCATAACGCCCTCGACCAGGGCTTCTACCTGCGGATTGCCACGGAACTCTACCTCAAACGGTGCCTCATTGGCGGCTTCGAACGCGTGTATGAAGTCGGCCGTACGTTTCGCAACGAGGGCATGGACCGCGACCACAATCCCGAATTCACCATGCTGGAAGCCTATCAGGCTTACGCCGACTACGCGGACATGATGGACCTGCTTGAGCAACTCTACTATAGGGTCGCCCTTGCCGTTCACGGCTCTCCGCAAATACCATACCGCGATGATGTACTGGATCTTACACCGCCGTGGCAGCGCATTAAACTGCACGAGGCGATTGAATCTGCGACCGGCATTGATATCTACGCGCATCCCGATACGGATGCCCTGCTCGCACAGGTACAAGCCCGCGGTGTTGGCGTGCCGGAACGCGTGACGTGGGCTACACTCGTGGATGAACTCTTGTCCGAGTGCGTGGAGCCGAACCTCGTGCAACCGACGTTGCTCCTCGACTACCCGGTGGCACTCTCGCCGCTCGCCAAGCGCCGAGAGGATGACCCCCGGCTTGTGGAGCGATTTGAGGCGTTTGTGGGCGGCTTGGAGATTGCCAACGCCTTTAGCGAGCTGAACGATCCTCTCGACCAGCGCCAGCGTTTTGAAGAGCAGGTGAAGGAACGCGCCGCCGGAGACGAAGAGGCTCAACCTCTTGACGAAGACTTTCTACTTGCATTGGAATACGGCATGCCGCCTACCGGCGGTATCGGTATCGGCATCGACCGCATGGCGATGATCTTTACGAATAGTGCCTCGATCCGCGACGTGATTCTCTTTCCACCTGTGCGCACACGGGAGGCTGAGTAATGCTCAACATGCGCCGCATACGTGAGCAAACAGATGAAGTCAAGGCGGGTCTCGCTCGACGTGGAGAAGATCCCAGTGTGATTGACCGGCTCGTGGCGTGGGACAGCGAGCGCCGCGCATTGCTTCAAGAGAGCGAGGCGTTGAAGGCGGAGCGCAACCGCACCTCGAAGAGCATCGGCGCCTCTAAGGATAAGGAGGCTCTTACGGCTTTGCGGGAGCAAATGCGCGCGGTCGGCCAACGGATCAAGAGCCTCGATAGCGACGTGGCGGAAATCGAAGAACGCATCACGGCCACAGTGTTGGAGGTACCCAACGTTCCCCACAGTAGCGTACCTGAGGGCACCACAGAAGAAGAGAACCTCGTGCATTCGGTCTGGGGCGACCCGCCGCAGTTTGGCTTTGAACCCAAAGCTCATTGGGACATTGGCACGGCATTGGACATTCTCGACTTCCCTCGTGGCGCGAAGATTGCTGGGGCGCAGTTCCCACTCTTCAAAGGCGATGGTTCCCGTCTCTTGCGGGCGCTCGGCAGTTGGATGCTCGATCTGCACGTGCAGCAGCACGGATATGTGGAAGTATGGCCGCCGTTTGTGGTGCGGCGCGAGGTAATTACGGGCACCGGCCAAATTCCCAAGTTTGAGGAAGACATGTACCGCACCGATCCCGACGATCTCTTTCTTGTCCCGACTGCGGAAGTGCCGGTAACCAACATCCACCGCGATGAAATCCTCGACGCCGACCAACTGCCGCTCAAATACACTGCCTACACGCCCTGCTTCCGCCGCGAAGCGGGCGCGGCGGGCAAGGATACGCGCGGCCTCTTGCGCCTTCATCAATTCGAAAAAGTGGAGATGGTCAAGTTCGTTGCGCCGGAGACCTCATACGATGAGCTCGAGACGCTGCGGGCTGACGCGGAAGAGGTCTTGCAGCAGCTCGAACTGCCGTATCGTGTTCTTGAGCTCTGCGGCGGTGAACTCGGCTTCGCCGCGACGAAATGCTACGACTTGGAGGTTTGGTGCCCGGGCATTGAGAAGTGGCAGGAAGTCTCTTCTTGTTCAAACTTTGAAGACTTTCAAGCCCGCCGCATCAACATACGCTATCGCCCAGGCCCCCAGGCGCGCCCGGAATTCGTGCACACCCTCAACGGTTCCGGCTTAGCCTTCTCCGCCCGCCTTTACGCCGCCGTCCTAGAGAACAATCAACAAGCGGACGGCAGCGTGATCATACCGGAAGTCTTGCGCCCCTACCTTGGCGGCATGGAGCGGCTTTCGCTATCCGACTAGGCCACGGGCTTGTCATTCCTGTACGTGTCGGGCAATTCGCTGACAGAATGGGAGCATGAAACGGCAGAAAGTTATGGCTACCAATCGGCTGCCTTACCCAATAGGTAGTTCTGTCACGAGCAGAGACAGCGCATGCATCAATGACGATCAGGGTAGGCGGCCGGAAGACCGTCACTCCGGCGCAAAGCCTGCCCCATACTTGATACGGGGCAGGAGTCTAGGGGGTGCAGTGAAGATGGATTCCGGCTTTCGCCGGAATGACGGAGTTGACCGTCCTCAACATTCCAGGGCAATCGTCGGATTGATGAATCTGTCGACGAATTAGTCAACACTTACAATTTCCTCGCAAGCGGGAATCCATCTTTTCTTGTCTCTCTCCTACGTGTCGCTCGGCCAGCGTCGCAGGTCTACTCGTGAGTCTTCTGTTCCAAGCGCAATGATTTCCTCCAAATAGCGTTCGTGGAGCCGCTGGGCGACGTCAGCGTGATCCGCAATCACGTTCCGCTCCTCGCTCGGGTCCGCTGCCAAATTATAGAGTTCGGCAGCCTCGATGCCGCGATTGCCGGGGTCATTGAGCGTCCACTCGCCGTCATTAATGGTGCTATAGAGCAAGACGTCATCCTCTTTGGGGAGAAGCGGTGAACTGATAACGGCATCTCGATGCGTGTCGGTATCGCCGTGCAGCACGGGAACCAGCGATCGTCCGTGGAGACCATCCGGCACCGGCGCGCCGGCGAGCTCCAGCACCGTAGGCATCACGTCAATCGCTTGCACCAGCGCATCGGAGCGACGCGGGGCCACGCCCGGCACGTGGACGAGCAGCGGCACGCGCGACACCTCGCGGTACATGGGCCAGCCCTGCTTCGGCTCGAGCACAGTATGTTTGCCGATGTAGCCGTGCTCGCCGATGTAGAAGCCGTGGTCGGCATTGAAGACGATCATGGTGTCGTCCCAAAGTCCGAGATGTCTTACGCGCTCGATGAAGTGCCCAAACCACGTATCCACGAGCGAAACCGAACCGGCATAGAGGGCGCGGGCGTGCCGTAGTTCCGGTTCCGTCAGGTAGTCGCAGCGGTCATACCTGGGCCAGAAGATCTTCTCGCCCACGTAGCCGGGATCGTACATGTCAGTGTAGTGCTGCGGCGGGTCCCACGGCTCGTGGGGGGTGAAGGTGTCGATGTAGAGGAAGAAATTATCGTGGGTGTAATTTCGTTCGAGCCAGTCCGCCGCCTGGGAAAAGGTCTGCGCCACGAAGTGGTCGCGCTCATGCGTGCGGTAGTAGACGTTCTTGAGGTAACGAACCGCCGCCTCGGGCATTCGGATTTTCTCCGGCGCACACGGCAGTTCGACCGGCACCGGATCGGTGATATACGGTTCGCCGGCCTGGCCGCGTATCGCCTGCCAGCCGTGGAAACCGCGATGGAAGTTCATTCCCGGGGCAAAGAGTTGCACGTGATCGACCACCATCTGATTAACAAATCCCTGCCGACCGAGAAGCGTGGCCAGCGACTCTTCGCCGGTCGGCAAAGGCGACCAACCGCGATTCTGATAGACATAATGACCTGTGAGTAGATCGGTGCGGTGGGGAACGGTAGGGAATGAGCCCACATAGGCATGGTCGAAATTAACGCACTGCGCCGCGAAAGCGTCGAGGTGAGGCGTACGAATTTTAGGGTTACCGTTCACCCCAATGTGGTCGTATCGGAACGTGTCGGAGACGATTAGGATTATATTCATTCGCTACTCCTTACTGGCTCAATGTATCATGTGCCGTGCGCCGCGCGCCCTGCTTGGGAATGCCTGCAATTGCAAGGCGGGCAGCCGACCGCGCTAGTGCAGCTTCAGTTACTAATCGTAATTCATGGTATCCTAGAGCCGTTAAACACTCAATTTTGCGGTCAAATCCAACGTCTTGTCCGCCTTTCGTAGCGTGGCGCGACTGACAGAATGCCAAGCGACTTCGGCTGGTAGTATAACGAACTGCGGGAGCAAGGCGAAGGAGCTTGCAGCCGGAAACCGGTCTGTCACCACGGTGCAATATAAGGAGTGTAGCGCGGAGGGTTATCCCCCTGCCTCTAGACTGGTCCCTAGACGGGGCATTTGAGCAGCACCTTACCCACGGAGAGCATCCGGGCTATTGTGAAGGATGATCTAATGGCTGAGATTCAGGTCGGCATTCAGGCTAACGCGTGGCTCCGCGAGTTCCCTATCGCGGAGAACCTCGATACCGTTCTGCAACAGATAGCGGAGTCCGGGTACCGTGGCGTGGAGATTGGCTACCACTTCCTGGCCGGGGGGCGGTTCAATGCCTTGCGTCCCGGGGGTGCGCCGGCAGCGGGCGATAGAGAGACGACAACCATGCCTGACCCGGCGGAGGTTGGCGCGCTCATCGCAGGCCACGGCCTCGAACTCGCTGCGCTGCATACCGGGGGCAACTTCTATACTGACGACATTGCTCGCGAGCAGACACTGCCTAACCTCGAAATCATCGCCGCCTTTGCCCAGGCAATCGACTGTCAAAACATCCTCATCAGTCCTGCTGCCAAGAAAGAAGCGGCTAAGACATCCCAGGAGCTCGAAACGCAGAATCGGTTTCTCCAGGAAGCCTGTTCACTCTTTGGCGCCAATGGCGCGCACTGCTTCCATCATACCCACGGGCCGGAATTGGCAGACGACTTTCGCGAAATGCGGCATATCCTTGAACTCGATCCGGCGCACATCAGCTTGGCATATGACATTGCCAATGCGGCGCGCGTCATCGGCCCGGCTGGGGCCGTAGATTTCATTAGCTCCTTCCGCTCCCGGATTGGCTACGTCCACTACAAGGACTGCCGGGCCGACGGCGTGCTTGTCGAGGCAATTGGAGATGGCGCAATTGACTGGCGCGCCGTGGCGCACGTCCTCACGAGCACGGACTATAGCGGCTGGTTGGTGGTGGAGATCGAGCCGGGACGCGGTATGGAGGCACACCGTTCGGTCAAGGAAGATGCAACTTTGAGCCGCCAATGCATCCGTGAGACCCTTGGCGTGTAGTTAGGGATTCTACGATGGCATACCGGCGATTTATAGATGCGCACGTCCACTACCCGCAAACCGCATTCGATCCTACGGGCTCGCAGATTCCAATTGACCGCCAACTCGAGAACCTCCTCAGGGTTGAGCGCGCCCTCGGCTGTCAGCGTCTGTGCATGCTCTCTACCGGCAACCCGCCGGTGCATGACGCCGTTGCGCGTCTGATTGGCGAGCACCCGGACTTGATCATTGGCTTTGGCTTCATTCGCCTTGGGGTCGATGACCCAAGCATAGTTGACGAACTTGGCGATTTGGGATTTCGTGGTCTCAAGACAATCCGGCCCTTGGAGAACTACGACAGTAAGTCGTACTATCCATTCTATGAACGGGCTGAAGCGCGCAACATGCCAATTCTGTTCCACACGGGACAGCTTTTTCGCGCTCCGGGGAGCGGGTCTCGCGCCGAGGACGTGAGTACGGCCCGCATGATGCCCTGGATGCTCGATCCAATTGCCCGAGCCTTCCCGAAGCTGACGCTCATCGGCGCCCACTTAGGCTCCCCTTCATTTGCGGAAGCCGCCTGGGTGGCGCGTTGGAACGAAAACGTCTATTGGGACCTGAGCGGTCCCATCACCATCCGTTACGGCAATCGCAAAATCGTACACGAGATGATGTACAACGCAGTGGCGGGAGCGGGCATCACCCACAAGCTCGTGTTCGGCTCCGATGTCACGCCGCCGGAGATACCGGACGTTGTCATGGCCTATGACACATTCCTGGATCGGCTCGGCGCGGATTCGTTGGACAAAGACCAGGTCTTCTACGGTAACATGGCACGCATCCTCGGCATCTAGTGAGCGAAAGAACCATGACCGACTATGCCTTTAGTGCCATCCCCATGCTGGAACGCCCCGCTAAGCCCCGCGGCACCGGCCAAACGATGATGATTGACTTTGGACTGGGCCTATGCCGGCAGGAAGACATCTTACAGCTCGCGAGCGAATATATCGACTCCGCCAAGATCGCCGTGGGTGTTGCGCGGCTCTTGCCAAGAGAGCTGGTGATGCGTAAGATCAACCTCTACAAGCAATACAATGTAGTGCCGTATCCAGGTGGGCAGTTTCTCGAGTACGCGGTGCTCTGTGGCAAAGTGGATGCCTATTTCGCGGAAGCGGCGGCAGTTGGCTTCCCCGCCGTTGAGGTATCCGACAATCTCCTGTCAATTTTGCTTGACGAGAAACGGGCACTCATAGCGAAAGCACGAGAAGACTATAGACTTGAAGTCTTTGGCGAAGTGGGAAAGAAAGAAGGACTGGCCGTTACGGTTAGCCTGGAAGAAGACATCCGCGCATGTTTAGCAGCAGGCTGCGGCAAGGTGCTCATCGAGGCGGCGGAGATATTCTCCCATGGGCGTGACAAGACCTTGGCTATGCAGCTCGCCGAAGCGGCGCCGCTCGAAAAGCTTATGTTTGAACTCACCGGCCCTTGGATCGAAGGTACCGCGTACTCCGAACCGGACACCCTCGCACGCTGGCTCATGCAGACATTTGGCCCAGACGTAAACATCGGCAATGTACAGCCTGATAGCTTGCTTCGCCTTGAAACCGCCCGCCGGGGTTTGGGTGTCAACGCTGGTGGAGAACTACCCGGTGGACTAATGGGCGATACAGCTTCCCAAGGTGGTTGAAGAAGAGGAATGTCATTGGATCTAGATCGTACGTATCGCGACAGGCGCGTGCTTGTAACTGGCGGCCTAGGCTTCATAGGAAGCAATCTGGCACAGCGTCTCGTGCGTCTTGGGGCGCAGGTGTTGATCATCGACTCGCTGGTGCCGGATCACGGCGGTAATATCTACAACATTGCCAATATCCGCGATAAACTGACCGTCAACATCACGGACGTGCGCGATCAACACGCCATCAACGTTCTTGTGCGCGGTCAGGACTACATCTTCAACCTGGCGGGCCAAGTGAGCCATATCGGCAGCATGGAAGACCCCTTAACCGACAATGACATCAACGCCCGCTCGCAGATTTATCTGCTTGAAGCTTGCCGGCAGCACAATCCGAATGCGCGCGTGGTCTACTCGAGCACGCGTCAATTCTATGGCGTTCCGCAGTACATTCCGGTTGACGAAGCCCATCCCGTGCAACCTACGGACGTAAACGGCATTTCGAAGTGGGCGGGAGAACAGTATCACCTGGTCTATCACCGCGCTCACGGTATTCCAACAACGGCTCTGCGCTTGACCAACGTGTACGGCCCGCGACAGGTCTTGAAGGATGCGGAAGGGCGCATGGGTGTCATTTACCATTTCGTCCGCAAAGTTCTTGCGAAAGAGAAGCTCAGAGTCTTTGGTACCGGCGAGCAACTACGTGACTACGTCTATGTAGACGATGTGGTGGAGGCGCTGTTGTTGGCAGGCGGGCATGATGAAGCCATCGGTCAAGTATTCAACGTTGGCGGCCTGCGTCCAATTAGCCACCTGCAGCTTGTGCAGCACCTTTTGGAGGCTGCGGGACTCCCCAATGACTGGTATGATCTGGTTCCTTTCCCACCGGAACGCAAGGCTATCGATGTCGGAAGCGTGTATCTCGATTCTACGAGGATTCAGCAGACCATTGGGTGGGCGCCGACGACGGACCTCGCTGAAGGGCTTGCGCAGACCTTCGCCTACTACCGTGAACATGAAGATGCATACTGGGACGCGGAAATGGTTGCTTCGCTACAGGAAGGCAGCTTGCAGGTAGAGAAAGCATAGTATGACCGAGTCTTTCAAGAAGCTCCGGACGAACGTCCCTCAATTCACAACCGCCCGCCAATTCGCCACCATCGAGACAGAGGTGCGGCAAGCTATTGAGCGCGTACTTGATTCGAATTGGTTTGTGCTCGGTAATGAACTCGAGGCGTTTGAGCAGGAGTTTGCAAGGTTCTGTGGGGTCTCTCACTGCGTCGGCGTCGGCAACGGCACGGATGCGATTGAACTCGCGCTGCGCGCCTGTCGCGTCGGGCCGGGGGACGAGGTTATCATTCCGGCATTTACGGCGAATTTCACTGCTCTTGCGGTGACTGCGACCGGTGCGATTCCCGTACTTGTCGATGTCGCTTCCGATACTGCCACAATTGACCCAGCGCATATCGCAGCAGCGGTGACTCCTGCGACCAAAGCGATCGTGCCGGTGCATCTCTACGGCCAACCGGCGGATATGGATCCTATCAATGAAATCGCCAAGCAACACGATCTTTGGGTTGTAGAGGATGTTGCCCAAGCGCATGACGCGGCGTACCGCGATCAGAGGGTAGGCAGCATAGGTGACCTGGGCGCGTTCAGCTTCTATCCGACGAAGAATCTCGGCGCATATGGCGATGGTGGGGCAGTGGTGACAGACAGTCCCGAACTGGCAGCACGCCTGCGTCTGCTGCGCCATGGTGGCATTGACGAAGGGTATATGAGTGTCGTAAAAGGGCGAAACTCGCGCCTTGACGAGCTGCAAGCGGCAATCCTCAGAGCGAAGCTGCCGCATCTCAATGCCTGGAGTGAGCGCAGACGCGCCATAGCCCGCCAGTACACCGCGGCACTCAGCCAAGTAAAAGGGCTGGAAACTCCGGCGGAGGTGCCTGACCGTTACCATGTCTACCACCTCTACGCCATTCAGTGCGAGGTGAGGGATGCCCTGGCGTCGTTCCTGGCAGAACGCGGCATCGGCACGAAAGTGCACTATCCCCACGCATTGCACCAGCTCGAAGCCTACCCTGAATTGCACTCACTTGCCGGGCAGTTTTCGAATGCTGAGCGACTCGCGCGCACGGTCCTCTCGCTGCCCATGTTTCCCGAAATGACCGATGAGGACATTGACGCGGTCTGCGCGGGCGTGATGGGCTTCTTTGAGACGCATTAGCTGAGTAGGAACACACGAGCTGGCCATGGAGCGAGAAGCGTATGAGTCTATGTACCGCCTGGAAGATAGCTTCTGGTGGTATGTGGGCATGCGCAAGCTCATGTGGATGCTTCTATCGGACATCGAGTGGCCTCATGGGATGCCCAAAGTCCTGGATGCGGGCTGTGGAACGGGAGCAAACCTACAGCACTTTTCCTCTCTGGGCACCCTCACCGGGGCAGACATAGATTCTGATGCACTGGCGTTTTCCCGCCAGCGGGGAATCACCGCGCTCGTTCAGGCCTCTGTGACCGATCTTCCATTTCCTACTGATTCCTTCGATCTAAGAAAGCTCTGAACAAGAGGTTACCAAACTGTTTTAGTGACTATCAGGAGCTTCAGTAGGCTGCCGGTCGTGTTTTCTTGGCCTGATCGCGCGCCTCGCGGGCCGGTATCCTCTTGCTTTGCAGCCGTTGTCGGCTGCATACCGGACTTTTGCGCCCACTGCGCCCTGGATCAGCCGCCCACGGCGCGTTGGGCCGTCGTCAGATTGGATAGTCCCAGCAATATGGCTATGCGTTCCGTGTTCTTGGCCAGACCACGGTAGCGTACCTTGGCGTAATTGAACCGCTGCTTCACGTCCAGGAAGGGGTGCTCCACTTTGGCCCGGATCGACGCCTTCACCTTCTCCACCTGCGCCTCCAGGCTCCCCGGCGCCAGCTTCCGCCGCTGCCCGGGCTTCAGCGACCGTGTCGAAGACAGCGCCACCTGCCACGCCACCGCCAGCCCCAGGTTCTCTGCCCGCTTCTGTACCCCCACGTACCCCGCATCACCCCACACCCGCGCCTCCTCACCGTGCAGCAGCCGGTGCGCTTGCGTCACGTCGTGCACGTTGGCCGGCGTCGTTGCAAAGCTGTGCACCACCCCCGTGGCCGCGTCCGCTCCGATGTGCAGTTTCATCCCAAAGTAATACTGGTTCCCCTTCTTCACCTGACGCATTTCCGCGTCCCGCTGCCCGCTCCGGTTCTTGGTAGAGGTCGGTGCCGCTATGATGGTCGCGTCCACGATCGTTCCCTCCTGTAACCGCACCCCCTGTGCCGCCAGATACCCGTTGATCTCCGCAAACAACTCCTGCCCGAGGTGATGCCTCTCCAGCAGGTGGCGGAAATGCAGGATCGTGCTCTCGTCGGGTAGCGGCTCCGACAGACGCACGCCCACAAACCGCCGCACCGACTCCGCTTCGTACAACAGATCCTCCATCCCAGGATCGCTCAGGTTGTAGCAGAGCTGCACCAGGTGAACCCGCAGCATCACCGACAGAGCATAGGGTCGAAGCCCTCGACCCGCCTTGGGATAGTGCGGCTCAATGCGCGCCTCCAACCGCTGCCACGGCACCAGCCCTTCCAGCCGCTCCAAAAACTTCTCCCGCCGCGTCCTGTGCTTTTTGTGCGTATACGCCAAGTCGCCAAAGGTGGGCTGATCCATCGCCGCTTCCTCCTCATCCTCTGATCCGTTCTACCTTGAGTATGTCATACTAACCATGACTTATTCAGAGAGTTCCTAATTCTTAGCCTTGAAGTCCTCTATCACGCGCAGGTAGAGAATGATGTAGCGGCGCTGCGTGAATCTTGCCGCGCGCTCACGCCGGGCGGGCACTGTGTGGTCCGATTGCCCGCCTACCAATGGCTCATGAGCGCTCATGACGCCGCAGTGCACACACGCCACCGCTATACTGCGGATGAATTGCGCCGAATTGCCGAGGCCGCGGGCTTTGCAGTGAAGAGAATCACGTACTTGAATGCGATCCTGCTGCCGCTTGCGATTGTGCAGCGGTTGCTTACACGGCAAGGAAATGAAGGCCGATCAGACGTGCGACCGCTCTGGAAGCCGCTCAACGCGGCTCTGCGGTGGACATTATCCTTAGAGCGGCACATCTTAGGGCACTGGAATCTACCGGCGGGCCTCACGGTATTCGCATTGCTGCGCAAACCGGACTGTGCTGGACCTCATGAGGAGTGTTGATCCAATAGTCCCGGAAGTTCATTTAAGGTTGCTATCGCACGGACGCCTTTGGGTACTGGCGCGCTATCGCGATTGAGCAAGACTGCGTGGAGTCCCACCTGCTGCGCCCCGTAATAATCATTGTGCAGATCGTCGCCGACATACAGCACCCGCTCAGGCGAGGCCCCGAGCTGCTTGACTCCCTCAAGGAAGATGCCGGGATGCGGCTTGGCCTCACCAAAGTCGGCCGAGTTGACGATCACGCTGAACCAATCTTCCAGACCGAGTTCAGCCAACTGCGCGCGCAGCAGGGCATTGTAATTGCTCACCACGCCAAGAGCCAAACCTCGCTGCTGCAATTGCCCGAGCGCCGATTCCGCGTCAGGATAAACGGTCATCTTGAAGAGATCGAGCAGGTGTTGACGCATGCGGTCGCGGGGAAAACGCATGAGTTTAAGCTCCGTCAGCACCAAGTCGCTTGCCTCGTGCTCTAGTTGCCGCAGCTCTTGTTCGTCGCGAATGTGGGGGAATTTCGCGCGATAGAGCTCTACCTCGGCGAGAATGGCTCTTCCTGCACGTTCGGCAGGAACGCTCACACCGTCAGAGGCTAGGATGCGACACAGGTGCGCAGCTGGCGAGCTGGCAGAAACCGGCGCAAAGAGCGTGCCAAAAGCGTCAAAAAGCACTGCGTCTAAGGTACCCGCCACGGAAGATCTTCTCTCCGCAGATACTCCGATCCTGTTTCCATGCTACCACCTACGCCACGGCATGGGGTTCTCGTAGTAGTGCACCGGGATATTGGGCAGCGCTGCTTGTAGTTCTTGAGCATACTCGGCCAGACCGGGATTCTCGCTCACCTCGTGGCTGGTTTCAATCATAGGCACGCCTGATTCCCAGGCGAAGTGCATGCCGTAGTTGTCGCTCTCACCGGCAATGAAGACATCGCAGCCGTATTTCAGAATCGATTGCATATAGCCGACGTTGACGAAGAGGCCCAAGCCGCCCCAGGGTAATCCCGCTCGCCGGACAGGCGCTGCCGGATCATGAGGAGTGGCCCGCACCGCTTCCATCCCCAGCGCCGACTTGACGCGCCCCACCAGCGCGCCAAAGGTGGTGTTCGGCGGCAGGTCGTAGGCCTTGAGGTACGGTCCTTCATCGACCGCGGGTGTGCCAAGGCCGAGCTTTTTGGCAAAGGCAGTGAAAATACAATGCCGATCGAGTGTTCCATGGACTCGAATTACCGAGATTCCATGGTCAGTGAGCAGACCGATGCGTCTTTGGTTGACGCGCCAGCTCAGGTAGTCCACCGGAGTCGAGCTGTTTTGCGGGCGCCACGACGGAAAGTAGAGGTCTTCGTGGGCGATCATGAGATTGTCTCCAACCTTTCCCGCATGTTCGATTGCATCGAGACTCGCCATCCAGCACACCTGTATGCCGGTTACATCCTGCTCGCGGTCGCCAAAGAGAATGCCTTCGTCGCCTCCCAGTGCGCCAAAAGATTCGATGAGTAACTGTAATACGTCTGACGTGCGCATTTCTTAGCCTTTCACTTTGCGTAACTTGCACGATTGCCCCTGCTGCATCATGATAGCGAATAGTGGCAATAGGGAGCAGCAAGGAGAGGTGCAGACGATGAGAGAGGACGAGGTGCTGCCGGATCGCGCGCCACTCTGGGCGGGCGCAGCCAAAACTCAGATCACACCGGCAATTGGAGGCTTGCTCCAAAGCGGCATGACGGTGACGTCAATGGGTGTGCTTGACGACCTCTATAGCACTGCCGTCGTGTTGGACGATGGGTCGACGAAAGTCGCTTTGGTCGGTAACGACCTCATTTATATGGAAGCCTCATTGGCTGCGGCTATACGCGCGCGAATTGCCGCACAGACCGGTATTCCCGGTGATCATGTCCTTCTAAACGCTTCGCATACGCACTCAGGCCCCAGCATTTCCGTGCTCTCGCCTGATCCTGTAGACATGGAATACCGTGACTGGGTGATCCAGCGCATCGCCGATACGGTGGCGCGGGCGGATGCCGCTTTAGAGCCTGCCTCGCTGGCTATCGGGGAAGCGGAAGGCCTGTTTGCTATCAATCGCCGCAAGGTCGTGGACGGCACGTCCAGCATGCTGCCCAACTATGAGGATACGGTGGATAACCGCGCCCGGGTCTTGCGCGTCGATCGCCTTGATGGTTCGGTGCTTGCCATCCTCTTTTCGGTTGCCTGCCATGGCACCGGCTTTGACTATCGCGGCAACCCCGTGATTGGGGGCGATTACATTTCTCCGGCCAAGGATGAGATTGAGCGGTCGTTCGCCACGGAAGGCGCGCCGATTGCGGTCTTTCTTACCGGCTGTGGCGGGAACATTCGCCCGCGGGTGCTGACACCGGACGGCGACCGCTTCCATCCCTGCAGCGCAGCAGAGATACGGGCGATCGGCCGGGGCGCCGGCGCAGTTGCGGTGCGTGCGGCGCGGGAGAGTCACATGGCAGTGGGCTATCCAATCGCCGTTGCCAGAGAGCAGCTTCCGCTCTCCTTCCAAGATCCGCCCACAGTAGAAGAGCTCAAGTCGTATCGTACAGAACCCCGCCGCAATCGCTGGGTCACGTGGGCAGACTACCTCATCGAGAAACTGGAAAACGGCGAGCAACTTCCCAAAACAGTAGATATGGAAGTTCAAGTCCTGCGGCTCGGCGGTGTCTGCATCGTCGCCATGGGCGGTGAGGTCTTTGTGGAAATTGGACTAGCTATCGAGCGCACGCTCCAGGAGAGCCACCGGGCGCAGATGGCCCTCACCCTCGGCTACAGCAACTCGGAAGTGGGGTACGTCTGCACCGCCAGTTCCTATACGGAAGGCGGATCGGAACCGGCGGACTTCTATCGCTGGTTCTGGTATCCGGCGCCGTTCGAACCGGAGACAGAGCAATTTGTAGTGAGGCGCGCCTTGGCGCTCGCCGAGCAGGTTTGTTAGCCACAACGATAGAAACTGCAATTCACCGATTCTACGAATTCACGAGACTTGAGAAGCAAGGAAGGCGAACAATGTCAGGTAGAGTCCGCATGGGTGCGGCGAAAGTTAACATAACTCCGCCGGTGGGCACGCATCTCGGCGGCTATGGCAATCGCCGGCGACCGTCAGACGATATTCACGATGAACTCTACGCCGCCGCCTATGTGTTTGCGGATGACAACACGACGGTTGCCGTCATTGGCGCCGATCTGGTTGACTTTCCATTGGAGCGCACGCACAGCGTCCGTAGGAAGATTACGGCTTTGACGGGAATTCCGGGCTCGCATGTCATGCTGGGCGCCACACACGCGCATAGCGGCCCCAATACGAAAGACTGGGGGGCGGGACTGCCGGGTGCGAGCGAGCCGTTTCCCGGCGGCATACCCACCGAAGAATTGACCTACGCCCTGCCGATTCTCGACCTTGACTACCTGGATGAGCTAGAGAATAAGCTCGCGGGTGTCGTGGCAATGGCAATGCAGGGGTTTCAAACAGTAGTTGGCGGCATCGGCACCGGGCAGTACGGCCTTGCCATCAACCGCCGCGGCGAGCGGAACGGCGAAGTGATCAACTGCCCGCGCCCCGATGGGCTGGTCGATCACTCGCTGCCGGTGCTGCGCTTCGATAACGATGCCGGCGAACCGGCAGGCATCATATTCAACTATGCTTGCCATCCAACGAGCATGAGCAACAATTTCGCCATCAGCGCCGACTATCCCGGTCCTGCGCGGTCGTTCGTGGAAGACGTGTACGGCGATGATTGCGTCGTGGGCTTCCTGCTTGGCTGCCACGGCGACATTCGACCCAACTACACCGACGAGTCCGGCCGCTTCCGCTCGGCGGTTTTTGCCGAGCTGGAGCGCGAAGGGCGCATCATGGGAGCGGAAGTCGTGAAGACGCGGGAGCAGATACACACTTGTTCCTTAGACAGCGTGGCGGCGGCGAGCACGCCGATTGTCGCGCCATTCGCCGAGCCGCCCACCGCTGAATACCTGCGCGAAGCACTTGAATCGGGTGCGTTCCCCGATACCGGGAGACGTCTTCCCTTCTGCAAGGCCCGCTGGGCGCAGCGCATTCTGCGCCAGCTCGAAGACGGGACGTTAACCGACGGCTTGGAGACGGAACTCCAGGTAATTCGCGTTGGACATCTGGTGTTTGTGGGCTTTCCCGGGGAGTTTTTCCTTGAATACGGCATGGAAACGCGTACGCGCGTAAAAGAGGAGTTTGGGCTGGATGTGGTGCACGTGAGCATGGCGAATGACATGATTGGCTACGTTGCGTCTGACCGCGAAATCCCGCGCGGCGGCTACGAAGTCGGTTCCTACCAAGACGATGAGCTTGCCCCGGCCCATTACAGAACAGGCACTCAGGGCCTATTTGTTGGCAGAGCACTTGAACTCGTAGGCTCGATCCTGCCACACTCTTGACTTGGGAGCAGTCCGCCTTCACAACGGATTGCCGCTCATGCGCGTTGCCGGAGCGGCTATGGCTGCTCAGTGCGCTTGGCACAATTGGATACAATTGAGGGGCAAGGCAAGGCGGCAAAAACGATGTGAAGGCTCGGCTTGCGCGTGCTGCATTAGCGGGAACTCCCTTTTGAACCCTAACCTCCTCATGCGACCTTCACAGAAAGACCCTGCATGCAGACTCCTATCGAACCCGGTATTTTTCTTCCCGATCTAGAACTCTGGCTCGACTCGCGGAGAGTGAAGCCGGAAGGGTACATTTCCCACGCTCACAGCGACCATCTTGCTTCTCACCATCACGTGCTCGCCACTGCCGAGACCATCGCTCTCGCCGCGGAGCGCATGAAGATCAAGCAGGCGCAGGCGCTGCCGTACGGCGAGCCGCTGGAGCGCGACGACTACACGCTGACGCTCTTTCCGGCCGGCCACTGTTTGGGATCGGCGCAAGTTGCTATTGACGTCCATGCTACGGGCGAACGAATAGTGTACACCGGTGATCTGCACCTGGGGGATGATCTGTTCGGGCAACCGGCAACGCCTCTCTCGTGCGACACGCTCATCATCGACGCTACTTTTGGACGCCAGGACTACGTGTTTCCACCTCGTGCAAGCGTGATCGATCAGGTCTGCGAGTGGGTGAGGGAAACATTACATAATGGTGAAGTGCCCGTAGTGCTCGCCTATAGCCTGGGCAAGGGGCAGGAGGCGCTGCATCTCTTACTGCAGGCGGGGTTCACGGTGCGGGTGCACGAATCCACGTGTGCGATGGCGGCGGTTTACATGGAGATGGGTGTGCGGTTTCCCGGCCGGTTAATCCGTTGGCATGGCAGGCGCGAAGAAGGGACGGTAGTGCTGATGCCACCCCACGCGCGCCGACGATCCGAGATGTTCGCGCTCACTCCCTATCGCACCGTTCTGCTCAGCGGTTGGGCCGTCGATCCCTCCTGCAAGTATCGAATGCGCGTCGATGAAGCGCTGCCCCTGAGCGATCACTGCGACTGGAATCAGCTATGCGCCTACGTGGAGCAGGCTAGCCCACGGCGGGTATTCACGATGTTCGGCCCCCAACACTTCTCAGCCCACTTGCGTGGAATGGGCATTGACGCCTGGCCCCTCGAAGCCCGCCAACCGGCACTCTTTTGAAGAGAACGAGGTCTGCGGCACGTGATGACTGGAAGTTTCAACACGCCGGTTACTTTCCCATTGCTGTGTATTTAGGTGATAATACACGGGATGCACCATTGGGAAGGGCGTACGCGAGCGGCCATTGGCCGCAGCAGCGCAATGAATGGCAGCAATTGCGGTAGGTGGCGCGCCAGTGAGCACAATGATGCTGAGTGCCAATCATGCATGGCTTTTCGCGATAAAAAGGGAGAGAAAAGACGATGGCAAAGGCGATAACTGAGGTGACGGCTGAAGAGAAGGCTTTCTACGCAGAGAACGGCTATCTCCTGATTAGGGGTCTGGTTTCTGCGGAGGGCATCGTGGAACTAAAGGAGCGGCTGGAAGCGTACATGTACGACCGCCTGCCCATACCTGAAGGCGTCAATATTCAGGTAGAGCCTCGCGTCGAGCGTGGCGAAGTGCCCTGGCCGGAGCGGCGCGGCGACGCCTATCGCAAGATCGATCGACTCGTCGTTCACGACGATTGCTTTCGCGCGTTGGGCACTTTGCCGGAAGTCGTGGAGCGCATGCAAGCTCTGATTGGCAGCGAGAACCTGAAGCTTTTTCGCGACTCGGTGCTGATGAAACCGGCGCAGGTTGGCTCAGCCAAAGGGATGCACCAGGACTCTCCCTACTGGCCGATTGAGCCGATGGAATTGAGCTCATGCTGGATGCCCTTTGAGCCTGCTACCCCGGAGAACGGCTGTATTACCGCCATCCCCGGCAGCCACAAGCGCGGCCCCGTACCCCATGAGCGCGTGCCGGATGACTATGTCATCAATGAGGCGAACTATAACCCGGCTGATGTGATCGCTGTGCCCATGGAGGCGGGCGACGGCCTCTTCTTCCATAGCCTTTTACTCCACGGCACCGCGCCAAACCTGACGGCGCAGTCACGGCGGGCGATTACGATGAGCTACATGGCAACGGAGTTTCACTACACGGGCCAGCCGCCCAAGCCGGACTACCTGCGCATCTGCGGGCAAGACGTACCAGGCGGTGTGTAGGATGTCCTTGTCCGGGGCCCTCCCCGGTCTTGCATTCAGAGTTTGGAAAAACTCGTTCGAGGGTTGGGAGGAGGCACTGCTGGCGTCAGTTCGCTGACGGGAGAAGCTCGAGGGACTAGAAGGCAGTTGCTTTCCATCGGGCGCGCTCCGACTTGCGCGCGCAATGGGCTTTAAAGCGAAGCAACCAAGCCGGTCACTCTAGGTGGGCCGGCTTGGTTGCTTCATTATCGACCTATCGGGACTGAGGTGGATCGCTCCTACTCGTTGTAGAACTCCTGAATGCCAGGCTCCTGGAGCACTATATCCCAGCGCGCAGCAACGTTATCGAGCGCGTCGCGGGCGTCGAGTTCGCCGGCGCCTGCCTTCGCCAGCTCTTCCAAGATGATGGGGCGCATCTTGTCCCAGCCCGGAATGGGCTGGCGGCCGAGGCCTACGCTCTGCAGATTGTTCAGCAGACCGGACAAGAAAGCGTTTTCCTGCACGTAGGGTGCTTTGGCAGCCACCGACATACGCGGCGGCAAGAAGAACGTCAACTCGTCGTAGGCAATGAGCACGTCATCCTCATGCACCGTGAGCAGCAGGTCCCATACCACATCCGGATTATCGGTAGCCGCGCCAATGCCGAGCCAGTCGTTGAAGGAAAGGCTCACTGCGCGCTTGTCGCCCATGGGCTCAGGCGCAACGAAGATCTCGTCGATATCTTCTGGGGCCTCAGTCTTAACGGTGCGGCCGATGGCGGCGTTGCCCCACTTCATGGAAACATAGCCGCCGGCAAACCCGCCGTGTCCTTTGAATTCCGGTCCAATGTATGAGGAGCCGCTGGGATTGTACCCAAGTTGGCGGCGTAACTGAAACTCCAGCCCTGCGACGGCTTCAGGCCCGTTCACAAAGCCGGTCGCCCTGCCGTTGGTGACCCATTGCACACCATTGGATTCGACGATGCCGTTTAACTCGGCTTCTTCCGGATCGCGGCCGAGATTGCCGGGACTAAACCCGTAGCGCTCTACCTCTTTTCCCAATATCTTCCACTTTGTCATCTTGGTGGCGAAGTCGGCTTGGTCGTCCATGGTCCACGCGGTCGGCGGCGTCAAACCGGCCTCCGCCATGTGGTCATCGCGGATCCAATAGGAGCGATTGGCTGCCATCATGGGCATGCCTTGCAACTGACCTTTCACGCGGACGGTGTCCAGCGTGCTGGGCAGAAAGTCCGATTCCATGCCCCACGTCGCAAAGTAAGAATTCAGAGGGATGGACAACCCCGCCATGTAGATAGAGGGCGCAATGGCCTGCCCCATCTTGAAGAGATCGGGCATTATGCCGGCAGCCAATCCAACCGAAAGTTCCACAAAGGTATGGGCCTGACCGCCCGTACGCGGCTTAAAGACGACCTCACCGTTGGGATACTTTGCCTGGAAACGTTCGTTCAGGATACCTTCCACCCACGGCTGCCAGCGGCCGCCGTCCTGTACGCTCAGCTTCACTTCCTGGGTCTTCGGTCCAGCTTCCGCAGCCGGCTCCGCGGCCTTTGGCTGGTCGCCTTCCATCTCCGTAGACTGCATTTGCGTCTGTCCGCAGGCTGCCAGCAGCGCAAACGCACTTGCAGCGGCACCTGAACCAAGAAGACCGCGGCGAGTAATCCGTGAAACTCTCATCGTGTGTCACTCCTTATAGAGGTGATCTGAGTCTCTCTCCCAATTACCTGCAACGATTAGTGCCGAAAACGGCGCACACGCTGCCTTGACTGTACTGTATACAGCAAGTGAATGCTGGTCAAGTAGGCCCAATGGAGACATTTGCATCACTCGAGCAAGCGAGGGGGATTGGGTCGCAATGATAAAATTTCCCCCTCATCCCAGTATCAGGTACGGGGCAGGCTCTAGCCCCCTTCTTCAATGGAGAGGGGATTCTGGACCTCCGGCCACGGTTGTGCAAGGGTCTCCAATGGAATTGCCGACGGCAATCCGGCGGGCTCCGTAAAACGCCTTTTCCTACGTTGCACCGTTCTTTGCGCCATGTCCGGCAAATGCAATTTGTGACGTCACACCAGCGATAGATTCTGACGCCCTAGAATTTCTCAAGCGTTTGCCTCGATGCATGCTCCCTGCTACACTCATGCCAGCATTGAGCAAACGCAGGATAAGGAGTGAGCGTATATGGCGGTCCACACCTTTGTGGTACCTACGAGAGTGCTCAGCGGACCCGGTGCCGTAGCGGAGATTGGTCCAACGCTTTCGGCTGAAGGTCAAAAGAGTATCCTAATTGTCACAGACGAAGGCATCGTCAACGCCGGACTGCTCGCTCCGGTCACACGTTCATTGCAAGGTGCTGATGTAGCAGCGACTGTTTTCGATCAGGTAAGAGCCGACCCGGAAGAAAGCATCGTCGAGGCGGTTGTCGCGGCCTATCAAGCCGCCGACTGCGATGGGCTGCTGGCAGTTGGCGGCGGCAGTTCGCTTGACGTAGCCAAGGCCGCAGGCGTGCTCATTTCCAATGGCGGCTCTGTCGCAGACTACGATGGCTTCAATGCATTTGAAAACGACCTGCCGCCATTCTATGCGGTGCCAACAACTGTGGGAACAGGGTCTGAGGTCACGTTTGCCGCGGTAATTACCCTGCCGAGCCAACAATTCAAGATGTCCATAGTAAGCACGCGCCTAGCGCCGCGCGTGGCTTTCCTTGATCCCGAATTGCTGACCACGTTGCCGCCGCATGTGGTGGCACACACCGGTATGGACGCGCTTACGCACGCAGTCGAGGGGGTCACTTCCCCCCTGGCTACGCCCTTCACCGATGCATACAATCTCTACGCCACTCGACTCGTTAGTCGGCATTTACGCGCCGCCGTAGGCAACAGTGGCAACATGGATGCAATCGGCAATATGCAGGCGGCAGCATGCATAGCCGGCATTGGCTTTTCACATTCGCGGCTTGGGATCGTTCACGCAATGGCGCATCCCGTGGGTGCGTACCACCATCTTCCCCACGGTCTCAGCAATGCTCTGCTACTTCCCCATGCACTCGACTTCAACCGCATCGCCTGTGAACCGCAGTTGGCGGCAGTTGCGCGTGAATTCGACGTGACCCACCCCGGTCAGACCGAACGGGAGGCTGCGTTCGCCGCCATCGAAGCGATAAGAGCCTTGGAAGCCGATATTGGCATTCCTTCGTCAATGAGCGAGGCTGGCGTAACGGACGAGCACTTCGACATTATCGTCCAAGATACTTTCCGCAGCCGTAACATCGACATCAATCCCCGCCCGGTTGCTCCTGAGAATATACGGCAGATTCTCTACGACGCGCTTTAGCAGCAGCCCCGCTGCTTAGAGGTAAATGGATAGTCTGCAGCGGTGACGGCCGGCACTAGTCGGCGTCCGAAGCATGGCGCACGTCCGTAGCCCTTGGATACTTGCCAACATCATTCCAGGCGCCACTTTAGCGTCTTGACCACGATTGCCAACGACCCCAAGCCAAAGACTGCCAGGATCGCTAAGTCGGTGAGCAGCGCAACGGTAATTTCCGGATGCAGAGCGGCGCGGAACGCTTGAGCGGCATAGGTTGGAGGCAGAATCATCCCCGTATACTGTAGGATGGCCGGAAGGCGATCGTTTGGGATCATCACCGGGGCAAAGAACATGATGAAGAACATGGTAGCCTGGGCCACCAAGCCCGCGACGCGCCAGTTTGGGATGCCGAGGCCAATTGCCGCACCCACGCCGGCCAATGAGATGGCGCTGAGCGGTACTACGGCAAGCATTAGCGGGTTGAGCGCGAGCGAGAAGCCAAAGTACCAACTTCCCACCAGCAGCGTAATGATCATTCCCGGTACGGCGGCCATGCCGTTGCCGGTAACCACCGCCAGGATAAAGGCCGTCTTGCTGATCGGCAGTGAAGCGTAGTAGAGGATGGCGCCGTTCCGTCTTGACTGAGCCATGTCTTGGGCGACCATCATGATACCGAGGGTGACGAGGGACATTATGGCTGCGCCCGACACAAAGTAACGGCCTAACTCCGGTTCTCGGGACCCGGAGATAAATGAGAATGCAAAGACCATACCAAGATTGAGCAGTACTGAAATTGATAGTATCATCGCCAGCCACTGCCGAAATTCCAATATAATTACCGCAGTCAGATGAATATAATTTTGCCAAAAGTGATTCAGGCTATTCCACGCCGTATGCAAGCGTGTACTGCTAGTACTTGTCATAAATTCACTCTCACACTAGACACGATTAGCGCCGACCCGGTCTGGGTTAGACGACTGTGTTGGTTCTTCAATTTCCGATTCCTTGAGGGAACGGCCAACGACATCTACATAGACATCCTCGAGGGAAGCCGTCGCCAAACGAAAGTCCTCTACCGCATCTGCGCCGATCTCAGCCAGGACTAGGTCTATGGTTTGCCCTACTCGCGCTTGCGGTACGCGCAATAGGACGTGTTGCGGTCGTGATTGATGCAGGGTGCCGAGCGTACTCAGTTTTGATTCCTGGGCTCTCGATAGCTCGGCGCCGTCCCGCAGCCAGAGTTCAAGACGGATTGTGTCGCCCAGGCGGCCCTTCATGGCGCCGGGCGTGCCTTCGGCGAGGACCCGTCCCTCATCAATTAGGGCAATTCTGTCCACCACCCGCTCGGCCTCGAGGACATTGTGCGTTACCAAGAGGCAGGCAGCGCCTTCATAGGTTACCGCCCGGCGGATGGCTTCCCAAACTGCTCGCCGTCGCAGCGGATCGAGGTCATTCGTGGGTTCGTCGAGCACCAGGAGCGGTGGGCTGCCGAGCAAGGCCATGATGAAGCCAGTCATTCGTTGCATGCCGCCAGAGAGCTGGGTGATCGGTTTGCGCCGGATCTCATCGACCTCAAACTGCTCAATGTACAGGTCGCGCTGGCGCAGTGTCTCTTTGTGCGGGAGGCCCTTGAGGCGGCCGGTGAAGTAGATGGCTTCTTCCGCCAGTAAGTCGCGCATTGCAAACGATGTCTGCGGCAGGTAGCCTATCATGCGCTTGACGCGTTCGGGATCACGCTCAGCGTCTACACCAAATACCCAGACGCTACCCGAAGTGGGCCGGACGAGACCCATGACTTGCTGGACAAACGTGCTCTTACCTGCGCCGTTAGGGCCTAAGAGGCCGTAGACCTGACCGCGACGCATGGCTACGTTCAATTTGTCATTGGCAAGTACACCATTGCGGTAGACTTTTGTTAGTTCCGTTGCCTCGACAGCAAGGCCGGGTGTTTTCAAGCGCAGGCTCCTCTTTGTGATCGCAATCTATCGCCACGTACCTTTAACCACTGTACCGCCTTGTGCCATGTCGCTCCAAGTCGAGGGGATTCAAGGCTATGCCGGTACAGTGTCTCACCAGGATGGATCGGGGCCGATCACTTGACCGAAATCGGGTGAGGGAGCGGTTGGTTGAAGAGATAGCCCTTCTCATTGAAGGGAATTGTATCCGGCTGGGTATTGCCTGCCGCGTCCGTGGCGCGGGTCATGAGGGTGTGCTCGCCTGCTTGGGCATTCCAGGCAAACTCAAAGCGTGCCCATGAGTACTGGATCTGCGGTTCCAGCACCCTGGCTTCAATCCAGGTTGCGCCGGCATCAACGCTCCACTCCACCCGAGCGATTGCGCCGAACGGCGAATGAGCATAGCCGTGCACACGTTGTGGCCCCGCGGCCAATGCGGCAGGCCACGGGAGCGCAAGCGCACTCTTGATCACCTGAGTCGTAGTCACCTGGCCAGTTGCTTCACCCTCCGCCGGATATGCATCGCCAATGAGCACGTAGGAGGTGGTGTTGTTACGAGTCCAGAATTGCTTGGCAGAAACGATAATCCGACTTAACCACTTTACGCTGGCACTTCCTACCCAGCCGGGTACGAGCGCCCGCAGCGGGTAGCCGTGATCTCTAGGCAGATCCTCGCCATTCAGTCCGTAAGCCAGCAGCGTATCGGGGTCTTGAGCCTTTTCGATTGGCAGCGGTCGACGCCAGCCTCCCTCCGGAGATTCTGTGTCTAGGCCGACCAGAAGCACGCTGACTGCGTCTGCTGTGACCCCCGCCAACTCAAGCACGTACCGCAAAGAAACACCGGTCCAGGCGCCGTTGCCAACTGCGCCGGTTTTCCATTGGGTATCCTTTGCCGCTTGTCCCTTTACCAGGTCGAACATCGCACGCTGGTTGCCGGCACATTCGAGATAGGAGATCAGTGTGCGACTGGGCAGCCGCCGGATGTCTGCGTTTGTGAAATCCATGGGATTGGTGACAGCATCGCCCTCAATTGACAGACGCCAATTGTCCACGTCTACATCTATGCTGGCGGAATTGTTGCGCACGAAGAAGAGCTTATTAGGAGTTAACAAGCCGGGCATGTTTTCCAAACGAGATTCCAGGCCCTTCTCGCCGTGGTCAATAAAAGGTGTCTTGTCCTTGAATACGGATGGCGCCTCAGCCGCTGCACTGGCTGGAGTGCTTTCGGCTGGGATATCCTTCTTGCCGATAGTTTGCTCCACTTCTGCCGGTAGGCGCACCCCACTACATGCCATCAGGACCGCCGCTGCGCCTCCGGTGCCTAACAACTGCATGAACGTGTGCCGATCTAGGCCACTTCTCTGGGCCAGCGCGAATAGCCACGTCGGTGGTCCAGGGTCGTTCTGTGTCATAGAGACCTCCGCTCAATGAATCCTTGCAGACAGGAATTTGCATTTTCAGGACACGATTGCCGATAGAAAAAACCCACAAACTTGGGGGTATAGGGCGCTTGCACGGTGCCAGTATCAAGGGTCCCGCGCCCACTTCGCCAGCGCCTTGTCCGGCGAGGCGAGTTCCTCGATCCGGGTGTAGTAGTAGTCCTGCCAACCCTCTTCGGGCAGCCCCGTAAACAGCATAAGATTTAGAGGATACATCCCGCTATCGGTCGCGGATCGCAAGTCATCCCGAAAGAGGAACGTGGGTTTACCCAGTGCAATGGCCATGCCTAACTCGACCATCACCCCTTCATCAGGAGGAACGCCATTGATCACAGCGAATATACCGTCGGCTGCCTCTACATCGCGAAAGTCGGCCTGGCCGATTTGGTACGCCCAATCCGGTTGGGAGAAGTCTACCTGATTGTTGCGCTCGAAAGGCTCCCATACTTCCAACCCAAGCTGTTCCAGCGCCGCAATCAATGGGGGGAGCAGCAATGCCTTTTGCTGGGCAGAGAAGCCGTAAGGATTGGCGAGGTAGACGGTCTTTGCCAATTCGTGCCTCCTAGGCCGAGGGCAGTATGTCCTCTTAGAGGCCTAGATCGATGAATCGCGCAAGAGCTGGAACCCGGTGGAAATCAGCAGAAGCGGAAGGGTCACGTCAATCACAACCCACAATTGGGTGTCACTGGTAAGAGGATCGGCTCACTGAACGCCAAACCAATTCCACAACAGCGCCAAGAAGAGCGCGGCCGCAACGTAGAAAACAAAGTTAGCTTCTAGATACTCCCGGGTAACTGACCTATCGCCTGTGTCGGCATCCACGCGGCGCTTGCGGGTAAAGGCGGCTATCAGGACGATTGCCAACCCGATGACTTCGAGGGGATCTAGGATCTTCCACACTGGAAGGGATGCGTCCACCCAGGCCGGATCGTAAAACTGCGTAGTGAGAAAATGCAGAGCGATTGCCGCCCCCACTACGAACGCGTAAAGTGCCGCCAGACGCTTGAGCGCCGCCATGCTGAACCTTCCCTACAGCATAGAGACACAAATGAGCCGATGGTGTGAAAAACTAGCTGATTTGGTAGCGGGGGAGGGATTCGAACCCTCGACCTTCAGGTTATGAGCCTGACGAGCTGCCACTGCTCCACCCCGCGTTGCTTGATGAGTAGACCGATAAGCCCCATTCTGTCGCGGACAGCCATCTATCTTGGGCTGCAGGTTACGCTGCGCCTCTTTGCGGCCTACCTGGGACTAAGCGAGCAACCTCACCGTCCCTCACTTGGCCTTGCTCCGGGTAGAGGTTACCCTTTTCACTCCGGTCGACACCGCTTGTCGCCGCGCCAGCCGGCCTTGGTCTCTGTGGCCCTATTCCTCGCCTCGCGGCGGACGGGTGTTACCCGCTACCCTGCTCTATGGAGTGGGGACTTTCCTCACGGTGACCATACTATGCGTATGATCGATGCGCGGCTGTCTAGTCTACTCAGCATTTGTCAGTATAGCACGGCGTACCGCGGCACACAACCGCAGTCCGTGCCGCAATTAGTAGACCTAGACTTGATAGCATTGCAGGACTGCATTTCATGTCATTCCGAGCGCAGCGGCGAACCAGAGTTCGAGGAATCTAGAAATCCCCGCACTCTAGATTCTTCGTCGCGGAGTTTATCCTGAGCCTGCCGAAGGGCTCCTCGGAATGACACGTTGAGGGTCTGGCCTAGGTCTGGGTTCGGCCACGTTTCTTGCATGTGACCCATCTAAGCCCAAAACTACAAATTCCGATTCGTAGATAGGGTGGAGAGGAAAGGTGGGTACGAGGAAGGGAGCGGGCAATGGACAGCTACTCGGATGGGGAAGAGCTGATCAAATTTGCGGGGTCTGCATGCTTGCGTGTAGGGCGAGCGATGGGATAGGGGGGATAGAAAAGAAGAACCCCCTCTTGGGGAGAGGGATTATCTCGTTAGGTGTGCCTGGGATGGTGAAAGGTGGCTGGTTTAGCAGGTGGAGAGTGATGAAGGGGGTGTAGATTTTGGAGAGGTAAGGGAAAATAGCTTTAGATGGGACAGGAGGTCATGGGTAATAAACCCTAGAAAGGAGGTGATCCAGCCGCAGCTTCCGCTACGGCTACCTTGTTACGACTTCACCCCCATCATCAGCCCCACCCTCACGACGTGCGTCCCTTGCGGGTTCGCGGTGGTCGCTTCAGGTGTTGCCAACTTTGGTGGTGTGACGGGCGGTGTGTACAAGGCCCGAGAACGTATTCACCGCGGTATGCTGACCCACGGTTACTAGCAACTCCGTCTTCAGAGAGGCGAGTTGCAGCCTCTCATCCGAACTACCGGCCGGTTTTAAGGGATCCGCTTACGCTCGCGCGCTTGCTTCCCGTTGTACCGTCCATTGTAGCGTGTGTGTAGCCCAGGACAATAAAGGCCATGCGGACTTGACGTCATCCCCACCTTCCTCCGCGTTGCTCGCGGCAGTCCGACTAGAGATATAACTAGTCGCAGGGGTTGCGCTCGTTGCGGGACTTAACCCAACACCTCACGGCACGAGCTGACGACAGCCATGCAGCACCGGTGAACGCTCCACGGAGTTTCCCCCGCAGTCCCTCGCCTTTCGGTTTGGTACCACGTCCATGTCAAATCCTGGTAAGGTTTTTCGCGTAGCCTCGAATTGAACCACACGCTCCGCTGCTTGTGCGGGCCCCCGTCAATTCCTTTGAGTTTCAGCCTTGCGGCCGTACTCCCCAGGCGGGGTGCTTAGCGGGTTACCTTGGGCACAGAGGGCGGAGAAAAGTCCGACCCCAACACCCAGCACCCATCGTTTACAGCGAGGACTACCGGGGTATCTAATCCCGTTCGCTCCCCTCGCTTTCGCGCCTCAGCGTCAGAACAGGGCCAGGTCGCCGCCTTCGCCACGGGTGTTCCTGGCGATATCTACGTATTTCACCACTCCACCGCCAGTTCCGCGACCCTCTCCCTGCCTCAAGCAAAGCCGTTCCGCTTGGCATCTCCTGGTTGAGCCAGGAGCTTCCACAAGCGGCTAACTCTGCCGCCTACGCGCTCTTTACGCCCAGTAAATCCGGATAACGCTAGCCCCCTCCGTATTACCGCGGCTGCTGGCACGGAGTTAGCCGGGGCTTATTCCTTGAGTACCGTCTGAATTCTTCCCCAAGAAAAGGAGTTTACACCGCGAACGGCGTCATCCTCCACGCGGCGTCGCTGCGTCAGGCTTTCGCCCATTGCGCAAGATTCCTTCATGCTAAACCCCGTAGGGCTCTGGACCATGTTCAAGTCCCAGTGTGGCCGACCATCCTCTCAGACCGGCTATCCGTCAAAGCCTTGGTAAGCCGTTACCTCACCAACAAGCTGATAGACCGCAGACCCCTCCTTGTGCGCCCGTAAGGGCTTTGACTGCCGGTCAAGTGACCGGCGGTATTATGCGGTATTAGTCCGGGTTTCCCCAGGTTATTCCCCACACGAGGGCAGGTAATCTACGTGTTACGCACCCGCACGCCGCTCATCACCTTCAAGTGCAAGCACTCGAAGGGACGCGCACGACTCGCATTGATCAAGCACGCCGCCAGCGTTCATCCTGAGCCAGGATCAAACTCTCCAAAACAAAAGGATTAACAGAATAACTGAAACCGCCTCATCCCGGATAAGCCAGGCCCTCGCTCTCCTACGATAAACACCTTTACCTTCATCACTCTTCACCTGTTAAAGAACCACCTGCTAATTTACAGGCAAAAATCATCTTACCACCCCTTCATCACATTAGTCAACTGTTCACCACACCCTTTCCACATGTGCTATAGAACGTGCCAACATTTCAAATGGCGTGTTGAGGGCCTGGTCTGTTTAGCTCTCCCGGCTAATGCGGAAGTACGCTCAATAATAAGAACGGGACCCATTGAGACGGCACGTTTCTCCTATCGCAATGGTCAACGAGGTACTCGACGCAGAGAGATAATGCATGCGTACGACCGGATTGAGCGCATGTTACAATGAGCGCGCGTGTCGTGGACAACCAGCAAAGTAGAGCATTCCGTGAGGATATTGGTCGCGGGTGGGGCGGGTTTTATCGGATCCCATCTCTGTGATTACCTTATCGCGCAGGGGCACTCTGTCACTGCCGTTGATAACTGCATTACCGGACGCGCTAAGAATGTTGCCCATCTAGCAGCGAATAACAGGTTCTCTCTGCTCGAAAGGGATGTGACCGAGGCGTTCGCTTGGCAGGGAGACGCGGTATTTCACCTCGCCAGCCCCGCCAGCCCTGAGGGCTATCTGCGTCATCCTTTTGAGACGTTGCGCGTCAATTCCGTCGGCACAGATGTACTCCTGGCACTAGCCCGCGAGAATGGCGCGAAATTCCTCTTTGCGTCAACTTCCGAGGTCTATGGCGATCCCCAAGTGCATCCGCAGACAGAGACGTATTGGGGTAATGTCAATCCGGTTGGGCCGCGGGCGTGCTATGACGAGGGGAAGCGTTTCGGTGAAGCTCTAACCATGGAATACGTGCGCCAGCACAACGTAGATGCTCGTATCATTCGCATCTTCAACACATACGGGCCGCGCAATGATCCAGGCGACGGGCGCGTGGTTCCGAATTTTGTTGCACAGGCATTGTCGGGACAGCCAATTACGATTTACGGGGATGGCATGCAGACTCGTTCGTTCTGCTACGTGAGAGACCTGGTGCGCGGAATGGCAGCGGCCATGTACACGGCCCAGACGCAGGGGGAAGTGATCAATCTTGGCAATCCTGATGAACGCACCATCCGCGAGTTTGCGAACATCATTGTACGCCTGACCGGCACCGACGTGCCCATCGTGCATAAACCTCTGCCCGCCGATGATCCGAAGCGCCGCCGTCCCGACATTTCTAAGGCGCAAGATCGGCTGGGCTGGAATCCTGCAATCTCATTGGAAGAAGGTTTGGCAGAGACGATTGCATATTTCCGACAAGAACTCGCAATTCAACCGTCTTCTTGAATGTGATCGCTCAGTGTGGCCGCTTCGGCTGCGCGAACTCAAGTGGCGGCAACTCATCTGAAGAGTCCCCGCTAACTCAGTCTTTGCCCCCTGTCAGCAACCACCGCTTGGCCATCCATAACGGATCGGCTTACTGCGCTTTGCATCTATCAACGGGAATGACTATCCTAGTCTGGGGAAATGAATAGCTAAAGGAGAGTGGCACGTGAAATTTGTTCGCTATCAAGATGGTTCCCGCGCGGCGTGGGGCATTGTCGAAGGGGACAGTGTGACGCCGGTGCTGGGCGATCCATTTACGGGTTGGGTAAAGACTAATCGAACGCTCGCGCCGTGGGACTTGCACGTCCTGCCGCCCGCAACACCGACGAAAATTATCTGTGTCGGCTTGAACTATAAGCTCCACGCCGAAGAGAGCGGTATGGAGATTCCGAAGGAACCAATGCTGTTCTTGAAACCGCCTACAGCCGTGATCGGCCCGGAAGAGGGCGTAATCTATTCGCACCTAACTACGCGGCTGGACTATGAGTGCGAGCTAGCGATGATTATCGGCAAGACGGCGCATCGTGTCTCCGTAGAGGACGCTCCGAGCGTGGTGGCCGGATACTCCTGTGCTAATGACGTCAGCGCGCGTGATCTGCAGAAACAGGACGGGCAGTGGGCACGGGCAAAGGGGATGGACACGTTTTGCCCACTGGGGCCGGTGCTCGTAAACGATATCGATCCGGTCGGCTTGCGGATCCAGACGAAGCTCAATGGCGAGATCAAACAGGATAGCAACACGGCCGATATGGTGTTCAAACCCGACTTTATCGTCCACTTTGTATCGCAAGCGTTTACGCTACTGCCGGGCGACGTCATCATCACGGGCACGCCGAGTGGCATTGGCCCGATGCAGGTCGGCGATCGCGTGGAGGTTCTCATCGATAATATCGGTACGCTCGCCAATCCTATTGTGGCGCCGGATTAGGAGGCTAGAGCTGGCACGCCACCTGTCCCAAGACGCTGACGATATCGTGGGCGGGGAACAATCCAGGAGACGGTAAATTTGACTTAGATGGGATCATCAGGGACATAAGGTTCGTCCTGGGAAACGGATGGCTGGAATTGCCATCTACGCGGAGAATGATGGAGACGGTGCGCTGGAATGATCTGGCTAATGACCGCGTTGAGGCTAGGTAATTGGGAATTCGAAGAACAGAGAACAAGATGCGCTTCGATAGCCAAGTCGAGATAACATAATATCGCAGATTCGCTGCTAAAGGGCCACATCTTAGCTCTCACCGGCGCTCTTGCGCCAGCAACCGTCGCCGCATTATGCACGGCTTGAGTCCGTTGGGACAATTGGCTCACGGAGGTCGATGAATGTTCACCGACTTTGATTTCCATATGCCCACGGGCAGGCTTGCCTTGCGCCGCGATAGAGAGTGGATACATGACATCGTCGTGACGGATATTGCCTCTGGAGAACGGTGCTCAACCGTCTCGCAAGAGTTCCTGCCTCAGACCCCGCGCTTTTCTCCAGACGGAAAACTGCTCACCTGCGCTGGCAACGGCCGAATACACCTGCACTCCATTGAAACGGGTGTGACAGAGACAATTGTGGACCTGCCGGATCATCAAGCCGGCTTTGCCTCCTGGTCGCCTGATGGTCGCTCCTTGGCTTTTTCTGCGTATGCTGTGCCGAAGAGTCGAGACAGCCCACCCAGGATATTTCGAGTTGGGGTGGCGGATGAAGGCATAATTGAGCTCAAGTCCGGCCACAAGCAATGTGTTGATCGCTTTCCACAGTGGAGTGCGTCCGGAGCCAAGCTGGCGTTTCGCAGGACGTTCTATGACTCTCCTGAGCCCTGTGATGCCATCGTACTTACCGACCGCGAGCTCTGCTCCCAGTGGCAGGTGCCTCTCCCCGATGGCAACTCCCATGTTGCCAGTCGATTTTGCTGGTCGCCAAATGACCGCCACTTGCTTATCGCAGAGAAGGGTAAAACCACCCGACTGAAGGTCTTTGATGTGACGGATCTGAGCTTAATATGGACCGTCGACGCAGACGAACCGGTCCACGGATGCTTCGACCCCAACGGGAGACAAGTCCTTGGGGTCTACAAGGAGATGCTGAAGCTTTTCGTCCCACCTTCCACGGAGCCGGTTGCCGATCTCTCCTTGGCGTCACTTTCTCCTATACAAATAACACTCACGGGACCCGCGGTGGCGTTCGACCGGAACGGTAAGGGCATTTACTTCCTAGGCACCGACGGCGTGCTCTATCGCTGGGAGGTAGGCGGCGCCTGTGAGCCGGTTATGCATGACCAGCCTCAGAAAGTCGCACCTCCGCACGAGCGGCGTGACTATCGGTTCAAGGCCCGCGACGGACTGGACATTCCCGTCCAGCGCTATCTTCCCAGGAATCCCAACGGCCAGGCTATCGTTTACGTCGAAGGAGGACCCTCTGAGGAGATCGGCGAAGACGATCCTGTGGTCTGGCGCTTGGTGGAAGAAGGGTATGAGGTGATTCGACCTGCATATCGGGGCACAAGCGGCTACGGCACTGTGCACGAGCTGGGTAATCGCGGTGAGTGTGGCAGGGCAGATGTCCTCGACGTCGTCGACTGCGGTCTGGACTGGCGGCGACGGTTCGACGCAGACGATCGCCCGCTGGCAGTGTCCGGCTATAGCTACGGCGGTTTTCTGACATTCCTGGCGCTGACTCACGCTGAAGCTCAGTGGAGTTGCGGCATTACGTTGTGGGGAGTTACAGAACTGATGGCTTCGTGGCACTCTAGAGGCTTGCCAATCGATCCTGTGGAGCGAGAAAGCGCTCTTCAGGAGCGTTCGCCGGTCCGACGGGCTGGCGACATCCAATTCCCTTTGCTCATCCTGCACGGGGGGCGCGACACCACGGCGACCACGCACGAAGTGCAGTCAATACAGAAATCGGTTCGGGAATCAGGCAGCAATTGTGAGCTCGTGGTTTTTGAGGAAGATACGCACGGGCTGAAGCTGAGCAGGCCGGAGATGCTCAGTCGCATGCTGGAGTTCCTGGGCACCTACTCGCAGTAGATAGATCAGAGAGACCTGAGCCTCACGACGAAGGTTCTTGGTCTTGCGAGGAGCGGCGCCTTTCGGTGTCATTCGAACTCTCGCATGCGCCATTGCAGGGAGACAAGGATGACTTCCTTGCTCGTGCTTCCCCAGTCTCAGGCGGGCCACAATACCTGAACCAGGAAGAAGACGTCAGCGACAACACGTGTGCCTGCTGATCGCCGCTACAGCGAGAGAAGCGTGTCATATTATTCTATGATCACGGGTATTGGCTCGCTCAGCATGGCGATTTCTGTGGTAATTGCACAACTGTAGGCGAAGAACTCTACCCCGTAGCGATGGGCGTTCCGCAGGGCCTCGGCAAACTTGGGGTCGGTTTGGTTGTTGGCGGTGACGCTGTGCGCATCAGCGCGCTGCACCACGAATAAGGCGACTGCCCGGTCGCCGGCCTGTCGGAGCTTGGTGAGCTCAGCGATGTGCTTGCGTCCGCGTTCCGTTGGCGCATCGGGGAACAGGCCCAGTCCGTCTTCTACGAGCGTGACAGACTTCACTTCCATCCAGCAGCGCTCGTCGGCATTCTCTAGGTAGAAGTCAAGCCGGCTGCTTCCCACGCGGCGTTCTTGCTTCCAAGCGGTATATCGGCTGAACTCCGGTAAGCTTCCCTGGGCCAGAGCTTCCTGGACAAGGACGTTCGGTAGCTGTGTGTTTAGCGAGACGAGAGTCCGGTCTTTTTCCAGTAACCACAACTGGTAGGGTGTCTTTCGATCATTCCCTGACTTGGGTTCCAGCCAGACTCGCGCTCCGGGCTGAAGCAACTCGCGCAGCCGTCCGGGATCGGGCAAGTGTGCTCGCACCGGAGCGCTGCGATTCGGAAGCTGCACGAGACACGTGAACCGGTTGGGGCGTGCAAGGAATTGTGCTTCTAATAGCGGGTTGGGAAGCTTCAAGAGGTGGCGCCGGCGAGCGCGCAGATTCGGTCAGCCAAGTCTACGAAAACCTCGACGTCATCAAGGCGCTGCCACCAACGGTCCGGCAGGCGAGAAATCCCAAAGGCAGCGCCCGCCAGCGCGCCGCAAACCGCACCGGTGGCTCTACTAGCGCCGCCCAGGTTAATGGCTTCGACGAGCGCGGACTCGGCGGTTTCCGTGCGCAAGAGGCAGACAATGGCGGCTTCTAAGGCATCAAACGCCATCGCCGATGGATGAACGTAGGTGGTCGCCTCCAACTGCGAAAGTCGTTCCAAGACCGGTACGGGAGCATCGTAGTCATCCAAATGATCGACGATAAGCTTGAGGGAGTCTTTGATTGTGTTGCCGGCTATGAGTGCGGACACAATGAGGTTGAGGGTTACAGCGGCCCAACTCCACATGCGGTCATAGTGCGTAAGCCGGGCGCTGCTGTAGGTGGCTGCTATGTTTTGTTCGGGATGCTGTGCGTACATCAGACCCAGCGGCGCGCAGCGGCCAACTACGTGGAGGCCAGTCGTCTTGCCGCCCGATTCCCAAAAAGTGAGCGACGATGCGTGCTCCCACATCATCCCGGTGGCAACTTTGGCAAGCGTGCGGTTGGTAACGTCTTGAGATAGAATGCCCTGCGAACTGAACGACCAAGCGACCAATCGCTGGAGCGCATCCTCGGGTTCGTACTCGCCGCACGCGACAAGGCTTTCCGCAAGACAGCGGGCCTGATTGGCAATCTCTCCGGTACAGGTAGTCGCAGGCCCCCGCAGGTCACGCAAGACGCCAAAACGAGCGCGAATTTCCGGCTGTGTCATGTCCTCGGTGGTTGCGCCGAGACATTCGCCGATCGCGAGCCCAACCAGTGTTCCGCGAAAGCAGTCAAGTTTCTTCATCATATTCGTTGAGACTTTGCCCTTCTACCGTCGCAGTGCCAAGCTAAGGCCTTACCCTGAGATCAATTGGCAGAAAAGTGCAGGCTGAACACAAGCGAGCGCAAGACTTCAAGGCACGGGCGGCAAAGTACCAGATCCTCTTTTTCTCCAGTTGCAACTGCCATTAATTCATCCACGGACTGTGCTTCGTACATTATGCATGGCATTGCGCACGTGCGTGAAGAATCACGCGGGACTGCTGTCGATTCCGTTGGCTGCCGCATCGTGCTCTGCAGACCATAAGGAAGGCCGACTAAGTGACCGATGTTGTGCAAGACTAAGCTGCGCAAGCACTTAAGGCGCAGTTCCCGATCAGCGATGTGTGACAGGTGGCGGATCGAAATCACCGTGACTAAGTCAGGCTCCGTGCAGGCGAATACTGAAGGAAAGTCTCCATCGGTCTTTTGCGTGTCGTTACACAACTCTGTATGAAGGAGCGCAAGGTCGAGATGGGGTTCGGCGTGCTGCCATGGTTCATAGCGCACGATCTCAATGAATGTTGCTGCAGAAACCCGGCCGGTGTGTTGGTCGAGGCTTGATTCCCAATACCAACGGAAGGAGTGGTATGCTTGCATGCCGGCAGCACCCTTTAGAATCCAATTGCCGAATGGGCGCAACACAATCGGTGTAAGGCCGATGTCCTGGTCCTGGGCCACGCCTTGCAGATAGCGCAGGAATTCTCGCATGGCGCCAATAGACTCATTGGCCTCTGCTTCGCTCACGCCATCGGACCAGATAACGGTGATCGGTTTCATGTTGGCATGGCCTGTTCAAAGGATCGGATCGCATGACTACCATCTAATACGCCGACTTCCAAGTGAAACTCTTGCACTTCCCCCGGTTCCAAGTATCGCAGTCTGCCTTCGCTACGCTCTACGGCACGCCCAAGCGGCAGGCAGTTGCCCGGTTCCAAGCCGACGACGTATTCGTCGCTGTTCATCATTTTCCATTCCGTAAAGCACGGCAGTTCAAGGGGGTCATATCGAACATACATGCCGATGCCGTCTCCAATGCCTGGGTTTACGATTGCAGCGTGCACGTGGCCGTCCGCATTTGGTTTCATGGTATGGAAATAGACACGCTCAGCATAGTCCGGGTCCGGATCCTCGAACCGGTCATATACATCGCTTCCCACGTGGGCGGCGGCGTCACGCGGTTCAACATGCTCAGTAGGCAGAAGTAAGTGGGAGTCGCGGTGTACCAACGGAAATCCGACATTCATGTGGTAGAGCAACATGAAAGGGCTTGGATTGCGCCCTCTGTTTTCAACACTATCGTGGACAAAGAACCTTGACTCGCCAAGACGCGCCCAGATGCGCCGGGTGAGTATCAAAGTGTGGCCGAAGACGGTACTTTCTGTCAGCCGTCCCTGCACGCGCATTATGTAGTCGTCGCCGTCCCATTCGTTGTCTACTAAGACGTTGCGTGCGGCGGTATAGGATATGCGGCCATGAATTCCAAGTTCCTCGTCACGATCAGTGCTGGGGGCTCCCAGGTACGTCAGTCCGCAGGTGGTAATTAGTCCGCCGAAGAACCCGCGCAGCCAGCCCATTCCAGGCGATTCGAAATACGCGCTGTGCACGTCTCCGGTGCGAGATCGCCATGCCAGCGGGATGCCGTTATATTCGGCGTGAGCAACGTCTAAACCGCGCGTCGGCGTTACCCAGAGATTCAAGCCCGTTCCAGTGCGCATTTCAGCGGCCAGCATAGCGTCTTCCGGCCCTTCCTCCCAGCGCAAGCGCCGCGCGCCGCCGACTTGATCCATGCTGCCGACACGGCTGAGTAGCTCTTCACGCGTGTACAGTGTGTTCCATAGTGTGGGCATGCGATCTAGTTCGCCTCGACTGCACTGCGAATAAGGGTAATTTCGGGGGGGAAATCCGGACTGCCAAAAACGGCAACGACGTCAATTCGCCAATCGCCTTCGATCTGTTCGGTGTCCAAGAGGTAATGCTGGGCCGCCGCAATAATGTGCGCGGCTTTTTTCGGTGTTACTGCCGCTTGGGGAGGCCCAAAGCTAGATGTACGCCGCGTCTTTACTTCCACGAACACGATGGAGTTGCCGTCTTGCGCGACAATATCCAGTTCTCCGGCTGGTGTACGGTAGTTGCGGGTCAGAACTTTGTACCCCTGCCGGACAAGGTAGCGGGCGGCGACTTCCTCTCCCCACCGACCAAAATTCTGACGTTGCCGGCTTGCTGTCACCGTTCACATCTCCACTGACGGCACACTGCATTGGGAGCAGTGTCCACCGCCGCTGCAACGACATTATGCACAGAGTGTTGATGCTCAACTTGCGCAGCGGATCTTCGCGCGGGCGTGAGCGTGGTTCGAGTAGGTGAGAAAAGTTGTGAAGCCGCGCGCATCACAGGCTGAAAAGTTGCACGATGAATGGCACAGGGGCCGAATTGCAGCAATGCCTGCTGGTGCCTGCGTGTGCCATAGCCCTTATTGTTGGCGAAGTCATAGTGAGGATATACAGGACCGAAGCGGCGCATTAGCCGGTCGCGGTAGACTTTGGCCAGAATCGAGGCCATCGCCACCGAAAGGCAGCGCTGATCGGCCTTGGGGTACGATTCGACGCGAACCGGTGGATTGGGCAACGTTACCGCGTCGGTTAGGAGGATATCCGGCGCACGCTTGAGCGACGTAGAGAGGTCCACATAGGCCCGCCTGATGGCCAAACGAATCGCTGTGGCAAAGCCAAACTCTGCGATTTCGCGAGACGTTGCCGCGCCGAGACTCCAAGCGGCGGCATGCTGCATAATCCTGGGTGCAAGCAAAGCGCGTTGCTTCGGACTGAGAAGCTTTGAATCGTCAACGCCATGGAGTTCGGTCGGCAGTGATTGGTAGAGCTGAGGATGTGCGGCAACCATGCCGGCAACAACGGGGCCGGCCCAAGCGCCACGACCAACTTCATCCGTACCGGCAATCAACGTAGCGCCACGGTCCAGCCAAGACCATTCAATCGCTAGGTTGTCCATGCGAACGGATGTACGCATTACACAATAATGCCCGCCTGACGTGACGCGAGCGGGCATTCCTTCCAATGGGCGTCTGACTACCGGCGTTCCTTGATACGTGCGGCTTTGCCGACGCGGTCTCGGAGATAGTACAACTTCGCGCGTCGCACCTTACCGCGCCGCACCACGTTCAAACTCTCGATGCGTGGTGAATTGAGCAAGAACGTACGTTCCACCCCGATGCCGTGGGCAGTGCGGCGTACGGTAAAATTCTCGTTGATGCCGGAGGACCGACGTGCAAGTACTATACCCTCGAAGGCCTGGGTGCGTTCTCGACCGCTCTCTACAACCCTTACGTTTACCCGCACCGTGTCGCCGGGGCCAAACTCCGGTACGTCCGACTTGAGTTGCGATTGAACGATGTCATCAATAATCGTTGTCATGTCTGTTTCTCATCTATCAATGAACCAACATCCACTCTTGCTACAGTAGCACACTAGTTGGGCTATTCGCAATTTGGCTCCGCAGCAAGTAAACTCTTGTCTTCTTCGCTTAGCTCTGCGTTCATCAGCAGATCGGGGCGACGCTCGCGCGTGCGCAAGAGTGACTGTTGCCGCCGCCACTGTTCAATGCGCCGGTGATTGCCTGAAAGCAAGACTTCCGGGACTGCCATATCCCGGTAAGACGCGGGTCGCGTATACTGCGGATACTCCAATAGCCCGGTAGAGTGGGACTCGTCTCTCACAGCCTCCGGGCCCCCGCCAATCACGCCGGGCAGTTGCCGCACGGTCGCATCGAGCACCACGAGGGCCGGTAACTCACCGCCGCTTACGACGTAGTCTCCGATCGAGACCTCGTCATCTGCCAGGTAACGCGCTACTCGTTCGTCCACGCCTTCATAGCGGCCGCACAGCAAGATCAGGTGCGTTTGTGCTGACAAGTCTACAACGCCCTGTTGCGTGAGGAGACGACCGGATGGGCTGAGCAGGATGACGCGGGACTGGGGGGTTCTGAGGTCCGCGACCGCGCGAAAGAACGGGTCCGGCTTCATTACCATGCCGGTCCCGCCGCCGAAAGTGTAGTCATCCGTAACCCGGTGCTTGCCTTCAGCCCAGTTTCGGAGCTGATGCACCGTGACAGTCAAGTGCCCTGCTTGCACGGCGCGGCTGAGTGTCCCGTGCTCAAGCGGACCGCGAAAGTAATCGGGAAATAGGGTGAGGATGTCTACGCGCAGCATGGGCTCACTTGCAGTAATCTACGTTGACCCGAGGCTTTATCTTTGCTCCAATAGCGTTTTGCGAATCTACTGGAGCAGGTCTAGCGAATCAGGTTGTGGCGGCCAAATTGGTTGTCGCTCTTGTAGCCGAATTGGAATAGGCAGCGAGCTAATTCAAGAGTACTCTTCGGAACCGCTTCTCTAGAGTTCGCCAAACCCTACTTGATGCTTGGGGTTTTCAAGCAAAACGCGGCACATTGAGTGTGGCGCACACTTTTCAGTTCAGAGCGAGCGAAGTGAGCGCGCTGTGACAGCCTCATTCAGGTAGCAGACCGGGAATGAGGTGTACGGTGATGCGTTGCGCTTCAAGGTCAATTGCGCGAATCACATCGGCGATTGCCGGCAGGAGTACTTCCCCATGTAGTTCGCCGCGCACGATGTAGACGTCGTTGCCGCCGGTGGTGAGTATTTCCATAACAGTGCCGAGATTCCGGCCGTCTTCCGTGCAAACTTCCAGTCCTTTGATCTGATGGTGGTGGAAGGCGCCGGTTGGGAGAGGTGGCAACTCTGCCTCGGGGAGGGCAACGTATGCGCGGGCAAACGATGCCGCAGCATCGCGCGAGTCAATACCGGAGAGCTTGAGCAGTGCGCCTTTAGGTGTAAAACGCGCCTTTTCTATGTCATGTGCCGCGTGCGTTTCTCCGATATACAAACGCTTTAGGCCCTGGAAGCGTTCAGGAAAGTCGGTAAGGATTTCAACGCGAAACTCGCCTCGCACACCATGGGGCGCCCTCACTCTGCCAATGATGATCCAGCCGTTGTACGCGTCGCCCTGCTCTATCCCTATTGCTCCCATTCCACCGGGGTTCACTTTGCTCAATTTAGATAATGTCGAGCGCGATTCGGCGGCTCGACTCACCGGCTGCAGCGCGCATTACTGTCCGCAACGCCTGCGCTATGCGGCCATCTCTACCAATCACGCGACCCTTGTCTTCATCAGCCACGCGCAGCTCGTAAACTACTGCCTGTGAACGCACGATTTCGCGCACTTGCACAGCGTCGACGTTTCGCACGAGGCCGTAAGCAACAAATTCGATCAGGCCCGTGAGGGCCGGAATTGTGCCGCTATCATCGCGATTGTCCCGATCGCCTCCACCCCATTGCCGCGGGCCCCGGCGGCCGCCGTCACGAGGCCTGCCCGAGCGTTGTTGATACATTCTCAGGCCTCCAATCCGGCAATCTTGAGCAGCTTGCGTACGCGATCGCTTGGCTGCGCGCCCTTATCCAACCACTCCTGTGCGCGCTCCGTATCGATTACCACGGTAGAGGGCTCAGTGCGTGGATTGTAGTGCCCCAAAATTTCTACATGACGCCCGTTGCGCGCCGTGGTGGAGTCGGCCACGACAACCCGATAGTGAGGCTGCTTTCGTTTGCCGATGCGAGTAAGACGAATTCTAAGCAAAGTGCCATTTCTCCTTAGCTACTTTCGATGGATTGTGGTCTACATAAAGTGCTTGTAGTCTCTGTCACGAAATCCGCTGTCCTGTTCCAAAGTTGACTTGCCCTGTCTGTTAGCCTATTCACCTAGAGCTTGTCTATGTGCAAGCTCGCTTGGGCCAAGCAGACTTCGGGGTTCTTGACCGTCACTACTGAGGTTTAGTCCGTTCCAAGTTCAGCGCCGAACTCAAACGGTGGGCTCTGCCAAGTGCCTCAGTCATCCTTATAGTCTTCCCGCGGCGGCGAAAATATGTCGAGCACAACCGTTGGTTCGTCTGCTGTGGCCGCATGCGGCGTATTGCCGGGAATGACATACGTCTCTCCAGGCTCTAACTCAAGTAAGTCCGCGCCAATAGTGAGTTTCAGAGTGCCCTTGAGGACATACCCTGTTTGCTCATTTGGGTGATGGTGCATGGGTACGTCGCCGCCGGGAGCAAAGATAATCTGGCAGATCATGGCGTTTTCGCCATAGGCCAGAGTCTTGCGGTGGACGCCCGCAAACATCTCTACCGGATCTACATGAGCGGCATTCGCGCGCATAACCTGACCTTTGGACAAACTGCAATCTTGGCTCACAGCAATGCCCGCCCAAGCCTAGACGTGGGCGCACTGCTTCATCGTAGCAAATGCGCTTGCCCCCGACAAGTTATGTTGTCATTTCGTAGGGCCGATGCTACGATGGGGGTGTCCAATCGACTGCTACCCAACCCATCTGACGCGAGGTCAATCTTGCTTGCCCAGCTTGCCAATCCGGCGGTATTTCTCGGTCTGCTCCTTGCACTTGTCATTGGGATTTCTGTACATGAGTTCAGCCACGCGTGGATGGCGAATCGGCTTGGCGATCCTACGGCGCGCTCTCAAGGACGACTAACACTCAATCCGCTTGCGCATCTCGACCTACTGGGCACCCTCATGATCTTCCTCATTGGCTTCGGCTGGGGCAAGCCGGTGCCCTACAATCCGGCCAACCTGCGCAATGGGCCGATTTCGGGGGGCGCAATGGTGGCCGCCGCTGGTCCCGCCGCCAATCTCATCGCCGCGGCTGCTATTGGGTTTCTTGCTCGAAACTTGATCTCCTCGCCCGATATGATTGCTGGCACCACTTCTGCGGCAATCGCAACTATCCTCCTAATCGTGGTACAGATTAATATCGCCTTGGCGGTATTCAACATCATCCCCATTCCGCCTTTGGATGGGTATCGGATTCTGCTGCGCTTCTTGCCGCCGAACATTGTACCGTCCATTTCATGGCTTGAGCGGCAGGGGCCGTTCGTCTTGCTAATAATCGTCCTCTTAGACCAGTGGTTCCTGCGGATTGGAATCTTTCAAAAAATACTTGGCCCTCCGGTTATCTTCCTCATGCGCCTGTTCTTAGGTTAGTAACATGGCATCCCCAATGCCAACGGTGCGCCTTGCTATATTCGTAGGCCCACTTGACGTTTTGCTACGGCTCATCCAAGAGCAGAAACTGGACATAACGGAACTGTCACTGGTCGCGGTGACGAAGCAGTTCCTGGAGCACGTGCAGAGAACGCAAGAACAGGACGGCCCACTGCTAGCGGGATTCCTGCGTGTAGCTGCCCAGTTAATGTATGGCAAGTCCCAGGCTTTGCTGCACGAGCCGCAGGACTTGACTGATGAGACGGAAGAGTCCCTTGAAGAGCAACTACGGGGCTATGAGCGATTCAAGCAGTTGATGTCGACGGTTGCGGCTTGGCAGGAAGAGTGCGACGTTGCGTATCAGCGCATCGCTCCCGCCCCGATGCTGCTGCCATTGCCAATGTCTCAGCTTGTGAACTATGCCCCTGAAGACCTCGTGAGCGCGCTCGCGGCAGTGCTAGAAGAAAAGGAAGAAGAACTCCCTACTGTGGCCCGGCGCAAGGTGCATATCGAGACCTACCTTGACCGAATAGGCAGGCTTCTTGTCGTAAACGGCCAAACCGGGTTTCGCGAGCTTGTCCAGACGGCGCAATCATTGGAAGAGATTGTGGTGGCCTTCCTAGCAGTGCTTGAATTTCTGCGTTTGCGCAGGGCTATTGTGCGACAGACTGAACTCTATGCCGATATTCTAATCCTGCCGGCTGATTTGGGCCGTGCTGCGGATCTACCAAGTAGGGCGGACACTGCGCAGACCGGCGACCCGGCTGAGGACGTGATTCGACAGGTACGGTGATCGGATGCCGCTGTCACTGATTGCTCTGCTTGAGGGGCTATTGTTCGTAGCCGAACGGCCGCTGACCGTGCAGGAGTTGGCGCGAATCACGGGCGAGCCACCCCGGGCCGTGGCTGCCGCTTTGGAAGAGTTGAAGACCGCCCGCCACGGGCGGGGAATCTTGCTGCAGGAGCAAGAGGGGGCTTTCCTGTTTGTTTCGCACCCGGACGCAGCGCCGTATATTCGCACGTTGCTGGGTGTGCACCGCGGGGAGCGGCTTTCGCGTGCGGCCCTGGAGACCCTCGCGATTGTCGCTTACTACCAGCCGGTCACACGCACCGAAATTGAGCGTATGCGTGGGGTAAACGCGGACCACACGCTGGCGGTGTTGATCAGCCGCGAGTTGGTGGTTGCAGGAGAGAGGCGGCTCACGCCTGGACGACCAATTGAGTACAACACTACCTTTGAATTCCTGAAGTACTTTGGCCTGGCCAGCTTGGACGAATTGCCGGAACGCGACCGATTCCTGGCTGAACTGGCGGAGCCAAGCGAGGGAGAGGGAATCCAGCCGTAGCGTGGCTAGGCAGGTTAGCGCTTCGTGTACTGAGGCGCCTTGCGCGCGCGCTTCAGCCCGTACTTCTTGCGTTCCTTTACTCGAGCATCGCGGGTGAGCAGCCCGGCCTTACGCAGCGTGAAGCGATATTGCTCGTTGGCATTGACCAGCGCTCGCGCGACACCGTGCCGAATTGCATCCGCCTGCCCGCTAATGCCGCCGCCGACTACCTTCGCCGATATGCGGTAGGTAGCGCCAACCATGTCTAGCGGTTCTTGTATTACGTTTTGGTGCAAGGTGCGTGGGAAATAGTCTTCAACTGGCCGGCCGTTAACCACAACGCCGCGCTCCCCGCTATAGAGACGGATACGAGCCACGGCTTCTTTCCGCCGCCCCACTGCTACGTAGTACGGGGCGCTACCATCGCTACTCATCGGTATTTGCTCCTGTCATGTTCTCAAGTAATGACTCAGGCAATTGGGCCTGATGTGGATGGTCGGGCCCGCCATAGACTTTCAGCTTCTTAAACATTGCACGTCCCAAGCGGTTGTGGGGGAGCATGCCCCGCACAGCGTGTTCGATGACACGATGTGGGTGCCGCTCTAGTTGATCTTCCAAGGTGATCGCAATGATGCCGCTTGGATAACCGGTGTGGCGGTAGTACGTCTTCTGTTCGAGTTTGCGTCCCGTAACGGCAACCTGTGCGGCGTTGACTACAATCACGAAGTCGCCAGTGTCGATGTTGGGGGCGTAATGCGGCTTATGCTTGCCACGGAGCACGTGCGCAATGCGGGTTGCAAGCCTGCCAAGGGTTAGTCCCGTAGCGTCGACCACAAACCAGCGACGATCCACGTCGTTGGGACGTGTTACGGCAGTTACCGACGTTTTCATACTGCTTGGTCCTCTTTTGTTCTCTTTAGGGCGAGCGTATCAGGGTACGTTACCCGGATCAAGAATAGCCCCTTGGCCGGCGCTGTCGGCCCCGCCTCTGCTTTGTCTCTCGTAGCCAATACTCGTTCCATGTGTTCAATCGGCTTGCGCCCTTCTCCGATTTCCAGCAGGGTCCCTACAATCCGACGCATCATGTGGCGCAAGAACGCATTTGCTTCCACTACAATCCTCAACATATCTTCGGACCGGCGGCACGAAGCGCTCAACACCTTGCGTACAGCGCTCAAATTAGCGGGTTCACCCGCAGCAAAGGCCCGAAAATCGTGAGTTCCTCCCAGGAATTGCAGCGCATCGTGCATGGCTGCGGCATCAAGTGGGCGGCTCCGATGCAGTGCGAACCGATGCGTGATTGGAGACCGGGTTTCACTGTTTATGATGTCGTAGCGATACCGCCTACTTCTGGCGCTGTAACGAGCGTGGAATTCCGACGCTGCATACCCCAAATCGGCTACGGCGACCGTCTTAGGCAATACTGCATTCATTGCCCGCTGAAGGTCACCGGGTGGATGCGGCCAATCCGATAGAAAATGGATCACTTGTCCGGTGGCGTGAACGCCTGCATCCGTTCGACCGGCAGCCACCACGCGAGCCGGTTGCTGCGTTATTCGTTCGATCGCCTTTTCCAACTCCTCCTGCACAGTGGGCCTGCCGACCTGCAATTGGAATCCACTGAAGGAAGTGCCGTCGTACGCTACGAGACAGCGAAACTTACCGGTCTCTCTCCTCGCTATGCGAGCGCCTATGCTCTATACCTCTTCATGTTCCTTTCGATCGTTGCTTGCCTATTCTACATGATGCCGAAAGATATGTGTCTAGTTGCTGCTGAAGAAATCGCGCACTTATTCCACCAATTGGACCATCATTATTTGCGCTCCGTCGCCGCGACGGGTGCCAAGGCGCAAGGCACGGGTGTACCCGCCCGGTCTGTCGGCATAGCGCGGTCCAAGCTCATTGAAGAGGTGGTGAACAGCTTCTTGATGGGGAAGGCGCGAGAGCGCTAGTCTGCGGGCATGCAGATCTCCGCGCTTGGCCAGTGTGATCAACCGCTCCGCGCGGGAGCGAACTTCCTTGGCGCGCGCCGTAGTGGTGTGTATTTCACCGTTGAGCACAAGCGTGCTGAGTAAGTTGCGGCACAGGGCTTCTCGCTTGCCCTTGTCCCGATTAAGCCTTCGAACGTACATTCTCTTTCTCAAACGGGCACCTCCTCTACTTCCTCGGCATCGCCCGCGCCATCCGCGCCATTCGACTCTGTCAAGAAGAGATCACTTTGCGCCAGTCTTTCTTTTACTTCAGACAGCGTCTTGGAACCCAGCCCCTGGATTTTCAGGAGGTTGTCCTCATCCGTAGCGAGGAGTTGTTCCACCGTGCTAATGCCGCCGCGACGCAGCGCGTTGTAGGCTCGGTTCTGCAGTTGTAGTGACTCCAGCGGGGTTGACGAAATCGGATCCGGGCGCGCGATCCCTACCTCAATGCGCTGTACAAGCGGATGGAAATCGCGAATCAAGGAGAAGTAATCGCACAGGATTTGACCGCTCTGGCCGAGTGCGGTTTCCGGGGTAAGGGTGCCATCGGTCCATACGCGGAGGATGAGGGCGTCCAAGTCCGTTACTTGACCGACGCGGGCGTGCTCCACGCGATACTCCACGCGTCGGATTGGGGTAAAGATCGCGTCTACGGGCACTTCCCCAATGGGCGTGTCTTCCTGCGTATTGGAGAGCGTGAAGCCTATGCCTTGCTCAACCGTCAAGTACATTTCCAGTTCGGCGTCATCGGAATCCAGCGTGGCGATTAATTGATCGGGATTGACGATGTTGATTTCAGGCGGGCACTTGATGTCCGCAGCGGTAACGTCGCCTTCACGGTTTACGGAGAGGTAGAGCTCAATGGGATGTTCAGCCGTGGACGTCAAACGAATGCGTTTGATGTTGAGGATGATCTGTGTAACATCTTCTGTTACGCCGGGTATATCGGCAAACTCGTGGAGCACTCCGGTAATCCGTATGGACGAAATAGCCGCGCCCGGAAGCGACGAAAGGAGCACACGCCGCATTGCGTTGCCCAACGTATGGCCGTAGCCACGCTTCAGCGGCTCAATACGAAAATGACCGTAGTTGTCTTCAGTTTCAATTACTCTGACTTCGGGTTGTACTTCCTGCAGTTCCAATGGGGAATTACCTCCCAATACACAGATACGCTCATATTTTTGCGAAATGCGGCCCTATACGCCTGCACACGATTTTAGGGGCGGCTTACTTTCCTACTTACCGACGAGAATAATACTCAACGATTAGTTGCTCGTTGAGGTCAGCGTCGATCTCTTGTCGCGTCGGCAAAGTAATAACCTTGCCTTGGAAATTCTCTCGATCAATGGTGAGCCAGTTCGGCACTGCCACTGAAGTCAGCCGCTCTGCGGCGATCTTGAAGTACTCATTCTTCCGGCTGTTTGAACTGACGCTAACCACATCGCCTTCATTGAGGAGGGCGGAGGGTATGTCGCACTTTCGGCCATTAAGTGTGAAGTGACCGTGGCACACAATTTGCCGAGCCGCAGCGCGGGAAGAGGCGAAACCAAGGCGGTAGACCACATTGTCCAGCCGGCTTTCGAGCAGTTGGAGGAGAGTAGACCCTGTGACTCCAGGGCGGGACGTAGCGAGCTCGAAGTACTTGCGAAACTGGCGCTCGAAAATGCCATACGTGCGCCGGGCCTTCTGCTTTTCCCGTAAGCGCGTGCCGTAATCTGAAAGCCGACGTCGCATTTCACCGTGCATGCCGGGTGGCTTCTTTCGTTTCTCAACCGGGCACTTTTGTGTGAAGCACTTGTCTCCCTTCAGAAAGAGTTTCTGCGCTTCCCGGCGGCACAGCCGACACACGGGGCCAACATATCGTCCCATATACTTTCCTCAAATCTCCTGTAGTTACTAAACGCGCCTACGTCGGGGAGGACGCGGGCCATTGTGCGGTATGGGCGTTACGTCGGTAATGCTCATTACTTGAATGCCACCGGCTTGGAGTGAGCGAACCGCGGACTCGCGCCCTGATCCCGGGCCTTTTAAGGAGACTTCCACCTGTCCCATGCCGAAGTCGGCTGCCTTGCGGGCAACCGTTTCCGCTGCAACCTGTGCGGCGTAGGGCGTGCCCTTGCGGGAGCCTTTGAAGCCGGCAGAACCGGAGCTTGCCCAACACAAAGTATTACCGTTCATGTCCGTGATCGTAATCAAGGTATTATTGAATGTGGACTGAATGAACGCCTTGCCGCGAGCGACGGTGCGTCTTTCGCGCCTGCGTGAGCGTGTTGCCGGCATTGCCTAATCCCCTCGGTTTGCTACTTCTTCAACACTGCCCGCTTACGGCCGGCAACCGTCTTGGGTCGCCCCTTACGCGTCCGGGCGTTGGTGCGTGTGCGCTGTCCGTGCGCAGGCAGGCCGCGCCGGTGGCGCATGCCACGATAACATCCAATTTCAATGAGTCGTCCGATGTTTTGCTGCACTTCGCGGCGGAGGTCGCCTTCCACAATGTGGCCGGCAGTTATGACCTCTCGGATGCGGTTCACCTCATCTTCCGTGAGGTCCTGCACTTTGGTTTCCGGCACCACTTGGGCCTTTTCCAAGATCTTGTAGGACGTTGTGCGTCCAATGCCGTAGATATACGTTAGCCCCACCCAAATGTGCTTTTCTCGCGGTAGGTCCACGCCTACAATTCGTGCCATGCTGCTCCTCCTGTGAACGATACTCAGTCCACTTCGATTTGCAGTTCCCCGATTAACCTTGCCGTTGCTTATGGCGAGGATTTGTGCAAATGATGCGTACAACCCTTTTGCGTCGAACCACCTTGCACTGCTCGCAACGTCGCTTTACAGACGCCTGCACCTTCATTAATCTTATCTCCTCCCCCGCCAGGTGATCCTGCCGCGAGTTAAGTCGTATGGCGAAAGCTCTACTGTTACGCGATCGCCTGCGCCAACCCGAATGAAGTTGAGCCGTAGTTTGCCGGAGAGATGTGCTGTGACCTCATGTCCGTTATCAAGCTCGACGCGAAAGACTGCATTAGGAAGCACGTCTTGGACGACACCCTCGATTTCAATCGTGTCTTTCTTCTTTGGCACCGCAATCTCCGAGCGTTCACCGACTATGCAACTTTGGTAAGGATCTCCGGACCTTCACTTGTAATGGCAATGGAGTGCTCGTAATGAGCTGATAGACTACCGTCCACAGTGACGGCAGTCCAACCGTCGTCGAGCACTTTAACACGCCAATCCCCGACAGACACCATTGGTTCTATGGCAATCGTCATGCCGGGTCGTAGCTTAACCCCGGAGCCTGCCTCACCGAAGTTCGGCACCTGCGGGGCCTCGTGCATTACCTTTCCTATGCCATGTCCAACAAAGTCCCGAATTACGGCAAGCCCTTGCGCCTCCACCCACGACTGAATGGCAAATCCAATGTCGCCGAGGTGGTTATCCGGCACAGCCGCCGCAATACCACGACACAGCGCTTCTTGCGTTGCGTCCATCACGCGTTCAGCTTCGGCACTTGCTTGGCCGACCGCGTGCGTCACCGCTGCATCGCCGTGCCATCCTTTGTAGATAGCGCCTACGTCGATGCTTAGTATGTCGCCCTCCTGCAAGCGGTAGTCGCTAGGAATGCCATGCACAATCTGCTCATTTACCGACGCGCAAATTGTGCACGGGTAGCCGTGATACCCCTTGAAAGACGGCACAGCCCCGCGCTTCTTTATCTCGGCTTCTGCCAGCGCATCCAACTCTGCCGTTGTCGCGCCAGGCACGATATGTTCGCCGAGTAGCGCAAGGACTTCAGCTACTATGTTACCCGCTTGGCGCATGAAATGCAACTGTCGCGGGGTCTTGAGCCGAATAGCTTGGGTCACTTGCACGTGCGTTTTCTACTACAAAGGGCCGCCATTAATACACACAGACCTCACTCAAAACGTCTCTTATGCTTTCTGTTACTTCCTCAATTGTCTGGGTACCGTCCACGCTGCGTAGGAGATGCTTCTCAGCGTAATAGCCTAGGAGCGGCTGACTCTGTTCACGGTAGACCTTGATGCGCCTGCGTACCGTCGCCGGCCGGTCATCCACACGCTGCTTGAGGGGAAGATGATCTACGTCGCAGCGGCCCGCGGTCCGAGGTGGATTGTTCACCGTATGGTACGTGTGTCCTTGCGGGCATATGCGACGGCCTTCCGCCCGCTGTACTATCTCTTCCGTGTCGCTGGCAAGCTCGATGGCCGCATCGATCTGCTGGCCGAATTCCCCCAATGTCCGCTCAAGCGACTCTGCTTGCGCCACGGTCCGAGGAAATCCATCCAGCACCACACCGACCCTAGGGTGAATTAGCGAAAGTTCCTCTTTTACAATTGCGACGACGAGCCGGTCAGGCACGTACTCGCCTTTGTCGTAGTAGACTTGCGCCTGCGCTCCTAGCGAAGTCCGGTCTTGGATGTGTTTTCGCAGGAGGTCACCGGTAGAAAGGTGCCGCAGGCCGAAAGTTCCGGCGATGGCACGTGCCTGCGTGCCTTTGCCTGCGCCTGGAGGGCCAAGCAGGATGAGGTTTAGCGTCGTTAACGAATTCAACTTCGGCACTAGCGCAAGAATCCTTCGTATTGGCGCATAAGCAACTGAGCTTCGAGATTCTTCATAGTATCCTGTACAACGCCGACGACGATGAGCATGCCGGTGCTGCTGAGCATCAGAGCCTGCACGCCGGTGATGCCCTGAATGATAAAGGGCGATACTGCGATGAGACCGAGGAACAACGCCCCTGCGAGCGTGATGCGAAATATGACACTGTTGAGATATTTCGCCGTGGGGCGACCGGGACGAATGCCCGGAATGAAGCCTCCGTTCTTTTGGAGAACTTCCGGAATATTCTGTTGCTGGAAAATGATGGCAGTGTAGAAATATGTGAAAGCGACGACAAGCAAGAAGTAGAGCATCCAGTAGAGCGGGCCTTGTGGATCGAAGGCGCCGATTATGAACGTCGCAACGTTCCGGATCCAACCGGCGTTGGCCGCTTGGAAGTAGCTGGCCACCGTGCTGGGGAAGATAAGGAATGAGATTGCAAAGATCAGGGGGATCATCCCGGCGGAGTTGATCTTGAGCGGAATATGGGTGGTCTGCCCGCCGTATTGGCGGCGTCCGTGCATGCGCTTGGCGTAGTGCACGGGTATCCGCCGCTGGGCCTCGTACATCACGACGATGCCGACCACGATCAGGATGGAGAGCACACCGATTATGAGCAGCGTGAACGTGGCCGTTCCCCCGGTCTGGCCGAATACGGCTTGCCCAATGGTGGTGGGCAACCGCGCGACGATTCCGGCAAAGATGATGAGCGAAATGCCTTGGCCGATGCCGTTTTCCGTGATGAGTTCACCGAGCCAAACCAGGAACATTGTACCCGCGGTCATGCTGATGATGAGTGCGAGGCTGCTGAGAAATGTCGCGCTATTGAAGAGATTGAAGCCCCGAATGACGCCCATCTGTGTAAAGATCGTTGCTTGCCCGAAGGATGATAGCACGGCAAGCGGCACGGTTCCAATGCGCATGTATTGATTCATGCGGGCACGTGCGCTATCGCCTCCTTCCCGCGACATCGCCTGTAACGCCGGTATCACCGGAGTCATGAGTTGCACGATGATGGTCGCCGTAATGTATGGGTACACGCCCATGGCGACGATGGAGAAGTTTGCCAGGGCACCACCCGAGAACATGTCGAGCAGACCGAGGAACTGCTGCTGTTGGAAGAGCTCCCGCAGGGCTTCACGATCGACACCAGGCACGGGGATGTGCGCAGCGAAGCGAAAGACTATGAGCAAGCCCAACGTAAAAAGAAGCTTGCGCCGAATATCGGGAAGCTTGAATGCGTTGTAGGCGGCCTGTATCAGCGACGGTGCTTTTTGTGAAGGGGTTGATACAGCCACTCGGCGCTACCCTTCCGTCACAGAGCCGCCAGCCGCCTCGATCTTAGCGCGTGCGGCCTGCGAAAACTTGGGCGCCTGCACGGTAAGTTGATGGGTAATCTCGCCGTTGCCAAGTATCTTGATTTGCGTGGAGCGGGCAAGGCCTCGCGCCACTATGTCTACCGGAGTGATGGTGGCACCGGCCTCGAAGACTCGTTCGAGGTCGCCGACATTAACCGGTTGGTAAACAACGCGAAAACGGGCATTGCTGAATCCGCGACGGTGGGGCAATCGCCTGACAAATGGCGTCTGCCCGCCTTCGAACCACGCGGGGACGCCAGCATGGGAGCGCGACTTCTGGCCCTTCGTGCCGCGCCCGGCCGTCTTGTGCCCAGGTCCGCCATGACCGCGTGCGACGCGCTTTCGCCGTCTATTTGCGCCGGCCGGCGCGTGTAGCGCATGTTTTTCCATGCAAGTTTCGTCCTATTCTAATTCCCCGAAGTCTGCGAGATTTCCTCGACGTCCACGAGATGAGCGACTTTATTGATCATCCCGCGCACCGCCGGGGTTTCGTCATGCTCTACCGAGTGTTGGCGTTTTCTTAGCCCCAGGGCTGTTACTGTCTGCTTTTGATCTTTCGAAAAGCCGATAGGGCTTTTGCGCAACGTGACACGCAATTTAGCTGCCATGCTCTTTGTCCTATTCTTCTGTCTGGGCCGCGGTGGCGACTGTGGCAGTCACTGCGGGGCTCTCGTCTGCAGCCTGTCTTCGCCTAGGCCGAAGTCTGCCAAGGCGGGAGTATGCGGCGTCCGGACTTTGGAGTTGCTCGAGTGCGGTCATAGTTGCCTTTACCACATTGATCGCATTGTTGGAGCCGAGGGACTTAGTGAGAATGTCATGTACACCTGCCGACTCGACAACAGCGCGCACCGGCCCGCCGGCAATCACGCCGGTGCCTGGCGCCGCGGGCTTGAGCATGACTCGTGAGGCGCCGTATTTTGCCGTAATGTCGTGCGGAATGGTTGTTCCCGCAAGAGGTACGCGCACGAGGGCCTTGCGCGCTTTCTCCCCACCCTTGCGAATCGCTTCCGCCACTTCGCGCGCTTTGCCGATACCGATTCCAACATGGCCGGCACCGTCGCCAACCACCACCACTGCGTTGAAGCTGAATGTGCGTCCCCCACGCACAACCTTTGCGACACGGTTGACGTTCACGAGGCGCTCTTCAAGATTCAATGACGCTGAGTCGATGGATTCGCGTTCTGGCATAGTATTCCTTGCCTAACTCACTCAGAATTTCAAGCCGGCTTCGCGGGCCGCTTCCGCGAGCGAGCGCACCCGGCCATGGTACTGATAGCCTCCGCGGTCAAAGACCACAGTTTCTATCCCTTTTTCTCGTGCCCGTTCAGCCACTACTCGACCCACTACGGACGCTTGTGCCTGCTTCGGCTTTTTATCAAGCAAGTCCCGCACTGTAGGATCGAGGGTGGAGGCGGCAGCCAAAGTCAGGTGACTAGTATCGTCGATCACCTGCGCATAGATGTGCAGGTTACTCCGAAAGACATTCAGGCGCGGCCTCTCTGCCACTCCGCTAATCTTTGCCCGTACTCGGCGTTGCCGCCGTGCCCGTGCACTCAGTGCTTTTCTTCCCCGGATCAATCGCATTTCACAGTCCTGCTCATGTAAGTACTCGAGGCGAGAACGAAATTCCCGCGTATTGTTTAATGCCGTCGATTACTCGCCTGCGCCTACCTTACCGGCCTTACCGGCTTTGCGGCGAACGTACTCGCCGCGATAGCGGATGCCTTTCCCAAGGTAGACTTCCACGGGCCGTGAAGCACGGATGTCTGCAGCCGCTTGACCGACCAGTCTCTTGTCTATGCCGTCTATGTGAATGGTGGTTGGGTTCTCAAGCTCAATGCCAATGCCCTGCGGTGGTGAGTACTCATCAGGATGCGAGTGCCCCAGTTGCATTACGAGCTTGCTGCCGGCGAGTTGTGCACGGTAACCGGTACCATGCAACTCAAGCGTCTTACGATATCCCGAAATAACTCCCTGCACCATGTTGGCGACCAAGGAGCGAGTGAGACCGTGCAAAGCGCGGGCCTCGCGGGTTTCAACGACGCGGTCGACGCGGACGGCGCGATCCTCAACGGTTACCCTGACAGCGGACACAGCGTTGATTTCAAGCTCGCCTTTTGGTCCCTTCACATGAACGGCAGACGCTTGCACGTTCACTTCCACACCATCTGGAAGCGGGATTGGTTGTTTTCCAACACGAGACATAGCGACCTACCTTACCAGACGTAACAGAGAACTTCGCCGCCAATCTTGCGCTGCCAGGCCTCTCGACCCGTCATCACGCCAGAAGAGGTGGAAAGAATTACAGTACCAATGCCGCCCATAACGCGGGGAATCTCATCTTTATTCGCGTATACGCGCAGGCCGGGCTTACTCACACGTCGCAATCCGAGGAGCACAGGCGCGCGTTTGTCGGTATATTTGAGGCTGACTTTCAGCATAGACTGTGGAATCTGTTGGTCTACCACCTCAAATTGACCGATATATCCTTCCCTTTCGAGGATCGTGAGCAATGCGGTCTTCATCTTGGACGCCGGTATGGTCACGTGGGTATGGCGCGCTTGAATTGCGTTGCGTATCCGCGTCAGCATATCGGCAATGGGATCGGTCATGGTCATAGTCAGATATCTCTCGCGTGCGTACTACCAGCTTGACTTTGTGACACCAGGCAATAAGCCCTGCAACGCGGCTCCGCGAAAACAGATGCGACAGAGCCCGAACTTGCGGATGAAGGCGCGGGGCCGACCGCATTGGTAACAGCGATTCCGAAATCTCACGGGATGCTTCATGCGGCCCTGTTCCATCAATTTCCGCTGTTTGCGCCACTTGGCAATCTTGGACTGCTTTGCCACGGTGTTGCGTCTCCTAGCTCGCTAATTGGCTGGCTTCCTGGGCTATCGGCATGCCGAGCGCCCTAAGAAGGAAGCGCGATTCCTCGTCGGTCTGTGCTGAGGTCACAATAGTTACTTCCAGCCCACGCACACGGTCGACTTTGTCATAGTCAATTTCCGGGAACACAAGCTGCTCACGGAGGCCGACCGAGTAATTCCCACGTCCGTCGAACGCGTTCGGCGATACGCCGCGGAAGTCGCGAATGCGTGGAAAGACTACGTTGAATAGTTTTTCGATAAAGTGATACATTCGAGTTCGTCGCAAAGTTACTTTTGCCCCAATTGCTTGGTCTTCGCGGAGCTTGAAGTTGGCTATGCTCTTCCTGGATCGTGTGACTATGGGCTTCTGCCCGGTAATAGTGGTGAGGTCGCCGACGGCGTTATCTAGAGCTTTGGCGTCTAGCAAGGCTTCACCGAGGCCGATATTCACTACTACCTTAGTAATCTTCGGTACCTGCATTACACAGTCGTAGCCGAACTCTTCGATCATTGCAGACCGAACGTCATTCTCATAAAGCTGCTGTATCTGCGCTTTTTCCGACATCGGAATTCCTTACTCTTGGCCAATAATCTCTTGGCAACGTTTACAGACACGCCCTTTGCTGCCATCGTCCAGGATGCGATAGCCCATACGGGCTGCCCGGTCGCACTGTGGGCAGACAACCATGACGTTCGATTCTGCGAGCGGCGCCGGCATCTCAATGATGCCACCCGGCCGCATTGGCGGCATCGCACGTTGGTGGCGTTTTACAATATTTATGCCCTCTACCACTACGGCGTGATCGGCATTGATCACTCGCATCACACGACCGCGCTTCCCGCGGTCTTTGCCGGCGGTCACTTCCACCTGATCCCCTGACCGAATTCGCTGCATGATCAGAGTACCTCCGGCGCCTGGGAGATAATGCGCATGAAGCCCATCTCCCGCAGTTCTCGGGCGACGGGACCGAAAATGCGTGTACCGCGGGGCATGTTTTGTGGGCCCAAGATGACGGCGGCGTTATCATCGAATCGAATGGTCGATCCATCGGCGCGCCCGTATTCCTTTGACGTGCGCACGATGAGCGCACGAACAACCTCGCCTTGACGCACCTGGCTAAGCGGGACTGCTTCCTTCACGGATGCTACCACGACAGTGCCGACGCCTCCGTACCTGCGCCGCGAACCGCCCAAGACTCGGATACACATGATCTCACGGGCGCCGCTGTTGTCAGCAACTTTGAGTCGTGACGATTCTCGGATCATTCCACTGCCTTTGCGAGTTCGACTACCTGGACAGAAGCCGTCTGCGACGCCTGTTCGCCTCTTTCAATAACCTGCACAACCCGCCAGTGCTTATGCTTGGATAGGGGCCGTGTCTCTTCGATTATCACCCGATCGCCGAGATGTACGTCATTCTGCGGACTATGCGCAAGGTACTTCTTGGTGCTGCGGACCGTCTTCTTGTACAACGGATGCCTGCGCACGCGCGTAACGTTAACGACTACAGACTTATCCATCTTGTCGCTGACTACGGTACCTTTTTTTTGCTTCCGGCGGCCGGTTGATCTCGTTGCGTCTGTCATTACTCTATCACTGCTCTCACTTAATTGGTGATGCCGAGTGCTTTCTCATGCAAGATCGTCCTGATGCGCGCAATTTCGCTAAACAAAACACCGAAACGAGCGGGGTTTTCCAATTGTACTGTTGCTTGCTGCGAGCGCAAGTTGAAGAGCTCTTCCTGAGCCTCTTCCAGTCGCTGCTGCAAGTCGTCTGCGCTCAGCGCACGTAATTCCGCCGGTTTCGTCATCCCAGGTCTTCCTAGTGGTAGCTAAATAATCTCCGGTGTTTCACGGGAGATAAATCTTGTTTTTACCGACAGTTTGTGGGAGGCACGCAACATCGCTTCTTGTGCGATTTCCTGCGGAACTCCGGTGAGCTCAAACAGAATTCGTCCGGGTTTGACCATTGCGACCCACTCCTCTGGCGGCCCTTTGCCACCGCCCATACGTACTTCGACGGGTTTCTTGCTCAATCCTATATCCGGAAAGATTCGGATCCACATTTGTCCGCCGCGGCGAATGTGATGCGTCACTGCGCGCCGAGCCGCCTCGATTTGGCGATTGTCGACCCAGCCACCTTCTAGCGCTTGCAAGGCAAACTCACCAAAGGCAATGGTTGAACCGCGTCGTGCTTTGCCGCGGCGGTGGCCGCGGTGCATCTTGCGGTGTTTTGTGCGTCTCGGCATCAACATAATTGGTGCTACTTACTCGCTGGGTTAGTACCGCTATCCCTATTCCTGGAGCCACTCTCTCGCCTCGAGCCGCTCTCTCGCCGCGGTCCCCGATTGCTGCTGCCTTCGGAAGAACGATCAGAGCCGGGCCGAGGGCGTCTCCGTCGCCGACGCGGCGGAGGGGACGGAGTCTCTTCTGGAGTCGCGGCTTCCTGCCGGGCATAGAATTCCTTAGGTGTCACGTCGCCAGTATATATCCAGACTTTCACACCCAGAATTCCGTAGGTGGTGACTGCTTGCGTAAAGCCATAGTCAATATTGGCCCGGAGCGTTTGCAGTGGTACCGTACCCCGGATTTCCTTCTCACTGCGCGACATTTCCGCGCCGCCAAGACGACCACCGACCATCAACTTCACGCCAATAGCTCCAGAACGTACGACGCGTTCCGCCGCCATCTTGATCGCGCGGCGAGGTGAAACGCGCCGCTCTAACTGTTCGGATACCGATTGGGCGACCAAGTAAGCATTTGTTTCAGGCTGTCTTATTTCAATGATGTTTGTGCGCACGTTCTTGCCGGTCAATTCGCGCAAGTCTTTACGCAATTGCGCCTGCGCGGCTCCCCCGCGCCCAATAACAATACCGGGACGCGCAGTATGGATGTCTACTTTGATCGCCGTTCCAGCACGTTCAATATCTACCTGGGAGATGCCGGCGCCCATGCTTGAACGTCTCCCGCCCGTGGATCCGGTGCGATGGTGCTCAAATTGTGCCATAACCGCTTTGCGAATCTTGCTATCCTCTTCCACGAGCGTCGAGTACTCTTTGCCTGCATACCAACGGCTGCTCCATGTACGGTTGAAGCCTAAACGGAATCCGATCGGGTGAACTTTACGTCCCACGACTTAGGTTCTCCTCATTCTCAACGATTACGGTTACATGGCTTGTGCGCTTTCTGACAAGCCCCCATTGGCCGCGGGATTTCGGATCGATTCGCTTGAAGACCGGGCCCTTGTCCACCAGCACACTAGCTACCGTCAGGTTTGCTGGGTCCAAATTGTAGGTGTTTTCCGCGTTTGCAATGGCAGAACGCACTACCTTTGCCAGTGTACGTGCCGTTGGGCTTGGCAGGAAGCGCAGGATTGCCAGTGCTTCCCCGGCGGGCCTGCCCTTTACCGTGGCTGCCACCCGCCGCGCTTTACGCGGCGACACTCGCAGATATTTTGCTATTGCTTGTACTTGCATCCGTGCTGTCCTCAACAATTAGCGAACTTGTGTAGCGCGATCTTCCCGCGAGTGGCCGCGAAAGTGCCGTGTCGGCGAAAACTCGCCCAGTTTATGACCAACCATATTCTCCGTGATGTACACGGGCACGTGCCGCCTGCCATCGTGCACGGCAATTGTATGCCCGACCATGTCCGGAAAAATGGTGGACGCACGCGACCAGGTGCGTAACACACGCTTCTGCCCGCTGTCATTCATAGTCTGAATGCGCTTTAGCAGCTTCTGGTCGACGAAAGGGCCCTTTTTTAGTGATCGCGACATGCTATGGTACTCTCTCTATTGCGCATAACGGCGCCGCAAAATAAATCTGTCCGAAGGCTTTCGCTTGCGCGTGCGCAAGCCCAGCGCCGGCTTCCCCCAGGGAGTCTTCGGGCCCGGCATGCCGATAGGCGCTTTACCTTCGCCGCCGCCGTGGGGATGGTCCGATGGGTTCATGGCAGAACCACGAACAGTGGGACGACGGCCCCGCCAGCGTGTCCGTCCTGCCTTGCCAGTAGTCGTGCCATTGTGATCAACATTGCTAGCCTGGCCGATGGTTGCCACACAGTTCGAGTGCACACGACGGATTTCACCCGACGGCATTCTGATAACGGCGAATTCGCTCTCTTTTGTCATGAGCTGCACCGATGATCCGGCGCTGCGTGCCAGTTGGCCTCCGCGACCTGCCTGTAGTTCAACGTTATGGATAGCCGTTCCTGCCGGAATGTTACTCAGTGGCAGGCAATTGCCCGGCCGTATAGGGGCATCCGGTCCCGACATCACGGTATCGCCTACGCCCATCCTGGCTGCGGCAAGTATATACCGCTTCTCTCCATCCCTGTACGCGATAAGGGCAATCCGAGCACTTCGATTTGGATCGTATTCAATTGCCTGTACAGTGCCAGGAATCCCTATCTTATCACGTTTGAAGTCTATTGTTCTATAGCGCCGCTTGTGGCCGCCACCCCGATGACGAACAGTGAGTTTCCCGGAGACATTCCGCCCGGCCTTCTGCTTCATGCCTTTGGTCAGCCGGCGTTCCGGAGTTGTCTTGGTTATATCATCGCTCGACACCGTGCTCATGCCGCGCCGGCCGGGGGATGTGGGTTTATAGGATTTGACTGGCATAGGCTTGCTCTTCCCTAGACGCCGCTAAATAGGTCAATAGTCTGACCCTGTTGCAGGGTTACAATAGCTTTGCGCCAACGCTTTGTTCGATAGCGGTGTCTGCCGAACCGCTTTTCCTTACCCGGGACGTTTATGACATTTACGGCCAACACCGTGACTCCGAATGTCTGTTCCACTGCGCGTCGTACGTCAATTTTGGTCGCGTCGATTGCCACGGCGAAAAGGTACTTATTTTGATCTGAGAGCAGTGTGCCCTTTTCGGTAATGAGCGGTTTAACGAGAATCTCTTGAGCTGTTTTCATGACTGCCCCCAGAGGCTCTCGCATGCGGCGACAGCGTCGGCATCGAGAATTAGATGGTCGAAGACCACCACATCGCGGACACTAAGCGTGCTCGGAGTTGAAAGCGTCACATCGGGCAGGTTTCGAATGGAAAGGAGCAACTCAGGTGTTGGCGAGTTCGTCACGTAGAGCGCGCTGGAGGCAACGCCAAGTGAGTCCAGGAACGCCACTTGCTCCTTGGTACTAATCTTCTCGTTCGAAAACCCTGAGACTACGAGCAGCCGGCCGGATTGCGCTTTGGACGACAAAGCCGAAAACATCGCCCTGCGCCACATTTTTCGCGGCATTGCCATGTGGTAGTCTCTGGGGTGCGGTCCAAAGGTCACGCCGCCGGTACGCCAAATGGGCGACCGTCGACTGCCGTGCCTCGCTCGGCCCGTGTGCTTCTGTCGCCACGGTTTACGCCCGCCCCCACGTACTTCGCTGCGGGTCTTTGTGCTAGCAGTGCCAAGACGCTGCCCCGCCTCATCGCGGATGACCGCCTGATGCACCAAAGCCTCGTGCGGCTCAATCCCAAATATGAGATCTGGGAGCGCAGCAGTTCCGACGGCATTACCTTGGGTATCGAGAATGTTCAAATCCATAGCAATCTACTCACTCGCCTGCGTCGATCCGGATGACTTTACCGCTGGACGAACCGAAACCAGGGTGCCCGGCCCTCCCGGTATCGCACCCTTTATGAGAAGGATGCTTTGTTCTGCGACGACGCTTACAATTCGTAAGTTCTGTACGGTTACGAGATCCTGTCCCATTCTTCCGGCCATCTTTTTGCCTTTCCACACCCGACCCGGCGTTGTACCCATGCCAACGGCACCGGGGGCACGCCATCGGTCTGACTGGCCGTGAGTCTTTTGCTGGCCGCTGAAGTTGTGTCTTTTCATCACGCCAGCGAACCCTTTGCCTTTGGATATGCCGGATACGTCTACCATTTGACCGGGGGCGAAGATCTCTACGTCAAATGTCTGGCCGGATTCATATTCGCCTGGATCCGCTACCCTGAATTCCCGCAGCTCTCTCGGTACTGCGGCATCGTCGCCCAGATGCTTTTCAACGTGACCGCGTGCCGGGCTTGTAATGCCCTTCTGACGTTCCCCGAATCCAAGCTGCACCGCATTGTAACCATCCGCGCCTGCGACAGCCTTGATTTGCACCACAGTGCAAGGTCCTGCCTGCACTGCCGTCACCGGTACGGCGGCGCCGTCTTCATCGAAGACTTGGGTCATTCCGAGTTTTTTGCCGATCAGGCCAACTGACATGCTGGGCAACCTCTACATGGACTTCATTTCAATGTCTACACCTGCAGGCAGTTCTAACCGCAAGAGTGCATCCATTGTCTTTGCATTTGGCTCAAGCACGTCGATGAGCCGTTTATGCGTGCGGATTTCAAACTGCTCGCGAGAATCCTTGTCAATGAACGCGGAACGGATTACCGTAAATTTGTTGATCTCAGTGGGCAACGGAATTGGGCCCGCGATCCGGGCGCCGGTCCCCTGAGCGGCACTTACGATTTGTCCCGCCGATTGATCAAGGACTCTGTGGTCGAATGCCTTTAGTCGAATGCGGATTGTCTGCTGCGCCATAGCTACTCCAGGATTTTAGTCACGACACCGGCGCCGACGGTACGGCCGCCCTCGCGGATAGCGAAGCGGACGCCTTCTTCGAGGGCGACGGGGTTGATGAGGTGGATAGTCATGGTGATATTATCGCCGGGCATGGTCATTTCGACGCCGTCGGGGAGGGCGATAGAGCCGGTGACGTCGGTAGTACGGACGTAGAACTGGGGACGATAGCCAGGGAAGAATGGAGTATGCCTGCCGCCCTCATCGCGGCTGAGGACGTAGACCTCGGCTTCGAAGAGGGTGTGCGGGGTGATGGACTTAGGAGCGGCGAGGACCTGACCGCGTTGGACATTATCTCTTTCGACGCCGCGCAGGAGGCAGCCGACGTTATCGCCGGCCTGGCCGGAGTCCAGGATTTTACGGAACATTTCGACGCCGGTAACGACGGAGGATTGGATATCGCGCTGGATGCCGATGATTTCGACGACCTCGCCGGTATTGACCTGGCCGCGTTCGATACGGCCGGTAACGACGGTACCGCGGCCCTTGATGTTGAAGACATCTTCGATAGGCATAAGGAAGGGCTGGTCCATAGCGCGGGCAGGAGTAGGGATATAGTCGTCTACGGCTTCCATGAGTTCGAGGATGGAGGCGAAAGCTGGGTCTTCGGGATCGTCGCTGCCGCTTTCGAGCGCTTGGAGAGCACTGCCGCGGATGACAGGGATATCGTCGCCTGGGAAGTCGTACTTAGAGAGGAGTTCACGGACCTCGAGTTCGACGAGTTCGAGGAGTTCCTCATCGTCGAGCATATCGCATTTATTGAGATAGACGACCATGGCGGGGACTTCGACCTGGCGAGCCAACAGGACGTGCTCGCGGGTTTGTGGCATGGGGCCGTCGGGAGCGGACACGACGAGGATAGCGCCGTCCATTTGCGCAGCGCCGGTGATCATATTCTTGATGTAGTCGGCGTGGCCGGGGCAGTCGACGTGAGCGTAATGGCGGTTATCGGTCTCGTACTCGACGTGAGCGATAGCGATAGTGATACCGCGCTCGCGTTCTTCGGGAGCGTTATCGATGCTGTCGAAGGGGGCAAAGTCGGCGCCGCCCTGCAGCGCGAGCACCTTAGTGATCGCTGCGGTGAGCGTGGTCTTGCCGTGATCGATATGCCCAATTGTGCCGATGTTTACGTGCGGCTTGGTTCGTTCAAATCGCTCCTTCGCCATCCTCTTGCTCTCTCCTTGCTCTTCATTCCGAAAATTAGCTAGCTCCTGCCAGCTTTCGCGACCAATTCGCTGGAGCTGCGGAGCACTATTTGGTAGTGCGAAAATTGCATCGAATACGTGCCGCGCCCCTGTGTGCTGGAACGCAAGTTGCTTACGTAACCAAACATAGTTGCGAGCGGTACTTTTGCCTGGACAACCTTGGTTCCAAGCCGTGTCTGAATGTCGTCAATACTCCCACGCCGCGCATTAAGCGCACCCGAAATCTCGCCAAGGAATTCGTCGGGGATCATTACTTCCACCTGCATAATCGGCTCGAGAGTCACTGGCCTTGCTTTTACCAGCCCTTCGCGCATTGCCAAGACCGCCGCATTGTGGAACGCTAGCTCAGATGAGTCCACCGGATGAGATGAACCATCAAACATAGTAACCCGAATGTCAACTACCGGATAGCCGAGAGGACCTGCGAGCAAACAATCTCTGATGCCGGCTTGCACAGCCGAGACATATTCCCTTGGAATTGTGCCGCCAACGACCTTGTTCTCAATCTGAGTACCGAGGCCGCTTTCAAGCGGCTCTATGCGCAGCCAAACATGACCGTATTGGCCTCTGCCTCCGGTCTGTCTAATGAAACGACCTTCCTGCTCAATAGAGTTTTGGACAGTCTCTTTGTACGCAACTTGGGGGGCTCCAAGCGATGCCTCAACACCAAACTCTCGCAGCAGCCGATCGGAAATCACTTCCAAGTGCAACTCGCCCATGCCCCCAATAATAGTCTCACCGGTTTGAGGGTCTTGACCGGCACGAAACGTGGGGTCCTCATCGGAAAGGCGACGGAGCGCCGTAGTTAGCTTATCTTCATCTAGGCGGCTATTAGGCTCAATGGCCATGTGCAGTACAGGGTCCGGGAATTTGATTGTCTCGAATGTGATTGGATCGTTGACCTGGCTGAGGGTATCGCCCGTAAAAGTATCCTTGAGCCCCACGGCGGCCACAATCTCACCGGCAAAAATATCTGATACCTCTTCCCGCTTGTCCGCATGCATGAAAAGGAGACGCCCGAGACGCTCCCGTCGGTTGCGACTCGCATTGAGCATCTGCATCCCGGCCTCCGCCGTACCGGAGTAAACGCGCAGGTAAACCAGCCGACCGCTATATGGATCGGTTACAACCTTGAATGCTAGGGCTGCAAAGGGAGCGCTATCGCTAGATGCCCGCGATTCCTCCAAACCGGTATGGGGCGACAGTCCCTGAATAGACGGCACCTCAGTTGGCGACGGTAAGAAGTTAACTACGGCGTCAAGCAAAGGTTGCACCCCTTTATTGCGGAGTGCGGCGCCGCACAAGACTGGGACGAGCGCTACGCGGCACGTTGCCCGACGGAGAGCAGACTGCAACTCCTCTACGGAGAGTTCATCGTCATTGAGGTACTTCAGAAGTAGATCCTCATCATGCTCCGCAATGGCTTCTATCATCTCGTGCCGGCGCTGCTCTGCCTCAGGGCGTAGCTCATCCGGAATTTCCATGATGGAGGGCTTCGCGCCAAGCTCGTCCGAAAAGGTAACAGCCTTCATGGAGAAAAGGTCGATCATACCGATGAATGAATCCTCAGCACCTATAGGCACTTGGATTGGCACCGCCTGCGCCTTCAGACGATCGCGTATCATCTCAATGCAGTTCCAAAAGTCAGCGCCGATGCGATCCATCTTGTTTACGAAACAAATGCGCGGAACCTTGTACCGATCTGCCTGACGCCACACGGTCTCAGATTGCGCCTCTACCCCCGATACCGCGTCGAACACAACGACACCGCCATCAAGGACACGTAGTGAGCGTTCAACTTCAGCGGTAAAATCAACGTGTCCGGGTGTGTCGATGATGTTGATGCGATGGTCGAGCCACGTCGAAGTCGTGGCGGCCGCCGTAATCGTGATGCCGCGCTCACGCTCCTGTACCATAAAGTCCATGGCGGTAGTGCCTTCATGCACTTCGCCCATGCGGTGAATGCGGCCGGAGTAGAAGAGCACCCGTTCGGTCGTGGTGGTCTTTCCGGCGTCAATATGGGCAATGATGCCGATATTGCGGTATTTCTCTATCGGGAATTGACGTTCCATGTGCTAGATTCTTGGTGCCTCAACAGATTTAAGTATTGCTCGATGTTGTTGTTCCAGTGACTATTGTCTAACTTACCACCGGTAGTGCGAGAAGGCCTTATTTGCCTCTGCCATACGATGCGTTTCGTCTCGGCGCCGAATGGAAGCGCCCTGGCCGTCAGCGGCGTCGATTAGTTCCTCTGCCAGTTTTATTGCCATGCTTGGCCCCCGCCGCTCGCGGGAGTACCGTACGATCCAGCGCAGCGCCAAGGAGAGCCGTCGGCCGCTTGGTATCTCCATAGGCACTTGGTAGGTGGCTCCGCCCACACGGCGCGGTCGCACTTCGACCATGGGCGTCACGTTGCGCACCGCAAGATCGAAAATGTCCAAGCCGGAGCGGCCGGTGCGCGATTCAATAATGTCGAATGCGCCATAGACGAATCGTTCGGTGGTGCTCTTCTTACCGCACTTCATCAGCTTATTGATGAACTGCTGCAGAGTGACACTGCGAAACTTGGGATCCGGCGGAATTATCCGCTTTACAACTCTTTCTCGCCGCGGCATGCTCAATTGCCCTTTACGCACAGCAGCGTTGTCAGCTTCGATCTCGAGGCCAACAACTGCTGCAAGAAACTAAACAGTAATTTGACGTCGCGTAGCTTGTAAAACGGGCGCTCCCTACGAGGCGCCAGCACCCGTCACCGGTCGTGAACGTCTGGTCCCGTACTTGGAGCGCGCTTTATTGCGCTCCTGCGGTGCACCCGCGTGCGTGTAGACACCTTCTGCGTCCAATGTACCCCGCACTATATGGTAGCGAACACCGGGTACGTCCTTTAGGCGGCCTCCGCGGATGAGTACTACCGAGTGCTCCTGTAAATTGTGGCCCTCACCTGGAATGTATGCCGTGACTTCTCTGCCATTGGTCAACCGCACACGAGCCACCTTCCGCAGGGCGGAATTCGGCTTCCTTGGCGTGAGTGTGCGCACTGAAATGCAGACACCGCGCTTCTGCGGCGAACCATCTGTGCGAACTGACCGATTCCTTAGGGCGTTATAGTTCCAGTGCAAGTCTGGAGACTTGCCCTTTATCGTCTTGGGTTTTCGCCCTTTTCGCACGAGCTGATTGGTTGTAGGCACTGTTCGAACCTGCCAAATCGAGAGTTCTAAATCCACATTACACGCAAAAATAGAGTTTATCACTTGCACTAACATGTGTCAACAGAGAGGTGCGGCATCGCGGGCAGTCCGCGATCAACGTGGCATGCGTGCTCTGGCTTTGGGACGGGGCTTGCAGCCGAAGACCAGCGGTATGCTGCTTACCGGTAGCAGAAACGGCAAATCGCGACTCCCGGCGGCATGAGCCGTGCAGACTGAGATGCTTGCTCTAGAAGAAGCCCGTCATGAAATACCCATGCGGCGCGGCAGAGCGTGGTCGGTAGAGATGATCCGATCCAGAAGGGCGATGCGCAGCTCGTCCCGTCGTTTTTCATGCCTCGGTTCGTCCCAGAGATTGTGGACTTCGTCTGGGTCTTCCTGCAAATCGAATAGCTCACCGTAGCTCTGTCCTGAGTATGCGGTCAGACGGTAACGCTGAGTGACGAGTGTCCGCAACCGAAAACCGAGATCATCCTGGTCGTCTTCGACGAGAGCGGCGTCAGATGTGCCGATGTCCCGGCCTGTTGCGATTGGCAGCAAGCTCCGTCCGGGCCACGGAGGATATTCCCAATTTCCAACTGCGCGAGGCGGCTTTTGGCCTTCAGGAATTGGGACGCCCGCAATGTCGAGCATGGTTGGGGCAAAATCGAGCAGGCTAACTACGCTGTTGTGAGTTGCGGTCGCTGCAACGTGCCCCGGCCAACTCATTATCAAAGGCACACGAATGACGCCGTCGTAGTGGTAGGGCCCCTTGCCCCACATGCCGTGGTCGCCCAGCGCCTCCCCGTGGTCTGCAGTGAATACCACAACCGTGTCCTGCTCGAGTCCGTTCGCTCGCAATGCCTCCAAGACTGCGCCCACGTTGTCATCGATCATCTCGATTAGCCCATAATAGTGAGCTGCGCATTCATTGCGGTACGGATCGATGTCGCAGCCTTTCGTGGGCCTCGCGTGGATGCGCCCGATATGTGGCGGCAGGTCTGCAAACTCGCCGTTTCGCCGCTTGGGTGGCGGAACCTCATCGGGGCGGTAGCGATAGCAATACGGGTCCGGCGGCGCGAGCGGCACGTGGGGATCAGCGAGCGAGCACCACAGGAAGAACGGGCGTTGTGTACGATCACTTGGCCCCGTCTGCGCTTTTCTCTGTTGTCCGTAGCGGTTGAGGTACTCGATCGTCCGATCGCAGGTCCAGGTCATAGGATGCAGGTTAGAGGGCAGCGCCCATTTGTAAGAAGCCGTATAGAAGCTCGCTGCCGGACTTGGCGGCTCGAGCGGTACCCGATGGTGGAAGAGATGGGCCTGGCCTGGGTGCTCGCGATCAAGCCAATGGACGTACTCCCCCCAAGAACCATGCCCGTGACCGTTTACAAATCGGACCTCCTCAAACCCGTAATAGGGCGTGGGCAGGCTTTTGATGCGCCCAGTACGCCACATGTCCCGCGCCTCAGGAAAGTCACTCGGTTCCACTTGTTCCAAAGGCATGCCCGCAGGCGCGTGGCTTGTGCGCAGATGGGGCTTGCCGGCGTAGTGTGTCTGGTAACCGGCTTGCCGCAGCGCTTCCGGCATGGTGGGTACGTCGTAGCTGAGCGGGATGCCGTTCATGCGTACGCGATGTCCGCGCGTCGTAAGTCCTGTAAACAGCGTCGCCCGTGATGGCGTGCACAACGGGTTGGAGACGTAAGCGCGGGAAAAGACCATGCCGCGTGCAGCGAGAGCGTCGATGTGCGGCGTCCCCACGACCGGATGGCCTGCATAACCAAGGCACGTGGGGTTATGTTGATCGGTTGTTATGATGAGGAAGTTCGGGCGATTTGCCGATTTTTCCGGAGACTTGGCTGACACTTTCTATCCAACGTCCGAGTCTGGTGCTTGTTTGCCTTTGGGGGGAACGGAGGTCTACCGCGGCGGCGACCGGGTATCATCGATACGATAAGTTGCGGAACGTCCAGACGGCATCGTATCATTCACAATACCAAGGGGCAATCAGACCAATGAGGCTGCCAACGCAGCATGTCGGTAACAAGCTTGGGGTCACCGGTCTACTGAAGGACTGCATTGGCTGCCCGGCAATCTCGTACTTGGTAAAATCCACCTCAAATTCCAAGAGAACAAAAAATGGCAGAAAAAGCGCCAATCGGCTTGAGTGACATTCAGGAAGATGTGAGGGACAGTGTCTCACGTCAGGAGTATGGCGCTAAGTCGCAGATCGATGGTGTGCAGATGCTGCCGTTACAGACGTTTGTGGAAGACGGCGGGTCGTTCACTGAGCTTGGCCGTCTAGCGAATGGGGCGCTTGCGGGCCTTGAAGGCTTCGAAGTGCGGCAAGCCAACTGTTCTCTAATGGCTGCGGGGGCGATCAAGGCGTGGCATCTCCACTTCAAGCAGGAAGACCTCTGGTTTGTGCCGCCTTCACAGAATCTCGTAGTAGGCCTATGGGACGTGCGGGAGACTTCCCCGACCGCAGGTAACACGATGCGGTTTGTCTTGGGACGCGGTCGCAGTCAGCTTCTGGTCATCCCTCGCGGGGTGGCCCACGGCGCGGCTAACGTGGGGACGACGGAGACCTTCCTCTTCTACTTCGTCAATCAGCAGTTCGATGCCCAAGACCCTGACGAGCGCCGATTGCCGTACGATGCGCTGGGCAAAGAATTCTGGGAGATACGGCCCGGATAGGGTTGTGGTTTGCTCGTTTTCAAGGGGAAGGGGTTTGCGCGCAGGCCCACTTTCAGAGGTAGTCGGACGTCCCCTGTCACTTGCCTACGGCCTACGCAACAGGACTAGTCCAACGCATCACCGTTGCTCCCCAAGCAAGGCCGGCGCCGAATGCGACCATGGCTATCGTGTCGCCGGGCTGAATTCGGCCCTCTTCGATGGCTTCACAGAGCGCAACCGGAATCGATGCCGCCGAGGTGTTGCCATACTTTTCTACGTTGGTGAACACCCTCTCAAGCGGAAAGGCGAGCGTCTGGGCGGCGGAGTGAATGATACGGATATTGGCCTGGTGGGGAATGAGGAGATCGATCTGATCCAGCGTCATGCCGGCTTTCTCAACGGCGGCAACCAGCGAAGATGTCATGGCGGTAACGGCAAAGCGATACACTTCGCGACCATTCATGCCCAGCTTTCCATTGGTTGGCAGCATCAGCAAGTCACCCCCGGAGCCGTCTGAGCCCAGATCGAAGGCCAAAGGCCCCCCAGGTTCGTCTGACGCTTGCACCACGACAGCCCCGGCCGCGTCGCCAAAAAGCACGCAGGTGGAACGATCAGTCCAATCAACGTGGCGCGTGAGCACCTCCGTGCCGATTACCAGTACAGTCCGGTATTGGCCTGAGACGATGAATCCCTGCGCAACGGCGAGCCCGTGGATGAATCCCACGCACGCCTGATTTAGGTCGAGCGCAGCGGCACGCTTTAGCGCTAGCCGTTCCTGAATGCGATTGGCGATGCTGGGAAACAGATATTCCGGCGTGCAACTGGCTGCGATAACCATGTCCACGTCTTCAGCAGTCAGGTTGGCCGCCGCCAGCGCCTCCCTGGCAGCATCGGCGCCAAGCGAATCTGTTGTTTCAGATGCAGAGACAATGCGTCGTTCGCGTATGCCGGTGCGGCTTACGATCCACTCGCCTGCAGTATCCACCATTTTCTCAAGGTCGGCATTTGTCAGACGCTGTTCAGGCAGCGCCTTCCCCCAACCCGTAATGTGCGCGTACATAACCTAGCAATTCTTGGGTGAGATGCGACGATTCACGTAGCGATTTCTTATCCTAGGGTCTTTCGAATGAAGGGTCAAATTGCCGATTTCTTTCCCACGTGCTGCCGCACCGGCGCAGCGCTTGCGCCAAATCGTCGGCAAGGGGTGCGCGGAAGTTAACCTTCTCTTGCGTAGCCGGATGCAGGAAACCAAGTGCGAATGCATGGAGGAACATGCGGTCGAGACCGGTAAAGGGTGTCTTGCCGCCATATTGGAAGTCACCTGCAATGGGTAATCCGGCTGCGGACAGGTGTACGCGAATCTGGTGCGTGCGCCCTGTATCTGGGGTCACTTGAAGGAGTGTATACCGACCTAACGACTCAAGAACGGCAAAGTGAGTGGTGGCAGGTTTGCCGTAACTGACAACACTCATCATGGTGCGGCGCGTTGGATGGCGACCTACCGGCGCATTGATCACGCCGCGCTCGACAGTGGGGACGCCCTCTACTAGGGCAAGGTAGGTTTTCTCTACGCTACGCGCAGCAAATTGCGCTACCAGGTGCTCGTAGGCAGCCGTAGAGCGCGCGACGACCAGCGCGCCTGAGGTGTCTTTATCCAACCGATGCACGACACCCGGACGAATTGGATTGCCGACGGTCAAGAGCTCGGGAAAGCGGCTGATGAGTTGGTTGACGAGAGTTTGGCCGGGCTTTCCGGCGCCAGGGTGGACTACCAATCCTGCCGGCTTATCAACCACAATGATCTCTGCGTCACTGTGCAGAATCGGCACTCTTAGCGGTTCGGGTTTTAGGATCGGGCCGGTGGCGTCAGGCATCGTGACCGTAATCACAACGCCGGCATGTACTTTTGTGGATGGCCCAACCGGTTGCCCTGAAACGCGAACGCGGCTCTCCTGCATTAGCCGTTTCACTTGAGAGCGGCTGAGATCCGGCTCGGCGCCGGCAATGTAGACGTCGAGCCGCTTTCCCGCGTCACCATGAGTCGGTGTAAGAAGAATCGTGGGCATCACTTGGTGTGTACTGGCAGTCGCATCAAGGATGCGACGAATCAGGGCTTGCGGCACGTGGTTTGCGGTCTTGCCAAAGCAGGACAAAGGCGAGGCCGATGGCGCCGATAACGACGCAACTGTCCGCTACGTTGAAGGCCGGCCAATACGGAAACTTTACAAAGTCAACCACATAGCCCAGGCGGATTCGATCGATTAAGTTTCCTAGCGCGCCGCCTAGTTCTAGTGTCAGCGCCAAGGTGAGCAAGAATGACTGCCCCAAAGTCTTGACAAGATAGTAAATGATCACGCCAATCAGGATAACGATGGGAATAGTGAGGACATAAGGCATACCCGTGAGCATGCCGAACGCAACGCCGCTATTCGTAACAAACGTAAGCCGCAGCAGATCGCCGATTATGGAGACCGTGCCTTGGGGCTTGAGCCATTCAACGATAAAGGCCTTCGTAATCTGGTCGCTGATGATGATCAACGCCGTTACGAGGAGCGGCCAAACTATTTGTTTGCTTCTGACTCTAAGGAGGATATCACTCACGGTCGATTCCAAATGCCGGCAGAAGATTGGCGAAAAATAGGAGCGCTACGTGCAGCCCTAGGCACAAAGCCGAAAACGTTGCACCGTTCCCGATGCTCCAATCGTACCATGTGGCGGAAGTGAGCGACAGCACGGTCAGAAGATTAGACATGGAAAGCCTGTGGCAGCCCGTTCAGTGGTGAATTTGCCGCGCTCTCTACCGCAGCCTGGAGGGACGGCCACATGCTGCTGAACCGCGGCTAAGATGATAAATAAGGCATCCTTTAGAGTGCTGAGATCACGCGCTTGTTGTCACGACGATTACTCGGCAGTGATTGAATATAGCGCATGTTTTAGCCGCGAGGGCTGGGAATCGTGGCTTTCCAATGGGGTACGTCCTCCACAATCTGGGAGCGCATGCATGCTATAATGCCCCTTGGATTCTCAGTTGATACGCACCGATGGAACAGGTACGCACCCCGATTTAATCTAGAAGTACGTGGAGGTTTGCGCGAGCATGGCAAAAGAGGCAGTCGCAGCGAAACAAATGGATGTACAAGAGAAATGGGTGTACCGATTCGAAGACGGTAACGCGTCCATGCGCGACCTTCTTGGGGGCAAGGGTGCGAATTGTGCTGAGATGATACGCGCCGGTCTGCCGGTGCCGCCTGGATTTGTGGTTACTACGGAAGCCTGCAACGCGTTCTACGAGTCGAGTAAGCAGTTTCCAACCGGCATGTGGGAACAGACGCTGGAGGCGCTCAAAGAGCTGGAAGGGAAGTCCGGCAAGCGGTTAGGGGACGTTGAGAATCCGTTACTGGTCTCGGTGCGTTCCGGCGCGAAGTTCAGCATGCCGGGCATGATGGACACAATCCTCAATCTCGGTCTCAATGACGAAACGATCGAGGGCGTGATCGCGCATACGCAAAATGAGCGCTTTGCCTGGGATTCATACCGCCGCTTCGTGCAGATGTATGGCAACGTCGTATTGGAAGTCGAAAAGGATCGTTTTGAGCACGTGTTGGACGCCATCAAGGAAGCGGCGGGCATTGAGCAGGACGTGGACCTTACGGTGGAACACCTCCAAGAAGCGGTGCGACGCTTCAAGGGTATTGTCGAGGGTGAGGCCGATCGGGTCTTTCCTGCAACGCCATTAGACCAGTTGCGCGGCGCAATCGAGGCGGTCTTTGCTTCTTGGAACAATCGGCGTGCCATCGACTACCGCAATTTCCATAGGATCCCCCATTCCCTCGGCACGGCCGTGAGCGTGCAGGCAATGGTCTTCGGCAACATGGGCAGCGATTCCGGAACCGGTGTCGCCTTTACGCGTAATCCATCAACCGGGGATCCGAAGCTCTTTGGCGAGTTTCTCGAAAATGCCCAGGGAGAAGACGTAGTCGCCGGCGTCCGCACCCCGCTGCCAATTGCGAAATTGCAAGAGGTGTGGCCGGGAATCTATGATGAGTTTGCGGAGATTGCGCAACGGCTCGAAACCCACTATCGCGAGATGCAGGACTTGGAGTTTACCGTCGAGCGCGGGAAGCTCTATATGCTCCAGACGCGCACGGGCAAGCGCACGGCGAGCGCGGCCGTAAGAATCGCGGTCGATATGTTCAACGAGGGTGTTATTACGAAAGAAGAAGCTATTTCCCGGGTAGAACCGGAGCAAATCGATCAGTTGCTCCACCCACGAATTGATCCCGATGCCGAGGTGAGTGTCATTGCAAAGGGTCTCAATGCGTCGCCGGGGGCTGCGGTGGGCATGGCGTTCTTTGATCCGGATGAGGCGGAATCGGTGGCGCGTCTGGGCGATAGCGTGATTCTGGTGCGGCCAGAGACGAGCCCCGATGACGTGCACGGCATGATTGCGTCGCAAGGCATCCTGACGGCACGAGGGGGCGCTACCAGCCATGCCGCTGTCGTTGCGCGCGGCCTGGGCAAGCCCTGCATTACCGGTTGCGATGAGATTCGAATCGATATGGAGAGTGAACACTTCATTGCCGGCGGCGTGACCGTCAAGAAACGCGACTTTATATCGCTCAACGGCAGTACGGGTGAGGTGATTTTGGGCCAAGTGCCCCTGATCCAGCCCGAAATCACAGAAGAGATGAGTGAATTGCTGCGCTGGGCGGACGCTGTCCGACGCCTCGAAGTTTGGGCCAATGCGGACTATCCTCGTGACGCCGCCCTCGCGCGCAGCTACGGGGCACAAGGCATAGGCCTGTGCCGCACGGAGCATATGTTCTTCGAGGAGGAGCGTTTGCCCATCGTGCAGCAGATGATCTTGGCGAGCAGTTCCAGCGAGCGGCAGGCGGCCTTGGACAAACTCTTGCCAATCCAGCGCGATGACTTTAAAGGTATTTTGCGCGCCATGGACGGCCTGCCGGTTGTCATCCGCTTGCTCGACCCGCCGCTACATGAATTCCTGCCGGACTTTGCTGAGTTACTGGAGGAAGTCGTCACCTTGCGGGCTACGGGCGAGAACCCACAACGCCTTGAGGAGCAGCAAGCGCTCTTAGATAAAGTCGCTTCGTTGCGGGAAGCAAATCCGATGCTTGGATTGCGCGGGTGCCGGCTCGGTCTCGAGTATCCTGAAATCTACGAGATGCAGGTGCGCGCGATCTTGGAGGCGGCGCTTGCCATGAAGGAAGAAGGCGGCGACCCCCACCCTGAAATCATGATTCCGCTCGTCAGCCACGCGAATGAACTCGGCGTCTTGCAGGAGCAACTCCAACGCATTGCGAAGAAAGTCGAACAAGAGCGTGGAAGCAGCGTGGCCTACAAGTTCGGCACCATGATCGAGGTGCCGCGCGCCGCGCTTACAGCCTCCGCGGTGGCTGAGCATGCGGAGTTCTTTAGCTTCGGCACCAATGACTTGACCCAAACGACGTATGGGTACTCGCGCGACGATGCCGAAGGTAAGTTTCTCCTAAACTACGTAGAGAACGCCATTTTGCCGGAGAATCCATTCCAGGTTCTTGACCGCGACGGCGTAGGCCGCCTGGTTTCAATCGCGGTTTCAGAGGGCAAGAAGACCCGTCCTGACCTTGAAGTCGGCATTTGTGGAGAGCATGGGGGCGACCCCAGTTCTATTCACTTCTGCCACGGCGCAGGGCTGGACTACGTTTCATGTTCGACGTATCGCGTTCCGGTGGCTCGTCTTGCCGCGGCGCAAGCAACGCTTGAAAACCAAGCAACCGCCGATAGATAGAACTCCGCTATTGGCACTATTTGACACGCTCTGAGGAGGGTAACGTGGAGAAGATGGCAGACGCTGACCTGCTGCAGGCACTATCGGATCGGCCCGAGGAATGGGGCCAAGTGAGAATTAGCGTGCCGCCTGACACAGGTAGGTTTCTCCACGTGCTGGTCCATATGGCGAAACCCAAGCGTATACTTGAGATTGGCATGTTTCATGGATACTCCACTATCTGGATCGGATTGGCGGCGCGCGCAGTTGGGGCACGCATTACCACCCTGGAACTCGAAGCCGAAAAAGTCGCGGTTGCCGAAGCCAATTTTGCCAAGGCTGGCTTGTCGGACGTCATTACGGTGATTCAGGGAGACGGAAAGCAGACCTTGGCTACCCTCGCCGGACCCTATGATCTCGTCTTTCTCGATGCGGCCAAAGAGGACTATGCGGCGTACTTTGATTTGATCTACCCTCGCCTCTCTCCCGGGGGTGTCATTGTGGCGGACAACGCAGTATCCCATGGCGAGTACATGGCAGAATACTTCAGCAAAGTGCGAACTCACCCCAATTGCGTGAGTGTTCTCGTGCCTATCGGCACGGGAGAAGAGGTGACGTACAAAAAGGGTTAATTGTGGATGGGCGCGAAAGTGCGGCAGATTCCACCACGCTGCAGCGGGTCCGTTTGACGTCCTCACTGCGTAGAAAGGGGATTCGCGATGCCCGTATTCTCAATGCAATTGGCGAGATTCCACGCGAGCAATTCGTAGACGGTAGTCTGCGCTCCGAAGCCTACCGGGACAACCCTCTGCCCATTGGAGAGGGTCAGACGATTTCCCAGCCTTACGTCGTGGCCCTCATGGCCGAAGCTCTGTCGCTCACAGGAAGAGAACACGTCCTAGAAATCGGCACCGGTTCCGGCTATCAGACGGCAATCCTTTGCTGTTTGGCACGATCGATCGTATCTGTGGAGCGTTTTGCGTCACTCGCGCAGGTTGCGGAACGCCGTCTACGCGCTCTAGGATGCATTAACCATGACATTCACGTCGCTGACGGTACGGAAGGATGGCCGGATAGAGCGCCATATGACGCCATTGTTGTTTCTGCGGGGGCGCCATGCACCCCGGAACCGTTTCTAGAGCAACTGGCTAAGGGCGGCCGGTGTGTGATACCCGTCGGAGATCGCGAGAGACAGACACTCCTGCTCTTGCAGAATGAGGACGGCGGTGTGCGGCAGCGGGATTTCGGTGCCGTGCGCTTCGTTCCACTGGTAGGCGCGCATGGCTGGCCCGAGGATTTGGAGTAGCCCGCTGGGCATTCCACAGGTATAATGCGGCATGGCATAACTTCCTAGAATAGTGAAATGTACCGCATTTGCCTCATTCGTGCGAAGTGCGATGGGCACACAGATTGAACTGAAAGAATTGCGCAGGTTCCCCGTGTCAGCATCATGTTCTTACATCTGGAGCAGCGGGGAATTGAAGCTCAAAACTCGTTATATAAAAGGGTTGTAATGGAAGAGTCTGTTGCTGCTTTCCTTGATCACATCACGCAGCAGCGTGAGCTGTCAGCAAACACACGTGCGGCATATAAAAACGATCTAACACAATTGACAAAATTCCTCCGCGAACAAGGTGCGCAAGACTGGCAGGTGGATAGGGCTAGGGTAGGAGCATTTGTGCAGAATCTTATGGATCGCGGCTACAGCTCTTCCACGCGCGCCCGCAAGGTGGCCGCCGTGCGGTCATTCTATCGCTACCTCTGTGAGCAAGGCATCGTTGACGAGAATCCGACCCAGGACATCGTCGGCACTCACGTCGAACGCATGGCGCCTACGGTTCTTACCCACGATCAAGTCAAAGCCCTCTTTGCCGCGGCAGAGGAGAAGACTTCCCCGGAAGCCCTCCGCGATCGGAGTATTCTGCATCTCCTATATAGCACCGGCATTCGCATCACCGAAGCGCTTGGAGTTGACATTGGTGACGTGGGCAGAGAAAGCCAGCAACTGAATTTGCGTTCGCGCAATAAGCAGTCAGTGGTGCCAATAAATGAGGCGTGCATGGCGGCGGTTGACCAATACCTCGCGGAAAGCCGCCCGCAGTTGCAGACATCGCGTTCTGGCGATGCGCTTTACCTCAACCATCGCGGTCAACGACTCACGCGCCAGGGCTTTTGGCTTATCTTGAAGGGCTATGCCCGCGCGGCTCGACTACCCGAGGTTACCCCGCAGACCTTGCGCCACACCTTTGCCGCGCATGCCCTCGAAGGTAGTGTGCCCTTGCAGCGCGTCCGGTCGATGCTTGGCCACACGAGTGCGAGTTCGACCCAGCGTTACGCGGAGCTCGCGGGCACACATCCCGCCGAGCAGCCTGAATCAGATGAAAATTCCCAGGACTAACGAATCGCAGAGTCCAAGGGCCCGCCGCTATGCGGCTTTGCGGGTTCTGCTGCTACTTGTCGTTACACTCCTCGCTACTGCCTGCGTCCAGACCGTTCCTCGCATAGAGCGCCCTGTAGATACTTCGCAGCCCGTCGGATCTTACGCGCAAGCGGAGCAAACGCTTCAACGTCTTCTCGCGACGGAGAAACCCCAACGAGATCTCTTCGACCTTGGTAGGCGCTATAAGGGAATCACGCAAAGCGTCGATCGTGTGGTGAATGCCGAAACGCCTGATTACGCACTGGAAAGTGTGCAGACCTTCTGGGTTGCGGACGATGAGAATAAGAACTACTACCAGATCAGGGCCGTGCTGCGCGGCAAGTCTGAGCATCTTTACATGTACGTTGAAGAAGATTTAGACCTTCCTCAGTCCGGAATAGACAGGACCATCCGCGAATTCGAGGAAGTAATCTACCCCAAGATTCGGAGGTATTACGGGGAAGAATTGAGTCCTGGCGTTGACAATGACCCAAGGATTACGGTGCTCAATGCCCGCATCCCTGGCGTGGGGGGCTACTATACCTCCGCGGACGAATATCCGAATGTTGTCAATCCCTTCAGCAATGAACGGGAGATGTTTTACATAAATGTGGACAAACAGGAATACGGTCCTGGAACCGAGTTCTACTTGTCTACGCTCTGCCATGAATTTCAGCACATGGTGCATTGGAATCAAAACGCAACCCAGGAGACTTGGCTCAATGAAGGCGCCTCTATGGTTGCGTCTACCTTATGCGGCTACAGTCTGGGCGACATCGCGTCGTGGTACTCCGAGAACGCGGACGTGCAGCTTACATCGTGGAGCGACGACTCGAAAGCTGCGTTGCCACATTATGCGGCGGCGTATCTCTTCATGGAATACTTTGCGCAACACTACGGCGGTTACGAGAATTTCAAAACACTAATCTCCCTGCCCGTTCGCGGCCAGGACTCAATTAATACTTACCTGGCGCGCGAAGGATACGCGGTGAATTTTGACGATGTTTTTGCGGATTGGACGGCGGCTAATCTCATTGACGATGAATTTGCCGCTGATGGCGCCTACTACTACGACGTCCGCCTGCCCCGCATGCGTCCCCATCTGGTTGTACGCAGCGGCACCTTCAATAGAGACCTCACGGTAAGGCAATTTGGCGCCAAATACGTAACGCTCCGAATGCCGCAAGGAGACTACAGGCTGGAGTTTGAAGGCTTGCGGCTGGTAAGCCTCTTCCCCACTACTGCCTCCAGCGGCACGCACGTTTGGTGGGGTAACCGCTCTGACATGGCGGCCACTTCACTGACGCGAGCCGTAAATTTGCGGGACACCGAAGGCCCGGTGTTGCGGTTTATGACGTGGTATGACATCGAATCGGATTTCGATTACGCGTTCGTCGCGGCTTCAACCGACGGTGGAGAGACGTGGTCGACTCTGCCCGGCACCAGCACAACCACAGACAATCCAAATGGCAATAACCTGGGCAACGGCCTTACCGGCAAGAGCGGAGGAGGAGAGGTTGCGCAGTGGATAGAGGAAGAGGTGAATCTTGCGGACTATGCGGGCAAGCAAATTCTACTCCGCTTCGAATATGTCACCGACGACGCCTTCAATAGCGTGGGCTTTTTGGTGGATGACATCTCCATTAGTGGGATCGGCTTTAGCGATGACGCCGAAACCGACGGCGATTGGGAAGCAAGAGGTTTCTTCCGCACCGACGGTATACTGCCCCAGTTTTATATCGTGCAACTCGTGCGCTATGTAGACGGTATGCCTTCAGTGGAGCGCGTCATGGTGCGTGGGCACGATGAGATGGAAGTATCGTTCTTGCTCGGTCACTACGGCCAAGAGTTGCAGAGCGCCACCCTAATTGTAAGCGGCACCACGCCGGTAACTACTGAAGTTGCCCAATTCACCATTCGACTCGAGCCGGTCGCGGGCGAGTGACACCCTCGGCTGCAATCTAGAGCTGGTCTCAGCGGCGCCACTTAGGCGCGGCCTGCGATCTCCCCGTGACGCTGGACGTACGCTTGCACTGCCAACAGAAACTCCGCGTGGCTCCAAGTGTATGGATTCACGGAGAGTGGGGCATGCGTGTAGGGGTGAAATTGCTCTGCGAGCATGCCGGTGGAGAGGGCATGGCGATGCGCCCACCGGAGCAGCTCTTCCGCGGGCTTTAGATCTTCCAGGCACCGGGCGCGCGCAATGTGCCACCGGCAGAGCCACATAGTGGTCACGACCCAGGGGTTTCCAGGCACGTTGCCAATGTCTGTGCTGACCTGGTGGAATCGATCGTTCTCCGAACGCGCAAGGCCTCCAACTTCCGTATGGCACCATAGTTGCTGACGGACGGCAGCCATGGTGCGCTGCATGCGCTCATCATCGGGAGAAATCATGCCGAACAGGAAGAGGCCGGCGACACTCGCATCTATGGTTGGGTCCGGGATTGGCTCGCGAGTCCCATGAATGCGAAGGCGGGTGACGTAACGTCCGGTGTCTTTGTCGTAGAACATAGAATCGAACAGACGGCGTATCTGAGTCGCAGCTTCCTGGGCGGCGCCTGTGAGTTCCGGCTGCCCAAATGCGGCGGTGAAGGTGCAGGCCGCGCGCAGACCGGCCCACGTGGCTGCCAGCGTGTAAGCGTGCAGGCCGTAGGTCTCCTCCCACAGGTCGAATGAAGGCAGCGGCAGTCCGTTATCGGGATTGCGATGACTAAGCAGAAAGTCAAGCGCCGGTTGCACGAGATCGGTGTAGAGCGACCGCACGAAATCGAAGTCACGGTCAAGACCAAAGTGCTCTCCCAGCGCCCAAAGCAGAATCGCCGTATTGTCAGCCGCGACAGGCAGGGTTTCTTTGCCATCCGGATCCACCCAGGGATGATCCAGGCTCCCTACTGCGCCGAAAGGGGTGTACTTTGAGAAGAGGAACCCGTCAGGCGAGGGAAGGTGGCTGCAGAAGGTATAGAATTGGCGCGTGAGGTCTGTATACCCTGCCCGGTCTAGCGCTACTGCGGCAATTGCTCCCACTCGTGGAAAGAGGTAGCTGTATGTATCTCCAGTTTCGCGGGCGATATCGGGGTCGTTTCCCGCGATGATGGCGCCGGAATTGTCCACTTGAGTCCGCAGGGTAAGCAGACTCCGGTGGTAGAGGTCCCAAATGTCCTGCGGAATGTCCGGCTGCGGCGTGCGGTGCTTGCGCACCCAGAACGACCAGTACTCCTGAGTACGGTCGATAAAGCTATCCGGCGTACGGAAACGGATCAGCCGATTGTCCGCCAGCACGGCGTCGAGGTTCGTGTCTGCGGCCACCCAATGGTAGCCAATGCGCGCTTCTCCGGGCGAGAGTTCACCTAGCGAAAGCATCCCCACACAGTCAACGTCGCCGCGAGAGACCGCGTTTTGCGAAAGCCAGCCGTCTTCAGCGTCTTGCCAGGACCCTTGGGCTCCCTCAGCAGAATAGACGCCTGTTGCCCAATCGCTAAGTCCGGTTTTGTCGCCGGTCATGACGTTCATCAAGAAGAACCGTTGCCCCTTGTAGGCAATCAGCGCCTGGGTAGGGGGGTGATAGAAAACGGTGTCTCCAACATCGCCGCCCCCGAGGCCCCACTCGTAGTGGAAGAAAATTCGGATTTCTCGGGCAACATCAGCCGTGTTCTTAACGTGGAGTTTTCGCAGCAGCAAGTCTCGCACAAAGTCGATGCAGTCCGTGAATTTAATCTCGACATTGAGAAGAGGGTGGACTGCCTTTGCATGGGTAACCAGCGAGTACTCTACATAACCTGGAGTGGTTTCCCAGCCGGTGTCGCCGAGCCAGGAAAACTGATCGGCAACCCAAACGCCGACGCGCGAGGGCCGCGCCGACAAGTGATTGTCTGCGCCGACATTCGGATAGTAGAGATCGCGTATGCGATAATGCTCATCGAAATTGATGAGCATGCTGCCATTGCCAATAGTCAGTGCGCGCGACACAGTCATACCTCCAGGCGTAGAATCCGTGGCATTGTTATATCATAGCAGCCGCGCGACAGGTGGGGAGAAATACACAGCAAGAGAGTGGAATGCGAAGGCTGGCGCAACACCGTCGCGTATGCGGCTTTCACGATTTGCATACGGGCCGAAACCGCATAACTCTCCAGATTGACTCTAAATGGATTTAGTCAAAGCGGTGGAAGTCGTAATCTGGTAGCGGCGATTTGGAGACTAGAGATTCGAGTTGACAGATATTAATCTAAGTGCTAGTCTATCGCCAGCTAAGCGAGTCTGTAGTCGGGGCTCGCTTCAGGTGTGAGCGGTTTAAGGAGCATTGCATCTCGATAAGGAGAGAGCCTAATGCGAAAATTTGATGTTGACGTCACTCGCCGTAGCTTCCTCGCAATGGCTGCTGGTGGCACGGCCGTTGTCGTGCTGGCGGCCTGTGGAACGCCGCAAGCGATGGCGCCGGCTGAAGATAAGATGGAGGAGGCTGAGGCTCCAAAGGCCGAGCCTACGGCTATGCCGGAGAAGGAGCAAGTCACGGTTGTGGCTTGGAATGCAGCATGGGGCGAGCCTTACTCCACTATCATGGGCGCCTACGGGCCGGCCTTCGAGGCCGATACCGGCATCAAGCTGGACTGGCAGTTCATCAAAGACATCGAAGTGAAGCTGATTGCATCTATCGCAGCCGGTTCGCCGCCGGACACCCACTACACCAACTGGGTGTTCCAAGGGCCGTTTATGTTCAATCAGCTCATTCGCCCATTGGATGAGTACATGAAGGCGTCCGGTCACACTCGTGAGGAGTTTACCAAGGCCATGTGGGATGATAGCTCCCTCAACGGCCAGCTCTACGCGGTGCCGGGCGGCGCGGACTGGGTGGTCTACTTCTGGAACAAGGACATGTACCTTGCGTTCGGCGAAGATCCGGAAGTGCCGCTTAACAACTTTGAGGATACGGAGGCGATCTCGCTCAAACTCCATCGCAATCAAGGTAGCAAGATTAGCCACCTGGGTTGGAACTGGCGGAGCATGGGCCGCACGCGTCTTGGCTTCCTCTTTGGCGGCGAATTCTACAACTACGATACCGGCAAGGTGACGCCGGATGATCCCGCCATCATCGAGTCGCTCAATTGGCTAACTGATTTAACCAAGAAGCAGGGCGGCTACGAGGCTATCAACGAATTCCACGGTGAGGCGACCAACTACTACAATGCGGCCTATGGGTGGTACACCGGCAACCTGGCCTTCTTCTCTAGTGGCTTCTGGGCACAGGACCGCATTGATGCCAACGGGGAGGGCTTGCCCTATGGTATTGGCCTGCCTCCGACGGTCGAGGGCGCAGAAGCGGGCATCCGCTTCAATTCAGTGCAGGGCTGGATGTATGCCATACCGGTAAACGCCTCACATCCGGATGAGGCGTGGGCATTTGACGAGTGGATGTTCATCGATAACTCCGGCAAGATGGGCTACGAGACCCTCAACGGCCCGTGCGTGATTGCCCAGTTGGACGAGTTTAAGGAAGGCTATATCGCGAAGGTAGGCGCGGACAACCGCATTGTGCCGTATGTTGACGTCTTCTTGTCGCTGGCCGAGAAGGGCGAGACCTACTGGCCGCCCATCGCGACGGCCAGCGACTATCGCAGCGCTTTCAACGAAGCCTCCACACTGGTCCTGCAAGAGCAGATCACTGCCGAAGAGGCAATGAAGACGCTCGCGACGACCCAGCAGGCTGAACTCGACAGTATGATGAGCAGCTAGGCTAGTTGCTAGTTGCTAAGAGGCGCAGGCTTGCCGCCTGCGCCTCTTCTATTGTTTTTGCGTGTAGTGAGCTTGTAGTTAACTGACACTATAGTTGTACAGTTTGTTGCGAATTCTGGCCGTATTTCGCCCAAGTGATCTCCTGCAAGTCAGCACGTGCTAGGCAGAGTGCTCTTCCTGCCCGGTTGATTGGATCGCGGTTGACCCGTGACTTTGCGACTGCATACAATGGATTGAGTACTTTCCGCACGGGGTGTGGCGCAGCCTGGTAGCGCGCATGGTTTGGGTCCATGAGGCCCCCGGTTCAAATCCGGGCACCCCGACCCCCGTTTTCTGTAACCAAATTGCCGGTGCGTGTCTCGCGCGTGAGCGCCTAGGGTACTTTACTCTCCCGCATGATTATTGGCGTCTGTCAACTCACCTTTCAGCTTTACGCCAGCGACTCCCTTAAGGAGAAACGCCGTGTGGTAAGAAGCATTGTCGAACGCACGCGAGCGCGCTTTAACGTGGCCGTTACCGAAGTCGCGGATCAGGATGTATGGGGGTCGTGTGTTATCGGCATTACCTGCGTGAGCACTGATACGCGTCATGCCAACGCTATGCTCGACAAGGTAACGAACTATATCACGGGCTTGCCGCTGGAGATTGAAATCTTCGACCGGCAGATGGAGTTCATTCCGTTTTCTTAAGGGGGTGACTGCATAGTGTAGTCTTGATTGGGCTCCTTCGTTTGACGAAATCGGGCTGGTGGGGGCAGAAGGCTTGAGAGACTCAAGATTGCCGCCAGCACGGACATGGTTGTGTAATTGGGGCAAAGAAGATGGATTCCCACTTTCGTGGGAAAGACGGAGACGGAGGTTCTCTAGATCTTGGCAAGGGAATCAAACTGCGAAATCTGTCAGCGAATTAGTCAACACTTACAGGAATGACGGATAAGGCTGCAGCGCACTTTAGAGCGATGCCGGTCCAGACCGGTGCTTTATTGGCATAGTCAATAGCAGGAGCACGTTGTTTCGCGTTACCTCATCATTGCGGACGTTCACGCAAACTTGGAAGCGCTAAACGCCGTGATTGCGGCGGCGATGCCGTTCGATCAGATTTGGTGTCTGGGCGACCTTGTCGGCTACGGACCGAACCCGAATGAGTGCGTCGACGTGGTCCGCAGCTTTGACCACGCGGTAGTGGCCGGTAATCACGATTGGGTAGCCGGCGGGAGGCGCTCTGCATTGGGATTCAATCCCCATGCGGCTCTTGCAGTGCACTGGACTGCAGCGCAGTTGCGCACAGAAACCCGGCAATTCCTGTTCGCTCTGCCCGAAACACTGGAGGAAGAAGACTTCCACTTAGTTCATGGTAGTCCGCGCGCACCCACGGAAGAGTATCTCTTCCGATCCGACGAGGCTCAGAAGTGTTTCCCTTACTTTTCCACGGCGTATTGCCTGGTGGGACATACTCACGTGCCATGCGTCTTTGTTGCGGCTGAACGTGCTTCGTTGCCAGACGTCATTAGAATAGAGTTGAGGCCGGACGAACCGTTGCCCCTTGATGGCCGGGTGCGGATGATCATCAATCCGGGAAGCGTCGGTCAACCCCGTGATTACAACCCGGCAGCCGCATTTGGGACCTACGACTCCACTAGCCGTGAATTCCAATTGCACCGCGTGGCGTATGACTTCACCACGACCCAGCAAAAGATGCGTGACGCCAACTTGCCCGAACCACTGATCGAGCGGCTGACTTTGGGGGTGTAGGATTAGGCAGGGCCGCCTCTAGTTTCTGCGGAGCACCTTGCCGGGCAATTTGCCGGTGTGCTCGCCGTTGTCTACCACGACTTGGCCGTTCACCATCACCAGGTCGATGCCTGTAGGATACTGGTGCGGGTCTCCAAACGTGGCGTTCTCCGTTACGGTTGCCGGGTCGAAGAGCACGAGGTCGGCATCCAGGCCGCTGTGAACGAATCCTTTATCCGTTAGTCCCAACTTCTCTGCGGGCGCACCCGACATCTTGCGGACTGCTTGTTCCAGCGTGAGCACGTTGCGCTCGCGCACGTAGACCTGGAGCACCCGCGGGAAAGTGCCGTAGTTACGTGGATGCGGCACGCCCTGGCTGAGAGGGCCGTACGGCGCGAGGCTGGAGCCATCGGAGCCCACCATGCCGAGCGGGTGATGGAGCATATACTCCACGTCGTCTTCGCTCATTGAGAACGCCAACATGGAGGCTTTGTTCCGGCTCTCCATGATGAGATGGAAGGCGGCGTCCAGCGGGTGTACCTTGAGGCTCTGTCCGATGGCGGCGAAGTCCTGCCCCTCGTATTGCTTGAAGGCCTCAGTATCGATCCAAACCAGGTAGAAGCTATCCCATTCACGACCATCCGCGTCGGCCTCTGCGCGTAACTGGGCATAGGTGTTCGGATCGTTGAGGCGCGCCAGCATTGCTCCCGAACCGCCTTCTTTCGCCCAATTGGGCACCACCTGATCCAACCCGCCGCTCCCGGCCGTATATGGATAAACGTCGTAGTTGACGTTCACATTGCGATCTTGGGCGCGCTCGCTGTAATTCGTTGCCTCACGCACTTTACCCCAGTTACTTCTGCCGGTAGCTTTGTGGTGCGCAATCTCCACGGATACCGCAGCGCGTTCGCCAATCTCAATGGCTTCCGCTACGGCACGCAAGAGCGTGTCGCCCTCACCGCGAATGTGGCTGAAATAGAGCGCGTCGTATTCATGCGCAACCTTGGCGAGGCTCACGAGCTCTTCTGTGTCTGAATACGAGCTGGGCGGGTAAATGAGGCCGCTGGACATGCCAAACGCTCCGTCGTCCAGCGATTCGCGAAGAAGCTTCTGCTGTAATGCGATCTCCTCAGGCTGGGCCGGACGGCGATCCATACCCATTGCCGCCATGCGCAGCGGTGTGTGACCGACGAGGGGTACTACATTCAGGGCGACGTTATTCTTCTCTATAGTGTCCAGGTAGTCTCCAAAGCGCAACCAGTCCCAGCTAAGCTCAGCGCTTCCCTTGGCGAGAAACGTGCTTGTTTCGCGAATTTCATCTCTGGTATCAGGAGTGAGCGGCGCAGGGCCCAGCCCACAGTTGCCGATAACCTCAGTCGTCACGCCCTGCCGGACTTTGCTCTCCGCCCGGGGATTAACGAGCAAAGGCAGGTCAGAGTGCGTGTGAATGTCAATGAAGCCGGGGGCCAGAACTTTGTTGCGTCCAAGCACGCGCCGACGGGCTTCAACGTGCTCCAGCGCACCGATTGCCGCAATCTTGCCGTCTTGAACGGCTACATCCGACACGAAGCCCCGTCCGCCGCTGCCGTCTACCACCGTGCAGCCTTCAAAGACCACGTCGTACATGACACTCTCCTCTGTAAACGAAGCGAAACGTGAATTGCCGAATCGGAAAATCTAAGTCTTGGGTGGAGTTTGAATCTACTGCGAGGACTATGAAGAATCCTCTTCCTCTTTAATTGGGTCCCAGGGGTCGAGATTCAACCGCTTCGGTATGTACACTTCCTCAATCACGAACGTCCCCGCAGCCAGGTCGTGCCACGTACGGCGGTTGGGCTCCTTGAACATCCAGAATCCCCCTGCGCAAAGCGCCCCGACGGAGACAAGCATGGCGAGTGCTCGTGTGGCCGCCCGCCTCCAATTCATTGAATCTCCGGTGATGGTGACGGCCCGCAGGCCCACCAGGCGCATGCCCGCAGTGCCGCTGTACTCGGCAGGCACCTGGATAAAGTAGATATAAGGCGCCAGTACGATGATAAGGATTGCCAGACCAAACGGGACGATGAGGGCCGCATCGGGATAGACGGTATCCTCAGTCACTTCGCCCACGGATACTCCAAGAATGAGGACACCCGTAATCACGGCGGTTACTGCGAGCATAGCCGCGGCGGCAAGACCGAAGATGAAGAATATGATGTCCCACAGCGCCGCCTTGATTCGCTTCTCTAAGGGCGCCAAGGGTAGGCCGGCAACCTGCTTGCCGATGATCGTCTCACCGTTAGAATTCGACACGGGCGCTGCCTTTCACATGCGGGAGCGGTCTCATTGCGAATTTGCGTACCAGTGATTGAAAGCAAAGAGGGCGGGTGTACCGCCGGTGTGCAAAAAGACAACCGGCCGCGACGGATCGAGCTTACCGGCACGGATGTGATCGATGAGGCCGGCCATGGCCTTTGCGGTGTAGACGGGATCCAGGAACATCCCTTCAGTGCGCGCCACAAGTTCTAGGGCTTCCCGCGACTCTTCAGTTGCAAGCGCATAGCCGGGGCCAATGTATTGCTCCTGATTCTCGATATCGGCTGCCGTTAGGCGCAGATCAAGCTCTAGGCGCTGAGCAGCTTCGTTGGCCAGGTTTGCTACAACTTCCGCCGGAATCAGATCGGTCCGGATGGGGCTAATGCCTATAATCTGCCAGTCTAAGCCAAGGGCGAGCGCCGCGAGCGCCAGACCTCCTTGCGTGGCGGTAGCGGAGGAAAGATAGATCGAAGCCCGGAGCAAGCCGATTTCTTCCAGTTGCTCCTTCAGCTCGAGCGCGCATTCAACATAAGAGACCGAACCCAAGCTGGCGATGCCGCGCCACAAGTCCACGACAATTGGATTCCGCCCTGCTTCGCGTTCTTCAACGGCCGCCTGTTCGCAAAGAGCGATGAGGTCAGGCAGTTGCCGCAGTTGCACCAGGCGCACGTCCGCACCGGTTAAATGGTCGAGCAGCAGGTTGCCCTGCGGCGCACCGGTCTCTTCGCCATTCAGATAGAGGATGCAGCGCAAGCCGAGCTTGGCGCAGGCAGCGGCCGTTTGGCGGCAAAAGTTCGATTGTATCGATGCCCCCGTTATTATCGTATCGGCTCCCCTCTGCAGCGCCTCACCCAAGATGAACTCGAGATGACGGGTCTTGTTGCCGCCGAAAGCAAGACCGGTGAGGTCATCGCGCTTGAAGAAGATTGGTGGGCCGCCGAGCGCGTCGGATAGCCGCGAAGCTTCTTCCAAAGGCGTGGGCAACACCGCCAAGCGCACACGAGGAAGCCGGTCTAGAGCTTGGCGCAATTCGGCGACAGAGAGTGTGGCACGTTGCATTTCTCTTGGGGCTCCCGCAGCTTGGTGAGACGGTTGTTCTGCCACAATGATACGTCGTCGGAGAGATTTATGCCATCGTGGCGTACGGAGGAACCGCTGCATGCTCATGGGAATGGATCGACGTCGCGCGAGGCATAGAGGGACATCTCAGACCGAAGCTCACTCACGATGAGCGATTGCCCGTCCGAGAGCATGGATGCGCGCATAGTCGCAGAATAAGATTCCATGATCCAACGATGGGAGTACCTTTGCTCTTGCCACTAGTGCTCAAGGCTCGACCTTATTCCTTGGGCCTTACCCCCTGATTCGGGTGTGCGCAGCTCGGTCGCAGTGCACATCGGTGTGACTAGCTGTCAATCTGTGAGTAAGTTGACATCGTAGGTGCTCCAATGAATACTGAAAGTGGCGATGCAGCCCCTTTCAACCCTGACAGGATAAGTTTCCTGTAACCCATGCCTGTGGAAGCATTAGACAAGCGACGCGCAATGACCCAAATGACTGATGGCGAGAACTTGCTCGAAGGCGTCATGCTTTCACAGTCCGCCGACGTGCTTCGGGTGGCCAGTAGAACACCGTTACGCATTTTGGGTAGTGCAAGTATTGGTGACGATCTTGCGCTTACGCGGAACATTGTGGCAATGTCCGCCGCTAAGGCGCAGCAGTCGCCGGACCCGGTACAGCAGCTACACAATTGGGCGATCCAAGCGGGCATTAACGAGCCTTATGTAGGCGTGCTCACAGCAGGCAGCGTGCAAGGCTTCTTGCAGGTTTCGGAGGGAACACCGAAGTGGAAGATGATAGTATTGCTCTTTGCGGATGTTTCGACGCGGTGTTCTGCCGGAAAGTCTACGCCCCATGAAGAGAATGACAAGGGTGGAATTGACATAATAATCTTGACTGATGCCAGTCTTTCCATGGGCGCTATGGTGAACGCAATGATGACCGCTACGGAAGCGAAGGTACGGACTCTCGTGGAACACGAAATTACCACCTGTGAGGGGTACGTGGCTACGAGTGCCCCTAGCGACAGTGTCGTTATTGCGTGCCTTAGCAAAGGCGAGCGGATCCGGCAGGCCGGCCCGACTACCCAACTTGGGTATGTGGCGGGCAAGTTGGTGCACGAGGCGCTTAGTAGCGCATTACGGTTGCAGCACGGCTCTTAGAGGTCCTAAACGAATGAGAAAAGAAGTGGATGGAATGCAGCGGGAAGGTCTCTTGGCCCCACAACAGTCAGCAGGCGACGGCGGGGCGACGCCGGTGGACACTGATCGCATTGAGCGCGCAGTACGCGAAATCCTGCTTGCGATTGGTGAGGATCCGGCGCGCGAGGGCCTGCGCGAAACGCCGCGGCGCATAGCGCAAGCGTACGCGTTTCTCTTTTCCGGTCTCTTCCGCGATCCGACTGCAGCCATAGACGCAAGTTTCCACGAAGAGTACGAGGGGATGGTAGTACTCAAAGACATTCAGTTCTTTTCTATGTGCGAGCACCATCTGCTCCCGTTTTGGGGTATTGCGCACGTGGGATACTTGCCTAGGGGCCAAATCGTGGGCGCCAGCAAGCTCGCTCGCGTAATCGAAACGCTGGCGAAGAGACCCCAACTGCAAGAACGCTTGACCGACGACGCTGCAGCTACAATTGCCAAGGTAATAAAGCCGAAAGGTGTAGCGGTTGTGGTCGAGGCGGAGCACATGTGCATTGCAATGCGGGGTATCCAAAAGCCGGGTTCGCGCATGATCACCAGCGCAATGCGCGGCCTCTTTCTTTCAGACCCCCGTACCCGCAACGAGTTTATGGCCATAGCGACGGGACAGCGCTGAGTCGCAATGGACTATGAGGGCGCGCTTCAGTATCTTTACTCCTTCGTAGATTGGGAGCGTGGCATTGGATTTGGAGTTGGTGCACCCACACGCTTTACCCACGACCGCATTGGCGCCCTGTTACGCATCCTGGAGAATCCCCACCTACGTTTCTCAAGCGTTCACATTGCCGGCAGTAAGGGCAAGGGGTCGACGGCAGCGATCATAGAGTCTATTTTGCGCGCTGCCGGCCTCCGTACCGGCCTTTATACGCAGCCCCACCTGCATACCTTTCGCGAGCGTGTCCGAATCGACAACGTGCCCGTCGAACCTGAGGTGTTTGCACGCCTTGTCGAACGTGTAGCGGTTGCGGTGGAGTCCCTGAACGCCGCGCAGCCCAACCTCGGCAAGCCCACGACGTATGAACTAGCGACGGCCCTGGGCTTCCTGTGCTTTGCCGAAGCGGACGTAGACGTGGCCGTCGTCGAGGTCGGCCTGGGCGGGAGACTAGATGCTACGAACGTCCTCACGCCGCTAGTTTCCGTCGTCACGTCGATCAGTCTGGAGCATACTGCCATACTTGGCGATACCCTTGCCGCTGTTGCCCGCGAAAAAGCCGGGATCATCAAGGAGGGCGGTGTGTTAGTGCATGCGCCAAATCCGGCTGCTGTAGAGAGTGTGTTTCAGGAAGTGTGTGCAGAACGCCGCGCCCGCTTGATTGCCGCAGAGGCGAATCGATGCGAACTCGTCGCGGACACTATGACTGATGATTCTTTGGCGCCTGTCTGCTCTTACGTTCGCCCTGAGCCTGTCGCAGGGCCGTCCGTTCACGGTTCGACAGGCTCACCGCGAACGGACCAATCGGAAGGGACGGACTATTCGGAAGGGACGGAGCATTCTGAAGAGTGCGAAGTCCAATCTACTTATGGCAACGCTTTGCAGTCTTCTCCTTGGATTCAACCTGCGCAGGTGTGCAATATTAAGGCCCTGGGTGAAGCGGCGACGGTGCGGTTTCCCCTGCGCGGCCGCCATCAACGGCTTAATCTTAGTGTGGTACTCGCCGTGATCGATGAGCTGGCGGCACAGGGCGTGCCGCTGTCGATAAAGTCGGTATGTGAGGGCATAGAAGCGGTGGGGTGGCCGGGGCGATTCGAACAGTTGTCCGCTTGGCCCTTGGTAATCGCCGATGGCGCTCACACGCCGGATGCCATGGCATATTTGCGGGAAACATTGGTGGAGCACTATCCTGGGCGTAGAGTGCTGTGTATTTTGGGCGCGAACAAAGACAAGGATATTGGTCTCCTGCTGAACGACTTGCTGCCGGCAATCGATATGCTCATCGTGGCGAAGTCTCGGCACCCGCGCGCCCTAGATCCAAGAGAGGTCGCAAAGGCGGTAAGGGAACGCGTACCGGTGATCCAAGCGCAAAGCGTGGAACAGGCCGTCTCGATCGGGTTAGACGCAATGGGAGCCGATGATGTCTTGTGTGCAACCGGTTCGTTGTTTGTGGCGGCAGAGGCCCGAGAGGCGTTTGGGCTGGCTGAATACATAGACCCGCCGCTAAAGTTCTAAGCAATGCCAACAGAATAGGCAAGGAGTCCATACAAGAGCGATGGTGCGGCTTCTTCTAGTTCGTCACTGCCAGTCAACGTGGAACAGCCAAGGGCGCATCCAAGGCCAACAGGACCCTCCGCTCTCTGATGAAGGTCAGTCCCAAGCGCGGGCGCTTAAAGAACGGCTGCACGGTGAGTCGCTCTCCGGCATCTACTGCAGCGACCTTGCGCGCAGCTATGATACGGCGCGGGCCATTGCAACCCCACATAACCTTATTTCAGTGAGAGATAGTGATCTGCGTGAACGGGGCTACGGGGCTTGGGAAGGTCAGCGACTGGACGACCTCATGGCGAATACGGCAGAGTGGGAGCAACATCGGCACGATCCTGACTGGGCCCCCGCTGGCGCCGAGAACGGCCCGGATCTCTACCGGCGCACGCAGGCAGCCATGCGCCGCATTGTCCATCGGCATGAAGGCCAAACAGTTGCGGTCGTGATGCACGGTGGAGGCCTGAGGATGTATTTCTGCCACCTCTTCAGCCTGTCTCTCGAGCACTACTGGCAAGTGTCCATCGCACATGCCAGCCTTTCCATAGTCGACTGGCACAATAACCTTCCAACGCTGATCCTATGGAATGACACGCATCATCTCACCGGAATCCCGTCCACCAGCACCATCTACTAGGGAGTGTGGGGATGCCGCGCCATTGGGATGAAACATCCGATGCGGCCTTATTCACTGATCTCTACGCCCTCACAATGCTCCAAGCATACGTGCATGAGGGCATGGAGGAGACGGCGGTATTCGACTTCTTTGTGCGCCGCTTGCCGGAGCGGTGGAACTATGTCATCGCGTGCGGCGTCGCCGACGTGCTCCAGTTCCTGGAGGACTTGCAGTTCACCGACGAGGCACTGGACTACCTGGCGGGACTGGGAGCGTTCTCCCAGCAATTCCTCGATTACTTGGCGGAGTTCCGATTCACCGGCGACATGTACGCGCTACCGGAAGGGACGGTGGCCTTTCCGTTGGAGCCGTTGGTCGAGGTAGTAGCGCCGCTGCCGCAGGCGCAGTTGGTCGAGACGCTTCTCATCAACCAAGTGCACTTTCAGACTCTCATGGCCTCCAAAGCCGCGCGCGTAGTGCGGGCAGCGCAAGGCGCTACCGTAGTGGACTTTGGGTCGCGCCGCGCGCACGGCACGGACTCGGCAATCAAAGGCGCGCGTGCCTTCCATGTGGCGGGGATTTCGGCGACGTCGAATGTGCTCGCCGGGAAGACCTACGGCATTCCTGTGCGAGGCACCATGGCCCACAGTTACATTCAAGCGCACGACGAGGAGTTGGATGCCTTGCGGCAATTCGCGTCGCTCTATCCGGACACGGTCTTGCTGGTGGACACCTACGATACTCTGGCGGGTGTGAAGAAGGTTGTCGCCCTTGCTGAAGAGTTGGGCAGCGCGTTTGGCGTGCGGGCAATTCGCCTGGATTCCGGCGATCTGGGGGCGCTAGCGCATGCCGCTCGGCGAATTCTGGATGATGCGGGTCTTCACAGCGTAGAGATCTTTGCCAGCAGTAACCTCGACGAGTACGCAATTGCCGACTTGGTGAGCCAAGACGCTCCAATCGATGGGTTTGGCGTCGGAACCCGCATGAGTGTTTCCAGCGACGCGCCGACAATAGACTGCGCATACAAGCTTGTGTCGTACGCCGGTCGCGGGCGTATGAAGCTCTCCGCGGGAAAGTCATCGCTTCCCGGTCGCAAACAGGTGTATCGCTTGCAGGAAAGCGGCACGTATGCCGGGGACGTAATCGCTTTGGCCGACGAGCGTGTGGGTGAAGGCACGCCCCTCCTCATTCCTGTTATGCGACAGGGAGTGCGCCTATCGGTCGGCCGCAGTGATCTAGCGGCTGCGCGTGAGCGGGCGCGGCAGCAACAGGAAGCGCTGCACCCTCGCTTGCGCGCCTTGGAGTCCGCCGCATCGTGCTACCCGGTGGAGGTGAGCGCGGCGTTAGCCGCGGGGCGAGACCGTCTACAAGCGGCGCTGGCGCGGCGGGCAACGTAAACGCTGTTAGGAGTCCACCCCGGAACGTAGCGCAGCGTCTTGTCCCTCGCCTGAGTAAGGAGGAGTGGCCTATTCTCCGCCGATCTCTCATGGGGAGAGCCGAAGCGTACGAAATGACCCTACAGTGCGCAGGTTGCAGACCCGTGCGACCGGGGATGTGAGGCACTCCGTATCACGCACGGAGCAGGGTCCAAACCGTCGCTCCCTTCAATGTTGCGTAAGAGTTGCCTTAGTTTTACATAAGAAATAGCCATTTAATATTGAACATCTGTCAGTATTATGGTCGAATAAAATTAGAAAGCATAATGTGTTGATTGTACGCTACAAGGAGGCTTGGTCATGTTTACGCATTCAAGGCTCATTGGAATGACAGTTGCACTTTTCATCGCTTTATGGTGTAGCTCCAGCGTTGCCTACGCTGAAGGCCCCGACTACGACGATCCCACTGTCGTACGGGGGATCATGGAAGGGTTGGAAGCGGCGGATGACCCGCATCAGGCGTTCTCCCAGTTGTTGCCCGCGGCCCAGCAGGCAATCGGAAACTTTCTAACGGTGGCGTCAATCGGATCGGAACAAGAGGGCGTGGGTCAACCCGACGTAATGCTATCGCAGATGTGCGACACACATTCCCGCAAGCGAATAGCCTATAATATATTTGGGAATAAACTGTGGACCTATCAGTCTGACACTTCATGGTGTTGGGATGGAACTCAGATCACAACTGACCCCTTGTTCGCTCCATCAGGGCAGGTACACTTTATCTTTTGGGAATTTGTAGGACATGTGTACACCAGTGAATCAGGAGGGCAAGGGGATTGGGTACATTTGGACTATGCCCAGGGCCACTTCAAACTCTGTTTTGGGTCGGACAATTGTGTTGTTCACAATTATCCATGGATACGAAAGTACCAGTACGGCGATGGCGTTACCAGCTGGGATCATGACTGACAAGGGAATAGAAACATGTCTCCTGCTGTGGGTTCACTAATTGCACAAGCACTATACTTCGGGGTACCATTTGGACTTGGCCTCGGTGTTGGTGGATACATGGCGATACCGAAGCGTCGGCATGCTGCCGTTCGTGTAGCTGGTATCGTTGTCGTAGTACTGACGCTCTGGCTTGCTGTTGTCCTGCTGTTAAGCATTCCCGTTGGGACTTACTCAAGCTAGAGATAGAGGTCGAGAATCCTTTCCAACTGCGGACGCTAGCAGTTAATTGGTGCCGTATCTACACCGACAAAGTAGTGGTGCAGTGCGGGTGTACTATCAAGCGGTTTGCCTTCTCTGCATTGATAGAAAGCCTCTAAGCAGAAGGGAACGGGCGGCCCAGCGCATACTCTACGTTGGGCCGCCCGGCTACTTGCGGGGTATCCCCGAATGCCGGCACAGCGAAGGATGTGGGCAAGCACAATGGTAGCCTCTGAATGGAAAAGAGCTAACCTGAACGCTGCAATGGCGATTGCTCAGACCACTGCGAACTCAAGCCCAGATGGGGCAGGTCTCAAACCCATTTACTAGAGGGAAGGGAGGTCATTGAAGCAATGAGAAGCATGTGCTCTTGCCGCCTGTTCTCATGCAGCAATCGATCGTGTGCCGCATTGCCCTAGTACGGACGTTACGAACCTTCAAGCGAGGGAGCTAGCGCAGAGCTTGTTGCCTGCGGTGCAAGAAGCGGATCATGTCATTGTAGCTAACCACCTCCACGCCTCCCTCTTCCCCGTTCGCCACGATCACGTGGCCCAGGCGCTCCACTTCCATGTGTTCCAATGCGTCCTCAAGCAAGGTCCACGGTGTCAAGAACTCCTCAGGCGAACACTCTTTCATGACGTCTTGGGCTTGTGTGTGGGACCAATGGACGCTAGCAACGCGCCGAATCTCTCTCGCAGTGGCAACGCCAAGGAGAGTTCGCTCGCGCATGACGGCGAGAACGCTTGGGGGAGAGTCTTCCGCTAATAGGTATTCATAGACCAGTGTCTGCAACGGCGTCTCGGGTGCAACAATGGCGACGTTGCTCTTGGGCACGTCCTCTATGGTTAGACCGGAGAGCAGATCGCGTTCTTGGGCGTCTTGCTGTGCCATTTCCGCCGCGTTGTGGACAAATAGGCCGAGCACAATGAGCAAGCCGCCCTGTACCCAATCGGTGTGGACGGCAATCCTATAGATAGCAAACCCAATTAGGGCGAAGGCGAGCAGATGTCCCATCGAGGCGGCAACTTTGGTGGCGAGCCGAAAGTTGCCGGTGAAATGCCAGAGAGCGGCGCGCAATGCTCTCCCGCCGTCCAAAGGAAGAGCGGGTATGAGATTGAAGAGCGTGAGAAAGAGGTTCGCTATACTCAGGTAGAGGATGACACGGCTGCCAAGCAGCCAGTGGGGCAGCAAGAGGCGCTGCAAAATGAAGAGCGCGACGCATAACAACAGGCTGCACGCGGGACCGGCGGTGGCAATGAGCAACTCGTGCGCGGGCTTCCGCGCTTCCCGCGCGATGGTGGAAACGCCGCCGAATATGAAGAGCGTGATGCCTCGCACGGGGATGCCAAAATGCCGGGCCACAAGCGCGTGGCTGAGTTCATGGGCGACGACCGAGCTAAAGAACAGACCGCTGCCGACGGCGCCGACCAACCAATATGCGGGTGCTGTCAAGCCTGGACGCTCAAACGGAAAGACGACGACGGAGAGGGTGGCGGTGGCCAGACCCGCCGCAATGAGCCACGTATAGTGAATCGTAAGCGGTATGCCAAAGACGTGCCCCAGCCGAAAAGATCCGGCCATACGTTGCTTTGTAACTCCCTCCTTTGACCCAGTTGCTTCTACGATACCGCAGTCTAGTCCTTGCGCCAAGAATTGACTCCATATTCGCTGAACCTTGGACTAGCCCCATTTCAGATCAATTGACCGGAGGCAGAAGGCTAACTTCCAGCGTGACTGCGTGACGGCGTCACGGGAGCAATAATGAACTATGGTAGAATCTATGCAGTTCAGTACCTCTCCCCCACACGCCCTCCCAGCGAACGTTCATTGCTTGCGAAGTCGATGGTCCGCTTGTGTTGGTTTGCATCAATCTCTTGTGCTGGACGGCACTGCGCTCAACAAGTGTGAGCCCGCTGATGCATAATAATTTGGTAGAGTCGCGGGGTTAGGGCGCAATACCTCCGCTTGCGGCAGCAACCGGCACGCTTGCATTGCGAGGAGACACTTCCGATGCGCCTATCAGTGTGATCGTTGCACGCGCCACCGAGATTACTTCCAGTTCACAGCTTCCAGCCTTAGCCAGGGAGAAATATCCCAATGACCTCGACCGCTGTTGCCACCGAAGCAGCTAAAGAAGAAGCCTCTCTCACATTCCATCAGTTGACTGCCTATTTTGCGGAACTTGACGCGACGCGCAGTCGCATCAGCATGATGAAATTGCTGGCAGACCTCTTCAACAAGACCCGCCCGGAAGAGGTGGACAAGGTGATCTATCTCTTGCAGGGCCGTGTCGCGCCGCTCTACGCACCCATCGAGTTTGGCATGGGGGAGCAACTTACCGCCGAGGCGGTGGCAGAAGGTACCGGGGCAGTCCTAGAAGACGTGCATCGACGCTTTAGTGAGATTGGCGACTACGGAGCGGTGGCGGAAGAGCTCATCGAGCGCGAGCAGGGCACTCTCACGGTGGTGCAGGTCTTCGAACGCCTGACGGACATCGCTCTGACTGAAGGGGAAGGTTCCGTTGCTAAGAAAATCTCGCTGCTTTCCGACCTGGTACGCCAGGTTGGAAAGCAAGAGGTGCGTTACTTGCTGCGAATCCCTTTGGGACGCTTGCGGCTGGGCGTGGGGGATCCCACAGTCATGGATGCGCTCTCGTTTGCGCGTACGTCCTCCAAAGACCACCGTCCCGCACTCGACCGTGCATACGGTATCTGCGCGGACTTGGCTACTGTTGCTAAGGTCTATTGGAACGCTGGGGTAGACGGATTACAGCAGCAGATCCATGTCTCGGTTGGCACGCCGGTTATTCCCGCCGCGTCGGAACGAGTAAAATCCATGGAAGACCTTGTGGTGCGCCTGGGACGATGCGCTGTGGAACCAAAGTATGATGGCATTCGGTGTCAGGTGCACTTCGACGGCGAGAACGTCACCATGTATTCCCGGCACTTGGAAAACTTCAGCGGCATGTTTCCTGACGTGGTTGCAGCCGTGCGCGAGCAAGCAGCCGGTCACACGTTCATTGCCGATTCTGAGGCCTTGGCGTATGACGTTGAGACCGGTGCCTTTCTCCCTTTTCAGATGACTACGCAACGGCGGCGCAAGCATAACGTAGATGAAATGGCAGAGAAACTCCCCCTCCGATTGGTGCTCTTCGATCTCCTCTACCTCAATGGTGTTGATCTGACCAGGCAGCCATATACCGATAGGCGAGAGAAGCTGCTGGGTTTCCTGAACGATGGTCCGATCTTGCAGGTTACGGAAAATATTGAGACCGACAGCGTAGCAGCCATTGAGGCGTTCTTTGCCGACAAAGTGGAACACGGTCTGGAAGGGGTGATGGCCAAGAAACTGGACTCGCTCTACCAAGCCGGCCGCCGCAGCTTTGACTGGATCAAAATGAAGCGCTCCTACCAGGGCGAGCTATCCGATACTGTCGACTGTGTCGTCCTGGGCTACTGGTACGGCAAAGGAGCGCGCTCGAAGCTCGGCATCGGGGCATTGCTGCTTGGCGTGTACGACAAGGGCCGCGATCTGTTCGTAACAATCTCACGTCTCGGCACCGGATTCTCAGAAGAAGAGTGGGTGCAGATGCGCGCGCTGCTGGACAAAGAGAAAACCGATCACATGCCGGCGCGGGTGGAAGCCGAGGTCGCACCTGACGTCTGGACCAATCCTACCCATGTGGTCGAGATTCAGGCCGACGAAATTACGCGCAGTCCCACCCACACCTGTGGCAAGCACCAAGGAGACGAATTGGGGTATGCGCTGCGCTTTCCAAGGGTTGTCGGCTTCGTGCGCGAAGACCGCGGCCCCGAGGACGCGACTTCAGTGCAGGAGGTCATGGGGCTTTACGCGGCGCAACTTGGGAAGACAAAGAAGTGAGCAGACCGCTTGAGATGGTGAGAGTATCGAGTACCAGGAATTCGTTCTAGCAGGGAGGGAGCCTAATGACAGCGTTGGGTGACGTGGAGACCCAGTTTACCGCGGCGTTGGAAGATTTAGAAAAGGCGAAGCAAAGGCTGGCCGAGTTGCGCCGCCAGATGCCCCCGGAGCACGTAGAGGACTACGAGCTTGAGGGGCCGAACGGCGCGGTGAAGCTCTCAGCGATGTTTGGCGACAAGTCAGATTTGATCCTGATCCACAACATGGGATCGGGTTGCCCCTACTGCACAATGTGGGCTGACGAGTTCAACGGCGCGCTCCATCACCTGGAGAGCCGCGCAGCATTTGTAGTCGTGTCTCCTAACCATCCCAAAGTCCAACAGGACATTGCCAAGAAACGTGGTTGGCGGTTTCGAATGTACTCTGCCGCAGGCACCACGTTCATCGAGGATATGGGGTTCGGATCAGAGCAAGAGCACTACGACTCACACGCCATGCCGGGTGTGTCTGTGTTCCATAGGAATGCGGACGGATCAATCGTGCGCGTATCCCGGGATTTCTTCGGCCCCGGCGATCTCTACTGCGGTGTCTGGCACCTTTTCGATCTCTTGCGTGACGGGCCGGGCGACTGGGAACCGCAATTCTCGTACTAGCACGGCGCTCTTAAAGTTCCTAATGGGGTAGCGCATGATGGGCGATTGCGCTCTCACTTGGAGAAAGCTACTTCAGGGGCAAGCCTATATCCTCCGCGAGCCAGGCGCCGGCCAGGATGTGTTCGATGGCCTCCGCTAGGGAATCCAGCGACTTGTCGAAGATCTCCTCAAAACGCTGCCGCGTCGCATCATCGGAAGCATTCCCAAGTTCCCGGTAGTAGCATCCGGCATAGAAGCACTGATAGGGAAAGTAGTGGCACTCCGGCCGCGGCGTGAAGCCCATCAAGCGCAAAGCGTCCACTTCGCGGAAACGCCGCCGCAAGGTGCGTGCTTGGGGGAGAAGCCGCACGTGCAGCACGTAGAGTTGCTGTTCGCCGGTGTCCAGCAGGCTTAGCACTGCCTCGATGCGTCCTTTGCTGGCACGCTTCAACTCTTGGTCCGCTTGTCCGAGATGTCCTTCTGCTTGTGATGTCATCGTGGGTTCATTTCCTAGAATAGCGCTCTCGCCATGGCAACTGAGGCTGCTGCGGTTTCACTTGTACAGGGCTTCGGCTTGGACATTGCGAACATGATACCAAGGTTGCATGGGAATGTTAGAACTAGACCGGAACTGCCTCCGATTTCTTGGTCTGAACTCGCTGCCATTGGCAAGCGGCTCGATGCTAGCCCGTATCGGACGAACGGAGCAGGCGCAGCCCATTGCCTGCTACCACTACTGTAGCCCCAACGTCCGCGAGGATTGCCATCCAAAGGTGGGTTAGTCCGAAGAGCGTGAGAAGCAGCACGGCCAGCTTGATACCCAATGCAAAGGTGATGTTCTGCTTAATCACCGTCATAGTCTTGCGGCTGAGCAGAAGGGCGGATGGAATCTTGGAGAGATCGTCGCCCATCAAGACCACGTCCGCAGTTTCCATTGCCACGTCAGTGCCGGCGCCGCCCAGCGTAATGCCCGCGGTGGCGCTGGCAAGAGCGGGTGCATCATTCACACCGTCGCCAACCATAAGCACGTTGCCGTGGGATTGCACCAGGTCTTGAATCACAGAGACCTTCTGCTCAGGTAGCAGCGCGGCGAACACGTCTTTGACCGGCAGTTGCCGTCCAATCGCAGCCGCCGTTGGTTGACTATCGCCCGTGAGCATTACCATGTGTGAAATGCCCAGATTGCCAATTGCATTGAGAGTGGGCTCTGCGTTCGGCCGAAGTGTATCCATGGCTGCAATCATGCCTGCAACGTGCTTGTCTTTTGCCACCATGAGCACGGTCTTTCCGGCGTCCTGTAGGCTTGAGATTGCCTCTTGGTGCGAGAAGATGTCATAGCCGAGCGAATAGAGATAGTCGGGGCTACCGCAAAGGAAGACAGTGCCGTCTACCCTAGCGCGCACGCCTCTCCCGGCAACGGCTTCAAACTCTTGGATTTCCTCCGTGTGGAGATGGTCGCTTGCCTCGCCTGACTCCGTGTGCCCCGCGCGGCGCAAGACGGCGGCAGCGAGCTGATGTTCAGAGCGATGCTCCAACCTATCAGCCATCTGAATGACGTCTGCTTCGCTGTATTCGAGGAATGGGACTACGTCGGTCACTTCGGGCTGACCCCGGGTGAGCGTACCGGTCTTGTCGAATGCAATCACTTTGGCCTGCCCGAGCAATTCCATTACGGCGCCACTCTTAACCAGTACGCCGGAACGTGCAGAGCGGGCAATGGCGGCCACAATCGAGATTGGCGTGGAAATCACGAGCGCGCAAGGACAGCCGACCAGGAGCAAGACCAGGCCGCGATACACCCAATCCTGCAGCGGCTGGCCGAATGCCAGCCAGGGCACAACGGCAACGAGCACAGCAAAGATGACAATGGCCGGCGTATAGTAGGCGGCAAAGCGGTCGATAAACTGCGCTGTGGGCGCTTTCTCTCTCTGTGCTTCTTCTACCAGGCGCACGATGCGGGCAATGGCGTTATCTGCCGCCGGACGGGTTGTGGTGATTTCGAGATAGCCTTGCTGGTTGATGGTCCCCGCAAAGACACTATTACCGCTTGACTTTGCGACCGGAGCGCTTTCACCCGTTATTGCCGACTGGTCTATCGTAGAGTCTCCGGTTAGCACGTCACCGTCTACCGGCACGCGTTCACCCGGTCGCACCGCAACGATCATGCCCACCGCAACATCTTCCACCGGCACGGTTGATTCCCGCCCATCAACTTTGATGCGGGCTTCCTCTGGGGAAAGCTCCATGAGCGCGTGAATTTCATTGTGCGCCCGATCGAGTGTGAAGTCCTCGAGCATTTCGCTAAACGAGAAGAGAAATACTACTGCCGCGGCTTCCCACCATTGTCCCAAGATGACCGCGCCAACCACGGCAATGACTACAAGCGAGTCGATAGTGAGCCGCCGTTCTTCAGTCAGGGCTTCCCATGCTTCCCACACGATGGGCACACCGCCAACCAAGATGGCGGTGAGATATACGCCCGTTTGCACCAACCATGGGGCAGAAACAAGACTGGAGACGATGCCGGCGGCAAGGAACAGACCGGAAAGTAGGGTGAGTCGAGTTTCGGTCTCTTCAAGTAACTCCGCCAGAGGCGAGTTTGCAAAGCGAGTCACGGGATTTATTCTCCGGCTAGAACTGTGTTTGGCACAGGGTGAGCTTGACCGAGGGCAAGACGCTCGCGCGTGACGCTTAGCAAGCTGCGTATGTGCTCGTCTGCAAGGCAATACCACATGACCCTGCCTTCCCGGCGGCGCTTTACGAGATTCAGGTTGCGCAAGGTGCGCAAATGTTGTGAGGTTGCCGCAACCGAGAGGTTAGATAAAGCGGCGAGATCACAGACGCAAAGCTCTGCATCGAGGAGGCAGTGGAGTAGCCTGACGCGACTTGGAAATCCTAGTAAGCCACAAGTTTCTCACGTCTCAAAGGTCGATTCTAGGTAGTCATCGAACGAATTCTCAAGCGAATTGACGAACAGAGAAGCAACTCTGTAGAGATGGAATATCTCCTTGCTAGTTTTTTCCATTTGAAAGGTACCAAAGTCCTGGTGCACTAGTCGATTTCTTTCGCTTCCGAGTTCGAGGAACGCCCGTATCGCTCGTGCATACGCCTCGTCCGTATTGACTCGCCCAGTCATATACGACTTGAAGCCTTCCCCGAACAATCCAAAGAAAGAATTCGCATTGCGCGTGTTCCACTGAAAGTAAGTGTAAAACTGCCTTTCAATCGCTTTATTGCGTACAAACGCTACGATCATCTCATTGTAACCACTAGATTTTTCAACTAGCCGCATCACGTGGTCATTGATCTCGCGTTCAAAGTAGCTGACCGCTGTAACAAGTAAGTTCTTTCGGAACGCATCCTCAGCGGAGAGCTGCAAGGAAACCTCCACCTGGTTGATATTCTCGATGATGTCATGAAACTCATGATATAAACGATCAACAATGGTAGATTCCATTATCACAGTGCTTTTATGAATTGCTTTCCGCAGGCTAGTCTTGTTCGCACATTTGCCGTCTGGGTTGTTCCAGATGTAGAAGCTGTTAAGAACGCTGAATCCTCCTTGAGCTTCTGCAATGCGTCTCGATCCAACAGCCCTTCGGCAGTACGTCTTTCTTCGAATGCTTTGGCGCACGCAGCAGTAAATACTGCCTCAATTAAGGCAACGCTGAATCTATTGGTCTCTTTGATTAAGAATGCATCGCCAGGAAGTCTTTTCGTGGCGTCCAAGAATGAATAGAAGAGATCCTCAAGGTATAGATTCAGTTGTTGATCGTGCGCCTGGCACTTTCGTGAGAACTGATTTAGGAACTTTACCATTGAGGGTGAGTAGCTCTGAGCATCAATAAGCATTGCGAAGACACGGAGCAGCACTTCTACGTCCTTCAGATGAAGATCGGGCTCGTCGCTGTTCAGAATGGTGCGCCATCGCTGATGAGTGTTCATTCGCATGAGCACGTAATAGAATTCAGAGCGATAGAGGCTAAGACGTATTTCTTGGGGTGTTAGATTAACACCACCGGAATTCAAGCGGCTGAATATCTCGTAAATAGACGAATCGTCATTCGTTGGAGAGTTTTGCTTGACAAAGATGTTTCGTATCGGCCGCAGATCGAATTGAAACTTATGCTCCCCCAATGTGGCGTAGCTAATCCCTGAAAGCGGATTGGGCTGATCTGGCAGCTTCGCGGGAAGTTGAAGGCGGAAGTTAGTAAAGTACTTGTCGTCATGTATGACTTCATCTGGAATGGACCCCTCCTTCTCGAATACGCGGCGAATTTCCGCGCGTGCTTCTCTACGAGGGAAGCGCTGCTTGATGAAGAAGTAGATCGACATCAAGCGTTGTTGCCCATCGATGACGAGGAATTTGTTCCGCGCCTCTTCATACAGAAACAACTGAGGAACCGGCAGACCAAGGATTAGCGACTCGATGAGTTTCGATGCTCTCTTGATATCCCAGACGTAGTGCCGCTGAAATTCCGGTATGATTACCGTCCCTGATTCGATGAAGCTAAAGAGCGTGGAAACATTGAAATCATTGGGTGTTACACTGAGGTCGTATTCAACTACATCGGAGTCTTCCTCTTCACTGGCGTAGTCTTCGTATCCAGGACTGCCATTCGAGCCGAAATCCATAGCTCTGTCCCCCGGTTGTCCCTCATTGTATTCCGATACGTTTCGACTGCGTTAGCATTACGATTCTACCCTATATTGTTTCTCAATCCTACTCACGCACGGCGGCGGCTATGGTGTTGCTAAGCGTTTGAAACTCGTGCTGGACCCTCTCGTGGAGTTGGTTGCAGAAGAAGACGGCACTCAGCCCCTTGGTGGGATCACACCAGGCAAAGGTGCCGGTGGAGCCCGTGTGGCCGAACGATCCCGGTGATAAGAGATCGCCAAAATACACGGGATTGGCGCGCCGGAAGAGCCGGAAGCCCAGTCCCCAGCCCTCTTGGAGTTTTGTTGCGGACGGTATGCCGGGCATGGCATCGGACTGCTCGCTGAGCATAGCCGTTGCGGTCGCAGGACTTAGGATACGCACGCCATCCAAGGCTCCGCCTTGGCGGTACATCTCTAGAATTCGGCCGATATCACCAACTGTGGAGAAGAGTCCGCCCCACGGCGCACCGAATTCCCGCCAGTAAAGGCTGTTGTGATCGTAGTCGGAACCGGTGAGATGCGAAGGTTGCGTGGCTTCCACAATGCGCGACTCCTTCTCAGGATTCCAGCCGAGCGAGGTGTCGGTCATGCCCAGTGGCTCAAACACCTCAGCGGCCAGCACCTCGCGCAGCGGCTTTCCGCGCACGCGCTGCACAATCTCCGCAGCTAGCGCCGTGCCCGCACTCTGATAGGAGATATTTGTGCCCGGCGCAAAGAGCAGCGGAACCTTGGAGATATGCTCAATGAAGGTCTCGAAAGGCGCATGTTGGCGGCGCAGCAACACGTTATTTGGCACCATATCCGGCAGACCGGATGTGTGTGTACATATGTGCCGAATCTGCACCGCACTTCGATCGGGTGAATCCGTGGAGGACTGCCCGCCAAACTCCGGTATAAACCGCGTGACCGGATCGCTGAGGCTGACCGATCCTTCGTCAACCAGCCGCAGCAGCGCCGTATACGTCACCGGTTTAGAGATTGAAGCAATAATAAAAATGCTGTCTTGCTGCGCCGGCGGCCCATTCGGCGCCACTGTCGTGCGTCCAAATGCGCGGTGGGCAACGGTCTTGCCGTGCCGGGCCACGTGCAGGACTGCGGCGGGCATGAATCCGCTCTCAGTCCAGTCCGCGATGAGCGCGAAGGCGCGTTCGAGCTGAGCCGAGTCCATGCCAACTGTTCCAGGATCACTCAAACCTGTTCCGGACATAATGCAAAATCCTTCCTCTACGTTTCTATGACTTTGACGTGCCGTGCACCGAGATTACGATAGCTACTCAGAGCAAGACGGACTCTTGCAGACTTCGGCCTCCAGACAACCTTGACTGCATGCCTGCTTAGATTCACATGCGCAACTCTCTGCAGCGAGGGGCCGCGATGAACGCGGTGTGCAATTCCTGGAGATACCATACACTAGAGTAGCATCCGCCGTGTACGGTTGGATGAGGTGTGCTGGACACGCAGTGCGGTTGGAGAATACTTGCAGACACTAGCACGTCCCTTCATTGGCAACGCAAGTGCCGCGCCTCGCGCGACCCAGTCCGGGAACCCATCTACAAGAATCCGCCTGATTAAGGAGATTTCGCCATGCCCACACTGATTTGTCCGGACGTATTGATCGATGGCACGGGAGTCGAAGCCCAGCGCAATGCCTGCGTCGTAATCGAAGATGAACGCATAGTCTTTGTGGGCACGCGACAAGAGCTCGATTCTGCCTTTCCAAACCGCTCAGGCTGGGACGAGATCGACGGCGCGGGCGCTTCCCTCATTCCCGGTATGATCGACGGCCATGCCCACCTTACGATCGTGCATGGAGATGATCCTGCATACCCCGGCGTGGATGCCCCAAGAGAAGCCATTGCGCTCTACACCCTGCAAGCGGCGCGGGCCGCCTTGGCAGCCGGTCTTACTACGCTCGCCGACTGCGGCAGTATTGGCGATGTGTTGTTGTTCGTGCGTGATGCCATCAATCAGGGCGGCGTAGTCGGTCCGCGCATCCTTGCCGCCGGTCCAAGTGTCACTACAACAGCGGGCCACGGCCACTACCTGGGTATTGAGGAATTGGCCGACAACGCCGACCAGATCAAGATTGCGATTCGGAAGCTCGTCTTTCGCGGCGTGGACTTCATCAAGATCATGGCTACGGGCGGCGCTTCCGATCCCCCCACCAACCGCTACCGGGCGCAGTATTCGGAAGAGGAGATGCGTGTAGCGGTGGAGGACGCGCATCGGCTGCGCAAGCGAGTCGTCGCGCACGTCAACGCCACTGAGGGTATCGTGAATTCAGTGCGCGCGGGCGTAGACGCTCTGGCCCACTGCAACTGGCTGGGGTCGGAGGAAGGGTCGGTTGTCTACATACCGGAAGTTGCGCAGGAAGCGGGCGAAAAAGGGATCTTTGTGGACCTAAACGTCTTTGCCACGTTGCCGCGCATCGCGGACCGTGACGGCACGGTGACCGGCTGGGAAGGCCCCGGTCCGGTAGAGCATCGCTTCGATCTCATCCGAGATATGGAGCGGCGTGGATGCAAGTCATACTTTTCCAGCGACCACCTAGGGATGGACATTGCTACGTTCCCGGAGAAACTGGTGGCGGCATGCCATACGCTCAAGCTGGATCCTGTGGAGGTAATTTTCCGCGTCACCGGACGCGCGGCGGAAGGAATGTGGCTACAGGACGAGGTTGGGACGATTGAGGCTGGCAAGGTGGCAGACCTGGTGCTGCTCAATGGAGACGTGGCAGGCCGCATTGAAGCGCTATGTGACGTGCGGGGAGTCATGCGCAGTGGGCGTATTGTGGTTCAGGAGGGGAATTGGGTGCAGCTCTAAGGGTCTAGGCAAGTCAGGCCTGACCAAGTGCCAAGAGACTCGAGAAGGGTCACATTTCATTCCGATGAGTGGAGCGAAGAGGAATCTAGAGTGCCCGGCAACTGCAAGATGATGAGAAGCTAAGGGCTGAGGAGAGTATTCGTTCATCCTTCGACAGGCTCAGGGCGAACGGAAACTGGCAGTCTCGCGAGAAACTTTGGTCTTGATTGTGGCTAGCCGCACGCCCTTACACTCACGATGGGTCTGTCTAGATGCTTTCGGACCACGGGAAATTGAACTTCTGTGTCCTGTCTCGCATTCGCACACGTCTATGCGCGGGACCGGCGGCCAAGAGGCATGGCAAGTGATGCGGGCCCTTCTGATCCAAGGGGTTCAAGGGAATGACTCACTTGGTCCCGGCCACGCACTGGGAGTGCAAAGGAGGCGCACAATTGTGCGCCTCCTTCTATCTTCACCTATGTGCAAGCAGTGTAAGAAGTGCTTACTCTGCATCCTCATTCAGGATCTGGTTGGCGCGCTCGTCGGCCTGTGCCAGCGCGGTTGCGATGTCGATCTTGCCCAGGACAGCATCGTCAAGCATCGGTCGAATTTCGGCATCCTGCTTCAGGTAGCGTCTATAGGGGTAGACGCCTGGCAGTTTAGCCAAGTCTTCGCGCGTCTGGAGCACGGGAAGGTCCGCAACGCCAGCGGTCCACGCTTCATGGGCAAAGAGATCAAGGCGCGGGGAGACGGCCTTATTGACCTCGATCTTATGCAAGGCTACCTCAAGCCCGCAGAACCAGTTGATGAACTCAACCGCACCGTCCGGGTTGCCCGCCCCGAGAGGCGTTACAACCGGGTTCATCCACGACGAAGTGGCAAACTGGCCGTCCGGGCCATCAGAGGCCGGAAAACCGATTTGCCAATACTTGAAATCGCGGGGCACTTCAAAGTACCGCAGCGTTGGGGTCGAGCTAATATCGTGGTGCATGCCGGCTTGATTGGCTTGCAGCAGCTTGTAGTGATCAGGCACGGAGCCGCCTTCAGGATCCTTGGCGCTGATTTCCTCTTTATTCCAGAGGTCAAAGAGGAACTGCAGCGTATCCCGCGCCTGCTCAGTGTTGTACTGCGCCGTGAATTGATCCGCGTCGTAGGCGCTGGTGCCCGTCGTGAGTACCCAGCTCGCCCAGCGCGCCAAGTGGCCGACACCGTTTTGCAGCAAGAAGCCGGAGACGGTGATTTGGTTGCCTTCCTTTTTGGTCATAGCGCGAGCCGCATTAACCAGGTCACTCCAGTTATTGATGTCCCCACCATTCTCGTCAAGACCGGCGTCTATGAGCAACTGGCCGTTGACGACAATCGAAGTCGACTCCGGCCCCATGACGGGAATGCCGAACGTCGCGCCTTCAGCCTTGCGGAACTGTTGCGAAGACTCAAAGTACTGGTCGTCCTGAATGTGCGGATACTGGGGCAGGTAGGGGCCGTAGTCCATCAACATGCCCAGGTCCCAGTGGTCGCGCGCCCAGATAATGGAGTTGAAGGCCACGTCCACGGGCTGACCGGCCGCAATCGTGGTGCGGAAGTGCTGGCGTAGGGGCTCGATCGGGTCCTTGCCCACGTCCTCCACCGGAATACCGGTGCGATTCGTGAACTCCTCCAATGCCCAGGGTACGAGTCCACCCGGATCGATGCGGGATATCCACCAATGCAGGAACTGCACCGGCGGGGCCTCTTCGGCCATCTTCATCTCTTCCTCGGCCTTGGGAGCCTCTTCGGCCTTGGCCTCTTCCATTGCCGGGGCAGCCGCGCCGCCGCAGGCCGCCGCGAGCAGTGCACCAGCGGTGCCAAGACCTATTCCTGCAAGCAGGCTTCGCCTGCTAATTCCTTTGGGTGTACGCAATGAATCCATTGAATTCTCCTTCGTCCGGGGCGATGCCCCGATTCACCCAATGCTTTTACCGTAGTGGATTATAGTGACACGCAGCCACACTGTCAAGGGTAATCATCCTCATTGGCGCTAGGCGTTGTGCCAAGGGGCGTCTTCAACATTAAATTAGATTGAAGACGCTCCTGCATTCCACTCGTGCATCCAATTCAGGTATAGTATAGGTGTGTGCCAAGCGGGTATTTGCCTTGGTTTGGTCGCCCTCTTCCATTCATCAGTTCCCTCTATTGTCAATGGCAAGCTCCTTCTCAAGTAGCCGGATCGTCTATGCCAGCCACGGTGATGAGATCGCGGCGATTCTCGTTAAGCTCCAAGGCAGGCGTGGCTCCTCTATCGTGCTCGTGGCGAACAACTGCCCGGCACTGCACAGCAGTGAAAACCTGGCATTCTTGCAGCGCCAAGCGGCAGACTTGGAGCTTGACCTCACTCTGGTCTGTGGCACTCGGGCCGTGCGCGCGACTGCCAGTGGCCTGGGGATCAATGTAGTAAGCTCACTGGCTGCTCTTCATCCTTCAGAGCACTCTCAAGTGAGCGCAGAGGAACTTGACTCCGCCGCTGCTGCTAGAACACTCGCCGGGCAAGAATATTCAAGAGTGGCGGGCAAGCCAAAGAAGCCTGCCGCAAGAGGGACCTCTGGCGGCAGTAGATTGGTTCGTGGAGAAGAGCAGCCTCCTCCGCTCGCTACCCTTTCCACCAGAGATACGGGCAGAAAGTCGTTGCCAAAGCGACCGCGCACGTCGCTGGCTATCGATCAGTCGCTTTCCAAAGTGCTTGCTTTGGCCACACTTATTGTCGTGGTACTGTTCCTTGTATGGGGAGGTGTATACCTGGTAGTGCCGAGCGCCAGGATTCAGCTCACGCCCGTGCAACAGCAATACAGCACTGAATTGCAATTGATGGCGGACCCCCAGGTCAGGGGTCTTAATGCGACTGCGGGCACGATACCGGCGCAACTGGTCGTCATCGAAGAGACGGACGAGTTGACTGTCGCCGCTACAGGCACAAGAGATGAGCCGATTGGTAAGGCCGAAGGCTCCGTGATCCTGCGCAACCAAATTTCTCAGCCGGTCATCGTGCCGCATGGCACTGTGATCTTAACGAGTGACAACAGACGTTTTGTGACTTCGGCGCAAGTTACCGTACCGCCCACTTCCGCTACCAGCGAGAGCTTCGGTGCGCGCCGGGTGGCGGTCGTCGCGGAAGAAGTGGGACCAATTGGCAACGTTGAAGCCGGCGCGATAACGCATATGGAGGACCAGGCACTCAACCAACGTCTGATAGTAGAAAACACCTCACCGATACAGGGCGGCGGGGAGCGCGCCACACGCTTTGTGACGGAAGAAGATCGATTGAAGTTGTTTGAGAACCTCCGTCAAGAACTCCTGCACCAGGTTTTGACTAGCCTCAGGGACAGGATCGATGTGTCGGATGAAATCTTTGTGCAGTGGGATACCGACGTTATTGTGGAGCAGGCTGAGTACGACAAAGAAGTGGGGCAAGAAGGCGACGAAGTCACGTTGCAGATGAAGGTGAAACTTCGCGGAACTGTATTCTCCAGCAAGCATCTTGCAGAAGTAGCCCCGCTCATTATTGAGCGAATCGTGGAAAACCAACTTGGATCGTATACGTTGTTGCGCGACACGTTGATCTTGGGCGCCCCAGAGGATTTCGGTATTTCTGAGGGAGTCGTGCAGCTTACGCTTCAGGCGCAGGGGGACTTGGTCTCGACTTGGGACCTTGGCGAAGTTCGGCGCAAGCTGGCAAACACCACGCGCGAAGAGGCAGAAGCCTACTTAAACACTCTGATGGGCGTTGGGGAGTTTGTGGTGGAGATGGGGCCCGATTGGTACGACCGAATGCCGCGGTTGTGGTTCCGAATCTCCATTGAGATCACGGAGCCGCTTATCCTCGCTGCATAGTGTTCTCGTTAGATGACGATGCGAATTCTCTGTCTCGACATCGGTGAGCGGCGTATTGGTGTTGCCACCGGGGATTCTGGCATTGGCATTGCAACGCCGCTAAAGACGATACAGCGGCGTACATGGGAACAGGATTGTGCTGAATTGAAGCGGCTGCTAGTAGCGCAACAGGCGGAGAGGCTCATTGTCGGCCTACCTATTAGCCTCGATGGACTGCTCCACCAGCAAGGAGAGCGCATAAAAGAAGAAGGCGAACGGCTTGGAACAGCGCTCGGGATGGCGGTGGTATTCTGGGATGAGCGGTTTTCGACAGTAATTGCAGAAGAGCGCTTGCAGCAAAGCCCGACAGGCGCGCGGCGCAAGACATCGCTGGATGCCGCCGCAGCCGCGGTCATCCTGGAGTCGTACTTTGCCAGCCTCAGTGAGGCACGCTAATCCGCCTTTTCCGGTGGCAGTAAGAGAATTGAACCATAAATCAATGAGAAACTACCGTTCGCGACGCGCGCTCTTACGCTTGCTTGCAATCACCGCGCTCTCTCCCATACCTGCTAGCTGCGATTTAGGTGGAAGCGTGGCTGACAGCCTTTTGGACAGTGCTGAAGAGGACGAAAGCGAAGTGGTGCTCACTATACCGCCGGGGAGTACCACGGATCAGATTGCGGATCAGTTGCGGGAAGCCGGTGTCATACGTAGTGCTCTCGCATTCCGGCTGCGTGCACGTCAGAGTGGCTTGGATGGATCATTCCAGGCCGGGCAGCATGTCCTACGTAAGAATATGAGCGTAGACGAGGCAATCGAGGCGTTGCAAAAGGCCGAGGTACAGGATAGAGTCCTTACCCTCATCGAGGGCTGGCGGAGGGAAGAGATCGCAGCCTACCTCGAGACACAAAACGCCCTGAGTGCGAGCGAGTTTTTGACCTTGACCGCAGGCGCGGGAATTGAGCGCGACTTCCTGACAGAGCGGCCGGATACCGCCACGCTGGAAGGCTATCTCTTTCCCGATACGTATCGCATAGAGAACGAAACTACGACTACCGAGTTCATAGAAGATCTCTTGGACCAGTTCTCGCGGAAGATTGGCGGCGGCGTGAGCGATGGCTTCCAGGTAAATGGGCTGAACATTCACCAAGCAGTTACCCTGGCAGCAATTGTTGAGCGAGAAGCGCAAATTCCTGGGGAACGCCCTTTGATTGCAAGCGTCTTCTACAATCGGCTCAATGTGAATATGCATCTGGGCGCAGACCCAACCGTCCAATATGCCTTGGGCTATCAAGAGTCTGAGGGGCGTTGGTGGAAGAGGGCCCTGACCTATGAAGACCTAAGAGTGGCTTCACCTTACAACACCTACGCGAACCTCGGCCTGCCTCCCGGTCCGATTTGCAATCCCGGCTTAGCTTCTCTGCAGGCGGTAGCGGCTCCCGCACAGTCTGACTTCTACTTCTTCGTGGCCACGGGTGACGGGTCCCATGTCTTTAGTCGCACATTTGAGGAGCATAACGCGAACATACGCAAGTATCAATAGTTTTCGCGGGCCGTCGTGAGATTCCGGAGAGGGATTCGGCTCACCTCTGGATTGTGGGACGCAATGGGTCACTCCGGCACGAGACATGGTTTTATAAGACTTATCTATAAGGTAAACTAAGCCGAGCGCTTATTCTCCTCTTCGCGGGTTAGCTACCCGGTGTTGCTTTCAAGAGCCGTCCGCACAAAGCATATTGAGCTATCATTTATGGTCGTATTCGACACGCTTCCTCCTGAGATTGAAGCCCAATGGCGTGAGCTAGAGTCGCCCGGCGAGGAGACGCTGCTGGTCGCCATGTCGGACATTCGGCATGACGGTCGGTTTGGCGTGCGCTGGATGCTGTTGACCGATAAGCGGGTCATTGTGTTGCCCCACTTAGCGCCGGGTGTCGACGGCGCGGTTAGCATGGACCTCTCCGAGATCTCCGATGCGCGGGCAGAACCGCTCGTGGGTGGCGGCCGCCTGGAGGTCAATTGGAAGGGCCACTTTACCCCTATCATCGAGTACTCAAGTTCCCTCGGCGCCAAGTTCACCGAGATTGCCCGCGGCATCCAGCAGCTTGCCAAGGATGAGCCGTTTGCCGTAACGACAGACATCCCCCGCGCGCGCTGTCAGAAGTGCCAGGCACTCTTGCCGGATAGAGACCGCAACTGTCCCCGTTGCGTGCGCAAGATGGCAGTCATGCTGCGGATTGCCAGCTATCTTGAGCCATACAAGCCCCTGGCGGCGGTGCTCATAGTCGCCACCTTGGGCCGTGCACTGCTTCAATTGACGCCGCCACTCATAACGAGAACGATCATCGATGATGTATTGGTGCCCGTCGACGTTGTAGTGGTGCCCAAAGATAACCTCGGCCTACTCGCCTGGCTCGTTGCAGCGCTTGTTGCCGTAAACCTGGCGACCGGTGGCCTGGAAGTAGTTGGTAGTTGGGTTGGCGCGTGGCTGAGCACACGTGTGATTGCTAACATGCGCGCGCAACTCTATGAGGTACTGGAACGTATGTCGCTGACATTCCATAATCGCAAGGGGCAGGGAAATCTGCTATCTCTTGTCACGCGAGATACCGAGAGTCTGAACTACTTTCTCATTGACGGCGCGCCCTACATGGTAGTCAATACCGTCATGCTCTTAGGGGTGCTCGTCATCCTGCTCTTGATGAGTTGGCAGGTTACGCTTCTCGTCTTATTGCCGGTGCCTTTCGTCGTGCTGGGAGGGACAGCACTGGTAAAGCGCATGCGTGTGCTCTGGTCGCGGGTTTCTCAAAACTGGGCGCTCTTGCACGGCCAACTGAACGAATCGCTTTTGGGTATTCGTGTGGCTAAGGCCTTTGCGCAGGAAGATGCCGAGGTTGGCCGGTTCAACCGCCGCAACGAAGCGGTTGCACGAGCGACGGTCCGTGAGGCGCGGTTTTGGGATAGCTCCTTCGCGGTGCTTAACTTTGTCACCGGCGCGGGCGTCTTCATCGCCTGGTATGCCGGTGGCAGAGAAGTAATTGGCGGCTCTTTGACGCTGGGCGATCTCATGGCATTCATCCAATTGCTTTGGATGCTCTACGGTCCCTTGCAGTGGTTCAACCGGATCTACAACTGGATGTCCCGGGCTCTGGTGGGCGCCGATCGCATATTTGACGTCATGGACACGCCAACTGAACCCTATGCCGAGCCGGGCAAGCTGACTCTCCGCCCGCTGCGGGGCGAGGTGGAGTTGCGCGAGGTGACGTTTGGCTACGACAAAACGAAACCCGTTTTGAAGAAGGTCGATTTGGACGTACGTCCCGGTGAGATGATCGGATTGGTGGGAAAGTCCGGCGCGGGCAAGAGCACACTGGCGCATCTCGTGTGTCGGTTCTACGAGGCCGATCACGGAGTAGTGCTTGTCGACGGCCACGATATCCGCGACATCGAGCTGACCTGCCTGCGCGACCAGATTGGCGTGGTGCTGCAGGAACCGTTCCTCTTCAGCGGTACCATCTTGGAGAATATCCGCTTTGCCAAACCTGAGGCGGACTTGCCGGAAGTCATTGCCGCCGCGCGGGCGGCGAATGCCCATGACTTCATTGTGGCCAAGCCGGAGGGATACGATACACTTGTCGGCGAACGCGGCAATCGTCTGTCGGTGGGAGAAAAGCAACGTGTTTCGATTGCGCGGGCCGTGCTCAAAGACCCGCGCATTCTCATACTCGATGAAGCCACGGCGTCGGTTGATACGGAGACGGAATTCGTCATTCAGCAAGCCATAGGCCGCTTGATCAAGGGCCGGACGACATTTGCCATCGCGCATCGGCTTTCCACGCTCCGCAATGCCGATCGGCTTGTTGTCATGGATGAAGGCACGGTTGCGGAAATTGGGACCCACGAAGAGCTTTTGGCCAAGCGCGGGATATATTATAAATTGGTTGAAATGCAGCGCACGGTCTCCCGACTCAGAGCAGTCGAACGATAGGCCTCAAGTGGGAATTGATACAGAGGTTGACCCAATGGAAGTGTGCTTGGCCGAAGCGTTCGGCAAATCTCGTCGGCATGAGTACGTATTTGGCAATTGAGTTTCCGTGGCAATCCTAATTTGGACTTCAATAATCGAGCGATACCGATAGAGGCTTGGATTGGAAGAAATCGCGTTAGAAACTGAAGAGGCCGTCCGCATCGCCGATATCGGCGCCGGGACGACCGACCCCGCAATGATTCGGCTGCAGCGTGGGCCGAGCGGAGAAATGCGGGTGGAGCTAGCCGGTGATCGCTGCCTCCTGCGGGGCAAGGCGGTATGGGCGTTTCCGCTATCCCTAAAGCAGTTCGTTTCAATTCTCGACACCAAGGACAAGGAGTTTTGCCTCATCGAGAATCCCGATGAGCTAGACGCTGAGTCGCGGAATATCCTCCATGCGTCCTTGGAGAGTTACTATCGCGTATACCGCATTCGCTCCGTACAGGCTTACCGCAACGAGTGGCGTACCTCGTTTTGGACTGTGGAGACGGATCACGGCGTACGGGAGTTCGTGATGCGCTGGGAGCTTGATTCCGTGCTAATGCCTTCCGAGAACGAGATACTCATCATTGATATTGACGGAAATCGATTCTACATTCCAGATTTTCGAGCACTGGATGACAACAGCAAGCGGGTTTTTGAAATGCTGCTTTGAGGTGCGTACGATGAAACAGCTCACACTGATTCGGCATGCGAAGTCCAGTTGGAAGCAAACCGGGATGGAGGATTCTGCACGGCCTCTAAATCGGAGGGGCAAGAGCGATGCCATTGACATGGGGCAGCGGCTGGCAGCGATTGAGTTCATGCCCGACGTGTTGATTTCCAGCCCGGCCAAGCGCGCGCGCAGCACGGCCAGACGCATGGGAAAGGAGATTGGATACGAGAAGTCTGAGTTGGTGATCGAAGAAGGCATTTACCATGCTACATCGGAAGAACTGCTGCTGATAGTCAGGAACCTAGATGATGCCCTTGATCACGTGGCGTTGGTCGGCCATAACCCCGGCTTTACAGACTTGAGCAACTTTCTATCCCAGGACTTTGTCGGGGAAGTTCCCACTTGCGGTGTCGTTCGGCTTCAATTTGCTGTTTCGTCATGGCAAGAGGCAGGCAGGTCGGGTGGTACCCTCATTGACTTTGACTTTCCCAAGCGGCATGCCGACGCCGATACTCCAAGTACCACATAGTGCATACGTCATAGACTGTTCCGAACACAGGCCGGCAAGGCGCCATTGGCGAGGACGCAATCGCGCGCATCTCTCTTCGACCTATACGTACATCGTCCTAGGCAAATCTCTATATGTAATCCGGGAGGAAAGCCATGGCTGAAACGATTATTGACGTCGAACAGATTCTACTCCTGGTGCCATTCAGTGAGCATCACGACCTGCACATGACGCGCCTAAGCGGTGATTGGCGGCTTGTTGAGGTCTGCCGCATTCACACGGAGTCCGGTCTGACGGGTATTGGCGAGACCGTGGTGGAATATACCTGGGGTAGGCCGCCGGAGGGCCTTAGAGAAATGCTGGTTGGCACAGAGCCGCATCAACACCTGTGGGACTCCACACTTGGGGCAGGACCTGAGATGGCGCTGTGGGACCTGGCAGGAAAGATTGCCGGGGTACCTATTCACCGGCTCATTGGCGAGCAGGTCCGCAAGCGTGTCCCTATTTCCTGGTGGTGCCTCGACATGGCGCCTGAGGAGTGGGCCGCGGAAGCGCAAAAGGCGCTTGATCGAGGCTATGTATCCATGAAGCTCAAAGGGCGTCCCTGGCGTGACATTCACGCGCAACTTGCAGCGCTCGAGACCGTAATTCCGAAATCCATGCACCTGGACATTGATTTTAATAGCATGCTCGTGGACGCGGGCACTGCCATTCCGCTCCTGCAAGAGCTGCTCTCCTATGTCAACGTCTCGATTTTCGAGACGCCAATCCCGCAAGGCGACGTGGCTGGAAACAAGCAAATTCGGAGGCACGTTCCACGACCGCTGGCCATGCACTACGGTACCCCACCCATCATGACTGCGCTGCAGGAAGACGTGTGCGACGGCTTTGTGGTGGGTGGCGGTCTGACCAGTGTAATGAATTCAGGCACGATCGCGGCCGTTGCCGGCAAGCCATTCTGGCTCCAGCTTGTTGGATTGGGGCTGACGACGGCGTGGTCGGCCCAGCTTGGCGCGGTTCTCTCGCATGCGCAGTGGCCGGCGATATCGTGTATGCACATCTGGGAGCACGACCTGCTCGCCGAGCCGTTTGCGATTGAACGCGGCTATATGCCTGTGCCTTTGGGTCCCGGCCTGGGAGTGGAGTTAGATGAAGATGCAATCGCCCGCTACCGCTTGGATGGGGAATCGTGCCGGCCCCGGCAAATCTTCCGCATTGGCTGGCCTAAGGAATATGGGCATCAGGCCACCAGCACGTATGCAGGTTACGAGCACGACCTGCAACGGGGATTTGATTTGGGCAACGACCCGCGCTTCGTGCGGGGATCGCAAATGGAGATCGAGAACGACGACGGAACTGAAGCGTTCGCAGCGGCATTCTCGAGTGCTAAGGGAAGCTAACCGAGACGCCTAAGCCGTTTTCGATCAAGTGTTCGAGCGAACAAATGTTCGTGCGAATTCTCTACTGATTGGCAAAGAAGTCAGCGTTGGACTGGATGTAGCTCCGCCACTCATCCGGCAGATCGTCCTCGAAGAAGATCGCCGTGACCGGACACACGGGCTCGCACGCTCCGCATTCGATACACTCATCCGGATCGATGAAGAACTGTACTGCATCATCGTTGGAGTGGATACAGTCTACCGGACAAACATCCACACACGAGTTATCTTTGATGTCAATACATGGTTCTGCAATCACGTACGTCATTGCGGTATGTTGACTCCTTAATGAATGCCGCAAACCCGTCCCAAGCACGCAACATTGTGTGTGCTCTCGTCCTGCCTGAGAAAGTCATGCACAGTGTGAACTCATATTGCCGTCACTCTGCAACCTGCATGAATCTTCCTCTCGTCTTAATTCTAGGAAGATCCGGCTGGGGCGTCAAGGTGCGGATGAATGTCGGCTTGCCTCCTTGTGGCGCCTAACCTGCCTGAGTCTCTCCAATTGCTGCCGATGCACGGTGCTTGGGAAACTGCTACAATACTGCCCGAAGTGGCTGGGAATATTGAGATCTGCGATTGTGACGACACTCCTTTTTGGTGTGCATTCTTGAAGTCTTATGGAGAGGCGATTAATTGTGAAGTGGATGAGCGGCCTCGATGCGTAATCAGGATGGAATCCTGGCAGAATTGCGCCAGCAAATAGACGCCCTCGACCGTGAAATGGTCGATTGCCTCCAACGCCGCGCAGCGCTGGCCATACGTATTGGGAAAGAAAAGGGAGATAACGTCCCCATATACGTGCCGGAGCGCGAGCGCCAGGTGCTTGGACAGGTAGCGTCAGCCGCAAGTGATGGCCCTCTAAGTGCAACGGCGGTCACAAACATCTATCGAGAGGTGCTCTCTGCTTGCCGCTCTCTGGAAAAAGCGACGGCCGTAGCGTATCTAGGACCGGAGAACACCTTCACGCATCAAGCAGCACTCCAATCATTTGGTAGTGCCGCAAATCTGCAGGCGGCGGCCACTATAGACCACGTCTTTCAACTTGTGGAGAAAGGTGTGGCCGATTACGGCGTTGTCCCCCTTGAAAACTCTACTGAAGGCGGTGTTACGCCGACCCTGGATTCATTTGTGCAATATCTGGACACCGCGCTTCAGATTTGCGGCGAGATTGTGCTGCCGATTGCGCACAATCTCATCTCAAGTTCTCCCCGGGATTCTCTTCGCGTCGTTTACTCGCATCCTCAAGCGCTGGCGCAGTGCCGGAGTTGGCTGGCTGAAGAGCTGCCCCGCGTCGACACAGTGGAGATGGTGAGCACTGCCGCAGCAGTTGCCAGGGTTAAGCATGAGCCCGGGGCCGCTGCCATTGCGAGCGAACTCGCGGCAAAGGCGGAAGGCGTGCCCATAATCGCTCGCAGTATTCAGGACCGAGTAGACAACGTTACGCGATTTGCCATTTTGGGCAAGCAGCTACCTGCGCCGACGGACAACGATCGCACTGCTCTACTCTTCAGTATCACGGACCGGCCCGGATCCCTTTACAACGCCCTGGGCATATTTGCTAAACATAATGTCAATCTGACTTTCATTCTCTCCAGACCGTCGCGCCGGCGTACGTGGGACTACTATTTCTTTGCGATTCTCATTGGGCATCCGGCCCAGGCGCCGGTATGCACAGCGCTCGTTGAACTCGAGAGGGAATGCGTGCTCGTGAGAGTGCTAGGCGCTTGGCCGGTGCTTGGCTCTCCTGAGGGCTGACAGTAGTTTGCGTGCAACCCTCCCTGCAATTGCATTCAAGGGTCGCTTCCGAGCACGAGCCCAATTGCATGGCAAGGCGGAGGCCCAGAACTGCGCCGGCCGATCTCTACCCCTCGTAGTCTAAGACCAGCACGTCCTCGACGATCGGCAGGATGTAGGAATTCCGTGCTTCTTCGTGTGCAGGATGGGGAATGTAGACGTCCAGAGCGGCGCGGTCTTGGAATCGTACCAGCAAGCCGTGGGTGAAGCCCTGGCTCCGCTCACTGAAGTTGGCCCCGACTGTGATCTCCAAGATGCCGGGAATTGCCTCCTGGAGCCCTCTAAGAGCATTCTGCATTGCCTGAATTGCATCTTCGCTGACGCCGGCTTTAACCTTGAATAGCACCAGGTGCTCGACCATGGGTGTCCCTCCCTGTCACTAATGTTAGTCGGTAATCTACGTGTATTGCCAGTGCATTATGCCTATCACACCAGTGATGAGCAAGGATTTCACGGTACTGCGCCAGCCCTGTTCGAGCATGTGGCCCAGCAGCGCATTTGCACCAAACGAGTGCTAATGCTCCCTTAAAAACCTGCCTTTGCGCACTAGAGCTGGCTATCAAGACTTAGGGTGATAGTAACCTGCCCGGCACCTATTTCCGTTTGTTGACAGGGTGAAAAGTAACTGATACCGTGCAAACACACTGGCATGGCTGCGGACAGCGCAGAATGCTCCCAAGAAACGCGCATGGAAGTCGCAACGCCGGCCGGAAATACTCTAGGGGGAATAAGCGATGGCGGTTGAGGCGGTTCCTGAGGAGAGCGTCGCCCAATACGCGCAAGAAGGCGAATTCGGCCAAACAGGCTCCGCTAAACCTCCGCAGGGCTCTCTCTTCTTGCAGCTCCTTGGGCTGTTCTTCTATTGCGCCTTTAGCGTGTTTCGTATTTCGCGCCTTGCGGTCTTAGCGTTTCGCAGCGATGCCTTGTTGCTGCGGATGAAGTCTCTTGGTAACCGGGCAGCGGGCCACGCGGTCATATTGGCACTCGGCCTAATTGCCCTTTGGGCCGCTCCCTTTGCCGCCGAGCAGATAACCGGTCGCACACAATCGGGCGAATTCAGCTACTATAGCTCCCGACCGACTATCCGCTTTGGTACTGTTGAAGCTATTTTCCCCGATGTAATTGAACGCCCAACTCTCTTAGAAACCACAGTAATCCTGCGCCCGCGTGACGAGATTCTCGCTTATGACGTGCAAGGAAACGATACGCTCGTCGATATCGCTGCTCGTTCTCGCATTACTTTGGATACACTGCTTTGGGCCAACGACATCGCTCCCGACCACTTACTTTACCTTGGAGACAAGCTGCGCATACCACCGATAGACGGCGTGATATACGTTGTAGTCAGGGACGATGTACTGCACGAAATTGCTGAGAACTATCAGAGCAATCCTGTAGCGATTGCGGAATACAACCGTATCGGTCTCTCAACGACACTTGTGCCCGGTATGGAGCTGATTATCCCGCATGGGGTCCTGCCGGAGGCGCTGCGAAAGTCGAGCGCGGAAACACAACTGTCACAGCGAGAGCAGCCTGTTGCAGCGTTTGGGGAGTTTCGCTGGCCGACGAACGGAACAATTACGCAGTATTTCTACTATCCGGGGCATCCGGGATTGGACATTGGTAATCGTACGGGGACCGCAATTTTCGCTGCCGATGCCGGGCAAGTAGTAGCTGCCGGTTGGAGCCCAATTGGATATGGAAATCGCATCGTGATCAATCACGGCAACGGGTGGGTTACCACCTACAGTCACTTGAGCACCTTTGCCGTTACGGTTGGTGACTTTGTAAGAGCCGGTGAGGTCATCGGGAATATGGGCAACACGGGATATTCAACCGGACCGCACCTGCACTTTGAGGCGCTCTATCATAACCTGTTTAGAAATCCATTGCCTCTGCTGAATTAGCGGCTGCCTACGTGGCTCCCTAGGCCCGTCCCGCGCTGCCTGAAACCGGTTGCACAATTCCTGTCTCGCATTAATTCGATACTCCACGGACTATGACGAGCCCACCATCTACACATCTCCAGCGCCGCGTTCAGATCGCTCCTTCTGTGCTCGCCGCGGACTTCGGTCGCTTGGCGGAAAACGTGTCGGCGGCACACGCCGCTGGCGCCAACTATCTCCACTTCGACGTTATGGACGCCCACTTTGTGCCCAACCTCAGCTTTGGCCCGGTTGTAATTCAAAGCGTACGGAATGCTTCTTCACGACTCTTCGATGTCCACCTCATGGTTACAGAGCCTACACGCCACCTCGACCTTTTTCTCAGTAGCGAGGGCGATCTGTTTACCCTGCACGTGGAAGCCTGTACGGATGTTGGTACCGCCCTCCAAGCGTTCCGTAGCGCTAGTAAACGTGTTGGGCTCGCCATCAAGCCTGGCACACCGGTAGAGACGCTCCTCCCGTATTTGCCCGATCTTGATCTTGTCTTGGTAATGACAGTGGAGCCCGGTTGGGGAGGGCAATCATTCATGCCGGACATGCTGGACAAAGTCCGTGTTCTCCGGCGGGCAATCGACCAAGAGGGGCTGGATGTACGGCTTCAAGTCGACGGCGGCATTAATACAGAAACGGCAGTTGCTTCAGCCCTAGCCGGGGCCGACGTGCTGGTCGCCGGGTCTTCTATTTTTGCCCGCGGCCATACGGTGGCAGATACAATGGAGCGCATGACGCATGCCTTGAAACAGGCGGGCATATCAATTGCACCGGTTGAATGAGAATTCTTGGACCAAGTCTCGGCGCACTTGGATCACTCTCTTGGATTACTTGGGCTTGCCTCAATTCAATGAGCATTATGGCACGCTACGCTTGCGAGGCTAACCGCTGCGAGCAAGTTTTGGTGGGAAACGTGGTCACACGCATATACCAGGGGCGATTCCTGGCGCTAGCGGGTACGTTGCGTCTTTTCATGCGGTCTGTTTCACTAGGACGGGAACGTGAGGTGCGCGCAAAACGCGAAATGTGTGTACATCAAGTCTTAGGCTGCTGCAAAGGCGGTACTCCACAGGCCCTAGGCTAAGGAGACAGCAGCGGTTTCAAAAGAACTGTTTAATTGCCGGGGAATAGTGCGCGGAATGTCCTCTATGTTGGTCCCGGCACGCAGTATTGTCCGCCACGATTGATTTGTGGACTGAGCTACCAGAAAGGCCCAATATGCTTAGATTTGGAGTTTTCGGATACGGCATGATTGCAGACGTGCATGCGGAAGGATTGGCCCATATCGAGGGGGTTGAGGTCGTCGCAGTTTGTGGGCCTCGTCATGACGGTGCACGAGAGTTTGCCGAGAAATTCGGCATCGGAAACGTCTTTACGGACCCGGAAGAGTTGCTTGCGCTTGAAGAGATTGACGGTGTGATCGTGGATACGCCGGATGTATTTCACCATGACCTAGTGATGCGTTCGGTACGTGCTGGCAAGCACATTTTTTGCGAAAAGCCTTTGGCAGTTACCGTCGAAGAGGCTCGGGAGATGTACGAGGCCGCGAGAGAGGCGAACCTCCACACCGTGGTGGGGTTTTCTAATCGCTGGAATACGGCGGCAAACAACATTCGCAAACTCATCGAGGATGACGTGATAGGTGAGATTGTGCACGTTCATTCGCAGAGCCTCAATCCGGCGCTTGTTCGCTCGTCCCAACCCCGCTTCACGTGGCGCACCGATGCGAAGCGCACCGGCACCGGTATCTTGGGGGATCTGGGTTCACATCACATCGACCTCGCGCACTTTCTCGTGGGTGACATAACCGAAGTGTGCGCCAATATGAAGACGTTCACTCCGCAGGTCTACGCTGAAGATGGCACGCCCCATGCGCACGACCTTGACGACGATACTATTGTGCTCATTCAGTTTGCCGGCGGCGCACACGGGACGCTCAGCCAGAGCAGACTTGGTTCGGTTCATGCTGATTTTCCGGTGGGACGACGCCACTTCATGATCAACGGACGCAAGGGCGGAATTCTCTACGAGAACGGGCAGGGGCGGCTCTATCGGCCCAATGGCGAAAATGAGCCGATTCCGGGCGAACCCCCTACGGTGGATAAGGGTCACGGCGGGCAACTGCTGGCCGGCGGAACGCGTCAAATGGAGACTTTCGTGCGGTCTGTTCGGGAAGATCGCGAGATTAAGCCAACCTTCACCGAGGGTTTGAAGACACAAGAGGTACTCCACGCGGTGGTGGAATCATCCAACAGTCGATCATGGGTTGCAGTTGAGCGCGTTGGCTAAGAACCAACGATAGTCGCCAAGAAAGCCGGAGACTGCGGGAAATCCGCAGGCAATTGCAGAAATACGTTGTCAAATTAGACACTGGGAGGCAGCTACTGTGCGTAATTTCCGCTATGAAGAGCTAAAGTCGCCGGAGGTGGGCCAAGCCGCCCTGCAGGATCCGGTCGTCGTGTTGCCGGTAGGCACGATGGAGCAGCATGGGCCGCACATGCCGCTGATGGTCGACTACATCATCCCGCAGCGCATAGCCAATGAGGTGGCCGAGCAATTGGCCCCCAATGTCATCGTGATGCCGCCGGTAGTCTACTCGTTCAATGAGCACCACATGGACTTTCCGGGCACTATCGCCATCAATATGTACACGATCATCGATTACGTGGCGCAGATCGGCTTCAGTCTGGCCCATCATGGCTTTCGGCACATCGTATTGCTCAACGGCCATGGCAGCAATGTTCCGGTGATGGATCTCGCCATGCGCCGCATTAACAATGAGAGTGCGGCGATCAGTGTGCTGGCCAACTACTGGGCGCTCATTCGGGCTGAAGACCTGACGTGGGACCGCGAGTCGCATGGCGTGAGCCACCACGCGGACGAGGATGAGACCTCCCTTATGCTGTATCTCTGCCCTCATCTGGTGGACATGAGCAAGGCAGTGCGTACGGTGGAAGAGGTGCAACAGAGCGAGCACATCTGGGGCGCGTGGCCGGCCAATACGCGCATACACTACCAGGAGTTCTTCAGCCGCAATACGTCAACCGGCATCCAGGGCGATCCGACGGGGGCCAGCGCCGAGAAAGGCGAGGTTCTCTACAAGGCGGCGGTGAAACGGACCGCCGCGTTTCTCGATGAGTTCCGCGCCCGCGAAATTCGGCCGCAGCGTGACTTCCACCCCAAGCCTTAGGGTTAGGGAAATCCTGCGGGCGAATGGAGCGTAGTCGGGACTGGCGTACGTGTTGTGTATCTCAACAACCGGTTTTTTAGGGCTCTAGCTCGCCGTGAGAGACGGTCTGGGAGACTTGGGTAGGCGTTCGTAGTGAAATAGCTTTGGCCGTTCGTGCTGAGCACTTCGACAGGCTCAGCACAGGCTTGTCGAAGTATGAACGGCCAGTGTTATAAAGCACCACTTCCGTTCACCCTTCGACAAGCTCATAGCGAACGGAAGGGCATTTTGGGGATCGTCTTTCCCGGCTGTTCACCCTTCGACAGGCTCATAGCGAACGGAAGGGCATTTTGGGGATCGTCTTTCCCGGCTGATCACCCTTCGACAGGCTCATAGCGAACGGAAGGGCATTTTGGGGATCGTCTTCCCCGGCTGATCACCCTTCGACAGGCTCAGGGCGAACGGATTACGCTCGCAATCGCTTTGCCCGAGAGCCCTCTCAGGCATCGCGCAGAAGCCCTCTGTGGCATTGCCTAAGAGCCCTCTGAGGATGCCTTTAGATGGATGAGCTGATCGTGCTGAGGGTGTTGCAGGGCACTTCTTACCCAAGGAAAAGTATGCGCCCTGCGGGTCCAGCCGGTTAGATTACTGCGATCTGTCCGCCGTCGACCACGAGGGCATGGCCGGTTACATAGCGACTGAGATCGCTAGCTAGGAACACCGCGCAGTCTGCCACCTCTTCCGGTTCGCCTACCCGCCGGAAAGGAACGCGCTTTAGGTATTCGCTAATCCAAGCCTCATCGGCGATGCTCTCTACTGTGAGCGGCGTGCGAATGTAGCCGGGAGCGAGGCAATTCACGGTGATTTCGTGCTTTGCCATGTCGATAGCCGCGCTCTTCGTGAGCAGTGTGACCGCACCTTTGGAGGTATTGTAGGCCGCCAGCTCTTCCTCTCCCATGAGACCGTTCACGGAGGACATATTGATGATGCGGCCGCCGTTTCCTTGCTCTACCATCTGTCTCGCGGCGACCTGATCGCAAAGGAATACGCCGTGCAGGTTGACGTCGGTCACCCGGTGCCAGTCATCGTCCTTGATATCCACAAAGTCGTGCTCTATGGCTATGCCCGCGATGGCGGCCATGATGTCGAGCTTGCCGAATTCTGCCACGGACCGCGCTACCGTAGCTTCAACGTCGGCGCGCTGGGTAACATCGCAGCGCTGCGTGAGAAACATCGGACTGTGTTCTCTTGCACGCTCAGCAGTTAGTTGAAGCCCATCCTCGTTCAGGTCGGCGCCGAGCACATTTGCCCCTTCGCGCAAGAAGGCGAGGGCGGTTGCTTGCCCGATGCCGCTGGCGGCACCGGTTACGATGGCACTCTTGCCAACGAGTAGGTCTGGCATTGTAGCGGGCTCCTCTCACTCCTGATTTACATAACTACTGTAGCGCCGCCTGCAGATGGCGAGCCATTTGTTCTGGAATTGGTGGGTTCATCTAGAGGGCACATTCCCTCAAGACATTCTTCGCCTTGACTGGCAGCGGTTTGCGGCTAGTGCCATTCTTCGGATAGACAACAGTTTTCAAACGTTACGCTTCTTGCAACGCCTTTGCCACTGCATCTACCGTTTGGCGGACGTCCTCCTCGGTGTGCGCTGCAGAAACATACCAACGACCGGAGGGAATAGTACGCACGCCGTGATCGATGAGTTTGCCTTGGAACGCGGCGTATTTGTCCTCATCGCAGTCCCAATTGTCGCGGAATGACGTGATCTCCTGGCGTTCCGTGAACCAGGCAAAGAAGACCGGGCCGATGCCTTGCACCAAGACCGCCTGACCGGCTTCCTGCGCAGCGTGGCGAATTCCATCCATCAGACTGAGGCCAATCGTGCGAATCTGGTCATATACGGCACCATTATCGCGGGAGAGCACATCTAAGGTCGTATTGGCGGCGGCGAGCGTGATGGGATTGCCATTGTACGTACCGCCGTGCATGACGCCGCTGCCAACCATGGCCATAATGTTGCGGCGCCCGCCGAAAACGCTTAACGGAAAACCATTGGCCACAGCTTTTCCCAGTGTCACAAGGTCAGGCGTTACACCGAGCAGGCCCTGCGCTCCGTGGAGATCTGTCCGGAAGCCCGTTATCACCTCGTCGAAGATAAGCAAGATGTTCTCACGCGTGCAAATTTCGCGTAGGCCCTCCAGGAAACCTGGTTTAGGTAGAATCAAGCCGCCATTGCACATGATAGGTTCGGTGATCACGGCGGCAACGTTCCAGCCTTCTCGTTCAATGAGTTCTGAAAAGGCGTCCAGGTTGTTCCAGGGAAGCACCAGGGTCTCGCTCGCTGCGTGAGGAAGTTGCCCCTTGCTGCCGAGCACCGGGCGCGGAAACGGCAATTCGCCTGCTTCTTCTGCCGAGTGGGGGTGATCGCTGATCAGTTGGTCGTCCAGCCAGCCGTGGTAATGGCCCTCAAAGCGCACGATCTTCGTGCGGCCGGTGTAGGCGCGGGCGAGGCGGAAGAGCGCATGGTTGGCCTCTGATCCGCTACCGCAGAAGCGCACGACCTCCATGGCAGGCATGAGCGAGCTAATCTTTTCCGAAACCGCTACTTCGGTCTCGTGCTGTCCGCCAAACGTTTGGCCCAGTGCCACCTGTCGCTGTACAGCTTCGACTAGCTCAGGGTGACTATGGCCCAGAATGAGCGGCCCGTAAGCGGCAACGTAATCGATATACTCGTTGCCGTCCACGTCAAACAACCGAGATCCCTTGCCGTGGCTAAAGTAGAGCGGCGCAGGGCGTTCTTGCAGTCGGATATTGCTGCTCACACCGGCAGCGAGATGCTTCTGTGCGCGCTCCCATAGCTGCTTAGAGCGGGTAATGCTTCGCAATGCTGACAAACCTCCTACGTCTCGGAGTAGATTCGTGTTTGGTGTACCTGCGCACTCCTCGTACGGGCGAAGGTTAGCGCGTGCCTATGGTGACACAATGGTTCCCGGGAGGCGCATCCAGGACGTGCTTCGCTGCTCCGCTTGAAACGGAGAGTGAGGCTTCGTCATCGGCGTAAATAATGTCTTCGACTACTTCATTGGGAAGTGCCGAACACGTGATGGTTTGTTGCTTTTCCGTCCAGTTGCGGCCGATGAGTGTGTTGGCGTAGCGGCGTGATGATACACCGGTTTCCCACAACTGTTTGACTTCCGGCATGGTTATGAAGACGTGTGCAGGATGCTGCGCTCCCAGCCAAGCGAGGTAGGAATCCCATACTGCCAGGTTGTTGTCCACGTCAGCAGTGAATGCGGTGAAGTTGCGTCGATGGCTACTGATGAATGCCGGCCGATTGGCCTGCCAGGCAGCGACCGTCTCTGCTTGGACGCGGGCGAGAATGTCCTCTTGATCCGCCGTTTGGAATGGTTCGAAGTTTATGGCGCTACCGGAATACCACAGATCGGCAAGCGGTGAACGCTTCCCTGTCTGGTCTTCTCCCTCTCGGTCGGAGGCCCCCACGCGGATCTCGATTCCCTGCGTGGCCCAGGCGATTTCAGCCTCGTCAGAATTGCGTACGCTAGTGGGGGCATAGCCGAACGAGCGGATGAAATAGCCCATGGCCCCGCGCACCCATTCCTTGCGCTCCGGTTCGGCCATGTCTTCATGCTCCGGCACACGTTCTCGCACGTTCTCGCACACATACATCCGATGTGCAAACATCCGTACCGCCCGCGGCTCCCCTTCGCGCAGTCGCTTGAGCCAGCGATGATGGCTGAAGTGGTGCGTGCGGCCGTGATACTGAGGGGACCACACGCCGCGCTCAATGCCTTCACGCGCTTTGGCTACGATATCACCCCGCTCCCAACCTTGCGAGACCCCTTGGTCGAGGCCAATGTCCACGTAATAGCGAAACTCACTCGCGCGGATAGCATCGTAGTCCGGGCTGCCCACGATGTAGTATGGTTCGAAAACAATCGGCTGGCCGTCGCCGCCGCGATGTGCTTCCAACAATTGAAACGTGCGCTCCAAGTCGGCGGGCGTTTCCAAACTTCCCGAAGACCAGCGCGTTTGCATGAGTTCTTCGTGGCGGGTGGCGTGGTACGACTCTTCAGTCGGCGCCCAGGCATTCATGCCCCAGTCGTCACTCCAGACAACGACGGCAGGATGCTCTTGCCAATTTACTGCTGAACTCATAGGTAGCCTCTCAGTCCTTCCATTGTCGGAACGCAAAGGAGCCGCGCCATGTCATGCATCGAGGGTTCGGTCACGGCAGTTACAAATCGAATTGGCGGCCGGACACAGGGCCGAATTAAGTAGCAATGAGACCATTGAGATTCGGTCGCCAGAAAAGAAGTGTGATTACTTGGACCGCAACCGAGGCCAGATAAGATGCATCGCATGCTGTCATTGCCGGCCGATTTTCCACTTCTTGCTTGGGTTGGGCGCTAAGGAATGTTCACGATCAGGAAGACATTGGTACTTCCCGATGCTAAATCCAGTCAATGAAATGGTATGCCCAAGGTGAAGAGGGAATGGCATCGCAGACTCGCTCGATGACTTGGGAATTTGCGCCAAACGCCGTCACGCTGCCTTCGGAAAGGCGTGCACGCAGATCAATCCGGGCAAGCAGCCAGCGGTGCAGCGTCTCTTCTTTCATCTCCAACGTTAATGTATGCTGACGCGTCTCGGGCTCGATGAGAAGATATTCATCTTTCGGTGTGACCACCACAAGGGCCGTATTGTACAGATCAAAGCGCTCGCTCCAGTGTTTCTCGAAGAAGCAGAGCACGTCGATGACTTGGCCCATGATGATGGTGCCGCGCGGCTCCGGTAGGTAGCCATTCGATAGGAACAGAGGGAGAAGGGGGTCTTCATCGGAGAGCTGAATATCTACGCTGAGCTTGCGTTCTCCAGCAACGGACGCCACTCCGGTTAGGATGCGCTGCGCAATATTTGAGTCCGCTCCTAGTGTCGCCATCTCTAAAATATTTGCCACTCCGTTGTGCCGCGTAGTGCGCACGCCGCAGACCGCGTAGCCCAAAAGCTCATCGCTCTGGATGATGTGAACGAACGAGAAATCGGTCGGAAACTCAGAATAGATCGAGGAGGATAGCGCTCGTTGCCAGTATTCTCCACAGCGTTGCGGAAAGCCGCCGAGACGTCCGTATGTGCTTCCAAAGACGGCTTGGAGGCGTTCGTTGTTAAGGAAAACAGACTCCTTACCCGCCAAGGTAACTCCGGGCGGTAGGTAGCTTGTTTCCGGTGAACCGAAACGATAGTGGCGTGTGTAAAGGAGGTCGTAGTGATTGGTGGTGGCATAGAAGCGGTAGCCGTCGCTGCGCTCGTCGCCGCGGTAAACGAAAAGTGCATCGGCGCGACCCGGCAAGAATTGGCGGGCGTTCTCAATCATGCCCCGGCCAATGCCTTGACTGCGAAGCTCTTCTCGTGTGCCCACTGAGTTCTCGAATGCCGCAGTTATTGTCACACCGGGCGCGATCACTGTCTCGCGCAGTATCAGGGGAATCGCACCCACAACCTCCTCCTCGAGGACGGCGATGGATGCCAGCATATTGTCTCGTTCCCAGTCTTCCTGGGTTACGGGTGCATCCGAAAAGACCTCGTTACGGAGTGTTATCGTGCTGAAAACATCCTCGGGCTGCATCTCACGGTACACGATTCCTTCCATAGGGGGAACAGCCTCACGTTTCAATTTCATTAGTTTCCGGTTCGAGTAACGCGGTTTTCTTGCGAGTGCGTGCAAATGTGCACATGCCGCTCGTATTGTAGCACAGAAGCGTTTGACTTGCTAAGGAATGAGCGTGTGTGCTGAGCTCTGCCGGCACGCGCGGCAATATTGGGTTTCGCCGCAAGAACTATAGTTCCGCAAACAAGAACTCCGGCACCTGGCGCTGTGTACAGCGGGAGAGCAACACGACCGGTCTTACCGCTTTGCATTCCTCGTGCGCAACTGAGCACATTTACGCCAAGATTGCGGGTAAGGGCTCTTCAGGTAAATGCTTTTAGCGTCGTGCTTCGGCTTCTACCTGGGACTCAATGTCCGTTTCTTGCTCCATCAACGCACGGAGCGGCTTGGGGAAGACCTTCCAGAACATCGGCAGATAACGGTCGAGGTTGTCCAAGATCGCCTTGCCGCGCGGACTGCCCGTCACGGCAACGTGCCGCGTGAGCAGGTGTTGAAGCGTACTGATGTCTTCGCCGTCTGTCAATGGTTCAATATCTATCATCTCCGGGTTGTACCGCCGGGAAAAGGTGTTATTCTCATCGAGAACGTATGCGATGCCGGCGGCCATGCCGGCGCCAAAGTTGTGTCCCACCTCTCCAAGTACGGCCACAACGCCGCGAGTCATATACTCACAACAGTGATCGCCTGCGCCTTCTACCACCGCTTCCGCGCCGCTATTGCGCACGGCAAACCGCTCGCCCGCCTGGCCGGCCACAAAGAGTGAGCCACCTGTCGCGCCATAGAGACAGGTATTCCCTATGAGGACGTTCTTTTCAGACGGCAAATCAGCATCAGGTGAAGAGAGCACCACAATCTCGCCACCGGTCATGCACTTAGCCACGTAGTCTTGGGCCTCACCATGGAGTGTGAGGGACATGCCGGGCACGCAGAAGGCGCCGAAAGACTGACCGGCGCTGCCCTTGAAGGTCAGCGCTACCGATCCTGCCCTCAGGCCGGTGTCCGTGTGCTTGTCGGCGATTGCCCCGGCAACACGGGCACCGATACTACGCATGTGGTTTCGCACGTCGTACGTGAGACTCACCCGCTGCTCGCCCGCAATTCCGGCGGCGGCATCTTGCAGGATGGTGTCGTCGAGCGTGGAGCCCCCGGGATTATTCCATTCTTGCTGTGAGGATCGTGGGAGCGCACCGCTAGGATCACCATCGGCCAAGAGTGGAAGTAAATCGATAGTGTTGGCTTTGTCATCACCGGGGACCTCTCTTTGCCGCAGCATGTTGGTGCGCCCAATGATTTCCTCAAGCGAGCGGATACCCAAGCTAGCTAAGATCTCCCGTACCTCCATGGCGATTAGCGTGAGAAAATTGACGAGCATTTCCGGTGTGCCGGCAAACTTTTCGCGCAAGTCCTCCCGCTGGGTGGCGACGCCGGTGGGGCAGGTGTTCAGGTGGCACTGGCGGGCCATGTCGCAGCCAATTGCCACGAGGCTGCCGGTTCCAAACCCAAACTCCTCGCCGCCAAGCATCGCCCCGACCACAACGTCGCGTCCGGTCTTGAAGCCGCCGTCCACACGCACGCGAATGCGAGAACGGAGGTTATTGCGCATGAGAGTTTGTTGGGTCTCCGCCAGACCCAGTTCCCAGGGCAGCCCGCCATTCTTGATGGAACTCAACGGCGAGGCGCCTGTACCGCCGTCCTGTCCGGAAATGAGCACATAGTCTGCATATGCCTTGGCGATGCCAACGGCAACAGTGCCGACACCGGCCTCGGAAACCAGCTTGACCCCAACGCGCGCGCGTGGATTGACTTGCTTTAGATCGTATATGAGCTGGGCTATATCCTCAATGGAATAAATGTCGTGGTGGGGTGGCGGCGAGATGAGTGGGATACCGGGAATGGCATGCCTAATCCTGGCTATGAATGGCGTGACCTTGAAGCCGGGCAATTGACCGCCCTCGCCCGGTTTTGAGCCTTGGGCCATTTTGATTTCAAGCTCTTTGGCCCTGACCAAGTATTCCGTCGTGACTCCAAAGCGCGCGCTGGCTACTTGCTTCACCGCGCAGTTGGCAGACTCGCCGTTCGGCAGTGGCTTGAACCACTCGGGGTCCTCACCGCCTTCGCCGGTGTTGCTTCGTCCGCCTATCCGATTCAGGGCAATTGCAATAGTCTTGTGCGCTTCCGGTGAAAGAGCGCCGAGTGACATTGCTTGAGTCGTGAAACGACGGCGGATCGAGTCAACCGACTCGACTTCTTCGAGAGGAACTGGGTCGTGCGGCACAAATTCGAGAAGGTCGCGCAGGCTCGTGGGGGGCCGTGTCTGCGCCATATTGGCGTAACGCCGATAATCATCCATTTCGCCTGAAAGAGCGGCCTGCTGGAGTGCTTGCACGGTAGTGGGACTATACGCGTGATACTCGCCATTGCGTCTAAACCGATAGAGGCCATAGTCAGGCAACCTGCCATTCTTGCGCTCTGCAAAGGCTTCGGCGTGGCGATTGGCCACTTCTTCTTCAATCTCTCGGAGCCCGAGCCCTTCGATCCGGGAGGGCGTGCCGGTAAAGTAGAAACTTGAGAGACTGCTATTCAGGCCGACGATTTCGAAAATCTGCGCGCCGCGATAGCCACCGAGGGTGCAGATGCCCATCTTCGACATTATCTTCAACAGCCCATCTTCGACGGCCGCGCGGTAGTTCTGCCATGCAGTGAGGGGATCGACCGTTTGCCGACGGTCGGTCTCTGCAGCGTGACGGATGGTCTCCAGCGCGAGATAGGGATAGACGAAGCCAACGCCGTGTCCAAGGAGGCAGGCAAAGTGGTGAATGTCCCACACCTCGCCACTCTCGACCACGATGCTCGCCTGCATACGCTTGCGGGCGTGAGCAAGGTGTTGATGCACGGCGGATGCAGCGAGAAGAATCGGTATTGGCGCATGGTCGGGACCCACACCGAGATCGCTGAGGATCAAGACGGTCCGCCCTTTGTCAATACTCTGCTCGGCGTGCATGCATAGCTTACGTAGAGCTTCTTCCATACCGGACCGCCCTTGGGCAACCGGATAGGTTGTGGAGAGCATGATCGATGAGAAAGAGGAGTCAAACTGATGCACCAGGTCTCTGAATTGGCCGTGGTCCAGCAAAGGGCTGTCATACTCCAGGAGGTGCGCGTGTTCGGGTGTCTCCGTAAGTATGTTGCCGCGGCCGCCGATATAGCTCCTCAGCGACATGACCAGTGATTCGCGAAGCGAATCAATCGGCGGATTCGTGACCTGCGCAAATCGCTGCTTGAAATAGTTGAAGAATGACCGTGGTTGGGATGAGAGCACCGCCAAAGGAGTATCGTTGCCCATAGACCACACCGGGTCCTTGCCTTCTTTGCCCATGGGGTCGAGCACCATGCGCAAATCTTCATTGCCATATCCAAATGTGCGGTGCAACGTGCCCAGGCTACCTTCGTCAAAGCCAAGACTGTCCTCGAGCTTCGGTGCATTGAAATTGGCGCGAACGCGGTACTCCTTCAGCCAAGCGCGGTAGGGCGCTCCTTTTGCCAGCCGCTCTTTGATGTCGCTATCGGTCAAAAGGCAATGGTTCACCGTATCAACAGCCAGCATTTCGCCGGGGCCAAGCCGCCCTTTCTCGATTACGTCTGAATCGGGAACGATCGAGGCGCTTGCTTCCGAGGCGACCACCACCATGCCGGAACGGGTGACTTTGTAGCGGGCGGGCCGCAGGCCGTTGCGGTCCAAACACGCAGCGGCAATTCGGCCATCGGTGAACGTCAAGGCCGCCGGGCCTTCCCACGGTTCCGCAATACCTGCATGGTAGGCATGAAAAGCTCGGAGGTCTGTGTCCATGTCCTCGTCATTCTCCCATGCCTCCGGCACCATCATCGCAAGCGTGTGGAGAATATCTCGTCCGGAAAGGTGGATTAATTCTGCAAGATTGTCCAACGACGCCGAGTCGCTTCCTTCCGGTTCGACAAAAGGAATTCCTGCCCCGACACGGTCATCCCAGGCTGCGGCTAACATGCTGTGCTCACGAGCCCGAGTCCAATTGCGGTTGCCCCACAGGGTATTGATCTCACCATTGTGGGCAAGCATGCGGAAGGGCTGTGCCAATTGCCAGGTAGGAAAAGTATTGCTGCTATACCGCTGATGGAACAAGGCAAGGGCGGTCTCATAGTCGGGGTCTTTCAAGTCCAAGTAGAATTCCGCAAGTTGTGCCGCAATGATTAGTGCCTTATAGACCACGGTGCGATGAGAGAACGAAGGCAGGTACAGCTCTGCTATCTCCGCGCGGCTGGCAGCGCCTTGGATGGTCCTTCTAGCCACGTAGAGGGCGCGTTCGAAAGCAAGATCATCCATCCCATCGGGGCGCTGCACCATGACCTGCTGAATATCGGGAGCGCTCTGTGCTGCAATTGCACCAAGCGCAGCAATATCCGCCGGCACGTGCCGCCACAAGAGCAGCGGGAGTCCTTGCTCTTGAAGGACACTATTGACAATCTCGACGGCCTGCGCATTCGTTGCGGTGCCGGACTGCGGGAGATAGACCATGCCGACACCAACATCATTAGGGTCCACATGAGTGATGTTTTTCGCTGCAAGTTCCCGCTGCACCAGCTTCACTGGGATCTGCGTTAGAATCCCCGCGCCGTCGCCAGTCTTACCGTCTGCGGAAACGGCGCCGCGATGACTGAGACCGACGACGGCCTGAATTGCCGTCCGGAGAATCTCGTGCTCCGGCACTCCGGATATGCTGGCTACGAGGCCCACGCCACATGAGTCAAATTCAAACTCGGGGCGGTAGAGACCGTTGTGTCTTGGCGTCGAATCAAGCAATGCGGGGTCGGAATTACTCTTCGAACTCATGCAAATCACTCACAGAGAATTGTGGTCCAATCGGAATGGCGCCAGTGCGGTAGCGGTGCTGCTGCGATTTATGTACGTCCCTTAAAACGTGAAATGAGGGACTCCGCTCTGGAGTTCCTCACGGCCCATTTCTGATGCTCCACGCTACGCTGCTGGGGCAGATTTTCCTTATGATAGCCCAGGGTAGGCAGGCCCGTCAAGAAGACATTCTCTTGCGTTCAATATCCTCGCTACGCGTTTGGTTTCTTAATGCAGGTCTAAAGATGAATTGACAAGCATGATCTGTTTTCTTTGCCAGCCATCGCGGCAAGAGAGAGCGCAGGTGTTTCTGGGTGCATAGAAGTGAGGTTGCTTCTGAACGCAGAGCCTCATCAACTATCGGGGATGAGCTAACGCTTGCCTGCGCTGCAGTCTATAAGCGATTCTGAAACAACCTTCGTTCCTCCATGAGATGCGCTTCAGGCGGTTGCCTGCAAAGCCGTTCATGTGCTTGACAACAAGCGTAGTTGAATCTATTTCATGGCGGTGATAGAATCGGTTTGCGTGGGTGATTAGCTCAGCTGGTTAGAGCGCTACTCTTACAAAGTAGAGGCCGCAGGTTCGAGTCCTGCATCGCCCACCCGTCAATCGCCGAGATAGCTCAGTCGGTAGAGCACAGGACTGAAAATCCTGGTGTCGCCGGTTCGATTCCGGCTCTCGGCACCCCACAAACTCAGGTGTGATGAACGGCAGCAGCATCACACCTGAGTTTTGTTTTTTGCAAGAGGGTTTCAGCAAATGGGGCCAAAGTACTACGCAAGACAGCCATGCACATTGCATGTCCTTAGCTGAATTCAAGGCCCTAAGCCCCCCGCATTCGACTGAATATGGCTCCATTACGAAGTAGTGTCTGTCGCTATTGCTCGTCATTCTGTCGGCGCGCAGCCGCTTCCCCTTGTGTCTTCTGCTCGTTCAGCCTTAGGAGATCATCGAGTCGCGCGCGGTATATTGCTGAAATCGTGCTGTAGTACAGCCAACCGTCGCTGCTGTAGGTCACGTCGAGTGCGCAATTGTTAGATAGCACGGTCGTGCTTTCCGCGGTTGCGTATTCTGGGCCGCTCAATCGCACAGCGCGTAAGAAGAAGTCGTGATACGCGCAGAAGAGCAGCAAGTCCGGTCGTTCAGGACTAATGGTCGCGCCGGTAGGCCCGATGGGTGTTTCGGGCCAGGTGCCGTAGACTGCGACGGGATCTTTATAACCTTCCGGGCTGTCCACCCCCATGTGATCCGGCCACCCGTAATTGAAACCGGCTTCGATCTTGTTTACTTCGTCGAAGCCGCCGGGGCCGTTGTCCGTAGCGTAGAGAAATCCGGTCTCAGGTTGGAAGGCGAGGCCGAAGACATTGCGCAAACCGATGGCATAGACTGGGGATCCGGGTATGGGATTGTCGTTTGGGATGCTGCCGTCGGGATTATAGCGCAGAATAGACCCTTCCAGCCTACTGGGGTCCTGAGCGAGATCCGGCACATCGGTATCGCCGATGGAGACATAGAGCTTGCCATCGGGCCCAAATGCAAGTCGGCCCCCATTGTGCGAGTACTCTGTCATAGCGGGGAGGTTATCGAGGATCACGGTGCGCTCTTGGCCGATACCGTTAACCTCCCGGAAACGAACGACGCGCTGGCCGCTAGGATGCCCAGTCTCGGGATCGTCCACGACATACATGGCGTACACATAGGGCTTTCGGGCAAAGTCTGGATTAAGGGCGAGGCCGAGAAAGCCAGACTCTCCAAAGTTCGACACGTTCTCTAGAACAGCAAAGGGCTCTGGAAGTACTTGTCCATCCTGTAAAATGCGGATCTTGCCGGTGAGGAGCTCTGCGTAGAAGAGCCGGCCGTCTGGGGCAGAAGCCAGGGCTACCGGCCACGATGCATCGGCTACCTTGCCCTCTGCAAGGGAAAATCGGCGGGAAAGTGGCGACTCCAAGAATCGAGGTTTTGCGTACTCGCCGGTCTGCCGTTCGCGCACATATACGTGCAGATCCACTGTGCCGGCAGGGAGGTCGGGTAAATGAGCGATGAAGCCGCTACTCGCAAAGCGAGGGTCGCCAAGGGCTTGAGCAACGTCAGGTCGGTAAGTGCCGTAAACAGCTCTAGTGAGAAATTCTCCAGATTCACGAGTACCGTTCCACACTTCAATGGCGCCGACGCCGGTGCCATTGTTGCTGCCTGGTATGACAGCCCAGCCTTGGACGGACACGGGAAGGCTCTGGAGTTCCTCTCCACTTGGTAGATCAATGTTGCCACGGTAGCCCCTAGAGGAAGCACCGGTAAGTGGGTCCGGCAGAATGGTGATGGGCAGGAATACCGTGTTTGAAATAGTGCCATTCTGCAAAATGGCTTGAAGAAGTAGAGTATGCGAACCTGCGGGTAATGATGGAATTGTGAGTAAGAAGTCGCTGTGTGTACCAAAGTTCAAGAATTGGTCTTGAGTGATAGAGCCTATCTGCTCACCATTGCTCCAGGCTTCGATGCGAGCAACATTGAGGTCGATACCGGCGGGTCGCGTGACTGACCCTTCAACAACGAATGGTGTGCTAACCTGCGCGTCGAGTGCTGGCGAATGGACTCTAATTCTCCCACAAGACGATGCATTCCACGTGGAGAGTGAAGCGCCATCAGGGATCACCGTAATCGAACTAGCCTCCAACATTGTGCTTCTATGGCGCCAATCCACCATAGAGAACACACCAGCATTGGTTGTGTATACAAGTGGGGCTATCTCACTTTCTGGCGGTATTTTATAGTCCAGATTCGTGTCCATCCTGCGAACACTGAAGTAGTGCCACTCACTCCCGGTCGTGATCACGAACCGGTACCATCGATTCTGCTTTAGCACGATGTGCTTGGGGACGATGCGATACGGACGCTCGAGCAATTGGATCCGTATAACTTCCGGTGTTGGTTCTGCAACAGGACTGGCTCGCTGTGCTTCTGCAAGATCAATGTAACAAGGAAGAAGTGGCAGACGCGGAGAAGGCAAGGTCTGGTTGGGCGTGGTAGGGGTTTGCTGTACTTGCGGTGGAAGCAAGTTCGCAGGCGTTGTCGCTTCATCATCGTTGCTACAAGATGTGAAGAGAACAACGCTGACTAAGAAAATGAAGAGCAAGCAACGCGCCGCCCTCATCACTTTGGATAAGTCTCCGAATACAACCATCTTCAACGTCATTTCTTCTCCTGGAATAGAATATAGCTACTGGGGGGTGAGGATTGCACTCTCAATGATACTTAATCAGTTCGGCAATGGATCTGATTTCCCAGCGGATAGCGATGATACTAGTGTTTTCGGTTGTGGTTTTTCACTAAGGGCTAGTTTCTTGCAATCGCAAGAGATCGTCAATCCGTGCGCGATAGATTGCGGATACCGTGCTGTAGTAGATCCATCCATCGTCGCTGGCAGTTACGTCTAGAATGCAGTTCTTTGACAGGACCATTTGGCGTTCCACGGTGGTGTAGTCGGGGCCACTCAACTCCAGAGCGTGGAGTGCAGGAATGTGATAGGCACAGAACAGCAATAGGTCCGGTCGATTGAGCGGAAACGTAGCACCGGTGGGGCCATATGTCGGAGACTTTCCATATTCCCCAAAGACGGCGATGGGATCGCTGAATCCCTCTGCATTGGCGACGCCCATGTGGACAGGCCAGCCGTAGTTGTGACCCGCTTCGATTCTGTTTACTTCATCAAAGCCTCCCGGACCGTTATCTGTGGCGTAGAGGGCACCGGTCTCCGGTTGGAAGGCGATTCCGAAGGAGTTACGCAAGCCGTAGGCATAGATATGGGAGAGCCGGGCAGCGGGTTATCATCCGGCACACTGCCGTCGGGGTTGTATCGTAGGATGGAGCCTGCCAGACTTGTAAGGTCCTGGGATGACTCTGAGATAAAAATGTCACCAATGGTAACGTAGAGTTTGCCATCCGGGCCGAAGGCAATTCGCCCACCATTGTGAGATGCACCCAACGTCGCCGGGAGGTTGTCGAGAATCACGGTGTAATCCTGACCGACTCCATTTACCTCGCGGAAGCGGATAACCCTTTGCATTAACGGCAAGCCCGTTTTGGGATTGTCAACTACATACATGGCGTAAACATAGGGGTTGTTCGCGAAGTCCGGGTGAAGGGCGAGACCGAGGAATCCGGATTCGCTGTGAGTTGAGACGTCATTGAAAGCGGCAAAGGGCTCTGCGGCAACCTGCCCGTCTTGCACAACGCGAATGCGGCCTGTGAGGAGTTCGGCATAGAATAGTCTGCCGTCCGGTGCGGCAGCCAAGGCCACGGGCCAAGCTGCGTCGGCTACTTTCCCCTCGGCCACCGCGAATTGGCGTGTTGGAATCTCCTCGCTTTCGTATGGCGCAACGTACGCTCCCGTGTTCCGGTCGCGGACGTAGAGATGGAGGTCTAATGGACCGACTGTGAGGTCGGTAAGGCGGGCGAACCAGCCGCTGGAGGCAAGGCGAGGATCGTCAAATACTTGTGCGACGTCAGGACGATACGTGCCATAGATAGCCTCAGTGAGTAGGCGCCCGCTCTCCCGAGTACCGTCCCATATTTCCACTGTACCCACGCCCGTTCCGTCACCGCTCCCAACAATGGCAGCCCATCCGCGAATTGTAACCGGCAAGTCAAGCAGGGAGCTGTCAGCTGGGTGGTCGATACTGCCTCGTGATGCCTGACCCGACGTGGAAGATGGCAACTCAGGAAGTATTGTAAGCGGAAGGGATGTAGTGGCTACTAGCATGCCATTCTGAAGATATGCGTAGAGCACTACAGAGTGCTCACCTGGGGGCAAGAATGGCACAGTGACAAAGAAATCGCTATGTCGGCCCCGAAACTCTATCTCTTCTTCCGTCGCTCTGCCTACTTGCTCCCCGTTGCTCCAGGCCTCAATCCGCGTTACATGAAGGGGGCCGCCAAATACTCCCAGGTCGACCGGCCCAATCGAACCCTCTATTACGAACGGCATACTCAGCGTTGCGCCAGGCGGTGGGAATGGAATATGAAGGCTTGCGCATGAGTGGTTCCACGAATCGATTGAAATGTTGGCTGGGATTACGGTGATGGTACTCAGCAGATGGCTTTCTGGGATCTTGCGTTCATCCTTTAACCGAAAGACGCCAAGTCGTTGCGGCCGCAAGTCAATGATGGCTTCGCCGCCTGGCGGAAGGACAATGTTCAGACCAAGGGGGTCCACTACAAACTGGTGCCACTCTTTGCCTGCTTGGATGATCAATTGATATGGCTGATCCTGCTTGAGTATGATGTCGCTCGGAACGATACGGTAGGGCCGCTCGAGCATTTGAACCCTAATCACTTCTGGCGTCGGACTAGCGAGAGGAGTCGTTCTAAATGCAGTACCAACATCGGTGTAACAAGGTAAGTTGAGCTGAACGGTGGGGAACGGAGCAGGGGTAGGCTTCGGAATTTCGGTTGGTATAGGTGAAGGAGGGATAGCCGTAGGTGTTGCAGCATCCTCGCCGCCATTGCCGCACGACACCAGAAGAGTGATTGCTACGAGCGAGAGGAAGATGCCGAAACGTGATCCGGCCCTGTGTAGTAAGTGTCTCTGTTTCTCCATTGCCACCACTCAATTGTTCTCCGCGACAATTATCCTCGGTGTCTTGCGCGACTGGCTGTGGCGTGTAACCTGTGGGAGAATTTCTGCTTGCTTGCGGGCCAATGCATTCCTGAGCCCCAGAAGACTGCTTCAAGTATAGTGGGAGCCCTAAAGATGTGCTAGCGTTTGACATTCAGCCGGTTAGCTGGATTCTTGCGTGTGCAACCCGACGCGGACGGCGTAGCAGAAAGATCTGCCGCATGTGGCTGTTCTTTCGTCTATTGCCGTCGAAGGGCCGCGTAGGTTGCTGCTACATTAGTGGGCGGCTGGTATACTGCCTTCAACTGTTCTCGCCTGATTGTCGCCACGAGTTCATTGGAAATCGCGTCTGTGTCTACGGCTATTACCACCCTTGACTCTGCCATTCTTCATGACCTGGATTCTGCGATTCAGCGTGAATGGTTAGTAACGAACGGCACCGGCGGATATGCCAGCGGTACGGTAACGGGCATCAATACGCGTCGGTACCACGGCCTATTGGTAGCTGCTTTGGACCCGCCTCTTGGCCGATCGGTGATGCTGGCTAAGGTGGACGAGGTCGTTTCCCTTGCCGGCCGGGCCTACGAGTTGGGCGCCAATGAATTCCATCCGAATGTGATCCATCCGCAAGGCTTTGCTACTTTGGAATCGGTGCGCCTTGAAGGGCAAGTGCCGACGTTTCGCTATCGGGTTGGGAATGCTGTTCTTGAGAAGCGAATTTGGATGGCCCACGGACGGAATACCACCTATGTCCGCTATACCCACGTCGCCGGCGATAGTCCTCTTGTATTGCGTGTGCGGCTCTTCACTGCCCAGCGGGACTTTCACTCGCTCATGCGCGGTTCGGACGAGGCGCGTCCTGAAGTCACCGTTCATGACGCCACATACGCCACAGTTACATCGCACCAGATAGAGCCTCCGCTTTCACTCCTCTGTAGCGAAGGCGCCGCGTTTGAACTGCGAGAAGAGTGGTATTGGAATTACCTTTATCGTGGTGAACGCGAGCGCTCCCTGGATTTCTTGGAGGACCTCTACCATCCGCTCGACTGCGCCGCAGAACTTGCACCCGGCGCAAGCATGTGTCTCATTGCAAGCGTCGAGTCCCTGCCGAACATTGAACGTGACTCATCTCGAGCCTTTAGCAGAGAGCAGGAACGCACCGACGCTTTGTTGCAGAGTGCCGCGGTAGACCCGGTACAGGACCCAATGGGGGCGCAGTTGGTGATTGCCGCCGACCAGTTCTTAGTGGAAAGGGCGTTGACGGGGGGCGAGCAATCGCTCACCGTCATTGCGGGGTATCCGTGGTTCGGTGACTGGGGTCGAGATGCCATGATCAGTTTGCCGGGTCTTGCGCTTGCTACAAATCGCGCGGACGCTGCGAAGGGGCTCCTCCGCACATTTGCCGAATACGTCAGCGAAGGAATGATTCCTAATCGTTTCCCCGATGCCGGCGAGATTCCTGAATACAACACAGTCGATGCGACTCTTTGGTATTTCCAGGCATTGCATGCTTACATGGGGACGACGGGCGACGAGGTGTTGCTGCGCGAGCTCATGCCTGTGCTCAAAGACATCGTCCACCACTACTACTACGGCACCCGCTACAACATCCACGTGGACCCGGCGGACGGATTGGTCTGGGCGGGTGAACCGGGCGTACAACTGACGTGGATGGACGTGAAGGCAGGGGACTGGCTTCCCACACCACGCATCGGTAAGCCGGTAGAGATTCAGGCCCTCTGGTACAATGCGCTGCGCCTGCTCGAGCAGTGGTGTCTTATGATTGAGGAGCCGGTTGATGAAATTCCACAGTGGCGGGCAACCATCGAGCACCACTTCATGCGTCGTTTTTGGTATGAAGAAGGGGGCTACCTGTACGACGTGATCGACGGACCGGAAGGGAATGACCCGACACTGCGTCCCAACCAAGTCTTCGCGCTTAGTTTGCCCTTTACTCTCTTGCCCGAGGACAACGCGCAAAGAGTGCTGGAGATCGTCACAGCCGATTTGCTCACGCCGGTGGGATTGCGTTCCCTTGCGCCTGGCGACACGCAGTATCGAGGCTATTACGGCGGAACTCTCTGGGAGCGAGAGGGCAGCTACCACAATGGCACGGTATGGGGCTGGCTGATTGGGCCCTACCTGGACGCCTTGCTCCGCTTCAATGGTGACAAAGCTGCCGCGCGCGCTTTGCTCAACGGTTTTGCCGGCCACTTGACTAATGGGGCGTTGGGCACCGTCAGCGAGGTGTTCGATGGCGATTCGCCGCACGCACCCCGTGGTTGCTATGCTCAGGCCTGGAGCGTGGCTGAGGTCTTAAGGCACTGGCGTAGACTGAAGGTGGATTAGTTTGCCTTAGAGCCAACGACTAAACTTGGTCTTTACATAAATATTGCAGTAATTTGAATCTTCTTTCGCCACTTGGGCAAGGAATCTAACGAAGAGTGGGTACGCGCGAACTTCCCAGTCTGTGGAAGCATGATCCTGGCAGTGTGGATGAGCTAACAAAAGAGGGAGCATTGAGTGTGGCACAGCAAACAGTAATGCAAGAACTTGCGATTAATGGCGGCGCGCCGGTGCGTGATCTAAAGCAAAGACCCTTTCCCCGGTGGCCGGTCTTTTGGGATGACGAAAAGCAAGCGGTGCAGGCGGTGTTGGATTCCGGTCACGTCAACTACTGGACCGGGGAATTCGGCCGGCAGTTTCAAGCGGAGTTCGCCGCTTACATGGGCGTAGAGGAAGCGATCGCCGTGAACAGTGGCACCAGTGCGCTGCACGTTGCCTTAGCGGCTGCAGGCGTAGGGCCTGGCGATGAGGTGATAGTGCCCGCGCGCAGTTTTATTGCTACGGCATCCGCCGTAACGAATCAATACGCCGTGCCTGTATTTGCTGACATTGATCCGGAAACCCACACCATCGCTGCAGAGTCCGTCGCAGAGCGCATTACACCTCGCACCACGGCTATCGTACCGGTGCATCTTGCCGGTCTGCCCGCAGACATGGATGCCATTTTCGCGCTCGCGCGTAAGCACGGCTTGGCGGTTGTCGAGGATTGCGCCCAAGCCCACGGCGCTACCTATCGCGGCAAGAAGGTTGGGAGCCTTGGCACGGTAAACGCGTGGAGCTTTTGCCAGGACAAGATATTTACCACGGGCGGTGAGGGGGGCATGGTGGGTGCCAATGATGCCGCGGCGGCCGAGGTTGCCCGGAGCTTTCGCGATCACGGCTTTCACGAAGCGGAACGCCGCAGTGCATTGGCGCGTGGCGCGCTAAATCAATACACGCACTACCGCGTTGGCTATAACTACCGCATGACGGAGATGCAAAGCGCTATCGGCCTCAAGGCGCTTGCTCGACTGGATTGGCACCTCCAACGCCGCCGCGAAAACGCGCGTTATCTCACTGAGGGTCTCAGTGAGTTGGAAGTGGTTCTCAGGCCTTCTCCGGAGACTCTGGAGTCAGAACATGCATTCTACTGCTACTATGTCACGCTGCACTTGGAGCATTTGACGTGTACTCGCGATGAGTTTGTACAGGCGTTACAGGCAGAGGGTGTGCGCGCCGCGCGGGGCACGAGTGCAGAACTTTATATGGAGCCTGTCTACCAGCAAAAAGTCGGCTACGGCAACACGCAGTTTCCATTCGATACCGCCGACTACGCCGGGGTAGAATGCCCCAATGCGAGAGACATCGGCCAGCGCTCGTTCAGGTTGGAAGTCTTCCCAACGTTGCAGCAGGAAGACCTTGATGACGTGCTGGAAGCAATACGAAAGGTTGCATCAGCATACCGAGAGTGATGTCCAGGCTAGTTCTGTCCAATCCCGCTGACAGCAGGCGACGCGCAAGCATGCAGAGAGTCGCTGGATCAGGCTGTCCGGTGCGTGCCCCAGGCGCCACCTGCAGTCGCTTACTAGGACTCTTGCGGATCAATTGGCAATGATAGAACCAGCCTCGCCGGCGCTCCACACTGACATTGCCCAAGAGGAGCAGGCAAGACCCCGGTATCGTCTCCTTACCGCGCTCAACTTTTCGCTTGTAATCCTCATGGGGCTTGGCTGGAACCTCGTCGGCCCATCCTTGCCGGCAATGCGCGCTGAGTACTCGCTGAGTCTCGCGAGCGTTGGGGTGGTGTTTCCGCTAGCATCGGCAGGTTTTGCCATTGCGGTCATGGTTGCGGGCTATGTCGTCGATAGCTATGGGCGTCGGCCGGCATTGATAGGCGCGAGTGTGATGATGGGGGTTGGATACTTAGGTTGGGGTCTAGCGCCGCACTGGGCCATAACACTCGCATTCATGCTCTTTACCGGAGCCGGATTAGGCTGCGTTGACATAATCACTAACGTGACGGCATCGGACGCCAGTTCCGGCAATCGCGTTGCTGATCTCAATCGCTTGCACATGTTCTTTGGGTTGAGCGCAGTGCTTAGCCCGCTCTTGATAGGCTTGTCACTTGATATCAATTGGCGCTTGCCGATGATTGCCATCGGTGTGTTGGGGTTTGCGTTATTGCCGATTACAATGCGCGTGCGGCTCCCGCAGGCGGCGAGTCTCGAGCGGCTAAGCCGGGCCAATGTTCTCCCTTTGGCGCGCAACGGCATTGTCGTAATGGTGACGGCTGTACTCGTCTTATACATCTGGGTGGAAATATCACTTATAGGCTGGGGCGTGACGTATCTCACCGACGAATTCCAAGAGCCCTACGGACGAAGCACCGTGATCGTCTCTCTGTTCTGGGGAGCGATATTCCTCGGCCGGCTGGCAATGATGTGGCTGTCCCGTCGCTTTTCGACTGAGCAGACACTGCAGATACCCTTGATTGTAAGCGTGCCGTTGTTTCTCATTCTCGGTCTGGCGCCGTCGGCGCCCTTCGTCTATGCTGTAGTCTTTCTTCTCGGCCTGTGTGTGGCCCCAATCTTCCCGACCATGTTTGCCCTGGCCCTGCAACGGTTTCCCCGCCGGCCGGGTACGGTCTCCATCTTGCTCCTACTGGGCGCGGCCGCAGGCGGCTTACTCCCGCCCTATGTGATAGGGCTAGTGGCAGAGACCTTCTCCTTCCGTGTCGCCATGCTAAGCCTTCTGCCTATTGCACTCATCATGCCGTTCCTTACGCATAAAGCCTTTCAGCGCGCGAGGCAGGGGGCGGAAAGTTCCGGTTCTAGTTAAGCGGACGCAGTAGTGAATCGGCTTTGTGGCGCTGTCGCAGAGAGAGGCTGCCTCAAGGACTAGACGGCTGCGTTCGATGTTGCCGTTTGAATGGGCTGTTCCCATGACTCAGACGGAGCGGCCGCGTGGATCTCTCGTGAGAGAAAGAGGGACACCAATTCCGGGTCAAGCGCCGGGCCCGCCATCTCCTGGAGAATTTGCACGGCGCGCGGTATCGGCAGTGCTGCCCTGAAGGGACGATCGGCAATCAGCGCAGCATACACGTCGACGATCGCAACGATGCGAGCCGGCACCGGCACGTCTGGCCCTGCCAGTCCATCGGGGTAGCCGGAGCCGTCCAGCCGCTCGTGGTGACTGCGGACAGCAGATGCCGCTATTGCCAATGTCTTGCTACCCGCGGCCGTGCCGGATGCTGCCTGCAATAGGATTCGCTCCCCAGTGAGCGGGTGCTCATGGACGCGCTCACGTTCTGCGGCGTCGAGCGGTCCCGGCTTTTGCAGAATGTAGTCCGGCACATGAAGCTTGCCAATGTCGCGGAACATAGTGCCTTTGCGTACCGCCACTTGCTCGGCAAGCGAGAGTCCTGCCGCTTCACCCAGCGCTCCGGCCAGCGCGCATACCCGCGCAACATGGCCGTCGGCGTAGCCGTCTCTGGCAGCCGCTGCCTGGGCTAGGGCAAGGGCAACGTCGTCGCTCTCTTGTAGCGCGCTCGTTTGGTACTGCTGCAACAGAACGCCGTAAACGAGATTGCCCAGCAGACGGATGCTGCGCATGACGTTTTCTGCAGTAGCAAGTTTGGATGGTACCGTTTGTTTGAAATATAGATTGACGACCGCATACACCTCACCGCGGTAGGTCAGGGGAATTGCTATGCTGTCGCGCGCACCGGCAGCCTTTAGAAGCGGACGGAGTTCATCCTGTATCGCGGCGGCCGTGGTTGAGGCGATCACTACCTTGCGCGATGTGTGCGCATACTGCCAGAACTTTGCCTCGGCATTGCTAATCGTGGCTGAATCCGTTGGGTCGGCAAGCGTCGCGGGGCATTCAGCAACCACGGCTTCCCACGTATCGGGGCGTAGCATGCCGGGTTCTGCGAAGTGGATGCACACGTGCTGCGCGTCGAAGTGCTCCCGCAGCGTGTTTATGAGAAGCGTAGGCAGCGCTTCCCCATCGCTTTCGGCCACATGCTCAGCGACAAGCAGAATCCGGTCCAGCAACCACTTAGGCCGCATAAATCTATCCAAGAGTCCCCATGCCATGCGCTATTTTCTCGCTGCGTCTTCCGCACCCAGCGTAAGTGTAGCCCCGCAGTCTGGCTACGCAGTTCTTACGCGCGTGCCCCACTCTCGGCGGCCTTTTCCTGGGCAAGTTTGACCTTTTGCCAGTCATAGTCAATGACAGGGTAGAACTTCTCAGGATATTCGACGCGCCAGATCTGCTTGCGAATAATGAAGTTATTCGGCTCGATCCGCAAGGCGCGCCGCCATGAGGCCAGCGCCTCGGTAGTTTGCCCAAGCTGGTGCAACGCAGTGCCGAGACCAAATGCGGCATTGGCGGATTCGCTGTCTAGCTCAAACGCCCGTCGAAACGCCTCTGCCGCGTGCTCGTTGTTGCCCTCTTGCAGCAGGGCCTCCGCGAGCCCAAGCTGAATGCCCGGATCGTCGACTTGCGCCGCCGCCTGCTCCAGCATGACTTCGATCTCAAGTGACTGCTGCGCGACCGTCGGCGCGGCCGGTATGTCGCCGGCAGGCGTTGCGAGCAGCGTTTCAAGCTGCTCTACCACGTCCTCGCGGTCAACGCTAAAGCCCGTAAAGAGTTGGAAGCGAATGATACCCGATTCATCTACGTAGACACCGTTCGGCACCGCCGTGAAGCCGTAGAGGCGGAATAGAAGGCCGCTGGCGTCCACGAACGTGGGAAACGTGACACCGGACGCTTCCACGAATGCGCGCGGCTTATCCACGCCGCCGCCATCCATAGCTACAGAAAGCATCTGGAAGTCGTCGCCCGCGTGCTTCTCCGCAAATTGCTGCCAACCTGGCAACTGATCGCGGCAGCCTCACCACGAGGCCCACATGTACAACAGGACTCGCTTTCCCCGGAACTGGCTCCACGACCAACGCTTGCCGTACACGTCCGGCAGGCTGAAATCCGGCGCCAATGTGCCGACCTCGGGTCGCTCCAATGTTACGGTCACGGTAGCAACTCCTTTGCCCAAGTGTCATCACTCTATCGTGCGATTGCTGAATTGCGGGTAGTGTTATCCGTTCTCTCAAACCCTTGAAGTATCGCTCGGAATCCGCTGCATCAGTACAGCAGATACTGCGTATTCACGCAATTTGGCCGATTGCTCAGGCACTGGTCCCATGCTATACTCCGCCTTAGAAGTAGGGCAAGTAGCTCAGCCGGTTAGAGCGCCACGTTGACATCGTGGAAGTCGGAGGTTCGAGTCCTCTCTTGCCCACCAGTTCATAGCTAAGACCTGAAGGGACTCGAACTATTCCACGGTTGCATTTGACCAGACTTGACCTGTGGTTCCGCCGACAGTGGCGGCTGACCATTTTGAGATAGTTTCCCAGGGATGTGACAATACGGAGGGTAAGAACGGAACCGTGTAAGGGAAGTTAGAGGGGCGCCCGCTCGAAAGCAAATCTTGGACGCCACTCAAGTGCATGTCTGCTGTCTTGGCATGACCTCGGTTACAGAGATCGAAACCAGGTTATTGCGATTGGTCCTCCAGAGTGGCAAGGTAGGTATTGAGTTGCCGACTCTTGGTGGACCATCGAGGCGGTCGACGTAGGCTAGAAACAGGGCCTGGAAGGAACATGGCATAAAGGCTCTTGTCATTGATTCCAGATAACATGTAACAGGGAGACAACTCATGAACGACCACGAGCGCTACATGTTCGACCTTCAAGGCTACCTTGTTGTGCCGGGAGCATTGTCACCTGAGAAGATCGCCCAGCTCAACAGCGTGCTCGACGAGCACATCGCAACTGAGTGCCCGGACATGCGCACCCACAGGTTTGCGCCCCTGCTCGACTGGTCCAAGGACTACCGCGACCTAATCGACAATCCGGCCATCACACCCTACCTGGCCGAACTGCTTGGCGATCAGTTCAGGCTCGACCACGTTTATCTCGATGTCATCAGGTCAGGCAAGGGCCCGATCGGAACGAGCCTCCACGGCGGTGGTGCCCCCTTCAAGCCCACGTTCTACTACCGCTTCCAGAACGGGATGATGCATAACGGCCTATCCGTGGTTGCCTACAATTTGAAGGATGTTGGCCCCATGGACGGCGGCTTCGGCTGCGTGCCAGGCTCGCACAAGAGCAACTACAAGTTCCCCGATGAGTGGAAAGAGATGGACGAGCCGGGCCCTTTCGTGGAGCGGGTAACCGGACCCGCCGGCACCGCCATCATCTTCACTGAGGCCCTTACCCACGGCACCCTTCCCTGGAACGGCGCTGACGAGCGCCGCACCATCTTCTTCAAGTACAGCCCGCACCCGCTCTCATGGTCGGCCAGCTACCTGGACCCCAATGACTATGCAGACCTGACCGATTCCCAGCGCGCCATCCTTGAAGGCCCGAACGCTCGGTACCCAACTAGATAGGCCCAGTTGATCTGCCCCTCAACCATCTGCCCAGGTCACTTTCTCTTGAAGCGCAAGAGAATTCCGTAGGCGTTGTCCTTGAGAATCTCGTCCATCTCCTCGGCGAAAGTGGCGAAGGCATCGGCGCTATCCAGGAGTTGCCACCGCTTCCTGGGCAAGCTCCTCGCTTCTTCTGCGGCAATCTCCAGCTTCTCCTTACGCTCACGGAACTCCACGATGAGGTCCAAAGCCTCGGCAACTTCGCGTGAAAACGCCAGTACCACACGCGACATCCAGGAAAATTCCGCCAATCTGTGGCGCTGCAAAGCCCAGTTGGGCCGGCACCCAAGGGGCAAATATGGCCGGTACCATCTGATATTCATAGCTTTCGGCCGGCGATTCGGCGGGTTGCTTCTGCGTTTGCTGATTCATGACTCTCGATTTCTAAGGCCAAACGCTTTTGGCAGGCGCGCGCTCTTCAGCGTCGCGCGGGTAAATTGTCCAAGCCCCTTATTGCAGATGGCAGTTCCCTAAACGTAGCAACCTTGGCAGTCGCTTTGGATAAATCGTGAGCTGCAGTGAACTCGTTCGCGACCACGATGCAGTCAATACCCGCCGCAATTGCCGAGTTCATCCCTCTCGCCGAGTCTTCAACAACAACCGTTTCAGCGGCAGTAGCACCAAAGCGTTGGAGCCCTCTCAGATAGGGTTCGGGATGTGGTTTAGCTCGCTCGTAATCCTCCCGAGTAAAATAGAATTCCATATGATCCAGAATGGATCGCCTATCGTGTATTAAGGCGAAATCAGGTGGTTTGGAGGTAGTAATTACGGCCATCCTGTGCTCAGCTGCGAGTACGTCCAGCGTTTCCAAGACACCCTTGATTTCGATGTCTTCTGTTCTAAGATATTTCTGATAATAGACATTACGGACTTCACGCTGCCTGCTGATAGTCTGTTCATCAATACCTGCCGCTCTAGCTTGGCCCCAGGTGGCCAATCCCTGGGTCATGTCTCGGACGTATTGATCTCTATCCAAAATAAATTCAATGTCAGCCAGGGCGCGCTCTCCGGCCTTGTAATACCAGAATTCGGTATCCACCAGAACGCCATCATGGTCAAAGAGGATAAATCTCTTCACTTTTTCGCTCGATTCAATTTCGGCTTAACTATCAAGCCAACTTGACGAGCCCCGGCGACGAACCGTCAGAGAAGAGGTAACGGTGTTTGCGACGCTAAAACTCCAATGGTGTGTAAGAACTCCGTTCACCCTGAGCCTGTCGAAGGGTCGTTCTTGGTTCGACAAGCTCACCACGAACGGATCAGGCGACCTATTGGACACCTTCTAAGAAAAAATGCCGGCTCGGTTAAGTTGAGCGCCTGATCAGCCTACACTTCTTGCTTGTTGGATAGGGATTTCCGTCAATTGAAGTGGAAGGAGAATCACATCGGCCCTATTGTCCTCCGCATATCTTCAAGCGATTCCTTCAAGGTTGTTTTCCAAACGTGTCTCGATCGGTTGGTCCGCCTCCGGAAACTCGAAAGAGCGACCGGTGATCGTCTCGTAAAGGTAGATGTAGCGTCTTGAGAGTTCGATTACAAGGTCATCCGGCGCCGGTGGCAGGACGTCATCTTCGTAGGGGTTGCAGTTCTCCGTGAACCAGAGCCGGAGGAATTCTTTGTCGACGTTGTCGGGTTCCTGTCCCTCCCGCATGCGCTGTTGATAAGTGTCGGCGATCCAGTAGCGACTGGAGTCAGGGGTATGGATCTCATCGATCAGAAGGATCTCACCGTTCTCGTCACGGCCCATCTCATATTTGGTATCGACGAGAATCAGGCCATACTCGGCGGCCTTGGCTTGACCGAAAGCGAAAAGTTCCTGTGCGATGCGGCTACATTGTTCCCAATCCTCGGCCGTCATCCAGTTCTCGGACACGATCTCGTCAGGGCTGATCGGAAGGTCGTGGTCCTCGTCCTTGATGGTCGGTGTGAGGTAATTCGTCGGGAGCTTCTGGTTTTTCACCAGGCCGTCGGGCAAATCAATGCCACAGTAGTGACGCTGACCACTCTGGTAGACCGTCCAGAGGGAGGTGCTCGTGGTTCCGGTGATGTATCCACGCACCACGAACTCAATCGGGAAGACAGTACATTTCTTAGCAATTGTGACGTTTGGATCGGGGATGGACAAAACCTGATTTGGCACAATATGGCGGGTCTGTTCGAACCACCATGCGCTCGTCATGTTGAGGACCTGCCCCTTGAAGGGGATAGCGGCCAGCACCCGGTCGAAGGCACTCTGTCGGTCGGTGGTGATGAGTACCAAACGATCCCCAAGATCGTATCGATCCCGTACTTTGGCTTCGAACTTCTCACCTTGAGAAAGATTCGTCTCAATAAGGCAGTTTTCGAGCTCTTGTCGTATTCGATCCGTGTAGCCCTCTGCGGTGTGAATGGCGTTCTCCATCTAATATCGTCTCCTCAAGGTAAATTGCCTATACGAGATGGCCCTATTGCACCAATGAATTACTGGCCTGACGGAAGTTTCCCGTCCAAACTCTGTGTCGCAGTTCATAGCAATATGCCTCATCCATGGGGAAGTAGCGCGCTATACTGCGAATGCGGAGTCGTAGCTGAGAGTCATGAACAGGGTGAGGGACAATTTCTCGGTTTGCTCTAGGCGCGTTTCCGACCCTTCGGTCCACAGTGACCCACCCGCAAACATCCAAGTCTAAGGTAGCAGTGAGGAAGGTTCAGGTCAAAGAGCAAGCTCCGTAAGCGGACGAAACGGATTGCGCTCATGGTGTGTCGGCATTCCGATGCGCGGGTTGCCAACAGACGGGCGTTCCGTAGTCGTCAGTCGAGCACGGTGGACTGGTGCTCGGCTCCGTTTGGCACAACGACGAGTCGGTGGCTGAGTGACTCATCGCATGAAAAAATGTGGTGAATAGTCGCCCACGATGCTACAATCGAACTTCCCAGCGAAAAGTTCGCAAATCGGTACGCCTTGGCCCACCAAACAATCTGAATTCAGGGCTATGCAGTTCCTCGCGGCGCCCCACTCGGCCGGCAGGCTGGTTGTTTTCAAGGGAGCATGAGCCAGATGCGTCGCATCTCCAGGGCGCAATGAATTGGGCTCAGTCTGATTCATCTTCAACTCCGACCAAACAGCTTATCCAGGAATCGAATTCCTCCCCCGGTAAGCTTCCTGTCTAGGAACTCCTCCAATTCACGACGATTCAGCACCGTGCGGCTGCCGACGCTGGCGTTGTCGTCGATGAGCGTGGAGGGGACGTTTTCCCAGTCGAACTCGCGCCGCCCGAAGGTGTCCTTCTGTTCAATCACGATGACCTTGTCGGCTTCCAGTATCCAGCCGGTGGGGTGGTCGCCCTCCTTCTTTATGCGGGTGGCGGGCCGCAGCAGGTGCTCAAGCTGAGACTTGACCCGCTCGTGGCGTTTGTCCGCGTATTCATCCCACGTTACCGGCGCGCACCATTTTGGTGGGCTTTCGTCCAACAATTCGCCAATCAACCCGGCGAGGATGGTAGATGAATACGCGAGCCAGTCTTCGGGTTGGGGGTCTTCGTCAAGTTGCGCGAGCGTCCTGCGCAAGTATTCGCGATAGAGATGCGTGGAGAGGCTGCGGCGCACTTTCTGTATCTTCAGGTGCAACTCGTGGCGCAGCTTATCCTTGTAGGAGGGAAGCGCCGTGGTGGTGTAGATCATCAAGCTGCGCTTGACGATCTGATCGGTAAAGGCCTTCAGCTCCTGGTTCATCGAGAGCACGAAACAGGGATATTCCGGTACCCGCGGCGGGTTCTCATCCTTGATGACGTCCTCGCCGTGGCTCCGAATGGCCGACCTGCCGATATCGTCGAACACGGCGGGGAACCGCTTGTAGGCGTGCTGGGTGGCTCTGAGTTTGGCCTTTGTAAACTCGCTCTTATCGATGTTGAAGGCCTTGCCGAACATCGAAGTCATGAGAGTCTCGATGAGGCTGGACTTGCCGCACGACGGCTTGCCGTAGACGATGGCGAACGACGGGAACCGAAAGATATCCCCCTGGTGGCCCGCCAGCGTGCGCATGTCGCACATGAAGGGCGAGAAGTAGAGCCACGACCAGAGGATGAAGTAGTCCCGCTGGAGCCGCTCAACCCCCATGCCGCCTTCGAACGTACCCTCGTAGTTGCTGAAAAACTCCACCAGCAAGGTTGCGTCTTGTTTCGCAGCGGCGAGATCGGCTTCCAGGGAAAACGGTTCGCCCAGGAGCAATACGCTCTTTGTGTCCCTGTCGATTGATAGTTCGCGATGGTCGGCATCTTCCTCGTTTTGTACAGTGCGAATGCGGCTTGATTCCCGCACGATCTTGCGCCTGATATCGGGGGTCACATGCTGTCTGCCGTTACGCAGCGGCGGCATTAGGTTCGCTACCACCGGCGGAATCGCCGCTTTCATCTTCTCTATGCGCTCTATTTGCGCGGGAACGGCGATGTGGGCGCCACCGCCTGATTCTTGCTCGCCTTCCGATGGTTCAATTACCAAGTTGGAGATATTTTCAGGATCGAGGACCGGAACTTCCTGCAACATTATCTCCGTCTTCTCGATCCGTTCGGGTGGCAGGGGTATTTCATCCGACGCCCGGTCTCTGACGGATTCATACATGCCGAGGAAGTGCCGCCACGCAGCGTCGTCATTGTCGAAGCAGAGCAGAGTCTCTAATTGGCGACCCCCAAAGGCTGTCTCCGATAGGTTCGCGGAGCCTACAAGGGTACGGGTGCTACCGGTCTCCGTGTTCTCAAGCAGGTAGAGTTTGGCGTGGGCGATCTGTTTGCGCAGCACCCGAAAGCGGGCTTGTCCTTCTCTGACGCGGCTGAGAATGAAGGCGTGGCGTTCGTCCGATAGGTTCTTGATGGCGGCCCGGGTGTCGCCGATGGCAACCTGCTGGAATGCCATAATGTCCTTCAGTGTGCGTAGCGTGCTCTCGCATCCAAACACGCACTCGAATTCGCTAAAGCTATGCCTTTCAAGCAGCCGAACGATCGCGCCCACCCCTGCGGAATAGGTGAGAATGCGGATGCGGTCGTAGCCGTCGAACAGCGACCAAGAGAACTTGGACTCAGACTCAAAGCGGACCTGCGCTACCCGCAGCCCGCTACCGTCGTCAAATTCGAATCCGCGGTTTTCTATTTGTCCGGGCTCGCCTATCGGCATCACGGCCTCCTCGAGGGAAAAAGGTTCCCGTGCCGATAGTATAATGCAAGGCGTCGCCAGGCGACGCCAGGCGACGGGGCAAGGCCCTCCACTCATACTTACCGTCGTATGCCAGGACGTAAGGAATTAGCCACCAGGGCCTGTTGCCAGTCAACGGCAGAGGATTGATGTTATTGTGCTTAATCTGCCCCTGAACGGCACTCGCACCTTTTAGTTAGCACATCATGTGAGAACGAGTGTACAGGTACGGGCTAAACCGGCATGACTGGAAATCTGAACTAGAAGTACTAGTATTAGGAGTGTGAAAGGTTGACGCCGGATGGTCTTGAAGCCTGCCTGCCATCGCCGAAATGCCGTGGCAACATGGTACACTGCACACGGAAAAAAGGTGAATTCATTGTGCCTCTGCCGTGCAACACGGTCCAGAGTTTTGCTCTCTCCAGGAGAGCACGGGCTTCGTTCGACGACATGGAAAGAGTGGAATCAACTCTAGCTCGCACATTGGCTTGGAGGTAGTTCTTCGGAGTACTCCGAAAGCCGTCTATTCGGCCCTTGTGGCATATTGACGGCAGCGGAGCAGAATTGCTGCAGGCGGCCGGACGACGTTGTCTTGAGCTGCGGGGCATTCTCGGCCAAGTCTATGCCGATACCTTTTCAGCACAGATTACAATGCTGTAACGCAAGGTGAAGTGAAAAGGGTCAACTCTTGCGGTTTTTGAGTCGCCTCAAATCCCCTTTTGCCAAGCGAATCGTCCTGGCATTTTGCATTACTCTCTCTACCCTTGCTCTTCTGCCCGACAACGTTGTATTTGGACAAGAGCATTCGGTAAAAATGGGGGGCGCGTATCAGGATGGGACACAAATCAGGTACTCCGTATGCATTAGTCCAGTTCTCATACCGGCACCGACACCGGATCATCCGCAGGTGAGAGGTGGGGTCATAGTCTTTGATCCGGAGGGAAGCGGCTCCGCTGAAGCGCTGATCGCCTTCGTATTCCGTGTCGGCGACTCATGCAAATCAGGCAGCTATGGTCCGGATTAAGATGATGGAAACCGGACGATCCGAATTGAGGTGAATCATGTCTTTGACACTTATAGTGTAGGCTCTCCGTCCAGTGAATCAGTGAGCTTCAAGATTGATGATCCCCCTCCGACGCCAATACCGTCACCAACTCCTGTCCCAACGCCGATTCCGCCACCGCCGCCAACACCTACGCCAACGCCAACACCTACTCCCACACCGTCGCCAACGCCCACACCGTTGCTTTCACCCACGCCAATTCCTACGCCCACGGCGGTCCCACCGCCGCCGCCCACACCCACACCAACGCCGAGGCCCACACCCACACCAATTCCGCCGCCCCCACCCACACCCGTGCCTACACCCGTGCCAACACCTACGCCAATTCCGCCGCCGCCACCCACGCCGACGCCTACCCCCACACCGCCGCCCACGCCGACACCAACTCAAACACTTAAGGCTGTGCCCACGGTCGCACCCATTGCTGCCCCCAGGGCCGAGACGGTTGCCACTCCCACGGCCGAGACTGGTGCCGCTTCCGCGGCCGAGTCTGCTGCCGCTTCCACGACGGGGCCGGCTGAACAGGCCACTGTCGAACCGGAGGTTCAGCCCGAGCGACGCGACTTGGACCTGCCTGCTGTCCCCGTGGTAGGTGACGCCCTGCCCCGCATCCGCAATACGCTGGGAGGCATTGCATCAACGCCACGCAGGCGTGTGACGCTGATGGCTATCCAGGGCTTGGCATTCATCTTCGCAATAGGCGTCTTCGCTCACCTGATTCTGCGCAGGCGTTGAGGCGAGCGCAGGTATCCTGCAGCGGTAGCGGCGCTTGAGTGTGTTTGTGCGGCCTGCACTGCTCTAGACCAGTGTTCCGCTCTCCGCCGGAGTAGCAGAAGTTACAGGCAGGTTCATGACGAACTCTGCATACTCTCCGTAGACGGTGTCCACGGATAGATCGCCACCCAAGCGCCGCGCCTCATCGCCGGCAATGGGCAGTCCCAATCCGGCTCCCGCAACTCCTTCCCGTGTTGAGAAGAAGGGGTTGAATATCTGGCTGAGAACGTCATCCTTGATCCCGGTGCCGTTGTCGCGGACCCGTATTTCCACCCCGTCGTCGACCAATCGCGTCGAAACGGCCAAAACGGGTTGGTAAACTTCCTCTGAAGACTCTTGCTTGAGCTGCATTGCATAGCAGGCGTTTCTCACGAGGTTTAGCATCGCTTCGCCGAAGTCTGTTTCTACGAGCGATATCTCGCCCACTGCCGGGTCCAGATCAAAGATGGTCTCTAACGAGAAGCCCTGCACACCGGCGCTAAAGTTGCTGTATCCTGATTGCACCGCGTCCCGAACCAAGCCGTTTAACTCGATTGTCACGGGCTCTCCGCCCACCACTCCAAGTCCTCGCATTCTCTCTACGATTGCCAGGGCGCGCCCTCCGTTCGAAAGGACACGGTTGAGACTAGTGGTCATCTCCTCACTGATATCGTCCAGCAGTGCCGAATCATCAGCCGACATTTTATCCCAATATGTGTCCAACATCTCCTTTAGTTCGTTGTACAGTTCAAGCGTTCCTTCGGAGAAATTATTGACAAAGTTCAGTGGATTCCTAATCTCGTGGGCCACTCCAGACACCAACTCGCCAAGAGCGGCCAGTTTCTCCTGGGCAATCAAGCGGGTCTGGGCCTTCTTCAACTCCGCGTTGGCCTGGCGCAACTCTTCATAGAGCTTTTCGACCAGGTTCAGCCGTTGGACTTCCAGCGCTTGTTCTCGGAATACTTCAAGTGCACTGGCCAACTCGCCTATTTCATCTTGCCCCACTTCCGGGACCGGAGTTTCCAAGTCTCCCTCTGCCATGCGCCGCATGCGCTCCGACATGCGTGAGAGCCGTCGCACCATGCCGTTTCCCACCCATAGCCATGCTGCCAGCGTCGCAACGATCACGCTGATCACGCTAATGGCCGTCAAGAGGGTCCGTCCTTCGTCAAAGCTGCCGACCGCCAATCCAAGTGACTCCGCGGAATGGGACTGGGACGCCGCCAGTAAACGGGATGCTGCATTTTCCAGAGCCACACTAGATGCTTCAAATGATGCAGCTAAGTTTCTTGTGTTTGTTTCCAGCGCCAGTTGAAGGCTGCGGACATAGAATACGCCCTGGCCCTCTCCCAGAGATGCCACTCTCGGGTCTATGCCGGCGGCGTACAGTCCTGAAAACTCGTCCCACAGCCTTTGCAACTCTGTCTCGTCTTTGGCCTCCAGCACCTGTCGCAGCACCGACAAGGCCGCCTCGGACTCACCTGCGTCCGACCTGCTCGTCGCCAGAATCAAACGATAGTCGGCGGCAACCCTGTTTGTGCCCAGCAACGCATCACGGTTTCGTTCCAGATTGTCTATTACATCGGCTAGGTCGTATGCCGCATCGCTCACTGCCTGCGCCCCCGCCGATAGCTCTGCGACACCGCTCACCACATTCAAGGCAGAGTCCAGCCGTTCCAAGGAATCGACCACAGTGCCCCTCGCCAAGCCTTGGAACCCCAAATCGGGCTCGGCTGCCAATCCCAGTCCCAGATTCCGCAAACGCTCCGTCTCTCGAGCGACAGTCCATGTTGCCTCCAGCGCCGGCACGGACTCATTGCGTACCTGGTAATTCAGGTCGCCGCTCTGCTCGAAATAGAAGACTCCTACCGCACCGGATATCAGAGTTAGGATTACGGCAATTCCCAAAGCCAGATACAGGCGCGTGCCGATACGGCGCCATCTTTCGAGGAAGGGTCCCATAGCAGCTACAACTCCTGAAAGTCCAACCCCCCTGAATTCGACGCTGAATTCCGTATCGAGGGGTTGCCTCAGAAGGTAGGATATCACAGCCAAGATGCGCAAGGGACACCGAAGATCGCCCTGTAGTTTGTCCCTTTCCGGGCGCCACGCAGGGGGACGCTAAAGGGCAGGCGTCGTTGCGGTCCTAGGCTATAAAAGTAAGCCGGACAAGCTGAAAACGAGAATTAGAATCAATTCGCCCACCGCTTCTAACTCTATCTGCATTGCCTGCATGGACCGCCCCTATCCGAATGGCGCCTGCAGGCAAACAAAGACACTCAGGACAAACCGGAATCGAGAGTCTCCTAGAGCGACAACGTGAAAGCCGATTCATTAATGAATTCACGGACCGAAAGGGGGTTGGACAATTGCTTCAGGAGCACAAGTCAGTTCGCCGACTGGCGCTCTGGCTCGAATACCAACTCCGGTACTACAACTTCCCAGTTTTCGCAGCGCAAGTTGCCTTGGAATTGCGGCTCGGACTTCTCTTTGTCCCATGTAACGATCGCTAGAACCGTAGCAGAGGTGCAGCTCATGCCATCGGGTGGCGCGAAATTACTCGCGAGTTGCCCGACGACTGTTCCGTCGCGATCCAAGAGCTCCCAACGCTTTGGACCGGACCGCACTTCCAACGAATCCCCGGGGGTAAGCGAGGCAATGGCGCGGTGAACCGGATGACCGGCGGGCCTGTACGCGGGAAAGCTCAGAAAGATGTCGCGCAGGCTGAGCCGCCGATACTGACGGGTCAGTTCCGGTCGTGCCGGAGGAAGGTTGCGGAGTGAGTTACGATGTTGCACCGAGGGAAGGTAAGACAAGGTGTCTTGAATGGAATGCAATCCTGGGAGGTGTGCGAGAGCCAAATTCTGCCGCGCAAGGATCCTTGCCACTTAGTCATGTCTGGGCAGCTGATCGGCGATTTGAAGGTGCCAACCACGCGGAACGGAACAGCAAAGGCAAGGTCCAAAGGCCCTCACTGCCGAGACTGACATCGACTTGGATTAGTACAGTCGACCTATAATTGAACTTCACTGTGACCTGCTGAAGACTCTTGTAGAGTCCGCAAATGTGACTGAAACAAAGTCAATCGTTGGGCCACTCCAATCTCGGTCACTGCCGTGCCGCACCGCCGATTGTTTCGAGCTTATGGGTGCTGCCTGCGACGAATTCCTCGCAGCGCTGCAGGACGTCCTCGAGAACGCGTCGTCTCGGCCCTTTCAAAGCACATTCCCAAACCGTCAACACCCGCCACCCTTGATCCTTGAGAAGTGAAAGGGCAATCCTGTCGCGTTCCTGATTCTTGGTGATCTTCCTACTCCAGAATTCCTTTCGAGTCTGGGGCCACTTAAACAACGCGCAGTCGTGTGCGTGCCAGAAACAGCCATGCACGAAGATTACCGCACGGTGCTTGGGGAATACGAGATCTGGGCGTCCGGGCAATTCCTTGCAATGTAACCGAAAGCGCAGACCTCGAGCATGAAGTCCCCGCCTGATTATCATCTCCGGCTTCGTGTCACGTCCCTTGATGTGCGACATGTTTAATTGGCGTTGTTCCCTTGTAAGAACATCGGTCATTAGATTACGCTTTGTAGTTACTTGGCACAGTGAGATCAAGCTCTTCCCCAAACATTGCTTCGTCCGGGCGTATTGTCACGCCATTGGGCGTTACGCCTGTTGGAAGACCCGTGAATGCGGCGAGTATCGATTGGCCGAAAGCTCGAAGCTGTCGAGAATATCGTAATTTCGCGCTTTCCTGGGAAGCTTGGTATACTCGGCCGATGTAGTACGCTCTCTCCCCGTGTGCCATCTCGCGAAGCTCATTGAGCGACAAATAAAATTCCCGACTGAAATCTCCGGCTGTCGTCTTTATTTCCAGATTCTCCCAAGAGCCGGCTCTCTCGATGCTGAAGTCGTAAGGCGCGATAGCATTGATGTCCGAAGCCCACTCGTAGTCGGTTATCTCGTTCGCCTCCATGCGCAGGCGAAGATGTAATTCAAACAATTCTTCACCAAGGCGTCCAATATCCTCTGCTGCGCGTCTTCTAGTCTGCAAGTCAGCAAGGGACATTCTCGCTAGCCGCGGACTTTTCAACAACCGGTCTACTGCAGGGGCCTGACCCAATGCTGCTTCCGCAAAGTCTTCATCGTTTACCATCAACCATACTGGGTGGCACTGAACGATTCCAAAGCGATCACACAGATCTCTAAGGGCGTTGTCTTCGATAGCCTTCATTCTTTGTTCGCTGAGAAATTCATTCAGCCCCCTGAACAGGGTTCGGTCCTGTGGTGCATCCTGCACGACTAGAAGTAAAGTCACAGTTTCCGGAGTCAGTTCTCCTTCAAACTCGAGTAGCGCAATATCATTAGGTCGAAGGATGTTGAATCGTTCTGGTGTGTCATCAGGGTTGTAAACAAACTCGCCGTCGAGGCGCCAGTTCTTGTAGCCTGTGCCCTTAATGATCTTGCGTTGGAGGTTTATCGGCTTTGCCGCAGCCGGGCCAGCAATCCAAAGATCAATTCCTAGTTTGTTGTGACGTTCTCTGACAATGAAGTCGAGCGAAGGATAGAGCTGTCCGGTGAACACATCCGCATTTAGATTGATAGCCTTTTGATTCCCCGCGTTACGATTCTTGAAGTGCCACTCAAAAAATGTGAGATCTGACGCGGTAAGGCGCTTAATTGCCAGTTTCGAAGTCATTGCAGTGACCGAAATACCCTTTCGATTTCTTCTGCCAAGGCCTTTGCGAGCAATGGAGGAACTGCATTGCCAATCTGCCTGAAGGCCGGATTCATTGTTCCACAGAATCTAAAGCCGTCCGGGAACGACTGTAGTCTCGCAGCCTCACGGACAGAAATCGTACGGGCCTGAAAGCTATCGTAGTGGATGTGGCTGTAGCCGTCCTTTCCAAGATGCGCCATCAGTGTTCGAGTCGGCTGATCAGGCCACATTTTCCGCCACTTATTGGGAAACTTTTCAGTATCGTATGGTGGAATGACACTCCTCTTCAGTTGCTCGTATGCGATTGAACCAGGACAAAGAGTATTCCCTGCCTGCCGTTCCGCAGCCAACCGCTCTTCGAACATTTCTTGCGCGTGCTGGTGGGCCTCCGGGTATTGGTCTCCGTGATTCATGCGGGCAAATAAGTCAAAATCCCTTGGCAGATAACGAATTACATGATCATAGAGGGCTTCGGGCGCCTCGAATCCCTCCCAAGTCTTCATCATCTCAGCAAATCCTGAAAGAGGTCGTCGAGGGTCATAATCTAACGGTAAATCAAACCTCCGTGGCCCGCGCTGTAATGTGCCTGCCTTCAACTCATTGCGAGCAAAAATCGGTGGCAGATCATCAATTGCATCCGACGCCGTAACCGCCGGTGGCAGGACACTACGGGGCTCGGGTGGATCCAAGTAGTAGCTTGCGTTGCCGAATAGATCATGTCGACGCAGTAACTTGAGAGCGACCGCCCTCGACCCATCATATCCCGGCGGCAGCTTGGCCCAATGTGTAGGCTTGGGGAAAGCCACCTTGTTGGCAATTTCAAGCCGGTAGCCAATCAGAAACATTCGTTCTCGCATCTGCGGCACCCCATAGAACGATGCGTTTAGCAATGTATAGGCACAAAAGTATCCTTTGTCTTCCAAGACCTCACACGTTTCCTCAGCAATGTTCTGGCCGCCATGATTCAGTACGTCAGGTACGTTCTCCATTAACACGGCAAGTGGTTGGCAAGTATCGACGTAACGCAACCACTCCAGGAACAGTCGTGCACGCGGGTCGTGCAGGAAGGCTTGCGGATGGGCATCAATCTCGCGCAACTTTGGACGCCCGACACGCGCGAACGCTTGGCAAGGAGGTCCTCCAACGATGACGTCGAATGCATCCACGACGGAACCAAGGCCGAGTTCATCCGAAAGTACTTCGGGTGAAGTAGAGACATCACGCGCCTTGATATGTCTTTCATTACCGTAATGAAAGTTGACGCCGTGCGAACGCGCGGCATCCGGGTCATTCTCGATTGCCGCAGCAATTTCGAAGCCTGCAGCTAGAAAACCCAGAGAGAGACCGCCACTTCCTGCAAACAAGTCCAATACACGCGGACTGTTCCCCCTGCGCAGGCGCTCAATCTTCCGTCCAACCACTAAGTTGCCTGTTGGAGCATGCGCATTGGGACAGTCTAGATTTCTTCGTGTCATATCTATCGGCTCAGCTAGCGTGCTTCCTTTCAGGCACCATTGTCATTGACTCTGGAAGACGCACCAGTCCCAGTGAATTAGAGCATTTGTCATGAATTACACCTCTTGGAATCATCAGTGTTAGCGACGGCCTCAAGGCCTTTTGGTGGAAAATTCCACTGGGTTCATCTGTGTAAGACCTTCAGGCACTGCGACCTATTATCCCTGTAATCGGTTTCTCACTCACACTAGGCTGGGAAGTCGAATGGGGAACTGCGAAGTCTCCGAGCGCAATCACGGATCGACCCTTTTGGTCGAGTTCCGTGATGTAGTGTACCATAACGTTTTCCTAGGATTGGTCGAAGCAATCGACCTGTAGCCTGGGCTGGGCTTCCCGCATGAAGTTGGCAAGAGCGCGAACAAGACAGGTATAGACAGCTCGGTTGGGCCGGGTCAATTCTGACCCAGCCCCATATTGTGGATGCGCCCGTCGGCGGCAATGCTGCGGACTATCCGCTGTACGAATTCCGGCAGAGCAAAGGCATGACCCTCGTCCTTCAGTCTTTGGGTCGCAACACGCAGATGCAGCGTTGACGAATCCCCCTTTTCCATATCCGGTGCTGTCTCTTGCAGGAGGTCGATCAGGGCCTCTTCCAGATTTGCCGCTTGCTCGAAGCGTTGGCGGGAAGCCCGTTGCACCCCTGCGTGCACGAAGGCGGTCAACACCGTATCGTTACTGGCAATACCCAGTCGCTCCAGATCGTACAGTGCGGCTCGCACGCCTTCCGAGTTCAGGCCCGATGTGGCCATGAGTTCGTCTGTGGAGATGCCATCGTCGGAATCCGCTTCGATCAGCGCTTCGGAGATGGTCATTAGTTGGCGACGGTAGTCGTCCCTGATGCGGGCCTTCTTGAGCTTGGCACTTGCTTCGCTCACTGAACTGACCCGTAGAGAGGAAGGAAAGATCTGTACGCGGTTTTCTTCTCGGTTCAGTAGCTCAGATTCTTCCAGCCAAGCTACCGCGGTCCGCGTGCGGGTGTCATCAGTAACGGAATCTCGCTGGAAGGCTTTTTCGTCATCCTCACCAAGGATCTCACCGGGGGTGGCCACCACCTCGCCTTCCAAGCGTTTCTTTCGGTCCAGATTCCGCAGAGCGCGCAGGACGCCGTGGATTTCTCGTCGCGTGAGCCTTGAGCGGGCTGACATGCCGAACTGGCGCTCAACGTCCTCCATGGTATAGAGAAGCACGCAGCGGGCCGCCTGCTGATCCCGTCCGGCGCGTCCCGCCTCCTGCAGGTAGTTCTCTAAGGAACCTGGCATGTCGGCGTGGATCACTAGCCGCACGTCCGGCTTATCGATTCCCATGCCGAAGGCGTTGGTAGCGACGATGACCTGCAAATCGCCATGGATGAAGCGCTGCTGGACGTCCTTCTTGGTTTCCGGCGGCAGTCCAGCGTGAAAGAAGTCTGACTCGAACACCTTTTCCTGCAGGAACTCCGCGACTTCCTTGGCTTGTCGCTGCGTCGCGCAGTACACAATGGCCCCGCCCGGTTCGTTGTCCGGAAGATCGCTCGTCAGGATTTGGTGAATGTGGGCGAGCTTCTCTCCAACGCTTGTTTGTACCACCACGAATTCTAGGTTGGTGCGTCGCGCGCCGCCGTCGAAGACTTTCAAGCTGATATTTAGCTCTCTCTGAAAGTAGTCAACGAGTTCCGCTATGACATCAGGCTTGGCAGTCGCTGTTAGACATAGCACGGGCGGAATCGGCTCTTCCCCTGCCCTCTTGCGTATGAAGCGCCCGACGTAACGATAGTCGGGACGGAAGGCGTGCCCCCACTTCGAGAGACAGTGGGCCTCGTCTAGCACCCACGCGCCGATTTCACGTTGGCTCAAGACACGGCGCACACTGACGCTGCGAAGCTGCTCGGGCGATATGATGAGGATGCCGGCATCCCCGAGCCGCACCCGGTCAAGCGCATCGCTCCGCTCCGGCATGGACAAGAGACCGTTTATGGTAACGCAAGAATCGACTCCTCTTGCTTCAAGTCCCGCCACCTGGTCGGCCATAAGGGCGACTAAAGGAGAAATTACTACCGTCAATGCGCCGGTCTTGTCGTAACGAGAGAGCGCCGGTATCTGGTAGCACAGCGACTTGCCGGCGCCGGTGGGCAGGATCCCGAGCAGATGTTCTCCCGCCAAGGCAGCTTCGACAATAGACTGCTGCATGGGCCGGCCGGACTCATCCGTCGGCTCAGGGCGGAAATCGGTGAAGCCGAACCAGCGAGTAAGTTCCTTGCGGGCGTTGTGCCGTTCCTGGCACCAGTTGCAGGCAGGGTCCGCACACGCGGTGTCGCGCAGCCGCTTCACCAAGTGTCTCGCTTCGGGAAACTGATGTCGCACCCAAGGCGGCATGACCGAATTGCCGCCCGCCACCGATAGCCACGCCAGCGCATAGGCCAGCGGCCAGCCGTGGCGGGATGCATTCGCTATGGCCTCATTCCCATGAGTCACGCAGGCGGTGCCGGTCAGCCGCCTGCGAATCGCTTCATGCGCCTCAGAGTCGGACGGCCTGCCTGAGCCTCGGAGCAACGTGAATACCCAATCGAATCCTGTGCCATCTTGTACACTCGTCAGCCAGTGCCAGGCTGTTAGCAGGTCGGCCGGCGCAGCGCGCAGGGCCTTTTGCTGGTCGCCAAAGACCTCCAACGTTAGTCGGGCGTCCAGTTCCGGATCGTTAATTCTCCCCCGCCTGAGTTGCCCGTCTTGGTAATGCTTGACCAGGTGGTGATACGGATTGCGCGGGAAGGCGAGGGGATTGAGCCGAAGGGTATCCACGGCAGGAAGCCGCAACAGCCGTAAGCTAGGATTGGCAGCTTGCAGCTTTGGCAAATCGAAGGCGATCAGATTGTGGCCTAGCAGAAAGTCCGCGCCCCCACTGAGATTGTCTAGTCTAGACATTGCGGCGGTTATGCTCCGGCCTTCTGAGGGGAAGACAAGAGACTTGCCGGTGTCTGGGCGCACTCCGGCAAACGCATAGATGCGGTCGTCGCGAGTGCTAACTTCCAGGTCTAGACTGAGGCAACGAAACAAAAGCCGGCTTGATTCGTCAGGTACCACCCAGAATCCGTTCGTAGTCTATACAAGCTCGGATTCACTCGACGTCACACTGGCTTCATCAAGGTTCTTGATATCCTAACGGATAGTATAGTACAAGACGCGCTTTGCAGTGAGCGGTCACGACTGCCTGCACAGCCGCTCCTATCGTTAGCGTCATTTCAGGCCTGTGTCTTCAGTCTTGGCGCGGAAAGTTTTCCTAGAGGAACTTCTCAAGAAGGCATGAATATCGCAAGAGCGACCAGGGCCGCATCACTCGTGACTTTATCTTGATGGAGCTTTTAAACCACTAATTAGCTTTTCTGCGATGAACGCAGCCAGACTTACACCCAGGGGGAATCGAAGGAGGCAATGGGCATGAACCAAGAACTGGATTACACGGAACTCGCCAAGGAGTACGACACGCTTGCGCCGGATGGATCCGAGATCCGGCTGCTGTCTGCGACGAGCCGCGGCAGTATGGTGCACTGCACGCTGAACCCGGGAGAGACTTCTGCGGCAGTGGCGCACAGGACGGTTGAAGAGGTCTGGTACTTCCTCGAGGGAACGGGTCAAGTCTGGCGGCGTAAGGGTGACGAGGAGCGGGTTGTGGACGTGGCTCCGGGCGCGAGCCTCTCGATCCCCGTCGGCGCCCACTTTCAATTCAGAACAACGGGAGACCATCCGCTGCGTTTTGTAATAGTCACCATGCCGCCGTGGCCGGGTGAGCATGAGGCATACCGCGTTCCCGGCGTTTGGCCGACGCAATACTAGGAAGAGCTGGGTGCCTTCCTTACTGCGGGAATGTTAAGTGAGCCTCCACCTGCTGCTCAATGCAAGCACACCTAGCCTAGCGGTGTTACTCGCGCTTGCCAAGTGAAGTGGGCGGCGAGGGTGCTCAGTAGACGCCGGTCGCCGTGCTCTGGAAATAGCGCGTGAAGCTGGCGAAATACAGCGAGACTGAGTTCAGTGACCAGGGGGCTCTCGTGCGAAATTAGGTGGGGGAGATAGCCGAGCGATAGTCTCCCTCCCACTTGATGGAAACTCTGTATGTCGTCATTGCTAATGCTGGAAACTTCGGCGTCTACGGGAAGTGAGAGCGGAATGACTCCATGCGCAACAGTGTCACCGTCGATTAGCCCGACAATGATGATGCCGACGGCGGTTGCCTTCTCTACAAGGTAGTCCGGAGCAAGGGTCAATTGGTCGCTGGGCGGATTCAGCCGAGGGCCGACACTGCCATACTCCGGGTTCAGAAGGATTGTGTCGTACACGATGCCAACGGCCTCGCGTTCACCGGCTGCGTCGATAGGTGCTTTCACAAAACGGCCGAAGGCGTAGTCGTTGGGCTGAGGGTCGTATGCCGTCTCGTGCGGCGCATAGACCTGGCACACGTAATCCGTGTGGGAGTTAGACTTGACGATGCGTCCGATAGCTCTCTGCTTCATCGCTCCAGCCTCTTATGACCGCCGCCGTTCCTTACTCGCCTGCTTCGCGGATGCTTGCATGGTGCGAATGTCGTGGCGCAGGCCGAATTCCTCAAGCGCGCGCTGGTACCGCTGCCGGTCCCTAAAGTCGATGACTGCGGCTGCATCGGCCGCTTGTATCGCGTAGGGATACCCGCCGCCCACTATTGCCTCGGCTCGCACCCAGTCTATCACGCGGTCCAGTTCACCGGCACGAAGCAGCCACGCCGGAAATTCCAGTCGCGACGGGGGTGAGCGGTTGGTTTTCAAGTAGGTGAAGCAGATTTCTTTGCTGTAGCTCTTGCCTGTCGCATTGTCGGTGTAGTTGCCATCCTGTGTAACATCTTGCCGCTGGCACAGAAACGCGGTTAGTCGCCAAGGCATCCCGTCACCGTTCCGATCATCCAACAGGACAGGGTCACTGATGAGTGAGGCATTGGAGAGACTGACGCCATGGAAGTAGCAGAGCATCCTCGTGAAATCACGTGCCCGCGACCGATCGATGTAGGCAATAAGGGGTACCCGGCACTCCTCTGAAGTCCGCAGCATGTTCACTGCTGCCGCACGATACCGACTGCGCACTTCCTCAGGCAGGCCCCCAGCAAATGAGACCGTGAGCGAGCCGTCGAAGAGCGCAACTGCCCGCTCGCCTTTGCCGCAATATTCCCGCATGAATGTGTTGATCCGAGCCACTTCAAGCTCATAGCGACGCAAGGCAACCCAAAGGTTTGAATCGCTGTCGTCATCGCCAAGATCGCGTGGCGTTAGCACTTCGACATGTGCATCTTTTTCGTAGGCGCCATTCGCCTGGTGGGGATTGGCAAACCAAGCGATCTGAATGGCGGCTACCGGCAAAGGGAAGTCCTTGGAAGCCGGTAATTGGCTGCCGTCTACGGCACAAACAGTGACGTTGGCAAGCGTTTCTGCCGCCCAGTGCCGCATTGCGGCCACATTCTCCCAGACCTCCGGAAATTGGATGCGGAGGTCCGGCTGTCTGTCGAACTCTTCGGTAGGCCGCGCGCCCGGCGCGGCTTCCGGGGCAAGTCGCTTACATAGTTCGGCGGCGGTAACTCCGACAAGCGCATCCCGCGCGACGTAGAGCTCTTCCAGGCGCATTTGTTGCTCTGCGTCCAGTTCTGCGAGCGCGGCCCGCTTGTCGTTGAGTGCCTGAATAATCTTGTCTCGATAGAACATAACCGCGAAGTCTGGTCTGTCTCTTGTGTGTTTGGCAGGCTGCCCTCTTCTTTACGGTACGGTCGAAGAGTAGGCGGCCTAGTGGAAACTGGCGTCGCCACCTTGAACTAGTGCCAAGCCGATTTCTCTTGGAGAGTAAGAGTGTTGCTGATAAGTCTCATAGAATGTGGACTGGGCGGGTCTTCCGGTGCGACGCGAAGAATTCTTTGACTGGTTACTGCGCGTCGGACTGCACACCAGAGAAGTTAAGGTTGCAGCCAATCGCGGTCTGGCTTTGCCAACAGCCGCGCATTGTTGTAAGCCATATCCAGTGTCAGGCACGTGGTTGCACGGTACGTTTCGCCAGCAGTATCCACTACAAGAGCCAAATCGGCTTTCTGCGGATCATTGAGGCAAAGCGGTAGCAATAGCTGAATTCTGTCGTTGTAGAACTGAGGTATCGCTGCCTTGTAACTTCGATGAACCCGTTCCTCCGCAGAATCTATTGCTTGATTCAGAACTGCGAGAAGAATTCGGGGTTGCATCGTCCCAAATGGATCTGGAAATCGACTCCTAGTTTCTTCATTCTCAATGAAGTGCTCCATGTTTCGACGTAGCTGCTTCTTTGTGTCGTAGAAGAGGTCTGAAGGCTCTTCAAAGTACGTAGCCATGGCTGGTAATTCAGGAAACTGGTTGACTCTCGATTCACCTTCTCGAAGCCAATCCGTAAAATACCAAGGTTGGGCGTCATCATTGAGATTTACTTGAAAAGATGCATAGATTGGCTCCTGATGGGGTGTTACAAGCCCAGTATTGAAACATGCAAAGTCGCCATTTCTTGAAGTGCTAATGCTCTCTTGTTGAGCCACTCTCCTGTAAGTGTGCTGCACGTAGCTATAAAGGATTGGGTTGGGATGGTCATTTGGCGTGTAGTGGTAGGACCAATCTTCTGCCTCCGCCATCCCAGCAAGATCCTCTAAGCGTCCATTGAAGTCAGGAATGTAGGCAAAGCCAAAGAGCATCTCGGGGTACTGTTCCATACTCTCCTCCAGGATTAGCGAGAGTTCACGCAGGTGCAATTCAAAGATTACCATTCCACCAGAGACCTGAAAAGGCTATATAGCTACACTCTCTCTATTGAGCTTGCGCCGTTCTCCTTGCGCACGCGCAGCACGGTCGAGACCATCGGTTCGAACGTATCATCGTGGCTTATGACGAAAAGCTGGTGAAATCCTGTCACCCGTTCAAGCTGTTCGGCAAGATTGCGGCGGCGTTCAGAATCCATATTCTGGGTTGGTTCATCGAAGAAGGCAATGTTGATGTCGGAGAGTTGGCGCAACAAGCCCAGGCGTACGGCCAATGCCGCGCTCATCTGCTCGCCACCGGAAAGCTGTGCAAACGCCCGCCGGTGCCCGTGTTGTTCTAACAGGATGTCATAGTCTTCCGTAAGTGAGAGCTCCGCGGAGGCATCCCCCATGATCTCGCTAAAGAGCGTGTTGGCTTCCGCGGATATCTGCTGGATGAGGTGCCGGGTGATGTGCGGCCCGGCGTCGCGTATTACGTTGCGCAAGAAACTGGTAACAGTCCTTACCTCTTGCGCCTCGGCCTGAGCGTGTTTGGCTTCCCGCAACGCGCGCGCTGATTGCTTCAGCTTGACGATATCCTGCTCTGCCTGCGCGATCAACGCACCGAACTGGCGGATACGCTCGTTTGCCGCGCCCAACTCGCCTTGGGTCTTGCTCAAGTCTGCTTGTACGCCGGCCAATGCGGCCGGGTGCCAGGATGCCTCGCACTCTTCGAGTAGTCTCCGAGCCTCTGAGACTGCCAGCGCGTTCTTCTCAATGTCGCCCGCAAGCGCAGCCATGGCTTCTTCCCGGCGCGGGAGGTCAGCGGCCGTTTGCTGGAATCGCAGATACGTATCGTGTTCTTCGCGGTGCGCGTTCATGCTCCGGCGTTCTTCCGCTACCCGGTGCTCGAGGTCGAAATATGGTTGCAGGCGTTCGTCAATGCGGGCCAATTCCTCTTCCACTTGCTGATGTTCTCTCGATACCGAGGCAAGCGTCTGCGTGCGCTGTTCATACTCGCCGGCAGCGCCGAACAAGCGCTCGGCTATCTGGCGGGGATTGCCCAGGTCTTCCAGTTCTTGTGCGAGGCTCTTCTCCCTGGCTTTGAGCGAGGCAATCGCCGCAACAATCGCTTGGGGAGGCCAGACCTCTTGCAAGCTTGCGGCAATGCGCTGTGTTAAGTCTTGCTCCTGCTGCCTGAGCGCCAGGAGTTCATCTTCGAGTTGCCGCAAGCGGGGCTCCAAGTCGGTGAGGCGGTTAACCTGCTTCTGCGCATCACTTGCGAGCGCTACCACACTTTCAAGCTTGTTCCGCTCTACCGTTGCTTGTGCAGTGTGGTCGGTGAAGTCGCGAATGAGGGTGGCAATCACGGGAATGAGGCTATGCCCTTCGTCCACCTTCGGGCATTGATCTTGGAAGAACGGACAGAGGCCGTCTTTAGCCATCCGCTGCGATTGCTCATTGAAGCGACGCTGCGCTTGATAGGCGCCGATCTTTTCCTGCACCAACTGCAGTTGGTGCTTGAGGTCGTCAAGTCGGGAGGCGGTTTCCAGGAGAGCGCGGCAGCGTGCCACATCTGCGGCAGCCTCATCGCGCATTTGTATCGAATGACGGTAACGCTTCCGCAAGTCTGCGCGTTGTTCGAGCCACAGTCCAACCCCCTGCAATTGCTCATGCTGCTCCGATAGGCGCGCTTGTACGAATGCGGCGTCTTCGCTCGCTTCTGTGGGCAAGGGTTTATCTGCATGCGAAAAGTGCTCGCTAAAGTCACCGGCAGCGACCCGCTGCAGAGCTTGCGTTACCTGGCGACCGTACTGCCGGGAACTCCCAAGGCTCCGGCTGAATTCGAGAGCGAGCGTTTCAAGGCGTTCTTGTTCCGCAACCTGTGGCGCCAGGGCGGTGCGCCTCTCTTTAGCTTGACTTGCCTCTTCCACGCCCTTCTCCAGCGCGGCTTGCCGTGTCTGTAGAGCGACTAGCTTCCTTTCAGCGTTGTGTTTGCCCTGGCGTAGGGATTCGGCAGCTTTGCGCTCTTCTTCGAGGGCCGCCAACGCTTCTCGCGCTTTGCGATAGGCGGCGTAGCCCGTGGCCGCGCTCTGCATACGATCTGCGGCTCTCTTGGCAGTTTCGACCTGTGCTTGCTCTTCCACGAGGCGCTTCTGCAGGTTCTGCTGCTGTTGCGTGAGTTGCCGGACGAGATCGCGTTGTTGCTCCAAAGTCCGGCGTTGTGCTTCCAATCGTTGCTGATCCTCTTGCAGACGCGCTTGGGTTGCGGTGAGCAACTGTGCTTGCGCGGCTGATTCCACGTGCTGCTGCTCATACTGGGCGAGCGCCGTGACCTGTCCGGGCAACCGCGCGGCTTCGGGTTCCAGCGCAGAGACCTGCCGCTCCTGCTCGGAGATGTTCCCTTGCATTACGTCCAAGACGTCCCGGAGCTTGTCGTAGACATGGCGGTACGCGTCGACACGGAGGAGGGGATCAAAGGTATCTTTGCGCTGACCGGGCGTGAGCAGGAAGTCTGCCGTCAAGCGCCCCTGCGGCACGCCAAGGACATTGTCGAAAACCCGCGCCAGATCATCGTAATCTTCCAAACCGATGTGGCTGCGCAGGAAATCCAGCACATCCTGCTTTTGCTGGGCGACCCTAGAATTGGAATCAAAGCTGTGAACGAAGTAGGTTGACGTGACGGAATCCGCGCTGCCTGTCGAGCGTCGTAACGTCCGCACGGCCTGATACTCACACTCATCGAGGCGCGACAGAAACGACACGCGCACATCCGCCTCCGTGGCATTATGGCGCATGAATTCCCGTTGGTTGCGATAGGGGAGACAATCGAATAACGCAAAGCCGATGGCTTCCAGAATGGTGCTCTTGCCTGCCCCGTTAGGGCCGGAAATGGCAATAGTGCCTAAAGGAAACCGCACAGTCGCTTCCTGGTAGCTCTTGATGTTCGTAAGAGAGACTTCGGTAATGCGCATTCGCAGTTAGTCCGTTGTCATTGGGGTTTCTTTGCTTGCAGGACTGGAACCGAAGAGATTGTCCTGTTGGACGTAGTGCCGGAGGCGCTCGTCACTTGCGTGGCTCTCACCTCCACTTGCAGACGTAAACTCCGCAGCTCTGGCGTCTGCGCTCCGATCCTCAGAAGCGCTCTGTCCGCTCTCCACTGTAGCTGGCGCCGATTCTGCGTCGGTTCCTGACGCTTGTCGCTGCGACCGCAAACGTCGTCCCACTTCCTCCGCAATCTCGCCGCTCGTGACGCCGTCGAGGACCATCTGCTTGAGGGCCATTGCGATTTGTGCGGTGTCTGCCGCCGTGGAGGCAAAGCGATCGTCGGCCGTGATGAGATTCTCGAGAACCAATCGTTCCAGCACTTCCCGATCATGCATGTCGCCGTCTTCTATCGTGTTGGCAAGAGCTTCCTGCAGCGACGACCGGAGGCGCACTACCAGAGGATTGAGGTAGTTCCTTGCCAATTGCTCAATGGCCTCAGTGTTGATTTCCGTGCGCGAGAAGCGGGCAACACCCGTGAGCACGATTTCGACGACGGGAGATTTCTGTGACTGAGAAGCGATGCCATGCGCCGAGTGCGTTGTCACCGCTCGTTGAGGCGTTTCTGTAAGCGCGTCAGGCGCAGGTCCCCGTTGCACTTTCTTCTCAAGAAGCTCCAAGAGTGTGCTTGGAGACGGACAGGCATCGAGCTCTTGAACGATGCGAACAAAGGGGCGACGGGTAGGGTAGTTGAGCGGGTCAGCGTAAAATGCCGGTGTGCGGCTGGTATCTATCTTCACGAGGAGTGCGCCTTTGTTGCCATATTGCCACTCTTCGCTGCTCCAAGACTCCGGGCACCCGGGATTGAATAGCCATTCTCCGTCGCCCAGGGTGCCTCGATATGGAACGTGAACATGACCGAGTGCAAGATAGTCTACGCACTGCCGGAGAGTACTGAGGTCTTGCTGGCGCGCAAACGGATGCCCTCTATCGTAGTATCCATCAACCGAGGTGTGGGTTAGGAAGATAGAGAACACGCCGTCAGGAGGTGGTGCAGCGGCGATGGCGGCGCCAATCTCGTTTAGAGCCCTGCCGGTCTCAGCGCCCTGATACTTGAGGCCGTAAATCCGGGCACCTGCAATGTCCACGTAGCCGCCGGTGCGCTCCGCGTCGTCCCACGGCTGCGGCATCCAACCCTGTTCGTGGCGGGAACAATCAAGCAGATAGAGGAGCCTGCTCTGGTTAAGGTACTCCATCCAGGAAAGGCTATCGCCGTAGGTGCGTTCGTGGTTTCCTTCGATAGCGACGACTGGAATTCCCGCGGCTTTCAGTCGTTCGAACTCGGTGACGGCGATAAGGAGCGTGCGTGGGTCGAGGGTGCGTTTCTCGAAGAGGTCCCCTGCAATGAGGAGAAAATCAACCCGCTCGTCCAGGGCAGTGTCTACTATCCACCGGAACGCCTCGGTGAAGTCGTCGTAGCGCTCGCTCAGACCATATTGCTGGTAGCCGAGATGAATGTCTGCAGTGTGGAGAAACTTGAACTGCATAGCATTTATCCCATTGCGGGGCGGGAGAAGACCTGCCCACGAAGGTGCGCGCGACGCATCAAATTGTCGATAGAGGAAACGGCTCGTCAGCGAGCGGATCGCGGCTCCGATCCAGCAGCACACCGTTCGCAATGGTGTGGGTATTTTCTAACTGCTGTCTGCCGTCTCGCTTCTCGCCCTGTGGATCCAAGAAGGTGAAATCGCCTTCGTCGACCCGGAAGACCGCAATGTCCGCCGGAGCGCCGACGCTAAGCCGACCGCAAACGTGGTCGTATCCTACCGACTGCGCGGGAATTAATGTGCTGAGCCGGACAACGGTCTCCATGTCCATGCCGAGGGCAAGGAACTTTGACATCACGTAGGGAAAGCTCTTTGCCGACGTGCGAATGCTCCTCTGATGCAGGTCGGTGCTGATGGAATCGGGTGGAAACCCTTGTTCCATGGCAGCGGCTGTGACAGGGAATGAAAAACTGCTATTGCCGTGACCCACGTCGAAGAGCACGCCTCGTTCGCGCGCTGCCCAAACCTCGTCACGCACTTTGCCCCGCATCAGGACGCCGCCGGGCTTGCCATGAAAGCAGTGCGTAACGATGTCGCCCGCCCGCAGTATGGGAAGCAATTCTTGTAAGGTGGGCGCCGGCATGGAGATGTGGACCATCAAGGGTATTGAATACTGGTCGCAGAGCTCGCGCCCCACCCACAGAGCCATCATTCCAGTCTGCCCGGTGCTGGAGCGACCGGAACGGATCTTGATTCCGGCGATGAGGCCGCGGTGCATCTCCAGGGTGGCTGCGTTGAGTTCCGTATCGACATAAGTCATATTGTTTAGTTCGCCAACCTCCTGGCAATGCACGAGGCCCTTGGCGCTGAGATTGAGCAAGGGTATCACGCGCACCTGCGAAGGTTCGATGATGAAGCGCTTGAAGCCAGGGAAGGTAGCTGCGCCGCTGCTGCCGGGGTCGATCCAGGTGGTCACGCCATGCCGCGCGCCAACGAGGTCCGGATCGAGGCCCGTACCCCCTACGCCCCAGTAGCAGTGCCCGTGCAAGTCCACCAGTCCGGGCGTGACGAGTTGACCGGAAACATTGATCTCCTGCGCGCCGCTACCGTCAAGCGTACCCTCAGTCATGGCGGCAATCGTGCCGTCAGCGATACCGATGTCGCCAGAAAGACATCGGCCTTCACCCGGATCTATGATGTCGCCATTGCGTAAGATGAGGTCGTATTTCATTGAAATTATCTCCGTTGCAACTCGGAATACTCAGTGGCAACACCACTCCATGCAATTCTATCAGCCTGATAGCTTTTCTACCCTTTGGTGGCATGCCGCAATCGCACCGCCCCCCGGATGCTTACTTTAGCCGTTCGGATGCCTTGTCCCCCCCGTCTAGGGCCACGTAGTTGCGGTTGATTTCACGGTGGAAGCTCTCCGGTAAACGCGCCCAGTCGTGCGCCTGGACGAGGATTGGGATACTCGACCGTTCCAACGCCGCAGTAAAGTCGCGGAGCATGGAGTCCGGAATAGGTTCCAGCGTTGGCGTGCGGAGCGCGAGATCTAGATCACTGCCCGGGTGGCTTCTGCCGTTGACGCGACTGCCGTAGGCCCACGCCTCAACATCGGGCAGGCACGTGCGCAGCAGCGCTTCGATTTGTTGGCGATACCGGCAGGGCAGACTCAGTCGATTACTCATCGGGTTCCTCCGCGATTATCTGTGCCAGTTCCTTGGCGTCGACGATGAAAGTGGGTAGCAGCTTAAGCGTTGCCTCGGCAAAGCCCACGCCGTAGCGGTGCGCCGTGTCGTTGCGGGCATCTCGGTATGCGAGCCAGCGTTCGCAACTCTCGACGGAGACTAGCCCGTGCTTCGCGGCGTGGCGGAAGCGGTCTTTGAATGTAAGACGATCAGCTTGTCGATTGCTGGCAAAATAAGATCCAAGCCGTTTGCTCAACAAGCTGCCGCTCTGCTCCAAGACCAATTCGAACTCTTTAACGCATGCGGCGCGCAAGATGTCGTAGGAAATGCCATCTGCTTCTTGCTGCTGCAATTGCGCAAACGCAGAATCCAGTGTTTGGATGCAACGAGTGAGGAAGTCGGTATCGATTATCATGCCTCAGCTCTTTCCGGCGCGTCTTTCCGACCTTGGGGGAACCGTTCATGATTTGACCGGTCTTCTACCAAAGCACCTAGACTTTTCTTAAAGTTACTTGCCGTGTGTACGCTTGGTTTTCGCCACCAAGTTGCAGCGCGAGAGCTCGTTCATCGCTCCTGAGTGCAAGATGTACCCACCCGCAGGCAGGGCGCTTAGTAGGCGCGGCGTTGCCAGTCGTCTGCGAAAAGGTTGAAGTGGCCGAATCGGTAGGGATGTTCCTTGATCACGTCGAGATTGAGATCAATCCCAAGCCCCGGCGCTTCCGGCGGTGAGAAATACCCATCCTTGACTCGCGGGAAACCGGGTACCGCCTCGCGCACGAAATCGGGAGCAAAGTCGTCGAAGCACTCCTGAATTTTCACGTTCGTTGTGCAAAAGTCGAAGTGCACACTCGCCGCGGTACAGGCGGGGCCGTTGGAACAGTGCGGCGCGACCATCACGTAGTGGGCATCGGCCATGGCCGCGATCTTCTTGAGTTCCATGATGCCGCCGGCGTGTATAATATCCGGCTGAATGATGTCAACAACGTTGTTCTTAAAGAAACGTGCGTACTCATAGCGTGTAAAGATTCGTTCGCCGGTCGCCACAGGAATGTTAATGTCACGCGCTGCCCGCTCCAAGGCATCCTGGTCTTCCGGGGGAACCGGCTCTTCCACCCATCCGGGCTTGAAAGGCTCAAGTTCACGAGCGATCTCGATCGCCGTTGCGGGGCTAAAGCGGCCGTGCATTTCAATGAATATCTCCACATCGGGTCCGACGGCGTCCCGGATTGCTTCAACGAGCGCAATGGAATGGCGTTTCTCGTCGGCTTCCATCTCGTAGGTGCCTGCGCCGAAGGGATCAACCTTTAGGGCGCGATAGCCCTTTGCCACTACGCCTTTTGCGCGTCTGGCAAAGTCCTCGGGCGTACGCTCGCCGGTGTACCACCCGTTGGCATACGCCTTTAGTCGCTCGTGGCACTGGCCGCCCAGGAGACGATATACCGGCACGCCAAGCGCTTTGCCCACTATGTCCCAGCAGGCAATTTCCACCGCACTTAGCGCTGTGTTGGCAACCGGCCCGCCCCGCCAAAAGTCATCGCGGTACATGCGCAGCCAGAGGTCTTCGATGTTGAATGGATCGCTGCCGATGATGTGCCGATTCTTAGCCGCTTGAAGATACGCAACCACAGCCTCATCACGGTTTTGGAGTGTTGCTTCGCCGATCCCATAGAGCCCTTCATCGGTGAGCACACGCGCGAAGACCAAGTTTCGCCAGTTATCTCCAAGAACATACGTTTCAACGTCGGTAATCCGCACAGCGGGCATTCCTTTCCTTGTCAAAACTCTCTCAATGACAGGTCGCGGCAGAAGAGACCACAGCACCGAGCGCCATCCGAAGTTTACCCTTAGAGTCCGTGAGCAAGATGATTGGTAGTGCGGATTCTGCTGCGGCTGTAACCATTGCGCTTCGCGCACGCCTCGCACTGGCATATGCCTCGCATAGGCGTATACCTAGCATAGCTGAGAGCGATTGCTCTGTCACCGCATGTGATTGAGCGGAGATTGATGGCGGACTGCTTGAGATTTGAAATCGCATTTGTTGGCACTATGACTGACAGCCATATAGCGCGTCACGCAAGAAGAGTCATCGGCCCGTGCGTTCCGGTACCACGTAAGAAGCATGTGCCCTCCTCTTTGAGCTAGTGCAGGTTTAGAGGCGCCCAATGGGAATTTTGAAATTTGCCACACTGTGCCATACCATAGAGCTAGGAGATAGAGTGTCGAGCAACAGGAGTAGTAGATGATCAGCACGGTCCCAGGGAACTATCCAAAGATTGCCAATAGACGCGGTGGTCAAACGTTGCGTCGCGCCATTGCCTCCTTTGATAGGGGGCGCATATCAGCAGATGAGCTCGCTGCGGCAGCGGATGAAGTTACGGTGGAGGCAATAAGCGAGCAGGAACAGGCCGGAATTGACATAATCACGGACGGACAGATTCAATGGCAGGATCCGGTTACCTACGTTGCCGGCAAGCTGCAAGGCTATGAGATTGGCGGCCTTATTCGCTACTTCGATACCAACACCTTCTACCGCCAACCGGAAGCGGCAGCAAGCATTGAGTGGCAAGGGCCTATTCTCGTTCGTGACTACGAGTTTGCGCGCGATCATGCCTCGCGACCGGTAAAGCCGGTTGTCACAGGCCCCTATACCGTTGCGAAACTCTCGCTGCTCGGCGTGTACACAGACCTGAAATCGCTTGTATTAGACACAGCGCGGGCGCTGAACCAGGAAATGAAAGCGTTGGCCGCGACCGATCCTGTACTGATCCAAGTAGATGAGCCGGCCATCGTGTGGCATAGGAACAAGGATGACTGGGGACTATTCCGTGAGGCGATGGACGTGCTCATGGATGGAGTGGGAGCGAAAACTATACTGCGTACCGACTTTGGGGACGCGGTCGGTCTGCCTGACTTCTTTGCCTTGCCGTTCCAAGGATTTGGGCTTGACATGGTACATGGCAAGCAGAATCAAACGTTGGTGCCTGAATTCCCAGATGATAGAGACCTCATCCTGGGAATTGTCGACGCGCGCAACGTGCGCATGGAAACCGACGAAGCTGTACTGCAGACCGCACAATGGGCAACACAATACGTTGCTGAAGACCGCTTAGCCATCAGCCCGAACACCGGTTTGGAGTTTCTACCAAGAGAAACCGCATACGACAAACTGGAAAACATGGTTCGTGCTGTCAAGAAAGCTCAGGAGGCAGTCGCATAACAATGGAAGGTCTATGGACAACCCAGGTTGGGAGTTTGCCGAAGCCGCAGGCACTCGTCAAAGCGCGTACCGACTTTGCGCGAGGTAGATTACCGCATGAAGAATTGGAGGCATTGGAACGCCAATATACGCAGTTCTGGATTGAACATCAGAATGGGCTGGGTCTCGATATCGTCGTTGACGCCGAGATGTACCGGGGCGATATGGCAACTTTCTTTGCCGAAATGATGGATGGGATGGAGATTAGCGGTCTGGTGCGGTCATACGGTAATCGCTACTACCGCAAGCCGATCGCGGTCGGACCGCTGAAGCGAGTAAAGTCTTTTTCGCTCGACTGGTGGCAGTACGCCCAAAGTCTGACCGACAAGCCCGTAAAGGGGATAATCACCGGCCCGTACACGATGGCAGAGTGGTCTTATAACAATTACTATGACACCCAGGAAGAATTCGTGCTCGCCATGGCCGAGGTCCTTCATGAAGAGGTGGTGGACTTAGAGAAGGCGGGGGCGAAATTCATTCAGATTGATGAGCCGGCGGTTTCCACCCGGCCCGAAGACTTGCCCTTGGCAATTCGGGCAATGGCCGTAGTGGTAGAGGGCATAAACGCTACTACGGGGACCCATATCTGTTATGGCGACTTCGAGGCCATCTATCCCAAGATGCTCGATATTCCGGTGGATGTTATCGACTTGGAGATGGCGAATAGCGACTTCGACCTGCTCGATCTCTTCAAGCAGCAGGCGCCGTTCACCAAGAAACTGGCAATGGGTGTGGTGGACGTGCACAGCCACGTCATAGAGAACAAAGAGCAGGTAAAGGCCGGCATATACAAAGGCTTGGACGTAGTGCCCGCCGATCGACTTTATATTGATCCGGATTGCGGCCTCAAGACACGCACGGTGGACGAGGCGCAAGCGAAGCTCGGCGTCATCGTGGAAGCTGTCAAGGAAGTTCGCCAAGAACTCGGTCTGGATAACGCGTAGGGCTAGCAGTCTGGTACAAGCTTACTTGGAGGGAGCATGAGCGAGCCCTTCGATCAGCAGCGGCTATGCGCTCGCGTGTATGGTAGAGTGCAGGGCGTAGGCTACCGGCAGTACGTTGCGCACGCCGCGGCAAGGCTTGGGCTGGTAGGTTACGTACGCAATGAAGAGAGCGACGGTAGTGTAGAGGTTCTCGCCGAGGGGCCCGCCGCCGCTCTTGGGACCTTGTTGCAGCGGCTCAGCGATGGACCTTTGCTGAGCCGCGTGGAGTATGTAGAATCGTCTTTGGGATCTTCTTCTGGGGCTTTTGCTGAGTTTCAGATTAGGCAGTAGCATGCAACAGTTCATCGCTACACAGGTGTCTGCAAGCCGTCAATACCGAGAGCTGCAGCGGTTGGCCTGGGCGACACTGATCGTCAGCTTTCTTGTCTTCTTGCTCCTTGTCTTTACTGTCCCGCTCGCAGTTGATTGGGCCATTGAGCGCATTCGGCAAGACGTATCGGTGCCGGTGCGCGTCATAAGCGGTCAGGTATATATTCTCACGGCGGGTTCGCCGAGTTGGGTCGTGCGATCTGAGGCAACCCATCTCAACCCCGGGGATAGCATCAGTACCCACGAGACTGCTCGAGCGTTCTTGGAAATGCCGGACGGCAGTACTATTCATTTGTACCCGGATAGTGAGGTAAGGCTTGTTGCGTCCAATCTTGTGCGCTATAGGCCTGAGAAGATGCAAATCCTGGTAGAGCAGGTAAAGGGATATAGCCGCATTGCTATCGCGCCGGTCTTAGCACCCGAAAAGCGCACTTTCCTGGTGCGCACACCGACGCTCTTGGCCACATTGCAGGAAGGTAGTTTCGCCGTCGAGGTGATTACGGAATCTCGCAATTCACTTGCTGCCCGCCTAGGCAACGCGGTGGTGAGTGACGGTCAGGGGTTTTTGGCGCTCTCTGCCGGAGAGCGGGCGACAACGGAGGACGGCCGCTTGCCCGCGGAGCCGCTGCCAGCCCCGCAAGACCTAATCCAGTTGGGCGACTTTACGGCGCTTTCGCCGGATTGGGAAGACACTTGGAGGGAAGAGGATCGTTCCGAACGCCCTCCCAGGGGCATCATCACGCCGCAGTCAGACGGTGTTTACTTCAAGCGTACAGGTGACGGAAACGGCCACACTATTCTCGTGCAGCAGATCAACCGCCCCGTGTGGGACTTCGAAGAACTAATTCTGACGGTGCGGGTGAAAGCGATATATCAGAGTCTTCCCGGCGGTGGGACGGCCGGAACAGAATACCCGATCATGGTGCGTGTTCTTTTCCGAAACATTTCCGGCGGCGAGACACCTTGGTACCACGGTTTCTATTACGACTTGCCGACGGATGAGCGGTATTCGACAAGAGGCGCAACAATCGTGCCTCAGGACGAATGGTTTCTCTATGAAATCGACCTAGTCGAATTGACGCCACGACCAACATTTATCCGCACGGTAGAAATAGTGTCCACCGGGTGGTCGTATGATGGCGCGATCCAACATGTAAGCCTGGTTGGGGAATGATTGTCGTCTTGGCCGGAGATGCTGCAATGGGCGCGCGGTTAGGCAAGGCAATTGCGCGACGATTGGCGCAGACTTCGGTGTTGATGCCGGATTACTTTGCCCCCATTGGAAACCAAGTAACTGACTTTAGCCGGGGGGAAGAAGGTAGTAGAGGGGTGCCGTGGCTTGCCGAAACAATGGCGGCAAGCGCTGAGAGAATTGCGGCGCACGGTGGAACAAGCGTGGTCGTCTTGCCGCATTTGGAAGACGTGTCCTCACTGCTGACCGCCTTCAATCAGATGGCGGCTCCACTCTATCTCTTTCTCTTGCGGAAACCGACACGTCCTCAAGGAGTCTTTCGACGCGCGGTGATTGTCGATGCAAAGGGCGATGAAGCTGAGGCTATCGCAGAAAGTGTTGTCGCTGATACGATTGCGGGAAGAGGACTAATCCGTCCTGCACCGTCAGGTACGGGCGAAGCAAGTTTGCTGCCCGCGGAAGGCGGGCCTAGCACTGGTGTCGACATAGTCGAGATTCCACGGATTGCTCGCATTGTCGAGCGCTACGGAGAGCGGTTTCTTCAGCGCGTTTATACGGAAGCGGAGCAGGCGCTCTATCGCGGTCGAGTACCGGAACTTGCGGTGCGTTTTGCGGCGAAGGAGGCGGTCTCGAAAGCATTGGGCACCGGAATTTGGGGCATTCGCTGGCGCGAAATGGAGATTCTGCCCGATGTGCGCGGCAAACCGTTGGTTTACCTGCATGGAGCGGCGGCGGCGCGTGCGCGTGCGCTAAATCTGCGTTACTTTGCTGTTAGTCTGAGCCACAGCCGCGACTTTGCCATGGCGGTAGTAGTGGCTACGTAGCGTTGAGAGGGCGGGTAGGTTACGGCAGAGGAGAGGCCGACCTCAAGCTTTTCTTGGCGTATTCTCTTAAAACGGAGCACATTATGGTCGCGACAGATTCGTCAACGAAATGAGAAGAGCGGGTAGCCGCATGTTTGTGGTCGTATTCTTTGCTTAGGCCGCCGTCACGCCACAATACGAGAGATCGCCGTCATTGGATTATGGTGCGCAGGTACATGAGTCTGCACTGCCGAACATTGGATTGAAGTACTGCGAAACAGGCGCTGAGGAGCCTAAAGAGTGAAACTGGCCCACACTGCGGCAATGCGAAGACTGGAGGCTGATGCCGGCGCCATCGGCATGGGTGAACGCACCCTCATGGAACTCGCCGGATACAACATTGCGTCATTGCTCAGGCAGAAGGGGCAGGTTGTTCCCGGGAATCGGGTGCTCATCCTCGCGGGCTCAGGCAACAACGGCGGTGACGGCTTAGTGGCTGCCTATCACCTCCAGCGGGCGGGAATTGAACCCTTTGTCTACCTCACCCGCGGTCGCATTAATGACCCAAACCTCACGCGGGCGCTGGCCGTTGGCATCCCCGTGGCTGTCCACGGAGAAGGCGACAGTGCGCAGCTTCTCGATCATTGGCTGGCGACGGCGGACTGTGTGCTGGACGCGTTGCTTGGGACAGGCGCGACGCCACCCCTCCGTGGCAGCGTTCTTGAAGTGCTCACCGTACTGCCTAGAGCGATCTCACCGGAGGCGCTTCGCGTGGCAGTGGATATTCCCAGCGGGATCGATGCGGATACCGGCGAAGCGGATGCGCAGGCGTTCCAGGCGCACTTCACTTTGGCCACGGGCCTTGCAAAGCCGGGCTGTTTTGTCGGCAAGGGTGCTGACTGTGCCGGTGAGGTGTTCATTGCGGACATAGGACTCCCGCCCGAGTGGGCAGACCCCTTACCGCTTCAACGCACAACGGCTTCTCAGGTGCAAGGCTTCTTGCCAGCACGCCCAGTAACCGCGCATAAAGGCTCTTTTGGTCGCGTGCTGGTCGTGGCCGGGTCTTCGCGCTATGTCGGGGCAGCTTACCTAAGTGCAACGGCAGCGGCGCGCGCCGGCGCCGGTCTCGTTACCCTAGCATTGCCCGCTTCAATTCACCCTATAGTTGCGGCGAAAGCCACTGAGTGCACGTTCTTGCCGCTTCCCCATGAAGCCGGACATCTCACTCCTGATGCCCTAGGACCGATCAAGCAAGCGCTGCCGCGGTATCGCGCGTTGCTTGTGGGCTGTGGTTTGGGCGACGATCCTAAAACGTATGAATTCGTGCGTGAGCTTGTGGGCGAACTCCATCGTGCCGCAGATTCGCCACCGCTGGTGCTTGACGCCGACGGCATCAATGCGCTTGCCGGACTAGACTTGGGCGATGCTCTGCCAACCCACACGATTCTCACGCCCCACGCCGGCGAGCTTGGCCGCCTTCTCCAGCAACCGGCCGCGGCCGTAGATGCGGAGCGGTTGCAGTTGGCGCCGCAGTGTGCGGCTGATTGGGGCGTTGTCATGTTGGCGAAAGGCGCGCCGAGCATTGCCGCGGCGCCCGACGGCACGACCTACATCAACCCGCACCGCAATCCGGCTCTTGCGACCGCTGGCACCGGCGACGTGCTGGCAGGAATCATTGCCGGTTTGCTTGCACAGGCCGTCAGTCCGCAAGAGGCAGCCGTGGCGGGAGCCTTCATTCACGGTGAAGCCGGCGAACGGGTGCGTTCTCGCTTGGGCGCAAGCGGATTGTTAGCCTCGGACTTGCTCGGCGAGATCCCGTTGGTGATGAAGGCGCTCCGTGAATAGCGCTTGACCCTCAGCTATGGACCTCTACCCACCGCTAACTTGCCGCTTACACGATTCATCAGACTGGAATAAGCTCCGAGCGCGAACCAACAGTGGCGCAGCAGTTCTAGCGCCTATCCCGGAGTTGGCACACCTTTGAATCTCTGTGCCGAGCCGGATCCAGATAGTGCTGTCAGATAGACTCCCTTGCGGGAAAACCCCCGGCTGCGCCCACGGAGAGTCACTCAAGACTCAATCAGGCCTTCCTGGGGCATAACCCAGGGCACAGATGGGAGATGCTCCAACATCTTAGCGCGTGGCAGCGGCATGTTTCCAACGGGTACGTCGATGACTACCGGCGCTTGGCGTTCCAGCGCAAGCGGAAGCAGCGTCTCTAGCTGCATGGGGTCGTTCGCCCGGATGCCGATCGCGCCGAACGACTCGGCGAATTTTACGAGGTCAGGGTTAAGCAAATCGGTTTCGTATGTTCCGTCAAAGAATTCGTCCAGGTCGTAAGCAACGTTGCCGTAAGAGTCGTCTCGGAAGACGACCGTTGTTGTATTGATCCCGTACCTGACCGCCGTTGAGAGTTCGGTAGAGTTGAACATGAACCCGCCGTCTCCGATGACGCTCACCACGGGACGGTTGGGTTCAGCTATCTTCACGCTCAAAGCTGCCGGGAAGGAAAAGCCGACGTTGAATGAGTAACCGGAATCGATGAATGTCTTGGGATGATTTACTTGATTGTGGGTGCGAGCATAGTAGCCAAACTTCGTGCTGTCCCAGACGGTGAAGGTATCTTCCGGGATGCTGTTCCGCATTGCATCCAGGATCGGGTACTGCGGCTCCTTGAGACTGATATCGTGATAGGCAATTAGGCGTCGCCATGCAAGGGGAGAGTGTTGGACTGAACTCTAGTGATCTCGGAGTCGTCTATGTTGATGTTCACCACCGTGGACGCCTCGCCGGCCGGATTACCCAGCGAGAAGCGGGTGCCAATTCCGATCACGACGTCGGCGGACTGCATCACATCGAAAAGCTGGTTCATCTCGGGTCTCTCCCCGGCGGGGCTGAGACACGCGCCGTAAGACAGCGGATGGCGGTCCGGGATGGCTCCCTTGCCGCCCGCAAACGTGATCACGGGTATGTTTGTTGCTTCGACCAGTGCGAGGAGAGCTTGCTCCGCGCCTGACAGCGCTACGCCGCCGCCGGCGAATATGAGGGGCAGACGAGATTGGGCGATGACGTGGGCGGCCTCCCGAAGGTTTTCCTAGCTCGGCACATTTCGCGAAAACCTTGCCGGATTTCGCAATGTGACTTCCTCTCGCTCCACCCCGGCCTCTGGTGGGACCTCAAGGAGGACCGGACGAGGCCGGCCGGTACGCATCTGTCTAAATGCCTCACACACGGCGTCCCGGATTTCCCGGGGCCTGAGCGCCTGCCGTTGCCACTTTGTCACGGGGCGCACCACGGAGGGCTGGTCTGAGATTTCGTGATAGATCCCAAGGTTCTTACCGATCAGGCCGCGCGAGATTTGGCCGACAATGACGAGTACGGGCGAGGAGCGGGAGTATGCCGTAGCGATTCCGGAGGCAGCGTTATAGAGGCCTGCTCCTGGAACCACCAGGGCTACGCCTGGTTTTCCTGATGCGCGCGCATAGCCGTCGGCCATGTGCGTCGCGCCGGCTTCATGGCGGGTCGTGATTATGCGGATGGCCGGCTCGTCTCGCAGGGCTGCGATGATCCCGGACATGTGTATGCCGGGGATCCCAAATGCTACTTCAACCCCCTCCCGTACGAGTGACTGAACAAGGGCTTCACCCCCACTCATCTTAGCCATTATCCCTCTTCTCCCTCCGGCTACGGCAGGCTCTGAAGTAGTACTACGCACGGTGAGATCGAGCGTACGTTCGGTGCTTTGGTTCTGCCTCTACTCCAAAGCTTGCCCACGACCGCAAGTGAATTGGGCGGCTGTCAAGTGCGAGGCAAATAACCACAAGCTACTGTTGTGGTTGCATGCACGACAGTGTCAATGGTGTTGCTCAAGCGCACAGTGGTGAAGGTAGTCGAAGCGCTGGACGCTCCTGCTTCAGCGCCACACGCCGATGATCGCTCCTTGGATCAGTAAAGCGACCAACACGTAGCCATAGTCAATCACAAAGAGCCGCTTCGAGATACCTGAGTACATGTTGTTCTGAAACGTCGCCGGGCCGACGAAGCCAACCCATGCAAGCAGGGCCACGAGAAGGCCGATGAGAAGAGTCATCGACTGGATGCTCGCGTTGACGTGGTGAATGAAGATGGAGAGCACGACTGCCATCAAGAGCGAGAGCAAGAAGGAGACAACATAGATAATTGGGTTTGAACTCAGTTCGTCAGCAGTCTTGCCGATCAATCCCATCCACATCTTTCCAAATATTGGCCCGTACCACAAGAACCCGATTACCATGTTGGAAATGCCTGCCACGAGGATGGCAAGGTAGTTGAGATCGGTAGTAAGCAGGTCCGACATAACGTCTCCTCCTATTCAGAGTAAACTAGCACTGGCTCGTTCTATACTGTTTGCCAGTCAGTCTTCCAATAGCCAGTCAGTCTTCCAATAGCCAATCAATCTTCCAATTACCAGTCAATCTTCCAAACGATCGCTCTGAGTGTGTCGGAGTGCCTTCCGTTCGTGGTGAGCTTGTCGAACCACATACGGACCTTCCAGCAAGCCAAGTGAAAGGCTCTTTGAGATTCTGACGGACTGCGTTAATTATGTCTCTCGCGTTCTTCGCATCAACCGACTACGGCCGCAATCGCCTCTTCGAGCAGGTCCGCGCCTAGCTGCGCCTCTTCCTCCGTCATGATGAGCGGCGGGGCGATGCGTATTACGTTGCCATAGAACCCAATCGGTGCGATCATCACGATCCCACGCTGAAAAGCTTCGTCGACAATGGCCTGGGTCATTTCGGGCGCCGGCTCGCGGGTTTCGGGGTCTTTAACGAATTCTATGCCAAAGACCAACCCGAGACCGCGCACTTCACCTATGACGGGGAACTTGCTTTGCATAGAGCGAAAACGCGCGTCGAGCAATGCACCGATGCGGGCGGCATTCTCGGGCAGTTTCTCTTCCAAAATCACGTTGATGTTTTCGAGTGCGACGCGGCTGGAAAAGGCATTGCCGCCGTGGGTGCTGGAAACCGACCCGGGAGTCAAAGAATTCATGATGTCTTCTTCGCCTACAACAGCCGAGACCGGTACGGTGGATGAGATGCCTTTGCCCAGGCAGAGCAGATTCGGCTCAATACCGTAGTGCTCGAAGCCGAATAGCTTGCCGGTCCGCCCAAACGAGGCTTGCACCTCATCGATGATGAGCAGCGCTCCGTTCTCCTTGCACCACTGTGCGATATTCTGCAGCCAGTCTTTGGGGGCAATGATCGAACCGGCTGAACCCTGGTAGGTCTCGACCAGCACCGCGGCGATGTCTTTTTCGGACTCGGTCTCGATGATCCACTTGAAGTATTCGAAACAGCGTTCGCTGCACTCGTCTTCATGGCCGCGGCAGAGAATGCTGCGGTAGGGATAGGGGAAAGGCGCAAAGACGACGCCGGGCAAGAATGGCCCAAACCCCTTAATGCCGGGGCTGGATCGCTTGCCATTTACCGACATCGCGCCAAAGGTGCGCCCATGAAAGGCGCCATGAAATGCCACAATCTCGTGCTTGCCGGTATAGAGGCGCGCGATCTTCATGGCCGTTTCGATGGTCTCGGCTCCGGTGGAGAGCACAATCGCGCGCGTGAGGTTCGGCGGCGTGATCTCTACAAGCTTTTTGGCAAGTTGCGGGCGCCATTCATTCAGGAAGTCATAGGTGTTGACGGCCTTCGCTGCCTGTTCTTGCATAACTCGCACGAGGCGCGGGTGGCTGTGTCCGGCGTTTGCGACGAGCACACCGCTGGTGAAGTCCAGAAACGTGTTGTCGTCCATGTCGGTGGCCCAGACGCCTTCAGCATGCTTCCACACAATCGGAACCTGTTCACTGGAAGCCTTGGGCTCGTATTGCTCAGAAATCGCCATCAATTCTTGGGAACGTGGGCCGGGCAATTCGGTGTTGATCACTGGGCCGCGTAGGCGGGCGCTTGTTTTCATTGGTCTTCCTCCTGTGACACTCGTCGCGTGACGCCTTTCATGAACTGTTTGCTCGGTGTATGTATGCCGTATCTTGCAACCTCGCGCAATACTTGTCGTACTATCTTGTCATCAAGGTCTGTGTTAGTTTTCCGGCGTGCAGAACAGCAACGGCTCTAGTTATCATCGCTTCCCGCGGGCATCGTGCGCAGCATGAACTCATCGAACATCGGTACAGTAAAGTCTGTGTCCCCGTGCCCTGGACTCCACACCATGCCCTTACTGTTTAGGTTTTCGCGCGTCGGACACGGGAGGCTCACTCTTAGGCCAATGGCGCCGGAGCGTCATTTATAGCAACTTTAGCGAAGTTATCCGACTTAGCAATGTTATCAAAGGTTACTATTCCTTGGAGCACTCCGTACCATGTAGGCGCTATGCCTCCAAGAATGCGTGCAGGCCTGCTTTCGCACCGGAGAGCACCGGCGCGCCATGAGACGTGACAATTGCGTCGAACGCCTCATCCCGTAACGGCTGCAGGGCATCGCGCTCATGCGATTGAAACACGCGCCACTCTGCATCGGGGCGTGCGACCAGCCCATCGCCAATCACGAGCACGCCTGGGCCGCGCGGCACGAGCAGAGCGGTTTCGCCTTCCGAGTGGGAGCCTTCTAGGTGGTACGCCTGAATGCCGCACGGGAGCTCATCGTCACTGCTAAAGACTCGGTCAGGCACCATATCCATATCGCTCAATGCCGCTTCCGGGGTCCAAATTTCAGCCCGTAGCGCGAGCTTGCAGGAGTAAGCATCACGTTCATGGTTGCCGGTAGTCAGCAGCACAATGATGGCTTTGCTCGGATGACTGAACCGGCTGAGACCCTCATCCGGTGTAAAGGGATCGATGAGGACGTTTTCGCTCTCGCCTTCCACCCAGACACTGTAGGCCTCACGTCCAGGACGGTATTGGCCCTGCCAACAGTAAAAGCCTGGGAAGTACTGCTCCATATTTTGCTACTCTTACTTCAGAGATACAATCGATCCGCTGTCAATGCTTTGGTGGACTGCCTCTGCGATCCGCGTAACTTCGAGTGCATCCTCACCACTGGGGTATCTGCCTTCCAATTGGTCTATGGTGCCGCCTTCTTGCAGAAATTCAAGATTGTCGACGAAATCTAGAATGCTCTCGTAGCCGTAGCCGCGGTAGACGACCTGACCGTGCTTGTCTTCCTCTTCACGCATGAACGCCTCATTATACGTGCGCATGCCGTCTTTGTAGCTTGCGGCTTCCATGCCGCGGTTCTGGCTGTCGACCTCCGCAAACCCTTCAGTGCCGACAAGGCGGATAGACTGGTTTACGATGGCTTCAAATGTGTCGGGGAGCACCCACCCGTTATCAAAGAAGACGCTGGCGCCGCCTTCGAATTCTACTTTGGCCTGAATGCAATCGAAGGTGTCGATACCTAGAGCAGCGAGCTTCTTCTTCCGGCCGGTAGCGTAGACTTTGGTTGCATCCTTCTTGATGCACCAGCGCACGAGGTCGTAGAAGTGCACGCCCAGGAACCAAGCGGGACTGGTTGAACCGGCCCAATGGGGAAACCAATCACGCGGTACGACGATCTTGTCTTCCATGTGCACGTAACCGTAAAGCACCTCGCCAAGCGTGCCGTCGTTGCACTGCCGTTCGAGGGCCAAGTGGTAAGGGTCGTAGCGCTTGTGGAAGTCAACCTGTAGAAATACTTGGTTGGCCTTGCACGCGTCCACGATCTCGCGGCAGCCGGCACTGGTTACGTCCAGCGGCTTCTCGACAAGGACGTGCAGACCACGGTTGGCCGCCTCGACGGTCATCTCACGATGGAGGTGGTCTGGCGTGACAATAGTTACGGCATCCAGTGACTCATTGTCGAGCATCTCTCTCCAGTCGGTGTAAATCGGGATGCCAAATTCCTCTTTGCGCTCCTGGTCCCGCGCCGGGTCTCGTCCCGAGGAGCAGGCCGCTACCAGCACAGTGCGGCCTTCATTCTGCGCTTGTTTGAAAACACGCAGGTGACTGATTCCAAATACACCGGTGCCAATCACACCGATTCGAATAGCGTCTGCCATGACGTTGGTATCTCCTTCTTCTCTTCTCTCGCCGCAAGTTAGGAGCGCACGTTGCTTCTGCGCTGCGCGACCTGATTGCCCGGAGAGGCCGCACGTAGAACGTCTTACGCCATGCTCATCCAGCCCGTACTTAGCGAACCGAACGTGACTGTCGTGGCGCAGCTTGTGCTTGGATCAGGTCAATGGCTGCGTTGCCGACCTGCTCTCCATAGGGATTAAGCGCTTCTTCAATGAGTTCGCGATAGTAGCCGTTCGCGTAGAGCGTCTTTGCCATCTTGCCGGCCAATTGTTGCCACGAGCGCTGGGATTGGTTACGAACCATCCGCCCAACTGTTGTCGCAAATTGCACCTCGAGCGGCACAACCGGCACCAGCCAATTCTGGAAGCGCACTCTGCCGATTACGTCCCATAACGCACCCCCCACGCCCTCTAGCAGTATACCTTGCTCGTTCTCGCGAGGCTCGCGAACGAAAATCGTCACCGGTGCCTGTTCTACCGTCAAAGTAAGCTTGACGTGATCAGGATCGCGGACGTCCGGTTCCTCGTCCAGCCAGTCCCAGAGATGGCTGGCCCAGACGTCGAACGCATCGGGCGTTGTAAGTATGCGTAACTCGTTTGGGCTGACCGCTATGTCCTGTAGCGCCGAGGCGGCGCTCCCTATGATCGCCCATCCTGCCGCAGCTTCTTCCAGCGGTTCGTAGACGCGATGAAGGATGAACGCCAGCGCTTCCCAAATTCTACGGCTATCCTCGCTGTTCTGCTCTATGCGAGACATACGCCTCTCTTCGGGGAAAACCGGCAGCAGTGCCGGGGGGTTTCGATGCCTAACACGTACCGCACCATTCCTGCACGAAATGGGTCAGAGCGCACGCGGCGTCTACCATGTCTGCAACCGCGAAGTGCTCATTGGGACCATGCGCGGTGGCAAGGTCGCCCGGGCCGAAGACGACGACGGGGAGCCCGCCAACCCGGGAATAGAGCCGTGCATCGCAGGATACATTCCAGCCAAAGACCTCGCTTTTCAGTCCAGTGTCGCGCGCGGCCGCGTACAGCATCGTTGGGAGCGGGTGGTCATAAGGTATCTCGAAAGAATCGTTGCGCAGCTTCTTAAATTCGATCGTTGTGTGATTCCGAATCCACTCGTCCGGGTGGCTTGCGACGATGCGCTCCAAGTCTGCCCGCACGTCTTCCATGGCCTTATTCGGCAAGAAGCCGACACCGCCTTCGATGGTCGCCTCACCCGCCACGGCGCTCGGCCAGTGACCGCCCTGGAAGATGCCGACATTTAGTTGCACCGGGTGATCGTAGCGCTCAAAGCCACGATACCCCTTACTCATTGCCACCAACTCTTTCTCGTATTCCTTGAAGCTGGCGATGAGGGCAATGCCCTTGTCAATTGCGCTGACGCCTTCGTGCATCCGCCCCATGTGCATGCTGACGCCTTCGATGCCAATTTGAAACCAGAGTGCGCCGCGATTGGCCGGATGAATCTGGGCCAGGGAGGGCTCCATGACCACCACGCCATCGGCCCGAAGTCCCGCGTGAATGAAGGCCAGCGCGCCGTTGCCGCCAACTTCCTCTTCTGTGACCAGTTGCAGGGCCAGATCGCCCGCAAGCGGAATCCCAAAGTGCGCCAACGCGCGCATGACGAGCAGCAGCGCCGCTACTTGCCCTTTGGCGTCGTTGCTGCCGCGGGCGTAGATGATCTCGCCGCGCTCAGGGTCCTGAATGCGTTCGTAGCGCTGCCCTTCGCTATTCGGTACGACATCCAGGTGGGTTTGCAAAATGAGACTGCGACCACCGCCGCTGCCCGGTCGCGTGGCAAGCACATTGGCGCGTACGTGATCAGGGTACTGGTCGAGTTCGGGCACCGGAATGTGATGCGGATTCGCAGCAATGTCTTGCGGAAAGGGCACTTCCTCTACAGCGAGATCCAGGCCCTGAAAAGCGTCCATCACCTCTGCGCGCGTTGCTGCCTCGTTGCCGAGTTTGCTCTCCAGAGCACACAACTCATAGAGCCAGTCCGCAACTGCGGTGGCTTCACGTTCGATATAGTCGCGAATGTCGCTTGGGAGAGGTCGCGTCATAACGGGTGAGATAGTATCACACTTTGCTCATCGTATCCAAGCCGTAGTATTCTCAGAGCACAACTTGAATTGAGGGTTGCGTGTCAGCACCCTGGCACGTACCCTCTAGGCCAGAGCCACGAAGTAAGCATGACGGGATTTCTCGGTCACACTGCGGAAGAGGAGTGTTCTCATGGCAGTATTGAGCGGGCGCGTTAGTGGGGCGGATGAGGCCTACTTTGGCTATCTCTTGCGGGAGGCGCGTGAACACTATTGGCGGCGCAAGCGCAAGTTGCACTCATTCAAGGCCGCGGAAGACTGGCAAGCGCATTTGCAGGCCGTGCGCGAGAACTTCCGTCTCTCCCTGGGACAATTCCCGGAGCGGACGCCGCTCAATCCCAAGCTTGTCGGCATCCTCGAGCGTGACGGCTACGTAGTTGAGAAGCTGCTCATCGAGAGCCAGCCTGGTTTTCCGGTCACCGTAAACCTCTATCGACCGCCGGAGGTCACAGAGCCGCTACCGGCAGTGCTGAACCCATTGGGTCACTGGGCGGACGGCAAGGCGGAAGCGGTAGTGCAAGCGCGCGGCATCGGCCTTGCTCGGCACGGATACGTTGCGCTCCTATTCGACCCCATCGGACAGGGCGAGCGCAGCCAGGTCTGGGATACCGCCACGAACACAAACCCAATGGTTAGCAGCACCGAGCAACACGCGGACGCTTGCCTGCCCTGCTGGCTCATCGGTCAGACTGTGATCAACCACATGCTGTGGGACGGGGTGCGGATGCTCGATTACTTGGAAATGCGCTCTGATGTGGACTCCAGTCGCATCGGTTGTACGGGCGCGTCGGGCGGGGGCACGTACACCATGTTCTTGACCGCGTTCGATGACCGCATCAAGGCGGCGGTACCGGTGTGCTCAACGGCCACGTATGAGCGCATGCACTCGAAAGGGCAGATTGGTGATCCCTGTCAAGACCCTGCCGGTAGCTATCCCAATGACCTGGAAATGGCGGACCTCCTGATGTCCCGCGCGCCGCTGCCAATGCAAATCACTTCGACCACCTACGACTTCTTCCCCTTGATTGGCGCGCGTGACGTGTATGCGGACGTGCTCGACTGCTACTCGGCGTTAGGTGTGCCGGAGCGGGCAAACATGGTTGAGGCGCCGGCCCATCACGACTATAACCAGCCGATGCGCGAGGCAATGTACGCGTGGTTCAATCGCTGGCTGAAAGATGAACAGGGTGCCGTGACAGAAGCCCCCTTTACGCCTGAATCGCCGGAGACCCTCTGGTGCACCACGTCCGGGCAAGCGATTCTGAGCGACCGGAACGAGACGGTAGTTTCACTAAACGAACGACGCGTACAAGAGCTTTCGCCTGTGGTTCCCGCATTGGATAAGCAGAAGGATGCCGAGCGGTACCGTAAGGACATTCGCGAAGCAGCACGTTCGGTGCTTGATTACACAGGGAAATCCGCGGCCGGCGCCATGCAGACCGTGGGGACACGGACTGTGGGCGGGCTTCAGGTTGAGGAAGTGTACTTCGAGAGCGAAGTGGACCTGCCTGTGCCCGGCCTGGCCTTTCATCCGCCGGGTGACGGCCCGCATCCTGTGATTATCTATGTCCATGATGGCGGCAAGGATGTTGAAGCCCATGAGAGTGGCATTGCCGCCGAATTGGCGCGTGCCGGGAGCATGGTCTTTGCAATGGACTTACGCGGCTGGGGCGAGACCCGCTGGAGTGCGCAGGTCAAGTACACGCCCAGCGATGTCGCTCTGCTGGGGACTGACTCCCGCCTGGCGTACATGAGCTACTTTCTGGCTGAATGGCCGCTGACGCAACGTGTGGCCGATGCAATTCGCTGTGTCGACCAGGTAGTTGAGCGGCCCGACGTAGACACGGAACGTATCGCAGTACTCGGCCACGGCGGCGGCGGGCTGGTGGCGCTCCACGCCGCTGCCCTTGACGAACGAATCCAGGCAGTTGCGACGCATGAGACGCTTGCTTCATATCGCCACATTACGCGCGCAGGCCGGTATACCGTGCCCGCGAGCAGCTTCCTTCCCGGTGTCCTATTGCACTACGACTTGCCGAGCCTGGTTGGAGCATTGGCTCCGCGCACCACCACCATCGTCAATCCGGTGGACGCCATGGCTGAGGCCGTAGGTCAGCAGGATTCTGAGGATACGTTTGCGCCGGCTGCCTTGATGTTCAAGCGGCTCGACGCGCGGAAGCGCTTGAAGATCCATTCGCGTGTGACGCGCACTGAAGCGCTCGCTGCGCTCATAGCTTGGACCGATCGAAAGTAAGGGCTAAGTAGGAGATAGAACGCATCGGAATCGTCTAGCGAATTCGCAGAGCAGATAGGGCATTCGCACTTCTCATTGCGACCTGTGTTTTGAGGGCTGTGTAGGCCTTGTTTACTTTGGCTCTGCTCGCTCTAATTGCGGCGTCTAGCGAATGCCGGCGAGCACTGGCGGGCACTTGTGCCCTCCTGCGGAAAAGTGTGCGCCGCACGTAGACCAAGTGTCTTTGTGCTTCTCTAGAGTGCCGCGCAGTTAAGTTACTCACTCTTGCGCAGTCTGCCGGGCTGAAAGCGATCGCTTAGGGCTGAAAGCGACCGCTTAGATGAGTCTCGCGACTGCAATTCTGCGGTGATTGCGCAGGGCAAAACACGGCCGCGCCTAGCGCCTAACCGCAATTCATGGTACCGTAGCTAGTAGAGTCCCGATCGCCCTCAATTGCCTCGTTTGGATTCTTCCCACAGCCTGCCCTTGGTAACGATTCATGCCGCGCATTACCCGTCGCCACTTTCTTGCCGCTTCACTTGGTCTTCCACCGCTCCTGCTAACTTGCAGTCAGCCGAATGATTCTTCTTTACAGCCGGCTTCTTCTGCGGTACCCCGGGGTTCCGGCTCTCGGCTGCCTCTAGGCCGGGGAACGCGTGAAACTCCTGCGCCAATATCATCTCCCGCGCCGAAAGAACCGGTAGTACTGTGGCACTTTGCCTGGGATGACCCGCTAGAACGGCGTCTTTGGTTCACCATCCGACAGCAACTTGAGGCTGACCTGCCCCACATCCAACTCAGCCAAGAGTTCTACCAACGACCTGTTGAAGAGATGGTAGCCATATCGGCTGCGGCGGGCATCCCTCCGGCAGTAGCCTCAATTCAGGACATGTTCTTCCCGCACTGGGTAGAGCGCAATTTGTACGTCAACATTCAGACGTTTGCTAGTAAGTGGCTCGATGACGACACGACGAGCGACATACCGACCGCAGCGCTGAAAGCCTTTCGCTACTATCCGGAAGCAAAGCGGACCGGTGTGGGCGATCACTATGGCCTGCCCTGGCGCAGCAATCCAAGACTTCTCTTTGTCAATGTTGACATGCTGCGGGAAAGTGGCTTGTCCGATCTCGTTAACCAAGAGCGCTGGACACTCGAGACGGCACAGGAGGCAGCGCTGCAACTAGCGCAGATCGGGCCGGACAATCGCTTGAGCAAAGCGGGAATTGGATTCCCGGATTCATGGTTTCATTCGTTGCCGTGGCTGTGGAGTGGTGGAGGCGACGTGCTTGATGAGACTGGCAGATTTAGCACACTAGCATTACCGGAAGTAGAGAGGTCGTACCAGATTCTGCAGGACTGGCGGCACTCTTTCCACGTTGCGCCGCAAGTGGGAGAGTTCACCTCCGACACCTATGTGCAACACTTTGCGAGCAACAGGCTGGCCATGTTTCTCGGAACCCCTCGTGACATGTATCGCTTACGCTCAGTGGACGTCACTTGGCGGGCGAAGCCGCTCTTTCCCATTGGAGAAGGAGAGAGCCAGACGTTGGCGCTCTATGACGGTTTAGCCATCGTAACCGGTACAGAGCAAATCGATGCCGCGTGGGAATTCGTTACCTGGGCAATGCGCTCAGAGGTTCAAGGGCATGTGCTCGAGAGCGAACAAGCGCTGCCGGTACTTTCGGAGGTGCTTGCGTCGAGTCGCATTGAGCCCCACTATATTGCGACTTTGCTCAGCGAGACTCACCCGCAGCGCTCGCTGCCTATTACAGCCACGTTCCCGCTCTACAGTCCGGTGATAGCACATCATTATCACACGATGATGAATGGGGGGCATGGCCCAGTTCCAGATGCCCTGCGTAAACTTCATTCATTGCTCGGCTTTATCTTGGAGCGGCAGACCCTCCCAAGTGAGTGGCAGTAACACTCTCCGGCTACAACCAGTTCTTACAACCAGTTCTTAGAACGGGGTGTGCGATGGGACGCCCTCCCTGATTCGTTCCAATGACACCAGAATCCCTAGCCACACTGTCGCGCTAGTGCAAGGAGGCGTGTGTGGAGGCCTTGGAAACCCTTTGGCATTTTCTCAACGTAACGCTATTCACGATTAATGCCACGACGGTAGACATAATTAGCATCATAGTTCTGGTAATCATCCTGGGCGTGACGTGGGCTATTGCAAGGCGGGTACGTCGGATTTTCCAGGAACGCGCCACTTCGGACGATCAGCCGGACGCTCCGGCAAAGTACGCGTTTGGCGCGATAATCCACTACCTGATAGTCATCGTTGGATCCTACATTGGGTTTCGCACGCTGGGGTTCGATCTTGATTCCGTATTGGTCGTACTGGGCGCGCTGGGAATCGGCATTGGTTTCGGATTGCAGAGCATCGTCAACAACTTTGTATCGGGCTTGATACTGCTCGCGGAACGTCCTATAAAGGTTGGGATTGGAGACGTCATAGAAGTGAACGGGCAACTGGGCACCGTTGAGCACCTCGGCGCCCGGGCAACGACCTTGCGCAAGTTCGACCACACGCAAGCAGTGGTGCCGAATGCCGATCTCCTCTCTTGCCTCGTGACCAATTGGTCTCTCGATGATCGGCGGATCCGGTTCGACTTTAACGTGAACGTCTCGTATTCGGCAGATACGAGACTGGTGGAGGAGTTGCTTCTTGGCACAGTGCGCAACCATCCGGCAGTTCTCGATGAACCGGAACCGCGCGTGTTCTTTCGCTCTTTTGGCGATTCCGCCCTCGATTTCTGGGTCATGGCGTGGGTGGCCGATCTGAGCGACCGCTTCCAGACCGTGAGCGACCTGCATCACACTGTCTGTGAGACCTTCCGGGAAAGTGGCATCGAGATACCGTTCCCGCAACGAGACGTGAATCTACGATCCACGACAGTTGCAGATGAAGCGTCCGGGGCCACATAGATCTTCCAGCCTGGCGCACGGCTCACTTGGCGAAGGCTACATCAGTGGACGAAGACAGTAAAGCGGCCGCACGCCTTCCGTGCGATGCCCCTGCCTTACCAAATCCAATTGCGTTTCGTCTACGTCGCCGGGTGACTTCAGCCCTACGTTGGATGCACGTCCCCTGCCCGGCAGGCGTGCGGTCCAACTTTCTAAGTTGCTGTTGTTGAGTGTCCAAAATGTATTGCGGTGCTTGACCGGCCGGAGAGCGCAAGAGTACTGCCAAGCTTGGAACTCAATTGGCGTCTTGTTCAACTTCCAGACAATCTGCGCGTCAAGCTCAAGGACAAACGCCATGATCGCTCTACCGGCGGCAGCCGCCGCTGGTTTCGAGCGCTCAAAGTATGCAGCGAGGCAAGAGTCGGCACTTGCCATACCGTCGGCGCTCACCGAGGCAAAGGCAGAGCAATCCACCGATCATCGGTATGGGATAGCTCGGCAGCCTCCAGCACTTCTTGCGTGCGGAGTCCGTCCGCGAAGGTAGGATATTGGACGGGCGCGCCGTCGAGGATAGTGTTGACGAAGGCTGGAACGTGCGATCGAGAGCTGCCAACGAGGCGCGACGGCACCGGCACGAGCATGGCGGAGCCGTCTTTGCTAAATGGCTCTACCGCAACCTCGAGACGGGGCTCAGTTCCATTTTGGTAGACCAAGGAGCCCTTGTCTCCATAGATCGAAATACGTTGGTGATTGGAGCGGCCCGTGGCAAAGCGTGTGGCGGCAATTACGCCCGTGGCGCCGCATTCGTACGACACAAGGAATTCCGTAGAATCATCCGCGTCCACAGCACCCATGCCGGAGCCATCCTGCAGCGGGCGTTCGTGAATGAACGTCGCCATGTGACCGCGCACCCCGGAAATGCCGCCGTTCAGCCAAAGCGCAAGATCGGTGGCATGCGACCCGAGGTCTGCCAAAGCACCGGTGCCGGTGAACTTCTTTTGAAATCTCCACTCTAGCGAGCGGTTCGGGTTCACAGAGTAGCTTTGAAAGTACTCGATGCTGAAATGCTTTACGTCGCCGAATAGCTTCTGCTCGGTAAGCTCCTTTACGTAGCGCGCGGCGGGGAACGTACGGTAGGTGAAATTTATCCCGGTTACGACTCCCTGCGACTGGGCCGCCTCATACATTTCCCGCGCTTGCGCAAAATTCAGCGCTAGCGGTTTCTCGCAGAATACGTGGAGCCCGCGTTCAATGGCGGCCAAGGCAGCAGGATGGTGCGCATCGTTTGAGGTACATATGCTGACGACGTCCAGCTCTTCCTGCGCCAACATTGCTTCCACGCTGCCATAGTGATGGGGTATGCCTTGAGTCTCGGAAAACACGCGTGCCGCTTCCGCGTTCACGTCGCAGACGGCTCTCACATCAGCCCGCCCGGAACTGCGATATCCGGGTACATGGGCGCCGCGGGCAATGCCTCCCGCGCCAACAATGCCAACACGCAATATCCGGTCATCCATGCGCTGCACTCCAATTCTTACGAGGTGGATGTGGTTTTCTCACATTATGGAGCATGCGAACCGCGCGCGGCTAGCTAACCAATAGTGCATTTAGAGGAGGACAGCCCATACGCGCCGTGGAAGGCTCTCAATGGAGGCGGGAGCGGTTGTGCAATGTCGGACCAGGGGAGAGCTGCAGGAGGCCTTGGCGACCGGCAAATGTCGGTTCAAAGAATCTTGGACAAGCGCTCGTCCAAGACCTTTTTGCTCATTCCGCCCACAACGAGAGTCCTGAGCCTGCCTTCGCGGTCGATAAAGAACGTCATGGGCAGACTTTTAACAAGATAGCGATTGACTGCGGCAGAGTCGGTATCAAGCAAGACCGGAAAGTCAACGCCAACCTCTTTCAAGAAGCCCGCGACGGCTTCAGGGGTTTCGAGCACATTGACGCCGAGCACCACTAAACCCGCATCTTGATGTGCCTCGTAAGTTTCCTGCAGCAAAGGCATTTCTTCGCGGCAGGGCGTGCACCACGTCGCCCAAAAATTGAGCACAACCGGCTGTCCGCGATAGTCGCTGAGGGATACGGTTTCGCCATCCACCGTTTCCAAGGTGAAATCCGGTACCTCAGCGCCTTGAGACGGCGCCGCTTCTGGGAGGCCGGGCAACCGGTCAAGGAGCGAGTCCCGCAACTGCAAGACGAGTGATACGGCTATGGTGGCCACCAGTATCGATAGGATGATTACGAGTGTGCGGAGCGGCCCGTGCTTCATTCCAGCCCACCTCGCGCTTTGGGATCAGTGATTGCGTCTCTCGTGTCTTTCAGTGCTCAAAGTACCACACTCTACTCGTAGCATGCGTAATCAAGATTATGAATACGCCGGTTTGAGAATTCGATCAGGATTGCGGTGCACACAGCAACGTGGGATCAACCCATGCGCGATCGTGAGTTTCTCCCGACGCAGTCGCTCTTTTACCCCACGGGCCAACTGAACTCTTGTACCTAAGAACCCGTAGCACAAATACGGTATAGTCACCTTTGGGATTGTGCTCGAGAGAGATGACTTCCAAGGGATGTCGCGCCGGTGCCACTCATTCGTGGCGAAAATAGCGCGGAGACCCGATCGAAATGCCAATCATCATAATGAAGGAGACTTGGGATGGAGATGCTTAGCGGAAAGATAGCAATCATAGCGGGCGCGAGTAGCGGCATGGGTGCGGCCACCGCGCAGCTATTTGCCGCTCAGGGGGCAACGGTTGTGCTGGGAGCCCGCAGTGCTGACGTGCTAGAAAAGCTCGAGGGAGAGATCAACGCGGCCGGCGGCAAGGCGCTTGCCGTTCCCACTGATGTCACCGACCGTGCGGCCGCGCAGGCGCTTGTGGGCGCGGCTGTGAAACACTATGGCAGGGTTGATACTCTCATAAACAGCGTCGGCACCAATCTCAAGCAGCGCGCGTTGACCGTGCTCGATCCCGCTGATTGGGACATGATGCTCTCCGTGAATCTCTCGGCGGCCTACAATCTTACCCGCGCAGTGCTCCCGCAGATGCGCAGCCAGGGCCAAGGACTTATCGTCCATTTTTCTTCCGGCGCGGTCCAGCGGCCTGACGTATCCGGCGTGGCATACCAAGCCACGAAGCACGGCGTGGCGGGGCTGGCCTACGGCACGATGGAGGAAGAGAAAGAGAACGGCATCCGTGTGACGGTGATATTTCCCGGTCTATGCAATACGCCGTTGGTTGAAAAGCGGCCGACTCCTACGCCGCCGGAGGTCTTGGCCAAGGCGCTGGAGCCGGAAGACGTGGCTAGAGCTGCCCTGCTGGTGGCTTCTCTTCCCCCACGCGCCTACGTGCCCGATATGCGCCTGCTGCCCAGCCAGCTCTAGGGTTTACGTTCGGAACGATAGGAATACAACGTTCCGGCGTAGGTGCCCACGCAGAATCCATCCGGCGTATTACGCGGCGGTGCCGTGATCGGCGCACCTAGGTTAACGCGGTCGGTGCAAGCGCCGGTCCTACTATCCAGTACATAGAGCCAGCCGTCGCAGCCTCCAACCAGGACGTGTCCGTGCAATGGTACCGGCGCGGCAAGCAGCGACTGGATTGCGCGCCGGTACGGTGTCATGTCCAGCAAGTCGTCACCGGACTGGAACTGCCAGAGCGGCGTGCCCGTATGCAAATCGTGGCAGTGTACGGAGCCAGCGGCGGTTGCAGTATAGATGCGGTCTTCTGCTACCGAGATTCCCGTAGCGTATCCCGGTAACGCTCGCGGGAAGTGAGCAACGATTTCCCCCGTAGCCGCTTCAAGCACGGCGAGGTCTCCCTGCTGCCCTCCCGTTAGACTTGCCCCCGTATGAGGCGATGCAGGACCAACCACGACCAGATCGCCTGCAAGCACCGGCGAGGCGCAGAAGTATTCAACCGGCAAGTCTTGTTCCCAGACAGTACTTCCGTCACTCATGTCTAGCGCGAGAAAACCGCGACGCTGCACGAGTACGATGCAGAGGTCATTCTTGTAAATCTGTGGACAAATGTAGGAGGGCCATTCATCGCCGCCTGACGGCGCGATGTACCATTCCTGCTTGCAGGTTTCCAACCCGTAAGCGCCGTAGCCCGCCTTCGATCCCGCCAAGATTGACGTGCCATTGTGGGCGGGCGATGAATATACCCACCGCAGCGGGTGTGCGGGAAGTTCGACAGTCCACCCGCGCTCGCCGGACTCCAGGTCGATGAGATGAAGCTGCCCTGTGACGGTTAGGGCTGCACACCAGTCTTTGCCGTTTCCTGCAACAACCGCACAGCTATTCTTGATCGCCGTGTCAGTTGGGTAGTGCCAGCGTTTCGCGCCGCTTTCGAGGTCTATACACGTAATGCCGCTGCGACTCGGATAGCTCTCACTCTGCAGGCTGACTAGCACGCTGCCTTGGAAATAGACCGGCGCGGCGCGATGCAGCGGGCTCTCGAATTCGTGTTTCCAAGCAAGGGAGAGAGTCTGCTCGCCAAGCGTCACTCGTGCTGGCGCTTGGTCGGCAGGTTGCGGGTGGGTCGCATAATGTGATTCGCTCTTGCCTTTGGCTGTGCTAACCCGAGCGTGCAATACCGTCCGGATTCCTTGCGGAGAAAATGAAACGAGACGACAACCCCGTGGCCGCGTGTCGATGCCGCCAAAGCAAAATGACGAGGATGAGGCAACAACAGTCTCGCCGAATTTGAAGACTCTGCTGGAGTGCCAGTGGCCGTGGAGGAGGAGCGCGCCATTGTGCCGGCTAAACTTCGCCAGCAAGCCCTCGTCCGGTGCCGTATGCAGCATGAGCACAGACTGGCGATCGCTCGGCTGCAGGGCAAGGTCTGCCCACAGCCAGCGCTCTTTGCGGGCGCGGTCGGCGGCTGAAAAGTAGCTCTCCTCGGTCGCGGATATCACAAAGTGATATCCACCCCAATCGAAGCTATAGTAGGTTGGGCCCAGGGTGGCTTCGAAATTGCGGGTGCACGGCGCGTCCGCAACGGTTGACCGGCGTTCGATATTGCCGTCATGCCCGCCGAAAACCGAGAACACCGGAATGGGCACGGACTCGATAGCTGCGCGGTAGCTCTCCAATTCCGGAACGGTGCCCATATTGGTCAAGTCGCCCGTCACCACGACCAAGTCGGGTGCCGTACTTGCTACGAGTTCTTTGAGGTCTTGCGCCAGTACCTCTTGCGAGACCGCGCCGCTGTCGTCATTAACGACGTGGGTATCGGACACATGGGCCAAACGGAACGTGCCCTGCGCCCGCTCCGGGGCAGGGATCAAGGGAAAGTCGAGTGACTCCCCGATCGGTTCGTCGCCAATAAGCCCATAGAAGCGCTCTTGCGGACGGTAGCCCTCAGGGACCGAGATAAAGACGTAGCGGTCTTGCTGTGGCTCGATGGCTAAGGAATAGCGGCCGTCGGCATCTGTCCGGGCAATGGAATCGCCGTTTGAGACCGAGATTTCCTCAATCCCTCGACTTGAGGACGCATCATATACACGGCCGTTGATCTGCGAAAGTGCCATGCCAATTCCGGTTATGAAAGCGAATTCCAGGTTACCCAATCGCCCTGCGGTTGGATGGTAGCAGCATAGCACATTGGACTAGCTAGTCTCCGGTTGATGGGATAGTGTATAGGGGAACTGTGCAAAGTCAGTTCGCGCTTGCGCTTATGCCCGCGTCGGCATGCGTAAGGGTTGTGCGTTGGAGTAGGAGACTCTCAATGGCACGGACGGAACTAGAGAAACAAGCGCCCACATCTTCGTGGGTGGTAACGAGAGTGTCCGCCGAGGGCGTAGAGCGTAGCCCGGACGTACTGGCACGCGAGGAGCCGCTTGAAATACGGGTGAACGGGCAGAGCATTGCGGTCACGATGCGCACGCCGGGTAACGACGAAGAACTGGCCGCCGGCTTCTTGTGGACGGAACGACTGATTGCAGAGCCGTCGGCTTTGCTGTCGGTCGGTCATTGCCCCGGTAAGACGGAGGAAGAGCGCGACAACATCGTTTTGGCTTACGTCAACGGCACGGGTAACCTCTTGGAAGAAGGATGGCAGCGGAACTTCTCGGCGACTTCGAGCTGCGGTATCTGTGGCAAAGCGAGCATCGACGCAGTACGACTGGCAGCAGAACCGATCCAGAGCGAGATCAGTGTCGCGCCGGGAGTGCTCCATCGCCTGCCGGCTGTGCTCCGCGCGGCGCAGGATACCTTTGATCGGACCGGGGCCCTGCATGCTGCCGGGCTCTTTGATGTAGCGGGCGAACTCATTCTGCTCCGGGAGGACGTCGGACGCCACAACGCTGTGGACAAGATGATTGGGGCTGCACTGTTCCAAGAACTGCTTCCCCTTGAGGACGGCATAGTGCTCGTTAGCGGCCGGGCGGGCTTTGAAATCGTCCAGAAATGCCTACTGGCGAGTGTGCCCGTTGTCGCCGCGGTGGGAGCGCCTTCAAGCCTGGCCGTGGAATTGGCGGCTGACTCAGGCATGACGCTGGTGGGCTTTCTCCGCGAAAACTCGATGAACGTGTACACCGGAGCGGAGCGTATAGCGCTTTAGCTTCAGGGCACGCATTGTCTGCTGCCTGCTTAACATCAGCCGGCAACGTTTAGGGCTGAAGCACCCCTCACTTCTTCGGCTGTTGCATGAACTGCCAGCCGAAACGTCCCTTGATGCAGAGATTCCCTTGGGTGATCTCACTCTCCAGCGGCGACATGACCTTCACTATTTCATTGTCCTGGATGTGAAGGCGAAGGGAGCAGCCCACGCCGCAATAGGAACAAATCGTATCAGTCTCGCTCTGTGCCGATTCGTCCCAGGTTCCGGTGGCGCGCATATTATACTCACTGCGGAACATGAGAGCGCCCGTCGGGCAGACGGCGATACAGTTTCCGCAATAGACGCACGCTGAATCCGGCAGGGGCACCGTATACTCTGTAGAAATACGGGCTTCAAAGCCGCGGCCGGCCACCGCAATAGCGAACGTATTCTGGGCATCCTCGCCACACGCCTCCACGCACTTATAGCAGAGGATGCACTTGCTGTAGTCACGTATGTAGAGTTCGTTGTCGATCTTTACCGGCTGCTCGACTGTTTGAGCTGTGTCTTTGTCAGGGTCCGCATGATGGCCGGGCACGGCAGAATCACGCTCGTCGGCTGCTGCCGGCGGCCCTGGCGGACCGTACCGCTCCGGCCGCGCCTCGTACTGTTCCATGAATTGCTGCAGCTCCGGCGCCGTTGATACATCAACTGACGACGAGAGAAACTCAAGCACCATGCGGCGGCTCAGCCGGACACGGGGAGAGTCCGTCTGTACCTGCATGCCCGGCTCAACTTTCCGCGAGCACGCGGGTACGAGGGTGCGCGAGCCTTCAAGTTCCACCACACAGACGCGACAGACGTTGACCGGAGTCAGGTTCTCCAGATAGCAGAGAGTCGGTGTTTGAATGTCAAGACTGTGGGCCGCTTGCAGCAACGTTGTGCCGGCGGGCACCGACGTTTCTTTGCCGTCAATAGTGAGGTCGATTTCAGGCTTTGGCGCCTCCTGAGGGACCGTGGGAAGCGGGCCGCGCGGCACTGGGTTGAAGAATTGCCAGGTGGGCTCTTCTACTGCATTTTCAGGGTCAGGGGGCATCAGTAGCTTCTTTCGTTGAATAGCCCCATACGAGCCACAGCGGATTCGATTGCGCTCGAGGCGGTCTGGCCCAGTCCACAAATGGAAGCGTCACGCATAGCTTGTCCTACTTCGTTGAGAAGGTGCAATTCTTCGTCTGCCGAGCCGATGGGCCTGCCGGCCACAAGTCTGTGGAGCAGCTCTTCCTGCCGCACCGTGCCCACGCGGCAGGGCACACACTGACCGCACGACTCATCGCGGAAGAAGGCCGCAATACGCAGGAGGATGCTCTGCATATTGATTGTGTCGTCGAACAACATAATAACCCCTGAGCCGAGCGTAGCGCCAATTTCGCGTGTCGCTTCGAAGGTCAGCGGAGCATCCAGCTCTTGCGGAGTAAGGAATGATCCGGCGGCCCCACCCAGCAATACTGCCTGCAGTGCGCCGCTGCCAGCCACTCCGCCGGCAAGGTCGATTAGCGCGGCGAGTGTGGTACCGAACGGCACTTCATAGACACCCGGACGCGCTACATGTCCGGAAAGGCAGAAGAGTTTTGTCCCGGTAGACTGATCCGTGCCAATTGAAGCGAAGGCGTCACCACCTTCTAGCACGACGTCGAGCACGTTGATCAGTGTCTCGACGTTGTTTACAAGCGTTGGCTTGCCGAACAGCCCAACCTCGGTGGGGAAAGGCGGTTTGTTGCGTGGTTCGCCGCGAAAGCCCTCGATGGAGTTGAAGAGCGCAGTTTCCTCACCACAAATATATGCTCCCGCGCCACGCCTTATCTCTATATCGAAGGTCACGTCGCGTCCTAGAATTGCTGTGCCAAGCAAACCTGAAGCGCGCGCTTGCTGGAGCGCATTCGTGGTGCGCTCCAGGGCTAACGGATACTCGCCTCGCAGGTAGATGAAGCCTTTTTCACAGCCGGTTGCGAAACCCGCCACGGTCATCGCCTCAACCACGGCGAAGGGGTCCTCTTCCATGACCACCCGGTCTTTGAAGGTGCCCGGTTCGGATTCATCGGCGTTGCACACCATGTAGTGGGGCTGGGCCTCGGCAGAGGCGACGGCTTCCCACTTCACACTTGCCGGAAAGGCTGCGCCGCCACGACCAAGCAGCTTGGAGGCAGCGACCTCGCGCACTACCTGCTCCGGGCCCATCGCCAAGGCGCGTTCAAGTGCCCGGTACCCACCCGCATTGCGGTAGCTTGCTAGGTCGTCGGGATCTATGCGGCCTACACGCCGCAAGAGTCTTAGCTCTTTACTTCCTGCTTGCGGTACCGAGTGTACTACAGTGGGCTCAGCGGTACTCTGATCCGCGTGTGTCTCGCCGGCAAGGCTCGCCTGAATGGTTGATACGTCTGCTGGCGCAAGCACTGTAGCGGTCGGGACTTCGCCAGCCGTCGTGATCATGCTCGCGGGCGCTCTCTCACACATGCCCAGGCACGGGCTGCGGTGCCAAGTAAAATTGCTATCTGTGTCTGTGCTACCCGCAGCGCCGTAGCGTTCCGCCATTGCGGAACAGAGGGCTTCCGCACCGTTTGCCATGCACGCAATGTCATCGCAAATGTGCGCTACGACCGGCGGCTTCGGCTGGACCGAGAAGAGCGCGTAGAACGTAGCCACACCGTATGCTTCCGTGGGCGGGACAGTCAGTCGCCGACAGGCGTAATTGAGCGCGCCGGGGCTGATCCAGCCCACGCGCTCTTGAATTGCATGCAGCACAGGCAGCAGGAGGTGCCGGTTCGCTCGGGCGGCGTGTCCGGCTAGAGTTGCGCGCCCTACGCTATCGACCGGTCTCTCTGCGCCTGGCAAACCTGATTCAGGTGCGCCAAGTACGCTATCAACTGCCGATTGCTCGGCATCGTTGGGCGTGTCGCTGGTGAGATGTAGGTCCATTGGCGATACCTATGAGCTCTCGTCGGGAGGCGCAGGCCCTAGTCTCAGCCGACTGCGGCCCCTATCTTTTCTACGCGAATTGCAGTTGCTTTGAACTCGGCGGTGCCGGACTTTGGGTCGGTAGCATCGATCGTGAGTTCATTGGTTGCAACCTCGTTAGGAAAATGGGGAGTCATGAACGCGAGGCCGGGACGCAAGGAAGAATCAAAACGGACCGGAGCTTGCACCGACCCACGGCGGGAACTTATGCGCACGGTCTCGCCTTCCGCAACACCGAGTCCCTGCCCGTCTTCGGGAGAAAGGTCTATCGTCTCGCCCCGGCGCAATGGCGATGAGTAGCCCGCTGTCTGAACGCCGGTGTTGAAGGAATCCAAGCGGCGGCCGGTGGTCAATCGAATGGGGTATTGGTCGTCAAGCTGCTCTACCGGCGGCTCGAATGCCACCGGAGAGAACGGCGCCCGCGGCCCAATCACGGGCCTTTCCCATAGTCGGCTGTGTAGATAGAGTTCCCCGGGATGGGATTCGTCGTAGCAAGGCCACTGGATGCCCCCCATGCGCTCAATGCGTTCGTAGCTCATACCGGTGTGAAAAGGGCTGAGGCTGCGTAATTCGTTCCAAATGGTCTGCGCATCCGGCGGCCCCAGGTCGCCGTCCAAGCTCCGCGCCACATCGCATAAGATCGTAATGTCATCCCTAACATTAGGCGGGGCTTCCATAGCGCGGCGCACTCGTTGCACCCGCCTCTCGCTGTTGGTGACTGTTCCTTCCGATTCACACCAACTAGCGGCCGCGGGCAAGACTACGTCAGCTAATTCGGCTGTTTTGTTCATGAGCACGTCTTGCACCACAAGAATGTCGAGGCCTTGCAGCAGTTTTATCGTACGATGCTGGTCTGCCTCCGACTGCGCCGGGTTCTCGCCGAGGACGTAGAGTGCGGTCAAGTCTCCCCGCTCCATAGCGTGGAACATCTCAGTGAGGTTCCAGCCCTTCTTGGCAGGAATGGACGTGCCCCAGGTGCGCTCGAACTTCTCGCGCAAGGGCGCATTCTCGACGTGTTGAAAGCCGGGCAGTCGGTCGGGAAGTGCGCCCATATCCCCGCTGCCTTGTACGTTGTTCTGTCCCCGCAGCGGATTGATACCCGATCCGTACCGCCCAACGTGCCCTGTGAGCAAGGCAAGGTTTATGATCGCTAGGACATTGTCAACAGCATTATGATGTTCGGTAATACCGAGAGTCCAGCAGACTTGGGCGCGGCCGGCATTGGCGTAGGCAAGGGCAGTCTCGCGGATTACTTCGGCTGGAACGCCGGTGATTTCCTCGGCATAGGCAAGCGTATACGGCTCCACTGACTCTTGATATGCGGCAAAGTTGCTTGTCGCGTGAGCAATGAACTCTCTATTGGCTAGGCCAGCCGCGATGATTTCCCTGCCCATGGCGTTGGCAAGAGCGATGTCGGAACCCACATCCACTCCCAACCACACGTCTGCCCACTCGGCAGAGCTCGTGCGGCGAGGGTCAATCACAAAAAGCTTGGCGCCATTGTGTACGCCTTTGAGCAGGTGATGGAAGAAAATTGGATGGGTATCCCGCGCGTTCGATCCCCACAGCAGGATGACGTCGGTTTCTTCGATTTCGCGATACGAGCTTGTCCCGCCGCCTAGTCCGAAAACTGTCGCCAGACCGACGACGCTTGGAGCGTGTCAGGTGCGGTTACAACTATCAATGTTGTTGCTGCCGATTACGGCACGCGAGAACTTTTGTGCGAGATAGTTGACCTCATTGGTAGTTTTCGAGCAACTGAAAAGCCCAAAAGTGCTCGGCCCGCGTTTCTTGATTGCGCCACGCAAGCCCGACGCGACGCGATCAAGCGCTTCGTCCCAGCTTGCCGGACGGAGCCTTCCCCTTTCCCGCACCAGGGGTTCTGTCAAACGGACTGCATTGCGTTTGCCCATGACGTTCAACCTAAGAGGCTGTCACTCGCTCTCATTTCAGTTTCCCAGTATAGCAGGTACGTAGAGAAATCAAGGAGTCATGCAGTTGCGCGTGAGACCCGCGCAGTCTCCGGCGTGTGATAATAAGATACGTGCCGTATGCCGTTGCGATCTAGGAGTATCCCCAATGACTTGGAGGCAACTGGCTTGACGACTACCGGTGTAACGGGACTAATACTGGCGGGAGGCAAAAGCAAGAGGCTCGGTGCGGACAAGGCCCTGCTGCCTTGGCCATCCGAAAACAGCCCAACAACGTTGTTGCATCACGTCCACGCTGTGCTCGCGCCGCTTTGCGATGAAGTCATCGTCGTGGGAAACCGCGCAGACCTCGTGGGATTTACCGTCGTGCCGGACATCTCGCCGGTGGGTTCAAGCCTCACCGGCCTCGTGAGCGGCCTCCAGGCAGCATCGAACCCAATGGTCTTGGCGGTGGCATGCGATATGCCCTTTCTGAACGGTCGATTGCTGCAGGCGCTCATAGACTACGCAACAGAAGAGTGGGACGCTGTTGCGCCGGTAGTCCGTCACCATCCGGAAACACTGCACACGGTTTACCGGCGGCGTTGCCTTTCCGTGGCTGCAGATATGCTTCAAGCCGGCGACCTAAAGCTTACAAGATTGATAGAGAGACTTCACGTGCGGAAGATCCTTGTGGATGAGGTACAACGCTTTGACCCTGACCTCACCTCCACGAGCAACATTAACACACCGCAGGAACTTGCCGCAGCCCGTGAAAGAGCGTGTTTGAGCAAACGTAAGGCTTGAGAGGCTTTGTAATAGCCTGCAATTGAGCGACTCACAAGCGAATTCAGGGCGCACAGTGGCCCCCCGCCAGCATTGGCCGGTCAGTCGTCCGCATCTGGTGGTGAAAAGTGATCTACCCGCAGCACGAGCCATAGGGCCGCTAACATGAGCGCGCCGGCTGCGGCAACAAAAACCGCGCGTATACCGAAGACAGCGCCCACGTACCCCCCGACGATAGGCCCAAACGCGTTGCCCAAAGAGGATGCGCTGGCCGAAATGCCGAACGCCAGGCCGCGGCGCTCGGACGGCACGCTGAGCCCAACGGTCGCGCTGTAGGTCGGCGCCCAAATGCCGTTGCACGTGCCGAGTAGTATGCGGACGATCCAAAGTTGCAAGAGGGATGCGACAAGCGCGTGACCGACATTGGTCAGAGCGCTGCCGACAACTGCCACGATGAGAAGCAGGCGAGCGCGATGCGAGTCGATAAAGCGCCCCGTTATCAAGGAGCAGAAAGTCGCCACGACACCGGTCGTGGCGATGAGAAGCCCGGCGATGGTTGCTATGAAGTCGTCTAAATCAAGTCCGGCGAAACTAGCTATGTCGGAAGTCGTGGCAATTTCGGCGACGAAGAGCGGAAATATGGGTCTCGCTGCCATAGACGCAAACTGTACTATGAAAATCGCCGGCGCTAGCATGAAGACCGTTCTGAGCATTTTGTTGCCAAAGGGGTTGCGGAGTTGCGGCAGCCGGAAAGCCGCCGGTGGGTGCTTCTTTTGCGGGGGTTCGTGTACCAGCGTGATTACTGCGATTCCCGCGCCAAGGCAGACAAAACTCGTTGTGATGAATGCTACACGGTAGCCTAAGGTATCAGCCAGCACGCCGCCAACGAAAGGGCCGACCGTCGTCCCCGCAAATATCGACATTTGCATGGATCCCAGCACGCGCCCCAAGTGCTCCTGGGGCGTGATGGAAGCGACGAGCGTGCTGATGGCGGTAGTAGTGCCGGACAGCGACCCTTGAATCACACGCAACAGCAAGAGTTGCGGTGCGGACTGGGCGAGCCCCATGAGCAGCAGTGTGACGGTTGCTCCCAAGAAGGCACGCTCTAACATGAGCTTCTTGCCAAAGCGGTCGGCGAGAATGCCCCAGATAGGGGAAAAGATAGCCATACTGATGCCAGCGCCGCCCGCGACGATCCCCGCCCACAGTGCGGCTTGGCGGGCATCCGGAATACCAAGCTCGAGGATGTACAAGGGTATGAACGTAAGGCTGGAGCCAAACGCCGCCATAGTGGCGAATTGTGTAATCCAGAGAATTCGGACCGTTGTCTGCCAGCGGTAAGGTTGTTGTGTGGATTGCATAGTCGTCATGCTAAGGGCTAGTCGTACCGAGTCGCAACCTGAGCAGACTCTTGGGGCGGATAGACGCTGCGAACCGCATCCGTTTAGAATTAACGCGATAACTCTGCGAACGACGCACACCATGGCTTGGGGCCCGGTAGCAGTATCCTGTGAACCCGTACGTCATTGAGCAATCCTCCCGTCTCTTGCACGCGCTCCTGAGTACTGCGCCCACGGCGCCGCCTCAATCTTCCGATCGCGCGAATGTGCTGGTGATCAAGCCCGCTAGTTTGGGCGACGTGCTGATGAGCACGGCTTTTCTTGCTTCTCTGCGCGCGAGCCTCCCACATGCACGGATCACGGTGCTGGTGACAACGTGGGCCAAAGAAGCGTTGGCAGGAAACCCCCATTGCGACCGTGTCCTGGATTCCGGCAGTGTGGGTTTTCCAGGGCGCTACGGATTCAGTGCGTATACCAGGTGTATAGCGCGTCTGCGGAAAGAGAACTTTTCTCACTGTTTTGTGTTGGACCGGTCTCCACTGATGGCGTTGCTGCCCCGCTTGGCGGGTATACCTTGGCGAGCCGGCCTGAATAGCTCCCGCCGCGGGATTGCGTTGCACGTGGGTGTGGCTTGTCCGGCCGACCGCCATGAAACCGAAATCTACCTGGATGTGCTGCGGGCAGTTGGCTTCAACGCTAAAGAGCCGCGCTTGCACTTTCGGCCCCAAGCTGCGGAAGTTGAGATAGCGGGGAATCTGCTGGCCGAGCACGATTTGCTCAACACGAGCCTATTGATTGCCATACATCCTGGCGGCGGCAAGAATCCGGGCGAAGATCGGGTGAGCAAGCGCTGGTCGAGCAAGGCCTTTGCAGCGCTCGCGGACAAGCTGGCGCACACGCATGGCGCCGGCATTCTCCTCGTTGGGGGACCTGACGACATGCCGATCACCAGAGCAATCCAGGGCAGTGCAAGCGTGTCGGTTATTGACGTGGCGGGCAAGCTGTCGTTCGCTCAGCTTGGCGCGCTCATACAGCGGTGCAACCTGTTTATTGGGAATGATTCGGCCCCGATGCACCTTGCCGCAGCCGTGGATACGCCGGTCATCGGACTGTTTGGACCCACTTCCCCTGAGTGCTATGGACCCTATGGCGCGGCAAGCGCTGTCGTGCGCTTTCGCCCGGACCGCGGCGAGGAGCCTGACAGGTCTGAGGTGGAAGCCGCCGGGTCGGCTGCGGAACGCCTGCTTATGTTGTAATCCCGTTGCGAGCAAACAATTCTCAGGGCCTAAGTAGACTGAGCTGGGTCCAATGCAGGTTCCAGCCAGTCTTATTAGCCGCAAGGGAACCGAGCTAAGACAGGACTCTTGGCGCAAACGAGGTTAGGAGTGTCCACCCGGGAGAAATCCTTGCCTGTTGCGGCAGATTAGGCCTAGAGCGGATTGGGCACGTCGATGAAAACTGCACTCACCCCAAATTTCTCTTCCAGCAAGCGGCCGACAGCCTGGACGCCGAGCCTTTCGGTGTTGTAGTGACCGGCGCCGATGAGGTTTATGCCGAGCTCAGCAGCCACTGCCGGTGCCGCCTCGCTGAGGTTCCCGGTGAGGTAGCTATCACATCCGCGTTCGGCGGCTTCCATGATGTTGGAGGCATGCCCGGCGCCGCCGGTTACCAACCCCAGCCGTGACGTACGTGGCGGCCCATTCGGAAAGAGATAGGGTTCGCCGCCAAAGGCGCTCCGCAACCGCTCTGTAAGTTCCGCCCATGCCATTGGTTCCGGAAACTCTCCCACGTATCCAACTCCACCAAGCGGCGCGTCAAACTCAATTGGTGTTGCGCCCAAGGCACGGAGTGCGAGCACGTTGTTGCCGATCTCCGGGTGCTTGTCGAGACAAAGATGATAGCCTAAGAGGCTCATGTCATGGCGAAACAACAGCTCTAAGCGATCCCGCATCACCTTGCCGATGACGCGACTCTCGTTATCCCACAGCAGACCGTGGTGGACGATGAGCATATCGGCCTGCTGGGCTGCGGCTTGCGCAAAGCAGGCACGTGAGGCGCTTACGGCCAGGGCGACGCGTTCAACCTCCGCTTTGCCGATTACTTGCATCCCCATGGGGCCGTAATCATGAATGCCCTGCACATCCAAGTACTCATCCAGAAAACGGACTATCTCGTCCCGAATTGCAACCATGAACCAATCCTCGGCCTATCCTGCGCGTGCCAGTATCCGGTAGACCCGCACTTAGGCGCCTTTCTCGGCAGCTGCAGTCCCGGTTTCAACGCTCAATTCTTCTCTGTGGTGCTCGCCTTCGCGAATATCGCGGAAGAAGATGAACGCAGCGCCCATAAAGATGACAATACCCATAGCTGCGGTGCTCGTAACCAGTGGTGCGCCCCATTTGTCCACGAGCATACCAAGAGGCAGGGTGAAGAGCGTCATAAGCGACCAATTCATCATGTAGATGCTCATCACACGCCCAAAGTACGCCTCTTCCGTGCGCAGCATCAGTAAAGCACTGTTGAAACCGGTACACGCATTCCCAGCAAAGCCGACCAGGCCGACGCAGACGATGCTCAGGGTGAATGAAGTGCTGTTGGCGAACGCGACCAGGGTAAGACCGAAAAAGACACCCATTATAAGCTGCAAAATGTGGCTGTGCTTACTCTCAGCAAGCGGCGCTATGATGAGCGATCCGAGCGTGCCGCCAACGCCCACTGCTGAATAGAGTAATCCGAGCTCAACTGCGCCAACGCGAAACACATCCGCTTGGAAGACCGGCAGGAAGGATTGCAGAGGCATGCCAAATACAATGGGGATGAGTCCGAGCACGAGCAGGATGCGCAGCGGTCGTTGCAGGAATATGTAGCTGAAGCCGTCAATCATCTGCTGGCCGAATGCTATCTGCGTACGTTTGCGGCTTTCCGCCAAGCTCTCAGGCAGGCGCAGCATGAGCAACGTCGCGCCTACGTAGAAGGCCGCAGAGATGTCGAAAGCCCCGGCGGTACCCAACCACGGGATCGCTATGACGGTCCCGGCAATTGCGGGGGCAATCACTGACATCAGGTTGCGTCCGGAGTTTGTCAGGCCGATTGCGCTGGCAAGCAACGGTCTTCCGACCAAATGAGGGAGCGCGGAAGAGCGCGCGGGCATGTTGATGGTGAAAAGGATTCCTTGCAGAAACCCGAAGAAGGCAAGGTGCCAAATCTCGATCAGGTCAAAGTGAATGAGGGCGGCAATGAGCAAAGAGGACACCACCATGAAGACCTGGCTGTGAATGAGAATGAGGCGGCGGTTCATGATGTCGGCCAGCACGCCTCCCACGGGGGAGAGCAGCAGCATTGGGATTCCCGACGCCACCGTGACAATGCCGAGCACTGTGGCAGAGCCTGTTATCTCATAGGCAAGGTAGCCTCGAGACACCATGCCCATGTACATGCCGATGTACGAAGCGAGCATGCCGATCCAGAGATCGCGGAAGGTTTGGACTCGCAGCGAATCAAACATCCGGCCGGCAACACGGATGCTGCTATGGGAAACTGGTTTCTTTTTTCCGATTGCCACGTAGGGTCCTTGCGTGCGTTCTCACAATTGCCGTGCATGCAGCACGCACGTATTGGCTAAGACAATCCTGCTGCGAAGCCCCGCTGTCTCTCTGGTTTACATAACGCTCATGCCAAAGGGACTCCATACTCTCCTCGGTACACACAGCATTCAGCGGCAAGTAGCCTCGTACTCGGGCGGGAGGGGGCCCTTGAAGTCTCCGGCGCAGACATCGCCGTCCGGCGCAGACATCGCCAAACATACCCACGGTACATCTTTCAACGAGTTCCTGCAATCGCACAGAACGTCTCAATAAAACCATCGTCCATCCTAGTGGCGCGAGAGCACTGCAGTGCTCAAGATCGCGTATGCTATGTGCTACTATGCAGGCAAGAAGCCGAGAAAAAGGTTGGGTGATTAGGTATAGATGCTTGCTAATCGAGGACGGATTCTCGCGGCAGCCGAGAGAGGCGACCGGGATGCCTTTCTTGGGCTTTACGATCAGTTTGGCCCAATACTCTACCGGCTCTTCTTCTGGCTTACGGGGAACGAGAGTGAGTCGCGCGCACTCGTCATTGCAACCTTTCGTTACGCTTTTCGATCGTTCCGCAAGCGGCCGCGCAACTTGGTGCTGGACACCTGGTTCTACCGCATGGCGGTACGGACATTCATCTCCCATACGCGGTGGCATATGCTCTCCCGGCGCACGTCCGGCCCGGTAGAAATCGAGGATCGGTCAACCACGTGGCGCGCCGCGGTCATTCCCTTGCCGCCCCGATTGCGCATCGTCTGGCTGCTAACCCTTGCAGAGGGCATGCCGCAGAGCCAAACTGCCGAAGCGCTGGGAGTCTCTCTCGATCGCGTGGAGTCCTTGCTAGAACGCGCGCGCATCGCTTTCAGCGCGCCGGATCCTGATGCAGACCGCGCCGTTATCGAACGCGCTATGCGCCAGCTTAGCGCGCCTCGCCCCGGCGCGACTCTGAGATCTGAAGTCGCCCCTGCGCTCGGCACCGGCGACACCACAATGCGCACTCGTGTCATGCAGGCTGGGATTGGGCTGGTAGTGCTTGCTCTCGCCGCTTCCGTTGCCTTCTCGCTGCTGCGCGACGAAGAGGAAGCGGAGGCTGCGCCGGAGGAGGCGGGGTCTCAGCCGAAGACTATAGTCGTGCTCGGCGTTGCCGATTCCGGTGCCCTTGCCGCATTTAACGCCAAGGACCTCAGGCCGTCAATCATCATTGGAGTTGGCAGCGAACCTCGCGCCCTTGAACTCTCTTCCGACGGCAAGACACTCTACATCTTGCAGGAGGACGGACTGCTCACGGTAGACGCAGAGTCGCGGCAGGTGGGTCGGCTCTTTCAATTACCTTACCAAGGCTGGAGCAGTCTGACCGTGGCGGGCCGATACATAGTGGTGGGGTCACAGTCGAATCCTTTGCTCTTGGTGATAGATGAGAATGGCGAAACAGCAGCGGAGATTTCTCTGCCGTGGCCCGTGGAGAGCCTCGTGCCGCTCAACGAGGGATCACTGCTCGCCGTGGCCGTTGACCGTACGGAGATGGTGAGAGTTGAATTGGAATCTCAAATTGCCGGTGAAACCATGATTGTTGGAGCAAACCTGAAACTTGGCGCGGTCGTGCCCACAGATAGCGGTGAAGTGGCTTACGTGACCACGCCGGATACTGAAGAAGTGTGGCGCGTTGGCTTGATGGCCGGACAGACTATCCTCCTCGCTACAACTCCGGCGGCGCGCGCGACAAGTGGGGCGCTCAATGCTGACGGAACTGCTCTCTACCTGGGTATAGAGAGCGGACCGGTTACAGTCGTGCCCAGCGAAGAGAGTTCCTCGGCGAGCCCGGATATCAAGAGCAGTGCCCCGGATACCAAGGATTCTTCGGGCGGAGACTCCGGGAGAGAGGCATCTGAGCTGACAATGATCAATACATCCGACGGCAGTGTGGAGCGTCAATTGTGGCAAGCAGGCGGCATTACCCAAATGGCCCTCGATCCGGCACGCAATATTCTGTACGCTCTAGCACCTCATGCAAACGCCATTCTCGTGCTCGACTCACGTACATTGCACGTGCGTAATGTCGTAACGCTGGCGATTACTCCGGTAGCATTCACGCTTGTATCAGAGGAAGGGAATTGATCGGCACGGGGCCTGAGCACGGTTCCGCAGGCTCTCTGTTGCGACGTCAGCTAGACTGCTTGCCAGATGCCGCGCACGTAGGCGGCGCTCTCCTTGAAACCGAATTCCGGCGAACCCCTGCGCGGGCATTCTAAGGCGAAGGCGCCGCTGAAGCCTGCTTGCTTGAGCACACGGAACGCGGGCGCAAAATCCGTGTGGCCGCAGCCTGGAAGGTCGCGGTTGCTATCAGCTAGGTGCACGTGACAGATATACGCCAGGTTTTCTGCGAGACTGGCGGCAATGTCTGCCTCTTCAATGTGCATATGAAAGAAGTCTGCCATCACCCGAACCTGCGGGTGGCCCACACGCCGGCAAATTGCCGCGCCGTGCGCCAGCGTATTGAGAAAGTGGGTCTCATAGCGATTGAGTGGTTCCATTACCAACGTAACGCCATGATTCGCCGCAATCTTGCCGATCTCAGGGAGAATCGTATCCAACATTGCCTCTTCCAGCTCGATTACGGACCGCCATGGCGTCAAATTAGGCAATCTGGGGCCGCCAAACACCGGAACTATCACCACAGCGCTAACATCCAGTTCCTCGGCTAATCCACAGACGCCCTTTAGCTGCTCAATCTGCGCTTGGCGTTCGCTTGGGTCCGCGGAAAGCAGGTCTCGAGTCCGACCGCGCATGCTGGGCGCAACAATGCCCGTCTCTGCCATGGCTTGCTTGAGCGCGGCCGTATCTTGACCCGCTGTCTCGGGAAATAGCTCGATGCCGTCGTAGCCGTGTTCGCGCAGAAAACGGAGTTTCTCGCCGTAGCCTGCGCCAGGTATCATGTTTTCCGATACAGCAAGAAGCACAAGATGATCTCCTTTGATGTGGAACACATAGTAAAGTCTAGATTAGCAGAAGTCATGGGCGGGAAGTCCGGCAGGTACGTGGGTAGGGGGTTATTGAAGTCATGTCGCAGCCCTTAGCAGGCAAAGTGGCGATTGTCACCGGCGCGGCGCGCGGCATCGGCAAGGGCATTGCCCTGGCTCTAGCTCAGAGCGGCGCGCACATCGTGCTGCATTACAATACGTCGGAACAGTACGTCGATGCCGCATGCCGCGAGATTGAAGCCCATGGAGTGCGCGTAACGACTAAGCAGGCGGACCTGCAAGAATTATCGGCTGCGCACGAGATCGTATCGGCGGCAATTGAGGTATATGGCACCTTAGACATTTTGGTCAACAATGCGGGGGTTTTCAGCAGTAAACCAGCCTTGGAGATATCGCCCAAGGACTGGCAGCGGGTTCACATGATCAATCTGCAGAGCCCTTTTCTGCTATGTCAGGCAGCCGCGCGCGTGATGTTGGCGCAGCAGGGCGGCGTAATGCTTAACGTTGCCTCGGGGGGCGGCATCTCCCCGCATCCGGCCTATGCTACCGGCGCACATTACGCAACTGCCAAGGCCGGCTTGGTGATGCTCACAAAGCGGCTGGCATTCGAGTGGGCGCCGCATGTCCGCGTTAACTGCATCGCGCCTGGGATGATCGATTCCAAGCCGACACCCTTGCCGGAATCCTGGAAACAGAAGATCATGCCGCACATCCCCTTAGACCGCATCGGCTCGGTCGATGATATTGCACAGGTTGCGGCCTTTCTCTGTTCAGACCAAAGTGCGTACATTACAGGACAGGTCTTGAACGTGGACGGCGGCATCCTCATGCCGTGATTAGATGCCCGGATGGCGCTGTGCTATAGCCTTGGCGTTGGTGCAGAACGGAACGGGACGTATCGGTGCGGGGAGCATCCTCTAGGCGTTCGCGCACAGTCTGCGCTCGCCGGGACGAATTGTGGATGTACGTGTTTACCGTACTTGTCATTCACTTTACTAGTATGCTATAGTACACTCCGACGTGCGCTGCAGGCTGAAGGACAGTTTCAGAATGATTCTGGCATTAAGTCTGCGGCAAGCGGTATGAATTCAGGTTAGAAGTAGCAGACAGGAAGGACTTCTTTATGAGACGCACGAAGTTGCGCCTGGGTATTTTCTCTCTTTTCATGGTCTTTGCATTGATCCTCGCAAACTGCGGGGTGGCAACGACTACCGAGACGAAACAAGTGAATGTGCTTGGGGTGTGGGGTGGTGACGAGCTTGCCAGCTTCCAAGCCGCAGTTGCTCCTTGGGAAGCGGAAACCGGATATGCTATGGGATTTTCCGGCACCCGCGACCTGAACGCGGTACTAACGAGCAGGCTGGAAGCCGGGAACCCACCGGACATTGCGATCTTGCCTAATCCCGGTCTCATGCACGCGCTGGCCAGTGAAGGGAGACTGATACCGCTCGACTCGGTGCTGGATGCGGACATGATGGCAGCGGAATACTCGCAAGGGTGGGTAGACCTGGGCACCGTGGACGGCCAACTGTATGCGATTTTCTTCAAAGCAGCCAACAAAGGCACGATTTGGTATAGCCCCAAAGTCTTTGCCGAGAACGGTTGGAGCGTACCGACGACGTGGGACGAGATGATTGCCCTCTCCGACCAGATGAAAGCGGCGGGTCTCGCGCCTTGGTCGGTTGGTGTAGAGAGCGGCGGCGCCAGTGGTTGGCCCGGCACTGACTGGATCGGCGAGATTCTCCTGCACGAATCAGGGCCGGAAGCTTACGACCAATGGGTAGCCCACGAGATTGCGTGGACCGACCCGGCAGTCAAGTCGGCATTCGAGAAGTTCGGTCAGATTGCGCTGACGGAGGGCTATGTGCCTGGTGGAGCGCAGGCCGTCCTCGCCACAAACTTCATCGATGGCTCGCACTTGCCGTTCCAAACACCACCGCAAGCGGGCATGTACTACCTTGGCAGCTTTACCCAAGGCTTCATCAGCGAGCAGTTCCCCGACCAAGTCGCGGGAGAGGACTACTCGTTCTTCCCGTTCCCCACAATTAATCCGGCATACGCCGGTGCGGTTACGGGAGGGGCTGACGTCATCGTCATGCTACGCGACACTCCGGCTGCGCGCTCACTGATGCAGCACCTTGCAGGCGCACAGTCGCAGCAGATATGGGTAGAGCGTGGCGGATTTACGGCGGTCAACAGTCAGGTAAGTCTCGATGCCTATCCGGACGTGCTCGCAGCGCAGGCCGCTGCGCAGTTGACGACCGCGAGCATCTATCGCTTTGACGCAGACGACTCGATGCCTGCTGAAGTGCAAGCTGCTTTCTGGAAAGGCGTGCTTGACTATCTCCAGAATCCAGACAATCTCGATGCGATTCTGGCACAGATCGAAGCCGTTGCAAATGAGGCGTACACGGCAGGTTAACTACATACCTGCTTGGCAATGGAGAGGGCAGTGGATGCGTCTAAGCGTCCACTGCCCTTTTCTTCTACTAAGGAGTTTTGCTTATGGTAGGCCGCAAGTGGTTCATTCCCTGGTTGTGGCTCTCCCCAGCTCTGATCATCCTCGGCATCTTTCTCGTTTACCCGACGCTTGACACGTTGCGCCTCAGCTTCATGAACCGAAACTCGACCCAGTTCGAGGGGTTAAGCAACTATACGTACGTGCTGACCCAGCCGGCCACACAATCAGCAATACTCAATAACCTGCTCTGGCTCGTGCTGTTTACCGGTCTCACAGTGGGACTGGGGCTCATAATTGCGGTTTTGCTCAATACCGTGCGCTATGAGCGGTACGTGCAAGCGGCCATTTTCGTTCCAATGGCGATTTCGTTCGTCGCTGCCGGTGTGATTTGGCGGTTCATGTACGCGTTCAAGCCCGCAGGCTTCGAGCAGATTGGCACAATCAACGCGCTCTTGGTTTCGCTTGGTGGGAGTCCGAATGCGTGGCTGGTTAATAGCGGACCGGATTTCCTTCCGCAACCGTTCCAAATCAACAACTTTGCGATGATTGGCTCAGGCGTATGGATGTGGACCGGGTTTGCCTTGGTTATTCTCTCGGCTGCCCTCAAAGGAGTATCGGAGGAAGTCCTCGAAGCCGCCCGTACCGATGGGGCCACCGCCTGGCAAACTTTTCGCTACATAATCTTGCCGCTGCTCTACCCGGCGATCACTGTCGTCGCCATTACCCTCGCGATAACTGCTCTCAAACAGTTCGACCTGGTTTGGATCATGACCGGGGGGAATTTCAACACCGACGTGGTTGCGACTCTGATGTTTAAGCAGATGTTCAACTTCCGGCATTTTGGACGAGCGAGCGCACTTGCCATCGTGCTTCTGCTCGCGATTGTTCCGATTATGCTGGTCAATATCCGCCGCTTCCGATCTGAGGAGGACTGACGCTGATGCGTAAGTCTGAGGAAAATCCAAGCGTAGCAGCATCCCCGGCGCCTTCAGGGGAATCTACGCCAAAACGGCATAGCATAGCGCGCCGGACGCGCCACCTCCCGGTGCATGCCGTTGTGGTTGCTATCGCAGTGCTGTGGTTGGCGCCAACGCTTGCGCTCCTGGTTAGCTCTTTTCGCGAACGCACTGCTGTCACCGCCACGGGATGGTGGCGTATCTTATGGAATCCGGCTGACATCACACTGCAGAACTATGCCGACGTGCTCACGCAGAACAATATGGCGCGGAGCTTTGTAAATAGCATCATTATCGCGGTGCCGGGGACACTGCTCCCGATCTTCGTGGCCGCCGTAGCGGCCTACGCTTTTGCATGGATGCGCTTTCCGGGCCGCAGGTTGATCCTTATCTTGGTCATTGCCCTCCTAGTCGTGCCGATCCAGTTGACCATCATACCTGTCCTGCGGTTATTTACCTTAGTCCACCTAGCGGGAACGTTCCCCGCCATTTGGCTGGCGCACACTGCTTATGGACTCCCGTTCGCGATCTTTTTGCTCCATAGTTTTTTCAGCCAGTTGCCGCGTCCGATGCTTGAATCGGCCTTTCTCGATGGTGCTTCGGATATAGCCGTTTTCTTTAAAGTCATCTTGCCATTGTCCACGCCGGCGATTGCGTCATTAGCAATCTTTCAATTCTTGTGGGTCTGGAACGACCTGCTGGTAGCCCTCGTGTACTTGCAGGATCCCCAGAAAGCGCCGTTGACGCTTACTCTGACCAATCTCGTCAGCTCGTATGGTTCGCAATGGCAACTCCTCACCGCAGGCGCATTTGTCTCGATGGCGCTGCCGCTCATCATCTTCTTCAGCTTGCAGCGCTACTTCGTGCGCGGTATTCTCGCAGGGTCAGTGAAAGAGTAAGTAAGGACAGCACCAATGCAGGACGAGCGCACAATAGCAATCGAGGACTTGGAAACCTTTTGTGCCGAAGCTTTTCGGGCTTTGGGGGTGACGCGCAGCAATGCGCAAGTACTGGCGGGGATTCTGGTGGAAGCGGAGTTAAGGGGCCACGCCAGCCACGGGGTGCGGCTCGTCGCCTACTATGGGCCGCGGCTCAGCGGGGGTACGATCAACGCGAAACCCAAAGTCCGCATGCTGCGCGAATCACCGCTAAGTGTTCTCGTGGACGCTGATCACGGCTTTGGCGGCATTGCGTGCACGCGGGCGCTGGAGCGCTGTCTCATCAAAGCGAGTACCAGCGGCATTGGCGTGGCCGGTGTCTATAACTCAAGCCATCTCTTCATTCCGGCGCACTACGTTTTGCGCGCCGCCCGACAGGGATACATTGCCATCTGCACGTCAGTGGCCGAGGCGGTGATGCCGCCAACAGGCGGCCTGGGCCGCGTGCTCGGCAATAATCCCTGGGCTTTCGGTGTTCCCGTTGGAGACAAAGATCCGCTGGTGCTCGATATTGCGCCTTCCGCGTCGTTTGCCAAAGTCCGCATGCACGCGGCGGCGAATGCCCCGCTGCCCGAGGGCTGGGCACTGGACAAAGATGGCAATCCAACGACGGATGCCCTGGCGGCAGTTGAAGGCACGCTACTGCCGCTGGGCGACCACAAGGGCTACGGTCTGGCAATGGTGTCCGAGCTCATAGCGGGCGTTCTCACCGGATCGGACTACGGTCCTGACAGCGGCCAGAGTGGAAAAGTAGGGCACTTTCTCTTGGTCTTGGACCCGAGTTTGTTTATGGCGCACCCCGACTTTGCGCGGCGTGTCACCGAGTACATTGGCAGAATCAAGTCCGGGCCGCGTAAGCCCGGTGTGGAAGAGATATTCTACCCCGGCGAACGCGCCGGGCGCTTAGAGAAAGAAGCGCGTGCTCGTGGCACCCACACCTTGCCGCGCATCGTATGGGAGCCGATGCAGGAATTGGCAACGGAGCTGGGACTTAGCTTGGCCCTTCGATGAGGGCACGTAGGAGGCGATTGAAGCAGGCAACTGTGGCTCAATGCGTCGGCGGGTGCTGTTTCATCATGGAAAGACACGCTACCCAGCATCAGAGTTAATGTTGTCTTAGCGATGCTGGTAGTCGGATTCCTGCAATCCAGACCATCAATATAGCGACAACGCCGTCCATGCTTCGACAGGCTCAGCACGAACGGCTAATTACGCCGCCGCGTAGTCCAACTGAGCAGGGGTTGTGAATGGGGCTGCGGGAGAGCCCAATGAAGTGGCAGTTCTGCCCAGCGGCCTAAACTAAGCCACGTCACCGCAGGCCGAGGTCGCGTTCCACCTGCTGGCAGTGGGCTCGACCGGACCGCAACGCCACTATGCCATCTTCCGTGCGTTCGTACTCCAAGCCGTGGGCGAATATGCAGAGCGGACTTTTGTACCCAATCTCGCTCAGGGCGTGGAACATAGCGTGGAAATCAATCACACCGGTTCCCGGCACCTGCTCCTGCGGATCCTTCCAGAACTTGTCGGCGGTTGGACCCCAGTCCCACGCATAGCAGAGGGCAATGCGGTCGCCGACCGCGTGAATAGCCTCCGGGATGTCCTCCTGGGCCATGTGGACGTGAATAGGCGCAAATGCGATGCCAAGTGCCGGACTCTCTACCCGGTCCAAGAGTTCCCGCATGGAAGCGATGCTATTTATAACGGACCCGCGATGATTCTCAATGCCGATCTGAACGCCAAGCTCCTCGGCGCGCCGCACGAATGGCATGAACCCTTCTACAAATTTGGCCACAGACTGGTCTTCCGGCCCGCTGCCGCGCACAAGCACCTTACCGCCAAGCGCTGCCAGGTGCCCGAGCCGCGCTAGAATCATCTCATCGGAGTCCTTGCCGTAAGCTGAAATCGCCCGGCACGTTAGCTGGTGTGCGTCGAGTATGCGCTTTACGCCATCCAGATCGGGCCGCGTATCTTCAGGAGGCAGGTGCGCGCACCAATTCGGGACAGACCAAATGTCCACTTCGCTGAAGCCTGTTTCCCGCAGCGCAGCGCACGCTTCCGCGAAGGGCCGTTCCGCAAAGGCAACGCTGGACGCAAAGTAATCAAACATGAGCACCTGCCGGTTTGAGGTTCTGCATTGGCGAGTGGTCCCATGCCGGCAGCGGCCACGAAACGATTTCACGGGTTTCTGTGGAGGCACACAGCGCTTCAAGCATTTCGAAACTGTAGAGCGGCCGGATTCCGCCCGCGGGCGGGTCGTAGCTCGGGTCTTCGGAGGCGCGGATGACTGACTGGGAGAGCCCCGCTTGAGCGCTGGCGAGGTTTACCGGATCGGTCCAGCACTCCGGCCAACTGGTTGGTTCAGTTTCGCCCTTTCGCCAGGCGCGTGCGCCGTTGGGGAGATCGACTTGACCGCGGCCAGCGGTGCCCCACACCCGCAACTGCAAGCGCATCCACGAGTCCTCGCGACCCAACAACTGGGGCGCTTCGTCACCCATCTGCACGTAGGCCGTGATGTCATTGGGAAAGCGATACTGTCCCAGCGTGTAGCGCGGGCCGGCGTGGGCGCCAACGTAGTCGCGCCAGCCGACGCTCTGTCCGATGGCCCAGACCGGCTGCACGTCGCCGCCAAACTGCAAGACCATGTCCAGCACGTGCGTGCCCTGGCTGGCTAGATTGCCATAGGACGATGCCTCAATGCGCTCGATTTTGCCGAGCTCGCCGTCCGCGCACATAGTTGCAAGGCGCTGCCACTCTGTGAGGTGACGCTTCTGGTGGTTGATGACCAAGGGGATGCGGTTTTCGGCGCAGGCGCTGTGGATGCGGTGCGCTTCGCCAAGGCTTAGCGCCATGGGCTTTTCACACAATATGCCCTTGATGCCGGCCTCCACCGCAGCCACGACAACCGGTTCCCGTAGTTCCGGCTTGGTCGAAATGGAGATGTAGTCGAGTTGCGCTTGTTCCAGCATGTCCTTGAAGTCCGGGTATCGCTGTGCTTGCGCTACGCCGTGCTTGTCTCCCAAGGTATCGCGTCGTTCTTGTATTGGATCGGCGACCGCGGCGATTGCCACGCCGTCGTTCGCGACCCATCCTGCGGCGTGCGCCGTCGACCGCGCGCCACAGCCCACAATTCCAACTCGGTAGGCTGGCATCACTTGCTCCCTTGGGACATTGCTACAACTGCACCTTTCACGCTACTTGCGCCACATTCTAGGGGTGTAGCGCGCTTGATGCAAGCGCGAAAGTGGAGGTTCTGCTACTGCCGGCAATTGCGACGGAGAGGGGATTGCACTGTGCTAGGACAAGATTTCGATCCGGAGCAGCCCTGATGCCGACAAAGTCCTTAACGGTGAGAGGGCTTCGAGAGGTGTGGGCTATCCTTTGTAGAAAATCGCCACGGCCATGCAGCCGCAGGGGAATCTGGATTAATACCGACGCGTGGGGTGCAAACGATCTCTTGTGCAGGCAACTGCGAGTCGCCCGGTTCCAGCCAAAGGGTATCGCCATCTAGAGCAACGCCATTGAGCTTCCGATCGATATTGAGCACAGCGCAGAGCCGCGCCGGGCCGTCGGTGCGGCCGGATATGTTTTCAAGCGGCTCTAGGGCGCGCACGAGAATCGCCGCTGCCTCGTGCTCGTTTCCGGTCACGATGTTAAAACAGTGGTGCATGCCGTAGATGAAGTAGATATACGCAACGCCGCCAGGACCAAACATCACCGCATTGCGCGGTGTCATGCGGCGGTAGGCGTGGCTGGCGGGATCGTCACTGCCGCCGTAGGCTTCGACTTCGACGATGCGCCCGCGCAATGTAATCCCCTCGTCGTGGCGCGCCAGCACCATACCCAAGGCGTTCCGGGCTTTCTCGAGCACCGGACCGCGCCAGAATTCGCAGGGCACTTTGGCCTGAATTCTAGGAGTACGAATGTCATTTTCTAGCACTGGAGCCTGCTCCCGCTCTTTGCAAGTATACTGTGCATAGGCTAGTCGACCTGAAGTTGGGGTAGAATTGTCATGCAGCGAACCGTGATATTGAGCATGGGAGAGGCGCTTGCCGAGTTTGTGCAGGTGGGGCCCCATGCGCCACTGGATCAAGAAGGCACGTATCGCGGGCCCTTTGCGAGCGGGGCACCGCTCATTTTCGCTACCGCAGTTGCCCGACTTGGCGGTCGTAGCACGTTTCTCGGCACAGTTGGCCGTGACGCCTTTGGCGAAGCGGTCACAGGGTTCTTAGCGAAAGAGGGTGTTGACTATAGCGGTATCGCGCATTCAAGCGCACTGCCCACATCCGCTTCCTTCGTCGTCAATCACCCCGATGGGACGCGGTCATTCTTCTTCCACATGCGGAATGGAGCGGCAGGCCTGCCCCCGCCGTTGCCGGCAGCCGACTTTCTGAAGCAGGTCGCCTGGGTACACATCAACGGCTCCTGTCTCGCCATGAATGACGCCTGGTGGAAGTACTGCATTTTGGTTGCGCGGCTCGTTCGTGAAGCTGGCGGGCGTGTGAGTCTGGACCCAAACATCCGGGCAGAGCTCGCCGACCCGGAGCAAATCCGCGCTCTGGTCGGCCCTATCCTCGACGTGGCAAGCATTGTCTTCCCAAGCGGCGAGGAGGCGCAGTTGATTACGGGAACGACAACCCCTGGGGCCGCGTGCACTGTTCTGCGTGAAGCGCCCCACAATGAGGCCGTGGTGCTCAAGCAAGGCCCGGACGGTTGCACCGTATACAGCCGCAGAGGGACAGTATCGGTGCCCTCATTCCCAGTTGAGGAAGTCGACGCCACCGGGGCCGGCGATACCTTCGATGCCGCATTTCTATGGGCGCTGCAGCGTGGAGCGTTGCTGGAAACGGCCGCGCTATGGGCAAACGCGGCGGGTGCCTTGTCTGTGACGGTGACCGGTCCGATTGACGGCGCGCCGCGGCAAGCAAGCGTTGATGCGTTCCTGCGCATGCACGGAAAGCGAACTGCGGAGGTAAAGAGACTATTGTCCGCGTCTTGCAACGCGTAAGCGCCGATTACCCAGTTAAGTGCAACAACGTTGCAACTATCTGCATATCGCCAGTAGCTGCAACGGCCTAACACGGTCAATGTGGGAAGTGGTACGTCGCTCGCCGCTTACTTGTCGTCCATGGCGGCCACGAGATGCACGCACTCCACCAGAGTCTCGACGTCAAAGGGCTTTTGTAAGATCACGTCTACATGGTCGCGGACCTTGTAATTAACCCGTGTCGAGTAGTTCGACATGACGATGACGTGTGTCTTCTTGGCTTCCCAGTCAGCCTTGATTTCCTGCAGCAGCGTGATGCCGTCTGCGTCAGGCAGGGCCACGTCCATTATCATCGTCTGCGGCTTCTCCGCCTTGAGAAACTTTATGATGTTTCTCGTCTGCCGCACAAGAATCGATTGGTAACCGAAGTCGCGCAACCGGCGCTCGATCTCATCGATGAGTTCCGGGTCGTCTTCCAGGATTACTACTTTCCTTCTATCGAGGTCATTCGGCATCGGTGATCCTTCCTTGCTGCAAAACTGCAAGAAGCATTCTAAGCAGCCTGATTAACGAAGTTGCATGTTTTCTGTTATCTATTGTAGGTGCAGAGCAATACTTCCACAAGAGTGCGGCGTTGCATGCGGGGAATGAGGTCGCAGGCGTCAATCGATAATGAAACGGTTACTAGAGTTGGCTCTGGATTACTCGCACTCTCGTAGGCGCATGTGATGGGCCCGGTTGCCGTGGCGTCTCACGCCTTGAAAGAGTCTGCGACTGCAAAACTGCAATTGCCCTACGGCTCGGCTTGCCACTCCAATTCCAGAGGGCCGATGACCACTGTACTGCCGGCTTGCGCGCCGGCCTTCTCCAATGCCGCCGTGATGCCCATGCGGTCCAGCCGTTGCTGGAAGTAGAGCAATCCATCCAGCTTAGAGAGGTCGGCCATCGCGGCTAAGCGCACCGCGGCTTTGCCGCTCACGACAAAGCGATCGCCGCGGCGTGCGACGGCAAAATCGTCGGAGACAGGAATTGCTACCTCGGGGACAATGACCGAAACGACTTCCTCCCGCGTAATCGGCGACGCCTCGTAAGTATGGAACACCTTACCGAGAAGCTCATCAATGCCTTTACCGCTAACCGCAGAAATGCCGACCACGTCATAGCCCTCAGATTCGATAGCCGGTTTCGCAATTTCAAACCGCTCACGTGCCTCGGTAACGTCGAGTTTATTGAGGGCAACGATTTGCGGTTTGTCCAGCAACGTTGAATCAAACTGCCTGAGCTCATCGTTCACCTGGTGAAATACCTCAACCGGGTCGTGCTCCTCAAGCGAAGCACAGTCGACCAGGTGCAGCAGCAGGCGGGTCCGGCGGATGTGACGCAAAAAGGTGTGTCCCAAGCCGGCGCCGGCATGGGCGCCGGCGATGAGACCGGGAATGTCGGCAAACACCAACGTAGCATTGCCCCGCTGCACCACGCCGAGCTCCGGTTGCAACGTGGTGAATGGGTACTCAGCCACCTTGGGACGTGCCGCACTAATTCGCGCCAAGAGTGACGACTTTCCGGCGTTTGGCAGTCCAACGATGCCAATATCGGCAATCAGTTGCAGCTCGAGGTCGAGCAAGCGCTCTACCGGCGGCTCGCCTTTTTGGGCAAAGTTCGGCGCTTGTCGAGTTGAGGTAGTAAAGTGCACATTTCCAAGTCCGCCCCGACCACCCCGGGCTGCCAGCATCCGGTCGCCTGTGTGCCGCAAGTCCGCAATGACCTGACCGGACGTGGCGTCGCTCACGACAGTGCCCGGCGGCACCATTGCCTGGACATCATTGCCGGAGGCGCCCTGTCTTCTATTCGTGCTGCCCGGCTTGCCGGGCTCCGCGACATAGCGATGTGTGCGGTTCAAGAAGAGCAAGCTATTCAGGCTGGGATCGACGACAAGGTAAACGCTACCGCCACGCCCTCCATCGCCGCCATCCGGCCCGCCGCGCGGTTGGAACTTCTCGCGATGAAAGTGGGCCATGCCGTTGCCGCCCTTCCCGCCTCTAACAAAGATGCGCGCCTCATCATAGAACATAGTGAACTTCCTTCAAAGGAGGCTTAACGGTGACCTAAGCGAGCAATGCTTGCCTGTGTGTAGACCTAATTTGCTGCTTACTTACCAAGGCGCCTCAGGCGGGTTTCTCGAATTCCAATGGTACGTCAGGGGAGCGAACGCACCGAGCAATAGGTGAGAAAGGTATCACCAGACCTACTGAAGTCTAGATGGCCTTGAATTCAACGACTTTCGACGTTGGATCATGCAGACGATCGAGGCGCATCCGGGGGAAGCTCTGGGAGCGGAACCCGCGTTACCCCTAATGGGCCGACGATCCAGAGATACGTTTCGCCCCGATTGACATACAAGTCAATAGCATTAGCAAAGAGGCCTTTTGGCGCCAAGAGCTGTCGTTGATAAACGCCTTCAGTAGTAACTTGAACGACACGATCGTTCTCGCCGTCGAGAATGTACAGGGAACCCATCCCCTGGCTGATGAAAATAGCACCAGGCGTGCCTAAAGGCGACGGGAGAGTAGCCAAGGAAAACTCAGCGATTCTGCTTGAGTCGTAGTGTTTTATATTGCCGTCACTGAACATGATAAAGACCGTTCCATCGATTGCGAGATCAGTGGCTTCCGATAGGTCTACACCACTATTTATGCCGAAGTATCCTTCGGGCTCACCGTAGACATCACTACCCACAGGACGAAAACGCAGAACATCGTTGGCGCCTGCGTCTAGGAGGTAGAAGTTCTGATCGTAGGTCGCGCTAGCCCTCGGCTGCTGGATAGTGCCAGTGGGAATTTGCACAACCTGCGGCGTTTCGCCGTTGCTCACCTGATAGAGTCGATTGTCGCTGTCAATAATTTGAATTACGTCCGCTCTACCAGTAACGTGCTGCGCGGCACTTCCCGATAAGCCCTCGGATCGAGGTTGGTAAATGACTTCACTTTCCCCCGTTGTTTCGATGCGGTAAACGGCTCCGGTGGACCGATCGAGAACGTAAATGGTGTTACTCAAGCCGTAGATTTCATCGGGTTGTTGGCCGGGCACAAACTGAACAAGCTCCTGCAATTCGTCGATATATGTACTAGCCGGATCAGATTCCGGTACGCGGTTCGGGGTCGCTGTAGTTGCGTCGTCAGCCGGAGGAGGTGCTGCTGCATCGGTGGGGCCAGGGGTGACCTTTGGTACTTCCTGCGTTTGGGGTGTTGTAGACAGTTCTTCCGCCAAACTACCTGAGGTGTCTTCGCCTCCAAAGAGAGCGTTTGCGCCTATGACAAGGAGAACCAATACAAGCAGCACTACAATGCCGGCAGCAATTCTATTCAACCTTTGCTTTTGCGCTTCCCCTGCCGCTCTGCGTGTCACGATAGTAGACTGCGTTGCTAGGTTGGGAGAAGGAACGGTCGTCTGACCACTTAATTGGCTGCGCGGCCGAAATAGCGACGCAATGAGAGACCACGTCATCACCAGCAGCGCTAAAACAACGCCAACAATCGCTGTTGCCACATTGCCTTGCGGCTGTGCTCTCGTCTCTCTCACCGCCGGAGCGTTGTCTTCCGTGGGTTCTTCTTCAGGTGTTGATTTGGGTAGTCTAGCGGTCTCATTGGCTGAGGCGAAGCGCAGCACCAAGACCGAGGCATCTCTTTCGCCGCGCTTTCTCGCGGTATCAATCAAGCTCTCCGCGACCGACTGAGGCTTGCCGTCGATGAGGATATCTTCGATTTCCTTGTCGCTTAGCACGGTACCGATGTTGTCCGTACAAAGCACAGCAACGTCGTTGGCGTAGGGTGTGGCGCGAAACAACCCAACAGGAGGATTCCATTGCGCATGACGATCCTCTTGCTGCGGCCTGGCCTCCTGTCCGGCGAGTCGTTCATCCGCGTCGGGCAAAGCGGTCAGTTCTTCTTCTTGTATCAGGTAAAACTGAGTGGGCAATACTTGAGCAATGGAGGCACGCCCATCGCGCACCACGACGGCAGTAAGGCCGATGTCGGAAAGGGAGCTCTCTAAGCGGGCATCGTAGATATAGTGGTAGGCATGGCGGACGCTGCGCAGAAGGGCGGTTTCCGGGGTCAAGGACGCGTTATCGAAATAATGCTGCGCAACTTCCGCCGCGATTGTCCCCGCTGATTCGGCGCTGAGCCCCTCCATATTTAGATAGAGGGAGCCCATATCGACATCCGTCGAGGTGTCTTGGAAAGTATGTGCCCATGGGCTGCTGGTTCGACGTTGATTATCAACAATCGCAGCTTGGCCGGTCTGTACGGTCAGCACTGGCACGGGACACCCCTTCTGATCAAGTTCGCACCTGTACAATCGTACTTCTGGCGCATCATGATAGCAAGTTTCGCACTGTCTTTCAAACTGTAGACGGCTAATCGCCTAAAGTAGGAGTGCTACTGCGGGCAGTTGACTGAAGGATGTGGTGGGATATAGCGGTACCCTCTTGCCGAGGCGGGCTTTGCTAGGTAAGATGAAACATGAAATAATGGGAGATCGGGTGAGGTGTAGCAACCTAGAGGCAGGCACTATATGGAAAAGGGTACATGGCGTGTCAAGACCGGTATGGCACAGATGCTTAAAGGCGGTGTCATCATGGACGTCGTCACGCCGGAGCAAGCCAGGATCGCCGAGGATGCTGGCGCGGTAGCCGTAATGGCGCTCGAAAGAGTGCCGGCGGATATCCGTTCGCAAGGCGGCGTGGCGCGCATGTCAGACCCCGAACTCGTCACGCAGATCAAGAATTCGGTAACGATTCCTGTTATGGCGAAATGCCGAATCGGTCACTTCGTCGAAGCGCAGGTGCTGGAAGCATTGGGAATTGACTATGTTGACGAGTCTGAAGTGCTTACGCCTGCTGATGAAGAACATCATATTGATAAGAGCGCGTTTACTATTCCTTTTGTGTGCGGTGCACGAGACCTGGGCGAGGCCCTGAGGCGCCTTGGCGAAGGTGCGGCCATGATTCGGACGAAAGGCGAGGCTGGCACCGGCAACATTGTGGAAGCAGTGCGCCACATTCGCACTGTCAACGGCGCAATTCGCCGTTTGCAAAATATGCGTCCGGAAGAGCTCATGGCGGAGGCCAAGGGACTTGGCGCTCCTTTTGGGCTTGTGGTGGAAGTAGCGGAACGCGGCGCATTGCCTGTCGTCAATTTTTCCGCCGGTGGCATCGCCACACCTGCCGACGCGGCCCTCATGATGCAACTTGGTTGCGATGGTAACTTTGTGGGTTCAGGTATTTTCAAGTCTGAAGACCCGGCAATTCGGGCCGCCGCTATCGTAAAGGCGACCACTCATTACCAGGATCCTCAGATTGTTGCCGACGTCTCTCGGGGTCTGGGTGAACCGATGTCCGGCATTGACGTGCGTTCTATGCCCAAAGAGGAACTGCTTGCGGTTCGAGGGTGGTAGAGAACGAGATGAACGTCGGCGTGCTGGCGGTCCAGGGCGACGTTCGCGAGCACGTCGATGCGCTGCGCGAATTGGGCATAGACGCTGAGCAAGTAAAGTTGCCAAAGGACCTTGAAGACCTACAAGGGCTCATCATCCCTGGTGGCGAGAGCACTACCATTGGCAAGCTGATGGTGATTTTCGATTTATTGGAGCCCATTCGGCACCGTATCCTGGCGGAGAAAATGGCGGTCTGGGGTACTTGCGCCGGGATGATACTGCTTGCGAAGGACATCGGCGAAAGTGCACAACCATTGCTCGGTGTCATGGATTCCCGCATACTGCGCAACGTCTTTGGCAGTCAGATAAATAGTTTTGAGGCCGACGTTCCCATTGAATGTATAAATGGTGGACCGTTTCCCGCAGTTTTCATTCGTGCGCCCATGGTTGAATCGATTGGGCCAAACGTAGCAGTGCTGGGTCGTTTGCCTTCTAACGATTGTATTGTTGCTATTCAACAGGATTTGATGCTTGCAACGGCTTTTCACCCGGAGATCGTGGGTGACCGGCGCTTGCATCAGTATTTCCTCACACTGTGCTCTCGAGTGAGCGCCTAAGATGGATCCTCAGTGTTTTCTGTCTTGGCCTGATGCGGAGCGCAAGTGAGTGCCGGCAAGCTCTGCGGCATGGCGCGAGGTAAAGTGGTTCAGACAGGCGCAGTCAAACGGCAGGATGCCCTTCAGTTCTTGGGGGTCTTGCGACTGCAATGCAGCGCCGGCGAATCTCTTGTAAATGCCGACTCCCCTTGGTCGCCGACGATGGGACTGTTGTTTGGTATGGCTCTGCGTGATTCTTGTGCTGCGGCGGTTTGGGAGGGACGACAGGCAGTTGCAATGGCGCAAATGGCGCGGCAATCCGGCCGCGATCAATGGGAAATCATGCACTTGGTGCTTGCAAAGCGGCACCGTGAAGCGCCAGCAGAATCTAATCTATTTTCAGCACGACTGCTCGCGCTACTCGACGAAGTCTGCCGCCTTGCCGGGGCAAAGCGCAAAACGGGTGTTGTAGTAAGGGTGCCGGAGGAGAGTTGGTTAGTGCCGACATTCCGCAGAGCGGGTTTCGCTATTACAATGCAGGAAGATACATATGTGCGCTCATCTCCTTTCTCGGTGACGGCACCCGAATTGCGGGGACTGCGCAAGCAGGAGAGGGGCGATGCATGGTCGCTGCACCAACTTTATCTGCGCACTACGCCTCAGATTGTGCGCCTTGCGGAAGGGCGTACCGCGCGGGACTGGCAGTTGCGGCGTAGCTCGTCGCGGTTGTCTTTGAAAGCAGCCCGCTGGGTTGTGGAGGACGCGGAAGGATTGGTGGGCTGGCTGACGGAAACTCCGGGCAAGAGTGGTGAACTGCGGGTCCAATTAGGCGTGGCGCCCGGCAACAGCGATCTAGCTCGTAACTTGCTTGCCACCGCCTTGGAACATGCCGGAGAACAAGGTAGAAGTCTTGTCCGGTCCAGAGTGCCCGCATACGCCACAGATGTTCATCGGGCGTTTGCAGTCTCCGGTTTTACCGAATCGGGTTGCGATCTTGTTCTCAAGCGTTCGCTTGCCATTAGGGCCCGAGACTTGGCCCAAATGCAGGTTCGAAGCGGCAACGCGCGCGATCGTCTTTCCGCGACACAGAATAGGACGCTCCTAGAGCGGCCAAGCCCGAGCGCACGCCAAACGGCAGGAGCAGGCGATGGGATCGATTCAAGTGTGCCAATGCTGGATGGGTCTTGATTCTCGGCATATTCATATGGTATAGTCCAGCGAGTGAATAGTGACTGCATACAAGCATGTAGGAGGGATGAACTATAGTCAAAGAGGCGCGCAATAATCGCGAAATTCGGGCACGAGTAGTTCGCGTTATTGATGAAAATGGCGAGCAAGCCGGCATATTGGAACTGGAGCAAGCACTTGCGCTTGCTCAAGAACGTGAGGTGGACTTAGTTGAGGTGTCCCCGAACGCTTCCCCACCGGTTTGTCGACTCATGGACTACGGGAAGTATAAGTACCGTCAGACCAGGGAGGAACGCAACTCACGCAAGAATCGTGCCGCTTCCACATTGAAGGAAGTGCGATTCAGCCCTGTGATGGACCGGCACGATATCGACTATCGTGTGGCCCGCATAAACAGGTTCTTGGAAGAGGGTCACAAAGTAAAGGCATTTGTCCGATTCTTACGGAGGCAGATGGCGCACCCAGAGCACGGCCACGACGTGTTGCGCGCTGTTCTCGAGCAGCTTGAGGAAGTCGCAGTTGTGGAGCGCAGGCCTATCATGGAGGGCAACCAACTCTCCACGTACCTGAGTCCTAAACCCAATGTGCGGCGCGCTAAGGATAACGGCGGCGCCACAAGTAACCAAGAGGTGACTTAGTAGAAACAGGATAGAACGGCTCCGTGCCAGATACAGCGCGCGAGAATGCTTACATAAAGTGGGTGCCCGAAGCCGCATCTGAGGTAAAAGATAAAGCGGTTTGGGTAGCATGGCTCGTCCGCGACATTGTGGATGATCTTGGTACCCGCACTCAATTCTTGGCTTACCTTGGCGGTCGGCCGCATGTAACGACTGACCTTCAATTCGAGATCTCCGAGCTGTATCCAAACCTTGAAGTCGATTGGGAGGGTATTCAACAGAGCCTGGAGTCGCGGCGACCGCAGACCAACGTTGACTGCCTGAGCGATGATGAAATTGCCCTCCGTTTTCGAGAGCTCGCCCACGAGCAAGGTATGTCCGTGCAGGACGTTGCCAGTCGAGTGCACATTGAACCGCGCAATATCCTGCAAGAGACTGAAACGCTTGTGCTCACGGAAGGCAACAGGGAGCGATTCGAACAGGCGTCCGGATCCGTATTCGCTTACCTCGCTGAGAATCATCCTGAGTATGCGTACGGCGTTATGAAAGTGCGTCTCTTTCTTCAGGGAGACCACAGTCTGCTGGAGCGCCTCGTTGCCGGCGAGCCGACCGGCTTTAGTAGTGACGCCACGCGGCGGCGCAGGGCACACTGGACGACTTCCCTGCTTATGCATATGGAAGCGTCGAGTAAGAACGCAGACTGAACTCCGATTGTCGTGATAAAACCAGAGATCGAACTGGGGACATTCCCCGGTTTTCTGTTATCCGCTCCTGTCATCAGTTACAAGGCCTGACTCGCCTTGGCACGATAGCCGGAAGAGGGACACAGCCAGCCGCATGGGGCGCTGCATACTAGAACTGAGGCAAGAAATGGCATTGCCGAACATTGTGCTGCTACTCGCGGATCAGCAGAAGGCGACTAGCCTTGGGTTGTACGGTAATGCCGACGTGAAAACGCCCGCACTTGAATCTTTGGCACAACGCGGGGTGGTCTTTGAGAATTACTTTACCCCGCATCCATTCTGCTTACCCGCGCGGTGCATCCTGATGACTGGACGTTATGCCCATGCCATAGGAGTTCATGGCAATGGATACACGCTGCCGCACTATGAAGCTACTTTGGCGGAGCGGCTAAGTGAGGTGGGATATCAAACAGGCGCGGTAGGGCACTTTCACGGCGGTCGGAGTGGGGGAGGACGCGGCTTTCAGTTTGAACACGACATCGGCAAAGGCATACTGTCGGAACGAGGTCGGTTGCGAAGAGAGCTGGTCGAGCAGGCGCCAAAACGAGTGCAGCACATGGTCGCGGAAGTTCCAGTGCCTCCGGATGAAGACCTGAACGGCGCTATGACGACCATTGGCATGAATTTCGTAGAGTCATGCAGTTCTGGGCACCCTTTCTTCCTGCACATAGCGTACATGGACCCCCATCCGCCATTTTTTGCGGCTGAACCATACTTCTCACTTTACGATCCCTCGCGAATCACGTTGCCGCCGACAGAGGGTCCCCATGCAAACAAACATAAGGCGCATGAGCAAACTGCACGTGATGGCGGCACTTGGGATGCAGACGAGCAAGAGCTTCGCAAAGCGCTGGCGGTTTACTACGGCATGGTCAACCACCTCGACGACCAAGTGGCGCGCCTTATTGGCTATTTGGAAGCACGGGGTGTGCTCGACAACACGGTGATCATCTACTCTTCCGATCACGGCGACTATGCCGGAGAGCACCGCATGTTTGGCAAGAGTTGTACCTTGTACGACTGTTTGGTCCGCATACCGGCTGTTGTCGCCGGGCCCGATCACCTTGTGCCGCAGGGCGAACGCATTACAGAGATTACGGACTCCACCAACTTGGCTCCTACCATACTAGACTGGGTTGGGATGGAGGTTCCGGAAAACATGCACGGACGCTCTTTCGTGCCGGCCTGGGAAGGAAGAGAGCGCCTGCGGAATGTCGCCTTTGCTGAGGTTGGCGCGTTTCCTGCCGCCATGGTGGACGATCCCGCGCGCGGTAACAATCTCCCTTTCGGGCCGCCCGCAAGTGGACGACAGACCGAAATCTCAACCATGGTGCGGACTCCGGAATGGAAGTTCGTATACACGCCAGGACGGGAACTCAACGAACTTTACAATGTGCGCGCAGACCCCTGGGAACTGCATAACTGCTACAGTGACTCTGACAAGGCGGGGGTGGTTACGGCGCTAAAGCAGCAGCTCATGGACTGGTACCTTGGCCACCACTGACAAGCCAAAGAATCTTCAATTCCTTCCTGTGAGATATACTATGGGTGTAAACCATACCTCCACATAGGATGCGTGAACGACATGCCGATTGACTCTGATACTTTTCGAACCGTGATGCGTCAGGTCGCGCAGCCTGTCACGGTAGTTACGGTGCGGGATGCTAGCGGCTTCCACGGCATGACCGCCAGTTCATTTACTTCGATTGCTACGGAACCGCCCCTTGTCCTCATAAGTGTTGGCGAGAGCAATGCGACGTGCGGCCGGATTGAGGCAGTCGGCACGTTTGCCGTCAATGTGCTTGGCGCAGGGCAACACTCGATAGGCGCGGATTTTGCCCGTCCCGGAGCTGTGAAGAGTTCGGTATTCGACCGTATTCCCCATCGGTTCGCCGTGACGGGATCCCCCATTTTTGAGGACAGCATTTGCTGGCTCGATTGCTCTGTCTTTGCCAAGCATGTAGCAGGGAACTGCGTGCTCTTCATTGGTCGAGTGGAGGCTGCCGGTGTGGGCAGTGAGCAAATGCCGCTTCTTTACCGCAACCGCAGGTACGAGCGGCATAGTCCAGTTGGACAGGATGCGCTCGAGTCTCCGTGAGTCCCTGCCGAGGGGTTTGCCTGCCGGATAGAACCTATGCAACGCAACTGGCTCGTTGTCTTTGTTGATTGCTGGCTGTCGGCTCTCGGAATAATGGAGTCTTTTGATGGCAAATATAGCCCTTCAATTGGAGCAGTACCGACCTGGGCCTCCGCCTAACATCGACCTGACTCAGTTCGGTGTCGGGCTCGTTGGCTGCGGCGGCATTGCGAACGGCGCTCATTTGCCGGCCTACCAAAAGGCAGGCTACAACATCGTTGCATGCTGCGACCTGGATGAGGAAGCGGCGCGGAACACGGCGGAGCGCTGGCACATACCGTTTTGGACTACGGACATACATGCCCTCTTGGAGCGCGAAGAGGTGAAGGTCATTGATATGGCCTTGCATCCCGCCGCCCGCAAGGAAACACTGGAGGCGATTTCTCACGCTCCTCGACCGGTTCTAACGCAGAAGCCACTGCACATGGAATATTCCCTGGCAGAGGAACTCATCGCCATAGCGGAGGAAGCAGGAATCCTGCTGGCGGTAAACCAGCAAGCACGCTGGGCGCCGGAGCACAAAGCGTTGCGCGTGTTCATGGACCAAGGCGTGTTGGGGCAGATATATAGCATTCAGCACCTCAGGCGCTCGTTTCAGGATCAGCCGGACCGCTGGTGGACGAACTTGGCCAATTTCAATATCGGCGACCATGGGGTACACTACCTCGACCTTTGCCGTTACTTTGCCTCGTCTCCAATGGCAGGTGGCCGTGAATGGACGCAACTCCACTGCACAACCGCCATGTTGCCGGACCAAAATGGCCCGGATCCGCTTATCTACTCCGCCAATGTCGAGTTTGGGGAAGTGGGCGGTCGGGTTGGTCTGATGGCAAGCCTGCAATTCAATAACATCGTGCGCGCATCGGGAGCCCACAGCTATAACTGGTGGATCGACGGTACGGAAGGCAGTGTGTGGGGTACGAGTAATGAGGTCTCAGTCGTTCGTGCCGATGATCCTCGCAATGTGCAGACGTTCCAGCTCGAGGGCGCGTGGTTTAGTGATGCTTTCCAGGGTCCGCTTGGCGATCTAATCGCCGCCACCGCCCACGGACGCGAGCCCGCGGTGACGCCGCGGGACAACCTCAATACCATTGCGATGACTGCTGCGGCCATTCGTTCAAGCAAGAGCGGACGGGTGATTTCAAGAGAAGAGGTAATAGTCTAGGGGTTCAAATTGCGACCCCTTAGGCTGCTGCCGCCTGCAGAACTCTCGTGCAAGTTTGCTGTTGACCAGTGTGTTGAGAGCATCCCACGCGCGGCAGCCGGCTTTCCCTAGGTGCGCAGGTCATGGCAAGTCTGAATCAGGTGTATACCGGATTCTAAGAGGGTCAAACGAGCGTTAAGTACATACCTACTATCGGAAAGCATTGTCCGGAACTATAAATGGAAAGAATGAACCGCACTTTGCAAAAGCAGTTCCCAGCTTGAGTGTAGATTTCTCTGAGGAGGAGTGATGACTATGGCGGCATTGGCCGAACGAGCAATCATAATTGGAATTGATGGGGCAAGCATGGAGATTGTCCGTCACATGGCGGACAAAGGTGCTACGCCAAATCTCAAGCGTCTGATGGACACCGGCGCGTGGCGGCCGATGCTGGGCGTTTTCCCTACGTTAACGCCGCCAGGCTGGACCTCCATTGCAACCGGTGCGTGGCCTGGTACCCATGAGGTGATGGACTTCAATATCCGCGCGCGCGGCAAACCGCTGACAGAAACGGTTTGGGGAGTCAATACGCAGCTATCCAAAGCTGAGTACTTTTGGAATACATTGGAGCGCGCGGACAAGACACCTATTCTGGTGAAATGGGAAATGTCTTGGCCGCCGACGATTACCAAGGGTGTCCAAGTTGAAGGCACCGGTCCGGGCGTGGCTAACCACCATCAGATTGCGGGATACCATCTGTGGGTATCGGGGAATTGGAGTCCCCGTCCCATTGGTGGAGGGGTTGATGCGGCGGCGGTGGATCCCAGCACGCTGCAGGCTGGTGAAGACGTCGACCATGTTGACCTGCGACCAGCCGACGGCGATCAATGGTCGCACCTGCCCGATTCGGCAAAGCCTGCTCTTGAGGTGGAACTCACGGTCCAGCCATTGGCTCGCGGTCGCTCAGATTTGACCGCCTGGGGCACCGAGGGGGCGGTAGCACGCACATTCTACGGCCTCGTCTACGCTCAATCCGCCGCAGGCTACGACCGGGTTCGTATCTGCACAAGTCGCGACGGCAGCCAAGCAATTGCGGACCTGGCAGTTGCCAACTGGAGTGACTGGTCGCGGCAGCAATTCACAATCGGAAGCCGCCCGCTTACCGGGTATGTGCGATTCAAGCTCATCACGCTCACGCCTGATGGTGACACGTTTGAAGTCTTCATGCCGCAGGTCTGGGCGACTGAAGGGTATACGTATCCTGAGGAGGTCGCGGCGGAAATCGATACCCACGTGGGTCCATTTCTGCAGAATCCCGGGCGTGACACCTTGGGTCTGGTTGATGACGAGACATTCTTCGAGCTATTGGACATGCACCACGCCTGCTTAGCAGACGTCGCCCATCACCTCTGCGCCACGCGCGATTGGGACGTGCTCTTTACGGAGGTCCATTCACTCGACTATGGCAACCACTTCTTTATGGCCCAGACGGATCCGCGCTGCGGTGCGCCGGAGAGTGTTGTTGCCCGCTCGCTTGAGGGCATGACCCGCCTGATAGCCTCGGTCGATCGTTGGGTAGGGAGGCTACTGGAGCTGCAGGACGACGAAACGGTTGTAGTGGTCACGTCCGACCACGGCGGCACACCGGACTTTGTGCCGCCCATTGCCGCGGCGGACGTTCTCGAAAAGATCGGTCTGCTTGTCTTAGACCCGGCCACTGGGGAGACCGATCTCAGCCGGAGCGTAGCCATTCCGGTTGGGACGATACACGTCTTCATCAATCTGAAGGGGCGCGATCCCGGAGGGATCGTTGAACCGGAAGACTTCGACAAAGTGCAGCAGCAGATTATCCATGCCCTGACGACCTATGTGGACCCCGGCACCGGCAAGCAACCCTTCGCTCTCGCCGTCACGCGAGAGAACGCCGAAATGCTCAATCTATGGGGTGATCTCGTGGGTGATGTCGTGTGGGCCGTGCATCCTGAATTCGACGCGTGTCACGGCCGGCATCTGCCCGCCGTTAGTTTGGGTATTGGCGGTCAGCATACGACGTTCATCATCAACGGCCCCCACATTCGCAGCGGGCTGGCCCTACAGGGACAGGCACGCAGTGTGGATATTGCACCTACGGTTGCCCACCTCTTGGGTGTGCCGCAACCGCGCAATGCCGAGGGCCGCGTGATTGCAGAAGCTATCGAGGCTTAGGCCAGCAACCCAAGCGCCTCTAGTCCACTGCGAACTCCTGCCTCCTCATCGGGGGTCACTTCCGGCAACGGACCGCGGACCGGGCCCGCGGGCAGCCCCAGCATGCGCAGGGCCGCTTTGCAGGGCCCTACGTAACCGGGATCGTACTCCAAGTAACGATTCAGGGCCTGCAGTTTCAATTGGAGTTGGCGCGCCCCTGCGAAGTCTCCGGCCTGCACTAAGTCGTAGATTGCTACCATTTCGCGCGGAATCACACAGGCCGCGGTAGAGAAGATGCCGGTCGCTCCCGATGCCATGGCAGCGTAGAATTGGCTGTCTATGCCGGTGAGAACCGCCACCTTGTCGCCGTTCATACGGATATTTTCCATGAGGATGCCAAAGTCCGCGTTGCTCTGCTTGAGGCCGATCACGTTGGGAACCGCCGCCAATCGGTCAATCAGGCCGGGCGTGATTTCATTGCCGGTGTAGAGCGGATTGTTGTACAAGACCAGTGGCAAGTCCACTTCACGTGCAATCGTCTCGTAGTGTACAAACAGAGCATCTTCTGAGACTTGGAAGTAGTACGGCGCAGTAACAATGGTGCCATCCGCGCCAACCTCTTGCGCATCTTGACCCAAGAGCACCGCTTCCCTGGTGCCGGCGGCCGCGGTTCCGGCAATGATAGGAATTTCACCGGCAGCTTCCTCCACGATGGCTGCTGTCACGGCTTTCTTCTCCTCGCGCAGCATGTGAGGGAATTCGCCATTGCCGCCGGTTGTCATGATGCCGTGGACTCCGGCGTCAATGAGAAACCGCGTTAGCCGCTTGGTCCCGGCCAAGTCCAAATCGTGATTGGCTTGAAACGGTGTCACGATGGCGACGTTAACGCCGCGAAGGGTAGAAGAAGTGAGGGTCATGTGACTTTGCCTCCATGCGTAACGCTAGTGTAGAAACTGATCGGTTGCCCCAGGTCGCCGGACGGCCTAGAGTGATTGACACCGGTACATTGAAATCCACAGTTCATCATTCTGTCCACCCCGTAGGATCGGGCCTTTCCCGCTGGTAGCCGTCAGGTTTCTCGTTGGCAGCCTCTCACGCAACGCAATTGGTGCGCCATGAGATTGCTCGCGCTGCGTGTAGACTATTCCTGCTGGTAGTTGTTCTCATGCAAGAGCAACAGATCGTCAAGCCGCGCGCGGTAGATGGCGGAAACAGTGCTGTAGTAGAGCCACCCGTCGCTGGTGTAGGTCACGTCAAGTGCGCAATTGGTTGAAATAACCATCGTGTCCTCTTGAGAAGCTTGATCCGGGCCACTCAAGGGTAGGGCACGCAAGTAGAAGTCGTGATAGGCGCAGAAGAGCAAGAGGTCTGGATCTGTCGCGGCAAAGGCAGCACCGGTGGGCCCGATTGGCTCTTGCGGATAGCTGCCAAAGACCGCAATAGGGTCGGATATATCCTCTGCATGCCTTATGCCAATATGAAGTGGCCAGCCGTAGTTGTGGCCGGCTTCAACTCTGTTAACTTCATCGAAGCCGCCAGGGCCGTTATCAGTGGCGTACAGGAAGCCTGTTCCAGGCTGGATTGCAAGTCCAAAGACGTTGCGTAAGCCGATGGCGTAGACGGGGGAACCGGGAATGGGATTGTCATCGGGTATGCTGCCATCGGGATTGTAGCGTAGGATAGAGCCTTCCAGCTCATTTGGGTCTTGGGCTAGGTCAGGCACATCGGTGTCACCAATTGAGAGAAAGAGTTTGCCATCTGCACCAAAGACGATGCGACCCCCATTGTGAAATACGTTTGTCGTGGCGGGGAGACCCTCTACTATCACCGTATAGTCTTGACCGGTATTGTCCACGTCTAGGAAGCGGACGACGCGCTGGCCGCTGGGCAAGCCGGTCTCAGGATCATCCACTACGTACATAGCGAACACAAACGGTTCTCTAGGGAATTCTGGATGGAGAGCAAGGCCGAGGACACCGGATTCCCTGTGGTTGGAGACGTCTTCAATAGTCGCGAAGGGTTTCGGCAGGACTTTGCCGTCCTGTATGATGCGGATATTGCCGTTGAGTAGTTCAGCAAAAAAGAGTCTACCATCCGGAGCGGCGGCTAATGCGACCGGCCAAGCAGCATCAGTTACCTTGCCCTCAGCCAGGATGATGTTGCGCACAAGTTGTGACTGACGAAATCGCGGTGAGGCAATTTCGCCGGACTGACGATCGCGAACATAAACGTGAAGGTCTACGGGACCGGCGGGGAGATCGGACAGTTGAGCAAGAAACCCACTGCTGGCGAAGCGTTGATCACCCAGGGCCTGGGCGACGTCGGGGCGATGAATGCCGTAGATAGCCTCAGTAAGGAACTGACCATTTTCCCGGGGACCGTTCCAGATTTCGACGGCACTGACGCCGGCACCCTTGCTGTCGTGGATGATCGCCCAACCCTGGATGGTAACGGGGAGTCCGAGCAGATCATTTTCTGTAGGGAGGTCTATATTGCCGCGGTAGCCTTGAGCGGTGGAACTTGGTGGAGGGTCGGGGAGAATGGTAATTGGTAGGGTGGCTGTGGCTACGAGCACACCGTTTTGAAGGAAAGATTTGAGGAGCAAGGAGTGTGAACCTGGCGGCAATTGAGGAATGGTGAGGTAGTAGTCGCTATGTGTACCACGGGATACAAAGTGCTCTCTTGTGGTTAGGCCGACTCGCTCCCCATTGCTCCAAGCCTCGATGCGTGTCACACCGAGCCAACTGCCGATTGGTTGCTTGGCTGAACCCTGGATTACCCAGTGGAGTACTCAATTGGGAGCCGGCTGAAGGCGCATGAACTGAAAGAGACGCGCATGAGGGCTGCCAAATAGAGGCAGTCATAGCTTCCGGCACGACGGTAATGGTGAAGCGCAAGTCGCTCTCTTGGATGCGGCGCCAACTCGCAACTTTAAAAACCCCGGCATTGGTAGTATGCACCCAAGGGGCTATTTCACCACCGGGTGGAATCTCATAATCCACCCTTGTGCCCATTCCAAGCACAACAAACGAGTGCCACTCTTCGCCAGCGGTTATTACGAATACATACCAGCGGTTCTGTCTTAGCACTATATCGCTGGGGATCATTCTCCAAGGACGCTCAAGAAGCTGTATCCTAATGACCTCCGGTGTTGGTTCCGCAACGGGCACGATTTTGTGTAGTGCCTCAAGATCGGTATGACAAGGCAGCAATTCCGTAGTGCTCACTGAAGGAACTTGGTTCGGTGCTGGCGATGTACCTATGGTGGGCGGGGCAGGAGTTACTTGGGTAGTCGACTTCTCCTCTTCATCGCCGTTGCCGCAAGAGGCTAAGAGCATGACGCCTGCAAGGAATATGAAGAATAAACGGGTGACCCGCCAAAGGCTCTGCGGATGGTCGCGGCGACACACTTCCGGCAATGCGTTGATATGCCCCAGTCCTCCTTCACTCACGCTAAGCCCTTTTACTTAAGTATTTTCTAGTGCAACGCATTGCATTGGTACATGATCTCGCCATTTTGCCGGAGTAAACTGTCACCTATGCCCGGCACAAAGACATGTGAACACTGCTGTGCTTTCTTACGGTAAAGTAGAGTTCTAAATCGGAAATCGTACGAGAAGCCGTTTGCCTGTGCCTCTACATTATACTCACTCGACTGTAGCGCCGACCAACGGGGAGAACTCTTACTTGTGTGCGGGCGCCGGTCATTGCGTGTTCAGTTCGTATAGGCGCAGGAGGTCATCGATACGGGCACGGTAGATTGCGGATATAGTGCTGTAGTAGAGCCACCCGTCGCTGCTGTAGGTCACGTCGAGTGCGCAATTGTACGATAGTACGGTCGTGCTTTCCGCGGTTGCGTATTCTGGGCCGCTCAATCGCACAGCGCGTAGGAAGAAGTCGTGATACGCGCAGAAGAGCAGCAAGTCCGGTTGCTCAGGACTAAAGGTCGCGCCGGTAGGCCCGATGGGTGATTCGGGCCAGTTGCCGAAAACTGCAACTGGATCTTTATAACCTCCCGGGCTGTCCACCCCCATGTGATCCGGCCACCCGTAATTGAAACCGGCTTCGATCTTGTTTACTTCGTCGAAGCCGCCGGGGCCGTTGTCCGTAGCGTAGAGAAATCCGGTCTCAGGTTGGAAGGCGAGGCCGAAGACATTGCGCAAACCGATGGCATAGACTGGGGATCCGGGTATGGGATTGTCGTTTGGGATGCTGCCGTCGGGATTATAGCGCAGAATAGACCCTTCCAGCCTACTGGGGTCCTGAGCGAGATCCGGCACATCGGTATCGCCGATGGAGACATAGAGCTTGCCATCAGGACCGAAAGCAATGCGCCCGCCATTGTGGAATGCGCTTGCTGTGGCAGGGAGGCCATCGATGAGCACGGTGAAATCCTGCCCGCTGCTTTCGATGTCACGGAAGCGAACGACGCGCTGGATTTGCGGGAAGCCGGTTTCGGGGTAATCCACCGTGTACATGGCGTAGACATACGGTTCTTGCGGGAAGTTCGGATGTAGGGCGAGGCCGAGCAGACCGGACTCTCTATGATTTGAGACATCATCGATAGTGGCGAAAGGCTCTGACAACACGTGGCCGTCTTTCACGATGCGGATATTTCCGGTCAGAAGTTCAGCGTAGAAGAGCCTCTCGTCTGGAGCGGCAGCCAGGGCCACAGGCCAGGCCGCATCGGCGACTTTACCCTCAGCCAGGGAAACGCTACGCATTAGTGGCGACTGTCGGAAACGCGGCGATACATAATCACCTGACTCGCGGTCACGGACGTATAAGTGGAGGTCGACGGGTCCGGCAGGCACATTGGAAAGTTGAGCGATGAATCCACTGCTGGCGTAGGTGGGATCGTCCAGTGATTCTGCTACATCAGGACGGTACGTGCCGTAAATGGCCTCCGTGAGGAATTGACCGCTCTCGCGAGGGCCGTTCCAGATTTCCACGGATCCGACGCCTGTGCCGTCTTCACTGCCGGGGTTGACTACCCAGCCCTGGATGGTGATGGGAAGATCAAGAAACGCGTTGTCGATTGGGAGATCGATGTTGCCACGATAGCCTGGCAGGAGAGCCCGACTCGATGTGTCCACCGGGACCATAAGAGGGAGAGTTGCCGTTGCAGCTATCGAGCCATTCTGAAGGGAAGCCTGTAGGTGTAGCGTGTGGGTGCCAGGAGGCAGGTTCGGAATGGTAATGTAGAAATCACTGTCGAGGCCGCGGGACCTAAATTGCTCACTTGTGGTAGTACCAACTATTCGCCCGTTGTTCCACGCTTCAATACGAGAGACAAAAAGAAACTGACCACCCGGTTCCTGTATGGTTGGCTGCAGCATGACCGGCCCAACAGTACCTTCAATGACAAAGGGTGTACTCAGGTTTGCATTGGGCGGCGGAGAATGCACGGAGAACTCGGCACAAAAGGGGTACCACGTGGAAGGCTCAATTCTCTCGGGCACTACCGTGATCGTACTCGGCAGTAAGCTCTCCTGAATGCGGCGGTTATTATAGATTGGGAATACGCCGAGTTGACGAGGTTGAAAAAGGATTTCTGCTTCGCCACCTGGTGGCAGCTCTACGTCTTGGCTCAAGACTGCCGTGGCAAACTGGTGCCACTCCTCGCCAGCCTGGATAATAAGCCGATACTGTCGGTTTTGTATGAGGACAATGTCGTTAGGAACAATGCGGTAGGGGCGCTCGAGCATCTGAATTCTGATTGTCTCTGGGGTTGGAGTAACAGATGGCTGAGCTGTATCCCCCGGGGTCAAATACGTATAGCAAGGGAAGAATTGCTGATCGGAATAGGAGGTGGATTCGCCTGCTGCCGGGGATAAGGAATCCTTCGAAACAGTTTCTAAATCATCCTCGTCGTCTCCACAGGATGCCGCAAGTATTGTCCCGAGGAGTAGCAGGCAGGCGAGGGAAGACGCTTTCAAGAGCTCCGGGCAGCGCTGCACTAATCTCTCCAATGTCCCCGTCCTATTCACTAATGGTTCCTTTTTCTTCGATGCCAGGTGAATCGTAGGGCGCCATTCGCAGTTGCTTGCATCTTGGGGCCCTACCTTGACCTATCGGCTCTGCCGGAAATGCCTCACGCGTCTATGCTGGGTTTCTTGTGTCATTTGGGCTGAGTGGCGAGTCCTCTTTGTCTGTACTCTAGTAGCCCTCTTGGTCCGGTGGAATTCTCAATGTCACAGCGCAGCATGGGATAACGCGTATTGTTCCTACACAACCTATTGTCCCGCTACCTCGTGAAGTTGCAACAGGTCATCAAGCCGTGCTCTGTAAATGGCGGAGGTAGTGCTGTAATAGAGCCAGCCGTCGGTTGCAGTCGCAACATCCAATATACAGTGCTTTGACAAGACCAATTCGAGTTCTACCGTGCTGTAGTCAGGACCACCCAGTTGCAGCGCATGGAGCGAGGGCACGTGGAAGGCGCAGAAGAGGAAGAGTTCCGGCCTTCCCGGAACAAAGGTCGCCCCGGTTGGGCCGTAAGTCGGGTTCGGCCATGTGCCAAAGACTGCAATTGGATCGGTCATGCCCTCCTCATTTGTCACACCCATATAGCCCGGCCAGCCGTAGTTGTGGCCGGCTTGAATCCTATTCACCTCGTCAAATCCGCCTGGCCCGTTCTCAGTCGCGAATAAATATCCGGTTTCCGGCTGGAATGCAAGGCCAAAGACATTTCGCAATCCCATGGCGTAAATAGGAGAACCAGGAATGGGATTATCGTTGGGGATGGTGCCATCGGGATTGAATCGCAGGATGGAGCCTGCCAGATTTGTGGGGTCTTGGGCAAGGTCCGGTATGTCAGTATCGCCAACTGTGAGATAGAGCTTACCATCCGGCCCAAAGGCGATGCGACCGCCGTTGTGGAGACCAGTTGTTGTTGCAGGAAGGTCATCGATAATAACAGTGTAATCCCGGCCGGTTCCGTTATCGTCGCGGAAACGAACGACGCGCTGGATAAGAGGGAAGCCCGTCTCGGGGTAATCCACCGTGTACATGGCAAAGACAAACGGCTCTTGCGGGAATTCTGGATGAAGGGCAAGGCCGAGGAGACCGGACTCTCTAAGATTTGAGACGTCAGGGATTGAGGCGAAAGGTTCCGGGAGTAGCTGACCATTCTGCCAAATGCGTATGTTGCCGGTGAGGAGTTCAGCATAGAAAAGCCTGCCGTCTGGAGCAGCTGCCAGGGCCACAGGCCATACTGCATCGGTGACTTTGCCTTCAGCGAGGGAGATGCTGCGGGTAAGGGGTGATTGGCGAAATCGGGGGGACTCGTAGTCACCGGCTTCGCGGTCGCGTACGTAAAGGTGGAGCTCAACGAGACCGGCAGGTAGGTCAAAGACTTCGGCGTAAAACCCGCTGCTGGAGTAGTTAGGGTCACCTAGAGTTTCAGCGACATCAGGGCGATACGTGCCGTAGACTGCTTCAGTGAGAAACGTACCTGTTTCACGTGGTCCGTTCCAGATTTCAACAGATCCAACACCGGTGCCACTCTTGCTTCCCGGAATAACGACCCAGCCTTGAATTGTAACGGGAAGACTGAGAAAGCCGCCTTCGGCAGGAAGATCGATGTTGCCACGATAGCCAGGCAGCAAAGCAGAAGGTGGGCTTTCTGTGGGTGTAGAGATTTTCATGGTCGCAGTAGCTGCGAGAGCGCCGTTCTGAAGAGAAGCCTTGAGCAGGAGGGAGTGGTCGCCTGGAGGCAGGTCTAGGACGGTGAGGAAGAATTCGCTGCTATGGCCGCGAGGAATAAACTGCTCACTTGCGGTACTACCAACCAGAATTTCGTTACTCCAGGCCTCTATGCGCGTTACGCGAAGACCACTGTCGCCGGGATGGATCACAGAGCCCTGGATAACGAATGGTGTGCTCAAAGCAGCGCCGGTAGGTGGAGATTCAACGGAGAGCTCCGCACAGAGTGGATTCCACGTAGAGACCTCAATGTTGGCAGGTAATACGGTGATGGTGCTACTAAGTTCGCTCTCTGGTATGTGGCGATGATTTGAGATTGGAAACACGCCGAGTTGCTGTGGCTGCAGGAGAACCTCCGCTTGGCCGTGAGGGGGAAGGTTAATGTCATAGGTTAGTACGCCTGAGGTAAAGTGTTGCCACTCCTCGTTCGCCTCTATGACTAGCCGATAGCTGCGACCCCGCTTGAGCACGATATCATTGGGAATGATGCGGTAGGGACGCTCGAGCATTTGGATTCTAATGGTCTCCGGTGTTGGACTTGCAACGGGACCAGCCTTGTGCGCTGCGGTGAGGTCGGTAAAACAGGGCAGTGAAGATAGGAGAGTAGATGCCTCGGTTAGATTGGCGGCAGATGGCGGGATTGCGACGGATGGAGTCTTGGTTTCATCATCACTGTCGCCGCAGGATGTTAGTAGGACACTTCCCGCGAGGAGCAGACCCAAGATGCACAAGACTTGCCTGCGTGCTAGGGTGGCAACTCTTGATGTCCTGAGTGTCTTCACTCCAGGTTTCGCCAAGTCACTCTTGCTCTCGTAAGTAAGGAACGGTGTCTGCCCAGGCACGAAAGACGGCACAGACTTGTGAGCTACGTGGAGTGTCGACAGACTCACTTGACTACGCTAGCTCCTAGTGCCTTGAATGGGAATAAGGGGATTGATAGGTAGCTGGCAAATTGCGCTTCCTCTCTGCGAACAAGCTTCTTTGCCGCACACTAGCAAGACGCTCCTCCTCTATGAGGATGTCCCCGGCTGAGAAGTAACTCATCCGTTTAAACCAGACGAGTTCTCACCAATTAGGGTAGCTCTTCTCTAAGCCTTCAAGAAGTGACACGCTATGGGTGTGGATCTGCTTCGTATCCAAGCGTCGCGCTATAGAGATCAGTACGACGATCAAGCCACGTTTGGTTGAGGTCGTTTCTATGCTTGGCTCTGCGGGCGGCGGAGAGGTTCACTTCAGCTACTAGCACTTCGTCACCGTCGGTACTGGCCGGACCGGCCAGGGGCGTGCCTGCGGGATCGATGATGAGGCTACAGCCCAGAAACTGAACGCCGCGCTCTTCGCCTACGCGGTCGGCGCACGCCATGAACACTTGGTTCATCACAGCATTGGCAATAGCCACGTAGTTCGCCTGACAGTACCCTTGCGAATCCCACAGCCTGTCAGGGGTCATCATGCTTACCCAATTTGTGGGAACGCAGATCATGTCGGCCCCGCGCAGCGCCAGGATGCGGCTCGCCTCGGGAAACCGCAGATCATAGCAAATCAGAATGCCGACACGACCAAACGGCAGATCGAAGACCGGATAGCCCAAGTTGCCGGGCCTGTAGTAGAGTTTTTCCTCATAGAAGAGATGCGTCTTGCGGTATGTGCCGTGAATGCCGGCGGGGCCAATTACGAGAGCCGAATTATAGAGCTCGGTTTCACTAACTTTTTCGCCAAAGCCAGCGACGATATGTGTGTCATACTCTTGCGCGAGCTGCTGCCAGCGCGCTATGGCAGGGCTTTCATCCGGTCGCTCCGCTAGCGCACGTGCTTCGTCGCTGGAAAACACGACATAGCCACTGTTTGCCATCTCAGGAAGTACGATCAGATCGGCGCCGTTTTCGGCCGCTTCTTGAATCGCCTGTGCGCCCTTTTCAACATTGGCAGGCAAGTCGCCCAGCACCGGCGCATACTGGCATACTGCGGTTCGAATTACATTGCCTCGCTCAGGCGCGGGCAGCGCGTCATCCCGAATCATAAGATTCTGTTCGACCTCTGTACGCATACTCACCGTACTGTGTGCATAGGCATAATCACATGGACATAGTCAGTATCGTCAGTGGGGCGAATAACCCCCGGGCTGGTCGAACCTGCAAGTTCGATTTTCATGTCAGGTGAATTAATGGCATTGATGCAATCGAGTAGGTAGCGAGCATTGAATGCGATGAGCGTTTCCTCACCAGTGACCTGCGCCTCCAGGTCTGAGCGGTTATCGCCAAGTTCGGTCGCGGTTGCCGTGATTGTAAGGTTGCCTTTCTCATCGTCCGGTGTGGCCTCCAGCTTGATCACATTGGCCCCATCGCGCGCAAAGAACGATGCCATGCGGGTGCATTGCATGAGATCAGCCGTCGAGACCTGAATGTCCGTCTGGTGGTCGGCAGGAATCATCTGCGTGTAGTTGGGAAAAGTGCCTTCGATGAGCCGTGAGACCAGGTGTACGTCACCCGTACTGAAGATTACTTGGTTGCGATTCTGGGTAAGGCGTATCTCTACCGGATGCTCGCTATCGGTCAATACACGCGAGAGCTCCGTCAAGCTGCGGGCAGGTACAATGAACTCGGTTTTCTCGCTAACGCCGCTCTCAACCGCGAGCGTACGCACGGCCATGCGAAATCCGTCTGACGCCACAAGCACGACCTTTTCCGGCTCGATGATTACCGCCACTCCTTGAAGGTATTGACGGGGGTCATCGCTGGCTGCTGCCATGGCCACCTGCTCAATGCTCTCCCGCAGCAGCGTTGCATCTAGTACAAGCGTGGGATCCCCGTCACCCAACGGAATTGGTGGGAATTCCTCCGCTGCGATCCCCTTGACGTTTGCCTGGTACCGACCACAATTGAGGTGCAGCGTAAGGTTTTCACTATCTAATTCCAAATCCACACGTTCATTGGGCAGCGAACCGATAAACTCGCTAAGCAACCGCGCGAGCACTGTGACTTCGCCCTCTGTCTCGACCTTACAGCCAATCCAATGGACGATTCCAATCTCTTGATTCATTGCCGAGAGCTTTAGACGCCCTTGGTCGGTAGCGAGCAAGACATTGCTCAGTACAGGGAGGGGGCTGCGCGTTGCCACTGCCCGGCCAACGATGGCGAGGCCTTTGGCGAGGTTTTCTTGAAGGCACGAGATTTTCACTAATCGCGCTCCGCATACGTACTTCAAAATATATTGACAAAACTAGACCGCCGCCAATTTTCCTTGGCGACCCGTGTAGCCCATAGTATACTGGAGCCGGCCACGTGTCAACGATGCAGCAGGTCTGCTCATTGGACTTCTGTGATCAGTAGAGGCGATGGGACCGCGTGTCGATAGGTCTTGGACGAGAGAGGGTATCAGTGGCACGACCGGCTTTCCGACGGACCACCCAGCGGTTGATCAATGATCCTTCCTTTGCGTTCGGACACATCTACGAGCCCTTTGAAGTTGTAGAATCCAACATTGTGCTGCTGCAGGCAAGACTTGCTACGTTGCCTAGGGTGAAACTCACGTTGGCCTATCTTGAATTGAAATATGCGGGTCTCCTTGACCGTTTAGAGGGTTCTGGTGAGACAGTGATAACGGCATATGCCCACCCCATCATGCCTAAAGTCGTTTGGTTGACCTGCCAGTTGTCACGTATTGAGAAGTTCCGCGAGGACGTGCGGTAGGGTTTGAGCGAGCGGGTTTTTCGTCAACTGGAGAGCTTGCGGGGACTATCCCAAGACAACGAAAGGACACACTCATTCGGTCATTTTTTCGTTTTGATGAGGACGGCCGGCCACTTCCGATACAGCATTGGTAGGGCTCTCGCGACCCATGGCATTGAGAAGTCGTAATCTGCGTGAGACAGAATGCTTCGGCGCATTCGAGCCGGTGGTTCCGTTTTGGAAGGTATGCCGGTGGAGTTGGGTAGAGTGCAATGACTGTCCGGTCTACGTCGGATCATGAAGCAAGCGTGTCGAGGCTTATCAATCTGCGCTCGTGGGCCGTGGTAGGCGTTTCTCATGATCCGCTTAAATTCGGTCACCGTGTGTTTCTGGCACTACTTGAATCGGGATATCAGGTGCAGGGCGTGAATCCGAAGGGCGGTGTCGTGGCAGGACATGAGCTGTTTTCCGCCCTGGCAGACCTGCCTAAAAGGCCCGATGTTGTCGTGACGGTGGTGCCTCCCGCCGTAACCGAGCAGACCGTCGAAGCGTGTCTTGCGCTGGGAATCCTGAATGTATGGATGCAACCGGGTTCGGAGTCCGATACTGCAATTGCTGCGGCGCGTGAGCGAGGGATGACAGTGGTTGCGCAAGATTGCGCAATAGTGCGGAGGAAACAATGGCGAAGCGTGTCCTGACCATTGCGGGTTCGGATTCTGGTGCAGGCGCCGGATTGCAGGCGGACTTGAAGACCTTCAGTGCGCTTGGCGTCTACGGTAGTACTGTGGTGACCGCCGTTACCGCCCAAAACACCTGCGGTGTACAAGATTGGATGGCATTGCCCCCCGCGCTGGTGGCGGCGCAGATAGACTCGGTGCGGTCTGACATTGGCGCCGATGCGATCAAAACCGGCATGCTGGCCAACGCCGAGATCATCAACGTGGTTGCGGATGCGATGAAAGCAGACATCCCACAGGCGCTCGTGGTGGATCCGGTGATGACCGCAAAGAGCGGCGATCAGCTTGTGGACGATACTGCGGTTGCTGCCTACCGCGAGACGCTTTTCCCTCTCGCCACTATCGTCACACCCAATCTGCCTGAAGTGGAACGGCTGCTCGACACGCGGGTGCGAGGGGAGCGTGAAATGCGCCAGGCAGCGCAGGCGATCGTTGGATTGGGGTGCCGTGCGGCACTGATCAAAGGCGGACACGCTGCCGGTTCCGCGCGTGACGTGCTATTCGACGGCACAAACTACCACACGTTTGAGAAGGAAAGGGTAATCACGCGCAACGACCACGGCACAGGCTGCACGCTGGCGTCTGCCATCGCCGCCTACCTGGCACGCGGCCTTTCTCTGCCCAACGCCGTAGGCGAGGCAAAGGAATACTTGACGGGAGCGCTGCGACACTCCTATTCCATCGGGTCCGGCCATAGTCCAGTCAATCACTTTTGGCGCGGGGCCACTCCTACACACGGGGCGCCAGGCAATGCCTCCGGGCAGGACTAGCCCGTCTTCGGCCCGCTAGAGACAAATGCAAAGCCTTCTCTGTCAGCTTTCTGTGCCATTGCTACCACAAGTTGCAGCGTGGCCGTGACGTCGTTTAAATCGACCACCTCTATGGGCGAGTGCGAGTAACGACGGGGAATTGTGATCGCGATTGCCGGGATGCCGTTCCGAGAGTAGTGAATGGCAGTTGCGTTGGTGCTTCCGCCTTCGAGGATTGCTTCCTGATACGGAATTCCAATTTGCTTGGCAGTGCGTACTGCGAATGCCAGCACAGCTTCGGGCGTAATCATGCCTCCGTATGTGCTGCTGCTTGCGGCCTGGATCACCGGTCCTCTTCCCAGGGCGATGGGAAGCTCGCTATGGAACTTCACGTCGGGCGTATCGCCGCAAGGCACGGTGTCGATCGCAATCGCAAGGTGGGGTTCGAAATTGAACGCCGCCGGTCCGGCGCCGTGTAGTCCCGTCTCCTCTTGCACCGTAAACTGAGCTACGAGACGGAAGGGAAGAGAATCCTTCGTTAGTAGCTCGATTGCCTTGAGCAACACTGCGCAGCCGGCGCGGTTATCAATTGCTTTGCCGCAGAGGCGGTTTGGATTCGCTAATTCCTCGACTTCACTGACGTACGTCACCGGGTCGCCGACAGCAATTCCCGCTTGCCTTACCTCTTCAGCAGAAGAGAACCCAATGTCTACGTAAAGATCCTTTACCGGCACGACTGTGCGCTGTTCTTCCTGTGACTGCAGGTGCCCGGCCTTCACACCGATCACGCCCCGCAGGCCGTTTACTGAGACCTTGCGCCCAGTGAGCAGGCCGTCAAGGATGCCGCCTACCTTGAAAACGCGTAAGAAGCCCTCCGGCTCAATACTGCGCACGAGGCAGCCGATTTCATCCGCATGAGCGTCCAACAGTATCAGGGGCGCGTCGGCCGGCCCTCCGCAATCTGCAAAGACGTTGCCCATTTTGTCAATGCGAACCGACTCCGCGAGCGGGCGCAAGCGCTCGGCCAGGGCGGCAACGACTGCTTGCTCACGACCGGAGGGGCCATGCAAACCCGCCAGGCTGCGAATTTCTTCCCGTAACCATTTTCTCAATGGTTCTGCCATTGGCGAATACCCTTTCCTTGCTTGCTAATTGACATAAGCAGCAACTGGACAACCCCTAGAATAGCGGCCAGACAGTCTGCTTCCCGCCCGCTAGACAGTCGTTCGGACATCCACCGACTGGATACTAAACGTCGGCTCAAGAACCTGGAAACCTCGAGCAATACTCGTGATTGCTATCGGGCGCATCTGTCTACTGGCGGGCGATCCGAGATAATTGCGCACTTGCTCGCCGCATGTTTCATCCACCTTCTCGCCGTAAGCAGAGCGGCCCGTGTAGCGCCTCTTACCAACATGCCCAAAGTATCCCGTACCGCGCCAAACTGTGAGAATGGTAGCACACGTGGTCACACTGAGGCGCGAACCCGCTAAATGGATAAGATGGTTGTCCTTTCGCACAATAGGAACGTTGCGTGCAGGTGCTCGTGAGTAAGCTTGTACGACACCATAGATGTGCCATCAAATCGCCTGCGATTTGCCCGTGCTCGGCATGCCTGCTATTCTGAACTCGGCTGTATACATGGCGAGGAAGAATGGCTGAGACGCTTGAGGATATAGGTGAGCTTGGGCTCATTGGCCGTATTGCGGAGAAAGTTTTCACGTCACCGGACATGGCGTTGGGCTTTCAGGACGATGCGGCTTTGTGGCGGCAGGGCGAAGGGTGGATAATCGCCACCACTGACGCCCTTGTGGAGGATGTCGATTTTCGGCTGCGCACGTTTAGTTGGGAAGACATTGGATGGAAAGCGCTCGCTGTAAACCTTAGTGACATTGCGGCAATGGGTGGTGTACCGCGCGGAGCGTTCGTTACCCTTTGTTTGCCAGCGGAATGTAAGGCTTCGGACGTTTCGGCGTTTTACCGAGGCATGTCACTGTTGGCTGAAGAGGCAGAAACTCCAATCGTTGGCGGGGATCTATCGTCGAGCGCGCAGGTGATAATAAACGTGGCGGTGATTGGAGAAGTGGAGAGTCGAGAGCGCACTCTCCGGCGTTCCACCGCACGGGTTGGCGATCAGGTAGCCGTTACGGGAGTCTTGGGAAGCGCGGCAGCGGGGCTAGTGCTCCTTGAGCAAGGCGAAAGCCGCAGCACAGGCTATGGGGCACGGTTCAAATCTGCGCAGCGGCGGCCGGTCCCGCGGTTGCGCGAAGGCCGGGCGCTTATCGAAGCCGGAGTGCGGTGTGGCATGGATATTAGTGACGGTTTGGTAGCAGACTTGCAGAAGCTCTGTGCAACTAGCGGGGTGAGTGCGGAGATCATGCTTTCAAGTGTCCCTACCGACCCGGAACTCCCAAAAGTGCTGGGAGGTTCCTTTCGTACACGGGCCATAGGCGGCGGCGAGGACTTTGAATTGTTGTTTACCGCGCCGCCAGACACGATGCAACGGGCGCAGGACTACTTGGCAGCGGAGGGGTTCGTACAAAGCACAGTTATCGGTAGAATCGTAGCTGGTGAGAGCGGAGAGGTTGCTGTGTGCGATGAGGGTGGCAAGGTGTTGCCAATTCCCCATAGAGGATACGACCATTTTGGCAATGCCGGGGTCCCTCCTCCCGCCCATTGAAGGGGTACACTTGTGTCGACCAGTAAAGGTGTGGAACAGAAGCTCGATTGCATTAGTCACAGTGAAACGCAGACCCAGCGCCTAGGTCTGCGGCTGGGAACGCTGGTTAAGCCTGGCAGTGTTGTCCTCCTAGAAGGCACCATGGGCTCAGGCAAGACGGTGTTTGCGCAAGGTGTCGCTCTTGGCTTGGAGGTAAAGGAGCACGTTACCAGTCCCTCCTACACGCTTATCAAAGAATATCAGTCCGGCAAGTTTCCTTTCTATCACATCGATCTTTACCGCGTCGGCTCAGACGACTCCTTGTGGAGTTTGGGGCTTGAAGAGTATCTTGAAGGTGACGGAATTTGTGTGATTGAATGGGCCCGCAAAGTGCGAGACTTTTTGCCGGAAAATTGGCTACTCATAAATATTGAAATTATGACGGATACAAAGCGGGAACTGCACTTTGAATCGGAAGGCGACCGTTTTCAGGAAGTTCTTCACGAGTATCGCAGGCTAGCGTTCGGATTTTAGTTAACCAGGTATAAGTTTTTTGCAATGCTTTTGGCAATTGATACGTCTACACGTCAACTTGGTGTGGCATTTTACGCTAACGAACGTATCTTGGGAGAAATCAACTGGGTTGCGGGGTTCCATGCTACCGAGCAGCTCATGGAGAGCATAAGCCGGCTTTGGTCGATGATTGCCGGCAGTGGCGAAGCGCCTGACTCCCCAGCGCCTGTTGCAGAAGTTGCGAAGGCTGCATCGGTGCAGGGCTTCCATGGCGTTGCCCGGAGTCAAATCCCAATTAGCGCGGTAGCAGTTGTCTCGGGACCTGGCTCGTTTTCGGGTTTGCGTGTGGGCATGGCAACGGCAAAGGGCTTTTGCATGACACTGGGTGTGCCGCTCGTGACCGTGTCCACCTTGGATGCTGTCGCCTATCCTCACCTGCAAAAGTCCAATGCCCACGTTTGCGCATTGCTTGGGGCCGGACGCGGCGAATACTACGTAGGCTGGTATCGCTCAGTCGGTAAGAATTGGCGTCGCCTCGAGGACTTCGCAATTCTGGGAGTATCCGACATATCCAAGAGAATTGTGAAGCGGACGATTATCTGTGGAGAAATATCGCCGGAGCACCGAGAGCAGCTTGAGGAAAATGTAACAAACAAGCTGCTCGTTTTCCCCTCCGGCCTCTTCAGTGTTCGCCGAGCAGGGGCAGTCGCTGAACTTGGAGCTGATTATCTTGCAAAAGGCGGGACAGTAGACCCGCTTACAGCCGAGCCTGAATACTTGCGGCGTCCTGCAGCCAAAGTGCCGCGTCACCGGATTCACCCGATGAATGGCGAACTGGCTCCCTAGCCGGACAGACGGTGATCTTCGGGCTGCAGCGTCAGCGTTAAGGGAGCGAAAGAAGCGAAAGAGTTGGGGTAGTTGTCTGTGGTCTAAGCTGTTGCCTGACAATCGGAGAAACAGCCAACGCAACGTCGATAGCACCCTATCGGGTCGATCTTCATTGCGTGGAGTGACACAGCAATGCAACTAAGGTTCCTAAACATCCCAACCAATGATTAGGTCGCACTTCTGAGCGGTGAAATGGAACAACCTAAAGCTATCTACGACGGGCGCCCCGAGCCCCACCCGATGAACCTGCGGATTGAGCCAATGTCATTGGAGGACATGGCCGAGATTCGCAGTATCGAAGAAGCCTCATTCACCTTGCCTTGGCCGCGCAACGCCTATCGCCGTGAAATAGTGGAAAACAAACTTGCGCGGTACTTAGTTATACGCGACTTGGATGCGGTCGCGGATGCAGGGAAGGATGACCAAGGAACTCCATCGAGCCTAAAGAGGCCAAAACCATTTCCACTCTCTCTCTTTCCGTCTGTGGACAAAGAGCGCGAAATGGAATGGCGTTACGGAAAGCCGACTCTGGTAGCATATGGCGGGCTGTGGCTCATGGTGGATGAGGCGCACATTACTACTATTGCGTCTCGACCGGACGTACGTGGCCAAAACATCGGCGAACTTATGCTCACGGCACTCATCGACATAGCCATCGGCCTTGCGGCGCGCTGGGTGACCTTAGAGGTCCGCGTCTCCAACGGTTTGGCGCGCACATTGTATAAGAAGTATTCGTTCCGCTCCACAGGCATTCGACCGCGATACTACAGCGATAACCAAGAAGATGCATTGGTGATGTGGAGTGAAGACGTAAACGTGGATACTTTTCAAAGCATGTTTCAGGAGCGGGTGGCAAGACTCAGTCAGAAGCACTCTTGGACAACCACGTACCCTGAAACAGGAGGTTTCCTTGACAACTCTGCTCGCGATTGAGACCTCGTGTGATGAAACTGCCGCAGCGATTGTTGAAGACGGTCGTTACGTCCATTCCAATATTGTCGCCTCGCAGGTCGAGATTCATCAGAAATACGGCGGTGTTGTCCCTGAGTTAGCCTCGCGGCAGCACTTAAGAGCTATTTTGCCGGTCGTAACTGAGGCTCTGGCTGCGGCGGACGTTGTATGGGAAGAGATTGACGGGGTAGCAGTCACCTATGGGCCCGGTCTGGCGGGTGCACTCCTGGTAGGTGTGAATTTTGCCAAGTCCCTAGCGTTTTCGTTAGGTGTTCCTTTCATTGGCGTGAACCACCTTGAAGGTCATGTTTACGCTGCATGGCTCTCACGCTCGCGCCGAGCGCGCCGCAACGTGCCGGAAGATGAGCCGCAGTTTCCCTTGCTTGCGCTGGTGGTATCCGGCGGACATACGGAGCTTGTGCTTATGCGCGGGCACGGAGACTACGGCCTCATTGGCGCCACGCGCGATGACGCCGCGGGAGAGGCATTTGATAAAGTGGGACGCATTCTGGGGCTGCCCTATCCGGGCGGGCCGTCGGTGCAATTGGCCGCTGAGCAACTGTCGCGTTATGGGTTACGGGGACGGCGCAATATGGTGGACTTGCCCCGAGCCTGGATGCCAGGAACCTATGAGTTCAGCTTTAGCGGCCTAAAGACCGCCGTCTTGCGCTACATGCAAAGTCGTATGAAGGACCAAGACCTTTCAGATTCACTGCTGGCAGCTCCCGGAGGCATAGTGAATAGGGACGTGCCGCTCTATGTGGCCCAGGTTGCAGCCAGCTTCCAACAGTCTGTGGCGGACGTATTGGTCGCAAAGACCGTGGAAGCGGCCAGAGAGTTTAAGGTCAAGATGATACTCGTTGTTGGTGGCGTGGCAGCCAATAGTCTCTTGCGCGAAGAGATACTTGCCCATGCGCCGGTGCCGGTGCGGATTCCCGATCTTGCGTTCTGCACTGATAATGCCGCAATGATCGGCGCATGCGGCTTCTACCGACTCCAACAAGGGCTGGTTTCAGACATGTCTCTTGACGTGGACCCTGGGGCCCGCCTAGCTCCGCCCTCAACGGCGCTCGAATCGGAAGGATACAGCGGCGCGAGACGCAGGGTCTAACACTACTCAGGATCCACTCTAGAGTGCCCTAGACCGCAGCCACTGCCGGTTCCGCAACGTAGGGTATGGTCAGAGGCCCCATAGGCAGCACACAAATGCTCGCACTTGGCCTGTATCTCTCTTGCAGCGCGGCCACTGTTTCTTCTATCGAGCGGCATGGGATTAAGTGCGCATCGCGTATGGCTTGGTCTGAGAGAGTTTCCGCAAATAGATGCACTTCAGCCTTCAGGAGAATCTGCGCCAGGATCTGGGCCTCCCATTGATCGAATCGGGAGAATCCAGGGCTGTTGATCAGATCCAGCAGAGCGGTAGGAGTTTCTCGCTCCTGCAGTAGGTCCTCGAAGTGCCCGTGACCTATGCCTTCCACACATTCAGCCGCAATGACGATTGCGCCTCCGTGTTTCACCACCTGATACGCAGCCGACATGCCTTTCACGGCTTGGTAGAGGTTTAGGTCGAGGGGATACCCGCTATTCGTCGTAATGACGATGTCATATGGCTCTGCTACCGGTCGCATGACAGAGCGACGTGCAAACGCGCAACCGGCTTCATGTGCCTGGATCATTTCGCCCGCAAAGACGCCCGTGATCTCTTTGCGTTTGTTGATCGTCACGTTGAGGCTGAGATCGGGCGGGCATAGGGCGGCTGCCTCGCGTTGCTCGCAGTGGATGGGATTGTCTTCCAGATGCCCCCAGGTTGCTTTGGGATGACCGATCATTTCCGCGTTGTGGTTATGCATCACCGATTCAGCCCCGGCAATGCCGGGCAAGATAAGCTTTGCGCCCCCGCTGAAGCCCGCAAAGAAGTGCGGCTCGATGAAGCCGGTGAGTATGCGAACCGAGGCGTCGAGGTAATGCGTGTTGATCCATACCGGGCCGCCAAAGGATGTCTCTCCAAGGAATCGCAACTGGGACGTATTCGTTGAATCATGGTTGACAATGCGGTACTTGGCCACAATATCCTCTCCCAACATTTCGCACAATTCAGCCTCGGTGTTGGGACGATGCATGCCGGTAGCATTGATGAGCACGATGTTTTCTCGGGGCACGTGCGTGAGTTCGGCCAGAATCGCCGGTATCATTAGGTGATTCGGCGCCGGACGCGTAATGTCGCAAAACACGATTGCGACGGTATCCTCCGCTCCGGCGAGCTCACACAGCGGTTTCGTTCCAATTGGATTGCGCAGTGCGTCGCGTAGAGCCGCGGAGGAATCTGCGACACCAGAGAGATTGACCGGCTCTACAATATCCACGCGCTCATCCGGAAGCGAAACCTTGAGTCCAGTGCGGCCGTATGCGAGATCTACCTGCATCGTATGCCTTCTTTCGCCTATTGGTTCTCAGGATTAGTCCCTGTCCGCCAATTCTAGCCTCTGCCCCTCTTGGTATCAAGCGCTTTCGAGCGGTGTCATGAAAGAGGTCTTTCGTTGGAGTTTAGTCACTTTTCCCGATCCACAGCAACGTTGACACTAGGGGCAAGCTCCGGTACCATTCATGAGTACGGTTTGATTGTCCGTCCAAAGCGTGCCCATTAGGGCGCAACGAGGAGATGTTGAGTAGTGTATCGTTTAGGTGGTTCAATACATCTTCAGCGATGCAATGCCCATATCACTACGAGTGAATTCTCCATGCAGGTGACGAGGGGACAATAGCACGTATCCTAGAAACAGCAGATAGCGCTTGAGGCCTCTCGTACAAACCTGACACGAGAGGTTTTTTCTATTATCAAGAGCAGAGTTCGCAACAAGACATAATACTAAGTGAGGAGAACGATTCATGCCGAAAGCACGAGAAGCTGACGAAAAGCAATGTGTAGAACGCCTGCAGACAGTTCGCCATTCGGCCGCCCACGTGCTGGCAACGGCCATGCTGGAGTACATGCCGGAAGCCAAACTAGCCATCGGCCCGGCGATAGAGGATGGCTTCTACTATGATTTCGACCTGCCCCGCACGCTTACGCCGGAGGACATTGATGAATTGAGCCTGCGTATGCAGCAAATCATCGACCAAAATCAGCCTTTTGCGCACTCCACCATGCCGGTGGCAGAGGCGAAGACGTTCTTTCGCGAACAAGATCAGATGTACAAGATCGAGCTGATCGAAGACTTAGAGCGGGACGCTAATGTTGGAGACGTGAGCATCTATCGGAATGGTGACTTCATCGATCTTTGTGAAGGCCCCCACGTTGATAGGACTGGTGCCGTGGGTGCGTTCAAGCTGCTCCGCACGGCCGGCGCCTATTGGCGGGGCGATGAGAATCGCCAGCAATTGCAGCGGGTGTACGGGACGGCCTGGGAAACAGAAGATGAGCTGAACGCATACTTGAAGTTCTTGGAAGAGGCGGAGCGGCGCGATCATCGGCGGCTGGGCCGTGAACTCGATCTCTTTAGCTTTTCCGATGAAATCGGCCCGGGTCTGGTGCTGTGGCACGCCAAGGGCGGTCACGTGCGCAGCATCATGGAAGACTACTGGCGTGAGAGTCATCGGGCCGGAGGGTACGAATTCGTCTACACGCCGCACATCGGCAAGGCTAGTCTCTGGCGCACAAGCGGCCACTTGAACTGGTTTGCGGAGAGCATGTACGCGCCGGTCGAAGTCGACGACCAGCAATATTACTTAAAACCGATGAATTGTCCCTTCCACATTCAGGTATACAAGAGCCGCACGCGCAGTTACCGCGACCTACCGCTGCGATACACGGAGGCTGGGACAGTGTACCGCTATGAACGGTCCGGCGTGCTCCACGGGCTGTTACGGGTGCGCGGCTTCACCCAAGACGATGCCCACCTCTTCTGCCGCCCGGACCAGATGAGTAGCGAACTGGTTCGTGTCCTCAAGTTCTGCTTGGAGATTCTCGATACCTATGGCTTTGAAGACCTTCAGTTGGAACTGAGCACGTGGCAGCAAGGAGAAACGAGCAAGTACGCAGGTGAGGCGCGAGATTGGGAAATGGCCGAGGCCGGCCTGGTTGACGCCCTTGAAGGACTGGACCTCTCTTACAAGCGCATGGAGGGCGAAGCCGCCTTTTACGGACCGAAAGTTGACATAAAGATTGTCGACGTGCTGGGTCGTCCTTGGCAACTATCCACGATCCAGTTCGACTTCTGGTTGCCACAGACTTTTGGGTTGGAGTACATTGGAGAGGATGGCGCTGCCCATCGACCCTTCATGATTCACCGTGCGCTGTATGGTTCAATTGAGCGATTCTTCGGCATATTGCTCGAACACTACGGCGGCGCGTTTCCCGTTTGGTTGGCGCCGGTTCAAGTAGTGATCGTCCCAATTGCCGACCGGCATAATGAGTATGCAACCTCAGTCGCCGCCGCGCTCTCCGAGGCTAATTTGCGCGCTGAGGTAGACACCCGTTCCGAACGAATGAATGCCAAGATTCGCGACGCGCAGCTTCAGAAGATACCGTACATGGCTGTGGTGGGAGACCGTGAAATCAACGATGGCGCCGTAAGCGTGCGCCTGCGCACAGGCGAGAATTGCGGTGCGCTGCCGATTGCGGAGTTCTGTGAACGGGTTCGTGCTAGTGCAGAATCACGTTCCGATACATTGTAATCGCGTTGCGGCTCCGTCGGCTAGCAGTCGTCGGGAGCCCAGTTCGTGATACCCTTAAGGAGGCCCTTGCATAATGTACTGGCGGGGACGACGCTTCACTTTCCAAGACCTGATAGTCCCGTCTCCTGAGGGACAGGGCTAGGATGAGAGTAGAAACTGTCCCTTTTGCTAAAAGACCGAGCTGTTTCGCAGAGCTTTGCACGGGTCTTCTTAGAGAGTAACTTCGACGCTGCCTCTCCAAACCAAGACGGCAATCCCCGTCCTCTTCTCCCCAGGGGGCTTCTGCAATGCAAGCTATCTCTCCGCTTGACTTCTATCGGTTTCACGGTCGGCTGCGACCGCTAACCTTTCTCTATGGCTTGCCCATAAATCGCTACCTGGAATACCCCTGGACCGCGAATGCATTGCAGCCGTTCGAAGGTCGAACACTGCTTGATGTGGGGGCAAGTCGCTCACCGCTTACGATTCTCTTCGCACACCATGGAGCAGAGGTCGTGGCGCTGGATCAAGACCCACTAGTAATGGACCTGCCTACCATGGCAACGCGTGCCGGGATGACTGCTGCGGCGCGAAGCATTAAGCCTCAGTTGCATGATGCGCGCGCATTGCCGTACGAAGATGGTTCTTTTGCACGCGTTTGCTCTGTTTCCGTCCTGGAGCACATTCCTGAAGACGGCGATAGCGACGTCGCACGCGAGATGGCGCGTGTGCTCGCTCCCGGCGGCCTGATGGCGCTTACGTTGCCGTTCGGCCAAGTATATCGTCCGCCTGGGCCCGAACCCGATTTAGAGCAATACCAGCGGATTTACGATAGTGCTGCGTTGGAAGAGCGTGTCATAGAGCCTACCGGACTGAATGTAGTGAAGAGAGAGTATTTTGGCGTGCGCATGGAGCGTGTATTCAGGCTACTCCAATTTCCAACAAAATACCGATACTCCCGTCTCTTTATCGGCTGGGTCAGTGCGGTGACGCCCTCACGAGTTTTCGGCTTCCTTACCGATGATGAGATGCATAAAGTGGGAGGCGTCTGCCTGCTGTTGCGCAAGCCGGATGTGGAACAGAACTAGAGCACAATACTGGAGGATTGAATGTCGATGATTTGCACTCTTGCAAGTGCTATTCGCCGATTTTCCTATCGTGCAGGGCTTATTCTTGTCTTTGCCTTGGTTGCCTCTCTGTGGCCCCATACGTTATCGGCCTCCGAGCATACAATTTTCTTTCCCGAGACCGACATGTCGGTATCTTTTGGGTTCAAGCGTTTCTTTGAAGAGCGCGGTGGATTGGATATCTTTGGCTATCCGATTACGCCTGAGATTCAAGAGCACGGTTTTACGGTGCAGTATTTTCAGCGCGCCCGGTTCGAGTACCACCCTGAACACGCCGGCACACGCTATGAGGTACAGCTCGGCCTGCTTGGCGACATTCTGACTAGCGATCAGACATTCCCCAAGGCGGCACCGGTTGTTACGACGGTAGACCAGCGGTATTTCCCGGAAACGGGCCACGTCGTGAGTGGGGCCTTCTTGCGCTTTTTCAACACGCGTGGGGGGCTGGACATCTATGGGTACCCGGTGTCGGAAGTTATCGAAGAAAACGGCAGAAGTGTGCAGTACTTTCAGCGGTCGCGTTTTGAGTATCATCCGCAGTTGCCGGAGATCTATCAGATAACGCTTGGCCTGCTTGGTGAGGAATTGGCGGAAGAGGTGGGCCCGCGCGGTCAGTTCTGGGTCACCGGACTGCCTGCTACGCCGCTTACCAATCAGACCCTAGGCCTTCAGATTGCAGTACAAAATGTCGGCATCGGGCGTTGGGCGGCGAACGGCCCCAAAGCCGTTAGCGTTGGGTATCGCTGGCTCGATGGAAATGGGGTGACTGTCTTGGAAGGTGGGCGGGTGGCTCTTCCCAGCCTCGTGCCCGCAGGGAGCGTGGCGTCGCTCGGTATGTCTGTAACTACGCCGGCACTGGCAGGGCATTATACGCTGCAATGGGACTTGTGGGAGGAGGGTCGAGGCTGGGCGGCATTGCGCGATTCCTCAGCGACGACCCGCCAGGCTCTCGCCGTGCAGGGCCCATTGCCCACTCCCACGCCTGTCCCAACTCCGGCGCCCGTTACCACGCTAATCACCGACGCGGACGGCATGACGATCCGTGTGGGCGTCTTCTCGACCACTGAGCAGAGCATGCGCATCTCAGGTAGCGGCAGTTTTCGCGCGGAAGACGAAAATGGGGCTGTTGCGTACAGTTTTGAGGCTAATCAAATTGTCACAGTGACGCACCTTCCCCAGGAATCACAGTATCGCCTGACCGTAGACGACGAGCGTGTAGCGCAAGTGGCAAGCCTGGTTCGCTTCATTGCTGAAGGCAACACGATTCTTCAAGTCCTCGATATACCGCAGTATCAGCAGTACCGGCAGGTTGTCGAAGTGCGCTACTCGACGTATTCCGAACGTTTGTGGGCGATCAATGAGTTGCCCATGGAGTATTACGTGAAGGGCATTGGCGAAGAGCCGGAGTCATTCCCAGCAGAAGGACTAAAGGCAGCCACGGTTGCCTTCCGCACCTACGCGCTTTCACACATGAATCCGCAGTGGCCGGGGCTCGGGTGTCTCTGCAACAAGGAGCCGTTCGATATCGGCGCGTCGCACAAGTATGTGCCTCCTTACGTTGGCTCCCATCAGTGGTACTTGGGGTATTACCGTGAGACCCTAGGAAAGAACCTTGAGGCCGCAGCTAACGCCACTCGCGGGCAATTCATGACGTATGACGGCAAGGTGATCCGCGCGGCCTACTACTCGCGGGCAGACGGCAGGACCCGCTCCTGGCATGATGTGTGGGGTGGGTCGGGCTTTCCGTGGGCGGTTGGCGTGCCGGACCCGGTGAGTGAGGGTTCCACACTGCACGGCCACGGCGTCGGTATGCCATTGCAGAGCACAAAAGTGCTCGCCGAGCAAGGGATGACCTACGACCATATTCTCAAGATGTATTACACTGGCGTATCGCTAACAAAGCTGTACTAGCAGTACTCCTACGCCTATTCCGCGCGATGCTCCCATTCTGGCGAAGAGGCGTAGAGAAGACAAGATAGGGAAGGCTCTAGCTCTCGCTTATTTAGCGAGAGCTAGAGCCTTCGGTCGCTTAGGTTCGTCCAATGTGAAAGTGACCGAATATCGCAGTAGGCCGGAAACAGTGCAGCCTACTCTACATAGAGCGATGCCGCTCTCCGCTTTCAAAAGGCGGTGAATTCCCAGAGTCAAAGGCCGGTCTCAGGCCTGAGACCGGCCTTTGTACTGTTACCGAATTGTATTCATCTTGGCTGGCTTACAACTGCCTGATTGCTATGCCGTGGTAGTCCAGCGCCGGCAGTTCGCCTTCATCCGTAAGCTCACCTTGAATCAGGATGTCCATGACCTGCCTGGTCTCCACCGCTACAACCACCACTGCGGGCAGTTCGCCGGCGCCGGACATAGCGCCGGCATCCGTAGGTCCGCCACCCCGCAAAAGGATGAATGCGAAGACACCGTCAGGTGAGAAGACCAGGAGGTCCGGCGCTTCCCCGACAAAAGGTATCCGCTCGATGAATTCGTCGAACTCGGTGCTAATGATGCCGACGTTGCCGGTCCAGCGGTTGGTAATCCAAATTTCGGAGCCGTCGGGCGTCAGCGCCATGCCGTGCGCCTCGGCGCCACGGGTTGCGTCCTTGGCGACTACTTCATGCGTTGCGGTATCAAATACGTAGAAGAGGCTCTTCGCGTCCCGCGAGCCCCCGGTGACGTACATCTTTGTGCCATCGGGCGAGAGGACGCTCATCAGATTCACCTTGACCTCTTCCGGCGAGTACGCCTTGACCAAGGTGAAAGTCTCCAAATCCAGTATGACCAGCCCGCCATCGGCAAGGGCAGGACCCAGCGTCACATATGCGTAGCGCCCGTCTCGGGTGAACGCAGATGAAATCGGATTCGCAGAGGGGAACTCGTCTGCCCGTTCCTTCACGAGCGGGTCCTCCGCAATCTTAAGGATGCGGCCTATGGAGAACGTCTCCGCTGCGTGGTCCGCCACAATCTCCACCAACTCCCCGCTCTTGATTACGGAGACGAGAACGCCGCTATCGTCCGGGTAAATGTCCGCGGCGTGGCTCGCAGGGCCCGTGTCGAACGTGGCGATCACCTGACGGTCCTCAGCCCGGATGACGGCCGTGTTGCCGGAGACCGTGCTGGCTATCCAGGCGTACTTGGAGTCGCTCGTGAAGTTGATCCAGTGAGTTCTCTCCAAGCCTGCTTCAGAAAGATCGACAGTCTCCACTACTTCAAGCTGCGGATTGATAATGTGGATTATGTTGTTGGTCTGGTCCATGGCCCAGACTTCGTATTTGGCAGTGGAAACGGGCGCCTCTGGCTGAATGACGTACGTGCCACAGGCGGAAGCCAACAAACCTACAGCAAGGACGGCAAGCAATGGGGCCAAGAGCCGGCGCCATTTCGCCGACGCGGTTACTGCGGAGCACTTAATCGATCTCATCGTTGTGTTCTCCCTCTACTACGTCGAAGACTTTTCGATGTACTTTCCAGTCGACCGTACAAGGTCGTGTCGTGCCTAAACTCGTCTAGAGCGCCAGTGTTTGCTACTTCTCTATAGGCACGCCAATCATGCTGCCCCATTCGGTCCAGGAGCCATCATAATTGCGCACGTCCGGGTAGCCGAGCAGATACTTGAGCACAAACCACGTGTGCGAGGAGCGTTCGCCTATCCGGCAGTACGTAACGATCTCTTTGTCGGGAACGATGCCTTTGCCGCCATAAATCTCGCTCAGTTCGTCGGCAGACTTGAACGTGCCGTCTTCCGCGACGGCGGAAGCCCAGGGGATATTGGAGGCGCCGGGAATGTGTCCGCCGCGCTGGGCGGTTTCCGGCAAGCCTGGGGGCGCCAGAATCTCCCCTGTGAATTCCTGCGGTGAACGCACGTCAACCATACCGACGTTCGGATTGCCCAAGCGGTCTTGCACGTCGCCTTGGTAGGCGCGCAGGGCGGCGTCCGGGTCTTGCGCAGTGTAGGTGGTTGCCGCGATATGGGGAATATCGGATGAGGCTGGACGGCCCTCCTCCAGCCACTTCACACGGCCCCCATTCATCAAGCGCGCATCTTTGTGGCCGTAGATCTTCAGAATCCAGTGGGCGAAAGCAGCAAACCAATTGTTGTTGTCGCCATAGAGAACCACTGTGGTATCGGCAGTGATTCCGCTCTGGCCCAGGAGTCGCTCCAGGTCTTCCTTGCCGATAAGGTCGCGCCGGACGGGATCATTCAGATCGGACTGCCAGCCCCAATCCACTGCGCCGGCGATGTGACCCGTCTCATAGGCGGTGGTATCCACGTCTACCTCTACGAGTCGTACATTCGGGTCGTTGCCGTGCTGGGCTACCCAGTCTGTCGAAACGAGGACATTTGAGTCGGCGTATTCAGCCATGATTCAAGCTCCTTACATTATAAGAACCGCATTAAGTTGACCAAGTTACTCTACATAGTAGCAATTACATTGAGAGGCTGTCAAGGTACGCGAATTGCCTAGTGAGACACCTGAGATGATGGGGTCTTAGGGCATAGCCGCTCGACTGGCCTAGGTAAGTTAGAGGGTTCGGCAAGACAGAAATGAGGATACCCACAAGATACCCTCACCCAAATGCCGTATCTGACTGCGGCTCCAACAGCCTCTTGGCCGAATTGCCAAGACCTCCGGAGCTTCCCGCTGGTAGCTTAGATCCACTTACGCGGATAGATGTCCAGGTATACGGAGACGGTCTGCCACGTGGTGTAGTACAAGAAGAGAGCAAGAATGAGCGCAACAATTGTGGCACCGTAAAACACGGGCCGAAGTCTCGCAAACCCCTGCGGGAGGTCGCGTGTACCCACCAGAGACGGGATGATGGCGTGTGCCAGCAAGAAGGAAACGGCCATGGCGACCATCATAGCGAGCGCCAGCCAAAAGAAGATAAATCCGGTGTCTAATTCGTCCCAAATCGGTAGTGCTAATGCATGGTCCATGAGTCGCCTTCTCCAGTAGCGTTAACCGTCTTCTTGCTGCAATGACCGTATGAAGAGGATAAGCTCCCAGCGTTCTTCAGGGGCCAACAGGTGGCCAAACTTGGGCATGTTGCCCGACCCGTTCGCTAGGATCCAGTATATCTCACCATCACTGCGATCGGTCACGCGCTCGCCCTGCATCGGTTGCGGCGGCGGATCGAAGTAGGCGCCTGCCGGGCCGTCACCTTGGCCTTCCGCACCGTGACAGTGTTTGCAATTGGTCTGGAACAACTGGTTGCCGGCTTCAATGCCTACAGGCGTGCTCGTGAGGGGATTGGCTATCTCTGCGGCTTCGGCGAATCTATACTCGCGCGCTTTTCCTGTTATCGGCACAGAATCGGTTGGAGGCATTCGCCGTGGCGGTTCCTGCAGCCGGTAGGACGCTTGGTAGTGCATCTCGGGAAATATGTCCCAGACGTACCCATTGCACGAGGTCAATAGAGCGGCAAGCATCGTGCCAAGTAGAATACCCAGTACCAACCAGCGCCGGCGCACAAGGTCACGCATTGAGCGGAACAGGCCATGTGAATGTAGCCGGTCTCGCATTCGGGTTAGCTCCGTCCTTGCTGCTTCACTTCTTCAGCGCCTGCATCGGTGAGGGTTGACTGGGCGGTATCTGCCTGCGCATCGTCATCGCAACGAACCACCAACCCCACGTAGCCTTCAGTTATCCGCGAATCATAGAGATCATTCGTGAGATTTGGGAGACGAGACTCGAATATGACGCCCATGATAGTAAAGATGAGCGCCCCGAGCATCGTGCCTTCATACATGATGATGAACATTGGCGGTATGCCAAGAATGGGCTTTCCCGCCGTAACGAGCGGAAAAGAGAGCTGTGTGCCGGCCGTCACCATCAGGCCGACCGCGAACCCAATTATGGCGCCGCCAAGAGGGAATATGTATAGACGATGGTCTCCGGAATCTTCGCCAAAGGCACCTTCCGGATAGGGTGCGCCGGTTAGCACCTCATAGTCAGTTGGGCCGAACCCTGAGGCCTGTAGTCGGTCCGCAGCTGCTGCCGCGGTGTCTGCTGATTGAAATAACCCCAGAACACTGGGCATGGTTGCCTCCCTATTCTCTCACTATTGCAGGCAAGCGGAGTTTGCCAATACGGAATTCGCGCTTCCAGATATGACCCTCTTTTTCCTCCCATATGGGAATAACGGGAAATATCTTGGAAAAAAGTAACAATAATAGACATACATTGGCGAACGAGAAGATCACCAGAGTTATTTCGACGAGGCTAGCCGAGTAGTTTCCCCAGGCGAACGCATCGGGATGCCGTCGTTGCAAGGTTGGAACAATGATCAGAAACCTCTCCAGCCACATGCCAATGTTGACGACGATGGCCGTCAAAACCATGATGCCGATATTCCTGCGGAATCTCCTAAACATCCAAATTGGCACCGGCAGGAAGACGTTACACGTGATCATCAAGAGGAAAAGGTAGAGATACGGCGGCGAGAGCCGCAGTTTCATCACCTGGTATTCCGCTTCTTCTTTACTCAATAGCGCGAAGACTACATCCATAAAGTAGAAGTACGCCCAGGCCAAAGCAACAACTATGAGTAGACGCCCGATCATGTCGAAGTGTTCGGGGCGAATGTAGTCGTGGAGGCGAAATAGGGAGCGCATCACCGCCATCAAGGCGATCACGGCTGCTACACCGGAAAGCACGGCTCCTACAACGAAATACGGGGCAAAGATGTGCACGTGCCAACCGGGTACAAGGGACATGCCAAAGTCCCAAGACACAATACTGTGCACGGATACAAACACCGGTAGGATGAGTGCAGAGAGCAGCAAGCCCGTAGCGTTAAGCAGCTTCCACTGCCGAGCGTTGCCGCGCCAGCCAAGACAGAGAACTCCATAGAGCATGCGCCGCCAACCGGTCGTCTTATCCCGCGCCAAGGCGAGGTCCGGTATCAGTGCGGCGTAGACAAAGAGAATACTACCGGTAAGGTACGTGAAAATGGCGCTGGGGTCCCAGACGAGCGGGGAACGCACGTCGGGCCATATGCCGCGCACAAAGTCATACGGGAATGCCCAATAAAGCGTGCGCCAGGGACGCCCCGTATGGAGCACCACGAAGAGCGCAGCAGTCATCAGGGAGAAAACCGTCATGACCTCAGCAGCGCGCACTACCGGACGGCGCCATTCTGCTGACGTAAGCCGTAGAATTGCAGAGATCATCGTGCCGGCGTGGCTGATTCCGACCCAGAACACGAAGTTGATGATGAAGAAGCCCCAGAAGACCGGATGATTGAGGCCGGTAACGCCCAAGCCATACGTAACCAACAACGTGGCTGCAATCACGCCGAGTCCCACCAAACCCAATAAGAGCAGCAACAGCACATAGAAAATCAGCGGCGTCTCAAACACCGACCGAAGCAGGTCACGGTTTATCTGAATTGGCGTGAGCCGGGGGCGCTCATGCATTGGGATTAATCTCCTTCATCGCCCGCACGAAAGACAGTAGTTGCAGCGAGCAGGATTTCCTACTGTGGCTTGATGACATACGGCACCTCAGTATTCAAGAATTTCTCATTGCGTCGCAGAAGTACGCCTTCCTGCATTTCCCAGTTCGAGAGCGGCCCTAGAGCCTTAACTGCCCACGTCACGAGGAATATGGCTCCTGCCAACCCCCCGACGATGATGAGGATGTCCGGCAAACCGGGCCAAGGGATTGCAATTGCCTCGTGCAACTCGTGGTCCAGTGGGTCCTGGGTCGAGAGATATGCGGGCACATAGTCGATTATGCGTTGAATGAAGATTCCAAACAGTGAAAGGCTCGCCACAATCGTTGGGCCGGCAACGCTCTTGCGCCAAGGGTTCCACATCAAAATCAGCAGCGGCAACAAGAAGCAACTAATAAATGCAATGGCGAATAGCCCAGTGTTCTCTCCAAAGCTCCGCGTTCCGATCGTAACGACGGTCTCCCGCGGTATGCGGCCGTACCAGGTGGTGAGAAAGTCCGACCACCAGTGATAGGCCCAGGCCAAATTGAGCGCAAACATGATCTTTGCCACGTTCCAAAACTGGTCAACAGTGATGTACCGTTGCAGTCCGTAAAACCGTCGAATGACCGCCATTACGACGATCGTCATCGCCGTGGCGGCGAGCAATCCGTTGATGCTGTAGAATGCCGGGAACATTGAGCTCTTCCACCCCGGCACGAGTGTCATCACGTAGTCAAGACTAATCAGAGATTGCACAAATATGAAGTTCATCACATAGCAGCCACCCAACACGGCTAAGGCAATGCGTTGCACTTTCCACTGCTTGGGCGTACCAATGAACGACCCCGAAAGCAGACGTGCCAAGCGGTGTGTGCCGCCGCTCTGCACGCGCAGAGACGCGAGGTCCGGCATTGCCTGTACCCAGAGAAACGCGAACCCATTCATTACAAGCATGAGAACGAATATCGTATCGAAGAAATGCGGCGCGCCCCATGGCCAGTCGAACCACACCGTGGTCCGCACTGCACTAGAAGGCACCAGCCACAGCAGCGGTATGAAGAGCAGCACATTTAGCAGTCCCGCTACCGCCACCACTTGCGCAGCGCGTACGAGCGGCCCATGCCAGCGCGCGCGGGCAAGACGCGGCACAAACGCCACCATGGGCGCTGCCTGCCCAACCGTGAAGAGGAACCCGAAAACAGCCGCATAGTAGCCCCACGGCCCGCGGTCCTCCATGCCGGCGCTGAGCCGCATGGCAAAGCCGGCTACCCCGCCAACAAAGAGCAGGAAAAGGACGAGCAACGTGACGCGGTACGCGCCACTGCTCCCTAACGCCCGACTAAATGTGTCACGCGCTATTTCTGCCGGTGTTGGCAGCGGTTCCAGCGTGTGGTGCTGTCTCGCTTGCATGCGGATCAACCTTCTTCAAGTAGATCACATTGGTATCAGTGCCAAGGTTTTCCAGTACGCGGTAGTGTCGCTTATTCTTAGCTAATTGAGATACTCGAGACTCTTCATCTTCCAGATTGCCGAATACGAGCGTACCGGTCGGGCAAGCTTGCACGCATGCCGGCGTTACGTCCCCATCCTGCAATTGTTCATCTGCCTGCCGACGCTCCCATTCGCTCTTGCGGATCCGTTGCACACAGAAGGTGCACTTTTCCATGATGCCCTTGGTGCGAACGGTAACGTTAGGATTGAGATACTCTCTCTGCTCTTCTTCGAGATCGCGTTCCCAAAAATTGAAGAACCGCGCATGGTAGGGACAGTTGTTAGCGCAATAGCGCGTGCCAATGCAACGGTTGTAGACCTGAACGTTCAGCCCCTCTTGGTTATGGTACGTCGCGTATACAGGACACACGGGCTCGCAGGGAGCGTTGTTGCAATGCTGACAGAACATGGGCAGGAAACGCGCCTTGACATTGGGGTATTCCCCTTCCCAATAGCGCTCGATGCGAATCCAGTTCATCGCTCGCTGCTGGAGCACAATGTCTTCAAGGTTTAATGCGATATTGTTCTCGGCATGGCAGGCGACAACGCAAGCCTGGCAGCCGGTGCAGCGGTCTAGGTCCACCACCATACCCCAGCGTCGGCCAATGCTTGTCACCGGCTTGCTGGTGTCTTGTTCTTGTCCTTCTGCGTCCTGTCTCAACGCCGTTTCTCCCCGCTGAAGTTAGCTCTCGTTCGTGATTTGGAACGTCTGCTCATCGGGCATCTGCACCGGCGCGGTGATACCCTCGATACGCGCCAGACGGGTCCGCCGTCCTGTTGGCGCGACCCGAACCCGTGTAGCCGACCAGGCTAGAGCCCCGGTTTGCTCCTGAATGACCGGCGCCAAAATTCGCAGTGGGTTATCCCCACGGTTCTCGGCATATCGGCCAAGCTCCTTGTGCCCTTGGCCGAGCGGCACGTTCACCACGCCCTCGCCTATTCCAGGATAGGGGTACGCGGGAGCCATTAGTGATCCTGCCACCGACGTAATGCGCACGATGTCGTTTTCCAGTATGCCCAATGCTTCCATGGTCTTTGGGCTAAGCGCAATCCACGTTCCCCAGACACCGGTTGTCATGGGATCACCGGTTGATTGCAGCCACGGTGACGCAGCCAGACTGCCGCTGCCGTCCCCAAGCAATACTGATGGAGTAACGATGAGATGATACGGATACTCTTGGTCAGCACTACTGAAATCCGCTTCTGTCACGGACAAGCCGGTAAGGTCCGGCGCGTCTGCCGACACACTTTCAGACGGCACCCACCAGCCGCCGCGCTGCAATACCGACAGCCAGAAAACTTCCGGATCATCGCTCGTCACAGAGCCGTCACCTCGGGCTTGAAGGACATCAGCACTGGCGCGTATAGCATCCCTCATCGATTCCCATGGCAGTGCTTCGGCCATTGTTCCACCAAAGGACTGTGCCAAACCAAGCAGCACGTCGCCGAAGGCACGCGTACCGGCTTCCCCTGCGAACTCTTGGTGGTACGGGCGGATAACTGGTTGCTGAATTCCTAGAGTGGAATACTCAGCGCCTAACGGAGGAACGCTTGTGCCCCAACTTTCCAGGTAGTGGTGATCCGGCAAGATCAAGTCTGCCAATGCCGTAGTCTCGTCCAGCACATTCGAGAAGCTGACGATGTAGGGTATCCGATCCAGCAAATTGGCCGCGTTCAGGACTCCAGGAAGGCCAAACACGGGATTGGCGCCATGGATCAGGAGCACTTGCGGTACTTTGCCGCCGTCTATCTCGCTGAGAAAAGTCTCCCACTCTTGGAACGAGGTCACTGGTGCTTCAGCGGGTATCTCCGGCAGGGGCGACGGGGCATTGAGCAGCACGCCGCCACTTTGTCCCACGTTGCCTTTCAGCAAATCGAGGGCGAAGATGGCGGCCATGTTGAAGACCCCGTTTGTATGGCCGGCAGCGCTGCCGCCGCCCATAGCAACCGCAGTCGGCGCCGCGGCAAAGTCATGGGCAACCCTTGTAATAACCTCAGCCGGCACGCCGATTGCTGCAGCGACTTTGTCGGCCGCATACGCATCCAGATTACCCTCGCCACCGGTCAGAGGCTGGAGCGTGGCGGGCACCGCGTTGCCATCCAAAACGGCGTGCGCAATGCTCAGCGCCAGAATGCCCTCAGTGCCGGGGTTCACGGGATGCCATTCGTCGGCGTTGGCCGCTGTCATCGTCAGGTGCGTATCAAAATGCGCAAACGTGCCCCGAGAACGGCCCGCTCCTTGGCGGAAATTGCCGTAGGCTTGGCCGTAGTGCACCGGCGCATCGCCGCCTTCCAGAAAGTTGCCGCCGATGGAAAGCAAGTAAGCGGTATTCGCAATATCGAACTGCGGCAAACGGGTGGTCCCAAACACCTGCTGGCTGGCCTGCCGTACCGCAGCCTGCTCAAGTGGCTCGTATGTCAGCCAGCGCGCGCCGATATTCTGGGTAAACCGTTCGAGGATCATGCCCATGTGCCCGTTAACGGGCTCTGAAATCATGACTATGCCGCCGTCTTGGGCAGCGCCAAGCTTTTCCTGGAACTCCGGCAGCACTTCCTCCCAACGCATGAACCGATATTGACCGGAGCCTCGACTGCGTCTCGGGACCATCGGATTGGGGATCCGGTCGGGATTGTACAGCGTTTGCAGGGCCGCTTGCGCCCTGGCGGAACTCTTGCCGCGGTTGAGAGGATAGTCGGGATTGCCTTCAATCTTGCGTGCGCGTCCGCTCTTCACCCGCACGATAATGCCGCAGCCGTCGCCGGAATCTTGACAAATGCTGGCGTACCACGTATCGAGACCCGTCACCGTATCTTCCGGTATTTCCACCGGACTCTGAATGTGGAATTCACGATCCGGCGTACCGCAGCCCGCGAAGGCCACAGCACTCATGCCCAAGCCTGAAGTGCCGGCTAATTTCAGGACGTCACGTCGTCGCATCATTCTCCTCTAACGGTGACAGATCGTGCAGTCGGTCGGCGCGTTGTTTTCCCGATGGCAGCCCAAACAGTCGCCCATGTTGAGCGAGCGGACCTGCTTAACCCGTTCCATCGAGCCGACGTCACCATGGCACGTAGCGCACTCAAATCCTGCTTTGATATGGGATGAGTGCACGAAACGCACGTGGTCCGGCAATACGTGAACACGCACCCAATCTATGGGCTCTCTGTTCTCCCAATTAGCCTCCAGCTTAGCAATCTCCGCAATATGCAAGGGGTTGGTTACCTTCGGGTTCTCGCCATTTATGACACTGTGACAAAGCATGCATTGCTCAACGGCTGGAATTGTTGCCTCAGCGCCGGTTTCCACATTACGGTGACAAAAAACGCAGTCAATGTCGTTTTGCTCGACATGCACTGTGTGCATAAAGGCAATGGGCTGCTCCGGGCCCTCAGCGGCCAGGCTCACCCATGCTACACCTCCAATGACTAGGAGCCCTATAACGACAACAAGAGCACCTATCGTCAGACGCATGGCACGAGAGGTCATGCCCAGTCTCCTCGAAATCGGAAATCGCCGGCAGGACTAGTGTCCCGCGGGAGCGTTGAACCAATTGTAAAAGCAGTCGAAGCCCTGAAGTCATCAAGAATTAACATAGACAGTGAACGCCCTAGCAGGGCGCCAGGGAGGTCAATATGCAGTAGATTCCTATTTGTTCGCTCTGTCACGTATTGGTGCATTCTCTAACGCTGGTATTGCACTCTCAACGGCTGTGCGATGCAAATTCGCGACCGGAAATCCGACCTATTTGCGCACACTTCGGTCTATTATACTGATGGCTGCACAAGATGCAAATGATCCGATTTGCAGAGTGCATGGGTGTGTTCCAAAGTGCAAGACACGTTAGAATATAGTTGACAATGTGGCCGGCAACCGTGTCTCGCGGTCTCTCCATGCCCGCATGGAAGATAACGAATAGTAAACTAGCACAGTCCGGCGAAACCTGACAACTCCTTGAGATCTCAGTTTCCGGCCTTGGATTCTCTTGTTGGAGATGATCACTCCAAGAGCCGGAATTGGCGGTATTGGGGAGTGCCGAAAGCGTGCCGAATTCACGTAAACACTTGCTCGTCATCTGTAGTTCTGCAATGGGAACCGGAACCTAAGGAGGAGTCCTGACTATGCGCCGCGCTCAACCGAATTTGCTCCTAATTATGTGCGACCAGTTGCGATTTGACGCGCTGCACGCTGCCGGCAATGAGTTGATCCAAACCCCCAATCTCGACCGTCTTTGCGCGGAGGGCGTGCGCTTCGCCTCCGGCTACACAGAATCGCCGGTCTGCGTCTCCGCACGTGCGATTTGCATGACGGGACAGCTTCCTCTGCACACGGGCATCTTTGACAACGGCTACCCGCTTCCCGCAGATCACCCAACGTTGATGACGCGGCTGCGTGCGGCGGGGTACTTTACGCAAGCCATCGGCAAGATGCACTTTTCCCCTGTTCGTGAGCACCACGGCTTCGATCGCATGTGGCTGAGCGAGGAAGTCCCACGCCGTGTGGAAAATGACGAGTTCCTGCAGCACGTGTTGGCAGCCGGATACGGCCACGTGGAAGAGCCGCACGGCATTAGGCACGAACTCTATTACATTCCGCAGGTTTCACAGCTACCCGAGAGCTTGCACACGACGGCCTGGACGGCACAACGAACCGTTGACTTCATTGAAGAGCGTGCTCATGAGAAAGCGCCGTTCTTCTGTTGGACCTCATTCATCAAGCCGCATCCTCCGTTCGACCCGCCGTCGCCCTGGCATAGACTATACCGCAGCACCAACATGCCCCTACCGGTGCGGAGTGAAGCCGAGATCGGGTGGCACACGTGGTATCAGCGGAATCAGAATCGCAGCAAGTGGATGGATCTCTTTCCGGATGATAACTTGCTGCGCACAATGAAGGCATATTATTATTCGTGCGTTTCGTTCGTTGATAGCTGGGTCGGCGAGATTCTTGCAGCGTTGGATGCCTCCAAACAGCGTGAAAACACCTTGATCATGTTCGTTGCCGACCACGGTGAATTTCTTGGCGATCACCATGCATTCGGCAAGCGCAACTATCACGAGCCGGCGTGTCACATTCCGTACATTCTTTCGTGGCCGGGCACGCTGCCGGAAGGCGTGGTACGAGATTATTTGGTGGGTTTGCAGGACGTCGCACCGACTATGCTTGCCGCCGCGGGCGTGGAGCACGGGCAGCCTGATTGCGACGGCACGTCGCTCCTGACCGCGGCCCGCGATGGTGGAGCGTTTGACAGACCCTATCTCTTCGGACAGATCGGAGAGAAGCAACTAGGCATGTACTGCGCCATGAATGATGAGTGGAAGTACGTCTATAGCGCCCCGGACCGCATGGAGATTTTGCTCAACTACCGTGATGGCGGCAACGAACTCGTGAATTATGCCCACGAACCAGGGCTGTCCGGCGTGAAGCAGACGCTCAAAGATGCACTGTTTGCGCATTTCCAAGCCGCCCGCTATTCAGATCCGCTGGACGGTGATGAATGGGCGTTGTATCCCCAGCCAACCCACGCCTGGTTGCGCCTCGACGAAGTGGAGAATAAGGAGACCGTGGGCCGGGGCTGGCAATTTGCGCAATGGACTGAGAATTACCCCGTTGACGGGCGGCAGCGCGAACAACTGAATAACTACCAATTCGTGGGCGGGTCCGATGCGGGTAAGTGACGTTCTTCGTTACCGCGTACTGCCTCTTGTCATTGCGTTTGCGCTCGTATTGCTTTTTGTCTTTGTGCTGGTGCGTCTTGCAAGCTCGGGTGAGGACTTAGTAGAAGAGCGTGAGCGCGCCATTGCCCTCGCTCAAGCGCTTTACGCGCAGAAGAAGGCGGACGGCGTAGACTTTTCCGCCGGTCCTTGCCTCACGGAAAACCTGATGGATGGGTGGGTAGCCGACATCGTGCATATGCCGCGTCAGCCGGTGGACGATGTGCCCGAGAATCAATGCCAGTCTTATCGGGCAGGTAGGGCATTTCGCTTGGTGGAACTTGACCCGGACGGCAAGATCATCCGGGCGGAATAGCCATTGAATGCGGAATTCTCAGAGCAATCTTATATCAATGCCGCCCACCAGGATACGTTCGCGCCCCTAACAACGTACCCTGGAGGCGACATTCCGATTTGAAGGTCAGGTTGCGCACAGAGTCATGCGCGAGAACAATCGGTGCATGCGACGCTCACAACAACACTGTGCCTTGCAAATCGAGAGACTGAATGACCTGCGGAGGTCTACGCGATAGCGAAGTCTGCGCGCTAGCGAAGTCTACGCGATAGCGAAATCTACGCGCTGGCAATTATAGTATCTAGGCTGGTACTAATGTCAAGAAGACTTTTCTCGGGGAACGTGTCATGAAGCGGTATCTCGGCGGACAGATAACTATTATACCCTACCGCACGGAGTGAGTGTCGCACTGCCTGCCAGTCAACGTCACCTTGCAAGAGCGTCACGAAACCGTGCCGGTTGCCAACGTCAACCTTGAAGTCTTTCACATGTACCTTCTTAATGCGATGGGCCAAGATCTCGATCCAATGCTCTGGGATGGCCCACCCCAGGAAATTCCCTACATCAAAATAGCAGCCCACGTACGGGCTGTTCACTTCGTCGATCAAGTTACGCATCTCCAGAGGCGATAGCAGAAACTTATTCCAGACGTTCTCTACCGCAACCGAAATCTGCAAATCCTCGGCGATGGGCGCAACTTGCTTCAGGCCTTCCAGTGTGCCTTCGTACGCGATGTCGTAGCGTACGTCTTTACTCACGGTACCAGGTACAACCAAGAGACTGGTGCCGCCAAGAATCTTTACCACCCGCAGGGCCTTCGCGATATTCTCAACGCCTTGCCTGATTTGGTCCTTGTCTATTGTGGTCAGCGGCGCGCTGCGAATCGGTTGTCCTCCCATGAGTCCATGGATTTCGACCGTTTTCTCCGCATGATCGCGAATTCGCTTTAGGTCATCCTCGGATGAATCCGTGGATATCGGTCCGTCCATCGTAAGACTCGGTTCGATGCCCTCAAATCCGGCTGCTTTTGCCATACTCATCGCATCGACAAGGGGAATGTCTCTTCCGAAGCAGTTGCCGCAGACTGCTTTCTTCATGGCTCTCTTTCACCTTTGTTATGCACGACTAGCTATTCGATGATCTTGCAGACAACGCTTCTCAATAGATCTGTGTGCTTGTCGCCTACAAGACCCGCACTACAGTATACCGGAACCAGCTATGCATGGATTCTTGCGCTATGGATTTAGCTCTGCTAGCCTGTCCCCACAAGGAGAGTAATGCAATGATTATTGATGCACACGTGCACGTTGGGGTCTCCACTGCGTATAACTTTAGCGCGAATGTAGATGATCTGTTACGGCTCGCGGATGAGAACGACATCGACAAACTCTTCGTGACCGACTTTACGGCGCTCGTACACGACATGCGCGAAGGGAACGACGCCTTGGGCAAAGCGGTGCGTCTGCACCAGGACAGAATTCTGGGTTACGTCAGCATTCCAACGATGAACTTCGACAATGGCGCGCTGGAGGAAATCGACCGCTGTGTGCACGAGTACGGCATGCGGGGTATCAAGATCTACTCATATCCGAAGATTCCCTTGGTGCGCCCTTCGGTCTTTCCAGTGCTGGAACGGGCGGCCTCGCATCGAATGCCGATTCTGGCGCACTCCACGGCTGAAGAGTGCGAGGTAATGGCCTCGCGTGTGCCGGAGGCATTCCTCATGATGGCGCACTCAGGCAACACGGCGCTGGCGCGGGGCGATTGGATGCGCGCGGTGCAGGCTGCGGAGCGCAATCCTTCACTCATGCTGGAAACCGCAAGCAGTGCGGTCAACAACGGCTCGTTAGAGCACACAATAGAACGTATCGGCCCGGAGCGCATTATCTTCGGTACAGACATGCCGCTGCTAGAGGTAAGCGTGCAGAGGGCGCGTGTCAGCGGGGCCGCCATTAGCCAGCACGACAAAGACTTGATATTCGGCGGCAATATGGCGCGTATGTTGGCGCTCAAAGCATAGCGGCAAGAGGGGACGGATAGCACTATGACAGTTTGGGACGTGTCCGGGTTCGTCGGTGCTTGGGGATATTGGCCCCTCAAGGAGCGTACCGCGGCTGATGTAATCGCGCTCATGGACTCGCATGGCATTGAATGCGCGGTAGTGGGCTCGACCAGGGCTCTGCAATCCGATTGGCGACTTGGAAATGATGAAATCCTCCAAGCGGCTGCAGCATCCAACGGCCGACTCATTCCATTTGTAACAATTGACAGCACGCAGCCCGGCAATACCGACCTGTTGAGCGACTATGCGGACAGCGGCGCAAGAGGCGTGCGCTGCTATCCCAGCATGCATTCCAACACCTTGCCGCAGCAGCTTGAGCCATTGTGCGCCGCGGCCGAAGCTAATGGATTGATCGTTACACTGGTAGTGCGTGCCATCATGGATTGGTCGTTCCCGGTTGCTTCCACTGGCGCCTACGAATACCTCTTTGCCCAATACCCGGGTGTACAATTCGTGCTCCATGGACTGAACTATGGCGAAGAGTCTTGGAATGGCATTCGTCTGCAGAACGCCAATCCAAACCTCTGGCTGGAGACCTCATGCCTACAGGGCCTCGGCGCCATTGCGCAATTAGTCTCAGCGGCTGATGCACAACGGATTCTGCTCGGCGTCGGCGTTCCGATTCAGTATCCTGCGTGCGGCATTGCCAAGCTGGAAAAAGCGAAGATCTCCTGTGCTGACAAGGAGGCAATTGCACATCTAAACGCAAAGTGCCTCCTCGCCGCCACCAGCTAGCAGACTCGCCAATCGTGCGCTCCCCTTGCTACTGGGAGCGTTAGTCGTCGAGCAAAGCGGGACCCCTAACGAGCCAACCAAGCAGAATCCATCCAACACTTGCGAAAATCAGCCCATACCATAATCAATACATGACAGGAAACAGCGGGGGGCCACCGCTCAATGGCAGGCGCTTGCGTACCATGACTTGATAAGGTAGCTGCGTCTACGGCAGAGACTCGCATGCTCTGCCGTTCTTGTCTCTGTCAAGTCTATTCGGATCGGAGCGGTTCGCATCTAGTACCGCCTGCGCTTGCCTTTGATAGGTGAAGTCGCTGCAGTTGTAGCGATTACCCTGGCCGAGATACCTCTGTGGATCGAAGCTCGGTTGCGGCCTCGCCGTAGGGATAGGTGCTGGCGATGGTGCCGTTGGAATAGGGGACGGTGTAGCGATAGTGGGGACAGGTGTTGGCTCAGGTGTGGGCGTGGCGACGGGCTGTGAATTCGTGATAGTCTCATAGTCGGCTTCCCACTCGAATCTCTCTGTATTGAGCCGCACTACAAGACCGTTCGGCCCGTTGATCCACGTGCGGTAGCCATCAGTGAATGCCGTCCAGTTGTCGGCCTTGCGCCACGCCATGAGGCCGCCCGTTGTTTGTTGGTTGCTATCGCTAATTTCATTGTAATGCTCCTGTTCTAAGCATTCGCCGACGATCTCGTGTCCGATAAGGTCACGGAGTGTGGCAAAGCCGAGCACGAATTGGCAATCCGTAGCCGAAACGGAATTTGCTGGTAGCAGCAAGAATGCGAGCAGGGCAAGAGTGCGTATGATGATACGCATGATAGCGGGTCTCCTTACGGTATATTAGGGTGACACAGCACCGGCAGGTGCTAAAATCGTTTGCAGAAGCACGGACGAGCCATGCTCCAAAAGAGCTTCAAAAAGACGGCGGGGGCTGGCTCCTAGTAAAGTTCATTTTGCTCCCGCCGTCTTTATTCTATTAGCCTGCTCTATTACGAGTCAATCCACGCTACAGGACACGTCAACGTTGACACGGCACTGTAGAGATCTAATCCTCACACTCAAACATGACCTGGTCGAACCTACAGACTATGGCAAGTGGTTTCCTATCAAGGGACTAGAACTCTGTCAAGTCCGAATCTTATAATTCTGCCATTTTGCTAGGTTGATTGGTGTAAACAAAACCAATGTAACGAATAATAGTTCGAGTAGCCAGGTTAAGAGCATGTCGTGAGTTCAATCCTTTGTGCAAAGCGAGGGTTGACTGAAAACAAGAGTGAATGGGGGAATAGAATCGTCTAAGGCAGAGACTCGCACGCCTTGCCGTCCTTGTCACCGTCAAGCCAATTTGGATCGGAGGGGTCCGCTTCAAGCACCGCCTGCGCTTGCCATTGGTAGGAGAAGGCGCTGCAGTTGTAGCTATTGCCCTGGCCGAGATACTTCTGCGGATTGAAACTCGATTCCGGCCTAGACGTAGGGACAGGAGTTGAGGCTACGTTAGGTTCACCAGCGCGACAGGATGCTGTGGCAATCCCAATGGCGACAATTAACAGCGCGGTCATAATCTTTAGCGGCTTATTCAAGAGGCATCTCCCTGCAATGCAGCTCCTTTACGCTTAGGGCTGCATTGACTTTCCCCATGCAGCTTAAGGCGACAGTTCCGGTTGAAAAGACTCTCGTACGCTAGAAACCGCAATAGGTGTTGTTTCTCTACAGCTCCAAGACGCCATTCCTAATAGTCGGCCAAAGCAAGCAGTTCGGCGCCAGATTTCAAGGGATTAGAAATGCCATAATCACTTTTCGCAAACAACACCGTCGCCATCGCCGTCCCGCGGTGGCTTTGGCGAGTTAGCAAACCACGCAACCGGAAATCCTTTTCCCGGCCCATTAGTGCCTTGTGTGCGTGGCGCATCGGTATCCTCTGCTTCTTGGCAGGTATTGTACATGTGCGTCTGAGCGGGAGGAGTTGCTGAAGGCATTGGTGTAGAAATCGGAACAATAGGTGTCGTATTAGTAGGAATTGGGGCGCGTTCCGACTCTACGGGTAGTGCCACATCTTCGCTACAGGTTTCTAGCATCTCTCGTAGCGCAAGTACTTCAGAATCATCGAAGCTAAGTGCGTATTGAGCCTTTACAATTATCCAGTCTTGAGCATATTGGCACCAAGCATCCATGGCTGGTGGCTTCCATTCCGCTGGATCGCGTGCTCCCTTGCTACGATTGCTTGAACTTGAAACTGCTGTAAGTGCTTCTGGAAGCAGTAGGTCATTTGCGTATGCCATCCGCTGCTCGCTCGTCCATGCCCAGGCTCCAGAGTAGTGCGCTTCCTGTAAAGGTACCATGTGATCGATATCTAAACTTGAAGCTTCAGAGATTCTCTGATTGTCATACCAAGAGAACCAATAACCGTTCATAGATTCAGCTTGAAGTACCTCTTCGCGAGTGTTTTGACCGTCAGCATCGGCATCAATCCACGAACCGTAAAGTGCGCGATCATATGCTATTCCGCCATCTGACTCAGGTCCAAATCGTGTCGGTGTCCAGGATTCACTTTGTCTTTGGGGAGTAGATGTTACCTGTTCCTGACTAGCTCCAACAGGGGTTGGGCGGTCTACGATGCTGTGAGGCTGCTTGGCTTCGCTAGGGATTAAACCGAACTCCTTCAAGAGATCGCCGCCCAAAACGGTGGTAACTGTCCCCTTCCTGATGCCTATTTCAGGGACGTCCTCCGTCCAATATTGGAGGGCTATGCGCTGAAAACGCTGAGTAATGAAGGGACCAAATGTCTCTGGGCGAGACATTGGTAGGCCATAGAGCTCGATAGCTGCATTTTCACCGCCTGCGCTCAGGTAACGTTCCTTGATAGCCTCGTTAGTGAGCCAACCTAGCCGCGTTTGCTTCGCCTTTTGAAAGTCTCCTGCAGACCCGTCATCCGTTATTGACTCGGGAATGCCCCGAGAAGCCAGGATAGCATTTAGACCAGCTCTTTCTAGAATTTCGAATGTATTGCCGAGAAATACTTGCTTTAGGCCCGGGTGATATTGTAGCAACGAGCCCTGCGTCACTTGATATACAAAACCAGCTTCCTCATAATGCCGCGAGGCGGGATAGCCTACGGCAATTACGCCTCCAAGTTGGCGAAATTTGGAATAAAATGCGCCCCCGCCGTCCACGTCCCAAATCGCAAAACCTAGGCTACCCTCGCCGCCAAATCCGTTGGCTTGCTTGTAGAAGTGACCATTGGCAATAGGCTGATCTAATGCCTCGCTGGCGGTCACTGGTGCGGCCCAGACCAACAAGCTGATGGCAATTGCCATGAATGCGGAATTAACTAGCCGCGACATACCAAGACGCATTTACTGCTCCTCTTTGAGCCTGCTCTGTTGCCCTTCCAAGACATTCCTATATCCGAAAACTATCCTGATCTATTGATAACTGCACTTCAAGGATACTTGATCATGTCTACATCAGCCACTCAAGCTCTGAGAGGGGTACGCGGCTGCGGCGTTCATCGGCATCGATGGTCTCTGCGGCGGGGAGCCGCAGACCGGAGGGGACGGCCAGTGGGAACGGCATGAAGGCGTCCAATCGCACTTCACCCGGTTCCACCGACATGCCGGCGCGCTTAAGCCGAGAGCCGGGACCGAAGCGGGTCCAGGCGTCTTTCGGCGCAAGCGAACGAATTGGCAGAATCAGCAGAAAAACGTGCAGGTCCGGTCGAGCAACCACTGTTGCCCATGGTATCGGCTGGGCGGTAAGGAGTTCCCAGAGCGTGTCCGTCATGGGGTGCTCGCCGAAACCTTCCGTCAGTAGGAGTGGCGGGCCTTTCCACCTATGCGACGTCGGGCGGGCCAGCGGGTCCATGCCGAGCACGGCCATGTCCTTGCGTGCAGCGGACGGGGCCACCACAGCGGCGGCTTCAAGTTGGGTGGCGCGCCGCATAACTTCAACGGTAGCCGGCTCGCGAGATACAAGAATGAGCCGCTCATCGCTATTGGACCCTTGGGAGAGGACCGTGGTGAGATTGCCGGACGCTTCCCCTCCAACAGCGTACACGCCGCGCACAACTACCGCATCCGCTTCTATGACAACCTCTCGCGGCGGTACAACGTCAATGACGGTACCGTAGAGCCCGGCAGGCAAACGGACCTCACGGCTCTCGCCATCGAACCAAGCAAGACCGCTGCGTGAAGAGACCGCGCCGACGTGACCGCTGAATGGGGCAATTGCTGTACGTGTGCGCAGTCCCAGCAAGCGGCGCCGGGCGGCAATCAGCGCACCTTCCGAGCAGCGCTCGCCAGGAGCAACTTCGAGCGATTTTTCTACGTCTTCAGGAGAGACACCCAGCATGCTTGCCAAGTCGATCACAGATCGCTGCGGGGTTATGGAACAAGCGCCAACTACGGTGTGTGGCTCTACTTTATCCCCGGGTTGCACGGAGATTTCGCCGTCGGCCGGCAGAACACGACTTAACCGCAAGAGATAACGACCAATCTGTGGGGTCGGCGTCGGTGGGTTCGCCGTGCCGCGCAGCGCAAGCATGGTTGCCATAGCTAGCTCGATCTCCCAGAGAAAGACAATGTGGGATACGACCCCGTCGTCTGCATCCACTCAAGGGTCTTAGCCTGTCGCTTGTCCTTGCTGCTATCAAGCTCGAGAGGACGCCCGCGCGCGTCTACAATGAGCCCCAGCGCGCCGCCATAGAGGTTGGCACGTGGCTCGGCTCCCCGACCCCGGCCAACACCAAGGTCGAGCCGTGTAGCGGGCCACACTTCTAGCTTGGAGCCTGCGCCGCCCTCCCATGGAATTACCTCCATGGCCCCAAAATTCAGTTGAAACTCCTCAGGAGAACGAGAAGGAATGCCCAAGCGCAGACTCAAGGCCGGGCGATTTTCGGTCATGCGGCCAGATGGCGATATGCTAACGCCTAGACTCAAGAGTACATCCTGCTCAATAAAGGGATTTCCTTCTTCAATCGCTTTGTCGAGCAGCAGTAGCGGTAGCGAGCCCGCTCGATCTAGGGCAAATTGCGTAAAGCCGGTGGGCTGTACGGAGTCAAGCATCATCATTACGGCCTGTATCAGCCGCGGTGCGCCGCCCAGTGTTGCGCCACAGCCAATTACCACATCCGCGGTAGCACAGGGCGCAGTTCTCTGCCCGTCTACTGTCTGATCGTCTATGAGCTCAACCACGCTGCGAATGGCTTCCCGCGCAAAGGCGTGCTCCAAGACAAGGCTCTCGACCGTCGTCGGCAGAGCGGCGGGATGTGCAAGCCGGTGCAAGAGAAAGCTATCTAGCCGGTCTTCATCCAGATCGTACGGCAGCCAGCGCTCAACGGCCTCACGACCGGATTCCATCAGGATATTCTGCGGACTGCGCCGGATGCCGAAACCATCCAGAGATGCTCTGCGCAAGTCCCCATTCGGAAGGCTCGAAACCGCAGCAACGTGGCTTGCTCCAAGATCCAAGGAGAGTACGTGAATGCTGTAGCGCTGTGCTAGCTGTTGGGTGACACTGCCAAGGGCTTCCTGAAAGTCAATTGGATCAGTCTCTGCCCACTCGGCAAATCCTGAATAATTCGGTAGGCGGAGCCGGCGTCTCTCTTTGGCTAGCGACTGCACAAGGACTTCGAGAGAGGCAAGGGTTGCGCTCTCTGATTGGCCCGGGTCCAATTCCATGTGATGAAGCGGTGCCCGCTCGCCGAGAAAAGTGCGCAGAAACTGTGCGTGAGCCGTGGAACCAACAAAGACTACGGTTGCGTTCCATGCGTTGCGATGCGCGCCGAGCACGTTCCGAATGATTTCTCCAATCCGGGCAATCTCTATCTCCCAGCCTCGTTCGGCATCGCTGCCGAGGATGATGAGCGCATCGAGCGGGGAATCTATGAGTCGCTGGTAGACGAACTGATAGGCATCGGGCGGTCGATTATGAAGGTCGAAGATGTCTATAGGCGTAATGGGCGATGCTTGCAGAGTTTCGAGCATCGCATTCAAGGTGCGGCTGTCGCCCAAGCTCAGCACACTGGTAACAACGGTAAGTCCTACGCTGGTGACTGCGAGCTTGGTGACGGATTCTTGTCCGGCGGACCATCCTGTGGTGCGCTCCAGTTCCGCAAGAGCGCGCGAAACGCCGAGCATCGCATCGGATATCGGAGGATCGATCGTGCTAGGAACATGCGCAGCGCCAGCGAGCCGAAAGTCCCCTTCAACGCGCTCTAGGAGAGAGACACGCGTACTAAAGGTACCGACGTCTGCTATGAGCGTAGAGGAGGATTCCGCAATCTGAGACATGCACTTGATTATGAACGTGAGGAATAGCTTGCATGCGGTGTCGCTGTAACTGTCATGGTAGATTTGGTTGAAGCCGTCTGTCAACCGACAGGAAGTCCTCGGCATGCGCGCAAACGGATGCATTTAGTTTCGATTGCTCTTTTTGCTGCAATGGGACTTTGACGCTACCGGCGCCGCGCTGCTAGAATCTATGCATGAGGAAACCCTTAAGATAGCTTCGATTTTCGCCGGGAAGATTTCGATTCTATAGCTCGGCGAATTGCAGCCAGCGCTACATAACGTCGGCTCATCATGCTCAAAAGCGCTGTGGAGAGGTAGCCAAGTGGTCGAAGGCGCTCGCCTGGAGAGCGAGTAGGCGCCACAAGCGCCTCGTGGGTTCGAATCCCACCCTCTCCGCCTCAGTTATTACTATCCGAACAGCCAACGCGATTGTTTGCGCCCCCTAGAGTCGAAACATCATACCGGAAAATTCTGAATGCTAGGGCTTGGTAGGCTTTGTCCCCGGGGATCATCGCGTTGGAATCCTTCTTGGCATGTCAGGTCAGCACTCGTGTCATCAGGGGATTATCAAGGAAGTCAGCGCCTGTTTCAGATTGGCGAGCAAGCGATACTCCAAAGTAGAACTCGCAGTGAGGAGTTAAACATACAGCATGGCTAATCCTGTCCGCGTGCGTATAGCGCCCAGCCCCACTGGCAATCTCCACGTAGGCAATGCCCGTACGGCACTATACAACTACCTCTTTGCCCGCCAAACCGGTGGGACCTTTATTCTTCGCATCGATGACACCGATGCGAAACGCTCAACGGATGAGGATGTTGAAGGTGTTTTGTTGAGCTTCCGGTGGCTGGGCTTGGACTGGGACGAAGGCTATGCAGCAAGTGGAGACTTTGGGCCATATCGCCAAAGCGAGCGTCTGGCACTCTATCAGAGTTGCACAGAGAAGCTCTTGGAAAACGGTCATGCATACCGGTGTTGGTGTTCACCGGAAGAGCTTGACGCACTGCGCAAGGAAGCCCAAAGAGAACGGCGTCCATTTCGGTACCCGCAGACGTGCTTGCATCTCACTGATGCAGAGCGAGAGGCGCGAGAGCGATCAAGCACCCGTTCCGTGATTCGCTTTCGGTCGCCACGCGAGGGGACGGTCTCCTTTACCGATCTCGTGCGTGGAGACATGAAGGTCGAATCCTCTGAGCTCGATGACCTAGTGATAGTGCGTGCTGACGGCATGCCAACGTACAATCTTGCGTCTGTGATCGATGACAGCCATATGCAGATTTCCCACGTCATCCGCGGCGCCGATCACCTCTACAACACGCACCGGCAAATCCCAATCGCGCGCGCTCTGGGCTTTGATTTGCCGGCCTATGCGCACCTCCCTTTACTCACAAATCCGGACCGAACCAAACTAGGCAAGCGTTCTGGCGCCGTCTTGGTAGGCGACTACGCTAAACAGGGTTACCTGCCCGAGGCAGTCTTGAATTTCTTGGCCTTGCTTGGCTGGAACCCTGGCGATACCCAAGAGAAATTTAGTTTAGATGAGTTGATTGCTGCCTTTAGCATGGAACGTGTCAACAGAGCCAATGCGGTGTTCGAGCTACAAAAGCTCATTTGGCTGAATGGCGTCTACATCCGCAGCCTTACCGTGGATGACCTAACAGACCGCACTGTCCCATTCCTGGCGGAGGCCGGCATGATCGATCCGGACAACTTCGACCGGGCTTACGTTCGCGACGCAGTTGCGCTTGAGCAGGAGCGTCTGAAGAATCTCGCTGAAGCGCCATCGGTGCTTGACTTTTTCTTTGCAGATGACGTGACGCCCGAACCGAAACTCCTCGTTGCGAAAAAGCAATCCCCGTCAGATTCACTGGATGCGTTGGAGCGCGCGTACGACAATCTCCAGTCTCTTGAGGATTGGAATCTTGAGCATATCGAAGTCTGCCTACGTGGATTAGCCGCCGACTTGGGGTGGAAGGCAGGACAGCTCTTCATGCCCATCCGCGTGGCGATTACGGGCAAGACTGCCACGCCGCCGCTCTTTGAGACTATGGTAGTACTTGGCCGGGAGCGAACCCTTACACGGATTAGATCGGCAATAGATGCTTTCGCTGGTGCAGTAGCAGATCTCGCATGAGCAGAGCAGTGGGCCCGATTCGCATTAAAACGTAACGGAATTAGTAGGATTGGACTTACACCGTGCGGATACGCGAAACATTCCACGTTCTCACGCACGTAGGGGTTCCTCAATCTGTCATTCTGAGGAGTGCAGCGACGAAGAATCTAGAGTGCGGGAATTTCTAGATTCCGCGAGCCCTGTTCGACGCTGCGCTCGGAATGACAAGAAACGCAGCCCCGCGAAGCTATCAAGACCAGGTCTACTAATTCCGAATTGTAATCCGTTGGCTTCTCTTGCTAGGTACTTCCCGGTCGTGTTAGCAAGAAGTCTTTGCGCGTGCACTGATATTTGGCTGTGCACCGCTCAAACCAGCGTAGCTTCCCGTTGATTTCGGATTAGCAATGTTCCCTTCGCGATTTGGCTCAAATTTCTCGTCGATCCCGCATTTGTCGCTTCGTCGTAGGGGGCATGCGACCACATGAACATTCTGCGTTTAGGATATGCGTTGCCTGAGAGATGCAGACGCTCTAATTACCGCTCACACTAATGCCGAGAAGGTAGGTGCAAGATGTTCACGACGATCAAAGCGGCAGCAATCTCGTTGCGACCGAAGAAGTGGGACAAGCCATTTAATGCGGCAAAGATGGAGCGGTTCATTCGCGAAGCGGCTGCACAAGCCCCCGACGTGATCGTGACAATCGAGGGCGCTCTTGAAGGCTACGTTGTTTACGACGTCATCGAGGGTAGACGGTCGGCCGACGAGATGCTGGAGATCGCGGAACCGTTAGACGGACCCTACGTAAAGCACTTTCGCCAACTGGCCCGATCACTCGCGGTGTGCCTCTGCTTTGGATTCGCCGAGCGGACGGATAACGGGATCTATAATACGGTGGTCTTTATCGATCACACGGGGGAGCTATGCGGCAGGTATCAGAAGAGCCAGTTTGCGGAAGGCACACATCCATCCTGGCATTTCAACCGCATTGGCAAGAAGCTGCGTGCATTTGACACACCCCTCGGTCGCGCCGGCATGCTTATCTGCAACGACCGTTGGGAACCTCTCATTGCCCGATCGATAGTTCTCGACGGTGCGCAAGTCCTCTTTATCCCGACCTATGGCAATAGGAGCAAAGCGCAAAACCAGGCAGTCTTAGCCCGCGCCCGCGAGAACGGCGTGCCCATCGTGCAAGCCAACGTCGGTCAGAATCTCATTGTAAGCAAGGGCGAAGTGGTCGCGTATCAGCGCGGCTATGACAAGATTACGTTTGCAACTATAGACATTCCGGCGGCGGCGTCTACTACGGTTGCACGTGCTCTGGAGCAAGAGTACTTGAGTCGACAGGGGCCGGAAATGGATCGGCGCTACCGCGAAACAATGACCAAGCTCGCAGAATCCAGTGTCAAGTAGCGTCGTAGTTTACGATTAGTCGTCAATGACTGCAGTAGCTTCAATCTCGACCAGAATGTCGTTCATTTGCACGCCAACTGTTGTGCGCGCAGGTGGGTACTCGCCGAAGAATGTCTTGTATACCCCATCCATCTCAGAGAAGTCGTTAATGTCGGCGAGATAGACATTTACCTTTACAACGTTGCGAATGTCGCCGCCGTGACCCTCTACGATATTCTTGATGTTTTGCAGCGTAAGCTGACACTGCTCAGCAAGAGTCTCGCCCTTGATTTCGCCGGTTTGGGGGTCGAGAGGGCCTTGTCCCGCTATGAACAGCAGATTGCCCGCACGCACCGCCTGGGAGTATGTCCCCGCAGGCCGCGGTCCCTTTGGACTGTACAGACGATCGACACGCATAGGAAAGCTCCTTTCGAACTCACGATAAGAGATTGAATAAGTGATAGCGCTTTGTGTGAAAAACAGTGTACCACAGGGAAGCAGATGTTCAGGCAGAGCACGCCAGGGCACAAGCGCCGGAGAGGCCGAAACTACTAGACATGCTACCTAATCTCTTGAAGCGTGTTTTTCTCTAGGTATTTCGGCAGGCCAAGTGTATGTTAGAATGTATGAGATTAGGTGCGATGTGAAAGATCACTGTTTGCGGGTGGCTGGTGCAACCCGTTCCCCCTGGTTCCGATCTGGCTCCCCAAGAGTTCATATGGTTGTGGAGTGAGGAATGTCTTCTTGGCGATCAAGTATTCTCGGTCCCTTTAGCTCTTTTCTCGGTCTCTTCTCCCAGGATCTTGGAATTGATCTCGGCACTGCGAATCTCTTGGTGTATGCAAGAGATAAGGGTGTTGTGGTTTCCGAACCTTCAGTGGTCGCGATGGATTTGCGGACGAAACGCGTGCTCGCCGTCGGTGCGGAGGCAAAGCGGATGGTTGGCCGCACTCCTTCAAATATCGTGGCCGTGCGGCCTCTAAAAGATGGCGTAATTGCAGACTTTGAAACTGTTGAAACAATGCTTCGTTACGTCATCAATCGGGTACACACAACCGTGCAATTAGTGCCGCGCCCAAGGGTCATCGTGGGTATTCCCAGTGGTGTGACCGAAGTGGAAAAGCGTGCGGTGCAAGATGCTGCAATCAATGCAGGTGCACGCGAAGCATATCTGATTGAGGAGCCGATGGCGGCAGCAATTGGTGCAGGTCTGCCGGTCGACGAACCCGCAGGCAACATGATTGTGGATATTGGCGGCGGCACCACAGAGGTGGCGGTAATATCTCTAGGCGGGATCGTTGTGAGACGCTCAGTTCGCATTGCCGGTGATGAGATCGATCAGACGATTACTGACTATGCCCGCCAAGCGTACGACCTCCTAATTGGTGAACGCACTGCTGAGGAAAGCAAGATAGCGATAGGCGCTGCGTATCCCTTACCCGACGAACAGGAAAAGACCTTCGAGATGCGCGGTCGGGATATGCTCTCCGGGCTCCCCAAGACGGTGCTTGTGACTCAAGGAGAGATGCGTGAGGCTATTGAAGGGCCAGTGCATGATATCGTCGAGGCGGTAAAGGTATCTGTTGAAGAGACCCCACCCGAATTGCTGAGTGATGTTGTGGATAGGGGCATTGTGCTTACGGGAGGTGGGGCGTTCCTCGGGGGAATAGATAAGCGAATTTCTGAGGAAACGCTTGTACCGGTCGTCGTAGCAGAAAACGCGCTCACCTGTGTTGCACTTGGCACGGGAGAGTGCCTCAACGACATCGATTTCTACCAAAAGCTGTTCGTTTCCGATGCACGTGAGTACGCGCATGTAGCCCCCTAGAATTGGGTGCCGGCTGAGACACAATGCGTGACTTTAACGTCCAACCGCAAGCCTTGTTCCTGAGGCTTGCACTCCTCATAGTTGCCGCAGTTCTGCTTATTTTCCTTTCGCGCCAAGGCTGGTTGCGACCTGTGGAAAGTGCAGTAGCTTTTGTTGCGGTTCCGGTGCAACGCGCCCTCGATTCGACCACCGGAGCAGCCGCATACGTTTTGGGCTCGTTCCAGGAAACGAGGAATCTTCGTGAAGAGAATGCCGTGCTGCGACAAGATGTAGAGAAGCTCTATCAGGAAATCATCAGTTTGCGCGGTGCTGAAATCGAAAACCGCACACTCCGCGAGCAACTAGGATACGTTCAAGCAAACTCTGAGTGGGACCATCTGCCCGCCCAGGTAATTGGCAGGGATCCGACAAATATTCTAGATGTCATTATCATTGACATTGGCAGCAGCGGAGGAGTACAGGAAGGCATGGTCGTTGTGACTCATCTCGGTGTCATTGGAAAAGTCACCAGAGTTTCGTCACATTGGTCGAAGGTGCAGCTAATTACAAGCCCCTCCAGTGCGGTCAATGCCGTCGTTCAGGGGGGCCTGCGCCGCACTTTCGGCATTGTCTATGGCACGCCCGATGGACGCCTCCAAATGCGCTATGTCTTGCAGACCGAAGAGCTCAATGAGCGCGACATTGTCGTTACGAGCGGCATGGGTGGAGGCCTACCAAAGGATTTCGTACTAGGAAGGGTCACAAATGTGCAGCAAGAGGACTACGAGGAGTTTCAAACCGCAGAGATAGAGCCGTTGGCGGATTTGTCGCAACTGGAACATGTGATGGTAGTTGCGAATTTTGTGCCGCTGCCGCTCGAGGAGCGGGACTTCTCAGGGCCGACTCAATGAACGATGTTTCCCGCCCCGCCATTGTGATCGTGATGATGATGGCTGCCTTGGTGCAGGCTAGCGTGGTGTGGCACTTTCCGCTATTCGGCATCGTATGGTTGCCTATGCTGCAAGTCGTTACGCTGTTGGCGCTTTGGTATGGGCCGGCGGGCGGCGCGGGCTGGGGCTTTGTAGGCGGATTACTAATCGATGCTTTCTCTGATGCCCATTGGGGTCTAAGCGCCCTAGCACTTACGGTGGCGGGCTTTGTGGGAGGGTTTGCTGTAAGCATCGTGCAGCCGAACCGGATAGTAGTGGCGGCAGTAACGTCTCTTTGGGTAGCCCTCGTTTATTTCCTTCTCTTAGGCGCTTTGCTCATCACATTCGACTATCGGTTTTCGTTTGGCGATATGCTCCTGCAAATGGCATTGCCGACGGCACTAATGAATGCCGTCTTTGCGCCGCTCATAGTGCTGGCAGGATTTCGCCTCCTTGAGGTGACCTCGGGAAGCACAAGTACCAGGAGACGTTGATGTTGCCAAGCGGCGAAGAGGCTGCCAAGCGCCGAAGTCGTCGCCAGGTGGCGCTGAAGTCTCCAGGAGGAGATGATGGCTGAGGAGAAGCGTAGGCTGACACGACGCGAAGTAATTCGCTTCTACCTGCTGCGAATCGTATTGCTCCTTTCGTTTCTTGCACTCGTAGTTCGGCTTTGGTACATCCAGATCGTTCGCGGCCCTGAGCTCCGCAACCAAGCGGAGAACAACAGCCTGCGAGTGCTTTCCGTCAAGCCGCTGCGCGGCGTTGTGTACGATCGACATGGTCAAAGGGTAGCCATAAATGTACCCAATTTCAGCGTTGTAGCTCGCATGATCGATTTGCCGCGAGACGAGATCGAGAACGTATCCCGCCGACTCTCAGCACTGCTGGAGATGCCTGCGCCGACCATAATGGAACTTATGACTGAGGGACTGCAGAGTCCCTATCAACCGACCATCTTGAAGCGGGACGTTCCGCGTCACGTTGCCATGATCATAGAGGAAGAGAACGCAAACCTGCCGGGTATTTCCGCCGAAAGCCGCCCTATTCGCGAGTATCCGGTAGGAGATAGCAACGGTCACATTTTGGGGTACGTTGGCCCTATCCCCCATGAGCGAACTGAATTCTATCTGAACCGAGGCTACGAACGCGATGACCAGGTTGGCATTGCAGGCATCGAGTCCATCTATGAGGCAGATCTCCACGGGAAGAAAGGTCAGAGAAACGTGGAGGTCAACGCATATGGGAGAACCATCCGTGTTCTCCATGAGACGCCATCCCAACCGGGAAACAACCTTGTGTTGGGATTGGACTTGGAACTCCAGGCCGCGGTAACGCAAATGCTCCAAGACGGACTTACGGATTCAGGAGCGCCCTCCGGCGCCGTTGTAGCGCTAGACGTAGCCACAGGAGCGGTTCGTGCCCTGGTTAGCCTGCCTGGCTTCGATAACAATCTCTTCGCCCAATCTATTTCTGAGGAGGATTATGCGCGACTAGCCAACAATCCGTCGCGACCTCTGGTCAACCATGCTATTGGCGGGCTCTATCCGCCGGCCTCAACGTTCAAACTTGTAAGCATTGCTGAGTGGCTTGAGAATCATGGGATGGACTTGGAAACACAGTTCGAGTGTCGAGGCAGCCTGATCCTTGCAGGAGGGTGGGAGTTTGGGTGCTGGAAGCGCAGCGGACACGGACTCTTGAATGTTTACGAAGGTTTGGTCAATTCTTGCGACGTGTGCTTCTATAACCTGGTTGGCGGCAATCCCCATACGGGTTTTGAGGGCATCGGGCCGGAAGCGCTTGCTCGGGCCGCGACTTCAAGCGGCTTTGGTCAGATTTCCGGCATTGATCTGCCCGGTGAACAGGATGGTCTCATTCCAACACCTGAACGGAAGCAGCGTATCAAGAAAGAGCCTTGGTTCCAAGGCGACTCATACAATACAGCCATTGGACAAGGTGATGTCTTATCGACTCCGTTGCAGCTTGCCAACTTTACCGCGGCCATTGCAAATGGCGGGAAATTGATGTACCCTAGGATTGCTGCTGAGATACGGGGCGCTGACGGCACGCAAGGGCAGCCAATCGAACCGCAAGTGGCTCGCCAATTGCCATTCTCCGCAGAGGTGCTTGCGGTAATCCGAAACGCAATGCGCGATGTTGTGGTGCGCGGTACTGCGATCCGGATAGCAGCGAACCCGTTTGGAATAGCCGGTAAGACCGGTACGGCAGAATTCCCCGGCCCTCGTGATGAGAATGGTTTCCTGCCGACACACGCCTTGTTTACCGGGTTTGCACCATTCGATGAACCCGAGATCGCCTTTGCCGTGGTGCTCTACGATGCCGGTGAGGGATCCGAATTTGCAGCCCCGATTGCCGATAAGATGACCCGCTTCTATTTCGAGTCTGCTAGGAGTGCTAAGCTATAGCATGATCGCAATACGAAAGTGGAAGCTCTACGACTACTGGCTCACGGTCGCAGCTTTGCTTCTTGCGGCTATCGGTATAATCCTCATTCGCAGCGCAACGCTTCTCGATTCCGGGACGTCTATCGACGTCATCAAACAAAGTTTGTTCTTAGGCATTGGCATCGTAATTCTTGCCGTTTCCCCCAAGCTGAACTACCGTTGGCTGGGTAGCTTGGCCTGGATTGGCTACGGAGGATCCGTGCTCTTGCTCTTGGCGGTGCTCTTTGCCGGGGTATCTGTCGGCGGCTCGCAGCGGTGGTTCTTGATTGGCCCCCTCTCATTGCAACCCTCTGAAATCGCAAAGATAGCTCTGATTGTGGTACTGGCGCATTTCTTTAGCGCCGGGCCGCACCGGGCGGAGGACATACGTTACTTCTTTGGATCCATGATTATCACCGCCGTGCCGGCGTTCTTGGTCTATAGAGAACCGGATCTCGGCACGACGCTAATGTTCCTTGGAATCTGGGGGGCGATGGTCTTCATGGCCGGCGTGCCCTTCCGGTACTTGATTGGTGTGGCAATCGGCTTGTTAGCCGCTGTATTCTTGCAGCTCATAAGAATTAAAGACTACATGTGGGAACGCGTTACCACTTTTCTTGATCCGACGGCCGACCCCTTCGGTGCTGGTTACAATGTGCTCCAGGCGCGCATCAGCGTTGGCGCAGGAGAGCTTTGGGGCCGAGGGCTATTTCAGGGATCGCAAACACAGCTCGAGTATTTGCGCGTGCAACATAAGGACTTTGTCTTTGCCGTTTTGGCCGAGGAGCTAGGTTTTGTCGGCAGCGCGCTTGTGCTGACGCTGTTTGCGGTGCTGCTCATTCGCGCTACGATGATTGCTACAAGCGCCCGCGATCACTTTGGACAGAATATTGCAGTTGGCGTGGCGGCGCTGATATTCTTGCAGACCTTCGTAAACGTTGGAATGATAATCGGGCTCTTGCCCGTAACCGGAATACCCTTGCCATTCCTTTCGTACGGCGGTAGCGCCTTGGTTGCTACCTTCATTGGCATTGGCTTGCTGCAGAGTATTGCCGTACACAGCCGGGTGAAGACCTACGCTATGCCGCCTGTCTTCCGGGTTCCGGCGCGGGAGCGGTTGCGTGTGCTGCCTTGGAAGACACAGTCCGCCGAGGATAACAACTCGTCTTAGGCGGCACGTCCTCGCTGCATGCGTGGCACTCAGAACCCCAGCGCAAGCCCTATGACTCTGCGCTGCGCCTCAGTCGCCTTCCTGCTAATCTTCTGAACAAACGGCAGAGCACGAACAAGCAGACTAGGAATTCCCCAGCACATCGGGGTTGAGGATTGTGGGTGGGCGTTCGCCGGAGAGTGCCGCCAGGATATTGTTCGCAGCCAGCTCAGACATATCGCTGCGGGTATTGAAGCTGGCACTGGCAATGTGCGGCGCGATCAGGCAGTTGTCCAACGTGAGCAGCGGATCGTTCATCGGGATAGGCTCGGGATCGGTAACATCAAGTCCTGCCGCCCAAATCTCACCTGACTTCAGTGCGGTGTAAAGAGCCTGCGGATCGACAATAGGACCGCGGGCAGTATTAATGAGCACGGCTGTCTGCTTCATCATTGCAAGCTGCTCTGTGCTGATTAGATGATGCGTCGCAGGCATGTACGGCACGTGCATGCTCACGAAATCGGATTCCTGCAGCACCGTATCAAAGTCGGCGTACTCCAGGCCGAGTTCCTGCTCAAGGTCTTCCCGTCGCACTACGTCGTTATAGAGCACACGCATTGAGAATCCCTGACCCCGCCGGGCCATTTCCGTCCCAATACGGCCCAATCCAATCAAGCCCAGCGTGGCGTGATGGATATCTTGCCCCATGAGCAGAAGGGGCCCCCAAGTTTCCCACTTCCCGGCTTGAACGAACTCATGCCCCTCGCGAATGCGGCGTGCAGCGGACATGAGCAGCGTGAAAGCAAAGTCCGCAGTCGTACCAGTGAGCACGCCAGGAGTATTGCTGGCCATGACGCCGCGCTTGGTGCACTCTTCAACGTCAATATTGTCGAAACCAACGGCCATATTGGCAAAGATCTTTACATTCTTGGCGACGTCCATGGTCTCGGCATCGACTTTATCCGTTAGGAGACAGAGCACGGCATCCTTATCGGAAATTGCCTTTAAGAACACGTCGCGCGGAACAACGTCATCGCTATCCCAAATCTCCACGTCGCACGACTCTTGGAGAAGCTTGATCCCTGATTCCGGTATTCGGCGCGTGATATAGATTTTCGGCTGCATGGTCTTCCATCTCTTTCTCGTTGCTCAATCAAGTCTACAGTTGTGCCCAGGCTGCCTGGAACGTCCGCTTGGCATTTGCCATGAGGGATAGTGAATCCTCGCCGGGCGCGGGCTTCAACTCAAAGGTGCAGAGCGGTTTGTCCGTGGGCACGGCCATGTCAAAATAGCCAATCTCAAACAAGGTGCGGAGAAACTCCGTAAGTTCTGCAGTGTCGTTTTCGCCGTCCTCGTGGCCGAAGCGAGGGTGCTGGTCACCGTAGAGCGCGTGGCCCGGTTTCTTAATGCAACTGCCAAGGTGTATGTGCCCCAAGTACTCACGTGCCGCAGAGAGGGTAGCTTGCGGTGTCTCACCCAGCAATGGAAGATGCCCTTGATCCACTAAGAGTCCAAAGTTGCCGCACTGGGCTCGGACTGCTTTGCAGAGGGGGAGCGTATCCTCAATTGGGCCGACGAGGCTCTTCTTGTCAACGTCCCGGTCGAATTGCTCCAGGGAGATCCAGAGCGTGTAGTCGGTGCGCTGCTGCTCGGCATAGGCGCAGATTTCTTTGAGGGACTCGGCGAATGCGCTCAAGGCTTGCGCCTTGTACTCTTCACCGGGATATGAAGAAGGACCGTCGAAGAGTCCGAGCACGCGCATACCCATCGCGTAGGCTTCGTCTACAGCTTGCTTGACCCGCGCCACCACTGCTTGACGGTGCGACTCATCCAGGCTGGCAAGGTTCAGTTGATTGCGCAGGAGGATAGGCTGCGCGCCGAAACCAAGGTGGAGCTTGGTAGTCTCGCTCAGAGCCTTGGCTTCTTTCGCAACAGCAGGATCAGCAATATGGGTTATTTCAGCCACTTGGAAGAAGTCGTCAGCCGTCAAGTGACGCAGTGATTCGATAATGGGTCCATCTCCACCCATCACCTCCGGAAAGAGCATGAAATGCACGAACCCAAGGTGCATGTAGTGGCTCCAGTGTCTCTCCATGCTGGCTTGATTCCTCCATCTTGCAAGTTAGCGGCTATGGTTCGTGGCAAGTGTATCAATGGTCTATCCGACTGTCAAAGCATCGCAAAGTGGGTACAGCTTTTAGACTCACATTAGCTATATCCAAAGCCTTTTCACAGAGAAGAGCCCTAAGTTACCGAATTCCAAAGTTGCAAATCGACCCTTCACGTATGTCTACAATCTCCGTCGATATCTCGCCAAGTCCTCATCCGTAACTTCATCTGGGGATACCAAGCGATAATGCTTCTCCGATGCTATGTTGAAGTCGTCACCTTGTTGCTCGAACTCGAAGAGTGCAATCAAGTCATCTTTCATAAATTGCGCTCCAACTGGCCGGCAGACCAAGGACGGCATCTTCTCGCTACAGACGGCAATGTCTTGCTCAATCTGAACCCGGTTGAGTCTATCGCTCCCGCCCTTGGCCTGAACAGGTATGACATAGTGCGAGCCGCTTTTGTCCACGCCTACGTATATTTCATCCGTCTCCACTTGGCCCATGCCGGCGGCGGTCGTCCGTAGGTGATTTTGGAGGGAATAGCAAGTAATGCCTAGAAAGATATCAATCAGCCGATTGTACCGGACGCGAGCCAAGACAGATTGTTCGTCATTGAGCGCGTACTTGACAATTATCCCTAGGGTCGCATCTGGCACCTTTGTTACAGCGAGGTTTGGATTAGGTAACAATGGTGCGTCAGTAACTAAAACAAACCGGTATTTGCTCCGACCAGTGGAACGGATTATCCAGGTTTCACCATCAGGCGCAGTCGCTCCAATCCTAATGGGGAGTTCTGTTCTATATCGGAATGTGTAAACTAGGTCGCCCAGATTCTTTGGCAGGTCGATGCCTAACTTAGCTGCAAACGTGACGAAGTCCTCTCGTTCGAAGTCCAATTCGCGTTGCCCACGCTTATGCTTGGCCTCGAAAATCGCCTCAATGATTGCCGAATATCGGTTCTGAGAGGGAATTTGCAGCTCCTTGTAAAATCAGGTTCCCGGCCATTCGAGCAGAACGACCTCTTCGCGAAGTTGCATACCTGTGACGGTTGATGGCCTCGTGCGGAACAGCTCTATGTCAGTTACTTCATAGCCCAACGATCGAGCCAGATCAGCGATGATTTGCCCTGTGCGAATCATTACCCTTAGGTATGACGCTTGATCGCCTACTACATAGGCAAGCTTTGCCCTTGGTCTTAATACAGACCTCAGTGACGCGAGGTGCCGCATCATTCCGCCGAAATACAGTTGTGTGACCCGCGGATAAAGGCGTTCAAAACCTGATGTCTTACCCAATTCGACACGACGCTCCTCAATGGACTTCGCTATGTTCTGTATGTCAACATTCTTAGAAACCTCTTCGTCGTCGGTGTCTGTCTTATACACTCCTCTGGTATTGGATCTAACTAGGTCCAGTTTTAGGGATCGCAACTCACTCTTGTCCAGTATTAGTCCGAGGATGACAGACTCCAATCGCGTGGTTCGTGTGTAGTCCTTCTCGTTCGGGTACGGTGGGGAAGTAATCACGGCATCAATTGAGCCCGGTTCCAAGACCCGATCTACCTCTCGCGAGTCGGCCTTGAGTACTCGAGCAGGAATGTGGGCCCTGTCTTGAACTAGGCGAATGTCTTGAATGATTGCCCCCATGCAGTCTAACCAGGCATCCAGCACTGGAGCATCGTCCCTAATACGACCGACCCCCACTTCCGGCCCAAACCTTAAGTTACCAATGTGGTGAACCAAGGCGTTCGCTAGCGCAAGCCGTGCATATTGGCGGAGCTGATAATCACCGTGCCTATCGATCGCTTCCAAGAGAACCAGCGACTTGTGCAAGGGGATCGGACTGATTGAGTTTTTGAGAAGTATCTTACACTGCTCAGGACTTAGTGCCCTCAGTTGGGTTCGTGACGCCCCGTTATTCTGGAACAGAGGAAGATCACTCAAATTATCTACATCACCATGGGCCAAGGCGCTTCTCATTGAGGCTGCGACTTCATCCATGTAGTCCAAGAGTGCAGAACTATCGACCGACCAGTCAACCTTCAAAGAACTCGCCAAATGCGCCATCGGATTTGGTTCAATCCCGATGCTCGCAATACCTAGTTTCTTGCACTCGACCAAAGTCGTGCCAGTGCCGCAGAATGGATCCAGGACAGTGTCCGACCCGTGGATGTCGAGCCGATCCAAATAGTTCTGAACTAGGTGAGGAGGGAATGATAAAACGAACCGGTACCATTGGTGGACTGCCCTGTCTTCGGGACGTAGCCTGTTCGCATCCTTAGTAGCAGCGGTGCTTTTTTGAGGACTCCTGGTCGCCATTAGTACCGTCCGATGGCAGGTTCTCGGTGCAACTAGAGTCTACTACACCTTGCTATCGGAGTCTGTTGTCTGCAAAGGCCTTCAAACTGTAGTATCACCCTCTGTGGCTCTTGCCAATACGGCCTTGAGGTGATCGATAGGGGCAACCGGCGTAGGGTCTACACCATTGAGCATGGCGAGATAGTAGCTGACGTAGTCACCCAGCAGGATGGCGTAGAGTTGCTGCGCCAAGGGCGTTGGGCCTTGCGCCGCTACCGTTTCGTTGGCTATTCCTGCGGTTCGGAGTAGCTCCTTCGTCACCTGCAGCCTGATTCGCGTGCGTTCATGATAGTGGCAAGAGTCTAGCTGAATGACGCCCAAGGCGTCGGTGTGCGCGGCTGGATGCATGTACCCAACCACAGCGTTGTGGTTCGCTTCCGGCAGGTGTTCAAACTCGGCCCATTGCTTGCTGTTCTCGTTGATTTGTGTCTTCCATCGCCGCGCCACCTCTCCAAGAAACTCCGCACCATAGATGCTCGCGATGCGCCCGTGAAGTGTTCGCGCCAATTGCTTGGCCGGGTTCAATCTTTCCGGCGCGGCAGCGGCAAGAACCTTAGCGTGCGTTGCAGCGAATTCAATGGCACTCGTGACTTCCGCGGCGCCGCATCGGATCACAGCGAGGGTTGTCAGGGCATGGATTACGGGCATGTAGAGATGCGGCAGTGCGGCGCGGGGCTGGCTGACACTTCGTATAGGATAGTGCGGGATGCCAATTGCCCGGGCGCGCTCGTGGAGCTCGCCTCCGCCTGCAATGACAAGCAGTGACGCTCCCTTGCGAGAAGCGGCTTCGAAAGCGGCAAGGGTTTCTTCAGTGTTGCCGGAAAAGCTGATGGCAATCACAAGGGTGTGGCTGTCCACGTACCCTGGAATCGAGTAGCCGCGAACGACTTCAATCGGCACAGACGCCGTAGTCGACCCAAGGGTTCGCGCGAGGTCGCCGCTTATCGCCGACCCTCCCATGCCGAGAATTACTACCGAACGCGTAGCATGGTAGGCAGACGGCAGCGAGACCCTTTGTGCCAGGTCCCAAGCGGCAGCGCAAGCACCGGGAAATTCCCCAATCTGGGAGGCCATGTTGCCGGAGTCAAGCAGTGCAAACGAACGATCGTCGTCAAGGTTGGTCATGCGTTACCGCGTCTAGTTCTGTGCAGAAGCTCGTGCTGAGAGCTGTGCTTAGGGCTTGTGAATGCGTACCCAACGCTTCGGTTCTTTGCCATAGCTGCGGGAGCCAAGCTTGGACTTTTGAGCAAGCTCATGTTGAAGACGGCGAATATAGGCATTGGCCGGCGGCAGATCAACCGGTTGCGACGTGTGTAAGGTTTCCTGCACTGCCGCCTCGGCAAGGCGGAGGTCTTCGTTCTCTTCCATCGAGTGGCGGGTCTTGAGATCGAAGATGCTGGCAAGGCTCTGGTTTATCTGAGACTGTGCATTACTTCTTAGCACGAAGATAGGAATTTGCTTCTCCTCCGCTTGGCGCAAGGGGCCGGTACGCTGACGGAAATAGCTTTTGAGCGTCAGAACCACGTCGGCCCCGTCCAAATCTTCGGTGACCCAAGCCGGCACTCCTAGGTTGCGTGCCGCATCTTCCAAGCGTCTGCGACTTACGCCAAACGGAAATATCGTGACTGGGTCACGCTGCGGTGCCCGCTCATCGGCCTTTTCCGTCCAGTGATGGGGAATGAGCTGAGATTCAGACGTGCGAGACCGACCATTATACTTTGGCTCGGGCCGCTCTCGTTGCTCCCTGGCTTCGCCTTCCTGAGGATCCCAAAGTTCCTGCGAGCGAATGCTCTTCGGGGGCGCAATTGCATGTTTCGTAGATTCAATGCTGTTATCGTGCCCGCGAACGCGCTCCTCCACGGCAATAGGCCGTCCGCGCAGGAGGCTATCTATGGTCTCGGCGACATCATGGTGCACGATCATGTGGTGCCAACCCTTGATTTCAACTAGAAACTGGAAGGTGGGCGGGGCTTTGCGCTCCAGCACAGACTTTTGCGAGCGTCGTCTCCGCGCCTCTTCGTCACTGAGCGTTACGGACTGGATGCCTCCAATGAGATCGGATAGAGTTGGGTTCTGCATCAAGTTAGTTAATGTATTTCCGTGCGCAGTTCCCACGAGTTGGACTCCGCGCTCGGCGATAGTGCGCGCAGCAGCGGCTTCCAGCTCCGTACCGATTTCATCGATCACGATGACTTCGGGCATGTGGTTCTCGATCGCCTCTATCATGACCTTGTGTTGGTCTGTGGAGCTCGGCACCTGCATGCGGCGCGCCCGACCGATACCGGCATGGGGAATGTCACCGTCGCCTGCAATCTCGTTAGAAGTGTCTACTACCACTACGCGTTTGTTCAATTCGTCGGCAAGCACGCGGGCAACATCGCGCAGGAGCGTTGTCTTCCCCACGCCCGGGCTGCCTAGCAACAGCGGGCTTTTGCCGGTCTCAACCAGGTCGCGAATGATCTCAATCGTTCCGAACACGGCCCGCCCGATGCGGCAAGTCAGGCCGACGATGTCTCCCGCGCGGTTGCGGATGGCTGAAATGCGGTGAAGCGTCCGAGGAATGCCGGCACGGTTATCGTTTGTGAATGCACCCAACCGAGAAATGACGAAGGTAATGTCGTCTGCCGTCAGTTCTCTGTCGTCGAGGACAGCTTCACGCTTGAGAAAGCGCGCTTCCGGTTTACGTCCAAGATCCAGGACAATTTCAAGCAGGTCGGACGCGTCATCGATTGCTTCCAAGGAACGCCGGATCCGCGGTGGCATTACACTCACCAGGGCTCCAATGTCATCTGTTACCAGAATCTCAGTCTGTGTCGGTGGAAGCCCCAACCCTAGCGGATCATCCATTCGACTATGCCTCACGTACCGCTAATGCGGAATTGCCCGTCCCTTCGCCCTATTGTGGAGGTAAATCGGCACCACTTTCATCGCGGGACACTGCCGACGTTTCAGTGTCATGATACCATGCCGGCCCACGGAGCACCGTGCCGACGATGCTACCGTAGCCGTGGAGGAAATCGGCGGCGGGCATCGCCCGCTTGCCGGCCAGTTGCACTTCTTCAAGCAATACGACTCCGGAGCCTGCGACCACGGCGAGCCTCTCCTGATGCCTGATTACTGAGCCCGGCGCTTCATCATTCTCACGTGCTATGGCGCGCGCGCGAAGGACTTTGAGCTGCCGACCGTCCCATAGCGTCACGGCACCCGGCCACGGCTGCATGGCTCGCACATGGCGACAAATGGATTCTGCATCTTGATCCCACTGCACAATGCCGTCATCTTTGCTCAGGAGCGGAGCATACGTGGCTCTGGCGCTATCTTGGGCTTGTGCTTCGACACGTCCGGCGATAAATTCATCGAGTGTTGGAATGAGGAGCTCGGCGCCAAGCTGAGCAAGAGCAGTTGTCAATGCAGACGTGGTCTCTTCTCCCGAAAGGCGCAGCGATTGCTGCCTAAGGATTGGGCCGGTATCAAGACCCTTGTCCATTTGCATGATTGTCACGCCCGTCTCAGGGTCACCGGCGAGAATGGCCGCAGTCACAGGTGAAGCCCCGCGATGACGGGGCAAGAGCGAAGCGTGCACGTTCAGGCACCCGTGCGGCGGCAGGTCGAGAACTGCCGCCGGCAGTATCTTGCCGTAGGCTGCAACGACGATGAGGTCGGGAGCAGCCGCCGCGAGTTCTGAGACCACGGAATCCCTGCGCAGGGAGCGCGGCTGTATGACCGGGAGTTCGTATTCGGCAGCAGTTTGTTTTACCGCCGGCATTTGCCGTCTGCGGCCGCGCCCTGCCGGTCGGTCCTGCTGGGTCACTACCAGGACAACGTCGTGGTGTTGCGCGAGGGCGTGCAAGCTGGGTACGGCGAAAGCGGCGGTGCCGCAAAAAATGACACGCATCTCGACTTCCTAATAGTCTGCGATTGGAGTTTCCGGCTCCGCTTCAGGGTCAGCGCGGCGGATTTCCTCAGGGTCTTCGACACGATCTACAAAGAGTGTACCGTTCAAGTGGTCGATCTCATGCTGAAATACGCGCGCCAAGAGGTCTTCAGCGCGGATGCGCACCTTCTTCCACTCGAGCGACCTGCCCTTGACCACAACGCTTTGGTACCGGCTCACCGGGCCATAGTAGGAGAAGTAAGATAGACAACCCTCCTCGTCCAAGATAGTCTCTTCCGAAGTCTTGACAATCTCAGGGTTGACGAGAGCCATCCGTACTTCATCGGCGTCAACCACGATCACGCGCAACGGCACACCGACTTGCGGAGCAGCCAAACCCACGCCCGAAGCGTCCTCCATGGTGGCGAACATATCATCCGTGAGCTTTCGCAGCCCCCGCATGCCCTTGGAAACAGGTTTGGCTTTCTCACGCAGTGTTTCACTGCCTAGCTGAAGAACATTTCTCACGGCCACGTTGGTTATTCCAGCCTTGAAAATGAGTGTCTACAACACACTGACCGGGTCTACGTCGATAATCCATCCTGGTGGTACGTGAACCAGGAGATCGTGAATGCGTTGTCCGCGCACCATGACATGCCAACGGTAGAGCCCGCGTACACGTTCGGGAAAGGCGGGCGCCGGTCCCAAGAGCTCGACCGCCTGGCAGTCACGATCGATGGTTTCCTGAAGACATTGTACCAAAGCGACCGCCGATTCTGCGGCGCGCTCCAGATTGCGGTCTTGGTAAAGCAAGACCGCCATTTCCACACTTGGAGGAAAAGCGCCTGTGCGTTCTGCGACGTTCTTGCGGTAGAACCACAAGTATCGACCAATCTTCAATGCGCGCAAAGGGAGGCTTTCAGGTGTATACGTTTGAACGAGCATCTCTGCCTGCGCTTGTGCAGCCATGAAACCGATGCGCCGCAAGAGTTGGTATGTCCGCTCCGAGGCCCGGTAGTCAGGCAAGTGAAGCGCTGTGTCTGCGGATACGACGGCGTAGAGGCCGACGGGCAAGGGTTCGATTAGTACGGCCGCGGTTCCAATGAGGATGTCCAGCTTGCCCTCTCGGAGAGCGGCTAGAGGGTTTGATTCATCCTTTTCGCCCATCACGTCACTGTCCCAGCGCGCAATACGGGCGGCAGGGAACATTCGAAGCATCTCGATTTCTACAGCTTGCGATCCGACGCCGCGAAAGCGAAGCTGATTCTCACACTGCGGGCATTGTGTAAGGATTGGCGATTCTGCGCCGCAACGGTGGCAGCGCATGACCCCACTCGCCCGATGCTGCACCAGCGGCACGCTGCAATTCCGGCATTGAATGAGATGCCCGCACTTCGGGCAGAGCGCATGGGTAGCAGCGCCACGCCGGTTCTGCAGCAGCACCACAGGCCGGCGTGCTTCAAGTGCGTGAGTTATCGCGTCCCGTAGCTCGCGGCTGATGATCTGACGGGGTCCAACGTGGCGAGCAGTGCGCATGTCGATGATATTCGCGGTGGGAGTGACGTCAGTTGCGCGGGTGAAATGCGCCTGACCGCTCTCAACCTCAGCATACGTGGTCACGCGCGGCGTATGCGAAAACAGCAGCATGGGCGCAGCGAAACTCTCTGCAAGCCAACCGGCGGCGGAAACCGCATGAAAGCGGGGGCTCTCCGAGTTTTTGTAAGAGTCTTCGTGCTCGTTGTCGACCAATACCAAGCCGAGTGACTGATAAGGAAGCAATACAGCCGAACGTGTACCAACTATTACGACCGGGTCATCGCGCTGCACCCGCTCCCAAGCGGTTCGGCGTCGGGCCGGCCGCAGCGCTCCATGCCAGGGCAACACGTTATCCGGGAAGAAGGTCTCGAGCGCTTGCGCGATCCGTTGGGCGGCATAGGTGTTTGGCGCAAGGATCAATGCTTGGGAGCCGCTCATGCGCGCTTGCGCAACAGCGTGCGCGTAGAGCGCCCAAGTCTCGTTGTCGGCGCCCGCGGCACAGCCGGACATAACTACCATGGAATGAGCAGGGGATTGCTGGACGTTACTAGACATAAACTCCGCAATAGCTTCCCAGGCGCGTTGTTGCTGAGGGGGTCCCAGTCGCGGCAATGCGCGTGGCTGCGTTTCGCCGCTCTTGATTCGATACTGGGTGGAGAGGCGCACCAGTCCTTTGTCCTCCAGCGCGCGCAGCGAGGCCGCGCCCGCCCCGGTCTCTTCGAGGAGGGTGCGAACCAAGATGCCCTTGCCATATGGCTCCAATGCTTGCAAGAGTTTTCTTTGTGAGCGCATACGCCGTAGGAGCGGCTCGGCTTCCTTTGTGCTGGATAGACTCTCGACCCATTGGTCTCTCAAGGGCGGAGGCTTTACGGGGTTCAACGCGACGCGCAGATGCACCGCACCGAGGCGCTCCAAGCGACGCTGCATCCGTGGGAACACCGTCGGACCGGCTAGTTGCTTCAGTCGGTCGTGAGCAACTTCACCTTCGTCCCGCAGCGTTTCCAGGAAGAGGCGCTCTCTCGGGGTAGTAGCCACGTCCTCCGGCAAGTCTACAAGCGGGTCCAGTCTCGACCAGCGCCTCACGCGCTCGCGCAGGCCCGGCGGGAGCATAGGCCCAATCACTTTCATGGGGGATGCGAGATAGTAGCTGGATATTCGGCGGGCAAGCGCGATCTGCGCCGGTGTAAGGAGCGCACTCTCGGCAACGACGTCCATGACTTCGCGGACATCGTCGACAGGGGACGTATCGCTGCCGGATACCACTAGGCCCTCGATGATGCGGTCCCCGAATCCCACGAGCACCATGATTCCAGGAGCCACTAGGTCTCGCAGGTGATCGGGAATGGCGTAGTGATAGGTTTTGTCGGCAGGGACGTTGAGCACGTCCACTGCAATCTCGGCAAACGGAGTATCAAGGGGTGATGATATCACCCGCGCGGGCAAATCCGACACTTTTCCGCCGTGATGATGGCGCTAACTTGGTCAATGGCCCGGTCAATCTTTCCGGTTTCATTGGTCACGTAATAGTCGAAATTGGGAATAGCCGCGAGCTCTTCACGCAGCAGAGAATCGCGTTCCGCTCTATCGTCAGGCGATTCGGCGCCACGGTGGTCTCTGCGCTTCTGGAGGGTCTCCAAGGAGAGGTCCGGTACTCCAATGAATATGTGAATGCTCTTCGGCATGCGCCGGCGGATTGAAGCGGCTCCCTGCACGTCCACCCGCAAGAGAACGTCCCGGCCCGTGTCCATCGCCTCCACGACTTCATGCAGCGGCGTACCGTAGCGGTGCCCGTAAACGATTGCGGTTTCCAGGAACTTCCCTTGGGATTCCCACTGCAGGAATTCTTCCGTGGTCAGAAAGTAATGGTGAGTGCCACTAATTTCCCCCGGACGCGGATCACGAGTGACTGCGGTGATCGCCCGATAGAACACTAGCCCTCGATCGATGAGGCCGTCGATAATCGAGTCTTTTCCCGCTCCCGATGGGCCGGAAAGCACTATTAGAAGCGGTCGAGAAGGTTGGTTTATGGGAGACACCAATTCACACGCTGCTTGCTTCGGAGTATTCGCCGCCACTCAGACCCCAAACACTAAAGTCTTTGTATGGTGAATAGAGTAAGCGACAGACTCGTTACCGGTCAATTTGGAGCACGAGGATGCGCCGAGCATCGTAGTCCGGCCATGCGTATCCGGGAGGCAGTATGTATGTCGAATCACCTCATGCCTGTTCCCAGGGCGCCAGGTTTTGTGAGGAAAGCTCGTGGTAGAAGAGCACGTAGCTCCTATAGCGGCGTGGCGCCATGTCGCCGGCGTCTCGTGCCATCTGTACTGCGCAGCCGGGCTCGTCGAGATGCGCGCAGTCACGGAACCGGCATTTACCTATCAGCTCACGGATTTCAGGAAACAGATGGGGCAGGTCCTCGGGCAGAATGCTCCAGGAAGTCAACTTACGCAGCCCCGGCGTATCCATCACAAGGGATTCTTCGTCGAGCGTGATTGTTTCGGAGCGTGTGGTTATGTGACGACCCTCGCCTTTCGCGCCAACGGCGCCCGTCGGCAGTTCGGAGCTTGCCGCCAGAGAGTTTATGAGAGACGACTTGCCGACGCCGGAAACTCCGCTAAAGACAGTCCGCATGCCTTGCAGTGTATCCCGCAACGATGCTATCCCGCTGCAGTCCAGGACACTCGTATGGAGTACGGTGTAGCCAAGGCGTTGATAACCGGAAAACTCTTCCACAACTTCAGCCGGAATGCCCCGATCAGTCTTATTTAGCACCAAAATTGTTGGCAGAGTGTGGTACTCGGCGATCACAAGGTAGCGGTCGAGCAGAATAAAGTCCGGCGACGGTTCCGAGGCTGCCAGCACAATCACAATTTGGTCGACATTCGCTGCAAGCACGTGAGCGCGCTTGCTTTCAGGTGCTTGGCGAATGATTCCCCACGTTTCGTCATCATCCCGCAGAATCTCTTCGATCACGCCGGTGCCTGGCCCAAACGACCGAATGCGTACGTGATCGCCGATGCTAACGGGAGATCGTGATTGGGTTGGTTGTACCCTCTGCACGCGGGGCGCTCTGCTCTTGCTCGTGGAGTAGACAAACTCCTTGCGCAACTTCCCCCGAAGCTTGCAGCTAAACGTGCCGTAATCGGTCTTCACGACGTATTCTCCACGTGAAACCCGCAGGACTGTACCTTCTTGCATCTGATTGCTCGGCGGAGCGCTCATCGGATCGCCTCAAGTGCACAGTGCAGCGCGAAGGTGGATACAGCGGTACGAAAAGCAAAAGACCGACATCCAAAATCAGATGTCGGTCTCGAATCAGCGATTTGCGTTAGTTTCCACATGTAGCCTCATCCCGCAGTAACAGAGAAGCTGAGTCTAGGACTGTGGAGCCGGTGTTTCCATCGAGGATTCTGCATCTGGTGTCTCTTCCGGTTTGGCTTCCACAGTGACTTCCTCAATTTTGACAGTCTCTTTCAGGAAGTCGATCGTCTTACGCATGCGCAGATTCATGGCGATGTTGGTGCGCGAGGCTTCACTATTCAGATATTGCTGCATCTTCTGAAATTGCGCCTGAATTTCGTCCTTCGACGGTTGCTTCTCTGTTACGATCATCCCTGCTTGTTGCTCTTGCTGCGCGATTTGATTACGATAGTTTGCCATGCTCTGCGCAATTTCCCGCTCGATTTCTTCGACAGGGACAGCAATGTCTTCTTGACTGGCTACGGCATCGATCGCAATGAAGTTGCGCACCATGCCTTCTGCCCGTTCAAATAGGCGTTGCTTCCAATCTTCTTCCGAGAGATTGATCATCTGGAGGTAGTACTCTTTGGGTATGCCTCGCTGCGATGCTTCAAAGGCTTCACGCTGCTCCAAGCGCTGGGCCTGTTCCTCGATTAGGACATCCGGCACTTCGAACGTGGCGCCGGATAAAAGCTCTTGGACGAGGGTGTTCTCGGCCTGTTGCTCGGCGTCCTGCTCGGCACGTTCCTCCAAGCGCTTACGCACGTCCGCTCGCAGGTCATCGATAGTCTCGAATCCGCCTGTGGCCTTCGCCAACTCGTCAGTCAACCCCAGGAGTCTTTTCTCCGACGTGCCCAGCACCTTGATCTCAAAGTCAGCCGATTTACCGCGAACCGCTTCGACGGCATAGTCTTCCGGCAACAAGAGAATGAATGAACGTTCCTGGTCGGCGACCATACCGGTGGCGGCTTCGTCGAACCCTTCCGGCATGGTGTTCTCGCCAATAATCATGTTGGCGCCAGGCGAATTGGTGACGGTGCGGCCTTCTACGCTGATGCGCAAGTCCAGCGTGACGCGATCACCGCTCTCTACGGGACGTTCGACGTCGTCCCATTGCACCATTTGCTGCTCGAGACTCTTAAGCACCACTTCAATGTCTTCTTCGGTTACGAGCCGCTTTTCCTTGGTAATCTGGATGCCCCGGTAGTCACCCGTATCAACTTCCGGTTTCACCGGCACCGTGGCGGCGAATGACACCGCTTCATCTTTCTCGGCTTGCAGCAACTCGAGTTCCGGATTACCCACGGGCTGGATTTCCGCCTGATTTACTGCTTCCGCATACGCCTCAGGCACCAGACGATCGAGTGCTTCGCGGAAGACCGATTCAACCCCGGCGTGTCGCTCTACCAGGGCCTGCGGCGCGCGGCCGCGGCGGAAACCGGGAATGTTGACCTTGTCGCTGACACGGCGTACGGCACGCTTGTAGGCCGTATCAACCTCTTCGAGCGGCACATCCACCGTAAGTTTCACCCGGCTCTTTTCGAGTTTTTCCGACGCTACCGTGATCATCATTGCCGTGTATGCTCTCCCTTACCTCAACACCGCTGTAAGTGCAGGAATCTAAACTCTTCAATTCTCGCGAATGTTCATTCTCTCTCGCGAATGTTCATGACATAGCAAAAAAAGAGGCGCGGCATGAGCAGCGCTCTCTTTCACCAACGTCGGCGTATTTGCGAGCCGCCGGGAGCGGAAGACGGGAGTCGAACCCGTGACCCTCTCCTTGGCAAGGAGATGCTCTACCTCTGAGCCACTTCCGCACACTTTGACACGCAATCATTATATCGAGTTGACAGTTTCTTGGCAAGATGTGGGCAACTGATCATGTTATTCAATAGCCCGCAATGATCAATGTGGTTCTCAAGGCACATGAGCCGATCGTGGAGTGTGACATCGGGAATCAATCGCAGGTGTCTCCGAAAGTATATGGTATGCTAGTCGCAATAAACAAAGGAGGCAACCAATGGCACAAGCCGAAAACATAGACGCGCGAAGGGTGATAAAGCGTGCCTGGGAGGATGGGAACTTCAGGAGCCTGCTGCTGCGCGATCCGCGCGGCGCACTGAAAGAACTGGACATCGACGCGCCGGGGCATTTGTCCCTGGCCGTCTATGACAATACGGGCTCAACGCATCACATGGTCATCTGCACGCCGTGTAGCTGTTACCCGTCATTCTTAGGCGGGGCGCCCCACTATTGGAAAGACCCGAACTACAAGACCGCCATCATCAGTGATCCCGCCGCTTGGCTGGAGCAGATGGGCACTGTACTTGGACCAGACGAAACGCTGCAAGTGGTGGATACCGACGTGAACAGGCGCGCCTTTGTCATTCCCAAAAGGCCCGCGGGCGAAATTACCGAGGAAGTCTTGGCCGAGGTGGTAACCACCACGAGCCTCGTAGGCCATACTCGCTAGGGCCGATTGCGGATCGCTTGTGGCATGAGGCGCGAAGACCGGAGCGGGTTACTTTGGAAAACGTGCAAGGTTTAGCGTGTTGGGCGATGTTCTGCTGAAGGTTGCGCCTCTTTGAAGCTTGCAATGAGAGTGAGAGTCACGCGATGAATCTATGTATGGTGGGGTACGGCAGTATCGCCGACGTCCATCGTCGGTCGTTTGCCCGGATTCCCGGCGTTCAGATTACGGCGGTTGTCGGGCGGCTCTTAGATCCTACACGAACATTCGCACAGAAGTGCGGTGCTTCCTTGGCAACGGTAGACCTCGCGGAAGCACTGGCGCAAGACGACATTGATGCAGTCGTCGTCACGTCCCCCAGCGCGAGGCATGCAGCCCAAACACAGGCTGCGCTCGAGGCCGGCAAACACGTGCTGGTAGAAATCCCTCTCGCCCTCTCCCTACAAGAATCCGAGATGCTTACTGCACTTGCCGAACAGAAGAGCCGGACCATGATGGTGGCTCACACGATGCGCTTTTGGCCGACACTGTCGGCAGTGCGGCAACGCATTGCCGAAGGCGAATTGCATGTTCACAGCCTGTACATTCACTATGGGTTCCTGCGCCGGGAGAACGTAAATTGGCAAGGACGGCGGCGCTCGTGGACCGACAACTTGCTCTGGCATCACGGGTGCCATGCGGTAGATACAGCGCTCTGGTTGCTGGGGGAGCCCGCCAAAGACATTGCGGGCTATATGGGGCCGCCGCACCGAGAGTTGGGCATTCCATTGGACCTGGCGGTGTCGCTGCGTACCCCGCGTGACCAGATCGTTTCCTGTGCGCTCTCCTACAACACTATGCGTCCTCTCCTCGAAATCCTGATCATTGGTGAAGAGACCACGTTGATGGTCCGGGATAGAAGACTGGTTGATCCTAATGATCAGATAGTGGCTGCCGGGGGCGAGAATGAGGAAGCAAGCGCCGTGTACTTGCAGAACATCGAATTCATCAGTGCGCTCCGCCAAGAGCGGGAACCCATGGTATCCGGTGAAGCAGTCTTGCCGACAATGCGGGCACTGCAAGCCGTGCAGGACATGAACCCTCAAAACCCGCATCTGCAGTAGTCGCGCTGCCCCGTTGAGCTTTTCAGTGTTGCTCTTGACGGGTCCATGGTATCGTGCAGCCACAGTTATATTCCGAATTCGAAAACCCCAAAATACCTCGACCACGGCCTTATGAGGAGGGCATTGATGGTACACGCTATACCTCTTGATCTGTCGGCAGTGCGAAATGCCGCGCGCCAAGACGACGTGTCCTCTTGGGATGGTCCCGTAGTGGGTGAATTGGACAACCTGCCGGACGGAGAGCAAACGTATTGGGGAATTCCATTCGAGCTGGGGGCTTCAGATGCAACCAAGAGCTGGATCAGGTTGAGCAAGGATGGAGTTGCCGTACCGGTTGGCCGCAGCGGCATCACGCATTTTGTCATTGCGCACTTCTGTGACGCAGAACCAGGTGTATCACAGAATCCCGGAATGAGCGGCATGGTCATGCAACCTGGCGAACAGCTTGCTGCCTATACGCTTGGATATGCCGACGGCGACGAACAGTCGCTACCGGTCCGACGGCGGTTCGAGATCAACTCGACCGTAGCTTGGGGACAAATGGCCTTTGCCGCCCGGCCGCAGAACGCCACGGAGCCGGTGGACATCAACGGGCCGTATCCTCGCGGCTCATGGGGGCACTGGCAAACGGGCATTGCAATGTCGCGGGCAAGAACATCGTCATACTATTGGATTTACGCCTTGCCGAATCCGCACCCTGAAAAGACTGTGGAATCGTTGCACTTGGCTGCCACCGGCAGCGCAAACGTGGTGGTTGCCGGCATCACCTTGTTTACAGGTAAGCACCATCCCCTACGCCACAATCAATTGGAGAGCTTTCGCATAGTGCTGCCTCCTGAAATGGATGGCGCGCCGCCCGAAGACACCCCGGTGACCGTGGACCTTGGTACCTTGGCGCGCAAGTATGCGGTACCGGCGTTCGACCCGGATACCTGGCTCAGGGACGAAGCGCTCGGCTTGGGCGAGGCAGAGACCAAAGACGATGGGAATTCCCTCATCGTGGACGTGACCGCCAGCCCTGACGCCACGCTGGAGGTGGCCGGTCGTGCCGTGCCAATGGATTCGCTTTACGAAACGGGTCGGAGCAAGAGCGGTGACGGCAAAGTCCTGGTTGAGGTCCTCACGCCGGAACGTACATGGGTCCACGTGCGGTTGGAAGATGCGACTACGGACAAGCCCACCGCTGCACGGGTCCACTTCCGGTCGCCCGACGGCCGCTACTTGCCACCGTACGGTCATCGCCATGAAGTGAATGACAACTGGTTTGAAGATTACGCCGGCGATCTGAAACTAGGCACGACCCAGTACGCTTACGTTGACGGTACATTCCAGATTGAGCTTCCGGTAGGTGATGTGTTCGTTGAGATCTTCAAGGGGTTTGAGTACCAACCGTTACGCCAACGGATCAATATTGCGCCCGGCCAACGCGAACTCACGCTTAAGCTGGCGCGTCCGCTCAATTGGCGCGCAAACGGCTGGGTTACCGCCGACACGCACGTGCACTTCATTTCACCACAGACGGCATGGCTTGAAGGCCAGGCGGAGGGCGTGAATCTGATAAACCTCCTCGCTTCCCAATGGGGCGATCTCTATACGAACGTCGGGGATATCACCGGCGACGTTTCCGGGGTCAGCAGGGACGACACAGTGGTGTATGTGGGTACGGAGAATCGCCAGCATCTGCTGGGGCACATCAGCCTGCTGGGAGTGAAGGGCGAACCGGTGTACCCCATGACCACAGGCGGGCCCGGTGAAAGCTACATTGGAGACCCAGTGCTCAGCAGCATGAGCGAGTGGGCGGACCGCGCGCGCGAGCGCGACGGCCTCGTGGTCATTCCGCACTTTCCAAATCCCTATACCGAAGCGGTGGCGGAGATCGTACTCGGTAAGGTAGATGCGGTAGAGATGAAGTACTTCACAGCCAACATGGAACAATTCGGGATACACGAGTGGTACCGGTTTCTCAACAACGGTTACCGGGTTGCTGCCGTGGGCGGCACGGACAAAATGAGCGCAGGGATTCCGGTCGGCGGCGTGCGCACGTACGCCCTGCTGCAGGATGACTTTTCCTTTGACACCTGGGCACAGGCCGTCCGCCAAGGGCGTACTTTTACAACGAGCGGACCGCTAATAGATGTGCGGGTTGAAGGAAAACACCCCGGCGACGAGCTGACCTTGCCAAAGGGCGGCGGCACGCTAACGGTGGAGGCTTGGGTGGAATCGGTGCTGCCGTTCCACGAGCTACAAATCGTATGTAACGGCGCCGTGGTTGCAACTGAGACAGTGCCGAACGGAGGGAAGACCTGTCGCATCAGCCAAGAGGTAAAGCTCAACGGGAGCGGCTGGATAGCGGCGCGCTGCGTGAGCTCGCTGGAAGTGCAGCACTATTGGGTCGTAAACGTGGCGGCGCACACTTCGCCAGTGTATGTCGTGGCCGACAACCAAGAGCTATTCAATCCCAGTGATGCTACCTATATGATGACTATTCTGGATGGCGGCTTGACCTGGCTGGACACTCTCGCGACGCGTGGAGATGCAGAGCAACACGCCGGAGTGCGCCAGGTATTCCAGCATGCCAAATCGCATCTTCAAGGACGCTTGCACGACCACGGTCACGGGCATGAGCGCTAACGATGGCGCGTCCGCAGCAAGTTACGCTGGGTTTTCGTTCTTAGAGCATACGGCAGACGTAGGTGTGAAGGCATGGGGGCCTGATCCCAGCGCTGCATTCGCGGCGGCGACCTGCGGCATGTATACCATCATGCTTGGCAATGACCCAGCCTGCGCGACCGGGCCGGCGATAGAGCACGAGGTTGCGGTCAGTGGCGAAACATGGCCGGATCTGGTCGTAAACTGGCTGGCCGAGCTACTCTTCCTATTTAGCGTGGATGGCGTAGTTGCACAGACCTGTGCGTTCACTACGTGCGCACTGCCGCGCTGCTCCGCTAGCGTCGCTGGAGTATTGCTTGAAGACTCCGAGGAGAGCGCGGGAATCGAGATCAAGGCGGTGACGTACCATCAACTCGACGTTGCGATACTGCCAAACCGCACGACGATACAAGTTTACTTTGATATTTAAGTAGGTGAAATAGCATGGTGAAGACCGCGCCGCACAATTGGCGATCGGTGCTGCGGCAGCAGGACGCCGTCCGCTGGGAGCTACCGGTCAGCTACATGCCCGGCATGCGAGTTCCCGGACTTATCTTTGCCGATGAGGCCATGATCGACTCCATGGCTGGCGACATGGCGATCCAGCAGGTGGCCCATATGGCCGCGCTGCCCGGTATCGTTGGGAATGCGCTTGCCATGCCGGACATTCACTGGGGTTATGGCTTCCCAATCGGCGGTGTGGCGGCGATGCGACTCGAGGACGGCGTTGTCTCGCCGGGCGGCGTGGGATTTGACATAAACTGCGGCGTGCGCCTGCTGCGCACGAATTTGCACGAGCGCGCCGTCAGGAGTCAATTGCCTGAAATCGTGAATCAGTTGTTCCGCGATGTGCCGACCGGATTGGGACGAGGGAAGAGAAAACGCGCCGTTTCCATAGACATCGAAGGGGCTCTGGCCAGGGGCGCAGCATGGGCGGTGGAAAATGGACACGGTAGCAGTGAAGACCTGGAGGCAATCGAATCCGGGGGATGTCTGCCTGGCGCTGACACCTCCAAAGTGAGCGACCGAGCGCGCCAGCGGGGAGCGCCGCAGCTTGGTTCGCTGGGGTCGGGCAATCACTTTCTTGAAGTGCAAGTAGTGGAGACTATTGCGGATGAAAAGGCCGCGCATGCGTTCGGCATTACCGAGCCCGGTCAGGTCATGCTCTCGATCCACACGGGTTCTCGCGGACTTGGACATCAAGTGTGCCAGGAGTATCTCGGCGTAATGCAGCGCGCCATGGAGCAATACCGGATTTCACTCCCCGACCAGCAGTTGGCCTGCGCCCCCATAAAGTCACCTGAAGGTCAGGCATATCTCGGCGCAATGGCGGCGGCCGCCAACTTTGCCTTTGCAAACCGCCAGGCAATTACCGAGCGCACGCGTCGGGCATTCCAGCACGTCCTTGGGCGATCGGAACCTGCAATTGACATTGGTGTGGTCTATGACGTTGCCCACAACATCGCCAAAATGGAACGCCATCGGGTCAACGGGGAGGAAATGACTCTTTGCGTACACCGTAAAGGCGCCACACGCGCCCTGCCCGCTGGAGATCCCGATGTGCCCGCCAAGTACCGTGCCGTCGGTCAACCGGTACTCATTCCCGGCGACATGGGCCGATACTCGTACATTCTCGTAGGGCAAGAGCAGGCACGACGAGAGACCTTTGCCTCCACGTGCCACGGCGCGGGTCGGCTGCTGAGCCGGGGCGCGGCCAAGCGCAAGCTGGCGGGGGTGGATATGGTTAAAGTGCTGCGGGGCAAAGGTGTCGTCGTTCGCGCGCAGAGCAAGGCCGGACTGGCGGAAGAGGCGAGCGAGGCATATAAGGACGTGCGCGATGTGGTGAACATTGTGGAGCAATCCGGCATTGCCCGCGTGGTGGCGCGTGTAAGGCCCATTGGCGTGATCAAAGGCTAACGCGATGTTACAAGGCAAACTACCGGCAGGGCTCTTGGCGGAATTACTCCAAGCCATTCCAATCGAAGACCCGGATGTCATCGTGGGGCCCCGCTTAGGCGAAGATGCCGCCGTGCTGGATATTGGCGATCGGTATCTCATTGCAAAGAGCGACCCAATTACGTTCACGGCGCATCGCATCGGCTGGTACGCCCTGCAAATCAACGCGAATGATGTGGCGACGATGGGTGCACGTCCGCGCTGGTTCCTGGGAACGCTGCTGCTTCCACCAGACTGTACCAAGCAGGCCGTAAAGCAGATCTTCACCGACCTCCAAGATGCGTGCCAGGCACTAGGTGTCACGCTGATTGGAGGGCATACCGAGGTAACCGACGGAGTGAAACGGCCAATTCTTGCCGGTACGCTCTTGGGGGAGGTCGCAAAGGACCGCCTTGTGGTGAATGCAAATGCACAGCCCGGGGACGTAATTCTCCTTACGAACGGTGTTGCTATCGAAGGCACTGCTATCCTGGCACAAGATGCAAGCGAGGAACTTGCGGCCCAAGGCGTAGCGCCGGCTACAATCGCCCGCGCGCAAGCATATTTCGATGATCCCGGAATTAGTGTGACCCCTGCCGCGGAGGCGCTGTGCCACTCGCTCCATCCGCGCGCGATGCACGATCCGACGGAAGGCGGCCTGGCCACGGCACTGGCTGAGTTGGCAGCCGGGGCAGCCTGCGGACTCTCTGTAGACCTCGACATGGTCCCGCTCTTGGCGGAGACCGCTGAAATCTGCGAAGCTTTGGCACTCGATCCGCTCGGATTGCTTGCATCGGGCGCATTACTCGCGGTAGTTGCGCCGGAAGATGTCGTAGCCGCCCTGGCCGCACTCCGGGACGAAGGTATCGAGGCCGCTGCCATCGGCCGCTTGACCGAACCGACACAGGGAATACGGATGCTTGTTGATGGCGCCTGGCACGATGTGCCATCGTTCCCAAGAGACGAGTTAGCACGATACTTCGAAGAAGGCCTGGGTTAGAGGATCCTGGCGTGGCGGCTCAATGAGAGCGGCAAAACCATCTTGAACAGGGCTCTGATCGTGGTCTTGCACGTGCGCAGAATAGACGGGGATTCTATACTAGGATCAAGGGTCGTTGGGCCCCAATAGTGGATGTGGGCCGTACCGTGCATAGCTGCGTTCGCCGCTGAAGACTGAGGCGGGCGCATTTACCGAGAGTTTTCCAGAGTTACTCTGTACAACATCAAGTGAGGGAGTGAACGAATGTCGAGAATTATCGACCTGCGCAGCGACACTGTAAGCATGCCGACGGATGAAATGCGAGAGGCAATGGCGAATGCGGCAGTCGGCGATGACTGTTATGGGGAAGACCCGTCCGTCAATCGACTGGAAGCCATGGCCGCAGAGATTACGGGGAAAGAGGCAGCCCTCTTCGTAACCAGCGGGACGCAGGGCAACCTCGTCTGCCTCCTGACCCACTGTCGCAACGGCGACGAGTTCGTCGTAGCAGACGAGGCCCATATTGTCACCACTGAGGCCGGCGACTTTGCCGCGGTAGCGGGCACGTCACCCCGCGTCGCGCCATCTGAACGGGGCATCCTCACTGCCGAGAGTATTCGAAACGTGCTCCGCCGGCCCTATGACGCATTTTCTCCGACACGCCTGATCTGTCTGGAGAATACCAACAATCGAGGCGGCGGGGCGGTGTACCCGCTGTCCACCCTGGCCGGCTTGCGGGACTTGGCTGACGAGCTGGATGTAGCCATTCACATGGACGGTGCGCGCGTCTTCAATGCGGCCGCTGCCTTAGAGGTTCCGGTTTCTGAAGTTACGCAATACGTAGACTCTGTGACATTCTGCCTTTCGAAGGCGTTGAGCGCGCCGGTAGGATCCATAGTCTGCGGCGACAGTGCATTCATTGAAACAGCACGGCGTTTTCGACGTATGCTGGGCGGTGGCCTGCGACAGTCCGGCGTGCTGGGAGCAGCGGGGATCGTGGCTCTGCAGACCATTCCGCAGAAACTCCCCCAAGATCATGCCAACGCACGGCGGCTTGGCGAAGGCTTGGGCGCTATTCCCGGTATTTCTGCCGATCACGTAGAGACCAATATGGTCTACATCGACCTTGATGCATCTGCGGGCACGGCGCCGCAACTTACGAGTGCATTGGCGGCGAGAGGCGTGAAATGCGGCGCGGTTTCAGACAATCGCATTCGCCTCGTGACCTACCACCAGATCACGGCAGAGGATATCGAGACGACAATTGACGCCGCGCACGAAGCGGTTAGGGCGATTTCAGGTGTGCCGGCCACAGTGTGAGCCTGATTTCGCTTTAGTTACCGAGTAAGGCTTCGGTTCGCAGGTGCCAACAGAGCGCCGAAGGCTGTGAAGTGCGGCACTGGTCCTAGAGACTTGCACCGGGGGCGTCAATTACTCGTCGGCCGGCTCGGTTTGCAGCCGCTGGCGGACCTCATCCGGTGACAGTGGACTCTCAAGGAATGAGAGTTTCGTGCCTTCGGGCAGGGCACTTTGTTGGATTAGCTGCCGCGCGCTTTGCAAGTCACTGCCCGTTACCGTTACCACCAGGCTGTGCTCAACCGTAACGGACGCCGCTTTATCAACCTTCGACGGAGCATCTTCCTCTGAAGCGTCCCCAACTCCTTGCCTTGATGAAGTCATGTGCTCCCGGCGTAGAATTCGGACGTGGTACGTGAGCAAGGTGGCGGCTACCAGCGCTATGCTAACGTTTGTCCGAAGGGAGTCTATCAAACCGCTCCAAGGTTCAACGCCGAGTACGGAACGCAGTGATTCGTAGAGCAGTGTCCCAGTTGCAGTCACTACTGCAATCACGCTCGCTGATGCCACAACATAGAGATAGATGCGGCGCACGAGCGACGACTGTTTTTCACCGCTTTCATCCGCATCCACTTGCTGCTGTATCTGCCGCCAATACCACACCCACGCAACGAGGCCCACGAACAGCAACGTCACGTAGAGGCTCAACTGTTGCCGCAGGAAGTTTTCAGGCAGGTCTAGCGTTTCCGCCTCGCCGGTCAGGATACCGATCACCAAACTCAGAATCCCGTATGCGCCCACCGCTAACAGAGCAATTCCGATTGCTGTAAGGATGTATGAGTATACACGACGAATTGCAGCTTGCTGTGGCAACTCGGCTACCAGAGTTGCGTCTCGCTGCAAGTGGTAGCGGTGGTAGTACCACGCTGTGGCCGCTACGAGAGCGATTGGCACGACGCGGGCGAAATCATCGATGAACCCTAGCTCCTCGTCAACCGCGCCTAATGCATTCAGAAGAATCCAGTAGAGAATTCGGCCGACTGCTAAGAGCGCGCCGGCTGCGCCTAGACCCACCGTCGCGTAGAGGTAGACCTTGCGCAAGGCCGAACGCAGCTCAAGGCTCTGAGCATCCGAAATCTCGCCCTGAATTCTGGCCCAGTGGTACGCCCAGCCGACACTACCCACGATGATCCACGCGATGTTATTGGCAACCGGAAGCTCCCACCAAGCGGAATTGACGGCATCAACGCCAAGCAGACGCTGAAGTATCGTTGCGAGCAGAGGAATCACCGACGTGACCAGTATTCCCAAGCTACCAAATGAGGCAGCATACCAATACCAGCGCGTAATGGTTGCCGCCGTCCCGACCTGAAGGCGCGCCGGCGGCCGCTGTCGAATGTGGTACGCCCAAAATAGCCCATAAACCAGGAATTCAGCCAGATTGTCCAGTAGTTCAAGTGTTGCGAAAGAATCCCCGGCAAGACGCGCAAGCGGGACATAGAGGATTTCCCCCGCTGCTCCGGCAGTCTGGATAATCGTTACACCCAGCGCGCCGAGAAAAAAGAGGGAACGGAGCGCGCTCCGTTCCTCTGCGCTGTCACGCGCGAGGCGTTGTGCCCACACCCAATGCCCTAGCCAGAGTGGTGTAGCCACGACAAGCAAGGCAAGATTTAAGCTCAAGCGATCGCGCCACCAATCGCTGCCCAAACCAAAGTCAGGGTCTTGCGGAACTATTAGTAAGGCAAGCCGCAGTAACTCGCTGCTGCTCTGCATGAAAATCAAAAGGCCGATGAAGGCCGCAGCGAGAATGTACAGACGCCGTACTGTGAGCATTGCGTGCTCCTCGTTACGGAAGAGAGTGTTTGGGGTGGCTAGCCCCCAGTTACGAGGTTTTTACAGCATGTACAGGTCAAAGGGCTCGACGATCTTCCACTCACCGTCAAACTGCCGCAATCGAATGTCAGAATCACGCGAATACTGATTTGATCCGAACATCCCAAGGAGACCTAAGGGTGTCGGTTCAGAATGGAACCATGTGATAGAAAGCTTTACGGTCGCAAGGCCTTCCACAGTTGTTTTGTCTTCAACCACGATGCGCAAGCCCGTGCCGGATCCAGATCCGTATGACCGTATGATTGAGTACCTGTCTTCCTTTTCTCTCTCCTCTATCTCTTCAAGGAGCTCAGGCGAGAGGTAGGACTTTGCGCGTTCTTCGTCGCCTCGCGTTACAGCAACGACAAAATTGTGCACCACGTCACTGGGGTTGCTCTCAACCTTATACTCGAGTTCGCCTGTTGTGGGGGAACGCCACACAAGCACAACGGCAAGCAACACAACAAAGAAAATGACCACAAGGATCGAAGCCAGAAACCGATCTATTCCTTGAAACATCGCTCTTACCTGCAATTCTCAATGGCTTGCTGGAACGGCGCGTACATGCATAGTATACCAAGATAACTAAAAGGTGGACGGTAAGCAGCCCCGAAGATACTGTGCACTTGCCACACGTATGGATTTGTGGTTGCGTTGTCTCTCAATGAGCGAACTGATGCTAACGGCATTCAGAGTCAAGCGGCCTTGAGGCAGCGATCCACAGACCCAACGCAACACGTTTCACTAGGAGGATTGGCCTTGAGAGTAATTTCAGCAAAGACGCTTGGCGGATTGTCTCTCATTGTGGGCCCTGTGCTGGCATTCGTCTGCTTTCTCTTACGGCCGGGCGGCGTGCTCTTCAACAACCTCTTGATGGACAACACCTTAGCAACAAATGTCGCTTTGGAGCGCATCCATACTCTGGCAACTGTCACGAGTATCGGAATTGCATTGGGGCTTATCCTCGCCCTCTACGGCCAAATCGCACTGCTGCGTAGTCTGCGTAGTTGCCGCAGCGATGAAGCACTCTCTCAACTTGGCTTGCTGTTCTTGGCAGTCGGCGCTGTCGCTTGGGTGGTGATGCAGGGGCCAAACTTGGAAGTGGCGGATACGTACGTTGCGTATGCTGCATACTCTCACTCTGCTACTGTGGTCTTTAGAGTTGAATTTGGCATTAGCTTGATTACAAGTCTGGCAGTTGCTTTTGGCTTCTTGCTCTACAGTTTGGGCCTTGCGACCCGAGATGAATTCAATCGCATCGCTGCGGGGATCATAGCAGTAGTCTCGGTTATCGCGCTGGTGAGTCAGATTATCGGCGTCAGCGTGACGCCGCTGTTGCAAACTATGATCCAGATAAGTCGGATTTGTTACGTGTTTTGGGCAATCTGGAGCATATCGCTCGGAGTGGGTCTGCTCAGACAGAGTGCGTCCAAGCCGTTACATGAGGGAACCGGCAACTAGCCCAAAGCTGTGAACTGCCGTCCACAACGCCTCTTTTGGGCTTTTAACAGCAGTGCGTTTTCGGTATCGCAGCTACCCAGTGAACGCTTCATTGCTGAAGGCACACATATTCCTGATCCGGCCGATGAGACTGTGTGTAATACAGGGCACGGCCGGGATACACCAACGCTGCTCATTTTCCGCCATGGGACCGCAGCCTTAGGTTAACCAGTTGTCTGCAATCCGCCGTTCAGACCGCTGGAGTCGTAGCCTAGATTCCGAGGCTGTATAATTGAATTGAGAAGTGTCTGGAGTCTCCGGTAGCCTTCTAGAGAATAGTCGCATGCGTGCTTTAGTCCTCCGCAGCCTGGCAGTATTGGTCGCCGTGCTTATTGCGAGCCGTTTCGCGCTGGTGGAGTTCACAAATAGCGGCGATTGGCTCACGATCATAGTCTTTGCCGTTGGCGTGGCGTTGATCAACGCGCTGATTGGGCCGGTGCTCAAGATTGTTTCCCTTCCAGTAACCGTGCTGACGCTTGGCATTTGGATCCTGGTCTTGAACGGCTTGCTGTTCTGGTTGGGCACGGCGCTCCTGCCGGGTGTCGAATTAGCAGAATCGGGCCGACCGACGCTATTGTCGGCCATGCTTGTCGCCCTCATCATTAGTGTGGTCAGTTTTGCTGTCAACCGGATAGTGAAAGAAGAGGATGAGGGGGCGAAATAGGCAACATTCATGAATGAGAATACGGAGTAGGCAGCATGCGGATTATGGTGACGGGAGCAGCCGGCTTTATCGGCAGCAACTATGTGCGCTACGTACTTTCCCGGCATCCGGACGCTTACGTGGTGGCATTGGATAAACTGACGTACGCTGGAGTCCTGGCAAATCTCTCTGCATTCGAGGAGAACCCGCGCTTTCAATTTGTTCAAGCCGACATTTGCGATGCTGACGCCGTGGGTGAAGCACTGGCGGGTTGCGACGCGCTCGTAAACTTTGCCGCAGAGAGCCACGTGGATCGCTCTGTAATGGACCCGGCGGCCTTCGTGCGGACCAACGTAGAAGGAATTCGCGTGCTCATGGAGGCGGCGCGAACGCACAACGTGAAGCGGATAGTGCAGGTGAGCACTGACGAGGTATACGGTCACTTGCCGGCGGGCGCCGCCAGCGAAGACGCGCGCCTTGCGCCACGCAATCCGTACTCGGCCAGCAAGGCGGGTGGTGAGTTGCTTGCTTTTGCCTACTTTTCGAGCTTTGACTTGCCCGTAATGGTCACCCGTGGCGCGAACACCATCGGCCCTCATCAATTTCCGGAAAAAGTGGTGCCGGTATTCGTGACCAATGCCATTGAGGACAAGCCGCTACCGATCTATGGCGAAGGCAAAGCGGTCCGCAACTATATGTACGTAACAGACCATTGCGCCGGTATTGATCTCGTGCTCCACACGGGCGAGCCGGGCACAGTGTACAACGTCGGCGTTGAATTCGAAGTCAATACCATGACTCTCGCCACGACCATCCTAGAAGTGCTTGAAAAGCCCCGTTCATTGATGCGGCTGATCGAGGATCGACCGGGCCATGATTACCGCTACAGTCTCGACTCTTCCCGCCTGGAAGCGCTCGGATGGCAACCACAATACGACTTTTGGCAGGCACTGGCGGCTACGGTCAAGTGGTATGTCGAGAATGAAGAGTGGTGGCTTGCTATCAAGTCCGGCAGCTATGCCGACTATTATGCAATGAACTACGCGACTCGGCTGGCAAACTCGCGTCCCGCGGCGGTAGAGTAGACCGGACTAGCAAGAGTCGCTGGCTGTGGCGCTCAGGTCTAGGGCGTAATCTCTGCACTACCCGTGACAAGATCGTTACCATGTTCGTCACGGCAGCCGACTGCAATCTGCAGTCTGCCAGATTCGTGATCCACCCTCTTGATCGCGCCCCACGCCGTTACCGTGCTATCCACGTACGCAGGTTTGCGAAAGCGTACCTTTAGCTGACCCGAGGTGATCCAAGCCGCACCATACGTGGTTGTAAGCATCTCCATGACGTAGGCGAGCAGCAGCATGCCGTGTGCAATCGGTCGCTCGAACGGTGTAGTGGCAGCAAACGCCGGATCTGTGTGAATGGGATTATGGTCGCCGCTTGCTGCCGCATAGCCGCGTAACGTTTCCAGAGTCACCGTGTGCGATCGGGTAGGGAGTTCTGCACCGGCAGGCCAGCGCTTGGATGCATCCATCCCTATCCCTCGCTCGCGGGCATCATCAGCATCGAGCGCCCTGTCAGCACGGAACGCTGCTCGTGCTGGGCCCTAATCTCGACGACAATCACGTCCATACCGCCGCGCGACGTGGCCTGTACAACCTCAGCTTCTGCGTCGAGTGTGCTATCAAGCGGCGCAGTATCCATGAAAGTAAACTCCTGAGTGGCGTGTACGGAACCGGGCGGCAGGCCGATGGCCTCTATGAGCCCGGCAAGCACCCACGCGGCAACGGCCAGGGGCGGCGCGGTGGTGTTGTCCCCGTGGTAGAGAGGGCTTTCACTTCCCACGGCAGCGAGATATTGCCGAACGCTTTCGGGCGCCAGGTAAATTGCTTGCACCGGAAAGCGATGACCGACCGCAAAGCGAGGCATTAAGTCATTTTCCTTACTTGCTCAATTCGGGCTCCGACTTCCGCCAAGTTTTCCATTCATACCGTTTCGCTACGGCACGATCTACTATGCGCCCGTTTCGACATTCCATGCCCGTCGGCACGTAACTCACTTCCCGGCAATTATACCGGCAATAGCGGGGCAGTATCCAGATGCGGGAATTGCACATCCGGTAGGCGGTCTCAGCAAGTCGATAAGTAAGCGTAGCCGCCGCGCCGAGAATTACGATGGCGCTCGTGCCACATCCTTTGTTGGGCGACGGTGGTGGCAGAGCACCCACCTGATGCATGGAGTTGGTGTACAATAATCAACGACACAGCAGAATCTCAACCCTAATTGCCTTCAAGAATGCCCTATGAGACCGGAAGCAGATTTGCCGCTGGCAGAAGATCAAGGAGCAGGTGCCGCGTTGTCAGATGCACCGTCCGGCCACAGGTATCAAGCGGAGCAACAAGCCCTGCTCAACCGGCTCCGGCGGATTGAAGGTCAGGTGCGGGGCATTCAGCGCATGGTTGCTGAAGATAGGTACTGCGTGGATATTCTCCAGCAGATGGCGGCGATAACTGCCGGACTGCAGGAAGTCTCACTTATCGTCCTGCGCAGCCACATCGAGGGGTGCGTTTCAGAGGCGATACGTTCCGGTGAAGACGAAGAACTCATCGAGGAACTAATGCACGCAATACGAAATGGTGTCGGTCGCTGGGTGGTTCCGCCACACACAGCCAGCAACTTGGCGCCAATCACAGATGCAGGTGGGCCGGAGGAGTAAACTATGGCACGAGTTGGCTGGGGCATCATTGGTTGCGGCGACATTGCGAACAAAGCGGTGGCGCCGGCAGTAAACGAGGATCCGAATAGCACCCTCGTTGCGTTTGCAAGCAGCAGTCAAGAGCGAGCGGAAGACTTTACGAGTCGGCACGGCGCGCGGCGAGCGTACAGCGATATCAATGCCTTTCTCGCTGACCCCGATATTGACGTCGTCTATGCCGCAAGCCGCGTCTACGAGCATTTGCCGCAGACCATTGCTGCGGCGGCCGTTGGTAAACACGTGCTCTGCGAGAAGCCAATGGCGCTCACGGGGGCAGAGTGTCAAGAGATGATTGACGCTTGTCACGAGGGTGGTGTCAATCTGGCCGTCGCGTACTATCGGCGCTACTATCCAAACAACCGAAAAATCAAGGAACTAATCGATAATGGGGCGATAGGTACGCCGGTCCTGGTGCGTATGGTATTGACAGGCAACTACGATCCGACTCCGGATGACCCGAAAATCTGGCGTGTTGATCCCGCCAAGAGTGCCGGAGGACCGATTGCCGACGTCGGCTCGCACCGCCTCGACCTCCTTTGCTATTGGTTTGGCGAACCTGCGGCTGTCGCGGCCCGTAATGAGACGCTCGTGCACTCGTATCCCGCTGATGATTCGGACGTGCTGCTGATCAAGATGGAGAGCGGGGTTCAAGTGACCGCCTCGTTTCACTGGAGCATCGGCGTCGGCCACGACACGATTGAAATATTCGGTACCGAGGGCGCAATCTTCAGTACGCCGACCGATGGGCCGCAGCTCACCTTGAAGACCGCGGCCGGCACCGAGGAGTTCATGCTCCCGCATGCGGAGAACAGGCACTTGCCGCTCATCCAGGATTTCAGTGAGCGAATCTTGGCAGGTAAGCCGCCGCTGTATTCAGGTGAAGATGGAGCAAAAACCACACGCATCATAGAAACTTCCTTTGCGGCAAGCCGCGCAGACAAGTGGATAACTATCTGATGATGAACATTATTGGCCGACCGCTTGAAGACATCGATACACCGGCACTCTTGGTAGAATTGGACGCCTTGGAGCGCAATGTAGCGCATATGGCGCGCGTGATCATTCAAGAGGCCGGGATAAACTGGCGTCCGCACAGCAAGGGAATCAAGTCTCCCGCGATCGCGCACCTGCTTGTGGATGCCGGCGCGATAGGTGTCACGTGTGCCAAGCTCGGCGAAGCTGAGGTCATGGCTGCGGGCGGCATTCGCAACATCCTCATCGCCAACCAGATTGTTGGTCCCCAAAAGGTCGAGCGGCTCGTCAACCTTCGCAAACACGCCGACGTCATCCCAGCCGTGGATAGCGAGGAAAACGTCCGCGAAATAGCGGAGGCAGCAGAGCGCAAAGGCGTCCGCCAACGCTTAGTGGTTGAAGTGAATGTGGGAATTGACCGAGCCGGCGTGCTGCCAGGCGAGCCGGTGGTTGCGCTTGCAAAGAAAATCGCGGCCTATCCGAGTCTTGAGTTTGCGGGGGTGATGGGCTGGGAAGCCCAGGTGCTCGGGGCCAAGGACGATGCCGAGAAAAGACGGATGGTCGAAGAGGTGATTGCTCGGCTCACAGGAAGTGCACAACAGTGTCGTGACGCAGGCTTACCGGTGGAAATCGTGAGTTGCGGCGGCAGCGGCACGTACTGGCATACCGCGTTCCAACCGGGCGTCACCGAGATCCAGGCAGGCGGCGGAATCTTCTGCGACATCACGTATCGGGAGCGCTTCGAGGTGCCTCATGAATTCGCGCTAACCGTTCTCTCTACCGTGACGAGTAGGCCCGCCCCCACGCGCATAATTTGCGATGCAGGGAAAAAGACGATGAGCACCGACGCGAGCACTCCCAAGCCCCGCGGCCTGCCTAATGTAACCTCCGTTGGATGCTCAGCAGAGCATGGCACGATCCAGTTGGCAGAGCCGTCCGGCACTCCCCGCGTTGGGGACAAACTACAGTTCATCGTGGGCTACGGGGACACGACAGTGTTCCTGCACGACAACTTCTACGGCATTCGCGATGGTCGCGTGGAAGTGGTGTGGCCTATTCTGGGGCGAGGGAAACTACAATAGAAATGACAGAAAGCTCTCTTGCCCAATTCGTTCGGCAAGAGAGCTTCTCTTTGCGATAATTCCGTTACGTCTCAAAGCGCGTTAGGCTTGCAAAGTACTCAGTGTGCTGTTTGGCCCACTTGCGTTTACGCCGTTGGGATGCCCATCTCGATCAGCATCACCGGAATACTCTCGTCAATTCGGTAGACTGTGGCTCCGTCTTCGGTTATGAGCCCTTCCTCCAACGGTTTGTCCACCGCATTGCCGTCTTGATATTTGACTTCCTCGTTCTCAATCCGAGTATTTAGCGCGTTGATCTCATCATCTGAGAGCGGTCGCAGCGGTGCTTTGGTAGCCGGACAGCGCAGAATCTCAAGTAGCTGTTCGTTTATGGGCATGAAGTCATTTCTCCAGGGTAAAAAAGGTATATTCCTGCATGATGCCTACGTTGGAGGCGGATTCTTGCGTATTCTTACTTTAGCTTTGGGCTTGCCGTTGCCGTTCGCGCCATTCTGCATGGCAACTCGAACGCTTTCGCCTGGCGGGTTTCCACCAGTTATGACGTCTTCTACTTTCGACATGACCTGCCACAGCTTGCCGTCAGGCTGCCACAGAGCGTCACAGCGGCTGCAAATGCCGACTTCCTTATAGCGGCCGTCCACTTGCAACTGACGTAGCCGCACCATGTCCTCGTTGTTCCAAAGATCGCTGACACTCTCTTCACGTACGTCTCCCAATACGTAGCTGCCGGTCCAGTCAGCGCAACAGGCGGGGACGGTACCATCCCAATAGATGGTCATGGACTTCCAAAGCCAGTTGCACGGGTGATAGTTCGGCCCGCTGGGTCGAGGGGTAAACTCCTCGCTACTGTCGAACATGCCGGCCCAGCCGTGGGCAAACATGGGGTCCCACTCATCAACCGGAAGCCCGGCAAACTGATCGCGAAACTCGCGAGGGATCTTTGGCTGCATGCCGGGTTCGTAGAATACCAGCATCTGCATGACGACATAAGGTTTGTCGCTGCCTCGGGCCTGTTTGCGCCGGAGAAACTCCAGGACATTAGCCAGCACGCGATCAAACTTTGCGCCGTGCCGCATCTTCTCATACATCTCTTTTTCGCCTGCGTCGAAGCTCACGGTGAGCTTGCTCAGCCCCGCATCCAAGAGCATTTCGGCGCGGTCCGCAGTGAGAATCTTGGCATTTGTGCTCAGGTTCGCGACAATGCCCGCCCCTTCGCAAATGCGAATCATTTCATCGAGCTGCGGATGAATGAGCGATTCACCGCGCAGAAACAGGTTGATTTCGCGCACGTAGTCCTTGCAGTCATCAATGATCTTGCGAAAGAGGTCGAGTTCCATATAGCCCTGCTCATCGGGCAATCCCAAGCTCTGAGGGCACATGGGGCAACGCAAGTTGCACACGCTGGTGGGCTCGACGTGCAGCTTGAGAGGAAGATACGGTAGATGCGTGGTGCCCTTCATCCAGTGGTACATAAACTGGCCGACACGCGGAGTCAGTACCGCGCGGTGCCGCTTGTGTTTCTTGATGAGGTCAACAGCGCCGTCAATCGTATTCACGGAGCACCTCTTTCATGTTTTTGTGAGAAGCCGGTCTCGGTGTGCCGCCCGGTACCACCGTGAATTTGTCTATTGTATAGCGGTGATCTATTTGTAGAAGGTAGGCGCATGTTTTCCTTAGCTTCTCAATACTTGACATTATCAGTTGCAGTTTACATTAGGGCAAATTGCCCGGCTTACTGCACGAGGCAACGGGGTCTGTGAAGAGCGCACATCACCTTTAGTGTAAGAAACGGAACGAAAGACTGTCAAACGGATGGCGCTCTAATCACACGATAAGGGACCCTGCCAAGACGCGCGAGCAGGGCGGGTCCTAGATTGAAGAGCGCGAGATCCGCAATGAAGTGAACGATGATTGGCGTCAGTATCGAACTTGACACCAGGAAGAGGAGGCCAAACAAGACGCCGCCTGCGGTGGCAAGCAACAGGAAAGGCAAGGGGAATCCGACTAGGCGATGATAAAAGCCGAAGATCACCGCAACAGCCGCAAAGCCTACGGCCGGCGGCAAAAAGCCGAGGGACATCGCCCACGATTGGAGCATGCCGCGAAAGAAGAGTTCCTCGGCGGGCGCATTGAAGAAGAAAAAGTACCCATCTTCAATCAGATGCGCACGGGGAGATGCCAGATTTTGGATGGGCCAATAACGTGTGCGAAACAGCGTGCACGCCACGAATGCGGGAATGCCGGTACCCAGAATCAGCGCAGCGTCCAGTCCGGTTAGGTTCCACGAGAGCTTTAGCGTCTCAGTCCAATTTGCAAAGATATAGGCCCAGAAGAGCGAGATTGCAGCGAATGGGATTAGTCGAAACGGTACGTCCCAACCAATCCAGCGCAGCGAGTCGCGCATAGTGCGTTGCGGAAGTGCGGGAGTGCGATACATTTGGCGTTGCCTAGCGATCTAGTCGAATAGCCGAGGCTGATCATCGTCATCAGCATCGACAGTCTCAAGCCCCAGGTGCGCAGACGCCGCAGAAAGCGCGACCCGTCCCCGCGGCGTCTTTGCTAAGAAGCCAAGTTGCATCAGGTACGGTTCATAGACATCCTCTATGGTCTGCGCCTCGTCGCCAATTGCCGCCGCCATCGTATCGATTCCCACCGGCCCACCACCGAATTTCTCAATTATGGTAAGAAGGATAGTACGATCCACGGCGTCGAGCCCCAACCCGTCGATTTCCAGGCTCGTGAGGCAGTCTTCGGCAAGCGACGCGGTTATGTGCCCGTCGCCTTTCACCTGCGCCCAGTCGCGGATGCGGCGCAGTAATCGGTTCGTTATGCGGGGAGTGCCGCGTGAGCGTTGCGCGATTTCGTTTATTCCATCCTCGTCAATGACCACTCGCAATATCCCGGCTGAGCGTTCGACAATCATGCGCATTGCATCCAGATCATAGTATTCCATGTGGAAGTGGGCGCCAAAGCGGTCTCGCAAAGGAGAACTTATCAGTGCCAGTCGTGTGGTGGCGCCAATGAGCGTGAACTGCGGCAGAGAGAGGCGGATGCTGCGCGCCGCCATGCCTTTACCCATGACGATATCCAGTGCAAAGTCCTCCATCGCCGGGTAGAGGATTTCCTCCACGGCGTGACTGAGGCGATGCACTTCGTCGATAAAGAGAATGTCGTGGGAGCGGACGTTTGAGAGGATGGCTGCTAGGTCGCCTGGTCGCTCAATTGCCGGTCCAGCGGTAACTTTGATGTTTACGCCCATCTCCGTGGCCAGCACGTTTGCAAAGGTCGTTTTGCCCAGCCCCGGCGGGCCATGGAAAAGGGTATGGTCAAGCGGCTCCTGCCGCTGCTTTGCGGCGGTGATCGCAATCAGCAAGTGCTCCCGCACCTTGTCCTGTCCGATGCACTCGTCCAGGGAACGCGGCCGCAGTGTTTGCGCGACTTGAGCGTCTTCCGGCTCCTCTTGTGGGGCAACGAGGCGGGTGTCGGTCATGTACTCATCCCTTGCAAATGCGCTTGCACTGCGTGCAGACCGCCTAGGTGAGGCAATTCAAGCTCGACACGACCTTTCAACAAACCGGATCCAAGTGGATGGTACAGCAAAGCAACTCCTTGGGTCTGCCGTTAGGCCCCAATCTGCCGCAACGCTGCCGCAATACGCTCTTCAACCGATCCGGCTGCCTGGACTTCAGGACGAGCCAGCACGTGCGCGATCTCGGACGTAGAGTATCCCAGTGCCGCCAGCGCGTCTGCTGTATCGTCGGAGGCACCTGTGGCTTCGGTCGCTGGCGCCAGTTTGCCGCGAAGTTCAAGAATGACCCGGCTAGCCGTCCGCTTGCCCAGGCCGCTGACGCGGGTGAGCTGCCGCAGGTCTTCGTTCTCGAGAGCTGCGGCAAACTGGTCAGGAGTAAACGTCGAGAGTATGGCCAGGGCAAGTCGCGGCCCGACGCCTCCCACCGTCTGGACTTGGTCGAAGAGTGACGCTTGGCGCTCATCCGCGAAGCCAAAGAGTTCTAGCCGGTCGTCTCGCACGAGCAGTCTCGTCTCCAGCGTAACGGCAGTTCCCACCGCGCCAATCTGCTGAATGATGTTGCTGGGAACAGCCATTCGCAGACCAAAGCCGCCGACACGAACCGTTACGGAATCAACCTCCGTGCGTACAAGCTCGCCATGAATAAATGCAATCATGTTTGCGCAAGGAGTTGCTGAGCAGTGCGCATGTGCGCATGGCAGATAGCTACCGCGAGAGCGTCGGCTGCGTCATCAGGTGTGGGTGGCTTGTCGAGCGAAAGCGCCATAGATACCATAATCTGGACCTGCCGCTTGTCGGCACGCCCGTATCCAACGAGCGCTTGCTTGATCTGCAAGGGTGCGTAATCGCTCACAGGACAGCCGGCCTCGGCTGCGCGCAAGAGCACAACTCCCCTCGCCTCACCAACCGCGAACGCAGTGGTAATGTTCTGATTGAAGAAGAGCCGCTCCACGGCGACCTCATCGGGCGCAGCCAACTCGAAGACTTCCTCTAGTTGCCTGTAGATCGAAAGGAGACGCAGCGGCTGACTCTGCTTGGCCGGGGTCGTGATACAGCCAAAGGCAACCACGGAAAGCTGAGGTGTATCTTCGATGATGCCGTACCCGAGACGAGCAATGCCCGGGTCGATACCAAGGATGCGCATAGGTCATCCTAGCCTGCGTACGCAGCCATCACTTCTTCGGTGAGTTCAAGATTCGTGTATACCTTTTGCACGTCATCAAGGTCTTCGACGCGCTCGATGAGCTGCATCGACTGCGTCGCTTTATCGGAATCGGGTTCCGACATGGTTTTCGGGACGCGCGTGAGCTCGGCGCTTTCCACGGTGTAACCGAGTTCTTCCATGCCACGGCGCACGGATTCGAGTTGCTCGAGGAGTGTGAGTACAACCAGCGTGCCGTCTTCTTCCTGTACGTCTTCCGCACCTAACTCGATCGATTCGAGCATAGCCTCATCGGGGTCGCCGTTGCTTAGTTCGATAATTATCTGTCCCCGCGTATCAAACATCCACGCGACGCTGCCGGATTCGCCGAGGTTACCGCCACCGCGCGCGAGCACATTGCGGAGTTCTGCTACGGTGCGGTTCCGGTTGTCCGTAAGCGCTTCAATAAAGAGTGCCGCGCCTCCAGGCCCATACCCCTCATAGACGATGTCTTCAAGATGGATATCATCATCCAGCTCGCCGCTCCCGCGTTTGATAGCGCGCTCAATGGTGTCGGCGGGCATGTTGGCATCTTTCGCGCGTTGGATCACAAGACGCAGGCGAAAGTTCATTTCAGGATCCCCGCCGCCGTCACGAGCGGACACAGTAATTTCGCGTCCAAGCTTTGTATAGAGCTGCCCCCGCTTTGCGTCGTTGGCTGCCTTTTGGCGCTTGATTTGCGCCCATTTTGAGTGTCCTGCCATGATACTTCTCCCAGTCAACGCCGATGCCAACGCCAATGGCCCCGCAGGGCTCTGAAGCGTTGAGAGGATGCCCTCTTGAGGTCGGGCCGATACCGAATTACTAGAGTCATTATAGCATTGTTTCCGGTTTCACCCGACGCAATGTTGAAGGGTGTCAATAAGTGCTAGCGGGGCGGAACCAGCCTGTTTGCGAGATAGTGGAGTGCGTGCTTGCCTCTTAGGTTCTAGGGAAAGTTGGGCCGCGACCAATCTAGGCGGGGTGCGGCGCTGTTGCCACGATGCAGGCGTACACCATGCCGATAGCAAGAAGACGGTCTCGTTTCAGAGCTCTCCTGGCTGCAATTGCGAGAAAATGGACACTCTGACGAGTTCCTTCGTGAGATTGCCGCAGGCGCCCGGCTGCCACCGGCACGTGCGATTGCTACTAACGGAAACTGACGAGGCTGCGCTTCAGCGTGTCGAAGTACTGCAAGGCTACTCCGGTTCCTAGTGCCACGCTGATGAGCGGACTCTCGGTAACATAACATGCGATGCCGGTTTCCTGGGTGAGCAAACCGTCAAGATTCCGCAGGAGGGAACCGCCGCCTGTCATCATGATGCCGCGGTCGATGATATCTGATGCCAACTCCGGCGGTGTTTTCTCCAGCACGTCTCGCACGCACTTGACAATGATGGCTACGGATTCTTGAATTGCTTCGGTAATCTCATCAGAGGAAATCGTTATAGTTCGAGGCAGGCCGGCCACTTGGTCTCTACCGCGAACTTCCAGCGTTAACGGTCGTTCCATTGGAAGCGCGCTTCCAACCGCGATCTTCACCTCCTCGGCAGTTCCTTCACCGATTAGGAGGTTATAGTGTCTCTTGACATAATTATAAATCGTTGTATCGAGACGGATCCCTCCAACACGTACTGATGTACAGACCACGATGGCGTTGAGCGACAGAACAGCAACTTCAGTAGTGCCGCCACCGACATTCACTATCATGTTGCCGCTCGGGGAGGAAATGGGCACATTGGCCCCGAGCGCGGCGGCAAGCGGTTCTTCAATCAAGTAAGCATTGCCGGCACCGGCTGAGATCACTGCATCATGCACTGCGCGACGTTCGACGCTGGTGATGCCGGTTGGCACCGAGACCATTACGTCAGGCTTGAAGAAGCGCACCCGGCCGCAAGCGCGCCGAATAAGATGGCGGATCATCTCTTGGGTAATGACGTAATCAGCAATCACACCTTCGCGCATTGGGCGCACAACGGCGATATTGGATGGTGCCCGTCCGATCATTTGGCGGGCTTCGTCACCGATGGTTTCAACGTGGTTGTCGTCAGTCGAAACGGCAACGACGGAGGGTCCGTTAATGGTAATGCCGCGTCCCGGAACATAGACCAGTACGTTAGCCGTTCCCAGGTCTATGCCGATTTGCTGTGCACCAAACATATATCTAGCTATTCCATCACTACGTTTGCGCCGAGAGCGATCAAGTCTTCAGGCAGGGACTCATATCCTCGATAAACGTGATGCATATCCCTCACACGCGTGGTATCCTCGGCAGCCAGGGCCGCGAGCAAGAGAGCGACTCCGGAGCGAATATCGAGCGCTTGTACCGTGGCGCCCCGCAAGACCGTTGGCCCATGAATATACGCTTTCCCGCCTGAAACGTTGATATCGGCTCCCATCTTGCGCAACTCTTCCACGTAGTTGAAACGTGCTTCAAATACGCGCTCGTGGATGACGCTCTCACCGCTGGCCTGTGTGAGCAGCGCGCAAATCTGTGGCTGCAAGTCTGTGGGAAAACCTGGAAAGTGAATGGCTTGTACTTCTACGGCTCGCAGAGGATCATTCGAGGAAACCGTAATCGGATCGCATGTTCCTTGTATGGTAACACCACACTGCGCAAGTTTGTAAAGCACTGGCTCTAAGTGGTCGTAGATAACATTGTGAATTGTCACCGCTCCGCCGGTCATAGCTGCGGCTAGCGCGAAAGTACCCGCTTCGTGCCGATCGGGTATGACGTCCCATTCGGCGCCATGGAGACTCTCTACCCCTTCAATTTCAATGGTGTTCGTTCCTGCGCCACGGACGCGCGCTCCCATCTCATTGAGGCAATCGGCCAATGCAACAACCTCCGGTTCGGCAGAAGCATGCCTGATTACGCTCGTCCCTTGCGCCAACGTGGCGGCGAGCATGAGGTTTTCCGTGCCGGTATGACTGGGATAATCAAGATAGAGTCGAGCACCGTTCAGGCGTTTGGCGGACAACCGATAGTCTTGTTCTTGGCTTTCTACCGTGGCGCCCATTGCCTCAAAGCCGAGCAGGTCCACGTTTACGGGCCGTTCGCCAATCTTGCAGCCGCCGGGATGCACTGAGGATGCTTCTCCGGCTCGAGAAAGCAGCGGACCGGTCACGAGAAACGACGCGCGAAAACTTGCTGCAATTGCCGTTGGGGTGCGCGTAGAAGTAATCTTGTCTGCAGTTATCGTGATCGTGCGCTGTTTCTCGTCTAGTTCAACGCGAGCGCCCAAGCTAGTGAGCAGATCGGCCATTGCCGCGACGTCGCGAATGAATGGCGGATTGTGCAGTACGCACGTCTCTTTCGTAAGTAGTGCGGCAGCCATCAGAGGAAGAGCGCAGTTCTTTGATCCCCGCGCTCGCACCTCGCCCGTCAAACGCCGGCCACCCCGCACGATAGCGTTGTCGCCCTGCGTTCGTTGCTCCAGCGCTGTCATAGTGAGCTGCTCCAGAAGAAGATCGCACGCACCGACAATTACCCGGCAACGTTAGCCTGTAAATGGAGAGTAAACGGGCCTACGCACAGGTAGAAAGATGGGTGATGTTCGCAACAAAGCCATGCTGACGACTGCCACGCTGCACAAACTTAAGACGTTGTTGATCGTCAGAATCCTACTGCAATGCCTATTGTGCCCGTCTGGAACCTCGCCTGCGTCTTGCTTGTTGCGCCAGGCGCAATCGAATCAATGCGCGACGCATGGCCGCCTCGGCGACCGCAAGCTCTGCGCCGTCTCTCTTCTCGCTGAGGGCTTCTTCAGCGCGATGGCGCGCCTCTTCTGCGCGAGCAATGTCAATTTCCTCGGCGCGCTCGGAAGCATCCGCCAGAACTGCTACCTGGTTATCTCGCACTTCCAGGAATCCTCCCGTAACGAAAAAGGACTCCTCTTCCTCACCCTTGCGCATAATGAGTTCACCCGGCGCCAGTGCAGTCATTAGCGGTGCGTGGCGCGGCAAGATCCCAACCACGCCATCAGCCCCCGGCACGCGCACGGACTCCACCATCTCCTCTGTGAGGACAATGCGCTCGGCAGTTATGATCTCAAGACGGAGAGACGCCATAGTTAGGATTCTCGCTGCATCTCTTTAGCACTCTCGACCACTTCGTCAATCGTTCCAGTCATATAGAAGGCTTGCTCCGGCAGGTCGTCGTGCTTGCCTTCCAAAATCTCCCTAAAGCCGCGCACGGTTTCAGCAATTGACACATATTTGCCCGGCATGCCTGTAAATGCTTCTGCTACAAACATTGGCTGAGACAAGAATCGCTCCATCCGGCGGGCACGCGCCACGGTGAGCTTGTCCTCTTCAGAAAGCTCCTCAACCCCAAGAATTGCAATGATGTCCTGCAAGTCCTGATAGCGCTGGAGCACTTGCTGCACCTGTCGCGCAACTTGGTAGTGCTCTTCACCAACCACCGCCGGGTCGAGCACGCGGGAGGTGGAGCCTAGCGGGTCAATGGCAGGGTATATGCCGCGCTCGGAAATAGCACGCTCAAGGCGAATAGAGGCGTCCAAGTGAGCGAACGTCGTAACCGGCGCCGGGTCAGTATAGTCGTCAGCCGGCACATACACCGCCTGCAGGCTGGTAATGGCGCCGCGCTTGGTGGATGTAATGCGTTCTTGGAGCTGTCCCATCTCCGTAGCTAATGTCGGCTGATATCCAACGGCTGAGGGCATACGCCCGAGCATCGCGGATACTTCCGAGCCGGCCTGCGTGAAGCGGAAGATGTTGTCGATGAAGACCAGTAGGTCCAAGCCCTGGCTATCGCGGAAATACTCGGCAACGGTCAGGCCGGTTAAGCCGACGCGCAGGCGCGCACCGGGTGGCTCGTTCATCTGTCCGAAGACCATCACTGTTTTATCCAACACGCCGGCTTCGCGCATCTCGTTCCAAAGGTCGTTGCCTTCGCGCGTGCGCTCTCCCACACCACAGAACACGGAGTATCCTTGGTGTTCGGCAGCGGCGTTGCGGATCAACTCCATGATAATAACTGTCTTGCCGACGCCGGCGCCGCCAAACACCGCGATCTTGCCGCCGCGGCGGAAGGGACACACCAAGTCAACCACCTTCAACCCGGTCTCAAACACCTCAGCCTCGATGCTTTGCTCTTCCAGGGTGGGGGAACTGCGGTGGATGGGGTATGTCTCGGTGGTTTCTACCGGAGGGCCGCCGTCTACCACTTCACCGATGACGTTGAAGATGCGTCCCAATGTCTGTTCACCGACCGGCACCTGAATCGGCGCTCCGGTGTCAATGACTTCAACGCCGCGGCGGAGGCCTTCAGTTGGGCCCATAGCCACACAGCGCACCCAGTCGTTGCCAAGGTGCTGCTCCACTTCCAGCACGAGCCGATCCCCGTTTGAAGTCTGCAATTCAATCGCATTGTGGATAGTGGGAAGCTGATTCGTGGGAAACTCGACGTCAACCACCGGCCCAAGTACCTGAACAACCCGGCCCTTTGCTTTGGCTTGCGCTTCTACTGCCATGGATGCTCGCTCCTAAGTCTGGATCGCTGCAAAACCATACATTAATTCTATGCTCCGGCGATTGCTTTCGCTGCCGTCGCAATCTCAATTACCTCGTTCGTGATCGCGGTCTGGCGTACCTTGTTGTAGGTGAGCGTTAGGTCCTGCAGGATTTCCTCCGCATTTTCCGTGGCGTTGCGCATCGCGATCATACGCGCACTATGCTCGCTGGCAATGCCCTCCAGCAATGCTCGGTAGACTTGTGCTTCGATGAACCGAGGCAAGAGAGTAGAGAGCACCTCGTCAGGATCCGGCTCGTAGATGTAATCCACTTGCTGAAAAGCACGGACTTCAGTCTTATCGAGTTCATCTGGGGCAATCGGCAAGATCCGTGTCAGCGTCGGCTCCTGACGCATCAGGTTCACGAATTGGGAATACCCAACATAAACTTCATCATACTCTTGGGTTGTAAACCCTTCGATGGTGCTGCGAGTAATCGGCAGAATGTCCGCCAAGTTAGGGTAGTTGCCCAAGTCTTGATATTGCGCCGAAACCGCGTCACTCAGTCCAACAGACCGCAACAGTGCCGGTCCCTTTGTGCCTACGGCAAAAATGTCAACGGACACGCCGCGATCGAGAATGAAGCGGACCACAGCCCTTACCATGTTGGAATTCAGGCTGCCGCACAGGCCGCGGCTGGTAGTGAAGAGAATCACTGCAGCGCGAGATACCGGGCGGACTTGAAGCAGGGGATGGAGTTCCTGCGCGCCGCTGACTGCCGCCAGATTGTTGATTACAAGTCGGATCCGTTCTGCATAGGGGCGCGAGGCTAGCACCAGCTCCTGCGCACGGCGCAAACGGCTTGAAGCCACAAGCTCCATCGCGCGCGTGATCTGGCGGGTGTTCTGTACTCCGCGAATTCGCCGCCGCAGTTGACGAATACTCGGCACTTACGCTGCTCCTGTTTGCACGGCAGGCTGGAATACATCCTGCTTGAATTGCTTGATCGCTGCCGTCAGCTTCTCTCCAAGTTCATCGGAGAGGGTCTGAGACTCCCTGACTTCATCTCCCAACTCGTGGTGGCTGGCGGAGACATGTTGCATCAACTCGGCTTCGAAGCGGCTGATGTCGCTCACCGCAACGTCGTCAAGTTCGCCGGCATTCAAGGCAAAAATGGTGATGACCTGGTTCTCAACCGGGAGTGGGGCGTATTGGGGTTGCTTCAAAAGTTCCATTGCCCGCTGTCCGCGTTCAAGTTGCTGTCGTGTGACACGGTCAAGGTCGGAACCGATTTGTGCAAATGCAGCAAGTTCGCGGTATTGCGCCATGTCCAAGCGCAGTCGACCGGCAACCTGCTTCATCGCTTTGGTCTGTGCATCACCACCGACACGCGACACCGAAATACCGGCATTAACCGCAGGGCGCTGGCCGGCGTAAAAGAGATCCGGCTCGAGATAGATCTGGCCGTCCGTAATGGAAATCACGTTGGTGGGAATGTAGGCCGAGACGTCACCGGCCTGAGTCTCGATGATGGGGAGAGCAGTCAACGTGCCGCCGCCATAGTTCTCGTTAAGGCAGGAAGCGCGTTCCAGCAAACGCGAGTGCAGGTAGAAGACGTCACCCGGATAAGCCTCACGGCCCGGCGGGCGTCGGAGCAGCAAGGAGACCTGACGATAGGCCCACGCGTGCTTGCTTAGGTCGTCATAAATGACAAGAGCGTCCTGGCCTCTATCTCGGAAGTATTCGCCCATGGTGCAGCCCGTAAATGGGGCTAAGTAGAGCAATGCCGCGGGATCAGACGCGCCTGCGGCTATGACGATGGTGTGGTCCATCGCACCATGGCGATCGAGAATCGCCGTCACGTTGGCGATGTCAGACTGTTTCTGGCCGATTGCGACGTATATGCAGGTTACGCCCTTGCCTTTTTGGTTGATGATGGTGTCGAGGGCGATAGCTGTCTTGCCCGTCTGCCGGTCGCCAATGATGAGCTCGCGCTGGCCGCGGCCGATAGGAATCATCGAGTCGATGGCCTTGATGCCGGTTTGCAGCGGGACATTCACGCTCTCACGGGTAACTACACCGGGGGCTACCTTCTCGATAACGCTGGTCTCAGCAGTATTGATCGGCCCTTTGCCGTCAACAGGATGACCCAGCGAGTTGACCACGCGACCGGCTAGTTCCGGGCCAATTGGCACCGACATGACACGACCTGTGCCCCGTACCTCATCACCCTCTTTAATCTCCTCATAAGGGCCCATAATGACCGCGCCGACGGTGTCTTCTTCTAGGTTGAGCGCCAAACCGAATACACCGTTGGAAAACTCCAGAATCTCGCTACTCATTACTCCTGAAAGGCCGAAGATACGAGCGATGCCGTCCCCCGCTTCAACGACTGTGCCTACGTCAACCGCCTCGCTCGGGCGATTGAACGATTCAATTTGCTGGCGTAGTGCCGAGGCAATATCTTCAGATTTGATGCTCAAGAGGCCCTCTCTCCTTTTCATACCGGCGCAGTCATACGCGCGCCAATTGATCCTCCATCGCTCTGAGCGACGCATTGACACTGAGGTCGAGTAAGCGGTCTTCCTCACGCAGGATCAAGCCGCCGATGATTGCGGGATCTACTGTTTCCTCCAAGACAACCTTACGGCCGTCCTTTCCCAGGGACCCCCGTAGTTTCTCGCGCAGGTCTTCAGTCAGGGATTCAGCGCTGGTCACGTGCACACGCGCAATCCCTTCGATGCGGTCAGCTTCCCGCAAGACTTGCCTCGCTAGCTGCGGCAGAATGCGCACTGCGCGATCTTCGATAAGAACGCGCAACAACTCTTGACCGGCGGCAGAGACATGGTCGCCAATAGACCCAAGGACGACTTCCATACGCTTGGCTACTGAAAGGCGCGGGTTTTCTAAGAACTTTCGCACCGTCCGATCCTCACCAATCGCTAGGAGAACTGGAAAATCGCGTCGCCACAGGTCGAGCGTGTTCGTTTGCTCAGCGTAGTGCAACACACCGCGCGTGTAGCGACGTACATTGATGGAACTGCTCACGTTGGCTCTTCCATATCTGAAATGAGGCGCGCCACAAGCTCGCGATTCTTCTCTGTATCGAGGCTATCTTGAATGAGCTTACCGGCCACTGCTACGGAAAGAGATGCTACTTCATGTCGCAGTTCTCGACGAGCGTACTCAGTCTCAGCGCGGAGTTCCTCCCGAGCCCGATCAAGAATGCGCTGCGCCTCCTGCTGGGCGTTGACGACACTCTCATCACGTAAGCGTTCAGCCGCTGCCGCCGCATCATCAATTATCTTACGCGCATGCGCGCGCGACTCTTCAAGCTGTTGCTCGTACTCTTGTCGGAGTTGCTCCGCTTCGGTGCGCGCGCGCTCCGCCGCCTCCTGACCCTCGCGGATACGCTCTTTCCGTTGATCGAGTATATTCAGCACGGGTCGGTAAAGAATGCGATGCAGCAGAAAGACAAGAATCAGGAAATTGATAATCTGGAAGGCGAGATAGAACGGGTTGATCCCCAGCTCGCCCATAGCAATACGTTCTCCCTTGTTTCCTAGTGTGACACTAATCTAGCCTCGGTCGGCTGTTGCCGACTCGCTGCGTTACCCGAGGAAGATAAGCAGAATTGCCGTGAGCAACGAATAGATGGCGATTGCTTCCGCCAAGCCCGCGCCGATGATAAGGGTGTTGCGCACGTCATTCGCTGCTTCCGGGTTGCGGCCGATTGCTTCCATCGCGCCGCGAACGGCGATACCGATACCCAAACCGGGACCGATGGCGCCGACGCCCATGGCAATTCCCGCAGCCAACTTTGCAGCAGTTTCCGGTTCCATGAAATCCTCTTCTCCTTACTGTGACCTCTACTGGATCGGTACGTGTAACCTAACTGCTCTTACTCCAACTGAAACCTACGCGTGTGCTTCTTCTTGTTCATGCTCTCCGCTCATCGCCAGCCCGAGGAAAATCAGCGAGAGCATGGTGAAGATGAGCGCCTGGATCAGACCGAACAACACCTCCAAGACCATGAATGCGGCTCCGACCACCGGCAGGCGCATAACCAGGAGCAACACTTCACCGGCGAAGATATTGCCAAAAAGACGCACGGAAAGCGATACAGGCACAAAGGCTTCAATCGCGACGTTGATGATAATAAGGATGGGCAGGGGGCCGGCCAAGTGTTTGAGGTAGCCAAGCGGCTTGTGGACGATTACGCCGGCGGAGTGAATGAGAATGAACGCGATGAGCGCCATCCCAACGGTCATATTGAGATCGCTATTGGCTGCGCGGAATATCGGTATGAAGAGCTCATGACCCTCTGCGTCGTGCTCCCACACGCCAATGCTGTTGAACCCCGGTAGCAACCCCATCCAGTTTGCAACCACGATGTAGATGAAGAACGTGGCAAGGATGGGGAAAAATCTGCGCGCGCGGTCTCCCAAGACACCTTCAACGATGTCGTAGAGCATTTCCACGATGGCCTCCGCAAAGTTCTGGAGGCCGCTTGGCACCAATTGCATCTTGCGCGTGGCCAAGAATGACGCTATCACGAGGAGCGCCATCACGATCCAAGCTGTAAAGATGGTATTCGTGATCGTAACCGGACCTATGTGAAACAGCGGCTCCGCAGCCAGTGAAATGTGAAGTCCTTTGAAGCCGATGACTTCCAGAAAGTCCATAGTGTTCCCTACATCTGCATGCGATAGAGCTGGTACAGCGTACCGAAGCTGAAAAGCAGCCCTGCCAGCATGCCCAAGATCACCAATAGCGGCGACGTGCCAAATCGCTCGTCAAGATAGTTTCCAGCCCAAACTCCGCCAAGCACAAAGCTGCCCACGACGAAGCCGAACTGGATTGCGAACATCCCGGCTCGCAGCGGGCCGATTTCGATGCGCTTCTTGGGCTGTGGCGGCATCATCCTTCTTCTTGCGTCAAGCAAGTATAGCATACGCTCATAATCGCCTCAAAGCATCCAACGCATGTGCATGCATCCAAATGCATGTGCATTATTTCACAAGCTTTTCGATTTGTCTACCTTAGCGCGAGACTCTCTAAGTATTCCGCTGGAGGCGCCTTAACGGGGGCTTCTTAAGAGTTCTTCTAAGGATACGCGCGCGCCGTTGCGCATACTAGAGTTATTCGCGCCAAGGACGGCGGCAAGGCTATACATAGCATCGTGGAACGGGCTGCGGACGGCTGAAGGATCATGGTGTGCAACCGCTTGCACAAAGGCACGATTCACCTCAAACGTTGAGTCACCGCGATCCCCTGCCTGCAAGGGATGGCGCAAGACTTCAGCGGCCGGAGGCGCCCCGGGCGGATACGCGCCATCGTAGAAGTAGGCGACCGGACCATTCGATTCCACGCTGAGATGGCCGTGATCCCAGAGTACGTGCATGTAGGTCTCCTGATGAAAGACGCGCGCTAAACGCGAAATAATGAGATGGCCTACCGCTCCATTCGCAAAAGTGTAGGTTACGCTATACGCCATAGGATTATCGCCCTCGGTAGCGACAAGAGCAGGGTCGCGAGGGACATAGCGCGCTTGCACGGAGTCAATCTCGCCGCACCAGAAGCGCATCAGGTCGGTCTGGTGAATGCCGGCTTCCACAACGCTGTTGCCGGACCAGTCTTGATACGCGGTCCACACCCGGCTGGCCGGTCCGCCAAGGGCTTCGGTCGGCGTGTGTTTTGCACTGTGGCTCTCCACGTTGCCCGTATGCACCATGGTAGCCATGATGACGCGCTTTCCTTGGAGATACTCGTGCATAGCGGCATGCCATGCATCGTAGCGTTGCTGGAAACCTACGGCGGCGATCACACCGCTGCGCTCGATGGCCGCATTCATAGCGAGAGCCTCATCGAGGACGAGACTCATGGGTTTTTCCACGAAGAGGTGTATGCCCCGTTCTGCTGCGCAGACGACTTCCCCGCTGTGGCGGTTCGGGGGAATGCAAACGTAGAGCGCGTCCAATTCTTCTTCGGCTATGAGCCTATCGAATGCCTCGTAACAGCGAATCTCTCCTTGCCGGTAGTCCGGAATGTACCGCCGAATCTTGGCCTCTTCCAGATTCGGTGGGTGCATGTCCCCAAGCGCGACGATTCGCGCGTGTCCCATCTCCTGTAAGCGCCAGAGCGCGGCAAGGTGCTGCAGACCGCGCTGTCCTATGCCAAGTACGCCGATCGTCGGAGGGTTAGACACTGTGTCATACTCCTGTCATTTAGTCTTGCGCCAATCCACGCCTCAATTGCCATTCGATTGAGAGCAATAGTCCTGCGGTTAGTGCTGTTTTAGGCTCTTTGCTTTGCCTGGCAAATTGCCCATTAGAGTTCCTACGTAAAGCAAGGGTCAGCGTACTACTGTTACGGGCACCTCAAGCACGTTGTCGCCTTCTTGGAAGAACCAGGCGATGCCTTCTTGGACGGGACCGATCCAGACCTCATATTCACCGGGAGGGAGTGGATCGCCAGCTTGCGTGAAGGGAGCGAGGATGGCGGTGAGGCTGATGGAGGAGCCTGGAGCGAGGGCATAGGGCAGGGCAGTTCTCCCTTCAGCGACGTGTGAGGAGAAGTCGCGGTTAGCGGTGTGCAAGGGGAACCAGAGGATGCCGAGTTGGACGGCGGCGGGAGTTTGGCCGATTTCGCAGGGAGTGGGCCAGGTGTGGTCGCCGGTATTAGTCACAGTGAGGCGCAGGGAAGCCATGGCGCCGCGCACGATTGGTTGGGGATAGGGAGGAGAGAGGAGAGTGAGTTGGGAGCGGTAGGCGCTGGGAGGAAGGGGATCGGCGGTAAGGGAATGGTGCTGTTCCGGGACATGATCAAGCAAGGTGATACCGCGCACGACCATGAGAGCCGGTTGTTGGTTGGTATCCGAGCCGGCCTGCGGCAGGCTAAGTTGGATATGGGTGAGTGAAGCGTTTGGAGAGGAGGGGAGGGGGAAGAGGTGGCACCAATTGCCGGGAGGGATGGAGTTAGCGAAGAGGGTATGGTCGTTGACCTGGACGCGCAGGGGAGTGTCTTGATTGACGGTACTGATGAGGTTGAGGAGGAGGGCTTGCGGTGGGTGGTCTGCGGTGGGTACCAGGATAGAAGCCTGTGTGCCGAACCAGACCGGCGGGATAGTATCACTGTAATCGGTTGGGTGGAAGAGGCCGTGCTGTCGCAGACCCCAGGAGGGTTGGACGGAAATGCCTTGAGGGGTCACGATGCTCCAGGCAGGGAGGGCATGGAGGCCGAGGACGGAATTGGAGTAGTCCAGGTGTGGAAGCAGGGCAGACTGAACAGGGCCGGGGAGTGTCCAGAGGGCTTGGTCGGCGCCGATGAGAGGGACGTGGGGTTCAGCCTGCCAGAAGTGGGCGTTCAAGGTATCGGCGTCTTTCCAGAAGCGGCTACTGATGACGATGTTAGCCGGTGGCAGTTCGCCCGCGGCGCTATTGAACGGGAGGAAGCGGGAATGAGGGAGGAGGAACTCGTAGGAGAAGTAAGAGAGGGGATGGTAGGAGGCAGTATCGTAGGCGATGGTGGGAGGGGAGCCGAGGTAAGTACGGATGTAGGAAGCGAGGGTAGAGGAGCGGGCGACACGCTCTTGGAGCGGGAGGATGGCGAAGAAGTAGCCGAAGGCGCTGGTGAGGAGGAAGAGGCAGGCGATGGCGGCGACGGCCACGAAACGCCAGCGGCCTTGGGCGAGGGAGAAGAACACAAAGCCCACAGCAGCTACAGCAGAGGCAACAACCAGAGCGAATGGCGTAGTACCGAATAGGAAGGCATAGGGATAGATGCCTAGGGACTGAGGCGCAAAAATCACGGGCAGAAAGACGGACAAGCCGTAGCTGGCAGCCACCGTGCTGATGCCAAGGAGTGTGGTGAGAAGCATAGCCAAGCGCCAAGACCGCCACTGCTGACCGCGGAGGACAGTAGCGAGTCCGAGTGCAATGGGAAGCGCCGAGATGCCGTCGATATACCGACCCAGCATGAAGTGGGTATCTTGGGTGAACGCACCGTTCCATGCGGCGCTAACGACCGCTGTGCTAAGCCATGCCAAAAGGAAGAACATGAGTGTAGCAGCGGGCACATCACGAGCAAAGCTCGTCAGCCCCATGCCGCGGCGCTGCCAGAGTAAGAGGCAGATGGCCACCGCGCCAATGGGTAAGAGACCGAAAGAGGACTGCACGGCGTAAAGTGCCAATTCATTCGATTTCAGGAGGAAGTCATGCAGACCTTGAAGAGAGAAGAAGTGCGCAATGATCGGAAGAATTGGATTCTCCGGACTGTCTGTGCCGCCGGCCGTCCTCAAGTCACTGATGGCAAGTCGCGTGCCGATCAGTATCAGGGCGGAAGCGCTGAGGGCTGTGCTCACCGCTCGCCACGGCAAAGCGCGGCATAGGCCAAGAGCAACGAGGTAAAGAGCAGCAACGGGAATGAGAGGCAATGAACGGGTGTGGACGGTGTACATGAAACCCAGGAGCACGCCGAACACAAGCGCGAAGCGCACTGACTTATGGCGCAGAAGAGCGCCAAAGAGCGCAATGAGAAGCATGAAGCCCGGAACGTAGGCATTGTCACCCCAAGTAAAATTAGCCCGAAGCAGCAGCGGCGCGTAGAGGCACGAAAGGAAAGAAGCAACCATAGCAAGGCGGCTGGAAATGCCGAGCAGGGAAGCCAGAACGTAGTAAAGGCTGAGATACACCGTGCTCATCAGGAAGGCACTGATTACGAGGCTAGCGGTGTAAATGGTGTAGGGGCTATCGAACAGCCAGAATGCAGGGACAAGGAACAGAGAGTAGCCAAAGTGAAAGAAGACTGCCCCGTGGAGCGTAGGCATGGGGGCAGTGCCGGAGAGGTAGCGGGCATTCGCAAGAAAGACCGCCTCATCTGCCATAATCAGCGGCTGCTCGCGGAAGAGTACTAGCCCGATTTGAGCAAGGAGAAGCAGCGCAAACGGAACCGCGTGCCGGAATTTGCTCTTGTCATGGAAGACCCGCGCAATCAATATTGCTGACCTCGTGCAGTTGCTGACACACTCCCTGTGTGTGTCTATGTGCTAAGAGCAGAGCTCTCTGCATGGTTAGTGCAGCGAACTAGTGAGTGTGTTCTTGCAGGACGGCACACAATCCTAACTCAGAGTACCAATCGGGTTGATGGTAGGTACAGTAACACGCAAGTGGAATCCGCTGGTAGACATTATATTTCCCCAGGAAGATTCTACTTCGATCAGGCGCCATGCAAGCGTCCAAGACGACTCTACATCTGCAAAAGGGCGCATGACGAAGTATTGCTTCTTGCCTTGACGCTGTCGTGAGAGGCGTGCTACGCTAATCCCTAGAAGGTGGCTAGGGTATTGGATTGCTAGAGCAGATTTGGGTTGTAAGATGCTAGGGATTTCTACGAGAGGACATTACGGCCTCGTCATTATGACGGCGTTGGCATTGGAGGTGGAAGGAAAACCGCTCTCTTTGGCGCGCATCGCTGAAGAGACCGGAATCTCTCTCGGCTATCTCGAGCAGATCGTGTCTACACTTAAGGAGAACGAACTGGTTGAGAGCGTTCGCGGTGCCAAGGGCGGCTACGTGCTCGGCACAGATTCTTCTGAAATTACGGCGCTCCAGATAATCCTGGCGACCGAGCGTGGGATTGCCCCAATTTCCTGCTCCTTGCAGCCGGAGGAGGGTGTTTGCTGTGAGCGGGTGAACTACTGCCCAACGGTATTCCTGTGGGGTCGACTTGAACAACAGCTCAACCTTGCATTGGGGGAGACAACGCTGGCAGACCTGGCACGCCACAGCCAGACCAGCAACCAGGCAACGCGCGGCAACCTATCCGTAGTGGCTCAGATGCGCGCGGGAGCACTGGGGTAGCGCCCTCTGCAATACAAGCCGCAGGCAAGACTTGCAATGCGCCTGCCGGCGTCGGTGTGAATAAGATTTGAGAGTGACAGGCTGATGCAAGAACGACCGGATCATATTTAAAGGGAAGGGTAGATAGCGGTTCACAATGGCTACTGAGCAATCATTCTTTGAGATTGATGATCTCCACGTCGAGATTGAAGAGAACAAAATCTTGCGCGGAGTGAATCTTTCCGTAAAGCGGGGCGAGATCCACGCGATCATGGGGCCGAACGGCTCCGGCAAGAGCACGCTCGCCCATACGCTAATGGGGCATCCAAGTTACGATGCAACTGCGGGTCAGGTGCTCTACAACGGTGAGGACATCTTGGAAAGGGAGCCGAATGACCGCGCAAAGCTCGGCATCTTCCTGGCTTTCCAGTACCCGTTGGCGATACCTGGGGTAAGCACCCTGAATTTTCTACGTACGTCGCTTAAGGCGGTGAAGCAGGAGGAGATTAGCGCGCGGGAGTTTCGGAAACACTTGCTGGAAAAGATGGATATGCTCAAGATAAACCGCGAGTTTGCGGGTCGCTACCTCAACGACGGCTTTTCCGGCGGTGAGAAGAAGCGGATGGAGATCCTGCAAATGGCGGTCTTGGAACCGCAGCTCGCCATCTTGGACGAGATTGACTCTGGACTCGATATTGACGCGATTCGCGCGGTGGGTGAGGGTATTTCTTCCATCATGCACCCCGAAATGGCCATTGTTATCATCACCCATTACCCCCGAATCCTTCACTTCGTAAAGCCTGACTACGTGCACATCATGGTGGATGGTAAGATTCGGCAGTCGGGCGGGTTTGAATTGGCTGAGGAGCTTGAGGCCAAGGGATACGACGTTCTGCTTAAAGAGGTCATGCAGGAAGCCTAGGAAGGCAGGTTCAGTGATGGCGGTTACCGAGAAGGACATTCAAGAAAGCAAGAGAGTCTATAAAGAGAAGTACGGTTTTGCCGATCCCGATCAGGCGATCTATAAAGCGCCAAAGGGTTTTGACCCGGAGCGCGTGATTGAGATCTCCAGCATGAAGAATGAGCCGGATTGGATGCTCAAATTCCGGCTGAAGTCGCTTGAGATATTCAACAAGAAGCCGATGCCGACCTGGGGTGCCAATCTCTCCCCTATTCCTTTCGATGATCTCTCCTACTTCGTGCGTACCACGGAGAAGCAGGGCCAGACCTGGGAAGATGTGCCGGAATATATCAAGGATACGTTCGAAAAACTCGGCATTCCCGAGGCAGAGCGCAAGTTCCTGGCAGGAGTGTCCGCGCAGTACGAATCGGAAGTGGTCTATCACTCCATCCAAAAGGACCTGGAAGAGAAAGGCGTGATCTTCCTCAGTACAGAGGAAGGACTGGAGCAGCATCCCGAGCTATTTCGGCAATACTTCGGCACGGTAATCCCTTCGGCTGACAATAAGTTTGCCGCGATGAACGGCGCATTCTGGAGCGGCGGATCATTTGTCTACGTGCCGCCGGGCGTCCAGGTGACCATACCGCTCCAGGCCTATTTCCGCATTAATTCCGAACAGATGGGGCAGTTCGAGCGGACGCTCATCATTGTGGATGAGGGCGCGTACGTCCATTACGTCGAGGGCTGCACCGCGCCGGTCTATTCTACGGACTCCTTCCATAGCGGCGTGATCGAAATCATCGTCAAGAAGAACGCTCGTTGCCGCTACACGACGATACAGAACTGGTCCACCAACGTATATAACTTGGTTACCCAGCGCTCCGCAGTCTATGAAAACGGCGTGATGGAGTGGGTGGATGCAAATCTTGGCTCAAATATCACAATGAAGTATCCCAGCGTTTATCTGATGGAGCCGGGCGCTAAGGGAGACATTCTCTCGATTGCTTACGCTGGTGAAGGCCAGGTCTTGGATGCGGGAGGCAAGGCAATTCACGTTGCCCCCAATACGTCATCCAAGATCATCTCCAAGTCCATTAGCCAGCATGGCGGGCGCACTTCGTTCCGCGGTTTGCTCAAGATCTATAAGGGCGCGGAAGGGTCCAAATCGGCCATGCGTTGCGACGCCCTCATCCTAGACTCAGAATCGCGCTCCGATACTTACCCCACGATCGAGATTGAAGAAGAGCAGGTAAGCCTCGGCCACGAGGCCGTGGTGAGCAGGATTGGCGAGGACCAACTGTTCTACCTCATGAGCCGCGGCCTAGGCGAGTCTGAAGCGGCGGGCATGATCGTGAGCGGCTTCATCGAGCCAATCGTCAAGGAACTGCCGATGGAGTATGCCGTGGAAATGAATCGGCTTATTCACTTGCAGATGGATAAGGCAGTGGGCTAAGTGTAGCGACTTCGAACGGTCATTGAGCAAGCCTAGTTCGTGCAGAACGAGGCGCATAGCGCCAGACAAAGAAGCATGGCGGTCATGCCTCTTGTCTGGCGCAATTGTTGTAAATCAGTTTGTGAAAGCTCAGTGCGTGCATTGGGCAAGCAGCTAAACATTACAAAGATCAGGAAAGGGAAGCGTGAGCCAATCATCAGTTGAACAAGCGCCATTGACTGCCTTGCAGGGCATTACGGCCGAAGCGTGGCAAGAAATCTCCCGGGCGGGCAGAGAGCCGGAGTGGGTGCGCAGCCTGCGCCAAGAGGCGTGGGAGATGTATTTAGACACGCCAATGCCCACGATGAAAGACGAAGATTGGCGGCGGACCGACTTTCGTGAGCTTGCGCTGGACGACCTGTTGCTCTACATGCCTGCCGGTCTTGACGCGGCGAGCGAAGAAGACCTGCCGGAGACTCTCCGGTCGCACATAACCACCGGGGATGACTGGGGCGGCCTGGCGGTGCAAGTGAATTCGGAAGTAATCCTCACGACGCTAGACGAATCGCTTCAGGCCCAAGGGGTGATACTCGCGCCGCTGGCGGAGGCGATAAACACGCACCCGGAGCTTGTGCAGCCGCACCTCGGACGAATAGTGACACCCGGGGACGGCAAGTTCCCCGCACTGCATGGCGCCTTCCTTGCGGGGGGAATATTCTGCTATGTGCCGCCCGATACTACGGTCGAACTCCCAATCCAGGCGCTCATCTGGATGAATGCTGAAAATATCGCGGTTTTCCCCCACGTTCTGTTGGTGGCAGATCGAGGGAGCAAGGTTACGTTTGTCGAGCGATACGCCAGCCCGACGCTTGAGGCGCAGTCGTTTTCATGCCCGGCGACTGAGGTTGTCGTGAGAGACGGTGCCCAGGTGAGTCACGTCACTATCCAAGACTGGGGACGGCATGTAATCGAGCTCGGCTTCCAGCGGCTCCGTGTCGATAATGACGGTTACCTCCATACCATTCTGTCAGCCACCGGGGGCAAACTGGTCAAGAACTACGTCGATAACAGCTTTGCAGGATCGGGCGTCGAGTCGTTCCATCGAGGGGTTTTCTTCACGGACGGCACGCAGCACATGGACTATAGGACCATGCAGGATCACCGTGCTCCCTACAGCACGAGCGACCTGCTGGTCAAGGGTGCGCTGCGCGACCGCTCTCGCGCAGTTTTCACCGGCGTCATCAACGTCCGGAAGGGATCAAAACGAACCGACGCCTACCAAGAGAACCGTAACTTGCTCTTGAGCAAGCGCGCGCGATCCGACTCAATCCCTATCTTGGAAATCGATAACGACGACGTGCGGTGCACGCACGGATCGGCTACGGGACAGGTGGACAAAGAAGAACTGTTCTACGTCATGGCTCATGGCTTGGATAAACATAATGCGGCACGCATGTTAGTGGAGGGTTTCTTCAGCGAAGCAATTCAACATACACCGCTGGACGGCGTGCAGGCGCAGCTTGCAGGCAAGATTCGAGATAAGATGACCGGGTGGCAAATAGAGGATTGACGCATGGCAAATTTCGTGAGAGCAGCGTCGGTTGACGACATACCGGAAGGACGGGCGGTTGTTGTTGACATAAATGGAGAGAGTCTCGCGCTTGCGCGTGTTGATGGAGCTGTCTACTGCATCGATAACATATGCACGCATGACGGGGGCCCGCTGGGCGAGGGAGAATTGGATGGAACCGCGATAGAATGCCCCCGACACGGCGGCAGATTTGACGTTTGTACGGGTCGTGCCCTCAGCTTTCCGGCTGTCGTGCCGGTAAATGCCTATGATGTCAAAATCGAAGGTCAGGATATATTGGTGGATCTGGAATGATCTGCCAGGCTGACTGACGCTACCCAAATAGATAGGACTGTGCCCGATGGAAAATGGCTTCGATGTACACGCAGTGCGGCAAGATTTCCCAATCTTGGGGATTCAGGTACATGGCAAGCCGCTGGTGTACCTCGATAACGCGGCTACCTCGCAAAAGCCGCAGGCGGTCATTGACAGCCTGGTAGATTACTATACGCGGTATAATGCCAACGTTCACCGCGGCATCTACACCTTAAGCGAACAAGCGACCGCCGCGTATGAAGAGGCGCGCGCCAAAGTTGCACGCTTTATCAATGCGCCGTCTCCGGAGTGCATTGTCTTTGTCCGCAATACCACCGAAGCCATCAACCTTGTGCGGTATGCGTGGGGTACCGATAACGTCAATGCCAATGACGAGATTCTCGTTTCTGAGATGGAGCATCACTCCAACCTTGTTCCCTGGCAGTTGCTGGCGCAAGAAAGGGGAGCAGACCTACGTTTCTTGCGCGTCAACAACGAGGGTCGCCTCATGCTGGACGGCCTCGACGTGCTGATCACCGATAAGACGCGGCTGATTGCTGTTACGCACGTCTCCAATGTGCTCGGCACTATTAACCCGGTGAAGGGAATAGTCAAAAAAGCGCATAAGTACGGGGCTTTGGTCTTGCTCGATGCTGCGCAGAGCGTGCCCCATATGCCGGTAGACGTGCAGGACTTGGACTGTGACTTCATGGCCTTTTCCGGCCACAAGATGATGGGCCCGACCGGCGTGGGCGTGCTCTACGCCAAGCCTCACTTACTGGAAGCAATGCGCCCCTTCATGGGGGGCGGCAGTATGATACGCAAGGTCATGTTATCCGAATCTACGTGGGCAGACGGGCCACAAAAATTCGAGGCGGGCACTCCCAATATCGCGGATACAATTGCACTGGGCGCGGCTGTTGATTATCTTACCGATCTTGGCATGGCAAATGTGCGTGAGCATGAAATACAGATTACCCAATACGCCCTAAACCTGCTGGGTGAGGTTTCGGGCGTCAAGCTCTTTGGGCCATGGGAATTGCAGACCCGAGCCGGTGTAATATCTTTTGTAATGGATGGCGTGCATCCGCACGACATTGCGCAAATCCTTGATAGCGAAGCAGTGGCGGTCCGAGCGGGGCACCACTGTTGCCAGCCGCTCATGCGACGCTTCAATGTGTCGGCCACGGCGCGGGCGAGCTTCTACGCGTACACCACTGAGCAGGACGTTGACGCGTTGATCGAGGGCATACATAAGGCGCAGAGGGTGTTCGGGCATGCAGTTGAACGATCTCTATAAGGAAATTATCCTTGACCACTACCAAAGCCCTCACAATCGGGGCAAGCCACCGCATGCCGATATTGAAGCTGAAGGTGTCAATCCGCTCTGCGGGGATGAAGTTGAGGTCTTCGTTCTGCTGGACGGGGAGCTTTTGAAGGAAGTGCGCTTCGACGGCGTGGGTTGTGCGATTAGTCTCGCGGCAGCATCGATGATGACTGAGATACTTGAAGGTAAGTCCAAAGAAGAGGTCAGGCAAATTGGAGACCTCTTCAAGGCCATGATGCATGGCGAGGACGTCACGCTGCCTGACGAGATGGAGGACCTAGAATCCCTGAAGGGCGTTGCCAACTTCCCTCTGCGCGTCAAGTGCGCCATGCTGCCCTGGTCGACACTGGAACACGGCTTGGCCAATGAAGCTGCCGGCCGCAGGGTCTCTATCGAGGTAGAGTAACCGGCCTACTTACTGGAGATTCCGCGCACGATACCTCTGACTGCAACCATGATGGCCAAACTGGTCAAAATGGCAATCATTGGCGCGACTACGAACGGTAGCCCCGAAAAGAAACCCCAAACGATAAACCCGATCACGCGCAGCAAGATGTCCAGCATCTGCACAGTCCTCCGAGAGTCCTAGTTATACGGCACAGGCGAAAGTAGCCTCATAGTACACTAATCGTGCGTAGGGCGCATCTCTTGTGCTCTGCTTCTTTGGCCTTTCAAGTCCTTGCGATTCAACATGAGCATTTGCGGAGCATTCCCAATTCAAATGCTGTCATCTCGAAGGCAGCAGTGCAGTCCTTAGGAGCAGTAACAACATGGCGGCAAAAATTGGATGTCAGGCGCGACTATGGTTGCGGGAGACCCAGGACCTTGGCAGTATCCTGCCTACTATAGGCAGGGACTTGGGGGCGGCCGGCTATGATGGCTTGGAAGTTGGCTACGCCTACGTCAACAACCCGGACGACATTGCGGCCTACCGGAGGGCAGTCGACGACAAAGGATTGAAAACCGCAGGCATTCACGTGGGCGGAGCCTGGCATGACCCCGGCATTGTCCGAGAGAAGTCCATGCCCCAGGCACGAGCCGCGGCTGACTTTGCGGGAGCAGTGGGCGCTGAGTACCTCGTCATCAGCACGGGGCGCAAACAGGACGGCTCACTCACACAAGAAGAAATCGGCCTGCAAGTAGCCCATCTCACGGAGCTCTGCACGTACACCCAAGCCAAGGGCGTGATGCCGCTCTTGCACAACCATCAGCACGAGTTTGCGGACGGTGCGCAGGTGTTCTATGGGATAATGTCCGGCATTGACGCCGGCTTGCTTGGCTTGTGCCTGGACATTAACTGGGCTATGTGGGCAGGCGCTGACGGTGTAGCAGTGCTCAAGGAGTTCTATTCGCGGCTGCGCATGGTGCACCTTCGCGATACGGTGAAAGACACCGCCTGTGTGGAGGTGATGGGCGAGGGCGACGTGGCGCTAAATGAAATAATTTCGGTGCTACGTAAAGCAGAGTACCCGCACTGGGTTTTTTACGAGTGGTCTGCCTGCGACCCGACGACAGACCGCCCAACGGCTGAAATCGCGCAGCTAAACCATGAGTATCTTCGCCAAGCGCTGAGCTGACGCATTGCAGGGCCGGCACAATTGACCCTTGCGCTTTTCTCCTCCCGGCGCTGCCTGACAGCTTGGGTGGGGAGTGAATGCACCTAAGGCGTGCGATGCGTTGATCTCTCTCGAATTCTCCGTTCACCTGTGGAGAAGGTGTGGAGAAGTCGTTAGACCGCTCGGACTATCCTGGATTGCGCTGGGAAAGATTGCGCAATCTGCAGCGGAGGCGCATGGGAGTCGAACCCACCCAGGACGGGAGTAGCCCGCCCCGCAGACGGTTTTGAAGACCGCGAGGCCCACCGGGACCCTAGCGCCTCCACGCTCCAGTCTAGCAGTCTTTTTCGTGGGTGGAAAAGGCAGCACTGCTTTCCCACCCATAAACGGCCCAGACCCAGCATGCCTTGGGGCTATGAACGCGAAGCTCTGGAGTCCAAATCATACCGGCGGCAGGAATTACAGTCTTGGTTAGCGGTAGTCATTGCCGCTCGCAGTTGGATGGTATATGGGCTTCTAACCACTTACTTGACAATGCCTTCCCATGTTCGGTATCTAAGAATTGCAAGGGTCGGCGCCTTGTGACAATGTGGACAGTGCCTGCGCCGGCAAGAGAGTGGAGTGAGCCCTGTGTGTGAGTTGGAAATGGAAGTCTAAAGCGCGGAAGATGCAATAGTGAAGACCTACAGAACCCGAATCTATAAGAACTTCAGTTCGTGTGGTGTAACAAATGCGTGTTGCATTTAATCCTCGTTTACAGCCATTTCGCCGTATGAGTATGGCTGAGCAGTTGCAGGAGACATTGCATACGGCCCAGCGCCTAGAGTTTGCGGTAATAGAGATCAATGTAGGTGAGGTTCTCTATCGCAAGGGGTTGTGGGATACGTTTACGCGGGACGTTCTGAAAGTCATGGCGCACGCGCCCCTGCAGTTTCAGGTAAACCTCTTCCCGGATGAAGGATTCGAAGAGGCGCCGAGCGACATCACCCCTATACCGCGCTCGGTCTATCTGCGGCGGCTTGTCCAGACAATCGAATTCTTCGAGGCCTATGCCCCGATGTCGCTCTACGTAGTGCATGCAGGACGACGCAAGAGGCACATCGACGATCACTTGAAAGCGCTCTATGAGGCGTTTCAGGCGCTGCTCGTGCTCTATCCGGGCGTGCCGCTGGCGATCGAAAACGGTGGACGCGAGACCGTGCTGCACTTCCCCGACGACTTTCTGACATTCCTGGACGCCTTCCCGGTATTGCGGTTCGTGATGCATACCGGCTGCGCGTTTCAGTCGGTAATGTGGGATAATGACCAGCTAGCGCGCTACGTGCGCAAGGCGTCGCGCTTCGTGGATCGACTTGCTGCCATTCGTTGGACAAACGCAAATCCGGTCACGGACCCCGATCGCCCTTTGCAGCTAGAACTCGATCGAGCCCCCGACCTTGCGCTGATAATGCGAGGTCTAGGGCGAAATCCCGCCTTGGTGCACGTGCTCGATACGGTAGGCGGCAGACCGTCTGCCCTAGCTCGTGAACGGCGTGCGCTGCACGCTCAAATTCAGCGCTAGGCGCGCATCGCGGAGAGCGCTATCGCTTGGAGTGATGCAATACCGGCGGCGACTTTGCAGGCATGAAGGGCACCCCGAGTATTGCACTCTGCCGATCCGGTCGCTGATACAGTCGGCAGAGCCCCCTAAGCGTGTCGCACGCTCCTGCGGTATAATTTTGGAGCTACGATTGCTCCCGGATACGCATCGATTCGGCAGTCTTGGCGCGTAGTACACAGTTCACTATGAATTTAACCCGAGGCAAGTCCGGCAACGAGGCAGCAGTAGTCATGGAAGCCAAAGTCACAGATCGTGACATCGAGCGACTGCACTTCGACGCCCAAGGGCTTGTGCCTGCCGTTATTCAAGACGCGGATACGAAGCAGGTGCTCATGCTGGGCTACATGACAAAACAGATGTTGGCCAAGACACTGGAAACGGAGCAGGTGTGGTTTTGGAGCCGGAGCCGCCGAGAGCCGTGGCTAAAGGGCGCTACGAGCGGAAACTACTTGAATGTGGTGGGCGTTTATCGCAACTGTGAGGACAACTCGTTGCTCATTCTTGCCAGACCCGATGGCCCTACCTGCCACACGGGCAATGTTACGTGTTACTACCGCAGGCTCGATGAGGAATAGCCATGGCTAATGAAGGCACGCCCGCGACAGTAAAGGCCGAGATGCTCGATGAAGTCTTTCACACTATCCGTGAACGGCAACGCACGATGCCGGAGGGATCATACGTAACGCATCTGCTCCAGGGAGGCATTGATCGAATTGCCCGAAAGGTGGGCGAAGAGGCTATAGAGGTGGTGCTGGCAGCCAAGAACGAAGCACCGGATGACCTCACGGCGGAAGTGGCCGACCTGTGGTTCCATTGCTTGGTGTTGCTGGCGCAGAGCGGACTCACGCCGGATGACATCTACCAAGAACTCGCCCAGCGGCACGGCAAGCAATCGAGTTTTCGGCAAAAGGCTGATGCACAGGCTCAGTTGCCTACTTCTCAAGACGTCTAGTCCAATTGCATTGCTCGCCCGCTCTTCGTATTGAACTCCAACGGATGACAGGCATTGCGCTTAGACGCTTGTACACTCCGGTAGCAACAGGCCAATCGTTTGCGGGCCTTGATTGCGCTTCCGATCCACGAGTACTTCAGATCAATAGTTTGTCTGGGAAATGGTCCACTAAGAATCTCGCGAAACTGAATGGGGTAGGCAGCGCTCTGCTGCTCTTTCAATGAACGCTATGCGACTAGCCAGCACTATGACGAGATCAAGAGCCCTCCGGGTAATACCTAGCATTTTGTGGGTTGTAGGACTGCTCGCCGGCATCGGACTCTTCTTACGGGCATTGCGTTTTGTGGAACTGCAGGCAACAGGCAGCAATTGGGGATCGCTTGTCTGGGTGGTACCAGTTGTCCTTGCAGTGGCGTGGGTCGCAATCACGGTTCTTTGGTATCGCGACACCCGTCGTCTAATGCCGCTGCACATGCTCGTGCTAAGTACATTTCCATTTGTACCGATTGCAGTGCTGGGTATTCTCTTGCATCCTCCATTCCATACCGGTATGGGAGTCCTGACAGAGATCAGCGATAACATCCACTATATTCGTGGAGGAAGAGTTCTTCTAGGTACAATCGTTGCGTTGATTCTTTACCTCCACGCATTGTTTGGCGCCGTATGCTTTCGGTATGGACGGGGAGGGCGCTCGTTTCAGACAGCTCTCGGCGAGACGGCGACGTTCTTGCTGCCAAGCCTATTGGTGGGGGCACTGCTTGTCGTCGGCCTCACGCAAGCGATGACCTATATCTCAATCGCCTTCGACGACCAAGTGCGCTACTGGTCGGTTGCAGATGCCTTGGCTCGCGGCCAAGGGTATCCGCTAAGGACATTCGATCCAGAGTTTGCGAATTCGCTAGGTGAAGTCCCGTATTGGACCGATGACTTGCCCGTATGGCCGGTCACTATGCTAATCGGCTTTGCGCTCTTTGGGCACACTACAGCCGGGTCCTACGCGCCTCTGATTGCGGCAAATGTACTTTTGCCCCTAGTTGCTTTTCTTGCTGTACGCAACATTTCCGGCAATCTAATCTTGGCTTTTGGCGCAGCAGTAACCCTTGTGCTTTTCCCCATGTACCAGATCTATGCGCTTGGCACGGCTGAGCCGGAGCCGCTTTTCCACTTGTTGCTACTGGCGATGATCGCCAGTGTGCCGAAAGTACGGCTTTGGCAGCATTGGATACTCTTCGGTTTAGTCACCGGGCTTGTGGTATTGACTCGACCGGAAGGTGGTATCTACGCGGCTGTGGCATTGGTAGTGCTTCTTGCAACGCGACGGCGGGAAGTTGGCGTCTGGGTTGCAGCAATATTGGCAGCAATACCTGCCATGATTTATGCCGGGATGACGTGGCTGCAAACGGGAAAACCGTGGCCGCTCCAGCGCACAACTTACTTTGCTCTGGAGAATCTGGCGCAACACTGGCAAGGATTCTCTACAGTGGGCGCAGAATACTACAGTGCTCAGCTTCGCAGTACAACGATGGGCTTTTGGTTAATCGTGGGAACCGCTTTGCTGCTCTTCATGTGGGGAGTAGTATGGCTTGCGCTACAGCGCCCTGTGTATCTCTTTGTGCCGCTGGCGGCGGGAGCACACGTGCTTCTTCTCTGGCTGACGGAGGTAGGTCCCGCGCTTTCAAATGTTGAGAATCCACCCGACTTCTTTCGCCACATGTCGCATTCTCTGCCCTATGCGTGGATTACGGTGAGCCTTGGAATATTTGCCCTAGTTTGGTTTAAACGCCGCTTATGGCAGCAGTGGCTGCTTGTCATAATCTTTGTTCTTGGTACTTACTACTCCTACCAGATACTCATTACGCCGGAAGCAACGTATGGCAATGCAAGTATATTGTTGCCCTCAAGTGGAGGGTCTAGCCTGCTCAAGTCCGATACGTATGTCTTAGCCCAAAATCTTTTCTCCCATCCCCATGAGTTACCGGAGATCCCGCACGCGTGGCAAGACGGCGTGCTCTTCATGCAACCGTGGGACTATCTTGGTTTCCGTGCAAGCGTCTTCGATCACTATCGACCCTTCGACATGCACAGTGTCGACGTGGGCAAACCGTATATGATGGCGAGCTTCTACGCTAGTCTATTCGCTTATATAACGCTAGCACTCGCCGCACTTGTCGGTTCAGTGGAACGCCCGGAGGCTACGAAGCGCTGGTGGCGGCGGGGGTCTGCCACCCCGTCTCAGTAAGCAGATTCATGAGCGCGGCGTGCGCCTTGGCGAAGAGGTCGTGCCCCGTGTAGCCAAAGGAACGTCCCGCTACCTGGAGATGCGGCTCAAGCGAGAAGAATCCGTCGTAACCTTGATGTTTTAACGCTCCCAGTAGTTCACGCCACTCCGCGCCCCCTTCACCGGCTACAACAACCTTGCCCTTTTGGGATTCCTTATCCTTGACATGCACGTAGTGCAGCCAAGGATTCAAGGCAGGAAGGGCTTCGCTATACGGCTTCACACCACAGGCTACGAAGTTCGCAGGGTCAAGCGTCAGGCGCAAGTTCTCTGCCCCAACCGACTCAAATATGTCTTTGCAGCGGGCGGGCGTGTCGCCATAGATGTCGCTCTCATTCTCGTGTAGGAGAAGCACATCGGAACGGTGTTGGCGCGCCGCAGTGCTCAGGGCTTGCAGACGGCGCATTACTTCATCGCGGTAGCTATCCGGGTCCTCCCCCTCCGGCATGAAGAATGAGAACATGCGGATATAGTCGGTCTCAAGTATGTCAGCGGCCTGCAGCGCACCCTTGAATCGTTCTAGGTGCGATTCAAAGTCATCAGTGATCATAATCTTGCCAATTGGCGAACCGATGGCTGAGACTCGCATGCCGCGGCTGTCCAGTTCACGCTTCGCAGCGCACAGGTCGTCTCTTGAGAGGTCGACGACTGCGGCCTTAGTCTCGCCATTGAAGGCAAGGTTGCGTACTTCAATGAAATTGATGCCGATTTCTTGCATGGAGTCGAGTTGCGAACCAAAGTTGTCCGCAATTTCGTCCCCAAAACCGCTGATTTTTTCGTACATGCTTTGTGCTCCTTGATTGTTACTGAGCCAGACTACAGACACCTACTCTAGCGGCATTCCTTACGTCTCTTGGATGCATTACGTCGAATATCTCGGCTGGTTCTAGCATAGCGCCCTGCCAAGAGCATCACAATCTCGCACAAGAAGCGCTCGCCAGGTTGTGGCTGGCCCAATGCCCGACATAGGGGCGCCAAGTGAGGAGGAAGAATTCTTGCACTGGAGGTTCTTACAGAGGGAATCTCCGCACAGTTCTGCCTCCGGTTGAGAGATGAAAAAATGGTTAAATTAATTGCTGCTAGTTGTTGATTCTCTTTCCCCGCCGGTCGCATGGCTGCTTTGTGATGAAGTGGGAAGGAGATATTAGCCTCTGCGGAAACCCAAAGTTGGTATAATGAAACAAGCGCCGTGCTCCACCTCGCAGAGCGAAGTAAACCGGTGTTCTATCGTGCTTCCGAGGTCTTGCGGTGCAGCAAGAAAGTGCGGTTTTGGGAATTCGCCAAGAGCACTCTAATCTCAAGTGTACGGTTTCGTAGAGTTAGGAGAAGGCCACCGTGCAGCAGTATCTCCAAGCAATTCAAATCATCCTCTCCGTCGCGCTCATTGCCGCAGTGCTATTGCAGGCACGTGGCGCCGCGTTGGGCTCGGCGTTTGGCGGATCGGATAGCATCCACAATACGCGTCGCGGTGTTGATCGGCTGCTTTTCAATGTCACCATCGGGCTCGCGACGCTCTTCATCGTCGTATCCGTTGTCCTTGTGCGCATTTAGTGCGCGGCAGGGGTGAAGTATGGCAGATCAGTTTTCGCCCCCATCTTCCCGCATTGCTGGGATTGTCATTGTCGGTAGTATCGGCTCACTGCTGGCGGCGGCGCTGCTTGCGTACTTTGCCTTCGCTGCGAGCGTTGTCGATGTCCCCGACTTCGGCGGCACCTATATAGAGGGTACGCTGGGCCCTCCACCGACGCTTGTGTCAATCCTCGCCAATGATGATACGGCGCGGACCATTTCGGGGCTCATATTCAATGGCCTCACACGCTATGCGGCGGACGGCACGGTTGTACCGGATTTAGCAACGGGTTGGGAGATAGACTCTCAAAGTCGATCTTTTGTGTTCCATCTCCGGGACGACGTACGGTGGCAGGACGGTACGCCGCTTACGGTTGACGACGTGCTCTTCACTTACGGCCTGCTGGCGAGTCCTCAACGCCGCGATCCGGTTTGGAGTAACGTGAAAGCAGAGCGCGAGGGCGAGCGGAGCGTGCGGATTGTTCTCTTGAACGACGTGTATATGCCGCTCCTGGAATATGCGACAATCGGTATCTTGCCGCGGCATCTCTTGGATGGAGTTAGTGCGGATCAGTTATTGCTTACTCCCTTCAACCTGGAGCCGGTGGGCACAGGCCCATATCGCGTCGTTGAATTCACTGAGGAATTTGCGCTGCTCAGGGCAAACGAAGATTACTTTGGCGGGCGTCCGCATATCCGCTATTTGAAGTTTAAGTTCTATCCGAATGCTAAGGCCGCGATAACCGCGCTGGAGCGGGGTGAGGTTGAAGGCGTGAGCTATCTTCCCGTCTCGGAGAGGAGTCGCGTGGACGCGATTGCGGACGTCGAGGAATACAGCGCGCCTCTAGCAGGCTACACTGTTCTTTACTTCAATCTGCGTCGTGCCCCTTTCTTCGATCGTACGTTACGACAGGCAATAGCCCATGCTATCGATCGGGACTATCTTGCCAATGACGTGCAGGGAGGAATGGCTGACCCCCTGGAGGGACCAGTTCTGCCGGTCTCCTGGGCACACTCCCCAAATGTACCGCGCTATCTTTACGACCCCGAAACAAGCAGAGAATTGCTTGACAAGGCAGGCTGGATTGTCGGCCCGGATGGCGTGCGGATTAGAAGAGATGCCCGTCTCTCGCTAAAGTTGCTGAGGACGGATATACCGGGTCAAGCCGAACTCGCGGAAGCGATCCAGGGCCAACTGCAGCAAGTTGGCTTTGAGGTGGAGATTCAGGTTGCGGGTCCTTCCGGGCTGCTTTACGACTCCTTGCTCACACATGACTTTGACATCGCATTGTACACGTGGCTATTGAATGGTTTGGAACCAGATCCATATCTGACCTGGCATTCCAGCCAGATCGAGAGCGGATGGAATTTTTCCGGCTTCACCGATCCCCGTGTAGACGAGGCGCTACAAAATGCTCGCAACACGCTTGATCAAGATGAACGGAAAAGCATGTATGCGGACTTTCAGCTCACGTTTGCTGAAGAAGTGCCGAGCTTGATGCTGCTAAGCCCCCGCTATAGTTTCGCCGTACGAACGACTGTGCGCGGCGTTACCGTGCCCGCAGTCTTGCCAACCATCGAAACTCGCTTGTCCGAAGTGGGTAGTTGGTACATTAAGACAAAGAAGAATGTATTGAACGTGCGTGGACCTCTGGAGGGTTGGCGTTTACCTTTCTTTTCGTAAAGGAGCAAGTGCAGCGTGACCGGCCTCAAAGTCCCAACAGTACAGATTATTGCTATAGGCACGGAACTCGTGCTGGGTCGGATTCAGGATACGAATTCATTCTGGCTTTCGCAGCAGCTCACAGAGTTGGGCGCGGAAGTTCGGCGGATTACGGTGCTTCCCGATGTGCTTGAAGAGGTAATTCCCGTGCTGCAGGGAGCCGCCGATGACAATGCAGACTTTGTGGTGGTTACCGGTGGGTTAGGCCCAACCCCCGATGACTTGACGGTGGAAGCAGTGGCTCGATGGCTGGGTGAAGGAACGTATCAGGAACCGAGCCTACTTGAAGACTACATGCGGCGGAGGCAGATAAGCGAGGATGAACTCAGCACCGGTATGCGCAAGATGGCAACAGTGCCGGAAAGTGCAATAGTTTGGGCGAGTCCGGCGGGTTGGGCGCCGTGCATCCAAGTAAGCAAGGCAGGATCGACCTACTTCATATTGCCGGGCCCCCCGCGCGAGATGGAGGCGCTCTTCGATCGCTATGTTGCTACCTCGATTTCGGAGTCGCTTGAAGTCAAGAGCGCCGCCCGCCGTTTGTTTGTCAATATGAGCGAGTCCGATGTCTCACCGCTCATTGAAGATGCAATGGAACAGTTTCCCGGCCTCTATGCGAAGGCCTACGTTGCCTTGCGCAGCGACACTCACTTGCCTGTCGACTTTGTTGCTCGAGCAGCCTCCGATCGCGAAGCGCGTCGGATGCTGAGCGACGTCATCGACCGGTTCTCCGCAGAGGTGAAAGCGATGGGTAAGGACATTCACTACTAGACTAGGGAGATTCTAGCCGGCAAGTCTAGGAGCACGAACCGCGATCGCTCAGGTGCTTTGGCTCTTTGCCAGCGCATCTCTGGCGGCCAGGAAATTCGCATTTAGCTCTAGAGCGGATTCGTAGTCCTTGCGCGCCCCTGAAAGGTCTCCGGTCATCTCCCGTGCGCGCCCCCGCCAGAAATACCATTCTTCAATGGCGGCATCTTCCATGCCGGCTTCTGCGAGTGCAATCACATCCTGGTATCTTCCCTGGGCTAAGTAGGCTTCAAAGGGGCCGAACTGATACCAGAACATGCGCCAAGGCAGTCCGAGCTGCCGCGCCCAATCGAAGGCTTGGGCGGCTTGGCGTGCGTCGCCCAGATTGAGCGCGCTGGTGCCGAGATTGAACCAGGCAAAGGCGTTGCTCCGGTCTAGTGAAAGCTCCTGCTGGGCGATGTGCAGGGCGCGCTCCCACATCCGGGTGTCCTTGGTGCCTTCGTTTAGGATCGCATCCACGACCTGCTGATCATCTTGCGGATAAATCACTACGTACGTGCGATTGAAGACGTGCCATATGCCGTCGAACTCCGAGTAAGTCATAGTCAAATTCGGGCCCGAGTATGAGTCGTGCGCCTTGAGAATTTGCGATTGATTGTCGTAGCCGAACAGCACCCGATAGTGACCCATCCCATCGTCCGGTGTCGGCTCGAACCATATCTCAGCGATCACCGGGAATCCGGCGGCCAAGAGCTGCTTTACCAGGTTCAAGTCACCCCCGACGCCCACGTGTGCCTGAAAACCGATTGCTTCGGCGTACGCTGCAATCTCGTGTGGACTGACGTTCTTGTCGTTGGGGTCGGGCTTCAGTATGGGTGCGATTTCTGCTTGCGCCTCTGTGCGGTCATAGTAGCTCAGCACCATGCCCACAGAGCTTGGCGCGCAATTGTTCCACCCTTGATACTCGTGCCGCAAGCCGGTGAGCAATGCGGATGGGGGTACGGACACTGACGCCGGCACCGTTGCAGTAGCTGGTTCTAGGGTTACGCGAACCTCCGCTGCCGGCGAAGGCTGCTCCTGAACGGTAGTGGCAGGGATTAGAGTTGGCACGGCCGGCGGGAGCACGGCACTGCGTGGCCGCGAGTCCTGGGGGATCGCACTTTGACGGGGCGCGTCACTCCGCTCGAAGGCAGGTAAGGGCAGTCCGCCGTTGGCAGAAGCTGCAAATGCGCCGGCAAACACGCCAAGCACCGCCAGCAGCGCCCAGAGCGGCAGTCTGGAAGACTTCCTACGCCGCGGTGCAGGGCGAGGAATCACTCTAACTGTTGGGTGACTGTCGCTCTGCTGCATGAGGGCACGCTCCAAACACTTGAGCCTCTAGCTTCATCATACTCGACCCTTGCAGGGATGAGAACCTTTCTTGGCGTGACTTCCCTATGGTTGCAGCCATGGCGGCGTCTCGGGTCTCGTGTGGCAGTGTGGTGGGATCAGAGTATCTTGGGTGGCATGTAAGGAAGTAACTGCGCTTGAAACGCAAACAGCGCATCCTCTTGCATCGCATCACGACCATTGTTGACGGCGCTCGCAAAGCGCGCTATCGTGCCAAAGTGAAACCCTTTGCAGTCTTTGGAGCAAAACGATGAAACTTTGTCTATTGACCTACAATATGGCGCGGCACTGGGAGCTTCCGGAACTCCTCAAGTTAGCGCGTTTGGGAGGCTTCAGCGGTTTGGAATTTCGGGCCGAAGCCGGTCACAAACATGGTGTGGAACTGGAAACAAGCGCCGAGGAGCGCCGCTCGATTCGTTACCAGGTGCAGGATGCGTGCCTGGAAGTCGCCGGTATTAGCACCAGTTCACGCTTTGAAACGCCCGACGCCACAAAGCGACGGGAGATTGTGGAGCGCAGCAAGCGCTTCATCGAGCTTGCTGCCGACGTCAACGCCCGCCAGATACGGGTCTTTGGCAATGACATGCCCAAGGAAGGCGCAGATGGGGGGGCTCCTCCGCCGCGCGAAGACGTAATGCGCTACGTAGGCGACTCGCTCCGGGAACTCGGTGAATTTGCCGAACCGCTCGGCGTCAACGTGATGCTGGAGATGCACGGACAGTTCAATTATTGGCATTTCGCCATGACCGCGGTTGAGCATGCCGACCACCCGCAGGTGGGGATACTCTATAACTGCGATAACCGCGACCTCGTGGGCGGTTCGGTGGCTTCCACGTACAGTCGCGTCGCACACTTGATCGGCCACGTGCACATGCACGACTTCGTAAATGGTTTCCCCTACGCGGAGCTCTTCGGACTGCTCCAACGAGACGGCTACGATGGGTATCTTTCCTCAGAGATTGGCAAAACTGAACCGACCCATGAGGACTACTTCCTCATGTATGCTCAGCTTTTCCGAGCCTGGAACGCTCTGGCCGCAGCCGCCGGAGAAAGTGCATTGCCGTATCACGCCGCCGCTGCCGGTACCGTGGCGAGTGCTGCCGGCTGAGGGTAGCCGGGGTCTCTCCTAAACCTTGCTTTGAGAGAAATCTTGGTCGGTATTATTGCTTTGCGCATCCGTTTCGCTACCAAGCGGAGAGATAGCGACGCAAGAATGTAGAGCGAATGAGAGGCGGTCGCTACGCGCGTCTTGTTGAGGGCGGGCGTAGCTTCAGCATTGTGATCCGCGCATCCGATAGAAGAGGCAGGGCACTCGTGCCCGTAGGAAGAGTATGCGGTCGATAGGGATTTACTAGAATTGGGAGAGAGTCCGATGGCCTACCGTCCCCCTGAGAAGCTGATCGTATTCGGTATTGACGGTCCAATCTTGCCTACGCTGCAGCGGCTGATGCGCGAAGGCCGCATGCCGCTCATGCAGAAACTCGTTGCTGGCGGCACGTGGGCGGATAGCTGCTTGGTGCCGTATCCCACGATTACGCCGCCGAATTGGACGACAATTGCGACTGGAGCCTCGGCCGGACGGACGGGCTTCACCGACTTCAACGTCCACTGGAAAGGGGAGCCCATCGGCCAAACCCACGCTGCCTTTGAATCAGGATGGCACACCGCTGAATACCTGTGGGAAGCGGCTGAGAAGGTGGGGAAGCGGTCGATTGTGATCAATTGGCCTTCTACCTGGCCGGCGCGGATGCAAGACGGGTGGCAAATCGCCGGCTATGGGTTGTCCGTCAATGAATGGCACGACCATCCCACCTTTCACCATGCCTATACCTTTTCAGGCGATGCGCTCTTTTCCACGGACGATTACGTGGAAGGAACGTTGGTTGAAGTAGATGAGGTCGAGGACTGGCAAGGACTCGAATCAGGCATGCAGTACCTTGAAGCCGAATTGCAATGGCGATTCCGGTACCCCAAGTACACGATGGAGCCGACTTCGTGGCATGCACTGCTGGAAGCAGATGCGCAGGGCGACTTTACGACAGTGCACGTTTGCGAGGAGCGCGACCGCGATACCGCCATGTGCTCGTTGCAGGTCGGTGAGTGGTCGGATTACATCGTTCGTGAGTTTGCAAGCGAGGAGTTGGGCAAGACCGAGGCAGTCTTCCGCATGAAGCTGCTGGAGTTGTCGGCAGATGGCGAGACAGTAACCCTCTTCGTGACCCCGCTCTGCCAGATAGACGGTTGGACCCATCCGGAGGGCTTGGACCGCGAAATCCACGAGAATGGGCACTGCCGTGGGCTGCCGGCTCCGTACCTTGGGTTACGCACCTTCCGCATGGGCTGGTTCGACGCCGATACGTTCATCGAGCTTTGCGACATGCACCATCAGTGGTTTGCCGATGCGGCGCGCTACCTGATGCGTCGCGCTGACAACAGCGCGCAGAAGCCCTGGGACCTTTTCTTCATCCACATTCACACGCCGGACTACTTCTACCACTTGTTCGCCAGTGAGGTAGATCCCGCGCTCAACCACGATGCAGAGAGCCTCAGACATTGGCAGGAAGTCGAGGCCCGGATGTACGAGAGCCTGGATCGGGCCTTCGCCGACATGGCGGAAGCTGCGCCGCGCCGGACGCTCTATGCCTACGTTTCCGATCACGGTGCAAAGGCGAACGGATATAAGTGCAACCCCGGCCAGATTCTCATTGACGCAGGGCTTACGGTCCTTGCCGAAGAGGAAGATCCTGATGCTGTGGCGCACTTCGCGGCGTACACTGGACGCAAGCAGGTGGATTGGTCGAAAACCCGCGCCGCCGCGAGCGGATCGTCCTACATCTGGGTCAACTTGAAGGGACGGGATCCAGAGGGGATTGTTGAACCGGAAGACTACGTCTCAGTGCAGAATGAGGTAACCAAAGCCTTGTACGACTACACCGATCTGGAGACCGGCCTCAAGCCTATCGGCTTCGCTTTCAAGAAGCAGAACGCGAGATTCCTGGATTTGTACGGCGATAATACCGGCGACGTTGTGTTCTGCTACGCCGATGAGTACGGCTCCCAGCACGGACCGCAGTTTCCTTCCGCTACCGACGGCATGGGCGATATGCGCGGCCTTTTTGCGCTCTCGGGGCCGGGTGTGAAGAAAGGCCACGTGCTGGAGCGCAATGTTAGCCTCAAGGACCTCGTGCCCACGGTCTGTTACCTCATGGATCTACCGGTACCTGCCGATTGCGAAGGCGCCGTGGTCTACCAGGCGCTCGACGACCCGGACGCTCCCCTCAAGGAGCGCATGCGCCTCCAACGCCACGTGGATGTGCTCTCCGGCGTGGCGGAATCAGAAGCGTCGATGACGCATACCTACCACAAAGCGGAGGGATGATAGCGCCGGGGGCTAACTGTGAAAGCTACTCAGGCCCGCTTCGGTAGTCCCGGTATAGGCTATGCGCTCCGGTAGCGCAGGTTTGCAACCTGCGAAGTCTCGAGCTGCAAGCGAGCATATATCTGTGTATTGGTACCGTGCATGCAAGAAAGCGTTTGTTGCACGATGAGACCTGGGTGGCCTCTCCATTCCGGTAGCGCAGGTTTGCAACCTGCGTAATCTCGAACAGCAAGCGAACATCCAACTGTGCTTTTTGGTGCTGAGCATGTGGGGAAGCCTAGGGGCCATGATGAGACGTAAGGGGCCTCTCCATTCCGGTAGCGCAGGTTTGCAACCTGCGAAATCTCGAATTGCAGTCGAACATCAATCTGTGCCTTTGGCACTGAGCATGTGAAGAAACGTTGAGGCCATCATGAGACGTAGATGCCTCTCCGTTCCGGTAGCGCAGGTTTGCAACCTGCGAAATCTCGAATTGCAGTCGAACATTTATCTGTGCTTTTGGCACTGAGCATGTGAGGAAACGTTGTAGTCACGATGAGACGCAAGGAGCCTCTTCATTCCGGTAGCGCAGGCTTGCATCCTGCGCAAGCGACACTCGCGATCAAGAAGAGGAATCTTCCCCACTGGCAGTTGGGCGGCTCTACTTACTTCCTTACCTTTCACCTTCATTCTAGTGTCAGACCCAATTTAAGCATGGGTGAGCGTGCTGTATTGAAGCAGGCTGTTCTTCATTGGCATCAAGTGAAATGGCGCGTGCATGTGCTCACGGTGATGCCGGATCATGCGCACGTACTTGCATCGCCTCTCCTTTCCGGTCCAAACGAGTGGTACTCGCTAGGTGGGATCTTGCATAGCGTAAAGCGGCACAGCGCTCGCCAAATAAATGTAGCTCGGGGTCGCCAAGGAAAACTGTGGCTAGCTGAGACCTATGATCGAATCGTAAGAGATGAGGCTGAATTTGATGAGAAATCGCGGTACGTTCTTGCCAATGCGTTGAGACGTGGCTTGGCAGAAGATCCGTGGAAGTATGATGGGTTTTGGTGTGAATCTATGGCTTGATGGGGTCACCGTAGGTTGCAAACCTGCGCTACCGGAGAAATTCCTTGCTTCTCGCACGCTATAGTGAGGGACTTTCCTGATTCGTTGGGATTGCTATGGCGCGCACAGGATGCAGGTTGCAATCCTGCGCTACTGGAGAAAATCCTTGCTGTTAGCGCGCTATAGTGAGGTCTCTTCCGATTCGCTGAGATTCTGATTGCGTGCGCATAGGACGCAGGTTACAAACCTGCGCTACCGGAACATCTGTTCCCTACTAGAGTCAAGGTGTGGTGTAGTCCTCGACAACATTTCAAGGAGAGAGTGGTATGGATGATGAGAAGACATTGGGCCGTTTGGCGGGGAAGGTGGCGGTGATTGCGGGGGCCGGAGGCGGCATGGGAAGCGCAACGCCGTTACGCTTTGCCCACGAAGGCGCAAAGGTGCTCTTGGTAGCGCGACGCGCGGAGCCGCTGGCGGTGCTCGCAAAAGAGATCAATGAGCGCGGGGGTGAGGCCGCCATTGCCACTGCCGACTTGGCGACGCCTGCAGGGGCGGCTGCAATGGCCCAAGCCGCTCTAGATCGCTGGGGCCGCATCGACGTGCTCTTCGACAACATCGGCGACTATGCTTTCGGTGGCCAGAAACTGCACGAGACGGCGCCAGATCAATGGCGGTATTTGCTCTCAATCAACCTTGACACAGCGTACTACTGCACGCATGCGGTACTGCCGTCGATGGTGGCGCAAAGCAGCGGATCGATTCTCCTGGTCGCAGCCGCCTCGCGCACGCGACGGGAAGCCAACGTGGGGTATGCGGCGGGAAAAGAGGCGCTGGTCGGACTGACCCGCACCATGGCACGGGAGTATCGTGAAAACGGTATCCGCGTGAACTGCATCTGTCCCGGCGCTATTGGCGATTCGCGCGGCGCGGAAGATGCGGGGCTGCCACCGGCAACGCTTGACCGTGACGGCCATCCCGCTGACGTAGCGCATTCAGCAGTGTACTTGGCCTCAGATGAAGCGGCGTGGGTCACCGGACAGTGCTTGGACGTTGACGGCGGCGATTCGCTTTGAGCGGCGGCTGAAGGTCCAAGACGAACTACACGTGAATCGGCTCCGCTCTCATGAGTTTGCGTGGGCGAGGATGCGGTCCACTTGGTAGCCAAGTCCGGTCCCGATGAGCGTTTCCGTGCTCGCAACGCCGTTTCGCACGTTTGCAATGCGGGGGTGGACGGCGGCCACGGCGCTATTCGAGGCTGGGAAGAACTGGCGCGAGTTGCACTCCACGCCTTTCATCGGATTGATGCGCGCCGCAAAGCCTAGAGAATGGACCAGCGAGAGATCGGGATTAGTCAGGTCCTGCACCGTATACGGTAAACCGTCGTGGGTCGCCAGCGCGGTGAAGAGCAAGCTATGGGAGTGGCCCTTGCAGACCTTGAGCGCAATGCCGGACCAGCCGAGTTCCTTGGCGCGTTCGTACTGCCGGTGGTTATAAAGACTTTCGTCCATGATGACCGGCTTGAGTTTATCAATGCCGTCCATGCGGAACGGGGCTTTGTCCAGGTCGCGGTGGGTCGGCTGCTCCACGTAGAGTAAGGCATCATATGCCGCCGGCGACTGCTCGCGCACACGCTCCAGATACTCGACCATATAGTCCGGTGTCTCGCAGATCTCGTTGGTATCAGCAGTAAGGTAGATTTCTTCCTTGCCCTGCTTGGCCAGCGCCTCTTTGCCAATGGCGTATACGTCCAGCGTGCGCTGCACGTCCCATTCCATGTCATTGCCCAAGAGCTTGATTTTCAGGCAGTAGACGCCGTCCCGGGCGATCCACTGGTCGAGCGAGACCGGTTCGCCATCGTCCGGGTCATCGGCAGTTATTTCATGCTCCCACAGCTTGTCGAGGCCGCCGACAAGATGAAACACGGGAAGTTCGGCGACGTAGGCGGGACGCACGTAGTCGTCAAGATACTGTCCTTTGAATTCCGGCCCGAGGTATGCGCTTAGGTCTTCCGCCATGAACTCATCGGAGTAGCCGTCGTAGCTTGAAATACCGTTCACGTTTCCGAAGGCATCATGGAGCGCGCCGTCGAAAGGCGAGCCGCAAACGAGCGATGCCAGCACGGGCACCGGCTCGGCAAGCTGCATTGCGCGGCTGGTCTCGGTGGCATTGCTGAGGAGGGCGGGCTCGGTCTTGAGCGCAATATCAATGGGATGGGCGTAGGTGTTGTGTCCTTCCAGGGACTTCGCATAGCGTTCTACAACCTGGCGCATTGCGGTATCACGGGCGAGGGCGTCTACCGCGTCAGTAGGCCACGCCCAGCCGATCGCCAGAAACATGCTGCCCCAACCTTCCGCCACCTGGCCGGCGCGGTTTTCAACCGCCACGCGCACGCGCACGTGTGTGGCTTCTTCCATAGTGACACCGCCGAACTTCAGCGGCGTACGCGCGCGCTCGTTAGTAAAAAACGTCTCAACTTCGCGTATGCGAATATCGGATAATAGCTGCGCCGCCATTCAATAATCTCCTTAGCTCATTCCCAGTGCGTTCGTGCGTGGGGCGTCGATCATCTCGTCACGGAACATGACCTTGCCGCCCACTATCGTAAGCTTCACGTTGGCCATCGCCTTGATGTCGGCGAGCGGGTTTCCCTCCACTGCGATTACGTCGGCTACCTTGCCTGTTTCCAACGTGCCTCTCTCATCAAGCACGCCCAAACCCTTGGCGGGATTGCGGGTGGCCATAAGGAGCACGTCCTTGGTTGGGATACCAAGCAATTCTACGGCGCTGCGTAGCGACACAAAGTAATCGTCGAACGGGGTATATCGCACGCCTGCATCGCTGGAGATGATTAGGTTCACACCCGATTGCCAGATGTTGCGAAAGAGCTCGATGCGTTCGTCCTCTAGCTTCTTGCTGGTAATTGCCATGGCCTCTCGCATGAGATCGCTGCCGGGCAGATCGGTAATGTAGCCCCGAAACACTCCGGCGAGGGTGATAGAAGCAGTCAGGCCCTTCGCGGCTGCCGTTGCCATGGCTTCCGCGTCGTAGTCGTAGCCGCCATCGGCGCCAAGCCAGACGCAATGCTCAATGGTGTCGATACCGGCTTCGATGCAGTTGCGGATGCTATCAGCGGGAATGGCGTGCGCTGCCACCGGTGTATCGAGTTTATGCGCCTCTTCCACCACCACGCCTAGTTGCTGGGCGCTGTATTGGACCATGAGAGGGTTCGACTCGGCGGTCATATTGCCGCCGCTGGCGCAAATCTTGATTAAGTCCGCGCCTTGCTTGATCAACGTGCGCACGGCCTTGCGCAACTCCCACTCTTCATCGGCTTCCCAGCCTACGAAGTGAATGTGGCCGCCGGTTACGGTGATGGGCACGTTGCATGAGAGAATGCGCGGGCCCGCGATCCTGCCGCGGTTGATGGCGTCGCGTACCGTGGGCACGACGTCCCGCCGTCCGCCGAGGTCGCGCACGGTCGTCAAGCCGCCCCGCAGGCACTTCTGAGCGTTTGCTGCCGTGCGGAGCACCTGCTGCATGTCCGTCTCGCGGCCAATCTCGTCTATGACTTCCTCGTGATTCCGGCCTGCGGTAAAGGTCAGGTGCGTGTGTCCGTCGAGCATGCCGGGCATCAAGGTGTGACCGGGGAACTCTTCAATGACCGCGCCTTCCAGATGGCTCTGGCCGAGCTCTGACGCCGGGCCCACGTACGTAATGCGATCATCTTCTAACGCGATCGCAGCCTGCGCGATGAGGTCTGCGCCGGTAGCGGTGAAGGCCCAGTCGGCTTTGAGGACTCTCTTCTGGCTCACGAGGCATCCCTTTCTGGATAAAACACACGCACCCCTGGTGTGAGGATAAGCGGTTGCACGCTTCCTCCCTCCCCAATGAGTGCGCGGGTGAAGTCTGCGGGATCAGCGGTGTTATTTGCAAACATATTGTAGTGCGTCGGCACGGCGGACTGAGCGCGCAGCACTGTGGCGAGATGAGCAGCCTCCGGCGCCGACATGTTTCCCCAGCGTCCGTTGATGCAGATGAAGGCCAGGTGGGGTTGAAGGCTGGCGATTCCCTCCATCCGCGCGTGATAGAGCGTATCGCCGCTGATGTATACGCGTAAACCGCCAAAGTCAATTAAATATCCGACGGCATCGGGCGCGTCATCGGGGTCTCCCCAGACGTGATTGGCGAAGGTGGCATGAATGCGGACGCTGCCGCTATGGAGCACGTCGTCGTGGTTGAGCGTGTACGTCTGGCTGGCGGGGATGCCGAGATCACGCATACCGCTGGTGCATGAGGAAGGGCCGACGAAGAGAGCTGTCGCGTTGTAGCGCGCGATTTCGGGGAAAGCGTCGGGATCGAGGTGATCGGCGTGGTTGTGGGTGGCGAGCACGTAGTCAGCTTGCACGTCTGCCGCCTCAAGCGGCGGCGAGATAAGGCGTTCAAGCCCGTAGAGTTGGTTGCAGGCATCGCCAAGGTAGGGATCCACGTAGACTACTGTGCCCTGGCTCGATTTGAAGACACCCCCCGCTTGCCCCAGACTCCACACGGCAAGAGTGTCTTGCGGCACGCACGTGCTCTTGATCTCTCCTGCGATACTCACCGCTCTCGCCTTTCAGCCCCATGCTTGAAGCGCTCTATGCCGTGTTATTGTAGCAGTCGCGCGGCCTTACGGCTACGTAGCGTGCACGCCGGTTAGGAGGTGGTGTGACCACTTGCATGCAGACAGTTCGTGCAGTTGATGACGAGCATCCTGACAGGGAGTTGACGGTTACGCGTGCACTTTGCAGATACTCGGATTCAGAAACCAACGAGAGCGTGCTGCGCGTTTCTCTACCACAAATTCAGAGGCGCGGGAACGGTCCCGCGCCTCTTACACTCTTTTTGCTGTATTGTGTCCGCTATACAAGACCGGAAAGTCATTCCGTCCTAGCGGGATGCCAAGGTCGCCTTGGCGGCCTGGTAACGCGCATTCACGGAATCCCAGTCCACGTTCTTTAGCAGTGCCGTGATATATGACCCACGATCGCTGCCGTAGTCCATGAAATAGGCATGCTCGTACGTGTCGATTGTCCATAGGGGCACTGTGCCCCAAACTCCGCCTTGGTTATGCACGTCGCACAGGAAGTTATGGATCCTGCCGTCGGTGGGATCGAGCGCGGTGACCATCCAACCGCGCGCGGCCATGGCGCAAGCGCGCGCATCCTCGATGAAGGCGTCCCATGAGCCGAAATCCTCGGCGATCTTATCCGCCAGGTTGCCGCCGGCTTTGCCGTTGCCGCCGAGCGTATCGAAATAGAGTTCATGCAGAATCTGGCCGTCTGCGGCGAAGGTCTCTTCCAGCTTCAAGGCGCGGTAGGCACTGTATGCCTGGTTGGCTTTGGACCGGTCAACGTCCTTGAGACCTTCTTCGATCTCGTTGCGCTTATTGACATAACCCGCGTAAAGGGTGTCATGGTGGACGGTAACAGTCTTTTCCGAAATACCGTCAAGTGCGTCTTTGCCGAATTTTAGGTCCTGCACAGTAAAGGCCATGATTGATGCTCCCTATTGTCTAAATGCCCGTGTCGCAGTAAACGAATCCCGATAGGACGAATCGTAGTCTTATTCGGAGTCAGACTACCATACTTCCGGCAATTAGTGAAGAAATCGGGGCGGGTGTAGGTTGCGCTCCAAGAAATAGATCGGGTGCGTGTGTTGCTACCCTCGAACTGAGACTTTTGCGGTGCCGTCCGATCATGCTTCGACAGGCTCAGCACGAACGGGTGATGGTGCGTGCTTCGACAAGCTCAGCACGAACGGACAATGGGGCTTTTCTCGATGGGCTCAGCACGAATGGGCGGTGGGGCTTGCTTCGACAAGCTCAGCACGAACGGGTGATGGGGCTTGCTTCGACCAGCTCAGCACGAACGGGAGATGGTGCGTGCTTCGACAGGCTCAGCACGAACGGGAGATGGTGCGTGCTTCGACAAGCTCAGCACGAACGGACTGCGGGGCTGTTCTCGACAGGATCAGCACGAATGGGTGACAGGGCTAGTTTCAACAGGATCAGCACAAACGGGTGATGGTGCGTGCTTCGACAGGCTCAGCAGGAACGACTGTATGGCTTGTATCGATAAGCTCAGCACGAACGGGCGGTGGGGCTTTTCTCGACAGGTTTAGCATGAACGGAGTCTCCAGCAAACCGTAACAGCCGATAGGGCCTGTGCAGGGCCTAGTTCTCTTCTGTGCCGCCGGCGCTTGTGCCATACAGTTTCCGTTTCACCAGATTGAGGTACTCGGCACCTATCACACCCCCATGGGAAGAAGCGTATAGATAGACAGTAGGATCGTAGTCGTCGAGGCCGGAGGTCGTGACAATGCGTGCCGAGTCCAGGCCCTGTCCTTTGAGCCAACGCAGCACGTGCCAGAGCAGCGCCGAGCCGATACGGCGCCCACTGTAGTCGCGGCGCACGAGCAGCCCCCAATCGAACGTGATGTCATCCGCCACGGCTTTGGCGTCGCAGAGACCCACTATGTCGCCATCGAACCGCGCGGCAAACAACGTCTGCGGCGCGGCCTTGCTGAACGCGGCGACCCGCGCTTCCACGCGGGCGCGCATTTCTTGCGCCAGTTGTTCGTTGGGCGGCGCGTCCGGCGTGGCGGGATATTCGACGCGGTGCCAACGGGTGTCTTCTTTGTACTCTTTCCACCAGCGCCAATATGGTTGGTAGCTACTGAGTATGAAGTCGGTGAGGAACGCCGGATCCGGCATGGATTGCTCTTCGATGGTGAATTCGTGGGTTGTTTCGAGCTCGCCGAGGGACTGCAAATTCCACGTCAGCAGCACCATTTTGCGGGATGCCCAGTAGCCGCGCTCGTAAAACGGCACAGTGGCGCCCTCGCCGTCACGCACGATGGCGTCGATCTTCGTCACTCCTCGCGCCTTCAAGCCCTCCTCAGCAGCCGCGATCAAGGACTCCTCGATTCCCTGACGAGCGTAGTCTTCATGCACGGAGAGGTCGGTGATGAGGCCGTGCGTACGGCGCGCGTCTTCCCGCGAGGCAAGGCGCACCGCTCCGGCAATCTCGGCGCCGTCTTTGGCGAGCAGGATCTCGCTGGGGCCGTAGGTGAGCAGGTTGAGCTCTTCGCGGGTGCCTAGCACGTGATCGGGCACCGGCGTCAACGCTTCAATAACGTGAGCAGTATTCTTCAAGGCAATTCACTAGTAAGAGTGCTGCGAGCCGCGGTCACCGGCTCAGAATTTCCAATTGTACGTCAAAACGACCCGTATTGAACGGCGACAATTGTACGAACGCCGCTTCGCTCAGGTCAATCCACATAAAGCCCGGTGAAGGAGCGCGGTCCTTTACCGTAACCACGATTGTAGCCCCGGTGGCAAGCCGAGTCACGCGTACCACGGTGCCCAAGGGGAAGAAGGGACTGGCAGCGATGCTTGGGTCGTAGCGGCTGTACGGTTCACCGTTTGCCATGGTGCCGCCGTGGAGAGATGGATGGTAATAGGTAGCGTTACCGTACTCGATTTGCGTTACCGTGTATTCCGACTGGCCGCGCAGGAAGGCCGGAGGACGAAAGCGCGTCAGGTTCGTCTGCGAACCATCTTCTTCCTCGACGACAAACGAGAATGCCGATGCCGGCGTTACCGGCGCCAGGCACACCATGAAGATAATGAGTAGTCTTGCCGCGATTCTTCTCACCATGGTTCTCCCATGACTCTTTGCTACCTCGACTTCTTATAGCGCATGGGAGGCATAGTCGTCAACATTGGCGCACGCTATTGGCGTTGAGTGATGTCAGAATGGGAATTCTCTCATGAAGCCCGCTACAGGTCAAGGTCGGCGAGTTTGACCGTCGCGCTAGGGCTACGCTACAATCGAAATTAGTGGTGCGAGTGCAAAGGTGGGCCATGGGGCCCATAACGGGGATCAGGAAACTCATGTCCACTCGCTGTTCTGACAAGGATGCTGAATGCGCGATTGCGCGTACCGCCTCTTTGATTTGCGGTCGCTGGACAATGCTGATTCTGCGCGACCTTGCCGCAAGCCCGCAGCGCTTCTGCACACTGGAACGCTCCCTCGAAGGCATTAGCCCCAACACTTTGGTCGAGAGACTCCGCACGTTGGAGGAAGAGCAGATCATTACGCGCCGGGCCTATGCGGAGATTCCGCCGCGGGTAGAATATACCCTCACTGAAAAAGGCAGCGCGCTCGTCCCGGTGCTTGAAGTGATGCGACTCTACGGCGAGCGGTGGCTTAATCCGAACGAGAAAGAGTTCGTAGAGTCTGTGTCCGGTACAAGCGCGGTCGCCCTGAAGTAATTATCTGATAAAGGTTCATATAGTAAGGATCGACCGCACATCGGAAACTCATTCGACTTTTAGCGCCTCTACTGCGTAACCAAGCGGTAGAGGACTTTTGCATTAACGACAGTGGGCTCTGAGGACGGAACCAACAGAGCCCACTGTTCGGCCACTTCCGCAACCACACTTTTGCAAGCAAACGGCATTTCGATGCGTATCAGCCTTCCGAATCCTCATACTGACCGCGAAGCTGATCCACGATGTTTGCGTCCAGCAGAGTCGTGGTGTCACCGAGAGCACGCCCTTCGGCGACATCGCGTAAGAGACGGCGCATGATCTTGCCGCTGCGCGTCTTGGGCAGATCGGCGGTAAAGAAGATGTCGTCCGGCCGCGCGATCGGGCCGATCTTCTGGGTCACGTGCTTCTTAAGCTCATCGACAAGCGTATCACCCGGGTCCACGCCCTCTATGAGAAGCACGAATGCAGAGACTGCTTGACCCTTGAGATCATGGGTCTTGCCGATAACGGCTGCCTCCGCCACCGACTGATGGTCTACGAGTGCGCTTTCTATCTCCATCGTCGAAAGCCGGTGGCCCGCCACGTTCATCACGTCGTCTACGCGGCCGAGCACCCAGAAATAGCCGTCGGAGTCTATCTTCGCGCCATCCCCTGTAAAGTAGAGGCCTGGGTACCGGCTCCAATATTGCTCCTTGAAGCGCTCAGGGTCGCCGTAAATTGTCCGCAGCATCGCGGGCCAAGGACGCTGAATTACAAGGTACCCGCCGCCTTCCGGCACCACATTGCCGGCTTCGTCCAAGATAGCTGCGCTGATGCCCGGGAAGGTCTTCGTGGCAGAACCCGGCTTCGTTGCGGTGTAGCCGGGGAGCGGCGTGATGAGGATTGCGCCGGTTTCCGTCTGCCACCAGGTGTCCACGATCGGACAACGATCGCCGCCGATGTTCTTCTGATACCAAATCCAAGCTTCGGGGTTGATCGGTTCTCCCACCGAGCCCAGCAAGCGCAGGCTCGACATGTCGTGCTTCGCCGGCCACTGATCGCCCCAGCGCATGAAGGCGCGGATCGCGGTCGGCGCCGTGTAGAGAATGGTAATGCCGTACTTCTCGATGATGTCCCAGAAGCGGTCACGCCCCGGGTAGTCCGGCGCACCCTCGTACATAACGGTGGTGGCGCCATTTTGGAGCGGCCCGTAGACAATGTACGAGTGACCCGTGACCCAGCCAATGTCGGCCGTGCACCAGTACACGTCTTCATCTTTCATGTCGAAGACCCACTTTGTAGTGATGTAGGTCTGCGTGGAATAGCCGCCGGTGGTGTGCACGATGCCCTTGGGCTTGCCGGTGGTGCCGCTCGTATAGAGGATATAGAGCATGTCCTCGGCGTCCATCTCCTCCGGTTCGCAGCGCAGATCGGCAGAGTCCATCAGTTCGTGCCACCAGTGGTCGCGGCCCTCTTTCATTTCGATAGCGGCCTCGTCGCCGATGCGTTTTACCACGACCACACTTTCAATCGTAGGGCAGCGATCCACAGCATCATCAGCCATGCGCTTGAGCGGCACGATGCCGCCGCGCCGCCAGCCGCCGTCGCACGTAACGAGCACGTTCCCTTGGGCGTCATTGATGCGGTCGGCAAGAGCTTCTGCGCTAAAACCGCCAAAGACGATGCTGTGCGGCGCGCCTATCCGCGCGCAGGCCAGCATGGCAATCGCGAGTTCAGGCACCATGCCCATGTAGAGCGTAACGCGGTCGCCGCGCTTTACGCCGAGACCCTTCAAGGCGTTGGCGAACTTATTCACTTCGCGCCAAAGATCGTAGTACGTGAGAACGACTTGATCGCCCGGCTCGCCTTCCCAAACGATGGCGGCCTTGTTGCGCCGCCAGGAGGTCAGGTGACGGTCAAGGCAATTGTAGGTGATATTGAGCTTACCGCCCACGAACCACTTGTAGAACGGCGGGTCGGACTCATCCAGCACCTGGTCCCACTTCTTGAACCAGTGCAACTCATCGGCGATGGACGCCCAGAATGCCTCCGGATCGGCAGCAGCCTGCGCGAAGACGGTATCATCGTTAACGTGGGCGTTGTCTGCGAATCCCTCCGGTGAAGCAAAGACTCGCGCCTCTTCCAACAAGGCTTCAATCGTGTTACCAGACTCTGTTGCCATCGTGTCCTCCTGCGTTTGGCACAGCACAACCTAGCTGCCAAGTAAGGTGCATGTTTGGGTGCCATAATAGCATAGCGTTTCAGGTGCTTCAATCATGGCTGCGTTTACGCATGGGCGATTCTCAGGTAAGATTGAAGCTAGAAGCAGTGCAGGTCTGGAGCAGGCTGCAACTCTCCGCTTCTTTAGAGGTGCGCGGTACAGGACACGCAGTTATATGTGATGCACTGAAGGCATCCGCCGCTGCAGCCACCTGCTATGAGGCCGCAAACGGCTGCATTCGAACCGCAGTTTCTTGCGATAGGAAGTAGCAATCAGCGTGGCATCTTCAACTGCTGAGTTCTCCGGACATGGCGTTGCCTCTGCGGGGATATATGTCCACCAGATTACGCGATTCGGCCGGCGCTTGCGCTTGTTGGCGGTGCTGACGCGAGGTGCTCGCGCCTTGTGGATTGCGGCACTGCTCTATGTCGGTCTCTCATTGATTGGCTCACTAATTTGGCCGCAGCTTCCCATCTTTGCGGCCAGTCTCTTGCTAGCAATCGGCGTGTTCCTCGCGCTGGTGGTTCCTACTCTGGCGCGGCGACTCAGCCCGCTCGACATTGCCAAAGCCTATGACGCCCGCTTAGCTCTGTCTGAACGCCTGGCCACGGCGGTGGAGCTGCTGGGTAGATCCGATGAAAGCCCTTTTCGTGCCGTGCTTCTCGTCGATGCGTGGCGCCACGCCCAAGAGATTCGGCCCGGTAAAGTGTATCCGTTGCGCATCCCGCAAAGGGACGTGCTCTTGCTGATAGTGGGATTGGTGGCGCTCTTTCTTTGGGAGATATTTCCTTATATGGCCGGTCAACTAGCGCCCCTTGCGCCCTTGGCGTATCAGGTGGCGGCAGTGCGCGAAGGCACACTGATAGAGCGTACGACGCCGGACGCATTCGTGGTTGGTGAAGAGACTCTGAATCCTGCTGCTAATAAGGAATTAGCCGACCCGGCAGCGGCGCAGGAGTCGGCGCAATCCGCACTGGACCAGCCGTTGCTTACCCAGGCTGAGCTCAATCAGCAGAATCAAGCGCAGCAAGGCCAAGGGGCAGAAGAAGGAGAAGCCGCAGGAGGCGAAGAAGGAGAGGCTGGATTCTCCGACCTTGCCCAGCAGCTTCAGGATTCGCGTAATCCCCTCGTCGACCAACAGGCAGCCGCCCTCAGCGAGGTAGGCCGGGAACTCTCGCAAGCGCGGCCGTCGCGTGAGGCCGGACAGAACCTGGAGCGCGGCAGCTACGAGCAAGCGGCGCAAGCCCTAGAGGACCTGGCGAGCCAAGTGCGCGACTTGTCGCGAGAGGACCGCAATGACATGACCGATGCGTTTGCAAAGGCGGCCGAGCGCGCCCAGCAGGCTGACCCGCGTCTTGCCCAGGAGTTGGCGGACGTGAGTCGAGAGGTAGCATCATACAATGACCGCGCGACAGAGCGTGAGCTGCAGGAACTCGGCGATGCCATTCAGGAACGCGGGCAGCGCATACAAGCTCAGCAACAGCTTGAACAGCAAGCCGATCAACTGCGCGCCGGCGCCGGCAGTGAGGAATCCGGCGGACAGCAGGGAGACGCGCAACAACAGATGGCACAGGCACAGCAAGCGTTCAACACGTCCGGCTTCACAGAGCAGTCAGGGCCTTCCCAGCGTCAGGACTCATGGCAACTCCAGGGGGGAGCGCAGAGCGGTCCAAGCCAGGGCGACAGCAATCGCGGCGAGGAGTCATTCAGCCCGGGAGCGGAGGCGCCGCGCTTGCAGATCGAACAGAAGCCGTCGGTGGTCTTGGCAGATAGAGGGGTGGGCCCGTCCCTCTGGTCGCCGCAACGCGCGCCGGTGGTAGTCCCCGGTCCGGGCACGGCCCCCGCGCAATTCGGTGTTACCGACGCCGGCAACGCTATCGTTTCCTCCGGCGGCGCCAGCCACTTCGTGCCCTGGATGGTAGCCGACTACGTTCAACAATACTTCAACGCCCTATCAAACGCTTTGGAGCAATCACCATGATCTCACGGCCAACCGAAGAACGGATCGCACACTTCCAAACGCTCAGCCATGATATCCGCGCCGAGCTGGGGAAAGTCATCGTCGGCCAGAAAGCGGTCGTAGACAACGTGTTGATCTGTCTTCTCGCCGGAGGGCACGCTCTGCTCGAAGGGGTTCCCGGTCTGGGCAAGACAGAGCTAGTCAAGACACTGGGAGAAGTGCTTGATCTGCGGTACGGTCGCGTGCAGTTTACGCCCGACCTAATGCCCGCGGACATAACGGGCACCACAGTCATTACCGAAGACCAGCAAGACAACCGGTACTTTCGGTTTGAGCAGGGACCGATCTTCAACAACCTAGTTTTGGCGGATGAAATCAATCGAGCCACTCCCAAGACGCAATCGGCGCTGCTTGAAGCGATGCACGAGCGCACGGTAACGGTGGGAAACTCCCTGCACGATCTGCCGATCCCGTTCTTCGTAATGGCGACCCAGAATCCCATCGAGATGGAGGGCACCTATCCGTTGCCGGAGGCCCAGCTTGACCGCTTCTTCTTCAAGATTGTCGTAAACTACCCCGATGCGGCGGAGTTGGAGGAAATCGTGCTCCGGACCACTACGGACACGGTGCCGGAAGTCCGCAAGGTGGCGACGACGAGAGATATTCTGGGGTTGCAGGTGCTCGTGCGCCAGGTGCCTATCGCTTCACACGTGCTACGTTACGCCGTGCGCTTGATTACGTCTACGGACCCGGAGTCGCCGGAGGCCCCGCAGATTACACGCAACTACGTACGCTACGGCGCGTCGCCCCGTGGCGCGCAGGCCCTCGTGCTGGCGGGAAAGGTGCGCGCTCTGTTTGATGAACGCTATAATGTCTCGTTCGATGACATTCGCGAGGTTGCGCATCAAACGCTGCGGCATAGGCTCATCCTAAACTTCGAAGCCGAAGCAGAGGGTGTTAATACAGATACAGTAATCGATGAGCTAGTCATGACGATTTCACCGGATAGGGAAGAATGAAGCCGAGTCCCTCGGCACTGATCGACCATGCGTTTTTGCGGCGGTTGGACCGACTGCAACTGATTAGTCGGCGCGGCTACGGCATGGTGAGCGGCGGCGGCAGGCGCAGTAGGCAATTCGGCTCTTCGATTGAATTTGCCGACTATCGCAACTATAGCCCCGGCGATGACTTTCGTCACGTCGATTGGAACGTGTTTGGCCGCTCAAACCGCCTCTACATCAAGCTGCGGGAAGCTGAAGAGCATCTGGCCGTGCACGTCCTCGTAGACGGCAGCCGCTCCATGGATTGGGGCCGACAGAGCAAGTTTGCCTATGCGAAGTCGTTGGCCGGCAGCCTAGGATATATTGCACTTAATCGCGATGACGTGCTATCTGGGGCGGTCTTCAGCGAAACAATCGAGCAATACTTCGCGCCCGTCCAAGGGCGAGCCCACATCCTACGCTTCTTTAACTTTCTGGAACAAGCGAAACCGGTTGGCGGCGCCACGTCGCTTGTATCGGCAATTCGCAACTACGTTGCACGGAATGCTCAGCGCGGTTTGGTAATTCTGATTTCGGACATGATGACGGAGGACGCTTACCGGGGTATCACGGCGATACAGGAGGCCGGAAATGAGTTGGTCCTGCTCCACGTGCTCGATTGGGCGGAGATCGACCCGGAGCTGAGCGGCGAATTGAGTTTGGTCGACCGTGAGACCGGGCGCTCCATCAATGTCTCGGCAGATGCAGAGACGCTCAACCAGTACCGCGAGCATGCGCTCAACTGGGCAGACCAGCTTGAGGTGTTCTGCGGGCGGCGCAACGCCCGCTACGTGCGCCTTGAGACGTCTTGGCCGTTGGATGAGGTGGTGTTCCAGCGGCTGCTGCGGAGAGTCGTTCTATGAGCCTACTGGTCCCTTTGGCTCTCGCGTGGGGAGCGCTTATGGGGCTAGTGGTGCTCTTCTATATTTTGCGGCCGCGTAGCTTGCGGGTGGAAGTGCCGAGCATCTTCCTCTGGCGCGACCTAGCGCAACGCGAGCAGGCGCTTACCCTGTGGCAACGGTTGCGTCGGCACTTCTTGCTTTTCCTGCAACTCCTCGCCATTCTCTTGCTTGCGCTTGTGCTGGCGCGTCCCGAGCGCACTGCGGAGACTTTGCCGCAGCGGCACGTGGTGCACGTGATTGATGCCTCAGCAAGCATGAGTGTCGCATTCGGCACCTCTACGCGGCTGGAAGAGGCAAAGGCCGCCGCGCTCGAGCAGGTGGGAATTATCGAGCCGGGCGATCGGCTGACCGTAGTCAGTTTCGGCAGCCAACCTGCAATTCTTGCCTATCAAACACGAGACGCGCAGACGGCCCGCGACGCTGTCAACGGGATTACACAGACCGCCACGGTGGGAGATACTGAGCGTGCCCTGCTACTGGCCGTTTCGCTGGCGGACTCCCTGCCCGGCAGTGACGTCTATCTCTATACCGACGGTAGCTTTCCCACACCCGCCATACCCGAATCGCTCAATACCACTGTGCGTTTTGTGCGGGTGGGCGCACGGGCGGACAATCAAGGCATTAGCGCTTTTGCGGTCCGCCGGCACCTCGATAGCCTCGAGGCATTTGTCCAGGTGCAAAACTACAGCGCGCAGTCCGTCACCGTACCCTTGGCTATTCTGGCGGACGGTCAGCCGCTAGAGCGCCACGACCTTACGTTGGCGCCCTATCCTGAGCCGGGCTCTTCGCTGGACTTGGTTTTTGCTGACTTTCCAGCCGGCATATCCCGTGTAGACGCCGTCTTGGATCATGAGGATGCGTTAGCGGCGGATGATCGCACAGCCGCGATTCTGATGCCGCCGCCGGTACTGCGGGCGCTCTTGGTCTCCGATACGCCCTTCTTTCTCAGCACCGTCTTTGCCCCATTTCCGTTCCTGGCGCTTGACCACGTGCGTCCCGTGGAGTTTCGCCCGTCGGACGTTTACGACCTTTACATCTTCGACGGGTGGCTGCCTCCTGAACTCCCGCCCGGTAACTGGCTGATATTCAATCCCCCGGCGGGATCGACGTTGTTGCCCGTGAGCGGCGAGATGCTGGAACCGCCGCTTGACTACGTGGCGCAAGACCACCGCCTCATGCAATTCGTGGACATCCGAGACCTGCGCGTGTCGCGGGCGCAACGCATGGAGCTGCCTCCCTGGGCGGACGAGTTGCTCGGCAATAATCGAGGGCCGTTGCTCTTCAGCGGCACGATCGACGGACGGCGCATGGTAGTATTCTCGTTCTCATTGTTGCAAAGCAATTTGCCCCTACGTACGGCATTTCCGGTGCTCATGGGAAACATCTACCAGTGGCTCAATCCTTACCGCATTCAAGAGACGGTTTCTCACCTACAGCCCCAGGACATTATAGAATTGGGACTGCATCCGCATGCCGACCGCTTGATCGTAGAAAAGCCGGGAGGCGCACGTGTCTCATTTGTGGGTAGACAACGCATTCCTTTCTCCGGTACAGAAGACCTCGGAGTCTATCGCGTGCTCCACTATGCGGGAGAGCAGGAAATCTACCGTGAAGTATTTATTGTGAGTCTCCAGGAGATGGCGGAAACAAACGTTGGGGCACAGATTCCCGCGCTTGCCGGTAGTGGAGCGGCGGTTCCGCCGGTGGATCTGCCTGTCTTCCAGGAAATCTGGAGGTTTCTGGCGCTGATTGTGCTCTTCCTTCTGCTCTTTGAATGGGTGTGGTACCACCGGGTGCGTACGTAACGATGTTTGCCTACTTTACACAACCGTGGCTGCTGGTCCTGATCCCTCTCGCGTGGGGCGTTGTTATTTTCGTTGCCATACATGGCGTGATGCAGCTTTCACGACGCACGCTCTCCTTGGCGACGACATTGCGGTTGGCTGCGGTTACCTTGCTCATCGTGGCGCTGGCAGGGCTGCGACTGCCGTTGTCGGGTGGGCCGGTCAATACGATTTTCTTGCTTGATACCTCCGCGAGCATACCTCCCGCAACACAGGCTGCCGCGCGCCAGTGGATTGAATTTGCGGGAGAGGAAAGTTCGCCGGATGACCGCTTTGCAATATTGACGTTTGGGGCGGACACACGCATCGATCAGCCATTCGGTCGCAGCAATCTAGAAGCAGGTGATGCCATTGCCGGTCGCGACGAGCGCACGAATATTGCCAACGCGCTGGAGATGGCCGCTTCATTGTTTCCGCCGGACGCGCCCAAGCGTATCGTTTTACTGTCGGACGGCAATCAAACGGCCGGTGACGTCATGCGCGCCGCGGAAGTGGTCGCGGCACAGGGAGTGCAAGTGGACGTCGTGCCGCTGCTTGCGGTACCTGGCGTGGATGCCGCGGTGACCGAGGTGGGGCCGCCGAATGCGCTGCGCGCTGAAGAGAGCTTCGAGGTGCGGGTTACCGTAGCCTCCACTACGCAAGGTGAGGCGGTGCTGCGGCTGTTCATGAACGAAACGCTCGTTAGCGAGGGACCGGTTGTACTTCAATATGGACAGAACGTCTTTACCATTCAGCAACCCGGCATCGAAGAAGGATTCTATTCTTTCCGCGCCCAAGTGGTAGCGCCCAACGATCAGCGCCCACAGAATAATGACGCCTACGGATTTTCGCAGGTTGGACCCAAGGGTATTGTGCTGGTGGTGGAGAATTCGATCGGTGACGCGATAATTCTCACGCAGGCTCTCCAAGCAGCAGGCATTCAAGCGCAAAACGTGACGCCTGCCCAGCTCCCGTCCCTCCCCGAAGACCTGGACGGTGTGTCCAGTGTCGTGCTCGTGAATATACCGGCTTCCCTGCTCACCGAACAGCAGATGCAAGCGCTGCAAGACTATGTGCAGAGCTTTGGAGGCGGTCTGGTGGCACTCGGCGGCCCAGCGGCGTTCGGCATGGGCGATTACGGCGGCACCCCATTGGAACACGCGCTGCCTGTGATCTCGCAACCGCCGGACCATGAGGAGTTGCCGACCTTAGCGTTGGCGCTGCTCATCGATAAGTCGGGCAGCATGAACGAGGGTGCGCCGGTATCTAAAATTGCCATGGCGCGGGAAGCCGCGGCGCAGGCAGTTGAGATACTGGAGACCGGCGACGTGCTGGGCATATTGGCGTTCGAGTACTCGCCCCAATGGGTGGTGCGTCCCGCGCCGGTGAATAATGCGGAAGATGCCAAGAACGTTGTGCGGCGAGTTTCTACTATCGAAGCCGGCGGGGGCACCGATATCTACAATGCGTTGCAGCTTGCCTACGATACACTCCGCCGCACTCCGGCTCAGGTTAAGCACATTATTCTCGTGACTGACGGCCAGTCAACGTCCGCGCCCGGTCTCTGGGAAACCCTGATGACACGCATGCGGCGCGATCATATCACTCTTTCGGCGGTGGCGATTGGGGCAGATGCGGACCAGAATCTCTTGCAGCGGTTGGTTAGGTTGGGGGACGGCCGCTACTACTATGCTGATGTTCCAGAAAATATCCCCCAGGTAGTAACGAAAGAGAGCCAGCGCGCGAGCCGATCGCTCGTTATGAGTCGTCTCTTCCAGCCCCGCGTGGTCACGGCTAGCCCCATTCTCCGTGCCATCCTGCCGGATTCTCTGCCAAACCTTTCCGCCTTTGTGCGCACGGAGCCGAAGGCGGCGGCTGAGACCCCATTACTCTCGGATACTAGTGAAGTGATACTGGCGCAGTGGCAGTACGGATTGGGCCGCGCGGTTGCCTGGACGAGCGATGCGGGACAGGATTGGGCGGCTGATTGGGGTGAGTGGCCCCAAAACCAACGATTCTGGGCGCAGATGGTGCGCTGGACGATGCCGAGTCCGCTCAATCCGCAACTGGCGACCCAGGTTCGGGTCGATGGTAACGACGTAACGGTTGCCGTCGATTCCGTGGATGAGCAGGGCAACATTCGCAACTTGCTCAATACTGAGGTCGCCGTAGCCGGGCCGGAACAGCGGGCGTTCTCCCTCAACTTGCCGCAGACGGCGCCGGGACAGTACGAAGGCACGCTCACCACGGACAAGGCCGGAGTGTATGCACTGCGGATTACACAATACGATGGGGACACCCCGGTGGTGGAGCAGATTACTGGCGCGGTCGTGCCGGTGGCCGCCGAATTCTTGAGTTTTGAGACCGACTATCGGCTGCTCAGGCGTCTCGCTATTGTTACCGGCGGCAAGTCGCTCACCAGCGCGGCAGAGGCGTTTCGCCACGACCGGCCGCCGCCGGAAGGATACAATCGCCCGTTCTGGCAGCCGCTCGTGATCATTGCGCTGATTCTCTTCGTTGCCGACATTGGCGTGCGCCGTCTCCGGCTAACGTGGTACGAAATCGGTATCTTTGGCTCCCTCGTGCGCGCGGTGCGCTTGCCACGGCTGCAATTCCCCATGGCGAATGAGGTGCGGCGCCAACAGCAGCGTTTGGCTCAATTGCCTTGGCCGGCACGTTTGCGGTCGCTGAGGCGTCGTGCTCCCAGACGGCGATAACCACGTGGAAAGACAATGCAGCGGAATGCCGAGATAATCATTGCGCTTGCTAATCCTCATATACGCTCGAGGGTGGTCGCGGTGCTGCGTGCGCTAGGTATAGCCGTGCACACACCCCACAACCTGGAAGAGCTTACGAGCTACCTGTTGTCAGAGGTCGAAGGCGAGCCGTGGCGAAGACTCGTGCTCTTGCTTGATGAGGCGTTCATCTATCCGCACGTGTACGAGGAGTGCTCCGGCATCAAGGCCGCTGCCCAGGTGCCCCTCACGATAATTCTGCTGGTCGAACCACGAACGCGCACGCGCTGGGATTGGAACGGCGTGGACCAGGTCCTTAAACTGCCCATGAATGTGGAGGAGATTGCAGGCTGGGCCGTTGGAAGCCTTGCGGCGCAGAATTGCAGGTCGTATATTCAAGATGAGACTGTCCCGTGAGGAGAGGTCTTGAGCGGTGTAGAATGAAACACTTGATGGGACTACAGGATACGAAGTGTCCACTTGAGACGGTCACACCATACTGATAACGTGACGAAAATCGAAAGGCATGCGAACAATGGCATCAAAGAGTGCGGCCGAGAGCGTGAATGGGCCGAATTCATTCCCATTGACCGGTATAGAAACGCACCTGGCGCTTGAATTCGTCCGTGTAACCGAGGAAGGGGCGATAGCTGCCGCGCGCACGATGGGTCAGGGTAGCCCGGACCTCTCGGATGATGCAGCAGTGAAGGCGATGCGTGCCGCTCTCCAGGAAATCACTATGGACGGCACAGTGGTCATCGGTGAAGGAGAACGAGACGAAGCGCCAATGCTGTACATTGGCGAGCAACTTGGCAGTGACGGCGGCCCGGCGGTGGATATCGCCGTAGACCCTTTGGAAGGCACTAACCTCGTTGCCAGAGGATTGAATAACGCTATTGCCGTGATTGCCGCTAGCGAGCGCGGCGGACTGCTGCATGCGCCGGATATCTACATGGAAAAGCTCATCGTCGGCCCGCCGGCTGCGGGGAAGATAAACTTTGATTTTCCGGTGCTCGCTAACCTCCAGATTATTGCCGATGCCTTACAGCGGCGCGTCCAAGACCTTACCGTAGTCATCCTCGATCGCGACCGGCATCGGAACCTCATAGAAGAGGTACGCAGCGCCGGTGCGCGCATTCGGCTCATTTCCGACGGTGACGTGACGGCGGCAGTGGCGTGCGCAATATCGGGCACGGGCGTGCATGCGGTCATGGGTATCGGGGGCGCGCCGGAAGGCGTGCTTGCCGCAGCGGCGCTGCGTTGTCTTGGCGGCGGCATGGTCGGCCGCTTTTGGTACCGCAACGACGAGGAACGCGAGCGGGTGAAATCCATGGGCATCTCCGATCCCGACCGGGTGTTCAATATCGATGAGCTAGCCAGCGGGGAGCAGATGATTTTCGTAGCTACCGCCGTGACCGACGGCGATATGCTGCGCGGCGTGCGCTTCTTCGGCGGAGGCGTCCGCACGCAAACGCTCGTCATGACTAGTCAGCGCAGGCTCGTTCGGTTTGTCGATAGCACCCACATCTTCGACAGCCAGCAGGTGGGTCGCATCCGCATCTAGCCTTGATTTGGAATGCCAAGTTCCTTGTGCCGGCTTGTGGCCGAGCGCGCGGGTACTCTCGTCCAGTAAACACCACTTGCGGCCAGCCGGCCCTCCTAACGACCACAAACATGAGGCCCGGAACAGGCCAACAATGGAACCCTAAGAAGGTTTGACGCTCAGCCGCCGCGAGCGAGCACAGCGCCCCAGATCCAGGGCGCGCCCCCATCTTGCGCCAGTCTGCCGGCGCACGTAACCAGGGTTGCCCCAGTTGTGGCCACGTCGTCCACGAGCAGCATGCCGCCGTGGCTGAAGGCGCCGCGGCGTACTGAAAAAGCACCGGCAACATTGCGGAGACGCTGCTCTCGCGAAAGCCCTACCTGAGGCGGTGTGTCCACCGTGCGCGCCATGCCGTCCCTCAGCACGGGTACGTGCAGACTGCCGCTAACTTCCTGGGCGAGTAGCAAAGCTTGGTTGAAGCCGCGCGCGGCTTCGCGTTTGGGATGGAGCGGGACCGGGACAACCGCCGCGCATGGCGGTATTCCCGCTTCCTTTAGGGTTTCGCTCATCAATACTCCTAATTCCCTTGCCAAACTCGTGCGGCCGCGATACTTGAATTGGTGGATTGCATGGCGGAGTGGTCCGGCATATGCGCCTAACGTCACAATCCCACGGAGCCTTGGATACTTCATACTGCACGCACGACAGAGCGTGTATGGCTTGGTGACCGCTGTGTCGCAGAGAGGACAGCGCAGGGATGGCAGATTGGCGAACCGCCCGATGCACGACCGGCAAAGGTTTTCGCCGAGACTGCCGCATCCTACGCAGCGTTGAGGTAGCAGTAGGTCAAGCAAGTGGTGCAGCATTCTCTGCACGAGTCAGCCGATCGGCACCTCAGCCGGTTGGATTTCAACGTTGTCTCCGGCTGCATTGAGGGTGACGAGCCAGTGCGTTAGCGTTTCATCTTTGAGGCGGAGATCGGTCAGGGGGTCTTCGAGCAGAGTAGTGATGAGGCGGCGCAGGGGCCGCGCGCCCTGCGCGGCGCCGCAACGCTTGGCAAGGTGCTTGATCACCGGATCCTCTACTTCGAGGGTCACACCTTCGGTAGCAAGATGCAATACACACTCTTGGACCAGCCGCCGAGCGATGTTGTGAATGTCGTCATCGTTTAGTTGACGGAATGCGCATACTGTATCCACCCGATTCAAGAATTCAGGGCGTAGATTGCGTTCAAGCGCCTTGAGCGCGGCCTTCTTGATGCGCTCATAGTCCACTACCGTATTGTCTGCGTTGAAACCAATTCCGATCCGATTCGGATCATCGTCGAAGAAGTTGGAGGTGAAGATCAGCACGGTGTTGCGGAAGCTCACAACGCGTCCGTGACCGTCGGTTAACTGGCCGTGGTCGAGAATATGCAGGAGGGCGTCCAATACGGCAGGATGCGCCTTATCGATGTCATCGAGCAGAATAACGGCATACGCCCGTCGCCGCACTGCCTCCGTGAGTTGTCCGGCGTCATCATAGCCCACGTAACCGGGAGGCGATCCAATGAGACGCGATACCGTATGGTACTCATCGTATTCGGACATATCGATGCGGACCATTTGTTGCTCATCACCTAGCATAAACTCCGCAATGGCTTTGGCAAGTTCAGTCTTGCCGACGCCCGAGCTGCCAATGAAGAGAAAGGAACCAATGGGGCGTGTCGGGTCCTTCACCCCTGCCAGCGCCCGACGCAGCGCCTGGGCGACGTCATGCGCCGGTTGCTGTTGGCCGACTATGCGCCGGGCTATTTCTGACTCCATCTTCAACAAACGCTTGGCTTCATCGGTGTCTACCGTACTGCTGGGTACGCCGGTCCATTGTGCAATAACCTCTGCGATTTCTTTCTTGCCGATCTCCGCATTGTGCTCCGCGAGTTTTCTCCGCCACCCGGTTTCTATTTCGCGTAGCTGCATATGCAAGTTCTCAATCTCGCTATTGACGCGCGTAATCCAATCGTAATTGCCCTCTTCCCGGGCTTCTTTTGCCTCTTTTTGGAGTAATCCCAGCCGATGCTTCAGCTTGCGCATCTCAGAAGGGGCTGTGAGGCGCGAGACTTTCAAGCGCGCAGCCGCTTCGTCAATTAGGTCGATCGACTTGTCGGGGAAGAAGCGACCGGGTAAGTAGCGTTGGGCCAGCCGCACTGAGCTAACCAGCGCTTCGTCTGTTATGGTCACGCCGTGGAAGGTTTCATAGAGCTTTCGAACGCCGGCCAGGATTGCGACGGTCTCCTCGAACGCCGGCTCTTCAACCGCAATCGGCTGGAAGCGCCGCACCAACGTGCCGTCGCGCTCGATGTAGCGGCGGTATTCCTCCCACGTCGTAGCGCCGATCATGCGCATTTCGCCCCGCGAAAGCACGGGCTTGAGCATGTTGGCGGCATCCATTGCCCCTGCGGCGGCTCCCGCACCCAGGATCATGTGTACTTCATCGATGAAGAGTATGAGATTGTCGACGTTCTTCACCTCTTCGATCAGTCGCTTGAGCCGTTCTTCGAATTCGCCGCGGAACTTCGTGCCTGCAATGAGACCGGCAAGATCGAGTTGCACAACACGCAGGTCATGCATTACGGAAGCGGCTTCTTTTGAAACAATGCGTTCCGCCAAGCCTTCAACTACGGCGGTCTTGCCAACGCCGGCCGGGCCCACAAGCACGGGATTGTTCTTGCGGCGGCGCAAGAGCACCTCGCTCATGCGCTCGACTTCCTTCTCCCGGCCAATGACGGGGTCCAGTTCTTGTTGGCGGGCCATTTGCGTGAGATCACGCCCATGCTGCTCAAGAATCGAAGTTCGCTCCTGGCGGCGAGAGCGTTCTCGGGTACGCTGCCGGCCTACTTCGGGGCTCTTACGCGACCAGCGGTTTGCCATGCGCCGCATCACGTCCGTCTGCACGCCCAAGCGATTGATGAGCACATGCGATGCCAGGCCTTCCTCTTCGCGGAGAAGACCAAGCAGCAGGTGCTCCGTGCCGATGTATTCTGAGGAGAGTGATCGCGACTCTTCGTCAGCGAGTTCGAGCACGCGTATGCCGGAAGAAGAGAGCCGTGGGCTGGCAAAGGCTTCGCGGGATTGGCCGAAGTCGATGGCGGCAACGATCTCACGCACAATCACGTGCAGATCAAGCCCTAACTCGCGTAGCAGGCGCGCTGCAAGACATTCCGGGAGGGCAACCAAAGCAAGCAGGATGTGCTCCGGTCTGATCTGCTGGTGTTGAAAGAAGAGCGACTCATTGCCCGCAAGCGCGAGGGCCTGCTTGCCCATGTCGGTGAGACGGTTGACGATATCCGCCACTAGGCTGCTCTTCCGATAGTAAAGACCCCAGGTTCTGCTCTAGTCGCATTATATCATGGCAATTGAGCCGCCACGCTCGTGCGGAACCGCACTCGGCCTACCAGTCACTTGCAACGCTGCGAGCCTTCTTCCGGATTCTGACACGCCCAGCCTCTAACCAATTCACGAACCTCGTCGGTCTTCATACCCAGGCCATTTGTTAGCACGTGTTGCGCCAAACTGTCTTCGCGGAGAAGGCCGAGGAGCAGATGTTCGGTACCGGTTCGTTCAGCGCACATTGCCCGCGACTCTTCGTGAGCACGTTCCACCACACGCAAGCTAACAGCAGAGAGACCTGGGCTGGGAAGGTCTGTTCTCGTTGGGCCAAATCTACTCAAAGCGACGACTTTACGTGCAACAACGGCTAGATCATGCCCCAACTCCCGCAAGAGACGCGAGGCGGGACACTGAGGGATAGAGACGAGCGCTAGCAGGAGGTGCTCCGGCTGGACTAACTCTCGAAGGAAGAAGAGCGCTTCGTTGCGTGCAAGGGCAAGGGTCAGCTTGCCCTCGCTATTGAAGCGGCTTACGTCCACAACCGGACTACCTCCATCTCCCGATAGACTCGATTACTGCCTTAACGGGCTATGCGCGACGACTCTGAGCCGATGGACTTAGCTAGAGTCGAGTCCGTTGTCCCAGTCACGTACGATCTGAAAGAGAAGCCGTGCGCCGTAACCGCTGCTTCCTTTCGGAATGTAGGGTCGGTCTAGGTCTGTGTAGTCCACGCCGGCAATGTCCAGGTGCACCCAAGGTTTCTCATCGACAAAGAGCTTGAGAAGCGCCGCACCGGTGATGCTTCCTGCGGCTCGGCCGCCGGTATTCTTCACGTCGGCAATGGGGCTTTTTACCTGCTCTTCATACTCCGGCCACAGGGGAAGTTCCCAGACACGCTCGCCCGTCACGTCTCCCGCTGCCTTGACCCTGGCCGCAAGTCCGGCATGGTTTGTCATCAGGCCGGCGGCATGCTGACCCAGAGCGACGATGACGGCGCCTGTCAGCGTTGCCATGTCAATGATGGCGGAAGGGTTGTACCGCTGCGCGTAGCACAACGCATCGGCCAAGACGAGCCTGCCTTCGGCGTCGGTGTTATCAATCTCGATGGTCTTGCCGTTTGCAGCTCGCAGAATGTCGCCCGGCTTGAATGCATTGGCGCCGGGCATGTTTTCGGACGCAGGCACCAAGCCAATCACGCGCACGCCGGGCTTGAAGTGGCCCACCAGGCGCATCGCACCGATGACTCCGGCCCCGCCTGCCATGTCCGATTCCATGTGGCGCATCGAGTCGCCGGGCTTGAGATTTAGTCCGCCGGTGTCAAAAGTGATGCCTTTTCCAACAAGGACGATTGTCTGGTCGGTCGCTGCGGCCGGCGTGTAATCGAGGACTATGAAGCGGCAAGGTTGATCGCTGCCGCGGGAAACCCCCAGGATGACGTTCATGCTCTCCGCGGCGATCTCTTCCGGCCCGAGAATGGTGCACTGCAGACTGAATTCCTGCGCCATAGTGCTGGCCGCTTCAGCAAGGGCGGCCGGTGGAAGATCGCTCCCGGGCGTGGTGGCGAGGTCACGGACGAAATTCTGGGCGCCGCCAATTGCGACGCCCTCGCTCACGCCAGCGGATATCTCAGCGAACTTTGCAGAGTCGGCTTCGACGAAGGTAACGGAATCGAGCTCTTTTTTGCTGTCGTCAGATGAGTAGCGCAGATAGCGGTAAAGTCCCAAAGTTGTACCTTCAGCCGCAGCACGAGCCGCGTCGGTAGGGTCAAGTCCTCCTATACCGGCCCCATGCACGATACTGGCAACCCGTTTTGCGCCAAGGTCGCGTGCCGTGCGTGCTGCTTTCGCCGCCACCTGGCGGGCGTGATCCAGCGTGAAATCGTCTTGCTTGCCGAGACCGATGAGGAGTACACGCCGCGCCGGAATGGCGCCTTGGGTGTAGAGGTATAGGGTTTCGTTCAGCTTGCCTTCGAAATCACCGGCGGATATGACGTTGCTGATCTGACCGTTGAGGGCGCGATCCACCGCACCTGTGGCGCCTTCCGGCGCGGTAACGCCATCAAAGAGGTTGACGACAACCAGATCCGCATCATGCTCCAGGATGTTCCCCTGGGCTGCCAAGACGTTCATAGGCATCTCCTGTTCATTCCTTTGCTGTAGGTGATGTTACTGGGAAATTGACTGCATATTACCCCGATAGAGTACACGCCGGCCGCGGCTCGGCGCACTCTCCATTTGGGCGGGCACTGAACTTTATTCTAAACGTTAAGGGTTGAAGCGAAGTAGTATGCGGCTAACGTGCCCTTCGCGTCCGAAGCAGTTTTTACCTTTCGCCATAATCTGGTTCTTACCCGCGCGCAAGTGCCAGGCGAACTCAGGTGTCGTCTCGCGCCACTCTTCATCGTTAAGGCGCACGAGTAGCTGATCGAGGTTGGGCATGCTGTGGTCGAGCGACACGGACAGCATGGCTTTTCTACGCTCCCAAGCTGCTTGATCTACCTTGAGATTGATCTGCACTTGATCGACTGACCAGTAGAGATCGTCTACGTTGCTGGTAAAGTGGCTGCTGTTCGCCCGGTTGTAGGCGATGATGCGTGGCGGTGTCCAGGGGTCAATCCATTCCAGCGCAGCTTCATACTCGTTGGACGAATGTAGGGTGTTACGCATCGGAAGCACCACGTGGTAGTAATAGTCACCAACATTGTGCCAGCCAAAGATCTGGAACTCGGCGTCTTGATTGTCATGATTCAGGAATGTGGTGCCCGCTCCGGATTCCACCTTGTCCGTCACACGGAAAGGGGTCGGCCCTGTCAACATGGTCACTTCATCCCAGCGGCGAGTGACCCAAGCAGTGTGGATTTCAAGGACGCTGAGCGGAATACTGTCGCGTTCGTAATGCACGTTCAGGTCGGGATCGAGCAGTATCCACTTGTGGTATTCGTGGGACCAGAATTCGACGATTGAATGACCGATGTTGCCCTCGTCGGCGGACATCCAATCGCTCTCCGTCTTGCAGATGCTCAAGTTACGTGCGACGAATCCAAGGGACAAGAGGCACTGCATCAAAGTGACCGCAAAGTAGCCGCAGTTGAAGTCCTTGCCTTGCTCTACCGCAGCCAGTATCTCTAGTGCATTGCGGGGCTCGGGCACGCGCGTCCAGCCATGCTTCCAGCGCGTGTGTACCCATTCGCGCAAAAGGAGCACCTGATCGAACTCGGTCTTACCGGATGAGATCACGTCATCAAGCCGGTATCGCTGCCGCAGTTCCGTCAGCATGGCGTCAGGGGCTTGATAGCTAAAGGGAAACGCGCTCCGTACGAGTCGTTCGTTCTGGTATTCGATGACGCGCAATTCCGGCGCTATCGCCTCTTCCCTGAACGCATCAGGCTGTAGTTCCTCGAGTGTTACACGGTCAATGGTGGTTGCCATAGGTAATGCCTCCACATTTGAATTGTCTTATGCAGGCAAAGTCGCTTTGGAAAGCGGCAAGGCCTCTTCAAGCGCCATGCGGATCATGGAAAACGAGGCCGGTACCAACTCCAGGCCCTCGCGTTCGGTTGCTTCCTGGATGTACTCCAAGACGTAGTCCACGTTGGGGATATTGACTTTCTCTGAGTTGTGCGTGGCGCCAATAATCGCCCGCACCGGAGTTTGGATGAGACCGGAAAGTTCGAGATTCCAATCGATGATGGTGCGGTAGAGTTCCCTGCTCTCTTCGCCGACCGGCTCCTCCGACCGCAGGTCCCGGGGCCGCGCCCAACGGCCGCCGCTCATTTCGCCACTGCAGGAAATCACGCACACCGGCAAGGAACCTCCCAGCACGTGGTGCTGTGTGCTGCCCCAGTGGGGAAAGGGATAGTCGCCTTCGGTGCAGCGGTCCGGCCGGTCCGGGAAGTAGCGACCCGGCGCAGGCGCAATGTACTGCCGATAGCCCGCTTCGTACAGCAGGCGGAGCGTAACCGGACTCTTCGACCCGCAGCACGCGCAGTAGGTGTCGGTCCTAAAGCCCAGGGCAGTCTCAAAGTCCTCCGTAGCCTCGGCGATGATCTGGCGCTGCGTGGTTTCGTCGTATTGACCGAGATCGTTTTCGTACTTCGGATAGCGAAAGCCGGGGACATTAGGCTGGATTCCAATGTTCACGCCCTCACTGTGCCACTCTCGCATCATGTCGGCATGAGCCTTAGCCGCCTCGGGCGTGAGATTGAAGGTGACGGCATGCAGCAGGCCGTGCGACTCGAAGGACTGCCGGATGTTGCGCACCGTGCGCTCGCTCACTTCCCACGACCCCGGGCCGCCGCAGCGGGGCGACTTGGCGGCCAGCGGTTCACAGTCGACGAAATAGGAAAAGAATATCTTGTTCGACACAGCCATAGGGCTCTCCTTTGCAGTACGAATTTAGCTCCAGCCGCGTTTCTGCGAGGCAGGTACCGCCTCATGACTTAGCGTACTTTACCAATGCGATTATATACCGATGCAAGATCATTGGAAACGCGGAGCGACGAGCGCGCAACTATCGCTTCTGCAATTCATGACGGGACGCCCCGGTCTTGTCCGTAGGTATCACTATCGCAGGATGGATCAATGGAGCACTAGAGTGGAGATGGGGGATTTGGGAAGCAATAAGGCCGAGTCATTCAACAACCCACCTTGGGAAAGTGAGTGAGGCAATTACACCACTTCGGATGGGAGCAGGCAAAGCGTGTTGTTCCTGAATGGTGGTTTGCCCGTGCAAGTGGAGTAGGGGCACGACATGTCGTGCCCCTACTCCACTTGCTCCGATCAAGAAGATCAGGTTCGCGTACTCAAAGGGTCGAGACTTAAGTCTCGCGATACTCCTCGGGGCGGCGCGAAATGATCTCGTTGAGGATGTCGGCAGATTGGCGCAGACCCTCGGCCACGGTGATCTCGCCTTTCAATGCCTGGTACCACGGCGCGTTGGACGGACCAAAGGCTTCGCTGAACTCAAGCACGCGCGGGAAGGGACGCCCGCCAGCGGCCCAGCCGTTCACGACCTGCTCGACCTGCGTGCCTTCGTAGCGCGCTGCCCACTTCGGAAACAGGCCGTGCCGGATAATCGGCGGCCACGCAATGTAGCCGAAATAGTCAGATTCCTCGGCGCCCTCGTCGCTATGGATATACTTGAGGAAGCTCCAAGCGGTCTCCTGGTCCGGAGAAAGGGTCATAAGGGAATAGCCGTTGCCGACCAGGGTGGCCGTCTGTTCGATGCCCTTCGGCGGCATGGCGATGTCCAACCTCTCCTCCAAGTGCGTCTTGGCGGCGTTGTAACGGAACATGCCGTTGAACTCAAGGGCAAGGGCCCCTGACTCGAGGATGCCGATACCGGCACTACCGGTAGTGATTTTCTTTATATCCTCGGAGGACGGGGTGTACTGATGCTTGATATGGAGATCCACATTGAACTGGGCGCCACGCAGCGAATTGGGATCCTCGCCGTAGAGCGCCTTGTTGTCGGTCTCGTCCATGATGGACCCGCCAAAGTTGAGCAAGAAGGTGCCGCCCATGTACCAGAGGCTGTTCTGGCCAACTTGCATCGCCCAGCGGCCGTCGTCAGGCTTATGGAGCCGTTCCGCCATAGCGAGCAGGTCGTCGTAGGTCCAGTCACCACCGGGATAGTTCAGGCCGGCCTCGTCGAAGTATTCCTTGTTGAACAGCACTACCTCGCCGCCGGACTGCATGGGAACGGCATAAAGCTTGTTCTGCCAGGTCCAAGAACGTAGATCGGCGTTGAAGTAGTCTTCCAACGGAAGCTTGTCGCGCTGGAAGAAGGGGATGTGATCGGGGAAGATCCCGTTCAATCCGCCATAACCGTACCAGTTGATCTGGTTGATGGAAAGGTCCACGTCGGCTTGTCCGGCCGCGTGGTTAGTCTGCCGTCTTTCCCAGATGGTACCGTACTCGCCGGGGACGACCACTGTCTTAATACCCAGCACTTCCTCGGCCGTCTTCAACGTGTTTCGGAATGCCTCGTAGCGACCATCGGACGGGACGAAAGTCTCGTCAATCCGCATGATCTTCTCTTCCATCACCATCTCTTCCTTGGCCTCAGGCTCCGGCTCTTTGTCGTCGGCCATCTCGCCAGTCTGTGCAACTGGCACAACGCCGCACGCCGCCAATAAGACCACTCCACCAATACCGCCCGCTCCCGCTAGGAAACCCCGTCGGGAAAAGACGTGTAGCTTCTCTTGCATTTTTGAAACTCCTCAGTCAGCCAACTCCCATTGGAGCGGCAAATGACAGGTTTACACTAATTGAAACACTCGCGCCTGCAGGGTGGAATAGCCTCCTTTCCCCTTCTACTCACACTTGTCGGGTAGCAGTAGTATCGCACAAGGCTATTTTGTCGTCAATACCATCTGGTATTGGATTTAGATTCTGTGGAGACTTCAGACTCCGCAGTTTGCAGAATCGATTATATCCTCTCTGAAGGCACATGCTTGCGACGAAGGTTTTCTTGCTGAACCCGCCCCAGGTCAACCTCTTGGCGCATCTTCACATCAGCGATAAGCTACGTGGGCGCCTCCGGCCTGAGTGAATTGAGATGCAATCAGACTTCACTTACCGCGATGTCATCGAACCAGGCGGTACCGCTAGTGTCCGGCAGGGCTGAGAGCACGACTCGACAACAGTAGACATAAGAAGGCAATTCGGGAGTGGTAACGTCCAGTCGCGTCCATTCATGCGTTCCGGTAAGCGGCTGCGATTGCACGCGGCCGATGAACCCCATGTCGCCGCTCCACTCCAGTGATAAAGTTATCCCGCCGCGCACGTCTTCTGTGCGGACCCAGGCTTCAAGCGCGTAGCGCTTGCCGGCAACCGCGTCCAGCAGTTTGCCGTCATCCTTGAGCACGCGGCGGATTGCCGGGACAACGGGCTCTCTACCGGATTTGTGCCAGCGGATGCTCTGTTCGCCGGTTCGTACCACCGCCGCGTCGCGGGCGTATTGAGTTCGCGGCAACACCCAGCGCGCGGCGCCCTCAGCCATGCCGGCGACCACAGTGCCGGCCGGAGGGAGGTCGTGATAGGGCATCTGCGGGCTGGCGGCAGGCTGAGGAACGAGGGCGGCTGCCGGTTTGCTCAAGGTCAGGGTGTCGAACAGGATGCCATCGGAATCTATGGCGTGTACCTGACATTCATCCGGCGCCACCATCGTCAGCAGAATGTGGTTCGTGGACTTGGCCAGCGCGGAGACGGGATGCCGGTGGTCCCAGAGCTCGCTGGGCGACAGGCTCATGTCGTATCCACCCCCGCCGGAGACAAAATAGACAACGCCATCCTTGCTCGCATATTGCCCACTCCGCAGCGGATGGAATCGCTCGTAGATAGTGGCATGCGCTGTGTACACGATGTCAACCCCATAGCGTTCGAAGAGTGGGCAAAGTACGCGCGTCGCCGGAATTTCACAGTTGTTCGAGCAGTACGGCGGATGATGGAAGAAGACGAACTTCCAACGGGCGTGCCGGAAGGTGGTCAACTCGTTTTCGAGCCAGACCCACTGCTCGGAACCCGGTCGGTAGTCCATGTTGCTATTGAGCACGATAAAGTGAGCAGCGCCGTAGTTGAAGGAGTACCAGAAGTGGGGCTCCGGGTAATTGAAGTAGCGAAAATATCCCTCGTTGGGTGAATCGTGATTGCCCATGGCGGCAAACCAAGGTGTGTAGGGCAGCAGGTCCGCCGTGCAGGCAAAGAAATCGCCGCTAAATCGCGCGATCTCGTCTTGCGCGTGGTCGCCCGCGCCTACGCAAATGTCCGCGCGGTACGCGCGGGCAAGACCCGCGTTTCGCTGATGGACCTCGTGCACGCGCATGCTGTCGCCGTAGGTGGCGAACGAGAAGGGAGAGCCATCACGAACGGCGGTGCGAAAGCTGGCACCTTCTGATGTAACGGTGTCTCCGCCAGGTGAGGAAGAAGAAACTCGATAGAAGTAGCCCTGTTCGGTCTCCAGCCCTGTGAGGCGGACGGCATGGACTGTCCGCAGCTCATCACTTTCGATCCGGCAGGGATACGATGGTTCCGGTCTGCCGACGTAGGCGCTCCAGCCAAGTCCGGCACTCTTCTCGTATGCCACAAGGGACGTGGCAGGTTCGTCGGTGTGCCACATGACCGTGATGGCGTCCCGCGCGACGTTCTGCAGGTAGGGGCCGGCGGTGATCTGCATGCCCGCTACCGCTGATACGACCACACGTCGTTGTAGAGCGTGTCACCGAAGCCGCCGATCAGCCACAGCTTGTCGCGGTAGGTGAGACAGACCGGCGCGTGGCGAATGGGCCAGATGGGGTCGCCGACGGCTTCCACCCAATTGGCGCCGTCCGCGGAAAACCACACGTCGTTGCGGTTGCCGTGGGTGTGGCCCCCGATGATCCACATCTTGTCGTCATACACGGCCGAAGCGTGGAAGCGCCGCTCTTGCCAGGCCGCGGCCACCGCGACCATCTCCCACGTTTTGCCGTCGGTCGTACACCAGACGTCGTTGTGGTTCACAACGGTGTTATTGGGGTAGTTTGTGTTGTAAACGCCGCCGCCCATGAGCCACATCTTGCCGTCGAAGACCACGGAGGTCTGCATGCTGCGGGCGCTCCACGGCGCATGTTCCTCTACCAAGTCCCAGTTCTTGCCGTCGGTCGAGGTCCAAACGTCCTGGTAGTGGTGGAACTTCGCGATGTCAAAACCGCCGAACAGCCACATTCTGCCGTCGAATACGACTGCTGAGGCGGCGCTGCGATTTCCCCACGGCGCTTCCATCGTAGCGGCTTCCCAGTGCTTGCCGTCGGCGGAACACCAAACGTCGTTGTACGAGACGTGTGGGTTATCCGCTCCGGCGAATATCCAGATTTTATCATCGTAGACCAGCGTGCAGGGCAGGTTGCGCGCGGCCCATGGAGCGGCGGGGGTGGCCTCTTCCCAGTTGACGCCGTCGGACGACGACCACACGTCATTGACGCGCGTGGGGATAAAGCCACCCAGGAACCACATCTTGTCTTGAAAGACCGCCCAGCCCATTGAGTCGCGTCTCGTCCACGGGGCTTCGGCTGTTTCTTGTTTCCAAGCAATCGCAACCGCTTGGCCTGCAGAATCAGATGGCATCGGTGTCCTCTCTTGTGCGGGCTCCGGGTTCGCTCAATTACAAATTCTGCGAACACAATAACAGATTGAAGGAGCTTTTGGTCGCTGCAGCAGTTCTCCGCGACGACCTCACTCGAAGGCAATAGAATAGATAAAAGGGGGGAACGTGTTTCGCGTGCCCCCCTTTTATCTTCGCTCTTTTGCTACTTGGCGCAAGAGTAAACACCACCTTGGGCAAGGCGCAAGGGGGAAGCAGAAGACCCATACGGCCTCCGGATCAAGTGCTGCAGGGCTTGTAGCATTATGCCGAGACAGTCTATCGTAAGGTCGGAGTAACTCTATGCGCCGCGCGGCACCTGCTCTATATCCCTTGGTTCGCGAGACTCTTGAACGTACGGCAAAGCACTATGATTTCGTATACGACTCATGACGAGGAACGTCTCTATCGGGAAGAGGAGAGAGTCGCCGACGACCGGGAAGCATTCGAACGGGACCGCGCCCGCATCATTCACAGTGCCGCCTTTCGACGCTTGCAGGGCAAGACCCAGGTCTTCGGCGTGCGTTACGGCGACTTCTTTCGCACGCGGCTCACCCATTCGTTGGAGGTAGCGCAGATCGGCAAGGCGCTGGCCGTGCGTTTGGGGGCTGATCCCACCTTAGTTGAAGCAATCTGCCTGGCTCATGACATCGGCCACCCGCCGTTCGGTCACTACGGCGAGCAGGTCTTGCGGACGCGCATGGCAGAGCATGGCAACTTCGAGGCGAATGCCCAGAACCTGCGCGTCCTGACGCAACTAGAGGTCAAGTCGGACCGCTATACCGGGCTCAATCTCACGCGGAGTGTGCTGGACGGCCTGCTCAAATATAAGGCGATCCATGGCTCACGGCCCGGTTTGAGGAAGTCTTGCTATGCCGAGGATGCACCCCTGCTGGAGTGGGTTTGCGAGCGCGGCTCGTTGGAGGAGCGCTCGTTCGAGTGCCAAATCATGAATTGGGCCGATGACGTAGCGTATTCGGCGCATGACCTCGAAGACGGCATCCACGTCGGCATGATCACCGTGCACCACCTGCGGCGTCCGTCGAACCAGGACGCGGTCATCCAGCGGGTGCAGGAAGAAGCGGAAGAACGCGGGCGCTCGTGGTCGACTGCCGAAGTGGTGCAGGAGTTAGACTGGCTGGCTGCGCGCATGACCGAGTTGGAAGGCCTGCCGACGCCGCGGCACGTGAGCGCCGCGCTGAAGGACCTAACCTCGCGCTTGATCAACGAGTTCGTCCGCTGCGCACAGGGTGCGCCTCGGTTGGGTTGGACGGAGGACTCATCGGAACGTTACCGGTACGGCCTTATGGTGCCCGATGCACAGGAACGGCGCTGTGAGGTGCTCAAGCAGGTGGCGTTCGTATTGGTATTTGCCGAACCCCGGGTGACGACGCTTGCCTATCGCGCGCATCACATGATCGACCGTTTGTTCGAGGTCTTCCAGGCGGAGGAAAACGCTGCGATGTATCCCTTGGAGTTTCAAGACCAGTTCGCTGGAGCGCGAGACGACTCCGCCCGCCGTCGGGTGGCCTGCGACTACGTTGCCACCATGACCGACTTTCAGGCTGAACGCACATTCCAACGGCTCTTCGTGCCCGGCTACGAGAGCATTCTCGATCCGCTGGTGTGAGTGGTTGTTGCCCAACGGCCATTTGAAGGGCGCGCTAATCCAATCTCCACTAGTTTGACAAAACGCGTAGGGGCACGACATGTCGTGCCCCTACTTCATGCAATTGCGTTTGTTGCTGGGCGGTTCGCGAACCGCCCCTACTAAATGCGTGCTCTACCAGACTTCGTCCGTCCTGCGCCAGATCATCTGGGGGCGCACGTTCTCAAGGGGCAAATCGGCAATCTTGCCGTAATCCTCGCCGTGATAGGCGGCAATGATGGCCTCCATAGACTTTTTCGATTCGACGCCATCGGTGAGCGGCGTCCTATCGTTTACGATGCAGTCGATGAAGTGCTCGCACTCACCGGCGAAGTTCTTGCGGGCGCTATAGGCATCCATCAGATCGGCCTTGCTTGGGTCGTCTTCCACAAGAAGCGTGCCTGCCTTGTCGCCTGCTTGCCAGAGTGTCAGACGGCGGACGCCGTCGGGATCGTAGCTCAGGATCAGCTCGCCGCCTTCCAGATAGACCGCGAAACGCAGATGGCAATCGCTGTGCTTGGTACCCCAGGAAGCTACGTAGTTGCCCAAGGCGCCGCTGGCAAAGCGGTAGATGGAAACCGCCGTGTCTTCTCGGCCGAGGGTATCTCGGCGGAAGCGGTCGTCGCTCAGGCATGTGGCTTGCACTACGTCGCCGAGGTTCCAGATCATTTGATCTACGTAGTGACAGCCGTGGCTGAGCAGGCATCCCATGGGAAACGTCTTCCACGACTTGCGCCACGATGCCGGATTTGCCATATTGTCTTCCGTGCGCACTTGGGCCATGTAGGGCTGACCGTACGCGCCGCCGGTAACCTGCTCGTTGAGTTTCTGCCAGATGGGTAGGAAACGGGTGACGTACGCCACCATCAGCTTGACGTTCTGCTCGTCGGCCACGCGAATCATCTCGTCGGCATCTTCGAGGGTCGTTGCCATGACTTTTTCGGTAAGCACGTGCTTGCCGCGACTCATGGCAGCGAGGCTCATCTCGGCATGGAGATGAGGCGGCGTGCAGATGTCTACGGCGTCAACCTCATCGAGGATCGATAGGTAATCTGTCGACCACTTTGCGCCGGTGCGCTCCGCTTCGGCTTTGGCCTTTTCTTCGTCAACGTCAACGCAATAGGCCAGCTCACAGGCTTCGCTCATGCGGGCGTAGGCATTGATGTGGCCGGTGCTAATGCCCCCGCAACCGATGACGGCTATGCGAATCTTGCTTTCGTTCATGCTCTTGTACTCCTCTCGATGTTATCGTTCATTAATACGGTTTCTAACGGCAGTCTTGAGTTGCCTTAAGAATACGCAAGCAGCAAGTAGGCTGCCACGCTGCGACACTGACAAGCAAGCGTGCCTATCGGGTCCAGGGTGCAAAATAGCTCGGCTACGAACACGCGTATGCACCACGGCTAGAACAGCCGTCCGAGAAGCTCAATCGCGCACTCTTCCATTGCAGGCCCGGTGCCGACCCCGCCCAGGGAGGAGTTTCCGGCCCAGGTCTCGTAACCGCCATGCTCCGTCAGGGCTTTGTCCGTGCAAACGTAGCCTATATAGCCGTTTGCCAGGCTCACAACAAACTGCGGGGAAGCGGGCGACTGCCGTTTTATATTCAAGCCAAACTCGACGAAGATTTCGCCGGGTAATGCGACGATGGATGCGTCTCCGAGCCGCAGGGCTTGCACCGGCGCGGTGTGCGTCAGAGGCATTTGCGCCAGGCGTTGGCATTCAACTGCGTAGACATCCGAAAGCGGATGCGGCAACGGCTGGCCGACCACCCAGCTAAACGGCCCGGAGTCGTAGTCACTATACGTGCCCGCAGGTACGGCCAAGATCTTTTCAGCGACGGCGAGGTCATCAGCCGTGATAGTCTTGCGAGTGAATTCAAAGGTGTCTACTGCCGCCCCAAGCACGAGTTCGTCCTGCATCTCCATCAGTTGAATCTCGGTGATGAGATGACCGGCAAGCACGTTTGCCATCTTGATGGCTTGCTTGTGGCCGCTGGCGGTCCATTTGCGTTTGCCGCTGTAGTCATTGTTGTTAATGTCGCCCGAGGTGCCATTCCAAAGCATGCCGACGCATTGCGGGTCGAGGTAGCGTTGTATGAGCCGGTGGAAGTGCCCAAAGTAATCGGCAGAAATCGCAAGGCCGTTGTCCGTGCCCACGTAGTGAAGCACGAAATTAGAGACAGCGGCAATAGGACGGCCGTTTTCCCCTTCCACGTATAGCATGGTGATTTCGGGGTCGATGGGGTACGTGGGCTTTACGAGGTCGGGATTGTCGACGCCGGGGTTCATGCGCACCGTGCCGTCGCGCATATGCCAGCGGCGATTGAATGAAATGCGGTCCTCGTGCGCCGTAGCAAAGCCGATACGCGCAACCTGCATGCGATGGGTCGCCACCTCAACGGCGTCCGCCAGCTTGAGCGGCACCCAGTCGACATACGCTTCGTTCGCATTTGTGCCGAGCAGATCGGCGATCCCGGCCGCGGTGTGGGTATGCGTGGCGTTGATCATGACGTTTTCGGGTGGTATCTCACACCGCGCGGCGATGCGCTCCTTTGCCCGATCGGCGATCCCTTGAGGCAAGGCGATTAGGTCGCACGTGACGAGCGCAACCCGCATTTTACCGTTGTCAAGAACCAACGCCTTAGCCAGAAGTTCGTCGTCGACGTTTTCGGCATAACGCGTGCGATGGCTTCCAGGAATCTCAATGCCTAGCCACGGTGTGATGTTCGACGTGGCAGCACCGGCCTGCAGTGATGTACTCACGTGCGACACTCCTTAGTATGCGATCCATGCAAAGTCAGCCATTGTAGACGAAAGTATAGCGCACAATGATGTCAAACGGAAATGGACGAGACTTTTGTCTGACGGTCAATCGAGTATGAGACTGAAACGGGCGTAAGTTTGGGAGCCGATTGCCATCCATGCGCGGCGGCAGTGCATAAGGCCGAGACCGTAATTCCACTTGCGTAACGCTGGAAGTCTCCCGGCCCGCCTAGCATACCATTGACTACAGGTGCTCCAACGTCTTAAGATGGCTGCAGACCCTACAGCGTAGTAAGGATTGAAGCTGATGTTGCGATTTGCTGAAGAAGTCATGCTGCTGCTTCTCGATGATGAAAGCGGCGAATTTGCGCACATTCCCGAATGGTCGCTCCGCTATGCCCTTGCGGGCGCTGTTCTAATGGACATTGCATTGGAGAACAGGATCGACACCGATCCAAAACGGCTTACCCTTTTGGATCCCACGCCTATAGGTGACGACCTGCTTGACCCAACCCTGGAGAGCATTGCCCAGTCAACCGAAGTGCACGACATCTGCCATTGGATCGAACACACGGCCGAGAATGCCTATTCGGTTCGCGACAAGGCGATGAAGCGCCTTATCGTGCACGGCATTTTGGAAAGTCGGGACGATCGCTTCCTCTGGGTGTTTCGGTCGCGGCGTTACCCGGTAGTAGACGGCAAGGCCGAGCGCGAAGTGAAGCTGCGGATCATGGAAGTGCTCTTCAGCGACGTGATCCCCGATCCGCGTGACATTGTCATAATCTGTCTTGCAGACGCGTGCGGCATTTTCCGCTCGTTGCTCTCCAAGCAGGAATTGAGGCAAGCGACCGGACGCATCGAGCAGGTGCGCAAGCTAGACCTCATCGGCCAGGCGGTCTCCCAGGTGGTTTGGAATATCGAGTCGTCCTTGGCCCTATCCATGCACCCCATGGCGTAGCCCCTAGTCCTCTTACTAAATGGTTGACTGGCGTGGGCGCTAGTGACGCGCTGGGCAGCGTACCGCGGAGTGGCAGCATTCATTGAGCGGGTTGGGGAGTTGTGTTTGCATTGGCTCTACTTGGCTCTAGACACACCTGGCGTCACTGAAGCTCGCAACGAAAACTTTACGGAATTAGTAGGTTGGACTTACACCGTGCAGATATGCGAAACATCGCACGCACGCCCAAAGCGGTGCCTCAATCTGTCATTCTGAGGAGCCCTTCGGCAGGCTCAGGATAAACTCCGCGACGAAGAATCTAGAGTGCGGAGACTTCTAGATTCCGCGAACCCTGTTCGACGCTGCGCTCGGAATGACATGAAACGCAGCTCTGCAAAGCTGTCAAGTCTAGGTCTACTAATTCCGAAACTTTAAATCCTTCTCTGTTGAGTTGAGACGGTCTGCATGGAGCACTCTCCGGGGCTTGGGCGTTTGACCGTGCTTCTGTGCGGCCTTGTTACGTTCCCTCCTGCCAAAGGCCCGCAAGCTGCCGACCGGCGACAGCCGCGAGATTTTCGGCTGTACCGGCAGCGGCGATGGAATGGGGAGAGGCCCAGGTCTCGTAGCCGCCCTGCCGCTCCAATGCCTCTTGCGTGCAGATATAACCGAGATAGTCGTTGGCAAGCTCGGCAATGAGTGTTGGGCGAAAGGGGCTCTGCGCTCTAATGGACAGGCCCGTTTCGGCAAAGATCTCGCCGGGGAGCGCCACCAAGGCAGCGTCTCCAATCCGTATTGACTGTATGCGCGTGTCTAACACCTGTGGTAACGCGGCCAGATCAATGCACGCTTGTGCGTAAACGCCAAGATTCCCTTTCGATACCGGCTGACCGACTACCCAGCTAAAGGGGCCGGTGGCATACGTGAACGCGGCAGGATCTTGCAGGATTTGCCGGGCCGTGATTAGGTCTTCGGCCGCGATGGTCTTGCGGGCATAGTTTACTGTCTCCAGCGCCGCATCCAGATGACAGGTTTCATGCAATTCCAGCAGTTGGCTTTCTCGCAGCACGTGTCCCGCGAGCACTGAAGCCATCTTGCGCGCCTGGGCATGCCCCGCATCGTGCCACATCCGCCGGCCGCTATAGTCAATGTTGTTGATATCGCCTGACGTGGCGTTCTGGAGGATAGGTAGACACTGCGGGCCGAGTAAGCGCTGTACTTCCGCGGTGAAGTGTCCGTAGTAGTCGGCGGAGAGTGCGGTCGGCGAGTCGGTGCCGACGTAGTGAAGCGCAAATGTGGCAAGGACTGCCAGCGGCGTGCCGGTCGTGTCTTCCAGGTACAGAAAGCTCAGCGCAGGATCAATGGGGCCGGTCGCGCGCTCTGCGTTGGGATCCTCGATGCCGGGGTTCATGTGCACGGTGCCGTCACGCATCCACCAGCGGCGGTTGAAGCTGATGCGGTCTTCAGCCGACGTACCCCATCCTATACGTGCGGGCTGAAGGCGACTTACTGCCAATTGCACGGCATCCGCAATCTTGACCGGCACCCAATCGACATAGTCCGGGTCTTCGTTCACGCCTAGGGCGGTGCGTATCGCCGGGCCGCTGTGGGTGTGGGTGGCGCAAATAAGCAGATTGCTGGGCGCGATACCGCAATTCTGAGCTACACGCGCCTTAACCGCATCGGCAATGCGCCGGGGCATGCAGACGAAATCACAGACGACGATTCCAATACGAGTATCACCGTTGTCCAGTACCAGCGCCTTGGCGTGAATCTCGTCGTGCACGTCTTGGGCCTTGCGTTGGGCAAAGCCGCCGCAGAGGGCAATATCCAGCCAGGGCGTCAAATTGCTCGTTGCAGCACCGGCGTTGATCTGTGATGTCATGGTTACTGTGACTTTCGCTGGCGGCACGCAGACCACTCCGCGTGTGCGCGGCCGACGGCACACTCACTCGCACCGCAAATAATCGGCAAATCGGCTCACTCACGGACTAAGAATAGCACGTACGGATTGAGCCTCGCCTGTGCTTCCTGCGATAGCGCATGGTACTCTCCAGGTTTGTCGTACAATTACGCCAGTCCGGATTACCCGTTAATGATGTTGGCCCGCCAGTCTAAAGCATGCGCGCAGTTCGCTGAGTCGCTTTGAACGCAAAATACTCTCAATGCTTTCTGTTGGGACGAGCATACTTCTCTCCAATGGTGTCTCTTTGCTGACGCCAAACGCCCCGACTCCTACATGCATGTCATTGGGGAGTCGGGGCGTGTGTGTCGAAAGGAGTGTCAAGTCTTCTACGGCTTTACATTAAGAGTGCGCACTTCTCAATTGAGCGCTGAAACGCTAACCAAACCAATGCAAAGCAAGCGATGGGTTGACGCTAACCGCGGCATTGACATCTGTATTGCCCGCTGTGACGGGTACAGCGTCCATTACGCACGCAATGAGGGCTGCTTGTCCTGGTTCGCCTAGGGGAATCTCGCCGTCGGGATCAGATGTTATCCCACCGCAAGACGTATAACCGAAGCAGCCCAAAGGTCCGCTACCCGATCTGCAAACATAAGGTGAATCACAGTCAACTTCCTGCCAGAATAACTCCTTAGGCCTTTCGAAATCACTGCACGGGGAATCGCCACAATCGCCCGTCACAGTCCAGGAGCGATAATCTGTGCACTCGCATCGGGTGTCTGCATCAACATTCGTCGTGAATGCAACGAGGAAAGCCAACGCCAAAAGACCGGCAATCGCTACGAGTGTGAAGTGGCGAAAGGTAACGCGTGCAATTGGGAGACTAGCCATTTCTCAATCCTCCTCATTGGTGACACTCCTTCAACCCGTAATGTACCACCAACCCGTAATGTACCACCCAATGTTCTGCCGTACAAGGTGTTCTTAAGGATATTCTTAGAGTATTCTTAGGATATTCTCAGGTTGGTTTAAGAGTATTCATAAGATACTCTTATGGACATGTCTAAAACATTCAATTCGGCGATGGTGTATACTATATGGTGTGCGAGGGTTAGCGCTTCGCCAGTGAGCTTGGCGCCGGCTGGTATGTCATGGGTTGGAGGTTCAGTCTGTCTTGACGCTGCCGCAGGGGATTGAACTACAACCTTGAGGCAGCAAGAATTCAGAGGAGGGGAAGGATGCTTCCAAGACGGTCGTTACTCGCAAGCGCGGCGGCGCTCGCTGCTGGGTGTAGCTTCGCAGAGCCTCCAGTTGCCGCGCCGAGCGTGCCGCAGAAGACCGCGTTGAACGTGGCAGCGTCCATTGGAAGGCACGCTTCGTTCGGTGATCCGTCAATTGAGGAGCCTGAGCATAAGTACCGACGAGCGGCAGCGGCGCTAGAGACGGATACAGAGAATCCGTACGGTCCAGCGCGCGGAGGATTCAGACTTTCCCTGCGCTTCTATGAAAGGTTGGTTCCGCTGTATGAAGGGGCGATTAAGACCCATGAAGAGGCCGAGGCAGCCCAAGCGGCGGCGCTTGACGCAGCCGCGGCCTTGCTGGAAGACCTCGCGGCAGACCTCGTGACCGTGTCGCGGGACGAGGCAAGGTGGCTGGGGCAGGAGGGGACCTTGCTCCCCTTGGACCGGTTCAGCGGCCAGATGGGAGCCGAGCTTGAGCGGGAGTTCTTTCCGAGTGCACTGGATGGGTTCCGGTCAGGCGGCGCCCTCTACGCGCTGCCGCTTGCTGCGCTCCCACTCATGCTCTACTACGACGAGGAATACTTCGCGCAGCAAGGCGTGCCGCCGGTGGACGCAAGCTGGAATTGGTACAACCTGGTGGCAAACGCCATCAAGCTGACGACGTACAATGAAGACGGCACGGTGGCGCGCTGGGGGCTGATAGCGCATCTGCATAGGGTCTGGTGGGCGCTGTGGCAGAACGGGGCGGAGGCGGTTGACCCGGAGACGTTGCAGTGCCGGTTGCAGGAACCGGCAGCGGTGGAAGCCTTACAGTTCGTGCGCGACTTGACACACACGCATCGCGTCTCTCCACCGGTTTCCTGGAGGGACTTGTGGGAGTCGGGTTTCGTCTGGCGCTCGCCGCCGGCGATGCTGTATAGCTATTCTCCGGAAACTCCCTCGGATGCGTTTCGCATGGCGTCCCTGCCGCGGGGCAAGGCGCGCGCGGTGCCGGTGCAAACCGACCTGGGGCTCGCGATTGCGGCGCGGACACCGCAGCCGGAGACGGCGTACACGGCGCTGCGGGGCGTGACGCAGGCCCTGCAGGCGGAGGTGACCGTGCCTGCGAGTAGAGCGGCGGTTGCGCGGCTGGCAGACATCCGCGCGGACCTCCGTCCAGAGGAGGTAGCGGCGATACAGCAATCCCTGGAGCACGGCCGCTCGTGGCCGCGGGATCTACCGCAACTGTATGCCATGCAAGAAGTCATGGAGCGCCTGGGGCGCGGCGAAGACGTAGCGGCAATGGTAAACAGCGCTTGCTCCGCCGTGCGCGCGCGCCAACAAGCCTGACCACCGGTCCTTCTGCGGTGGGGACTACGAGTGCCCTGGCAAGTAGCGATCGGAGCGAGTAAAGGTATGGGTTGCTACAGCATGTAGTTTTCTTTGCATCCGGGCGTTCCGCTGCTATCGTGCAATCCCGTAGAACTGGGCGGCGTTGCCGCCAAAGACTTTCGCCATGTCCGCTTCGTCTATTGTTGATGCCAGTATCTCATTCAAGGCGCCCATCACGGCGTCGTAGCTTCCTGCGAGCAGGCAGACCGGCCAGTCGCTGCCAAACATCACGCGCTTCAAGCCAAAGCACGAGACGGTGTGTTCCACGTACGGCTTGAGGTCGGCGGGCGTCCAATTGTTGTGGTCGGCTTCCGTCACCATGCCCGAAAGCTTGCAGTAGACGTTTTCGTGTTGTGCTATTGCGCTGAGTTGCGCGCGCCACGGGTCAAACTGCTGGTCCTCTATCAAGGGTTTGGCGATATGGTCGATCACTGCGCGCAGGTTCGGCACGCGTTCCAGCACTTGGAGCACGTGGGGCAAGTGCGGGGGACGCACCAAGAAGTCGAACGGAAAGTCGTTCGCTGCCAGCAGCTTGAGATTGTCGAGCACGCGCGGCTGCGTTACCCAGGCTTCATCCGACAGGTCGTGCAGCATCGGGCGGAGACCTATGAATGCGGGCTCTTTGCGGTACTTCTCAAATAGGCGCGGGAAATCGGCGTCTGCCATATCGAGCCAGCCGACAACGCCCCCAATTGAGTCGTGTTCTGCCGCAAGCGAAAGCATGAAGTCGGTTTCTGCCATGGCCGGCGCGGCCTGCACGAGAATTGTCTTGTCTATGTGGTGGCGTTCAAGTGCAGGACTGAGGTCGGCAGGGAGATAGTCCCGGTAGAGGACTTCCATGTCGGGCGTGAGCCAACCGTAGTCGCCTCGGCTTAGTTTCCAGTAGTGCTGGTGTGCATCGACGCGCATGATGTCGCTCTCCGTTTTGTGTTCAGACCAAGAGCGTACTCTAACCTGCTTGCATTAGAAAAAACGGTTGCTGGTGTTCTCGACCTCCGCGTCGACGATGCCGACAACGCGCAAGCAGACCTGGCGGGCGCGGTATACCTGGTCAGGGTCGCGAAAAGCCGCGCGAATCTGCGCCACGCCGCGTTCCGGGTCTACACCGACGGACTCGAATCGTATTCCAAAGAGGTACGAATCATCCTCCAAGACTTTCGCGAGGGCAAGGCTTTTGCGAAACCACGCGGCACGCCCCGTGATCATGCCCAAGATGTGCGTGTGGGAGAATTCCCAGTAAGCCCAAAAGAGAAAACCGGAGAGAATCCAGACTGGGAACACCTGTAGCGCGAACGTCCAGCCATTGGTAAACGCGGTGGAGAGCGCAACCATGAGACCCACGGGCACGGCAATAAAGGATAAGACTTGGTGGGGGCCAAAGTAACTGGAAACGATGGGGCCGAAGCCAATGCGCCAAAACACGTCGTGTTTGGCTTGAAATCGACGTAGGAGCGCCATGACCGCTCCCAATGCGCCCGCGCCGAATATTACAGGCAAGATGTTCCATACCACCACTACTACTGTTACGACCACTCCGAACAACGTCCTGATCCCAATTGGGGTTTCTGAGTTGCGGATCGTAAGCACGGCAATGATGACTACAACGATGAGAATGAGCCCTGCGGCGATTTCTATAATCTGGAACGTGCGCATGCGTTCCCAAAAGCCGGAGAGGATGACAAGCGGTATAAGTACGATGGCAAAGAGCAGGGCGCCCGCCATCAGCGCCACCAACAGGGAATTCAGAATTGGAAACAATCCGACCGCAAGCGCCACCGGCACAGCGAATGCCAGCGGAGCAAGTGCACCCGCAATGCCGCCGGCCAGCAGTGTTACGCGCAAACTGGCGATCATCACCAAGGCGTCCGAGACGGTGGCGGAGATGATCTCGTGACGCGAAAGGAAGCGCACGTCATCGGATGAGCCACCCGAATTATGCTGCTGTGCCATGCTCTTTCCTACTCTCAGGAGGGATGCGCGCGCACCGCCCCTTCAGCGAAACTGAAAAGTCCTGAGGCTGAATCAAGTGACGCTTGGATTCCAATGGGAAGGGTTACTTTGGGGTCAGTGTGCCCCAAGTCGACTTGGCTGAGAATGGGAAAGTCATAACCCGCGGTGTGCTGTGAGATGAGCTTGTCGAACATACGGGTTTCAAAGTGTGCGACGCCGCGGGCGAACTGCGCCTGGAACGCCGGGGGCACTGCCGGAGTGAACGGTGTTGCCGGGGCAATGATGCCAATCGTATCGCCGGCGGAAAGCTTAGGAGGCTCGATGACCTGGCTCCCCATCTGTCCCACCATGCTACTGCCCTCGGCTCATGGCGATACTGCGGATTCTGGGACGTTTGCGGTTAGATTACGAGGGACCTTGCGCCGGTGGCGGTGTACTCGTCCCACATTTCATCCTGCAAATCCCATGAAAGCGCTTCCACCTCGACCTCACGGATGCCGACGACACGCCGTGCGACTTGCCGCGCCCGCTTTATTTGCTCCGGTGTGCGGAACCAGCCTTGTATCAGCGCTTTGTGACCGTCCTCGCTCACGGCAAGGTCACCGATGATGCAGCCAAAGAGATCGCTATCGTTGTGCAGGACGAATGAAAGACCGAGGGTGCGGCGGAACCAGACCGCCGAGCCTACCCACGATTGGAGCATGCCTTCAAACCAGCCTTTCCAATACTGGTCGTATACCAAGCCGGAGAGCAGCCACACGGGCAAGAGGTATATGACCATAATCGGAAACTCTTTCCAAAACGCAAGCCCGAGAAAGAGCAACGGCACACCGATGAGGCTCAGGAGCAATCCGGGTAAGGTATCCCAGAGAGAATGCAGCGGCATGGGCTGCAGACGGTGCTCAACGGCTCGCAAGTTAAGATGGGCTTTGACCAGACCTAAGAGGCCGCTAATCAACAGGGCAGGCCAGAGCGCCACGAGGATCGAGACCCAGCCAAAGGTGTGGGAAAGGACGAGCGAGAAGACCCCGACGACATTGAGCGTAAACAGCATCACCATGATCGGCCAGATGGCGATAATGATCATGATCACGGCAAAGAGGCCGGCAAAGACACCTGCCCCCGCGATGAAACCGGCAATGAGGGGGATGCGCCTGTCGGCGACAAGCAGCATGGTCTCCTCGGGTGTGCCGGTGACCCACTCCTCGCGTCGGAGCGCTCGCTGCCGTGTCCACTCGTGCGGATCCCACCATGCTAGCTGTTGGTTGCGCATAATCTGCCCTCCCCTACTGCCCGACTGTGCGCTTTCAAGCTTATGATACTACGTTGAGGGCCAAACATATACTAACAGCTAGTCTACCAAGCCTCTCCACGACCTTGGATCTTCAAATTGTGATGATCAGCCTGTGCGTGGGTCTGAAGCCCGCCTGCGGAACATCCACGTGGCTAACGGCATGGCAATCACGATAATTGCGACGCACCATACCAGTGCCAGCCACCCGCTATTGCCGATTGGGGTGCCGACCATCCAGGCGCGCATGGCTTCGATAACGTGGGTAATCGGCTGGTTCTCGGCGAAGACGCGCAGCACGGTCGGCATGCTCTCAGTGGGGACAAATGCGCTACTGGCAAACGTGAGCGGCATGAGCACCATGAATCCGACCCATTGCGCGGCTTCCAACGATTTGACCACCATACCCAATATGGCCGAAATCCAGGAAATCGCGAGCGTAAAGAGCAGCAGCAGGCCGAATACCAAGAACCACTCGGCGATATCCGCCGTGGGGCGAAAGCCAACGAGAAAGCCTGCCGCAAGCATGATTACAGCCGATATTGTATTGCGCGCGAGATCGGCGATAACGTGTGCTGCGAGAAGGGCGGAACTGGCCATGGGGAGCGCGCGAAAGCGGTCGACAATGCCGCGCTGCAAATCAACCAACACGCTGATCGTGGTCGTATTCGCCCCGAAGGCGGCCGTCTGGACCAAAATTCCGGCGACAAGAAAGTTGACATAGCTTGTTTCACCCGTGTTGATAGCGCCGCCGAAGACGTATCGAAAGAGCAATAAGAACATCACAGGCATGAGGAAAACGGAAAGCAACTGATCAGTGTTGCGTATAATGTGCGTGAGGCTGCGTTTCGTCAGCACCCAGGAGTTGTCGAACGTCCAGAAAATCTCCGGGCGAACTTCAGGTTGCGTGTTGGCGAGCAGGGAAACCTGTTGCTTCATTCAGCGCTCTTCTCCTGATTCTCAGCTAGTTCTTCGTTGGATTGCGGCGTAGCCGCTGCCCCGGTGAGTGTGAGAAAGACGTCATCCAGGGTGGGACGGTGCAATGAGACGCTCTCCACGGCAACGTCGGCATCCTCCAGCCGCTGCAGCACCTCTCTCAGTTCGTGCACGCCGCTTTGGCTGGCAATGCTGATCAGACGCCGCTTCCGATCGGAGTGCAGCGCCTGGCCGTCCAGCGTTTGCTCAGCCCTTGCAAAATCACTGTCCGCGGCGATTGCTACATCCAGGCGGTCAGTGCCGATGCGGGCTTTCAACTCGTCTGCCGTGCCGGCGGCAATCACCAGACCGTGATCGATGACGACGATTTGGTCCGCCAGTTGGTCGGCTTCCTCCATATACTGCGTCGTCAGCAAAATGGTGACGTCACCGGCGGACAGCCGCTTGATCATGTCCCATAGCGTCAAACGACTGCGCGGATCGAGTCCTGTGGTGGGCTCATCCAAGAAGAGCACCGGCGGCGAAGCAATGAGGCTCATCGCAAGGTCGAGGCGGCGGCGCATTCCACCGGAGTAGGTCTTCACCGTGCGCCGGGCCGCGTCGGTCAGTTCGAATAAATCCAAGAGATCGCGGGTGCGGCGCTTGGTGTCCGGTTTGCTCAGGCGGTAGAGCCGTCCCAGCATTAGGAGGTTCTCTTCCCCTGTCAAGTACTCGTCCACTGCCGCGTACTGGCCGGTGAGTCCAATGCTCTTGCGCACTTGGTCCGCCTCGCTGGTCACGTCGTAGCCGTTGACGCTGGCCCGACCGCCATCGGGCGGCAGCAGTGTGCTTAGTATGCGAATGATGGTCGTCTTACCGGCGCCGTTCGGGCCGAGCAGTGCCAAGATGCTCCCACGTTCAACGGTAAGGTCTATACCTTTGAGCACTTCCAAGTCCTTGAATGACTTGCGCAATCCGGCAACGGCAATGGCATTGTCGAGGGTGGCGGTTGCTGTTGTCACAGCAGACAGATTGGAGGATTCATTCATGATGAGTCCTTGTGTGCGATGTATTTGGGTGGGCGGATGGACATGCACGGAGAATTAACAGTGCTATCTTCTCTCTTTTGGGTCATTTTCCAGCGCCTGCCGAGTCACGCTTCTAACGAACTAGAAGATTAGTTCAGACTCAAGCATCGGAGCCGCCGACATTCCCGGCAAATAGAAGAAGAGGGACAAATGATGCCTAGCTTTCGCTCGCTTTGCTGGACGTGTTAGAACTAAGGACTGCTTGTCCAATTTGGCTGGGTGGTTTGATTTCTTGGCACAGCGCATCCAATTCCTGCTCAAGGGCTTTTTTCTCCTTTTCATCAGAGACTTCATTCCCATAGAGGAGGCTGAATACAGACTGTGGATTTAAGAGAGCAGCGTCACCCGCTAGGATTTCAATGTATCGCCTGTGCAGCCTTCGCATGGCTTCTTCGTCGTCGACTGCTGGATGAATTGGCTCGTATAGGTAGTCAGGTATCAGAATCACGTCACCGGTAGTTGCATTCTCGGAGTAGGCGAAGCATCTTGCGAAATTCAATGTATACAGGAGCTTTTGAATCGCCTGAATCGAGACGCTTAGGCCCTGCTCGTAGGCGTAGTCGGCGAGTACCTCGCGGATATCGTGAAAAGACAATACTTTAGAGTCTTGGCCATTGAATTCATTCCATATCAGCACCATAAACTCTTTGCGGGTCTGCCAAGGCAGCAATGGTATGCGGTGCTCCTGCAAAATAGTGCGATAGCTGGCAGTAGTTGTGTCGGTGGTCGAGTAGTCGTAATCTCGTATTGTTGATTCAGGCCTTGGCGTGGTCGGTACGGTGTCAGCCAGGTCCACCGCTAGACTAAAGTCGGAACCGGGATTTTCAGTAATACGTACGTGCCCTGCTTCCTTAGCGCCCTGCGCAAGGTCCTTAAGGGTTTTCTTGTACCGGGCGAGGTCGAAAGCCGGGTCTAGTTGTTTCATCATGGCAAGCACTGCTGCACCAGAAGTAGCCCGCTGCTCGCGCTGAAGAACTTCAACTGCCCGCTGCAATAGTGGGTAAGCGCTAGATGGGTCGGGCATTGGCGTAGTCTCGGAGGTTTCTTCCGGCTCTGGGGGCAAGATATCATCATAGAATACAAAAGAGTCACAAGCTTTGATCAAGACATTGCTAACCCCTGAATCGACTCCAATTCCCATTACGAACACGCCATATCTCTTCAGCTTCTGAACAAGTGGAACAAAGTCCCTGTCTCCTCCTACGATTACGATGCAGTCGGGGCGCACTGTCGAAAACACCATCTCAAGCGCATCGACGGCGAGTTGGATGTCGGCAGTATTTTTGTGTTCGCTACTAGCAGCCCCGACTGGCAACTGCACAAGTTCAATTGCGTTAGCTCTAAAGTCCCTGAGAAATGGCTTTAGTAGGTTTGAAGTCCAGTCTGCATATGCCTTGGATGACATTATTGCGCCAAGCTGGCGAACCCTATCGATAATCAGGGTGAGATCGAAGGGCAAGCCTGAATTCTGCGCCAGTATTAGGACGTTATCAACATCTATGAATAGTGCGACACGATCTATGGTGGTCATTGCCCTGAACCCTTTCAAGCTCGCTCATTCTTGAAGGACACTACAAAATCAGCCACTCGCGTCCTCAGTGAGCTCCTTCACGTAGCCAAATGTCTTATTCTGGGCTGTCAGCCGGACAAGGTGGTTGAGGCGTTTTGTAAACTCCTCCGGGCGGTTGCGCGCGGTTTCGATGAAAGCCACACGGATGCGCTGATAGTCCTGCGAGAAGCCTCGAAAGTTTTGCCAGGTTGGCTCGTCCACTTTCAATGCAGCCTCGATATCCGGCGGTATTTCGAACGGTTCGTCAAGGAGAACACCTTGCGCGGCGGCTAGTCCCGCAGGAGTCATCTTGCCTGCGGCGATAAGATTGCGCAGGCGCACCCTATTGGTCTCCGACCAGTTGCTGCCCGGCTTGCGGGGAGAAAACCGCTGTGCAAAGCGCTCCTCATCGATGCCCTTTTGCTGGCTGTCTATCCAGCCAAAGCAAAGCGCCTCTTCCACGGCGGTGTTTTACAAGATGCGCGGCTTGCCGGTGGCTTTGCGGTAGTAGATGAGCCAAATTACCTTGGCGTGGGCATGGTGCTTATGCAGCCATGTCCGCCACTCCTGTCTATTCTTGGCGTTGAAGGTTTCCAAAGCCAAGTCATCCGATTATGAGGGTGGATAACAATTCATGAACTCCCATGCAACCTGTTCCTGTGTGCGGCTCGGGTCTCAAAGAGCGGGGGACAAGCCCCCCGCGCTACGATCTCTATTGCTCATTTGTAGGAAATTTCAAAGAATAGGTATTTTCCAGGTGGCAAGTCTCCATGCAATACAAGCGTGCCGTCTATAATTGGAGAATTCCCAAAGAACGTAAGGCGAGGCCCCTGTTTTCAAACTCGCCGCCGGGCGATTGTTTGAGTGCCTGCCAATCCGCTATCCCCGCGACCCTTGCATGGTGCTCTGCTATTCCACGTCGTCCATTGGAGGCTCAGGAGCAGGTTCGATGAGTGCGAGCGGTTGGCCGTATTCAACGGGCTGCCTCGATTCCACCAGAAAGCGCTCAAGCGTACCGGCATACGGCGCGTGGACTTCGTTGAGCACATTGAGTACCTCAATATAGCCCAGCAACTGCCCTTCCTCCACCGCCGCGCCCTCTTCGATGACGGCAAGTTGCTCCTGGTTGCGGCTGCGGGAAAAGACGCCAACTCTGCCCGCGTGCACGACTTGCATCTGCGGCTCGGACTCTCTAACTGCTGGCGGTGGGGGCGACGACACTGTGGACACCACCTGCGCCGTGCGCTTGATCGCTACCCGCACACCGCCCTGTTCGAGGGATAGCTCTTCAATGTCAGTATCGGTGATGAGATCCAGCAGCGGCTTGAGACGTTCTTGCACAACCCAAGAGAGAGCGGTCGCTTGCCCAGAGGAAGTGTCTTCTGTTTCTTGGCTCTTCTCGCCCACTAGGAACGCACCCGTTCAATATAGTTATTCGTACGCGTATCAACCCGAATCGAGTCGCCCACGTTTACGAAGAGCGGCACGTTGACCACCAGTCCGGTCTCCACTGTTGCGGGTTTTGTGCCACCGGCGGCAGTATCCCCCTTGACGCCCGGCGCGGTATCGGTAACTTCAAGTCCGATTGACGGCGGCAATGCCACGTCGAGGACGCGCTCGCCATGCATCTCAAGCTCGACAGTAGCTCCGTCCTTAAGGTAATTCACCGCGTTATCCAGTAGAGCGCCATCTACGAGGATCTCGTCGTAGGACTCCGTATCCATGAAATGGAAAACGCCATCCTCTCGATAGAGGAACTGGGCCTGGCGTTGCTCAAGCCGAATTCGAGGAAAGCGCGCACCGGCATCGCACGTGCGATCGATGATGTGGCCGTCCTGCACGTGGCGGAGTTTGAGACGCACCACGGCACCGCCGCGCCCCATCTTGATATGCTTCACATCTTCCAGTCGGTAGATAGCATTCTCGTACTCGATTACGACACCTCGTCGTAGGTTTCCGGTTTCGATCAACGCGCAATGCCTCCCAAATTTCTGTACTTGCTAATAGGTCAACTTTGGCGATCCGGTGAGAATATCAGCACCGTCATCACGCAATAACACCAAGTCTTCAATGCGCACACCGCCCACACCGGGCAGGTAGACACCGGGCTCGATAGAAACAACGGCGCCGGCAGGGAGTGGTGTATCGTCTGCCAGCGGCGAGAGACGTGGTGCTTCGTGGATTTCCAAGCCCACGCCGTGTCCAAGACCATGACCGAAATGGTCGCCGTGTCCGGCTGACACGATCACCTCCCTTGCCAAGGCGTCGGCCTCCGCGCCTGTCATGCCCGCTCGTACCTGTGCCTCCGCCGCTTCTTGAGCCTTCAAGACAAGCCGGTACACTGCTTGCATCTCCGGAGAGGGTGTGCCGAGCACTACAGTGCGGGTCATGTCAGAGCAATATCCATCGGCGATGCAGCCGAAGTCCATTACGACAAATGTATCACTTGGGATGACGTCGTCCCCGGGACGATGGTGCGGCATGGCGCCGTTGGGGCCGGCCGCGACAATGGAGGGAAAGGAAAGCCCTTCCGCGCCGCCTTCGCGCATGAGCACTTCCAAGCGCCACGCTACTGCTTTTTCGGTCACCCCGGGACGCAGCCACTCGAGTAGCTCGGCAAGCGCGCTGTCGGCAATCGTGATGGCACGCTGGAGCGCCGCCACCTCATCCGGTTCTTTTGCTACGCGGAGATTCTCCACTGCGCCTCGAGACCCGATGAGTTCAACTTCATCTTCAAGCTCCTCACGGTACGAATCATAGGTCGCAACACTGACGTGCTCGGATTCGAACGCCAGCCGCCTAAAGTCGTGCTGTTTGCAGAGGTCCAAGAGTAGCGGGGCCATTGGCCCGGCTTGAGGCACGACCGTGAATGCTTGCGCTTGCCTGCCCGCCTGCTCGGTGTATCGGGAGTCTGTGATGAGAAGGGCGCTGGCGGCGCTTATCAGCAGCCATCCGGAAGTACCCGTGAATCCCGATAGGTAGCGGCGGTTATAGTCGTTGCTGACAAGGAACGCATCCGCCTCAGACGTCTGAAGCCAGTCACGCGCTCTCAGTACGCGTTGGGCGGTTGAAGATGGGGCTAGGCTCATTGATGCAGTGCGAGTGGTAGGTGCGAATACAGTTTCCTTCCAATTGTAGCACGCTATCCGGCCTAAAGTTAGGCTATGGCTGGGGTAGCGCAAGGATTGCACTAAGGCCGATGAGCCAGCGCGCCATGCGGCCGGTAACGTTTATCTCCACCCAGGCGGCAAGAACAAGCAGGGGGATGACAAGAAAGACATACCCTTTGATGGTATTTACCGCGGCCCATACCACGTTTTCTGTGGCGCTTAGGGATGATACAGGTCGAAACAATGACCACGCGAGGCGCATGGAGAGGGCACTGCCAAATGCGATGGCAGGCAATTCGAACACGCCGTGGGGCAGAACAAGCACTAGGCCGACAAGCACCTTTAGGGGAGCAATCATATCGATCTGAACGGCCAGCATACCCAGAATCACTCCTGGCAGAGTTGCCACAATCAGCGGGTAGAGACCGAGCGTGAGTACGGCGAGCACAGGGCTAAGGAGCAAAATGCGAAGGTTATTGCGCAGGATAGCCGCAGTTGAAATCGACTCTGCCCCACCAAGACTCTCAATCTGCTCGGCGTAAGATCGGAGGAGGGATTCGGTCGCGAAAGGATATGTCTTGGCAAGGAAAGCTCCGGCGACAATACCAACAAAGAAAACACCGGCGGTTAAGAGTATTAACCACCGGTTGAAGGCTAGGAGAGCAGGTATGTCTTGCGCATAGACGCGAATCAGAGTGAAACGATTTCCAGGTGCGCGGGGAGCGCCTTTTTCGTCACAGACAGCGGTTCCCAACCAGCGAAGTCGCTCCCACATTAGCACTATGTGCTAACTCTTCTTGGATGCGTCCTCGCTGACTGCAGCCTGCTCGGAATCCTCTTTCTTGTCACTAGATTCCGCTCCGGAAGCGGCAGATGAATCGGATTTCTTTTCCTCACCTGAATCGCCGGATCCTTCATCTTCATCCTTCATCGCAGTGCGGAATTCGCTGATGCTCTTGCCCAGTGAACCTCCCAGACCTGCGATCCGGCTTCCCCCAAAGAGAATCACGATAATCACAAGAATGATGAGGAGCTCTGTCCACCCAAATGATCCAAGCATTCCCGTTTACCCTTTCATAAGCAATGGTCGCTCTTAACTTGAATTCCATGATACGCGCCTGGCAACAGAGAATCAAATTGACTCAGTCCCGGTAACGGCGGGCGGTGCCCGGGCAAAACGCAAGCGGAGTTTGCAATTTTCACAGTCTGCGTTCTAGTGCACAAGAGCAGGCAAGCTGCTATGCCGGAGCAGGATTTCGAACCTAGTTTTGACAAACAAGGGCAGACTTTCCTCGGACGCTTGCCGTCGAAACAGGCGGCAGAACGGCAGCCGCAGCCGCTCAGGGCCGAGGCACGCGGTGGTGGAGAAGCGGTTGTTTCTGACATAGTGCTATGCTATCGTGAAAGTAGGTTAAGGGTACCGCATGCCCCAAATCGCTAGTGCAGCGGGTGCCATCCGATCGCGAGGCTAGACCTATGAAGCGCAAGCACTTCCTTGCAGTCATACTATCGTTTTCGCTCGTGCTGACGGTTTGCACCGGCGTCTTTGCAGCAGGCTACACAGCGGGATCCAGAGGATCTCCAATCCAGCCTCTGGCGGAAGTCCTATCCAGTGTTTTTCCCGGGATAATTCCTGCTGCGCCGCCGATCGGCCATGAAGACAAGCTGGACCTCTTCCTGCAGGTCTGGGAAATCGTCTCGCAAGAATTCTACCAGCAGCCGGTGGATAATGATGTAATGATTCGCGGCGCCATACGCGGCATGTTGGAGACCCTCGGCGATCCGCACACTATCCTCCTTGATCCCTCGATGAGCGAACGAGCGCGGGAAAATACCCGTCAAAAGTTTCAGGGCATCGGCGCGCGCATCGAAGAACGGGATGGGCAGATATTTATAAATTCCGTATTCCCCGATTCCCCGGCAGAAGGTGGAGGCCTGCAATCAGGTGACATAATCATGGCGGTGGACGGTACACCACTTGAGGGTGACTCCGCTGATGAAACGGCGTCGCGCATACGAGGAACGGCTGGGACTGACGTGGTGCTTACGATTAAGCGGGGCGAGGAAGAACCATTTGATTTGACTTTGACCCGCGCTGTAGTGGACATTCCCTCGCTTTCGTCGCAAATGTTGGCTGGTAACGTGGGATACATTAAGCTGTGGAGCTTCGGTGCCCTTACTGCCGATGAGTTGCGTACGGAGCTGGAGACACTAGTTGAGGCACAGATGCCCGGGCTAATTCTGGACTTGCGCGATAATCCCGGCGGCTTGCTAAGTACCGCGATTCAGGTAACGGGCGAATTCTTGAATCCCGGCGCTGTGGTGCTCTATGAACAGCAGGCAACGCACCAGTTGCGTCCGTATCGCGTGCGCGGTATAGGAGTGGCACGTCAGATTCCCCTTGTTGTCTTGGTAAATGAGCGCAGCGCCAGTGCTTCGGAGATCGTTGCCGGTGCGCTGGCTCACTATGACCGTGCCGTCATCATCGGCCAGCGCACGTACGGCAAGGGTACGGTCCAACTACCCCACGACCTTACCGACGGCTCTCAGCTTCGCGTTACTATTGCGCGCTGGCTTACGCCGGGCAAAGAGTCGATCTCAGATGTTGGGATATCCCCCGCCATAGAAGTCGAAGCCGATGTGACGCTACATATTGAAGACGACGTGGCAGTGCAGCGTGCTCTTCAAGAGCTTACGAAGTTGGCTGCTTTACCCGACGTTGCCTGATGGATGCCACGCATGAGTGAGCAAACTATGGTTAGGCACACGCTGCCAAACGGTCTGCGTGTGCTTATTTTGCCTATGCCGCATACTCGGGCTGCGACCGTGAGCGTCTTCTGCGGTGCCGGGTCCCGCTATGAACCGTACGACCTCATGGGACTATCCCACTTTATGGAGCACATGCTCTTCAAAGGTACGGCGCAACGGCCGGATCCTCAGGAAATTGCGGAGGCTGTCGAACGAACCGGGGGACTCCTCAACGCAAGCACCGGTCGGGAAGCAACGGTCTTGTGGGCCAAAGTGGCGTCGCAGCACCTCGCGATTGCCTTTGATATCCTCTCCGACATTATCCTCAATCCCGCTTTGCGTCCCGATGACGTAGAACGTGAACGGGGTGTGATACTCGAGGAATTAGAGCTCTATCAAGATACGCCCTCGGATTGGGTGCATGTGCTCATGTCACGTTTGCTGTGGCCGGGCCATCCGTTGGGAGAAGACATTGGCGGACGCCCCGAAAGCATAATGCACATTACTCGTGATGATCTCCTAAAGCACGTGGAAGACTTCTACCGCGCCAACAATATGGTACTTGTGGTTGCAGGAGGCGTAAGTGCTGAAGCCGCCTTGGCGCATGCTGAGGAAGCGTTCGGCAGCCTACGTAAGGGTACCGGCCCTGCTTGGCTCCCGGCAGTCGCAACCCAGCCTGTCGATCGGGTAATCACGCAGCCCGATGAATACAATCAAGTGCAACTTTGCATCGGCGGCAAGGGCCTTTCCCATGCCGATCCCGATCGTCACGCTCTGGATCTACTCAATACTGCATTGGGTGACGGCATGAGTTCGCGTTTGGCGGTGGAAGTGCGCGAACGCCTTGGCTTGGTGTACGACATCTACTCCTATGCAGAGCAGTATTTCGACACCGGCGCATTCATCATTTCCGCCGGCGTGGACGACGCACACCTGGGAGGCGCTCTGGATGCCATTTGGGAGCAAGTAGACCGCATACGGCAAGAGAAGCTCCCGGCGGAGGAAATGGACAAGGTGCGCGAGTTCATGAAGGGCCGGCTGCTGCTGAGCATGGAAGATAGCTGGAACGTAGCAAGTTGGTACGGAAGCCAAGAAGTGCTGATGCACACTACGATAACATTGGACGAAATGCTCGCGACAATCGATGCCATTACCGCCGACGACATTCTGCGCGTGGCGCAACGGGTCTTCATTCCCGGTTGGGCGCACGTGGCGCTCGTGGGGCCGGGACTCGATCGCGCAGCGATGGAAGACCTCGTGAGCATGTGGAATTAGGCCGTACTTGGCAGCGGTCTGAGGCAATGTCCGTCGCGCGTTGGAAGACAGTTATGGTTTAGCGCGGCACATCTCTCGCGGCCGGAAAGGTTCATGCCAGAATGGCGGCGGTGTGCTGGGAGTATCGCAAGTGAGAGTCCCGGTGGAAGGGCCTGGGCGCATACGTCGGTACGCGCGATGCAATTGACTAAGCAAAAACGCGAGACGTTCGAACCACACAATTCGGATCATAGGGCACCATGAAGCTAAGAGATTTCCTGCAATGGGGTGAGCAAGCGCTTGCGCTGCGGCACTATGAGCTTGCAGAGGAAATTGCCCGCTACTTGCTTAGGCAGTCTCCGAGTAATCTGTCGGCTCGCGCCCTGCTGGGTAATGTCTACCTCAAGTCCGCCCGGCTCAAAGACGCCGAAGACCATCTCTTGCAGGCGCTGGATATGGACCCGGAAGATGTAGCCACACTCACAAGCTATGCTGAGGTCTTGGAAGCCCTTGTACGAGATGAGGAACGACTGGTCGTGCTCCGGCGGGCGTTCGAGTGTGATCCCACGCGCACGGAGGTGAAGCAGCGATTGCTGGCGCTAGAAGGTGGTTTGAAGAGTGAGACCAGCGGCAATGGGCTCTTGACGCGGGGCGGTCTCGCGCGCATTCATCTGCGTAGCGGGTTGCTGGAGCATGCGATTGCTGAGTTTCGCTATTTGCTAGAAGACACGCATATACACTGGAGCGGCCAGGTGGCGCTCATGGAGGCGTATTGGCTCAACGGGGATAGGCAGGCAACGAGTAGACTCGCCGATGAGATCGTACGCGAGCACCCGAACTGCTTGAAGGCGATCTTGCTGTCAGCCGACGTGCGAGCGCACATGGGCCTTATCGACCAGGCGCGGCAACTCTTAGAGCGCGCGCGGCAGATAGACCCGGACTTTGCTCTTGCACGTGCGCTCTACCCTGCCAACGGCCCTTCCCGCTTGCCTTTGCCGAGTGACGACGCAGAGATAGATGTTCCGGTAGACTTCCTGCAGCGGATTGAATCTACGTTGACCACAGAGAGGGAGACGGAAGAGCCCGATGCACGGACTCGCGCGGCTGCCCGCCTTAGTGCGCGCGCCGCTGCAGCCAGCCGAGAAGGTCAACCGCGCATCCTCGTTACTCCCTCCCTGGGAGCCGGGCCCGAGGCGGCTGATTCGGCAGCCATGGATAATCGGCTCGCGGCTGAAACCGAGCCCGATGGCGGCAAGGATGAGCGGGATACCGAGACGTGGGACGCGCTGCTGCTCAAGCTGGAGCGGGAAGGCGGTCAACTGGATGAGGCCGCGTTGGATGCAATCGCCCAGCAAATCGAGGCCATCGCGGCGGCCGCACCCAATAAGCTGCAAGCGTGGCAGCAGCTTGGCGACGTATATCAGCGGATCGAACAGACTGACCGCGCCATGCGCGCTTACATGCACGCCCTGGATAGTAGCTCTGCGCAGCAACGGTAGCGCGCGGCCGCTTAGGCGACCACAACCTCATAACCCATTACTTGCTTCGTGTGAGCATATCGCTTCTGATTTGCGGTGTAGGTTAGCGAAAGACATTTACGCCAGGTCCGCGCCAGGGGTTGGCAGTCGGCTGGAATTATGGCTTCACGCAACGGTGGCATGGTGGTATTAGGAAGGAGACCGCATGAGAAAATCCCTACTGGTCTTGGGGGCGATCATTTTGGCTCTTAGTGGAGTAGCTCTCATAGGCACCTTGTTATTCATCGTTTTCGCCGGTGTCTCCCAAGACGCACTATTTTTGGGAGCCAGATCAGAAGAGTCTACCGACTCCAGGGCTTCAGCAGACTATATGGTCGCGGAACGGGAGGAAATGGCTTCGCAGTTGGAGTCTGCGGCGAAAGTGGCTGGCGGCTCGCAAAAGGTGGCGTTGGCTGCCCCGGTCCCGAACGTGAGCTTCGCTGACGACGCTAAAGTCATCCGCAACGGCGCCCTCACTCTCGTCGTGGAAAGTCCCACGACCGCAGTGGCTGGCGTGGAACAGATCATTGCCGGCATTCCCGGAGCATTCGTCGCCACGGCTGACGTGCGGCAGGCCGGTGATCTGCAGCCGACCTCGCTCACATTGCGGGTGCCTGCAGCCGCATTCGATCGGGCAATGTCGGCTTTGCGCGCGCTTGCGGAGGAAGTGCTGGCGGAGCAAGTCACCGCCCGCGACGTTACTGAGGAGTATACCGATCTCGACGCGAGACTCCGCAATCTCCAAGCCGCTGAAACGCAACTACTCGCGCTGGTAGAACAGGCCAGTACGGTAGACGACCTGCTTAAAGTAGAGAAACGTCTGTCGGAAGTGCGGGGCGAAATAGAACAGCTCCAGGGACGGTTCAACGTCCTGGAAAATAGGATTGCCCTTGCGACAATACGAGTGCTGTTGCATGCACCGCCGGACCTTTCTGTGGTGCTCGCGGCAGAGAGTCTGCCCACCGCCCACGCCGTAACCTCATTCGCTCTGACCTATCGCAATGACGGCAGCGTGACGGCGCGTGACGGGATGCTGGTGCTTCGCATTCCTGAGTTTCTCAGTATGCTCGAGATGAGCCAAGGGGGCGTATACGAACCGCTTGCCCGCGAGATACGCTGGAATCTCTCAGATATCCCGGCCGGGTCGGTGAACACGGTCTACGCCCAACTTCGCGTGGAGTCTACGGAAAATGACATCCTGCTGCATGCCGACATCCATTCGGCAAGTGCCGATGCGGAGAGCGCGGATAACGCTACCAGCCTGACGCTGACTTTCGCGCCGGATCTCACGCTGCAGGTCGACGGCCCGGCATCGGCCGCACAAGGGAGCAGTTTTCCCATTTGGATGTTCTCTACGAACGCGGGCACGGCTGATGCCACCGACGTCACTATACGGACAACACTCCCACCGGGTTTGACCTTCGTTCGCGCAAATTCCGGGGGCAGCTATGACAGCGAGACAAGCACTGTGGTGTGGAAGCTCGGTCTCCTGCAAGCAGGCGCGGGCAATGAAGTGCTCATGCACGTGCGGGTAGACGTGGCGGAGGGTCGCCTGCAAATCCCCGTTTCCATTGCCGCTGAACAGGATGATGCCGTTGCATTCAATAACCGGGCCGAGATGTTTCTTACAGCGTTAAGTGAGGATGTATCCACGCGTTCGGTCTGGCAGCCCGGACAGACCATCGAGACAAGCATCGCCGCACTCATAGTGGTGGCGCAGCGCGCTGTGGATGTGCTGATCTGGCTCATTATCTTTGGGGTGCCATTGGCAATCGTCGGTGTGCTTGCGCTTGCCGCCAGGGCAGGCATACGCCGCCTGCGGCGGCCAAAGGACGCCTAGGGACGCCGCAGTTGGATTGCTACAAGAGTGCAAGCCGTACGCCGAGTGTAGCGCGGCATGTTACTTTGCACAGAGCGATCTGGCCGTGAACCACAATGCATGGATAAACCTCGGTCTACACATTCAAGAAACCGCAATGTACGCCGGTCTTTCGTAGTGTGCCCTGCCGGTCCTAACCTGAATGCGGAGCGGCGAAAATTGGGGCTAGGATGCAATTTGAGAACCTGGCAGTGCGCCGTTAGAGGATCGCATTGTTTTGGATCAAATCTGATTAAAGTGCTTCGAAATAGATGAACGCGTCTGCCTCCACTGACGCGATTCTGGCGCGTGCCGCGGTCGTGTTGCTGCTCGGCAACGTGATCAGCCGAATCCTAGGGCTGGTTCGCGAGCAAACCATTGCCTATCTCTTCGGCGTGAGCGGCACGGCCTCTTCTTTTGTAGCGGCGTCCCAAGTGCCGACAATGGTCTTCGACCTCTTGCTCGGCGGCGCGGTGACGGCCGCGTTGGTGCCCATTTTCGCCGACTACGCGCGGAACAACCGTGAATTCTCGGCTCTATTCGGCGCAATGCTCGCGCTGGCGGCCGTAGTTCTCGGCGGCATGGTGTTACTGCTCAGTGTCTTTGCCGAACCACTCGTCCGCGTGCTCGTGCCGGGTTTTGCTTCGAATCTTGCCGAGCAATGCATCATCGCTTCGGAGACTGTTCTCGCAACGGGGTCCTCCAGTGGCGCATCAAGTGAGTTGCTCACGCAGACGGTTCGCCTAACCCGAATTGCCCTGCCCGCTGCTGCATTTCTCGGCCTGTCGGGTGTGGTTAATGCGGCGCTGTACGCCGGCCATAGGCCCCACTATCCGGCTTTTTGCGCAGCCGTCTATAACCTGAGCATTATTGTCACGGCATTGCTTTTCGTCGGTCGCTTTGGCATTGCCAGCCTTGCTGTCGGTGTACTTGTAGGCTCAGTGGGGCAACTCGTCTTCCAAGCCCCCGGTCTCTGGCGCATGGGGCTGCGCCCGCGCTTGGCGCTGACACACCCCGGTGTACCGCGAATCTTACGCCTCTACGCGCCTGTCTTTGCAGGGCTCATCATTACCCAGCTTGCGATCGTGCTGGACCGCAACCTCGCGTCGTGCACCGGCCAAGACAGCATCGCAGCCATGAACTACGCGACGCGCTTAGTCCAACTTCCTCTCGGCCTAGTCGGCTCTGCGATTGCCCTCGCCGTGCTCCCGCTGCTGGCGAGCGAGGGTCGAAATCTTGATACCGCGAACTTTCGGCGCATTCTCAATCAGGGGATGCGGCTCATTCTGCTGCTGATGTTGCCGATTTTCGCGCTGATGCTGATCTGGCACCAGCCGATCGTCGAGCTGGTCTATCAACGCGGCGCGTTCGATGCAGATGACGCTAACGCCACCCGTCTGGCCCTGCTGCTCTATAGCCTGCAACTGCCGCTCACAGGCTTGGATCAGCTCTTTATCTTCGCTTACTATGCGCGCAAGAATACGCGCACCCCTGTGCTGGTCGGCATCCTTGGCATTGGTTTCTACTTGGCGGTTGCATTGCCGTTGCTCAAGCCGTGGGGGATGCCGGGACTTGTGCTAGCTAATACAGTGCAGAATTCCGGCCACGCGCTCGTAATGCTTTGGTTGCTCAGTCGTCTCCTAGGCGGCATGGGTGGTGACGGCTTTGGCGCCTTCTTTGCTAAGATTGGCGCCAGCACCCTTCTCATAGCGCTTGCTGCAGGCGCGATGCTCTTCGTTCAGCGCGTGCTTACCACTGGAGGCGGCACGTTGGGACTGCTGGCGATGATTTTGGGTGGAGGAGGGCTGCTTCTTCTTGCCTACCTGGGAATTCTGCGCCTGTTCAAGCTGACCGAACTCGCGTTGCTCGCCAAGATGATACCCGCTCCGCTCCGTACGGCGTTGCAGCGTTAGTGGGAGCCATGTCAATCCTAGTACAGTACATTCACTGTGATGCCGCTGGGAGGTCTTTGTGGTGCATCCGGTCATTGCGAAGAACATGCGACAATTCCCCATAGAGATTACCTTGGGCCGCATGGCGGGTAAGTATGGCATGATAGGGATTGGCGCAACCCTCTTGCACATTTGGCTAATTCACCAGACGTCTTCGGCAGACTTCATGTCCGTAAAGGCTACGGGGAGACGTTCCCCATTGTAAGGAGACTGAGGAACGCGGTGCAGACAATGGATCCCGAACCAAGACAGACCGGTCTGCGGCGGGTGCCTATCGAGCAACTCCGTGAGGACGTGCACTTTCTCGGCAGTGTGCTCGGCCAGGTGCTGCGTGAGCAACATGGTCAGTCATTCTTAGACTTGGTCGAGGACATTCGTCTGCGCGCAATTTGGCAACGGACGACGACCGCTACGGTTTTCCTTCAACCACTTGCGGACTCCGTGGACGGACTGAATCACGATGAGATGTTTGCGGTGTCCCGGGCGTTTTCGCTATACTTCTATCTCATCAATGCGGCTGAAGAGCAGCACCGTCTGCGTCGTATGCGGGAGAGCGAACGCAAGAACTATCCTCAGCCGCGGCATGAATCAATCGCCGCTGCCGCCGCACACCTCAAGAGTGAGGGTGTCACACCGGAAGAACTGGCGCCGATCTTGGCGCTCCTCTCCATCCGACCGGTCTTCACGCGCCATCCGACGGAAGTGCGGCGACGCTCGCTGCTTGTCTTTCTCGAAATGCTGCGCGCTTGTCTGGCCGAACGCGAGGGCAAGCGCCAGGACCTTTCGATTGAACAGCGTACCAGCGAGAAGATTCATGAAATCGTCACGATACTGGCGCAGACCGATATCACGCCCTGGGAGCGGCCGACAGTTCTGGGTGAGGTCGATGACGGGCTCTACTACTTCGATCACGTCTTACTGGATGTAATTCCCTCTCTCTATCACGAATTAGAAGACGCGATGCAGGAGTACGCCGAAGATTACCCGTTCACGCTGCCCCGATTTCTGACTTTTGGCTCCTGGATGGGCGGTGATCGGGACGGGAATCCGTTTGTGACGCCGGACGTAACGGAAGAGACCCTGCGCATGCATCGGTCGCTGATTCTCGATCGCTATGCGCGTGACCTTGACGAGTTATGGCGGGTGCTAAGCCTCTCAGTTCACTTTGCATCGGTTTCCCAAGAGCTATTGGACTCGATTGCGCGGGATCGCGCTTCGCTGCCCGGGGCGGGAGTTGGCGCCAGTACAGGCATAACGGAGCCATACCGGACGAAAATAGTAATGATGCAGAAGCGCTTGGCGCGTACCAGAAGACGCTATGCCGGCGGCGGCGCCGCGGCTTCAGGGGCGTACCACGATCCCAACGCACTGCTCGACGACCTCTTGCTCATCCAGAGTAGTTTGATCCAGAACGGCGGCGCACGGATCGGGCGCGGCCTCCTGCGCGACGTGATCCGGCGGGTGCAGGTCTTTGGCTTTCACTTGGTGGATCTGGACGTGCGCGAACATAGCGCAGTTCATGAGGCCACGCTGGATGAATATCTTGCCGCGGCTGGCGTAACGACGCGTTACAGCGACCTCGATGAAGCGGGTAAGGCTGCGCTGCTCACCCGATTGCTTGCCGATCCTAAGACCATTGGATTCCAAGAACTCACCGTTGCTCCCACTGCCCGCCAGGCGTTTCAGACGTTTACGAGCGTCGCCCGCATGCAGGTGGAGGTAGGGGTGGCAGCCTGCAATACCTACATCATCAGTTTCACCGAGACCGCTAGCGACGTGCTCGAGGTAGCATTGTTGGCGAAAGAAGCAGGGCTATGGCAGGTGGACGCCACCGGCAGAGTGAGCGAGAGTCGCCTCAAGATTGTGCCGTTGCTGGAGTCAATTGCCGATTTGCGCGGCAGTCACGACCTCATTCACGCGCTGCTTTCGATCCCGGTTTTTCGCTCTCACGTTGCGTGCTGGGACGACCGTTTCGAAGTCATGTTGGGGTACTCGGACAGCAACAAAGACGGTGGATTTCTTACGGCTACCTGGGAACTCTTCTGCGCGCAGAGGCAGGTTGTTGCCGCGTGCCGATCCTACCACGTGATTGTCCAGCTTTTTCACGGTCGCGGAGGCGCGCTTGGCAGGGGAGGCGGGCCAACGAACCGCGCGATCATGGCGCAGCCGGCCGATTCACTGGCTGGCGGCATGAAGCTGACAGAGCAAGGGGAGGTCATCTTCTCCCGCTACGGTCGACGCGCCGTCGCCCACCGCAATCTCGAGCAGGTAATTCATGCCATGCTCTTGGCGCGGCTTAGCCCAAGCGTGTTGGAGTCCCGTGCCTCCCTCGAACCGGACTGGGAGAGCGCCATGGCGACCCTATCGCAAACGGCGTTTCGCGCCTACAGGTCGTTGATCTACGAAACACCCGAATTGCGCCCGTACTACCAGCAAGCAACGCCCATCGAGCACATCAGCCGAATGAATGTAGGGTCGCGGCCGGCGTCACGGAAAGGCGGCGACCGGGTGGAGGACCTGCGGGCGATACCGTGGGTATTCGCCTGGACTCAGAGCAGGCATAACTTGCCCGGTTGGTATGGCGTTGGCAGCGCTCTGCAAGAGTTTATTGCCGCCAGTGAGAGCAATCTTGAGCGCTTGCGGACAATGTACAAGCACTGGGTATTCTTCCGCTCGCTGATCGATAATGCCCAGTTGAGCATTGGCACCGCCGACATGTCGGTTGCGCGCCTCTACGCCGGATTAGTTGTCGATGAGGCGGTGCGCGACAAAGTCTATTCCGCTATTGCTGAGGAATTTCAACGTACACGGGAAGCCCTTTTGCAGATTGCGGCTCAGGAGCAACTCTTGGACTCATCGCCAGTCCTCCAACGCTCGATTCTGCTGCGAAATCCCTACGTCGATCCGCTGCATTGCCTGCAGGTACGCATGATGGAGGAGTGGCGTACGAATTTTGCCGCGGAGGCAGAAACGCCACTTGATGAACTCTCGGCGGAGGCGCGCCGCTTGTTGGAAGGTGTCTTCCAAACGATCAATGGCATCGCGGCCGGGGTGCAATCCACTGGATAGGGCCTTTTCCGCAAAGCGGATGCCGAAGTTGAAGGGATAGCTGCCTGGGCACTCCGCAGTAACGCTGCTGTGGGAGCGGATTCTCAAAGACTTGAAAGTATGTCCTCGTCGGTCAAATACTGTCGCAGGCAATCTCTGGCATAATTGAAGCGGCGCAAGTGCTTAAGTATTATCAGGCTCACGATCAGTCCGGTCATGCCCTCTCGCAGACAATTACTGAAGATTGGGGCATTCTCAGGTGGCGACAAAGTCTGTGGACTTACAGAATGCCGTAATGTCGCACGGTCATGCTTTTAACCTCATGGTTTAAGGCCTCAACTGCTGAACAATGCAACTTGAAGGGACCCATGCCCCTGCAGGATCAGAATCAAATCTGTAGTTCTGGGAACAAATTGTGACCGGTCTACCCAGCGTGTAGGATGATTGTGGCAGCGGCAGTGGCTGCCGCGGGATGCCTGGGTATGAGAGAATGCCGTTAGACAGTGGCAATCGCGGAATATAGGAGGAAAGTTCAAGTGGCGATTAAGACAACGGTCCTACCTGATACTTTACAGTCGAACGGCAACGCCTTCGACCTCTCAGACGAGACCTTCGGGGAGTTGCGCGACGCCAACAGCTTGCTGGGCAACATGGCTGCGATCCACGAACGGTTTGCCGAGGACGGGTACCTGCTCTTCCGAAACTATCTCGACAAGGATAAGGTGCTGGCAGGGCGCCGGGAACTGATTGGAAAGCTCGACTCCATCGGCCTTATAGACCGCGCCAAGCCGTTTATGGAGTCTATCTTTTCCGGCGATACGAGCGGCATCACTGCGTCGGACCGCAAGGAATTTGCCCGCAACCTCCGCTCTGGTCCGGCGCTCAAGGATATTTGCTTCTCCGGTAGGATCATGTCCTTCTTCGAGCAGTATTTCGGTGATGAGGTGCTGCACCTTGATTACATCTGGGTACGGAACAGACGCCGCGGGGCCGCCACCCCTTGCCACTTTGACTGGGTGTACATGGGGCGTGGAACCCGAAACGTCATGACAGCATGGATCCCGCAAGGAGCGGTGCCCTTATGCGACGGCCCGCTGGCGATCTTGCACGGTTCCCATAAGTGGCAGGAACTCCAGCAGACTTATGGCAATATCGATGTGGACAAGGATAAAGAAAAAAATCCGTACGGCGGCGGCTCGCTGACAAAGAATCCAAACGAGCCCCAGCAGCGCTACGGCGGACGCTGGCTCACGACAGAGTTCGAGCCGGGCGATGTGCTCTTGTTCGGCATGTTCACATTGCACTGCTCGCTGGATAACGAGAGCCCGGAAAACCGCATTCGCCTTTCAACAGATACCCGTTACCAGCTTGCCAGCGAACCCGCCGATGAGCGCTGGATCGGGGATGATCCCTTCGGCCACGGCATGATGTAGCGCTCCGCACTCTAAAGAGCTGACTTGCGGGAATCTGGACACTCACGGGACTGGTCAGCGCATTGCCTGCCTGGAATCTGCGTTGCGGTCGCTGCCAAGGCGACCGCCTTTCTCCGGTTAGTTCCTGAATCTCGCTCTATTTTTTCATCGGTGCCGTAGATTATTGCCGGTTGGGCAGGGCCGATGGCCCATGTCAGTCTGTGAGGCCCTGCGGCTCTCGGCCCAAAGAGGCACACTTGTTGTGTGGTTTTGCTATTCGGCCAATCAAATTGTCCGAAGAAGCAATCTTTTAGTCGGCTAGTGCCGCCAGATTGCGGTACCTGGATGTAAAATGTAGTATTGGTTTAGCGGCAGCATACGCTGATTATGGGCTAACGACCAAGAGTGGCTTCCGCTACCCAAAGGCAGTCACGCACAGAGGGAGGGTTGGCAAGGTGGCGATTAAGACGACAGTCCTACCGGATACTTTGACGTCGAACGGTAATGCCTTCGATCTCTCGAATGAGACGTTTGGGGAGTTGCGAGACTCCAAGAGTCTGCTAGGCGACACAGCCGCGCTCCACGAGCGGTTTGCTGAAGACGGCTATTTGCTCCTGCGTGGATACTTGGACAAGGAAAAGGTGCTGGCGGCGCGCCGAGAACTGATTGGTAAGCTCGATGAAATCGGCCTGATCGATCGCGCTCGCCCCTTCATGGAATCCGTCTTCTCGGGTGACACCAGCGGCATCAGCGCGAGCGACCGCCTAGAATTCACTCACAACCTTCGCTCCGGTCCGGCGCTAAAGGAGGTCTGCTTCTCCGGTAGGATTATGTCCTTCTTCGAGCAGTTCTTTGGCGATGAGGTGCTGCATCTCGATTACGTTTGGGTGCGGAACGTGAGGCGCGGCGCGGCCACCGGCTGCCACTTCGATTGGGTCTACATGGGACGCGGGACGCCGAAGCTCATGACCGCGTGGATTCCGCAGGGCGAGGTGCCTCTCGACGACGGCCCGCTGGCAGTCTTGCAGGGCTCTCACAAGTGGCATGAGTTACAGAATACCTACGGCAAGATCGACGTGGACAGGGATAAGGAAAAAAACCCCTACGGCGGCGGCTGGCTGACGAAGAATCCGAATCAGCCGCAGCAACGGTACGGCGGACGCTGGCTTACCACGGAGTTCGAGCCGGGCGATCTGCTCGTCTTCGGTATGTTCACGCTCCACTGCGCAATTGATAACGAAAGCGCGAAAAACTGCATTCGTCTCTCCACCGATACGCGCTACCAACTTGCCAGCGAACCCGCCGACGAACGCTGGATCGGCGACGACCCCTTCGGTCACGGCATGATGTAGCGCATTTCCCTTAGCCGAGCCACCCATCATTGAGAGTTAGGCAGGATACCCGGATGGATGCGCGATCTGCAATGAAAATTGCTGCTAGGTGTCTCCCCGCGCGGCCAAAGCCTACACAACTTTACCGGTGACTTCCTAGCCCCTTTTAGTCTCTAGTTGTGGTGTCAAATCCCCATGCGCAGCCGCGCCATTCTAATGTGCTCGGACGCGCAACCCAGAGCTTCCGCCTGCGCGAGATCTGACGCAGCTTTGCCATATTCCTTGAATTCACCGTAGAGAACCCCACGCCTTAGGTAGACTAATGCGGTAACAGCAGGGGACAGGTTGAGTTCAATGGCCTTGTCATAATCTTCAAAGGCTTTCAAAATGCTATCTAATTTCTCGTGGGACATGGCGCGGTAGAGGTAGGCGTCAGCCTTCTCTGGATTGAGTTCGATGACCCTATCGTAGTCTGCAACGGCTTCTTTGTGCCTATACAATTCCATGTAGGCTTTTCCACGTGTACAGTAAGCGTCGGCGTCGTCATGCTTGAATGAGATGGTCTTGTCGCCCAGGAGCGGTGCGGGTTTAGTGAGTTCTGAGTTCGGTTTCGCATAGGGACTAGCGCGAAAAAGGCTAGAGTTAGTATGGAAATCCTCAGGATTGGGTTCAAGAGCCTTATTGAAGTCCTCTATTGCTTCCCGATACTTCTTCAATGCAAAGTTGAGGAATCCACGGCAACAAAAGGCAAGGGCATTCCTTGGCTCGAGGCCAATAGCCTTTTCAAAGTCTGCGAGGGCTTTCCTGTGCTCTCCAAAGACGTAGTAGGAAGAGCCGCGGACCGTAAAGGCAAAGGCACTTTCTGGCTTGAGTATAATAGCCTTGTCAAAATCTGCTACAGCATTCCCGTACTGTCCGAGTTCCCTGTAGGAAGCGCCGCGGCATAGGTAGGATTCAGCATGTCTTGTATCAAGCTCTATCGCCTTGCTGAACTCTTCAAGAGCTTCACACAGCTGGCCGTTGTCGAAGAATGCTTCGCCGGACCTGAAATGCTTCCCAGCACCCGAAAACCATCTTGGTGCCATGACGTCCCAATAGTCTCCATGCGTTGCTTCGTGTCGAGTAGTAGCGCATTATTGGTACCCCGTGAGCGACTCGAACGCTCGACCCCTGGCTCCGCAAGCCAGTGCTCTATCCACTGAGCTAACGGGGCATACCTGTCTGTGCCCTTAGTATAGCATTTCGGGGAATTAGTAGTTTCTGACTTGACTTCCTGTTGTCTATGTCCTACAATATAGATAGGAGATTAATCGAAAGTGCAGGCAGGAGCAAGGTTCATGAATTTGGTAGAGGTCTTGGAGCGGTTTCCCGATGAGGACAGTTGCCTGTACCACCTCGAAGCAATCAAGTGGCGCGGATCACCGCACTGCCCTTATTGCGACAGCGACAACGTGGTGCGCCGTATCAAGAACAACGAGGGTGTAGGACGCTGGAACTGCCGTAACTGCCTCTCTCCCTTCAAGGTCACGTCAGGCACCATCTTTCAGGGAACCAAGATACCGCTGCGCAAGTGGTTCGCGGCCATTGCCCTTATCCTCAACGCTAAGAAGTCGTTATCCAGTTGCCAGATCGCCCGTGATCTGGACCTCAACCAAAAGTCGGCATGGTTCCTGGCGATGCGCATCCGCAAGGCCATGCAAGAAGACGGCGCGTTCCTGCGCGGCATAGTAGAGGCCGACGAGACCTACCTGAATAGCGGCAAGCGCAAGGGCGGCAGACGCCAACTCGGTCGCAGCCGCAGCAAGCAAGCGGTGATCGGTGCTGTGGAACGCGGCGGCAAGGTCAAGGCATCACTCGCTCCCCGTGTTACCGCCAAGTTTATCAACACGTTTCTGCGCAAGAACATCGACCCGCGCTCTGTGCTCATGACCGACTACTGGGCGGGATACAACGAAGTCCGCGACTGGATGCAGCATGAGCGCATCAACCACAGCACTGGCGAGTACGTGGACGGCATGATCCACACCAACACCATCGAGGGTTTCTGGAGCTTGGTGAAGCGGGCGATTGCCGGACAGCACCACCACTACACGGTAGAGCATGCGACCATGTATATTGACGAAGCAAGCTATAAGTACAATACTAGGAAGTCAGAGACACCGTTTGCGGACTTCATGGCGCGGGCTGTGGGAGTGGCGTAGATACCTGCTATTTAGGCTAGACGAGAACTTAGCCTTCTACCTGCGAGACAGATAGAACTCAGGCAAAGGGGTAGCTGTGTGCAGACACGGTTTTGGTAACGGCTTGGCTTCCAGTATCTTCGCAATGAGAGCAGATGCTTCTCTTGCTGGTCGTGTCAACTCTGCGAAGTGTGCGGATGCTTCTCTGAAGTTAGCCAGTGCCTCCGGGGTTACAAACGTGGGTGTAGTGCATATGATGGACATATCAACCTCCTGGGTTGTGTTCTGATCGGGACTAGGGGCCGCCGATCTACACTCGGCGGCTTCGGCTTTTTGCACGTCAAAGACACCGTTCGCGGACTTCATGCTAAGGGCAGTAGGAGTGGCTTAGTCAGCTAGGAGGAAACAGTGAATCGCGCATCTCGTTCTGATCAGACTGAATCAAAAGAAACTCCCGCAACAACGCAATCGCGTCGTAAATCTCCTTCGCATCTCCGTCAGGTGTACGGTGCGTGGTTTGAAGTTCGACAACGAGCTCTTCCAGGGACTCAATGTCCACAACATGACGTACCCGACCGCCAATCTCACGATGATTGAGACATTCGATTACTGCTGACAGCACAAGGGCAACAGCTTCTCTTTCAACATTCGGCATACGGATTAGACCTCGCATCGCCGGTTATGTCGGGCAGATCCTCGGCGATCCTCCGGCATTGCTCATTCTCCATTAGTTCTTGCCTTAGTCCTGTCTACCAACTCTCCAATAACGAGAACTTGAGACGTGTTGTAAAAATCCTCTTTGCCAATATGCACTAAGCGATAGCCCTCATCATTGAGTTGCTTGATTGTGTTCTCAATGTCATTCGGTCCGTATCCCGAATGCATGACTTTGTTCAATGGTTTCTCGCTCATGCGTCTTTCTCCTTGTTACTTATCCTCTACGTCATCGGTAATTTTCTCTTGACCCTTGATTTTCCGCGCAAGACGCTTGCACTTTTCGACAGACACTGGTACATTAAACATATAAATGCTTTTCTTCCCCCATCAAGGGAACTGCATTATGGAACCGCCGCTAACAGTGGCGGTTCTTTTTCGTCCGCCTACAGGGTATCACGCATACGCGAACTCAGCAAGGTTGTTAAACTCTTGACAGGTATTCTGGACGTGCACTCTACTCTTACTGAATCGCAAAGACAGCAGAATACTCGGGAAGGTCGGTCTGATCATCGTCCATCTTGACGACCATTACAACACTCCGACCTTCCCATATACGCCATGATCGCCACCCCGTTTCACTTTCACCAATATATATGAATGGCCTTATATCCAGTGTTTCCCCAAGTACCAAGGCGGCACCGATGTCTAGCTGTCCTTCGCCTCCGCCTTGCATCAGAACTTCCAATGCGGATAGATGGGCAACACCAATGCACCATCTATCCGTGCAAGTAGCGTAACCAAGAATAGCCCCTTTTGCCCCCAATTCGCTATCGGTCACCAGCTTTACCCTTAGCTTTACGGCAATGTCTTCTTGTCCGGCGGGCGGTGGTTTATATAATCTGGTTAACACATTGCCAGATTGCGCAATGCGGTCTTTCAGTGCTTGCCCACGCACAACCTCAAGTACAGTTATTTGCCATGTCTCGGTGTCATGCGTAAATTGGTGCGTTGTGCCAACGGGAACCACAGGAACGCCGGGCCAAGGCGGTGGCGGCGGGGGTGGTACCGGCGTGGGCGTGGGCTTGATGCCTAGCACGATCTCGGCATAGTCAGCTTCCCACTCGAACCGCATGGTATTGAGCCGCTGTACGAGTCCGTTAGGCCCATTGAGCCACGTGCGGTAGCCATCGGTGAAAGCCGTCCAGTTGTCGGCTTTGCGCCACGCCATGAGGCCGCCAGTGGTCTGCTGGTTGCTGTCGCCGATTTCGTTGTAGTGCTCGTTTTCCAAGCATTCGCCGACGATCTCGTGGCCGATGAGGTCACGGAGCGTCGCAAAGCCTAGGCGGAACTCGCAGTCAGCGGCTTGTGCGGTGCTTGGTGTAAATGCCAGCAGCAAGAGAAACAGTAAAGGGAAGATTCGGCGCATAATGGTGCCTCCTTGCGACACGCTACATAGTGAACGGGTTTGCTACAGCCTGACACCAGAGTGGGCCGCAAGGAGACGCGCGAACGCGTCACTATGAGTGCATCTCGATTTGAGACCCACTGCTGGTGCATATTCAGACTGTAGCAAGTAGCATGGTAGCAAGGAGTATATTGCTAGTCAAGTCTAAATCTACTAATTCCCGCATTTCGTGCGGTTGCGGCGGGTATTTACGTTCGAGTTTGCCGAATGCTGCAGCGCGACTCATGAGGCTCGGCAGGGGGCCGGCTTCGTGCGAACGGAACTGCGCGACATTGCTTCTGTGCTCGCTGGATGTCGGCGCAAGCCGGAATGACGTCACGGAATTAGTAGACCTAGGCTTGAAGCCTTTGCGAGACAGCGGTTCTTGTCATTCCGAGCGCAGCGGCGAACCAGAGTTCGAGGAATCTAGAAAGCTCCCGACTCTAGATTCTTCGTCGCTGCGCTCCTCAGAATGACAGTTTGAGGACCTGGCTTAGGCCTGCGTACGGCCACGTGTCATGCATGTGACTCATCTAAGCCCAAAACTACAAATCCCGCGACGTCATTCTGTAACTGGAGCCGGATGAGCAGATATAGAAGAGGGTCTGTGGGTTTCGTGACCCACAGACCCTCTTTCCGCGTTCAGCAATGGCCGTTTACCTCAGCCGGCGCGCACTCGCTACTTTCCCCGTCCCGGCACTGCATTAGTAGAGCCGTTCCTTGGGAAAGCAGGCTTGTGCGTTATTCGTCCTGTCCGATCGCAGGGGCAAATACGGGCGGCACACTGCCAACGTCAAGCTGCGGCGACGGATCGACGAGGTACTTGAAGAACTCGCTGTCCGGCGAAATCACAAGTATGTCGCCTTGCTTGAGTACCTTGACATAAGCCTCCAGCCGACGCCGGAAGGCAAAGAATTCAGGGTCCTGATTGAGGGCATTGGCGTAGATCGCGATTGCCTGGGCGTCGCCCTCGCCCCGGATTTGCGCCGCTTCCTCGTCGGCTACAGCGACGATCACGACGCGCTCACGGTCGGCAGACGCCATGATCTCAGCGCCTTGCTCCTCACCCTCAGCACGGTAGCGGTTTGCTTCACGGGCGCGTTCAGCCTTCATGCGCTCGAAGACACTGTCCTCGACTTCTCCGGGCAGGTCGGCGCGCTTGAAGCGCACGTCGACGACCTGGATGCCAAAGTCCAGGGCGCGCACACGGCTGGAAATAGTAACCGCATCCATGATGTTCTCACGTTCGCCGGCGATCATCACGTCGAAGTTGTAGGTAGCGAGCGTACGGCGTAGTTCCGAGAACACGACGTCATCCAGGCGCGCCCGCGCACCAACCTCATTCTGAACGCTAACGAAGAATTTGATCGGGTCAATAATGCGCCAACGCGTGACGTGGTCAACGCGCACACGTTTCTTGTCAAGAGTGAGATACTCTTGAGGGGCGGCATCGCTCGAGAGCAAGCGGCGGTCGAAGTACACTGCATCTTGAATGAAGGGCAGTTTGAAGTAGAGCCCCGGATCGTTGGCCGTGTACTGGTACTCGCCAAGTTGCAAGACGATGGCCTGATTAGTTTCTGTGACGACAAACGTCACCTGCGAAAACACGAACAACGACAGTGCCCCAAGGGCAACAATTACAGTTAGGGTCCGTCCCATGTGACACCTCCTTTATTGACTAACGGTTGACGGTTGTGATCCGGACGTCCCGGATTGCAGGCTGCGCAGAGGGAGGAAGGGCAGAACGCTGCTGTCAGACTGCGAGATCAGCACTATCTCCACGTTCGCCATGGCTTGCTCAACCGCCTCGATGTACATGCGCTCACGAGTCACCTCGGGAGCAAGGCGGTATTCTGCGAGAATTGAGAGGAAGCGCTCGCTCTCGCCGCGCGCGCTGCGAATGCGTTCTTCTTGGTAGGCTAGCGCTTGCTCCAGAATGCGCTTTGCCTCACCGCGCGCCCGTGGCACAATGTCTTCGCGGTAGGCCTCTGCTTCGTTCACCTTGCGTTCGCGGTCCTCACGCGCGCGCACCACTTCGTGGAACGCGTCTAGCACCTGAGCGGGCGGGTCCGCCACCTGCAGACGAACGTCGGTGATCAGGATTCCCGTGTTGTATTCGTTCATTAGTTCCTGCAAATAGGCGCGCGTATTTTCCTGGACTTCAGCCCGTCGTTCGGTAATTACGCCGTCAATTGGAATCTTGCCGACGGCGCTGCGCAGAGCCACTTCAGTGGTTGTATGGAGGACATTTTCGGGATTATTGACGTTGAAGACGAAGGCTGCAGCATCCGTCACACGGTACTGCACGAGCAATCCGACTTCGACGATGTTCTCGTCGGCCGTGAGCATCAACGCTTCCTCGAGGATGCTCCGCGATTCCTGACCGCTCACACTGCGGAAGCCGATTTCAGCACGACGGACGTTGCTGATGTCAACGATGACAACGCTTTGGATCGGCCAGGGAAGGTGATAATTCACGCCGGGCGAAGAGGTGTTTACATGCCGTCCAAATTGAAGGACGACACCTTGTTCGGCAGGATCCACGATGTAAACGCCCGACCCTACCCACAGCACGACCGCGACGATAGCGCCGAGAATGATGAAGCGCTGTAACCGTCGGGCCCGATCCCGGGTCTGACGGAGCATTTCTCCAAAATCTTCATTGTCTTCATCGTCCGGCGGTCCGCCGCGCGGCCCACCACGGTCATTGATGGACATCCCTTTGCCTCCTTTTGGCTTGAGATACGTGTTTAAACTCTGACTAGTGTCGCTGTTCGACTAGCGACTCCGCAGATTGCACGCTGCGTTACTCTATATTACTATCGTACCATTCTCCGGCTCAATTGTAGAGTGCAGCCGTGCGTAGTATATACTTGGTGCCGCGACGAAATTCGTCGGCGACTTACGTAGGCAAGAGTGCTTTACGAGCAGACCCCACTACTGCGGCGATAGCGATGTAACGACCAGGCGTTGCTGCTCGCCAGCCGCGAGCCGGGTTTGAAGCCTGAAGCAGGTATTTTTACGTCTCCTAAGCCAATAGCTTTGACAGTGAATTCGTAGAGAACGATGCGCAGCAAAATGATTGCGAGCATACAGGGACTATTCCCGCCAACATCAATTCTCCAAGGTCGTATCTGCTATCCGGCGCAGACCATGGGGTTTCGCATTCTGTGTTGATCGCTTTCGCAGAGCAGATGGGCCCGCGTACGTCAAGAGGTGATAGGGCTGGTTGGGCATGTAGTATAATGGGTTTAACTGGTGAAAAAGAAGCAGAAGTACGAGTGCGAAAAGTAAGTCCGACCATATTATCGCTAGAGAAGGAAGGCGACGATGCTTTCAGATAAGGTGCTAGCAGCATACAACAAACAGATTACTGCTGAACTCTACGCCTCAAATCTCTACTTGGCATGGGAGCATATTTCGATGCTCTTGCCTACCGCGGTTTCGGTCACTGGCTGCGAGTGCAAAGCGAAGAGGAACGTGGGCACGCGCTGCGAATCATCGACATCGTGGTGGATCGAGGGGGCGATGTTGATATTCAAAGTATCGAAGCGACCGGTGCTCGTTTCGAATCTCCCGTGGCTGTGTTTGAGCAGGTGTTGGCGCAAGAACGAGAAGTGACGCGCATGTTCCATGATCTCTCCAATCTCGCCGAGCAGGAGAGCGACCACACAACGCTCGCGGAACTGGAGTGGTTCCTCCTTGAGCAAGTGGAAGAAGAGCGCGTCGCGGGCGATATTCTGAAGGAAGTTAGGCGCGTGCAGGATAACCTAAGCGGAATGCTTGTGCTCGACCGCGAGTTAGCAGGGCGTGCTGCAGGAAACAATCAGCAGCCAGTTGCCCCATAGCTTGGGTCCTCTTGCAAGGCGCATCGGAGACCCAGTTCGCCACGGTGAATTGGAGCGGGCAATGGGATTCGAACCCACGGTCTCAACCTTGGGAAGGTCGCATGTTGCCACTACACCATGCCCGCAAACGTGCTGAACTCCACTGTAAGCGAATCCGGTCGCTCTGTCAAGCATTTGTAGTCTTGACTGCCACCGCCGCAGCCGCGTGCCCAATGACTGAGTGGCGCTGGCGAGCAGAGCCTGCCACGGATTGTCTTGACTGATTCCTACAGAGCGTCCTAATAGCAGCGATTACGATCATACGGAGACGAAAGTATGCCTGGAAAGTTAGCCGATCGCCGCGTTTTGGTTACGGGAGGAGGGCGCGGCATAGGCCGCGCGATTGCGCTGGCATGCGCGCGAGAAGGAGCGCGCGTGGCGATTACAGCGCGTTCTGAAGACCAGCTAGCCGCGGTGGTGGAAGAGATTCATGCCGCAGGCGGCTCCGCAGTTGCACTAGTCTGTGACGTAGGAGACCTCGGCCAGGTTGAGGGCATGGTACGCGGGGCAGTGAAGGCACTGGGCGGGGTCGACATTCTCGTGAACAACGCCGGCGGCGGCACCGAGCACGCGCCGGTTGCTGAAAGCACGCCGGACTTGTGGGTTGCATGTATCTCTGCAAACCTCATCGGCACCTATGCGTGCACCCGCTATGTCTTGCCGCAGATGATTGCCGGCGGTAGCGGCAAGATCATCAATATAGGTTCAGGCATGGGCCACGAAGTGCGCGCTGGTATTTCGTCGTATGCCACGGCGAAGGCGGCAGTGTGGACGTTTACAAAGTGCCTCTCGCTGGAGGTGTGGCAACACGGCATTGACGTCAATGAGATCGTGCCCGGGCCGGTGCTCACGCCTGCCACTGACGACCGTTTCACCCTGGACGGCCCCCCGCCTTTTGCGCCCAGTGAGCGCGTAAAGCTACCGGAAGAAGTAGCGGAATTAGCCCTTTGGCTCGCTTCTCAACCTGCGGGCGGGCCAACCGGCCAGAGCTTTAGCCTCGCTCGCCGTCCTCCTGGAAGCTGAAGGAAAGCTACTCGAGGTAGCACTACACCTATGCTACGAATCGGCGATCCCGGTCAGGTCAACGGGAACAAGGCAAAACTATTCAGAAGCGGACGATTTACTGCTGTCCACGCAAGTCGCTATGGTCGTTAAGGTGGAATCTGCAGGCGCTGACCGACAGAGATCACGTTGGGATCTGTGATTTGATTGATTTCTGCCAGCGCGGTCACGGTGACGCTATATTGCTGTGCGATGGCGGTCAAGGTATCGCCTGCCTGCACCACGTACTCTCTAATCGCCGGTGTAGGCACTAGCAATGGCGTAGGCGTTGGGGTTGGCAGACTACTAGCGCTAGGAGTTGGGACCGCCGTCGGCGGCACGGCCAATATCAGCGGCGTAGGTGAAGGCACCGCAGGAGCCTGTGACGTGGAACTAGCAGCTACGTGGGTAGACGCCTCGACGGTCTGAGGGTACCAAAGACTGCGGGTGGCAAACGTCACAACAATGAGCAGTGCGACGGTCATGAAAACAACGCCTCGTGCAAGACCTTGCCCGCCCACTAGCGGCGCGCTCGCACCGGCTGGCAGGAGCGGCCACCAGTTCGCTCTAATGGAAGCCGGCCACCAGTTCGCTTTGCCAACCAGTGTAACAATCCCCGGCACGAGCAACGAGCGCACAACTAACGCGTCGATGAGAATGCCTAGTGCGATAGCTGCACCCATTTGGAATAGAAACTGGAGCGGCGCTGCCGTAAGCGCGGCAAAAGTGCCGGCAAGAATCAACCCGGCGGCCGTAATGATCGCGCCTGTACGCGCTGTAGCTATGCGAACACCTTCGCGCAAGGGCAGCGTCGCGCTCTCCTCGCGAATGCGGTGAACCAAGAAGACGTTATAGTCGGCGCCCAGTGCGATGAGCATCACCATTACCATCAACGGCAGCAGGTAGTAGACCCCTTCGTGACCGAGTACTCCTTGAAAGAGCAACGTTGAGAGCCCTAAGCTGCTGCCGTACGAAAAGACAACGGTGCCTACCAAGTAAAGTGGAGCCACAAGGCTGCGGAGCAGAATTGCGAGAACGGCGAAGATGCCTACTACCGTAATGATTCCTACTGCCTGCAAGTCCCCGCGTGCCACTCTTTTAATGTCAGCGCTTTCGGCAGTGGCGCCGCCAACGAAAGCACTGGCCGATGCGAGTGGGCCAGGTCGGTCTTGCAGAAGTGTCTCACGTATCTTGTCTAGAGTTGAGATTGCTCCCGCACTTAACGGATCTTCCCCGAGAATGACGAAGAAGCGAATTGTCGTCTTGTCCTCTGAGAAGAAGAGGGGAGCGATAGCCTGCGAAGCCTCCTCAACGCCGGGGAGCGTTCTTGGGATCAAGTATGGGTGTGGATATGTCGAGAAGGCTTCTCGCAAACCGGAAAAAGCCTCCGCCAGGTCTCTCGTCGCTCCGCCGAGTGGATTCTGCTCGCCTTGTTGCGCGGCCAGGTCACTTGGTAGGAATGCGGCGTCCGGCCTATCGTCAAAGAAACCGGCCAATTGATCAAGTTGAGTGGCAATCCCGCCTGACAGTGCCTGAAACTGAGATTGCTGCGCCAAACGCTGTTGCGTAGAGAGACTGGAAGACGCAGCCGCGTTCTGCTCAAGTAGCCGGAATTCCTTGAGGAGTTGTGCTGCTTCCCCGTAAGCCGGCTGCGCAATTACATCCGGAAAAGCTTCGGACAATTCCGCTAGATAGCGGCCTACCGGAGCGAGAGCAATGGCAGGGGTGATCGTTTCTTGGGCTGGCAGAGACTGGCGCAATTGTTCTGCCATTTGCCGCAACTGTGTGGTGGGGTGCGCTTGGGTATGGAGGTCCGCAGCCGCGGTGGAGAAACTCGCGAGCGCTTCCCGGGCCTGGGAAAACTGCGCCCCTTGGGCTACGTCAGGAAAAGCGGCTGCCAACTCCTCCACGTATCGTTCTATTACGCCTACCTGACTTACAGCTTCATTGGCTTGTTGTGCAGGTGTCCTTTCTCCGCCGGCCGCGGGAGCAAGGAGGGAAGCGGAGATTTGGTCTAGTTGCGTGGGAACCCTGAAAGCATCAGTGGTGCCATCGCCAGTGGGGTCAAGAATACTGCGAGTCCGGTTTACAGAATCCAATGCCAGGAGCCTGTCCTGCAGCTCGGCAAGAGCGCGCAAGTGCCGGGTCGATGAGAGGTCGGTGCTCTCCGGAAGCTGCAGCAGCACCACTGCAGGCGCGAACTCTCCTTGCGGGAAGTGCTCGGCAATGGCATCAAAGCCTTGGCGTGAATCCGTAGTCTTCGGCAGGGAACCGACCACAGAAAGATTCTCGCGATACTGCAGCAGTCCCAGGTAAGGAAGAGCCAGAAGAGCGCTGATGACTATTACAGGAATTAGCGGGCGGATGGCAACCAGATTGCTTACTTTAACCCAGAAGGCAGACGGTTGAGTATTTTCGACGCTTGTCTTCCGCGGCCAGAAGAGATGACTACCAAAGAGGGAAAGCAAAGCCGGCGTAAGTGTAAGCCCGGCGAGCAGCGTAATACCAACGGCAACCGCCAGACCCGGTCCCATAGTTTTCACGAGGCCGAAGCGCGCAAACCCAAGTGCGGAAAGACCGACCATCGTGGTTATGGCGCTGGCAGAAATTACTGCTCCGATGCGCTGCACGGAGCGTACCGCTGCATCATAGGCAGAATGGTGCGCCAGTTCTTCACGAAAACGGGAGATGAAGAAGAGGGAATAGTCGGTGCCGGCGCCGAAAACAAGCACCACCATGTAGGTGTCGAGCAGGGAGGAGATTTGCCACCCCGCCTGTGTTAAGTATCCGAGTACGCCCCGTGACACGAGGTAGGCAAGCGAAATGGTGATGATGGGAATGAGGACAGCAAGCGGTGAACGATAGATAATGAAGAGCAGGACGATTACGAGAATGACCGTAACGATGGTTGTGCGGCCCGTGCTCTCGACGATGCTATCCACCAGGTCTGTGCCCAGGCCGGCCTCGCCGGTAAAGTGCACGGCTAGGCCGTCGGGCTTGCCTTGCTCCACCCGCTCTCGGATGACATACGTTGCCTCGTCCACCACCGGCTGAAATGCCTCAACGGTCAGGTTCACCTTCATGAGCATGGCAGCACTATCGGGGCTGACTAGCGTGTTTGCCTGCTCCGGGTGACTGAAGACAGAGACCACGTCTTGCACAATGGCCGGGCCCTCGGGAGAGAGCAGCCAGTTGTGGATGGCTTCGGCGAATCCGCGGTCCGCCGCGGTGAGCCCGCCCTCACGTGTGAGAATCAGCAGACCGGTGCTAGCGCTGCCGCTGGCAGCGAATTTCTCGGCTTCCAACGTGCGGGCGGCAATAGAATTAGCAGCAGCAGGAAGAAAGCTCGTCTGATTGGAAGAAGCGACTTCGCTAATGGATGGGGCAGTGAGGCCAAGGAAGAGCGCCAGAGCGATCCACAGCAGGAGTATTGGAATGCGAAGGGGCACGACTAGATGCCCAAACCTACGGAACATCAAGTCACACTAGCAGCGGCGGGTGCAAAGAGGATTGCTATTCTGCATTCTCCTATTCCGGATCATATTTGAGGCTAGAGATAGTTCCCTCTAAGAATCATTGTACAATCAGATTATTATGCCAACAACTGCTTGTATTCCTTATGAATTGCAGTACACAATACACACACATGATTCCGGTACTCAACGTTCCCCTCTCTTGCCAGGCTCAAACCACCCATTGGAGAATTTCACCGTTTACAATGCTCCCGGTCCCTGGAAGGCAAAGGAGATCGTTAAAGGCGATCTGGGCGGCTATTTCAAGGTGGCTGTTGCAAGGGTGTGACAAAAGCAAGTGTTTCGGCTCATAGATGTTTCAAATGTGTTATGTCCCCCGGTTCTACGTTACTCACTTCGCGACCATCGCTCATGTTGGATGTTGACACATGCTGAATGAGAAGCTTCTAATTCAACTTCAAAACTCACTCACTAAGGAACGAGATCAACGCGATAGAGCGCGTGTTTTTGAAGCATTTCCCATACTAGGCGCAAAATCAGAGCATCACTCTCTGGTACTAAGGCGATACCTTTACAATCGACCCGAAAAATTCTTCGATAGAGAAGCCTATAAGTCCTACCTAGAATGGCTTCAAAGTCACGATCGGACTTGCTCGAAGCAACTTCGAAAATACCTTGCTCAGTTCGACTTCGAAATCAGTCGTGCATTGCTCTTCCTCAGGGAAATCAACTTGGAAGAGTGGCACGACCGCCGTCTTTCTGAGGGAGACGAGTATGACTTGATAAGAATGATCGAAAAACATGTCCACCCAGCGTACCTACGATTGGTGGAGGGGGTTTTTACTCCACTTTTTCGGCCCTTAGCCTACTTTTCCCGGTTGCATCGCGGTAAGGGTGTGAGTGGGCTAGACGTCTGGTCGATTGTTGACGAAATAAAGGGCCAGAATGAAGAACATCTAAGTGAAAACTATCAACACACAGTCCGCAATGGCATCGCCCACGGTGGCATTACATTTCTACAACGAGGGATTCGCTACCGCGACCAGAGAGGAAATGAGGAAACCCTCGACACAGCGTACGTGATCCAACACTTCGATGGCTTGTTGGATACATGCAACGGAATGGCTGCGGCGATCAAAGTGTTCCTTCTCAATTCACAGAGTAAAGATTACGTGCGGCCTCGAGAGTTCATGATTGAGGTACTTCAAGAACATACTAGGGCACCCTGGTGGGCAATTGAAGGTTGCGTCGAAGCTGAGATCGCAGGTGGATCGCAGTTGACTATCTATGCGAGGCCAGATTCGCGGGACAAGTGGAAAGTGTTCTGGTCTACTGTCCAAAGTGGGATTCTTAGTGAGAGTCTGGCACCAGGATACGACCGATACTTTTTCTCGCTGCACTCGCGTAAGGCATTACAGGGTTGGGCGGCCTTTGACGGGAAAAAGCTGAGGGATTTGCGAGAAAGTGGAGCAGATACTCTTTCGGCGTATCAGGGAGTTCTTGAAGACAATCTCTTCTATTATGAGCCTCGACCTAGGTTACCTGCTCTACTCGCTAAAGTGGACACTTACACTACGAGCTTTCGCATCACTATTCCAATTGTCGTCCAGAAGTTTGAGGAGAGTTTAGGAAAACCATTAATGTATTGTAGATTCGCCACCGTGCACCGTAACTCTTGGGGTGCCGTCTTGTGGGGCAGTGTTGTGCTTGAGGGAGTTGCCGATCAAGAACTGGTAGAGGTTATCCGCGATAATTGTGGGCGCATTGTCAAGAAGGGTAAGAGAAATGCGCGTGGAACAAGCGGCTTCAACTTCGCGGGATTGCTGCCGATTGGGTATGCTCAAATCAACGTATTCAGACGAGACTATCGGCGGCGAAGGCTCTCAAGTTTTGGTCTTGGTGACGACTTGGTCTGTACAGTGAGACTCCAGCGGATCAGTCGCATCAAAGCGCCAGACATTTTCGAGTCGACGATTGAGACGAGGGGGAAGTGGCGCATAGCCTGGAACAAGGCATGGCTGGATTCTGTAGGGAATCAAGTGCTTGACTGTTGATTGTGGCGTTGACTTGGGTCATGTCCAAGGACTGTACTTACGCCTCCGAGACTCGACCTCCTCTTTCGGATTAGGCAGGATGACTTCCTTTGACTTCTCCACATGAAACAGGTTTCATGTGGAGGGATGTCCTGTTTTTGGGTAAGCGCTAGTACTTGATTCGACATGAAATGGGAGCAATAAGGAGTAGAGGAACACCATGAAGAAGGGCCTTAACCGTGGAGCATTGCCGCAGGATTGGCAACCTACGCGGATTCTCGATACGGCAAAGGAAGCGGGCTTCGACGGTGTGGAGTTGACGTTTGGAAGTGAGGGATCCTTGCACGTCAACCTCACCAATGACGAGTTGGGCGCAATTAGGAAACATGCGGAGTCCATCGGGCTTGAGTTACCGAGCACTTATACCAGCTTGAATTGGCAGGTGCTCATGACGTCTGCCGACCCGGACGAACGCGCGAATGCGGCTCGCATCAACGAGCGCATGCTGGAAGTTGCGCATGAGATTGGCGCGAACACGCTGCTGATTGTGCCGGGAGTGGTCGATGAAAACACCGCCTACGACGATGCGTATAACCGGGCGCGCGACGGAATTGCGGGTCTTGTTCCAAAGGCAAGAAGCCTGGGCGTGTCGATCGGGATAGAGAACGTCTGGAATAAGTTTTTGCTCAGTCCGCTTGAGTTTGCCCGCATCGTGGACGAGATCAATGACCCACACGTAGGCGCCTACTTTGACGTGGGTAACATCCTTGCTTATGGCTATCCGGACCAGTGGATTCGGATTCTTGGTAAGCGGATCAAGAAGTGCCACGTCAAGGACTTTGTCGTGCAGGGGCCCGGGGGGCACTTTGTGCCACTTTTGGAAGGCTCGGTAGACTGGATGGCCGTGCGCCAGGCGTGGCGCGAGATTGGCTACGAGGACTTTGTCACCGTTGAGCTTGGGCCTTTACGCCACAATCCCGCACTGGGGGTACGCATCATGGCTGAATCCTTGGACACGATCTTCGGCTTAGGGTAGATAGCCTCTAAGACACTTTGGGAGACCTCGTTTCTCCGATGGAGGCGCGGTTCTGAAGTCTTGGGGCACACGTCGATCGGGATGATTCCCGATAACTTGGACCCAGCAAGCACTACCCTTGTGGTTCTGCACAAGTGGTGAGGTAGTTCCGTGAGTAGCGGTGATTTGGCGTATTTCTGCTGACACCATTTGTAAGAAATAGCGGGCTTAGTTAGTTGCGGTTCAAGGAAGGTTGGAATTGCCTGACATACTATCCCTGGGCGAGAGCATGGTGGAGTTCTTTGCCGAGGAGCCGCTCTCGCAGGCGGAGCAGTTGCAGAAAGCCTTTGCCGGTGACGCGCTTAACTTGCTGGCGGCGGCGTCTCGTCTGGGAAGCTCGACCGGCTTTCTCTCACGCATCGGCAACGATCCATTTCAGGAATTCCTGCTGAATGGTTGGGAGAGTTTAGGTATCGATACGTCGCACGTTAGGCGGGTGGAGGGGCGGAATGGCATCTACTTCATCTCCATTTTCGGCAACGGTGAACGAGAGTTTACCTACTACCGGGCCGGCAGCGCGCCGAGCACCATGACACCCGCCGACCTAGACCCCAACTACATCGCCCAGGCAAAGATTCTGCATATCAGCGGTATTACCCAGGCGATCTCTGAAACGGCCCGCGCTACGGCGCTGGCGGCAGCGCGCATGGCGAGAGATGCCGGAGTGCGCGTCTCATTCGATCCCAATCTGCGGCCCGCGCTCTGGTCGGTGGCTGACGCGCGCGCAGCGACCGAAGAACTCTTGCCTTTCGTGGACATTGCCTTACCCAGCGGGCCGGAGGAGTCCGAGCAGTTGTTCGGTGCTTCTTCCGCCCGGGAGACAGCGGACTACCTCCATAGCAGAGGCGTCGATACGGTTGCGGTAAAGCAGGGGGAAGCCGGGGCGCTACTGAGCGCAGACGGTGTCTCGCAGACCATACCGGCATTCACCGTTCCCAATGTTGTGGACACCACCGGCGCGGGCGATGCTTTCGACGGCGCGTTTCTGCACGGCCTGGTACATGGCAAGACCCCATTGGAAGCCGCTCGGCTCGGCGTGGTCATGGCCGGCCTGAAGGTGCGCGGCAGAGGCGCCATAGCCAGCTTGCCGCGGAAGAGCGAAGTCGAGGCCGCGCTCGCCGCCTGGGAAAAGTGAGTGCAGGAATATTAGGCGCAATGCCTAGAGCATCGGCAGATCGGCCAAGGAGAGGGTCTGCCACCAGTGACCGGCGTCGAGTACCTGCAGCATGAAGTGGGGCGTGCCGAGCGGTGTTACGATGCAGGACGGATCGAGTGCGGGGTAGTCTGGGTTGGCAAAGAGTTCCGCTCCCGTTTCCAGCAGATTGTCTAAGGTCAGTGCTTGCTGGGCTGCTGCTACGAGCAAGGGTTGGCCCAGGGTGAGAAGAGCGGCGACGTCTTCTCCAGGCTGGGGCGTTCCCTGCAGGTGGGCGAAGTATTCCACGCCGTACACGGTTTGCAGGTCGCCGTAGGGGTTGTCCGGCGGACGAAACGCGGCGGCATAGAGCAGGGCCGGCGCCGGTACGTCCTCGACATCTACTGCATAGATGTCGCTATTGATGTTGAGATAGTAGGTCTCGCGGCTTGAGAAGAGCTTCACGCTACAGCCGGTGTCGGCTTCACCGTGGCGTCGGGCGGCGTCCTGCCAGGATTCGCCTGCCGCGCACATGCCTCCAATGCCCCAGAGCGGGAGCGATTGCGCGCCGTTCTCCAGCTCTTGTGCGTACTGTGGCCCAGGCAGAGAAAAGAGCAGCTTGTTCTGGCGCAGGCCGACAATGCCGGCGAAGCCGGAAGACCCGGCAAAGCGTTGGTCTACTGCGCCAAAGTCACGGAGTCGCATGGCCGTTGGCCTTTTAGGGTTGTGCCAGTCCTTAAAATCCTAGGAACCATAGGGAATTCCGTTCGTGGTGATCCCGTCGAACCATGAACGGAATTCCTAACTTTGTCATGATACGCAGTGCTTGAGAAGACTGCGTGAAGGAACTACTGCTCTGAACCCTACGGCGCGATGATGGCGCGAATGCGGGCGGCAACCAGTTGCGGTTTATTGCCGTCCAGGTTGAGCGGATTGAGGGAAACGCTGCCTTCCAGGGAGCCGTATTGGCTGACGGCGATGGCGGGATCCTCGTCGAACAAGCAGTTTACCAAGTCGATGGCCGAAACGCCATGCACGGCCTCGTCCAGCGAGACACGCAGGGTGGGATAGAATGCGCCTTCGCGTCCAACCACCTCAGTGGCGACACCGGGGGCGTCGTCGAGAGCAGCGGCGATGAATTCCAGGCGGCGGAGCCACTCTTGGCGCGCGGCCGCATGATCGCGATTGACATAATTCTTGACTGCTGCCAGCAGACCGGCGATCTCCTCTTTACCCACTTTCATCGGACGGCCGATGCCTTGGAGCGGAGGGCCGAGCAAGCGACCGCTGCCAAGCAGTTTTTCCCGCAGCGTCCACGTTTCCACCATTACGTCCATATCCTGATGCTGCAGCGCAACCGATTGGATGAGGTCGCTGCGACCTACCAAGATTCCGGAGGCTTGGGGGCCCTGAATTGCCTTGCCGCCGGAGAAGGAGACGAGGTCCGCCCCCGTGGCGATAAGACCCCGCAGGTTTTCTGCGGGCGGCAAGCCACCCGCCGCGTCGACGATGACGGGCACATTGTGCTTGTGCGCCACGGCAACGGTATCTTCCAAACTCACCGCGCCCTCTACGGGCATCGCGACCCAATGCACGGCCACCGTACGCTCGTTGATGGCCGTTTCGATATGCCAGGGCTCGGTGTAGCCGCCGGTCGGGTGGCCGATGTGGCCGACCTCGATGAACTTAGCTCCTGCGGTGCGCAGCGCATGATCGTAGGCATTGCGGTGGAGGCGTTGGATAATGACCTCGTTGGGCATGGTGTCGGTATCGGGCAGGAGGTGCATCTTGTGAATGTCAAGTCCGGCGAGGCAGGCGGCGGTACCGACCAACAGGCCCGCGGCCGCGCCGGCCGTGACGTATCCGGCTTCAGCCCCGGTGACCGAGGCCAGGTAATTCCCCGCCGCTTCCTGCAGCTCCTCCATGCGCACGCTCCACTGTGCCGCTTCGCGCATGGCGTCGAGCACATCGTCGTCCATTGGCGTGCCGCCAAGCCGCGTTAAGGTACCGGCGGCATTGATCACGCGTTTCACGCCGAGTTCTTGGTAGAAGTCACCCACTGTATGTTTTCCCTTTCTCTATGGTGTTTTTCACCTGTAATTCAGTTCTTTTGGGTTTTGCCCTTCGACAGGCTCAGGGCGAACGGCAAAAGGCAGGAACAGGAGAATGGAATAGGAAGATCAGATCTGAATTGCATTGATTCGTTCCAAACAATCCGTTCCTAACGATTCGATACCAAGTATTCGTTACCCACGATTCGTTCCTGAATTGTAGCTTTGCCAGTGGCCTTCTAGGATCCAAACCTATGGCTCTATTTCCTGTCACAGTTTGCCTAGCGCGGCGGCGTGGCGTCAGGCGAGAGCGGGCCCAGGGTAGCGTCGCTGCCGTTGTCGAAGTAGCCGCGCACCGGATTGTTGTGCAATTCGTCACAGGCCATTATGAGGCGTTCGACAGCCAGGTTGAAAATGCGCTCGCCTTTCTCGGCACTGGCCACAAAAGGATCGCCCATCACGCCCTCGTCGGCTTCGCGGCGGCGCTCCGGCCATTTGGCAAACTTGCCAACCACAGGGTCGCGGAACCACGGTGCGAGGCCGTTGGGCACGCGCTTGTCTAAGTCTATGAGATGCCCCCGCAGGTGGAGTTGCAGGGAGGTCTCCCACTCACCGCCGTGGCCGATGCTGTCGTCGCTATCGCCCCATTCCTTGAGTTCGTCGTCCACCATGTGGAAGTAGGAGATGTGCAGCGCCCAGACATCTTCTTGCGCAAGCTTGACGGAGATGGCTTGTGTTGGCGCCACGTTGCCGCCATGGCCGTTGAGTAAGATCATGCGCTCGAACCCGTTCGCCTTAATGCTGCGGCAAACGTCCGACAGGACGGCAATGTATGTTTCGAGGGTAACCGTAATCGTGCCAATATGCCCCATATTGAAGTGGGTGAAGCCCGTCCAAACCGGCGGCGCTACGATAATGGGGTAGTCGTCGGTGCGAGTTGCGGCTTCCGCGGCGAGGTGATACGGGATGCTGATGTCAATGTCCGTTGGGCTATGGGGGCCATGCTGCTCAATCGACCCCACCGGGATGATGACGACCGGGTCATGCTTCAGCGCTTCATAGAGCTCGTGCCGCCACATTTCTTGCCAGAAGACTTTCTTATTCGTGCCGTCGTAGGACTTGCCATACATAAGCTCTACCTTTCCAGATTTTGAATACAGCTCGCTCAAACAGAATTGGTAATCGTTAGGGTACCATGCCGCGCCAATATCGTTGCATATGAATGGGAATGTGCATCGGAGCCGTGGAGAGTAGGCACTTCCCAATTGAGTCGCGCAGACTGAAGGTGTGCCCCTTGCCTTCCATGTGTCTCTATCCACAGGAGAAATTGTTGGAAAGTGGTGCGGTCCCATCGGCGCTCTTCTGACCGTTCATACTTCGACAAGCTCAGCACGAACGGTCAGAACACAGACACAATTTGCGCTCCTGCGACTCCCCCGGCATTTATCGTGAGCCACCAGCCTTAGCCTCTACGCAGGCGGCGCTACGTTCACCCATCCCCGGTTCTGCACAGACGTGCCCACTGCTTCCATAATCTCCTGCACACGCAGGCCGTCAACGAAATCGGGACTCATAGGCTGACCGCTGCCGAGCGTTTCTAGATAGTCCTTGACTATGTGAATGAACGCTTCACCGTACCCGATGCTATGAGCGGCGGAGGGCCAGTAGCCGTGCATATAGTCGTGCTGGACGGAGTCCGAGGCGTGGATAGTGCGAAATCCCGTTAGCGGTCCCGGATCGTCGCCGGCATAGTACTGCAGTTCGTTCATGCGCTCGAAATAGAAACGCACGGACCCCTTGCTTCCATTGACCTCAAAACCGAAGTTACTCTTATTTCCTCGCGCGAGCTTTGTAACTTCCAGGATGCCCTGTGCGCCATTGGCAAACTGCATGAGCACTTGCGCGCAGTCGTCAACGGTAACGGCGCCGGTGCCGCCCTCGGGCGTGGGGCGCTCCTTAATGTAGGTAGCAAAGTTTCCGCAGACACTACTGACATCGCCTAGCAGGTGGCGCGCCATGTCGAGAACGTGGGAGCCGAGGTCCCCGAATACACCGAAACCGGCGTACTCCTGCTGCATGCGCCAGCCGAGCGGCGTGTTGGGATCAGCAAAGCGCTCCGCCAGGAACCAGCCGCGAAAGTGGTAGATGTCTCCGAGTGCGCCCTCCTCGATAAGCTTTTTTGCCAGGCAAACTGCCGGATAGCGCCGAAAGTGGAAGCAAATAGTGTTGTGCACGCCGGCTTTCTGCACAGCCTCGACCATGGCTCGCGCCTCCGCGACAGTTACGGCCAGCGGCTTCTCGCAAATGACCTGCTTGCCGGCTTCGGCGGCGGCGATGGCCACGTCGGCGTGCAGATAGTTCGGGGTAACGACGTCGACCACGTCAATGTCGTCGCGCGTGACAGTCTCTTGCCAATTCGTCGAGGATTCTTCCCAGCTCAGTTGGTCCGCGGCTTCTTGCACCGCCGTGGCGTCACGCCCCGCGATCACTTTTAGCCGGGGCCGGTAGGGCACCGACGGGAAAAAGAGGTTCACGTCGCGGTAAGCATGCGTATGCGCCTTTCCCATAAAGCGGTGACCTACCATGGCGATGTTGATGTCTTTCACAAGCTCATCCTTTCTAAGTGACGCGCACCATTGGCGGATAGTGCATGCCGGGCATACACATCAGGTTCACTCTTACAAAACCGTGTTGCCGCAACGGCGCAATTATAGGTTCTGCGGTGCTGACCGTGTGGCAGATACATGTCAAATTGCTTTAGATGGCGCGCAGAGTCGTGCTGTCTGCTATCAAGGGATACGCTTGCTCCACCGCCACGTTACGGCATTGAGCGTAACCGACAGAGCGGCGCACGGTCAAGGCACACATGGATTGCGGGATAGTGCGCGAGTGGAGCCGAAGAGCGGAGGCAAGCGGCTTGTACCTCCTAGGGGCGTATGGTCTAATGGGTTAAGGTACTGACGTAACGCCTCATGCGAGGAGTATTCGTTATGGCGAGTATCACAATCCAATTGAGCGCGCCCAATCTCGAGCTGGCATCCGTGCTGGCCGACGTGACCGGGGGCGTGCTGCATCAGAATGGCCCGTGGCTCACGATTGAGGGCAAACGACTCGAGATCACGCGCTCGCAAGTCGAGCAGGCGTGGGGTCGGCCCATGGCAGAAGATAAGTGGCGTTTGCTGACGCAAAGTAGGCGGGGTCACGTGGTTGAGTCCACCGATCAGGTGATCGTAATTCAGGACGAACCGGCAGCCCCACAGGCCGCTGCCACTTCCGAGCGATCCCGCAGTTTGACTCTGGAAGATGCCTGGCTAATGCAGCGTTTGGAGCAAGAAGCGAAGCGGAGGGGAGTTACCACGAATCAGCTTGCTGCCCAGGCGATCGAACGCTTTCTCCGCAATGCGGGCAGTAATGACTAGCGTCTTTCGGCAGACTGCCCTAAAAGCCGCGAGTGGTTGTTGGAAATCCCAGGCGCTCGCCGGTTAGAGCCGGCGTACGGCGCTCGTCGAATCTGCCGGTTTAGTTTTGGGTATTCTCAGAAAGAGTTTGCCCTTGGGCACTTACTTCCTTTGGTGAGCACGTTAGTTTTGCTAGGCAAGAATACGAATCGGGCAAAAGCGGCGCTTGCGGCGACCAACGCCCGGATCGCATATTTGGGCCGCTCTCTACAGCAGCATAACCGTGGCCCTTAAGCTGCATGATGTAGCTCCTGGCGATACACTTCCTGCGGCAACGGTCCTTTCTTAAGTGCGGCCCGGCGTTTGCTCATCCGTCTACAAGACCGTGGGAGGCTCTTCGCCGATCCCATGAGTATGCAATTAAGCAATTGAATTGTACGTGCTATTCATAAGGAAGGAGCCCATAGGTGTCACAGATGGCTAGCTTTGCATCGCCCAACGCAGTTGAGTTCGTACGCTGGGACCAGGCGGCGCAACTGGAGCGGTATCTCGATTCCCTCGCCACCCAGGCGTACGACTGGCGACGCGCCAATTGGCAGCGTGACTATACGAGCGCACGAGCGTATTCTCAGTCTGTTGCTGAAAACCGCGAGCACTGGCGCAATATGCTGGGAATCTGGCCGACGGCAGAGGAGCGTGTGCCGCTGGCGCCGGAGCGTCATGTGGTGGCGGAACGTGCCGACCACATCGTCTATGCCGTGACCTTTGGGACGCTACCGGGAATCCGCTCGTTTGCCCATCTGCTGGTACCAAAGCACATTGAGGCCACGAGGCCGGCCGTGATCTGCCAGCACGGCATGGGCGGCACACCGCATTCCATCGCGGGTCTGGTGGAAGAGGATGACGCCTATCATAAGTTCGGTCAGCGGCTGGCAGAGCGCGGCTATGTGGTGCTGGCCCCGCACTGTATCAACTTTGTTGATTGGCGCAATCGCTTGCACAATAAGGCGCTCCTCGTTGGGCGTACGCTGATGGGCTTGGAAATTTGGCGGGAGATGCGGGCGGTAGACCTGCTGGAAACGCTGCCCGAGGTGGATAGCGAGCGGATTGGATTTTACGGCCTTTCGCAAGGCGGCAAGATGGCGCTCTGGTTCCCACCGCTGGAACCCCGCATCCGCGCGACCATTATCTCGGCTTTCTATAACGAGCGCACCAAGAAGCAGCTCCAGGCCTCTCCCCACTACCGACCCTTCATCAATACTCAGGAGCAGTCCTACTTCGAACCGGACTTTCTGACAGAGTTCTCTGACTATGATCTTGGTTCGTTGATTTGTCCGCGCCCGGTAATGATCGAGCATGGACAGGGCGACAGTTCGTACTACATAGAGAGTGCACGTGAGGAATTCTTCCCGCTAAGAGACATCTACGAGCGCTTAGGGATAGGTGAGCGCTGTGAGTGGGGAGAATTTGAGGGTGTCCACGAAATTCACGGTGTGGAGTCATTTGCCTTTCTCGACCGCTGGCTGAACGATGGTGTCCCACCGAATCGGAATACCGCCGTCAAGAGTGAGGAGCGGACGCCACCGCCGCCTGTGTTCGTAGATCAGGACGCAATTCAGGCGATGCGCGACGATACCAACGGGCAGCACGATCGTTACCTGGACGCACTGGCCGATCAAGCGTATCAGGAGCGCGCGGCGTGCTGGCAACGCGACTACGCCAGCGCGGACTCATACACGGAGTCTGTCGCCCCTAACCGCGCGGCGTGGCTGGCAATGATGGGTGGACTGCCGCCGGAGTACGAGCAGGTGCCGCTCAATCCTGAACGGCGCGTAGTGGCGGAGCGCCCCGATCATACGGTCTACGCCGTTTCGCTTGGCATGCTGCCCGGCGTGCGGCTCTCTGGCTACTTATTGGTGCCTAAAGGGATTACCGAGCCCCGGGCAGCCGTAGTGACACAGCACGGACTTGGCGGGGCTGTGCAAGCAGTCGCCGGACTTCTGGAGCAGGACGATGCCTACCACAGCTACGGCCGGCGTCTTGCGGAGCGGGGCTACGTGGTTTTTGCGCCGCACTGCATCAACGGTACGCCGCGGCGCGTGCGTTTACATAACAAGGCCATCGTAGTTGGCAGACGGTTGATGGGCTTAGAGATTTGGCGCGAAATGAAGGTGATCGACTATCTGCAGACGTTGCCGGAAGTCGATCCGGAGCGCATCGGCTTCTACGGTCTCTCGCAAGGCGGCACTATGACCCTCTGGTTCACGCCGCTGGAGCCGCGCATCAAGGTTGCAGTGGTTTCGGCATACTTCAACGAGCGCACCCGCAAGCTCATTACAGAGTCTGAGCACTACCGCGCTTACGTTACAACAGATGAACAGCATCAATACTATTTAGGCCAGCTTCTTGAGTTTTCCGATGCCGACCTCGGCTCGCTCATCTGCCCCCGACCGCTTTTCATCGAGCAGGGGACGCAGGATCGGGCAGTATACTACAAAGAAGCCGAAGTCGAATTTCAGCGGCTTCACGCGCATTATGCGCAACTTGGGCTAGGCGAACGCTGCGTCTGGGGCCTGTTCGACGGCAAGCACGAAATACATGGCAGAGGCTCTTTTCCATTCCTCGACAAGTGGCTGGGTCACGATCCGCGTGTCTAGACTAAAGTCACAATGTTGGGTTTGGTTTCCCCGGCGGCCGCTCGCCAAATCTTCGGATTCTGGTGTATGAATATCGTAGGCACTCTAATTAAGCAGAGTCGCGAGGGCAGCCAGGGCACTGCACTTCCATTGCTCTCTGTATCTCATCGACTGGCCATTCTCTATTTGATGATTCCACTGGTAGTCTGGCTGGTGGGATGGTTCCATTGGTGGTTTGGCATCCCGGCAGCGGCGTTACTGGCGCTGGGGTTGTGGCAGGCGCTCTCAGGGTCTTGGCGGGTAACGTCACCGTTTGCGATTGTCGTGGTTCTGTTGGTAGCTGCCGGCTGGGTAATGATGACGGCCGCCGGTGGTGTGTTTGATATTCACAACCAAGACTGGTTAAAGCACCGCTTAGTATTCCTCGAACTTAGTCGTGGCGACTGGCCGACTAATCTTCCTAGCTACTTGGAAACACCGGCGCAATTGCGGTATTATCTGGGTTACTACATGGTTCCCGGCCTGTTCGGAAGAATGTTTGGCGTAGCCGCACTGAATTGGGCAGTGCCGCTCTGGACATGGTGCGGAGCCTCTCTCGTACTAATTCTCTTTACGCGTGACTATCGTGCCTGGAAGGTATTCGTCGCAGCCCTGATTCTCATCTTGTTTGGCGGAATGGACTTAGTGCGCATCATTCTGTTGGAAGGACCGCAGTGGCTTGAACTTCGTGTGGGCTTCGATGGCTGGCCGTGGATTGAGCTAGGGCGCGGTAGTTTGGAATGGTTCGGATATGACGGCTTGGCTCTTCAGTATACGTCCCCTACGGTAGCGTTGCTTTGGGTGCCCCAACACTTCATTGCAGCCGGGATCTACACGCTCCTGCTGTTTCAACTCCGCCGGCATGAACGGTTTCTTGCAGTAAGTGGGGTATTGGTAGCTGGGAGCCTCTTCTGGTCGCCTCTGGTTGCGCTTGGCCTGCTGCCGTTGGTGCTGGTGCTCCTCGTTGAGAATGGAATTCGACCATTCCTGCGCTGGCAGAACCTAGTTCTGGCGCTGCCGCTTGCGTCGTTGATAGTGGTGTTCCTTTCGAGCGGCTCGGTCAGTTCTATTCCCCACGGCTGGCTCTGGACCATGTATGAGTACGTCATACCAAAGCTGCCCAGAGTCATTTCGGCCGTATATCTATCCGAATTCTTGCTAGTGGCAGCTTTGCTTTGCATATTGCGGCCGCGATTGTTGCGAGAGCCGTTCTTCATTGCCAGCTTAGCTACGCTGCTTTTTCTTCCCTGGTATAAGTTCGGCGTGCATAACGATCTCATGACGCGTGGGTCCCTTCCCGCGCTGCTATTGCTTGCTTATTTCAGTGCCGGCGTCATTGTGGGTCAATGGCCTGAACTTACGCGGGCCGGTCATGCCTATCGCCGAGTCGCTCTTGCGGGTCTAGTCGTAGTGCTGGGCATCGGTATCGTTACGCCCTTCTTTGACTTGGCTCAGGCCAACAATGATAACGACTTCAGCGTGTATGGCTTCCAGCAGTTTGGTGAAGACCACACAATTTTGCGCAGCTTGGATGCACGGTTTCACAACCAATACGTAACGTATGAAAATCCAAGGTGGATTCGCTGGCTGTTACGCCAGAATGACGCAGAAACGCGCGTGCTTGATAGGGGAAAGAAGATAACTCAATCCGTTTATGATGTGTACCGCACAGGGAATCGGCTAGTCTACATTAAGGAGCAATGCACTGCTCTGCAGGAAAGTACGCGCTTTATCTTGCACACCTTTCCGCTGGACCCGAATGATCGGCCGGGTCGACTCCATGACACTTTGGACTTCTACTTTGTTGAAAGCGGTTGGCGGGTCGAAGACCATTGCCTTGTAATCCGAGACTTGCCCGAATATGCCATTGGCAGAATTAGGACCGGTCAGACCAATGTTGGCCAAACGTCTCACACTTGGATTGGTGACCAATACAGTGAACCATACAAGGACCGCTTGGTGGATGAAGCTGGCGCTCCATTGCTCCGTGCCGGATTCTCGGTTTATCGCCATGAGCACAAGTTAATCTACGTAAAGGATCCCTGTGGCCAGGCTGACACCGAGGCACGCATTTTGTTGCATGTAGAACCGGTTGATTCGAAAGATCTGTGGGACAAGCGCAACCAGGCGGGCTTTGACGTACTCGATTTTGCATTCAAGGAGTTTGGCGATCGTATTGGAGAGCGCTGTATTGCAGTGCGGGAGATTCCGGAATATCCCATCAAGGAGATTAGGACGGGTCAATACAAAGAGGGCGACAATCTCCTTTGGGAGGGCACACTCTCCCTCTAACGCGCATACGTTACCACTGATGAACGGCATCAATACTATCTAGGCCAGCTTTTTAAGTTCCCCGATGCCGATCTCGGCTCGCTCATCTGCCCCCGACCGCTTCTTATCGAGCAAGGCACGCAGGATCGGGCAGTATACTATAAAGATGCCGAAGTCGAATTTCAGCAGCTTCACGCGCATTATGCGCAACTTGGGCTAGGCGAACGCTGCGTCTGGGGCTTGTTCGAAGGCAAGCACGAAATACGCGGCAGAGAAACTTTTCCGTTTCTCGACAAGTAGCTGGGGCACGATCCGCGTGTCTAGACTAGGGTCACAATGTTGGGTTTGGTTTTTCCAGCGGTCGCTCGCCATACCTTCGGATTTTGGTGGATGAAAATCGTAGGCACTCTAATTAAGCAGAGTCGCGAGGGCAGCCAGGGCACTGCACTTCCATTGCTCTCTGTATCTCATCGACTGGCCATTCTCTATTTGATGATTCCACTGGTAGTCTGGCTGGTGGGATGGTTCCAATGGTGGTTTGGCATTCCGGCAGCGGCGTTGCTGGCGCTGGGGTTGTGGCAGGCGCTCTCCGGTTCTTGGCAAGTGACGCCACGGTTGGCAGTTCTGGCGTTGCTAGTAGTGGCAGCGGGCTGGGTAATGATGACGGCGGCCGGCGGATTGTTTGATGTCCACAACTTCGACTGGATAAAGCACCGCTTAGTATTTCTCGAACTTAGTCGTGGCGACTGGCCGACTAATCTTCCTAGCTACTTGGAAACACCGGCGCAATTGCGGTATTATCTGGGTTACTACATGGTGCCCGGTCTGATCGCCAGGCTGTTTGGCGTAGCCATGCTAAACTGGGCGGTGCCGTTGTGGACGTGGTGTGGAGCTTCTCTCGTACTAATTCTCTTTTCCCGTGACTATCGTGGCTGGAAGATACTCGCCGCGGCCCTGATTCTCATGTTGTTCGGCGGAATGGACTTTGTGCGTAACATCCTGTTTGATGGGGCGCAGTGGCTTGAACTTCGTGCGGGCTTCGATGGCTGGCCGTGGATTGGGTTAGGGCGTATTAGCTTGGAATGGGGAGGGCACTACGGCTTGGCTCTTCAGTATACGTCCCCTACGGTAGCGTTGCTTTGGGTGCCCCAACACTTCATTGCAGCCGGGATCTACACGCTCCTACTATTTCAACTCCGCCGACATGAACGGTTTCTTGCAGTAAGTGGGGTATTGGTAGGTGGGAGTCTATTCTGGTCGCCTCTGGTTGCGCTTGGCCTGCTGCCGTTGGTGCTGGTGCTCCTCGTTGAGAATGGAATTCGACCATTCCTACGCTGGCAGAACCTAGTTCTGGCGCTGCCGCTTGCGTTGTTGATAGTGGTGTTCCTTTCGAGCGGCTCGGTCAGTTCTATTCCCCACGGCTGGCTCTGGACCATGTATGGGAATGTCATACCGAAGCTACCAAAAGTCATTCCGGCCGTATATCTTTCCGAATTTTTGCTCGTGGCAGCTTTGCTATGCGTCTTGCGGCCGCGGTTGTTACGTGAGCCATTTTTTATTGCGAGCCTGGCTGCCTTGCTCATTCTCCCTTGGTATAAGTTCGGCCTGTGGAACGACCTCATGACGCGCGGGTCCCTGCCTGCGCTAGTCTTACTCTCGTTGTTTGGCGCGAGTGTCATTGTGGGCGAAGGCTATGAGATAGTGCGCAGGGGACAATTGTACCGTCGCGCTGCTCTCGCGGGTCTGCTCGTCGCCCTGGGCATTGGTGCCGTAACGCCCTTTTTCGATCTGGCCCGGGCCAACAATGACCACGACTTTAGTGTCTTTCGTTACGAGCAACTCGGCGAGGACTACTCGATTGTGCCCAGCTTGGGCGCGAGATTCCACAACCAGTATGTGACGTACGAGCACCCCGGTTGGCTACGCTGGCTGCTGCGCAATGCTGCCGAAGAGACGCGAACGCTTGATAGGGGCGAGCAGATTATTCGTTCCGTATACAATGTACACGTTAGAAAGAACCGACTAGTCTACATAAGAGAGCAGTGTTCAGAGTCGGAGGAGAGTTCTCGCTTCTTGTTACATACGTTTCCGCTTAACCCAGATGATCGGCCGGGTCGTCTCCATGACACATTGGACTTTGACTTTGTAGAATTTGGTTGGCACGCTGAGAATCAATGCCTTGCAATCCGAGACTTGCCTTCGTATGACATCGGAAGAATCAGGACAGGACAGACCAACATCAGTCGAACGTCTCACGATTGGATTAGCAGTTACTATACTGAGCCCTTCAAGGACCGCTTGCTCGAGGAAGCTGGCGAGCCCTTGCTCCGCGCCGGATATGCGGTCTATCGCCATGAGCACACGCTGCTATTCGTCAAGGACTCTTGCAGTCAAGCTGACGCAAACGCGCGCTTTCTCTTACACGTGGTCCCGGTCGAATTAAGAGACCTGTGGAACAAGAGCGACCAGGCGAGTTTCGACGTGCTCGACTTTTCCTTAAGCGACTTTGGCGACCGCAACGGCGAGCGCTGCTACGCAATTCGGGAAATACCGGAGTATCCCATCAAGGAAATCAGGGCCGGGCAATATAACGCCGACGGTTCTTTGCTTTGGGAGGGCACGGTTGCTATTGAGGAACGGCATTGAAGCGCCTTAGTTGACGTCCAAGAAGCCGACGGACCGTAAGTGTTCTACACTGCGGACGACGCGCTCTTGGCGCTGTTCTAGGGTCGGTTCCGGCTCGTCCTTAATGCCCTCGATTTCCAAACTATACGGACCGAAGAAGCCGGCATTATTGGTAATTTCGCCTATCCGGGCGAAGTCAACGGCGCCGCCATCGCCCATTGCCGTGAAGTACCAATCCCGGTAGCCGCCGCGGCTATCCTTCAAATGCATGTGCACCACGTAGTCCATGACCTGTTCAAGCTGGCGGTAAACGTCGGCGCCTTCGTTGTAGAACAGGATATTGCCGGTATCGAAGTTAATGCGGATGGCGTCATGCTGTAGCGCCTGCATGGTATCCAGGATAGCCTCTGCATTCTGCGTGATACCAGGATGGGTTTCGAGGGCAATAGTGAGACCGTGCTTGGCCGCCACGTCGCCGATCGCTCCCATTTTATCGAAGAAGCCAGAACGATCTTCCTCTGCCGGTTCGCCGCCCAAGCCGACGAAGTACTTAGCGCCAATGCCCGCCGCAAGACGCATGCGTTCCGCGATGCGCTGAAACCCGTCAGGGTCCATGAGGTTGTCGGACCCATTCGCGCTGATTACGGTGAGACCGTGCGCATCCAGTTCTCTCTTCAGATTCTGGATCCCTTCGTCACCCAACTTCTCACTGGCGACAACGTCCTCGGGAATCTCCAGCACGCCGCCGTGCTGTTTCATAGCGAGTTCCAGATGGGTGATGCCGGCCTGCGGCGCGAGATCTATCGCCGCGCGCACCCCGTAGCGTCCGTAACAATTCGTAAAGACTTCAAGTAAATTGCTCGGCATGTCGTGCTCCTTGTTCTGCTACTCAGCTTGATACGCTTGCGCTTGCCTGCGGGAGTGCGTGCCATCTCCCGCTTTTCATACTGTGCTCAATGTCCTCCGCTCTTACGAGAAGCAGCGCACTCCTCGTCCCTTCGTCCCGGGGTGACGCGCTTTCTGCGCGGATAGGACTATTGTACCCATGCCACGCCGCGCGTGCTGCTTCGCCTAGTGACGGACGTCAAGATCGCTGTATTCGGTGCGGAACCCCGCGTGATTGGTGGCCGTATTACGGCGGTCGGCAATGGTATCACTTTGAGGCTCTCGCGCAGGAAGGTTGCCGTCCTCCAAATAGACCGATTCTCGTGCCCGAAGCCTTGCGATCAGCTCGCTCTTGAGCTCCTGTTTCTGACTTGCGCAGCGTGCCTCGCCAGCCAGATTGTGGAGTTCCGATGGGTCCTCAGCCAGATTGAAGAGCTGTTCTGTGGGCCCTTCCGGGTACCAGATATACTTCCACTGCCCATCGGTGAGTGCCAAATAGACGCATGGAATGCGCTCTGCCTGCGGCCAGCGCGGTCCGCTCATGGCCTCTAGGTAGCGGCGGGGGTGTTCAAGTTCGTCCCGTGCCAGCGCAACCAGGTCTTGGCCGTCACTGTCGCTGGGCTGCGTGCCACCTGCTACCCCTACGAGCGTCGGCAGAATGTCGGCGTGGGTAATGGGTGAGTCTACCGTTGTACCGTGACGGCGATTTTCCCAACTCTGCGGCATGCGCAGTATAAACGGCACGCGGGAGGCGGGTTCATAGAAGAAGGTCTTGGCGCCGTTGCGATGGTCGCCCAGCATCTCGCCGTGATCGGAGGCAAACATGATGAACGTGTCATTGAAGAGGCCCCTGTCCTCCAAGGCGCTGATGATGCGGCCGATGACTTGGTCTATCTGCGTGATGAGCCCGTAGTACACGGCGCGAGCAGCGTGGATAGCCTCATCGGAAATGCTGTCAAATGCGCGCCGCTGCGCTTGACGCTGGAACGATATGGGGCAGTCCGCGCTATCGCGCCACTCGCCAATGGCCGGTGTCGGTATCGGGCTATTCTGATACATCGAATAGTACGGCTCAGGCGCGTCGAGCGGGGGATGCGGCTTGGCGAACGAGCACCAAAGGAAAAAGGGCAGGGTTGGGTCACGGCGGAAGAGGATGTACTCTACGCACTGTTCGGCGATCCAGGAGGTCATGGTAAGGCTCTCGGGCACGGTAGCCAAGGTGGGATACAGTTCGTTTTGGGCCATCCCGTGGTGCATCGGTTGGAGGTCGTTGCCGGAATGGCGCATCTGGCGGTAATAGTCATCGGGCAAGATCATCTCTTCAAACCCGTGACGTACCCGCTGGGGTCCGAAGTGCATCTTGCCGATGGCGGCGGTCTGATAGCCGCACGCGCGCAGGTACGTCGGCAGGGTGGCCTCTCTACCCATCACCATGGAGGTCTGTTCATTGTTAGCCACGCCGTGGGTGAACACCTGCTTGCCTGTCATGATACCGACGCGCGCCGGTACGCAGAGCGGACAATCGGCGTAGGCGCGCGTGAACTGCACGCCTTGGTAGCCCAGTAAATCAATGTGCGGGGTGCGGAGAAAAGGCGGTTTGGCGTCGCCGATAGTATCGAACCGCTGCTGGTCCGTGGTAATGAGCAGGATGTTGGGCTGGGCTGCGGACATTCTTATATGACTTTCTCTCCCTTAAGTGGCACCAGTAGTGTTTCTTGAATGTGAGTAGGATTTGTAGGCGTTGATTCGTATCGACCTTAGCGAGGCGTTAAGAGCTTATTTCCAGCTTTCTCGCCACAGTGCTCCTCAGGATTAGAGCTAGACAGAAGCGGGGGATTGTCCCCCGCATGAGGAGGAAGGGATGCAGCACGGAGAGGATGGATTCGCTAGACTCACAAACGAAGTGCAACACCATGCTAAGGTGTTGCCATGGGAACACACTATCGTCAACTTTCCATTGAAGAGCGGTGTGAAGTGGCCCGACTTCACACCGCGGGGCACTCGTACCGGCAAATTGCTGCAGCTCTGGATCGCGCGCCATCGACCATTATGCGGGAGGTGAAACGGAATGGGTCTCGTACGCAGGGCTACAGAGCGACGTATGCCGCTGAACAGGCGTGGGCGCGGCGCTGGGTTGGCGGCAAGTTGGAGCGGGATGCTGCGTTGCGCAAGACCGTGCTGGAGTACTTGCAATGCGGCTGGTCGCCGGAGCAGGTGGCGGGACACATGGCGCAGAAAGCGGGAGCACCGGTCATCTCCCACGAGACCATCTATCGCTTCATATACGGACAGGTGGCGCGCACCAAGGACTATAGTTGGCGGCACTACCTGCCGCGAGGCAAGACGCAACGGCGACCCCATCGGCGCAGTGGGCGCAGTCCGGCCTCCTTCATTGCCAAGCGCCGTCCACTGGCGGAACGGCCCCAGGCGGCGGCCGACCGCCAAACCCCCGGCCACTGGGAGGCTGACCTGATGCTCTTTGGCAGAGGCGGCCACGCGGTGCTCGCCCTGCACGAGCGCCACTCGCGCTTGCTCATCGCTGCGCGCCAGCCCGGCAAGGCGGCAGACCCCATCGCCAGCACCATGTACGATCTGCTCGCGGTCTTGCCTGAAGCCTGGCGACAGACCGTCACCTTCGACAACGGCACCGAGTTCGCGCGTCATTACCGCCTCCATGACTTGGGCATCCAGACCTTCTTCTGCGATACCCACGCCCCCTGGCAGAAAGGAGGCATCGAGAACGCTATCGGACGCATGCGGCGCATGCTGCCGCGCAAGACCGACCTGGCGGAGATGTCTGCAGAGCGCTTTGCGCAACTTATCCAAGCCTACAATCACACCCCGCGCAAGTGCCTTGACTATCAAACCCCAGCCGAAGTATTTCTCAAACAAACGTTGCACTTGAAATGTGAATCCACCTTCCCGCGTGCGCGGGAATGACGAAGTGGGTTGCTGGCAAGTTGCATTGGAATGGCGGCCCGGTACTTCAAGAGTCAACACTGCCTAGAGACATTGCCTCTGCAATCGTGGCTATCACTACTGTACACGAAATCTATCTCTATATCCTTGGCGGATCTGGAGTGCGCGTGAGCGACGGGTCTGCTGAGCGGCCATGCGGTGAGAGAAGCAACAGCGGGGTCGGAAGAATCCGACCCCGCTGCACAATCTTCACTCCGCAAACTGCGCTCCGCCCCGCTAGCCGCTGTTTGAGAAGTACTCGTTCATCTCATCGGTGATGAGTTTCTGGAACCACTCCGCGTATTCGCGCGTATCAACCTTGCCAAGCTGATACTCCTCGCGATAGCGCGGTCGCGCCTGGTCGCGAATCTTCTCCCAAGCGCTGTACTTCAGCATGCCCCAACCGTGGGGCTGCGTCTGCTGGGCCTGGAGGAAATATGCCTTGGGATCAATGCCAAGCTGGTTGCGGAACACGGCCTGGGAGACTTCAGAAAATGCTGGGTCTATGAACGGCGAGACGACATGCCCGGCCGTGCGCGGAAAGCGTCCGGCGTTCTCTGGCGTCATAAACCAGGTGAAAACCGTCCATACGGCGTCTTGCGTCGCCGCATTGCCCATCTGCAAACCGTGGTTAGAGATGCGCGCCGATCTGCTGGGGCCATCACCGTCATACGGCAGCGTGCCGGCAGCCCAGTTAAAATTCGTATCCTGGTTAATGAAGGACACCTGCATGCCAATATTACCGGTGACGAACACGTTCATGCGCTGGCCGCCGCGCAGCGCACTGTGTTCGTCAGGATTGGGCTGCACGTGGTACTTGACCTCGGTCACGTCCCGCCAGAACTCGAGCCCCTGGATGATGCCGGGGGAGTCGATGAAAGCCACCCGGTTTACATCATCCCACGGGCCCTGGCCGAAGTACGTGCCGGTGGTCTCGCCCGCCGCGTTGCCGCCGCCCAAGCTACCGCCAAAGCCAAACTGCTCTTCGTTCGTCAGCTTCTGCGCGTAGTCGAGGAACGTATCCATGTTCCACCACTTGGCACTTGTGTCAACGGGCGGTTCCTGCAGCCCGGCTTCGGCGAACATGTCCTTGTTGTATGCCATGGCGTCGGAAGACGTGCTGATGGGCATGCCGCCCAGCACGCCGTCAAGCACCCATTCGAACAAGGATGATTCGATAAACAACTCTCCCGGCACGAGCTTCGCGGACTTGAAGAATTCAGCCTGGTCGAGGATGGCGCCTGTTCGCCACATGTTGTCCCATGTCAGCCAGCCGTTGTGCACGAAGTCTATTGAAACGCCGCCGGCATGGGCCACCATGAACTTCTCATACACGCCGCGCCAGCCGCCCGCCTGACCGACAACCTCTACCTGAATGTTGGAATGCTGCGCGTTGAAGTCGTCAAAGATGGCGATTTCCTTTTCTTGGCGCGCCGGACTCTCCGGCGACGCGTAGACAAGGTTCACCACTTCCATGGTTTCAGGCTGAGCGGCTTCTGTGGATGTCTCTTCAACCGCTGGCGCTGCTTCACCACCGGTCATCTGTGCCTGCCCGCACGCAGCAAGGAGACCGGCCGCACCAATGGTGGCGCCGGTACCAAGTAGCCGTCGTCGCGTCATGTGAAAGTCAGACATTGCGTCGTCCTCCCGTTCGCATTTAAGCTTAGAACTCTTTACAGCGATGCGAGCTTCATTCAATCCAATCGCTGTTGCGAAAAGTATAGACTTTCGCCTTATGGTAGTCAAGAGGTAAACCCCCCAAACGTAGATTAGGCCAATGGCATTTAGCAAGAGAATGCAATTGTGGAATTAGTAGACTTGGACTTGATCCATCATTGGGCCAGAATTCATGTCATTCCGAGCGCAGCGAGGAATCTAGAAATCCCCGCACTCTAGATTCTTCGTCGCTGCGCTTCTCAGAATGACAGAGTGAGGAGCGCTTTGAGTGTAGGTGCGCGCGATGTCTCGCGTATCTGCATGGCACAAGTCAGAATCTACTAATCCCGAAACCCCCGGAACGTAGAATAGGCCAAAGGCCTATAGCAGGAGAATGCATTTGTGGAGCGGATGGAAGGTACCCCGCACGCAACCTAACACACAAGCGTACTAGGCGACCTGACGGTGCCGGCGAGCTTGAATTCGCCTTTGGCAACAACGGCCTGCGAGGTACTGCGAGCTTAGAACGACTCGCTAGCTCCCAGATCACCTTCCAGGTAGTCCACGAATTGGCGCGCGGTGCGACCGGAGAAGCCATTCTGCTGCTGTGCCCAGGTGATGGCGCGGGCGCGGAGCGCTGCCGCATCAATCGGCAGGTTTCGTTGCGCGGCAAGGGCCGCAACGATCGCAAGATACTGCGCTTGCGAAGGCGATACGAAGGAGATGCGGATGCCGAACCGGTCGCTAAGTGAAAAGGTCTCTTGTAGCGTCTCCTTGGGGTGGACTTCCCCGTCCAAGATACCTGCGCGATCGGAGAAATTCTCGCGGATGAGGTGGCTGCGATTTGACGTTGCGTAGATGACGACGTTGCGCGGTTGGGCCGCGACGCTGCCTTCGAGAACAGCCTTCAGAGCTTTGTAGTCAGTCTCATGGGGCTCGAAGGAAAGGTCGTCCACGAAGATGACGAAGGACTGCGGCCGAGCGCGAAGTCTCTCAACGATGGATTGAAATTCGCCGAGGTCATCCTTGGCTACTTCAACCAGGCGCAATCCGCGACTACTGTAGCGATGCAGCAGCGCCTTGATCGATGACGACTTCCCAGTGCCTCGATCACCGCACAGCAGAACGTTATTGGCCGGGTAGCCCGCAAGCAAGTGCTCGGTGTTTTGCATAAGGAGCCGACGCTGGCGCTCGTCACCAATGAGCTCCTCCAAGCGAACGGGGTCAGGGTGGGCAACGCCTTGCAAACGGCCGCCGTGGGCGGTGCGTACCCAGCGAAAGGCATGGTAGCGCGCAAAGTCACCCGTACCGTGCTGACGATAGTGCGTCGCGAGCAGCGGTACGGCTTCCCGCCAGTCTTGCATTGCAGCGAGCGCTTTCCCAGTCTCTGCGGTGGGCGCGTGGCTGCCGGATGGCGCAAGTGAGGAAAAATCTTCCCACGCCAGATACGGGAGCGCTTCTTCCCAACTCTGCTGTGCCACGAAGGATCTCAGAGTAGCAGCGTTGAGCGCGAAAAGCTGCTGGAGTACGGCAAGGTCTTGCTCGGCCAAGACAGTGAGAGCAGGACTAAGCCCGGCAAGACCGGTGACTTCCGCTTTGCGCGAGAAGGCGTTCTCGGCCTCCAGCAGGCGGATAAGGAGGTAGCTTTGCCAGGCATCTCCATGAGAGTGCGCCGACTCTAGCTCTGCGTGCTCTCCGAGTAATCCGCTGAGCCGGGCCAAGGCTGCGATGAATTGAAGAGGTGATTCGCCTGTCGCGTGACGCAGCATGGCGCAATAGCTCTGCCCAATTGCTTCATTTAGGACATCGGTGTAAAGGGCAAGCCGGTCTAGATTGTCCAGGATGACTTGCATCTGAGAGGTGGTGATGCGCATGTCAGTGTGAATACTCATTTACCGTGGGTTGGCCGCTTTCTATCTCCTGTGTAGCTAGTCCCAAGTACCATTATGTACCGTTGCAACTGGGCCGAAATCTAAAGTTAATCCCGACTGCTACTAGAATACCAGCCGGGTCAGGCCACTTACACATCGCCTCAGGCGGGGGACAAGCCCCCGCGCTACGTTGAAAAGCTTTCGCTCCATTCCTCACTGGCCGCATCCGGCAGGTGACTGGAAGACGTTAGGCGAGCGGCAGCCATTTCGCCGCCCAGTGCCGCCACGGGTCGGTGGTCTCATTCATCCAGACCAGCAGGCGGCGTTGCAGGTCGTGCCGGATATCCCGGTACGCCGGGTCATCAAACCGATTCTCCAGCTCATGGGGATCGCGTTCCAGGTCGTAGAGTTCATCTATAGCGTGCGGATTGTACACGAGCTTATAGTGCTGGTGTCGGATCAGGCGCGACGAGAAGAGCCCACACTCGTCGCCGTGGAATTCGCAACCTATTGTGTCCCGCCAGGCTGCGTGCTGGGGGTCGCGCCACAACGGCTGAAGCGCTTTACCATTGATGTTCTCCGAAATAGGCAGGTCTGTGGCCCGCAGAATGGTGGGCATGATGTCGATGAGGCTGACGAACTGCGTGGTCGTGGTACCGGCAGGAATCTGTCCCGGCCAGCGCATGACCATGGGGATGTGGTAGACCTCTTGATAGAGCAGAGGGCCCTTGTTGAACTGTCCGTGGCTGCCGGTGAAGTCGCCGTGGTCGGTATTGAAGATGACGAGCGTCTCATCGCGAATGCCGAGATCGTCAAGGGTCTGCAGTAGCTTGGCGAAGAGTGAATCCAGGAAGCTGACGTAGCCAAAATACTTGGCGACGGCCGGCTGCCAATCCTCCCAAGTGAAGTCCTGCACGCCGCGATGGTATTTGTGGCGAGTGTGCACCTGCGGCTTTTTCTCGAGCGTGTCGTAAAAATTCGGCCACGGCGGGATCTGCTGTGGGTCGTAGAGAGACGCCCAGGGCTCGGGAACGACGTACGGATGATGCGGTCCGTTGAAGTCTACCCGCAGGTAGAAGGGCTGTTGGTCATCGTACTCGCGGAGCAGGCGCATGCCCTCTTCCGCGAAGTAGTACATCAAGTTGCCTTCTTCCGGTAGCTGCTCCGTGCCGGAAATGAGAAACTCTTCGTTAGGATAGGTGGCATAGACCGCGTCCGGCGGTGTCGGCGGACGGATGGGAATGCCAAGTTGCCGCCGGTAATCGCCGATGCTCTGCGCGCCGACGTCATGGAAGCCGCGCGTCGTGGGCCCGTTTTCGCGCCCAATGTGCCACTTGCCGACGTGTCCGAGGCGGTAGCCGAGCTCGTTCAGAAGTTCGCTATAGGTAACTTCCTCCGGCGGCAGTTCTACGAGAATGGAGTCATCCATGTGGCAGTTGTTGTAGATGCCGTGATTGTGCGAGTAGCGCCCGGTCACCATGGAGGCGCGCGCCGGTGAGCAAATTCCCGCCGGTGTATAGGCTTCAGCGTAGTTGACGCCCTCCTGCGCAAGACGGTCCAGCGTAGGCGTGCGGCAGATTTGGCTGCCGTTAACGCCCAGCACGTCGAAGCGCATCTGGTCGACCATGATGTGAAGGATGTTCGGTCGGTTAGTGTTCGCCACAGTTAGTGCCTCGATTCACTACCTATCGGTACGTTTACTAAACACGCGACTGCCAGTGGTGAGCGGCAATCTCTCTCCCGGCCACAAGGAAAGCGGGAGCGGGCCTAAATAGGGACTCCCTGGCAGTGAGCGAGCGCAGGTTGCAAACCTGCGCTACCGGAGAGCACGAGCAAAGAGCGCTTTGCCGGTTTCCGGCACAGGCATTGCCCGGTCTAGCGAAATTGCGGCACGTCCAGCCAAACGCCGCTTTGCATAGCAGCGTCGTGGGCGACGATACCGGGTGCGGTAAACTCCACGGCACGTACGGCATCTATGGGCGCTTTGGTATTGGCGTCGATGGCTGCAATAAAGTCTTGCACCATGAAGTATTCGGAAGTGCCGTGGCCGCCGTGGTGGGCTTCAGGCGGCGCATTGGGATCAATCGTCGGGCAAGCAATCTCCTCAGCTCCGGTCTGCTTGGACATGGTGTCTACATTAAAGTAGCGTCCGGTTGAGGTGCGGTCCTCGATGTGGCGACCGTTTTCGATAAAGCCTTTGGTGCCGTATAGCGTGTAGTAGACCGAGTGCGGGTGCCGGTGCACCACCTGGCTGCGCAGGATTTTGACCACGTTGCCTTTCTGGGTCTGGAACAAGCCTACTTCCATGTCCAGGTGGCCCAATCCCTCTTCTTCGGGATGCATGTTCCTGCCGGGGGAGGCTCCGGTAGCCTTCACAATGCGATCATCCATGAGGGTGAGCACCGGGCCGAGCGTGTGCGCGCAATACCAGATTGGGGCACGAGGCAGCCGCCACTTTGGTTGGCCGGTTGCCGGATCGCGCAGCAGATCGGCAATCTCATGGACATACTCCGCTTCCGCGTAGAATAGTGTGCCGAGTGTGCCCTTTGCGATGAGTTCGCGCCATTCGCGCATATAGTGGAAGTAGCAGTAGTTCTCCGCCATCATGTAGACGTTGCCGGTGCGCTCTTGGGCGGCGATGACTGCCGCGCACTCGTCCAACGTATAGGCCACAGTCTGTTCGCACAGCACGTGCTTGCCGCTTTCCATAGCGGCGATGGACTGCTGCGCGTGGAACTCGATGGGTGTCGCAATAACGATGACATCCAGCGGAGCGTTGACAAAGTGCTCGAATGCGGTGTAGAGCCTGTTTTCCGGCAAGCTAAAGTCCTTGCCCATGGTGACAAGCGTCTCTTCGTTCAAATCGCATAGCGCGGCTACTTCGACGCGGGGGTGAGCGGCTAAGGCACGCACGAGGCCCCCGCCACGGCGGAGACCGACAAAGCCAACCTGCAGCTTCTCCATGGTCTTACCTCTCCTTCTTCTGTTCTAAGGGAGTGCCGATTTCACACCGGCGTGCACCCCAAATCGCGCACTTTGTTCGTACAAATTCGTTGTAAGCAGAGATTACCGTCATCAAGCCGCTAGCTTAGTTGATAACCACCCTTTTCCTAGCGTTTACAGAGCATGGCTCGTTGGGTGGCTGCTCCTGCACCGGCCTCGCCCGCACTTTAAGGAGAAAGGAGCGTCAGTTTGCATGACGCCCCTTTTCTAATTGTCGAAACGACCCCGCCTATGCGGATGGCTCGCCATTCGACCTCGCGTCTTTGAGGGCCATCACAATCCGCTCCGGCGTGAGCGGCATGTTATGCAGCGGAATGCCGAGAGCATCGCTGATGGCACTGGTAATGGCGGCGCCCGGCGGCACGATACTGGGCTCGCCAACGATTCGGGTACCGTGCCAGCCATAGGGATTGTGCTTCTCAACGATTACGGCGTCCACGTCGGGCACGTCCGCTGCCGTGGGCAAGCGATAGTCGAGAAGACCGGGATTACGCACGCGGCCGTCTTCGTCGTAGACGATCTCTTCCAGCAGGGCGTAGCCGACACCTTGAATGATGCCGCCCTGGATTTGGCCTTTCACCGAAAGCGGGTTGATGGCAAAACCGGCGTCCTGAACGCCCACAAGGTTTAGGATGGTGACCAAACCGGTCTCCGTATCGACCTCAACGTCAGCGATGGTACCGGCGAAACCGGGACTGCCGCGTGCCGGCTTGCCGTGGCCCGTGCCGATGATGGGGCCGTTGGCAGAGCCGACTGCTTCATCCGAAATGCGCTTGTAGGTGACATAACGATCAGGGTTGCCGTTTGCCCACATCTTACCGTCGTCATACTCGATCTCGTCGGCGTCTGCGCCAAGGCGCTGCGCCGCGACTGTCTTCATCTGCCGCAGCACTTCTTGGGCAGCAGCGGCGGTCGAAAGGCTCATCGTGTAAGTGATCTGACTGCCGCCTGCCACCGGGCCATAGGGCGCTTCGTTCGTATCGCCTTGCGATACGCTCACGTATTCGAGGGGTATGCGCAATTCCTCGGCAGCGACTTGAGCGATAGAGGTCGATGAACCGGTAAGGTTGATCGTACCGACGAGGATGCTAAACGAGCCGTCGGCTTCGAGCTTGATGGTGGCTGCGGAACCACCCGCGCCACCGGACCAGCAACCGATTGCCACGCCGCGGCCGCGGGGCTTGCCGTTACTCCCTTGCGCAAGGGGAGTACTCCATACCGCATGCTCCTTGATGGCTTCGAGCACCTCCACACCGCCAACATCCGGCAGGGGTTGACCGTTCGGCCAGCGGTCGCCTTCCTTAATCACGTTCTGCAGGCGGAAGTCCACCGGGTCCATGCCAAGCTCTTGCGCGACCCAGCTCATCACGTTTTCCACTGCGTGTGCAGCATTCGGCGCGCCGGGAGCGCGGTAAGCGCCAACGCTTACTTTATTGGTCAGTACTTCGAAACCTTCCAATTCCATGTTGGGGAAGACATAGCAGCTTCCCAATAGCATCGTAGCCGTAGACATTGGTGAGCCGGGATAGGCGCCGGTATCCATGACCACGCGGCCCTGCAAGGCAGTTAGCGTGCCGTCACGTTTCGCGCCGACCTTCACGTCGATTACGGATTGCGGCGCCGGATTGGCAGCGACGAGTTCTTCGCTTCTGCTCCAGACCACCTTTACAGGCAGGCGCGCCTTTTTAGAGAGGATGGCGGGAATTGGCGCCAGCAGTGTCATCTTGCCGCCAAAGCCACCGCCGATGGCGGTGCCTTGTACAATCACTTTATGGGCCGGTAGCTTCAGCAAGCGCGCTACCGTATCCCGCACGTAGAACTGCCCCTGTGACGTAACCCACATCTTCATGTCGCCGGACGGCGTGTAATGGGCCAGCGCAGCATGGGGCTCAATATACGTCTGGTGCACCATGGCCGCCGTGAAACGGCCTTCCTTAATAACGTCCGCTTCAGCAAAACCTTCCTCTAAGTCGCCGCGCGAAAACTGCACCTGGGAGGAGATATTGCCGGATTCATCCATGTCCTCTGCGGATGAAGCAACGGAAGAATGGAACGACATCTCGGTGCGGTCAATCTCGCCGCCGTCGCCATGCCGTATGACGGGGGAGTTGGGTTCCATGGCTTCCAACGGGTCGAGCACGTGGGGAAGCGGCTCATAGTCGACCTCGATGAGTTCGAGCGCTGCATCCGCATCCTCTTTCGTGACGGCGGCCACCGCGGCGATCGGCTCTCCGAGGAAGAGAGCAAAGTCACCGGCGAAGACGTTATGGGGACGCGACGTAGGCTCCACCACATCCTCCGCAAAGTCGGCGGCGGTCGCGACCGTAACGACGCCGGGCGCCTCCAGCGCCTTGGAGTAATCGATGCCCTTGATGCGGGCCTGTGCGTGTGGGCTGCGCAGGATTGCGCCCCAGAGCATTCCGGGCAATGAGAAGTCAGCGCCAAACTTGGCGGCGCCCGTGACGTTCTCAATACCGTCAATGCGAGTCACCGGTTTATTAGCAACACGTAGCGCGGTCTTCTCTTGCGGACGTTCGACCACTTTTGCCATGGTTCCTTCTCCTCGCGATATTTAGACGTGCAGTCTGTGGAAGGCCCTTAGGCGGTTAGATTTCGCCTTCGGGCTCAGGTACAAGCTCCCGTGGCTCCGGCGCCACTTCGATCAATTCTACTTTGCCATCAATAACAGAATGTAGCGCAGTCATAATGGGTTCGTAGCCGGTGCAGCGGCATAAATTGCCCGCAATAGCCATGCGCAACTCATCGTCAGTGGGATTAGGATTGTCGCGCAAGTATGCGGTTGCCATTACCACGAAGCCGGGAGTGCAAATACCGCACTGCGTTGCGCCTTTGCTAACGAACGCGGACTGCACCGCGTTCAGCTTGCCATTGCTTACAAGTCCCTCGACGGTGGTTACCGCCGCGTCCTCGGCTTCAACGGCGAGGGTTAGGCAGGAGTGGTGCGGTTCACCGTCTACGAGCACGGTGCAGGCGCCGCAGTCACCGGTGCCACAGCCCTCTTTCGCGCCGGTAAGGCCCAAGTCTTCGCGGAGGAAATCGAGAAGCCGCACCTGCGGCTCAACGATTCGCTTCACCCGTAAACCGTTTACCGTTAGTTGCAACGGATAGTCCATCGCTCTTGCTGCCTCCAAAAATGTAGTTGTGCCGATAGGTGTCGTTAACTCGCCGCTCTGGCGCGTTCGATAGCTGTCGTGAGGGCCCGACGTGTGTAGACGTCCACCATCATGCGGCGGTATTCTGCCGAAGCACGGACGTCCGAGATCGGCCGCGAATCAGCCGCGGCGGCCTCGCCGGCATTTGCCAGTGTCTTTTCGTTGACCGGCTGGCCGCGAAGTGCCTGTTCCGCGGTGGTAGCATGCGGCCAGGTGGGTGCAACGGCGGAGAGGACGACGCTGGCGTCCTTGATGGTTTCCAAATCATCTTCCAGCGTGACAAGGGCTGCCACCCCAACCACGGCGATATCCATCTCACGCCGCGGCACATGACGCACGTAGCGTGTTCCGGTGTGGGACGGCAGTGCCGGAATCGTGAACGATTGGATCAACTCGCCGGGTTCGAGTGCAAGCTGACCGGGCCCTGTCATAAGGTCGCCCACGGGGGCCTCACGCGTGCCCTTCTTGCCAACGATGCAGGCAATAGCATGAGCGGCCACGAGGGGCGGGGCCGCATCGGCACTTGGCGCGGCGTTGCCCACATTGCCGCCAAGCGTACCGCGATTGCGGATCTGAATTGAACCGAGAAGCTCCGCGCCTTCACTTATGAAAAAGGCGTGATTTTGCACAAGCGGGCTGTGGGTCACTTCATTGCCGGATGCCATAGCACCGATAGTCAATGTGCCGTCGGCATTCTGGCTGATGCCCTTAAGATCCTCAAGATTGCGCAAGCTGACGATGAGGGGAACCTTACGTCCGCGTTCCCTCATCTGCACAATGAGGTCTGTACCACCCGCCAGCGCTCGCGAGTCGTCGCCGCGGTCTGCCAGCAGTGCACAAGCCTCAAATGTCTGGGATGGTGCAGCATAGTCAAAACGTCTCACGCGTCGTGTTTCCTCCAAGTAATGGGCGACTTTACCGTTGTCTGGCAACGATACGCCGATACAATTTTCCGAGGTGAATTCAGTTGCTAAATACCATACCATAATGCGCTTGCAGCGTAAACGCAGCAAGGCTGCAAAGTAAACGCAGCAAGGCTGCAAAGTAAACGCAGCTAGGCTGCAGCTTGAACGCGCTCACGCCGCTTGGAGCGCTCATCACCGTGGATTCGCCATCATCCCCGTAGCTAGGCTGTTATTGGCATGTAGCGTGATGAACGTGTATTATATTTGTGCAGACTTGGTCTGGGCCTTTAGCAATGAAGCGTTAGAGGCCGGACACACAATTGAGAGGAATTTATGGAGTTCTACAAGGCAGAATATCTCTGGATAGATGGCGTGGAACCAACTGCAAAACTCCGCTGCAAGGGCAAGGTCGTTCCCAAAGGGGAAGAGCCGCCCATTTGGGGTTTTGACGGATCAAGCACAAATCAGGCGGCGGGTTTCAATTCGGACTGTGTATTGCAGCCGGTATTCACCTGTCCGGACCCCATACGAGGGGGCGACAACGTGCTGGTAATGTGCGAGGTCTTGTTGCCGGACATGAGCCCGCATTCGACAAATACGCGGGCTGCCTGCGCGGCCGCAGCGGAAAAGTACGCAGACTTTGACACGTGGTTTGGCATTGAGCAAGAGTACACGTTCTTTGCCGGCGTCACGCCTTTGGGTTGGCCGAGGAATGGTTTCCCGGCTCCGCAGGGCGGATACTATTGCGGCGTAGGGTCGGATGAAGTCTTCGGACGTCCTATCGTTGAAGAACACATGGATGCTTGCTTGGAGGCCGGCCTGATGTTTGCCGGCATCAATGCCGAGGTCATGCCGGCTCAATGGGAGTTTCAGATTGGGCCAATCGCCGCACCCGAGGTGGCCGACCAGCTCTGGGTCGCGCGGTGGCTGCTGTATCGCATAGGCGAGAAGTACAACACAAGCGCACGACTCGATCCTAAGCCGGTGCTTGGTGATTGGAACGGCGCTGGCGCACACACGAATGTCTCGACTTGGCAGATGCGAGAAAGCATCGATGCGTGTGTGGCGGCAGCCGAGGCACTGGGCAGGAACCATGATGAGCACATTGCCAATTACGGCGACCGCATTGAGTATCGCCTAACCGGCCTGCATGAAACCTGCTCCTACAAGGAATTCAGATACGGCGTTTCTGACAGAGGCGCCTCCGTGCGCATTCCTTGGCAGGTTGATAGAGACCAAAAGGGATACATTGAGGACAGACGGCCTAACGCCAACTGCGATCCTTACATGGTCACGGGTTTGATATTGAACACCGTCTGCGGCGCTGCGTCATAGTGTCGGATTGACGCGATCTGCTTCTTGCCAGGCTGTGTTGACTTATCGGTCTATTGGCGGTTTTTAAGGCGCACTTCCTTCGGCGGCAATGTCTAGAGTGCGGAAGGGAGAGGTGCTAGTGTATCTCCACTTCGGTACAGGGATAGAATCGGTTTTCGTTTGAGATCAACACAGCCTGGCGTTTTTTCCGACTTGAGTTGCTGCGCGCGAATCTTGGCAGCATTCAGTTGGTGTTCCGGCCTTGCAACTAATGCGTGGCGTGAAGTGGGCCACGTGTCTCTGCGTTCACCTAACAAGCGACGACCATTTAAAGAGACTCCTTGAGCGTTCGCAAGTGCGTTTGTGGCTTGCTCCCGCGCATAGCGGGCGTGTCGCAAGATGTGTCGCGGATAATGCTACTTTAGGCTTGGTTGGGACCTTGGCGTTCTTGAGTCCACGTTGCGCAGGAAGATCGTATGCCAACGTATGAATACCAATGTGGCGACTGTAAGAAGGCGTCGACGCACTTCTTTCGTAGTTTCTCTCAAGTGCAGGGCACTGTCTGTCCGCACTGTTCCTCCACTAACTTGGAACGTTTGATTTCTCGGGTCGCCGTCCACCGCGCCGGCGTATCTTTCAAAGATCCTTCAACTATGGATGACTTCGACGAAAGCGATCCGCGCGCACTTGGACGACTGGCGCGCACTATGGGAGAGGAGTCCGGTGAAGAGCTGCCCGGTGAGTATGAAGACATGGTGCGCGAACTTGAGTCGGGCAAGATACCCGACGATGACAGTCTCGCCGGCTCAGGCGAGGCTGATGATTTGCCGCTGTAGCGAAATACGATGACGTTTGCAAAGTCCACGGCCAAAACGATTGCAACCCCATATCGACTAATTGCCCTAGATGTTGATGGCACCCTGCTTGACAGTCAGGGAGGCGTCACTGTAGGCACGAAAGCTACGCTCCAGAATCTTGCAGCGCGCGGCGTCCACGTGGCGCTGGCGACCGGCAGGCGCCGCATCATTGCGAGCTTCTTGCCGCCGTTGCTCGAAATACCGCTCTTCTTGATTCTCAGCAACGGCGCAGTAATCCGCGACCACACCGGCGCCATTACGTATGAGAGCTACCTGCCGAGCGAATGGGCGTGGCGTGCAGTGGAGGAGGCGCGCCGCCTTAATCTGCGATCGACTATCTATGAGAATGGCGCAGCGGGAGATCGCATGCTGTTCGACGGCGATTGGCGCGCCCACAAAAGTCCTCAAGCACAGCTCAAGCGACGTCCCGATCTCGAATCGCTCTTTGTCGACCTCAATACTGTTACCGACCTACCGGATCCGATTGAAATTGTGCTTTGGGGCGAAGAGGACGAGTTGCGGAAGCTGGCTGACGCGCTGACGGCCACCGGCCTGGACTACACGTTGGTCTTCTGGCGAGGCCGCGAGTCCAGTTCGTTCGTGCGAGACGGGCAAAGCGCGATCGAAATCTTGGGCCCCAACACCTCGAAGGCCACGGCCCTCACGTGGCTCTGCGCTCACCTCGGTATTGATCCGGCGGAAGTGGCGGCCTTCGGTGATGACGTGAACGATATTGAAATGCTGAGATTCGCGGGATTGGGTGTGGCCGTGGGGAACGCGATGCAGGCTGCCCGCGACGCCGCCGATGAATATGTCCACAATGATGATCATGAGGGCGTGGCACGGACACTGCGGCGGCTCTTTCCAACTGGCTAGTTGGCTGGATCAGGGTTTGTATTGTAAGGGACGGCAATGGCGTGTTTGCTTTGGGCGAGAGTTGGCGCTGCTTTTCTTGCTGCTAATTGTCGCGCGGGGTGCTCTGTCAGGCCATGTACCATTAATGGAAATGCATGGGTCGTTCACTGCCGCTATGCAAGCTCAGATTGCAGGTGCCCATATCCGGTCATACTGGAGGAGCAATAAATCGTGAAGCCAATTCGCGTCGTGCAGATGGGTTTGGGAGCAGTGGGGTGTGGCATTGCACAAACTGCTTTAGGGCGATCCCAATTGCAGGTGGTTGGAGCGATAGACGTGGATCCCGCCAAAGTCGGGAGAGACCTGGGAGAAATCCTTGGCACGGATGAATCGCTGGGAATCCCGGTGACGGCTTCGCTTCGAGACGTACTGGATTCACAGTCAGTAGACGTGGTCCTGCAAGCGACGGGCTCGCACATACCGGATGTGGCAGATCAACTCAAGGAAATTGCGGCGGCCGGCTGCAATGTGGTGAGCACGTGCGAGGAATTGGCATACCCCTGGCTGCGCCACCCTGCGTTAGCGCGGGAGATCGATGCAAAGGCCCGCGAGTGCGGCGTGACTATTCTTGGAACTGGCGTCAATCCCGGCTTCATTATGGATACGCTTGTGCTGGTAGCAACTGCGGTGTGCAGCGACGTGCGGCGCATTGCCTCTACACGAGTGGTGGCGGCGCGCGAGCGGCGCTTGGCGTTGCAGCAAAAGATCGGTTCCGGCATGGAAGAGGCGGACTTTCGCCAACTGGCAGCCCGGGGCGAGATTGGGCACGTGGGCCTGCGGGAATCTTTCTCACTCATTACCGCCGGCCTTGGGTGGGAGATACGAAATCCGCAGGAGAACATCGAGCCGGTGTGCGCAGAAGAGAAGATCTCGACCGAACACTTCGACATTGCCGCCGGGCAAGTGGCCGGAATCCACCAGACCGTCCAGGGATTGAGCGAGGGGCGTGAGCTAGTCTTGGATATTACCATGAGCATGGCCGCCGGAGAGAGCAAGGATAGCATCACCATTGAAGCCGACCCGCCAATGCGCTTGGAAGTGGTAGGAGGAACGCACGGCGACCAAGCTACGTGGTCGATAATTGCGAACATGGCGCCGCGAGTGGCGGAGGCGCATGCAGGTCTCTTGACCATGCTCGACTCCGGCCTTCCCCGCGCGATTGGATAGTAAAGCACGATGGCACGCCCGCTCCGCCAGTTATCACCAAGTAGTATGCGCACCTATGAGCGCTGTCCGTACATGTACCACTTGCGGTATACGGAGCGTATTCAAGTGCCGAACACGGCTGCTCAGCTTCTCGGCCGGGCAGTTCATGCTGTCATCGAGATTTACTATAAGCAGAAACGCGAAGGCAAGATGCTTGATACCGAAGCCGCATTTGATGCACTCGATGATGCGCTCGACGCCACATTGCATGAACTGGATGAGGAAGGTCGCGCGGAAGTAGATGAAATGCGCGAACTGGGGTACGACCTGGTGGAGTACTACGTGGATGAAGTGGCGCCGCACATCCGGCCTCATTTGATCGAAGAGCGCTTCAGGTTCTCCGTGCCCGGGGTCGACGTACCGATTGTTGGGTACGTTGACTTGGTCGATCAGGACGGCACGGTGATCGACCACAAGACAGCTTCTTCACCCTTTCCAGAAGACTACTTGGCGCAGGACGTGCAGTTGCTTACGTATAGTCTCGGCTACAATGCCCTACGCATGGGTGCGCGCCAGCGGCCCGGACAACTCCCGTTAGTCAGTATGCTCCCACCGGTTCGCCTCGACGTTTTGATCAAGGGCGAAGAGATCACCTACCAGCGTCTCGAATTCCGCTACGAAGAGGAGCATTTGGAGCAGTATGTGAAGCGTGTGAACGCTGTTGCCGCGGGCATTCGATCCGCGGACTTTCGCCCCTTTTGGCAAATTCGTCAGCCCGATCCCGCTGTCTGCCGCTATTGCGACTTTAATAGTGTCTGCACGTACCGCCTACCATCCCCTCCAGAGCCGTCTCCCGAGGGCGACACGACGGATTCGGCATCGACAGAAGTCGATTGACTGTAGACGGGCGCTCAGGACTTCCCTCTTGGGTTGAAGATTCCGCTTGGTAGAACATCCCACTCAAGCAAAATCTCTTCAAAAGGGCTACGTTGGAGGATATTTTGCTTGCCCCGTAATCCCCTTGCGTAGGCCGACCGCCATTCGCTCGTGTTTCGATGCGATCACTCACGCTTTAAATCTCGTTGCACTGGCCTTTCTTAGAACGAGATAAGAAATATTCGGTAGGTTCTTGCCATTGGCGCATGCCGTAAGTACTATGTGTCTAAGGTGCGAGCGGTGTGCGCTGGGGTGATTGTCTTGAAGCCGGCACGCCGCGCTCAAGGGGGAATCAGCAAGTCCGGAGTTCGCAAAGGTTTGTCCTTTGCTGTCCGGGAGATTGGGGCACTCCAATCGAGTGTTCCCGGTACCGATTACTCAGCTCCCGCCACTGCGCTGTTCCCTCATGGCAAAGAGGATCGTCGGAAGCAGCCTACATATAATAGGGCTCTTGGTGGAATCAATAATTTGTCCAAGCCTAGGTAGCCGTAGTGAAGCTGCTTTTTATGATACGAGCTGAGGATCGACAGGCGCTGCCAGTATCGTTGCGCAGGCAGTTGCATGGACTGAGCGGCCGAGTGCCGGGGTACGTTCTGCTCTTAGGGACAATCCTGCGCCGTCGGAATATGCCTGTAGCATATTCTCGGGCGTTGGTGCAAGAGGCCGGTTTTGGGCGCTTGCCGGTGCGCGTACCGGGTCGGATGCTGCCGGGATTTCGCCGTCTTGGCAAAATAGCGGTTCTAGGAGTGCTATTGCACATGTTGCTTGGACAGAGGGGCTTGGGAGCACGCAATAGAGGGCGTTTCGCAGCCGGTCTTAGTGCAGACGGTCTTCGCGACGATCTTAGAACGATAATGGCAATTGCGCATTGGGTGCTATCCGGTCTGACCGGAAAGTGGTCGCGGCGGCGCTCTGAGGTATAGGAGCCGGCGATCTCGCGCCGATACAATGGCGCTCTATATATGTATGCTTCTGTGGAACACTCGTGCTCGGCTGGTGGAACACTCGTGCTCGGCTGAATGATTAGGGAATAGGGGGACAGTGCTCGTGGCAATTGCGGAGGAACGTCTCGGCCAAGAAATTTGGGCGGACTTGCAGAGTAACGCGCAGGAGCGCATTCACGGCGCGCTTCTCATGTTGAGCGAGCGCGAGAAGGAAATCGCGCTCATCGACCTTGTGCGCATGGTTGCTACGCCCAACCAGTATAGGGTTGCGGAGCGCGTTTCGGTGGGTAAGGCCCTCTCGTTTCTTGGTGACCCGCGAATTCGCACGTTACAACCTATGCTGAACCGTGTGCCGGCGGGAGCATTCACCATGGGCACGGCAAGCGAGACGGTAGATCGGATACTGGGCGAAATCGGTTTCAGCAATGGTGAGGACGAGGCGCTCCATCGAACGGCGCGCGGTGCAATTCTCATGGAAACCCCGTCACGAACGGTTGACCTTCCTGCGTTTGCCATTGGCAGATACCCCGTCACCAATTTAGAATTTCACTCCTTTGTACTTTCAGGCGGCGTGCCGGCGCGTGACTACTGGGATGGCACAACCATTGACCCCTGGATTCAGAACCATCCGGTCCAAGGTGTCACCTGGGAAGAAGCAATGGGATACTGCGATTGGCTGGCGGATGAGACAGGGCATCCCTATCGCTTGCCGACAGAAGAAGAGTGGGAGAAGGCGGCGCGCGGGACGGATGGAAGGCTGTTCCCCTGGGGAGATGAGTATAGCTATACGTGCGCCAATGTTTGGGAAGGCGGTATAGCGACCACGACGCCCGTGGGTGTCTTTCCAGACGGCGTGAGTCCCTATGGCATTCTGGACATGGCTGGCAACGTAGCGGAATGGACGGCATCTTTCATAGGGCCATATCTGGATTCCGCAGGCAGTGATGAGATCACACTTCAGATAGCAGAGCATGGGCGCTACCGCGTTGTACGAGGCGGCTGCTGGCGGGATTCAAGGCAGCGGACAAGGTGCGCCGGCCGGGGAAATCCAACAGAAGTCTATGGGCACGCCGTCGGATTCCGGCTCGCCTTGGATTCCGATGATTAAGAGGAAAAGGTCATCAATGGTGATAACACAAGGTAATCACGATTACTTGACGATGGTCAAAATCGTGTGCTAGGGTACACTGTAATATAGTGCGTCGGGTGGTCGGGATGGTTGAAAGTCTTTTGAAACAGGAATAGAATTCGGTATCCGCAGAATCTTTGGTACGTGATTAATCGCTCTTAGTGTGAGGGTGGAAATAGATGAGTATCCTGGAGAGAAGCATTACGGGGCTTCAGGCAGCTGGTAGGAAGTTCAGCACGCTGCGCAATCTGCGTTCGTGGACTGTTTGGGCCAACCTTGGTCTCGTTGTTATGCTGCTCACTATTTCCTTGCCAACCGCAGCGTCTGCTGCCGTTTACGCGCAACAAGACCAGCCCAAGAATGATGCTGAAGAAGAGGACGCGGAGGAGAAGGGCACGTTCATCACACACGCCACGGGCGTGGTCGAAGTGAAACTTGAGGCCAATTACGCTGAAACGCAAGAAGCCTACACGAAGGAAGGCTATGCGTGGATAGAAGACGTTGAAGTCCCGATCGATCACACGAATTACGTTCGGCACCGGGGTTCCGAACCGGAGATTGTGAATGAGCTCGGTGGCAAGACAGGCGAGATACTCAATTGGGAGGAAGAGACCGAGTGGATGGAGTGGCGGGTAACCGTACCCAAGACCGGTCTCTACAACATCGAACTTGAGTATTTCCCCTTGCCGGGCAAACGTGCTTCTATCCAGCGGCGAATCCAGATTGACGGTGAATACCCGTTCTTGGAGGCGCGGCGACTGGTCTTTGTGCGCTTCTGGCAGGACAAGGGTTTGCCGACCACTGACAACCAGGGCAACGACCGACGCCCCGGCCAGAGCGAATTCCCGCGCTGGGAGACAGTGCGCATCGTTGACGGCGATGGCATGTATCCCTGGCCGTTTGACTTCTATCTGACAGCAGGTGAGCACGTCATTCGTTTGATCACGGTGCGCGAGCCGATAGCGATTCGTAGTATGCGTCTTGTTTCGCCTTCTCGGCCGCCAACCTACGCTGAAGTCCTTACGATGTATGAAGAGCAGGGCTACAAGAATGCGGGCGAGACCCTGATCCGACATCAGGCTGAGCTTCCAGTGGAACGGACCGAGGCTACCATTCGTATGGAGTACACCTCCGGTCCTCTGGTCGACCCATACTCGGCTGGCTACGTGCGGTTGAACGCTTACGGCTCCTATCGCTGGCGCCGCGCTCTGCAAGCGGCCACCTGGGAATTTGAGGTGCCGGAAGACGGTCTCTACAAGATTGCTTGGCGGCGCTGGCAGGCGTACGCAAGCTTCTTGCCTTCCGCGCGGCGGATTCTCATTGATGGCAAAGTTCCCTTCCAGGAACTCAACAACTTCCTCTTTACGCCGGACAATGACCGCGATTGGCGCATTGTGCACTTTGGCGAGAGAGCAGGCGAGGGTGAACCGTATCTTTTCTATCTCGCTAAGGGAATTCATACCCTTACGATGGAGGTTACGGTGGGCCCCTCGGCGGAAACCGTTCGCGCTATCAATAAGGTTGTAACCGACCTGTCTATCATGGTGCGCGAGATCACGATGATTACGGGTGTAAACCCTGATCCGTATATGGAATTCGATCTCACGTCGCGTATTCCGACCTTGGTTCCCCGGTTGGTAACCAACTATGACCTGCTTGAACAGCAAGTGGAACACATGACCGAGATCAATAATGGCGTAAAGCCGAATGTGGCCAATGTATTGGGTGAAGTGGCGTTCCAGTTGCGTGACATGGCCAGCGACCCTGAGAGTATGTCGCGCCGCTTGAGCGATCTGAGCGCCAGTCAGGGCCGTCTCTCGCAGTGGCTCCTTTACCTGCGTGAACACCCGCTTTGGCTTGACTACCTTCTGGTTACGAATCCCGAGATGGAGTTGGGGTCGGGCAGGGCCAGTATCTTCTTGAAGACATGGGCCGGATTCATGAACTTCATGAGTTCGTTTGTCCGCAATTACTATGGTGTCGGCTCCGTTTACGGCGATGACGATAACACCATTACGGTGTGGGTTGCACGTGGTCGCGAGTGGGGCATGATCATGAAGGACATGACCGAAGATGACTTTTCACCGGCGAGTGGTATCAGTGTCAACCTGCAAGTATTCCCGCCTGCACAATTGAGTGCAGGCTCGGTGAATGTATTGCTCCTGTCTGTGGCGAGCGGTGTAACGCCCGATGTGGCGACCGGAGTGTTGCCGGATGTACCCGTTGAGTTTGCAATTCGTAACGGCGTTGCCAATGTGAATAAGTTTTTGGACTATCAGGAGGTTGCCACGCGATTCCGTCCAGGGGCGCTACTGCCCTTCCGTTGGGAGGGCGGAGACTATGCCTTGCCGGAGACGCAGGACTTCTTGATGATGTTCTACCGTACAGACATATTCAATGAATTGGGCTTGACTCCGCCCGATACGTGGCAAGACTTGTACAATATGATCTGGCTGCTCCAGCAGCGCGGGATGGACTTCTTCTTCCCACCGGTTGGTATATCTGCAGGTGGCGGTTTGTATGGCTTGGCGGAAGCGCTTGTCCCGGGGTTCTTACCGTTTCTCTACCAAAACGGCGGGGACTTCTATACGGATAGAGGGTTGAGCGCTCTCGATACTCCGGAGGCTCTGGCGGGATTCCGCGAATGGACCGAACTCTATACGAATTACAAGATTACACAGCAAGCGGACTTCTATAACCGTATGCGGACGGGAGAGATGCCGATTGGAGTTTCCGGGTTCTTTACGTATGTTCTTCTCTCTGTAGCGGCGCCGGAGCTTGAAGGCCGCTGGGAGATGGTACCTCTTCCCGGTAAGCGCCGCCCGGACGGACAGGTGGACCGTACGTCAGGCGGCTTCGGTCAGGCTGTGGTAATTATGGATAATTCCGCTAAGCAGGATATGGCGTGGGAATGGGTCAAGTGGTGGACGTCGGAACGCGCCCAGGCGCGTTTCGGAGAAGAGCTTGAGGCCTTGATCGGCACGGAAGCGCGCTGGAATACCGCGAACGTGAAGGCGCTTAATCAGCTTCCCTTCCCAAAGAAGGATATCGAGTCTATCCAGGAGCAGTGGCGCTGGTTCAAGGAGCAGCCGGTTACCTTGGGCGGCTACTTTACGCCGCGTCACATCATAAATGCCTGGAACCGTGTGGTGCTTCAAGGGTGGAACCCGCGTGAAGCCCTAGAAGAAGCAGTAAAGCAGATCGACCGCGAGCTCATCCGCAAGCGCGAGGAGTTCGGGTTGGATGTTGATCTTTCTAAGACGAAAGGGGGTCTTGAATAATGGCCGAGGTAAAGAGTAGCGGCCCGGGCGCCGAGGCGAACACACAGCCGCGAGCGGGAGCAAAACCGAAGACCGGCCTGCACCGGATTCTCGCCCTATATGGCGTGTCGTATGCGTTTCTGCTGCCTTATATGATCTTCTTTTTCGCCTTCTTGATTATTCCTGTAGGCGTGGCTGTTTGGCTTAGCTTCACCTACTTCAACATGCTGGAACCGCCGCGCATCATAGGCTGGTCCAACTATCGTTTGCTGTTTCTAGAGGATGATATCTTTGTTCTGTCAATTCGTAATACCTTATTCTTTGCCTTTATTACGGGGCCGGTTAGCCTAACCGCATCCTTCCTGCTCGCTTGGTTTATCAACCGGATCCGGGTGCGGACCATCTATGCGTTGGCTTTCTACGCGCCATCGCTCACAAGCGCAATTGCAATGGCAGTTGTCTGGCGCATCGTCTTTTCCGGCGACCGCTATGGCTACTTGAACTACTTCATGATGCGCATGGGCTTCATTCAAGAGCCGTTTCTGTGGCTCATCGATCAGCGGACTATGTTGCCGGTAATTATGTTTGTCATGCTTTGGATGAGTATGGGCAATAATTTCCTGGTATTCCTTGCCGGTTTGCAGACTGTGAACACAGAACTCTATGAGGCTGGGAAAGTGGACGGGATAGCCCATCCGCTCCAGGAGATGTGGTACATCACTCTGCCTTCGATGAAACCGCAGGTGCTGTTCGGTGTTATCAATGCCGTGGTGCTGATGTTCTCGGCTGGCTTCGAGATTTCGCTATCCCTGGCCGGGCTACCCAGCCCACTCTACGCCGCACATATGATTCTGTCTCACCTGTACGACTACGCCTTTATTCGATTTGAGATGGGATATGCGGCTGCAATTGCCGTGATACTCTTCATCATTACCTTTGGTGTCGGGCAAGGCGCTTTGCGTATGCTTTCGACCAAAGACGAATAACAAAGGAAGGGGAATCGGTAGATGATACTTCGAGTAGGCAGATTTAAGATGACGAGCGGTGAGTTTACGACCATCGCAGCGTTGACCATACTTGCTGCATTCATGTCGTTGCCACTGATCTTCGTCGTTTCGCACGCATTGAAACCAATAGATGAACTGTTCCTCTTCCCGCCGCGCTTTATTGTGCGGAATCCTACCCTGCGTAATTTCCAGGACCTATTGATCGCTACGTATTCGCTCAATGTGCCGTTCATTCGATACATCTTCAATAGTGTGTTTGTGGCCTTCTGTACCGTAATCGGCGGGGTTTTGCTGGCGAGCTTGGCTGCTTATCCCTTGGCGAAGCATAAGTTTCCCGGACGCAATGCGATGTTCATGGTGGTTATCGCGGCGCTTATGTTTACCCCGCAGGTGACGGCAATTCCACGGTACCTCGTGGTTTATCAGCTCGGAATCATTGATACCTATTTTGCTCTCGTGCTTCCCAACCTGGCGATCCCATATGCGCTGTTCTTGATGAAGCAGTTCATGGAGCAGATACCGGAAGCGCTCATAGAATCGGCCAAAATTGACGGCGCATCGGAGTGGACTGTGTTTTGGCGTGTCATTATGCCATTGGTGACTCCGGCATGGGCTACGCTGGTTATCATCATCTTCGTTGCAACGTGGAATGATATCTGGGCGCCTTTGGTGTTTACGCGGACGGAGTCAATGCGGACCCTGCCCATTGCATTGCAGACTTTGATTAGCCAGGGATCTGTGGCGCGGCAGGGCGCATATGCGGCTGCAACATTTATAATGATTACGCCGCCGGTGGTTCTGTTTACGCTAGTGCAGCGGCGAGTGATTGCTACAATGGCACACTCAGGAATCAAGGCGTGACGTCTTGGCTTGTAGCAAGTAGCGACTACATCAGAAGTGGGTAAGGGAATGGCAACAATGTTTAGACAGAGAGGGTCAAGGTTGAGGGCAGGGCTGGCACTGCTGGCGGCGATTTGGCTTATCCTTGCGTTTGCTGGCACTGCATCTGCTTTGGAACTTGATCCAAAGCTGTCATACACGATTGATCCCCGTAGACAACGGGTGCCGTCACCCTTGCCCTACATCTTTGAGAAAGAGATAAACGGTATTCACCTGCCGACAGGTGCGTTTAAGGAGCCCTCTGACCTGTTCATCGATCATGAGGAGAACCTGTGGCTTGCTGATACAGGCAACGACCGGATACTTAAGTTCTCCAGAGAGGGCGATTATCTCATGGAGATCAGCAACTTGAGTAAGCCCGAAGGTGTCTATGTGGACCCCGATGGGAATATCTTTGTTGCTGATACTGGCAATAACCGCATTCTTCGGTTGGATCCGAATGGAGGTTTTGTTGACGAGTTCTTCAAGCCCGCGACGACACTAGTCCCAATTGACCATACGTTTGCACCCAGCAAACTTGTGGTGGACCGGAGTGGTCGCATCTACACATTAGAGGCGGGGAGCAATCTCGGCATTATTGTGCTCGATGGCGAAGGGAACTTTCGTGGCTTCTTCGGGGCTACGCGTCTGGACTTTAGCTTGCGCCGCCTGATTGTCAGCATGTTTGCAACTAAAGACCAGCGGCGGAAGATCTTCTTGCCCCAACCCACGCCGCACTCCAATCTATTCCTTTCCGAAGACGGCTTCCTCTATACCGTCGTGGCGACTGCTGTAAAGGACCAGTTGCAAAAGCTTAGTCCTGTGGGTATTAATGTCTACCCCCACTCGACTTCCGTCGCTGTTTACATGCGGTTCTTCAAAGAGGACTCCCTTAAGTTCTACGGCGAGCGCCAAGGAGCGGGTAGACGCACGCAGTTTCCACGATTTTCGGATGTCAATGTTAATGAATCGGGCATCATTACCGTCGTAGATGCAAATTCGGCAAAAGTTTATCAGTACGATCAAGACGGCGAACCGCTTTTGGCGTTCGGTGGTCGGGGAGTGCAGCAGGGCCAACTTGGATACCCGACCAGTGTGGTGACGGATTCAGAGGGTTCGCTATTCATCCTAGATGCCATTCGCAACAATATCCAAGTGTATCGCCCCACCCTCTTCGCACGCTTAGTTCACTCCGCGAGCAAGTTCTATTGGGACGGTCGATACGATGAGGCGGGAAACCTATGGCAGCAAGTCCTAAAGATTGATGCCAACATGTACCTTGCGCATAGCGCTCTGGGCAAGGCTCTTTACCGTCAGGAGCGTTACCAAGATGCAATGGTCGAGTATTTCAGGGGCTACGATAAGGAAGAATATGCGAAATCCTACTCCGAGGCCCGGTACTTGTGGATGCGCTCTAACTTTGGGTTGTTTATGTTGTACGTTTTCCTGGGTATCGGCGCAATCATAGTCATTCCACGGGGCACGCGCCGTGTGTTTGCACTCGGTTTTCAGCGCGGTATCATCAAGCGGGAAAGTACGTGGTACAGGATCTACCGTCAGGCGGTTGGCGTCTTGCGCGACCCGATGGAGACATTTTGGGCATTGCGCGAAGATGCAACGTGGTGGACCGTGTGGACGTTGCTGGCGTTGGCTATCATCGTGCGCATGATTACGCTCAACGTGGTGAGTTTCCATTACTCCAGCATCGATCCTGAAGATATCAACTTTGTCTTGGAAGTTTCGCGAATTCTCGTACCCTTCTTTGTCTGGGTGATAGCGAACTACGGTGTTAGTGCGATTTTCTACGGAGAGGGCTCGCCGAAGGTGGTGGCTGCGTCTACTGCATATTGTTTGCAGCCGTACATCCTAATCGCCCTGCCGTTGGCTCTGGTTTCTAACGTGCTCACCACCGATGAGAGTGCGTTGTATGGCTTCGCGCAGACCTTCATGTATTGGTGGATGGGTGTTCTCATCTACATGCAGGTGAAGGTTGTGCACGACTTTGAATTCAAACAGGCCGCAGGTGTAAGTTTCTTAAATATCATGGGTATGGTTGCAATATTCGGCATCTCCGCCCTTAGCTATTTCATGACGTCGCGGGTGATCCGCTTCCTCTGGGAGGTTGTTTATGAAGTTGTCACTCGCTAGAGGGTGGCGTTTTGCACGGTTTTTGGTGCCGCTAATCCTGCTTTTGACTATATTGCCAATCGTGCCGGTGACGGCTGCTCCAGTTATGGATCCTGCTAATGAGCTTGGTCCGCAGTTCGAACTGATGAGTCAGGTAGAGCATTTGTCGCTTTTCCTGAATAAAGAGAATTCACAACTCGCGGTATTCGATGACCGTGAAGATGGCCTGTTGTGGCGTAGTTCTCCGATTATGGAGAACCCTGAGGCAGTTTCGGACTCCATCAAGGCGCGCTTAAATTCGGTTGTTATTGTGGAGTATACCGACAAGGTGCGTACGCAGACTCGTGTTGCCGATATCATCTCCGATCAGCCGAAGATGACGTTTGATCTTATTGACGGCGGTGTCCGGGTGGATTATCTGTTTGAAGAGTTGAATATCGGCTTTACTATCAGTTACTGGCTTGAGAATGACCGATTAATCGTTGCGGTTAACGAAGATAGTGTCCGCGAGACGGAAGAACGGCTGCTGGTAACCTTGGATATTATGCCGTTTCTTGGCGCTGCTACCAACGAGGAAAAGGGATATCTATTTGTGCCGGATGGCCCCGGCGCTATTGTGCACTTCCGGCCCGAGCAACCTGAGTACCGGCACAACTTCCTGGCCGAGGTTTACGGGCCGGCACTCTTCTCTTTCGAACCTGAACAGCAGCAAGGGCCGATACCGGTACCGGTCTTTGGGTTAGTGCGCGGTGATTCGGCCTTTACTGGAATTGTGACCAAGGGTGACATGGACGTAAACATCAGTGCGGCGCTCAGCTACACCGCCCTGGGTTACAATCGCATTTCCGGCCAGTTTATATTCCGACGCAAGGCGCCATTTCCGTTGCGGCGTGCTTCATTCGTGACACGTTTCGAGCAGGACCGAGTTGAAGGTGATCGCGAGCTAAAGTTTTCGTTCCTACGTGGCTACGAGGCCTCGTACGTCGGTATGGCTAAGAAGTATCGTGAATACTTGATGAGTGAACGTGGCTTGCAACAACTTGCAGAAGCTAATCCGTTCCTGCATCTTCGCATCTTCATGGCTATGCAGCGTGAAGCCTTCCCGCGAGACCAGTTTATTACCATGACCACGTTCGGCGAGGCCTTGGGTATGCTCAAGAGCCTCAAGGAGGAACGAGGCCTGGATAACCTCCGCGTAACTCTGGTGGGATGGAACCAGGATGGGTACGACTGGTCATTGCCAAAGCGGCTGCCGGCTGAAGGAAAACTTGGTGGTGATGAAGGACTGCGAGCAGTCTCAAACTACGCTAATGCAAACAATATCCCAATCTATCTTGAGGACAACTATCTGCTCGCCTTCAGGAACCTTGACTCATTCTTGCGTTTCAACCCCTTGACAGACGTTATGCGTGGGGCAAATCGCTTGCCGATCACGACCAACTATGTGGGCTTTAAGCGGAAAGAGGATGAACCACACACTGAGGTACAGCTCCTGCGGCCGGAAATTGCTCGTGATCGCTATGCAGCCCCTGACATTGCGAAGATGAGTGAGTATGGCATCTCCGGCGTTGAGTTCCGATTCTTTGGCAAGGTGGCACTAAACCACTATCCCCTTATTTTTGCCGGTAGGTCTCTATTTACTTCTGGTCTCAGAATGCTTGGATTGACAGCAATTATCGCAATTGGGCTCTACGCTGTCTTGGTAGGGACCAGGCGTCCGGGCGATACAATGTTTGGTCAGTTGATTGGCGGTGCTCTTTGGCGTCCGATTGCTACTGCGGCGCTCCTGATCGTCCTGGCAGGAGGCTATTTTATCGAGGTTCAGAATATGCGACAGCCTGTCGATACTGAGCAGGGCGGTACTAGACTAAGTCGGCAGGACTTTGTCGGAATTTGGAAAGATATTATTCAGATTAGCATGCAGGAAACGGGCGCGGCTGTTATTCAGGGTGGGAATGCGTACATGCTCGATACAACCGATTTCTTTACCCGGGTGCCACTAGACCGCTATAATTATGTGTTTAGTGAGGAGACGGTGCCGTTCTTCCCGCTGGCAGTGCATGGGTTAGTACGCTATACGGGCGACGAAAGCAATCTGCGCAGTGATCGCGACGAATTTCTACGCGCGATTGAATACGGTGCGCTTCCAACATTCGAGCTCACTACTAACCCAAGTGTTCTTCTTACCCGGACCCAATACAACCGTCTCTATTCATCGCGGTTTGCCGACTGGGAACCGCAAATAGTCGATGAATACGAGCTATTTGTGAGGCAGTTGGGCTATACAGTGAATCTACTGATGGAAGATCATAGACAGATTGCTGATGGCGTCTATGAGACTGTGTATGAGGACGGGACGCGAGTGATCGTAAATTACAAGACGCGTCGCTACACGGATGGCGAGTACGCGGTTGAGGGCCAGAACTATCTCATAATTCCGCCGCGGAGGTAAAGGCTATGCAATTCGAAGATAACTTTACGTGGGTAGCTATACTTACGGGGTTGGCGTTTGTGGTGCCGGCACTCATTCTTTCGGTTCGTGTCGTTCTGTCTGCGGTCGGCGTTCGGATGACCTATCGATTTCAACGTGCTTTGGATGGATACTTCTATATTAGTACGTGGATCGTAGGTTTCTTGATTTTTCTTGCCTGGCCGTTGTTCCAGTCTCTTTACGTCAGCTTTCATAACGTCAAGATTACAAGCTCTCAGCTCAAGCTGACGTTCATAGGTTGGGAGAACTACGCAGAGCCGTTCTTGGAGGATATTCATTTCCTGCCTTTGTTCACCAAAACAGTGGCTAACCTGCTGACGGACCTGCCGATTATCTTGGTGTTTTCGTTGTTTGTTTCGATCTTGGTTGTGCAGGACATGCCTGGGCGTGGTATTTTCCGCATGCTTCTCTTCATGCCGGTAGTGATCGGCTCCGCGATTGTCATTCGCCGTCTTTTTGGCGAAGGGGTGAGTACCGAAGCTATCGGAATTAGCGTACAGACGCTGAGTGAGGTCGTGTTTACCTATCTGCAAGGTACGATTGCTGATTGGGTTCTTGACTTGGTGAATCGCGTGACCCTAGTACTTTGGCGAACCGGGGTGCAGATCCTCATTTTCGTGGCCGGACTACATAGCATCCCGCTGACCATGCGGGAGGCCGCAAAAACAGACGGGGCTTCCGGTTGGCAGATATTTTGGCGGATTACGCTGCCCATGCTCTCGCCGGTCATTCTGGTCAACGTTGTATACACCATTGTGGATTCTTTTACCGACAACTTTAATGAGGTACTAACTTACATTCAGACCGTGGGCCTTACCCGCGACTTCCGGCTTGGCTATGCGGCGGCTTTGGGTTGGATGTATTTTGCCTCGATCTTCTTATTCATGGCGCTTGCTTTGGTGATTTCAAGGCGCTTTGTATTTTACGCTGGTGAACGGTAGGGAGTACCTGGCACATGGCTGATTCTGTATTCGTCATTCGGCAGCGCCAAGGTGTACTGGGTGCACTTACGTCGCGTAAGTGGTGGGCGGCGGTGTTTATGCGCCTCGCTACGTATATTATCCTTATCAATGTCTGCTTTGTATTTCTCTTTCCCGTTATATACATGTTTTCGACCTCGCTCAAGACGGTTGCGGACCTTGCCGACCTTACGGTGCTTTGGATTCCACGTACTTTCTTCTGGAGAAATTATGAACTCGCTATAAGCGGTATGCTCTATTGGCAGGCGGCGCGGAATAGCGTCATCATTTCGCTTGGCTCGGGAATACTGCAGACTGTTGCTTGTTCATTTGTAGCTTACGGTTTCGCGCGTATACCCTTTCCCGGGCGGGACATTCTCTTTCTGCTGGTCCTGTTCACGTTTCTAGTTCCGCCGCAGACCATTATCGTTCCCCTCTTCATCCTGTATCGAAACCTTGGGTTCATGGATACGTACTTCCCCTTCCTGATGCCTGCCCTGTTTGGGCACGGCCTGAGGGGTGCGCTCTTTATTCTGGTGTTCCGACAGTTCTTCAAGAATTTACCGTACGAGTTGGAGGATGCGGCACGTATCGACGGAGCAGGGCCGTTTAGTGTATATTGGCGTATTATGCTGCCCCTTGCAGCTCCGGCGATTATTGTTGTGTTTCTCTTTTCTTTGGTTTGGCACTGGAACGACTTCTTCGAGCCGACCATTTATCTATTCGATCAGAACAACTTTACTTTGCCGTTACGTCTCTCAATTCTGAGTGCCGCCCTGTTGCAAATGCTTGCCGGTCAAGGCGCTGGGGATGAGTTCAATGAGGCTGTAATTATGGCGGCGTCATTCCTTGTGATTATGCCCCCACTCGTGGTTTATCTCTTTACCCAACGCTACTTCGTGGAAAGCGTGGACCGCACGGGCTTAGTTGAGTAGATGCGCTCGGGTCAGCGTGGCGGCTTTTGCGCTGCACTCTGGGCGGCTCGTGGGTTGATTCAGGCGGGACAGAGGTCTCTCTTGGCCATTTGTCGACATTGCTTTGGCAAGCGTTCTATTCTTGAGTAGAGCGCTTTGGGCGGGAGGCCCTTGCTCAGGCGCGGTTGTGTCGTGCCAGGCTGTGGGGCCTACTTAGGTCTCACTTGTAAATTCTTGCGGCACAAGCAAGGCATTAGGCCGGGTCTGCACCATGTCGAGTGCCCTTTGCGATGTAAGGCTATCTCTGACTGGTGCAAGCAACGGTGCTTTCCGTCATCTATTAATTGGATGCTGGGCATAGGGAAGTCACTTGTGATTCGATAGGTTCGTTTATGGTGTCCGGGGTGAGGCGAAGCCAGTTGTTGCCCGAGTGTTAAATGAAATTAGGTAGGTGCTAGGTCGTGCAATTCGGTATTGATGGAGCCCTATAGGTTTAAATCGCCCACCCCTATCAGACCCAGGCGGCGGCCTGCCTTCCGCGTTTGGGTGATAGCGATAGTCTTGGTCCTGGGAGGCGTGATGCTGCTTGTACGCCTGACGCCAGGGTCGACAGGACCTGTTATCACGGTAACTGAAAACACGCCGGTGACTGCTGCAGAGATTGTCTCAACGGTTTCCCCTCCGCGTCCTCACTTTTCCTATGCTTGGTTGGAAGCTAATCCCGCACCAGCCTTGAGTAATTTTACGGCAAAGTTCGCTTTTCTTGTAGATCTTTCTACGAAGACTGTCCTCTATGCCAGAAATGAGCACGAGCAGCGGGCGCCTGCGAGCACCACCAAGATACTCACTGCAATCATTGCCTTGGAAAATGGCGATCCGGGCCAAAAGGTGCTGGTCTCAGATCGAGCCGCAATGGCGGAACCCAATGTGATGGGACTGAGCGCCGGCGAGGTGGTGACTTTGGACATATTGCTCTATGGGATGTTGCTCGACTCCGGAAACGACGCGGCGATTGCGGTTACAGAGGGCACACTCGGCTACGACGCGTTTATTCAGGCCATGAATGCGAAGGTTCAGGAGCTAGGTTTGCAGAACACGAAGTTTAGCAATCCTACCGGATACGATGAAGACACGCTACCTCACTACTCATCCGCCCATGACTTGGCTGCGCTGGCAAAGTATGCGCTTGAGTGGACTCCTGAAATGGTCGATTATGCCAGGGTAAAGCATATCGAGTTTACGGCTACGGACGAGCACGGCTGGTATGGTCCGTGGAACCTGAATCGCTTGCTGTGGACGTATGACGGCAGCTACGGCCTAAAGCCCGGCTGGACTCCTGACGCGGAATACTGTTTGGTCGCGGTTGCGGAACGGGATGGTCGCCACTTGTTGGTCGTGGTGCTGGGTTCTTCCCAGCATTTTACCGATGCTGCCGTGCTGCTGGACTATGGGTTCGCGCAGGTGTCCGTCTAGGCGGCAAGACAAGATTGACAGCGGCAGCCGATGGACTGCTTGCAGCTCTAGGTCATAGCTGCGCGAGACCGCTAGTACGGCGTGCCTATCGCTTCTGGGTTTACCTTGGCAGCTAGTTAGGGCCGCCAATTGAGTAGTGGAGTAGGCAGGTCGAGGAGACGTGTCTAGGGTACGGGGAAGTCCTTCTGAGGAGGATCACCGGCTGGCGTGCTGCTTTCTTCGTGGACGTGAATGCGAATGCTACCCCCGCTACTGCTCAGTTGCAGGCTGGCTGTACCGGCCCCCAGGGTACCAGTGTACTGGCCGGTGCCGTATCGGTTCCGAGCCTCTCCCGACGCCCCAGGAAGACTGGCGTCCACACCTCCACCGGTGGCAGCAGCGTCAATGGATACCGCGGAAGCGGCGTCGAGCACTAGCATCACGCCTCCTCCGGCGCTCTCAACGCGATGGTTTCCTTCGTGGAGCAGGGCGTGGTTGATGTTTACGCTGCCACCGGCAGACTTAATGTCGAGCTTCCGCGCCTTGCCCAATAGCGAAACTGACCCACCGGCGGCATTTGCTTGGAGGGAAGGCACATCGCCCGAGACTCCAATAGCGCCTCCGGCCGCACTCAGCTTTAATTCTCCGGTAACGTCCGTAAGCTGAATGGACCCGCTTGAGGTGGAAATGTCCAAAGGCGACGAGAGTCTAAAACCTGACATGCTGCTGCCGGCGACTTGACACGCCAAAGATCGGACAGGAGGCAGGCGCAGGGACACGTTCGGCACGCCGGCCCAGACGGCATTTGCATATACGGACAGAACATACGTATCGCCCAGCCTGAGCACTGACCACTCCCAATCGTGGCCTTCACGGTCGAAGCTGATGTGGGCGTCTCCCGGGGCCTCCTCGACGGTAAGAGCGCTGCCTTCGATATCAACTTCCACGCGGGCATCCGGCGGAATGGCAAAGGATTGCTCCTGCAGTTCCACGGGCGTGTAGCCTTGCTCTTCGCGTTGCCGCATCCGCTTGAGGCCGCGCAGGGGCATGCGAATGCTGCCTCGCGGCAAATCGGTTACTGCGCGCGAGATACGGTCCTCTACCTTGGAAAGTGTTTCACCAAGAGACCTCTCCACTTCCTCCCACCAGTTATTTTCCAAGACCGAAGAGCCTCTGCGATCCGCTTTCTCACTACCGTTCCGCACTGCACCGAGTAGGCGTTCGGCATCTTCCACGGAGATTTTGCCTTCGCGCAGCATTTCAAGTACGATGCGTTCTTCTGCGCCCATAATTGCTACTCCCTGTTTGCCAGGCGGCGTAAGGCCTCTTCAACACTCAGCGCGCCGCTTTCCACTTCCTGAAGCGTGCTTACGCGCTCGGCCTGTTGGGTAACTTCATTCGATGCCGGCTTGTGACCAAGTTGGCTGATGACTTCCTCCAAGCGCGCGCGCACAGTGGGGTACGAGACGCCCAATTCCTTTTGCACCTCGCTCATGTTGCCGCGGGCGACAAGAAAAATCTCGACAAAGCGCTGCTGATCCGAAGAGAGACGGTTGAAGGGATTGAGGTGAAACTCCCCCTCCAATGCAACACTGCACGATGAACATCGTAAACGCTGTACGGTGAGCTCGCTCGAGCAAACGGGGCAGCGCCCGAGCACTTCAGGTGTCTGGGAACTACCCAAGATGTTCCGCATGGCATGCCTCCCAACGAATAGTTAAAGTATTCTAATCTGTATCTTTAGAAAAGATATCAGAATATGCAGAAGTTGTCAACAGAGAGAGAGAAATGTTTGAAAACCGTATAATACGGTTGTGTTTGCACATCTGGGCCAAGGAAGCATGAGGCTGCGCGCGGCTGGGGAGACGCCGGCATTCCTGGTGGCCGGGGGAATGGACTTTCCAGGGTCTCGACTCTCTAGGAGAATCGGGTATGTGGATTTTCAGCCAATTCTGATCTGCGGACACGGACTCCGCGGATTTCCAAAAGAAGGCGCTCCAAAGCCAGGAGCAAGCAAGGAGGGCATGCGGGGCAGACTAATGCAAGCGGAAACAGCTAGAAAAGGGAGCAGCCAAATCCCTAGCCGCCAATCTGGGACATCGTGCGGTTAGCACGCTGGAAGAATTCACCCTCATTAATGCGGTGCTTGAGTTCCTTCTGCCAGATAGCGGCGCGAATGATGTGCTCAAGCTCGTCGTCACTCGCTCCTTCGCGTAGGGGCAGGCGCAAGTCGGTTTCCCGCACTGAGAAGAGGCATGTGCGGAGCATGCCCTCCGCCGTGAGGCGAATGCGGTTGCACGTTGCGCAGAATGGCTCACTCACGGGATTAATGAAGCCTACTTCACCGTTACCGTCGGCAAACCGATAGACGCGCGAGGTCGATGAGGGGTCGGTTGGAATTGGCTCCAGCGGCACTGGCATTGCATCGTTGATGATGTCCAATATCTCGCGGCCGCTCAGCACCTTCTCTTCGCGCCAAATGCCGTCGGCGTCCAGCGGCATAAACTCGATGAAACGTACTACATAGGGCTTACGCCGGGCTAATTCGGCGAATCCAACAACCTCGCGTTCCGTGAACCCGCGTATACCTACGCAATTCAGCTTGATCGGGCTAATGGATGGGTACTTTTCGAGCTCCTCAAGGCCTTCCATTACCGCGTTGAACGAATTCCGCCGCGTAATGTAGGCAAACTGCTCCGGCACGAGGCTATCCAGACTAACGTTGATGCGTGTAAGACCGGCATCGGCAAGCGGCCCGGCCAATGCCTTGAGACGGAAGCCGTTGGTAGTTATCGAAAGGCTCTCCAAGTCGTCAATCAAGCGTAAGCGGCTAATGAGATGAGGGAGGTCTTTGCGGACGGTTGGTTCACCGCCGGTGATGCGGATGTCCTGAATCCCCAGCCGGACGAAGAGCCTGGCAAGCCGCTCAATCTCTTCGTACGACAGTATCTCTTCGCGCGGCACCCACTGCATCATCTCTTCAGGCATGCAGTAACGACAACGAAAGTTGCAGCGGTCTGTTATCGAGATGCGCAGGTTTTCGATCTGCCGACCGAAACTATCTATCAACGGCTGCATCCGGCTGTCTCCAACATCGCAACTATGGATTTTGCGGACGTTTGCTCTTTGTACTATCAAGGTGGCAGGGAGTGTATCTTGCCTGTCCTCACAGCGAAGCGATTTGTGCTCCTGATAGACCTCCACTTCACACTCGACACCTTTTGGCACGAGTGTCACATTACCCCTTTAAGTCCCATTATAGCGTAGCAACGGCCCTCATGTTGAGAGACTTGCCAGAATATGTCTAACGGCTTGATCTTGTGCCGGCAAGACAGTGCGCGGATCAAGTACCACGGCCTCATCTTCGATGCGTACCACAAGCGGTGGACTGCCGGAGCGAAACTGCTTTGCCAACCAGTCGGAAGAACGCATGGGTGACGAGAGACGCAGCACCCACGTTGGCAGCGATTCGCCGGGAAGAGCACCGCCGCCTATTGCGGACTCGCCGGAAACTACGGTAGTCGATAGTAATTGGCCGTGTGCAGACGCAATCGCGCGCTGCCAGGCGCGCGCGCGCCGCTTTAGCCGCTCCGGTCGTGCGGAAATCATCTGCCAGACCGGAATGTGCGTTTGTGCTTCATGCCTGTGGTAATGGGCCAGTGTGGCCTCCAGGCCGGCAATGGTTGTCTTGTCGAGCCGAAGGGCGCGAGCCAGCGGATGCCGCTTCATTCTCGCTATGAGGTCGCTCTTGCCGACAATTAGTCCTGCTTGTGGCCCCCCAAGCAGCTTGTCGCCGGAGAAAGCCACGACGGCACAGCCTGCGGCAATCGTCTCTTGCACCGTTGGCTCCCGATGAAGACCGAAGGCTGCTGTATCGAGCAATGAACCGCTGCCTAGGTCGTAGATCACGGGAATGTCGTGTTGCTGGGCCTTTTCCACCAAAGCGTCCAGCGCCGGCTCATGGGTAAAGCCCACAACGCGAAAGTTGCTTGAATGGACACGGAGGATGGCGGCCGTTGCCGGCGTGATCGCGCTAGTAAAGTCTTCCGCGTAGGTGCGATTGGTTGTCCCAACTTCCACAAGCCGGGCGCCACTCTGGGCGAGGACATCGGGAATTCGAAAGCCACCGCCAATCTCAACCGCCTCGCCCCGAGAGACAATGACCTCTTTGCCTGAAGCCAGGGTGCTAAGCGCGAGGAGGATTGCGGCAGCGTTGTTGTTGACGGCCAGCGCGTCCTCTGCGCCGCTAAGGGCAGTCAGCGTGTCTGCGAGATGCGTATAGCGGGACCCGCGCGTACCTGAAGCAAGGTCGAACTCAAGATTGCTGTAACCGTCGCTCACCGCCAGCATGGCCTGGATAGCGGCCTGACTCAATGGTGCGCGCCCCAAATTGGTGTGCAGAATGACACCGGTTGCGTTTATTGTCGGTCGCAGGGAGGGAAGAAATCGCTGTACGGCAGCGCGCTGCAGGCTCTGCGCGAGCGCGTCGAGCGAGGGCGCGGCATCGCCGTTGATGATAGCGGCACGTGCCGTTGCCAGCACGTCTCGCGCAAGCTCCACCTGTAGGTGATGTGGGAGGTCGAGCTTCAGGGACTGAACTGCGGGAGCAAGGAGCAGACGGTCTACACTCGGTAGATCGCGCAGGCTTTCCCTATGCCCCGTACTTGGCGAGTTTTTGCGCATGGCCCATCGCAAGCAGCATCGCATCTTGCGCTGGGAAGCGGCCGAGGCTACCCCGCACAAGAGCGCGTTCTGTAAACTCGGAGATGTCGTCGCTAATGCACGTGTTGCTGTAGAGGGCGAATGGCACCGGATGCCAGGAATGGCCGCTCAGAGCCGATGGTGAGGAATGGTCCCCGGTTATCACAAAGACGTCCGGCTGGAAGCGCAGCAAGGCGGGAATGAGGCTATCTATCTCTTCCAGCACCTGAACCTTCTTGTTAAAGTCACCATCTTCGCCTGCGGTATCCGTGGCCTTGACATGGAAGTAGAAGAAGTCGTACTCATCCCAATACTGCTGCAGCGTCTCGAATTCATCCCAGATCGTATCTCCGGTTTCCAGCACCTCCATGCCAAGAAGCGTAGCGAGACCACGGTACATGGGGTATGTGGCGATAGCAGCCGGGGAGAGCTTGTAGATCTGTGGCATCGTTGGAATTGCCGGCAAGCCAGCGGCGCCGCGCAGCAAGAGCGCGTTGGCGGGCTCCTGCCCCTGCAATACCATGGCGGCCTCGGCGAGAAAGCCATTGACGATCTGTGCCATTGGGGCTGCGTCTTCGTTCGTCGGCTCAGCGGGCAAAGGGGGCACGCCAGTGCGCTGCGGGTCGGTGTCGGTAACGTAATCCGAGAGTCCTTCACCGCGGAACACCACCAATGCACGGTGCCCGGACTCGGTCTCGACGAAAACCTCGACTTCTGGGAGATATATATGCCGCAGCAGGGCGCAGAGCTCACGGTTCAATTCGGTGGCGAGCCGGCCGGCGCGACGGTCGGTGATATTGCCGCTCGCATCAACAGTGGCAAAGTTTGCTCGAAAGCAGATGTCATTTGGGCCGATTGGGAAATCAATGCCGAGCGCGGAGAGCACTCCCCTGCCAATGTCGTGCCTGATCGGATTGTAGCCAAAGAGAGCTAGGTGTGAAGGCCCGCTGCCAGGCGTAATCCCCGGCGCGATCGGGTCGGTGACACCGCAAATGGAGAGTCTTGCAAAGCGGTCGAGGTTGGGAATACGTGCAACCTCAAGCTCAGACTTGCCGACCTCCGGGTGCGGCATACCGCCCAACCCGTCCAGAACGAGAAAGAGGATCTTGGACGGTGTTTGCTCTGAAATATTCTGAATGAGTGCTAGCGGTACCACCGGGTTTTCCTATCAACCAGTTTTGGACACTTCAACGGCCATGCTATCAGGTAGCGGCACGGCTGTCTATCGAGGGGATCGCGCGCCGCACAGGCATAGTGACAGGGCGCATCGCTAGCAATCGCACAATTACATCGTGCTCTGCGAGGAAGCCTAGGCGGTAAACATGCTGAAGCTATACGGTAGCGCCTAGTAGGCAAGCCGGCTCTCTGTTCGCTTTGGGCACAAGCATTGCTCTAGAAGTGACGTATTCCTAGTAGACACCCGACGTGATAGATACCACACGTGGCGCGAAGAAGCGGGGGACAAGCCCCCGCGCTACGCACTAGCGGTCGCTCAGGGAAAATAGGGATATTACCGCCCTTGTCTCGTCTTTCCGATCCCTACTTGAGGGAACGTGCGAAGGGGATGTGTAGCGTTAGGAACACTGCTGCAAGGCAGCGAAGTAGACATCCTCATCGCGCGGATTGAGCGGCTCGTTGACGATCTTGCCTTGGATCACGCCGTTCTTATCGATGATAAACGTGCCGCGTGTGGCAAAGCCCAACTCATCCAGAAAAACCCCGTACTGACTGCACACGGCGCCGTGCGGCCAGAAGTCGGCAAGGAACGTGGCTGGAAAGCCATTGTCTTCCTTGAACTGCTTGAGCGTCCACTTGGTATCGGTGCAGATGCCTATGACCGCGGCGTCGCTGGCGTCATAGCGCCCTGCATTCGCGGCCATGCCGCGAAACTCACCGTCACAGATGCCGCTGAACGCGCCCACGTAGAAGACAAGCACCACGTTCTGCTTGCCGCGATAGTCGGAAAGGGTGACTTCCTCGCCATCTTGGTTTGCGAGCGTGAAATCCGGCGCAACCTGGCCGACTTCGGTTCCTTCTGTTGCCATGGGGTTACCTCCTCAATGGCGTACGAGCGCATGCTTTTCCTCTTGGCTTAGCTATCTATCTGTGGCCTTGAAAGGCATGCAATAGATGCTGACCTTATTCTACGAGAAAATGCTCATCTGGGAAAGCGCTCAGTCGCGTCTGGAGCGAAAGCCTTGGGCATTAGATGAACATGCCCACAATAGAGTGACGATCCACGCGATGCCTGTCCAACCCAAGAAAAGGTTCACGAGGAGAATTGCCCGCACGGCATGGTGTCCTCGCGTGTAAGCTAAGATAAAAGGTAGGAAGTATCCCCCAAGCCCAACGGCAACGGCGGCGCCGACGGAAATGGCCGTGACGATAGCAAGTACAATTTCGGTCCATCCGAAAGCCATGCCCACCTTCTATAGCCACATTGCACGTCTACAAAGACACTACTTCAGTTTCAGCCTATCATCTCTAGTTCTTGTTTACAGGCCAATGCTACTTGAACGTACGTCGCAAGGAATCCTGCTAGCCAATCGGGCAGTCTATTGAGTTCTCTGCAGCGCATCTCTCTTGTGTCCCTTACTCCATGCAGAAAAAGGAGTTGATTCCCTCGACAATCTGCTCAGGGAACGACAAAGTCAACAAAGACCGGACTGGACCAGGCCATTTCCATATCGGACTGTATCACCCGCACCCAATAGGGATTAACGCCCGGCTGCGGTGAAGGATCGGTAAACGTGAACGCTGTGCTCTCCGGGGCGTCCTGGGGTGCGAGCGAGATCGTTACCTTGCGGTCCAGTGCCCCGATGGCGTATTCCATGGGTCCCGCCTCCAGCTCGCGCAGCGGGACGCCAAAGGCGAGAGACTCGGCGGGAGCGTACGCCAGCAGTTGCGGCCCCGCCGCGCCATACGCGCCGAAACCCGGCCGGCTAATGAGCGCAGTGCTGGCGGCCAGATTGAGCACGGTATCTGCGCTGCGTTCTAGCTTAAGAATGATTCCGCTGCGGTAGCCGCAAGCTACGGAGTGCCACTTCAGACTGCGGTCAGTAATGTCAGAGAGATAGGAGCGTGGACTATCGAAGCGGATCGTGTTTGCCGCGATCAGCGTTGCGTTTGTGAGCGTTGCTGTGCCGTCCCAGACCACGCCGGAGTAGCTGGACTTACGGCTTGCCCCATGCCAGAGGATGCGCACCTGTTCCGGGTCTGGTGTAGCCTCAATGGGATGGGAGTAGATTCTCTCCAAGCCGCGATAGAGTTCCACGCTTTCCAGCGGAGCAGTGCCGGTAATGGAGACGGCAATGGTCGGCGATGTGGACGTGCTATACGCTGCACCCATGGCATGGCCGTCCGCGTCCACGCGCACGACGATGCGTGCCCCGGTAGTCGCGTAACACCTGCGTGCCTTCAGCGCCGTAAAGAAAGCCTCTAGCGTGAGATCAGAGGCGTAGATACCGGTGAGCCCGGCCTGCGCGTACCGTCTGGGCTGGTAGCCGGGCGTATCCGTGCCCGGCCTCCCCGTATGGCTGTCGCTGCCACCGACAAAGCCCACAGTATACCGGTGCTGCAATGCTTCCTCGAGAAACCACTCAAAGGAGCCGTGGGTCGAGGTGATCTCGATGGCAGGCTCAATGGATGGTTCATGATAGGTTAAGTCCGCATGCGCACCGCCGACGTGGGGTGTAATAAGCACGTCGCTATAACGGTAGGCTGCGTAAAGATCGCGCACGTGAGTAAGATCGGTATCGAGGTCGGATTTATCGGCAACCTGTGCGTGGCTGTTGCGCCGGATGGGCTGATCGTGGCGACGGAAATATACGTTGTGATGCCCGCCGCGCGCTGTTTCGGGCGACCACTCGAATCCCGGTAGCGGGACGAAGCGACCGGGGTCCGAAAAGGCTGCCTCGGCCTCCTGCTGCAGTCGCCAGTCTTCCGCTGAAACCATGTGGTCGTTGCGTTGATAGCCGACAAAGTCCAGGCCGGCAACGTCCCGCGCAAATTGGAAGAAATCGGGTATTTTCGCTGCCAAGGCGACCTGACCGCCGTGGGGGTCGGCCCAGTAGAGGTTGTGCTCCGGCCGGTGCTCTGCACTGAGAATTGGATTGCTGCGCGCAATGAAGCCGCGTTGCACGTCCTTTACATAAATCCTGTGTGTACCGGCGTTGGATGCGATGCAGCCTTCGATTACCCGGACACCGTGATCGCCGGCCTGAAACGTCAGGTGCCGATCAGATTCCGGAACGTGAATGCCCTCTCCACTCAATTCAACCATGGCTGCGTACGCGTGAGCGGGATTACCCCACCTGTCTTCGGCACGGACCAATAAACGAAACGGTTCGCCTGCGACGACCGTTGACGGCGCGACGGCCACGAGCTTCACGGCTTCACCGCCCACTATGGTCAAGTACGGCGAGTTGGCAAGTGTCGTGAAGGAACCGTCGCCAGCGGCATCTACTGCCACCCAGAAGTAGCGCTTGGCCTCCAGGAAGGTCTGAGCGCGCGACCCCGGTCCGCCTCCGCTGCGATCACCGTAGGTCACCATGACCGTCTCTCCTTGCCGCAAAGAGCGACCGCGCACGCGAAGACGTACCGACTTTATTTCCTCAACTAAGATATCGAGGAGCGCTCCGGGCGGGCCGTCCACGGTCATAAATTCGGCCAGGGAAGGGTCCGCCAACTGCGGTACGGCCCAATCGGTGTCCGATTCCGTGTATATTCTGATAGCGCCACCCGCGGCGATGCCGCTGGCGCCGACCGTATAGGAGAGCTGCCACGTGCCATAGGCGCCTGCAATTGCGCAGCCGGCCGGTTCTAACGATGCGGTTCCATACTGCTCTTGCGGTTCGTCACGTGACATGGCTGTCAGCTTACTCCTGTCATAGTGCGGGGATTGGAAAAGGGGTGAATTTCCTCCGCGAATAGTGCTCAGAGGTGACTGCGTCATAATAATTGACGCTCGTAGTGTACAACGAATTGGTCAACCGTGTCAGAGGAACTCCAGGCCTCCAAGCATGCATGAAAAGTCCCGCCATTCGCGCAGTGTTCTGTCGAAAGACAATGAGGCGCTGGGCTTGTTGTTTCGGCTAGGGTTGGGTGAGCAAGCGAGCCGATGGGATGCTCAACCGACGGCGACTGCCACAGCTTGGGTCTTGCTAAATGAAGAAAAGCATGCTCCATCAAGCGAGAGCACAGCCGGGTGACGATACGTGATAGCCCAGTTCTTGGAATTAGAACCCTTTCCTCGAAGTTAACGGATAGCGAGCGCAGGCTTGTAACCTGGGCTACTGCAGATGGACGAGCATACCGGATATTCTACCTAGCATAGGGAAAGAGAAAAATGGGCCATGGGCCATTGCGATCGGATGTTGATCCACGAACGTCTATATTTCGCCGACTATTGGCGCCGTGCAAGACAGCCGCGTAGAGGCACGTAATTTGAAGAATCGATGGGTGTTGGCTAGACTGAGAATTAGGCAAAGAAAAAGATTGAATAAACGTGTTTGCGAGGCTAGTGCTAGCGTCGCATGGCAGCGATGAAGGGAGCCAGTATGGCCCGGGAGATGCCGTGGTACGATCAGTTCATTCGCTTTGGACAGGTAGTGCTTCATGAAGCTGATCCCCCATACGTAGACGTAGACTGGTGGCAAGAGCGTTGGCGTGAGTATGGACTTGGTGGGGTAGTGCTAAGTGCCGGTGGCGTGCTGGCGTTCTACCCAACGGAAGTGCCGTTTCACCGACGCAGCCGCTGGCTTGGCGAACGGGACGTATTTGGGGATATGGTGGAGGCAGCAAAGAAGCAAGATCTCGTCGTACTGGCTCGTATTGATCCGAGCCTCGCCCACGAGGATCTTTACTACGCTCATGCCGATTGGTTCATGGTGGACCATGCAGGCAAGCCCCGCCGAACAAATGGCCTTTACAATACCTGCATCAATTCGCCGTACTATCGTGAATACTTGCCTGCGATCGTCCGTGAGATTGCCGAACGCTATCCTGTAGACGGCTTCCTCGGGCACAACTGGCAAGGAAATCGTGAGATTTGCTACTGCTCGTATTGCGAGAAGCGGTATGCGCGGGAAGCGGAAATGCGGCTGCCGTCCCCGGCTAACGCGTCGGGGAACCGGGAAGATGAGCGCGCTCATCGGGGCTGGCAAACCTGGCGCAGAGAGGTCGATGAAGAACTGTGGAGCTTCTTGGACCGCGTGACCAAAGAGGCGCGGGACCAGGCCCTGTGGGTGGGGCATTCGACGCAGGGCCGCGTCGCCTCGCTGGCGGAATTCGTGATCACCCAGCATGAAGGCGGTCACGGTGGGAACCCTCTTTGGACCGCGGGCCTGGTGAGCCGTAAAGCGCGGGGCGTTGCGGGCAGAGGCAAGGCTGCCTACGTCACGATAGACATGGGTAGCAGCGCTTCAGACGCGATTTCTCCGGCAACAATCCCCGTTACCCTAGCGGAAATTCTCGCGCATGGCGCTTGGCCCTGGGCGAGCATGGCCGCCGTGCCGCGCGATCGGCGCGTCCTCAAGGAAATTGCTTCCGCCTTTGCATGGCTGGATCAGCATCAGCAAATACTCGGAGGTCGCATTCCCGGAGCTACTGTGGGCGTCCTCTACTCCGCAAGCTCCGCGGACGATGCGATTAGTGGATTCGATAGTCATGTAATGGGCGCGTGCTTGGCCCTGTTGCGTGCGCGCATTCCATTTGACTTGGTGGAGTTAGATCGTATTCAAGCAGGAGCGTTGCAAGACTACCAGTTGATCTTGTTGCCGAACATTAGTGAATTATCGGACAGCCACTCGCAACAGATTCGAAGCTTTGTTAGCAGCGGCCGCAGCCTTGTGGCAACGTTTGAAACCTCGCGGCGAGACACCTCAGGCGACTACCGCACCGATTTTGGGTTGGCGGACGTGTTTGGTGTTTCCGCCACAGGACACGCGCCCCTGCAAGGTTTGGACAATGCGCAGTACCAGATCGGTGGCGACCATCCGATCGTCCAACCGTTTGCCGACACAATCGTGCTGCCGGCGGCGTCTCGACTCAGCCTTGTCCAACCGTTGGCGAAGACAGAGACGCCCTTGGTGTTGGTGCCACCGGCGGTTGCAGAGCCGGCAGAATACGCGATCTCCGAGCTGCCGCAAATTTCGCGCCCGGTGATGTTTGCGCGCGAGCAGGAGCAGAGCCGGATCGTCTACTTCCCTGGGGACATCGATCACGCAATCTGGGATCAGAATAACACCGACCTGGCCGGCCTGCTTGCTAATGCTGTGCGTTGGGCCCATGGCACTGAGTTGCCGGTCACGGTGGAAGGCCCCGGCCTCGTAGACATTGGCGTGCACGTCTATGGCAATATGCTGCAAGTGCACCTGGTTAATCTCACCAGCCCGGATGCGTGGCGTGGGACGGCCGAAGATATCGTGACTCTGGGCGCGCAGGAACTCCGAGTTGTACTTCAACCTGGAAACGCTGTGCAAGATGCACGGCTTCTTGTGAGTGGAGAGAGCGCCGAATATAGCATTAGCGACAATGTGCTGCGCGTGGCAATCCCGCACGTCGGCACGCATGAGCTTGTAGCCGTTCGCTTTGTGGCGGGGACCGCCGAGTCGGCCGAATCCCAGTAGCCCTCAGGACTTCTATCATGTGTGGAGAGACCGGTATACCGCTCAGGTAGGGGAGGGACGCGGACATCGGCTCCTCAGACATCGGACCCCCTGACGAAACTGACGGCACTCAACCGAGAGAGCGCCAACGCCCGCCCAAAGTGGTATTCGTGTCGCCGCCTCCCAATCCCCAAGGGCACGAGCGAGGACGCCGTTTTGGGACTTCCTTCGTACTTGCGGGCGGTTTTGCAGCCCTTATCGCATTGGGTACGCTCTTTCTCATGTTGCCCGCTGCGACAAAGCCCGGCAATACAACAACTCTCATCGATGCCCTCTTTACGGCCACGTCGGCCGTGTGCGTTACAGGGCTGGTGGTGGTCGATACGGCGGATCACTGGACGACGTTCGGCCACGTTGTAATTCTTGTCCTCATACAGCTTGGCGGATTTGGCTTCATGACCAGCTCGATCTTGCTGTTCATGCTGCTCGGACAGCGGATACGACTGCGCCAGCGCGTCCTCATGCGTGAGGCGCTCAACATATCCGGTATGGGCGGAATTGTCAGTATCACACGCAATATCGCCATCTGGACGATTGTCGTTCAGGCTCTCGGCATCTTGGCGCTCTCGCTCTACTTCGCGCAGAATCACGAGCCCTCGCGGGCGTTCTGGATGGGGTTGTTTCACGGCATATCGGCATTTAATAATGCCGGCTTCGACCTGATGGGGGGGTTTTCCAGCCTTACCAGCTTTCGAAGAGAGGAGCTTTTCCTGCTTGTCGTCGGGGTATTGGTTGTATTTGGGAGCACCGGTTACATGGTATTCGAGGATATCGCGAAGTCGCGGCGCTGGTTGCGCTTCAGTCTCGAAACCAAACTGATCGTGATCGTGACCGGCGCGCTGTGGCTGATTGGAGGTGTGGCATTCTTCTGGCGCGAACGCAGCAACCCACTTACGCTGGCCGGAGAGGTGTGGCACGTACAGTTGGTCGACACGTTTTTCCATAGCATAGCTGCCCGCACGGCCGGATTTGTAACGCTCCCCGTCGGCAGCATGACCGAGGATACAACTTTCCTTACAATGGTTCTCATGCTCATTGGCGGAGCGCCGGGATCGACAGCGGGTGGGATAAAGGTAACGACGTTTGCCGTTCTCGCAGTGACAATTCTCGCAGTGATGCGCGGGCGTCGGCGGGTCACGATTCTGCAACGTATGATTCCGGAAGGAGTGGTGCTCCGTTCACTCGCCATCATCTCGTTGGCTACTTTGCTGCTCATCGCGGTCAGTTGGTCACTGGCTGACTTTGAGCCTTTCAGTTTCATTGCGGTTCTCTTTGAGGCTGCATCGGCGCTCGGCACGGTAGGCATGTCCTATGGCATTACGCCGCAGTTGCACGATGCAAGTCGTGTTGTGTTGGTCGCCGCAATGTTTGTGGGCCGCCTTGGCCCGCTTACGCTTGTGTTCGTGCTAGCGCAAAAGAGTCAGCGCGAATTCTTGGAGTATCCTAGTGAAACGGTGCGCGTAGGATAGGAGATAGGCTATGCCGAAACAGCAGATCGCCGTCATTGGTCTGGGTCGCTTTGGCTCTAGCGCCGCAATACAGCTTGCCAGCCTGGGTTATGACGTTCTAGGTGTAGACAAGAATGAAGACCTCGTAGAGAAGATGTCGGATGAACTCACTCATGTGGTCCGGGCTGATACGGCGAACGAGGGGGCCTTGGAAGAGTTGGGCATTCGCAATTTCGACGTGGTGGTGGTAGGAATTAGCTCCGACGTCCAGAGCAGCATCGTCACGACGCTAATTCTCAAGCATCTTAACGTGCCCTACGTGATCGCAAAGGCGCGCGATGAACTCCACGGCGAAATCCTGGATAGGATTGGCGCCGATAAGGTGATCTACCCGGAACATGAGGCCGGCCTGCGCATTTCGCATACTTTCATTTCGCGCGCACTCCTCGACTACGTGGAAGTGGTCCCAGGCTACGGCGTTAGCAAGATTCGGGTGCCCGATCGTTTTGTGGGACGGTCCTTGCAGGTGTTGGGTTTTGGGGAGGAGAGCGGGCTACAAGTATTGATGATTGGGCGCAACAAAAGCGTCGTGTTCGATCCGAGTCCTAGCGAGCGCATACAGAGCGGCGATGTCCTGATGTTGGTGGGCGAAGACCGCTACTTGAGCGAAATGGAACTGTGAAGCCGGTTCTATCGCTGCAAGTAGAGTTTCTGCGAGTTGCCGGGACAGTGCAGGAAACCTTCCGATAGAAGCACGCAATTGACCCCGCGAAATGGTCGATGTTCCTCTTCTTCACTCGTCCGATAGCGATGAACTTAGCAACAAAATGACAGTCAGTGCTTGACAGCGTTGACACGGTGAGGTTTAATTGAACTTAGGAGGGCGAGTGCCCTCGAAGCGGCACGAAAGGAGGGAGGTGGGCCATGAAGAGTATGCGCTTACCGCTTGATAATCCGCGAGTGCTGTATTGTGTTTGGCAAGTGGACAGGTAAGCCCCCATCCGCGCGCAGTACATGGAATCGAAATGCGGGTGGGGGCTATAGACAGGGTGTCGGGTTTCGCCCGTTAGTGCGTAGTCTCGAATAGGAGCTACTGCAACCTGGTCGAACTAGAGCCAGTGCTCAAGGTTAGGGCGATACTTGGTGCGAAACTACGGCCCGACCCCAAGATTGGGATTAAAGCGCACCTCGGCAAAGCCGGGGTGCGCTTTAGGTTGCTTGGAGGGCGCCCACGCGGACGATAGCGGGTTCGCACTGGGAGCAACACGGTCGTCTCAATGACTAGTGGGCTAGAATGAAGGGGCAAGCCGTGAATGCGGTACCAACTTTCGTGCCCGGAGGCGCAACAGGACTAATCTGGAGCAAGGTATGAAGGATATGCGCGCGCGTACGCCGGCGGTGATTTCCCGTGGCGAGGATAGCCGCGAGCTCGTTGTCGAATGGCGAGACGGACACACCAGCCGCTATTACTGGGACGACCTACGCCGCTCGTGTCCGTGTGCCCTCTGCGCTGGAGAAATGGGCACACCCGGCTCAATGCATGCCGGCGTGATTCTGACGGCAGCTCAGACGTATCTGGAGTCTATCGAACTGGTTGGGAGTTATGCGGTCCGCATGCATTGGGAAGATGGACACAATACGGGAATTTACACGTTTGACGGCCTCCGCGAAGGTTGTCCGTGTTGTGCGGAATCGAAGTAACGCGGACTACGCCAGCAGTGTCAGCCGGACTTGGGGTTGCGCTTGCACCGATGAATTGACCGAAGGCGCCGAGGTTGAGGTCGGCCCAATGCCCAAAGTAACTACGGGTTGAGGTAGATAGCTGCGCTTGGGCAGAGGTCTTGCAGAGGACATTCGCTACAGGCCGGCTTGCGGGCGGTGCAAAGAGCCCGACCATGATGGATCAAAAGGTGCCCTATGTCGATCCAATCTGCTTGAGGCACGACTTGCATAAGGTCGCGCTCTATCTTGGTGGGGTCCTTCTCGCGGGTTAGCTTCATACGCTGCGTGAGACGCGATACGTGCGTATCGACCACAATCCCATCGGCAACCTGGAAAGCCACGCCAAGCACCACGTTTGCGGTCTTCCGCGCCACACCGGGCAATTCGAGCAGGTCGGCCATCGTCTTGGGCACCGCGCCGCCAAATTTCTCCAGCATGACGTGTGCCGCACCCTGGATGTTCTTGGCTTTGTTGCGGAAGAAGCCGGTAGACCTAATCTCAGTTTCCAGGTCTTCCCTTGACGCCGCTGCGAAGGCTTCCACTGTGGGAAAGCGCGCGAACAGCGCCGGCGTTACCATGTTTACCCGCTTATCCGTGCACTGAGCGGAGAGAATTGTGGATACGAGAAGCTCCCACGCATTGCGATACAACAGGGCGCACTCGGCATCGGGATAGGTGGCACGGAGGAGAACGGTGATCTGCTCCACGCGAGCGCGCAGAGCGGTTTTCGACTCTCGGCCTCTTTTGCTCTTGGATGGACTCGCGGACTTCTGAGCGGTCATGAAAACTAGAGACCGTGGGCTATGACGATTGATCTGCGCCGACCAAATCCCCGCGTCCGCGCAGACTCTCAAGGTTTTGCGTATGCACGTGATTTCCCGGCGCTATGTCCTGCGTCGCGGCCCCAATTGACTCGCCGTACTTTATCACGTGCTCGCCATTCCCAATGGCCCTTACCGCGACCTTGTGGCCAAAGGGAATATCATCCAGGATGGTAAGCTCCTGAGTTCCGGCAGATCCCGTAAAGGTGACCTTGGCGCCCGGCGTAAGGTCCGCGAGCGCAATAGCGGTATTGTCTTTGTCATCGATAATGTGAAGAACCTGTTTCATTGGATTGTCCTACGTAGTAGGTACACTCTTCAGACAGTCGTCCACCGATTTACCCTACAATGTGTCGTCCGCGTGGCTAATACCAGCACACATTGAGGCGAACACCTGCGTAATTGTACCATTGGTTGGGTTAACGAACCAGCCAGGGCAAGTTGAGTAAAGGGCCTCTATTGCGGCACTGCGGGATAGACGTCCTCTCTGCCAACAAGCGCTCTGATTTCTACTGCTATCGCAAAGTCGTCAACCGAGTAACCGAGGATGCCGGCGTGGGACGGATCGTCTTCACGTGGAAGGTGTTCTACTTGCAATGAATTCTGAGCGCTCTCCTGGGCTATGACTCTAATGCCCTCAACTTTGAGAACGGCTAATCGGCCACCCTTTCGAAGTCCGTAGCCCTTGGAATGAAATGCTTCTCGAATCCTTTTAATTGCTGCAGGCTTATCAAGCACTCCAAAGTATTCGAGCCAATTGACGGAGAGATGATCCTCACCCGTTCTGAGCATGAATGCGCTTACCGAGGGCAAATCGTCTTCGACGGTCGTTGGTTTGCAGTACCTTGATACGTGATCATCGCCTGAAGGTAATTCTCCATTCATTGGGTCGATATCTCAGAAGTAAAAGCCTTGACAGCATTAAGCGCATCTTCCTTTGGCAATGTGCCGTAGACCTTATTCCTTTGGACTCCAAGCTTTGCGGGAGCAGATATCGCTGCGAAACGAATGAGGCCATCGACGGGGAGAAACTCCATGGCAAGGATCCCGTTTCCCCCAACTCTCCACTCTATTTGTGCATTTCCCTCTGGACTGATTGCAATTTGTGGGTAAGGCAATTGTCGTTCGCTCATCAGGAAAAGAGCTAGTCCCCTAAGCGACTCGAGCGCCAACGGTTGCTCGTCCGGATCGTCCGCAACAATCCTTTGGAGGTAACCAAGACGATCAGCTATTGCGTCCAATCCAAATAGCCTTAGGATAGCAACTATTTCCTCTTGCTTGGTTGCCTCAGCTATGTGTTTCTTCCAGGGGATGGGTTGCCTTTGGGGATAACCACCAAGAATTCGCCACTTGCTACTCAATCCAACAATCTGAGCTGTAGGCAGCTGAGTCTCATTAGTATCGCGAAGCCTAGAGTATGACTTAAGCCACGTCCTCACATCAAGGTCTACAAACAAAAAGGTAGATTCTTGCCCAGAGTGGAGCCCGGCAGTGCCGGTACTTACTCCGTCTCTTTTCCAAGTATTACCAAACTCCTGATACTTGCTTGGTTCATTTAGATGCAATTCCTCCAACAGACTTGATGTCCCAGCAAGACCCCTGTGTTGTGTCTGGGTTGTGGTTCCTGGAAGAGCCAAGCTATGCCTCTCCTATGAGTTCGCGCAGAACAGAGACTGTTGTTTCTTGAAGGTCAGGCCACTGTCCTATAGCTGCGCGTAGTTCATGCGATTCAAGTGGTCCTTCATGGTGCACATTACAGTCGATGAGTACGGAGCTCCTAGGATCATCTTCGCCCCGCTGAATCTCGCCGTCGTTAAACGTCAGATTCAATAACGCTCCTTCCAGATCAAATGTAAACTTGGGTACCGTGCCGACAATCTTGAATTCTCGATTGATATGCAATTCAGACTTTAGAAATTTCTGGATTAGCCAAAGTTGAGGGTCCAAGCAATTCATGGATATCAGGCAATTGAGTCCAAGGCTCCGATAAGGAACATGGGGAAGCTTCTCCAAATACTTATTGGCGAGTTGATGGACTTGGTATTCGTTCTGGAACGAAAATTCAGACTTCTCCGAAACGGTGAGTTTTGACTGTTCTACTATCCACTGGATTCCGTTGCTGTAGCGCAGCACTGAAAAAGGCGGCGTGGTGATCGCCTCTTCGACTTCCCAATCCTTGGGAACGATCTCTTGTGATACCAGGAAGCTCTGGTTCAGAATGGAAGGGTTGTGGAATTCTGCCGTGACGACAATGCTTACCGAGTGAAGCCAGAAGGGGGAATCGCTTGACACTTGGGACCTCTTAGCTCGGAGGATGGCGACTCGTTACGCTTGGTAAGTTATCTAATCCAGTTTCCGATGTGCTCGGATACAACACTGCTCGAACACTTGCAAGATTATCCCAAATCACTCGCGCGTTAGCAAACTGAAACTGTCCAATGTTTGCGAATTCCAATTGGCGAGTTGCTCTATATTCTATTAACTATATCATTCGAATCAGGCCAAGTGAAATTGGCGTTCTATACATCGTCTGGCTGACTTACATGGTTCAGGAATCTTGCATCACGTTGCCAATTCTTCCCAGCTATCGTAGGTTAAGAGATGCCAAATCTGAAAGTCACAGCCAAATTGCACTAAACAAGAGTTAGCAACATGATTGAAGAACGAATAATTGCTTTGAGCGCACGCGCCGCAGAACTTCGGAGGCGCCTTTGACCTCGCTGCATGGGAAGTGGAAATTGCCGACCTGGAGGGAAAGTCGCTCGATCCCGAACTATGGGATAGGCCGGAGGCCGCGCAGCAGGTAATGCAGCAGCTTGCCGCGGTGCGTCGCCTGTTTGATGATTGGGATGGCTTCTTTCAGGAAGTTGAGGCGCTGGAGGAGTTTGCCGCGCTGGATGACCCTGCGCTCGAATTGGAGCTCGATGCCGAGGTGAGCCGTCTGGAAGCCGATGGCGAGAAGCGCGAGATCCAGACGCTCTTTCATGGTCCCTATGACAAGCGCGAGGCTTTACTTTCCCTCCATGCGGGCGCGGGCGGCACCGATTCGCAGGACTGGGTTGAGATGCTCCTCCGTATGTATATCCGCTGGGCGGAGACACACGGATTCAAGCCGGAGATTTTGGATAGCACGCCTGGTGAAGAGGCCGGCATCAAGAGCGTCACACTGCAGATCAGTGGTCTCCATGCATATGGGAGGCTCAGATCGGAACACGGCGTGCACCGCCTCGTGCGGCTCTCCCCATTCGATGCTAATCACCGCCGCCACACTTCTTTTGCTCTCGTAGAGGCGCTTCCCGTAATCGACGATGACGTCACGGTAAAGATTAGGCCCGATGACGTGCGGCTCGACACATTTCGTGCCAGTGGAGCGGGTGGGCAGCACGTGAACAAGACCAGCTCCGCAGTGCGAATCACCCACGTTCCATCGGGAATCGTGATAACGTGCCAGAATGAACGCTCGCAACTCCAAAACCGCGATGCAGCAATGCGGATCTTGCGCGCGCGCCTCCTAGAGCGCAAGCTGCAGCGGCAGCGGGATGAACAGGCGGCGCTCAAGGGCGAACATACCAGCGCAGAATGGGGCAACCAGATTCGCTCTTACGTACTGCACCCGTACACGATGGTGAAGGACCTCCGCACCGGCGTTGAAACCGGCAATACGCGAGCAGTATTGGATGGCGACATCGATGCCTTTGCGGAGGCATACCTGAAACTAGAGGCTGAAAACCGCAGGCATGACCTTGCTTGAAAAGTGTATAAGCCTAAGAGCCGCATGTTTGGCGCCAATCTCATTTATGCGGTCGTGCAGCTCGGCCTGGGTTACGCCGACGCATCAAGTCTGGGCGAAATGCCGTGCAGCGCAGACTTCATTGAGGGATATCGCAGAGTGATTCCAGTAGTGTGCATTGTTGGAAAGCATAATTCGGGCAAGACGACTCTTCTTGAGAAGCTCATCCCTTGCCTGCAGCAGCGTGGACGGCGGGTTGCGGTCATAAAGCACGCCGCGCATGGCTTTTCGCTGGACCACGAGGGCAGCGATTCCTGGCGTCTTGCTCAGACAGGGGCCGTCGCAGTGGTTCTCAGCGGTCCAGGGAATGCAGTCACATTTTGCCGTCTGCCCGTTGATGCTTCACTTCCGCAAGTCCTCGGGCTGCTGCCGGTGATGGGGTTTGATCTTGTGCTGGTGGAAGGCTATAAGGGCTCAGACTACCCCAAGATCGAGGTACACCGTACCGCTCTGGGACCGGACTTGCTGCTAGCGGAAGAGCAGCTTGCAGCAGTCGTGACTGACAGCAATGCGGCATTCTCGATACCTACTTGCCGCTCTGACGACCCGCAGGGGTTGGCGGCATTTCTGGACGAGCATTATGGGCGTCCCAACGCGGAGCGAGATGCGATCCGAGTCACGATTGACGGTAAAGAGGTCCCAATTAATGCCTTCGCCAGCGCCGTAATTTCGGGCGGCATTCTGGGCATGCTGTCCGCACTCAAAGGAGTCAAAGAGCCGGGCGCCGTTCGCATCGAGTTGCGCCGTGGACGCGAGCGAGATGGCGCGTAGCATTGCATCGTCGAGCGAACCCAACCCGTCATGATGGTGGCTAAGCACTTGTAGGCACATTCAACAACAAATGCTAGGAATGAAAGAGCGGAGGCGCGATCTTGTGGATCCGCCTCCGCTTCGATTGCAGAGCCTTGCTGGATTTTCGATGCTTTTCCTGAGCTAGGAAGCGCTCTCTTTCTCCGATGCCGCGGCCGCCACCGGCGCATTGTTTTCCTGCAATTCAGCGCTGCTTTGCGCAGAAATGTGCTTGTTGAGAGCATTCATGTAGGCTTTCGCGCTGGCGACGATGATGTCCGTATCAGCGCCGTAGCCGGTGACAGAAACGCCGTCGCTCTCAAGGCGAATGCTTACTTCTCCCTGCGCGTCGATGCCTTCAGTAATGGCTTGGACGCGGAACTCGGTAAGCTGTGCGGGTACGTTGACAAGGCGGTTGATGGCTTTGCAGACTGCATCCACCGGCCCATAGCCCAGAGCCGCATCTTCTAAGACCCGGCCTTTTTCATCGATGATGCGCACGGTAGCCGTGGGGATGCTCTTATCGCCGCAACTCACCTGGATTTGGTCGAGATGAAAGTATTCTTTGGCATGCAAGACGTCACTTGAGAGCAGCGCCTCAATGTCTCGCGCCGTGACGTTACGCCGCTTGTCGGCTAAGTCCTTGAAGCCGTCAAAGGCCTCCTGAAACTCCTCCTCATTCAGGTGATAGCCCATTTTTGCAAGCTGGTCGCGAAAGGCATGCCGGCCGCTGGTCTTGCCAAGGACGATTCGGCTGTCGCCCATGCCCACGCTCTGGGGCGTCATGATCTCGTACGTTTGTCGGTCTTTCAGCATGCCGTCCTGATGCAGACCGGAGGAATGCGCAAAGGCGTTTGCGCCCACGACAGCCTTGTTCGGCTGTACCGGCATATTCATGAGTTCGCTCACCATCCGGCTCGTGCGGTAGATTTCCTCGGTATTGATGCCATGCGATACTTTGAAGAAGTCTTTCCGCACGGTGGTGTTCATCACCACCTCTTCCAGCGAGGCGTTCCCGGCGCGCTCGCCGACGCCATTTATCGTGCACTCTATCTGGTCCACGCCATTCAAGATGGCGATCAGTGAGTTGGCGTTGGCTTGGCCGAGATCGTTGTGGCAGTGTACGGAGAGCGTGATGTTTTCGATACCGGGCGTGTTGGCGCGTAGGTACTGCAGGAGTTCCGCAAACTCATCCGGCTGCGTATAACCCATCGTGTCAGGGACATTGATGACCTTGGCGCCGGCCTGAATCGCATCTTCAATGAGCTGACATAGAAAATCCCAATCGCTGCGCGTGGCGTCCATTGCAGAGAACTCGACGTTGGAACAATAACCCACGGCTTGCTGTACGCACGCGACCGCCGCCTCTCGGACTTCCTGGCGCGTCATGCGCAGTTGACGCTCCAGGTGAATATCGCTGGACGAGATGAAGACGTGGATGCGAGGCGCTTCACCCTCTTTAATTGCGCCCCAGGCGGCCTCAACCTGGTCCGGTTTGAAACCGGAAAGAGCGCAAATCTGCACGTCCCGCAGTTTCTCTGCCAAGAGTTGCACTGCCCTGAAGTCGCCGGGGGAGGTGCGGGGGAAGCCGGCCTCGAGAATGTCGACACCGAGGCGTTCCAGTTGCTGACCCAGATATAGCTTTTCTTCTACCGTCAAAGACCCGCCCGCTGCTTGTTCACCATCGCGCAGCGTGGTATCGAAGATTTGTAACGTTCGCATGCTGGATTAAGTCCTCTATCTAAAGTAAACACACAATGTGCTAATTGCACGTCAATTCGCAGAGAATTCAGTCGTGGCAAGTGTACAGGCCCGCCAGCATACCAGGGCAGCTATGCCTTGGCGCCGGTTGGGCCTGAGACCACTCTCCTCATTGACTACAATTTGCGGATGTGTGAGATATGGATACCGCGGTATCCCCATCTTTAGTATTCCCTCTAGCGTGCTTACTTTGGATCGAGCCATGGCATCATGGCGCGCAGGTTCTTGCCGACGGTTTCGATCTGGTGTGTCTTGTCCATTTCGCGGTAAGCGTTGAACGCCGGTCGGCCGGCCATATTCTCCAATATCCACTCACGTGCAAATTCGCCATTCTGAATTTCGCGCAGAATTTCTTGCATTGACTCGCGCACGTGGTCGTCCACCACGCGCGGGCCGCGACTATAGTCGCCGAACTCAGCCGTTTCGCTCACAGAGTAGCGCATGTAATTAAGGCCGCCTTGGTAGAACAGGTCCACGATGAGCTTGAGTTCGTGCATACATTCAAAGTACGCGATTTCCGGCTGATAACCGGCATCGACCAAGATTTCAAAGGCTGCCTTCACCAGCGCGCTCACACCACCGCAGAGGACGGTCTGCTCGCCGAAGAGATCGGTTTCCGTCTCTTCCTTGAACGTCGTGTTCAGCACACCGGCACGGGTGCAGCCAATGCCGCGGGCATAGGCCAGCGTTAGTTCGCGGGCGTTGCCGCTGGCGTCCTGCTGGATAGCTAGCAATCCAGGCACGCCGTTGCCTTCTTCGAAGGTCGCCCGCATGCGATGACCCGGGGCTTTTGGCGCGACCATGCTCACGTCTACAATCGCAGGCGGAACTATCTGCTGGAAGTGAATATTGAAACCATGAGCGAAGAGCAGCATTTGACCGGCGCGCAAGTGAGGCGCGATAGATTCCTGGTAGAGGCTCGGCTGGACCGTGTCCGGCGTGAGCATCATGATAAGGTCTGCCTGCTGTGCCACCGCGTCCACGGCGTCAACGCGTAGACCGTCGCTCTCTACTTTCGACCAAGAGCGGCTGCCCTCGTAGAGCCCTACCATTACCGAGCAGCCGCTGTCGCGCAGGTTCAGCGCATGGGCGTGTCCCTGGCTGCCGTACCCAATGATGCCAATCGTCTTATCATTGAGCAGATCAATATTGGCGTCTTCGTCGTAGTAGACCTGAACCACTGTACCCTCTCTTCACTCTGATTTGGTTTCTTTTCTATGCATATGCGAGCCGCCTCTTCAGCTACAGAGCGGTCTCGCCTGTGCGAACAAACAGGTTAAGCCGCCGGACCTTCTTCCGCCACGACCGTGGGCGTTGGCATAGCACGACCCCGCACCATGGCGACCTCGCCGCTGCGGCTCAACTCTAAGATTCCATAGGGACGAATAATCTCGACGAAAGAGTCGATCTTATCTTCGTCACCCGTCACTTCAAGAATAATGCTGCCCGGCGACACATCCACCACTTGGGCGCGGTAGACATTGGCGAGCTGCAAAATCTCCGATCGCTTCATCTCCGGCGCGGCCACTTTGGCAAGGACCATCTCGCGCGATACGTGGCGTTGCTCCGTGACGTCGGTGACCGAGATCACCTCGATCAGCTTATCCAACTGCTTTGCTACCTGTATTGCATCCTTGTGTTCTTCCGCCACGACAATTGTCATGCGAGAAATACCCGGCCGGTGCGAGTGACCGACGGAGAGACTCTCGATGTTATATGCGCGTTTGCGAAAGAGGCTGGCTATGCGGTTCAGGACACCGGGATGGTCCTCTACCTCTGTTATCAGGACGTGTCTCATGCGTATCTTGCCTCTTCCACTTCATCGCCTTCGATTGTCTCGGCCAAGCTGGAGCCGGCCGGCACCATGGGATAGACCTTCTCAACTTCGTCCACCACCAGATCGAGCAGCACGGGGCCGGGAATTCTCTGTGCCTCTTTTAGCACCTTGACCACATCGTCCTTCGTCGTCGCTCGCATACCCGTTAGGCCATAGGCTTCGGCGAGCTTTACGAAGTCCGGGTTCTCCAACTTAGAGCTCATGAAGCGACTGTCGTAGAAGAGGGTCTGCCACTGCCGAATCATGCCGAGATGGTTGTTGTTGATAATGGCAATCTTGACGTCCACGTTGTGCTCCTTGACGACTGCAAGGTCCTGCAGGGTCATCTGGAAGCCTCCGTCGCCGATGATGCACCACACTTGTTCATTGGGGCGCGCGAACTTTACCCCAATAGACGCAGGAAAAGCGTAACCCATGGCGCCAAGGCCGCCCGACGAGAAGAATGTATTCCTTCGGTCGTACCAGAAGTGCTGCGCGGCCCACATCTGGGCTTGGCCGACGTCCGTGACGACCACTGCATCGCCCTTGGTGATGTGGTAGATCTGGCGAATGACCCACTGCGGCAGGACGATGTCGGTCTCGCGGATTGTGAGGCTGGGATGCTCCTCGCGCCATTGGCAAATCTGCTTGACCCAAGGGCTGTGGTCGAGCCGGTCGATTTCGTCGATGAGCGCACGAATAGTGGGCTTAAGGTCGGCCACGATGCCGACGTCAGTTGTAACGTTCTTGCCAATTTCCGCCGGGTCGATGTCCACGTGGATAATGCGTGCCCCTGTAGCGAAGTCGGCGAGCCGACCCGTTACACGATCATCGAACCGCATGCCCAAAGAGATCAGGAGGTCTGCGCGGTCTACGGCCCAGTTAGCGTAGATATTGCCATGCATGCCTACCATGCCGAAAGAGAGATCATGGCTTTCCGGGAAGGAGGAGACACCGTGCAGCGTCGTGATGACCGGTATGTTGGCCTTCTCCGCAAACGCCAGCAATTCATCATAGGCACGGGAGTAGTGGATGCCATGGCCGGCCAAGATGATCGGCTTCTCTGATCCGTGGATCACTTCCGCTGCTTCGCGAACGAGTGTTGGATCGGGCTGGATGCCTTCCTCCGGGTTGTACCCGGGAATATTGGGCGGTGGAAAGCCGTCGAATTCGACCTCTTCCAGAAAAACGTCTTTGGGAACGTCCACCTGCACCGGTCCTGGGCGTCCCGTATTAGCCACGTAGAATGCTTCTTCCATCACGCGGGGGAGCTCTTCGGCGTGCATCACGAGCCAGTTGTGCTTGGTGATGGGCAGCATCACGCCGGTTGCGTCAGTTTCTTGGAAGCCGTCGGTGCCGAGCAGGTTGCGGGGAACCTGACCGGTGAGGGCAACCACGGGGACCGAGTCCATGTGGGCGCCTGCGATGCCGGTGACGAGATTAGTGACGCCCGGCCCACTGGTAGCGATGCACACGCCTACGTCTCCACTGGCGCGGGCAAAGCCGTCGGCTGCGAAGGCAGCACCTTGTTCGTGACGCACAAGGATGTGATCGATCCTGTCCTGATAGTGATAGAGCGCGTCATAGAGGGGCAGGCACGCACCTCCGGGATACCCGAATACGGTGTGCACGCCGTGCGCCACCAAGCTATCCAAGATAATCTCTGCACCGGTCTTCTTCATCTGCTCCCTACCTTGTTATCCACTAGCACACTAGGTTCGTTTCGATTGCGATTCGCTACGCGGGCCATTATTGCGCGTTCCATAGAGGCACCGCAGCGATGCGGACCGCCCCGCAAGACGTGGCGATCTCCAGCCCATGGGAGTGCCCCGTAATACAGGTCTTTGCCTCCGTTGTTTCGAGTAAGTTCATCCACTTCATGATACTAGCCCAACCAAACGCTGTTAAGCGATTGTCGACACTATTGTTGGCCCTTCTATGCTACCGCGATGCCAAACTTGGCTAACACGTGCCGCACGATGAAGAAGGCCGCTACGAGTAGCCACGCCAGGACTAACTCAGCAGCCAGCAGCATCGGGCTAAGGCGCCATAACTGGGCCAAGGCCTGTTCAGCGGCCTGCCAGCTTCCTTCTATCAGTCCATTCGTCAATGCAATTGGGACTCCCACGAGCAATAGGGCGAACCCTCCCAAAATGAGAATAATGGCGGAAAACGCCAAGGCACCTGAGGCGAGCGCCCGCTTGCTCCAGCGATATTCCCTAGAGAGCCCATCCGGCTCAATCGTCATCTCTATGGTAGATTCTGGAATGTCATTCAACATTGCTTCAATTGCCCGGTAATGCTAAGGAGGCGACTAACAAAAAACCCGTCCCCACAATTGGGACGGGCATCCATAAATTCTACAATGCGTACAGTGTATTTCGTCTTGCTGGTTAGAGTGCACGCCCGGTGCCTGACTTTCTGTGCCTTTCGTCAGGCGACCTCGTATCTGCTCGTGCATCACATCTCTATGATCGGTGCTGGAAGGTGCTGCCGTCCCGCTGGTACGTGTGTGTATGTTCTCTCTCTTGCGCCGCCTAGGCGGCTACATGAATCATCAACACAAGCGGCCACAACTCAGGGGTGTGACCGCCATGTAGTGCGAGGCTTTTCTTACCCGCAACACGGTTCATGGCAGCGCTCGTTGCCTCTTAGGCTCACTGACTTCAGCACTATGCTTGTACGTTATATCACGAGACCGGCGGCGGCGTCAAGAGCACAGGCAGTGTGTAGTTGACAACAATTCGCAGTTTCTGGTAGCTTTGGAGATAGGTCAAGGAAACTCCTGTGATGGTGCCTCACTTGCGCCGGCATGCGCAAGATTGGTTTGGGCATTCTGTTCACTCTTTTATGGTGATTACCTGACAATCGCTTGGTGCAAAAGAAGGAAAGCTTAATGAGGGGTATTCCCGGTCGTCCTGATATCAAGGTCGTGCCCACTCTGGATGGTGGCCAGGAAATTCTACAGATGGTGGCAGGCATGCTCTTCGTGTGTGAAGCATGCTGCTGTGGCAATGGGTACTCCAGCCCCAGAATCGAAAAGGCCCACTTCTTGCGGGAGGCGCGTCGCCGGGGTATTTCGGAGCAAATTGGCATTGTGTTCACGGCCGATGACGGCGGCGGTTGCCTGGGACCGTGCGGTCTCGGGAATAACGTGTTCATGTATCTCTTTGGCAGAGGGATGTGGTTCCAGCGCATGAACACGAAGTCAGATATTAATGCGCTGTATAGCTATCTTGAAGAAAGTATCCAACTCGGCCAACCCGCACCGGTTGAAGGCAGCTTGGCCCAGCGGGTCTACACCAAAGTGCAGGGCGAGCAGGTACCGGTGGCCGCCACGTGATCCTCATCCCCCAGCTACAACGCCTGGCATCGGGGTAAAGGGGGTAGAGTGCTGGACCCGGCAGGTTACGCTTAGCTGCGCCTGAACTCTACCGCCGACCTGATGAGCCGCTTGAGCGAGAGCACTCGTATATCTCTTTGGCGCCTCATCTGCACATAGCGGGTCTGTTTCCCGTTCCCATTCAGAAAGTCGTCGGGGTCAGCCAGTAGCGCTCCGTACTCAAAGACCAGCCGCCCCCAATCCTTTTGGGGAAAGATACCACAGAAGTAGCCGCGCTCCGGATGTCGAAATCCAATGCCGCGCCAGACAGGATAGGCTCTTTCCGCGGCGTCGGGCACGGTCTCACGCACCAGATTGCGCAAGCGCGCGACGAGCGCCTGCACGCGGGGACTGTACGCGATAAGGATGTGAACGGGCGTGATCTCGGACTCGTTGGCCGTGCGAGCCGGATGCTGCCAATAGCGGCCACCTAGCTTGCCGTGGAATCCGGCTGCATCATGCCGAAGAGGTTTCCCTCGGTGTCCTTGACGGACCCAACCCAGCCGACGCCGGGCACCGGCATCTTCGGTAGGGCAATTACGCCGCCCTGTGCCGTGATCTTCTCCAAGGTAGCATCAAGGTCTGCGACTTGGACCACGCACGTGTAGCAGTTCACCGCAGCGAACTCTTCCGGTGGGTGGCCTTGTCGCTTGACCAGACCGCCGTTGATGCCGGGCTCCTCATCGGGTCCGGTCACAATGAGCCAGTAGTTCGCGTCCCCGCCTTCCCACTGATGGAACTCCCAGCCGAATACGCCGGCATAGAAACCTATGGCGCGCTCGGGGTCGGATGCATGAATCTCAAAGTGCACAATCCGTGACATAGTTTCCCCTTTCCTTCGTCAGCGTATCCCTTAGAATGCCTATACCCAAGGAAGTCTTCCTTCGCATAATTCAGTGTATTTTAATCCAATACGCCGCCTCTGTCACAGTGCGGTGGAGAGGCTTAGATACTCTAAGTCGTGCGGGCCGGTAAGAGCGAGTAGAATTGATACTCGCACATGGTAGAGTTATCTCCCTACTCTGCGCGGTACTGTTTCATGCCGAAAGCGCTTAGCCGGACACTAGGTTGCGTTTAGGAGCCGTGTGACCGTATTCCACGTGCGGGTGGTGATGGTTGGGCCGAACTCCCGCTCAAGTAGAGCCATGAGGTCCAGGGTACCGCGCTGCGGCGACAGCTCAAAGGCACTGCACACCTCCCTCGCGGTCAAGCGCACCATAGCAAATCCATCTTCGGGGAAGTCGTATGACGCTTCTTTGTCGCCGGTTAGTCCATCGGAGAGAAAAGTAACGTATGACCGCGTCTGCTTGGTCGCTGCAATCTCCTTAAATGGGTTTGCAGCGACCAAGCACTGCAATTCTGCGACTGTACGAAGAAGCACGAAGATCTTGTGCCCAAATTCCTGCATAAGGTGTTGCTCGATTGCCCTGCAAAGCACGACCGCGTCCGTTTCCGCCGTATCAAAGAGCACGTTGCCGCTGGCGAGCACGGTCTTCACGTTCGTGAATCCCTGTGCGGCGAACGCGGTTCGCAACTCAGCCATCTTTATGGACCGTTTCCCCCTACGTTTATGCCGCGAAGAAACGCAGCGTAGGGCAGTATATCGTTTCCGTTCTGTTCCATGCGCTGTTGATCCTGTTGACTGGGGTAGGACGTCTGTGTGCAAACTTACATCGAGAAACGTACCGGCCGGTAAAGGGCGCTTGAAGCTGTGCCGTGGTTATGCACTGTGACCATTGGCAAGGGGGGGTAACCGACGTGATTAGCAAAGAGTGAACTCTTCGCGTTGCAATCAAATGCCTATTCTCACGGAAGTGAGAGTTGACGAGCAGATCTCGGTGATTTTGGCAGCCAAGCACTTAGCAACAAGGAAAACTCAGTCTTTTCCGATCTTCTCAAGTTGCAACGTATATCCGTTGGGAGTTTGGACGTTCATCTCCCAGGCATCCATTTCTTCCCAATACTGGGTTGGCAGTGCAAAAGCAAATGCGTTCTCATTACATATGGCAATGACTTTGCTGAAGCTATCCGTTTCCATTTGCCAGACGAAGCTTTCCGTGGCTTTCATCGGATCGAAGTCACTTCTTTCCTTCAAACCAAACTCGATAGCGTCTTTTCTCAAGCCGACAAAACCAGGAAACTCGTCGCCCTGATAGGAAATCTCAAAGCCGAAGCACTTGTAGAATTCAACTTCAAGCGCTAAGTCTCTGACATAGAGAATGGGGACAAGCCGATGGAAGTTGGGGAATTTCTCAGCCATGGCCGGTCCTTACCGTAATACCCCTTTAAGTCAACGTGTGTGCAAAGTAGCACGACTTTTAACGTCAAACGAATTGGCGGAGAGGGTGGGATTCGAACCCACGACGCCCTTTTGGGGCGTAATCGTTTTCGAGACGATCTCCTTCGACCACTCGGACACCTCTCCAAGGTTGGATAGTTAATACGATAGCGAAACCCGGCCGAGGCTACAACCGGTCGCTGCGATGCAGGCTTGGCATTCCGGGCCTCGCACGATATCTTCGAGGTCTATTTACTATGCCTTAATGCTGTGAGAGGGAAAGGTGAATCTGATTTCGCATATCTGCTCGACAGCGCGCGGTCGGATCCTGAGGCCTATAAGTCAAAGTCCGAGACCAACTAGCCGCCAAACGGGCCTGAGAAATTTGGATCGGCAAGGGAGAAGCTGGTAATACATTTACATAACTAGACTGCCTGCAGAAGATTACACGGCGGCGCGTGCGGCACGGCAGTGGCGCGAGGAGGCTGACCGAGGAATCGGCTAGCTTCCGGAGTACGGCTGCTGGGGCGATGGTTCCTCTGGAGGCTGCCACTGCCCTGTTTCGGCCTGGCGCATGAGGGTGCTAATCGTCTCGCTGGGTTCTTGTTCTTCTTGTGAAGGGTGCCAGCGCGATAGCACGCCGTCGCTCATTGTAAACGTCTCATCCGCAATGTCTCGAACAGTGAGGTCGTGGGTGGCTATGACGACGGTGACGCCTTCCTGGCGCACGATACGGGAGAAGAGGAGCATCATCTGCAGACCTGTGACGCTATCCAGGTCGCCGGTGGGCTCGTCCGCCAGCAGGAGCGCCGGTTGGTTAGCGAGGGCGCGCGCAATTGCCACGCGACCTTGTTCGCCACCGGAAAGTTCGAACGGGCGGTGACTGGCGCGCTTGCTCAGCCCGACTAGGTCTAAGAGGTCCAGCGCGCGCTCATGACGCTTGCGCGCGCCCATGCCGGCAATACGCATGGGCAACTCGACGTTCTCGTATGCAGAGAGCACGGGCAGCAGGGCGAATGCTTGAAAGATAAAGCCAATCTTGTAGCGTCGCAGCATGGTGAGTTCGCGGTCGCTCATGCGGCGCGTATCGTTATCCATGATCTTGATCATGCCGGTCGTCGGACGGTCAAGGCCGCCTACGAGGTTGAGCAGGGTCGTCTTGCCGCTGCCGGAGCGCCCTTGCAGCGCGAGAAGACGACCGGGAGGGATTTGCCAGTCTGCCTCCCGCACGGCAAACACATCCTCACGGCCAACGTGATAGACCCGTGATACACCTTCGGCTACAGCAATTGGTTGTGCCATGGCTACCGTCTTGCCTTTACTGACTATCAAGCGTACTCAAATGAAGCAGAGGTGAGGCGAACAATGTGCGTTCTACCGGCGCAACAAGCCTCGCAACCCTCGTTTCTCCTTTTCCTCATCACTGGATGAATAGGCCGGCTTTACGATAATGCCGTCGTCCGATATCTCGACAATGGCACGGTCGCGGATGCCGAATTGATCGAGGTACTCCTGGGGGATCTGGAGGCGGCCGGCAGAATCGAGCACCACGTATTCGTCGTGGCTAATCGCCTCCTCGCCCTCCTCAAGGCTTCTGCGACGCACCGTCTCGGTGCTGGTACGACCGTCCCGGATGGCGACAACACGGTCTACGCGATAAGCGACATTCGGGTCGTGGCTCACGATGATGACTGTGGTACCGAATTCTTCGTTGACGCGGCGAAACGTGTCGTAGATGGTGCTGGCGGTTTGGGTATCGACCTCACCGGTGGGTTCATCCGCAAGCAGCAGCGGCGGCGAGAGTGCCAGAGAGATAGAGATAGCAACGCGTTGCTGTTCACCGCCGGATAGTTGCCCCACGCGGTGGCGGAGGCGATGTCCCAGACCCACGGCCTCCAGTAATTCCGTTGCTCTCGCCTCGCGTTTCTTTGTGGACATGCCGGCAATAATCAAAGGCATCTGGACGTTCTCCAGCGCCGTAAGGTACGAAATCAAGTTGCGCGAACTTTGTTGCCACACGAAGCCGACCATATACCGCTTATACCAGACAAGGTCCGCGTCTGAGAACTTGATCAAGTTCAACCCGCCAACCGTTAGGGTGCCGGCGCTTGGTCGGTCCAGTCCCCCCAAAGTATTGAGGAGAGTCGACTTCCCACTGCCGGAGTTCCCAATGATGGCCATGATCTCGCCGCTGGCCACCTCTAAGTCAAGCCCTTGCAGGGCAACAACCTCAAGGTCCGCGACTTTGTAAATCTTCACGAGGTTGTCGCAAATGATGAAAGGCTTACCACGTTCTGGCAGTGCCGGAATTCTCTTCATCCCTGCTCATCCCCAAACTTGATTGCCTCGTGAATGCGCATTCGTGTGAGCATGGAAATGATCACAGGCACGGCGATGGCAAGTATTACAGCCAAGATGACGTAAATCTTGGCAATGTCACTCCAGGCGGTTACCACGACGAATGACGGGATGTTGGCATGTTCGCCGGTCTTGATCTGAAGGAAGGGTATGAATACCCGTCCTGCAAACACGCCAAATGTCGTGCCGATCGCAACTCCCATGACTATAAGGAAGCCTTGTTCGAAGATATAGAGACCAATCAACTGTCGAATAGAGAGCCCCATGGCACGAAGAATGCCGAAGTCCTGCATGCGACGTTGGAATGAGAGCAGCGAATAGGTGAGGAAGCCAAGGACTGTTAAGAGAATGGCGATCAAGAATCCAACGGTGAGCATCCCGAAAACCCCGGTTCGCCGCGGATCGTCCCGCTGCGAAATCACTTTTTCGCGGGTGTCTTGGGTGCGCACGACGATGAAATCCAGATCGCGCAGCTTCTCTTCCATGGCTTCGATGTCGGCATTCGCATCGGTCTTTACCCATGCGTCATAGGGGCCGATACCGATATTGTCAAAGATATAGTCCAGGTTGGCAATAGCGAAGTAATCGGTATCGGGAAACTGGGTGGGGAAGTAGTCTACCCAATCAACAATGACAAAGTCGAGCTGTTGCTGGCGCAAGTTGATGCGCACGCGGTCGCCCACCTTCAACTTATGGTCGATCATGAAGTTGGCGCTGGCAAGAATCGCATCCGGCTGAGCAGCAAGCTCATTCATCAACGTGACGAGCGAACGGTGCGCAAAATCAGGACGCCAGTACATTACGTTTACGGCATCCCACGGATCGAGAGCGACGATCTGGATTTCCGGTGTGGCGCGGTCGGGCAAAATAGCGTTGCCTTTGCTGTCCCAATAGCGGGCGGCGGCTTTGACTTCTTCAAGCTGCAGGTGGTCGGAGAACGGTGGGATGTACCATTGCTCCAGTTCCTCATCGTAGTCGCCGGACTCGTAGAATGCCATGTCGGCGCCGATGCGATAGTAGACGGAGTCTGAATGGTTGCGCGTGAGAGTGGCAGCTACGGATGCACTAAAGGTACCAATGGCCAACGTCAGCACGAGAAGCAAGAGCAAGCTGTTGTACTGGCCCGCAGAGCGAGAGATGTGGCGGAGGCCCAAGAGGATCGACACTCCCCAGAAGCGGTTCCCGATACGCGTAACCAACTCGACGATGTAGGGGAAGAGCCGTACGAATAGCAAAGCCATACCGAACATGAAGACAGAGGGCACAATGAGTAACAGCGGATTGGAGAAGACATTGCCCTCTTCTCCTAGAACGATGACCTGTCGTTGGTCTTGCAGCAAGCGATAGCCATAGAATGACAACCCCAGCAAGAGAATGTCGAGGAAAAAGCGCTGCCACCAAGGCCGCTTTAGCTTGCGCGAGGCTTCCTGCTTGAAGGTGACGATGCTGTGTCTTGCCGCGGCGGCCGCAGGCATCAAGGCAGCGCCTATGGAGAGCGCAATTGCGGCGAGGGCATAGTTAAACGTGTTTGTCGTAATTGTGATTGGCAGCGGGTCGCGACCGATAAACGTAAGAAACGTGTACGTGCGCGCGATGAGCTGGGCCAAGTAGACTCCCAGCACAGGTCCAACCACGAGTGCCAAGATGCCAATCATGCCGCCTTCCAGCAGGTAGATGCCGATGATCTGCCAGGTGCTCGCCCCCCGGCTCTTGAGGACCGCGATTTCGTTACGCTGGCGGTCCACAACCATCGAAGAGGCAATGCCAATGTAATAGAGCACAATGCCAATGACGGGAGCCGAAAGAATGAAGAGCAATATCTTGAGGAAGAAGAGGTCCCGCAAGTACCGCAGCAGGATATCCTCGGGAGAGATGTCGATCTTCACTTTGCCCAATATGGTGCCCAGAGTGGAACGAATCTCACTAATTCCCGTTATGATGGACTTGGCGTTGTTCGCATTAATCGCATCGACGTCAAAGACCGAAAACCAGGTGTATTCATAGCCGATCTCTTCATAATCGGACAGGACTACATCAATGAAAGTCTCATCGGGCACTATGAGGCCCTCTTTAAAGTACTGCGGGTGGTAGAACCAGTAAATCTCGTTGGGATCATTTGGGAACCAACGGCCAACGACCTTCACTTCGATTGGTTCCGGCTCGCCGCCGGGTCTTTGGAAGCGGACGAATAGATGGTCACCGACTTCAGCCCCTATTGCATCCAGCTTTTCAGTCATTACCACGGCTTCGATGAAGGGATCGCCGGACTTTGCCGGATTGGCGTAGCGTCCCTCCAAAATGCGGACGTGTTTATCGAAGTCCGTGGCGAACGCGATAAACCCCCAGTCGGCGAATTGGCGTGACGAGAAGCTAACCTCATCACCACTTGTAAGTATGGCCATGTGTTCGGTCTGGCCGTAGCGGGTTGAGAGGAGTAATGGGATGCCCATCTCGGTTGGCGCCGTTACCCGCATGTACTCGTCTGCTTGTTGGTACTGCAGGAGTGAGATGTTGGTCTCGTTCTTCTGCTCGAACTTGCGGATCAGAAGACTGGCTCTTGGTTGCGCCTGTCGCGATTCCGTATCGCGCAGCGCGCGGTGCAAGAGCATCTCGCTCATGCCTTCAGAGTAAAGCGGGACGCTAGAGACAAGCGTGACCGTAACCACCAAGCCGAGGATGGTGGAGAAGACGATATTGATGTTGTTGAGCAGACGCTTGGTAACTAAGACCAGAATTGAGTAGGTCATTGGGTAGTGCTTTGTTCTTCACCTTCTGCCAAGATGCCAGGCGGCCGGACGTCGATCTCAACCTCGCCGATTATTGCGGCCAGATTTGTGCGGATCTGGCTGACGCCCGCGTTGACAGCATCAATGTTGCTCGGCTCTACGTCGAAGACCGAGTACCAAGTGTACTCATAGCCAATATTCTCCCAGCCTGGAAGGATCACGTCGATGTACGTCGCCTCAGATACCAAGATTCCCTCGTTGAAATAGGGCGGATGGTAGAACCAGAACACTTCATTGGGATCTCTCGGGGACCAGCGTCCCACGATCTTTACCTCAATTGGTGCCGGGTCTCCACCGGGCGGTCGATAGACCAGTATTAGGTGGTCGCCGACGTTTGCGCCGATTGCATCCAGTTTCTCGGTCATCATCACGGCTTCGATGAAGGGATCGCCGGACTCTGCCGGTTTGGCGTGGCGTCCTTCTAGAATTTGAACGTGCTCATCGAAATCACCGATAAATGCGATGTAGCCCCAAGCGGCGAATTGGCGTGATGACAGACTGGTGTCATCGCCCTTTGTGAGTATCGGCATGTGCTCGGTTTGGGCATAGCGGGTGGAGAGGAGGGGGGAAAGTCCCATCTCAGCGGGCGCTGTACCCCGCAGGTAGTCGTCTGCCATTCTGTACTGCGAGAGTGAAATGCCTTTTTCATTCTTCTGCTCGAACTTGCGAATGAGCAGGCTTGCCTGAGTGGATGGCTGCTCGGACTCTACACCTTCCGGGGAACTACTAGACGTTCCGCTAAACTGCCCAGGGTAGGGAGACCCGCAGGATACAAGAGATGCCATTACGACCAACCCAAGAATGCTCGTAAAGACGACACTGGCGCTCCAACGCAGGCGCTGGGTGACGAGATGCAGAGTAGAGTAGGTCATGAGGTCGCTCTCTTTTTCCGTGCTTCTCGTGGTTCGCGGCGAGTACCGCTTTTATCTGCGACTCATTGCGAACGACTATGCGATAAAGAACCTACTACAGTTGTCTCTCGCAGCCGGCTTCTGTGAAGAGTGCTGCGCGCCCTTTCTACAAAGGCAATGCTTTTCATCACTGGCCTTGCAGGATCACGAATCCCTCTTCCAAACCGCTTAGGATTTCTACTTCGGTCTCGGTTTGGATACCTATCTCAACGTTCTTGGCCCGTTTGATGTCGCCATCCATGAATTCAACGAACGTGCGCCTGCCGGAGCGCTTTACGGATTCGATAGGCACTTTGAGTACATTTTCCTTGTGCTGTACGGTGATGGTAACCCGCGCGAGCATGCCGATTTCTGCACCCTCTTTCGGCCAAACAACCTCTATCCGGATTGAGCGGTCTTGGATTACACCTTGCGTGGTGACAAGCGAGGTAGGCAGTTTCGTGATAATGCCCGTAAGCTCCTCAGATGAAAACGCGTCAAGGGTTAGATCCGCCACTTGCTCCAGTGCCAGTTTGGGAACATCATCTTCCGAAATATCGGCGGTGATGATGAGATTTGTCGGATCTGCGAGCCCAATAATGGGCCCGTATGCGCTCACACTTTCTCCCGCCTTGCCCTTGATGAACTGAATGACACCGTCAAATGGCGCCACAAGACGCGCATCGTCTAGCTGTTCGAGGAGCAACTCGTGGTTCGCCCGGTTGCGCTTGAGGTCATTTTGCAGCTTCGAGACGTTTCCGGCGTCCGCGGCATTAATCAGGACCTGCTCCAGACTTGCTCTGGCCTTCTGCAGAGTTGCTTCCTTGTTTGCTAGGTTCAACTCGGCATCACGTACTTTCTCGGCGTCGACACCGGATTGAACAATATCCCAGGCCTCTTTGGCGACTTCCAGATCAGCCCTGGCCTTTCCCACTGCAGCGTCAGCCGCAGTGAATTCCAATTCAGCCGTCTTTAAATCTTTGGCAAGCGCATCTCCAACATCCTGCAGCGCTAGCCGTGCCTTGTCCAACTCAAATCGCGTCTTATCTAGAGTCGCCTGGGCTTCCGGCAATGGGTTTGCGGACTCAGCCGTGGCCATGTCGTATGCAAGCTGAGCAGTTTGCAGGTCGATCCACTTCTTTGCCATTTCCGTATTCGGCAATGGCGCAGTCACAGAATCTTTGGTGTCGCTTACTTGCCCATCCTTGATCTCATAGCAATTACTAGAACCTACGATTTGACACTCGCGAATGTTTGTTTCCCACCTGACCTCGCGCGCGACGCCCTCGTACTTTCTTAGTTCATCCCTATACTCTTGCGAGTCTTTGCCATGCTCCCGTTCCACTCTGGCAAGCCCGTCTTCGGCACCATTGAGCCTGTTTGCCTGATGCTCGATTTCTCCACCCAGCTTTTGGCGTTCCAAATCCACCGCTGTCTGGGCAACGTTAAGCTGCCCTTCTGCATTTAAGACACTCGTGTCAGCGACCCCCGACTGCAGTCGACTAAGCCGTGTCTGCGCGGCATTGAAGGCTTGCTCAGCGTTGCTCAACGCGATTTCACGCTCTATCTGCAGGTCTACGGGCGCTCCCGCCCCATAGTCACTGATATCCTTTTGCGCCTTTGCAAAGGCCTCTAGCGCTAGTTGCAGGGTGTTCTCAGCGGCGGCAAGGTCGGCAGCAGCCTTTGTGTAAGTAGTCTGTGCTTGCGCGTACTCTGAGGAGGTAGGTCCGCCTTGCGCTTCCGCAAAGGCTTCACGCGCTTTTTCGATGTCGCGCTCGGCTTGTTCAACCGCGAGTTTCGCGATAGTGACGTCTGCTTCGCCTGATGCGGCTTGAGTCCGCGCTTTAGTTAGAGTGCGCTCCAAGTCCTGCAAGGATAGTTCAGAATTCTGAATTGCCGTCTCAAGGTTTCCGGTCTCCAAGTCAGCGAGCAACGTGCCCTCAACCACGGCTTGGTTGTACTGAACATAAATGCCCTTCAAGCGGCCGTTCTGCTTGAAGAAGAGGCTCTCCTCGTTCTCGGCCACCACGCGGCCGAGGACACGCACCGCATCGATGATCGAGCCGCGAACTACTTTTACGGTGGGGCGGTCGACACTTCTTACGGGGCGCCTTACTACCTCTTCCGGCTCATCGCCGCCTGAAATAAAGGGCAAGGACGGTACGCACGCTGAGAGCAGCAATACGCCGGTCAACAGGATTGCACTAGCAGATCGTATATTCACGCGGCTCTTACCTCATCAAATTGCAGGACCTAATGTTCCAAGGAAGCTGAATGCCAAACACTGCTAGAATCGAATTAGCTCGGCTGGCAGCTACACGCATAATTGCAGTGTACTCATATCCCATGCATGCTGTCTATCGCCCGACAAGCTGTCAAGAGAAATCTTATAGGATTCTTAGACATCTGCAGAATATGTGAGCTACTGCGGACACCGAGCGAATTCACGCACCAAAGCTGCAATCGTCTTGCGGTGCACTTGGTGTGCGAGCGCCAACCGGCGACAGGGAGTGCTGAGATTCGATACGTATCCAAATGTGCTCAACTAATGTGCCCAAGTAGTACAGTTTTGAGGTCACTTGTCCCTTGCAAGGCAAAGGTGATATCCTCTTTCGGGTGTCCCAGGCAGCTTTTGGGGGCGCTGTTATAATGTGTTGTGACCAGGCGCTATGATGAAACTAGTGGACGCGCCTACTCTTAGTTGGAGGTACTGGCGATGACTCAGAGCGATCTAATCAAGGAAATTGCGTCTCGGACGGGTACAACGCAGAAAGCCGCCAAGGAATTCATAGACGCATTTGTTGAGTCAGTCCAGGACTCGCTGAAGCGCGGTGAAAGTGTTGCACTGCCAGGTTTCGGCACGTTTCGTGTGGCGCAGCGCGCGGCCCGGTCTGGACGCAATCCACGGACGGGGGAGCCCCTTGAGGTTGCGGCTCGCAAGGCGCCTGTGTTCTCGGCGGGAACTACCCTGCGCAAGTCTGTCGGCAGTTAGGGAATTCCACCTCTCTCGTTTGTTGCTCACGTGAAGGAAAACCTGTCAGCGCGGTCATTAGCACTATTGGCCGCGCTATTTGCGTTACTTCTGGCATTTAGCCCAATCCAGCAGACGGCTCTTCAAGGGCCGGTTCGCTTGGTGGTTCTTCCGGATGACGGCACGGAAGTGATCCTATCGTTGTTGCGTCGTGCCGATTTCTCCATAGACGTCATGGTCTACCTTCTCTCCAGTAGGGAGATAGCAGAGGAATTGGCGGCGGCGCAGCAGCGCGGAGTACGAGTGCGGGTGCTTCTTGAAGAAAACCCAGTGGGCGGCGGCGAAAGTAACCGCATTTCCCGCGAGAGTCTATCCGCCGCCGGTGTGGCAGTGCGTTGGACAGACCCAAGTTTCCGCTTTACGCATGCCAAAGTAATCCTAATCGACGGTGTACAAGCAGCCATTATGACTATGAACCTCACAGCAAGTTCGTTTCGTAACAATCGTGAGTTTGCCGTGTTAGTGGAAGACTCTTCCCTAGTTCTCTCTCTGGTTCAGCTCTTTCAAAGTGATTGGAATCGCGTGCCGTCTCCCGCAATCGACCTCCCGCTTGTCATCAGCCCGGTAAACTCTCGCGGCACCTTGCTCGACTTAATTCAGACTGCACACCATAGCCTTGAAATCTACGTGCTCTCGTTGGAAGACGACCCCATTGCAACCGCGCTCGCGGCAGCGGCTAAGCGGGGAGTGCGCGTCCGGCTGGTAACGAATCCACCCTCCGGCCAAGACCCCTATGCAGACGAACGCGCTCTTTTGCGCGCCGAGGGCGGCATAGTGGGTTTTCTCCATCATCCGAACGTTCATGCCAAGACGGTTATTGCGGACGGTCAGCGCGCATTTGTGGGCAGTCAAAATCTCACAGCCACGTCCCTGGACCGAAATCGCGAGGTGGGAATCCTCATTGATGATCCCGCAGCAATCCGGCGCTTACAACAGGTGTTTGAAGCCGACTGGTCTCAAACAACGCTGGAACTGCCAGCCGCAATCCTTCTTGCCCCTGCCGCATAGAAGCTGCTGCAGTGTGCACTTCCGCCTTTGAATTGTTGCCAATGTCTTGTGGAAGTCTTGGTATGGGGGAATGGAGGAACCTGTGCTCTTGAGTCTTTGGTGCGCCGCAGGAGAACGCCGACTCAACTTTACCGAACTATGCGTACAGGAAGTGTGAGAACCTCGTCGCCTTCCTGGAAGAACCAGGTCACTCCCTCCTGGACGGGTCCAATCCAGACCTCATATTCACCGGGCGACAGTGGCTCGCCATCTTGCTTGAACGGTGCGAGGATGGCAGTCAGAGTGAGACTTCTGCCCGGGGCCAGCCCGTAAGGCAGCGCTGCTCTTCCCTCAGCCACGCGTGCAGACAAACTGCGGTCTGCGGAATGCTTGCGGAACCAGAGAATGCCGAGATGAACCACTCCGGGGCTATTCCCGATTTCACAGGATGTGGGCCAGATTTGATCACTAGTATTTGTCACAGATAAGCGAACTGTACCCATGGTGTTGCGGGCAAGAGTTTGAGGATAGAGCGGTGACTCGAGGGCGAGTTGGGACCGGTAGCCGCTCGCAGGCAATGGGCCGCTGGTGATATCGCGGAGCTGCATGTCCGGTACATGGTCGAGCAGGGTGATACCACGCACCAGAAGGAGTTCTCGCGTCGGTCGGGAAAGCTCTACGTTTACACTACCCCCGCTCCCAATGGGTAGCGGAAAGGCTTCGCACCAGTTTCCCGACGGGATGGCGCCGGCAAAGATGCTCTCGCCATTGACATCTATTTGCAGCGGTTTTTCTTCTCCTGCCGGGTTGATGAAATTGAGCAGGATGGCCTGGGGTGGCCGTGTTCCATACGGTATGCGCAGGGTGGCGTCGGCGTCGAACCAAACTAATGATGTTTCAATAGTGGTAATTTCCGGATGGTAGAAGCTGCGCTGCCATACAGCCCAGACTGTTTGCACCGGCCTGCCTTGAGGCGTATCGATACCCCAGGCAGGGAGCAGGGGGCCGCCAAGTACGGTGTTCGTGTAATCCACGTGCTGGAGGAGGTCTGATTGCTGCGGTCCGGGCAGTGTCCAAAGAGCTTGATCTGCCCCCACCGTTGTGACCCTGGGCTCCACCTGCCAAAACTGTGCACCATGAGACTCTGCATCTCCCCAGCGAGGACCCCCAATGACCACGTTAGCCGGCGGTTTTTCGCCCGCAGCGCCGTCAAAGGGGATAAATCGTGTGTGCGGCAGGAGGTATTCGTAGGTGAAGTAAGTCAAAGGATGATAGTAAGTGGTGTCGTAGGCGATGGTGGGAGGCGAGCCGAGGTAAGTACGGATGTAGGAGGCGAGTGTAGAAGTGCGGGCGACGCGGTCCTGGAGTGGGAGTATACCGAAGCGATAATCGTAGGCGCTGGTGAGGAGGAAGAGGACAGTGATGGCGAGTACGGCCATAATTCGATAACGTCCGGAGGCAAGCACTAGAACTGCGAAGCAAACTATGGCGACTGCTGAAGCGCAAATCAGAGCAGGTGAAGAATCGAGAAGTGCAAGAAATGGATAGATTCCAATTGAAAATGGTACGGAAGTGGCGGGAAGGAAATGGGAGAGGCCAAGAACTGCAACCAAAGTGCTGACGGCGACCAACGCTATCAAGACCAATCCTTGGCGCAACGGGTATCGCTGATGAGCGCTGAGAACAGCGCTTAGACCGAGCGCCAAGAATAGGGCTGAAATGCCGTCTACGTAGCGTCCAAGCAAGAAAAACACATGCTGTATTGGGTTGGCAAGGTGTGCCGCGGCAAGCGCGAGTGTACCCACCCAAGCAAGAATGAAGAATGTCATTGTGGCTGTAGCCACGTCATTCGTGAAGCTTGCAGGGCTATTGCTGAGGCGTTTCCAAAGTAAGTGACCCGCAGCAAGCAATCCGACTAGAAAGAGCCCAAATGATGATTGAATGACTTGGAGCACTTGCATGTTTGCCATGTGGACGACGTCATGGAGCCCCTGCAGGGAAAGGAGGTGAGAAATCACCGCACTCATAGACATTTCGGGAATACCGGATTCGCTCTGCAACTTGAGATAATTGACCACTATACGGGTACTGACAAGAACAAGAGCAGTAACTGTCAAGGACGCGACCACAACTCTCCAACGCAGAACACGGAAATAGCCAAGAACTGCAAGATAAATGGCCGCGATGGGAATCAGTGGTAAAGAACGTGCGTGAATTGTGTACATACACCCAAGGAGTAACCCAAACAAGAGAGCAAGGCGTAATGACTTCTGCCTCAGCAGCGTGCCAAACAGAGCTATAAGTAGCATGAAGCCCGGCATATATGCGTTCTCTGCCCAGGCGAAGTTGGCGCGTAAGAGCAGGGGCGGGTAAAGGCAAGTAATTAAGGCAACAAACATAGCGAGGCGAGATGAGATGCCTAGCAGGCAAACAAGGACGTAGTAGAGTATCAAGTAGAGTGTGCTCATCAAGAAAGCGCTGATGACAAGACTTGCAGTGTAAGCTGTAGTGGGGCTTTCGAATAGCCAGAAGGCTGGGACGAGGAACAGCGAGTAGCCGAAGGCAAAAAAGTGCGAGCCGTAGAGAGTTGGCATAGGAGCGGTGCCGGAGAAGAATCGGGCGTGCGCCAAGTACACGGATTCATCTGCTGTGACGAGCGGTAAATCGCGGAAGAGCGCTAGGGCAACCTGAATGAGGAGAAGCAGCCCAAAGAAGAGCGCGTGCCAGAGCCAGCTCTTGCCTACCTGAAAAGAAGGGGATAAATTCACGCGCACGTACCTAGCTGATTTACAATTCGATTAGATGAATACAACCTCTGGGACTGCAAAGTTCAGACACCATGCAATTCAGTCATTTCGTTTCAAGTCCCTGCTTTTGTCGCCAGCCGCTACATTCGACTGAAGTAAATGAGAATCAATGTCGCTGTCGTACAGCATTCTAATTCAGTCCCAATTAGAAAGGGTCCAGCGCTGCTACAAAAGAGCAACGCATGCGATAGTCAAAGACTTCAATTCGAAACGCAAAGCTCAGTGCTTTCGCTGCAACTGGAAAGTCTCTAGGTGATCTGTCATTACCAGAATCTGCCGGTGCTCGGACCCTCCTTTATCGCGGGACAGGTCGATACCATACATGTCAATGGTGCCTAAAGCAGTAGCTCAGTTCCGCTGCCAACATTCACGTATTGTATGCATGTGAAGAGAGCTACGCAATAAGGGGAACGAGGTCAAAGCAACTACTTTCAAGAGATGTGGCGGCGCGTATTTTGCTATCGGTTCGCTGTCTATTTTGATCGGCGTGTTAGTCCAATGATTCTTTTGATTGGGAATTGAAAAAGTGTCGCGGGTTGTATGAACCAGCAGAACTATTGGAAAGCCAAAGTCAGTTGGGAAATGGAAGTTGACATGCCGCTGCGTTCGTAGTCTCCAATTGGTCACAACGAGGGACCACAAGCTCATAAGTACGCCAGAATCTCTCGCTTCAGGTGCTAATGCATTTGCACGCTTGCTGCCTTAGTCGTCATTTGAAGTGGAACGAGAAAGTGTCGCTTGGTGGAACGTTCAGGTTGCGGTCGCAGGATCTGCGTTTCAACATGAGTTAAGAAGGATGCGTTGGTTTCCATTGTATTACCTACGTACGATGAGAGGGAAAACATCGGACCGCTGTTTTCCGGATTCCATGTCGAATTACAGCGTATGTGGTCTGCTATTGTGATTGAGAGCACAGCAAACCATAGTGCTTAGCCCACTGCAAGCCTATCTGCAAATTCAACACCCAGTCTTATTGGGCCCGATGGATGCATTCATCACAAGTGCGTTCTATGTCTCTTTAATTCAGCAGGCAATTTCGCTTTCTGCCACGAACCGCTTTAGTAGCTCATGCCCTCTGTATTTCGTAGAGTCGTGATGCGCTTTTTCGCTAACACTTAACGCGCGACTTCAACACGTAACTTAAGCACGTTGTCGCCTTCTTGGAAGAACCAGGCGATGCCTTCTTGGACGGGACCGATCCAGACCTCATATTCACCGGGAGGGAGTGGATCGCCAGCTTGCGTGAAGGGAGCGAGGATGGCGGTGAGGCTGATGGAGGAGCCGGGAGCGAGAGCGTAGGGCAGGGCAGTTCTCCCTTCAGCGACGTGAGAGGAGAAGTCACGGTTGGCGGCGTGCAAGGGGAACCAGAGGATGCCGAGTTGGACAGCGGCGGGAGTTTGACCGATTTCGCAGGGAGTGGGCCAGGGCTGATCGCCGGTATTAGTCACAGTGAGGCGCAGGGAAGCCATGGCGCCGCGCACGATTGGTTGGGGATAGGGAGGAGAGAGGAGGGTGAGTTGGGAGCGGTAGGCGCTGGGAGGAAGGGGATCGGCGGTAAGGGAGTGCTGCTGTTCCGGGACATGATCGAGCAAGGTGATGCCGCGCACAACCATGAGAGCCGGTTGCGTGCTGTCAGCGGAGGGCAGGCTGAGTTGGACATGGGTGAGTGAAGCGTTTGGAGAGGAGGGGAGGGAGAAGAGGTGGCACCAGTTGCCGGGGGGGATGGAGTTGGCGAAGAGGGTATGGTCGTTGACGTGGACGCGCAGGGGAGTGTCTTGATTGACGGTACTGATGAGGTTGAGGAGGAGGGCTTGCGGTGGGTGGTCTGCGGTGGGTACATGGAAAGAGGCAAGGGAAGTGAACCGGACCGGCGGGATAGTATCACTGTAATCGGTTGGGTGGAAGAGGCCGTGCTGGCGCAGACCCCAGGAGGGTTGGACGGCAATACCTTGAGGGGTCACGATGCTCCAGGCAGGGAGGGCATGGAGGCCGAGGACGGAATTGGAGTAGTCCAGGTGTGGAAGCAGGGCAGACTGAACAGGGCCGGGGAGTGTCCAGAGGGCTTGGTCGGCGCCGACGAGAGGGACTTGGGGTTCAGCCTGCCAGAAGCGTGCATTCAAGGTATCGGCGTCACTCCAGAAGCGGCTACTGATGACGATGGGAGCCGGCGGCAGTTCGCCCGCGGCGCTATTGAAAGGGATGAAGCGGGAGTGCGGCAGGAGGAACTCGTAGGAGAAGTAAGAGAGGGGATGATAGTAAGTGGTGTCGTAGGCGATAGTGGGAGGGGAGCCGAGGTAAGTCCGGATGTAGGAGGCGAGAGTAGAAGTGCGGGCGACACGCTCTTGGAGCGGGAGGATCGCGGAAAAGTAGCTGAAGGCGCTGGTGAGGAGGAAGAGGCAGGCGATGGCGCTGACGGCGAGGAAACGCCAGCGACCGCGAGCGAGGGAGAGAAACACATAGCCCACAGCAGCTACAGCAGAGGCAGCAACCAGAGCGAGTGGCGTAGGCCCCAAAATTCTAAGGAAGGGATAGGCACTCGCTTCAAATACGTTTGCTGAGAATAGAGACGAGCCCAAAGTAGCCGCGAGGGTGCTTCCTGCAAGCAATAGGACAACGATCGTTGCTAAGCGCCAGGACGACCATTGCTTTTCACGCAGGATCGTAACAAGACCAAGCCCGAAAAAGATGGCGGAAACTCCATCAATATAACGCCCTCCAATCAGAAACTGTGCCCATTCCTGATCCCATGCAGCAAATGCAGCGGCGAGCGTAAGCGTACCCAGCCAAATCAACAGGAAGAACGTCATTGTAGCACTGGGCATATCTTCGGCAAGGCTACTAAGTCCAGCGCGGCGGCGCTGCCAGAGCAAGTAGACGGCAGCCAGCACGCCAATTGGAAAGAGACCGTAGGTTGATTGAACAAGGTAGAGCAAGTGTTCGTTGGCCTTGACTACAAAATCAAGAAAGCCGCGAGCAGAGAGAAAGTGTGCGACTATTGGATCTACTGGAATTTCCAGATTTGCAGTGCCACTTGCCATTCTCAGGTGCCTTACCGCAAGACGCGTGCCGATGAAGATCACACCGGTCGCAGTCAGTGCGGCGCTCACGGTCCGCCATGGCAAACTACGGAAAAGGCCGAGGATGACAAGATAGAGTGCGGCAATTGAAATGAGAGGCAATGAGCGAGAGTGAATAGTATACATAAAGCCCAGGAGCAAGCCGAAGAGAATTGCAGTGCGCACTGATTTCTGACGCAAAAGCAATCCGAAAAGAGCGACAAGCAACACGAAGCCCGGCAAGTAGGCAGCGTCAGCCCAGGCGAAGTTGGCACGTAGCAGGATAGGTGGATAGAGACAGGTAAAGATTGCGGCCAAAGTAGAGTAGCGCGACGGCAAACCGAGTATGGATGTCAAGACATAGTATAGGCCTAAGTAAAGCGTGCTCATGAGGAGCGCACTGATAACCAGACTTGCAAAGTAAATTGTATGGGGATGGTCGAAAATCCAATAGGCTGGGACTAGGAATAGGGAATAGCCAAAAGCCGAATAGAGTGCCCCATGAAGAGTAGGCATGGGAGCGCTACCAGAGAGATAGAGGGCATTCGCCAAGTAGACCGCCTCATCTGACATTCTCAACGGCTGCTCACGCGCGTGTGCCAGAGCTACTTGAATCAGAAAAAATAGCGAAATCAGAAGCGCATGCGTGTGCCAAGGCTTGCTCACGATACGAAATCTAAGTAGTTGTGCTCTCATGTGATGCGGGTCTCTTGACAGTCGCCTGTTGAATATGACCGCTACCAACGCGGTAGTTGGGCGCTCTGCTGTCCAATCAACCTAGTTGTCTCTCGTTGTCACCCTTGCCCATCACACCAGGAGTGCGGGTCAGGGGAAAGCCTGTTCCTAAATACTCACCGGTCTCTACCGCTGCTTTGCATTTCCCGTTTGGCCACTCTTGCGATCTGGTCCCCATTGATTGCGGAAAACTCCACAGCTCGACGTTAATATCGCTTTGAATTAATTAGTATAGTCGTTCCACAAGAGAAAGACAGACGGCTGATCTTTCTTTATTTTCGTTCAACCGTTAATATGTTGAATGGACTAATCTTGTTCTTGTTGGCCTAGGGCACATTCATTGTAGTCTGGTCTCAATGAATGGGACGATTGGCAAGTGATGCTTCTCAGGGAAGACTCAAAAGCCCTTCTTCACGTAGAAGCAGGATTCTCGCAGTTCCGTCCTTTTCGATGTGTGAGCTTGATATACACATTGCAGACATAGATTGCAGCCATTACACTCTCATTCCTCGAGGATGTGAATGCATGCCATCCAATCACGCCTAATGCATTGGGAGTGTTAACGAGGTCTGCACTCACCGTAAGAGAAGTATACCAGCGCAACTCTCTCCTTCTTTTTTCTCTTTTGCGGATTTAAGGAAGAGGGAGTCCATTGTGCATAATTGTTAGAAACAACGGTCGCCAATGTAGCTGTGGATGAGCCAATCCCATTCTAGCTACTTCTCGATAGAGTTTCTTTACTTTAGTAGCCCCACACTTAATCGGATTTCAACTCAGCGTACGCATGTCCACATGACAGAGAACAGAGCAGTTATCTCCATAGTGGTTCCCACGTATAACGAACGGGACAATATAGCCTTGCTCATCTCCGGACTAAGTGCCGCTCTGGAAGAGACCTGGGAATTCGAGGTTATAGTGGTCGACGACGGCAGTCCGGATGGCACTGCCGATGTTGTACGCAGTGCGGCAGCCGAATATCCATCGATCCGTCTGGTGGAACGCCCTCGGAAACTAGGTCTCGGCAGCGCAGTGGCTGCTGGGTTCTCTATAGCCAAGGGAGATTACTGGGTGATGATGGATGCCGACTTATCCCATCGCCCCCAAGACCTGCCTGCATTGCTAGAGGCCTTAGCGAATGCCGATATCGTTGTCGGCTCTCGCTATATACCTGGAGGAGCAACTCAAGGATGGCCTTTACAGCGTCGGCTTATGAGTCGCGCAGCAGGGATGCTAGCCCAAAAGGCACTTGGCCTAGAGATTCGCGATGCCACATCCGGCTTCGCGGCTTTCCGCCGCGAGACCGTGGAGCCGCTGCTGCCCTCGCTGCGACCGGAAGGGTTCAAGCTGCTTCTCGAAATAGTGGTCAGAGCGACCCGCGCCCGCGTGACTGAAGCTCCCATTACGTTCGTAGAACGTCGGCACGGAAAGTCCAAGCTAAGCTCAGGCGAAGCGTTGCAGTTCCTACGGTTGTGCTGGCAACTTCGGAGCCGGTCCCGTTCAGGTCTCGAGTAATGGGCGGCATTTCTCAGAGACGTAACACGTCGGTCTTCTTTAGCTGCAACCAAGTCTTTCCAGATCAAAGCTGTCGACGTCCGTCGGACGTTGGCTCCAACCTGGCAAACACTCATTGGGAGCGGCAACCTTAGTACGCCGATCCGCGTGTGCCGAGCGGTGAGTGGCACTGCCCACATTGTGGCATTACTTAATGGGCCTCTTCGAGCCACAGTCAAGCAACACATTAGTCGGCGCAAGAATTCTCTGGACACGGCGCTGCCCTCAACCAATTGCCGCGACCACTGTGGTCATCCTCGACTGCTAGCCTTAGCTTAGGCTTGGCGTCTAGTACGGGAGGTCTGTCTCAGGATTCTCTTGCACAAATTGCGCGAGCCGCACACCCAAGTTTTCCTGCAATTGAATGGTCAGGCCGCCATCGACCACCAACGAATGGCCGGTTATGAAACTTGCTTGCTCGGAGCAGAGAAACGCAATGGCGTTGGCGATCTCCTCAGGCGTGCCGCAACGCCGCAGCGGGTATTGCTCTTCAAAGAACGCATAGCCGCTGGGATTCTCATCCCACATGCGGGCTTGAATTTGTTCGGTCACAATGTGGCCGGGGCAAATGGCATTCACACGAATGCCAAGAGGCCCGAAGTCAATCGCCATTTGGCGGGTCATGCCGATCACTGCGCTCTTGCCTGCTTCGTAGACGAGAAAGCCGGGCGACTGGAGGAGACCATGCACGGACGAGATGTTTACGATGTTTCCGCCGCCGCTCCCTTCCATCTGCGGTATAGCGTGCTTGCTGGCCAGGAATATCGCTTTGGCGAGAATTGCCATGCCGGTATCCCAAGCTTCTTCCGTAGTTTCGAGAGCACTGGTGTCATGGGCCGCGGTCGGTGAATAGGCGTTATTCACCAGAATGTCCAACCGTCCCCAAAGCTCCACTCCGCGGTCGATCATCGCGATAATGTCCGCGGAACTGCTCACGTCTGTTACCGCTACATCGGCCTCGCCGCCCGCATCACGGATCTTCGACGCATTCTCTTGAGCCGCCACCTCGTTGATGTCAGCGACAAGAACCTTGGCGCCGTCAGCGGCCAGCCGCCTGGCAGTAGCGCCGCCGATTCCCGAGGCCCCGCCGGTAACAATGGCTACTTGTCCCGCAAAATCATACATCGCCATTCCTCATTCTCCTCACAAGACTCATGAATTCCCAAGTTACCGCAGTACCACTCGTTCCAAGACCTCCGGATTGACGACACTTTCCGGCATTTCTGCCTGCAGTACCCGTGCAACTGCGTGTGCCGTCCGGCTTTGGAGTGCCGCAAGCGATTCCTCGCTGTAGAAAGCGACGTGGGGGGTAATGATGAGATTCTCCTGGCTAAGAAGTGAATCGCCGGCATCCGGCGGCTCCTGGGGCAGCACGTCGATACCGGCAGCGGCAACCCGTCCGGATGCAAGTGCCCCGGCAAGGGCGGCGCTGTCGACCAAACCGCCGCGAGATGTATTAATGAAGATTGCACCGGGCTTCATTAAATCGAACTGTCCTCGGTCGAACATATGCATCGTTTGGGGGTTCAACGGCAGGTGCAAGCTGACAAAGTCTGCTGTTTGCAGAAGATCGGGCAAGTCAACCGCCCGACAGCCCGCCTCATGAGCTTCTGCGGGTGTCAGGCGAGGGCTGTGAGCGATAACGTGCAAGCCCAGAGCTTGCGCTTTTGCGGCCACCTTTCTGCCGATTTGCCCAAAGCCGACAATTCCCAAAGTCTTGCCCTGAATACGATAGAGCGGCATGCCAACTTTGCTATTCCAGTTGTCATTGCGCACTTCTCGATCATAGCGCGTGAGTTTGCGAGCGCTGGCAAAGAGCAACGCCAGCGCATGTTCTGCCACTTCTTCAACACAGTAGTCCGGCACATTCGTGACAACAGCGTCACGGGTCGTAGCGACGTCCACAGCAATATTGTCGACGCCGATGCCGTAGCGTGCAATGACTCTAAGTTTGTTGGAGGCGCGCACCACTGCCGGGGTTACGTTGGCAAAGCACGTCATGATGCCGTCTACGCCAGCGGCAAGCTGCACCAGGGTTTCCTCATCGCCGCTGGGCGACGGGACCAACTCCACGCCAAGCGGTTCGAGAATGGCTCGCTCTCTATCCAGAGTAGGCCAAACGTAGTCGGTAACGAGCACCCGGTAGCGCATTTCTACTTCCCTCGATCGGGGTTCTGAGAGTTATCTGTCGTCTTGCCGCTGCGTGCGAGCACGACGAGCAAAGCGACAACCATGACACCAAGAATGCCAAGCGCATAGACCTTTTGCAGTGGTGTCGGCAGCAGCAGGGCGATGGCGCCGAAAGCTGCGGACAACGACCAGTAGACAAACGCAATGCCTATCGGCGGAAGACCAAGTTCCGATAGGCGATGATGCAAGTGGCTCGTATCCCGGTGGTAGAAGCGTCCTCCCTGTAGGGTGCGCCGAATGATCGACCACGCCACATCAATGGCCGGTACCCCAAAGATAAGCAAGGTAGTGGCGAGTTTCGCGCCGCCAGTGATAGCAATCGTCCCTAAAGCAAAGCCTAAGAAGTGGGAGCCGCTATCCCCCATGATGATGCGTGCGCGGTACACGTTGAAAGGAAGAAAGCCGAGAATCGCACCGGCGAGGATGAGCGGGAGAAAAGCAATGCTAAACTGCTGCAGCGCAATGCTGAGAAAGAAGAGAACTCCGGCGCCAATGAGCGAGAGACCACCGGCCAAGCCGTCATACCCGTCTACGAAGTTAATAGCATTCATCATGCCGACGATCCAAAACAACGTGATGATCACCGAGAGCCAAAACGGAAAGTGGATATGGCCTTCCATGGACTCGGCGAGCCATCCGGGAAAGGAAACACTACCGCCGAAGGGGTCGCGCACGAATTCAATGTAGATGCCGAATGAAATGGCTATGCCGGCCGCAACGATTTGCGCGACAAACTTAGGAAGCGGTGGCAACCCTCGGACATCGTCAATGAACATCACGAGCGTGATTAGGCCGGCGCCCAAGAGTAAGCCGAGATACTTAGTATCAAACGTGAGATCTTCTAACAGCCATATGGCAACGAGAAAAGTTCCCGCGAAGGCCGCGAAGATGGCGAGACCGCCGATGCGCGGCACCGGCTTAGCGTGTACTCTCCCTAACCCTGGTATGTCCAACCATTGCAGGCGGAACGCAATTCGCCGCACAGCGTCAGTTAGGAGCAAGGCGACTACCGTAGCGGAGAATAGGACAAGCAAGAGTGTGCTCGTGGTCGGTTGCATTATCCAAGCCAGGAAAGAAGCTGCGAAGGCGGGCCGTTAGTAGCAATCAGTATATCATCACACTCGCCCGGTAATTCGACTTAGACGCAGGCGCTATGGCGGCGGTACAATAACGGTATCGGACGAGCCTGTCACCCAAACGGTAGCAAGTGCAATGGAAGATACGGACAGGGGCCCCCAGAGACTGCCCGAGCATCGACCGGAGCAACAGATCGAAGAGAGCGACCCGCTAGGATTTATGGTCGGCTTAATAGCTGGCGCCATGTGTAGTGCAGCGGGTTCGACGACGTGGCTCTGGTCGCTTGGTATCTTATTGCTGAATGTCATACCGCAACTCGATCGGTTTACCCAGCCAACTCGGCCGCTCCTGAACCTGGATCGTCTGATCGGTGCGTCTGCAGGGGACTACGCTCTGTTCATTTTCATCGGCGGCTTGTTCTTTTCATTCTTGCCTATTGCGCTCGCTCTCTCCATGAAGGAAGGAACACAGACGCTTAACTTTCGCAACGGCCTTTTCCTTGGTTGGATGCTGGGCTTGTTTTCGATTCCAATTATGGTGTTTCAGGCGTTCACGGAGTCCTTAGGAAGACTACCTAGTTTGTAGGTGAGACCAGTTTGATGGGTGGCACACAGAGAAGCGCTTGGCGTCGATACTCTTGAAGAATTCTAATGCTGCGGGCTGCGGTCAGGGCATAGCTCTTTCTTTCCAGGCAATCGCTTTTGACTGTGTTTACGGGAGTGCGTTTGTATTCTTGGCTCGTTGTGACAGGCAGCATGCTGTTGGGAGGTCGGGTCGAGCGGCACTTCGAGGCGATCCGCGCCGGGTTGCGGGATGGGAGAGAAGGATATGGGTAAGTCCCTTATCACCGTCAGACTATGGAATTCGCACCACGAACGTGGACGAGGCAACTCCATCACAGTGCACTTGATCACAAGAGCCTGCTGCACTGCTAGACGCCGTTAGACTTCTGTCCCTCTGTTCGCTTCCTCTAGGTAGTCGGCTAGCGCTTCCCGCCAGGTTCGAAGGTCGTTGCGGTTGAGGGCAGCGAGCCGTTCATTTGAGAGGACCGAGTAGGGCGGACGCGTCGCGGGAGTGGCGTACTCCTGTGAAGTAGTAGGAGAGAGATCTGCCTCCACACCGGCCAGTTCAAAGATTGCTTTGGCGAATTCATACCACGTGCAGGAACCGGCATTCGTGATGTGCACGACGCCGGAAATATCTTGGGTGATCAGCCATGCTACTTTCTCTGCCAAGTCCTTGGTGGAGGTGGGTGTACACACTTGGTCGTCGACTACCCGGAGTGCCGCCCCTTCACGAGTTTTGCGAAGCATTGTCCGGACAAAGTTACCGCCCTTGCCGCTTGTGCCGGCAACGCCGTAGAGCCCGCACGTGCGGATAGTCACCGCTCTATGCCACGTCAGCAGTGCAAGATACTCCCCGGCCAGCTTGGATGTTCCGTATACTGAGAGCGGGGCGGGCGCATCATCTTCGGTCAAGGGGTCGCGCTTCGCTTGGCCGCCAAACACGTAGTCCGTACTAAAATGGACGAACTGGGCGTCCAGCTCTCCACAGAGTTGGGCAAGATGCCGCACGGCAAGGGCATTGGTGGCAAAAGCAGGCTCCTGCTGTGTCTCACAATCGTCTACGCGGTGGAAAGCAGCCGTGTTTATGAGCACATCCGGCCTTATGGAACGAACGACGGCAGCCGCCTGTGCTGGGTTGCAGATGTCCAATTCCCGGCGTGGCAGAGCATGCACCTCATGTACTGTCAACGTACGCGTCAAGTCGTACGCCAGTTGTCCGTTGCCACCCGTAATTAGGATACGCATACGACCCCTGACTGGAACTTGCCTGCTCGTCAATTCGTGCAAAAGGCATGTACTTCATGCGTTGCGGCCTTCCGTAGTGTACTATTTTAGATCACCTTAAGTTTAGCGGTATGCACTTGGATCGATCTGGTTGCTCCTCAGGAGAACGCGTCATATTCCTTGACCTGAACAAGGTTGCGGCAGCGCGTCTTGTACCCGATCATGGCCGTAGTGAGAAAACCAAAGTTTCGAGGGTCTAGAGGTTCAGATCGTGGCAGCTTCAACCCAAACAGCGCCGCCTCCGCACGTCGTGATAGTTGGCGGGGGGCCGGGTGGACTTGCCGTTTCGCAACAATTGGGTGCGCGGGGCGTACCCAATGTCATCCTTGAGAAGGGCGCTTATCCAGGTTGGATGTGGGGGCAGACGTATGAAAGCCTCTGCTTACATACGGGCAGACACCTCAGCGCATTGCCTGGCATGCCTTTCCCCAGAGGCACAAGTCTCTTCCCCTCGCGCGCCGAGTTTATGAGCTACATGGCAAGCTATTCAGAGCGATTCCACTTCCCATTGCGCCTTGGCGTCGAGGTGAAGGCGCTTGAGCGGGACGAGACTAACTGGCGGATTGAAACCAATGAAGGTCCACTTGTGGCGCCCGCCATAGTGGTGGCGACCGGGATCATGTCATCTCCGGTGGTACCGGACATTGCAGGTGCAGAAACGTACAAGGGGAACCTATTCCACAGTTCAGCATACAGAGAGCCTGAAGACTTTGCCGCCCAACGCGTTTTGGTAGTTGGCATTGGGAATTCCGGCGCAGAGATTGCGGTGGAGCTCGCTGGCATTGGGGCAAGAGTGGCCGTGTCTGTCAGGTCCGGGGCGAACACCGTGCCCAGGAGCATCGCAGGGCTTCCAAGCCAATATCTGGGGTGGGCAATTTCCTGGATGCCCCGGCGTCTGCAGCAACGCCTGACCAGGCTATTCGGATTGGTAGGTGCGGCTATCCGGGGCGGCAACCCAATTCCGCGCAAGGCCGGTTTCAGCAACTGCCCGGACGTTCCATTAATCGGAATGAAGCTAGCAAATGCGGTGCGGTCCGAATCTATAGCGCTCTTACCAGGTGTAAAGTGCTTTACGCCGCAGGGAGCGGTCTTCACCGATGAGTCTCAACGAGATTTTGACTCCGTGATAATGGCAACCGGCTACCGCGCGGCCATAGATTGGATGGGGGCGTTCGGCGCGAGAGACGATTGCGGCTTCGCCAAGCGACGGGACCGCGTGCGGAGCCTGGAGCTCCCAAGTCTCTACTTTGTAGGGCACAACTATGACGGTAGAGGCGGCTTGTACAACATTGCCATAGATGCAAAGCGCATAGCGCGGTTGATCAGCGCGAGTTACGGACTGTGATAGTTGCCAAACGTCCATAGAGCCGTTGCCAGCACCATGTGAAACCAGATTGGGATGGTGCGTTTGAACCACCTCCGCTCAGGCCTGAGTGCCATAGTCAGCACGTAGCGCACAACCATGGAAGAGAAATACACCACTGCTGCCAGCCTTAGAGGCGTGGCCACGGATCCCCAACCGCCCGCAGCAAAGAGTCCATCGCCCCGAAACACGTCGGCAACGATGAAATTCATGAGCGCCAGCAGGAACAGTTGTGCCGGCAGCAGGTAGCGGTAGGGCATCAAGCCCGAATACCAGTGCTCCATTGAGGGGAGCCAGCGCGGTGAGTAGAGTGCCACGATTACCTGTCCGGCTACGCGCAAGGCAAACAGCACAATGCAGACGAAGAGGATTGCAAGCGTGTACGACACTTCAACGTTCCGTAGGATAAGTTACCGGGAGGTTTCCCACCGTAATCCTAATCTACATTCAAGGAACCCGATCGTGCACCTAATCTAAAGTTGCGGGCAGTTCTTTGTTTCAGAATTATCCTACCTGAGAGTGTCACCAATGTTTCACACCTCAACCACCGCATTGGTTCTCTTGCTTGACACAAATTATGAAAGTTGATAGGGTTGTGTCGCAAATATTCTGCAAGATGCTGCGATGCCAATAGCTTTTGGGTAGAGTATGATTGGCCCGTTTCTCCCACTCTGTCTACGCCACCCAAGGCGTCATAGGAGACACCCATGAATTCAGGAGACACTGCGTGGATCCTCATATCTACCACTCTCGTTCTGTTTATGACACTGCCGGGATTGGCATTGTTCTACGCGGGCTTGGTGCGTTCCAAGTCGGTACTGTCCGTGATGATGCACTGTTTTTCCATTGCCGCCCTGGTCAGCATACTTTGGTTGGTTGTGGGCTACAGCCTGTCTTTTGGCGACAGCCTAGGCGGCATTGTCGGCGGCTTTAATCGGATCTTCTTCGCTGGTATGGCAGCGGATATGATGAGGGGCTCGATCCCGGCAATCGTATTCGCCATCTTTCAGATGACTTTCGCCATCATTACTCCGGCGCTAATCGTGGGCGCCTATGTGGAGCGCATCAAATTCTCTTCGATGCTAATCCTAAGCAGTGCTTGGCTCATCCTCGTATATGCGCCGGTTTGTCATTGGGTTTGGGGTGGTGGTTGGCTGGGCGAGCTTGGCGTAATGGACTTTGCGGGTGGCCTGGTGGTTCATACGACCGCCGGTGTATCGGCCTTGGTCATCGCCGCTCTACTCGGCAAACGGATCGGTTTTCCTGACCAACTCCAACCTCCGCACAATCCCGGCATGACCGCAGCGGGTGCCGCGATGCTCTGGGTGGGCTGGTTCGGATTCAACGGGGGCAGCCAACTGATGGCTGATGGCGGCGCAGGCATGGCAATTACCGCGACCCATCTTGCAGCCGCTAGCGCCGTGATCGTGTGGTCGGCAATCGAGTGGATCAAGCTGGGTAAGCCTTCTCTGGTTGGCGCCGTCACGGGCGCGATTGCGGGCCTAGCAACAGTCACTCCCACTTCTGGGTTCGTTGGACCGATTGGCGGCGTGATCCTGGGCGCGCTTGCGGGTTTAGTGTGTTTCTTCGCAGTTGGTATAGTTAAAGAAAGATTGAAGATCGACGACTCGCTTGACGTCTTTGCAGTGCACGGCGTGGGGGGCATACTCGGCACGCTGCTGGTATCAGTCTTAGCGGTCGCTGCGTTTGGCGGTGGCGGTCTCTTGGTTGCCAGCGGCACGATTATTGCACAACTAGGCGTGCAGGCACTTGGCGTGGTTGTAGTCATAGCATGGGCGGCTGTCCTCACTTTCATTATCGTGAAAGTTACAGGTATGCTTACTGGTGGGATTAGAGTTTCTGCCGAAGATGAGGAGCAAGGACTCGACCTCGCCTTTCACGGCGAGCGTGGCTATGACATTTAGAGAAGCATAAGGACACAGACAATGAAACTAGTCGTGGCACGGGTTCAACCGGATAGGGTAAGCATTGTATATGAAGACCTAGTGAAGCTTGGGGTCACGAGCGTCAGCGCAATCGACATCAAAGGCTTTAGTGAAGAAGTGAGCCATTCGGAGATTCTGCGTGGTGCCGAATACAAGATTGACTTCCTGCCCATGGTGAAGATTGAGGCGATAGTAGAAGATGGCATAGTCGAGCAAGCCACTGCTGCTATTCGTCGTGCCAGCGCATCCGATCCGTCCCGATATTCACGGGTTTGGATATCTGAGGTTATGCCCGCGGAGACCGGGGAGTCTGTAAAGTAGCATTTTCGTTCTTTGCCATACCCCTATAATCGGAAGTGGTATAGTATTTCCTAGGATCAGGAGACGCTTGTACTATCGGTAGAAAACGTGCCGATTGCATTACATCCAGTGGAGGGATTGCCTGTGAAATGAAAAGCAAAGCCGGTTTCGAAACCGGTGGTCGTCGTTCACGCATTACGATCAGCCAAGAGCCGAATAGCAACACTTAGGAGAAGTGCCCAATGGGAGTTACCACCGAGCGGCAGGATAATACCTTAATCGCAAAGACTGACGGTCGCATTGATGGTGCTAATGCCCGTGAATTCCAGGATGCATTAGATGCTGCGATAGACGCGAGCGAGCGTGCCGTAGTCTTGGATTTGGAGGAGGTTTCTTATATAAGTAGTGCTGGGCTGCGGGTCATCCTATTAACCGCCAAGTCTCTCCAAAAGCAGGATGCCAGATTCGCTGTATGCTCTCTTTCTGAGTCAATCCGCGAAATCTTCGAGATCAGCGGTTTCGATCAGATCATAGCCGTTCACGATTCTCGAGATGAGGCAATAGACGCACTCAAGAACTAGCTCACCCCATTCTTTCGCAGCGTTGAGAACTCTGGCCAGCTAATAGGAAGCACCTATTGGGCTTGCTAATGTAGTTCTTGAGGAAAGGGAACGATGGAACCACCCTATAAGATCCTCGTTGTCGACGATGAACCGGATCTCGAGCCGCTCATGTTGCAGCGGATGCGGCGCCACATTAGAGCAGGGCGGTATACATTTGTATTTGCTCAGAATGGCATAGAAGCGCTGGAACGCCTCAATGAAGATAATGAAATTGATATGGTACTGTCCGATATCAATATGCCGCGCATGGACGGCTTGACACTGCTTGAGCAGATTCCCAAAGTTGATCCCAACATTCGCTCCGTAATCGTCTCAGCTTACGGGGATATGAAGAATATCCGGACGGCGATGAATCGAGGCGCTTTCGACTTCGTCACCAAGCCGCTGGACTTTGCGGACCTCCAAATCACTATCGATCGCACATTGAGTCATATGACTGAGTGGCGTGAGGCGCTCTCGTCGCGCGATAAGCTTGTCGCGTTGCAGAACGAGCTGGACGTTGCCAGTCAAATCCAACAATCAATCCTCCCCACTGACTTTCCCCGAGGTACTGACTTTGAGATTTACGCCAGCATGGAGCCGGCCCGCAACGTCGGTGGAGACTTCTTCGACGTATTGACTCTGGATGCGGGCCTTGTTGGCGTTGCTATTGCGGACGTCTCCGACAAGGGCGTTCCGGCCGCTCTCTTCATGATGTCTAGCCGCACTTTATTAAAAGGCTCTGCCATTGGCATGGGAGAGCCCGGGCAAGTTCTGGGTGAGGTTAACGATCTGCTCCATGAAGACAATGACACAGGAATGTTCGTCACGATTCTGTATGCGGTGTATAGCTCGTCAACCGGAGAATTCACATACGCCAACGGAGGACATAACAGTCCTCTCATTGTGCATCCCGACGGGAGTTCGTCTCTGCTTCCCCTAACAGGTGGCATCGCGCTTGGAGTGGTGCCGGATATCCCCTATCAGCAGCAATCGATAAACTTGGCTCCCGGCGATCTCGTATTCCTCTACACAGACGGTGTCACCGAGGCCATGAATGCCCAAGAAGAGGAGTTTGGAGTAGAACGCTTGCAGGAAGTGTTCGCGACCAATCCTCCTCGAGACCCGAAGGTAGCCAACGAAGCGGTCTTCCAAGCTGTAAGCGACTTTGCCGGCGATACACCTCAATCTGACGATATCACCTGCTTAGCCATTTACCGTAGCGAGTCTTGAAGTGGGTACAGAATTGCACCTAAAGGTCGAGACCAAACAAGATGAGTTAGACCGGGTCTCGACAGCCATAGAGGACTTCGGCCTGCAAGCGGATTGGCCTTTGGATCTCGTATTCAAGGTGAACTTGGCCTTAGAAGAGGTAGTAATCAACGTCATGAATTACGGTCATGACGACGGTCTGCATGAAATTGAAATATCGCTATTTTCTGATGAGAACGCCCTCACGATAGAGATCGTTGATGACGGTCGGCCCTTTGATCCGTTGCATGACGCTCCTAAACCCAATGTGACCGGTGAGCTAGAGGATAGAAGCATAGGCGGTTTAGGCATCCATCTTGTACGCGAAATGATGGATGACGTGCGCTATCGACGGGAACAGGGCAAGAATCATCTAACAATGGTTGCGAGTATAGCCAAATGAAGAGGGCCCACCGCCTGCCGACGGCCCCACTATTCAATGCAATGGTGAGGGTCATTGGTGGGTTTGTCGTTGCCGCTATTCTTGTGGGTTGTTCCCCACCTTCCCAAGACGGCGAGTCAGTAGTTGCAGAAGCAACAGCAACGCCTGAGACCGCAGCCGATGCTTCCCAGTCTGCTGCTCCCGGCGTCACCGACGACCAGATTCTCTTTGGCCAATCCGCAGCCTTCAGCGGCCCCGCTGTAGAGCTTGGTACTAACATGGAATTCGGCATTAGGGCCGCTTTCCATGAAGTCAACCAGAAGGGCGGCGTCCATGGGCGGGAGCTTGTTTTGCTCATATCTGATGATGCCTACGAACCGGAAGCCGCTATTGCCAACACCAGAATGCTCATAGAAGAGCACGATGTATTCGCCCTCATCGGAGCCGTTGGCACGCCGACGTCCCGCTCTGCGGTGCCGGTTGCTTATGAAGCGGGTGTCCCCTACATTGCCCCCTTCACCGGCGCCGAGTTTCTGCGCAACGCAGACCTATTCAATGTAGTGAATATGCGCGCCTCATACTACCAAGAGACCGAAGAAATGGTCGAACGCTTGACCACCGACTTGGGCATCACGCGCATCGGTGTGTTGTATCAGGACGATTCTTACGGTCGCGCCGGCTTCAACGGGGTGCGGTTGGCCCTAGATAAGCGAAACATGGAAATGGTGTCAATTGGCGTCTATACGCGCAACACCACTGCTGTAAAGGCGGCCTTGCTCGATCTCCGTCGCGGTAATCCCGAAGCGGTGATTATGATTGGCGCCTACAAGCCGGTTGCCGCCCTTATCCTTTGGGCACGGCACATTGGTCTGGACCCGGTTTTCATGACCGTTTCCTTCGTCGGCAGCAACGCCTTGGCGGAAGAACTTGGCCCTGCGGGAGTAGGAGTGTTCGTGACACAGGTGGTTCCGTTCCCAACAGACGACTCCAAACAAATTGTCAAGGACTACCTTCGCGCCATTCGCGAATTGTCTTCGTGGCATGATCCCAGCTTTGTTTCACTAGAGGGCTACCTTGCCGGGCGCCTGGCAATCGCCGGGCTTGAGCGGTGCGGCCCGCAGCTCACGCGAGAGTGCTTTCTCGATAGCATTCGAAACTCTGAAGTGATTGACCTAAGCGAATTTGAACTTCACTATGGATCGGACGACAACCAGGGATCAGATTCAGTTTTCCTTACTATGATCGGCCCGGACGGTACGTACCAGCCTGTGAGTTCGCTACGAGATATAGTACAGTGATTGAACAATTCAGGGGCTTGCTCGAAAGTCGCTATAGGATATCAACGCAGCTCTATTTGGGCATTGGCGGCGCTGTGACGCTTGTCATTGCGGCCAGTCTCGTGGGGTGGTTTTCGTTTAATCGCGTTGGTGAAGTCCAGAGTCAGGTGAACGAAGGAAGCGTGCCGGAAATGGTAGCCGCCTTTAGGGTGGCACAGCACAGTAACTCGTTAGAGGCCGCTGCCCCACGGCTCGCGAGCGCTGCGTCGCCCGCGGATTTCAACCGTGTAGCCGCTAGTATCGACGAAGCGCATGCCGCCCTTGAGGAGCAACTAGCTGTCTTGGAGCAGGCCGACTCGGCAGATGAGCGTTTTGCGCGCGTCCGCGCCCGCGCCGATGCCCTCATTTCTAACATCGGCGCCGTTGAAACCGGGATGTCCGAGTCGTTTGAATTGAATAGGCAAAGTGAGCAGTTGCGTGATGCACTAACAAACCTGCGCAGCGGCCTGGACGAAGTCTTGGTCCCCGAGATTGACGACCAGATCTTCTACTTGATCACAGGTTTTCGTGCCATCGGAGAAGCCGCAGCGCCGCGCGCAGACCATTTCTCCGAAGAAGAATTCAATCGGTATCGCCACTTAGAAATTCTGCGTACGCAAGCAAACATTGCCACTGAGCTTTTGGCAAACTCCTATGTTGTTTCTGATGCGGCTTCGGTTGAGCCCTTAAGGGAGCGATTCGAGTCCGCTCAAAGCCAAATCGAGCGGAGTCTCTTTGCGCTTCTGGACGCGCCATTCTATATCGAACTTGCCCCTATCTTCGACGAATTGTTGGAGTTGAAGAGCGTATTTGAAGTACGCGCCCGGCAACTGCGGCTCGTCGAGCACCAGAACTCCTTGTTGGCAAGCAACAACGATCTGGCCAATGAACTCCTGGGCGAGGTGGAAGGCCTGGTAAGCGCAGCGTCCGACAGTGTAGAGGAAGCCACCCAAGCGTCCACGCAGGCAATTTTGACCGGTCGTCTTCTCCTGCTTGCCATCGGCTTCATCAGTATAGGCGGTGCCCTAGTAATCGTGTGGCTCTTCGTTGGCCGAGTCGTGGTACGCCGAATTGAAATGCTTTCAAGTTGGATGCGCGATATGGCCGGTGGCGACTTGGAGGCCCAGGTCGAGATTGGTGGCCGCGACGAGGTAGCGGAAATGGCTTCGGCTCTGGAAGTCTTCCGTCGTCACGCATTGGAAGTGCAGCGCTTGAATCTGGTTGAGAAGCTTGCAGACGAGTTGCAGGGAAAGAATGAACAGCTTGAAAGCGTGTTGGCTGACTTGAGAAGAGCGCAAGACCAAATCGTAATGCGCGAGAAGCTGGCTGCACTCGGTGAGCTCACCGCAGGTGTGGCCCACGAGATCAAGAACCCGTTAAACTTCGTCAAGAATTTCTCCGAGTCTTCAGCAGACCTGCTTGAAGAATTACGAGAGGTTCTGAGTGACAACGGAGGCGAGTTGAGCGCTGAGGACCGCGAGCTCATCGCAGAGATTTCTGGTGATCTCACAGGCAACCTCGAACGCATTCATTCGCACGGAGAACGCGCTAACCGCATTGTGCATGACATGCTCTCCATGGGCCGGGGCACCGGCGGACAGCAGCCCACGAATGTCAATTACCTTCTGGATGAACACGCACGTCTCGCTTACCACAGCAAGCGGGCTACCGATTCGGATTTCCAGCTTGACTTGAAGCAAGACCTCGACCCGGATATGGGAGAGATCGAAGTCATTCCGCAGGACATGGGCCGCGTCTTCTTGAATATGGTAAGCAACGCCTGCGACGCTACCGATGAGAGAAGGCGTGCCATCGAGAAAACGGATGGCGCCACGGACTATAGCCCCACAGTCTGGCTCTCTTCGCGGCGAGGTGAGGAGTCTGCCGAATTCCGCATCAAAGACAATGGCACCGGCATGCCACCGGACGTTGTTGAGAAGATGTTCAATCCCTTCTTTACTACAAAGCCTACCGACCAAGGCACCGGCCTTGGTCTTGCCATGTCCAGCGACATTGTGCGGCGCCATGGCGGCACTATCCGCGTCGAATCCGAACCCGGCGAATTTACCGAAATGACAATCGAAATCCCTCTTGCGCCCGTGGTTATTGGAGAGGGTGCCGATGAAGAGCCGGTCCGAGCATAGCGTTGGGAGTGCGGTCTAATCAGGGCAATGTGCTGATCGGCCAATTGTTTTCCCTACTACCCGTGAGCACCGGGCTAGTTGGTGTCATTCTCCAAGTGGCCCCCTTTGCCGGGCGTAATTGGTGTTGACACATGGCGCTTGAACGAACTTGAATTTAGTTGCTCTCAGCCTGATGTTCCACAAGCTTGACGCAGATTTGCGAAGGCTTGAAATTGTGCGCTTGTTTTGCTACTGTTCTGGCGGGGCCGACACGTTTTCTGAACGCTCAACTATGGAATATTGCGCGATTTTGGTGCACGATTGACATGATGCCATGACACTGGCAATGAGCCATTCAAACCCGGTAAGCGAGATGAACCGTGAACTTTGAAGACTATCAACTTGATGCCGACGTTTACGACGAGATGTTCTTGTCGGACGGCACTCCCCGGGAACACAGTCGAGACCTTCACGAATTGCTTTGCCAGCTTTCACCCGGAGAATTGGCGACAATCCAGGAACGGGTGACCCGCTCATTTTCTAACGAAGGCATCACGTTTACGGTCTACGGCGACGATGAAGCCGACGAGCGCATTATTCCGATCGACTCTCTCCCTCGCGTTCTTTCAGGTTCGGAGTGGCAGATAATCGAGGCGGGATTAACGCAGCGAATCAAAGCGCTGAATAGCTTCTTGGAAGACGTCTACGGAAGGTCCAGAAGCAAGGATCTCTATGGCGAACCGAGCATCGTCCATGACGGTGTAATCCCCGTCGATATGGTGCGTGGGTGTCCCCAGTACCGGGTCGAAATGCGCGGATTTTCTGCCCCCCACGGCACATGGGTTGCAATCTGCGGCACCGACATTGTGCGGACCAACGACGGCTTCTGTGTGCTTGAGGACAACCTGCGGGTTCCCTCCGGCGTCTCCTACATGCTGGCAAATCGCGAGGCGGTGAAAAAGAGCTTTCGCCGTCTGTATAGGAAGTCTCGCGTCCGGGAGATCGAACATTACGGCCAGGTGCTCCAGACAACGCTCCGAGAGCTCGCACCGAGCGGACAATCGAATCCCACCATCGTATTGTTAACGCCGGGCGTCTACAACTCCGCCTTTTACGAACACATCTTCCTGGCCCGGGAGATCGGAGCGGAGCTCGTGGAGGGTCGTGACCTATTGGTGAACGATGGCTATGTCTATATGCGCACTACCGCGGGCTTGCGGCGAGTCGACGTGGTGTACCGGCGTGTGGACGATGACTTCTTGGATCCGCTTGTATTTCGCCCGGATTCACTGCTTGGGGTACCGGGCCTGCTCCATGCGTACAAGCTTGGCAATGTTGCCCTGGTGAATGCTCCGGGTACTGGTGTAGCGGATGACAAGAGCATGTATGCCTACGTGCCTGACATGATCCGCTACTATTTACATGAAGAGCCGATCCTTGCAAACGTACCTACGTACCTCTGCAGGCGGCGTGAGGACCTGGAGTTTACGCTTGACAATTTACAGAACTTAGTGGTAAAACGTGTCGGTGAATCCGGTGGCTACGGCATGCTAATCGGCCCCCATGCATCCCCTAAGGAGCGTGAGGAATATGCAGAGCAATTGCGTGCTGACCCAGCCGGGTTTATCTCACAGCCGGTACTCGCGCTCTCGCGTGCGCCGTGCTTCATTGACGGCCGCTTCGAGCCGCGTCACGTGGACATTCGTCCGTTCGTGCTGCACGGCCGCGAGACCCGCATAGTACCCGGGGCACTCTGTCGCGTCGCTCTGCGCCGCGGCAGCTTGGTTGTCAACTCTAGTCAGGGGGGAGGAGGAAAAGACTTTTGGGTCGTTGATGATTGATGCTTAGTGTCTCAAAGGAGAGAGAGCTTATGGTATTCACGGACGTACTTGCACGCCATCGGCGTATTGCCGTCATCGCGGCGGTGCTGCTGTTGACATTTCTCTATTTCTTGTTCCGACCGCCCGTCGCCCAGGCAGCAACCGACGGCGAGACTGCATTTGTCCTAAATACCTTCGCGTTCCTCATTTGGGGTGTACTGGTGATGTGGATGGCAGCGGGCTTCACCATGCTAGAGGCCGGCGCGGTTCGTACCAAGAACGCCTCAATGATTTGCCTAAAGAATGTCGGCCTCTACTCTATCGCCGGTCTAGCTTACTTCTTCGTTGGCTACAACCTGATGTACGTGGACGTGAGTGGGGACCGGCTATGGGGCTTGATCGGCTCTTTCAATCTGCTCTATGGGCCTTCATCTGACGAACTAGCATTGCTGGATGGTAACGAGGGCGCCGCGGCGGCGGTAATCGAGAGCGGCTACTCGGTCATGTCGGACTGGTTCTTCCAGATGGTCTTCGTAGCGACAACGGCATCCATCATTTCCGGCGCCCTGGCAGAGCGCGTCAAGTTGTGGTCGTTCTTCCTCTTCATAATAATTCTAACCGCCGTCATCTACCCCATAGTCGGCGCTTGGACGTGGGGCGGCGGCTGGCTGGCTGAAATGGGTTTCCAGGATTTCGCCGGTTCAACCATCGTGCACAGTACAGGTGGCTGGGCAGCCCTGGCGGGTGTGATTATCGTCGGACCCAGGCTTGGCAAGTACCGCAAAGACGGTTCAGTCAGGTTAACGTCGCCTTCGAATGTCTTGTTGGTGACTCTGGGCGTCTTCATCCTGTGGCTTGGTTGGTTTGGTTTCAACGGCGGCTCGCAGTTGGCGCTGGGCAGCGCAGCCGACGCGGTTTCAATCGGCCACATTTTGGTAAACACCAACCTTGCGGCAGCAGCCGGTGTTATGGCCGCCCTCATAATCTCGCGGCCGCTCCTGGGACGCACTGATCTCTTCGCCGGCTTGAACGGAGCCATTGCAGGACTCGTCTCGATTACGGCCGGCCCCGACATCACTCAACACTACTGGGCGGTCATAATCGGCGCTATCGGCGGCATCATCTGCACATTAGGTCTCAAACTGCTTGAAAAAATCAAGCTCGATGACGTCGTTGGCGCAATCCCCGCCCACTTGATGGCAGGCATCTGGGGCACGCTGGCGGTTGCCATTGTCGCAGGCGGCAACATTGGTGTGCAGCTTGTCGGTGTTCTGGCAGTTGGCGCATTCGTCTTCATCGTTTCGCTGATCCTCTGGAAGGTCATAGGATTGACCCTCGGCCTGCGCGTTTCGGTGCAAGCTGAACGTCTGGGTCAGGACACTGCCGAGTTGGGCCTGGAGGCCTATCCCGAATTTGTGCTGATGCCTGAAGAGCATGATGAGGACTAGCGTTTGCCTGAGCTAAGGAATTAAGCACACGTGCTCTCACGAAGCGCACAAAGCCTCTTCTGGATGGGGCGCTACTTGGAACGGGCGCAACACCTCAGCCGCTTTCTGCATTTGCAGACGGCGGCTCTGGTGGATCGCCCCGTCCAGGAAATTTACTTCGGCTGGAGTCGCATTTACATAAGTGTCGACCGGTTGACGCCTGGCGGCAGTCTTGAACTCACCGACAGTGATGACTTCACGCTGGCGGATTCGTATACCCTTGCCGACGACCTGACGTTTGAGCCCTCGAATCTCGGCTCGCTGTGGAATTGCTTCGCCGCAGCGCGAGAGAATGCCCGTCAAACGCGAAACTGTATTAGCGCGGAAATGTGGTCGCACCTAAACCTTGTCTATCTTCAGCTCCAGAAACGGGACATTCAAGATATTTGGTCCACGTCTCCGGAGAGTTTCTACGCTGGTGTGACTTCAGACATCGACACCTTCATGGGTGTGGCTGCGGCAACGATGTACCGCGACGAGGGTTGGCACTTCCTGCAACTCGGTCGTTTGATCGAGCGGGCCCAGATCACGATATCGCTGCTATTGGCGCAGCTTGCCTCCGAAGTGCACTTCGAGGAGTCTTCCGAAGCTGACTGGGTTAGCTTGCTGCGCGCATACCACGCCTTGGAGGTCTATAACCGCAGCTACAGCGTGGAATTACACCCTAACCACGTTTTGGATCTGCTCGTGACAGATCCGCTGCTGCCCGACTCCCTCTGTTATTCGCTCGATGTCTTGGGACAGCAACTTGACGCTATCGGACCCGGGCCAAATGCGGATTCCAGTGGCGCGACGCGGCGGCTGGCGGGTCGGCTGGTATCATTGATCCGCTACGATTGGCCCGACCTCGAAAACCGTGAACAGGCCTTGCGACAGATGGGCGCCTTTTGCCGAGACCTTCACGACCTGATTGCTGTCACCTACTTCGACTACCATGTCGAAGACTCTCCCGTATACTGACCTCATGGCCGACTCGATGTTAACCAGCCGCTCCGAACGCAGTGCAGAATCTAGTGGTCGCATCGCCAGATCGAACCGCTTTGAGATCGAGCACGTATCCCGCTACCGCTATGCCTCACCGGCGTGGTACTCTGTGATGTCCCTGTGTCTAAGGCCGCGCGAAAGCGTGAGACAGCAACTCCTGCAGTTCGATCTTTCCACGCACCCGCTCTCCACACTAAGCACGGCGATAGACCCCTACGGGAACACAAAACATGTCTTTAGCGTGCATCAGCGGCACGAAGCGCTCGAGATTAAGGCCCGCTCTTCGGTTGAAACCGGACCTGCGGCGCAGCTACCGGGTTCGTTGGATTCCGGCGCATGGGACAAGATTCAAGCCTGGCAGCACTCTTTTGCGCTCTGGGATTTTACTCATGACAGCCCGTTAGCGCAGTCGTCGCCCGCCCTCTCGTCCTTCATCCAGCGTGAAGGCATCGAGCCGGCCGACGACCCTCTGCAGGCTGTGGGAATGCTGTCGGAGAAGCTGCATCACGTCTTCGACTACGTGCCGGGGAGCACCTCGGTGGCCTCCCCCATCGACCACATCTTGGAGACCGGGCGGGGTGTCTGCCAGGACTACGCCCACGTCATGATTGCTATCGCGCGCTCTTGGGGCGTGCCGTCCCGCTATGTATCCGGCTACGTGCACGTTTCGGGTGTATCCCATGAGCACGCGCCGACTTCGTGGCAAACGCAGACTTCGTTACAAACGCAGACTTCGTTGCAGATGCCGACTTCGTGGCAGACGCAGACTTCGTCGCAGACGCCGCAGACCGCCACCCACGCGTGGGTAGAGTGCCGGTTGCCCGGCCTCGGCTGGGTTGGTTTCGATCCCACCAACCAGACACTCGCCGGAGACCACCACGTTTCTATCGCTGTGGGGCGCGACTACCAGGACGTGCCCCCTTCCAAAGGCATTCTCAACGGTTTCGTTAGCAGCATCCTGGAGGTGGACGTGCGCATGCGCCTGCTCGCGTCTACGGAGGCCGAGTTGGCGTGACCTGCCCTGGGCCCATGCCCGGCTCGAGGCTTGTCTACGCGTAGTTGCGTTCCCTACCCTCTGGTACCATTGAGGCGTTGCTAGCATCTAGGTGAGTCCGATTCGTTGTTTCCCGCACATACGTTATGAGAGTGGAACCATGAAGAAAAAGCTTAAGAAAATTACCCACATCGTGCTTTTCGTGGTGGCGGTCATCGTCTTCTATCTCGGACTAGGCATCGGCTTGTCGGCGAATCCTACTCTCGGCACCGCCCTCTGGGTCGCCGCCATAGCCATCGCAGTAGCCAACCTATTCTGGATCTTCCGTGGACGGATGAAAAAGCAATAGATCAGGCTTGTTGCCATTCGCCTCCAGCAAAAGACTCACCCAAGCCTCAGTCCTAATCCTGGGGCCGACTCTGCCGTCTGTTGCTCGCGATGCTCGCTGAGAGTTTGAAATCATCGCCATGATCGGTCAACTCTTCACCCAATACTTCCTCACCGAAGGCATTCAGGCAACCGATGCTTGGCAGGATTGCGTGCGGCAGCCGCGGTCATTTACCGCGTTCAAGCAATCCCTGAGCGAAATTTTGGACAAAATTGCCTCCGCTCACGAACCCAACGAGGCACAAACTGAAAACGAGGTGGTGCGTCCGCTGCTTGAATTGCTAGGCTGGGAATACCACATGCCCCAGCAAGGCTCAGACCGCCAAGAGGACATTCCCGATTACCTGCTCTTTGCCGATGAGGAGGCGAAGGACAGGGCCGCTGCGCGCAAGGGTTCCGTAAGTCGCTATCAAGACGCGCTTGTGATTGAGGAGAGCAAGCGCTTCGGCTTGCCGCTCGACAATCGCGATAGCGGTGATACCGCCCGCCGCGGCACCCCTCACGGCCAGATTCTCAGGTATCTCGACACGGCAGATAGAGTGACCGACGGTCGCATCCGCTGGGGCATCTTGACCAACGGCGCAGTCTGGCGGCTCTACGATTTCCGCGCCCGTCCCCGTGCCAGCGGCTATTACGAAGCGGACCTGAAAGCCATTCTGCAGCAGGACGACGACCACGCCCTCCGGGCGATCTTCCTACTCTTCAGGCGCGAATCATTCATAGCGCAAGAGGGCGCGGCGACTACCTTCCTGGAAGATGCGATCGCGGAGGGAAAGCGCTACGAGCAGCGGGTGGCCGCAGACCTCTCGGATGTGGTGTTTGCGCGCGTATTCCCCGACTTGGTCGAAGCGCTTGCGGATCGCATTGCCGTAGCAGGCGATCCCAGTGGTGACCTCACGGCGGTGCGTCACGCGGCCCTAATCTTCTTGTACCGGCTCCTCTTCATTCTCTACGCCGAGGACCGCGGCCTCTTGCCGGTTAACGACCGGCGCTACGACGATTACGGCCTGCGCAAGCGCGTGCGCGACGACGTTGCCGCGCGCATGCAGATTGGCGATACCTTCTCCAGCGCGGCAACCAACTACTACGACCGCCTCAACACGCTGTTCAAGCTGATCGACCTCGGCGATCCTTCCATCGGCCTCCCGCCCTACAATGGCGGTCTCTTTTCCCGGGACTCTGCGCCGTTGTTGGAGCGTGTCCGCTTACCGGATTCGGTTATTGCCGACATCATCTATGACCTCAGCCATACGCGCAGAGCGCGCAAAGGCGACAGCGTCCGCTCTTTCGTCAACTATCGCGACATGTCAGTGCAGCAACTCGGCTCAATCTACGAGCGCCTGCTGGAACAGGAGCCGGTGCGCGGCGACGACGGCAAAATCGGCATGCGGCCCAATCCCTACGCCCGCAAGGACAGCGGCAGTTTCTACACACCCCAGGAACTCGTCGACCTGATCGTGGAAAAGACCCTTGCGCCATTGGTGGAGGAGCGCCTCGCGGCGTTTGAGACTCGAGCAAAGGAGCTTAGAAGCGATCATCGCCCTAAGCTGGAGCGGCGCAAGGAATTGGAGGCGCTCGACCCGGCGGTGGCGGCGCTCGACCTGAAGATTCTCGATCCCGCCATGGGCAGCGGCCACTTCCTGGTAACCGCCGTGGATTATCTCTCCGACGACATCGCCCACATGGTCGAGTACGTGCCTGCCGTGCCGGAATGGCTGGACGACGGCTGCGGCAGTGCCTACGTTTCGCCGCTGGTGGAGCGCATTGCGGCAATTCGGGAAGAAATTCTGCAGCGGGCACGTGAGTCGGACTGGGCTATAGACAAGCTGCAACTCACCGACCAGGCAATCATCCGGCGCATGGTGCTCAAGCGCTGCATCTACGGCGTGGACAAGAACCCCCTGGCCGTGGAGTTGGCTAAGGTCTCGCTCTGGCTGCATAGTTTCACCGTGGGCGCGCCGCTATCATTCCTGGACCACCACCTGCGCTGCGGCGACTCGTTGCTCGGCCTGCGCGTGACGGAGGCCGTTGATGAGTTGAATCGCATGGGCGGTCTATTTGTACAGAATGCCGTTGCCGGCGCTGAGACAGCCGCTGAGGGGATGGAGCACATCGAACTGCTCTCCGATGCCGACGTGGCCGAGGTGCGGGAGTCCGCGACCCTGTTCCGGGAAGTGGAAAGTACCACCGCCGACCTGCGCAACGTGCTCGACGTGCTCTGCGGCTTGCGCTGGCTGACCGCGGGCATGAAAAAGAAAGAGCGCACCCTCTTTGAGGCCCCGCTCTTCGAGACCCTCGGCCGACAGCCGAACGACGCCTTCAAGCTCCTGGCCCACGGGCCGGACGTTCTTGACTCCCACCAAGCCGATGCTATCCGTCATTCCGGCGCAAGCCGGAATCCAGTCCGTCATTCTGGCGAAGGCGAGAGTCTAGTCCGTCATTCCCGCGAAAGCCGGAATCCATCTTCCACGGCAGCCGCAACTTCCGGTAGCGCAGGTTTGCAACCTGCGTCCGGCAGCGCGGGTCTTCAACCTGCGTCCGGCCAAGGGAACGAACCGCCAACGCCGGACAACGCACTGAGCGACGCCACCGAATTCGCAACCCTCTGGCACAACGCCAGAACCATCGCCGACCGCGAGACTTTTCTGCACTGGGAGGCGGCCTTTCCCGGGGTGTGGAAACAGTGGCAGGACTCCCACCCACGCGGCGGGTTCGACGCCGTGATCGGCAACCCGCCCTGGGACCGCATCAAGCTGCAGGAAGTGGAGTGGTTCGCCACCCGCGCGCCGGAACTGGCCCGCGCCCCCACGGCGGCGGCGCGCCGAGCCGCCATTCAGGAATTGCGCGCCCAGGGCGATCCACTTGCGGCGGACTTCGATGACGCCAAAGGGCGCGCCGACAGTTTGGGCCGGCTGGTGCGGGCCTCCGGCCACTATCCCCTGCTGGGCGGCGGCGACATAAACCTCTACTCGCTCTTCGTGGAGCGCGCCATGCGTCTGGTAAAGGCCGAGGGTCTGGTCGGCCTGCTCATCCCGTCCGGTATCTACGCCGATCTGACCGCGGCAAAATTCTTCAAGTCCGTTTCCACCCGTGGCCGCGTGGCCGGGCTGTACGACTTTGAGAACAGGAAGATATTCTTCAAGGACGTGCATGCCTCTTTCAAGTTCTGCGCCCTCATCTTTGGCGGCGCGCAGCGGCAATTCGACGCCACCGCGTGCGCCTTCTTCCTCCACGACACCAAGACCATCACCGAACCGGACCGCTGCTTCCCGCTGGCGCCCGACGACTTTGCCCGCGTCAACCCCAACACCGGCACCGCCCCGGTCTTCCGCACCCGCCGCGACGCCGACATCACCCGCGATATCTACGCCCGCCACCCCGTGCTTGTAGACCGCTCCGACGGCACAGAGCACAAGGCCTGGCCGGTCAAGTACCACACCATGTTCCACATGGCCAACGACTCACATCTCTTTCGCACTGCCGCAGAGCTTGACGACGGGGGATTCTATCCCGTCCAAGGCAACCGCTGGAAGAAGGGAAAAGAGGAGTATTTACCGCTCTATCAGGGCCGGATGATCTGGCGCTTCGACCACCGTGTGAATTCTGTCCGAGTCAACCCAGAGAACATACACAATCTCTACTTGAGCGAAGAAGTAAGCGAAACACAGCATGCCGATCCTAGCTTCTTACCGCTTCCACGATACTGGGTACCCGAAGAGGAAGTTAGACGTGCATTACCTGAAAACCCAGGATGGACAATTGGATACCGCCAGTCATGCCGCTCAACTGATGTCAATACCATGATCGCATCGGTGCTGCCCGTGATTGGGTTTGGACACAGCATCATGCTACTGAACCCTGAAGAAGCATTAACTGCTTCAGAGGGATGCCTTATTGTTGCCAACATGAATTCGTATTCCTATGACTTTGTTACGCGTCAAAAGCTGCAAGGAATGAACCTAAGTTGGTATATCGTCGAGCAACTGCCCGTGATTGCGCCGGAGGACTACGACCGCCAATTCGGGGAGAAAACCGCCCGCGAACTCGTACGCGACCACGTGCTCCGCCTCACCTACACCGCCCACGACATGGCGCCGTTCGCCCGCGACCTCGGCTACGCCGGCCCGCCCTTCATCTGGAATGAAGAAGAGCGCCGCCACCTGCGCGCCCGCCTGGACGCCCTCTACTTCCACCTCTACGGCATCTCGCGGGAGGATGCCGGCTACATCCTGAGCACCTTCCCCATCGTCCGCCGCCAAGACCAAGCCGCCTTCAGCCGCTACCGCACCCGCAACCTCATCCTCGCCTACATGAACGCCCTCCAAGCCGGCGACACCCAAACCGTGGTTGACCGGTAGAATGTTCGGCGACGTCTTCAAGGGCAAAGCCCTTGTCATGGAGCCGTGGGTGCCTCTATCACATAGTCATCTTTTTTCCCTGCCGGTCTTGGGCAAAAGTATCTGAAATCACACGCTGCGCACGTAGCTTCATCCTCACAGTTTGGGTACCACGCCTGGAGGATATTTTCTCCGTTTGCTTCTGCAATGACATCTTGCTCCGCTTGGCGAACGACCCCGTCAAATGCCATTAGAGCGGAATCAGTGCTCTCTTGCGTGATTGGTATTACCCGTATGGCTCGACGAAAACGATATGCGAGCGACAACTGACTCGTACTCATGCCTGGACGCCACATTCTAACGATCCGTTCGTCACGCGATCCAGTAACAGGTGGGACGTCCGTAGAGTTCTCCGTGATACCACGCTGCAAGGCTTTCATCTCTTCTGTTCCGGGCGTAAGTTCATTGATGTAGATTAGAATTCCGGCTGCAACCCGGAGCGAGTTTGGCTGTCGCGCCCTAAGCCAGGCATAGGTCTGTATTTGCCAATCGCCTTGTTCCCAATAAGGTTCGCAGGTGAGGGGGCGACGGGAGCCCTTGTAATCTACGATGACCTCGAAAGTGCCTTCCAGGTTCGGACAGGCTTGATGTACATACCGGCAAATCGGGTTTTGATCAGACTCCTGCGCCAAAGTAACGTAAGTTAGAACGTCGATGATGCCGTGTACTTCGTAGCTGTCACAACGGAGGTCAACTGGCCCACATGGCACAGGACGAGTCCCGATCACCTTTCGTTCGGCGGAGGCTATGAGTGGGAAGAGGTGGGGTCCAAATTCATTCACCGCCGCTTCAACGCGGCGGTAAGCTGAATTGCGTGCCTCCGTACTGCGAGCTTGCTTCCCCTGCTGTCGCAATGCGTCTTCCACGGTACTTGCAAATCTACCTATGTCGTAATCTAGCCAGTCCGGTGTATCTTCGCGCCATTGTCGCTGAGTGCAAGGCCAAGGGAAGTCAGGCGTATGCTCATCACTTTCGCGTAAGTCAACCCAATACCGATAGGCCATCTCCAGCGTGCCATGTAGGAACTCCCCGAACCAGAGTTGAACGGGTCGTGAAGGAGGCAACGCGCTTCCATTGTGGTATCGATACTGTAGCCTGCAGCGCAGGTAAGACAGCAAGTCACCAGTGAGTGAATATGACGGTACTATGTGATCCGGTCGCTTGACTTCTAATTCCACACTTACAACTCCCAAAGAGGTGTTGGTTCTATCTTCACAGGTGGCTTCTTGCCTGTGTACTCCTGTCTCCATGGCCAACTTCCATCACGTCGCCAACTTAGAGCAACATTTGGAATTGCACCAGATGTGAGGCTATCTTTCTTTCCATAGCGAAGACACTTCTCGTGACCCACCAGCAAGAGCACTGATTGCGGCCTACTATACGCGACATAGTACAGTCTTACCAAGTCGTCAAATGTGCGATCTAGCGCCGTTCGGATTCCTCTGAGTGGCGCAGGCAGACAAGGCTCAACATCGTCTTCAGCTTGTGTAACGTTGGAAATAGTATTTGGAAATCTCAAGAAGCGCTGCTTATGCCAGTTTCCTGTGAAGCGACTCCCCACATCAACGATAACCAGAGGGAACTCTAAGCCCTTGGCCTGGTGGATCGTCATGAACGGCAGCCAATCGCGGGGTACGCTCGGCATGATGTCTTCATCGACCTGAACCTCATCCTCAGCAATCGGCACAAGCGCATCTCTTACAAGACTCTCTCTACTCCTACCGACATGAACTCCCTGGTTTTTGTTCTCTGCATTCTGGAGGAGTTGCATGTTGTATGGAGATGCCCCGGTTACACTCGCGACTATTCTCGTAATGGCTTCCAGCCAGACTTGGTGCTCTGGCTTGCTTTGGAAGTCAGGCATCCAGGAAATGAGTTTGAACACGAGTTCAAGAACGGGCCACTCTGTCGGAAAGTCCTTACTTACGATACCAAGGGCGGCACTTTGCCAATCTTCGATGAACCCCATTAGGCCGCGTCCATCGTTTGGAGTCGGATTGGTATTGGCGAATTGTAGGGCTGCGCCGCGCCAAGCATTCAAGTAATATTTGGCTTCGTTTGTAGTGCCAATTTCGCCTATGATCGAATTGCATGGGTCCACACTCAGAATTACTAGACCAAGAAGTCGCTGCACATCGGGTATTGAACGAAGTGCAAGGCCTCGGGGATTGAATACTTGTAGGCCATAGCAGTTCATCGCTTTTCGAAGCATGTGCGGAAAGTGGAGCTTTGACGAACTTGTGTATCTGTCATACTTGGCTTCTTCTACAGAGTGGGCGAGAAACACAACATCTCCCAGAGCGCCTTCTAGAGATAGTCGAATACTACTACCTGTTTCATCGATAGGGACTTCCTGGTGACCAGCTAGGGCATTCAGGAGCTTGGCAAGATCTGTTGCTAGGGTCTCCTGGTCAGGTCGGAACATACCCAAGACAGGAATCTCTGAGGACTGTTTGATGGGGATCACAGATGGTTTAGGTGGGTCGATCCTCGCAGACTGAAATGCTGGGTCGTTCTCAATGTGAGAGTTGAAGAATTCGACTACCTCCGGATGCGAACGGAAATTTCTGACCATATCTACACGTCTTGTGCAGCGACCGGTTGCCTTGCGACAGCGACTAGCAAAGTCAGTAAACAGTTCGACCGATCCGCCTCGGAAGCGATACATCGATTGGTCGTCATCACCGACAATCGTAGTCAAGACTTGGCCGGAATTGATTATTGAGAAATAAACTGCTTCCTGAAGTGGATTGGTGTCTTGATACTCGTCTACGAGTAGAGCGCGTAGGCCATCAGTCCAATCATCGAGCTGACCACTTGAGATTCGGTCCAGAAAGTGCTTCTCAAGTAGTGTGAAGTCAAATACGTTTGTCTCTTTACAGAGTTCTCTATATGCTTCAAGAGTGCCCGCGACTATCTCTTCAGCCCGTCCACCTTTGGCATACTCATCAATGTTGACACGGTCCTGGGTCAAGCGGTCAAGGAGACTCTTGGCGGTCTTTATGGCCTCACCTTGGTTGCGTGGAGGGCTCTGTTCAAACGTGTAGCGGCCCAACAGATCATTGAGAACAGCCTTGTTGCCTCCATTCTGATACGCATCTTGAAATACACTTCGCTTGAATGACAAGATACTTGCGGTCTCATCTGCGAGTATCGACGCAGCATGTCCAGGGGGCCGGAATTCTGTCAGTGTTTCTTGAACGATGCTGTCAAGGGTGTCTATTCGGCAACGATTGAGGTCAATGTGTGCGAAAGAATGGCTTAACGAGAGTTTATCGCAGAGCACTGTGCCCCAGTCGAGCCAACGGGTGCGAAGTTCGCGCGCGGCTTTGCGAGTGAATGTGGTAAGCAGTATCTGTTCTGGCAAGATGCCTTCTACTAGGACAAACCTTAAGGCTCTAAGCACAAGCACCGTAGTCTTGCCAGATCCCGGACCTGCAACGATCTGGAGAATAGAGTCCTCTGCGTGGCAAACTGCTTCCAATTGTTCCCTGTTAGATGGATCTCGCAGATCAATCTTGCAAAGGGAGAAGATCAAGTCGAGAAAATAGTCGTTAGTGATCATGTTGAGACGCCTCGGATATGCTTCCGTAGAGCATCAACGTATTGTGTGCTCCCCGTCGCTTGTTGCGGTTAGCCCCCCGGAAGATGAGCATATGGATGCCAAGACTTCGACAGAAGTTGCACTCGCACTTCCTCCACGGCCGCTCCTTAAGGGTCCGACGATACTTCGCTCGCATGGATTGAGTTTCGCTTGAACGGGCTAAGTGGCGATCATAGTGTACAACTGTGTCGAGCACTTCGTTGATACCAACTTCGTCTCTATCAAATTTGCACAGGAGGTTAAGGACGTTTCTCTCCTCCTGTTCCAACTGTTGAATGTCCGCGCCAATCTTGGCCAGTCGGCTCCTGGTACGTCCATCGCCGGTCATGGGTACGCGCAGGGCGGCATACCAACGACCGTTAGTGCCCAAGTAGTTCTGGTCGGACCGTAGCCAAGCTTTCCGAAAGTACGAGGCGCTGTCAAAGCTGTCAACTTTGAGGTCCCGAAAGCGTCGCTGCAAGTTTGGACGAAAGATGCCGAACAGGTGAATCCAAGGCCGCTCTTTGAGGTCGCAGGCAGCCTTTGCCACGGCTGTCACGATGCTCTCTACGGCTTCATCCCGTTGTGGGACAAGACCACCGATTGCCAGGTGGCGATACCCAAGGTTGTAATAGTCACGGACGGACTGTGCGTACTGCTCCGGATCAAGTGCTTGAATGGTGCCAACGGGATTGAACTGGGCCTTTCGTATCTTGGTGGCTTCGATGAACAACCTAGCGTTCTCGTGGGTGATGTTGACTCTGGCTTGACGTTCATCATCAGATAGCTCCACGGGACGGCCGTTCTTCTTTATTTTCTTCACCGGAATGTGATCGACGGAGGCCCCAAAGTCAAAGCCATAGGATTCGTACAAGGCAGCGGCTTGATCAACGGAGATAGTTGGATGTTCCTCATTTACATAACTGAAGGCCCCGCAATCGCCAAACAAGAACTGGCTCTTGGAAAGACCGTAGTGTTGGCGAAGCGGCAACGGTGACAGGGCGCCAGCCTCCGTGCCTTCAAGCCTTCGCAACGGGCCCTTGCTTGTGCCCTGCTGCGCGAGGCTCAAGAGAACACCATCGGCCATCTGCTTAGGGCGCATCAAGACGGAACAATGCTTGTCTTCCCTATCTGCTCGACTTGGGGCGGAAAAGGAGTCAGCCGCAAAATCAAAATCCGGATCCAGTAAGTCATCCCAATCTGGAAGAAAGTAACTATAGCTACCCGTGCCGGCTTCAACCTCTGCCCTCTCACGGGGAAGAGTTGATGTACTTTCTAGGAAAGTCTTGACCTGGCTAAGCTTTCGCCCAATGCCTCCCTCAAATACCTCTTGCCGTACCCCAAGCCTTGCCAACGCAGGTTGCACGGCGGGCAGATAGTCTTTCCCCAATGACACATGTACAGAACCATGCATGTCCGCCCACTTTGCAAGGATAGCAGTACACTCAGAAGCCTTAGACCTTGCGGTGGATATGTCCATTCTTTTGTTGTAGTGCTCAATCCCCTTCAAGACGCCAAACAAACCGTATCTGGCGGAGAGTACCGCGACAGACACATCTTGAGGCCACTGGTGGTAACGCAAGAACTTCCTTATCACGCGGTACGCAGGGCCGTCGTAACGGTCAAGTGCAGGAAGCAAACCGTCGGAATCTCGCTTTAGGTCCGAGCAACCGAGGATCAGCAACTTTCTGTCCACGAACGCTACTCCAATGCTACTTTCTGAGAAGAGTCAAGCTTCGCTCTCGAACCTATGGGGATGGTCACCCACACATTTGCAGATTGGTGGGGACGGCGGGACTCGAACCCGCACGCCTTGCGGCACATGATCCTAAATCATGCTCGTCTTCCAGTTCCGACACGTCCCCGCGACTTCTATTTTAGCAGCGGCGCATCAGCACGACTAGATGAGCGCCCGGTAAAAGGGATTCCGTTTGTGCTTCGACAGGCTCAGCACGAACGGTTACCGGGAGCAATGAGCGCTTCGACAAGCTCAGCACGAACGGGTTACCGGGAGTCATGAGTGCTTCGACAGGCTCAGCACGAACGGTTACCGGGAGCCATAAGCGCTTCTACAAGAACTTGGCGAGTCCGCAGCAATGCGAACGGGAGGGGACGCTAGTGGTTCAATAACATTGTAAGGACAAGATCGGCCCTACGCTCCTACCCCTGGTTCCCGCTTTTGCGGGAATTGTAAATGTTGACTAATTCGTTGACAGTTTTTTAGTCCAATTGAAACCATCGCAGGCAGAAGGCGTTCAACTCCGTCATTCCGGCTTGCGCCGGAATCCATCTTCACCGCACCCCTAGACTCCGGCTTTCGCCGGAGTGACGAGCGAGCCGCCTACCATGTTCGTCTTTGATGCATGAGCTATCACTTCTCGTGATAGTACAACCTATTGTGTATGGCAGCCGACACGAGGGCATCATCTCTTGTAGTTTCATGTTCCCATTGTGTCAACGAATTACCTGACACTTACAGGAATGACGGAATCGGGCGCTAGCCCTTTTTACACATCAATACAAACTTGCCGAGCCGCTAGGACCCATTCTGACCGGCGACCTGTTCGGCGATTTCCTCGGCGGGATAGGTGAGGATTTCTGCCAGCGTTGGATGGTAGTGGGGAATGCGCATGAAGTCCTGGGCCGTGGCGCGGTAGTGGAGCGCCACGATGCATTCGTGGATCAACTCGCCCCCTTCCGGGCCCAGCACTTGGTAGCCAAGAATCTCACCCGTCTGCGCGTGGCCGATCATCTTGACAAATCCCCGCGTTTCGCCCAGACAGAGCGCCTTGCCATGGTCGCTGAAGGGGTATGAGGCAGTGACGATAGGAGTCCCCTTGGCGCGGGACTCCTTCTCCGTCATGCCCACGCGTCCGTACTGCGGCTCGGTGAAGATGACGATGGGAACGATACGGTAGTCCATGTACTGCGGCGGGCCGGCGGCGAGCGCGTTGTGGGCCGCAATCTCGCCCTGCTGGATCGCCACGTGCACGATGTCGTATGAGACCGTGACATCCCCCACGGCGAAGATCGCCGGGTTGGACGTGCGCATTGCCGTGTCCGTCGCAATGCCGCGCGACGTGCTCTCCACACCTGCGGCGGCAAGATTCAGGCCCTCCAGCGCCGGACTGCGTCCGGTAGCGACCAGGACTTGGTCCACCTCGATACGGCTCTCCACGTCGTTCTGCACGAGGTGGAGCACCTTCTTGCCGTTGCGTTGCTCTACAGCGTTGAGCCGGGTGCCGCAGCGAATGTCCATGCCGTCTTCCCGCAGGTACCCTTCAAGCGCCGTGCCCACTGCTTCATCTTCACTGCTGAGAATGCAACTACTCCGCTGCAAGAGGGTGACGTTTGCGCCGAGACGCGAATAGAACTGCCCCAGCTCTAAGCCGATTGGGCCGCCGCCGAGCACACAGATCGATTCCGGGCACTCGTCCAATTCCAGCGCTTCGTCGCTCGTTAGGTAACCCGCTTCCGCCAGACCGGGAATCTTCGGCGCGAAAGGCACAGAGCCCGTAGCAATGACGAATTTCGGCGCGGTGAGCACGCGTTCGCCCACCTGCACGCGCTCGGCGGACAAGAACTGCGCCGCACCGTTGACGAGGGTAAGATCCGGCGTCGAAAGCTGCTCAATGCGGTAGTCGGCAAATTCCTTGATCAAGCGCCGCTTGCGGGCGATGATTGCGGGTAGATCAGGCGTAGCGGCGCCAACCTGAATGCCCAGTTCCGCTGCGTGTTGGGCATGATAGAGACGGTTGGCGGATGCAAGTATCGCCTTGCTGGGCATGCAGCCGCGCAGGATGCACAGGCCGCCCAGCGGCCCTTGCTCTGCTACCGCTACGTTGGCGCCCATTTCGGCGGCCTTGCGCGCCGCGGCGTATCCGGCGCTGCCGCCGCCAAGTACGATCAGGTCGAAACGTTCATCCAAAGCGCGGTCACTCTCCTTCGACTAACTACAGCTTCTGCATGACTTAGCGCGCATCACCGTAACTTTGCGCTGACTTGCCACGGCCACGGGCGGCATGACTCACCCGCCGGGCGTTCCCAGGCTACCCACGGCCGTGATCACGGCCTCGCTCTCTTTAAGCCAGGCGTGATTTGGATCGTCTCGCGGGGCCAGCACACGCTGATTGCCTGCCAAGACCCAGAGATAATAGAGTTGATATCCCGGCCCTGCTACCACGGGATGGTAGCCGCGCGGGATGGCGACCACGTCGCCGTCTTCCACTGTGTAAGATTCGTCAATCGAGCCGTCGTCGGTATAGACGCGCTGCATGCCGAAGCCCCGTGCCGGATTGAGGCGGAAGAAATAAGCCTCCTCGTGCATGGACTCATGCGGCGGGTCGTCAACCTCATGCTTGTGCGGCGGGGCGCTGCTCCAGAAGCCGGGCGGGTTGTAGGTTTCGCCCAGGACCATCGTGTGTGCCGGAAACGGCGCGTCGATAACGTCATAGATGGTGCGGAACCAGTTTCCTTGCCCTACCTTGCGTACCTTGAGCTGATCGGCGGTGATGACCTTGGAAGCCATTCCCGGCTTGCCGGGCGTGCTGCAGACAACCACTTCCATGGGTGAGCTTCCTTGCGCGCGGACTTCCCACGTTTGCTCAGGTGCAACGAAAACCGTCGATGAGGGGCCGGCGAAGACGTTCTGGCGCCGGCAATGGTGAGCAATTCCGTGGGACTCCACGGCGATAATCCCTTCTCCCGCTTGCAGTACGAGAGCAGATTCCCATCCTCCGGTTTCGCCTGTGAAGTTCTCGCCGGGAGCCAGCCGCAAAACCGATATTCGGATGCGATCAAGCGATGGATGATTGTCGGCAACAACAGCATGATAGCCCTGGCCCGCCGGCGCCTTGTGGAGGAGTCCCATCTGTATTTCCTTTCCCAAGAATTGCAATCGAGCTTCGCACACGACGTGCAACGACTTTGCATGTGCGACGGTTATTTCTAGGCTTGTTGTTTCGTTATACGGTACCTAAAGCGTCTACACACCGCAATCGTTTAACGTCTCTACCCATCTTGACTCCAGATTCTGCCACGAATATAATCATTTCGATTGGGTAGTAACGGCATTGTAGTGACGGCTTTGCACATTGCCGGAACGTACGGTGGAGGGAAGGTGTTGGTCCCTTCACGGTGCGTCTAGTTTATCTTGACGCGCTCTAGGCCTTACGAGAACACACATTATCAAAAACCCGAGGTCACGATTATGCCTCCACTCGCAATAGTCTTTGGCGCACTTGGCGTCATAGTCATAGTAGTAGGATTGATGAGCAGCCGATTTGGCCTACCGGCCGGCGCAAGAGTTGGCGGAATAATTGTGGGAGTCATACTCCTCGTTGCTGCCGCGGCGGTGTTTGCCATGAGATCGCCGGACGCGACTTCTCCTGAGGAAGCGGAAAGTAGCGCCGCAACGAGTAGTACCCCTACTGCAGCGGCGGAAGCGACCACGAAATCTGACTCAGAGCAAGAAGATCTGCCGGTCGTAGAGCCTACCGCCACGCCGGATACAATCAGCGATTACGTGGTTTTCCACGAAGACGGCACCGCAGTCGCAAACTTCGATGGCATCAGATTTATGGGACTAACGGCCTATGGGCCGCAGGAACCTCCATTCAAGTTGAACCAGGAGATCTACGTAGAATTCACTCTCCAGAATCTGCGAAAGGGACCGATTATACTGCGGAAGGGCTTTGTTGAGGTAACCGACCCTCGGGAAGAGACAAGAGATTATGGGGAAGTGCACGAGGAAGTGGAAGTAGCGAGATTTCAACACTTCAAAGTCGGAGTAGTCATCAAGCTGAATGAGCCGGGTACTTGGACGCTTTGGCCCTGCTATGAGTTGATATCAGATAACGATACACTTCGCAACCGCTGCACAACTAGGTGGCGCTCCTTCGAGGTTACCGTAGAGGAATAGCGGGAGATAAACTTCCGCAGCAAGACGACCGTGCGAGCGACGTGGCTGTCCGGTAATGCGTGGTCTGCTCCGTTTCCAGCGCCTTTTCTCCGGTCTCGCTTTGTGCACACGCGTATCTTGCCCCCTCGTGTCTCCTTAGACCATTAAAGCACCGTGACTCCAATACATTGTTGTAGTCAGCCTACCAGCGTTCACCTTAGGGATGCTGAGAGCAGTGAGTCACAACGACTGAATCTAGCGCTATCTTGTAGCTACCAGCATGTCAGGGCATAGTGGCGCGGTAGCGGCTGAAGTTGAGTGTATTTGCTCAGAGTGGTAAAGGCGCGCTCGGCATTCGCAAGGGGGACAGTTACTGCAACGCACAATGCCTTGACGCCTGTTGTCGGAAAGTTTATAATTCGCTCAGCCCGGCTGGATTCCGCTCATTTTCAAGGCTGGGCGAGTGTTGGCCCCGTAGGGGGTCATATAGGATATTGTTTTGCGGTGGGGTAAGAATCAGCAAGGAGGATTCCCCATGAGGATGACGAGACGATCATTGCTCGGCACGGGAGCTGCAGCCGGCGGTATTGCCATACTCGCCGCGTGCGGCACGGCAGTAGGTACCACTGAAGGGCCCAAGGCCGACATGGCCGAGGCGCCCAAGGCCGAAGAGCCAAAGGTGATGGAGGAGAAGCCGGTGTTGGTGATCTCCAACTACCACGCCGAGACTGATCCCCGCTGGGTAGCTCTTACCGAGACGTTCAAGGTAGGTGCTGAGTCCCTCGGCATTGAGATTCAGACGACGCCCGATCGAACGTTCGACGGCGGTGTCTTTGCCAAGCGCAACGCTGAGTTTGCCGCGGGTGAAGCTGGCGTAGACATCACCTACAACCAGGTAAACTGGGCGCTCAAGTGGGGTCTCACCGGCGTCATCGAAGAGCTCACTCCCTATTTCGCCAAAGGACCGCGCAGCAAAGAGGACTACTTTGCCGGCGAGTTGGTGAACTGGAGTTGGGGCCCGAACCTGTATGGTGTGCCCTTCCAATCAGGCGGTGAGTGCTTCCACATCAACAAGGACCTATTTACGCAGGCCGGTGTTGAGATCCCGCCCCCGGACTGGAGCTACGACGACTTGCTGGAAATCTCCCGCAAGCTCACCAATGAAGAGGACAATAAGTGGGCGCTGGTGATTTACCAGAACTACGTCTTCTACATGATGGGCACGTGGATGTACAATTTTGGCGGTCAGATCCTTAATGAGACCAAGGATAGGGCGCTGTACGGCACCGATCCTGCGTCTTTAGAAGGCGCCCAATTCAATATCGACCTGGCGCTCAAGCACAAAGTGGTCGCGCCCGGTGCATCGGATATGGGTATCGAGTTTCCAAAGGGCACCTATCATATAGAGAACCAGTTTGCGGCGATGGAGAACAACGGTATTTACCGCCACAACGGCATTCGCCCGCACTTGGGCGAGGCGCTGGACTTCCTCCCGCCGCCGAAAGGTCTTGATCAGCGCGTGACCGTGCTGGGCAATGCCTACTCCATCATGGCACTTTCTGAAGCCAAAGACCTGGCATGGGACTTCCTCATGTGGTTCCATTCTGACGAGAGCATGCTGGAGACCCCGCACTTCGGTTCTATCGCCTGGCCGCCCGTCATTGAGTACGCCACGCATCCGAAGTGGCTGGAGCCATTCAAGGGCACCCGCGTAACGGACGTGGTGGACGTGTGGATTTCCGGCGGTCACGATGCCATGATCGTGCCGGAAGGCACTGAGGCTTGGGGCATCGACATCGAATGGACACGCAAGGCGATCTCCGGTGAGGTCACCGTGCCTGAGGCGTTCCGACAGTCTGCCGAAGAGATGAACGTGCTCTTCAGCAACCGTCCTGCCGAGTGGGCGATGACGTAAGACTAGGAAAGTCTGCCTGTTTGCAGGCACTCTCTAGTTAGTCGATTGAGACAGGAGGTAGCAGCAATGCTACCTCCTGTTTTTCTAGGAAAGCTCGTTTTAAGGAGGATACTAAATTGAGCAAAAAGACAATCCTCATTGCCCTGGCTGGGCTAGTGGTGTTGCTGGCCCTGTCCGCCGGCATACTCAACGCTGCCGGCATGCTCAACACCGCCGGCATGCTCAACACCGCCGGCAACGCCTCCAATGAATTGATGGTTGAGGTCACCATTACTAACCTGACTCGCGGACAGACGATGACCTCCGTCTTCGCCGCGCGGCACGACCGGAATGCCGATCCTCTCTACACATTAGGACAGCCTGCCAGTGACGGGTTGGCGGCCATGGCGGAGGATGGCAACGCCACCGGCCTGCGTGAGGCGTGGAATCCAGATGAGAATAGCAGCGTCGCCGAAGTCAGAGTAGAGGGCGGCCTCATCCGGCCCGGCCAGACTGTTACTATTTCGTTCACTATCGCGGACGGTAAGCAGCTACTCTCCTTAGCCAGCATGCTGGTGTCTACGAATGACGGCTTCATTGGCGCAAACAGTCTCGACTTATCCTCCTCCAAGGTCGTCTACTTGAATGTCTACGACGCAGGCAGTGAAGGCAACAGCGAAAGCTGCGATTACGTCCCAGGTCCGCCCTGCGGCAGTCACAACGCCAGAGACACGGCAACCGCCGAGGGCTTTGTCCACGTCCACGCGGGCATCCACGGCGACGGTGGACTCGACCCTGCACAACACGACTGGCGCAACCCGGCTGCCAGGCTGGAAATAAAAACGTGGAAGCTGACCTGATAGGATTGACCGCACGTTGATTCAACGCCGCGACAATGGGAGTAGAACGATAGGGGAAGGGATTACATAATGCTTTGCCCTGTTTGCTTGGTTATCTTTGATACACCTGTTACCGTAAGGTGAAGCGTGATAAACTCGTGAGGAACGGCAGTGAGACTGTTGGGCATGCGCTGCGTTCGGTAACTTTCCATTTCAAAGGAGTGTGCGATGGCAAAGGTGATTAGCAGAGAGGCCTTGGCGCTTGAGGGCGGCCCCAAGGCGGTGACCGCGCCTGCCAATGATACGTGGGAGCGCGTGAGCGCGCTGGAAAAGCAGTACGTGAATGCTGTTCTCGATGATTACGGCAGCGCCTACGACGAGATTGAGAAGTTCGAGGAACAATTCCGGGACTTTGTCGGCACACGCTATGCCCTGGCTCACTGCAACGGCACGTCCACCATTCACGCTGCTGTCTTCGCATCCGGCGCTCGCCTCGGCAAAGAGGTGATCGTGCCGTCGGTGACCTGGCATGCGAGCATCACCCCTATTCTGCACTGCAATGCCACGCCGGTGTTTTGCGATATAGATCCGGAGACGTTTTGCGCAGACCCGGAAGACGTGCGCCGCAAGATTACGCCGAACACCTGTGCGATCATCGTTACCCATGTCTACGGCAACCCTGCGGATATGGATGCCTTCCGCGAGATGGTTGAGGGCACGGAAATTACATTGATCGAAGATGCTTCCCATGCCCATGGCGCGACCTGGGACGGACAGTCTGTCGGTTCCCTGGGTGACATTGGCTGCTTTAGCCTGCAGGGCAGTAAAGCGGTTACCGGCATCGAAGCCGGCGTCGCCACCACGAATTGCCCCGATCTCTATGACCGCATGCTTGCTCTGGGGCACTATGGCCGTAATGAAAGAATGTGGCAGACAGACCGGTTCCGGTCGCTCCACAACATTGGCCTCGGTGTAAAGTATCGAGCTAACCCGCTGGCCATGGCCATGGCGCGCGCGCAGCTTGAGCGCCTACCTGAACTGAACGAAAAGCGCCTGGCGTGGTTCAAGAAACTCGATGACCTCCTGGAGCCAATTCCGGGAATCCACCCTCAGAAGACCTATCCCGCGGCAGTGCGCGGCGGACTGCTGCTCTACGCAGGGGTGATCGATCCTGCGGAAATTGGTGCACCGGTCAATAGTGTGCTTAAGGCCCTGGTGGCCGAAGGGGTCGGCACGACACCGGCGATTACGCCGTTCGGATACGGCGTGATGCACTTGGAGCCGCTGTTTACCGATTTCTCCTTTGAGGGTTTGGGCGGACCTTGGGGCGATCTGCCGTCAGATACCCGCCAACCCCTAAAGCGCGGCTCATTGCCGGTCAGCGAGCGCGTCCACGATTCGCGCTTGTGGCTTTCCACGCCGGTTGATCCCAGCGATGACTGGATCGAGCAGACTGCCGCGGCCTTCCGCAAGGTGGTGGAGCACGGCCCAAGGCTCGTTGAATTGCTCGCCAAGGCCGGATAGGTGTGCTAGCGCTCGCGCGCAAGAAGCATTCCATTACGAGCATTCGTTGGCTAACTGCCGACATTGGAATGAGCTTGGGCTGAAGCGCAACGGCGGAAGGCACTTGGACTCTAGGGCATAGAACAAAGCCAAAATCGCAAGTAGCGCCATCCACAATGGAAAGCCCCGCAAAGGGAAAAGAGCCTGCAATCACTTTGTTTCCGAGTGTTCCCCCTGCGTGTAATGTAACCGTCTGGTGACCGCTCGAAATCCTGCGTTAGAGCGAGCAGGCAATCGAGACCAAAGTAGGATTCAGATTAGAATCATATCACGTGCTTCTGCGCTGCTAGCTTGTTACTTGGCGCCAGACGCGTCGCAGGCCGCGTCGAAATAGATCGGAAAAGTCTACTTCTGACCTAATGCGAATAGTCCCAAGAGAGACACTAAGTTCATTTTCGGCGTCATCAACAAGGACTATTTGGTTTTTTCCCTCCTGATCGGATGGTTTCAGCACCCTGAGATTCAGCGCATAGTCGCCATCCGGCAATGTTGCGCTTAGGTCGCTCAAATACCAGTCTCGGACGAAGTCGTTGACAATCCAACGATCAACGCGGTACGTCTCACCGCCTATAACCTGCTGATGTTCCCAGGCCACAGTGCCTTGCGTGTCTATGAGTCTAAACTCTGCGTGCAACCGTGTATCAATCTCCCGCAGCGCGCGCCATACGAGCAGGACCTGTAAGCGCTTGCCGGGTTGAAGCGTTGAGTTTTCTATGCCATAGCCCTCCAGCGCTATCATTTGGCGATCGCTGGGCTTTTCCGGGTCCGCAAATCGTACGTTGATTTGCTTGGGGGTAACTTCGGGATCGACTACGTCAGGCGGATTCCGTTGCAACACAACGTCACCTAAGACATAAGGAGTATAAGGCTGGACACTGCCGTTGATTGAAATGGGAAGAGGCGGCCTAAAGTCGACATAAAATATCGAACCGAGAGAGTATGTGCCCGGTTTCGCGCCAGGGGGCATCAACACACCGGTGCGAAAGACAACCGTTTCACCAACGTCCCATAAACTTGTGGGATGGTGCGGATGACCGACAAAGACATCGCGCTGGATATTCTCTCCACGGCCATCGAACAACCGAAATGAAAGCTTTATGTTTTTCTCGGTCTTTTTGAGGAGGCGCAAGCCGAACGTTGTGCGTAGGATTGAACCCGATTGCGGCTTTATCTCGATCTCGTACCAATCCACAGCTAACGTATCACCGATTTTCATATTCTCAGGCGTGACGCGGGTCATATCATGCTCTGCTATGGCCCAAAGTGACAGTACGCCGTTAATGTAAGCGCGTCTGTACCCTCGCCAAGCGTGTTCAGTCAGCCAGCGTTCTACGAAATTGGTCGGGTCCGCCCACTCAAGCCCGGCCTGGATGACCCAAAGCCGCCTGGGCGCATGCACCTCGTAGATGAACCGCAGACTCTCGCCTGCCTCCACCGTGTCCAAAGGGGGTGGTACCGAGAGTGGAATGCGGTGAACAAATAGGTCGTACTCCGGGACGTGGAGACACCCCGACGCAATTGAAACAGTAGTAGCAGGACCACTGTCTTGCCTTGCGGCATAGTGGCACCAAAACAATTCCTGCCAAGGCCCGGTGAGCACTACTTCGTCGCCGTCAATAGCGAGTAGCTCAACGCGCTGGGTTATACGTTCGTAGTCACCCCGTTGGTAATCAGTGTAGTACGGAATGAGCGGGAGTGAGATTGCTACAGCTAACCCGCCTGCTGCGAGCCACCACCGCCGAGACTGCACATGCTCAAGGCCTGCCGCCACAAGAACAAGGAATGGAACGTGCAGCATGAAGATGTAGCGTACCCTAAACGGCCTATCAATTACTAAGAGCGCTGCAACAGCAACAACAGTGCAAACAAACAACGCAGCCAACAGCAAACTCTCGGGGCGGCGCAAGTGACGCCCCGCTCCCAATAAGGCAACAAGCCAGACTATAGCTGCGATAGGAAGGGCCCAGAAGGTCTGCACGACCGGCCCCACTGCGAATTGAAGCCATGTCATTTCTACAATGGAAACAAAGTACTCCCTACTCCAACTGCCTGTGCCAATCGCAGGTATCATGGCTATAATTCCCGTTGCCATGCGAAGCAAGGGCAGGTGTGCGAGCACTACGACCAGCTCAAGTACTGCAAATCGCCCAAGGCTTGGCACATTTCTGCGCCAAACCCATATGAGATAAAAGTTCCCAGCAATTAGAATCGCCACGGCAATGTAGTGGGTATAGAGCGCGAGAAGGGTCACAATTGCATAGGCGATCCACCACCAGCGCCCGCGCTCTATTGCCTTCAGCAATAGCCATAGCGAAAGCATTGCCAACAGTGCTAATAGAGTGTACATGCGGGCCTCGCGACTGAGAAAGACTTCCAGTGGGGCTAGCGCCACGAGGAGAGCGGCGAAACATGCAGCCCTTGTCTTATTCACAATGTGGGAAGCCAATAGGTATGCGGTGGGAATCGTAAGTGTGCCGAACACCACAGAGAGGAGACGCACGAACGATTCCGAACGCTCTACCGGAAGAAGAAACCACAGATGGAGCAAGACGTAGTAGAGTGGAGGGTGCTCGAAAGTCCGACTCGTGACCGCGCGCAGCATGCTTGCAAGGGGCTGCTCGGCAAAGTTAAAGCTTGCAACTTCATCAAAGTCAAAACCGCCGAGCTGCTCGAGGTAAAATGAACGTACCGCGAGGCCGGCTAGCGTAATTAGAGCAATGATGATTCGCGTGCGCACGAGTTGGGTGTCCGCTTTAGTGCATTGCAGTCAGGCCTAAGTCGACATCTAATGCCAAGTGGGAAACGTCTATTGATGAGCCCAAGGGTGTTACCTGGGAAATCGTAACCTTACCCATTCGACAGGCGAGATACGAGTGGTATTGGCATGCCTTCGAATTCCCTGATCCTACAGTCCATTATACAATTCCTAGCGAACGCCAAAGCATCAGCGGGTTGGCTTACACAGTCTTGGGATATCGAGAATCCAAGTCAGCTAGTTATAATACTTTCGCCTGATGTGCGGTTCGTCGTACCAATTCGGCAATTGGTTCAGCAAGTGTCACCGCTCCGCACATGTGGCGCAGTTCAAGCTATGGGGATGTGGATGGGCTGTACGCTGGCTCCATGCCTTCGCCTTCTGAGCGAATTCCCGCGCAATGTTGCAGTAGCGGGCTATACAATCGCTGAAGGTCTAGGCACGGTGCATGCATGAGCCCACAGTGGTAGCATTAACACACACAAATGTCACGCTTGGGCTACGCGTGGCTGAACTCTTGCACGCCTGCTGCACTTGCCCCAGGGAACGCTAACTTGAAGTCTCCCTTGTGCCCAGTGTAGCGTTAATCTTTGAAGCAATGAGTCTAAGGAAGTAACTGCACGTATGGCAACAGAGAATCGCTCAGGGTCGGGTGAACCGCCGGAGGTGGCGCCGGATGGGGTGAATCCGGATAACGTAGCAGATCTCGACATGGAGATGACGCTGGGAGAGCACCTCTCCGAATTGCGGCGTCGTATGCTGATCGCGGTACTTTCGGTGCTCTTCTTTACGGTGGTCGGCTTTATCTTCATTAGGCCGATCATGGAAATTCTCATAATGCCCGCACCGGACAACGTTACTACGCTGTACCAGTTTTCTCCCACCGAGGGCATTTTCACATTCATGCGCGTGGCGATTATGGTGGGCGTCGCGGGTGCGATGCCGGTGCTCGTCTATCAGATTGGCGCCTATGTTATGCCCGGCCTCACCCGACGCGAGCGCCGCTATCTCTACATGCTCGTGCCCACTTCCACATTTGCTTTTATAGTGGGCATGACGTTCTGCTACTTCGTGGTGCTGCGGTTTGCGTTGGGGTTCTTGCTAGGAACGAATAGCTGGATTTCCGATCAAGTGGAGAGTTTTCCCTCGGTCTCGCTGTATGTCGCGTTTGTGACACGAATGCTACTCGCGCTTGGTCTCGTATTCCAGACGCCCATATTCATCTACTTTCTCTCCGCCATTGGTCTTGTCGACACGCGGCGTCTTTCCAAGTGGCGGCCATTCGTTGTCGTCATAGTTGCTATCGTTGCTGCAGTCATCACGCCGACTCCGGACCCATTCAATCAGGCACTGGTGGCGATTCCCATGTACCTCCTCTACGAGGTTGGCATTCTCCTGTCTCGCCTCACTGGGCCGGTCACGCGCCGTCGCTCATAGAGATAGCTGAGACCCTAGGGCCCAGCGGCCAGAGAGAGCACGTGGGCAAGGATATCCCGCACGGCTTGGTCCGTGATCAGTTCTTCACCGTATGGCGGCATAGTATCGCTAGGGGAGCGCACGGCATCAAGGAACGCCGGGAAGTCGAATTCAGTTCCTACGAGTGCCGGGCCAATCCCGCCATCGGCCAGCAGTCCGTGGCAGAGCACGCATCCGGACTCACGGTAGAGGGTCTCTCCAAGTGCGGCATTGCCGTATCCAAATGGAGGTGATGGGGCCGACATCGGCTCCTGTGCGGCTGCCGGAATGAGACTGAGCTCTTTCGCCAAATCGCCCCCATTGACTACTACCACCTCCCCCACGCCCGCCGAGGGGGTGTCTATATTCCAGTGTTGAAACGCGCGTCGCTGCGCGCGCAGCACGACCACGAATCCATAGTCACGTAAACCCATGGGAAGTCCATTGAACGTGATGGGGTCAAGCCCATGTTCGCTTTCGGCGTAGTACGCCGCCTTGATCGCCGGATCCCCTTCAAGCAGTGCGAGATGGTTAGCTACCACTATTTCCCACGGCTGGCCTGCGTCTTCCAACCAGGGCTCTGATTGCGGAATGAACCTATGGGTTTCAAGGAATGGATCCGCACCGGCAGCGGAAAGCTCGTCAAACAGATTCATGAGGTGCACACTTTGCGTTTGTTCATCCCAGAGGAAGATGGCCTTCTGAAATGCTTGGGCGACGAATCCATCATGGCGAAAGCGCTGCGAGACCGGATAGCCTAACGCATTGACGCCGCCGAGATGCTCAAACCACGTCCAAAACAGTGCCTCTTCGTCATCAATGACTGCATATCCAAGGTCATTGCTTCCGTCGCTGCCGTTCGTTTGGGTATAGAAGTGTCCCTGTAGAATGACCCAATCTTGGACTTCCGTTATATCAGCATATGCCCGCGCTGGCGCCACTGCCAGTATAAGTGCGAATAGTAGGGAGTGCAGGAGCAGGAAGAGAGGTCTTTTGGGCGTCATTTGCTACAGTTGTTTGGGCTAGTCATGAGGTCGGGCGAGGATATGCAAGTAACGTGCAAGATATTTGTGCGGGGTGCGCGTAATGAGCTCTTGCTCCAGAGCAAAGGCGGCAAGCCAGCCGTCCTGCTGCTCAAGCAGGCTTTGTGAAAGAAAGTCGCAGTTCACCCGCACACCGCGAACCCCAACGCTATAGAATCCCGCTCTGTCTAGCATCGACACGATCTCTTGAAGCGCATAGACGCGGCGGTAACCGCCAAAGAGTGAAGACGAATGCACCGTTTTGTCGAGCAATTGCAGAGCCGTGCACGGGTCCTGTTGGTTTACCACAGTACGCAGGGGCTCTGCGTCGCGATTAGCTACCACGAGGGACAAGCAACCGTCATCGCCAATTAACTGGCGAATGTGGCTTAGAATCTGTTGCGGTCCCACGGCATACTCGAGGATATTGTGAACAAGCACTGTAGAGAAGTGTCGTGCTAAAGAGCGGATGCTTAGGTCTGTGATGGTGCCTTTCTTAACTCGCAAGTTCTCCCTTGCCTTCGAAGGGAGATCACGCTTTGCCTTGGCTGACGCAAGGTCCAACATTCCCTGGGCGGGATCAAGCAGCAATACGCGGTGGCCCTGCCCAACGATGCGAAGCGCAAAGGCCCCCGTGCCCCCTCCAACGTCCAGCACGTGGTGTGCGGAGTCGCTCTGCTCGAGCATGGGCGCGAGGCCGGACCAAATGAGCTCTGTCCGCAGTCGTCCCAGCGGGCTCTGAAGGTATTCCTCAAAATTGAGGGCATCGCGGTCGAACAATTCGATCACGCGTGCCGGCGGCGCCTTCATGCGGTACGTCCTTCTTACTACCTTGTGTGTTACCAGCTTACCTACACCAAGTGGATTCTGCTAGTACCTGCACGCGGATAGACCACACACGTTAAATAGGCTGGAGAAGATGCAGATGTCCTCTGAGCATTCAGTCCCCTCTTGGCGGGGAACCTAGACTCCGGACACACCTTGGAGCGCCGGTTGGTTGTTTCGCAGCAAATCGCACTATCCCAGGCGGGCAGCGGAATCCATTGAGGCCAATGACAAGGTTTGTTAGACTGTGGACACCACGCAGTCGCATCCGTATTTCTTCAGGCGAGTGGTGAGCGTGACAATCAGAGACGAAGTCAACTAATGGCGGCGGTCCAGGGGATCATAGGGATTGTGGGGCTCATCGTGCTCGCATGGGCCATTAGCTAAAACCGGCGCTTCTTTCCCTGGCGCACGGCTGTTGTGGGGCTGGGCCGTGCAGTTCGGACTTGCCTTGCTGCTCCTGAAGCTCCCTCGGTCTCAGATCGTATTCGTTTGGGTAGGCAACGGCGTGAGTGCGCTCGTTCGTGCAACCGAGGCCGGCACATCCTTTGTGTTCGGTTTTATCGGCGGCGGCCCACTGCCCTTTGAAGAGACGTTCCCGGGAGCGTCATTCGTCTTCGCCTTTCGTTCGCTGCCCCTTGTCGTCGTAATTGGAGCGCTGTCGGCAATCCTATACCACTATCGAGTACTGCCCTGGGTGGTAAGAGGTTTCGCGTGGATTCTGAGCAAGACTCTGAACATCGGCGGGGCCACGAGCTTTGCTACTGCTGCCAACGTATTCGTGGGCATGGTTGAAGCTCCCTTGCTCGTTCGGCCCTATCTTGAGCGCATGAGCCGCTCTGAACTATTCATCGTAATGACGGGTGGCATGGCCACCGTTGCCGGCACGGTGTTCGCCTTGTACGTGATCCTCTTGGAAGGAATTATCCCCGATCCTGCAGGCCACGTGCTCACGGCTTCCATCATCAGCGCACCCGCGGCCATTATGATCGCGCTAATTCTCGTTCCTCGAACTGGTGAAGAGGTAAACGATACAACGATCAAGTTCGAACGCATTTACGAGAACGGCGCCGATGCGCTGACTCGTGGCACCCTTGACGGTCTCCGGCTGTTCGCCTACATCATCGGCATGTTGATTGTGCTGGTGACTCTTGTAGAACTGGCAAACATCATATTGAACCTCTTGCCACTCATCGCGGGAGAACCGCTAACCCTGCAGAGAATTCTCGGTTGGATTCTTTCGCCGGTGGTCTGGGCGCTTGGCGTGCCTTGGGCCGAGTCGGTGACCGCCGGGCAACTGCTCGGCACGAAAGTAATCCTGAATGAACTGGTGGCGTTTATACAGTTGTCGCAGCTCCCGCCGGGCAGTTTAAGCGAGCGCAGCGCACTGATCATGGCTTACAGTATCTGTGGTTTCGCTAACTTTGCCAGCCTTGGCATCATGATCGGCGGCATTGGGGCCATTGTGCCCGAACGGCGGTTGGAAATTGCGAATCTGGGTCTGAAGTCAGTCTTGGCCGGCACCATGGCCACGTGCATGACGGGCGCAATCGCCGGTCTGCTCTACTGGTAAGAACCCGATATCGAGTTGCTTGAGACGGCGAGAACGCCAATTGTGGGCACGGCCATGCGCCTCATGGCCAAACCGGCGCTCAATTTTCACTGCATGCCGTTGAGGTCAGTCAGCAGAATTTGCTAGACTGAGTGTACGGCCCGGTAGCTCAGTTGGCAGAGCACCTGACTTTTAATCAGGGTGTCCTGGGTTCGAGTCCCAGCCGGGTCACCACGATTGCATTTACCTGGTGCCTGTACCCCATCGGATTTCCCACGTATAACGCCTGCCGGCCGCATAGTCGGCGGGAAGGAGCACCTGCTGCCTGCCTTCCAGTTCGCAGGCGAGTATGGCAACAAGCTCCCCATTCAATTTGGCGCTTTGCATAGGCGCGCCGTGAAACGCGTGGGGCAACACGATGGAAAGGGCCTTTACTGAGCGTGCCGCTTCCAGAGTGAAATTCAGACTAAGTGTTTCCGGCTGAAACTCATAGGCTTTCGTTTGTAGCGAGCGCCTGCCATCATTGAAATCCACCCAGTCCACGCCGCTTACGAAGTGGAATTCGCGTTCCCTGCAATAGCCAAGTACCCCTTCAAGCCATTGTTGCGATGAGGTCGGGCCCGCGCGTGTGCGGAGCGGATGGAAGTACGGGTGGTACACGGTGTGAAACTGCTCAATAGCAGCGTCCGCTTGCTCCTTCGAGAGCGCGATACACTCCTCCACACTCAGTGGCGTCGAGAAGATTTTGTCCGCGGTCCAACCGTCGTCAGTGGACATCGTCGTTTGCTCATAAATGTCGAGTAGCCTACCGTCTTCATCCATGAACTTTACCGGCAGACCGCTCCCATTGACATAACCGGCGTGATGGAAGCGTCCTGGAGCGAAATTGGTGTCGAGCCGAACTTCGTTTTTGCGCAGGTACTTTGCCGTCTCGGTCCAGCCGGCCCAGATGACACTGTGCCCACGGTAGGTAACGGACTCATGGCCGTACCGCGTGCGGAAGGCGTCCATTTCCGCCCGCAAACCGCTGCGCATTTCCTCCAGTGAAGGTTTAGCTCCGGCAAACGCGTGTTGACCGAAATCGTGCCCCTGCTGACGGAGGGCGCTCTCATAGGCCGGTTCAACTTTCGGATGGTCCTGCATCATGAGATAGGTGGTATACGGCACCTGGAATCGGTCCGCAGTCGCGATGGTATTCATCAAGTCTGCTAACGCCATGCTGTCACCGTCGCCGTTGATAAACGCCACCGCGTGCGCAGCCTCGGGAAAGTGCCACAGGCGCGGCAGGGGCTGCGTGAGCGCCGCCATCCATTCAATGATGCGCACCAGTATGTCTTGTTGGAGATCGGCTTGGGGCAGCGGACAGAGCTCGGGATCAAGATAGCCTACGAACAGGTCATTGGGTTTGTACATCCGGTCGCCGTCTAGATCGGGATTTGACCCGGTGCTCGCCTGGTCGGGCCGGCCTTGGTGCAAGAGCACCGTGCTTTCTGCAAGATCATAGGCGAAAACCGCCCACGTGCCCAGGCCGCGTTTGCCTACCGTAATTGCGGGGTGCTTCGTTACGAATTCAGGTGTCGCTGCAAAGTACGCAAGCACGTGCGCCGGGTTACCGTGCCACAGATAGAGCTCGGCGCGGCCGTGAAACTGCAAGGGCGGTAAGCGTACACCGTCATTGAGAGCGCAGATCTTGTTTAGGGCGATATATCGATCTGCGAGGTCGCGGTTGAAAGGATGGAGACCGAATTCCGAGGCGAGTTGCTCGGGTGGGCGCAGCGCGATCAACGCGCCACCTTGATCGACATAATCGAGCAGTATGCCCTGTGCTTCTTCGGGAACCGCAATGTGGGTGAGCACCACGATCGGATACCGGGCAAGTTGCTCGCGGGTAATGCTTGCACGAGAGATGTCGTGTACCGCAAACCAATTGTAGCCCTCTACGTGCAGAATCTCCGTAATGTACCCAGAGAGACGTGCAGCGGTCTGGCTATCCCAAATGATCAATATTGGCGAGACGTTTTGTGGCATCGTGTTGAAGCCTCCCAGTGAGCATTGACGGTGAATTGGCTACGCGACTCCAGAGTAGCCTTTGGGGCAATGCAAACTGCAAAGCCCGACCAAGCGCGGAGCCATTGAGCAGTAACGCCGCTAGTTCGCAATTCAATCGTTGTTCGATACAGCATACAGCGGCGCGCAGCGCGTGTCCACGCCTGCTGTTGTGCTGCGAGAAGACCTGCAATGTCGCGCGATCACAACAGGAAGCCGCACTCCGGAGACCGGGCCTTTCCCCTATCTAGTGTGCCGCTTCAGATACAATCGTTGACGGCTCTTTGTCCTTCCAGTAGCATAGAAATATGGGGCAACGGCGCCTTATCGCAGAGGAGCGTAGCTCAGTTGGAAGAGCACTGGTCTCCAAAACCAGCGGTCGTGGGTTCGAGTCCCTCCGCTCCTGCCAGACAACGTATGTAGCGCGTATCACGCCGGAAATGGCTGCCATTGGGCCTTTTTCCCGGTAGCGCCATCCATGCGGCACATTCGAAGCAATTGCATGCCCACTAAAGCTGGAATTGTCAGGCTTTCTACACGCATAGTTAGTCAACCGGATTTCTAAGCGCTGCCTCTTGTCGCATGTGTGGGCACATATTCCGGTCCCACCGGATCAATCCCATTGAAAGTCGATGGAAAGCGGGAGGCGCTTTCGATATGGGTCTTGCGTTCTATCGTCAAGCAGGGCTCTACTCAGTCTGTGCAGAGCCCGCGTCATCTGCGGTGCCCGAAGGTAGCATTTGAGCCAGATATTGAGAAAGCAATGTAGCCGGTCTCGCTCGCATGATGTGCGGTCTGTCTTCACACCGGTGGCGGCAATCGCCCTTTTTGTTCTTTACCACAGTAGTCTTTGAGAACTGCGCATTCAGGATCGGTCATCCACGTGCTAATCTCGACATAAGGCAATCAGCCGGAGAAGCGAGGAACATGAAACTGGCATTGTACGGAGGCGTCGGCTGGCAGCATCCGTTTGGCCTGGCCAAGGTCCTCGCCTGGGCTGGGAAATACGGCTACCACGGCATTAGTCTGCGCGGCTACACACTCGACGTACCGCGGCGAGTGGAGCGCCACTACAACGCGGTTGGTTACGACATGCTGAGCCCGCGGCTCGTCAATGAGGCTGGGAGAAACGAGTTTCGGCGCGTACTCAGGGCTAAGAAGCTTGACATTGCCTGTTTTTCCTGCTACTGCCCTCTTACGTATCCACCGGGGGAACTCCGCGAACAGAGTTTGGCGATCAATAAGACCTATATCGACCTGGCAGCAGCGCTCGACGTCTTGTGGCTGCGCAGCATCGGCAATGTGCTTGATCCGATACCGGAGATCTCGCTTTCGCCCCAAGAGGCAAAAGAATTGCACGTGGCTGCCCTTCGGGAGCTTCTGCCGTATGCCAAAGAGCGCGGCGTGCGGATCATCGTAGAGTCCAATGAGAATACCACCACTTCCAACGCCAAAGAATTGCTAGCGGTGCGCGACGCAGTCGGGCCCGAGTTGGACCTTGTCATGGATGGCGCAAATCTCTACATGGAAGGCAGGGACGTACTGCATGAAGCGCGGCAATTGGCGCCCCACATAGCAATGCTCCACGTGAAGAATGTGCGCCGCCGCGAGCCGGGTGAACTAGACTACATGCCTAAGGACGTCTATGGTTACGAATGGACAGAGCTCCCGGATGGGGATATCGATTGGAAAGAAGTGCTTGCTGAACTGCGGCAAGGCGGTTTTGACGGCTACGTGCTGTATGAGTACGTGAATCCGTTCAAAGGTATGCCGCGAGCCTATTGGCACCTCTTGCCCGATCCGGAGTCTGCGGCAAAGTCGGCGGCAGAGTACATGCGCTCTCTCGGCGGCTTTCAGCAGTGACACACAAGGTGACTATCGTTCCCTGCGGGAACTGCTGTAGCAAGAGGGTTTCGGATGCCCGCAGCGCGGCGTTTTTCCCAAGTCTTGAGGCATGGAGATTCCCGCTGGCTCTAACTTGCACCCCAATGGATTCCTTAGCGCTGTATTGTGAACCATAGAGCGAATGGGACGGGTGAGAGCGGGGGAATTGACCACGTCTCGCATTTGCAATAGGCTAGAGACATTCCTAAATCACAAACCATAGCAACTTCAGTCTGCAACAGGAAAATTCACACGCTTTGACAGTCAGGCTGGTGTGGGAGCCTATCGACGTTGCCAAACAAAGAGATGTAACAGCCGAGTTCTTGGAACACTGATGCTTTCGAACTCTCAATCACGCTGGCGACCGGGACCAATGCGCACGATTCAGGCAATTGTGGGCATTGGCATTAGTGCGATTCTCCTGTGGCTCGCGCTGCGGGGCCTCGACCTGGGGCAAACATGGGTGGCGCTCAGCGGCGCGAACTTTTGGTATCTGGTTCCGGCAGTTCTCGTCTATTTTGTAGGCGTGGCGATCCGGGGTCTGCGCTGGCAGCGTCTCTTGTTACCACTGGAGCGAATTCCGGCCCGGCAAGCGATTGCCCTTCTCATCGTTAGCTATACAGTAAACAACGTTGTGCCTGCGCGCATGGGCGACGTTATGCGGGTCTTCCTGCTTGCGCGTGAGACAGGAATTCGCAAGAGCGCTTCCTTGGCGACCGTTGTCCTTGAGCGCCTCCTCGACGTGCTTGCAATCCTTGGCATTATCGTAGCGTGCACGGTAATTCTCTCCTGGCCATCACCGTTGCTTACGGCGCTGCGCATTGCCGCGGTGCTGGCAATCGCGGCCACCGGCCTTCTGATTCTTGTCGCCACGCACCAGTCGCGGCGCTCCCGGCACGGATCAACTCGAGTGCGTACTTTGGGGAGAGCGCTTGCACTCACCGGGCTCCTTGCAGTCTTGCTAGTAACAGTCTTTTTGGAATTCGGTCAATGGATTCCGGAAGCTCTCCTGATGCCGCTGGTCGGCACCGGCATTTTGCTCTTGATTGCCGCGTTAGGAACTACAATCATTGCGCGCGACTATCTCATTTCCCTGCCTTTGCGCTTGTCCTTCTTGCTTCCGGCTAGAATTCAACACCGCATCGTTGGCATGATGCGGTCGTTTGTCGAGGGCCTGCAGAGCCTTCGCTCGCCGCAGAGACTCGCGGAGATTTTAGTATTGAGCGCGGCTTCATGGATTGTCGAAGGCCTTACATACTATGTAGTTGCACGCAGCATGGGGATGGAAGATTCGGTGCTCGTATTTCTATTGACCATGGGCGTGATCAATATTTTTTCGGCAATCCCTTCATCGCCTGGATACATTGGGCCCTTCGAGTTTGCGGGTAAGCTGGTCCTCACCCAGTTTGGCATTGCCGCTGAAATGGCAGTGGCCTATCTTCTCCTGATGCACGCACTTCTCCTGTTGCCAGTGATTATTCTCGGCGGCGTCCTGGCTTGGCGACGTCGCGGGCGCTGGTTGCCGACGCAAGCGGTGGACTTACCAGGATCGCCTGTAAGCCAAGCAACAGGCTAAGCACTTCACGGGAAACCACATGAATCAAGTTTCACAGACCGCCGATTCCGATACTCCGCTGCGCATTGCCGTTGTCGGCGGTGGCTTTAGCGGCATGGCCGCCGCAGAAGCGCTGCTCGCTCGGGGCGCGCAGGTCCATGTTTTCGAGAAGCAGTCACAGCTCGGAGGCGAGGTAGCCACAAGGGAGATTGGGAATACCTTCGTCGAGTACTATTACCACCATTGCTTTAGCAGCGACCATCACCTTCTGGCTTCCGCAGAGCGCCTCGGCGTCACCGATAAGTTGACCTGGGTCGATTCCACGATGGGCTTCTACTGGGAAGGCCAATTGCTCCCCTTCAACGGCCCTGTAGACGTACTGCGTTTCAAGCCGCTCAATCCTCTGCAACGCTTTCGGCTCGGCCTTTCGGTACTTTACTTGCAGAAACGCAAACGCTGGCAGCCGTTTCAGGACATCAGCGCGGCAGACTGGATGCGCCGCTTCTGCGGCGACCGCGTATTCGACACCATATGGGGCGGGTTGTTGAAGGCAAAGTTTGGCGAGGACTGGCACCGGGTGAGTATGGCGTGGCTTTGGGCGCGCATCCACGTGCGGGCGTCTTCACGGTCCAAGGGCATGGCCAAGGAGCAATTGGGCTATTTCGACAACTCTTTTCGCACCCTGGTGGACGCATTTGGGCGCCGCATCGAAGAGCTAGGCGGACACATTCACCTAGAAGCTCCAGCAGAGCGGATCATCGTCGAAAACGGCCGGGCTCGCGGCATCGTAGTAGGCGGTGAACGGCGAGACTTCGATCTTGTCTTAGCGGCGGTGCACACGCCCATCTTCTTGCACCTGGCCCCCGATCTGCCGGATGAGTACCGGCAACAGTTGGGCAGCATTGAGTATAAAGGCGCGTCGTGTCTGCTCCTGGAGCTCGATCGGCGCATGTCACCGTATTACTGGCTAAACATCAGCGCGGAGGAACTGCCCTTTACGGCGTTGGTAGAGCAAACGAATCTCTTACCGCCGGAGGCCTACGGCGGCAGCCACCTGCTCTACGTGGCACGCTACATGTCTCCGCGAGACCCGCTGATGCGCATGGAGACCGCGGCGCTCTTCGAACACTATCTGCCTTTCCTGCAGCAAGTGTATCCAGAGTTCTCGCGAGACATGGTGAAGAATATGTGGTCGGGCGGCGATCCGTTTGCCCAGCCTCTCATTGAAGTTGGCTACCAACACAAGAAGCCGGAACTCCGCACGCCCATCTCCCACCTCTATCTTGCCAACACGACCCTGATATACCCCGAAGACCGGGGCATAAACTACAGCATCCGACTCGGACAGGAAGTCGCGGAACACATCCTTGCCGACGCGTCACGGCTGAAGCAGGAAAATAATTGACATAACTTACACTGCTTGACCGCTGTGATTGGGATTCTCTAGAATCATCTTAGGCGAGCCGAAGTGGCGGAACGGAAGACGCGCTGGTCTCAAAAACCAGTGGGGTAACACCCGTGCGGGTTCGATTCCCGCCTTCGGCACCACACTAGCCGCACTCCCACTTGCATACCCATGATTTGTCCGGCCTACCTCTCTCGACATGCTTAATGTGGTTGTGCGGAGACCGCCAAAGGGACTTGGGAAAGAGGCTATGACAAGCGTGTTCTTCGTCGCCCTGGGCGGCGCATTCGGTGCAACCCTGCGCTACCTGCTCTCAGGCATCATCAACCGCTACTTCGAGAGCGCATTCCCGGCGGGAACACTCGGCGTCAACCTCATCGGTTGTCTCGCCGTGGGTCTGCTATGGGAGCCGCTCGCCCAGACATCCCTCTCCCCTCACGTGCGCACGTTCTTTCTGATCGGCGTGCTCGGCGCATTCACAACGTTCTCAACCTACGGCATCGAGAGCGTCAACCTCATGCGCGACGGCGAACCGCGGCTAGCACTCCTCAACCTTTTCCTCAGCAACGTCCTGGGCATCGCCTTCGTGTTCTTGGGCTTGGGCATTAGCCGCATCGCCAGCAGCGCAATATAGTTTCGCAAGGTATTCGGCACATTAGTGATCCGCTGCTGAGCCCCAACGTAGAGTCGCAAGTTCAGTATAGCCCCCACAGGCGCTCGCTCTTACCTCACGAACCATGTGAGAGAGATTATATCCCCACTGCAGTGCGCCCTGCTCTCCTCCCGGGTTAAGGCACCAGCCACCGCCCAAGTCGTGGTCCTTAGTGTGTCGTGCCTTGTTGGCCTACCGCTTTAGAAGTCAAATTCCTGTCTTCGAAACAGCGTTGAGCACGTACAAAGTTAAGCCTCACTGCTGCCTGTCACTGAAACGGCAATGTTATTCATCGAAAGAACCATAATATCAGCACATCTTTAGTTTATTCGAATATTGTGAAAACTATCATAATATAGCCAATTTCGCATTGACTCAGGGTTCGGCGCATGGTACAAATACCTAGCTCAAACGACACTTCCTTAGCCACGCATGCTTTGATATTACATAACTATCTCGTGTCGTGCGAATGCAACTGATTGTTTCGCAGCATCAAGGGAAAGCCTAAACAACCCAGCATGATTCCTTTTTTCAAACTCACCAACAATTCTCATTTGCGTACGGCTGTCGATAAGGGAGTGTCCGGATTCGGCCGGCTAGGCGTTGCGCTCGTGCTGGCAGCACTGCTCAGCGCACTCTTGGTCTCATTGGCGCAGGCGCAGACAGGTGCTCCGGCTGATCCCAATCTCTCGGCCGGAAAAGTTACCGACACTTCTATAGAGTTGACATGGCGGGCAGAGCCGAATGATGTCTTGCGGCATATGGAAATCGAAATAAACGGTAGCTGGGAGGACGTGCATGCTGGCATACCGGGTCCAAGTGCTAGCCACACCAAGAGCGGCCTGAGGCCCGGCACGACATACAAATTCAGAGTAACAGCATGCAGGTTAGTTAATGGGCAAGCCGTTTGCTCCTCTCGTGCGGAAATAACTGTGGAAACAACCGGCACAATCGAAGTGTCAACGCGAACGACGCTGCCAGAATACCCGGCGCTGGCGTTTTTTGAGGTTCATCCTGATGGGAGTAACATCAAGGTGCAATGGCACCACAGAGCGGGAGTCAATTATTACGTCGTGCATCGTTCTACGGATCAAAGTAATTGGGAGACGATTAGGCAACACGGCACACATAATACAAAGATCGACAAGAATGTGGTGTGCGCTACAGACTATTGGTATCGAGGTGCTGGCTTAGGTGACAATGTGAACTATCTTGGAGAACTTGGCCCCTGGGTCTCTGCCGGACCTATTAAGATCCTTTGTGATCCTATAAAAGTTAAGGGCTTTTCAGTCTCCCGCAGTGGAGACACGTTCTCTTTTAGCTGGGACCGAGCAAATTATACTGCCAAATACCGCGTAAGGGGTCGCTCGGGAATATCTGGCTGGGTAAACGTAGTGGATGACACAACAAGAACCAGCGGCACTTACACTCCGCACGATGGCGTTCACTGCGGAACCGGTCATACGTTTTTGGTGCAGTCACGTGGCGATGGCATTGTGACTGCCGAGCGTTGGGGTGGTGATTCAGATAGGGAGGATGTAACGACGGAAGCATGCAATCAGCATCCTGTCTTCGGCGCAGACCCGTATGCCTTCTCCATTGCCGAGAATTCGGCCAATGGTACTGCCGTAGGCACGGTTTCCGCCACTGACGACGACACCACCGACACCGTCACCTACTCCATCACTGCCGGCAATGGCGACAGCAAGTTCGCCATCAGCAGCACTTCCGGCGCGATCACGGTCGCAGGTGCCCTCAACTACGAGAACCTCGCCTCCTACTCCCTCACCGTCCAAGCCAGCGACGGTAGAGGCGGAAGAGACACTGCCACGGTAAACGTCACCGTAACCAATGTGCCTGAAGGCAAGCCCGCTATTCCTTCCGGCCTCGACGTTTCCTTGTCCTCCGGTACTTTCTCTATCAGTTGGAATACAGTGACTGGCGCCGACGAATACCAGGTGCAGTACCGCCTGGGCTCCAGTGGCAACTGGACGTCATTGGACGCTGTAACAACCACCAGCACCGCGCACACTCCCGCAACCCCAGTGGTCTGCGACACGATTTATGAGTTCCAGGTCCGCGCCCACGGCGATAATAACATACACCTAGCACATTGGAGCGACTACTCCGCAACCGAGCGCGAGACAGTCACAGCGCCGTGCAATCAGCTTCCTGTCTTTGGTGATGACCCATATGCCTTCTCTGTTGCCGAGAATTCGGCCAATGGTACTGCCGTAGGCACGGTTTCCGCTACTGACGGGAACACTTCCGACACCGTCGCCTACTCCATCACTGCCGGCAATGGGGATAGCAAGTTTGCCATCAGCAGCACTTCCGGCGCGATCACCGTCGCGGGTTCCCTTGACTTCGAGGCCCTTGCCTCCTACTCCCTCACCGTCCAAGCCAGCGACGGTAGAGGCGGTTCCGACATCACAACGGTGAATATCACCGTAACCAATGTGCCTGAAGGCAAGCCCGCTATTCCTTCCGGCCTCGACGTTTCCTTGTCCTCCGGTACTTTCTCTATCAGTTGGAATTCAGTGACTGGCGCCGACGAATACCAGGCGCAGTACCGCCTGGGCTCCAGTGGCGACTGGACGCCATTGGACGCCGTAGCAACCACCAGCACCGCGCACACTCCCGCAACCCCAGTGGTCTGCGACGCAATCTATGAATTCCAGGTGCGCGCCCACGGCGATAACAACATACACGTCGCTGAATGGAGCGACTACTCCGCAACTGAGAGCGAGACGGTCACAGCACCGTGTAACTATCTTCCTGTCTTTGGTGATGACCCGTATGCCTTCTCTGTTGCCGAGAACTCGGCTTCCGATGCTGCCGTAGGCACGGTCTCCGCTACTGACGGGAACACTTCCGACACCGTCGCCTACTCCATCACTGCCGGCAATGGGGATAGCAAGTTTGCCATCAGCAGCACTTCCGGCGCGATCACCGTCGCGGGTTCCCTTGACTTCGAGGCCCTTGCCTCCTACTCCCTCACCGTCCAGGCCAGCGACGGTAGAGGCGGCAACGACACCGCAACGGTGAACATCACCGTAACCAATGTGCCTGAAGGCAAGCCCGCTATTCCTTCCGGCCTCGACGTTTCCTTGTCCTCCGGTACCTTCTCTATCAGTTGGAATACAGTGACTGGCGCCGACGAATACCAGGCGCAGTACCGCCTGGGCTCCAGTGGCGACTGGACGTCTTTGGACGCCGTAACAACCACCAGCACCTCGCACACTCCCGCAACCCCAGTGGTCTGCGACGCAATCTATGAATTCCAAGTCCGCGCCCACGGCGATAACAACATACACGTCGCTGAATGGAGCGACTACTCCGCAACTGAGAGCGAGACGGTCACAGCACCGTGTAACTATCTTCCTGTCTTTGGTGATGACCCGTATGCCTTCTCTGTTGCCGAGAACTCGGCCAATGGTACTGCCGTAGGCACGGTTTCCGCTACTGACGGGAACTCTTCCGACACCGTCGCCTATTCCATCACTGCCGGCAATGGCGACAGCAAGTTTGCCATCAGCAGCTCCGGCGCGATCACTGTGGCGGGTTCCCTTGACTTCGAGGCCCTTGCCTCCTACTCCCTCACCGTCCAAGCCAGCGACGGTAGAGGCGGTTCCGACATCACAACGGTGAATATCTCGGTGTCTGAGGCGAAATGTGCCAACGGCACGACCGTGCCCGACCATGCCAACAATCCCGACCTGGTAAGCGACTGCAAGATTCTCCTTGGCATCAAGGACACGCTTGCAGGCTCGGCTACCTTGAACTGGGGACCCACTGTCGCAGTCTCAAGTTGGGACGGCGTGACAGTCGCCGATACGCCCAGCCGTGTCACCAGACTGGAGTTGGATAGAGAACAGCTCACAGGAAGCATCCCCTCTGCCTTTGGCAGCCTTTCCGCCTTGAGGAGGCTCAACCTTGCCAACAACCAATTGTCCGGCACCATACCGGATGAACTCGGCAACCTGTCCAATCTCACTAGACTGGAACTCAACAGAAACAGCTTGTCCGGCTCTATACCAGAACAACTGGGCAACCTCTCAAACCTAATCAGACTCTCGCTGGCTCGTAACAACCTGACCGGATCAATACCAGAAGAGCTGGAAGGCTTGACTAACCTGCAGCAGATTAACCTCGCGCAGAATACCGGCCTTACAGGCTGTATTCCCTCAGCTCTGCGTGACGTAAGCAGTAACGACCTCGACCTACTGGGCCTCTTGTATTGCGACAACGTGGCTGCCACTCCAGACAACCTGAGCGTGTCACTGACCGCCGGCACCTTCTCCTTAAGTTGGGATGCAGTGTCCGGCGCCAGCAAGTACCGGGTCCAATTCCACACAGGCGACGAATCCTGGATTATTGCAGGCCAGGAAAAAACCACCGCCAACATGACCTTTAGTCCCAATGGTGGACCCGCCTGCGGCACTACCTATTCGTTTCAGGTCCAAGCCTACGGTGACGGTACGATCCATGTTGCGCTCTGGAGCATTGCCTCAGAACCCGCATCCGTAGCAACCGAGGCCTGCACTATTGATCCTGTATTTGGCCAAGATCCCTATTCCTTTACTATCAGCGATGGCGCGGCTGTTGATGCTGCCGTAGGTACGGTCTCCGCTACTGATGAGGACACGACCGACACTATTTCTTACTCCATCACAGAAGGCAATGCCGACGGCAAGTTTGCTATCAGCAGAACTTCCGGCGCGATCACCGTGGCAAGTGTCCTCGATTACGAGACCACTCCCTCTTACTCCCTCACCGTCAAAGCCAGTGACGGTAGAGGCGGCACCGCCACTGCCATGGTTACTGTCTCATTGTTCAAAGCGGATTGCGTGAACGGCACCACCGTGCCCAATCATGCTACTAATTCCGACCTGGTGAGTGACTGTGGCATCCTGCTTGGTGCCAAGGACACTCTGGCAGGCACTGCCACCCTCAACTGGGGGCCCACCGTCGCCATCACTAGTTGGGATGGTGTGAGGGTCGCCGGTTCCCCCAGCCGTGTCACCAGACTGGAGTTGGATAGAGAAGGGCTCACAGGGAGTGTTCCCTCTACCTTAGGCGGCCTTTCCGCCTTGAGGAGGCTCAACCTCGCCAACAACCAATTGACCGGCACCATACCGGGTGAACTCGGCAACCTCTCCTATCTCGCTAGGTTGAGCCTAAACAAAAACAGCTTGTCCGGCTCCATACCGGAACGACTGGGCAACCTCTCAAACCTAATCAGACTCTCGCTGGCCCGTAACAACCTGGTCGGATCTATACCCGAAGAGTTGGGCAACCTCTCAAACCTTGTCGAACTATGGCTAGCTCGTAACAACCTAACCGGAGCTATACCCGAAGAGTTGGGAGGCCTGACTAGCCTGCAGCAGATCACCCTCGCGCACAATACCGGCCTTACTGGCTGCATTCCCGCAGGTTTGCGGGATGTCAGAAATAACGACCTCAATCAGCTCGGCCTCCTATATTGTGATAACGTTGCCTCCGCGCCAGGCAATCTGAGCGTTTCCTTGACCGCTGGCACGTTCTCTCTCAGTTGGGATGCGGTGACCGGCGCCACCAAGTACCGGATCCAGTTCCACACGGGCGACGACAACTGGACAGATGCTGGACCGGAGACAACCACCACCAATTCCACCTTTGTTCCTGCCGGTGGAACCGTCTGCGGGACAACGTATACGCTCCAGGTGCAAGCCTATGGCGACGGTACGACCCATGTTGCAGACTGGGGCACAGCTTCAGACCCTGAACCCTTCACTACGGAGGCCTGCAATTGAATCCCTGTGTTTGGTGCGACGAGCTATGCCTTCTCCATCAGCGAAGACGCAGCTACTGACGCTGCCGCAGGTACCGTCTCCGCTACTGACGAAGACACTAATGACAACCGTGAGCTACTCCATCACTGCCCAGCAATACGGGAGCGATCACGGTAGCAGCATCCCTCGACCACGAGACCATATCCTCTTACACGCTCACAGTGCAGGCGAGCAACGGCAAGGTGGAACAGCTACCGTGGCCGTCACCATTTTCGTTACAAACCTTCCCCAAGGCTTGCCGGCTGAACCACTTGGCGTTGACGCAAGCTTGACATTTGGCTCGGTTTTAGTGAATTGGGTAGCAAGCTACTGGCACCGAATTGTACGAGAGGAGAGGTGCTGCCCAGTGACACCGTGAGCCCTTAACGTGATTTAATTGAAGACTGTTTGCCTAGGATCCTGTTCGATTTGTTACTGGCTTAGGCGAGCTCTACGTTGAGGCTTCGACTAAGCAAGGCGCGTCCAATCGAATAAGACGCCCATTGCCTGGGACCGGTCTTTGGTTAGCATGGCGTAGGCGGCGGCGGCATCTCTTGGGTCGAAGCGGTGCGTGATGAGGTCTTCAACCTGCATGTCGCCGCGCTCCAGATAGGTGAAGAATAGTTTAGTCATGTGCTCATGGGTCCAGTGGGCGTAGTCGGTCGCGTTAGGGGGCGGATTGCTGCTGTGGGCGCCTATGAGTGTGACCCCGCGCCGGATGATGTCGCCCGTGAGCCGTTGGTCCGACGGCGTGCCCGTGTCGCCAAGCAGGAGCGCCTTGCCAAAGCGCCGGGCCAGCGGCAGGGCTGTAGGCAGCACCGCCGCATTGCCGGTGATGTCGTACACCACGTCCGCCAGCCTGCCGTCAGTAATCGATGAGACGGCATCTTCAGCGTCGCCCGACGCTACGGTCAACGTGTGCGTGGCCCCGTGGGACTCCGCCAGCGCGAGTCGCGCCGGCGCTGTGTCGATGACTACTATGCGATTAGCTCCCAGGAGACGCACGAATTGCACCACAAGTTGCCCCAGAATTCCAGCGCCAATCACCACCACGTCGTCGCCTAGCCGGTGCTCCGCCCGGCGCACGGCATTCTGTGCGATGCATGCCAGATAGAACCAGGCAGCAGCGTCTTCTGAGACCGATTCCGGGACCTTGACCGCACGGCTCGCATTTGCGACTGCGTACTGACCGTGCTTGACTGGCAGTGCAACCCGGTCGCCTACGGCAACGGTTGGGACATCGGCTGCGCCCTTGACGAAGTCACCGCCCTTGACGAAGTCACCGGCCTCTACCACTACCCCAACTGCGCTATACCCGGGCCGAAAGGGATACTTCACCCACGTGTCCCAGTGCGAACCCGGCGCAAAGTTGCGTTGCAAGCAAATACACTCTGTGCCCGTGCTGATGAGCGAGCGCTGCAAACGCACCACGATTTCACCGGGCTGTACTGCCGGCACCGGCTGCTCTCGCACGTCAACAGTGTCTTTGGCGAGAAAGAGTATATCGAGAGAATCCATAGTTGCCTTACCTTGTGTTGGGGAAACACGTCTTACCGTATTAAGCCTGGTTGTACGCTCACCAAGTACCCACACATACACGGACCCTTTCTGCGCTTAGGCGCGGCAAGGATGCAACTACGCGTCGAGCAACGCAAAAGTCCCTAATGCACCGCGTGAAGTGTGTTCATCAAGCATGTTGGAACACAGGAAGTCATGGTTGTTGACATTATGCCAGCCCTGGGTAGGCAATACGAATGCTTGTCGCCACATGACGGCAGGCGTACGATATGAATGGAAGTCAAAAGCCACAGCATAACACACAAAACATAAGAGATTTACATAATTCATAGGAGAGCCGCAGTGGAAAAATCACCATCCTATCCATACTTCGAGGTGAGCGGATCGCCATTCGAGTTAGGCCGCCAGCATGGAGAGGCCTGCCGCGAGCAAGTGCACAGTTTCCTGGAACACTCCTATCAGACGATTGGGGAGCACAAGAATCAGGACCGCGAAACCCTGCGGATGCGCGCGGAGTCTTTTGTGCCTTCCATTAAAGAGTTCATTCCCGACGCAATTGAAGAGATGCGAGGCATAGCAGCGGGCGCTAACGTCTCGTTTGCGGAGGTCGTGCTGCTCAACGTGCGCACGGAGCTAACACTTGGCGATGCCGGGTTGAGCGAGGGCTGCAGTTCGCTCGGCTTCCTGACGAGCCGAACGGACAACGATAGCACGATCATCGCGCAGAACCAGGACGTGGCCGCTTGGATGAAGGACATCGGCGTGGTGCTGCGCGTGGCTCCGCGCGGGAAGCCTGCGTTCATCATGTTTACGTGGGCGGGCGTCATCGGGTATCCCGGATTCAATGAGCACGGCGTCGCGTTTGTGCAGAATCAACTCTACACTGAGGGCTGGCGAGTCGGCGTATCGCATTACCCGCTTAAACGGCGTATTCTGGAGTGCCGCAACCTAGCGGAGGTTCTTGACATAATGCATTCAACCACGTTCTCTTCCGCTGGGAACTACTTGATGGTTGACGGTGAGAACCGCTTGGTGGACGCCGAAATTGCAGCACCGCACGGCGTTGGTGTGATCGAAACAACCGATGACACCCTGGCACACACGAATAACATCCGTTCGCCTGAACTCGAGCAGTTCGACATGTTTCACGATCAGCTACCGGACTCGGCGCCGCGCTGCGCCCGGGCCGACCAACTCGTCGCCAGCGTTCAGCGTGCGTCCGCGGATGACGTGATGCGAATGATGTCAGATCACGCAGGCTATCCCCACAGCATCTGTAGACATAACGACGGCACGCCGGAGAGCATTGAGACCGTGGCTTCCTATGTGATGGAGCCGCAGCAAGGCCGCCTCAACGTGAGCTACGGCAATCCATGCGAGAGTGGCTACACCGCTTACAAATTGTAAGTTGCGTTCGTGCAAACTAGCATGATCTCGTGGCTTTTGCATGGAGAGTGAGCGTGCGCCGCACTCCCGGCTAAAGCGCCGGTCGCAGCTTTTGCGCACCTACGTTCAGCAAGGCAGCGATTCTCGATTGTCACACGTCAGACAACGCGCGCAATCTGAGAGCCGTCTCCCTGATGCTTGCGGCCTAAGGCATGTCCGCCATTGCACTGTTGCATCGTAGATATGGTAGGGCAGCTCGGTTTCAGGGTCTGCTGAGAGAAAACCGGCGAGTAGAGGGAAGACACTATTAGAACTAGAATAAGTTCCGAGAATGTATCTTCTCGGAACTTATTCTAGGCTGGTTATTGAGACAGGTAGTTTCGCAGCCAGTTCGTCGCTTGATCAATCGCTTGCTCAACAACAACCTCGCCGCGCGCCAAAGGCAATGTGACTTGCTGGAAGAGGTGATAGGAAATGGAAGAGCTGCTTGCCGCGTAGGACGCTTTCGCATTGGCCAGACCATGTAGCGCGGTTTCTTGAGTCGATTTGGGGAGTATCAAGTCGAAGTGGTCGGTATCCGGTTTCTCGATGTACTGCCAGCCGGCGGTGACGGCCGGCAAAATCCGCCGCTCTCCAATCCAGAGTGCTAAAGGAACGAGCGCCTCATATGCGCTTTCCTCCTCAGCAGCCGCCGGCACGGCCAGCACTTCTTCGAGCGAAAGCGGCGTGGTATTTTGGGATCCTTGCGGTATCGGCGTTACGTTGGGCCAGTAATGCCACGCATGCTTCATAAACCGCGAAAAGCGCATCCCGCTTTGCCGGGCGTTCGTCCAGCCCCGCAAGTCGTCTTCCGAGACGTTGGGTCCGTAGGGGTGGATACCGTGCACTTTTCCCAGCTCATCCCAGGCGGTGAGTGCGCGGATACTGGCCGGCCCATCCATGCCAATCTCGCCCGTGCCTAGGTCTATGACCTCGCCACCTTCTTGGAGTAGGAGCGGCAGCCAGTCAGGAAAGTCCCAATTTGCTGAAAACCCCCAATGATCGGGGGCGCCGTCATCGTTGGTATCCTCGTTAAGGCGCTTGCCGACCTCGATGAAGTCTTGCCATGTCCATTCGGGAGCGGGCGCGGCCACGTTTGCATGCTCAAAGCGGTCCGCATTGTACCCCAGCACACCCGGAGCGATCGCCAATGGCAACCCAAGAGTCTGACCCCCGACCCGCACGAGACGTCGGGCCTCTTTTGAAAACGCGTCCAGCGGGCTCCGTTTATCCCCCTGTAGCCAGCGATCAAGTGGCGCGAACTGCCCTGCCATGAAGAGGTATGTGATGTCCGCATAGGAAGGCAGCCACACAACGTCTGCCGCGGATGCCCCTCCGGCCGCGCTGTTAGCGAGGAATTTTATCACTGAGGCTGTTCCGTTTATGGCCTGATTCTTGTCGGTCTCCAGCGGAATGACCACGCGCTCTAACGTCGTTCCTTCAGACATGCCGGGGATATTGCCGCTGTTCCACCCCTCTATCACTTCCCGGGCAAGGATGCTTGCCTTGGGTGGATTGACTGCGATTGGATGTTCCAGGAACGCCAGCTTTAGCTGCCGGGGCTCTTTGGCGGCTTCGAAGCCGGTAGCTGCACGGGGACTTGGTGCGAGTTGTGACGATTGCTCCTCTTCTTCATCACCACCGCAGCTAGCCAGCAGCGATATGGCTCCGCTGAATACCGCAAGACTGAGCCATTCACGTCGTGTCACGGGCTTCCTCCTTCCGATCCAAGACTCTAGATTGAACCAGAATTAACCACCGGCAATCTCCTTATCGCCAACCTACGCCGTGAGCGGGCGCTAAAGGAGCATCTGCCGCCTGCTAGTGAGCCCATAGCATCTTCCTTGCGCCTGATCTTATTGCTCAGTGTAAACATTCATTATGTAAAGGTCAACCGGACTAACCCACTAACTGCGCTCAATTCCTCTTGAATGTCCCGGTCTGGTACTGCGGTGCTCCCCAAGATCGTTTGACCGAGTGGTATTGCTGTGGGATACTTGGGATAGTGTCAAGTGCGGTTGAAGGTGAGCCGAGCGGTCACCGAACCGGAGGAGTGTGCATGGGTGTTTTGTCGCGGATGGGCGCTGTGATCGGTGCCAAAATAAACGCGCTGCTAGACCGATCGGAAGACCCGGCAGAGACGCTTGATTATGCCTACGAACGGCAGCTTGAGCATTTGCACAAAGTCAAGCGCGGCATTGTAGAGGTTGTGACGTCCAAGCGGCGTCTCGAAATGCAGGCGGTCAAGCTGGAGAGCAACGACGCGAAACTTTCAAACCAGGCCCAACGTGCCGTTGAAGCGGGGCGCGATGACCTCGCCCGCATTGCTTTGCAGCGCAAGCAACTCGTGGTGACGCAAGTTGATAGCCTGAGGCAGCAAATTCAGGCCCTGGAACATGACCAGGAGCGCCTGGCACTCACCGAGCAAAAGCTTGTGGCGAAAGTGGAGAATTTCCGCACGCGCAAAGAAGTGATCAAGGCCCAGTACAGCGCGGCTGAAGCGCAGGCGCGCATCAGCGAGACAGTATCGGGTCTGTCAGAAGAAATGGCTGATGTCTCGCTGCTTGTCGAGAGAGCAGAGGAGCGCACGGAGTCCTTACAGGCGCGTGCATTGGCGATAGATGAGCTTGTGGATACCGGTGTCCTCGAAGACTCCACAGGTTCCCGTTCCGACTTTGTGGATCGAGAATTGAATAAGATTAGCGCTGAGAGCGGTGTGGATGATGAGTTGGCGATGCTGAAGAGACAGCTCGGAGACAAAGACAAGAAGCAATTGGAGGACCACGCATGATTGTCCGCATCGCAACTGTGGGCCAATACCGCCTCGACGACGCGATTATTACTGATTTGCAGCGATTCGATGATGCAATTGAAGAGGCCGTTTCAGGGTCCGATAACAGGACTTTCCTGGACTTGCTTCAGCAGATGCACGACCTGGTGACCCAAAAGGGCACGCCGCTACCGGATGACGAAATCGTAACGTCGGACGTAATTCTGCCGCCGCCGGACGAGACTCTGGAAGAAGCACAAAAACTCCTCGGCGAGGAAGGATTCGTCCCCGGTCGCCTGGAGTAGGTGCGGCGAAGCAATCGGCCCCACAATTAAAGGTATGAAAACCAAGCCTGCCGCACATGCGGCAGGCTAGTTGACGTTTGTCCACTCCTGAATGGCTTTCTGACCGGGCGTGACCATCAGGGGATGATCGAGGACAGCAAGCGTGAACTGTTGCAACTCCTTTGCAGCGTCAACGCCGATTCCCACCCGGGAACTGGGCTCTTCCCGTGGCTCCTGCTTATTCTCATCATCACTGCCGCAGCTAAGCAGTAATAGGGTTTTCGCGCCGAGCAGCGCGCTTGCATGCCATTCACGTCGCGTCATCTCTGCAACCCGCTCCTCGGCCCTCTATTCCTAAAGTTATGTCGACTTTGACGCTGAGCACATAGGCGCCGCATCCCGACGAGAAATTCGCTGTTTAGAGAAGATGCTAAGTCGCTGCCTCTACTTCATTCACACCGATCACACGCAGGCCGATCTCTCGCACCCGGCGGAAATGGTCGGGCGTGCGAAAGTCGCCGCGAATAAATGCCACTCCGGAACTCGGATCAATCCGGACGGCATACAGGTGGCAGCCGAACAGTTCGGAATCGTCTTTCAACAGGCGCACAAGTTCTGTCTCACGCTTGAGCCACATCATTTGCTCGCCTGCGGCAATGCGCAAGATGAAGAAGACAACCGATTCCCACACCGCCTCGTATAGGAAGCCGGAAAGCGCCCAGAGAGGGAACATGAAAAACAGCGCGGGGGCGATGCTCACCAGGTGACCAACCACCACGCTAACGCCATGAAGCATAAGGACGACGACCAAAGGTACGACGATGAAAGCAATTGCCGTCTGCGGCCCCGGATGCGTGGAGAAGTGGGAGCCAACGAGCAACTTCCAAGTTATGCCTCGTTGTACGCTCCAGCGGCGAAGTGCTCCCATCAGAGCGCCCAAGGCACTGCTGCAGATGACAACCAGCAGCAAGACGACTGCGGCCACCTGAACATTCTCAAGCGTGATCGCAGAAGACGTCCCTAATTCTATCGTGCCGCGATTGAAGAGAAGTGTTGCAAGCAGGCCGAGAGTACCGAGTATTGCCAAGGGAATGCACGGTACGATTGCACCGGCCGCTAAGCCGGTAACAATCGCCGTGCGTTTAGTGACAACGGTGAAGACAGCATCTGCGTAACTGGCATCCGGCAATTCGTCTGTCGGCGGTGGCATCTGCATCGAAGCAACTCCAGAGTGAGCTACAGGACTGCCTCTCCACACATCGTATCCGAATGGCAATAGGCAGTAAAGCCATCAGCTCTAGACCGAGCGTTTACACAATTGTGTGAGTGCCACCGCAAGCAATCTCTACCTCTGAGGCCAAGCGCCGAGGGTTACCGGTATCTCCAGTGTCTCACCGTTGCGATAGACCGTAACCGTGACTGTATCGCCGACGTCTTTCGTCTGTAAGTAGGCGATCAGGTCGCCAGCGGACTTCATCGGCACGCCGTCAATCGCCGTAATGATGTCGGCACTAGGCGGGGAGCGAGAGCCGCGAATGCCGGCTTTCTGTGCGGGGCCGCCCGGCATAGCTTGCGATACCCACACTCCCCGCTCGATGTCAAGGTTTCTGGCACTGGCTTCTCGCGGTGTAATAGTAGACATACGGACACCAAAATACGTGCGCCGCATGTCCTCGCCCTTGATCAACCGTGGCAGCAGACTTTGGACTAAGTTCGAAGGAATGCTCAGGCCAACGCCCATGAATACCTCTGTGGTGGTCTGAATGGCGGTAGTAATGCCGATTACCTCGCCTTTGGCGTTCAGCAGGGGCCCACCGGAATTGCCGGGATTTATCTCTGTGTCGCTTTGGATTAGTCCGTAGAGTTGGCGACTTTCACCGGGAATGACCCTCCCCACGGCACTAACGATACCTGCGGTGATGCTGTGGCCAAAGCCATATGGCGCGCCAATCGCAAAAACCGGATCTCCTGGTTGCACCGCTTGAGAGTCCCCGAATCGCGCGATGTTCAGCGTACCCGGCGGAAACTTGGCACGGATTATGGCGAGATCGGTCCCCGGATCGCGGCCGATGATATCGGCAAAGACCGTACTACCATCGAGCAATTGCACCAGCACCCTATCCACATCACTGATGACGTGATTGTTCGTGAGTATGTGGCCTTGTTCATCGATGATGATGCCTGTTCCAGTGCCCATTTGACCTGGTCGTTCGTCATCCCTAACCAAGATGGTGACGACGCTAGGAGCAACCGCCTGGTAGACTGCAGCAGCGCTGGCTTCCGATTCTTTGGCATAGGTTATCAGCGGTGTCTGTGTGGCAACGATCGGCGCCAACTGCGTCCGCCCCATGATTACCCACGCGGCAAGGCTTCCGGCAACAATGCCCGTAAGCATGGCGACGACCACGCTGATTACGATGATGCCCCCAAGTCCTGTTCGACTTAGGCTTCTACCATCGTTGCGATCATTGTCCGCATGAGCGGGATCTGAAGACATTGCCGCGCCTCCTTGCTACGAGACGTTCTCTGGTTTCAGTGTACCGCTGTTAGCTAAGCATTACCTGAAATGGCGGCAGTCTAGGCAAGGAAACAGCAGGTCACGAAGACACGAGGTCATCGGTCCGCGGTGGGGCCGGTTGCTCCGCATGCGCAACACTCCGGCCGTTGGGTTCCCCTGCCGCTTCTGTTGGCGAATCCGTTTCTTCGTCCGAGCTTGGCAAGTTCCGGGGCAACCTGACCGTTACGGTGGTTCCCTGATCGGGTGCACTCTTTATGTCAAGACTCGCGCCGTGCGCCTCCACAATCCACTTTGCAATCGATAGGCCGAGGCCAAAACCGCCCGAACGGCGGGCCCTATCGGCTTGGTAGAAACGGTCAAATGCGCCGGCAATGTCAGCTTCTCGCATACCGATGCCGGTGTCTTTCACAATCAGCCGCACCCCGCGCAATTCGCTCGCCGTGCCTACGGTAACCGAACCGCCTGCCGGTGTGTACTTAAGGGCATTGTCTAGCAAGATAAGTATCAATTGGCGGAGTAAGTCCGGGTCCCCCATCAAGCAAACATCTTCACCGGTCGCATTCAATCGCACTGCCACCATTGCGTTAAAATACGGCGCTTGTCGGCAAACATCCGCGGCAATTGCATTGAGATCGACACGTTCACGACGAACGGACTGGCCCGCATCGGCCCGGGCCAACGCCAGCATATCTGAAACTAAGCGGCTCATGCGCTCCGATTCTGCAGCTATGTCGCTGAGGGCAGCCTTCCGTTCCGCTTCCGTAAGGTCTGGGATATCTCGCAGCAGGCCTACGTTTCCGCGAATCACCGTCAACGGAGTCCGGAGTTCGTGCGAGGCGTTGGCCACGAGCCGCCGCTGAGCCGCAAGTGCTTCCGCCACCCGTGCGTAGCTACTCTGGAGACGGTCAAGCATGGTGTTAAAAGTTTCGGCGAGACGACCCACCTCATCGTTGGCGCCGGCTTGCGGCACGCGTTTACTGAGATCTTGTGTCTGACCGATTAATTGGGCGGCCTGTGCCAGGCGTTCGAGGGGTAGGAGGCCGGCGTGCGCAACCAAATAGGCCAGGCCCATCGCGCCGACGATGCTCAAACTGCCTCCAACGAGAATTATCAAGCGTAGCTGGCGCAGACTAGTTTCAACGTCGGCAAGTGAACGGCCAAGTTGCAGCATGCTATGCAGCCGCCCTTGGACAACATAGGGATGGTGGTAAATGCGCAGCAAGGTACCGTGAACTGCTGCTGTCTCAATGAAGGGCTGGCCATTGCGCGCTCGTTCTAGTACTTCATTGCCGCTAGGGAGCTGCTCGTCACCCAGGTTTGTCGACCGAGAGAGGACCGTGCCGTCACTGCCGACGACCTGTAAGAAGATTCCGGAGTGGGCAAAGGCATCGCTGTACTCCGGTCGAAGCACAATCTGCAGTCCTCGCTCCGTGGAAAGCGTTTGAGTGAAGAGCAGTGCCTCACGCGCCTGGGTTTCAAGGGCTTGATCGACTTCAGCGAAGATAGCGCGAGAAATGAGAATGTACGTAAAGAGATAGTAGACAACGAGCATTATCGCAAGTACGCTGCCCGCCAGGAACGTCAGGCGGAGACGCAATGACATGAGTTAGGTCTCGCGTAATACGTAACCGACGCCGCGCACGGTATAGATAATGCGGGAATCCCCTTCGGCCTCTAGCTTCTGCCGCAGATAACCCACGTAGACTTCCAGAACGTTCGACTCCCCCTCAAAATCGTAGCCCCACACTTTTTCCATAATGTACTGTCGTGGCAGGACTCGCCTTGGATTCTGCATGAAGAGGAGGAGCAACTCGTACTCTGTGGCGGTTAAGTCGAATGTTCTATTGCTGCGCTGTGCCCGCCTGCCGGCCGTATCGAGTGTGAGATCGGCAAAGTGAAGCACTTCATCTTCTGGGGAGGTACTTCTGCGCAGGAGGGCGCGAATGCGGGCGAATAGCTCCTCTAGCTCGAAGGGCTTGACGAGATAGTCATCTGCCCCACTGTCCAATCCCAACACGCGATCGGTTACTTCATCTTTGGCGGTGAGCATGAGGATTGGCACCGTGCTCTCCTGCCGTATACGCTTGCAAACGCGCAACCCATCAAGACCGGGCATGAGAATATCGAGTAGGATGAGGTCCGGCTGCTTCTGCGATACGAGCGAAAGGGCCTGGAAACCATCGTGCGCTACTTCTACTTCGTAGCCTTGATGAGTCAGCGCGCGGAATAGGAGTGCGGTGATTTTTTGGTCGTCGTCAACGACGAGGATTTGCATGCCACTCACCCCAAAGTTTGTCAGTGCGGGTGACGCTACTCTTGGAACAGTCAGCACCCATTCATGACTGTCCGATGTTGAATGCGCATTTTGTGCCTTCAAGTCTCCATTGTACCGCAGGAAGAGCGCACTAGTCGCATTCACCGACCTAGGAAAGCGCGGTAGCGGCGTGAATGTGCAGAGAAGCAGACACACATAGCCCAAGCATCCTCAAGGGGCAGTTGGTCTTCTCTATCGCAGTCTTTGGGTACCTGAATTGCAGCGACCGGAAATGCGTCAGCGCGCTGGGGCCGCGTGCGCGGTGGAATAGGTGCGCCGCGCCTTTAGGAGCTCAAGCAGATCATCGGCGGCGGCCCGGGCGGTCCTTGCAGGGGCTCCGTTTTCAGGTCGCGAAACGCTTATAAGCTCGTAGGGCGGTTCCAGCCAGAACGGCTTGATCTCACTTCGCTTTGCAAGGGCGCGGCGCACGCCTTCTTTGATCAACTGTCGGGCCTTGGTAGGGTGCAGGTGGATCGCGGCTCCGTTGAATTGTCTATTTTCATCCCCGGAAAGTCCCGCTGCCGGTCCCCGATGAAGTCCCGCTTTGACGGCGGCGGTCTCAATGTTGGGCACGAGCGCCTTGGCTTCATCAGCGGCCGCTTGATCTCCGCTCAAGAAAATCGAAGGGACACCGAAGTAAGACGCAAAGAGAAAGTTACAGCCCATTTCGCCGACGGAAACGCCGTTGATGGTCAGTTCTTCGACATTAAAGGAACCCGTGTGTGCCAGATGGCCGCCGTCGGTGTTTGACTTTGCATGCTGGCCGATGCTGAGTGCCGCGTCGAAGCTATCGTCACACCCAAACGGATACCCAATGGGCCGTCCGGCAAGGACCTTCGCCTCCGGGTGCAGCAAGATAGGATCGATAGCTTCATGACCGTGCCCATCCACAACCAGGATTTCCGTCGCTCCCGCTTCGAGGCACGCCTCTATTGCGGCGTTGGTTTCCAGCGTCGTCAGTTCGCGGCCGCGCTCATAGTAGCGCGAACTCTTATTGCAGTAGTTATCTGAATCGACAACACCTGCAACCGCTTCCATATCGGTCATTATGTAAATCTTCAACGCAATGCCTCCATGTACTGCACTTACCGGATCACACCACTAGCGGCGCTATCAATAGCCCTTGCTTTAGCAGTAAGCCTAGCAGAGAACGTATGGTGATTCCAAGTTCCCGCTGCACCGGGTCGCGATTCGAGCCATTGAAATGCCCTCTCCGACTACCAAAGCATCAGGCGCGCCTCCACGCGATCGCTTGCGTGGACGGCGCGCCTTCCAGCCCCAAAATTACGCCAAATCAGCTATTACTTTTGCGGCCGCAACGCCAAGTGCACTTCACTGAGTTGGGCATCCGATACAGGCGATGGAGCTTGTGTCATGAGGTCTACTGCCTGCTGGTTCTTGGGAAAAGCGATGGTTTCGCGGATGCTCTCCACGTCGGCGAATATTGCGATGATGCGGTCAAGCCCCATCGCGATACCGCCATGGGGCGGCACGCCGTACGAGAAGGCTTCCAACATGTGTCCGATTTGCTCGTTAATCTGTGCCTTGGTAAAGCCCATGGTGAGCCATATCTGCTCAAGAAGCTCCCGCCTGTGCGCGCGAACGCTGCCGCCGCCTACTTCCCAGCCGTTACACACCAGGTCGTATTGCAGAGAACGGGCGCTGCCCGGATCGGAAATCACCAGCTCTTCATCTTCCGGATACGGCCCGCAGAAGGGGTTGTGGACAAAAGTCCAGCGGCTTGCGTCATCGTCCCATTCGAACAAGGGGAAGTCCACGATCCAGCAAAAGGCAAGCGTTTTTGGATCACGAAGACCGAGCCGGTCGCCGACTTCAAGGCGCAAGCGAGCGAGCACGGAGTTCGTCACGGCCGGTTGATCGGCCACTATGAGCACGAGGTCACCCGTTTCCGCCGAGAGGGCTGAGGCTATTCGTCTTGCCGCCTCCTCGCCAAGATGCTGTAGCACCGGCGAACGCAAACCGCCTTCCTCAAGGGCAATCGTTACCATGCCCTTGCCGCCCAATGAGCGAACGATGTTCGTTAGCTCATCCACTTGCTTGCGCGAGTAGTGGCCGCACCCTGGGGCACGCAATCCTTTGACAACGCCACCCCTGGCAATCACCTCTTTGAATACGCGGAATTCCGTGTCTTGCGCAATATTGGAGATGTCGACGAGCTCCAAGCCAAAGCGCACGTCGGGGCAATCCGTACCGTACTTCTCCATTGCCTCCGCAAAGGGCATGCGGGGGATCGGTCGAGCTTGGACCGACTTGCTGCTGTGCGTATCTGCAAGCTCCAGATAGAGGCGCTCGATCACATCCATGACGTCGTCGCGCTCCACAAACGACATTTCAATATCAAGTTGGGTAAACTCAGGCTGGCGGTCTGCCCGTGGATCTTCATCGCGGAAACATCGCGCGATCTGGAAGTAGCGGTCCATGCCGGAGACCATGAGCAGTTGCTTCAGTTGCTGGGGCGATTGCGGCAAGGCATAGAATCGCCCGGCATGGACGCGGCTGGGTACAAGGTAGTCGCGTGCGCCCTCCGGCGTACTCTTCAAAAGAATTGGCGTCTCGATCTCCCAAAAGCCTTCCGCATCCATGAAGTCACGGATTGCCTTTGTTAGCCGGTGTCGCAGCTCCATCGTCCGTTGCATCTCTTCACGCCGTAGGTCCAAGTACCGGTAGCGCAACCGAATCGACTCATCCACCTCCAAGGCAGGGTTGTTGAGATCGAACGGCGGTGTCTGCGTTGCCGAAAGAATTTGAATGACTGTGGCGTGCACCTCGATGTCGCCCGTAGGCAGATTGGGATTCCGCGTGCCTTCGGGACGCACTTGAACCGTGCCGGACAGGCTGAGCACGAATTCATTGCGGACTCGAGAGACAGTTGCCTGAACATCTGCCGAGGCTTGCGGGTCTATCACCACTTGCGTTAGGCCATAGCGGTCACGCAGGTCTAAGAAAACCACGCCGCCATGGTCCCGCCGCCGGTGCACCCACCCGTTCAGCGTGACCGTCTGCGCGACGTCTTGTTCGCGTAACTCGCCACAGGTATGGGTGCGTTTCCATCGTTCACTCACGAAAATATGCTCCTTAGTAAAGATAGTTACTTGGCTCTTGAACGGACACGAGTGTTGGCTAATGGCACTGCTTCACCCCCCCAGTCCAGGTAAATGTGGACAAGGGAACTACCCGCAGAGCCAACACGCTATCACTTCATGCAAGTGAGAAGAGAGGTCTTACAACAGGGTCTACGTTTATTGCAGACTGGGGCAAGCGTGTCCGTCCGGTGGAACTACCGGCGGAGCATTACTGCCGCTGCCCCGGTAACCGCAGCCACGGAGCAGTGCATCATCTGCCTCTCTTTCAGGTCTCATTCGAGCACCTTGGCAATGAGTAATCGGGGACAGGTCTACTGTGATACTGCCGCTTCAACAGTGGATTCCAATACGGAAGGATGCGGGACCGCCACGAATTGCAAACTATCTCCCAGCAAGTCCACTGTTACGCCTTGCCCCTCGGAAAGGTCACCGTTCAGTAACATCCTGGCCAGCGTATTTTCGATCTCACGCTGCACAAGCCTGCGCAGAGGCCGGGCGCCGTAGTCATGGTCGTAGCCGTTTTCGACCAGCCAATCCTTGGCCGCCGTGCTCACGTCGAGCGTGACACTGCGCTCTACCAAGCGCTGGCGCACCTCATGAAGCATGCGTTCGACGACATCCTGCAATTGGAGTTTGTTCAAGTAGTGGAAGACGATGATCTCATCGATCCGATTGAGAAACTCGGGCCGAAACATTTGCCGTAGCTCTTTATGCAGTTTCGCCTTGATAGATTCGAAGTCTTCTCTCTCTTCATCCGTCCCTCCGGGTTGGAAGCCAAGAGTACCATTGGTGCTAAGTATGTTCGCGCCGACATTGGAGGTCATGATGATGACCGTGTTGCGAAAGTCGACAACATGTCCGCGGCCGTCTGTCAGTCGACCGTCCTCCATGACCTGAAGCAACGTATTGAATACGTCTGCGTGCGCCTTCTCAACCTCGTCGAAGAGCACCACTCGGTAGGGCCGCCGACGCACAGCCTCCGTCAACTGTCCGCCTTCTTCGAATCCAACATACCCGGGGGGAGCGCCAATCAGACGACTCACGCTATGCCGCTCCCGATACTCCGACATATCGATCCGCACTAAAGCATCTTCGTCATCGAACATGAACTCGGCAAGTGCCCGCGCGAGTTCGGTCTTGCCGACACCCGTGGGGCCGACGAAAAGGAAGCTGCCAATCGGTCGCTTGGGGTTTGCCAAGCCTGAGCGCGAGCGGCGAATCGCTTCAGACACGGCTAGTATGGCTTCTTCTTGGCTTACAATTCGCTTGTGTAGCTCCTCTTCCATGTGCAAGAGTTTTGCGGCTTCCTCTTGAAAGAGCTGTGCCACCGGAATACCGGTCCACTTCGCAAGCACTTGAGCGACGTCTTTCGCGTCAACCTCGTCGTGCATCTCTTGGCTGCCAAGCCACCCTTCGCGGGCACTCTCATACTCTTCCTGCAATCGCAGGTGCTCCGTACGATAATTGGCAGCTTTCTCGTAGTCCCGGTTTTGCCATGCGGCTTCCTCTTCGCGCTCACACCGCTTTAGTCGACTTTCAAGCTCCTTGATGTCATCGGGCATGCTGAAGATCTCCATGCGCACTTTCGCCGCTGCCTCATCGATGAGATCAATGGCTTTGTCCGGCAGAAATCGTTCAGTGAGGTATCGTTGCGAAAGCTTTGCCGCGGCACTCAGAGCATTGTCGAGAATTTTCAGGCCGTGATGGGCCTCGTATTTGTCGCGCAGCCCTTTAAGGATGGCGATTGTATCCTCCACTGTGGGCTCTTCGACATAGACCGGCTGGAACCGACGCTCGAGAGCAGAGTCTTTCTCGATGTGGCGGCGATAATCGTCTAGTGTCGTAGCGCCGACGACTTGCAGTTCACCGCGCGCCAGCGCCGGTTTGAGGATGTTTGCAGCGTCAATTGCACCTTCGGCGCCACCCGCGCCGACCACGGTATGAAGCTCGTCGATGAACAGAATGACTTCGCGCTTTGCTTTCTGCACCTCATCCACAACACCCTTGAGCCGTTCCTCAAACTCACCACGGAATTTTGCCCCTGCAAGAAGCGCAGCCATATCCAAAGCGATAACGCGTTTCTCGCGAAGCTGCTCGGGCACGTCGCCGTTCACGATGCGCTGCGCCAGTCCTTCGACGATGGCGGTCTTGCCGACACCAGGTTCGCCCATGAGTACGGGGTTGTTCTTGGTACGCCGTGAGAGGACTTGCATCACACGATAAATCTCCTCACCACGTCCAATGACGGGGTCGAGCTTGTTGTCACGCGCAAACTGCGTCAGGTCAAGGCCGTAGCGCTCCAGCATGCGATATTTAGATTCCGCTTCCGGGTCGGTAACGCGATGCGAGCCGCGCACTTTCTCCATCGCTTGGTAAATCTTCTCTCGGTCAATGCCAGCTTCCTGCAGGATGCGGTGGGTATCCCCATCTTCCGCGCCGGAAATAGCGATGAATAGATGCTCGGTACCGACATATTCATCTTTGAGGCGGGCCGCCTCTGCCGCAGCCAAGTCAAGCACACGCTTGGCGCGCGGCGTCAGGTAATACTGTGCTTGTCCGCTCTGTCCGAATGAGACTTGCGGCCGCGGCCGCAGTGTCTCCTCAAGATGCTGTTCAAGCTGCGCAGAATCGACATTGAGTATTCCCAGCATCTGCGGCACCAAACCGTCGTTCTGCTTGAGCAGCGCCAGCATGATGTGTTCGGTATCAAGTTGATTGTGGTTGTGCTCCAGCATTACCTCTTGGGCTTTTGCGAGAGCTTCTTGCGCCTTTGTCGTGAAACGGTTATTCCACGCCATCTCCCTTGTCCTTTTCGTTTCGCTTTCATCCTTGAAAGAAAGACGCAGTCTTTCTATATCGGCAGATTCTCAATCGTCTCGAGCAGGGCCTTCTTTGCGAAAGTGGCGGCTTGGTCATTTGTCCCTAGTAATTTCGGGTCACGCGCTGCAGCAGACCTTTGAGGCGGGCTAGCTCTGCTTCGTATTGCTCGCGCTGCGCGGTGAGTCTCTCATCCATTTCCTGTTGGAGCCTTTCCATGCGCTCGGTGAGGTTTAGGATCACTTCCACACCGGCGAGATTGACTCCAAGATCATTGACGAGACGCTGTATTTGCTCCATTCTCTCCAAGTCCGCATGCGAATAGAGTCTCACATTGCCTTTGGAACGACGGGGCTTGACCAAACCCAGTCGCTCGTAGTGCCGGAGCGTCTGGGGATGAACGCGCAGTACCTCAGCCACTACACCTATGGCATAGAATGGCCCCTCGCCTTCAAAGCGAATGTCCATGGTTATCCTCTATTTGCCCGGTGAAGCGTAGCTTTATCCCGGTTCGCGCTTTACGCTGTGACCGGGCTCCCCTTCCGCAGTAGTGCCAACTCTGCAAAGAGCTCTTTCTCGCGAGACGTCAGTCCCTTCGGTAGTCGAACCTGCACTCGAACAAACAGGCCGCCGCGCTCGCTACTCTTCAGTTTCGGCATCCCTTGGCCGGCAAGTCTGAATATCTGCCCATTTTGAGTTTCAGGAGGAATGCGCATTACGACGTTCTTGCCGTCAGGAGTCGACACCAGTATCTCCGCGCCCAGTACAGCGTCTACGAGATCGACCTGCACGTCAGTGTGCAAATCGTCGGACTTCAACTCATAACGTGAGTCCGGTGCAATCTTGAGTACCAGATACAGATTGCCGCGCTCGCCGTTTCTCCCGGGATGGCCTTCACCGGCGACGCGGATGCGGGAGCCTTCACGCACTCCGGCGGGAATCTTCACTTCGAGGCGTCGGTGCCGCAAGCGGCTGCCACTGCCCCGGCACACAGTACACACTGTACCTTCGGCGCGCCCGGAGCCCGCACAAGCCGGGCAGGGTCCCGGCACCTGCAAGTCGAACGTGCGTAAAGTGCCCGCAAAGGCTTCGGCCAGAGTGACCTCTATCTCCTGCTCCAGATCGCGGCCTTGTTGGTCGCCTGGTTGCTGCGTACGACCGAAAAGCGACTCAAAGAAGTCAGAAAAGCCGCCGGACCTCACGTTGCCACGCCCAATGCCATCGGATTCGATGCCTCCTAGTCCACCCATGTCAAATGGGAAGCCGCTGCCGCCGGTACGCGCTTGGGTCTGCCAGGGTCGCCCTGACTGGTGAACAGCCCGCAATCGGTCGTAGCGCGCTCGCTTCTTCTCGTCACGCAGCGCCTCATACGCTTCATTGATTTCCTTGAATCGGTCCTCCGCGCTGGAGTCGCCGGGGTTCACGTCCGGGTGGTACTTGCGGGCAAGACGCCGATAGGTCTCTTTTATTTCCTTCGTCGAAGTCTTGGGCGACACGCCCAGTACCTTGTAATAGTCCTTGAACTCCATCACACTCTCTTTGCGGCTCAAGGCATGCGTTCAGGCCGCGGATTCCGTTGCCTTCAGGGGGTATCACTTGGTTCTTCATCTAAATGGCGCTGCTGCGCCACGCGAACTCTCGCGGGACGAAGAACCGTATCACCAAAGAGATAGCCTGTCTGTATCTCCCCAACAACGGTATCGGCGTCCACGTCGCATTCAGTCGTCTGAACCTCTATTGCTTCGTGATAGCGCGGATCGAAGGGCTCACCCAAGGCTTCGATGCGCTTTACCTCTTGACGCTCCAATACTTCGCGGACTTGCAATAGTGTCATGCGAATGCCAGTAAGCAGGTCTTCTACGGAGTCTGTCTGGTGCTGTTCCTGATAGGCGACAGCTCTTTCAAGATTGTCCACGACAGGCAGAAAGGCTTCGAATGTCTGCTTCTGAGCCTCACGGATGCCCTCCGCAGCGTATTGGACCGACCGTCTCCGGTAATTCTCCAAATCGGCGCGCGCACGCAAGAATCGATCTTTGTACGTCTCAGCTTCTTGCGCGGCAGAAGCAAGTTGCTCTTCAAGCGATGCACCCGTACCGAATTGCTCCAAGTCAAATTCGGCGGCTGCGCCGGCGTCCGGCGAATCATGATTGTCCTGCTCCTGCGCCAACTCAGCGGCGCGGGCCTCAGTTTCTTCGCCGGCAGACTGTGTAGCCTTCTTCGTTCGTGCCATTATTTACAAACCTCCCACCTAGAGGCGGCCATAAAAGCAACCACCTACCTAGCGCTTCTCGGCGCCAGTCGCTTCCTCTTTGCCTTCCGAGTCAGACTCATCTGTGGCACGAAACTCAGCATCAACAACGGAATCGTCACTGCTCTCGGCGGCGCTGTCTTGCGTGCCGGCTGCAGCGCCAACCGGATCGCCATCACCATCACCATCTTGCGCCGCAGCGGCGCGGGCGTACATGGCCTCGCCAATCTTCATTGACGCTTGCTGCACCTCTTCCACTGCCGCGTTGATGCTCGCAGTGTCATCTCCCTTTAGGGCCTCGCGCAGTTGCTCGAGCGCACCTTCCACTGCCGTACGGTCCTCCTCAGGCACGTCGTCCCCAAGATCCTTAATTGAACGCTCCGTCTGATACAAGAGGGTATCCGCGCGGTTGCGCAATTCTATTTCCTCGGCACGAGCGCGGTCATCGTCGGCATGTTCTTCGGCTTCCTTGACCATCTGGTCCACTTGATCTTTGCTGAGGGTCGTGGACGCGTGGATGGTCACGTTCTGCTCTTTTCCGCTGCCCAGGTCCTTGGCCGTCACATTTAAAATGCCGTTGGCATCGATATCGAATGTCACGTCAACCTGAGGTACACCGCGCGGCGCAGGCGGAATACCCTCCAAACGAAACTGACCCAAGGGCATATTGTCCTTTGCCATTGGGCGTTCGCCCTGATAGACCATAATGTCTACCGCGTTCTGGCCGTCTTGTGCGGTGGAGAAAATCTCGCTCTTTCGCGTGGGCACGGTTGTATTGCGCTCGATCATCTTCGTGAACACGCCGCCAAGCGTCTCAACGCCCAAGCTAAGTGGCGTCACGTCGAGCAGAACAACATCTTGCACCTCGCCGCCAAGCACACCGGCCTGAATTGCCGCACCAACTGCCACTACCTCATCCGGGTTGACGCCCTGGTGGGGGTCTTTGCCGATGAGCTTCTTTACCAGTTCCTGAATTACGGGCATACGGGTTGAGCCGCCTACAAGCACCACCTCATCGATGTCATTAGGGCTGAGTCCGGCATCGTTCAACGCCTGTTGGAAGGGTCGTTGGGTGCGTTCGGTCAGCGTAGCGGTCAGGTCTTCAAACCTGGCGCGCGACAACGTGTGAGAAAGGTGTTTAGGGCCATTCTGGTCGGCAGTAATATACGGCAGGTTGATCTCCGTCTGGACCATGGTGGAGAGCTCGATTTTGGCCTTCTCCGAGGCTTCGATCAAGCGTTGCAGCGCCTGCCGATCCTTGCGCAGATCAATACCCTCGTCACTTTGGAACTGCTCGGCAAGATAGCTGACAATTCTATCATCGTAGTCGTCGCCGCCGAGATGGGTATCGCCCGCCGTCGATTTAACCTCGAACACGCCGTCGCCGACTTCGAGGATCGAGACGTCGAACGTGCCGCCACCCAGGTCCCAGACCAGGATGGTCTCCGTCGATTTTTTGTCGAGACCATAGGCCAGCGAGGCTGCAGTGGGCTCATTGATAATGCGCAGCACCTCGAGGCCGGCAACCTGCCCGGCATTCTTCGTGGCCTGGCGCTGGCTGTCATTGAAGTATGCGGGTACGGTGAGAACGGCCTGCGTGACTTCCTCACCGAGATATTTCTCAGCGTCGCCCTTTAGCTTCTGCAAGATCATCGCGGAGATTTCTTCCGGCGTAAAGTCTTTGCCCATAGCCGGAATCGCGACTCGTGCTTCGCCTTTAGGCCCCGTGGTTATCGTGTAGGCAACCAATCGGCCTTCGTTTTGCACTTCATCTTGGCGATGGCCCATGAAACGCTTGATGGAAGATACTGTGTTCTCAGGATTCAATACGGCTTGACGCCGCGCCAATTGACCGACCAAGCGCTCTTCGCTCTTGGTAAAAGCTACCACTGAAGGACAGAGGTCGCCGCCCTCCGACGTGGGGATGACCACCGGGTCACCGCCCTCCATCACTGCCACCACGGAGTTGGTCGTACCAAGGTCAATACCAATTATCTTGCCCATGTTTGCTATGCCTCCTCAGCTATTGTTGGACTTATGGGTGTGACGACCGGGTGACTCTCCGGCGTTGGGGCCGGAAGCCGCCGTTTCTTCGTCGAGAGCTTTTTCTTGTTCTTCCCGCCCGAAGCAGTCACGAGTAGCGCGGCCTCGAGCACATCGTCCATCGTTTCGGCCCAGATGATCTGCAACTGCTCAAGGGCTTCCTTCGGCACGTCTTCCAGACTATGTTTGTTCTTGCTGGGAAGTACCACGGAACGCACCCCGGCTCGGTGGGCGGCCAGCAACTTCTCTTTCAATCCGCTGACCGGCAACACGCGACCGCGCAAGGTGACTTCGCCTGTCATTGCAACGTCCTTGCTTACAGGTCGCTGCGTAAAGATTGAAACAATTGACGTCGCCAACGCCACGCCTGCAGAGGGACCTTCTTTAGGTACGGCGCCGGCCGGCACGTGGACGTGGAGATCGTTCCCCTCGATCACGTCCGCTGCGATGTCGAAGGTCCGCGCCTTGGCACGGGCGAAAGAAAGCGCCGTAATCGCAGACTCCTGCATCACTTCGCCAAGCTGACCGGTCAGGATGAGATTGCCTTTGCCCTTCATAAGAGCCGCTTCTACCGTGCTAACCTCACCACCGGCTGCGGTCCACGCCAGACCGGTTACGACACCAATTTCGTCTTCACGCCTGTCGAGTTTCGTGTTCAACTTCTCCGGGCCCAGCAGTTCCTGCACGCGGCGAGGGCCGACTCGTGCCGACTTTTGCTCACCCGCGGCAATCATGCGCGCAACTTTGCGGTCGATCGTGGCAATCTGCCGTTCTAGATTCCGCACGCCGGCTTCAGCGGTGTAGCCGCGAACTACCTTGCGCAGCCCTCCATCCGTGATTTTGCATTGTGACCGCGTGAGCCCATGCTGCTTTAGTTGGCGCGGGACCAAGTACCCACGCGCGATGTGGAGCTTCTCTTCCTCCGTATAACCCGAGACATTGATAACCTCCATACGATCGAGCAGGGCCGGCGGAATAGTCTCCATTAGGTTTCCCGTCGCAATGAAGAGCACCTTCGAGAGGTCATAGGGCACTTCGAGATAGTGATCGGAGAAGCTGAAGTTCTGTTCCGGATCCAAGACCTCGAGCATCGCGCTGGAAGGATCGCCTCGAAAGTCGTAGCCCAGCTTGTCGATTTCATCTAGCACGAAAACCGGATTGACCACGCCTGCCTGGCGCATGCCCTGGATGATCCTGCCGGGGAGCGCGCCAATATACGTGCGGCGGTGACCGCGAATTTCCGCCTCGTCACGTACGCCTCCCAAGCTGATGCGGACAAACTTGCGGTCCAACGCCCGCGCGACCGAACGGCCCAGTGAGGTTTTGCCAACTCCCGGTGGGCCGATCAGACAAAGTATCGGCGTCCGTGCATGCTTTGCGAGGCTGCGCACCGCAAGGTATTCGAGAATCCTATCCTTAACCTTGTCTAATCCATAGTGATCCTGGTCAAGGACTTGCTTTACTTGACTTATTTCCACTTCCTCGTGCGAACCGTCCGCCCACGGTAGGCCAAGGAGCCATTCCAGATAGGTGCGAACTATGCCTACTTCCGGTGAAGCCGAGGGCATGTTGCCAAGGCGTCCGGCCTCATGGCGCGCCTTGTCCTTTACCTCATCCGGCATCTGCGAATCTTCGATCGCCTTCTTGATCTCCTCGATCTCAGCCAGTTGCGGATTGGCCTCTCCTAATTCGCGGTGGATTGCCTTGAGTTGCTCGCGGAGATAGTACTCCCGCTGAGCCTTCTCCATCCCCTGCTGGATTTCGCCTTGAATGCGCGACTTGACCTCGGAAATCTGTAGTTGTCTGGCCATGATGCGGTAGACACGTTTCAAGCGCTCCACCGGGTCTGTAATGCTTAGCAGTTTGCGCCGCTCATTGAGGGTGAGCTCAGGCGCGTAACCAAAGAGATCGGCAAGTCGTCCTGGGTCGTCCATGCCCCGCGCCACCGCTACTGCGTCACGTGGCACCTGAGGTTCCTTCTCAACATAGGTCTCGATCTGGTTGATGACACTCCGCACCAGCGCTTCGGTTTCTAGTGTGGACTCCGCCACCTCCTCTATAGCCTCCACCTCTGCGATCAAGTGCTTCTTCTTCCAAATCTTGACTAAGCGGCCTCGCTTTTGACCTTGGAAGAGTGCCTGATGTTTGCCGTCGGGAAGGCGAATAAGCTGGCCTACACCGGCGATCGTCCCGATAGTACCGGCATGCTCCTGCTTTGGACGCTGCGGATTGAACTCTTTGTCCGGCGTAAGGAGCAAGACCTTGTGATCATCCTCTACGGCCGCCGCGACCGCCTTAAATGCCGAGTCGTCTTCAAGGCGCAGGGGAACGGTCATATACGGAAAGACAACGGAGTCCATGAGTACTACAACCGGCAGGCGCAGGAGATTGTCCTCCGCCACTGCTTCCTCAGTCTGTCGAACCTCTTCAGGCTGCTTTGCCATGCGATTGGGTCCTTACGAGCTCCCTTAGATTGACTTTACTGCATTAGATATAATAGTTGAGTGTCACCATGTCAACTAAACTGTAGTTTCTGATATAGGGTCATTATACACGCACGTCTAAACTACTGCAAGAGTTCTGCTTTCCTTTATCCGCGGCCAATGCGCCTCCAGTCGTACATTACGTACAAGCGCCCTGCCGGCCCATTAGCACTAGTTTTAAGTCCAGAACTGCCATGGCTTTGCATTCAACCTTTGACATCGCCGAGTATTCAGGGATACACATTAAATGACAAGCCGCCCGGGCGTACGAGCGGCATGTCATCAGGAAAAAAGGAGGAAGGATGGTACGTATATGTGTTTGACACATACGTTTATTCAGATTTTGGTGAGCCCTAATTCAGGGTTCTCAATCGAAGAGCAAAGCCCTCTGCCGGAGAATAAAGTCGCCCAGGAGACCTAGTTGTACTTCGTACCGTGTTCCAGCGTGTTGGGGGTGATACTCGAAGCGTGCGCGTTGGAAATACTGCACAATTCGACCGTCCTCAACCACCTCTTGCGTAACGGGGAAGCCAAAGATGTAAATGCCACCATTCTCACGGAAGAACTTCAAGAAGGCAAAGTGCACAGAGTGACCTGTCTGCGGAAAGTACTCTTGGGTTTCAGTCGTCGGCATTGACGCCACAGTCTCGGCAGGCGGCTCGCCATTGCGAATGTAATTGCCGAGCAGCATTAGTTGCACTTCGTAAGGCGTTCCTGCGAATTCCGGGTGAAACTCGAAACGGGCTCGTTGGAAATACTGTACGGTCATGCCGTCTTCAATGAGTTCTTCGGTGCGCGGATAACCGAAGATGTCGATACCGCCATTTGCCTCGAAGTACTTGCGAAATCCGCCAAAGATGTTATGCCCCGTCTGAATGTAATACATCGCGTCCGGACTTTCGCTCTGCGGCACGGGATCAGTCGGTAGAGAGTCACGTAAGCCGATACTTACCCAAAGATCATCGCCGAAGATCCTTCCACCCGGTCCCTGCATGGTCCAGACGCCCATACACTCGCCGCAGTAGGTCGGCGCTTGCAATTCAACGCTCACGGCACCGCTTTCACCTGGCATCAAATGTGGCAAGGGCACGCTCTCGGGGCCGCCGAGGCGATTCCTGCCTTTGAATACCAGTCTGTAGTCTTCGTTCCACGCGCTTCCACCGGTATTCATGATTCTCCAGGTCTTAGTAAAGTTGCTTCCCGCCATGACGGCTGTGCCGTCCGGAATTGTTAGATCTTCAATGAAGCGTCCGTCCGGATTGATAAAGTACGTGAGGATACCACTAAAGATCGACGCTGCGACTTGCTGCTGGTAGTTCGGGTCATTGAGCCTGATTGCCTCTGCATAGTTGGTCAATGTGCCTACCTCGGCAATGACCGCCGGAATTCCGATCTTACCTAAAAGGTAGTACGGGACCGAACGAACACCGCGGTCATCTGCACTAGCTACTATCCGAAGACTGTCGCGGAGGGTGAGAGCAAGGTTTCTGCTTCGAGCTATGAGTTCCAGCGGTCGTGTATGGGAATATAGGTATCCGGATGCCGGACCGTAGAAAACCACCACACCCGTGCGCGACGTATCCTCCAAAGAGTCCGCATGAATGGAGATAAAGATGTCCCCATTCGATTCATTTGCAATCTGCAACCGCGCTTCCAGATCTGATCGGCGATGATCCGCGCTGTTTCCTAGAGTCAAGTCGCCATCGCGTGTATAAATTGTGGTTGCGCCGGCCGTTTCCAAGAGCGACTTGACTTTTAGCGCAATCTGCAGGTTTACGTCTTTTTCTTTGAAGCCATTGACCACGGCTCCCGGGTCTTCCCCGCCATGCCCAGGATCAATCACGATCACTCTACCGTCGAGTGGACCTGTGGCCTGTGCTGAGTAGCTTGGAAGTCCGAAGGCAGTAACAACAACGACTAAGAGGGTTGCGAGAAGCCAGACGCGAATAGACCGCATACGTCATTCGCCAAGGTGGGTTAATCAAAGACAAGGTTGGGAACAAAAATAAAGAGGTAGTGAGGTCCTACGCCACTTACTATAGCACGGTGGTCAGAAACGTGCAAGGGTTTTCGTGAGATTTCTGCAACAATTCCAATTGCGGCAGTCGGCTCGCCGATTTGCGCGCACGACATCCGCATCAGGCGGAAAGTGTTGATGGTGCCTAGTTTGGCACTTCTAGGGTTCGCACTCGGCTGGAAAGCACGATGGAATCAACCTGCTGATAGGTTATCGTGTCGATCACGTGAATGACCGGATCACTCTCTTCCGCAATGTAGAGGTACTGCCCGTCGCTCGAGAGCGCCATCGCACGGGGCCGCTGTCCGACCGGAAACGTATCCTTCACCTCAAGGGTTTCCGGGTCAAGCACCTGGCAGTAGCCAAGCACCCCATTAACCACATATAAGTATTCTGCGCTGGGATGCATTGCTAGGGCGACAGAACCGGCGCTCGTTGTTGCTCCTTGTTCCACTTCGCCGTCATGAATGCCGATAATTGCCAGGACTCCAGAATCTATGAGCGTTGTAAACAACCGTGTGCCGTCCGGGGCCAAAACACTCCGTCCCGGATTCTCGTCGACTTCGATTGTGCGAAGCACGGCGAGCGGATCAGTGCTCAGGACTGTGATCGTCTTGCTCAAGTGCCCAACGTGAATCAGGCGGGAGCCGTCCGGCGTAAGGATGAGTTGCCCATACGATGGGATATTCGTCACACTTGCCGTAACACGTTGGGTCTCCATGTCGATTTCCACAATGCGGTAGACTCGCTCATCATTGTCGCTCTGGAACCTTAGGAGGCCGTACATGGTCTTCTCATCTGCAGGAAGAAGCGACATGAAGGTCGGCTGTACGTAATCGCTCTTGATTACTATGCTCTCGTCCTCTTCACCTGTGACAGCGTCAAAGCGAGCAATCGAACCGTCATTGCCGCCGCTGTAGAGAATGCGACCATCCAAGCTGCGGACGAGACTATTCGTAGTTGAGATGTCCTCAATGCGAGATATCGGCAAGTTGCTGGCCGTATCAATAAGGGTGAGTGAGTTATCAATGCCGCCAACGAACAGACGACCTCCAGGACTCGGGATCAAGGCAACCGGCACTTCAGTTTCGCGTCGTGAGACTTCAACTTCGGCACGAACAAGTGCATAGTCAATCTTGCGCACGCCAACGACATACGAGCCCAGGGGTACCGTCGGGATGGTCGCCTTACCATCCTCCCGCGTAAACACTTCAGCCAGAAGCTGGCCGACGGCGTCGTAGAGGGTCACGTGCGCGCCGGCAACCGGCTCGGCATCATCGACAGTTACCGCCACCACGAGCGGCCAGCCGGTGCGCGTAACCTGCAGCGGCAGGGCCAGTTGGAGCTCACGGCCGCGCGGGGTTTCCCCGCGGGCCTCTAGAACCAGAGCATTCTCGCCGAGCAACGGAAGGTCTACGGGGAGTACGAACGGGATCCGAAACGTGCCATAGGCATCTGCCCACGTGTGTCCCACAGAGACCGCTGAATCCCCGTTTGGATAGGTCAGTTGGAGCCGAATGAGCGCACCTTCCGGCCAGCGGGCTCCAGTGATGAAGACCGTGGCGCCAAGCTCGGCGCGACTAGGAAGAACGCTCACGGCCGGCTCACCCTCTTCACTCATCTCAAGCACGGGTGGCGGGTACTCCGGTACGCCGCGTAGGCGGTTAACAAGCGCTCCGGCAAAGCCCAAGACCAAGACCAAGCCAACGACGGAAAGTAGGCTAATTACCAAGGCGCGTGTACGATTTGCTGAGAGTGCCATCAATGCTCCTACCTTGCCCGACGGTTAGCCTCAATAGTACTCCGCCCGGCACCGCGCAAGCAATATAGGAAAGGATCACCCCTCCGCGCCGGCCCCATATTGATGCTGTATGCGCTGCGGAACGCTGCACAGAAGATGAAATTGAAGTGTCAATCTGTATAAGAGCAATAGACCCGTGTGCGCAGTGCTCTCCGATCATAATTTACTGCTATGTAAAGCTCTTTCTTTGACACGGCTTGTGAAAAAACTTACACAATTTCTTATCACAAATTAATAAAGAGGTCTTTTTCCGGTACACGAGCACTTTGGGTTGCGATCACCGCTGCGCCGCGCCCAATTGCCGCGTTCTGCCCGGCACGGGAGCCATATCGAACACTAGGATTAACGTTTCAACTGTCTGAGAACGGTTTTTGCCTCGGATAACCACCCTCCAAGGAGAGTTTGTGAAGGGAATAACTAAGTAAATTGACAACTTATCTATCCGTGTTACCTTGAAACTAGATGACGGGAAGCGGATGGTGCCGAATCTTTCGTGTTTCTGCCGGGTAAGCTCCGGCGGGGAAAGGAGGCGGGCATCATGGTTGACGCGGTCACTGTTGACACGTACCTGCTTGCCGCCGGACGCCTGACGTTGGGCATCCTTTTCGCCTTTTCCGGCGCTGCCAAACTGCTGGACCTGCCGCAGTTCTCCAAGGTCGTCGCGGACTTTGGCATCCTGCCGCCCCGCCTAGTCCGGGTCTTTGCACCGGGCATCGTACTCGCCGAACTGAGCATTGCCGCGCTCTTGGTTCTGGGAATAGCCGTCGCGTGGGCGTTGCTTGCCGTGCTACTTCTCCTCACGCTTTTCACCATCGCCCTCGTACGCGCGCTCAGCCAGGGCCGCCGCGTTGACTGCCGTTGTTTCGGCGGCCTGTCGCGCGGCCCGGCCTCTTGGGGTAGCGTCGCCCGCAACCTACTTCTCGCCGTGTTGGGAATAGGCACGTTACTCGGTCAGGTAGGCAGCACACAGAGAACTTTGGAACGCATAGACTTCATGCTGGTGGGATTGCTTGTGCTCAGTGCAGTCGCGGTGATCGCTCTTGTGAGTGAAGCGGGCGCGCTGCTGGCAGGCCCGGCCGGCGCGCGTTCCGGGCGCTGAGGGAGGATCGCAACCGCGGTCGAGGTGCAGCTCCAAAGGAGGTAGTCATGAGTGACGTTTGGCAGGTGGCACTGATTGTCTTATGGGTGATAGTGCTGATTCAGGCGGTATTTCTCATCGCCGTGGTGCGTCAGCTTGGCATCATCCACGAAAGGCTGCCGCGCAGCCCGTTTGCGGACCTCATCCCTGTGGGAGAGGAGGCACCGGATTTTACCCTGCCCGACATTGCAGGTTATCAGTTTGTGCTTCATGATAGGCTGACTGACTTGGAAGCGCCATGGCTGGTGCTACTATTTGTTGATTCAAGGTGTGAGATCTGTCGCGCTACGCTCGAGTCGGTCTCGTCTTATTGGCATTCACGCACAGCCACGGCAGTAGCCGAGAGTTCAGACGTGCCGGCTTTCGATCTCGCCATTCTGAGCCGGGGCGACGCCGCAGTAACCGCGACGCTAGTTGAAGGGCTTCTGCTGCCTGACGTATTGGTAGAGGGCAGTGACGTGTTCGAACAGTATGGCATCGCGGCAGAACCGTTCGTGTTAGTACTGGACCGCCAAGGACGATTGCAAGCGCGGGGCGGCACCAACGAGGCTGAACGTATTGTCGAACTGGTGCGCATGGCGCAAACTGCCGCTGAGAAGGTCGTCGAGCATACGGAACAGAGAGTGGGGACTTCACCTGGGTAAGAGTGAGCAAAGTAGGTGTACTTACCGCCGGTTAATCAGAAGCGGGATGAGGTTAGCGAACTGGAAAGGAAGGTGTTGTTATGTCCTTGCTGGATAGTACTTTCGAGCGTATGACACGGCGCGTTGCCCAGAAGACGGGTAGAAGGAGTTTCTTGGGAAAAGCACTAATGGTAGGAACGTTGGGTGTGCTGTTTGCGAGGACACCTGGAACGGTTATGGCGAGTGATCACTGCGTCATATGCCCTAGCTGTAGCTCCTGTCCTCCACCAGGTGTTGAGCCTTATTACACATGGACTTCATGCGCGTGTAACTTCTGTTGGATTTGCTATGGGCTACCGTGCGTGGTGACCATCAGCGACTATTGGGTGGATGATGATTGCTGTAGCTGCGCAAGTTGCAGCAACGTTTCGTGCGTTTAGGTAATGGGACAATAGGGGAGTACCGTGGTTACGCGCCGAAAGTTTCTCATCGCAGCAAGCGGCCTGAGTGTGGGGGTGAGTTTGGGCACGGCCGCGTGTAGCACGGACTCAGTCGCACCAGCAGCAGAGTCACGCACCATTACCGTAGCCATGCCGGGGCACCCTGCACCATTCGCTGGTATATCGCAACAGCCTCCGGAGTTGTCCTTGCGGGCTCTCTCGGAGAACCCGGCAGACACCGCCGAGTCTCGGGGCCTTACCATCCAGTTGCTTCCTGTGCGTAACTGGTACGCGCGTAGCAGCGACCGCGCTGTCCACGACCTGTTTGCAGCGGATCCACCGGATATCGTGCTCGCTCCGGCGGATTCCATTGGCCCCTTGGCGCGTGCGGGCTACATCGTTCCGGTCTCGCAATTCAGTGAGCGGTCTGAAGAGGACCTGTGGACGGCGGATGCGCTGGTGGCGGGTGCGCGCTCATTAGGTCTGGCGCGCGGTCAGCGCTGGGCCTTGCCCCTCACTGGCGTGCCTACGGCGCTGCTGTGCAACCGTAAACTTGTCGAGGAGGCCGGGTACGGATTGCTACTGGAGACGCCGCTCTCATTGACGTGGGATCAATTCCGCGAGTTTGCGCGCGCCGCGACGCGCCGGGGTACCGGTGAAGAGATGAAGCAATGGGGTCTTTTTATAGCGACGTACGGTCTTCCGCACCTGGCGATGTGGTTCTGGCAGAATGGCGCCGAGTTCTTCGACCACGCCACGCGCCGCACGCTGCCGGTGACGGAAGCGAGTGTCGAAGCGCTGGAAATCCTGGTAGCGCTCACGCAACAGGATCGGGTCTCGCCCTATATAGGCCATTCGAACGTCCATTGGGAGGGATCAGTTGCGCATTATCTGCTCGCGCCGGCCATATCTAATGTCTCCGGCACCGCCGGCCCGAAGGTGCCGGTAGCTGCCTGGGTGGCTCCTGCGAGACAGAGCTTTTATGCTCCGGGCAATGCGCGCATTAGCCGTACACTGGCGCTCGCGCAGCTTCCGCACAAACGGCGCCGTGCCAGCCTGCTTCATCCTATGGCGCTGCTGGCTGTGAGCAGCGAGACGGCTCTGGATCCGGCGCTGCAGTGGGCGGTGAAGCACGTGACGCGCGTCTTGGAGAACGACCCGGGATTCGGCTTACCCCTGCGCCGGGAGGTGCTGCACACCTGGGCCGCAGAACGCTTGGGAGAGGCGGAGGACGAAGAGGCAGGCAAGAACATCCGTCAGGCAGTCGCGGCGCTTGAAGTCGCGCGTGCTGAGTACGTAGAAGGCACCTTAGACTTCGCACGTTTCCTTGACTTTAGCATCCTGGGAATGAATGCAAGCCCGCCCTTGTCTTCAAGAAGGGACAAGGGCGACACGCGAGAATTGCTTACGCGTACATTCGCTGGGCTCGACGCGTGGGTGAAAGAGCGCTGTGCAGAAGATGGCTGTCGCACATCCTGGGAGAGCGAGCAATGAGAATGAACGCGTATGTGCTGAAGTACGGACTGAATCAGCGGTTTGGCTGGCAACAGCCCGGATTAGCGGCGATCGTCTTGCTGGCGTCCATCGTCGCCGGGATCGGCGTCGGCGGCGCTTTGATGGGGTTGATCGTAGGCGGTGTAACCATACTGGTCAGCGCCCCACTGCTGCGGCTCATGGCCTCCGGTCTGGGCACGCCTGCTTCGCTCGAGGGGCTGCGCTACGGTGTGCTGGGTGTCCTGGCGTTGTTGGCGGCAAGCCACGACCTGTCCGTGCTGAAACTACCGCTACCTCACTTCCTGCGCCAGGTGCCGCGCGCCTGGGTCTATGACCTACCGCCGATCTGGACGAGTATCGGCTTCGGCCTGCAGTTAGGCGCGCTCTTTCTGACCGTTATGCCCCTGGCCGCCGTCTACGTGGTCGTGCTCTACGGCGGACTGACCGGCAATCTGCTGGCCGGCGTGCTGCTAGGCGCGGCGGTCGCCTTGCTGGCGTCTGTCGGCGATGAACTTCCTACTCTTCTATTGCCGCGGGCAATCGTGTAATCGAGGAATGCGAAAAGGAGGGATGCCATGATCACGCGCCGGACGTTTCTGACCGCGGCCAGCGCCCTGAGCGCGGGCGTGAGTTTGGGAGTGGCCGCGTGCAGCACAGAGACGGTCGTGCCGGTAATAGAGTCGCGCACCGTGACCGTCGCCATGCCGGATAATGTCGCATACGAAGGTGTCTCGTATGATGCGCCAGCATTGACCGTGCGGCGTCTCTTGGCGGAACCGACAGAAGGGGACGGAGGCTTCACGCTGCACGTGCTTCCGGTGCGTGGCTGGCAGTTGCGCAGTTACGACGACCGTCCCCTTCACGCCCTCATGGCAGGGAATCCGCCGGACATCGCGCTCGCGCCGGCTCATTCCATCGGCCCCCTGGCGCGCGCGGGCCATATTGCGCCGGTCTCGCAGTTCATGGAGCGGTCAGAAGAGGATCTGTGGACAGGGGACGCGCTGGTGGCCGGCGCGCGTTCCCTAGGTCTCGTACGCGGCCAGCGCTGGGCCTTGCCTCTCACCGGCGTGCCCATGGCGCTCCTCTGCCGCATTGATCTCATCAAAGAGGCCGGCTACGAACATCTCTTGGAGACGCCGCGCTCGCTGACGTGGGAGCAGTTTCGCGAGTTTGCGCGCGCGTTGACGCGACGGAGCGGCGGCGAAGGCGTGGATCAATGGGGTCTCGATCTGGCGCCGTATGCCTTTCCACACCTGGCTATGTGGATTTGGCAGAATGGCGGCGAGTTCTTCGATCAGGCAACGTTTCAGACTCTACCAGTGACCGCAGAGAGCACTGAAGCGCTAGATTTCCTGCTGACGCTCACCCGAACGGATCGGGTCTCTCCCTATCTGGACCATTCGCACGTGCATTGGGAGGCAATTCATGGAGCTCTGCGCGCGCCGGCGCTGTCTACCGATGGCGGCCCATCTGGTCCTCCGGTACCGGTCAGCGCCTGGGTAGCGCCGGCGCGTCAGCAGTTCTACACAACTGGCCATGCCAGCCTCAAGCGTACGCTAGGGCTGGCGCAACTCCCACACAACCGCCGCCGCGCCGGCCAGATCTTGCCGACCGCGCTCCTGGCCGTGAGCAGCGCGGCGGCCCTGGATCCGGCGCTGCGGCAAGCGATCAGGCACGTGACGGGCGTACTGGAGAGTGATGCGGGCTTCGGCCTGCCCTTGCGCCGGGCGGCGCTGCAGACCTGGGCTGAAGAGCGTGTGCAAGAAGCAGGGGATGAGAACACGGCGCGGAACGTCCAGCAGGCCGTCGCCGCGCTTGAAGATGCGCGCACTGAGTATGCGCACGGCACCTTTGACCTCGTGTGGGAATTCGACCTTCGCTTCCCGGTAACGCTTATTAGCGCGCTCTCGTCTCACCCCAAGGGAAAGATCGACACACAGTGGTTGCTCACGCAGGGGCTTGCTGCGCTCGACGCGTATTTGAATCAGCGCTGCGGCCCGGATGGCTGCCGCGCATTCTGGGAGGGCAAATGATGAGACTGAATACGTATGCGCTCAAGAATTGCCTTAGACTGCCGCTTGGCTGGCAGCGAACAGGCGCCGCGGTCGTCTTGCTGGCGTCCGTCGCCACAGGGTTTGGCGCAGGCAGTATCTTCGGCGCCGACGAACGTACCCTGTTGCCGCTGATTTGCGTGGCACTCCTCGCGCTGCTGGGCGGGATTGGCTTGACGGGCACGCCTTGAGGGGCATCCATGATCCCAACGATCTCACCCCTCGTGAAGGGGCCCGTGCAGCATACACAAGGGAAAGATACAGCAGTGCCGCGTTGGCCTATCCTGTGGCTGGCGCACTTCGTTGCCTGCGGCCTCGGTGGCGCGTTGGTGGGAGCGGTAATAGGCGGTGTGGTCATATTGGTCAGCGCCCCATTGTTGGGGCTTGCCGCCGAGGTAGGCGCGACGGAATCTCTAGAGTCGCTGCGCTACGGTGCACTGGGTATTTTGGCGCTGTTGGCGGCAGGCCATGACGTATCCGTGCTGAGACTGCCGCTGCCGCACTTCTTGCGCCAGGTGCCGCGTGCCTGGGTCTACGACCTGCCGCCGCTCTGGACGAGCATCGGGTTCGGCCTGCAGTTGGGCGCGCTCTTCCTGACGATCATGCCCCTGGCTGGTGTCTATGTGGTCGTGCTCTACGGCGGATTGACCGGCAGTCTGCTCGCCGGCGCGCTGCTGGTGACTGCCAATTTGGTTGGCCGCGTTTGGGGTTCTGAGCAACTTAGCGAGTGGGTACTCGGTACAAGAGCACCGGCACGGATCATCGTGGGAGTGACCGGGGGCGTTTTGGCCGGCCTCTGCTTGGCGACCGGGTTTGCGTTGTTCTAGAAGGTGCTGCATGGTGACATCACGCCGGTCCAGAACCGGAGTAGAGCAGCCACCTTGCCGTCACTCCCGCGCAAAGCCTGTCCCGTACTTGATGCGGGGGATGGATTCGCTAGACTCACAAACGAAGTGCAACACAGAAATGGTAGGGATGGGACTACGAGAACAGAAAGGGTGGGACATGGCGACACGCAAGCGTGACGCGCGGCGAACAGTAACGCGCCGGGCGCTGCTGGGAGTAGGCGCGGCAGTGGGGGGCACCATGGTGCTGGCTGCCGCCTGTTCATCCCAGGATGAGTTCTCGCCGCTGGCGGGAGAGAACCCCGACACGACGTCGAGTACCGCGCAGTCAAGGGAGCCGGCGCCGGTGCTCTTCTGGCAGCCTGGACTGGATCGTCGGCACGTGTTCGGCGCGTTGATCGACGAATTCAACCAGACCCAGGATACGGTCAACGTAACGCGGGTAGGGGGCGAGGCCGGTCTGGCGGTGGCGATGGCAGCGGGCACCGGTCCCGATGCGCTCATGCTCGCCGGTAGAGAGAGCAAGTCGTGGGCCTCCGCCGGTAACGTCAACCTAGACCTCTCGCCCTTCCTCTCGCGGGACAAGGTCGCCGCCGACGCGCTGGAGGCGATGCATCCGGCATTTGTAGCGTGGTACCGGTTCCTGGGGAAACCCATGGGGCTGCCCTGGACGATCAGCGTCTCCCACACGCAGTACAACGTCGCGCACGTTGCCGCGGCCGGGCTGACACCGCCTGCCGCACTTGGAGACAGGTGGGACTGGAATGCCTTGATCGAATACGCACAGAAACTCACAATGCGGAAGCAGGCGGAGGTGACACGGTTCGGCTTCCTCTCGCCTTTCTATGATTGGCAGACGTACGTGCACGCCAACGGCGGCGCGATCCTCGACGCGGAGCGGCGGCGCAGCATGGTCGCCTCACCCGAGGCCATCGACGCGGTGCAGTATTGCGTGGACTTCGTGCACGCGCACCGCGTCTCTCCCAGTATGGCGCAAGCAGACGCTCTGCGGCGCAAGCACGACTCCTCGCCCTTTGGCGCCGGAGCGGTGTCAATGCGGACAAGCGACGACTGGAGATTCAAGTATCTCGACGGGACGCTGGAGCTGGACGACGACGTGACCGTTGTCGCCAGGTCGCCCTATACGGGAAGAACCGGGAACGTGGTTGACTCCAGCGGGATTGTGATGAGTCCCACGACGAAAGTGCCGGATGCGGCCTGGCGCTGGATGGCGCACATCGTTACCAAGCCGATGCAAGACCGCATTGCGCCGCTCTTCGGTGAGGTGCCGGCGCGGCTGGATTCGGCTCTTGAGTTCTTTACGGATAGCGCGAAAGCCGGCCCGCCGCCAAGTCGCAAGCTGCTGGCCGAGGCAATCGAGATAGCAACACCACTGCCAGCGCACGACCTTGTTTCCTGGTTTGAGCTATTGTTTGTGGCAATGCGGCCCAGTCTACGGCGCATTTGGGAAAATCAAGTGAGCGTGCCGGCAGGGTTGCGGCAGATGCACGACGACATCAACGCCCTGCTCCGCGACGCCGAGGCCAGTCAGCGCAATCGTTAGGGAAAACGAATGAGCACCCGGCAGCCTGTTATGGGCCTCAAATATAGAGCCTGCCGATGACGCCACGTCAATGCTCTAGTATGACTTCTGTGATACCCTTAGCATGTGCCTGATGCAGCAGAAGGGAATCACACAAGAGCATGAAGTTTCTCCTCTTCTCTAAGCGCTTTGAACACCTTTCCCTAGAGGAGTTGGCTGCGACCGTAGCCGGGCTGGGCCTTGATGGCGTTGACCTAACGGTGCGGAGCACCGGTCACAACTTGCCGGAAGCGGCGGCGGGTACGGCCGGCCACGTGGCCCCGGACCGCGTGCATACCGATCTTCCCCACGCGGTAGATGTTTGTCGCGCCCACGGCCTCGATATCGGCTGGATTACGACCGACATCACGAGCGCCGAGTCGCCCTGCGCGCGCGAGGTCATCGCAGCCGCGAGCGCATGCGGCATACGCCAGTTCAAACTCGGCTACCATCACTACCGGGGCTTCGGCCATCTGCGGCAGCAACTCGATGAGATGCGACGCGACCTAGAGAGCATAGAGCGCCTCTGCCTTCAGTATGGAATCCAGGCGGGTGTGCACGTCCACGCCGGGTATTGCTTGTCCGCCGAGGCGATGCTGGTGGAGCGCATAGTGGCCGACTTCGATCCGGCAGCCATAGGCATCTATGCCGATCTGGGCCACATGGGCCTGGAAGGCGCGTATGGGGGCTGGGTGCAAAGTCTCGACCTCATCTCCGACCGCCTCATCATGCTCTCTCTCAAGAACGTGGGACTATTCCCCTTTACCGGCCAGGACGACGAGGGCCGACGCTCGCACGTTCGCCCGGCCCAGGACAGTGCGAACTCTGGGCGATCCGATGCGGTCGTTTCCTGGGAGAGTAAGTTCGTACCTTTAAAGGAAGGCATCACCCCCTACCGCGAGGCGTTCCAATACCTGCAGCAGATCGGATACGGCAACTACGCCTGTTTCCATACGGAATACCAGGGCGCGTGGAGTTGGCGGGAACTCTCCTATCCTGAGCTAATTGCCCAGGTCAAGGAAGACATCGCCTACGTACAGCAGATTACTGCGGAACTCAATATGTAGCAAACACTGGCTTCTGGAATCTTTGAATGCCGTGAGAGCTTCAAGAAAGATGAGTCATACTTCTATTATGTAAATACATGTCCTTGCAGTGTTGATAGGATTTAGGTAGCGAATTGCGGGAGGCCGGCATGACGTATCGTATCGGTTTGATCGGACTAGAGCAGCACGTTGAGCGTGTGTTTGGCGCGGTGGACAACGATCCTGAAATTGCGCTGACGGCGGTTGCTAATGCGGGTGAGCGCGCTGCGGAACTTGCCAAAACGTACCAGGCCGCCATTCATGACGATTTTCACGACCTCTTGGCACGTGATGACATCGACGTCGTCGCGAGCTTTCAGTTGCCGGTGCACCAGGGCGAGACCGTCATCGCGGCATTGGAGGCGGGTTTTCCGGTACTGGCCGAGAAACCCATGGTAACCAGCCAAAATGAGCTCGACCGCGTGATCGAAATTCTCCAGCAGAACCCGTCCCTCCACGTCGGGCAACTCTTTAGTCGGCGGGGCAATCCAGTTTATCGCGCAGTCCGTGAAGTGGTAAACAGTGGACAGATTGGCGAGGTGGCCCTTGCGTATGCATTGATTGCGGCAACCGAACGGCGCGGCGACCGGCCGGAGTGGTTCTTCGACCGCAGGCTCTCCGCAGGGCCGGTGCTCGACCTGCTCATTCATGACATCGACATTGTGCGCTGGATCACGGGTCTGGAGTACACGAGTGTCATCGGCACGGAAGGCAATTTCGGTCGCCCCAACGATCCCCACTTCCACAATGCCGGACAACTCCTCTTTCTCATGGACGGCGGGGCGAGCGCCGTGATGGAACACCACCGCCTCGTGCCCCCAAGCCTGGGGCGCATGGACAACCGCCTCAAAATTGTTGGCACCGAGGGCCAGGCGGAGATTACGCACGATGGCAGAGTCTGGCTCTATCGCTGGGATGATGCGCAAGAGCTGATCGACCTACCGGCCCAAGAAGACATCTTTGCGAACTTCGTACGCACTGCCTGCGCGGGCCATGACCCAATCGTGAGCACGCAGGATGCGATTGCGAGCATGCAGGCCACGCTCTGCGCCACAGAAGCGGGGTATAGCGGTTCCTTGCAGGAGGTGCCGCCGGTGCCGACACTGCCGGAGCGTACGGCTCCTTGAGCCAAGCATTCGAGCAAGACTGGGTCATTCATAGGGAGCGGTAGTCTCCCTGATGAAGTAATAGCTGCCCCCTGAGTTTAGGGGCTAAAGAACGAGGTTCACCGCTTGAGAAAGAACAGCCGATCTGTTAGGAGTCCAACCGATGATTGTCATGGTAGACGTCAGCCCATCACAACCGCACCAAGGCACGACCCTTGCTTCTTGCCTCTGCCCGCTAATGCAGGCCGTCGGACGTCCGGAGTGGTCTATGGCACGGCTGCAGGGCGTTTTGGGGCATGCGTTCCAGTTTGACATGAAAAGAGGGAGGCTTACACGTCAACCATGACCACCTCGACTGGGGCCCTGCGCTGGACATTCTTCCGCGGCTCGCGAATTTCCGAGTTCTTGACTCGAACAAGAACGACACTGGCGTCGAGCTTCTTGCGCTGAAGCAAGAGGCGAGAGACGCGGTTTTGGCCGGACTGAAACAAGGCGCCCCCGCGCTGGTCTGGTCCCCGATGAGTCTAGAAATGAAGGCAAACCATGAATTTGCGGTTTGCTGGGGGCTGATCGTCGGGTACAGCGAGGAAGAGGAGACGTTTACGTTCCGCCACCCGTTCGTCGATGGCACATACACCATTCGCTTCGACGAATTCGGATACCCCGATCCGAACGAGCCGATCAGCATTCGAGTGTATGACGGGCCGAGCACTGCAAATGAAAGAACAACGCATCTAACGGCGCTGCGGAATGCGGTAGCAATTGCGCACGCTACCCGCTACGCGGCGGATGACAAGCGAAATGCCAACAGGCGGGCAACGCCGCATGGTTTCGCAGCATACGAACTCTGGCGCAAAGCGTTCGATTCGGAGGATATCCCGGCCAATACCACCCATCACCATCTCGAAATGCTCATGTGGAGGCGTCTTGCCGCCGCCACATATCTGCGGGAACTCGTCAGGCATTTCCCCGATGCTGCTGATTCTCTTGAAACAGCAGCGATTCACTACGATCACGAAGTGGAGTCGCTGAATCCCCTACACGATCTCTGCGACACGGCCTGTGAGAGACAGGCGTGGCATGCGGAGGACCGTTCCGAAGCCGGCAAATTGATCGGCAACGCGTTGCAGGCGGAGCGCGAGGCGGTCGCCAGCATTGAGGTGGCCATCGCTACTATCGACAAATAGCGAAAGTCGTAGGTTGAGCCTGTGAGGCGGGGATCGCGACGAGATTGACGATTCGGCAGTGGAGTGACGGTTGTGGTATTACGTGTGCCGGGCTCTCAATTGACCCATGAGGCCCCACAACGTCGAGGAACAACGCATGTCGCCCTGATATGGTTCCCCTTCCATTCGCGAAAGGCTAGATGGCGACCTGCAGACAAAGGCAGCCGGGGAATCTACAGTTTGACAACACACAGAAGGTAGAGATAAGCTAGCAGCACGGTGGTTGTGTGAGGAGGACGGCTGGGGGAGGATGCCAGCGTGATCATTGACGTACATTCCCACGTCAAGAACGACCACGAGATCACGGTCTCGTTGCGCAAGGCGCGGCGGCACGGCATCATCCTGTGCATCAACGTGCTCAACGCCTTCAATAACTTTCCACCCACACTGCCCACGCCGGAATACATCTCCGCCTGCAACGACCTTACCTTTAAGGTAGCCTCGGGCAATACCGATTGCGTGATCCCCATGTGGTACCTCAACCCTTACCATCCGGAGACGATGCAGTCTGAGTTGCTGCGCCGCGTAAAGGCCTGGGACGGTCATCAGGGCGTGAAGCTCTGGACCGGCGTGAAAGCCAACGACCCGCGTGTTGACGGCATCCTGCACCTCTGCGCCGAATACAAACTTCCCGTGCTTCAGCACACGTATATGGCGGTGACGGGCAACATGCCCGGCGAAACCAATCCCTTTGACATGCGTGAGGCCGGTCAACGGCACCCAGATGTAAATTTCTTCTTCGGCCACTCCGGCAGCGATATGGAATACGGCGCCAAGGCGGCCCAGGGCATGCCCAACCTCTTCATGGACGTAGGCGGCGGCGACGCCACCAATGGCTACACCGAGACCCTCGTGGAGCACGCGGGGGCCGACCACGTGGTCTATGGCAGCGATCTCAACGCGCCGCGCTCGTTCATGTCCCAACTGGCGAAAGTATACGGCGCGGCCATTACTGAGGAAGAGAAAGAACTGATCTTCTGGCGGAATGCCCACGGCATCTTTACAGGGCAGACGGTCGCCTGGAGCCAGTTCGAGCGCCATGAGGAGGCGGAAGCGAACTAGGAGTTGTTTCGATGTTTTCCGTCACTCCGGCGAAGAGCCTGCCCCGTTCTTGATACGGGGCCGGAGTCTAGGGGTCTAAGACAGATGGATTCCCGCTTTAGCGGGAATGACAATTCTAAATTGAAGCTAAACGGCATCTAAGTCACTAGAGCGGGTCCCATGATTGACGCAAATGCATACATAGGCGAATGGCCCTTCCGCCGCCTCAACCACGCTACACCCGATGCGCTGCTCCGCAAGATGGACGCGCTCGGCATCGAGAAGGCGGTTGTCTCGCGGCTTGAAAACGTCTTCTACAAAGACATAATGGTGGGCAACCGCGAGTTGTACCGGATCGTGCAAGAACATGCCGACCGGCTCGTGCCTGCCTACACCATCAATTCAGCCATGCCTTGTTGGGAGCAGGACTTCAAGCGCTGCAGCGAAGAGTTCGGGATGCGCAACCTGCGCATTCACCCGAACTACCACCAATTCACGCTGCTGGAGCCGCACACCACGCGCGTCATGGATGCAAGCCTGGAAGCCTATGCCCAGTATCACATGCTCACCGGCAACGCCCTGGCGCTGCTTGAATGCGCCAAGACCGAAGACCTCGTGGTGCTTCTCACGCTGACCCTGGAGGACTCACGTTGGCATCACTGGCACGTGAAAGTGCCGCCGGTAACCACGTCCGATGCCGTTGAGGCTATTTGCGCCTTTCCTGACGTGCGCTTCCTCGTGTGCACCGGGCGCTATGCGCACATTACGGATATCTGGCGGCGGGCGTACAAGACCGACAATCTCTACTTCGACGTCTCACGCGTACAGGGACCGGTGGATGACATTGAGCAACTCTGCGCCCAAGTGGGAGCAGACCACCTCCTCCTAGGCACCAATTGCCCAATTTTCTATCCCGAGTCCGCAACGCTCAGTATCGAGCATGCGGAAATCACCGACCGAGAGAAAAAACTGATGCTTTCCGCTAATGCGCAGCGACTATTTGCAGTGTAGAGGGAGTGCTCTATGGCCAGCGCAACTAAGCTCGACGTTTCTCGTTCCGTTGATCTCTATGAGGAGGCCGTGCGGCTCATGCCCGGCGGCTCGCAGACAAAAGGGAAGCGCCCAAATCCCGCGTCCTATGGCGCCATGCCCATATTCATGTCCCATGGCAAGGGCTCCCGGCTTTGGGACGTGAACGGCAATAGCTACATTGACTACTACGGCGCGTCCGGGGGTGTATTGCTGGGCTATTGTTACCCGGAAGTTGACCGGGCAGTTGCGGAGCAACTTGAGAAAGGCATGCTCTTCAGCACCCCCTCCGAGCCGGAGATCGAGTGCGCCAAGCTCGTGAACGAGGTCGTGCCTTGTTCTGAAATGATGCGATTCCTCAAGGGCGGCGTGGACGTAAATTTATGCGCCACGCGCATTGCTCGCGCGTATACCAAGCGCGAGATCATTCTTAACAACGGCTATCGTGGGTGGGCGGACGAATGGAATTACTGGCGCAACGACGGCGGCATGCCGGCTGCATTCCACGCGCTGAATCAGCAGTTCCGCTTCAACGACCTTGACCACTTGGAGGAACTCTTCGCGCTCAACGACGGCAAAGTCGCCGCCGTCTCCTTCGATTGCGCGGAACCGGCCAAGGAGCCGGAACCGGGTTTTTTAAATGACCTAAAGGACTTAGCGCACCGACATGAGGCGCTCGTAATCTACGACGAGTGCATGACGGGGTTCCGCTTTGCCCTGGGCGGCGCGCAGGAGTACTACGGCGTGGAGCCGGACATTGCCACCTACGCCAAGGGCATGGCCAACGGCATGTCACTTGGCGCGGTGGCCGGCAGGCGCGACATTATGGAAAAGACAGCCGACTGTTTGATCAGTCTGACGTTTGGTGGAGAGACTCTCTCTCTTGCGGCGAGCATTGCCACTCTGCAAATCTGCCGCGACGAGGACGTGGCGGGGCACATCAACCGCATCTCCCAGGCCGTCATGGACGGTGTGGAAGAGGTCTCGCATCGTGTGGGGATCCCCATGGAGTCATTCGGCCCGCCGGCGCTATTCGGTATTCGGTTTATTGGCGGCAACGATCAACCGCTGCCTGCCGACGCCGGGACGTTCTTCTATACCGGGCTGGCCAAGCGGGGGGTGATGCTCAAAGGCGGTTGGAACAACGTATTGTACGCGCACAGCGATGAGGACGTGGCGGAGACCTTGGAAGCGGTGGAGGATACGCTGCTCGATCTACGGCGCGCGCGGGATGCCGGCCGCGTTTCCGATGAGGTTGCTGCGGCTACGATACCGTTTAATCGGCCATATTAGTCAATTTAATAAGGTACTTTACAATTCGGCTCAATGAGTTGAATTGTGCTTCGACAAGCTCAGCACGAACGGGATTCTTGAAAGGCTAAGGAGCTATCCTAAACCGTTCGCCCTGAGCCTGTCGAAGGGTGACATTGTGCTGAATGATGCACCCGTAAGGTGAGTTCTAGGCGAGCAACTGTTTGAGAAAAACTTGCGCGTGGGGGAAATACTCATGGGCACATTTCAATTGCCGGTGCGCTCCTATCGGGTCTACCCGTTGCCCGGGCAGGCGTACGACGACCGCAATTACGGTCATGTACACAAAACGGTGGAGCTTGATAGCACGAACACGGCCGTAATCGCCATAGACATGTGGAATCTCGGCAGCGATGGCGAGCCCATAATTCCCGGTGTGGAAAAATACTGGGAATATAACTATATGGGCGGGCACGGCGTGGCAAAGCGGGCCGGCAAGATCATGGAAGAAGAGATCGTGCCCGTGCTTGAGGCTGCGCGTGAAGCTGGCGTGCCGGTTATCCACAACGAACCGCGCCAAGTCCTGGCACGCTATCCCTGGGCGGAGCCGCCTGAGCCCGTCCCGGCGCAAGCGGACAACGATACCCTCGACTGGCCGCCGCCCGAATTCCGCAAAGAACTGCTGACCGAATACCACAGCACGGTCTTTGGCGCAGGCTATAGGGAACCCTGGAGCAAAATCCAGGCAAACTACGACTTTGCCGATTGTGTGAAGCCGGACCCGCGCGACCACCTATTTTCGCAGCCTCAACAGATCGAGCGCTTTTTGGCGGAGCACAAGATTCTCAATCTCGTCTATGTGGGCTTCCTTTTGAACTTCTGTCTTCTCATGAAGCCGGGCGGCATCCTGCAGACCCGCAACCGCTATCGCGCCATTGTGCTGCGGGACTGTACGGCCGCCTCGGAGACGGCATGGTCAACTGACGAAAACTTGATAACCAAGGCATTTATCCACTGGTTGGAGATTGGCGGTGCGCTCACCGCCACTGGTGAAGATTTCAAAGAGGCACTCTCACCCAAATAGACATACTTTGAAACGGAAGGAGGTTGTGAATTCAATCGCTTCAGAGAGTGCATGGAAAATCGTTCGACGGAATGGAATTCTCAGGAGAACAGGCATGAATACCACACACGGTAGTCTGAGTCGACGACGCTTTCTCGCCGGAGCAGCAGGTCTCATCGGCGCCAGTCTCTTGGCCGCCTGTGGCGTGGCCCAGGCTCCTGCCGTAGAACCGGAAGCCGATGAGGCGCCAAAGGCTGAAGAAGCCCCCACGACGGAGCCCGCGACGATCAACGTACGCTGGATCGTGAACGTTGCGGAGAACGCGCAAGCGTTCGAGGACGGGGTTATTAACCGGTTCAGGGAGATGCATCCCGACATCGACCTCAAGTACGAGGCCTCACCATACGGTGCGCATTACGAGAAAATGCTGGCCGAACTGGCCGCCAATGAGGCCATCGACATTCTCACTCCCGATCCAACCCGGTGGATTGAGTGGACGGACAAGGGGTTTGTGCGGGAAGTCACCGACCTCTACAAGCGCGACCAGAGTCAACTCGGAGACACCGTAGCCCTTGATTGGATCGTTGACCCGCAGGGGCGCTTCTGGTCCATGCCCTATACCGCGCTCGGCACCATCCACATCTACAATACGTCCATCTTCGACAAGTATGGCATCAGCGAGCCGCCCCGTACATGGAACCCCCACGACGGCGGCGAGTACCTGGACGTAGCGCGGGAGATTACAAGTCGGTCCAGTAGCGAACCAGACCCGATTTGGGGAATCTTCTCTGGCGCTGACTACACAACCGAAATGAGTACCTACATCGTTCAGAACGGCGCCAACTTCCTCTCCGACGACTTGACGCGGGCAACCATGCACGAGCCCGAGTTCATCGAGGCCATACAGTTCATGTACGACCTGGAGTTCAAGTACCGCGTGGCGCCGACTGCCGAAGACAAGGCGGCCTTTGTAGAGACCCTGGGCGAGGGCCGACATCGCGATGCGCTCTTTGTGCACGGGCGCGCGGCGATGAACAATACCTGGTTCAACGCCGAGAGCGGGTGGACTCACCCGGACGTGGAAAACTTGCCCATGAAGGCTGTACCAATGCTGGAGAACAGCAAAGGAGGGCCAACTTCCGATAAGGTTGCCGGTTGGACGGCGGTCCAGTACATGTGGTCCGGCGCTAAGCACCCGGATGCCGTCTGGGAGTTCATGAAGTTCGCCATGTCGGACATCGAGTTCGGTGTGGCGGTGACGACGCTGCTCAACTACGGTCTGTCGGCGAATGCAAAGGCGTGGGACGATCCCCGTCTGGTGGCGACTAAGACCCGTCCGCCCCGCGAGATAGACTCCATCGCCACGCCGCTGCGGGAAGGCCGCGGCTTTATCACCCAAATCTTCCCCGGTTGGCGGGAGCACTTGGGATTCTTCAACGAGCAGAAAAAACTGGTCTGGGAGCACAAGCTGACGGTTGAGGAAGCGATGCAGAACGCCAGCAAGCACACGCAGGGCGTGATTGACGATTACTGGGCAAATCAGTAGTTGAAGTGTTTGCATAGAACACTTGGCATTTATATGCCGCTTGACCTATCATTGACACAATGTTGTCAATGATAGGTCAAGCCTAGCGAATGCCGGGTGGAAAGGAGGCCTAGAGCAGTGGCGCGGTAGTTTGCGCCTTTAGTGACTCAGAGTCTCGCTAGGGGTACAACCATATTGTGTTGAGCCAAGCATGGAGGCTTTAGGGAATGACTGAACAACGAACTCTAATGACGCGTCGGGGACTATTGGCAACGACAGCGGGCGCAGGCGCTATGGTAGCGCTGGCCGCGTGCGGCCAGGTGCAAGCGCCGGCTGCTATGCCCGAGGCAGCCGAAGACGCGCCGAAGTCTGACGACATGCCCAAGATGGAAGAGGCGACGGTCAGTGTTAACTGGGTCGTGAACATTGCGGAGAACGCGGGGGCTTTCGAGGATCTCGTCCTCGGCCCGTTCAAGGAACTGAATCCCAACATCACGGTCAACTGGCAGTCCCTGGGCTACCGTATCCTCATGGACAAACAGGTTGTAGAACTCGCTGCAGGGTCGTCGCCGGACATCCTGGGTCCCGAACCTACCCGCTACCCTCAGTATCGGGACGCAGGCTACGTGACTGACCTATCGCCCTTTGTCCGGCGCGATGCGGCAGCGCTCACCGACGTAGTGGGTATCGACTGGCTGCAGGATCCAGAAGGCAAGCTGTGGACGTTCCCGTATGGCGTGCTGGCCACCATCCAGATTTACAATACAGCCATTCTCGATAAGTTCGGCATCAACAGTCCGCCCGCAACCTGGAATCCCACGGACGGTGGTGAACTGCTCGAGACGGCGCGCGAGATTACACAGCGCTCCAGCGCCGATCAGAGTCCAATCTGGGGTTTTTGGAGCCGCAACGACTCCACCACCGAAGTACCGACGATGCTGATCCAGAACGGTACAAACTTTGTGACAGACGACTACCAGCGTTTCCGGCTGCACGAACCGGAGTTCATCGATGTCATCCAATTCCTGTATGACCTTGAGTTCAAGTACCGCGTGAAGCCAACTGCGGAGGACATTGCGGTGCTCAATGAGAGCATTGCGGAAGGTCAGCGGCGCGACTCGCCGTTCACCCAGCAGCGGGCGGCAGTGTATCACACTTGGTTCAATGCCGAGTCTGCGTGGAACGTGCCTGGCGTCGAGGAACTGCCGTTTAAGGCGCGGCGCTTCCCGGCCCACACGGTCAAGAGCACCAACTCTGACGCGGTGGGCAGCTACACACCGGTGCAGTACATGTGGTCGGGTACCAAGAATGCCGACGCTACGTGGGAACTGATAAAGTTCATCAGCACCGACATCGAGGTGCAGGTAGGCGTCACCACACTGCTGAACTACGGCATGCCCGTGATCAGGGCGGCCTGGGACGACCCGCGTTTGAAGGAACAGAAAGCACGCCCGCCGCGCGAATTGGAACCGATCACGGAACCGATTGGCGAGGGAAAGGGCTTCATGACGCAGCTTTACCCCAACTATGGTGAGATACGCGGTGTCTACTTGGAGGCCATGAGGTCAGTGTGGAAGCACGAACAGACCGTCGCGGAAGCCATGCAGAACGCCGGCAAGCAAATGCAGGCCATGCTCGACGAGTACTATTCCAACAAGTAATGGCTCTCTGCGCTTTCTACTCGTGAAGGATTGGGTCAGAGTTCGCCCCCTCATTGCCAGAGGGGGCGAACGTTCATTTGATATCATTGTTTGGCTGCTCGTATATCAGCATGCGATGTCATTTCGAGCGCAGCGAGAAATCTAAGAAGGGTCTGAACAACTCGGTGCAAGCGTGGCGTTATTGGTGTGTGCAGGATTGTGGGGGCGTTTTGGGGTGTGTTTTGGCGTTTGGGAGGGGCTGTTTTGCCCGTGTTTCGGCGCTGCTGGGAGCGTTTTTTGCTCCCACTCGTGTTTTGGGCGCACTGCTCCCGTGTCAAGCTGCCAACTGGCGTGCGGCCGTCACCACATTGGTCAGCCCCAGCAGCAAGGCCAGCCGTTGCCTGTTCTTGGCCAGACCCCGGTAGCGCACCGTGGCGTAGCCGAAGTGCCGCTTCACCCACAGGAACGGATGCTCTACCTTGGCCCTGACCGACGCTTTGCGCCGCTCTGCCAGCGCCGCCGCGCTCTCAGGCGCCAGTTTCCGCCGCTGCCCAGGCTTCAACGCCACCTGCCACGCTACGGCGCGCCCCTGATGCTCCGGTCGCTTCTGCACCCCCACGTACCCCGCGTCTCCCCACACCGCTTTCTCCGCGCCGTGCAGCAACGCCGCCGCTTGGGTCACGTCGTGCACGTTGGCCGGCGTCGTGGTGAAGCTGTGCACGAGCCCCGTCTCTGCGTCGGCCCCAATGTGCAGCTTCATCCCAAAGTAATACTGGTTCCCCTTCTTCACCTGCCGCATCTCCGGGTCTCGCTCCCCCTCGCGGTTCTTGGTCGACGTTGGCGCCGCGATGATGGTCGCGTCCACTACCGTCCCTTCTCGCAGCCGCAAGCCTTGCGACGCCAGATGCGCGTTGATCGCCTCCAGCAATCCCTCTCCCAACTTGTGCCGCTCCAGCATATGCCGAAAGTGCAGAATAGTCGTCTCGTCCGGCAGCGCCTCTGACAGCCGCAGCCCCACGAACCGCCGCACCGGTTCCACCTCGTACAGCATGTCCTCCATCCCAGGATCGCTCAGGTTGTAGAACAACTGCACGCAGTGTACCCGCAACATCACCGACAAGGGATACGGCCGCCGCCCACGCCCCGCCTTGGGATAGTACGGCGCAATGCGCGCCTCCAACTCCGCCCACGGGATCAACTCCTCCATGCGCTCCAAGAACTTCTCCCGCCGCGTCTTGCGCTTCTTGTGCGCGTACTCCAGGTCGGCAAACGTCGGCTGCTCCATTACCCAACTCCTCGCCATATGCTGCTTTCTTGCTATGATACTATGCCAGAGACTTGTTCAGAGTGTTCCTAGAGTCGGCATAAGAAAAATCAGAGGAGCGTTTCATTGAAGAAAGAGACGATCTTGGGCGAGGGCGTGTGCCCCCCATTCAGCAACTTTTCGCAGGGCCTGATGATTGAAGGCGGCAAGCGCCTTCTTTTCATTGCAGGCCAATTTCCGCTGGACGAGAACGGCAATCTGGTTGGCAAGGGCGACATAGAGGCCCAATCGCGCAAGGTCTATGCCAATATCGAGGCGCTTTGCGTAGCAGCGGGCGGCTCCCTGGCGAACGTGGCACACCTAAATATGTACGTCACAGACATCCGCTACCGCGCCGTCGTGACCGGCATCCGCAATGAGATCTTCGAGGCCCCATATCCCACAGCCACCATGGTGCAGATCGGTTCGCTGTCCGGTGAGGAGTGGCTGGTCGAGATAGATGCGATTGCCGTCTTCGATTAGAGCGAGACGATTCAAGAGTTCAGCTCAAACTTGGTGGAGGATTGCCGAAGGCATAACATTTTTGCCTTAAGTCCGCTTTGCGGTTGCGGTGCGGATTACCCGTGGCGATAACGCAATGTGCGGGAGTGAGCGGTGGGAACCCAGTTACAGGCAAACTCCGTTGTTTACTGGTACTCACGCACGAGCGCACAGGCGTCGCTGACCGCTGTAAGCACGTCATCACCTCGCACCAGCGCCTCAAAGACTCTACCCATTGCTCGCCCTGCAGGCAGGCTTTGTGGTTCCGCACGTCCATTTTCCATAGATTGCTGTACTGCAGCGATCTCTTCCGGGCGGAGGTCCTTTTGCGTGTCTCCAAGCCGTGCAACGGCCTCTCTCCTCGCAGGCATGCGCACTACATACTGCTCCATGGCACCAACAAGACCCTTGAGCGCAGTGTAGGCCACCTCAGCATTCTTCGTTTTAGCGATGATAGCGATGCCCAAGTCCGCATACACCGGCACAGCGCGCACTTTACCCCTTGGCAACTCCGCCCAGCGGTAGTTATCGGGTAAGCGCTGACCGTGAAACAGATCGTAGATCATTGCTGGTGGCTGGGGAGAATCGAGTAGCCTCCACAAGTCCATGTACAGGGCAGCCGGGGAGACGCGTTGGGTATGTATTAGACCCCGGACGAAGTTCAGGGCCTCCATAGCGGCGGGCTCCAGCAACCGGCATTGCAGTGATGCTGAATCAACAACCTCGGCTTCGTTCTGCCAGACTGCCCACCAGAGCCCAACATGGTGTGCCGCAAGACCCCAGCGCTCTACAGCACCATCTTCATCATGCCTGGTTAACTTCCGTGCATGTTTCTCCAAGTCCCCCCAATCCCAACTACCATCCACCGGAGGCACTCCCTCCGTCGCAAAGTACTGAGGGTCGAATCGCATCAATAGGGGCAACGCGCCAATCGGCAAGGCGTATAGTGTACCTTGCTCCCGGAACTGATCGAGCACAACTGGATAGAACTCCTGTTTGAGCTCGGACTCATCTTCGCCGCCAGATTGGCCCAAAGGCAGCAGGAACCCCCTTTTTCCCAATTCACGGGCAGCTTGCGGCCTAACGGTTACAAGGTCCGCCTCGACCTCCTGCAGCCAGGTTACAAATTCGTCTAAGTCCGCAAATCGCTCCTTGTGATTTAGCGCAAGGGTGTAGCCGCCACGCGTGGGAGCAAACGGATTCTCTTTCTCTGAAGTGAACATCCTATGTGCCCACTTGAAGTCTTCCTCGCTACGTCCCAGCATGTACGGTCCGCTCATTGTTGAAAACCAGTCTGTTACCGCCCAAGTAAGCGGAGTCTCTTTGGGCAAGCTCGGAGTAGTGAATCGAGACTCGAGAAAGCCACATCCTGTGGCAAGAACTGCAGTGCTTCCTATCAATGCACGGCGTGTAAGCATGACTCTCCTCCTGTTATGTAGAGTAAAGCGACTCTCCACCCTTACCTCCGAAGAGGCCAAAGATTGCCTACGGCGCTCCCAATTGGAGACCTTAGCATAACTCCGTTTTTCCGGCGAAAAGCCTGCCCCGTACTCGATAAGGGGCCGGAATACAGGGGAGACGGGAGGTGTGCGGAAACTTGCCGTGAAGCCCTCTTCACCCCCATCCCGACCTTCCCCCGTCAAGGGGGAAGGGGTTTCGCAAAGGTCTCCAAATGTCGGTGACCGCACCAAGAAACGTATTCGCACCACTAACCATCAGAATCTAGTGGCCATGTCCTGCGGCATTGCGCCGCGCCCCCATAGCCGGCATCGGCGCAGTCGCTAGCTAGTATTCGGCCGCGCAGACCATCTTGAACAGGAAAGCTCCCTCATTCTCTTCTTTAGGTTGACAGCTCAAACAAATCCGATATAGCTATTTCCCTTACATTGACATGACTTCCTGAGAGGCTCCTTAACGTTAGTCAAGTTTAGTGAATGTGCGTATCGACTGTGTCAATAATATTCTTGAGGTCGTTGAGTTCGTCTGCATACGCTGTTAAGGTCTGGCAGATGCGGGTGCTCAAAGGGCGCACAGTGTTGCAGTACCTTGCTCCGAGAAAACTACCTGAAAATTGGTCAATATGTCGGACAAGACACTTTCTTAAGGGGAGGTGCTATAATATTGTAGGAAGTAAGGAAACCACGGAGCCTCAATGGCGAGGAAAGTCAATATGACGTGGCAAGAGTGGCTTGCCTTGCTTTCTAATTCACATGGCAGAGCAAGTGGTGCCGTCGCAGTCCCGCGCATGCACCGAAGTGGCCTGTCTTTTTTCTACCGCGATAGATCCCCGTGGACAGTTCGGCCTGCGCGAGGCGCAATCACGAGCGCGCTTTGGCAGTTACCAGACTCGTCTCATCGTCAACCACCGATTGCCCGACGTTGCTTACCTCAGCCTATTTTCCGATCTTACTGTCTGAATATTCCGAATGCCCACGATTCACTCTTGCCTAGAGACAAAGAAAAAAAGGACTCTCTGTTCAACACTTAGGACGGTGAATGCGGTTGCTCGCCGACCAACGCGATTCTGTAGTGGATACGAAAGCACAGCCGTCGGCGCGGCCCATAGAGCCATGGCAAGTCACCAGCCTGTTTCGACTAACGGAACGCTCGTTTCGATGAATACAGAACCGAAAGCTTTCGTTCTGGAGCCCTAGCATGTCAATGCAGTCACGGTTCGCCTGGAAGAAGAACTCTCGGATGATTTCCCGGCGGCTGCTCATGAAAGCTGGCGCAGTGCCGCTTGCCGCTCTCGCCGGTGGCTCGGCATATGGCGTGCTGCGCGCTCAGGCGGGCAGATATGCGTTGCCTGGGGCGTCCATTGGCTCTGTAGACATTTCCGGCTTGTCGGCAGAAGAGGCAAACGCAAGGGTGACGGCACTGTGGAGCGATTACATCAAAAGCCCGATAGAACTTGGTTACGAAGGTACTACGTGGATGCCCTCGGCAGAGGAAATCGGGATTATCGTAGATATTGAGAAAGCAGTTAAGGACGTGTTTGCGTCGGAAAGACGGCGCATGTGGCTATGGTTCCTAGGACTGCATTCACGCAACCACGTAGAAATGCCGGTTTACCTGAACTCCGCGGTAGCACTGCAATTTTTGAATGCGATCGCCGAACGAATCGACCGTCAGCCCGTAAACTCGTTGCTCGATCGTCAAGCGGACCAAGTGCGTCTCTTGCCCGGAGTTGAGGGCAAGTGGCTGAATCGCGACGCAACGCTTCAATTAATGAAGCTTCCCGCAGACCCGCCGCTGCGTCAGGCAATCGAATTGCCCGTTGAAACTCTTATCCCTCTGATTACTTTGCAGAGAGCAGAAGAGGTAAAGTCGGTCTTTGAACGTCTCGTAGCCCAGGGACTGCGCTTTGAGCTCGCGGGAGACGCATGGCAGGTACCGGGAAGCACGCTGAATTCTTGGATTCAGATTTTTCAAGATCCTGAGCAAGGGCGGCTTGAAATCAAGGGAGAGCCGGAGATACTCAAGGAATGGCTTGATCAGGTGTCCGCAGAAGCAAACCGGCCCCCAAAGAATGCACGATTTTCCGTTCGCGATGGTGACATTACGCTGGATGCGCCTGCTGAGATAGGCTTTCAGACCGACACCGACACGCTTATTGCCACGGCGCAAGCCGCGATACAGCAAGGGGTGACGGGCCTCTATCTCCCAGCCGAGGTGCGAGAACCAATCTACACGGCGGAGAATATGCACGAATGGGGCTTCGACAACATCATTGCGGAGGGCACCTCATTGTTTGCCGGTTCACCGCCTGAGCGCGCCCACAACATTTCATTAGCAGCGCTTAAGCTTCATGGTTACGTGGTTCCACCGGGCGAGACGTTTTCCTTCTTAGACGTGCTCGGCCCGATTACGCGCCAAGACGGCTACCAAGCCAGTCTCATTATCTTTGGTGATCAAACGGTTCCCGGCGTCGGTGGGGGCGTTTGCCAGGTCTCCACCACGATGTTCCGAGCGGCTTTCTGGTCCGGCTTGCCAATCACGGAACGCAATCAGCACTCCTACCGCGTCGGCTATTACGAGCGTGACGGCAGTCCGCCGGGGTTTGATGCTGCAGTCTATGACCCCGGCCTAGACCTCAAGTTCATCAACGATTCCGACCAACCGATCCTCATCCAGACACACGTTGACGAAAAGGAAATGACTCTAAAGTTTGTGTTCCACGGCCGCGCAACGAATCGCGGGGTGCGCATGCTGCCCGCAGTTGCCAAGAACTGGGTTCCCCACGGAGAGCCTTTGCCCGACAAGCTGGATCCCGATCTGCCGCTTGGTGAGCGCCGGCAAGTCGAGTGGGCTGTGGACGGCGTCGAAACGGAGATTCAGCGAGAGATAGTAGCGGACGGCAGCAGCCGCTTTGATCAATTCAGGAGCCGCTACCGGCCCTGGCAGGAACGCTGGGTGGTGGGCACAAAGGAATTGCCTCCTGAGGAGCAGGCAGCCCCGGCGCCACAGCCACCGGGTTGAGCAGGCCTTACCTTCATAACTTTGAATGCCTAGCACTTGCTTGGCGCCTTGCTCGTTCGAACCCGGGGAACGGGTTGTAGCAACGCTCATACCCCCTATCAATGCCTTGGTAAGTGTAGTTTTCTTGCCTCGATTCCTCCAGCCCTAAAGGGGTTGCTCGATTCTCCGGAGTGCAATCTACCACCGGCTAGCAAATGCGCCAACTTAGCCAAAGCCTCGCACTCGCGCCAGCCTTCTCCTTTTGGTCGCTGTTCAACACATCTACGGTGCGCGCACGCTTGAAGCGACAAGCACTGTCCGGAGTGGCGTCATCCTCCGATTGAAGAGCAAGCGATCCCGGGAGCACGCCACGCATCCGGCACACGCAGCCTCAAATCCAGGAATCTCCGTTACCGGCCGGCGGCCCCTTTTCATCTTGGTTTGCAGCAATCGCTTGAAGGCAAAGCGATAGGACGGCCCCTATCTAGAAACAGTGTTGATTAGTTGCGCACGTCAGGGGCTTGTGATATGTTTCACGTGGCAAATGCCTCTGACATGAGGAGCGCCAATGCCTGTGTTACCGAGGGGAAAAGCGCCGCAGATGGCGATAAGACGCCTCTCTATGTACTATCGTACATTGGCCGCGCTGCGGGAACAGGGGGTTGAAAGTGTTTCCTCGGAGCGCCTATCTGCGCTGACCGGTTCCACTGCCGCCCAGGTTCGACGCGACCTTGCATACTTTGGGAGTTTTGGTCGACGCGGTGTGGGGTATGAAGTAGAATCGCTGCAGTCTCACATGCAGAGCATTTTGGGAATTGGTGAAGGATGGCCCATGGCGCTCGTCGGCGTTGGCAATTTGGGGTCTGCCCTGCTCGCGTATGACGGGTTTCCTCGGCAAGGATTCCGTATTGTCGAGGCTTTCGACTCTGATCCGCGCCGCGTTGGCACAGTAATCCGCGACGTGGTTGTAAGGCCCATGGATCAGATAAAGGAAACCATCCAAGAGCGCCAGATCGTGATGGCGGTATTGGCCGTGCCTGCAAAAGCGGCACAAGCCGTTACCCAGCAGCTTGTAGATGCCGGAGTGCGCTGTTTGCTCAACTTTGCGCCGATACAGTTGAAGGTGCCTTCCCACATCTATCTCGCGAGCGTAGACCTTTCGATCGAGGTAGAGTACCTCTCCTACCTGTTGCGGGAGAGTGTTGCCGACTACACCGCATCGGACACTGTACGCCCAGTCGCAACCACATTGACGCCGGGCTAGACAACGCGCGGGAGCGCAGTTGTCAACGAAGACCAAATCGTTCATCATTAGACCGGGCTGCGCTGGAGACAAGCAGAGATGAGGGCAAGAAGGTAGAACTATGGAGTACTACGTAGGATACATTCCGTTTCTGGTGCTCTTCGTTGCCGCATCCGGTTTCGGTATAGTTACGCTCGCCCTTGCCTCCGTGCTCCGACCGAAGTTTCGACCCGGGCCTCTGCGCACGGCCCCCTACGAATCGGGAATTGGCCCCAGTGGGATGGTGGGCGATACACGCGGCCGGCACGGCGTCCACTTCTACATGGTCGCGATTGTTTACGTCGTTTTCGATCTTGAGCTCGCCTTTCTCTTCCCCTGGGCCGTCATAGTGGGATCACTCGGCCTCTTCGGTCTGATTGAAATGGCGATATTCATTGCAATCCTACTTGTCGGCTACGTTTACGCATGGAAGAAAGGAGCATTCGATTGGGGGTTATAGAAGATACGCTCACGCTGCCAACTGTTGGGCAGAAAACGAGTGCTTCCGGCTTTGTGCTTGCTTCCGCCGACCAAGTTTTGAACTGGGGGCGAGCGAATGCGTTGTGGCCGATGACCTTCGGCTTGGCGTGCTGTGCCATTGAAATGATGGCGCTCTTCGCTTCACACTACGACGCGGACCGTTTTGGCATGGCGTTCCGGGCAACACCCCGGCAATCAGATGTCATGATTGTGGCGGGTACGGTGACCAAGAAGATGGCGCCGATCATACGCAACCTGTGGGAACAAATGGCGCGGCCGTGCTGGGTAATCGCCCATGGCAACTGTGCGACGTGCGGAGGGCCGTATCGGTCGTACAGTGTGCTGCAAGGCGTGGACCTTGCCGTGCCCGTTGACATTTACGTGCCTGGATGTCCCCCGCGGCCTGAGGCGCTGCTGGAAGGCCTTATGCTCTTGCAGCAGAAGATCAAGCAAGGTGAGTGGGCCGGCGCAGACGAGGATTTGCTCACCACGCGCTCTGCTGCGGCAGCCAAGGAGTAGGTGCACCAGTGAGCATCCCGCCGCCCGTTGCCGCAGATTCAATCCAGGAGCGTGTGAATGCGGTCTTGGGCGAAAAGATCATTGCGGCAAATAGCCACCGCAACTTTCTGACAATCGAGATTGCTGCCGCAGACCTGTTGGCAGTGGCAATGGTACTGCGCGATGACCCAGACCTTCGCTTCAACTATTTCGGCGATGTGACAGCGGTTCATTGGCCGGGTGAGATGCAAGAATACGAAGTTGTCTATCACCTGCGCTCGATCCCCGAAAATCGCAGCATACGCGTGAAGACACGGATAGCACCCTCTGAATCAGTTGAATCCATGGCGCAAGTCTGGCCCGGCGCCGACTGGCCGGAGCGCGAGGTCTACGATCTGATGGGCGTGAACTTCGTAAATCACCCGGATCTCCGCCGCATCCTAATGGATGAAGACTACGAGTATCACCCGTTGCGTAAGGACTTTCCGCGTGAGGGTCTCTAGCCGTACCTGGCACTACCAATAGGAGTAGTGGGAACATCCGATGGCGACTGTTGAGATTGAACGCATTGCAGGGGAAGATGATTCAGGACTCATCCTGAATCTTGGCCCGCAGCACCCCAGTACTCATGGGGTCTTGCGTGTCGTGCTGAAAATGGACGGCGAATACATCAAGGAAGCCGTACCAATAATTGGTTACCTGCATCGCGGCACGGAGAAGATTGCTGAGAGTGAGACGTATACTCAGATTCTTGGGTATACCGACCGCATGGACTACACTGCCGCGGCTTCCAGTAACCTTGGTTGGCTGGTGGCCGTCGAGGCCCTCGCCGAAATCGAAGTGCCGGAACGTGCCCAGTGGCTGCGCTGCATTGTAGGTGAGTTGGGGCGTCTGGCAGGTCATCTGGTCTGGATCGGCACCCACGCGCTGGACATCGGCGCCATGTCTATCTTCCTCTACGCGTTTCGCGCCCGTGAACGCGTCCTTGAGTTATTCGAAGAGCTCTGCGGCGCCCGCATGACCCACAGCGTTATGCGTCCCGGCGGATTCCTGGAAGAACCGCGCGAAGCCTTCTACGAAAAACTTGTGGGCAGCTTGGATTATTTCATCAAAGAAATCGATCAGTTCGACAAATTGCTAACGAAAAACGAACTTTGGCTTGGGCGAACTGTGGACGTGGGAGTTATCTCCGGCGACGACGCCATCGCGATGGGTCTATCCGGGCCCTGTCTGCGCGGCTCCGGCGTGGCATGGGATATTCGCAAGGCGGAACCCTATGCCGCCTACGATAAGGTGGAGTTCGACGTACCCACCGGCACCGGCAAGGGTGACGTTTTCAGCCGTTACCTGCTACGTATAGAAGAGATGCGCCAGAGTGTACACATCATCCGCCAAGTGATTACGCACTTGCCGCCTGGTCCCGTAATGACCGATGACTCGCGTGTCGGCCGACCGGATACCCCGCGCCTCTATACCGATATGGAAGCAATGATCAACCACTTTTGGATGTACATCCACGGTTTCCCGGTGCGGAAGGGCGAGACGTATGCTGCTATCGAGGCGCCAAAAGGCGAACTCGGCTTCTACGTCGTTAGCGATGGCAGCGGCAAACCGTACCGCATGCACGTCCGCTCACCTTCCTTTGTTAATCTGCAGTCCCTGCCCTATCTGGTTAAGGGACGGCTGTTGGCAGATGTAGTCGCCGTGATTGGAAGTATTGACATCGTGCTTGGTGAGGTCGATCGGTAAGAGCGAATTGCAGCGTAGACGAATGGTGTCTGATATTTGCGGTGGTTGAGAAGAGGGAACAATGCCCGTAACACTAACAGTTGACGGTCAAGAGGTAACGGTACCCAACGGTGCAACTATCCTCGATGCCGCACGCAAGGCAGGAACCTACATTCCTACTTTGTGCTTCGATACCTTTCTCAAACCCTACGGTGCGTGTCGCATGTGCGTGGTAGAGGTCGAACGGGCGCCGAAGCCACTCTCTTCCTGCAATACCATGGCCATGGAAGGCATGGTGGTGAGCACGAAGACCGAGCCTGTAGTGCATGCGCAGCAGGGCATTATGGAGATGACCCTGCAGCACCATCCCTTGGACTGCCCCTACTGCGACAAGTCCGGCGTCTGCGACCTGCAACACACGGCCTATGAGGTAGGTGTGTACCGCAGCAGGCTGGGCAGCGACAATCCCAACGAACCCGATCACGAGCTCAGCCCTCTCATCGAATGGGACCCGAACCGCTGCATCTACTGCGGTAAGTGCGTGCGCATCTGCGACGAACGCGTGGGCGATAGTGCGCTTACCTTTAACTTGCGAGGATTCCACAGTTATATTGGGACGCAGTTCGATGAACCCTTAGGCTGCGTTGAGTGCGGTGAGTGCATTGAGGTCTGCCCCGTCGGCGCTTTGCTCAGCCGACCTTTCATGCATAGCGGGCGCGCGTGGCAGGTGAATCAAAGCGAATCTGTGTGCAACCACTGCAGCGTCGGCTGCCAGATGCACGTCGAGACGCGCATGGGAGAGGTGCTGCGCACAAAAGCGAACCCGGCACTGCGGGACCAGACGCCGGTCAACACGCGAGATCGCGGCCCTGGCGACGGCATGCTCTGTACGCGCGGTCGATTCGGCTACGATTACATCCACGATGATGGGCGTGTGACCCAGCCGCTGATACGGAAGAACGGCCAACTAGAACCGGCAAGTTGGGATGAAGCCCTCAGTCTCGTGGCCGCCCAAATCGCCGACGCAAAGGCCCAAGACGGACCCGACTCGGTTGCGGCCATTACGTCCGGGCGTCTCTCGGACGAAGAGAACTACCTGATTGCACGCCTCATGCGGGAGGTCGTGGGAACCAATAACATAGACAGCACTGAGCGTTGGACGTTCATTCCTACGCTCAATACGCTTGGGCCCGCTGCGTTTAATTTCGACATCAGCCAGATGCAGCAAATGGATGCTTTCCTTGTCGTTGGTGGCGACATTATGGAAAGCCACGACGTGCTCGGCATGCGGCTGCGGCAGTGGGTACGCGACCAAGGGAAGCTGCTCATTCAAGCCGGTAGCTTGCCCAGCAGGCAGGATGATCGTTTTGCCCGCCGCGTCTTGCGCGTGCGCCCCGGTGCCGAGGAGCACCTGATTCAAGGGCTTGCCGCCGAAATCCTGCGTCAATCCGACAGTGACCGGGGTCCGCAGGAACTACACAGCTATACCTTGGAATGCGCTGCGGCAGACACTGGCCTTACAGCCGCTGAGCTCAGTGAGACCGCGGCGGAACTCGCCCGGGCCGGCAACGTCGGCATCGTGTGGGCACTCGGTAGTTGGGTAATCGGCAGCGCCGCGAGCATTGCCCAAGCTGCGGCAAACCTCGCTCTCGCCCTACCGAATACGCATCTCTTTCCCTTGGCCAACAAAGCAAACTCTCGCGGATTAGTGCAAATGGGAGCGGGAGCCGATATCTTGCCGAACTTCCGCGGCAGCGATGACGCCCAGGCTCGCAGTGCCCTGGGCAGGCTCTGGAACGTGGTGCTGCCCGACTCTCAGGGGCTTACGCTCGATGATCTCATGGCCGGCGCCGACCCATCCGTGCTCTATATCATTGGTGAAGACTTAGCCGCGAGCGCTCGCAATCGACATCAAGCACAAGAGCTTCTCGATCGAGCGCGCTTTGCAGTCGTGCAAGACCTCTTTGTGACCAGCACGGCGGCCCAGCATGCCGATGTGCTATTGCCTGCCGTCAGCTTTGCTGAAAAAACCGGCACCTATACAAACTTGGAAGGTCGCTCTCAGCGCGCTCAGGCGGCAATTCCACCAGTTGGTGAAGCAAAGCCCGATTGGCAGATCTTCACTGAACTTGCTCTCCAGCTTGGGGCGCGTTGGGCTTACCGCACTTCAGACTCAGTCGCCCAAGAGATTGCGGAAGTCTTGGCCGACATACCCATAACCCACAGCGTGCCCAGTTTCGGTTGGCAAGAACCGCCGGCGCTGCCGTCGGTAAATGGAGACGGCAAGTTGCTCTTGGTAACGCAAGACCATCTGTTTGTGCCTGGCGTTACAGGACGCTTTAGTAGCAACCTCCGCCGTTTGGTCTCTGAGCCCGTTGCCGAACTCCACCCAACGCAGTTGGAGCGGATTGGCGTCCGTGATGGAGAGAGAGTAGGGATTCAAGCGAACGGGATAGACCTGACTGTTGCGGCGAAAGCAAACGATCAATTGGCGGAAGATGTGGTCTATCTTCCCGGTGGTTTCCCGGATGCGCCGGTGGGGGCGTTGCTGGGAATTGAAGCCACGGTGGCAGTTTCGGTACACGCTGTCGCAACGGCTTCTGCGATGAAGTCGCCGTCTTCGACAGAGTCGCCGTCTTCGTCGAAGTCATCCCAAGCTTGAGCTAGGAACGAGTTATGACAGAGTTTGTCATTGCAGTAATCTTCAAGTCCTTAATTGCATTTATGGTTCCGCTGCTCGTCGTGCCGCCCCTAATTTGGGGTGAGCGCCGTATCTTGGGCCGCATTCAATCACGAGTTGGCCCCAACCGAGTCGGCCCCTTCGGGGTCTTCCAAACCCTTGCCGATGCCGTCAAGCTCTTGGGCAAGGAAGATATGATCCCAGCCGGTGCAGACCGCACACTCTTCATTCTCGCGCCCTTTCTGCTATTGGTGCCGTCATTCATGGCGTGGTCTGTGGTGCCGATTGGGACCGAACTCCACATATTCGGACGGGTGATCGGCCTCTATGCTACCGATCTTAACGTCGGCGTGCTCTATATTTTGGCGCTTACGTCTGTGGCGGTGTACGGCATTGTCATGGCCGGCTGGGCATCGAACAGCAAGTACGCGATGTTGGGCAGCTTGAGGTCGAGCGCACAGATGATTAGCTATGAAATCATGCTCGGTTTGGCGCTCGTCGGTGTAGTAGTGCTCGCAGGTTCGCTTTCGTTGCCTGAGATCGTGCGGCAACAGCAGGTGCCTTATGTCATACCGCTAATAATTGGGGCATTCGTTTTCGTGTGTGCCGCCCTGGCGGAAACGAACCGCGCGCCATTCGATTTGCCGGAAGCGGAAACGGAGCTTGTCTCCGGCTATCACGTGGAGTATTCCGGCTGGCGTTTCGCCTTCTTTTTCTTGTCTGAATATGCGAACATGCTGCTGGCTGCTTTCTTGGTCAGCGCAGTCTTTCTTGGCGGCGGGTGGCCTGCGCAGTTTCTTGAGCCATATATCGGCCATCTCTTCGCTACCCTGCTCGCAGTTGGAATCATGATGACCAAAGTTCTTCTATTCCTATTCTTCTACTTTTGGCTGCGCGCCACGTTACCGCGATTTCGCTACGATCAAATGATGAACTTTTGCTGGAAAGTGCTCTTACCGCTGGGGCTGCTCAATCTTGCGGTAGCCACCGTACTGAAACTGACAATTTACGCCTAGGGACACATTTGGGAGAGGAGACGCTATGAGTTTTCGGTTCGATTCGCTGTTGCCGATAGCGAAGGGGCTCAGTATAACGCTTCGCGAGTTCTTTCGTCAGCCGGTAACAATTCGCTATCCGGAGGAAAAACGGCCCTTCTCTGCAATTTATCGCGGTGCCGTGGGCATGCGGCGGAGACCGGACGGACGGTCGAAGTGCGTGGGCTGCGGGCTCTGCGAAACCGCGTGCCCGAATGAATGCATCACCATTACGACGGAATCGAACCCCGCTCAGCCAACCGAGAAAGTGGTAACCTCCTATACGCTAGACATCGGCCGCTGTCTCTTCTGCGGGCTCTGTGTAGAAGCCTGCCCTGTGGAAGCGCTGGAGATGACAAACGCGTATAATTTCACCACTGATGACCGCAGCACACTAATCTACGACGTGGACCGTTTAATGGACTTGGTTGATAAGCAGGGCAAGGAGGTCTCGTCGCTTGACTAGCGAGACCTTGCTCACGTTGATCTTCGCGTATCTCGCGCTTGCGAGCGTGGTCTTTGCCGTGCTCGTCATTATGCTGCGCAACCCGGTTCAGTGCGCGCTTTCTCTTGTCAGCGTTGTCTTCCATCTGGCGGGGATCTTCATTCTGTTGCGCGCTGAATTCCTCGCTGTAGCGCACATAATCATTTACGCCGGCGCAATCATTGTGCTCTTCCTCTTTACCATGATGCTCTTGAATATTGGCGCGGTAGAGCGAGTGCGACAGTTTCACGTGCAAGCGCCCCTGGCAATTGTGGTTGGCGCCATCCTCTTTCTGGAGTTTATCGTCCTAACGGGCGCCGCAATTACTGTCGGCGCGCAAGGACCCCACACGCCGGCGTGGGTCGTTGGGCAGGGCGGCAACGTGCAAGCATTGGGGCAGGTGCTCTTCCGCGACTACTTGCTGCCCTTTGAGGTGGCTTCGGTACTCTTGACGGCCGCCGTGGTGGGCGCCATCGTCTTGGCGAGACAAGAGACAAGACGGCCGCGTTCATCATCCCAAATGGGTGTGACGGAATGGATGGCGGAACGATACGAAAAGGCCAAGCTACGAGATCATGAACCGGCCAAGCCGCGTTGAGGAGTAAGACGTAACACATGATCATCCCAGCCTTGGAGTACTATTTGGTGCTGGGTGCGGCACTCTTTATCATCGGCCTGCTCGGTGTGTTGGTGCGGCGCAATCTGCTCATTGTATTTATGTCTATTGAACTGATATTGCTCGGGGCTAACGTGACGTTTGTAGGATTCGCCGTGGCCTTGAATAACATGCTGGGGCAGGCATTTGTCATATTCTCACTCACAGTCGCGGCCGCTGAAGCTGCAGTGGGGCTAGCCATAATTGTGGCGCTTTCGCGCCATCGAGATACGCTCAACGTTGATGAAATCAACACGCTCAAAGGGTAAGGGCAAAGAGAGATAATGGCCGACGTCGCCTGGCTTATACCACTGCTGCCATTCATCGCTTTCGCGATGAATGGGCTCTTTGGACGCACATACCTAAAGAAGCAAACGGGCATTGTTGCGAACGCGGGTGTATTGGGCGCGCTCATCGTCAGCGTGCTCCTGTTCGTTACGCAATTAGACCATGCGGAGCCGGAGACGGTCTCGCTGTGGACGTGGGCCGCTTCCGGTGACTTTTCACTGGACATCGCCCTGCGGGTAGACGCGCTGACGCTCGTGATGCTCCTGGTGGTTACCAGCGTCTCGTTCATGGTCCACGTCTACTCTATTGGATACATGGACAAAGACCCCGGCTTCTGGCGGTTCTTTACATACCTGCCTCTGTTCGTGTTCGCGATGATTATGCTCGTCATGGCGAACAATCTGCTGGTTTTGTTCGTCTTCTGGGAAGCCGTGGGCCTCTGCTCGTACTTGCTCATCGGATTTTGGTTTGAGCGCCGGTCCGCTTCCGCGGCCGCCATCAAGGCCTTCTTAGTGAATAGAATTGGTGACGTGGGCTTCCTGATCGGTCTCATCTTGGCATGGCACGTCTTTGGGACACTGGACTACGACGAAATCTTCAGTCAAGTGCCGGCAATTGCCGCGGCGATGCCGGGCATGCTCACCCTAATCTGTCTCTTGCTCTTCGTGGGCGCAATGGGTAAGTCGGCACAGTTCCCGCTGCACGTGTGGTTGCCCGACGCCATGGAGGGCCCCACGCCGGTCAGCGCCCTGATTCACGCCGCCACAATGGTCACCGCGGGCGTTTACATGGTCGCCCGGTTCAATCCGCTTTACGTGCTATCGCCAGACGCAATGATAGTGGTTGCCCTTGTGGGCGCCTTCACGGCCCTCTTCGCGGCCACCATTGGCTTGGCGCAGAACGACATCAAACGTGTCCTTGCATACTCTACGATCAGCCAGCTTGGCCTCATGTTCATGGCCCTCGGCGTGGGAGCCTTCACAGCGGCAATCTTCCACTTGGCTACCCATGCGTTTTTTAAGGGTCTCCTCTTTCTTGGCTCCGGCTCGGTAATCCACGGCACGGACGAGGAGCAAGACATGCAGCGCATGGGCGGCCTCTTTGGGAAGATGCCCGTGACGGGCGCCACATATGTCATTGGCGGCTTGGCGCTATCCGGCATCATTCCATTGGCAGGCTTCTGGAGCAAAGACGAACTGCTCGGGGCCACACTGTTCTCGGGTCAAGTCGGCTACCTGCTCTTCTTCATGGGAGCACTAGCGTCGCTCCTTACCGCCGTATACACGTTCCGCATGATCTTTCTCACGTTCTTCGGCAAAACGCGCATGGAAGCTGAGCGCTTCTCCCATGTTCACGAGTCACCGCGAGTGATGACAGTGCCACTCATCGTGCTGGCGGTAGGTGCGGTCTTTGCAGGATTTGTCGGCGTGCCGCCGGAGCACGGATTAATCCACAGTTACCTGCACGATACGTTTCTAGTGGCTGAGTTTGCGGGCCTGGTCCACGAGCCGTCGACAGTCTTTGTGCTCGCAGTGATGGCAGTTTCCACCCTTATTGCGGTCTTGGGCATTTTCATCGCCTACAGCATCTACATGCGCAGGTCGCCGTCGCCTGAATCCGTAGCGGGGTCTTCGCCGTTTGTCCATGCGCTCTTGGTCAACAAGTACTACCTGGACGAATTCTATGACACTGTTTTGGCGGGAGGAACGCGCGGCACCGGCCGGGTCTTTGCCTGGTTCGATCTAAATGTCGTGGATGGCATTGTGAATCTCGTCGGCTTGGTTGTCAGTGGCATTGGCGGCGGCCTTCGCCGCATGCAGACCGGCCGCTTGGAGAACTATGCGTTTAGCGTTGCCCTAGGCACGGCACTCGTTCTCGCTTTCTACATCATGATGGTGCGGTGAAGTAATGACACTTAACACAATCCCCATTCTTTCCCTCGTTCTCTGGTTACCGCTCATCGCAGCCGTGATCGTGCTGTTCCTGTCTGAACGCCGCGCGATGTTCGCGGTGGCTGTGGCAGGCACGGCACTCTCATTGGTGCTGAGCGTGGCGGTGTGGGCGAGCTTCATCCCCGGTGACGGCATGCAGTTCCGGGAGACGTTTGACTGGCTGCCGGCTCTCGGCATTCAGTACGCGCTGGGCATAGACGGCATTAGCCTCGTGATGGTACTCCTCAATACGTTCCTGTTCTTCCTCTGCATCATTTACGCATGGGCGTCCGTGAACGAACGGGTGAAAGAGTATCTCTTCACGATGCTACTCTTGGAAGTAGGCATCACGGGTGTGTTCCTTGCGCTGGACTTTGTACTTTTCTATGTCTTCTGGGAAATCATGCTGATTCCCATGTACGTGCTGATCGGCGTGTGGGGCGGCGAGCGCCGGGTTTACGCAACGTTGAAGTTTGTACTCTACACGCTCTTTGGCAGTTTGCTAATGCTCGTGGCAATTCTGGCACTCTATTTTGTGCATGGCAATACCACGGGCGTGTTTACTTTCGACATTCTCGAACTCACGCAAGGGACCTACGGCGAGCAATTCCAGCTTTGGGCGTTTCTGGCTTTCTTCCTCGCCTTTGCAATCAAGGTGCCCATGGTGCCGTTCCATACGTGGCTGCCGGATGCGCACGTGGAAGCCCCAACCACCGGCAGCGTTATTCTGGCCGGCATCTTGCTCAAAATGGGCGGGTATGGATTCATTCGCTTTAGTTTGCCTCTCTTCCCCGATGCGAGCCAGATTGCGCAGACGGCTATTCTCGTGTTGTCTGTTGTTGCGATTATCTATGGGGCAATGGTTGCCCTCATGCAGACGGACTTGAAGAAGCTCATCGCCTACTCCTCGGTGAGCCACATGGGCTTCGTAACGTTGGGAATCTTCTCGTTTACGCAGCAGGGGATTGACGGTGCCATGATGCAGATGTTCAGCCATGGCTTGGTTACCGGAGCGCTCTTCCTCTGTGTGGGACAGCTCTACGAACGCACGCACGACCGTCTGATTGCCAACCTGGGTGGGCTAGCGCACCGTTGGCCGGTGTACGCTGTGCTGTTCCTCTTCTTCTCGCTGGCCTCAATTGGCTTGCCGGGGCTCTCAGGCTTTGTAGGCGAGTTTATGGTGCTGCTCGGCGCCTTTGTTGATGAAATCCGTATCTTTGGCGTACTTGCGGTGTTCGGAATCATTCTCTCCGCGGCGTACATGCTCTGGATGTACTGGCGGGTGATGCTTGGTTCCTTAAAGGAAGCCCATCGCCATCTGGAAGACCTCACGAAACTCGAGACTGCGGTGCTCGTCGCACTAGCGCTGGTGGTAGTGTGGGCAGGCGTGCAGCCGCAAGCATTCATCGAGATCTTTACTGCCGACACGAGTGGAATCGTGCAAGCGGTAACAGCATCCGAGGTTACGAGCGCTTTGCTAAAATAGCCCACTTTGCGGGGCATGAGTAAGGACTGAACCGGTGCAAACTGAAGACCTCATTAGCATACTCCCTGAAATAATCATCACGGTTGTTGCTGCGTGTGTCCTCATGGTGGACGCGTTTGGCGGCCGTCGGACCCATCGCGGCCTGATGGGTCTGGTGGTGGTTGGCAGCGTAGTCGCGATTCTCGTCAGCATAGTCGTGCGTTCAGACGGCGCCACCGCATTTGGCGGCATGGTGCTGACGGATGGATACGCGGTCTTCTTCAAGGTACTCTTCATCGCTATAGCCGCTCTGAGCGTTGTGCTGGCCTTTGCGCAATCGAAAGACGTGCCTTTTGCTGAACTGACTGCGCTCATTCTGTTTGCCACCGTCGGCATGCTCTTGCTGGGCGCGACCGGTGATCTCATCACGTTGTATCTCGGCATTGAGCTAACTTCGATTTCTGTATACGTCCTTGTCGCCATTAAGCGCGATAGGTTTCGCGCCACTGAAGGCGCGCTCAAGTACTTCCTCCTCGGCGCGTTTGCCTCCGGCGTGATGCTCTACGGAATCGCCTGGTTGTTTGGCCTCACCGGCACTACGAACCTGAGGGACATGGCGCTGTACGTGCAGGGTCAAGGCGCTACGAACCCTTGGTTCTTGCTTGGACTTGGCCTTTTGCTGGTCGGTCTTGCTTTCAAAGTGGCCGCGGTGCCGTTCCATATGTGGACACCGGACGCGTACCAAGGAGCACCCACGCCGTCCACGGCCTTTCTGGCGGCCGGAGCCAAGATGGGCGCCATGGCGGGACTTTTGCGGGTCGTCGTGCACGGGCTTGAGCCTTGGCAGGACATGGTCCTTCCGATCATTATCGCGGTCGCGGTAGGCAGCATGATTGTCGGCAACTTTGTTGCAATCTGGCAACGCGACGTGAAGCGTCTGTTGGCCTATTCCTCGATTGCGCATACCGGCTACATGCTTGTCGGCATCGCTGTGGTGCACGCCCAGTCTGAGGCAGGCGGTCTCCTGCGGGACGCCGTGGCAGCGGTCATGTTTTACGCCGTGGTCTACGCCCTGATGACGCTTGGCGCCTTTGCCGTGACATTTGCGGTGGAGCGCAAGACCGGCGGCACCGATATAGAGGACTTCCAAAACCTCGGCCGTAGCTCGCCATTGCTCGCTGTCGCCATGGTGGTATTCATGATTTCACTTACCGGCATTCCCCCTGCGGCGGGGTTCTTCGGCAAACTATACCTGCTGCAAGTGGCCGTTAATGCCGGCTTGACCTGGGTGGCGGTCGTCCTCGTGCTCACCAGTACGGTCTCGGCGTACTACTACCTGCGCGTCGTTGTAAACATGTACATGGTTGACGGCGAACCGCGTACGCTGCCGGTTGCCCCATCTACCGCTGTTGGCGCAGTGATCGCCGTCGGCGTCATAGGCACACTCGTGCTCGGCATTTATCCCGCCGGAGCGGTGGAGTGGGCGCAGGCCGCCTTCGAGGAAGTCGGCAAGCTGGCAACCGCGCGATAGAGTAGCAGATCTCCGGCCACCAACTCCTCTTAGAAGATTGCACGCTTCCTCGCCTCTAGTCATTCATCTCGAGCTACCGCGAAGTTCATTCGCAAGGAAGCCACTACACTTAATTCTTGTTAGAACGCGAACGGCTATGGCAGGAGGGCGTCAGTTTCGTTCACCCTTCGACATGCTCAGGACGGGCAAGCGCATGGTGAACGCCAAGCATGCATTACTCGCACAATCGTAACGGGCTTTCCGGTCTCCGCAGTTCATTGTGGTCGTGCAACGGTCTGGTATCATAGAAGAGAACATGCCCCCATAGCTCAGTGGATAGAGCACTGGCCTCCGGAGCCAGGGGCGGGCGTTCGAGTCGCCCTGGGGGTACCAAACTAACTCTCCGTCGCAAGTGCGTAGTGTCGACCGGCCGTTTAGAGCGATCGCCACAAACTTGGTTGCGCAAGGTTCGCCACGCGCTCCTTTGCGGATGAACGAGACGAGACAAGGAAGTCATCATACTCAAGCCATGGCTAATGACCGCAGCCCTCTCGTCTCCCTTCGCAAGCTAAGCAAGTCTTATTTCGACCACGGAGAGCAGCGCGTTGTACTGAACAACGTGAGCCTGGAGGTCAACCGCGGTGACTTCCTCGCTATCCTTGGAAGCAGCGGCAGCGGCAAGACCACGTTGCTGCACCTTATCGGCGGCATAGATACGCCGGACAGCGGCTCCATCACCATCGACGGCAACGAGCTTACCAGTCTTGGCGACACTGAGCGCACCTGTTTCCGCCGCCGCCACGTCGGCATGGTTTTTCAGTTCTTTAATCTCATTCCTACGCTCACCGTATGGGAGAACGTGCTCTTACCGGCCGAGCTCGAAGGCACGGTGGATGCAAGGCTGAGGGACCATGCTGCGGCATTGCTCAAGCGTGTCGGTCTCAGTGATCGCAAGCACTCATTCCCGGATAGGCTCAGTGGCGGCGAGCAGCAGCGGGTTGCCATCGTGCGCGCGCTGGCACATGAGCCGCTCATTGTGCTTGCCGACGAACCAACGGGAAATCTGGATGCCGAGAACAGCACGCTTGTCCTCTCACTCTTGCTGCAGCTCACGCGCGAGGCCGGGCGCACGCTGTTGATGGCCACCCACGACCATGAGATTGTACGGCAGGCCTCCCGCGTCTGTCGGCTCCACGGCGGAGCGCTCACCCCTCATCCTGCATCCGCGTCCCTCATCGGAGCCCCATGAGCATCACGGTTCTGGCCCGGCTCGCCTACCGTGCGCTGCAACGGCGCATGCTGCAAAGCGCACTCTTCGTCTTCAGCATAGTGGCGGGTGTCGCGTTGGTGGTGGGCGTTGACGTGGCCGCTGAGTCGGCGCGCCGTGCGTTTTCGCTGAGTGTTGCAAGCCTCCAGGGCAACGCGACCCATGAAATCGTGGGCGGCCCTAGCGGGGTTCCGTCCACCCTTTATCGCGCCCTGCGCGTCGACCTTGGTTTTCGCGCTGCTTCCCCAGCGGTGCAGGGCACGGTCCGGACCGGCGAGCAAGACATCGTGCTCACGCTGCTGGGTATCGATCCCTTCGCCGAGTCGCAGATGCGGCAGTTCTTGTCTGGCGCTACGCCTGCGAGCGCTACCGGCGTATCGGGTCAAGCGATGCTGAGGCTCCTAACGGAACCTAATACCCTATTATTGTCAGAGTCCGTGGCTGCGCGGCTTGGAATCCAACCCGGGGACCAGTTTGCGCTATACACGGCACGGAACCGGGAGACATTCACCCTCGTGGGTATCATTCGTCCCTGGAATGAACTGAGCGCGCAAGCACTCTCCTCTTTAGTCATCGCAGACATCGCCACGGCGCAAGAGTTCCTGGACACTGCCGGTCAACTAACCCGCATAGACCTCATCCTTTCCGATGCCGGTTCACTTTCGCGCATTGGAGATGTCCTACCTCCCGGCGTTGTTCTCAGGCCGATAGAGAGCAATCGCAACACCCTGGAGCAGCTTAGCGGCAGCTTCACCCTGAATCTGCAAGCCCTCAGTCTCCTCGCGCTTGTTGTCGGTATGTTTCTCGTTTACAACATTATGTCGTTCAGCGTAGTACAGCGACGGGTACAGCTTGGGATGCTGCGCGCGATTGGGGCAACGCGCCGTCAGGTGTTCGTTACCATTTTCCTGGAAGCCATCGCTTTCGGCATCGTCGGCACGCTGCTCGGTCTGGCGGCCGGATACCTGCTTGGCGGATTCCTCGTGGGAGCGGTAACCAGGACCATCACCGACCTCTACTATCGGGTGGAGGTGCAGATGCTCACTCTTTCCTCTCTCACCATTGCCAAGGGCGTTATCACGGGCTTTGTTGCCAGCCTGGGCGCGGCGCTCATTCCTGCCCTGAGCGCCACCCGCATTACAGCCGCCAGCGCACTCCGGAGTGCCGATGCCGAACAAGCGACTCGTTCTCGCGTAGGCGTGGCAGCCGCAGTTGGGTCTTTCGTATTGGCTACCGGTTTCATCCTCACGCGGATTCAATCGCACAGCCTTTTCTTTGGCTTTGGCGCGCTCTTTCTGGTTCTCATTGGGAGTATTCTCTTTACCCCAGCCGCGTTGCTGTTCACCATGCGCATCGTGCAGCCGATCACCGGCCGTTTATTCGGCACCATTGGGTCGATGGCTCCGCGCGCCATCATTCGTTCGCTAAGCAAGACCGGCGTAGCGGTAGCGGCGCTTGCGCTCGCTGTAAGCGTCATTGTTGGCGTGAGTGTGATGATAACGAGTTTCCGGGGAACGGTAACGACCTGGCTCGATGGCGCATTGACCGCGGACGTCTTCATTTCTGCACCGACGAGCGGCCTACTTGAAACGGTCAATCTCGATCCAGAGCTCGCAGACCGACTGCAAGACGTGCCGGGCGTGGTTCAGGTGCTGACTGCGCGCGACGTACCGGTGTTGGCGCCAGACTATCCGGAGTTGCCGCCGGTCAATCTGATTGCGGTGAGTAGAGACTTGGCTGACCGCTCACGTCGTTATCTCTGGCTGACTGTGCCACAGGAAGAGGTCTGGCACGCCATGGAAGGAGGGGCCATTGTCGTTACAGAGTCGTTCGCCTACCGCCGCCAGATTACACCTGAATCAAATACGCTTACGCTGCTCACCGACCAAGGCCCCCGCACGTTTCCCGTAGTTGGCGCGTATTACCACTACGGTTCGGACCAGGGAATCGTGCTGATGGCGGACTCTATATATCGGGGATTCTATACCGATCTCTGGGTCTCGACATTCGCGCTCTTCCTCACAATCGAAGCCCAGACCCAAGACGTAGTTGAGAGCGTGCGCCGATTGGTCGCTGATCAGCAGTTGAGGGTGCAGAGCACCCGCGAGCTTCGGACGGAAGTCTTCGCCGTCTTTGACCGCGCATTCAGCATCACTGCCGCCTTGCGCAGTCTCGCCGCTCTCGTGGCCTTTATCGGCATTCTAAGTGCGCTCATGGCGCTGCAACTCGATCAGAGACGCACACTTGGCACGATGCGCGCGCTCGGCCTCACAGCGGGGCAACTCTGGAGGCTTACACTGTTAGAAACAGGACTAATGGGTCTCTCAGCCGGTCTCTTTGCGCTGCCCATTGGCTTACTGCTGGCAAAGATGCTCATCGACGTTATCAACGTACGAGCGTTCGGCTGGAGCTTCACCTACCTCGTGCCCGCAGGCTCTCTGCTGCAAGCGGTAGTCATCGCAATGACGGCTGCACTACTGGCGGGAGCGTACCCGGCTTGGCGCGTCGCTCATCTTGCCCCGGCAGAGGCTATTCGCAATGAATAAAGCCTATTTCAATAAGAGGCTGCTCATTTCCGTCCTCATTGCGGCTGTGCTTGTGCTGCCGGTCTTTGGCGTAATATGGGTTTCAAACAAGCCAGCGGAGCCTATCGGCGCGGACACCGTTATCCTCCCGCCCCAACTCGATACCGACGGCTATGCGCGGGCCGTTGGCCCCTGGCCGTGGGAATTCCCTCGCGACCATGGGCCGCATCCGGCGTTTCAGACGGAATGGTGGTACTACACCGGGAACCTGACCACAGCCTCCGGTCGCCGATTTGGGTACCAGTTCACTATCTTTCGCCGTGCCGTGACCCCGGTTCAAAGAGATTCCCAGTCGGAATGGTACACGAACCAGATCTACATGGCGCACTTTACGGTAAGCGACGTCGCAGGCAGCACGTTCTACCAAGAAGAGCGGTTTAGCCGCAGCGCGGCGGGTCTTGCAGGCGCAGAGATCTCACCCCGGTTCCGTGTTTGGATAGACGATTGGTCGGTTCATGCCCTGAAAGATTCTGCTTCACAGATGCAAATCAATGCAGAAGGGGACGGCTTTGCGATTAGTCTCATGCTCACGTCCGTCAAGGCGCCTGCTCTCCATGGTGAAAACGGCCTGAGCCAAAAGGGGCCGGAGGCCGGTAACGCCAGCTACTACTACTCGCTCACGCGACTTGAAACGACGGGCACGGTGGAGATTGGCAATGAAGAATTTCCCGTTAGCGGCACAAGTTGGATGGACCGTGAGTTAGGTACCAGTGCGCTGAGCGCGGAAGCCGTGGGTTGGGACTGGTTCGCCGTACACCTCAGCGACGGGCGCGACCTCATGGTGGGGCAGATTCGGCGTCAAGACGGTAGTGTGGAACCACGCTTCGGCGGTCTGCTTGTCTTGGCCGACGGTCAGACCCGCTATCTGGATTCAGGCATGTTCTCCATCACGTCCCTGGGCACGTGGCAGAGCAAGCACAGTGGCGCCTCGTATCCCGCCGGATGGGAGATTGCGGTAAATGTCAATGACGCCCCAATACGCCTTATGCTGGAACCGCTCCTTGCGGACCAAGAGGTCCTCGGCAGCGTGACCTACTGGGAAGGCGCAGTGCACGTAACGGGAGACGCGTCAGGGTATGGCTACGCGGAGCTTACGGGATATGCGCAGCCGTTGAGGGGGCTGTTCTAGCCATTACGGCATGAATCCATCAGGGGCTCAGGATTGCTATGAAGATAGACCGCACCGGCAGGTCATTCCGGCGCAAGCCGGAATCCAGCTTCAGGCGCACGCTGGACACCGGCCCCGTATCGAGTAGGGGCACGGCATGCCGTACCCCTACTCCGCTGGCGTGAAGATCAAGCAACCGGCCGCCATTCTCATTCTCCGTATGAGCCCTGACAAGGCCATGGTGATTCTGCCAGTGGGCAGCGCGCACGCTCCCCATTGTGTCTGTGACGGCTTCGGGGACGGAGAGCACCGTCGCTGCGTCCCACGCCAACCGCCAGCAGATCGTCTACAATCGAAAATCTTGAAAACAAATACGCTATTTTGATCAAATCTAATGACCTCTGAAATGAGGCGGGTTACTCTAGAACTGCATTACGTCCGTTTGAAGCACCTCTTAGGAGGTGTGATGTGGGTACAATTGTTGGCAAAGACGCTGCGTGGTGCACATTGCCGCGGCCCGCGTCAGTAATTGCCAGAAGATCTCCGGTAATCTGACATTTCCTAGACCCAGGGTGATTGGTTTATACCGAAGTTGCTTTTGCCTATTGACTCTTGAGCGATAGTATTGCATCATTGCCATGGCAATAGTTATATATACACTGGGTATGGTATACTAACTTACTGCCCAGCAGTTAGTTAGTATTGCACTTGGAGGTGTGATGTGAGTAATTCTAAGGGCATCGCAGTAGCAAGTCATTCACTTTCGTGGCGCGCGTTCGTCAAATCGCTCGCTATCGTTCTTGCGTTAGTGGCCGCACTTGTCCTTGCCGTTTCTTACTACCAAGTCGCACAGGCTCAGGATATTGAAAAAGAGACAGCGCAAGTCGAGTCGGCTCAGCTCACGCAGCAAACTCCTGAAAACGGAGATCCTCCCAATGAGGACAATCCAATTGCATTGTGTGAAGAGGAGGAAATACCACCCTGCACCGATGTATATGTATGTAACAGTGGTAGCTATTGTTGGGCAAACCAGTGGTGGGCTTGGGAAGACTGGTGTGACAATTTTGGTGGCGCGTACTGTTATACAGTAGGACCGTATCCGACCGGGGTACCTTGCTGATTGGATGTATGATGTCAAGCCAGAGGCCAGTAGTTCATCGAACTTTCATAGACCGTATTCCCATGGAGCATGATGGTAAGCCGGTGGCACTCCACATAGCCACGTATTCGGTGGCTGAGCTGCGCCGGGCCTATCCTTCCGGGCAATTCCGTTGCGGGAGTTGCGGTGAAGTGTTGGAAAAGCAGCGCATCTTAGACGATACTGAAGAAAGGTGGGGGCCGGATACCGTAATTACGCTGGCACTCTCGCATGATTACTTTCCGATTGGCTTCTTTGCCCAGGATCAGACACCTGTCGGAGAGGCCCAGTCGCCCGCGCAGGGCCCGGTACTTTACTCCGATGGCGTCCGGGAGGAGTATATCAATGACGGAGATGGGCGCTACGAGAGGCTTTACGGCATCGTGTTTCGCGACGCGCAGTCGCCGGGGCGGATGTATCGTGAACTCTGGTACCCTACAGGCGTGTTTCGCGCCGCTGAGGAGGGCCCCAATGCCGAGGCATGAGATCATCGTGGAGCGCATTCCCCAGGAGTTCCAGGGCGAGCCTGTCCATACCCATCACCATACGTGGACGGTGGCAGAGTTTCGTTCCATGCATGCTACGCAGCAGTCTTCATGCCTCATTTGCGATGCTAGGTATGACATCAGTAGCCTGGAGTCTGTCTTGGATGTGTGGGGGCCGGACGCAGTAATCCACTTTCAGCTTAGGCACCATTATCTGCCAGGTGAGTCGCCCGCCAGTCTGGGTCAAATGCGCGAAAAGATTCGCACTGCACTGTCCCGCTAATCCCAGCCAGCAACGTGCAGCAGGCGGTTTCCTTTCGACCGCAATACAGGGGGTAGAGTGACCACGAATAAGCAGGGGCGTCATTTCGGCACCCCTGCTTATTCGTGGTACAGAATAGAGATGCGCCATTGAACGGATGTCTGCCTTAGGGAGGTCTGCAATGCCAAAAGATCCGGTCACTGCGCCGTGAACCTTGGGCCTCGGACGCGCTGTTGAGGAACCTCTAGCTCTGTTACTCGAAGCCCCAGGAGTTACGGCTGTGGTTCCTTCTCAGTGGGCGGGTCGTCATTTCGGGGCGCTCGTTGGCGGTTGGTTCTGTACTCGTCCAGTCGATTCTTGAGCGTACGCTCGAATCCAACTGTGCCGGGCTCGAAGTAGCTTTGACCCTTTAACGATTCAGGCAAGTATTCGACCGCAACCCAGTTTTCGTCATGCGCGTGGGGATACTGATAGTCTTTGCCGTGTCCGAACGCCGCCATCAGCCCTGTTGGCGCATTGCGCAGATGGAGCGGCACGCTGAGATTGCCTGTCTCTTGGATGGCGTCCCGCGCCGCGGCGTACGCTTGCAGCGCCGAATTGCTCTTGGGTGCCGTGGCAAGGTAGAGCGTTGCCTGTGTGAGCGGGTAAATCCCCTCCGGCATGCCGATGAAGTGCACGGCTTGCTGCGCCGCAACAGCGACACCGAGCGCGTGCGGGTCTGCGAGGCCGATATCTTCTGATGCAAGAATAACCATCCGGCGCACGATGAAGAGCGGGTCCTCCCCGCCTTCGAGCATGCGCGCCAGCCAATAAACCGCAGCATCAGGATCACTGCCGCGCACACTCTTGATATAGGCAGAGATAAGGTCGTAATGAGAATCCCCCTTCTTGTCATGGGGGAGCACTCTCCTTTGGAGCGCCTTAGAAATGTCTTCTTCTGTGACTGAACGCTGACCGGTGTCGTCCCCATTGGCTAGCGTAACGGCGAGTTCCAGCGCGTTGAGTGCCACACGGGCGTCGCCGTTGGCCATGCTTACGAGAAACTTCAAGGCCTCCGGCTGCACGTCCACTTGGAGATCGCCAAGCCCGCGTGTCGAGTCCTTCAAACACCGGGTTACCAGCGCCTCAATCTCCGATTCGGTGAGCGGCTCGAGCTTGTAGACGCGAGTACGAGAGAGCAAAGGAGCATTGACCTCAAACGAAGGGTTTTCTGTCGTTGCCCCAATTAGCGTTACCGTACCGTCTTCCACGTAGGGCAAGATGGCGTCTTGCTGGTTCTTGGAGAAGCGGTGGATTTCATCGATGAAGAGGATAGTGTGCCGGCCGGTGAGTTCAAGCCGCGCCTGGGCCTCCTCAACTACTTTGCGGAGATCGGCGACACCGGCGCTCACGGCGCTCAGACTGGCAATCTTGGCCTTTGCCGTGCGGCCGATGATGGCGGCCAGCGAGGTCTTACCCGATCCAGGCGGACCCCAAAGCACCATAGAAGGGACGCGGTCCACCGAGATTGCCTGGCGCAGCACGCCTTTTTCTCCGAGGAGGTGCGCTTGCCCCACGTATTCGTCCAGGGACAACGGCCGCATACGGGTAGCTAATGGTGCGGCACTTGTTGCGCTACGACGAGCAGGGGCATTATCGCGGCTGGCGTGTGCTTCAGATTCCGGGAAGAGAGAGGGAGGGGGGTCCTCTTGACGCGAATTTCGCTTCATGGGTCCTCGCGCCTCTTGCTAACAAAGCGGGTTCTAGCACCCTACTATCTCAGCGTGCACACGGAAATCAGGGGTCTCATGTGCGCCTAGCTGACAAAACGCTTCAAAACCGTGCGCAGGGCATTTTCTTTCTCGGCAGGAATGTATAGCTTCTGCTTGGTCGGTCGCTCGCCCTTGCCTTCCAGCACGACAACCCCGTTCTCAACCTCGTAGCGGCGAAAGTTTTCCCACTTGTGCGCCTGGCCGTTGCTCAAGGCATAGCCATCGGTCGTAAAGATATACGAGACCGGCACGACTGCCGCGACTACGATAGCCAGCATGATCATCAGCTCAGTTCCCGGCAGCATAAAAGCAAACTGTATACCGGAAACGGGAATTTGATTTACGAATAGGAGCAGCAGCATAGGAATCAACGTCGGGCGAAAGATGAGGACTTTCTCGCGGAGTCCAAGCCGGATCTTGCCTATTGGGTTACCTGGACGCTTGGGCGCAAAGGGCAAGTAAATGCGGAGAAATAGCAGCGCCAACAGGAAGCTAGCCAGTGACGTTCCGATGATTTGCGAAAATGTGGAACCTTGCTCAAACATGATTAAATTTCACAGTGCTATTGATTTTGACAAACAACAAATCGGTGGTAGCGCGCGCGGTGACGCTGTCTACGTGTTACAAGACACCAAGTATCTTCACCGCAGAACGAAGGTTAGCGTCACGAGTACAATCACCATTCCCAATGTAAGCAACCCAATCCGCGCCAAGTCGCCTCGTACATGGTCGAGTTCCTGGACCGGAAGCTCCACCAGTTGCGATCGCTTGCGGCGAGTAGGCCAGGACGTTCTCTCCTTCGTGGAGCCCGAAACTGGCTGCGCGCCATCAAGCAGATTCCCACGAGCATTGCCCGAAGTTTGGGAAGCCATGGCAGAAGATGGCGATCGGGCAACAGTAGCCGGATCGCTGCCCGCTACATCCCTAGGTTCGGCCTTACGCTCCGCTTGGCTAGCGTTTGCCACGGTGCGCTCACCGGTTGCTCCCGGGGAACGCATCGGTCTGCGCCGCTTGCTGTTCGGTTTTCGCCTTTTTCGTGCCATGATTGAAAATGGTTGCGGGAAGTCTACGTTGCTTCTAGCCGTTCGTCATTGATAACATTCGGACAACAAGCGAATTTACAACTTCCTGCCGACCGGTCTTACCTCTTGCCTTGGCTTCCTTAGTTAAGTCGTCACACCGCAAGTTATACAGTTCACCTTGTAGCGCCAATCCCAATTATACCGTTTTCGACGAATTGCGACACCGGATAAGCGCCGGGATTGCGCAAGGTCGAGCGAAAGCCTACCCACCTAAGCTTTGAAAGAGGGTGCGGTAGTATTGCAGCACGGTGATCGGGTCGGGTGATTCTTGAATTTCAGCGCAGAGCCATCCCGCGTAACCATCCTCATTCAAGAGCCCGAACAGCTCGCGATACGGATAGTCGCTGTAGAGTCGATTGATGTGGACGTGGCGTATCTTGTCTCGCATTAGGGCATAGTTCTTAGCAATGGAGCCTTCCTCCACATCCTGCGGGTTCGAATTCCAGCATGCGAAGACATTTTGGTGGTCAGCGTCGTCCATGATTTGCCGCATATTCTGTGGCTCGGCAGTGTCGCGGCCATGCATCTCAACCCAGACTTCAACGTTTAGGTCTTGGGCGGCAGCGCCCACCTCTCTGAGCGCATCACCGATTTGAGCAAGGGTCTGTTCTCTAGGTACACCGGCCTCCGCTTGCAGACCGTTTGGACGGACTTTGATGCCCGTGGCGTTCAAGTCGTGGGCGAGCTGAGCGAAATCCTTCGCAGTTTCAATGTTCTCCCTGACTGCCTCTCGATCAAGCGCATGGAATTCGCACGTCGTGCCCAGTCCTATGATTGTGACCGGTGAATCCTCAAACTGCGCGCGGGCCTCGCGGCGCTGCTGCGTCGAGAGTGAAGGCTCAACACCGTGCGCATGGGTTGTGCGGAGCTCTACCCCATAGACACCTGCTGCTTCACAATTGGCAAAGATTGTAGGAATGTCCCAATCTGACGCAATGTTATAGGTCACGATTCCAAGACGCATGGCGCTCTAGCTCCTCAAAAAGTGGTGCGATTACATCGTGCACCCATGCTAGCACGAAATCATGTGGCGAATCAGCATTGCGTACTGCCCATTTGAGCGCTCCACAGCTCACATAAGAGTCCATGCAACGCTCGCTCCAGGGCAACTACTCTGCTGTGAAGCAAGAGAGGTACGCCGTCTGCCGGGCACCTTGCATAGCGAACTATCCGGCCCTGCCTCTCTCAGTATGGAGAGGCAGAAACAGGGATCGCCTGATTCACTCTAGCAAAGACATTTGTGCATGAAATCACGAACTGTGGGCAGGGCACCCAGCCACACGCTACAATAAGGAATAAGTATGTAGACTACCCGGTGAGGCGCGAAGCAGTCCGAGGTTAGGCCGTGGAAATCGGGATCAACGCCCTGAAGCTCTACACCTCGCAGGACTATCGCAATGCCGGCATTAGCCACTACATCCGCCAATTGACAACACACCTGCTCAATTGCGATGGCGAGAACCGCTACACCCTCTTTACGAACCATCTCATGCCTACGTGGCAAGAGCGTACGCGAAACGCCCCAACTGTCATTTCAAGCCGGCTTCCCACCGCCCACCCGGTGCCCCGCATCCTCTGGGAACAGACGGTCTTGGCATGGCACACAGCGCGTGATACACTGGATGTACTACACTGTCCACTCAATGTAATTCCAATGGCGGCAGCCTGTCCCACTGTTCTGACGGTCCACGATCTCACTTTTTTGCGCTACCCCAATCTATTTCCTCGGCCAAAGCAACGTTATCTTCAGCTTTTTACCCGTTTGTCTGCTCGCCGTGCAAACGCCGTGGTAACGGATTCTGTGAGCACTCGCGATGACGTCGTCGAGATGTTAGGAGTACCGGAAGAGCGAGTTCGTGTGGTCTATCCGGCTGCTGACACAGACTTCCATCCCCGCTCACAGGAAGAGAAAAGCGATTTCCGCAAAGCCAAAGGCTTGCCAAAACACTTCGTTCTCTACGTCGGGACAATGGAGCCGCGCAAGAACGTCGACGTTCTAATTCGGGCCTTTGGAAAGGTTGTACGTCAAGAAACCTTGCCCCATAGCCTGGTCTTGGTGGGTGCAAAGGGTTGGATGACGCAGGCAATTCAGCAAGCAATCGCAGAAGCAGGGATTGGCGATCGTTTACTCATGCCGGGCTACGTGGCGCGTGAGGAATTACCGATGTGGTATAGCAGCGCCGAGCTTCTTGCCTATCCATCATCCTATGAGGGATTCGGCTACCCTGTTCTCGAAGCAATGGCCTCGGGAACTCCGGTGATTGCCTCAAACACGTCATCATTACCGGAAGTCGTCCGCGACGCCGGCGTGCTTGTGCCGCCGCGCGCGGAGAATCAACTCGCTACCGCAATGGCAAGTATATTGACGGACTCCGCATTCGCCGATGCATTGCGTGAGCGTGGGCTCAAGCAAGCAACCTGCTTCTCATGGTCGAACTCAGTGCGAATTTGTTTGGAACTCTACGAAGCTCTCGGCCCTCAAGCGCCGCCAGCTAGGAAACAATGATTGCTTCAATGGTCTCGCCGACGAAAACCAAGCGAAGACACCGGCTCACCGCGAAGCTGCTTGTAGTCTTCCTCGACCTCATCCTTGCCGGTCTTGCCCTCTATTTCTCTTGGTGGCTGCGTTACGAGATGGGCATTGGGCCGGATCTTACGGAATTCCAACACCTGGACTTTGATCACTACCTTCCTGTGCTTATTGCGCACCTGGCGCTCGTGTTGGTCGCATTCCAAATCGCGCGAGTCTACCGCCTACGTAGATCTACCGGCCTGGTAGAAGAAATAGGGCGAATCTTCTTAGGATCCACGCTTGCGGCATTCTTTATAATCGCCGTGTTTTTCTTGTATCGTCCGGAGGGATATGCTGGATACTCTCGCGGCATGTTCATCTTCCTCTGGCTGAATACACCGCTAATTATCAGTGCAAGCCGCTTGCTCACGCGAGTAGGGGTCGATGCACTCCGACGGCGCGGCCGGCTTCTTGAGCAATTGGTAGTAGTGGGAGGCGGCATGCATGGCAAGATGATCATGCAGCAGGTTGTAACTCATCAAAACATGGGATACCGGCTCGTCGGATTTTTGGATGACGATCACTTTGCGCGAGGGGCGCATTTTGGCCGCATCAAAGTGTTGGGGCCGGTCGATCATCTCGCTCACGCTGTGCAGGCCCATGGCGTGGAACGGGTCATAATCGCTCTGCCCGCAACGGAACACCGCAACATCGCCGAAATTATAGAACAGTGCAAGCAGCAGCGTGTGGGATTCTACGTCGTCCCCGACCTCTTTGAAATTCAACTCAACACGGTGGACCTCGATTCGATCGGCGGCATTCCCATCATCGGTCTTAGAGACGGCGGCATTGTGGGCTGGAACTTCATCTTGAAGCGCCTCCTTGATAGCGCTGTCTCCGCCGCAGTGCTTCTCTTGGGAAGCCCGGTCTTCTTCTTGATTGCACTCGCTATCAAACTCGAGTCGTCCGGGCCGGTATTCTACGGGGCAGAACGCGTTGGCCAAGACGGTAAGCCATTCAGAATGTTCAAGTTTCGTTCGATGCGTGAAGATGCCGAGCAACTGCGCGCTTCCCTTGCAGATCGCAATCAGGCCGACGGCCCGCTATTCAAGATTGAAAACGATCCTCGGCGCACAAGAGTAGGCGCCTGGTTGCGCAGGCTGTCGCTCGATGAACTGCCGCAGTTTTGGAACATCTTGCGTGGCGACATGAGCCTGGTCGGTCCCCGCGCCCCGCTTTCGGAAGAAGTGGACCAATATGAAGAGTGGCAAATGAAGCGTCTCATCGTAAAGCCCGGTCTTACCGGCCTGTGGCAAGTGAATGGACGGAGCAACGTCCCATTTGAAGAGATGGTAATGATGGACATCTATTACATCGACAACTGGTCGCTCGGTCTCGACATCAATCTAATCATACGCACAATTCCTGCAGTAATCGGTCGTGACGGCGCCTATTGAGCAAGACGCTTCTTGGCAGGACCATCGACAGATGGGATGCCCAGCGAGGTGTTACCAAGACTTCAAGAACATCCAAGACGGTTCTGCGTCTAAGATTCAACACACATTCTATTGAGATCATAGATTAATCTTCGGGAGCGAACTCCGCCAACTCTTTCCTCCCGCGACAAGAGACGTAAGCTCTGCTCCATTCAGTTTCAGTTTGATGCTCACACTAGCTTGGTAGATTGCTAGTCCGAAAGTAATCATAGCCAAGAAACAAAAGAAGCCCGTACCAGGCCGCTGGCACAACGAAGCGCGCCTAGTCCTGTAATCACGTAGGTGGCTTTCCTCTGTCAATGCGTATTGCGATCCTACATGACTACCTCAATCAGATGGGTGGCGCGGAGAACGTGCTGCACACCCTTCACGAGATATTCCCCCAGGCCCCCATTTACACGTCCTTCTTCCGCCCCGAGGCCATGCCCCCGGCTTTCCGTGAGTTCGACATTCGCACGACCTTTCTGCAGAAATTCGGTCCGTTTACGCGCTATCCCCGTCACCAGAAGCTACTCCCGCTCTATCCGGTGGCTTTCGAGCATCTTGACCTCCGCGAATTTGACGTCGTCCTAAGTAACAGCAGCGCTTGGTGCAAAGGTGTTATTACGCGCGAAGACGCATGGCACATATGCTACTGTCTTTCCCCTATGCGCTTTGCCTGGAACACGCATGAATACCTGGCGGGGGAGCAAGTCGGCTGGCTGTCACATAAGATCTTGCCGCCAATGCTTACTTGGATTCGCGCGTGGGATGTAACAAATAGTGCGCGGGTGGACGATTTTGTTGCGATCTCGCGGGCGGTGGCTGCAAGAATTCGGAAACTCTATAAGCGGGAAGCCACCATCCTCTATCCACCGGTCGACACAACGCAGTTTTCTCCTTCCAATAAGATTGACGACTATTTCTTGGTAGTGTCGCGTCTGGTCCCTTACAAGCGGGTGGATTTGGTGGTGCAAGCCTTCAACCGGCTCCGCTTACCGCTTCGCATCATTGGCGATGGCCGAGACCGCGCCCGCCTGGAAGCTATGGCGCAGTCCAACGTGCAGTTCCTGGGTTATGTAAGTAATGAAGAGCGGCGCCGCCAGTTTTCCCAATGCCAAGCGCTCATCTTTCCGGGCGAGGAGGACTTTGGCCTTGTTCCCGTCGAAACGCAAGCCTCGGGTAGGCCGGTCATTGCCTACGCCGCCGGAGGAGCGCTTGATACGGTCGTGGATGGCGAAACCGGCCTCTTCTTCTTGGAGCAGAAGGTGGAAGCACTGTGCGAAGCCATAGAGCGATTCAACGCCATGGCGTTTAGTGCCGAGCAGATAGCCGCACATGCCGCGACGTTCGATACTCGCATTTTCAAAGAGAAGCTAGCATCTCTCGTTGACGCGGGTCCAAGTCGCCAAAGCCTTCCAAGAGACTAGGCGTCGCGCGATCTCCGGGAGTAGGTGAAGAATCTGTTATGATGAGATTAAATTGAGCGTACACCTAGGCCGTCCATGAGCATCCAGTTCTATCTCCGAATCCTTGGAGCGAGAAAGAAGCTAATTCTGAGCGTCACGATTGTGGCGTTCGTGGGCAGTGTGCTCTTAGCGCTCATTTGGCCCAACGCCTACGAGTCATCGGTGCGGGTACACGTGCAGCCGGTTCCCCCGCCGGCAGACCAAGAGGCGGGGTTCTACTACTCCCAGGAATACTTTCGCCAGATCATAGCCCAATACAACATCGAAGACTTTGCAGAGATTGTTGAAGGCCTGGCTTTTGCCGCAGACATCGCCGAGGTTATTGCGCAAAGCTACGATCTGGAGTTGACGCCGCGGGAGATTTCAGACTCCCTCAGTATCGGCCAAAGCCGCCGTCTCTTGGAGCTCACCTTTACCAGCAGCGACCCAAGAGTTGCCCAGGCATTGGCAGATGCTGCGGAAACCATTCTTGAATCAAGAGCGGGAGAATTCTTCGCTAGCGTGCGTAAAGAGCTTGTAAGCGTTCAGATAGTTGATCCGGCAAGTGAACCGGAGGCTACGTCTCTTGTGCGCCTCGGCCTCGACATCTTCGCCCGCACGCTGGTCGCTTTTTTCCTGGTCACCGGATTCGCGTTCGTACTAGAGGTGCTGTCGGGTTTATGTCGATCACGGGAGGATGTAGAGGAAGCGCTCCGTATTCCAGTTCTTGCAAATATCCCTCCTATTCCCGAGCATCTAGCGCCGTCCGGTAACAGTGATTCGGATGAGTCGTAGCTGCAGCGACAGCAAGGCACGATGAATGCTTGAAATCGCATCCCTAAGACTACGAGACTACACCGGCGTCATACGACGGCGCTATTGGATAGTGCTTGTCGTGGCTGTCATCGCCGCACTCACAGCCTACTTCTATAGCAGTCGCCAAGAACCCGTCTACCAAGCGGGGGTGAGTGTCTTGGTCATTCCCAACGGTATCGACTACTGGACGATCCAAGCGATAGAGCGGCTGATGAATACCTACGTTGATCACGTAAGAACTTGGGAGATAGCGCAACGCGTGGTTGAGCAGAAGCAGCTTGATGTGCCGCCAGGGGATATCTTGAGTGAGCTGCGGACAATAGTCGTTCCGACCAGCTATAAGGTGATTATCCAAGCGGAGAGCGCCTCTCCGGAGCGAGCTATTCTCGTTGCCAATGGATTTGCAGAAGAGCTTGAGCGACTGGCAAAGTCCGAGCAGAGCAGCGGGCCGGGTGGAGATATCTTCTTGCGGGCACAGGTACTGGACAAGGCGAGTAGCGCCGCCCAGATTGGCCCGCGTGCGCGCTTCAACGCGGCTGTTGCGCTCGTGCTTGGCACGATGGCTGGCGTAGTGTTGGCGCTAGCTATGGAATTCCTAGATCCCCGCGTTCGCTTGCGAGAAGAGGCCGAGCAGCTTCTTGGCGTGTCCTCAGTTGCCTGCATACCCCCAATCGCAAAATCCAATAGTAATCTTGGCGAGCAAACGACGTAATCTACCCAACTGCGCTTGACGACGTGAGGCATTGACTATCATGACAGAAATTTCCGTGCCGCTTCCCTCGTTGCACGATGCTATGAGCCCTGCCGCAGAAGCTTTTCGCGCACTGCGCACCACTATCCGCTTTCAGGCAGAAGAAAACTCGCAGAAGATACTCTTGGTTACGAGCGCCGGTCCGCATGAAGGCAAAAGCCTTGTCTCCGCTAACCTTGCGGCTGCGCTCGCCCAAATGGGTCTCAGCGTTTCGCTCATCGATGCTAATCTACGTACACCTAGCTTACACGCCGCCTTTGGCGTTCCTCAAAATCCCGGTCTCGCAGACTACCTTAGTGGCGGGGGGACTCCAGAATTTCACGAGAACTGTGGCGCTACAGGACTGCGTCTACTTGCCGCCGGCGCAGTACCGGATAACGCTCCTGAGCTTCTCGCTTCACGCCCCATGGCCGACTTCATCGCCGACCTTGCTCGTCAAAGCGATCACGTTATCCTCGATACGCCGTCAATCCTCTTGGCCGCGGACGCCACTGCACTGGCCCGATGCGTCGATGGCGTGCTGCTCGTTGTACGCGCGAATAAGACGCGACGTGACCATATTCAGCGTGCCAAAGCAATGTTGGCTCAGATCGACGCGCATGTGCTGGGTGTAGTGTTCAACGATGACCCCAATGCCAAGAAGTCAATTGTCGGGTAGCCGTTGGTGGCAATGCGCCTTCAGCCTCCTTCTCGCATTCTGCCTCACTTTCCTCGCAGTGACGCCGACTCTGGCGGCCGTTCGTGGCAACGTTTACGCCACAACTGAGCAACCAAACCAAGGATTCTTCAGTGAGGCGTCCGGTTACGGCGAGGGATTTGGCTTCATAATTGCTGATATTGCGGCCGGCCCCCAATTCTATACCGTGTTTCAAACTCTCGGTGGCGCTACGTCCTTAGGTTATCCGGTGGCCTCGCCCTACACAGATGCAGACACTGGCGACATGTACGTGCCCCTCCAGCGAGGGCTCCTGGTTTGGCATAAAGCTACCGGACAGATATCGCTTGCCAATGTCTTTGAACTCATCGATAATGCCGGCCACGAGCAGTGGCTCTTTGACCGTGGCATACCTAGACCGATCAAAGATGACGGTGGATCAACCTTCAGTGAATCTCGTGCTATTCGTCTCTCCTGGCTTACTGATCAAGAGATATCTGAGCGCTTCATGCAAAACCCACTTGACCCTGGCAACGTGGAATTCTCCATACTGCTCTATGGTTTGCCTATGTCCCAACCGGAGCGCATCGGCGCATCTGTCGTACAGCGCTTCCAACGCACCGCAATCCAACGATGGGTTGAATCCGTACCGGGTCAGCCCGTACCCGGCACGGTAACGCATGTCTTTGCGGGGGACCTTTACAAAGATGCCAACCTCATTCCGATGGAAGCCTTCAGACCCGAGCCTAATCCATTCGATAGGCCGAGTGAGGCCTTGCTTGCCGACATACGGACCGTACTCGCCGCACATTCCGCTACAGCCCACCTCTTGCCCCACTTGGACCACGCAATAATTGGGTACGCGCCGGACTTACAAGACACCGCGGCGTTGCGCATCGGTAGCTGGGTGCTAATCTACTTGCACCCAACGCTAAAGGAAGCGCGCTATGAGGCGGTTGCGGCAGTGCTAGCGCACCTGGCCACGTATCTGGAAACTTGGTCCCTTTCCGCCGTTCCTTTGGTAAACTCCCGTGAGAATTGCGAGCAACTCGTGGCAAGAGGCCTGCGTGTGGAAGCAGCGCTGTGGCAGGCGCTTTGGGGCCCTGAAGGGACATACAATGCGAAAGCGTATGAGCAAATTCTAAACGGTTACGTACAGGAGGCACAACGTGTAGCGAATTGGGCGGATTCTCTGGCGGAAATCCATTGTACCTAGTGGGGTCTTGACGTGTGGCAAACAGTAGGGCATGAACGAGTAAGGCAATTCCTACAACGGGCCATTGCCCAGCGCTCCCTGGGGCACGCTATTCTGCTTGCCGGCCCCCAATCGATCGGCAAGCGAACGCTCGCCCTTGACCTGACCGCCGCGCTGTTGTGCAATGCCCAACCAGGTGACCCGTGTTGGGAATGTATTCAGTGCAAGGGAATTCTGCGCCAACAACACTCCGATCTTCACCTGGTGGAGTTGGAGGAGGGCCGCAAGTCAATCCGCATGGAGCAAGTTGCAGCCTTGCAGCGAGCGGTTGCGTTGCGGCCCTATCAGGCGGCACAGCGCGTTTCCCTAATCTTCGATGCCCACCTTCTCCAGCCAGAAGCGAGCCAACGCCTCCTCAAGACACTCGAAGAGCCACCTCCACACAATACGCTTGTCCTCACGGCCACGTCCACGCACCTCCTGCCTCAGACACTATTGTCACGATGCCAGGTGTGGCGTCTCACGGCGCTGCCGCAGCGGCTTATTCAGTCTACGTTGGAGCAGCGAGGGGTAGCGGAAAAGGATGCAGCATTTCTCGGGGCCGCGAGCTTGGGACGACTGGGGTGGGCAATTCAAGCGAGCGTACATCCGGAACTTCGCCTGCAAGAAGAATCAATCATCCGGGCACTAGTGGAGACTCTCCGGGCCGACCGGGCTGCACGAATCGCATTGGTAGACCAGTTGCTAAATGATGTATCCGATCTCGAGCGTCTGTTTGAACTGTGGAGCGAGTGGTGGCGCTCCCTTCTCTTGCATCAAGCAGGTGTTTCCGCCGGGCCCGGCTTAGATAACTATGCCCTCGGCAACGAAACCACCATTGCCGTCTCTCCCCAAGAGGTCGTGAGCGCAATTAAGCGCATCGACGAGGCCCGCGAGTGGGTTCGAGCCAACGTTAACGCCCGTTTGGCATTAGAAACGCTGGTTCTGCACCTGCCGGAAGCGTCTTGATACAAAAGACCGTGTTCCAGTGTGGATGGTATACTTGGGAAATGAAACTTGATCGGCTTACTCGATTTCTCTTTGAGATTGCATCCAAGCGCTAATAATAGTGTTGCACAGCAGAGCATTCGACTCGCCGGAGATTGGACTGCGGCGGGAGACGCGAGAAACACTTGGGCAGTGGTAGTACTTGCCGGTGTGACATTATTCGATAGCTTTGAGGTTTTTCTATACGGCCAATTCGTCAGGCTTGATTGTGGAGGTATGTGAGTTCAATGCCGTTGTATGAGTATGAGTGCGATGACTGTAACCATCGATTTGAGCGGCAACAGCGCTTCAGCGACCCCCCGGTAGCCAACTGCCCGGAGTGCAATGGGTCGTTGCATAAGGTGTTCCATCCCGCAAGCGTGATCTTCAAAGGAAGCGGATGGTACGTAACCGATAACCGCACAGACAATGGAAAGAACGAAAAGAATGGCAGCCCCAAACCCAAGGAGGCTCCCGTAAAGGACACCGCCGAGTCCAAGGCCGCGGGCACTGCCAAAACGGATTCAGGCGGGGATTCAAAATCCTCGTCAACTAAGAAAGAGTAGCGGTTTTGCGATCGCTGTAAACTCAGCGATCGAATTCTCTTTACGGTGAAAACAGTTCTTCAAGAGGACAGAACGGCTCGACATTGCCGTTCTGTCTTTTTCTTTCGCTACCACGCTTGCCACACTGCCAGCGATTGGCGCTAGTCACGCCGACATTGCAGCCTCAGGCATCTATGCAATTCCAGAGAGACATTATGTCATCTTAACTATCGGTTGCCCTTTGAGCCAGTAAGCGAATGCGGCTGCAACCAAGAACGCCGCGCCAAAAGTCCCAAAGATCAATTGTTCGCTGCCGACGAGCGAAATGATGGCCGCTCCTGCCAGAATCGCAATGCCGACGCCAAGGTCGCGCCACACGAATAGCGATGCGATGGCAAGGTGGCGATTGCTGAACGTTGTAAGATCGCCAATCATGGCATTGGTCGCAACCGGCACCGTGCTATTGAGCAAGCCCATCGCCAGCGCCGCAATGCTCATGGTAAACACCCCGCTGACGAACGTCGGCAGGAGCAGACCCAGGCCCGCCATTCCAAAAGAAAGTATCAAGACGTGCTCGCGTCCGAGCCTATCAGCGATAACACCGCCTATGTAGCTGCCGAAGATACGTGTAATCCAGTAGCCGGCGGTAATAAGGGCAAGCGCGCCGGGGCCCTGTTCGCCGCCAATGATTTGGCTAAAGCTGCCTAGGATGAGCCCAAAGGCGAGCGAAGAGAGAAAGAGAAAGAGCGCCGCCAGCCCGGTTCGCGGCACGGTAAGCACCTTGAAGACGGGGGCCAGGCGTGGTTTTACGCGTTTCGTGTGCTGGTAGGGCAAGAATAAGAAGATTGCAACGCCAATCGCAGTGATGCCCGCCGCAACTAGGGGGCCGAATTCAACGTTTGTAACGCTCATAAGCACGCCGAGAAAGAGCACCCCAATTGCTTGCCCGCCGGTTGTCGCCGTATAAAGGAGGCCGCTGGCGCGTCCATAGTGCGTATCAGCCGTGGCATCCAAGAGTTGCGTGGTGCTGGAGATCCACATCGCCGCCGCGCCCCAACCCCACATACCGGCTGCAATCAACAAGAGCTCAAAGCGATTGAGCGCGAAAGCGCCGATTGCAAAGAGCGAGTACGTTGCCGCTCCCAGCACGGTGCTCCAGTACTCTCCTAGGTAGTAAAGGGTATATGCCACCACGGCGCGCCAGACCAAGAAGGAGATGTACACTACCGCAAGCACAGTAGAGGCCTGGAATGCGTTTGTTACCCCTTTGTCGGTGAGATAAGGAATGAGGAATTGCTGAAAGGCGCTGGCGCCCATGAAAACAAAGAAGAAGCCTGCGCTTAGAGTGACTACGGTGCGCGGCATTCCAGCCGCAGGTCTCGCTATGAATCTCAGTGCCTTCACGTAGTGGTTGCTTTCTTGCTATATAGTGTCGGCAAATTGGCTACTCAGCGCGTCGTGATCCCGGTTGGCTCGCGCTCAAAGGATCCCAACCTAGACCCGCTTAGATACGGTGGAAGCGCGCAGCCGCACGTACTTCGGCAGCGGCTCACCAATCAACGGACGCACGTAGTCCAAGAATCCCGTTGTAACGAAATTCCCCGCTTCATTGAGATACGCGTCAGGCAGCGGGCGCTCCTTGCCTGCTACTTCATCGACGGCAATAAGACCCGTACGTACCAAGTACTCCGCGCCGGGTGTCCGTTCTAGGGTAACCATCATGCCCGTCTCACCGCTTAATGCCGCTGCCACCGCCGCTTTTCCAACGCGAAAGGACTCTTCAAGGTCTACGGTCGAGGCGAGGGAAATGCAGGCGCGCTGCATGGTGCCGGGCTTGTCGGTGCGGCTTTTTAGGCCCAACTCCCTTGCAACCAATTCGGAGAGTAAACTGCTCACGCCGCCAAGCTGTCCTCTACCGAAAGCGTCCTGGTCTACGTCTCGATCCGAGGCAAAGAGTAGACTGCCGTCCGGTCGGCGCAGCCCCTCACATACGGCGACAAATACGTAGCCATGGCGGTCGTAGGCGTCTTGGACGTCATCCAGAAAGCGTCTCTGAGTCAACGGGCGTTCGGGAACTAAGATCAGATGCGGGGGGTCGCTTTCTTCACGCTTCGCCAGCGCGGTCGCCGCAGTCACCCACCCTGTGTTCCTGCCAAACGTCTCTAGTATCTTGACTTGGTCGTGGCTGCGAAGCGCCCAGGAATCGGAGCCGCCGTCCATTGCGGCAAGCGCCGCAAACCGCGCCACGCTCCCGTAGCCCGGTGTGTGGTCGGTGCCCCACAGATCATTGTCGATAGTCTTGGGCACGGCAATAGCGTTCAACTCGTAGTCGCTCGTCGTTGCCCAACGATTGACTGCCTGCACGGTGAGCGCCGAACCGTTGCCGCCGATATAGATGAAGTAGCGCACGTCGTGTGCCTGCAGCACGTCTAGTGCGTGGTCGGCGTCTGATTCCGCCAAGGCATAACGGCATGACCCGAGGGCGGCAGATGGCGTGCGGCGCAGCGCACTTAGGAGCTCTGTAGGGGCATGGGTGAGATCGACGAATTGCTCTTGCAGCAAGCCTTCAATGCCGTTGCACATACCATAGACCCGGTCTATGGCCCCACTCTCCAGCGCCGCCTCAAGCACTCCCGCGAGCGTAACGCTTAGCGTTGCGGTTGATCCACCTGACTGTCCAATGACTAGTGTGCCGCTCATGAATCTCAAACTCTGATCGCCGCATAGGCAAATTGAAGCCGGTCGAAAGCACGCAGTGGCTGAATGTGCCGGACCGTTTCGGAGTTGTGCCGGCAATCAAACTGGTTGGGTGCTTACAGGGACTCCCACAATATTGTGGGCACGTCGCTCCCAATGCATGCTACTGTCTGCAGAGTTGACCGTCAATTGCGGTCAGCCTTGATCCCCTCCACCCGACGTAGGATAAGCACTACTCGGTATAATTGCACATGAGACTTGACGTTGAGTGCGGAGACGAGAATCCGTAGGAATTCATAATCTGCAAACTCGAAGGAGCATGAGCATGAGATTGCGTGACAAAGTTGCGCTCATCACCGGCAGCGGCAGTGGCATCGGGGAGGCCATGGCCAAGCGTTTTGCCGCAGAAGGCGCTGCCATCGCGGTAGTAGACCGCAATGAGCAAGGCGCACAAGCAACTGCGGCCGCCATCCAGCAGGCAGGCGGGCGGGCACACGCTATTGTAGCCGACGTTGCTTCAGAAGACGACGTGCGCGCTATGCTGAAAGAAACTCTGGATGCGTTTGGCGCGTTGCATATACTCGTGAATAATGCCGCGGTCTACGTGGATAAGGATGTGGAAGACACGACTGAGGCTGAGTGGGACCATATTATGAACATCAATCTCAAGAGTCTCTTGTGGACGTGCAAATACGCATTGCCCACCTTGAAAGAAACAAGAGGCGTGATTCTGAACATCGCGTCAATGGTCGGCGTGCATGCGCAACCGCACTCGATCGCCTACTGTACTTCAAAGGGAGGAGTGATCGCCTTTACGAAAGCGCTGGCGTTGGACTGTGCCCAGTATGGCATCCGGGCCAACACGCTCTGCCCGGCGAGTGTCACAACACCGTTGTTTGAAGGCTTCATCAACATGCAGCCCAATCCGGACGAGATGCGTGCCGGCGTGGCGGCCCGGCACCCGCTCGGCTACATTTCTTCGCCGGAGGAAATGGCAAACGCCGCGTTATTCCTCGTCTCCGATGAAGCGTCTTTTGTGACGGGCATTGAACTCTACGCTGACGGCGGCGGCACGCTGGGATATAGGACTGCGTAGTCTAACGTAAGTCAATTGCCATTCCCGCCGACCGAGAACGCAGCCATTCGTGCTCTTTTGTGCTACTCTTCGCTGCCCGGCGAGATATCCGCGCCAACCTGAATGACGCCCTCGGTCAGGATTTCGGCCCGCAGGCCGCCGCGATGCATCATGTGGTTGATGATGTTGGAGTGACCGCTGGTTTCCGCGAGGTTGGCGCACGGCTCACAAAGGAGAATCCCGCGCACACGCACGCCGCCAATCGTAAATTCACGATCAATGAGGTGGTTGAGCGGCACACCGGAGACTAAGAGGTTACGGCGAGAAAGATCAGGCTCAAGGCGGTACCCATACTCCCGCTCCAGGGCATCGATGGTTTCTAGTTCGATAAGCGTTAGCTCCCGATGCGGCCCCGGACGGTCCGAATATGTGGCGTTTCCTTTAAAGTACCGGTCTCCTTCAATACCTTTGCCGGGCACGACACGCACGTCCTGCTGTGAGACCATTGGCTCCCTTCGGGCCGGGGCGGTATAGATACCGAGCACTTTGCCTTGGAACATGCTGTTCTCCTTACTCGAAAACTGAGAAATAGTGTGCAAAGAACCGATCAGCGTCAACTGTGTCCGCCACCTGATGACGACCGGCAGCGTCGTTGGCTTGCCAATGCATGAAGCCTGCAAGCTGCCGGCTCTCTAGCTCCACCTGTACGTTGCCGGTAGCGAACGTGCAGATACGATCATCGAAAATCGTTGTCGCGGCCAGCGGATCGTGGAAAGTGATTTCTTCTCGTCGCTGAAAGAAGACTTCAGCAAATGCAGCCACCGGACGGAGCAGCGGCGCACGAAAGCGCGCGCGCACTTCCTTGGCGGACATACGGACTTGCCGTGTGACGTCGAGGCCGTGCGAGCGATGGCTGGCAACCGTGCTCCGGTAGACGATTGCCGCGGCATGAGGATCGCAGGAGGCATTCCACTCCACCGGCCCTCGTCCCACTCCCCGCCCGAAGAACTGCCCGCACATAAGCACAAGGCCTTTCAGCAAACGAGGGATTTCGGGATCTGCACAAAAGAGGAGGCCGATATTCGTCAGTGGGCCGACAGCAACCAGTGTAATCTCGCCCGGATGCGCCCGCACCGTTTGGCGCAGGAACTCCACTGTTGCGCCTTGCGGAAAACTCTCTTCATGCGGCCAATCGCCCAGCGCGTCCGCCTGCTGCGCCCGTGGCTGCCTCTGCTCTATGAGCAGCGGCTCTTCCGTGCCGGGAAAGATTGGAATGTCCTTACCGGCCGCCCGACACAAGGCGCTCGCCAGCATGGCGCGCTTGGTTGGTTCACCGCTTACCGTGGTTATGCCAAGCAACTCGCACGCAGGCTGAGCCAGCAGGTACGCAAGACACACTGCATCGTCGATATCAGTGCCGATGTCGGTGTCGAACAGCACTTTTGTCGGCATTTGTGAGTCCTCGGATGCGGTCTTCATCCTGGCATGAACGCCGCGGCGTCCCAGTGGCAGCATGTTCGATTATGCCATAAACTTACTTCGTTATCTGAAGCACGCGCACAGCCGCGGAGAAGGTAATTCATGGCTGCAAGTGCACAGTGTCCGGACTTGCTGAAGTAACTATTGCAAGTGGCGATTGCAACCGGAGAACAGAATTGAACGCATCTCCGCAGCAATGAGATGCGGCTGCGCGAGTACAGTAGAATGAAAGACCAAGGCGAGTTTCATTCAAATCTGTACGGGAAGAGGAAAGCGGGCAGCAAAATGAAAACGTATGACGTTGCCGTAATTGGCGCCGGCATCATCGGACTCATGATTGCGCGCGACTTACGCGCCACCGGGCTGGATGTGGCACTCCTGGAGCGCAGTGAGGTAGGAAAAGAAGCTTCGTGGGCGTCCGCCGGCGTGCTAATGAGTAGACCCTATGCCTACGAAAGCAATGCCGACTTTGCACTGCGCGTAGAAGGCAGCGAGATGCTGCTGGCCTTGGCTCCAATACTCGCCGATGAGACCGGCATCGACATCGAAGCTGTCCGTCACCCCGCCCTGCACCTGGCCTTTACTGCGGAAGATGAAGCCAACATGCGTGCTTTGCAGCCGCAACTGGATGGGGCAAGCCTTGGGTGTGAATTCATCAGTACCGCCGAAGTGCAGGCGCGCCAACCGGAGATCACTGCGCCGGTTACTCTCGGCATGGTGACTATGTGCGCAAACATCGAGAACCGGCGTCTACTGCGTGCGTTAGAGATCGGCGCGCGCAGGGCGGGTATAGACATTTTCACCGGCTGCGATGCCCGCGCGCTGAAGGTCGTAGGCGGCAAGGTCGCCGGAGTGCACGCGGACACGCAGGAAATCTGCGCCGGAGCGGTCGTTAACGCCACCGGCAGTTGGGGCGGCACGCTGCGGGGAGCGCCGGAGCACATTCCAGTACAGCCTGAGCGGGGCCAGATGCTCGCGCTGCATTCAGATTCGGTAATGCTCAGCCACCTCATCAACCTGCCGCAATACATCGTGATCCCGCGCAAGAGCGGGCGCATAGTTCTTGGAGCGACGACCGAGCGCGCCGGATACGATCGGCGCAACACGGCGGGAGCGATCCAGAGCATGCTCCAAGCCGCAATCCAGGCCATTCCGCAGCTCGCTTCGGCGACCATTGAAGAACTTTGGTCGGGGTTCCGCCCTTCCAACCCGGACGGCTATCCGCTGGTCGGCCCGTCTGCACTCCCCGGCTACTTCTACGCTGTCGGGCACCACAAGCTGGGCATCCAACAAGCGCCTATCACCGCTGAGATCATCAAAGACCTCATCACAACCGGCCACACCACGCGGCCCGTATCCCACTGGGACCCCACACGCTTTGGTGAATCCACTCACTGATTGCGTGTCAATCCTTAATGGCGTAGCTCATCCTTTCCACCACATTAGGATGGCAGCCTCCAGCCTATTTCCCGACATGAGGAGATCTTCTATTCGGACAGTCCAAAGACGCGGGTGTCAGGCTTGAAGACGGCCCACGCAAACCAGAAGTGGTTGCCGTTCACTATGGATTGGAGTTGTTTGCCGGTCAGAGGGCCGGCAATCGCGCGGCCGAGGACGTTCCATTGCGATTGCGTTTCCGTATCCACGATAGTCCCGTCGTCAGTGACGTTGAACTTCAAGGTCTTGCCGTCGAGCGTCGGCGCAAAGACCCCGGCGGCGCCAATGTCCTCTTCGCTACGTGCAAAGGGGGAAATTGTCCCAGGTTGGTGAAATACCACAATCGGCTCCCCGCCGACGGTATCTTCAACCACCTTCTGCGCCGCGAGCACGTTGAAGGGGTAAGCAGCGTCTTCGCCGTTCAATGACACGGTGACCACTCGCTCCATGGCGGGCAGGCGTCCGTCCACCTCTTCGAAGAAAAGGAAGGGTGAGCGGGAAATGTCGTCATAGCCGAGATAGGGGTTTCTGCCGTATGGTTTGAGAAAGCCGGTGTCGCGCGAAAGCACCTGGCCTTTCGGGTGGGTGCTGCGGAAGTCGGCGAACGAAACCATTGCAGCCGGAATCGCGGTCAGCTTCTTGCCGGTCAGTTCGCCTACGATGGCCCTTCCCGTAATTTGCTGCCACCAGCTTTCAGTCTGGCGATCGTACATAACCAAGTCGCTGTAGCGAAGATTGCCGCTGACGCCAAAGTCATAGGTGGTTCCATCTAGTCGGCGGTCAAAGGCAATGGCGGTGTTGCAGAGCGGGCAAAACGTCACGGTGACCGGCACGCCGCCAATTGAGTCGTTTACGATTTCGTGCCATACCAGGATCTCAATTGGATAGGCCTTCGCCTCACCGTTGACCTCTAACGCCACAACGGGTTTGCGGTCGCCGAGGTATGCTGCGGCCTCATCAGCCGTAATGAACTTCGGCTCGTCAATCGGCGGGATACCGTCTTTTCCAGGGCCGCCGGAGCTAATTTCGCTCAAGGGCACGCTATGCTTGGAAAAATCCGTCCGCCAACCATACGTGGAGAAGTTGAACTGGGGAGTCGGCGAAGGCTGGACGGCTTCGGCTTCCGGCGTAACGGCGGGTGGGCTCGTCGGCTCTACAGTAGTCTCCTCTGCCACCTGCCCGCAGGCCGCTACAGCCAAAAGACCTACTGCAGCAGCGCCGGCTGTCAGGAGGAGATTTCGTCGATTCATGACCCTTCGTGATACTCGATTCACCTTAGTTCATCTCCCTTTCAAATGCTGTGCGACGGGCCGTGTATCAAATACTCTAGAGTTGAACGGTTGGAAAGAGTTATGCGCTTGCGGCCAATTTCAAGCATTTCATCCTGCTTCAGCTTGTCCAGCGTCGCCGTTACCGTCTCGCGATAGACGCCAAGCATATCCGCCAGATCTTGATGGGTTAGTCCCTCAATCTCATTGGAATCCTCTGCAAGGCGCAGGAGCAGCGCCGCAATGCGGGCGGGCATCGTCATGAATGCACTTTCGTGCAGACGTTCCTCGGCCTCTTGGAGTCGTTCGTTGAGCACCTGAATGAGGCGCATTCCAATGCGGGGATATGTCGTGAGGATGCGTTCAATTTCCGTGCGGCCAAGCGTGCAGAGCTCCACGTCGTCCACTGCCTGTGCAACCGAATCCCCCATTGCTTGCCCAAAGAGCGGCATTTCGCCAAAGAATGTATCCGGCCCCAGCATAGCCAAGACAAGATTGCGGCCCTCAAACGAGATACGGTAAAGCTGAACGCGGCCCTCCTTAATGAGAAAAAGCACCTCTCGACTCTTATCCGGCGTGTAGATCACCCCTCCCTTGCTGATTTTCACTGTTGCACTGGAGTGGTCAATCTCGCTGACCTCATGGGGCAGAAGGTCTGCAAAGATGTCTATCTTTGCAATGCAGGAAAGAGTGCGGTTGTAGAGGCCCAGCCGACCGTTCTCTAACATGCGTTGCGGCATGCCGGTTGCCGGGGAAGACGTACGGTAATTTCTCATAATGCTAGTACAATCGCGTACCGGATCGGAAAATATTCGGACTTCACACCAATTGCTCACCTAATGTGAGCATATCATGCCCCACCGCGGAGTTTTGTACGCGAGACTACATTGCACTAGAGATATGTAAATCTCTGTATTCCATCGACATGATGGGCTTTAGGGCGCTTGGAGAAGAAGCACACCTGGCGTTCGCGAGTAACGACCTCAAGCGGACGCTATAGAGATTCCCCCTGGGCAGGCTACTAAGTGCCTTTGTAAGGCCGATTACGCTCATGTCCAAACAAAGACTCAGCCTGATACCGCCACTATCCATTTGGTTTCCCTATCCTTCAGGAATTCGGAAACCGATGCGTTGTCACCTAGGCGATCGCTACGCTCCCATGGGCGCTCAGGGATGCGCCGCACTTCAGCCGAGAAATGGGTTGTGGTCTCGCTCTTCCTGCACCGTCGTCGACGGGCCGTGACCGGGCAAGAGCTTCATAGTGGGGGATAAGGTGAGTATCTGATCGCGAATGGCCTGAAGCATACTGGCGTAATTCAAGGTGCAGCGCCCCATCGAACCGGCAAACAGCGTGTCGCCCGCAAACGCCGCACTTCCGACCACGTAGGTAACGCTCCCGGCTGTATGGCCCGGCGTTGGCATGACTCTTACCGAAAAGCCCTCAAACGCTAGAGTCTCGTTCCCCTGCAATGACTGCACATCTGCACCCAACTTACCTTGGTTGATGCCTACGTCGGAGGCATGTACATAGACGGCTGCGCCGGTCTCCTGCCGGATTGCGCCTACGTCGTTCGTATGGTCGCTGTGACCATGCGTAACTAAAATGGCAAGCAGATTCACGTCAGCCTGCCGGACGTGTTGCACGACAGCTTCACCAAGACCGCCGGCATCCACCAGCAGGGCAGTCTGCGTGCACTTGTTATGCAGTAGATAGACGTTCGCGTTGTACTCTTCAACCAGGAAGCGCTCTATCGCTATGTCATCGCTCGCCATGAAGTCGCTGGCGACGGGCTCCCACTCTTCGCGCGCGATTGCGCCGAGGCGCGTTTCCTGAAGTCCAAGCACGGCAGCAAGCCGGTCTATGACTGCCTGATCGGGCGTAAGCGCATAGCGCTCCATTTCTTCGATCTCACCTGCACTAACGCCCACCTGCTTCGCTACGGCAGCAACACTCAACACCAGCCCCCGCCGCGCCTTACCAATGATGTCGCCAAATTCGTCTTCCAAGGAATACGACATTGCTCAAACTCCTAGTAGTAGCAACTCAGGAAGAACCATTCACAACCATGGGCATGAGCCCTACGCACTGTACACTTAATTTCGCGCCATATTGAAGGAACGCAGGCAAGGTCTCATGGTCAACCTAGAGCCTACTCGATTTCAATCAACATGGGGTCTGGAGAATCCAACTGCTTAGCTGCCACTTGGAAATTCTCGACGACTGTTGGGTGGCAGGTAAAGACGAACACTTGATTGGTGTTGGAGAGTTGTACGAAGGCCTTTGCTGCCCGCAGCGCTCGTTCTGGATCAAAATTCACTAGCACCTCGTCGACGATTACGGGCAGCGGCTCCGTCCGCTGACTAAGTTCTTGCACCAATCCAAATCGCAATGAGAGGAACAACTGCTCGCGCGTGCCGCGGCTCAATGCCGAAGGTTCTTTGTTCAGTTCTCTTTCTCCACTTACCTTGATCGTCTTCTGACCCAGAGGCGCAGTAACCTGGCCATAGCGCCCGCCCGTAATCTCGCTAAAGAAGGACTCGGCGTTGCGGACGACACCTGGCTGCCGCTCGCGCTCGAAGGTGGTGCTCGCTTCATCCAGGAGTCGCTCCGCGAGAGTGTATTTCGCCCATTCCCGTGCGTGTTCTCGTAGCTGTTCCAGCAGGAAGTCTCGTTTCATGCGTAAACTTGACGACTCTTCTTCAGTAGACAGCGCCCGCAACTCCGACGTATTTGAGCCGAGTTCAGTGTCCAACTCTTCAAGATGTGTGTCAACCGTATCGAGCTCCTCCTCTACTTGGCGGGCGTGGTCCCCTATAGACTGGATATCTGTCCTGCTTAGCTCATTCTTGAAGTCTTCAAGGAGTTTTCCGGGTCCGCAAATGTGCTGCAATCGATTGAGCGACTCCCGGTGTCCACCTTCAAGCTCCTTCCGCAATAGGCACGCTTCTTCCCGTTTACGGAACTCTTCGCTACTGTTTGCGCCCCCGGAACGGAGCAGTTCTTTCAATTCTGTCTCAGCCTTCTGAAGGTCCTGCTGGCGTTCCTTTAGCCGTTGACTTGCTATTGCAAGCGCTTCTTCTGCATCATGTCGCTTACTGACTTTCGACTCTGTGTCACTATATGTTTTAGCAAGCCTGTCAGCTGCGACAGTGGCGCTAGTCGGTTGGTTCCTGTCAAAGGATATGCAAAATTGCGAGGCTAGAGGTGCAACCACATGAATGTATTCCGAAACACTCTCCCGCATTGTGGCAATACGCTGATGCCAGTCCCGAACATCGCGAATCCTATCGACGCCGAGCTCGACTTTCCCCCGAATCTCCTCCACTATTTGAGGGCCATATGCTACATTCAATCCGCGTGCTTGCAGCCATCCTCGCCACTCATTTCGAATATTCTCAAGTTGCGCTTTCGCCGAAGCAGCGCCTTCCTCTGACTGTTCCACGCTGTTCCTACGTTCCTTAGTCGACTCTCTGGTAGAGTCAAGGGTCTTGCGCAGAGCGTTGAATTCCTGCATCAAAGCTTCTTCTTCATCCAATGAAGCCTCGGCGGCGATGAGTGACGCATTGTCGACGGATTCAAGGCCGAGAGTTGCCTTGCTCTTCGCAAGCGCTGATTCAAGCTCTTTCCGCTCGTCCTCTAACCGATCAAGAGAGTTCTTGAGAGGAGATGCCTGTAGAGGATCGACAGCGGCACGCGTTGCAGTTCCGAGAAAGTACAAGTATGCGGAGATACCGACGAGCGTCAACCCGCCAACTACGCCAATGACAAGTGCAGTTCCGCCCAACGCGAATCCTCCAGCCAAGAGCGCTAACCCAACAAAAGCCACAAATCCCGCAATTATCTTCTGACCAGTACGCCTTCCGCCTGATACCGAGGGATCGGCCAATGCGTTCAGTTGGTCCTGCAAGAGTGACAATCGCTCCCGCACAGCCTTCAGTTCAAGGAACTGTGAGTTGGATCTGCGAATCGTCGCGCGAAGCTCACTTGCCTGCTCCTTACTGACAGATGGCTTGCGGGCAGCCTCAAAATCCTGCTTGGCGACACTTTCCGCCTTTATTGATTCTCTCAGCCGACCTTCATCCTGAGCAAGTGCAGCTATACGACGATCAAGCTCTTCTTCACTCTTTCGCAAGCTATCCCCAAACTGAGAAACCTCATCCCGGACAGCCACTGAAAGATCAAATCCCTCAAGGCGAGCATTATCCCAGTCGGGGCCGATGTCTTTCAAAGTGCCTTTTAACAATCCTTCACGGTCTCTAAGTTCCGACTCTCGTAACGGCAAGTCTCGGACGGCACTCTCAAAGTGCTCACGATTTCGCTCCAGGAAGCGGATGTTATTCGTATGCTCAAGTATGGACTCATGCTCAATCCTTGCCTTTGCCCTAGACTGGTCCACTTCCACTTGACCGCACGCGGCATCGTATTCCTTTCGTGCCCCACGAATTCGTTCCTCCAGCGCCTCCAGGCGTCTGACCCCATTGACTGGAAAGTTCGATATTACCTCAATCTCTTCTAAGTTCTCCTGTGCGGTAACAAGGTCAACCCAATCGCCCCATCCGCTCTCTAGCCGACGCAGGTGGTCAAGGCTCGACTTAAGCTGCTTGCGAGTGAAAACCTCTTGTCCCCGTTTCTTTTCAATCTCCTCGAGTCTCGCCGTGAGTTCTCCGTATCTCTTGGCGTTGTTTGCTACTTCGCTCAGCTTAGTGTTGATATCCTTGAGTGACTCAGTAGCTCTTACAACGTTGTGCCTGTTGCCGCCTTTCAAGAATTGCTGATCTCTTTTGCCCTTGATCGCTCTCAGGGCATCGGGCAGTCTCACAACGCCCATGCCCGCGCTATATATCTGGCTGTTTACACTTTCGTCCTTTAATAGATCATCGCTGTGAAGCTCATCCAAGGTGAAGGCGAAGATACTCTTGAATACGTCTTCGGTGTGGTGGCCCAGCAGCCGGGCAAGCACACTTTCATCATGGACGTCTCCGGATCCGTTGCTAACCGTCACCGGCCCGGCCCCGCGTCCTTGAATGCGGTGAACTGTGTAGTGGCGTCCACTCTGGTCCACGATAGCAATTCGACCGCTGTGCCTGCCACCGGCCGTAGGCGGATAGTGTTGCGCGCCTAAACGCATTGGGAACCCGAACAAGATGCAACGTAGAAATGCAAGAAGCGTACTCTTCCCTGCCTCATTTGGCCCGTAGAAAACTGTGACGGGTGTGTGGAATGGACCAAAGTTGCGGTCGGCAAAGTGACCGAAGCCTTCGATGTAAAATCCCTCAATTCTCACGCTTCTTCGTTCCTTATCAGCAAGTCTAAGGCTATTGACTCCGATTCATCGATCAGAGCAGAAAGCTCTTCATCATTTCGCATTTCGTCTGTCAAGTAACGCCCGAATGTCCTATGCTCAAAAAGATCACTAAGACTGACTCTAAGTTGTTCCTGCAGATCTTGGCGTGATTTTGCACGATCGCACACGCGGAGAAATTCGGCAACAAAGTCGCTCCCTTCCAGCCTTTTCTCCCGTTCGAACGGCGACGCGGACTGATTCTCAATGCGCTCGCACCAAACGAAAGGTGACCGGTTATCCCAATTCCGGTTGACCTCTTCCCTAATTTCCTCGATGAAATTGGGACGGCGCAGGGCATCGCACAGGGAGCTTCTGCCAGACAGCGTGAGACGCGTCACCACGGATCGACCTTCTGCAGCAGAGAGATAATCCTGTAGAAGCTCGCCGAGATTGTCAAGCAAGTCCTGCTCGATCTCCGTCTCGGAGATGTCAAATTGCAGGTGCACCCAACGTACTGCATCTGTGCAGCGAAAAGCGAGATCTATGGTTGAGTCATCGTTGACTTCTACCAGATACACGCCCTTGGGCCCAGTCTCGCTTGGATTCTTGCCCTGGGGATTGCCTGGATATACGACCGTAGGCGCAACCTTCTGTAGCACCTGTTGGGCGTGGACATGGCCAAGAGCCCAATAGTCCATCCCAGACTTCTCAAGGTCTGTTAGTGTGCAGGGGGCGTATGCAGCGTGGTTTGAGTCGCTGCCGACATTCGCGTGCAATAGGCCAATGGAGAACAATTCTGGGCTGACCGCCTCAAGGTCGCTGACCAGATTCCATGTGACCTCCCGCTTCGGGTAGCTGATTCCGTATACAACTGCGCGGTCGGGATCCTCTTCGAATACCGGCACGCGTTCAAAACTCGGGCCGAAGCGATGGCACCTTGGCGGATAGGTCAACCGCGCCTCCCAGCCGTCGAGGGGATCATGATTGCCATGACAAACAAACGAGCGTATTCCAGCTTCGTCAAGCCTCTCCAAACCGTTAATGAAGACACGCTGGGCGCGTAGGCTTCGGTCTGCGCTATCGTATATGTCTCCTGCCACGAGCAGCGCGTCAACACTCTCAGATATACACAAGTCAATGATGTTATCGTATGCGTCGAAAGTCGCCCTATACAGCGCGTCCGCCACATTCGAAGGTGCCTCGGCCCTCATGCCTGTAAAAGGGCTATCCAGGTGCAGGTCGGCGGCATGTACAAAGCGAAGCTGCGTCATCGTTCTCCATGTCTCAGGCATTCGGCCAGAATTGAAGCAGGCATTTTAGATAGCGCGTACACATCCAGGCAAGAGTAGCAAGATAGGGGTGATGGGGCAAATGACCCGCTCTTCATTTCAGTGTACGGTCAAGCCAAGGCTGGCTGAGGAAGTGCGGGCCGCAAAACCCTCCGCGTAAAAGGCGGCCGTCTCTTCCGCTGAGGTCTTGGGAACTTCTGAACGGAATTCAGAGGTAATTCCTTACCATTCAGCCTAGTATTGTAGGACTACTGCCCGGATTGAAGAACAAGCCTAAAGGCTTGCTAGAGCCAGACACCTTCGGTTATCCATGTTGCTCAAGCTGCATGTAAACGACAGTCAGCCCCAGTGAGGGCGCTACAAAGTGGACCTCGCCTTCGGCGTGTAGGCTAGCCGTACCTGGTTTTGGCCCGATCACGTCCGGCTCTTCCCATGTGTTGTGTGCCTTGGGGTCGACGCCGGTGAGCACGGTAGTTTTGAGGTTGGGCTTGGCCCGGCGGTCTCCAAAGGATACCTGCACATCGACATCTTCTGAGAGGCTTCTATTGACGAGAAAAATGCTAACGGAATCCCTTGCAACATCGTAGCTCGCGGAGACGTCCAACATCGGAACTTCCCCTCTGGCCCCAGCCGCGTAGGTGGGACTCTCGATGATCGGTATTAGGGAAGTGCCGCGCGCGTGCTGCGAAAAGAGCTGCAGTGGATAGTAGATGCTTTGGATGAGCAGGCCGTCCGGCCTTGTCAGAATGGGCGCTATGACGTTGACGATCTGCGCAATGCACGCGATTTTCACAGTATTGGCGTGCCGCAGAAAACTGTTCAAGAACTGAGCGCAGACCAGTGCGTCCTCCAGGTTGTAGACTTCCTCGATCAAGTGCGGCGCGTGGGTCCAGGACCCGTCTATTTCCCTGTCCTTGTACCAGACGTTCCACTCGTCGAAGGCCACGGAGATACGCTTCTCGCTCTTCTTCACGCCGCGCACGTAGGCGAGGAGACCGGCATAGTCGTTCAGAATGCGGTCAATTTCCACGCCTTCCGCAAGGAACCACGCGCTGTCATCCTCGGTATTACGGCTGTAGCGGTGAGCGGAGATATACTCCACGTCTTCCCAGCATGTCTCCAGTACGACACGGTCCCACTCCATGTAGGTTTCCATGCTGCGGCCCGATGAACCGCACGCCACAAGCTCTATGGCGGGGTCGATCCCGCGCATGAGGCGAGCCGCCTGCTGCGCCTTCACCGCGTAATCAGCGGCCGAGCAGTGGCCTGCCTGCCAAGGGCCGTCCATCTCGTTGCCCAGGCACCAAAGCTTCACACCATGGGGATCGGCGCTCCCGTTTTCTCGTCGCGCATTCGACCAATGCGTGCCGCCTGGTAGGTTGCAGTATTCCACCAGTTCTGCCGCTTCACGGGGGCCCAAGGTGCCGAGATTAACCGCCATCATAGGCTCAGTGTCCATCCAACGACACCAGCGGATAAACTCGTCCACGCCAAACGTGTTCGGTTCGATGCTCTTCCACGCGAAATCCGGCCGCACGGGACGCTCATCGCGCGGACCCACCCCGTCGCGCCAATCGTAGTTGCTGACGAAGTTGCCGCCCGGATACCGGATAAAGGGCATTGCCAGTTTGCGCAGCGCGGCAGCCACGTCTGTGCGAAATCCATTGGCATCGCTCAGCGGACTCTCCGGATCGAAGATCCCCTCGTACACCGCTCTGCCCAAGTGCTCAAGGAACCCACTAAAGATGCGCGGGTCGATCTCACCAACGTGGTGATCGATATCCAAGCGAATCGATGCCTTCACCGGTTTCCTCCTCCAAGACCTTGCTGCCGCCAAGTATGGCAAACCACCCAGAAACTAGCTTAACCCGTCGCCGCGAGCCCCGCGCGAACAAATAAGGCCAATTATGAATTGGGTATTTCGCGCCGCCATGATGAGGCGGTCGGTCTGCATTGTATTGGCTGAGACTACTTATACATCTGGATTGAGAGCATACGATAGCCGTGCCGCTCATAGAATTGAAATGTGGCTAGCCAGTCCACGTTGTTCGAGCCTACCATGGAGCGCACAACACCGTCCGATTCCGATGTATGCAGAAGGGCCTGCATCAGTTGCATTCCAACGCCCCTGCCGCGGTGGTCGGCATGAACAAAGACCTCATCGACATTCAAGTATCGCTCGCCCTCGGGCTCGAAAATTGCGCCTCTCCCAAGTTTCACGACTCCCGCAGCGTAGGCAATTACTTCGCCCAGGAATTCACCAACGAAGAAGAAGCCTCCATCGAGCCAGGACTGAAGATGCTCAGCCGCACATGCGACATAGCCGGTCGTGCAGCCTTCCTCAGACCAAAGTCGCGACAACTCCAGGACTGAATGCACATCGCTGCAAGCCGCCGGTCTGATGCTATAACCTTCGGCGTCTTTCACTGCCGTCTGACCTTGAGATTAAAGCTCTTCCACAGTTACGGGCAGATTCCAGAGTGCCTATTCGAGAGTTGGACATCAAACCGCCCCAAAGACATCATCGCTCCAGTGCGATCTCGCAACCTTTGTCTCTCCCAATGAGTCCACCGCAATTGGACACTTGAACAGCAGCGCTGAACGGCAGCCTTGCTTGACGAGACGATTGCAGACCCGGATCGCCCCCAATGACTTCAAAGAGAGCAGTGCGACTGGGCGTGAGCGAGGGCAGAGATCAGGACCGGGCAGGATTCGGAATCCATCCGAGTTCTTCTTTCCAGTTGGGGCCGACATTGGCAAATCTGCTCAAACTGAGACCACTGATGTCGGTGCTCGTATCGCCGTGGAGCACCAATTCGCTCACGACTCTGCCCGTGGCGGGTGCGATGGCGAATCCATGAGCCGATGCGGAGACAAACACAAAGTTGCTCGGCCGGTCCAGGATGTCAATGATAGGCAGGGAGTCTGGGGCCTGTTCTATCACCCCGGCCCAGCTCCGGATTACAGGCACGTCCGCCACCCCTGGAAGCAAGTCTGCAAGCCGCCTGGCAATGTTCCGAATAATGGGAGTGTTGGGCTTGCTGGGATCGGTGGTCAGATCCACATCAATCCATTCGTGGGGTCCTCCACCATAGAGCAGATTACCCTTTCTGGCCTGGCGCCCGTAGAGTCCGTTTCCCACTAGGGCGAATTGAAAGAGTGGCTCTAAGGGAGCAGTGGCAATAATCTCTGCCCTTGCCGGTGCTAGGGGAACCCGAACGCCCACCCTCTCTAGAAACAACGCCGTCTGTGGCCCAGCAGCGCAAACCACCGTGTCGGCCTCAATGACGCCCGCAGTCGTCTCGACCGCCGAGACCCTCCCGTCAGCGAGCTTGAAGCCCGTGGCGGCGGTATTCTGGTAGAGTTTGCCGCCCCTGTCTTGAAGAGCCCATGCAAATGCCTGGACCGTCCGCTGAGGGTTGGCGTGACCGCCCTTTGGGAAAAAGATCCCGCCGAGCGTCCTATCGGTGATACAGGGTACCATGTCCTGTATTTCGAAACGGTCCACCAGGTCCACACGTACGCCGAATCGCTCCCCTACCTCTTGCTCGGTTAAGTAGCGGCCCATCTCCTCTTCTGTAACGGCAACTTGGAGCCTACCTTGCTGCACGAACTCAGTGGGATAGCCCAACTCATCGTCTAGCTTCGCCCACAATTTCACAGCTTCCACCGCCAATGGAACCAAATCCGGCTCGTCAGTTCGCTCGCTGATCATCCCGCCGTTGCGCCCGGACGCCTCGGCTCCGACGATCCCTTTCTCGACGACGACGACATCCTTGCCCGCCTTGGCCAGATAATAGGCCGTGCTGAGGCCCGAAATGCCACCACCAATGATGACTACGTCTGCTCTGTTACTAGGCATACTGCCACTCCGCTGATCCACTGATCACTGCCTACCCTAACACTCTACTCACGGGAACGAACCACTTGACCCAATTCTCGCGCATCTGCTCCGTCTCATCGTGCGGCCACATGACACTCAGCGGCAAAGGCCGAACGGGCGGCCGAAAAGACATATACGGTACTTTTGCTATATCGGTACCGGACTCTGCGGCAAGCAGTAGAGACACTTGCTCACTGCAGAGCCGGCCCTGGCAGTGGCCCATTCCGGCCCGTGTCAGGCGCTTGACCTGGTCTGGATTGACCGGGTCATCCTTCGCCTGGGTTTGGAGGGTTCGACTACTCATCTGCTCCGACCGCCAATTCAAGTATCGCGGAGGCTGCAAGCCAATGAGGTCACCACGCGTAACCTCCTCGCACGGACAAGCGAAAACATCCGGCCCACCGGCATTGACGAGGGACTGCAGCCACTTCTTCCAGACCGTGTGTACTTCAGCCGGTGTTGCGACAACGGCCTCGGCCTGAATCTCAGACCTCCGGGCCAGGGCCTGCGCTCTGTCGATAGCGCCAAGCGACTCGGCAGCGGCAATGCCGGCGAGGCGACCTTGACTTTGTGCAATCTCTGGGTCCAGGACCATGCCGTCGTGGAAGCCGGCAACATCACCTGCGACGAACACGGTGTCAACGCTGGTCCGCATCCAGTCATCGCAGTCCGGCACGTACCCGCCAAGCTCGGACTTAAAGGTAAGGTCGCAGCCCAATAGACTAAGTAGCTCTATATTGGGCACCAGGCCGATTGCAAGGCACACGGTATCGGCGACGATTGCCTTTTCAGAGCCGGCAATCGGCTCGTTGTTGTCGTCGATCTCGATCAGCACGACCGACTCGATATCGTCGGCTTTGCCTACGGCCTCCTTAACGGTGTGGGACGTGTATAGCGTAACGCCCTCTTCTTGCAGACCCGCCATGAGAGCCTCATCGCCGCGCGCGGAGCAGGTCACGTCCACGATGGCGGCTACTTCAATCCCGCTATCCAGAGCCATCCTGGCGGTGTTAAAACCCAAATTGCCGGAGCCTAGGACCACCATGCGCCGCGAGGTCAAAGCCTGGTAGCGATTCATCAGCGAGAAGGCGCCGTTGGCGCCCATTGCGCCCGCCAGATGCGATCCGGCAAAGGACATGCCCAAATCCCGAGAGCCGGCTGCCACGATGAGTCGATCGTACTTTATCATCCACGACTGCTTGTCGTCGGCCAGGCCGAGTTGCGGGCCGTCTAGTTCACTACTCGTTTCGTTATTGTGAAAGGCGCCCCATACACACGTCCCGAGCTGAACGTCAACGCCAACCCTCTCGGCCTCCGCCAAAGCGTCGTTAGCCGCAGCCACCCTCTCCAGCATCCCGTCTCTGTTTCGCAGCGTACCCGAGGTCCGTTTCCCAAAGAACAGAGGTACATCCAACCCCATCATAGTCTTGCCAATGGGATTCTCGTCGATGAGCGTGACCTGGACCCCGGCCTGGGCCGCTTCGATGGCGGCAACCGTCCCCGCTGCTCCTGCTCCCACAATCACCAGTGATTTGGATTCCATGTGCGACCCCTCCTGTCGATCTGGAGGTCTATTCTACGTCGAATGTGTTCTAATTTGCATGAGTTCTGCGCGGAGAATCCTAGGTGCCTACTCGCAGCGATGAGACCCGGTCCGGCAGCGCACCGCTCAGGGCGCGGATGTACTCGGGGCCAAATCCACAGCATGTGCCTACGACTTGAACTCCCATACCGACCCACTTGGCGGCCTTCTGCGTCAGTTCCGCCGCAGACTCGTCGTTTACAACACTCTTGTCCTGCCAAGCCTCCAGGTAATCGGTCCTGCCCGCATCCGGATAGGCGACAATGGGGCCGGGCCACTGGTCGCGAACTACCTGAAGCGCCGCCGTGGTGTCGTCTACCCTACTGTGAAACACGCCTAGTGCGTCGGGCCCCAGTGCGGCGATCTCGCTGACGCCATCGGCCAGAGTCATATCATCGTTTACCGTCCGCCAGCTCGATTTCCACAACGGCACTCCCACACCGCTACTATAGTCACGGTCGTCTCCGAAACTCATCCTGACCGTCTGTCTGTCGGGCGCCATTGACACCGTAAATGCCACCCACACCGGCAGTCCTGCAGCCTTGGCAGCCTCAGTTGCGATCGCCCTGGACTCGTTATCGGCCCACAAATTCTCGATCAGGAAAAAGTCCACGCCAGCCTCGGCCAGGATATTCGCCTGCTCGTCGACATAGGCCCTTAGCTCCTCCCTCGAGAGGCTGGCGCCATAGCCATAGCCAGTGCCGCCAAGGAGTGCTCCGGTTCTGCCGTCGCGTATGGGGATTCGGCAAGAGATAGAGCCGGCAATATACACCGGCTTGTCACCAGCGGCCCGGTCTATCGCCTCCAGCGCGGCGTCCACCGCCCGCGTGTTTATCTCCCATATCAACTGGCCGTGCCCGGAAGCCTCCAGCGCAGGGCGCAGATTGTTGAAAGTATTGGTGGTAATGATGTCGGCCCCTGCACGAATGTAGCGCTCGTGCATCTTTCGCACCGTTGCGGTGTGCGTGTAGTTGCCGGGGCCGCACCACGAGGCCGGATCCATAGGCACGCCCATTGCCTGCAACTCAGTCCCTATGGCCCCATCCAAGATCACCACTTCACCCCGGTCCAGACGGCTCTTCAGCCTCTCATAGTTGGCCATGACCTATCCCCCCCCCACTTTGACTAAGCACTCCAACCAATATTCTCTAGATCAAGCTCCCTGGATGCAGACTTCGTAGGCTGCTCAAAGATAGCGCAATTCTATTCTCTTGTGAGAAATCTGTCAATAGGCTAAGCCCACACAATTATCCGGCCGTAAATTCACATGTTTTAAGCTGAAAGAGCGGCCTCAGGCCTCGCGAATCATGGCTTTCGCGCAAGGACCTGAGGGTGGTCCTCGCTGAACTCCTGGTTTGTATTTTCGTAGCCGGAACCCGTTGACTTTGTCTCGAGCAGCTCGAACCCCGCTCCGGTCAGAATCTCTCTGTACTCCCTATGGCTGAAGTTGCTCCAATACATCGTCAATCCATGGAAGTCTTCCTCCGTGTAGCCTTCTTCGCTGTTATGACTGAGAGTGCATAGCAGGTACCCACCTGGCTTGAGCCACCGGTGAATTCTCCGAAACAGGACCGGGTGCTCCTCTCTGGGAAGGTGGAATATGGAATAGAACGCCACCACCGCATTGAAGCTGGAAGGAGGAAAGCGTACCGACATGACGTCAGCGCACATGAAGTCGCCGGTTGGCACATTCTGCCGTGCCCGATGGATCATCTCTTGTGAAATGTCCACTCCTGTGACACGGTAGCGTGCGGCCAGCGACTTGGCGATCGGGGTTCCGGCGCCGCAGCCGATGTCGAGCACCGCGTCGCCGTCGTTCAGTCTGTCTGACAGTCCCTGTATCTCAGTCCCAGGCTCAGATTTTCGAGAGATGTCGTACGCTGCCGCGCACGCATCATAGGCTCGTCGTACAAATGCCTTGTAGTCGACTGCCGGATCAATCGCAGGAATCATCACTTCCGGTGTTTCTTTGTCAGCAGCAAAAGCTATCCTGGTGCATTAACTGGGAATCCCATTAACGCCGGGGATGTGAAAGCGGGTGACAGGCCGGGGGAAATCAGCAATTGGCAGACTCGAAGCGCCACCCTCAACTGGGAGGATTGAGAAATACCAGGCTTTGGGGGTGGCTGAGGGGACTCGAACCCCCAACCGCTGGAGCCACAGTCCAGAGCTCTAACCAGTTGAGCTACAGCCACCGTGCGGGGTGTATTCCTAGCTCAGTCTAGCAAGCAATTCGGTCTCTCGTCAATTGAAAACGCGATGCACGAGTTTGCTGGGTCACGCGGCTAAGACTATGGCCCTCCTGTAGCAGCATCGACAGGCGAGCCGTATGCGTGATCTCACTCTATTTTTTGAGTCTCGGCTAAGCGATGAGTCTTCCAGCTTCATCCGCTGTTCTGCGCCCATTCTACAAGTCAACTACCGTCTCGGATTCACTGCGCGGGGTTTGCTTGGCACAGTTAGTTCTGTTGTAACCGCGAGCGGAAGATCCACAGCAAATTGAGTAGCGCAATCGCCCTTGCAGCAATTCAGAGGATCGTGCCGATGGTCGGCTCACGCTGCAAGCCTACGCCTAATCCGATGTAGAAGACCACAATTGTGCGCATGAAGAGCAGCGCATGTGCAGTCGTCTTAAGGATCCGTCGCATAGCCAACTTTCCCGATTGGTACGGTTGAGAAATCGTACTAAAAGTAAGGGTACATTGCCATCTCCCGCGCAAGGTTGCCTCACATGGCAAGCCACAGGAAGGGCGCGGCGTAATTCCTCCAAGCGGCGATCAAAGGGAGGGGAATTGCAGACTGGGCATGTAGTCAGAATCCATTCCCACGGCGGCGCAGATAAGTGTTTCCCTTATGGAGCAGGGAAACATCAGCAAAGAAGGTACCCACGCTGTGCTTATAGCACAGCGTGGGTACCTACGCCAGCCTCCACGAAAAGCAGGCCTCCCGCTCTCGGGAGCACATGGCCTTTAGTCTCTCTGGAGTGCCCTGCCCGACAGGTTGCCAGTTGATCCACTTGCAAAGGTGCGCGGCATGACAACCACTTGCTTGCAGCAAGCGGCGAGAGCCATTCTGGGCTGGGTCAACGGCTGCGTACCGCTAACTTGCAGCGTCCCACTGGGATGGTTCAGGGCACACGCCGAGATCGCCAACCTGGAAGAGGAGTTCAACCTGAATTCTTTAGCAGATACAACCATCCTCAATGGCAATCTCTGCCAACGCCTGCATCTCCTCCTGCACCTCTCGTACCGTCTTCGACCCCTCTTCGAAAGCTCCCCAGTTCTCTCGCCAGGCGCCATCAACCTCTGATTGTTTGATGATCTGCTTGGTTGGCACGCTGAGAGCCGTCATAGCCGCATACACCGCAGCATCCTCGTAATCTACTGTACAATCGGCACTTGGCCGCGGATGGCTGTGTAGCGTCTGCCGCCCAGGTCGGCAATAAAGGAGTCGCTATTCGATCCAATCAGGAATTTGTAGAACTCCCACGTAGCGTCCGGTTCGAGCGACGAGGTGCTAATGTAGTTCGCATTAATCGAATGTACGGTAGCCCGCTGGCCGCCGGGCCCTTTGGGAAGCAGCGTCATCTCTATGTCGAACGGGTCCGTCTTAGAAGCGGCTGCCCCTTTAATGGCGCGTACCATCAATCCGCTGCTTACGCGAGTCGCAGCCGTCTCTCTCACGAAATTGGCCCCCGCGTCGCCCTCTCGCGCCTTCCGGCTGCGATTTGCCGCCTCATACACGGTAACCATTTCAACGGCAAACTGGGTCGCGTCGCCGAACTCTTGGGTATTGATGATCGGGGCAGAGATGTCGTTAGTGTACCAGTCTGCTCCCCAAGCGAAAAGGTTGTTGATATACCATCCGGTAGAGTGGAAGTGTTGCTGCATACCCCAGCGTGTAACCTTCCCGCCTTCCTTTTTCGTTAATAAGGTTGCTATTTCGCGCTGGGCTTCCCAAGTCCACTCCCCTCGCGCCTCCAGCTCTTTAGGGTTTGTAAGACCTGCATCAGCCACCATGTTCGCGTGGTACCAGAACTCCTTGGCCTGATTGAACCAGGCGATACCATGGATTTGTCCTCCGATCCTCTCCACTGCATTAGGATCGAGGTCCCCTTTAGAGACGTTGCCGCCTATCGCTAGAAATGGCTCCAGCGACTGGATCATCTCTGCCTGCGCAAACTGGCTGATGTACGTGAAGTGGCCATAGTACATATCGACGGGATCGCCGGCAGCAAATAATGCCGTCGCTTTCGTCGCCAGGTTGGCGAGACCGCCTGTCGATTAAAGTATCTCCAGCTTGATCCCTGAATTTGCCTCTTCAAAGGCCGCAAATAGGCCTCCCCAACTTGCTTGCCATACCTCCTGGCTGTTCTGGTTGTGAAGATACTTAACGACGACCGGCTCTGCAGCTTTTGGCTCCTCCTGTGGTTCGGGTGCCTGATCTTCCGCAATTGACTCTGCCGGCGCCATTGCCTGCCCGCAGGCTGCCAGCAGTAAGCCGGCGCCTGCTAGGAGGCCGCCAGTGAGAAATGCTCGTCGCGAAACATATGCTTGCATTTGAATGCTGCTCTCCTGTGGTCAGCACCGCATCTCTGATCCACGGTGGTGTTTAACCAGACACACACCTGAACGAAATCGCCTTACTTTGCGGTGCTACCCCCTCCCTTCCACGCACTTAGGAGGCATCCAAGTAGGAGGCTATCTCGCTATTTGTCGCAATCCAGCACCCTCTCGCCTTCCCCTGTGCATAACGGATCACTGAATCCAGCACGTCGCAGTGCGGGTCGCGCGCGGCCAGCGCCGGCGGATGGAATGCAAAGCTCAATATGTACCGGCGCTCGTGGGCGTGGTCAATCGCCGCCTTGAGCAGGCTGATGTACTCCCAACGATCCAGGTCAAGAACTCTAAAGGCCCCGATGTCGGTCAACCCCATTGGCGCGATTTCCAACAGACCATTTGGATACCGATACGGCTGCAGTTTGTCGATATTCTTACGCATGGCGTTCTCGAGTTGATCGAGGGGAGGACGCCTAACCCCGCGCGGCGCCGGACTGAGGTAGTGCGACGTGACGTGCGTGAACCCTTCCTCTTTGAGCAGCGCTTGGACCTCGGGTACGTCGTGCAGTCCGGTACTGAACGCACCCGGTGTACCGAACCCGGTGACGGTCACACCAAGCCTTTCGCGAATCGCGGCGCTCGTTGCACACACCTCATCGTGGATACACTGCAGGGGCGTGCGGCCATGTGCCCGCCACGGCGCGTTAGCGTACACCGCTTGCAAGTTCTCGATCGTCTTTGCCTTGACATTGAGGTGTGTGTACGTGTGGTTACCCACCTCGTGTCCGGCGGCTACCAGTTGCTTGAGGTAGTCAATGTCTGGATCCTCGAACGAACTGCCCACCAGCAGGCAATAGAGATGCACCCCGTACGAGCGTGCTACCTCGTGCATCTTTAGCACGTACTGCTTGCTGTCTGCATCCAGCGTGCCCTTTAGATGGTTCCACTGTGACGTCCAGTAGGGGAAATTCGTGCACATCTCAACCGCGGGCCGCAGGCTAAGACAGAACTCCGCGCCGTTAGGAAACATTGCTCCCTATCCCATTCTTGCCGCGGCAACGGTGCGGCACGCTGCCATGAACTGGTCAAAGCCGATGGTGTCGCCTACCTGTTTCTGGAACTGAATTAGCGCTGCCCTTGTAAGCAGACGGTCATGGAAGGTCTCTGGAATCTCAGTTCCCAGCGTCGCTTCGCGGATGAGGAAGATCTTATATCCGTACGCCAGCATGGGCTTAGTAGCGCCTTCTGAGCCAAGTATGCACATGTTAGTAGCAAAGCCGGTGTAGATGAGATTCTTGATGCCCCGACTGCGGCAGATGCGGTCGAACTGAGCGCTGGTGAGGATCACCTGATCGCCCGGCTCCGCTTCACACGAGGAGAGGATCCGCATTTGCTGCCATCCTTCCCACTCCTGGTAGCCTTTGCCGTGCGTCCGTTCCGCCCGCTCTTTGAGCCAGCCGGGATTGACCTCGGGCCGCCCCGGTTCCCGCCGTGGTGGGTTGAGCTCATCATCCTCGAGCATGTGATAGACCGAATCATACTTCAGGGCGATGTTGCGCGGCTCGACGTGGAAGATCGCTAGCCCGGCAGCGCGCGCCGCGTGGATCGCCGGGCGGATATACTGCTCGGCAATCCGCACCGACTCTGCCTGTGTCTCCGGCTTGCCCATATCCACCGAGAAGTTCTCCGGGACGGGAGGGCCGTTCACGTCACCGACGTTCCAAAGATGTAAAGCCACGAATCCGGTCTCATCCGGATCAAGCGCGAACTCCTCTTCTTCCCAGTCGGCAGTGGCAAGGGTCCGCGTACGCCAGTGCCTGCCGTGCAGTCGCAGCGCTAAGCTCGTTTTCGTGGCCATTGTGTCTCCAATAAGTAGATTTGTGTTTTGTCGTCCCTACAGCCGAACAGCGTACCCCTGCCATTTTGTGCCTACCTGGATAGCGAATGCCCTCGCATAAGATTGTCCGAGCGAGTGAAACAAGCCCCCGCTCGCTCGGAAAACCTTAGCAGATGCAGCCGCCTTCCTCGAGAGCGGTTTCCGCTACGTGTTGCAATGCATCCAGATGTTCCTTGACGGTAAGCTGCCCGCCTTCCAGGGCTTCCCATCCTTTGGTCCATGCCCGATTGACCGCGGACTGCTGCACAATCTGACGGTTGGCGACGCTAATTTCGGCAGAGGCTGCATAGACGGCTGGGTCTTCATAGGGCTGCAGCACGGTGGGCTGGAAGCTCTTGTTGGCCGTGTAGCGGCCGCCGCCGTTGCCCGCCATCCACTTCTGGATATCTTCGCTGAGGAAGTACTTATACACGGCCCACGCTGCCTCAGGATGCGCAGGCTCCTTGCCAAAGTAGTTCGAGTTGATCGCCTGGACGACTTTCCGACCTGCCGGGCCGTTGGGCAGCATCGTCATTTCGACCTTGAATGGATCCGGCTTCTGCATGACGTTCGCTTCGATGACTCTCACGTAGAAGGACCCGGTGACGACGGTAGCGACCTCCTGTTTCGTAAAGTTAGCGCCGACGTTCGGCTCTTTGCCCTTCGTCCGTCCTGCCGACACCCGGTGCTTGATCACCATGTCGAGCGCCTGCTGGGTGGCCGCTACGGCCTCGGGGCTGTTGATGGTCGGCGCCGTGAAGTCTTCGTTCCACCAGTCGGCGCCCCAGGCCAGCAAGTGGTGGCCAAACCACCCGGTGGACCAGTATGGATAGTTGAACCCCCAGCGGGTAACGCGGTCACCCTCGGTTTCAGTCAGTCGCGCCGCCATCTCGACGACAGCATCCCACGTCCAGTTGCCCTGCGCCTCCAACTCACGAGGCGACGTCAGTCCCGCCTCAGCGATGAGATCGGCGTTGTACCAAAACTCCTTTCCATTAGTAACGTAGGCAATGCCATATACTTGCCCGCTGACTCGATCCAACGCGAAATCGTAGAAGTCATCAGGCGAAATCTCCGTGTCGGCGGCGAGATAGGGATCGATCGGTCCGATTACTTCTCCAGTGAGCAACTGGCTCAGAAAGGAGAAGTGCCCCCAGTAAACATCCCACGAGAGACCGGCGGCTTGGGCAGCCACCACCTTCTCAGCATATGAGGCGAGACCGCCTCCCGGATGATAGTCAATCTGAATATCTATATCGGGAAGCGACGCCCTCATGTCGGCGAATGCCCCTTCGAAGTTAGTCTTGCGCGGCTCTCCACCCGTGTCGTACCAGATGTAGGACACTACCGGCTTTTCACTCTCCCCACTTGGCCCTGCGGCTTGTGGCGCCTCTGCGGACGCCTCCGACTCAACGGGCGCAACAGCCACTTGGCCGCAGGCCGCAAGACACACTCCAGCCATCGTGACTGCACTGCCGGTCAAGAACGAGCGACGGGTCAGATTATGAAACATACCACGACCTCCCTGTGGGGCAATCTGCTAGCGTTCAATTCGGAGGACAAGCAAGCCTAGCTTGTGTTTCGCAAGAGACTTGCCGCATCTGCGCACAGACGACCGTTACCTTGCTGGTTCACCTCCTTTCTTCTAACGCTGCGTCTTCGCGCCGGTCGCCATCACGCTGTGGTTTCGCCACGTAGTCTCTTGCGGTTGGACGGTCGCATCGACATACCACACTTACGTCTTCCCTGCCGGCATTGGCCAAAGCAAGTTTTCCTAGAACCAGTCGTCCGGCTCCCGCGGGAGAAAAAGCCTGGGGCGTTCCCCGGCGTACAGACATAAAGCCGAAATCCTCCATATTGACGAATACCGGACGCAATGTACGTCTTCCTCCTGACAAAAACATTATATCTCTTTACCGCACGTTGTCAAGTGGGAGGGGCACTCGTTAGCTACGATTACACTAATCGTCTGCAGGCACCTCAAGGCGCCCCGCTTCAGCACGGGGCGATGCTCGCCGGTATCCCTTGGATTGGGACGTGCTCTCCTTGACATGCCGCGCTCGCGGCCAGCGTGCGTCTTGGTAATCCACAGTCGTGATTCCTCCCCACCGTCGGCCTGCCACGCGAGTCCGCCGGCACTTGCCAGAGCGACGTGATTTGCCGGTCCAGAATCTCACCGACCAGCAGCCGGATAGTGTAGGCAACAGGCTGCACCCCAGGAAGTCGTGAGTCTCTTGCGCCCGGCAGAGGCAGCGTTTGCTTGGTTCGGCTACTGCACTCTCGTGTGCCGATAACGCTCCACTGTCGGCTTCAGAGCCTCCTGCTATCGGCCAACGCTGTGCACAACCCGGCCGACACAACGGCTCTCGAAAGCTGGGAAATCACTCGAGGATAATATGCCAAACGCAGTTGACGGTTAAGCAGCAGGGGTGGTAAGATGATTTTTGCCTGTAAATTAGCAGGTGGTTCTTTAACAGGTGAAGAGTGATGAAGGTAAAGGTGTTTATCGTAGGAGAGCGAGGGCCTGGCTTATCCGGGATGAGGCGGTTTCAGTTATTCTGTTAATCCTTTTGTTTTGGAGAGTTTGATCCTGGCTCAGGATGAACGCTGGCGGCGTGCTTGATCAATGCGAGTCGTGCGCGTCCCTTCGAGTGCTTGCACTTGAAGGTGATGAGCGGCGTGCGGGTGCGTAACACGTAGATTACCTGCCCTCGTGTGGGGAATAACCTGGGGAAACCCGGACTAATACCGCATAATACCGCCGGTCACTTGACCGGCAGTCAAAGCCCTTACGGGCGCACAAGGAGGGGTCTGCGGTCTATCAGCTTGTTGGTGAGGTAACGGCTTACCAAGGCTTTGACGGATAGCCGGTCTGAGAGGATGGTCGGCCACACTGGGACTTGAACATGGTCCAGAGCCCTACGGGGTTTAGCATGAAGGAATCTTGCGCAATGGGCGAAAGCCTGACGCAGCGACGCCGCGTGGAGGATGACGCCGTTCGCGGTGTAAACTCCTTTTCTTGGGGAAGAATTCAGACGGTACTCAAGGAATAAGCCCCGGCTAACTCCGTGCCAGCAGCCGCGGTAATACGGAGGGGGCTAGCGTTATCCGGATTTACTGGGCGTAAAGAGCGCGTAGGCGGCAGAGTTAGCCGCTTGTGGAAGCTCCTGGCTCAACCAGGAGATGCCAAGCGGAACGGCTTTGCTTGAGGCAGGGAGAGGGTCGCGGAACTGGCGGTGGAGTGGTGAAATACGTAGATATCGCCAGGAACACCCGTGGCGAAGGCGGCGACCTGGCCCTGTTCTGACGCTGAGGCGCGAAAGCGAGGGGAGCGAACGGGATTAGATACCCCGGTAGTCCTCGCTGTAAACGATGGGTGCTGGGTGTTGGGGTCGGACTTTTCTCCGCCCTCTGTGCCCAAGGTAACCCGCTAAGCACCCCGCCTGGGGAGTACGGCCGCAAGGCTGAAACTCAAAGGAATTGACGGGGGCCCGCACAAGCAGCGGAGCGTGTGGTTCAATTCGAGGCTACGCGAAAAACCTTACCAGGATTTGACATGGACGTGGTACCAAACCGAAAGGCGAGGGACTGCGGGGGAAACTCCGTGGAGCGTTCACCGGTGCTGCATGGCTGTCGTCAGCTCGTGCCGTGAGGTGTTGGGTTAAGTCCCGCAACGAGCGCAACCCCTGCGACTAGTTATATCTCTAGTCGGACTGCCGCGAGCAACGCGGAGGAAGGTGGGGATGACGTCAAGTCCGCATGGCCTTTATTGTCCTGGGCTACACACACGCTACAATGGACGGTACAACGGGAAGCAAGCGCGCGAGCGTAAGCGGATCCCTTAAAACCGGCCGGTAGTTCGGATGAGAGGCTGCAACTCGCCTCTCTGAAGACGGAGTTGCTAGTAACCGTGGGTCAGCATACCGCGGTGAATACGTTCTCGGGCCTTGTACACACCGCCCGTCACACCACCAAAGTTGGCAACACCTGAAGCGACCACCGCGAACCCGCAAGGGACGCACGTCGTGAGGGTGGGGCTGATGATGGGGGTGAAGTCGTAACAAGGTAGCCGTAGCGGAAGCTGCGGCTGGATCACCTCCTTTCTAGGGTTTATTACCCATGACCTCCTGTCCCATCTAAGCTATTTTCCCTTACCTCTCCAAAATCTACACCCCCTTCATCACCCTCCACCTGCTAACCCAGCCACCTTTCACCATCCCAGGCACACCTAACGAGATAATCCCTCTCCGCATGAGGGATTCTTCTTTTCTATCCCCCCAAGCCATCGCTCGCCCTACGGAGACCTTTGCGAAACCCCTTCCCCCTTCACGGGGGAAGGTCGGGATGGGGGTGAAAAAGGCTTCACGGCAAGTTTGCGCACACTTTCCGCCTCCCCCTGGTTTCCGGCTTTCGCCGGTAAGACGGCGCTATGCATCGGACTGGAAGTCCGCGCATGCCCCGTACCCCGGGATACGGGGGTCTCCAACAGGCACGTGTGCAGACCCCGCAAGTGTGATCATCTCTTCCCCATCCGAGTCACCATCCATTGCCTGCGCCCATCCTCATACCCACCTTTCCTCACCTCCTTACGCTCGGAATTCGGTGGGTGAGCCACCGCTGTGCAAGCACTTCCATCGCATCGAACTACCCACCATACAGCGGCTTGGCAGAGTTGCATACCGGCGTTTGCTGCGCTATATTCCTCCTGTGAGAAATGCGATTTGCCTGCCACTAAATTGGCGACGTGCAGGCCAAGCCAAGGGTGGTACAATAAACAAGAGACTGGCTTTACAGCGTATTCTGCGGGCCACTAGCTCAGTTGGTTAGAGCGCGCCCCTGATAAGGGCGAGGTCTGTGGTTCAAATCCACAGTGGCCCACCACGACGGCAGCGACACAACAGCCTCTCAGCATGTGCGGCACGGGCCGGATCGGGTAGCGGAGAGATAGTTTTCACCTAGCCACCATAGCGATTTTCGCCCGTAATGCACTAGAGAATTCCGGCTGTCACGAACCGATGTGCCCATCGCGCCGCATTTGCTCTGGGCCTGCTGTGATGCTTTTGATGCGCCTTTAGCGCTCTGTGAGGCTGCCAGTCACGGGGATGTAGCTCAGTTGGGAGAGCACCTCCTTTGCAAGGAGGGGGTCAGGAGTTCGAGTCTCCTCATCTCCACCATCCCGACTCAATAATGGTTCGGCGGAGTCCATACATGCCAGCAGAGGCGGGATTCTGCATCGGAGTTGCCGGCACACCGTTGAAGTCAAGCCCTTGGCTGCTATGAGCCGCATGGAGTCAGTCATTGCACGCTCGCGTGGCAGCGCTTGCCCGGTTGCTGCTGTTGGTCTTGCCGCAGGCGAGCTTCAGAGTTGGATGGAGCGCCGGATTGTCGCTGCCCAGATCGTCTTGAATATCCACCGACTCGGCAGACCCGACGTGTCTGCCCCAAACCGCCAAGATATGCGGGGCTATTCGCCATGCTGAATCTCCCTCATGCCGATGTCGTTGGGAGCCTGATCAGACCACCGGAGCTACTCGCCGCGCGCGAGGAATTTGCGGCCGGGCGAATTTCGCCTTCGGAATTCAAGCGCGCCGAGGACGCCGCTGTCGATAGCGCCGTAGCTGCCCAGGAGGAGGCCGGACTTGAGATCCTCACCGATGGCGAAATGCGCAGGCTCTCGTTCCAGAGTCAGATGCCCGAGGCAGTCGCAGGCTTTGGCGAGTTCGATATCGACGCGTTCCTCTGGGGCGATTGGCAGGGCGGCGAACGGGTAGGAGACTTGCGCAAGGAACGTCCTGCGACTCTGGGTGTCGTCGGTCCCCTCCAGCGGAAGCGCCACCTGTCGGCGGAGGAGTTCACCTACCTGCGCGGCCGCACCACGCGCATAGCAAAGGTGACACTGCCGAGCCCCAGCCTGTTCGCCAACTTCTGGTCACCGGTAAAGTCCGCCGCAGCCTACCCCACGCTGGATGCGTTCTTGGCCGATGTCGCGCGGATAATCCGTGGGGAGATCGAAGAGCTGATCAGGCTTGGGGCGACCTACATCCAACTCGACGCTCCGCACTACCCACTCGTGCTGGATCCGGTGTGGGCGGCCTTCTACGAGGCCCAGGGTTGGTCTGCGGAGGACTGGATCGCCCAGGGCGTCGAGCTGGATAACGCCGTGATGGACGGTTTCTCGGAAGTAGTGTTCGCATTCCACCTCTGACGAGGGAACCAGGGCGGCCGTTGGCTGGTCGAAGGCAGTTACGACCGGATTGTTGGGCCGGTTCTCGAGCGCGTGAACGCGCAGCGGCTGATGCTGGAGTATGACGACCCACGCTCAGGCTCGTTCGAGCCTCTGCGCGGCGTGCCCGACGACAAGCTAGTGGTGCTTGGGCTGGTCACGACCAAGTCACCTCGCGCGGAGACCCCATCCGAGCTTGAGTCTAGGATCGCCGAGGCTGCCCGCCACTTCCCCCTCGAGCAACTCGCCATCAGTCCTCAGTGCGGGTTCGGCACATCCATCGTCGGCAGTCCTCTCTCGGTCGAGCAGCAAAACGCAAAACTCCGCATCGTCGCCGAGACCGCCCGCAACGTTTGGGCGTAAACTTTCCCGTCATGTTTGCCATCGACTCACAGAGGGTCCCTTCCTCGGTGCCGTATAGAGGCCTTGGTAACGACCACCCACACCGTGACCCATAGTTTCTTGAACTACCTATCGGAGCGGAGCAATGACATATACTCGTTCGGTATACTCCGCCTTCTATTCTTCCCTTTCTGGTATGGCATTGTTTCATGTATCGCCGGCCCAATTTCCCAGTGGCCCACCACCAAAAGCAGCGCCGGCATTCAGTATCCCTTGCCCTGTTATACTAGCCGCACGGGGATGTAGCTCGGTTGGGAGAGCACCTCCTTTGCAAGGAGTGTTCGGGAGATCGGGAGTTCGTGACTCCTCATCTCCACCAGAACTGTTGAATCGGACATGCAATTGCCGCCACATAGCATAAGGGATGTCTGCAAATTGGACGGCAGCCTGAGATTTCTTGATCTGTTTGCCGGAGCAGGGGGGCTTTCTGAAGGCTTCATTCAGGCTGGATTCGAGCCAGTTGCACACGTTGAGAGTAACCGCAGTGCTTGTTTCACTCTGTGTACACGAATGGCCTATCACTGGCTAAAAACCCATGGCAGCTTGGACTTGTACGCAAGCTACCTGCATGGAGCACTTACCAGGAGCGATTTCTATCAGAAAGTCCCGGAGCAAGTTATAAATTCGGTAATCAATGCAGAGGTCGGCCATGTGACGTTGCCAAGCATCTTTAAGAAGATTGATGCTTTGCTGAATGGTCGTAGGTTAGACCTGATCGTCGGAGGCCCTCCTTGCCAAGGCTACTCCGTGGTGGGACGGTCGCGCGACCATCGCGGCATGAAGTACGATAAGCGAAATTATCTGTATCTTTATTACGCTCAATTCCTCGAGAAATACAAACCCACCTATTTCGTATTCGAAAATGTTGCTGGCCTCTTATCCGCGAAAGACAATGATGGGCGTAGCCATTTTGAGGCGATGCGTAGCCTATTCTCAGAACACGGGTACGAGACCGAATACAGAATTCTGTCAGCCAACGACTATGGCATTCTGCAAAGGCGCAAGAGGGTCTTCTTGGTCGGACACCTGGGAAAAACCACCGGCTTCTATCCAGAACCGGAGAGATGGCTCACCGAAGCCAGTGTGGAGGAAGTTTTCTCCGATTTGCCTGCCCTTGCTGCCGGGGGCGGCGGCACTGGTCCCTGCAATGTCAATCCCCCAAAGGGAACATGGCTTAGGGAGGCAGGCATTCGGAACAGCGACATTCCTGTCACATGGCATCAGGCAAGACCGCACTCGGACCAGGACCTGGAAATCTACCGGATCGCGGTAGGACTGTGGAATTCCAATAAAGCCCGGCTGAAATACAACGACCTACCGGAATACCTGAAAACGCACAGGAACAGGGAATCGTTCTGTGACAGATTCAAGGTCGTCGCTTCTGACCTCCCATTCTCGCATACCGTGGTTGCCCACATTGCCAAGGACGGTCACTATTACATTCACCCGGACATAGATCAGAACCGCTCAATCACACCCAGAGAAGCCGCCCGCTTGCAGTCATTCCCGGATGACTACTATTTCGAGAGCGAAAGCGGCGTTCCGGCACGAACCCCAGCCTTCCGTCAGGTCGGCAATGCAGCACCTGTTCTGCTGGCGCGGAAAATAGCTGAACAGTTAAGGGAAGTCTGGATGTGAGCAAGACCGGTGCACATAAGATTCGGCCCGCTGGTCGCCTGATACTCACTATAGGGCGCGATCTGATCCAGGACCCCTATGCAGCAGTCGTGGAGCTGGTGAAGAACGCCTACGATGCTGATTCCCCGGATGTGAATATCGAGTTCAGCAGAGCACGACAGCGAGGTGGCTACTCCATCGCGATAAGCGACCACGGTCACGGTATGACCAGAGAGGATGTTATCAATAAGTGGATGGTGCCATCAACATCGGACAAGCTGAAGAGGCGGAAGAGTCCCTCTGGCAGAGTGATGCAGGGACGCAAGGGAGTGGGGCGTTACTCGGCTTCCGTGCTGGGCAGAGATTTGCTCCTGGAAACGGTCTCGGCCAATGGTGAAAAAACTGAGGTCTATATCGATTGGAGAGAATTCGAGAATTCAGAGTATCTGGATGACATTGAAGTTTTGATTGAATCCTCAGAGACGTCTGAATCTCGCGGAACCCGGTTGACCATGACCGGAGAAGAGTCGCTGCTCACCGATTGGAATCAAAAACAACTCGACAAACTCCGCTTTGAACTCAGGCGGCTGAAATCACCCGTGGGAATGGCTCTGAGCGATGATGACTTCCATATAAGTCTGAAAGTGACTGGTTTTCCAGATGTTGATGACATCAACGAACCCATAGAGCCTTATCCTTTCTTCGAGCTCTTCGATTACAGAGTTTCAGGCCAAATCTCCTCGGAGGGCACTGGCTGCTTGGCATATTCGATGCAGAAGATACGCAATGCCCCCGACGAAATCATTCAATTTAACGTCGTCGAGCCAACCGAATGCGGGGAGTTACTGTTGGACATTCGAGTCTATGACCGGGATAAGGCGTCCATTGACTCACTGATAGGACGCGGCCTCAAGGACAGCTCTGGGAGCTATGTTGGAAACCTGCAAGCCAGGCAATTGCTTAACAATTACAACGGCATTGGCGTTTACCGAAACGGATTCCGCATCCGACCGCTGGGAGATCCAGACTTTGACTGGCTGAAACTGAACGAGCGGCGCGTCCAGAATCCATCACTCCGCATCGGCAATAATCAGGTAATTGGGTTTGTACAGATCCAGTCGGATGAGCAATCTGGTCTCATTGAAAAGAGTGCCAGAGATGGATTAAAGGAGAACAGAGCTTTTGACCGCTTGAAGGAGATCACCGAGAAGGTCATCGGGGAACTCGAGTCGCGGCGATTCCAATTCAGAAGGCAGACAGGTCTGAGTCAGCCCGCCGCCAAACTGGAGCGTGAACTGGACAGCCTGTTCTCCTCCGTGGAATTGAAGCAGAATATCCAGTCAAGACTTTCCAGATCCGGTGTGAGGCAAGAGACTGCCGAAGAAATCCTGGAAATGATCACCCGAGACGAAGCAGAAAAAAACCGTGTTGCCGATGACATTCGCCAAGCGGTTGCCATATACCAGGGCCAAGCCACTTTGGGGAAGATCATCAATGTAATTCTACACGAAGGCCGACGGCCGCTTAGCTATTTCAGGAATCAGATACCCAATCTCAGGTACTGGCATAAGTCCTTCCTGAAAACCGGGGACAGAGAAGACCTCAACAAGATGGTATCCATCAGTGACGGCATTGGCAATAATGCCGAAGTCTTCGTGAATCTTTTTGGCCGCCTTGACCCACTGGCGGCGGCAAAACGCTCTAGGAAAGCTCTGAACAAGGGGTTACCAAACTGTTTTAGTGACTATCAGGAGCTTCAGTAGGCTGCCGGTCGTGTTTTCTTGGCCTGATCGCGCGCCTCACGGGCCGGTATCCTCTTGCTTTGCAGCCGTTGTCGGCTGCATACCGGACTTTTGCGCCCACTGCGCCCTGGATCAGCCGCCCACGGCGCGTTGGGCCGTCGTCAGATTGGATAGTCCTAGCAATATGGCTATGCGTTCCGTGTTCTTGGCCAGACCACGGTAGCGTACCTTGGCGTAATTGAACCGCTGCTTCACGTCCAAGAAGGGGTGCTCCACTTTGGCCCGGATCGACGCCTTCACCTTCTCCACCTGCGCCTCCAGGCTCCCCGGCGCCAGCTTCCGCCGCTGCCCGGGCTTCAGCGACCGTGTCGAAGACAGCGCCACCTGCCACGCCACCGCCAGCCCCAGGTTCTCTGCCCGCTTCTGTACCCCCACGTACCCCGCATCACCCCACACCCGCGCCTCCTCACCGTGCAGCAGCCGGTGCGCTTGCGTCACGTCGTGCACGTTGGCCGGCGTCGTTGCAAAGCTGTGCACCACCCCCGTGGCCGCGTCCGCTCCGATGTGCAGTTTCATCCCAAAGTAATACTGGTTCCCCTTCTTCACCTGACGCATTTCCGCGTCCCGCTGCCCGCTCCGGTTCTTGGTAGAGGTCGGCGCCGCTATGATGGTCGCGTCCACGATCGTTCCCTCCTGCAACCGCACCCCCTGTGCCGCCAGATACCCGTTGATCTCCGCAAACAACTCCTGCCCGAGGTGATGCCTCTCCAGCAGGTGGCGGAAATGCAGGATCGTGCTCTCGTCGGGTAGCGGCTCCGACAGACGCACGCCCACAAACCGCCGCACCGACTCCGCTTCGTACAACAGATCCTCCATCCCAGGATCGCTCAGGTTGTAGCAGAGCTGCACCAGGTGAACCCGCAGCATCACCGACAGAGCGTAGGGCCGAAGCCCTCGACCCGCCTTGGGATAGTGCGGCTCAATGCGCGCCTCCAACCGCTGCCACGGCACCAGCCCTTCCAGCCGCTCCAAAAACTTCTCCCGCCGCGTCTTGTGCTTCTTGTGCGTATACTCCAAGTCGCCAAAGGTGGGCTGATCCATCGCCGCTTCCTCCTCATCCTCTGATCCGTTCTACCTTGAGTATGTCATACTAACCATGACTTATTCAGAGAGTTCCTAGGAAGACTGCGCTGGATCTGAAGAAGACATTGACTGGGGCGCTTTCAGTTTTTGCGTCAGAAATGAAGTCTCAGAATGTAGGCAGCCACGTCATCTGTCCCGATAACTTCATGATTTCCGCTTGGTCTCAGGATTTTTATTCCATTTTCACCAACCTAATAGACAACAGCCTTTACTGGATAAACGAAAAGAACAGCCCTGAGCGGAATATCGTTATCGATGTTGTAACGGATAGAGAACTCCTTATGCATATTGATTACCGCGATACAGGGCCTGGAATAGACCCTGGATTGATTGCCAGCGAGGTCATATTTGAGCCGCAATTCTCCACTAAGCCACTCGGCACAGGGCTTGGTCTACCAATTGCAGGTGAGGCCGCAGCGCGAAATGGTCTTGAATTGAGGGCATTCGAGTCTGATTCCGGGGCTTGGTTCAGACTGCAGGCTGTAGCGGAGAATGGCGAATGAACAGCATCAGGCTTCTTGTTGTGGAGGATCACCCACAGGAAATCGAAACATGCAGAAGCACCGTTGAGAGATACCGGCAAGAGAAAAAAAGGGAGGTTGAACTTGTCGAGTGCAAGGACGTAGATGAAGCAATCGAGAAACTGGACAATACCTTTGACGGCGCGATTATCGACCTCAGGCTGGGAGATGAAGGCGACGAAGGTAACAAGGTTGTCCGGAAAATCAATGAGAGACGATACCGTTTTCCGATCGCTATCCTTACTGGGACCCCCAGCTCCGCTGCCCCGGATTTCCCGTACATAGGTGTGTTTAGGAAAGGAGACCCCGGGGCTGGATACGACGACCTCCTAGAACGCTTCTGGAGGATACATGATTCGGGGCTTAATCATATCCTGGGAGGCAGAGGCATCATTGAAGACGGATTGGACAAGGTTTTTCGGAGCAATATTCTCCCGCAGATAGGAAAATGGGAGGTCTACGGGCAGGCCGACTCCACAAGGACTGAAAACGCCCTCCTGCGGCATACACTGAACCATCTGATCCAGCTCATTGATGAAGAGGTAGAAGATTACTTGCCCGAAGAGTTCTATCTCTACCCACATCCAAGTGGAAAAATCAGGACCGGCAGCATCCTTAAGGAAAAGAGTAGCGAAAAGTGGTTTGTTGTGATGAGCCCGGACTGTGATCTTGTAGTCAGACCAAACGGGAAGCGCAACACCGACACTGTACTTGTCGTTGAGGTGGTTCCCGTAAGTAAGGTGTTTGATTGGTTCGACGATGCTCCAGGAGAGAGCGTGAGCAACAACCAAAAGCATGAGTTAGATCGTGCATTGAAGAATAACCGGTCAAACTACTACCACTGTCTGCCGAAAACAGACTTCTTTCCGCTGGGATTCCTGAACTTCAGGTATCTGTCCACTGTGGGCGGACAGGGTATTGACAAGAGATTCCATATGCCACCTTACGTACAGGTTTCCCCACCATTCGTAAAAGACATGGTTGCACGATTCTCGTCGTATTACGCCCGTCAAGGTCAGCCAAGTGTGCACCTCAACGATGACATGGGGTCCTGACTCACGCGGCTCGGAGTTAGTCAGCTATGGATGTCCATTCACCAGAAAAGCGCAGCTTCAATATGTCCAGAATCAAGGGGAAAGACACCGCCCCCGAGATGCTGATCCGCCGGTGGCTCTGGACGAATGGATACAGGTACAGACTGCACAGGAAGGACCTGGCTGGGAAACCAGACATTGTCCTGCCACGATACAGAGCCGCCGTTTTTGTTCATGGGTGTTTCTGGCACAGGCACGGTTGCCAGGCAACAACAAATCCCGCATCTCGTCCGAACTTCTGGACTGCCAAGTTTCAGGAGAATGTCAACAGGGATAAGCGGAATATCGAAGACCTGCTGAATGGTGGGTGGCGGGTGATGGTAATCTGGGAATGCAATCTACGGGGAAAGACCGCAGACCTTGAACAGATTGGCAGACAGATGTCAGAATTTCTGAATTCCGGAATCTGCTTTGCAGAGTCCGTGCCCAGAGCATCTTAATTCGCTCACGACGCACAACGTGGCAAAGCTTGGAAGCAAAGAGTATTACGCGATTCTTCACCCTTATTGTTCGAGTATCCTCATCTCCACCCACTCGCACCTCAGACCCGGAGGCTTGTAGTACCAACTTCACTGAAACATTGGAATTACCGGCTATGGGATTCCGGCTACTATCAAGCCTGCGGAGACAACCACCGGCATTCTGGGTCAATTTAGGCGTGAAGACCATCTTAATTTGCCTGCTGGCATTCGGAGCCTTCTCAGGATTGCAGGAATTCGAAGGCAAAGCATTCTTCTGGCGGTAAGCCACATACCCGGCTGCAGCCCCGGTAGCGCCCACAATCTGGGCAACACGCTGGCGGGGATCGGCGTATTCTACGAAGTCAACCTACCCTTTCGCCGCTGACATCCTGCTCACCCTGCCTTTTCTCATCGACACCGTCGGCAATGCCGTGGATTTCTATGACTCCATCTGGTGGTGGGATGACGTGAACCATCTCGTAAACTGGGCGCTGCTCTCCGGGGCTGTCGGCGCGTTGGCCTGGAGAAGCAATGTCTGCCCATGGCAAACTCTGGCGTTTGTCGCGGGATTCGGTGCGGTAACCGCAATCCTGTGGGAAATCGCAGAGTATTTTGCCTTCATCCGCTTCTCATCAGAACTCAATACAGCCTACGTCGACACGCTGGGAGACATGGCATTGGGACTGAGCGGTTCGGTCTTGGCCGGTCTGGCAGCCGCCCTGACTCCGCACCGATAGCGGACACAATTGCCATGCGGTGGAGAAGGCTGTGCAGACCTGAGTGTCTAGATGAATGTACATCCGCAATCATCGTCCGGCCAATCCTCTGCGCCAGGGCGTCCTGTGACCGCAAGAGCATGGACTTTCCCGTTGCCCGGGCAACGTGTGTACATCGGTGAAGGTTAAAGTTAGGTCGTGGTTGTGGTTCTCTGGACATGCTCAGAGCCTTGCCATAAGCTAGGTAAAGCTAAGAGGCACGGGCCGAGAATAGCAACCATACGACGCTTCCCTGGAGAGCAAAGTGGCAAAGTACAAAATCGTGGCGCGGGGCCGGCCCAATGTGCCCGGCGACTACACATTTGAGATGGAGTCACTGAAGGGCGTGGATGCCCAGCTTGAGGAAGTCATCGCAGCGTCAGACGATGAGTTCGTGCATGGAGCACAGGACGCTGACGCTTTCATAGTAAGGGGTGGGCCCGTTACAGAGAAAGTCATCAACGGGCTACAAAAGTGCAAGATCATCGCACTGGACAGCGTGGGCACAAATCACGTAGCTATCTCGGCAGCTACGGCCAAGGGCATCCCGGTAACCAACTGCCCCGATATCAACATCCAGGAGGTTGCAGAACACACGGCGACACTAATCCTGGCCGCTCACCGCCGGCTGCTGCTCATGGACAAAGTGGTCCGTGAAGGTCGCTGGTGGGAGGGACATCCACCTTTACGTCAGTTGCCCCGATTGTACGGTCAAACCCTTGGGTTTATCTCCTTTGGAAATGTCCCCAGGGCCGTTGTGCCATTGATGAAGCCGTTTGGCCTCCGCCTCCTCGCCTACGATCCCTTCGTCATGGAGACCACAATGATTCAGCACGGGGTGGAGCCGGTCGGCTTGGAAGAGCTGTTACAGCGGTCGGATATCGTCTCGAACCATCTGCCCGGATCCGCCGGCACGACCAAGATGATTGGGGAAGAGCAATTCAAGCTGATGAAACCCAATGCAGTATTCGTGAACACCGGTAGGGGCACGACCGTGGACGAGGCTGCTATGGTCCGGGCACTGAACGAAGGATTGATAGCTCACGCTGCGCTGGACGTGTTGGATAAGGAACCGCCTGATCCCAGCAATGCCCTGTTCAACATGGAGAACGTCACTCTGACGCCCCACGTGGCCTCTGCATCATCCAGGGTCTTCGAAGTGAGCAGACGTCGGGTGGGTATGGAGATCGCACTGGTGTTGGGCGGTCGCTGGCCTATGTCTTGCGTTAATCCGTCGGTACTAAGCAACTCCGGCCTTCTGAAGTGGCAGTCCTAGCCTTAGAACGGCCACACGAGTAGCCAAATAGTAGGCCCCGTCCATGCCTATCTCGTACCGAGAGGGCTCAAGAGGCCGATAAGGAGAAAGTTCATGAATGTTTTGGAGACGGTCGCCAGAATCCTGAAGATGGAAGGCGTGGAGTGGGTCTCATGTTTCCCTTCCAACGAGCTCATCGAAGCGGTCGCCAAAGTGGGTATCCGCACCATCATGTTCAGGCAGGAACGCGGCGCAATCATGGCCGCCGACGGATTCAGCCGGGTCAGTAACCGGAACAGATTTGGTGTGGTCATTACCCAGGGAGGCCCCGGTGCGGAGAATTCCATGGGCGGTATCGCTCAGGCATTCGCTGATAGCGTTCCCATCCTGTACCTTACTGCGGGACCGGCCCGGGACCGATACGCCGTCCGACCGGATTTTTCGCCTGTGCGCACCTATCAGAGCGTCTTCAAACGTGGCGAAGTCATTATGCAACCCGGTCAGGTTGCCAGCGCAATGCGCCGGGCGTTTCATGCCCTCCGTAACGGCACTCCCGGCCCGGTGATAGTCGAGATTCCCATAGATCTCGACGGTCAGGAGGTCCCGGAGGCGGCGGCGGACTATCAACCGCCCCACAGGTCCCTACAACGCCCGTCAATCAACGATGTTAAGAATGCTGCCAGACTGCTCCTGAACGCCAAGAAGCCGGTGATTTGGTCGGGAAAGGGAGTACTGTTTTCGGATGCAACCGGAGAACTGAAAGAGTTGGCCGAGCTTACCCAGATACCGGTATTTTGCACCATGCCCGGCAAATCCTCCTTTGATGAGCGCCATCCCCTTTCTCTCGGCTCAGGCGGCGTAACAACCACTTTGCCTGCCCGGCGCTGGCTAGATGAATCCGACGTCCTCTTTGCCGTCGGTTCAAGTATGACCAGATCGCCGTATGGACAGCCCATACCCGATGGCAAGGCCATCATCCATAACGTCGAAGGCATTGAAGACATCAACAAGGACTACTCGGTTTCCGTTGGACTGCCAGGGGACGCGAAACTCACCCTACAGTTGGTGATCGAGGAAGTGAAGGGGTTAATTGGCGAGACCGGACGGAAGGGACAGAGTCAGGTCTCAGCCGAAATAGGTGATCTAAAAGCGCAGTGGCTTGAGGAGTGGAGGCCGCTCCTAGAATCCGACGAAGTGCCCATCAACACCTACAGGGTAATCAGCGAGATGGACAAGACCCTTGACAGGGAAAACAGTATCGTTACCCATGATGCGGGTGCTCCCCGGGACACGATTTTGCCCTTTTACACTGCAACAGTCCCCCACAGCTACATAGGCTGGGGCAAGACTACCCACCTCGGCTTCGGCATACCGTTGATGATTGGCGCCAAACTGGCGAAGCCCGACAAATTCTGTATCAACTTTATGGGAGACGGTGCGTTCGGTATGTCGGGCCTCGACATAGAGACCTCTGTTCGGGCTAATGCCCCAATCACGACGATTGTCCTAAACAACGGCGGCATGGCTACCTATCCGGGAGGCTATCCAACGTCGCGGAAACGGTTCGGCGTCACCGAGATGACCGGTGACTACGCCAAGATAGCCGAGGGGCTGGGTGCAGTGGGCATCACCGTCACAGACCCCTCCGAAATTGCCCCCGCTCTCATGAAGGCCCGACAATTAAACGCGGACGGCGCCACCGTTTTGCTGGACATTCACACCAACTTGGAAGGCCGCAGATCGCGCTTCGACTAACCAACTCCGAATCGATCATCATAAGACTGAATTATCGGGCAATTGCTATCAAGCAAATTGACTCTCACCAGCGATTCAAAGTGCGGCAAGGATTCAACCGCTCCCGCTGCAATGCTGTGCGTTCGGCAGCACGGTGAAAAGTACAGGAGGAAACTATGAACTTCGATGCCGCAAGTCACCTCTGTGCGATGGAGCGCTCAGTCTCGTTCCTGGAGCGCGATGGAAAGCCCGCAAGCGCCGTCACACTTTCCCGCAGCTACGCAACGGCGGTTGAAAACCTGTGGGACGCTGTGACGAATAGCGAGCGCATTCCGCGTTGGTTCACAGGCATCAGCGGCGAGCTTGCACTCGGGGGGCGCTATCAGTTGGAAGGCAACGCAGGCGGTACGATTACCGCGTGTGAGGCACTATCGCACTACGAGCTTACGTGGGAATTTGCTGGAGACGTCAGTTGGGTGGAGGTACGTCTCACCGATGATGGAACCGCCGGCATACGGCTCGCGCTCACGCACACCGCGCTCCTATCGCCACACTGGGACGCATACGGACCGGGCGCGGTCGGCGTCGGCTGGGAGATGGGATTCCTCGGCCTCGCGTTCCATCTCGCGCGACCGCATGAGCCAAAACCGGACGAAATGGCGTTTGCCACCTCACCGGACGGCAAGGCGTTCATCACCGGCAGCAGCGAAGGGTGGGCGCACGCTGCCATTGCAGCCGGCACAAAACCCGAAATCGCAGGTGCTGCGGCGAAGCGCACGACCGCGTTTTACACCGGCGAATCTGCGGATCCCGAATGACACATGGGCGCTCTTGCGTCACAGCAAACCGGACAATATAGTGAGAATAACTACTGAATCCTTTGCAGTTTGTTCAGCAAATGGCGGCAAGATAGGAGTACGTTGTGACGACAAAGACAGCAGAACATAGAAGAGTTGGGTTCTCGACTGCAATTGTAGCGGTGGCGAGCCTTGCGCTCGTGTTGGCATTCCTTTGGTTTCTTGTAACCGTTGGGCACGTTTACGCGTGTAAGTGTGCGGAACCGGGTTCTCCCACCGAAGAGTTAGAGAAATTCGATGCGGTATTTTCCGGGGAAGTCTTCTACATTGACCACTCCTACGACCCTGATGCAAAGTCAGTTACCCCTGAAGACCGCTCGACGATCGGCATGAATGTCAGCACCGTTTGGAAGGGAACCGTACATGAGGTGATGTACATCACCACACCGCCAACGGGTGGGAGTTGCGGGTTCACATTCGTCGAAGGAGAGGAGTACGTCGTCTACGCTTCCGACAGCCACTATAGTGACGACAGTTACACAGCTAGCATTTGCAGTCGGACTGCCCTCCTTGCGGAAGCGCAAACCGACATCGACGAGCTGGGCGAGGGTCAGGCTCCTCAAGCTGGCACGGGCGGCCCAGCGCCTGAGGAATCGGAAAGCCCTATAGTTGTTGGGTGGGTTCTTGCCCTGGTGCTTGCCGCAGCAATTCTCTTGGTGGGCTTGGGCGGATTCGTGGCTTATGCAAGAACAGGGCGTCGATAGGCCCCAGGCCGCGCTTCCGGCATCTTCCACGCTCGGCCTGTCACAAACCATTTGGACCCGGCGTTTGGTCGCCGAATATGCCTTGAATGACAGCCTTCCAACCGAGACTGTTGCCGAACTTCCGTCTTCCCTAACACGGCCCGCCACGCATGAGCTGGCATTGATCTGACGAACAGGAAACGTAGCAAGACAAGTGGTTTCACCAAAAGTCGACCAGTCCGGGCTAGACAAAAAGCCGCGCCAGTGCTTTTGCTCAAGATTGAGAGCTTGCAAGATATTCTGCGGGTCTAATTCATAGCTTGGAGTCACATCATGAGAATTCGCTCGAGTGATCTGGAATGGGAAGGCCCTCGTGCGCACGAGGTTGTGGCCGCAACAGCGCCGAAGGGTAACTACAAGGCTGCGGTCGTAGGATGCGGGCGCATGGGCAGCACGATTGACGACGAGCACGTCGGCAAGCCGCACTATCCATGGCCGTGGGCCCATGCCCCGGGGATTATCGAGGCGCGCAACGTGGAGCTTGTCGCCGGTGTGGACATCGATCCCAAGCGGCTGGCCCACTTCGGTCAGCGCTGGGGCGTAAAGGCCCTCTACGCCGACCTGCGAGAGATGGTGGCCAAAGAGCAACCTGACATCGTGTGCGTCACCACCGGGCCCGCAGAGCGCGCTGAGGTTGTCGAAGCTCTAGCGGAATCCGGCGTCAAGGCGATCTACGCCACCAAGCCCATGTCCCGTACGTTGGCCGAGGCGGACGCGATGATCGAAGTCTGCCGCCGCACCGGGACCATTCTCGCTATTGCCGCCCATCTCAATTGGTACGCGCCGTACACCAATGCCAAAGCCCTCATCGACAGCGGCGAAATTGGGGCACTGCGCTCGATGGTGTGTCATAGCCCGCTGCCGCTCTCCAACATTCACAGCCACACCCTATGCCTCTTTAGCCTATTTGCCGGAGCTCCGGCGCGGTGGGTCCAGGGACACATGGACGACCCGGAAGCGGCCAAGACCAATGAAGACCAGCGCGGCTCCGGCATGATTGGCTACGAAAACGGCGTATTGGGGTTCCTGAACTCCCACGCGCCCTCGCGGAGTTGGACTATGGAGTTTCACTGCGAGCGCGGCCGCGTCCTGACTCGCAACCACCACGCCTGGTTCGAGCTATGGGGTCGCGGTGAAGAAGAGCTGGATGGTGACTTCCAGCGGCAGTTCCCGTTTCCATGGCATTCGCGTAGCTCGATGGTTGACGCCATCGAGGGCGTGGCTCGCTCAATCGAAGCAGGCGTAGAAAAGACGTGCCCAGGCGAGTTCGGGCGCGAGGCGCTGGAAATCGGCATCGCCATACGAGAATCCTACCGTCACGGCGTCCGCATGGAACTGCCGCTGCAAGACCGCAGCCTCCGCCTCGGCGGCAGCTAATCGGAATCGCATTGACCTATAGCAGCGTCTGGGGCAAATCACTATGCTACAATGAACTAGGGAAAAGTTCGATATCAACGCAGGCAATACCCAACCAAATTGGGCGGCCATCGGCTAGAGATTGATGGAGATACGACCCGTTTGGTGTCGTTTCGCAAGTCAACGACAACCGCTTTCTGTTCCTCTCGTGTCTCCATTGCTACTAATTCAAGGGCAAGCTTGGGCAGATCAAATGGTTGATTCAGCCCAAGCTTGCCACATTTGTAGTGAAATTCTCCGGCGCGGGGTTACCCCAGTAGGCGGCTAACACGTCACCGCGCTTGGCCGAGGGCAATTCTGCGGATGAAATCAACAGGTTTTGCGGTCATGGTACGACGAAGTACCGGGAGGCCGCCCAGACAGCAGTGCCGCTTTGGAACGGTATCAGTTAAGGAGATCACGGTGCCCAGGTATTTGAAGTTCAGTCTACTTACTCTCTTGATCGCGTTGCTAGCGGTGGTGCTGGCGGCGTGCAGCGTGCAGCCTCCGCCTGCGCCAGTGCCAGTGCCGGAACCCACGGCAACGACCGCGCCGGCTCCCACAGAAGTGCCCGCGCCTGAGCCTACGGCTGAGCCTGTTGCAGCCACGCCGGTTCCGGTTGAGTCACTTGCGCCCGATTCTCTCTTGCCGCTCGACCCGGTAGTGGTGCGAGGCACGCTAAGCAACGGACTCACCTACTACATACGGCACAATGAAGAACCCAAGAACCGGGTGCAACTGATGATGGTAGTGCGCGCCGGTTCTGTGCTTGAGGAAGAAAGTGAGCGAGGACTGGCCCATTTCGCCGAGCACATGGCTTTCAATGGCACCGATCGTTTCGAGAAGCAGCAAATCGTTGAATACCTCGAATCAATCGGCACCCAATTCGGCCCGGACCTCAATGCTTCAACCGGTTTTGACACCACAACATACGAGCTTGAAGTACCCACTGATGATCCCGAAATCTTGGAAACCGCGTTCCAGATTCTAAGTGATTGGGCCTATGGCATCACCTTCGATCCGGAAGAGGTGGATAAGGAACGCTTGGTGGTCATCGAGGAGTGGCGCGCACGGCTCGGGTACGGCGATCGCTTCTTTAACCATTGGGTTCCCTTAGTATTCGGCTCCTCGCGCTATACCGAACGCCTGCCTATCGGCCTCCTCGAGGTCTTGGAGACTGCTCAAGCTGAAGACCTGCGGGCATTCTATGAGCGTTGGTATCGACCCAACCTGATGGCCGTGGTAATAGTGGGCGACATCGACGTAGCCGAAGTGGAAGCTGCGATTACCCGCCACTTCGCGCCGCCTCCTGAAGGGGAAGCGACTCAAGAGCGCGCCGCTGTGCAACCGCCTACGGATCGGCCCCGCTACGAGGTACCGAGCCACGAAGAGGCGCGTGTGACGGTGTTTACCGATCCCGAGGCTACGGGCACGAGTGCGTTCTTAGTACGCACAATTCCTTCCGGATACGGCGAAACCCTGGCAGCCTACCGCGAGATTCTGGTGGAACGGTTGTCATTCATGATGTTCAATGCGCGGCTGTTCGAGCTTAGCCGTACCCCGAACCCACCGTACCTTGGCGCGAATGGGGGACGCGGGGGTCTTGCAGATCCCGCGGATATACTCGTATTTTCGCTCGCGATTGATAAGGACGGCGTGGAAGTCGGACTCAACGCTATGCTCGAAGAGCTCCAGCGTGTGCGACAGCATGGCTTTACCACTTCCGAACTGGATCGTGAGAAAGTCAATTTGCTCAGCTTCATGGAAAGCTACTACGAGAGGCGCGGCCAACTGGATTCCAGATCGCTCGCCGAGGAGTATATTGAGCACTTCTTGAACGGCACGGTCGCACCGGGCGTCGAGATGGAATGGGAATTAGTCCAGGCCCTTTTACCGCAGATCACGCTGGATGAGGTCGACGCGCTGGCGGACTCTTGGAGCGAACCTGGCAACACAGTCCTGCTCGTGACCGGACCCGAAGACATTGGGCCGGGTACAAAGGACGAGTTGGCAGCGGCCGTAACGCAGCAGCTTGCAACCGCACACACGCTGGAAGTGGCAGGCTATGAAGATGAAGCCGGCGACAAGACCCTCTTGGAGAGTATTCCAGCCGCCGGATCCATCACAGAGGAGCAGCAGATCGAGTCTATCGATGCCGTACGATGGGCGCTTTCCAACGGCATTACCGTTTTCGCAAAGCAGACCGACTTTAACAACGATCAGATTCTGTTCCGGTCCTTCAGCCCGGGAGGCAACTCCCTGGTGTCGGATGAGGACTACGTTTCTGCCGTGCACGCTGCCGCCCTGGTTGCTGGGAGCGGTGCGGGCGAACATGACCTAGTAACCTTGGACAAGCTGCTCGCAGGGAAGAGGGTCTCGGTTTCACCGTACATTGGCACTCTGTATGAAGGCTTCTCCGGCAGTTCTTCTCCCCAAGACCTAGAGACCTTGTTCCAGTTGGTCACCCTGTATGCCACCGATCCCCGCATAGACCCGGTATACTTTGATAACTACACGGCGAGGATGCGCGATGTCGCCGAGACTCGCCTCACAGATCCTGACGAAGTCTTCTTTGACAAAGTGCGCGACGTGCTCAGCCAAGGGCACTTCCGACGACGGCCGCTCACCCTTGAACTCGTGGATGAGATCAACATGGAGCGCGCCTTGGCCGTATACAGCGACCGGTTTGCGGACATTGCCGACTCTACCTTTGTGATCGTGGGCGCCTTCGATTGGGACGCTCTCCGTTCGTTCACTGCTACCTACCTCGCCAGTTTGCCGAACTCCGGGCGCATTGAGGAGTGGCGCGACCCCGAGATCGATCCGCCGTCAGGTCTGGTAGAACACACAGTCCGCCACGGCATCGAGCCACGTAGCACGCAAGTTTTGGTGTTTGCCGGCGATTTTGAGTGGAGCCGCGGGGAAGCACTGACCCTTGCCCTAATGGGTGATATACTCCAGATCCGTTTGCGCGAAGCAGTGCGAGAGGAAGAAGGCGGTACCTACAGCATTGGCGTCAACGCCTCGAGTTCCTCTTCCCCTGACACTGAGTACCAGGTTTATGCGCTGTTCGATAGTGACCCCGACCGCGTAGAAGAGCTCTTTGGGGTTGTATTGGAGGAGATGGAGTGGTTGATCGATGGGGGTGAACAGAAGTATCTCGACACCGCCAAAGAGCTTCTGCGCTCATCCAGAGAGGAGCGGCTACGCGAGAATTCGTTCTGGCTAAGCCAGATCAGGGCCATAGTCCAGCTTGACGATTCCTTTGATCTGATGAACACGTATGAAGACCGCTTGGATACGGTGACTCTCGACCAGATTGTGGCGGCAGCCGAGCGGTACCTTACGTTCGACCGCTACATACGCGTCGTACTCCACCCGGCAGAGGAATAGACCGAAAGCACCCATGTTGGCATGGCTGAGCCACCCGCGATGCCATGCCGGCATGGACTTTGGTTGCAGTCCCTGAGGCGACCACACTTCGACGACCACGTGAAGCGCCGATTTTGCATGTGTTGTCTCTCGCGGCCAATGGGACAAGCTTCTTGCGGCCTGCGACTCGGCCCGCCGCAAGCATTCTAAGCAGATTTAGGCATTTATCCCTTTAGAAGCTCCAGCGCAATTCCCCTTGCAAGTCGACGATTGTCGACCGGGTGCTTTCTAGGCACATCGAGGCAATTGCTCTTCCTATGCTGCTCCGTTGCGGTACAGCGGAGCGTAAATCTCTTCTACGAATTCCTAAGAAGACCTCCCCTAGGAGATCCGCATGAACGCCCGCGACTCATCTCCCCTCTGGCAAGATTGCAGACAGTTCCTCGACTATTGCGGGTACCTCAATCGTTCGCCGCAAACCGTTCACACCTACGAACAGGTGCTCTCCGACTTTACTGCCTACTGTACCAAGACTAATCGCCCGGTAACGCGTGTTGAAGACCTTACATTACCCGTAATCACGGCGTTTCTTGCCTGGAAGCGAACGCATACAAGTGCATCGACCTTGGCAAAATATGCCTCGTGCCTGCGTAGTATGCTTCGTTACTTCAGCTTGCACGAGGACCGTGCCGTACTAGTCTACGACAAGATACAGCTCCCCAAGCTGCAACGCCACGCTCCTCGCAACGTGCCCACTGCCGAAGACATCGTGCATCTCTTCCGCTCTATCCCGCAAGATTCACCCCAAGGTCGGCGCGATCGTGCGCTCGTCATGCTCTTCTTCTCAACCGGAATGCGCTTGGCGGAGCTCTGTGCGCTCGACCGCGCCGATCTGCCTTTGGAACGTCTCGGCACCGACCAACTGCTGCAGATCATCATCAGGGGCAAGGGTGACAAAGACCGGCCGGTCTTCCTTCAACAGGGTGCTCAACTGGCCGTTCGCGAGTACTTGGAAACCCGCGAGGATGAGTTTCCACCGCTTTTCATCCGCTACCGTCCCGGCATGACGGCGGAGGAAGACGCCCAAGATAACGAAAAGAGACTATCGCCGCGTATGGTTCGCAAGATCATCACGCAACATGCCCGGCGGTCGGGAATTGGGCACCTGGCGCCCCATGCGCTGCGGCATGGATTTGCCGTGGACTTGCTGCGCAACGACGTAAATCTGCGTGTGATCCAAGAGCTCCTCGGCCATTCCAGCCTCTCTACGACGCAAATCTACACTCATTTGGTGAACCGCGCCCTAGCGGACGCAGTTCGTCATCGGGCCGATCCCGCGGTGTAGTCCGCCCTAGCGCTAGAGCGACGAACGTCGATTGAGGCTCGTGCACTCAGGCTGCTCAAAATATGACGCGGTAGGGTGTCTACGGATCTATCACCTTATCTAGCCTGAAGAAAAGGCTGAGGCCGGCCACCGCGCTCACGCATTCCAAAGACCGGCTGCTTATCACCATCCCCACGCTGACGTTGCTTCAACGTCTTGCGCCGGCCGCCCACAAACGTCTCATCCACCTCAACCACACCCGACAGAACCCCATCCACTTGGCCCGAGAACTCACGCAGACGATGCAGAAGGAACCACGCCGTCTTCTGGCTCACTTGTAGCATCCTGCCAAGCTGCACACTCGACACTCCTTTCCTTCCAGAGTGAACGAAATAGAACGCCAGGAGCCATTTTCGCAAAGGAACATGACTGTCAGCCATCGCAGTGCCAGTACGCACAGAGAAGTGGCACCGGCAATCCCGGCAGCAGTACGGCATGGGTTTTGCGTTCTTCTCTGGTCGCACCGAGAAAGAACCACAATGAGGGCAAACTGGCTTTCCCTTCCACCGGCAGTCCTCGATGTAACGGACCGCCGCAGCTTCGTCGGGGAATAGCTCAAAAAACTGGTAGAGGCTGAGTGATTTCAAACCTCTATCAAAGCTCCTTTTCCTCCGTCCGTCGAGCGCCAGATGCTAGTAATATAGCCAAACAACGCATATTTGCAAGGGAAGAATCAATACGATAGAATAGACTCAGATTAATAGCAAAATTGCCACCGTCAGCAGCAGTGGCCCAGAAACCAGCGAGGTACAGCTATGTTTATTTTACTGCGGAACCCTTTCTTTTGCAAGTGCCTTACCCCCGATCAATGGCTCGACCTTTGGATTGCCCTCGGTTGTCCCAATGAACGAGAATGACCCAATTCACCGCTTCCTTGCCTGGATTGCACTATTCGCAATTGTTACAATCATTGAAGCACTAAAAGCGCTCTTTTCCATCAAAACAGGAGCAATCATACTTGTCTCATTCTTAATTGGGCTTTCCTACGGAGGATTCGGTAATGCATTTGGTACCGCAGGAGTCGTCCTCGGGATCATAGTCGCATTTAAGTGGATCGAAGCACTGAACATGAAGAGGAAAGTCTAGAGAATAGATGCCAGGAATAGAGCCAAAAAACGAGGATTGACGAATGGAGATCAATAAGCGACTACTCATAAGAATTCTGGAAGAAGCTGAATCGCCTCCACACGACAACTTTCTCTGGAACATTCCCCACATTGCTACGGAATTCCACAATAGAGATACAGGGGAAAACATCTGCATGAAAGAAACATCTTTGCTCGTATACATGTGTGTAGAAGCAGGCTACATCCATGAACCCAATAGAGACGAAGAAACCGATCAAGATTTGTTACCACGAGAACATGGATTGAGACTCACACTCCAAGGCTACGAGAAACTGGAGCAACTCAGAAAAGAAGTGTAACCCTCCAATACAAACTGAACCGCAATCTTGGCAGCACCGGCTGGCGGTCCCGATCTCCACGAGAGGAAGGAGCACTGACTTGTCGGTGCTGTCAAGACTGCGGTTCTGTTATTCTAGCACTTACGACCCGGCTAGATAAGTATATAGGTCCGGGTGTCTAGCAATAAACGGTCTTCTCATGCCCGGAGGTTGGCAATGAACGTACGTGAATTAGCAAATGCAGGGAAGAATGGCGCCGGTCAGGATACCAGCTTGCGTGATTACATTCTCGAGGAGTTCATAGAAGACTTTCAAGAGGGTGAGATCAATCGGCGGGAAGCGCTCCAGCGCATCGCCGCGATCACGGGCAGCGTTACCATTGCCAGTGCCATCTTGGCCGCTTGCGCCACGCCGGACGAGCAAGCAGCCTCGCAGGAGACCGCCAGCGAATCTACAGCTCAACCGGCTTCGCCTACTGCCGAAGTGCAGTCCGCCGCTGAAAGCACGCCGGGGATGACCGTGTCACCCGATGACCCTGACATCAAGGCGAACGAAGTCGAAGTGCCCGGAGATGGCGTGGCGTTGATGGGCTACGTAGCCAAGCCAAGCGGAGAAGGACAATTCCCCGCAGTGTTGGTGTGTCACGAAAACCGTGGCTTGAATGAGCATATCAGGGACGTTGCGCGACGCTTTGCGAAGGCGGGTTACGTGGCGCTGGCGCTCGACATGCTATCCCGGCAAGGCGGCACGGATGCGGCGGGCGGCGCCTCCAGTGCCCCAGGTCTGCTTAGCAACATTCCGCCGCAGCAGTTCGTGGATGACTTCAAGGCCGGACTGCTCTTTCTTCAGTCTCAAGCATTTGTGGCGCCGGACCGCTTCGGCATGACAGGCTTCTGCTTTGGCGGCGGCGTGACCTGGCGCTGCGCCACGCAAATCCCGGAGCTGAAAGCGGCCGTGCCCTTCTATGGGCCAAATCCGCCCCTAGAGGACGTGCCAAAGATTCAGGCCGCCGTTCTCGCCATTTACGCGGAGCAAGACCAACGCATCAATGCGGGCATTTCGGCAATCGAGACAGCCATGCAAGAAAACAATAAGACGTTCGAGAAGATCATTTATCCCAACGCCAACCACGCGTTCCACAACGACACCGGGTCACGGTATGTAGAAGAAGCCGCGAAAGACGCCTGGCAGCAGACTTTGGCCTGGTTCGCGGAATACCTGTAAGGGCAATCGCTGGCAGAGGATACGTGACGAGAGTCTGTCGTGGTCTCCCATACTTCAACACAGTTCACTGAACGAAGAGAGCCGCCCCAATTGGGGCGGCTCCTTCATGATCAGCCACTTGCGATATGCAAGACCGGATTGGGAAGAAACTGCGGCTACTTCGCCGATTCTTCCGCCAAAATGGCCTCCAGAATGGGCTTGACGTTCTTCAAGCCGTCGGCAGGCGCCACTTTACCGGTAATCATCTCGCCCCACAGCGGTCTGACCGCTTCCTCCATCATGCGCGGCCACGCCGAGGTGACAAGCGCGGGATCACCGCCGTTGCCGCCGAGCGGGAGCGAGTTGACAAAGGCGTCAACGCGCACACCCGGGCGTTCTTGATACAGATCACGCAGGAACTTCTCAGCGCCCTCGAGCCGTGCCGGGATATTGCTGGTAAGCAGCGCCCAGCGGTCCTCGGGAATGTGGAACTTAACAAACTCCCAGGCCAGATCGGTTGCCTTCGACTGGGTGCCAACCCCATATCCCCAAATCTTGAACTCAGGCAAAGAGACCGCGGCATTCGGGAAAGGCGTAAAAGCCCAGTCGATATCCGTAGTGTCGCGGTATCCGCCAAGCTGCCACGACCCCATCTTGATCACGCCGGTCTTGCCGAGCGTAAAGTGGGTGAAACCCGAGCCGGGCTCACCAAGATTATCATTGGCCTGATCACGGGAGGGCCAGGACCTATCTTGGAGTTGCAGCGCAATATAGGACTCGTACGCCTCAATCACTTCCGGCGAATCGCAGGTGATTGACTGGAAGTCATCCGAAATCCAGGCGCCTTCCCAAAGCATGGGGGTATTGGGATAGTAGTTGATACCTACCCGGTCCAGGCCGTACTGGGTGAACTTGCCGCCGGACTCCTTGGTGAGCGTCTGCATGGTTTCGCGGAACTCATCCCACGTCCAAGAATTGTTCCAATCCTCCGAAGGTTCATCGACGCCGGCATCGGTGAACAGCGTGCGGTTATAGAGCAGCGCGATCGCCTCACCGTGATGATACGTGGTCAGGCCGTAGATGTTGCCTTCAAATGAGGAAAAAGTCGTGCGCCCGTCCCTGGCAAACTGCGTCATATCGTAGTTGTCGCGCTTGATGAGATCATCCAGCGGCTGGACGAGACCGTTCCGCACGTACAAGGGCGGCGCTAGAGTCATGAAGACATCTGCAAGCACGCCGCCGGCCAACATAGTCGTCAGCTCGATGCCCTGCCCTACCAAGCTCCCCGGCGCGGGGACAAGCTCCACTGTCGCGCCCGGGTTCTCTTCGGCAAACGGCTCGAACATCACGCTTTCCACGTTCCCCATGTCTCGGTCCGAGAACCAGGAGAAGTAGCGAAGAGTGACCTCTTCCGGTGCGGGAGCTGCTTCCGCTTGCTTTTCCTCTTTCATCTCCTCTTTGGCTTCGGGTTCCGCCATTGTCGTTGTGGTCCCCGTGCCACAGGCCGCTAAGATAGTGACGCCCAGGCCACCAATCCCAACACTCGCCAGCAAACGCCGACGCGACAATCCAGTCACGCCACGTTCTTCTTGCTCAATCTTCATTGCCACTGTCTCCTTGAAAGCAGATGCCTACTACACAACAATCTTGAGCTACAATGGTAGCCCTAGTCTCCTTATTTTACTTCCTCTGCCCGGCACCGTCAAGTAGACTCCGTACGGCTGATCCCCCCTTGCTGCACGCACATTTTCTGATTGACAGTCTGGAGGATTAAGGTCTTAACCCCTGTCGTGCAGAGCGAGCCAAAGCAGCATTCGTGTTGCGCTCATCGTACCGTTTTCGCTGTGTCTCTTAATGCGCCTTTACAGAACCAGACATACCGTCCGAGCCGAGCCCCTTGTACCATTCGCGCTGAGCCTGTCTCGCCGTTCGCCCTGTGCCTGTCTTGCCGTTCGCACTCAGCCTGTCTTGCCATTCGCCCTGTGCCTGTCTTGCCGTTCGCGCTGAGCCTGTCTTGCCGTTCGCGCTGAGCCTGTCTTGCCATTCGCGCTGAGCCCGTCTTGCCGTTCGCGCTGAGCCTGTCTTGCCGTTCGCCCTGTGCCTGTCTTGCCATTCGCGCTGAGCCTGTCTTGCCGTTCGCGCTGAGCCTGTCGAAGCGCAGAGAGCAGATTTCGTCCGCAAAGTAACCGGGAGAAGCGCCGGCTTTCAGCCCGTCATTCCGGCGAAAGCCGGAATCCAGATACTGAGACGTTCTGCCAAGAAGAGTGCCTTGTCCATAGCACTGAAAACGGCGGCAATGCATGTAAGCCTGTTTCTAGTGGGTCCGCAGCGCGAACAAATCGCTCTAATCGCCACCTTCTCGCGAGGATTCCGCCGCATGCTCGTGCATGGCGATCATAAGACCGGCGAGAGAGATTATGTCGAGCAAATTGTGGTGAAACACGGCCTCGAGGGACGCGATCTCTCTGGACTTCAGATAGTCAAAATAGAGGCCCGGCACTTCGCTAGAGGGTACGTCGCCCTGCCGCTTCACGTCGAGAATGTATCTTTCGAGCGTCTGGAGGCGGCAATTGGGAAGCTGCCGTTGCCAGAGGCGCCGCGCGCCGTATATCAAATCGCAATGCAGAATATTCCGTAGGTCTACCTGGATGTCGCGGGCTTTCATGCGTGCGCGCAGCAACGGCAGATCAAAGCTAACGCCGTTGAAAGTGGTCATAACCGGCCACTGGGGGAGAGTCTCCGCAATTGCCTGCAACATGGCAGCTTCTTCATCAGGGCTACGAATGAAGTGCTGCTCTACAACAAACGCATCATCCTCTACGTATCCCATTCCCACCAGAAAGACGTACGTCCCCGGCCCGCCCAGTCCGGTCGTTTCCGTATCCAGAAAGAGCATGCGCCGCACGTGGGGCGGGCTGCTGTCCCCGGTCTCGCCGCTGGCACTTTGGCTCTTCGGCGCGCCGTCGTCGGGAGACTTCGTTTCGCCACGACTATAGGTACGGATCCTGCGCGCACCTGCCGTACGCACCACCTGCGCCGCATCAACGTCCAACACCTGCCGCAGCACGTGCCTGCCATGCTGATACTCGAGCGGGTAGCCCACGTGGCGCACCAAATGGGCGCCATGCGAAGATTCGTGTACTTGCCACATCTTATCCAGTGTCCCTAGTCCAATTGAGCCCCGTGCAAAACCCAAATCCACTTACGGAAGTGCAATTCTGAGGAGGCCGATGTGTCGTGCCAGGCATGCCTGGCAAGGAATAGAGGACTTCATAGTGTCTGCAATTGGTGTCACTTTGCTCACGTGCATTTAAACCTCGACCAGGACGGTTGACGCCTGCGGTTCTGGTATTGATATTCCTTCCTCTCGCATGCCTTCCAGGTGGAAGGCGATCGCCCCCTGTATGTGCTGCGTAACTTCCTCCCGTGTCCTGCCAGTAGCCACGCATCCGGGCAGATCCGGCACATACGCAGAATAGTTCTGCGGCGCTTTTTCAATTACCACCGCGTACTTCATCGTTCACCTCGGCTGCTCAATCCCGCTTGTTTCAGAATACTGTTCCACGTCCCAGCCGCCAAGTCGTCGCTCAGCCGTCCGGCGACTGTAGCCAGCCCCTTCTTCACGGGATGTTTGTATTGCCGGTGGCTTCCCCGGGTCCGTACCAAAACCCACCCATCCCTTTCCAACATCCTGACAGCCTCTCGAACTTTGGGCAATCTCGAACTCCTATATTAGTGCGCTCCGTTGCTGTGATAAAACAACACACTAGATTGCTTCGTACGCTTTGCGACTGCCTTTGCCGATCGCACGCAGGCGACGTTGTTTGACGAGAGAGTCGATTGCTACCTTCACGGCCGGCTCGCCGTGGCGGCGAAACTTGCCGGTTATCTTACTAAGGGCGCGGGGGCGCTCACAATAGGTCAACACCTCTTCCGCGAGCAACTCGTGGGCGACAGGGAGCGGTAGGATTGGTCGCACCACAGTGTGGCCGAGATTGGAGTCTACATGCTCGCCCGGAGTGTACTCCAAGCGCCCTTGGCTCGCCTGTTCTGCCAAGAAGCTTTGCAGCCGCCTCCGCAGCACGCCACCGGTTCCGGCCGAACCGTAGCCGTGGATGACGTCCACGGCTACGGTTCGGCCGGAACCGGCGCCTTGGAGCCAATCGTTATAGAATTCGATGAAGCTATGCAGGGCTTCCTGCCAGGTTTGTTCATGAAGGTCCAACTCATGAGCAGACCAAAGGTCATGGATAGTCATTGGAGTTCATAAATTCACATAAGAATGCAGGTTGCGCCCGTGCCATTTATCCGGAGATTCAAAAATCCTTGGGCAACGGCCTATTTTCCCACACAGTCGCCCGTGCAGTATCGTCGGTGCTGAGGGGCTTAACTACCGTGTTCGGGATGGGAACGGGTGTACCCCCCTCGCCTTGTCACCCAAGGAATTCTTGACAGAGTTATTAGAAACGTGCCGTGCGTGCGATGCCACCCAACAAGCGGTGGCAATAGCACGTCAAGATACGACGCGTTATGTCAATGTGCAGTAGTGAACGATGCGCAATTCTTTATTGGGATCGCCTGGCGTACAAACCCGCCATGACTATCCCGACCAGAGTGATAGAATTCTCGCGCTTGGAGAATACATCACAGATTACAGAACTCCAAATTTGCCAATTAGAAGCGCGGTTAAGTCCTCGACCATTAGTACCGCTCGGCTGAACGCGTTACCGCGCTTACACCTGCGGCCTATCAACCAGATAATCTCTCTGGGGTCTTACCTCTCGCCGCAATGCAGCGAGAGTGGGGAACCTAATCTTAAGGCTGGCTTCCCGCTTAGATGCTTTCAGCGGTTATCCATTCCGAACGTAGCTACCCAGCGATGCCTCTGGCGAGACAACTGGTACACCAGCGGTTCGTCCACCCCGGTCCTCTCGTACTAGGGGCAGCTCCTCTCAAGTTCCCTGCGCCTGCGGAGGATAGAGACCGAACTGTCTCACGACGTTCTGAACCCAGCTCGCGTAGCGGCTTTAATGGGCGAACAGCCCAACCCTTGGGACCTGCTCCAGCCCCAGGATGCGCTGAGCCGACATCGAGGTGCCAAGCCTCCCCGTCGCTATGAACGCTTGGGGGAGATAAGCCTGTTATCCCCGGGGTAACTTTTATCCGATAATCCACGGCCCTTCCACTCGGTACCGTAGGGTCACTAAGCCCGACTTTCGTCCCTGCTCGACGTGTATGTCTCGCAGTCAAGCTCCCTTGTGCCTTTACACGCTGAGGCTGATTTCCATCCAGCCTGAGGGAACCTTTGGGCGCCTCCGTTATCTTTTGGGAGGCGACCGCCCCAGTCAAACTGCCCACCAGACACTGTCCCCCCCCCGGATTACGGCAGGGGGTTAGAATAAGGATCGTAGAAGGGTGGTATTTCACGGTTGCCTCCCCAATCCCCAAAAGGAAAGGTTCATAGGCTCCCACCTATACTACGCATCGACGGCCCCGATCCAATGCCAAGTTGCAGTAAAGCTCCACGGGGTCTTTTTGTCCTTCCGCAGGTAACCAGCATCTTCACTGGTACTTCAATTTCGCCGGGTCCCCTGCTGAGACAGTGCCCAACTCGTTACGCCATTCGTGCGGGTCGGAACTTACCCGACAAGGAATTTCGCTCGGTTCATCCCACTCTGTTTCCAGAGGGGCCGGACTTTCTCTTCACTCATCCTATGTTCCTTTGTTCGGTGATGACGCGGATCTCTGCGATGCCCTCCGTCGTGAGGTGTAACCCTCGCTCCATGAGCAACAATATGCGTCGAAACTTGATGAAGTCCACACGCTTCTTGGAACGCAGTTCGTGCTTCTCAAAGAACGGTACGATCCACTCCATGAGGTGCTCTACACTGCGCACCCGATAGCACATGTGGTCTCCATGGTCTTGCCGTACAACCCCGCACCTGAAGAATTTCTTCAGTGCGTAGAGTAGTTGCACGTTACGCTCATGCTGCACCACTGTGAATTCAGGCAATACCTGAAAACCAGAGGTCATCTCTTGATGCGGATTGATATCAACGAAAAAGTTACCTTCTCCATCCACAAATCCGCAGATCCATTGCGCCGTCAACCGTTGGGACGAGGCCGGACGTAAAGTCTCTGAGGGTTCTCTCGAGTCTGTCATGTGAGAGTCTTCCCTGCGGATTGTCCCCATGTCCATGCGGCTTTTTACTGCTTGCACGAGTGCAAACGAGTACCGAATGGCTGTGCGAGGAGTTTCCCGCATATGGTCCAGTTTTACTAAGGCTCGCGAATTTTGAACCTTAGGACGGTTATAGTTACCGCCGCCGTTCACCGGGGCTTCCCGTCGGGGCGTGAACCCCTCTAGTTAACCTTCCGGCACCGGGCAGGCGTCAGCCCCCATACATCAGCTTTCGCTTTCGCGGAGACCTGTGTTTTTGTTAAACAGTCGGTTGGGCCGATTTAGTGTCACCGCAACTCGCTTCCCAGCGCAAGGCTGGTGCACGCGTCGCGGTACCCCTTCTCCCGAAGTTACGGGGTTAATTTGCCGAGTTCCTTAGCAGAGGGTCTCCCGCTCACCTTGGGACTATTACCCCCGCCCACCAGTGTCGGTTTGCGGTACGGGCGCCCATATTCTAGCTAGAGGCTTTTCTTGCAGGCTGGGCTCAAAAGAATTGCCGTTGACTTGCGTCGCGGACTCTCCATCGCTTCTCGGCGTTTGGAATAGAGCAACGGATTTACCTGTCGCTCCCGCCTACCAGCTTGGACGTGTATAGCCAAGAACACGCTCTTCCTACCCTGCCCGGTCCCCCCTTCGCTCATAACGAACCTGGGCGGTTCCGGAATATCAACCGGATGTCCATCGCCTACGCCATAATGGCCTCGGCTTAGGCCCGACTAACCCTCAGAGGACGAACCTTCCTGAGGAAACCTTGGGCTTACGGTGAGCCGGATTCTCACCGGCTAACGCTACTCATGCCGACATTCGCACTTCCCTGCGCTCCACCCGTCCTTTCGGTCGAGCTTCACGGCCCAGGGAACGCTCCCCTACCCAGCGGTGGCTCCCGAAGGAGCACCACTGCCCTAGCTTCGGTACCAGACTTGAGCCCCGTTAAATTTTCGGCGCCAGACGGCTTGACCAGTGAGCTGTTACGCACTCTTTAAAGGATGGCTGCTTCCAAGCCAACCTCCTGGCTGTCCGGGCTATCCGACATCCTTTCCCACTTAGTCTGAATTTAGGGACCTTAGCTGAGGGTCTGGGTTGTTTCCCTCTTGACGATGAAGATTATCCCCCACCGTCCCACTCCCAGGTAACATGTATACGGCATTCGGAGTTTGGTTGGGTTTGGTAACCGTTTTGGCCCCTAGCCCATCCAGTGCTCTACCTCCGCAACACTCTAACCTGAGGCTGCACCGCAATGCATTTCGGGGAGAACCAGCTATATCTGAGTTCGATTGGCATTTCACCTCTAGCCACAGCTCATCCCCCAGTTTTGTAACACTGGTGGGTTCGGGCTTCCACGAGATATTACTCTCTCTTCACCCTGGCCATGGCTAGCTCACTCAGTTTCGGGTCTACTCCACGCGACTAAATCGCCCTGTTAGGACTCGCTTTCGCTACGGCTCCGGCCCTCCGACCTTAGCCTTGCCACGCATAGTAACTCGTCGGCTCATTCTCCAAAAGGCACGCCATCAGGCATTCCGTCCTATAATGCGGGCATAGCGTTCCCACGCGCCGCACCTTCCGAAGAAAATGCATTGCGCGGGCACGCCGTCCCAGCAAGACGGCATAGCCCTCTGACTGCTTGTAAGCGTACGATTTCAGGTTCTATTTCACTCCCCTCCCGGGGTTCTTTTCACCTTTCCCTCACGGTACTCGTTCACTATCGGTTGCCAAAGGTGTTTAGCCTTGGGAAGTGGGCTTCCCAGATTCCCACAGGGTTACACGTGTCCCGTGGTACTCAGGCACAGCAACGAGAGAGCTGTGATTTTCGTGTACGGGGCTTTCACCCTCTCTGGCGGGCCATTCCAGACCCTTCTACTAACCACAGCTTTTCTCCAACTCTCCGAGCTCCTTGCAGAAAGCTCTGTTGCGGCCTACAACCCTCATACTGCAACGGCTGCAACCTATCACACAGTATGAGTTTGGGCTGTTCCCCTTTCGCTCGCCACTACTCAGGGAATAATCTCTTTTCCTCGCCTTACTAAGATGATTCAGTTCAGACGGTTCCCTCCACATACCTATGAATTCAGTATGCGGTGACGAGGCATCACCCTCGCCGGGTTTCCCCATTCGGGTACCTGCGGATCAAAATCTGCTGACGACTCCCCGCAGCTTTTCGCAGTCAACCGCGCCCTTCATCGGCCTTTGGCACCAAGGCATCCATCGTACGCCCTTAGTAACTTAGCCTGCTTCTAATCGGCAAAATTGAAGTTCTGCTTTGCGCATATTCACTTGTTAAGGTACCGCCCCATCTCTAGGGCGCAACAACTAATGTACCAAACACCGTGCCACGGTGTCAAGGAAGTGGTGGTTGAGTTTAGTGTGCTCATACTCGTGCCTTGTGCTCTACTGGTCTTTTGCAGCGAAAGCACTGAGCCAGTATCATTTAGCCACAAGACAGTTGGAGTTAGCATTCGAGGTCAACAATATGCCACGGCGAAAGCGAGCCGGTTCTAAGCGCACAATCGAGTCCTACGCCCACACGGAAGAACTGCGAGCCAATAACCCGCCGGTCGGTCTCGTCACCCCTGATACCGACCATGACGCCGGCAAGAAGACCTACGCTTACGACCCGCATCTCGACCCGCAACTCCAATGGGCGGGAAAGGAGGAGCACACGTCCTTCGAGGTTCCCACCGTCTCTCTACACGTCCACGAACGCATTGATTCACGCTCCATTGTCGAAACTGTGCGAAAGCGTAACGGTTCCAGAGACACTCAACTTCCTCTATTCGAGGCCCCGGAGGAGAATCCGCCGCTGCGCCAAGCCATCGAGTTCTACCAACACAGGCACAATTGGAGTAATCGGCTCGTGGCGGGCGACAGCCTGCTTGTCATGAATAGCCTGCTTGAGAAGGAAGGCATGGCGGCCAAGGTGCAGACTATTTACATCGATCCTCCCTACGGCATCAGCTACGGCTCCAACTTCCAGCCCTTTGTCAACCGACGAACCGTCAAGGACGGTCGCGATGAAGACCTTACCAATCAGCCGGAACAGATTCGCGCCTTCCGGGACACGTGGGAACTCGGCATTCACTCTTACTTGAGTTACCTGCGCGACCGTCTGCTTCTTGCCAGAGAACTTCTGACCGAAAGCGGTTCTTGCTTTGTGCAGATTTCTGATGAGAACGTCCATCACGTGCGTGAATTAATGGATGAGATCTTTGGAATCGGAAACTTTGTGTCCATGATCTACTTCGCTACTACAAGTGGATTCTCTACATCTGCTATAAGTCGTCTTGGCGACTACCTAGTTTGGTATGCCAAGAACAAAGGGGGATTGAAGTACCGCCCACTCTTCGTTGACAAAGGAAGCATCGGTAGCGGTGTTGAATCATATAGGCATGTTGAGCTTCCAGATGGAACTAGACGACCGATGACTAGAGATGAGCGGGATGGTCTCTCTCCACTGCCTGAGATGGGGCTTGTTTTTCGATACAGTGATATACAGAGCCAAGGCCCAGCTTCTGCAGACACTCCCGTAGAATTTCAAGGGAGGATATACCGACCGCTGTCCAGTAGCCATTGGAAAGCAAGTTGGCCCGATGGAATTGAAAACTTAAGATTTGCTCGTCGCATAGATGTTGCAGGCAAGCGGCTTTGCTATATCCGCTACGTAAATGACCATCCGGTGCAGCAAATCACGAACTCTTGGATGGATACTGGATTTGGATATGCAGCTACAAGTAAACTGTTTGCCGTGCAGACACATGAGAGAGTGATCCAACGGTGTCTTCTGATGACCACAGACCCCGGCGATCTTGTGTTCGACCCTACTTGCGGTTCCGGCACCACCGCCTATATGGCCGAGCATTGGGGTCGACGTTGGATTACGTGTGATACATCTCGTGTGTCACTTACTCTCGCAAGGCAGCGCCTAATGACTGCGACCTACGACTACTTTGAGCTTGCCTACCCAAGTGAAGGAGTCGGCAGCGGATTTAAGTACAGAACAGTGCCCCACATCACCTTGGAATCCATTGCAAAGAACCCTGACATCAAGGAAAGCATGACCCGGGCCGAGATTGACGCCGCTATCGCCCGTCATGCCCCTCCGGAAACGCTCTACGACCAGCCGTTGAAGGACCTCTCTAAAACTCGTGTCACCGGCCCCTTTACCGTCGAGGCTGTCCCGGCCCCGTCGGTCAAGTCGGTAGATGACGTGATGGAAGAATTGCCGAGCAATGAGCCTTCTGCAGACATTGGCGTCAGCAACACGAGCGCTGCTAGCAACGCTCTTGCTTCCGCCGCGCGCTCCGGTGAGACCCTACGCCAAGTGCAATGGCGCGACGAACTCAAGCGCACCGGCATTCGCGCCAAGGCCGGACAGTACATCCGCTTTGCCCGTTTGGAACCGCTACCCGGTTCACCTAAGTTGCTTGCCCTCCACGCCGACGGCGAGAGCCTTCCTAACGATGATGGTGCTACTGTTATTCGTGATAGGGGTGCTGCCAGCAGTGCCCAACGCATTGTCGTTTCCTTCGGCCCCGAGCACGCCCCGTTGGAACAGCGCCAAGTCGAACTCGCTCTTGAAGAAGCACAGACTCTCCGTCCCAGTCCAAAGCTCATTGTCTTCGCGGCGTTTCAGTTCGACCCTGAGGCAGCCAAGGACATTGACGAAACCAAGTGGCCTGGAGTCACACTTCTCAAGGCCCAAATGAATCCCGATCTGCTAACGGAAGACCTCAAGAAAAAGCGTGCCAGCAACGAAAGCTTCTGGCTCATTGGGCAGCCCGATGTGTTAGTTGAGAGCTACGAAGATAAGGGTGAGACAAAACACAAAGTCACGGTTCACGGCTTTGACTACTACAACACTAAGACCGGGGAAGTGGAGTCCGGTGGCGCAGACAAGATTGCCGTATGGCTGCTGGACACCGACTATGACGGGCGCAGCCTCTATCCGCGCCAGGTCTTCTTTCCTATGGCGGGGCCAAATGACGGCTGGGCGCGCCTGGCCAAGAACCTCAAAGCTGAGATTGACGCAGAGCTGATCGAAGCCTTTCGAGGCACCACGTCACTTCCGTTCGAGTCCGGCGAACACAATCGCGTCGCCGTCAAGATCGTAGACGACCGCGGCATTGAGAGCCTCCGCATCATCAACCTGTAATGGGAGCATTCAGTGTCGCAAGCAACGATCGACCGCCTCATCATCAACTCCCCCTACAAGGAACCTTCACGTTACTGGAAGTACGTACGCGAGACTCAGCTCTTCGACTTGGAAGAGGGACGCCGACCGGCTGGGTACATTGTGGCCTCTCCTGATTCCAATACCTTCGACGATCCCGGTGTCTTTGTCGAGATTCCTCTGGTCAATCGAATTCGGAACCGCGTTGACGAGTGGCGAAACAACGGCTATCCCGGTGTCACCGGCCTCACCAAACGGCTGCTGGAATACTGGCAAGACCCCGAAGAATTCGACGCAAGGAGATTCTTCTTTTGTCAGCTTGAGGCCGTAGAAACCCTTATCTGGCTGCGGGAAGCGCTTGCTGCTGAGCGAACGGGAATTGATGTGCCCTCGGACAGCAGTGACTTTGAGCGAGTTTGCGCCAAGATGGCTACCGGCTCTGGCAAAACTGTCGTAATGGCGATGGTCATTGCTTGGCACTTTCTCAATAAGGCTGCGAATCCGCAGGACACCCGGTTCTCTCAAAACGTCCTGGTCGTTGCCCCCGGCCTCACTGTCAAGAGCCGCCTCGGAGTCTTGGATCCCTCCCACGAAGAAAATTACTACGAACGATTCCGCGTCGTGCCCTCGCCATTGCTCGATACACTGCGCAGGGGCAAAGTGATCATCCACAACTGGCATGCCCTCGATTGGGAAACACAAGAGCAGATCGACAAGAAACGCAGCGTGGACAAGCGCGGCGTCATGAGTGATGAAGCATACGCCCGCAATGTGCTCGGCGAGATGGCAAGAGCTAAGAACCTGCTTGTAATCAATGATGAAGCGCATCACGCTTGGCGCGTACCTCCTGAATCTACGATCAAAGGCGTCAGCAGAAGCGAGATCGTGGAAGCTACTAGATGGGTCGGTGGACTCGACCGTATTCACCGAGCACGGGGCATTCTAATGTGCTACGACTTTTCTGCAACGCCCTTTGCGCCGTCAGGAAAGAAGAGCTCTGAGGAAGCGTTATTTGGTTGGATTGTGAGCGACTTTGGCCTGAATGACGCTATTGAGTCAGGACTCGTCAAGACTCCGCGGGTCGTCATTCGCGATGACGCGATCCCCGAAGCCAAGACGTACCGCTCGCGCCTTTACCATATCTACAATGACCCTCAAGTCAAGGATGACTTGAATCGTAAGGCTCTGGCCCATGAACCTCTGCCGGACCTTGTGAGTAACGGCTACTATCTACTGGGCTTCGACTGGCAAGAGACGGCCAAGGACTGGCAAAAAGTAGGGCATCCAACTTTGCCTGTGATGATCACCGTTGCCAATCGTACCGAGACAGCAGCCCGAGTGAAGTACGCCTTCGACCACAAGAGGATTCTCTTGGAAGCACTTTGCATCCCGGAACGTACGCTGCATATTGATTCAAAGGTGCTTGCCGAAGCGGAGGCAGCCGCAGAGCCAATCGTCTTGATCAACACTGAGCGCGTTGATCAAGACAACGGAAAGGCAAACAAACCGCTAACGAAAAAGCAGCGCGCCGAATTGCTGCGTTCGCAGGTGGATACTGTCGGCCAAGTGGGAAAGCCTGGCGAGCTTGTACAGAACGTAATCTCAGTAGGCATGCTCTCCGAGGGCTGGGATGCAAAGACCGTGACCCACATTATGGGTCTGCGGGCCTTCACTAGCCAGTTGCTTTGCGAACAGGTCGTGGGGCGCGGTCTCCGCCGAACATCGTACGACGTTGATGAAGAGACGGGTTTGTTCGAACCGGAGTATGTCAATATTTTTGGAGTGCCGTTCACATTCTTACCACACGAGACTACCGACGTGGTTCCTCAGACGCCTAAACCCAAGACCGCCGTCGAGCCGGTAGCAGACAAGGCAGCGTTCGAAATTACTTGGCCAAATGTTGTGCGCATTGAGCGCGTACTCAAGCCACAACTCTCTCTGGCTATTGACCAACTTGAGCCGCTGGAGTTGAATGCCAGCGAGACTGCGCTATTGGCCGAGCTTGCGCCGACTGTCGCTGGCAAGCCCGATGTCCAGAGCATCCAAGAAATAGACTTGAAAGAGTTGGCTCATGAGAATCGAATGCAACGGATAGTCTTCGAAACAGCTCGAGAAGTCTACGACCAAATGCATCCTGGCTGGCCGGGGAGCCGCGAGGTTCTCTTGGCCCAATTGGTCCGACTGGTCGAAGAGTTTATCAAGGCTGACAGAATTCGTATCACCCCACCGCTCTTTTATTTGGAAGACCTGCGCCGCCGCCTGACTATCACACTCAATCTAACGAAGGTGGTTCAGCATATTCAGTCTGCGATCGGCTCCGAGAACACGGAAAAACTCGAAATAGTGTTCGACACTGACCGTCCTCTTGGTTCAACCGGCGACATGAGCACTTGGTACACTGGCAAACCATGTGCACGAACCGAGCGTAGCCATATCAATGTCTGCGTTTTCGACAGCACGTGGGAAGCGTCAGAGGCCTTTCATCTTGACCGAAGTCCCCTCGTCAGCGCGTGGGTAAAGAATGATCACATCGGGTTTGAAGTCCTCTACGTGTATAAAGGCGTGGTGCGCAAGTACCGCCCCGACTTCCTGATTCGGCTTTGTTCAGGCAACGTGCTGGTTCTGGAAACCAAAGGGCAAGAAAACGCTCAAGATAGAGAAAAGCGCCGTTTTCTCAAAGAGTGGGTGGATGCAGTGAACCAGCACGGCGAATTTGGACGCTGGCATTCCGCTGTGTCATATAACCCAGCAGACATTGAGGGAATACTTCACGCCGCAACTCGCACCAGAATCGGAGATTGCCTACGTACGTTCTGAAAACGTGCGTTTTCTTTGTGTGCTTGAATTGGCCCGTCTTTGCATTCACCCCCTGGTTCCGGCATTCGCCAGTGTCCAGGGGGTGATGTATTACCCTCAAATTATGTGCACGTTCCTCAAATATCCTTCAGCCCCACCTAGCGGCTGTAGCCTGAGGAGGGCCGCTCCTTCTGGGCAGTCTGTGTCAGGTATTCCAGCAAGAAGCTGAAGTCCTTGTACGAATTCAGATCGCCCAACTGCCGATCAAGTGACCACAATTCCTCGAGCAATATCGCCAGATCGCGGTCTACCGGGGATTCAGAGTAGTCGAGATTGCTGTAGCGATCTGCGGCGAGCGCCACGATGCCGCCAAACCGCAGGAAGGCCTCATCCCGGGCATTCTCGCTCGCTTCGCTGGCGCTGAGCAGCGTCGCGTGCTGCCGGTTGGATTCACCGGACACAGGCGTTACCCAGCGTATCTCCACCTCACCCAGCCGGGAGGTGTCTCGCCTGCCCGCATCGGTAAGCTGCAGCTCAAAGAAAACCGTGGTAGCGGCCCCGGCCGGTATCTCCGCAAACTCCTTGCGAGCCTCGGTGAAAGACTCATCGGAGGTAGCGCGGTTCTCGTAACCAACGATCCGCCACACCGAGACCATATCCGGGTCCCAGGTCACCTGGGCGCGGGTCTGGTCCGCAAACGGAATGGAGAGCGCGAGCCAATTGTCGCGGCTGAAGGTTGCCCGCGCCTGCTCCACGGTGCTGAGGTAGCGGTACCAACCGTTGCCGTTTTGCGCCAATTGCTCCAACAGGTAGTCGTTGAAGTTCTCTATACCCACACCGATGGTGATCAGGCGCAGCGGGTTGGTGTTGTCCCGGTCTTCCGCCGACTCTAAGATCGCGAAGGGGTCCGTGGCGTCCACATTCGCCACACCGTCCGACATGAGAATGACGTAGTTGTAAGAGTCGGGGCGCTCGCGCCGGATGCGAGCGGCAAGTTGCACGCCAAGATCCAGGCCGGCTTGCACGTTTGTGGAGTCGTGCGGCGCAAGCTGACTGATAGACCATGTGACATCACTGTCATCCGGGTCGCGGTGTTCAACCGTGTACTGATTCAAGACGCGGGTGGTGAAATGGATCACTGCGATGCGGTCCTGGCCGCGCAAACTCCGCCGAATGCTTTCAGCCGCCTCACGAGCGATGGCAACGCGATTGCCGGAACTCATAGAGCCGGAGGCGTCGAGCACCAGGGTTACGTTGACCGGTGTGTCATCGTAGGCAAAGTCAGCCGCCTGGAACGCAATGCGCGCAAGGTGCAGATCGTTATCCAAGGGATGATCAAAGACGTCGCTGGTAATGGCGAAACTATCTTCCCGCAGTGGGAAAGCGTAGTTATAGTTGAATGCGTTGATCCACTCTTCGGCCCGCACGGAATCCGGCTCCACTCTGTAATTGGATTGGGCCCAATTGAGTGCAAGATGGAACGACGTGCGGTCGGTGTCCAAGCTAAACGTGGAGACCGCGTCGCGGGCAGTAGTGACGAAGGTCGCGCGTGGATAGTCCTGGAATGTGGTCGCGCCTGCGGTCCGCGGCTGTTGCACTGCCGGTTTGGTCGCTTGTTGGCTCGAAGTTGAGGGAGCCCTTTCAGCCTTGGCGGCAGGCGCTTCTTTGGCAGCAGGTTGCGGGGCGGGGCGCTGTACCGAACGGGGTGCTTCCGCCTTGGCTTCCTCCGCGGGTGCTTCTCTATAGGCTCATGATATCCCTGCTGATGACTGTCCGCAGGCCGCAAGCAGGAGCACACCCACAAGCACCAATATGATCGTCAAAAGGTATCTCTTCATCGCATTCTCTCCTCGTTGTCTCTTGCCTCACAGCACCATGGCGGCCTGCCTTAAATGGCAAGATAGCGCCAGGGCAATTCTGTGGTGACAAGCAGTAGCACGAAGGTTCCCGCGCTACAAGTGAAGAGAGGTATAAATGCCAACAGAGCCGGACATCGCCAGCGAGAATCTAACACTACTCGAGGCTCCGGGCGGCAGCGCCGCTAAGAACCCGATCCGATCTTACGTTTGTTGGCAGTGAGACTACGTTAGCAAAGCAGCCTTTCTTTATATTGCGGGAATTCAACTCGTGCGTTTAGCATTTGTAGTATTTTCAAGTGCAAGGTAACGTAAGTCGCTCAGGTCTTTAGGCACTCCTCCTTTCGCCCAACCCTTCAATCCAATACTGCGAGCACCACCCATGCTCGCACGAGCCATCCGAATTGCTTTCAGGTACGACCTACCTGTTTCATGCGTTTCCAAAAAGAAAACGCTGATACGCGTACCAAGCGCATGGGGGCTCATAGCATCCATGGTAAGTGAAGTTTCCAAGCTTGTCTAGCCTTTTAAGGTCGCTAGAAACGCAGAGCTACTTCGCGCTCGGCATTCTCTAAGCAATAAGGTCGCCGCCAAGCCACCGGTAAGGGGTCGGGTAGAGTGTCAGCGAGCGGTCCTCCAGCGGTAGCGAGAGGGGGACCGAGCCCCACAGCGCCGAGTACTTAGCGGCGATGGCGGCCTCCAGGGACTGGCGCAGGTCATGGCCTGATACGGCCATCTCGGTGCCTTTCTCGACGGCCGAAATGAACGACAGGATCGAGCTTGCGAGGTAGCTGTACTGCGGCCACGCGAACGGTGTGAACGCTCGGTCGGACTTGACCCGCGCGCCGTTGTCGTCGAACCCCTGGTATATGTCCATCACGTCGTCCCAGTCCCAGCGCAAGAGCGAGTCCTCCGTCCAAACGTCGACTCCGCGGTGTGGAGTCGGTTCGCCAAAGACGGGCGTCTCGATTCCCGTGCTCATTGTGAACCGGCCGTTAATGATGAGACCACTGTCCTCATCCGATTCCAGGGCCCCCTGCGGCTTGCCCCAAGCGATCACCTCGGTGATCTCAGCCTGCGTGAGGAGCCTGAGCACGGCGATGTGCTGGCATCCGCCGCCGGATATCTCGCCGCCCCATCCATGCACCGTTGCGCCCCGCACCTTGCCGAATTCACCGTGCCGGAGCCAGCTCGCGGCCTCCTGCACGTCTGCGCGAGCGCGCTGCAGGTTGCCGCCATGAAAGACAACGCCTCGCTCCCCGCATGTGTCGATCATCTCGTCCACGTCGGAGAGTTTGGCGCCAATGGGCTTATCGGTGGAAACGCCGCGCACACCTGCTTGCGCCGAGGCTATCACCGCGTCCTTGATGAACTTGCCGGGGAGTACCACAACGGCGAGATCGGGGACCGCGTCCATTTGTTGGTACATCACCTCGGCGTCCTTGTACAGCGTCTTGACGCCGAACCGCTCGCCGACGACCTTCCGCCGCTCGTCATTGTATTCGGCAATGGCGACGACCTCGGTACTGTCAAGAATATTGTAGAACTCAGCGTATTGCTGGCCCATGCGACCACAGCCGATGATCGCTACTCTCAACTTTTCGTTGTCCATGTTTCCTCTGAATGGAGTGTCTGTTTCAGGAATTCGCCGGAGACTTTCCACTTCAGAACCAACAGTGGGCGCACTACTGCCCACTGCCGGTCCTTCAGATCACTGGTGTATTTCCGCTCCCTGACTATGGTATCCTCCTGCCAAGTAGGTGGGTTTGGCGGATACCTCCCATCCTACCACGCAGGTATTTTCTTAATAGGTCCTGACAGCGGAATCTCACTTTGGCTCGCTGGCGGTGAATATGTCAACGCATAATGAGGAATCAGCAGGGCAGGCGGCATTGCTGGGAAGCGCAATTCCCGCCCTTGAGCGTCTTGATAGGCTCATTGCAGACGCCAACAGTTCTCAGACTATCGCCTTACACAGCGTCTTCCCTGATTTGGAACAACTGGAGAAAGCACTTGCGTCGGATCGGGCGGCGCGATTGACGAGGCTCAACAACCTCGAGGCCCATGAGGCTCTGGAGAGACTTGAGAAACTTGCCACAGAACAGCGCACAGAGTTTGATGCGCTCGATTTTAATGGTCAATTGAGGTTTGGAAGAGGCCGAGACCTCTGGGGCTGGGAGGAATTTCAATCTGGCATGGTTGCTTGGCTACTGGACCCAAAGCAAAGCCACGGCCACGGCGACCAGTTCCTCAAGGAATTCCTTGACCGCGCCGGCGTGCGGCTGGCCGGTCACTCTCCTGATTGGTTGGAGACAGAAGTGATCCGGGAATGGGAAAACGTAGTGGATGGGCAACAGGGATTCCTGGACATTCTGATCGTCAACGAAGCACAGCGGGTACTGTGCGCCATCGAAAACAAAGTGTTCTCCAGTGAACACAGTGAGCAACTGACCCGTTACCGCTTAGCGTTGGACGCCGCCTATTCGACGTTCACCAGATACCACGTGTTTTTGACTCCGAGGGGCGATCTCGCTTCCCGAGAGGAGGGATACTGGACGCCAATTTCGTACTCCACGGTTTACGAAATCGTCAAGCAGATACTTGAAAACATCGGCAATTCAACGAACGAGGACATCCGTGCATTCTTGCGCCAATACGCAACCGCGCTGAGGAGGAATGTCATGCCAGAAACCAGCGTCCCACAACTGGCTCGTAAAATCTATCTGGAACACAGGGAAGCAATAGACCTAATAGTCGCCCATAAGCCTGACTGGGTGGCTGAAGCCAAGCAGTGGCTCAAGGAAGCCGTCGCACAGCACCGCGAGTGGAGATTGGACAAAGAAGATCCAAGTTACGTTCGGTTCCGGTCAACTGAATGGGACCAGTATGAGGCAACTCAGACAGGAAGCGGCTGGGCCCCGTCCAATGCCTTGTTGCTCTTCCAGTTTAGATTCGACTCCGGGCGTCCTCGGCTTGATCTCGGACTTTCTCCTGAGAACGAAGCTAACAATCGCCTGAGACAAATGCTGTTCGAAGCGGCGCGACAACATCCCCGCCTTTTTAGGCCCAATACCACCACGCTGCCTCAGAGTTGGGCGATTTTGCACGACGAAGCCGACTCTGTCCTAGATGAAGCCGACTACGGTATTGGATGGGATGACGGCACCACACGAGCCAAGCTAGAGGCATGGATAGCGCGCTTCGCCGCAAATGAATTCTCCGCAATGAACGAGGTTGTTGTCAACTGTCTACGCGAATACGAAGCTGAAGAGCAGAGCTAGTGGTAGGTGACTCCACCATCCACCGGACGAATCCAACCCAGCGACGCGGCCCTGGTTTACCTCGTTGAGCACTAGTTCTACGAAGGTTTCGTCGAAACCCACCAAGTCCGGACGCGTTCCATCCGCCGCGAGCAGAGCATCGTAGTCGGGCATCGATGTATCCCTTAGCTTGGATCAATACGTCATCATGCGGCTAGTGCCCCGCTGACTAGAACTCGATAGCGATAGCTTCCTGCACCAGGTTGTCGTCTTCATCCACCATGCGGGGTTGTGCTTCTACCCTTGGTTTCGGCAGGTAGCCCGCCGTAATCGCTACAGAGAAATCACCCTGCCCCGCTAATGCATATGCCAGCATTCGCGTTTCCAAGAGGCGTGTGGCACGCTCCTCGTCACTCTCATCTTCCGGCTCAGGAGACAAGCCAATCGCTATCAATAGCCTATCATCGCGACTAAAGTCATCACCGCTGACGCTAAAGTAATGGTTAGTGGCGATGGCACGCGCTTGAAATACACGGCGCTTCTCCGGTGTATACGCAACATAGCCTTTCCCAACTATCAGATTGCCGTTGGCATCGTACCTTTCCCCAATGAACGGGCCTGGATCAGAGAAACGCCGGTATTCAGCCAATATCTCCTCATCTGACCTGGTGTCATCCTTCCGCCGACGCCGGTATTCAGCCACTACCTCTTCCTTGTACTGGGGATCATCCATGCGCTCGAGCCAACGCTGATACCCGGCCTCAACCTCCATATCTGATAGTTTGGGGTCATATATAGATTCGTTTTGGCGATCTTCGGCCATCACCTTCTTCCTTGTTCTTGCGACGTCTGTCAGTGCGACCATCACCTCATCTTAAGTCTCATCCGTGGGAAGGCATAATTTGGCTTCCAATCCCGATACTAATGGATGGGCTTCATCGGGCCGGGTTCGCTGGATAGTCCTCCGGCTTGCCTGTGTCACCGGGCTGGATAATAAAATCTCGGCGGTCCCGGTAGAGGCGAGCGCGGTTCAGCACGTAGTTCTCCCCGGGTTTCAGGTCATCCCAATGGGTCATCAGCCAGTATTTGTGGTCGCCGATGAAGAGATAGGTGTTGTTCATGCGAAAGAAGCGGCAAGCCACGCCCTCTCCCGCGCGGAATCGCTCGCAGACTGCCTCCAGCAACTCCTGCTGACCGTCCATCTCGGACAGAATGTACTCGTGGGGCCAAGTATCCCGATAAGTAACCGCCTCCCGCCAGGGTGCACGGGCTATCAACTCCGTAAGCGTTGATGTCATTCCCTAATGGCTCCCTAGTTCTTCATGGAGAAGCCGCGCAGTTGCAGCGCAGGAAGCTCCGTTCCCTGGAATTCACCAGTGCAAGGGCAAAGTCATTGAACGCCACGTACGCAACACCTCTCGTCGTAGCTTGGTGGCACTTTACTCAAGCTGGCTATGATCGGCAACAATTCCACCGGCGCTTGAAGGGGTGTCCGGAGTCCTTCTCGCCCGTAGGTACTTCTGAGATAGGCGGTCGCGGGCTTTCACCTGACGGCTTAAAATCAGAGGCCCGCTTATACCGCCAAACAGAACCTCAGCGTGAAGGTTCTCGATTCTTTCAGCTTGGTGGACCCGATCGGGCTCGAACCGACGACCTCATGAATGCCATTCACGCGCTCTCCCAACTGAGCTACGGGCCCACATTCGACTATAATTGTAGCATCGAAACGGGAGTCGCGTAAACGCACCGTCAGCAAGCCAGCAGGCGCATGGCAAAAGGAGTCTTAAAATGGCTACCTACCGCGTTGGTATCGTCGGCTGCACTGGCATTGCCAGTCAGCCGTCTCAAACGTTGTCGCATCCCATCCTCGGCGCTGTTGCGCCGCATTCCCACGCGGCGGGCTACAATTGTGTACCCGCGACGGAGGTCGTTGCGGTATGCGACCTGGTGCCGGAGCGCACCCAGGATTTCGTTGCGACGTGGCAACACCGCTGGTCGAACATAGCGCAGTATCAAGATTACCGCGAGATGCTGGCACGTGAGAACTTGGACATCGTGAGCGTGGTGACTTCCGATCACCGCCACGCTGACATTACCATTGGCGCCGCGGAAGCCGGGGTGCGCGCCATCTTCTGCGAGAAGCCGCTTGCCACTACGGTCGCCGACGCCGATCGCATGATCGAGGCCGTCGAAAAGCACGGTGTTTTCCTCTCCGTCGATCACAGCCGTCGTTGGCAGCCTCAATGGTTTGAGGCCCGTGAAGCAATCCGCAACGGCGCAATCGGCCCGGTGCGTACGATTGTTGGCAAACTCGGCGGCGTACGCGCTATGCTCTTTCGCAACGGCACGCACCTGATGGATGCGATTTGCTTCTATGCTGACGGGGAACCGGAGTGGCTGACGGCACGATACGACGACCGCTTTGCGGACTACGGCCCGCGCTACGCGGGCGACGGCGGGCACGATCCCAGCACTGACCCCGGTGTTTGCTCGTTTATTCTCTTCTCAAACGGTGTGCGTGCCTTCTATAGCGGAGGGCAGGACGTATTTCCACGATTCGACATAGAAGTGATGGGGGAGACAGGCCGGATACGCCTTGGCAATTCCGGCGCTGCCGAAATTGAAACCGACGACGGCGTGCAGGTGCTGCCATCGGCTTCGGCAACGGTCTCGGGCAGCGCCGCCGCCATCGAAGAGCTCATTGCTCTGGTAGAAGGACGGGGCACCTTACCCCAGATTTCAGGACCCTACGACGGGCGGCGCGTGGCGGAAATCCTTGTCGCCACCGTGCAGTCCGCCTCCCAAGGAGGCGCGCCAATGACGTTCCCGATACAGGATTAGGACCATCGCACTGAGCCCTCGTCTCCACGGCGATATGCCAAACGCCGCTTGGGCAAGTGTGCGAGGTTAATTCTCCGTGGGAATGAGGTGTTACGCTTCGCCTTGGCCTGGATTTGTAGAGCGGGGGCTTGTCCCCCGCTCTCTTTCGGCGGATTCGAGGCGCGGCGCAGATGAAATCCCGCGTGTGCAGGAATGACGGACTGTACTGACTTCTGCCTGGAAAGCGTAGACTTCCCGTTTTGCTTGAAGGCCGGCTCGCCTCAGCAGCAATCAGACTGCCCTAAGCGCGCATTCTCTGCTTCAGCCAGAAATAGAGGCGGAACGGCAGCATACGGTGGTAGCGCTGAAGCGTGGCCTCCAGCCCATTGATTGTTTCGTCTTTGGACTGCACAAGCTCACGGATGTACTGATCCTTCTGCATTACCGTATCCTCGAGGAAACGCAGCCGACCCTCCAACTCTACATGGCGTTCCACAAGGTCGCTCACCCAGCCGTGCATCCACTCCTCGAATTGGCCGGAGGCAACCACGTGAGGAGTACGCTCGGCATCCGACTCCCGCAGTGCGTCCTCGACCCCCTGCATGAACGCGTGGCGCAACACTGTTGCATAGTATTTTTCGCGGAGTTGCGGGTTGGCAATCTCGGTGACACCGATTTCATCCGCCAGGTGCGGGTACTTGCCTAACATGCGCACCGCAGACTTCCCAGCAGCGCGCTGACGCGCAAGGAATTGCTCAAAGTCCACCGGCTCGGCATGGTAGGCAACCGCGCGCTCATTAAACACCAATCGCACGCCTTGTTGCTGCAGGCGAATGGCGAGGTCTGCATCCTCATAGAAGCGCAGCAACTCGTCAAAACCCTCCAGGGCTAGAAAGTCCTCGCGCCACACCGAGCAGTTCGCCGTATAGAAGCACGAAAAAGACAGATTTTCGGGATCGGTTATACGGTTGAACGCAAAGAGCACACCGCGCAAGGCCATCTCCATGAAGGGCGAAACTTCCAAGTCCGGGTGCCATGGCGTATACCCGGCTACTGCAAGTCCTCTGCCCTTAGTCACGTGTGTCTGCACGTGCTCTTCGATAAACCGAGGGTGCGGCACACAGTCATCGTCCAAGAACACCAAGAGATCGCCGGACGCGGCGCCTACTCCCAGATTACGGGCCGCCGCCGGGCCGGCATTCGCTTGGCGAATCATGCGCCAGCCGCTGCGCTCGTTGCATATGTCACCGAGTGTAGACGGAGTATCGTCGACTGAACCGTCATCCACAAAGAGCACTTCACCGGCAGGGCAACTCTGCGCCGCAAGCGCTTCGGCCAGTCTCGGCAAGAGACGGGCACGATTATAGGTGGGAATGATGAGACTCAGCGTAGGAGCGGTCTCGGGCGCGACCGCGGACGGAGTTTCAGAAGTAATGCTTGCCGCCTCTTTCGGTTGAGGCAGCCTGCCAGGGAGAGTACCCGCGCTGCCGGCTCCGCTCATGTGTTCTTTCTCTTCCGTCTGTTCCATCTGTTGTTCCAATCCGAGTGCCCGCACAATGATGGGGAAAAGATCCTGCATTGCTAGTGTAGTGTGACCGGGCAGCCATGCCACAGAATGCGCAATGTAACGGCTCCAGTTATCTGTCACATCGGGCAGGTATCCGTGCATGCCTTGGATTGCCTCAGTCTGGAAGCAATTAGGGCAAATGAGCACCCCCTTCTCGGCAGCGTACAGGATACGGCCATAGGGTGCAGGATCGGCATAGGCGACACCAAGTTCTTCGCGCTCACTTTCTTGAATCGGGCGGATCCCTTCGATACCGTCGAGTGTCCGATGCAGCACTGACTCTGCCTGTTCGTGTGCCGGCCAGAGTCGGACGCCGGTGGAATCTAGGAAGAATACATAGTCGTCGGGCACGGAGAGGCCGGTCTGGGCAAGTGCTGCCTGCACGTCTACGGTGCGCTCCACTGCAACCATGCCATGGTCTCCAAAGATCAACGCGGCGGAGCTGCCGTGCATTTCGTCAAGCGTGGCAAGCACGCGCTCCACGGCATGGTCGATGCCCCTCAGCGCCGACAGCACCTGCCGGCTGCCAGGGCCATGCTCGTGGCCGAGCCAGTCAAGCGCGCCAAAGTGCAGATAGACCAGCGCGTGTTCCGGCCTGACCGCCGCTTCAAATTGAGCCAAGAGGCGGTCAGTTTGCTGATCGTCGCGGGGGTGACCGAGTGCCAGCCAGGACTTATCTCTCTCGCGCAGCAGATCGAATACGCTCGGCACACCCAATGCGTTTTGTTCCTGCGAATCACGTTCCCAGCCAAACGCGAATTGCGGCAAAAGGGCGGGAGGGATGCGGGCGGTCATGCCATAGCAGGCTGACGCACTATGCCCGCGCTCGTTTTCTATCAAGCGAGTCTTGCGATCCCAGAGCGGACGCAACACGCTCTCTAAGTGAGGATGCCTAGCAAGGTCGCCTTCTGTAGGCAGGTCGATCTCTTGAAAAGGCGAAGCGCCGGGGTTGCGGACAAACATGGTGTGGCCGATTGTGGTTGCATTGGGTAAGCAGCCGGTGAGAAAACCGGGATGCTCCTGAAACCCATACGTGGGAATGAGCGGGCCGGACTTCCCCTCTTGCATGAGCCGATAGAGAAACGGCGCACTCTGCGGCGTCACGTAGTCGTGCCGCAGCGCGTCAATCAACAAGAGAGCAAGGGGTGGATGCAAAGGTGTCGACATATCAGTGACAGTAGCGAAACCAAGCGGCAACAACCGCGCGGCGCACGAGCGGCCACGAGTTGCCTGCGCAGGTGATGCCTGCTCTCGACAACAGGTCACGTGCCAGCGAGAGCATGCTCGCATCCGGTTGCGTTTCGTCCCAAGCGGCAAGCGTTACATACTGGGCAGCCTCGATCGCAGCGCGCCGTGGGTCTCCGGCAGCATTGTAGTTTGCCAAGAAGAGCGCCAGTTCTTGCGGCGTCTCGAAGGGGCGGTGACAGGCGTACATCCAATTCATCAGGTACAAGAATGTGCGGAGCAATTCACCGCGCGTGCGCTGCCAAAAGTTTGCAGTCGGCATGTCGAGTTGCGCAGGATCCAAATCCTGACGGAGGCGCCAAGCAGCCTCAACAACCTCAACGCGCTCACATCCAACGGGAAGCAACGACCGCAACAGGTCACGCTTACCTTGGTAGCAAATCGCATACATGCCATGGAGCAGCGCCACGGTGTCGGCAAGCGCAAATGCCGCCTTGGCGGTCTGGTAGGCAAGGAATAGTGCGGCCCCCGGGTCATGCTCGGATACATTCGGGCCATTCTCCACGCTCTCCAGCAAACAAATCATGCGGTTGAGCAGCAAGACCTGTGCCTCGATGAGGGGAATGTCCGCCGGTTCCCAATGCGGCAGAGTGTCCGAGAGACTCTCGTCTCCATGAAACACGTACCCCTCATGCCGAAAGTCATAATTGAAAATGCTCGGTGCCAGCCAAGCAAACCGATGGAGGCCCACGCCCACGAGGTCCACGCCGCGCAAACCAACCTGCTGCGCCACTTGCGCACCCAGGGACTTGCAAAGCTCTGCTTCCGGCTCCACCTTGGCCACTACAACCACATCATAGTCGTTGTACGGCTGGGACTCTCCAGCAGACTCCAGGAAGGAACCTTCACCGTGGGCAAAACTGCCGGTAAGAATCATTGTCTCGACATCCGGCACGCTGCGAATCACTACTCCTCGCAGCCGTTCCAGATCCCGGACAACCCGCGGGTGAATTCTCGTCTGTGCTGGCGCTTCCATGCCCTTCATTATATGAGGACTCCCGGCCGCGTGCGCAGGCAGCTCTTCGCAATCTTTGACCTCACGGTGATGTCACCGTACAATGCAGAACGTGTAATTGCTCATCGGCATACCGGACCCGTATGCTGAGAATCTTAAGAGAGAGGAAAGACATGACCCCAGAAGAGAAACTCCAAGAGCTGGGACTCGAACTTCAGACGCCGAACGCACCTATTGCAAACTATGTTCCCTGGGTGCGAACCGGAAACCTCATTTACTTGTCAGGCCAGGGCCCCAACCGCGCGGGCGACACGAGCTCGCCCACGTACGACGGCAAGCTGGGAGAGCGCTACGGTATCGAAGAGGGCTACAAGGCCGCTCAGCTAACTGCCTTGAATCTACTCTGCGCGCTCAAGGCTGCTACTGGCGACCTAAGCAAAGTGAAGCGCATAGTCAAAGTGCTGGGAATGGTCAATAGTACGCCGGACTTTGCCGACCAGCCCAAGGTGATTAATGGCTGCTCTGACCTGCTGGTTGAGGTCTTTGGCGACAAAGGCAAGCACGCCCGCTCCGCAGTTGGCATGGGCGCGCTGCCGAATAACATCCCGGTCGAAATTGAGATAATCGTCGAAGTAGAAGCGTAGTAACGAACACCGTACGTAATAGCGCATCTCTGTGCTAGCAAGGAGATACCTATGTCCGGTCGGCACATCATCGGTGCCATCTTGATACTGCTGGGTACCGGATTCCTTCTTGATCAGCTAGATATTTGGGACTTCCCCGGGTTGCTTGGAACATGGTGGCCGACGGCTATCATTCTCATCGGCGTTATCCAGCTTGTGCGCCGGTCTGTGCCGGTCATAGCCGGCCTCATCGTCATCGGGATCGGCGTCATGCTCCAGAGCGCGCGTCTCGACGTATTGCCAGAGAACCTTGGCTCGCTCATTTGGCCCCTCATCATCATCCTGGTTGGCATCGGGATTCTCATCACCACCCTCAAAGGGCGAATGCGCTCACATGATGAAGATGCCGTGAATCACTTTGTAGCCTTTGGGGGACTGGAGAACCGCAATGAATCCCAAAACTTCCGCGGCGGGAGTGTAACCGCACTTTTCGGCGGCGCAGAGATTGACATGCGCAACGCACAGCTCGCGGTTGGTGGGGCGTCGCTTGACTTGGCGGCAGCGTTCGGCGGTATTGCAATCCGCGTGCCTGAGAACTGGAAGGTGCGCGTCTCAGGTCTGCCGCTGTTCGGCGGTTGGGAAAACAATACTGTGGGAAGCAAAGGCGATGACATCGATACCGAGCCATGGGCACTCGACGTGAAGTGCCTCGCGCTCTTCGGCGGCATAGAGGTAAAGAACTAGAAGCTATCTCATAAATCGGTTCGATAGCCGATTCGTGCTTCGACCCTTCGACAGAGCCTGTACTGAGCGTGTCGAAGTGCTCAGGACAGGCAAGCTCAGCATGAAAGGATTCTTGCCTTTTTCCGTTCGCCCCCCTATCGTGTCGATACGCTGTATCGGGCAGGCTCTGAGCCTGCCTGTCCTGAGCTTGACGAAGAGTCGAAGGGCAGCTCTACACAGAGCGATGCATTCATGAGGCAAGTCCTAAGCACCTAAACTCGGTGAGTATGTCTTGCCAGTGTAAGCTTGATCCTCGTTAACAACCCGTAGCGCGGGAGCTTGCCCCCGCTTCTTGGCGCAAAAAGCAAGCACCGTCTCGGGCAAGGTGCTTAGGTCGCACTGACATTCGAGAGCTTGGGCGCTTCCATACGCGAACAGGATCCTTAATCTCGTCATTCTGAGAGGCGAAGTGACGCAGAATCCAGGAGGCGCCTCTTGGCAAGAAGGAACGAGTGCCCACAAGGCGCATCCCAACTAGGTGCCGGCGTACGCCGGCATGACGGCAATGACGATTCCCCCCAGAAAGAGCAACGGGCCAACCTGGCTGATTCACGGCAAAGTGCCGCAGCGACCACGCGCTTAGATCGGCTCCTGGTAGAGCAGAACCATATCGCAAGCCGCGAAAAAGCCGCCTATGCCATTCGCGCCGGCGGTGTGCAGGTCAATGGCCGGACGATAACCAAACCGGCTGTGCAGGTGAATACCGACGCCCGCATTCTCGTGAATACGCAGAGCACACTCCGCATTGGACGCGGCGAACGAAAACTTGCCGGCATCCTAGAGCGGTTTGCTATCAACTGCTCCGGCAAGATCGCTCTCGACGTTGGGAGCGGTGCCGGTGGCTTCACGTGGCAACTCTTGCGGCACGGCGCAATGCGAGTCTACGCGGTGGACGTGGGGAGCAACCAACTGCACCACGACCTGCGGGCCGACTCTAGGGTTTCGGTCTGCGAGCAGACTGACGTGCGCGATCTCAAATCACTACCTGAAAAACCTGACGTCGCCGTAATCGATGTCTCCTTCATTTCTTTGCGTCTCATTCTGCCGCACGTCTGCTCACTCTTGGGCGGCGACGCGGACGTTGTAGCGCTCCTCAAGCCGCAGTTTGAGCTTGCCTCTATCGGCCTCAAAAAGGGCGATTCGATCAGGAGTGAAGAAACGCAGCACCGCGTTCGCGACGCCTTCGGCGCCTGGTGCGGTGCGAATGGGCTTGCGGTCAAGGGCGACGTCGAGAGCCCGCTCCGTGGAAAGCACGGGGATCGCGAGGTATTTCTTCACCTCAAACCCGCTCCGGCAGCTGTTCGCTCACACGGATAGAAGACCGGCCAAGAGTATACCGGCCCGGCAGGCAGGCAATACAAATACCTCGCCGTTTCGTGCACCGGTCTCAGGAGGAAGAGTCGTCGGGCATGCTCACATCAACCGGTTTTCCGCTCGACATCAGGGAGCTGAAGGGATGGAGCTTGTGTATGCAGTGATTCCCGGTATCCGCTACAAATACGTGCTCCTGCTCATCAACGGCAATCCCGTAAGGATCCGCGAACTGCCCTTGCTGACCTACAACTTGTGTGCCCCATTGAAAGAGTGGTTCGCCCGAAGCGGACAACTCCTGAATGCGGTTATTCCAAGTATCGGCAATATAGATACTGCCGCTCCCGTCAAGAGCGATTCCACTTGGATTGCGAAACTGACCCGATTCAGTGCCCTCTTCGCCCCATTGTTCACTAGGCTTGCCTTCGGGTGAGAGCTTCTGAACCCTATGATTTCCTGAGTCTGTCACGTAAATCCACCCCTCTTCATCCAAAGCAATACCGACCGGAGCGCGGAACTCTCCTGCCTCGACACCGTGAGAACCCCAAATCGCAAGCAACTCGCCGTTCGCAGAGAGCTTCTTGATGCGGTGATTGCCGGTATCAGCGACATAGATGTCTCCGACAGCATCAACCGCTATCCCACAGGGCGAACGGAATTGCGCCGGCTTTGCGCCCTGCTCGCCCCACTGTGCAAGCGGCTGACCTTCCGCGGAGAGCCTTTGGATTCGGTGATTCTGCGTGTCGGCCACAAGGACATGCCCGCTTGGGTCGATGGTTAATCCATACGGCGAACGGTACTCGCCTCCTCGTTGGCCGGTTGTCCCCCACTCTGCAATCGGTTCTCCTATGGGAGAGAGCTTCTGCACGCGATTGTTCAGTGTATCGGCTACATACATGTTGCCCTGCGGGTCGAGTGCTACAGCGTGCGGGGAACTAAATTGACATGGTCTTGAACCAAGCTCTCCCCAGATCGCGATGCTGCGGCGACGCTGGCTCATTTGGACACGGCGTATAATCCTGACCGCCCACACCACCGAGATGACAAGGACAATGAAAGTTACCGGCAGTAGCCACAGTGTGCCGAGCAACAAGGGGAAGTCGTACAGGCCGTGCAGAACGACCGGAACTACCCAAGCCAGGCGCACGTGTCGTCTTCGGCGTTCCGGATCGAATACGCCCTGCGCGATGTAGTAACCCATGATGGCGCCAAGCGCGCCATGCACCGGCACCGAGGTCAGCCCACGGACCGCCGCCCACAGTGAATCTCCTTCCACCACGTAGGCAATGTTCTCCAGCATGGCAAAGCCAAGCGAAGCGACTACGCCGTAAACCACCCCATCGAACGGTTCCGCCATCCGCTTGCGCTGGCACGAGTAATTGGCAAGCAACAGGTACTTGAACGATTCTTGGAGAATCGCTGCACCAAGAAATGCCTGGATCAACAGTACCAGTGGGCGGCTGCCTGTTAAATTGCCCACTACTGGATCGAGGATTGAAACAAGAAGGCCCAGGATTATGACCGGCAGCGTGACCAGGATTCCCAGGCCAAACGTCGCCCAAAGGATCGTACGGGGTTGGGGGAAATCCGGCCGAGTGTGCAGGAACCAAATCAGAATGAGTCCCGGCACCATTGCGGAAGAGAACATTAAGAGTGGTTGCAACACAGCCTCCCCGGTTTTGTCGCAGCGGCGTGCGACCTCATGTTACGCAGGGAAGCGCCGTCATTTAGACTTCGTCCACGCAACTACGTTACCTTTGCTTTTTGGTCTAAACCCTGAACGATAGACCTCCGACCTACAGATACCTACCTAATGTACTACAAATTCTGTTGCAGTCTGAAACCAAGTGGGAATTGGCATTAGCAAGATGGGGATTCCGAAGAACCTTATGCAGACTCTTCCGGACAGAGAGTATGCTTCCTGCCTACTCTTCTGTACCCGACTGAAATCCCTGCATTTCACACCGTAGAAATCAGGAGGTCGGGTCAGAGCGCCTCTACGGGTTGAATTCCACCCAGACAGGACTGGACCACGCCCTTGGGCCCCAGGCGGGCGCAACGTTGGAGAGATGGTTGCGCCAGGCCATAGACTGTTCAACACAAAGGTAGTAGAAGTGCGATCCCGGGGCTGCGTCCACGTCCGTATATCGGCCCGAAGCCTGCGCGTCCGACGTTTCCCAATCCATGATTGGTTGCCCGTCTCGCACCAGCGTAATGATGGCGGGCTGCTCGGTTAGCTGCACATTCCAGCGTATCTCCGGATGAGTCTGGGTTTTGCCCTCCCCACCCATGAAGACGCCGGAAACCCAGAGTTGCAGGGCGATACGGGAACCGTCGGTGGCAAAACAGCGGTGTTGCCGCAGTGCCTCCAGGATTGCCGAACGCGTTAGCTCCTCTGCATAGATTCCGGTCAGCCCGCCGCCGGTCCCCGCCGTGCGGCGATGGCCGTCGCTGCAGCCGATGAATCCCAACTTCCGCCCACTCAACAGTACTTGATGGATTTTTTCCCGATACACCGGATCGAGCATGTGCACGCGCCAGCCCGAACAAACCTCCATGTTCATCTCGGTTCGAGACTCTGACAAGTGATCCCAATGCTCGTGGTGCGGATGCAGGATTGCGCCGTATTGTTCGGCGTGCGCGGCCAGCGCAGCGAGCGGCTCCCCTTCCACCTCGGTATAGCGCAAGAGTGGCAGTTGCTCTCTTCCGGCGATAACGGTGCGGTGGTTTGCAGTCCTTGACCCAGAGCCGCGCCTCATCTGCGACCATTCATATGCCGGCAGCAAGACAAGGTCTTCCATATACCTGAAATGGCGCGCAAAATGATAATCCAAATCGTATTCCGAACCCGTGAGGCTGAGAAGATGCTTGTCGTTGTCGGAGAAAGCGACGCAATCCAAATGCGCTAGGTCGCGCGCGTAGGCGATCAGTTCGTCAACGTAGCCCTCCGCGTCCGCAGAGTGCGTGGTGTGGACGTGCAAGTCCGCCCAATAGAGGGAAAGTTCCGGTTCGCTCTCTGTGGCGGAAGGATTGCTACCGCCGGGATCTTGAATCTGCACGCGAGGCCGGTCATCCGGTCGCGGCCCGCCCATTGCGACAGGACTCACCCCAAACCACTTCCCTTCACCATGGAATGCCGGTGCATCTCCCAGGGCATACGCATCCAGACAAACATCCTCCACCGACACCTCCGGCGCAACACGCGCTGTCACCCATAGATCGTTGCGTGCATCAATGGCATCATTGGCAACCGGAGTGTAGTAACGCGGCCCAACTGCAACGGCACGGGTATCCTGAACCACGGGAGGAATCTGGTCTCCCGTACCATCGATGTAACGCGCGCAAAGTACGCCCGAAGTCGTAGGCGTACTGCCATTCTGCAGCTCTTTCCGTTCCCACATGAGCCAGACGCCGCCATCAGGGCTCGCGGCAACCATGGGCTTGCGCCGTCTGCCGAGATAACCCCATACCCCTAAGCCTTGCCACTCGAGCATGCCCCAAGCTAAGACACCAAGGTCCGGCGAACCGCCGGCATCGCACACAAGCTGCCATTGCCCTTCGACGCGTCGCGCCACCCGCGCCACGGGCCACTGGTCGAGCACATTCCCGTCGCTCACAACTTCCTGCCTACAGAGCCACGCGATCCAAGGGTTGCCGCCAGAGTCTATTGCGAGCGAAGGAACAAGCTGCCAAGCCTCCGCTGTGACCATAGCCGTTTCAGCAGCGCGGTCGGTCACTACCTCCCGCTCAGCAACTGAACCGTCCCGGTCGACGAAAGCACTATGGATACCAAATGTGCCGCCAACATATGCATCCCAAGCAACCCAGCACCCATCGCCGGTCACGGCCACCTCCGGCCGCTGCGCCCAGTGCGGGGCCGTCGTTATGTCTATCGGCTCCGACCAGCCATCACCAGCATTAACGGTGAGCCGAATGCGGTATGACCCAGGCGACGCAGCCTCGCACCACACCACGGCCATGCGTCCTTCGGCTGAATCGGCATGGAGGGACACGACAAACCCATCACTCCCAAGCTTTTGCGGAGTTTCCCAGCCTGAAATAGATCGTGTAGATACGAACACTGCATAGGTTAGCCAGAGATCCTGGGATATCCAGACGCTAGTGGGCACATCCTGGACAAGGCCGATGTAGGGTGAGTGGTTCCTGCCTCCCTTGGAAGTAACCTCTTCGAGCGGTGTAAGCTCGCCACCGTGTGAGGCTCGGGCGTAGATATGCTCTTTGTCTTGCTGATACCCCTGCCACACGGCCCACGCCGTATCGCCGCTGCGCACGGCATGCGGCGTGTGGCACTCCACACCATCTAACTCACTTGATAGAACTGCATGCGCGCTAGATTTCGTCATAGTATTGCCTTGCCGTCCCGTTTTCCCGTTTCGACAGTACTTACTTACTCTAATGAAGAAGCCTGGGTTCGAGGTGACTAATCGCACCTGTTGCCATCATGCGTCCTCGGCTTAGATTCCACCCGGATAACTATGGCCTCGAAAAGCCCTGCCACATTCGGTTGCCCTGGTATGAGGCTTGTGCCCTATGCTGGCTTTCTCTGCCGCCAACTAGATCCGATAGTCCGGTTCTTGCCTGCGCTCAAGCCTGGCCGAGGTCCTTGAGTATCTCGTGGGCGGCATTGTGACCCGGCACACCGCTAATCTCTCCGCCAGGATGCTGTCCTGCGCCGCAGAGGTAGAGACCTTGCAACGGGGCGCGATAGTGAGAGATTTCCGGTAGTGGACGGTTCCACACCAGGTGTTCGCCTGCATGCTGGATGTGCCAGATACAGCCGTCGGTCAGACCGTTCTCACGTTCCAGATCGAGTGGCGTGCGCAGCTTGTAGTCCCGAATCGACCGGCGGAAATTCGGCGCATATTCCGTGATCTGATCTATGAGACCTTCCGCCACCTGCTCGCGCACGTCGTCCCAGGTTCCGTTCTGCAGCTTCGCCGGTGCCGCGTAAATCCAAATTGACGCCGTGTGGTACCCCGGCTGAGTCAGGCTATCGTCAACCGCGGACGGTATCGAATAGCTAATCAGGGGCCTGCGTGGCGGTCGTCCGGCGTCTAGGTCGTCGTAGCAGGCGGACATCTCTTCCCGAGTGAGGCTTATTACCACGGAGCCTTTACTCGCCTGTACCGGGTCGCCATCCCAGGCGCGCCACTGCGGCAACTCCGATATCACGGCAAGGAATTTATAACAACTAACATGCGTAGTGAGTCCCTGAATACGCTTGCGGAAGCCACTATCCAAGTGCTCTTCCGGCATCACACGCAGAAACGTCCGCTTGGGGTCAAGATTCGAGGCCACCACTCGGCTGCGAACCTCTTCGCCGTCAGCCAGCCTGATGCCAACCACCTCACCGCTCTCAACAAGGAATTGCTCAACCTCGTGGTCGGTGTGTATCGTTACGCCCGCTTCCTCTGCAGACTCCCGAAAAAGGCGGCTTATCACCCCAACCCCGCCGCGCACGTAGCCGTTCGGCGGCTTGATGCCCGTTTCCTCATCCACGGCGTTGAGTGAAGCGTAGGCCAATTGAAAGCCCAGCGGGTTCCTCCCTATGGCGCCCGCCTCATAGCCGAGACGATTCTTTAGGTGTCCGTCAGGCAAAAACTCGTCCTGGAGGTCATATATGCGTGTCGTCAGAGCTTTCTCAAGGACGTCGGCGGCCGGTGTCCCAGCAATCTTGGCACGCACCTCTTCTAGTGAAGGCGGCGGTTGCAGCCGGTAGGGTGAAATCGTACGCTGCAGTGTGTTCTTGAATTCCGCGTAGCGCCGCTGCCCTTCGCGTTCCGCCGGCGTCAGTTGCAGCGCGCGATTGCGGGGCGAATCATGGGTATTCGGTCCAAAGTACGTATCGTCCGGCAGCACCTGAATCCCTTGGCGGGGAATGACCTCCATCCCACGTTCGAGGAGGCGGAAGTCCCGATAGATCTTTGGATGAATCCCATGGACCATATGGGCGCACGTAGAGAACTTGAAACCAGGCCACAATTCTTCGGTAATGGCGGCCCCCCCAGTAAAGGGACGGCGTTCGAATACATGCACTGAGAGTCCCGCGCGCGCTAAATACGTCGCTGCCACCAAACCATTGTGTCCGCCGCCGACAATCGCTACATCAATATCGCCTGCCACCGCTTGCTCCTTTAGGTATAGGACTTGCCATCGCTCGCGCGAGCGTTTGCCATGGCCACAGTAAAGAAGTGGCCAGTCTTGGTCCTTATCTGCTCCAAGTGTTTGGCCGCTCGCTCAACTGTCATTCCGAGCGAAGCGAGGAATCTAGGAAACTCCTTCGAGTATCCCTTCCTCGCTTCGCTCGTTGAATTGACCAACCGAACTATAGACTAGCCTACGGGCCGCGAAAGAGCGGTCAACTGCTAGCAGCCTAAAGCCCAAGCTCTTTGCGCCAATCCTCAGCGATAACGTTCATCTGCGCTTCAGCCGTGGCCAGACCTTCCTGAATGCCGACCTCACCGTTCATAAGCGAACCGATCCAATTCCTGGTGAGAACCTCTATGCGCATCTGATCGGAACCGGGCACACCAAAGCCGAGGGTCGACGTACGATACTGCATGTTCTCCGACATATGGAGGACAAACGGATCGTTCTCGTGAAATTCTTCTGACAGTGTTGCCGATTTTCTCACCGGCACACGGTCGAAGGTCTTGGTGAACGCCAGCGTATTCTCCGGCCGCGCAAGGTATTCCAGCCATGCAAAGGACTCTTCCGCCACCTCTGTCCAAGCGGAAACCATGTGGATCCAGGCGCCGCCGAGGCTCACCTGACGCGCAGGATTGGTGGGCAGCGGGAAGCCTGTATACCCAAACTCGTAGTCCGGTTCCAAAGGAATGATCTGCTGTTTGCGTTCGGCATACGTCATGTAGATGCTTGCGCACTTCGCATTGACGAGCGCTGCTCCCCGGGCCCTACCGGAGGGCAGTGCAGATTCTTGGAACGCCTTTACCGCAGTGTATCCATCCTGCAAGTCCCACAGCCGCTTGACGAACGTAAAGGCCTCAACCCCCTCAGGTGTATTGAAGGTCATCTTGGTGCGGTCGTCGTTCGTACGGCTGCCACCAAGCTGCAAGAGTGGGAGCATGAAGAGCCACGTGCCGTTTGAGCCCCAGTCCGGCGGAAAGCCCGCGACAGTCAGGTTGCCCGCAGCATCCTTCTGCGTCGTTTTCAGAATTGCTTCCTCAAAGTCGTCCCACGTTTGCGGCCCCGTAGCCGGGTCCAGGCCTCCGCTGACATAGAGGTCGATGTTCATATAGAGCACGCGCATGTCCGGGCCGTAGGGCATTCCGAATACACGACCGTCCCGCCACACGACGGGCTCCAACAAACCTTCCCAGACATCGCCCATATCCAGGCCCGTAGCCTTGATGTAGTCATTCAGGTGCAAAACCGTACCCTGCAGGCCCCGGTCGATAGGCGTGCCTTCGCCACCCGTCACCACGTCATAGGGAATGTTTGCGGCGGCTGCGGCCGCAAAAGCCTCGTTGCGGTTGCCGGAATAAGGTTCCACGATCAGATTGACATTAGGAAATTCTTCGCCGAACGCCGCAACTAAGCCGCCGGAAACATGGCCTTCCTCTTGAAACATGAAGGAGCCATTCGGCACGAAGAGCACGTCCACCGGTTCTGCCGGTGTCGCCGGCGCCGCTTCAGCCTTCTCCGCAGGTTTGTCTGCGGCCATTTCCGGTTGCGTCGCCGCCGTGCCGCAAGCCGCAAGGGCCGCCATCACGGGAATTGTGCTCGCCGCACCCAAAAATCCTCGTCTGGTTAGCATAGTTACCTTCCTGGACATGAAAAACTCCTTAGTATTTCGCCCTTCACCGTTCAAAACTTGAGACGCTCTTGCCTCCCTTTCGCAAGTACTTGAACTCCTAACATTTCAGTTCAATTTACGTCTCGTGGAGATTATACCACTCATTGATTTTCGGTACGTCAACCATCGCCTGTTCCCGGCGAATCGCAATGAGGTTCAAGGTTTTCTTCCATATGAAAGCACCGCTGCCATTGGCAAGCGAATACTTCCTGCCTCATCAAACGCCATCACTGCCTCTCGGACGGCAATTCGGATTGCGGCGCGTGCTTCCGGCTTCTGCGCTTGCAAGAGCGCGCCGGTGCGCACCGCTCCGTAGAGAAAAGTTTCAAAGAGTACGTCAGCATCCTGCATTTCCCAATCAACGTGGATTTCCTCCACCGTTGGGCCTTTGAAACCCGCCTCGGTCATTACGCGTTTGCTCTCAGCCACATCGCTAAATCTAAAGAAGGGCGGTCCTTCCGGCAGGGGAACGTCCATCGCACCATGCTCGGCAATTGCGTTGAGTATGATTTTGAATCCCAGACATGTGTTGGGATCGCCCCATACCGTAAAGGCAACCCGGCCACCGGAGCGCAGTACCCGGTACGCCTCCGCCAGCGCTAATTCGGGTTGAGCGACGTGCAGCAAGCCAAAGTTCATGACGACAGCATCGAAGAGCGCATCGGGAAAGGGCAGCTTTTCGGCACTACCAGTTTGGAACGAGATGGCAGGATGCTGCTGGCGTGCAAGAGCCACGGCAGCCTCGGCAAAGTCAATTCCCTCTACTTCAGCACCGCGACGCGCTGCCGCCGCCGCAACATACCCGGGTCCTGTTGCCACGTCAAGCACACGGGATCCGGCTTTTACACCGCCGGCATCGAGCAGTGGATCAATGAAACGCGTGGTAAGGGCCGCAAAATAGCGGTGATAATCACCGGCAACCCGTTCCCACCCTGCTCTTTCGAATTCGTAGAATGCGTTGGAATCATCCTGGCCTCGCCCCGGCATGCTCAACTCCTTTACGGGGAATCGCGACTAATGCCATTGTACTCGGCGGGGCAGAATTAGACCGCTTCTATAAGAGTGGTCTCCGAAGCATAGCTAAGAGGCTACTAGCGAGAAGCGGCCGACGTAATGACAACCAGCAGACCTTATGTCCAGCGACTGAAGGGTAAAAAAACCATCCGCACTCTCGTTCTCAAACTACGGGAGACCCGCAGTTTCATACTGTGCGGCAAGAAGCAATGAGCGTGTACGCCATATGCCCAAGAATGCTATAGTATTGGATGATCTTCTTTGCGAAAACACGACAACAATCAAGGCGCTGAATACGCGGTTATCGCAAGAAGGTTCACCTCGAATTCAATGAGATGTGGGTAATCGCATCGTTAGCAGCTACTAAGGAACTCCGCTATGTGCGGCATTATCGGCTTTCTCGATAAGGCCGGCCAGGGCACAGCGCCGGTCGGAAACACTGTTCTTACAATGCTCAACGCCTTAGCGTGCCGCGGGCCGGACTCCGCCGGCGTCGCGCTCTATACCGGCTCAAACAACGGGCACACCGTTCTCCGTATAAAGCTGGGCGAGAACGGCGACTATGCCGGGCGCCGCGAGAGCATTACCGAGCGAGTCCAAGCTCTGGGCGAAATCCACGACATTTCAACAACTGAAGAGTACCTTCGTCTTGAACTCGACTTTCAAGGCGACCCGCAGCAGCTCGGCGCTCTTATTGAATCTGAAGCAGCCGACGTTGAGGTAGTTAGCATGGGGAACGCCTTAGAAATCGTCAAACAGGTGGGCTCCCCACAGAATCTCGAACAGACCCACGGCGTTTCGCGCATTACCGGCACACACGGGATTGGGCATACTCGCCTCTCCACTGAATCGCGCGTAGACCTGAGCCATTCGCAGCCGTTCTGGGCGCATGGCGTACCCGATCTCGCTGTAGTGCACAACGGCCACATCACGAATTACCACAAACTGCGCCGACTCTATGAACAGCACGGCATACGGTTCTACACTGATAACGACTCTGAAGTCATCGGCGTATACTTGGCAGACCGCCTTTCGCAAGGCATGTCACTTAAAGAGGCGCTCACCGCCTCACTGTACGACTTGGACGGCTCCTTTAGCTTTCTGGCTGCAACGCAAAACGAGTTGGGCTTTGCCAAAGACCGCTTCGCCCTGAAGCCGCTCCTCTTTACCGAGACGGATGACTCGGTTGTGGTCGCTACCGAAGAGATTGCAATTGAGAACGCCTTCCCCGGCATTGGCGGCGTGCGCGAGGCGCAAGCGAAGGAAGTACAGGTATGGCAGTTGAACTAGATTGCGCCGGCAAGACTGTCCGGGAAATTAACACCGCAATCAAGGGGCTCATTGCCGGCGGAGAAGATGCCGTCACCGTGCGTAATCCGGGAGCGCGGCACAACCTTGGCGTCGCGCTTCTCCAACCCTCCACGGTAACGTTCGATGGCAGTGTGGGGTACTTTTGTGGGGGCCTGATGGATGGCGCTACCGTGGAGGTCAACGGAAGCACCGGCTGGGGTCTGGCAGAGTCGATGCTCTCCGGCACCGTCATCGTCCGCGGCAGTGCCGGTAACGGGGCGGCAGCCACCATTCGCGGAGGCACCGTGGTCATTCATGAACACGCAGCCGCTCGGGCCGGTGTGGCTATGAAGGGCGGCCTCCTGCTGATTGGCGGGAACTGCGGCTACATGGCAGGCTTCATGGGACAGCGCGGCACGATAATCGTTTGCGGTGACGTGGGTGAAGCATTCGCCGATTCTATGTACGAGACTGTCTGCTACGTCGGGGGCAAGATTGGCGACCTGGGAAATGATGCCGTGATTGAAGACCTTACCGCTGACGACTTTGCGTATCTCGAAGCGACCTTCGCCGAGCATCTTCCCGATCGTTTGGCTGATCTGAAGCCGCGCCTTGCGGACTTTAAAAAGATAGTCTCCGGTCGCCGCTTGTGGAACTTCGATAAGACTGATTGGGATGTTTGGCAGCAAGTGGTATAGGCCTAAAGGACTCAGCAAGAGACGAATGCGATTGCCCGTAGATTGGAACAAATAAAACCTCAGTTGAATTGGTCGTTGGCGGGAGCAGGACACTCCAATACGATTTCCCGCAGGAGTCGTACTCTCTCACTGTGATACTGCGCTAGTACTGTGCAACAATTGCCACCAATTGCGACCGAGACACTCGAGAGTAGACAATCCGCAGACTGCCGCGTCGGATGGGTTTCGATCTTCAGGACGCCAACACTGCTGCAATTGTGATGAAAATGCCCCATTAAGAGGAGCAAGGGACTATGACAGACGGCGAGAACAGCCGGCTGCGACCGAGTGCTACGTACACGCCAGAGGTGATTTCCGAAATCCAGGAAAAGGCGCAACTTGGACGCTATATCATGCGCGGTTTCGGCACGTTGCGCGAACGGAATTGGACGACATTCGACGATCTCACCTTTATCCCGTGCACCTTGACCCGCATCCCCCTCGAGGGCTATCGCGAACACTGTTCGACGAAGACGGTGATCGGCAAACGCTACGCTGAGAATCCGATTGAGCTCGATATTCCAATCATGATTACGGGCATGAGTTGGGGCGCGCTTTCGTATAACGCAAAAGTAGCGCTGGCCAAAGGCGCGGCTGCCGTTGGCTCCTCGAACACTACCGGCGACGGCGGCATGTTGGAGGCCGAACGTGAGAATAGCAAGACGTTGATCTACGAGGTCTTGCCCTCGCGCTACGGCGTCAGCATCCACCACGCGCGGGCCGCCGACGCCATCGAGTTGACCATCGGCCAAGGGGCGAAGCCGGGCACCGGCGGTTTGCTACTCGGCTCCAAGGTGTCGGACGTAATTGCCGCACAACGAGACCTGCCCGTGGGCGTGGATCAGCGCAGCCCGGCCCGCCATCCGGACTTCCTGGGACCCGATGATATGATCATCAAGGTCGAGGAACTGCGCGAAGCCACCGACTGGAAAGTACCGATCTTCATTAAGATGGGCGCAACGCGGGTATTCGACGACGTACGCTTGGCGGCAAAAGCGGGTGCCGATGCAGTGGTCGTGGACGGCATGGAAGGCGGCACCGGCGCATCACCGGAAATGCTCCAGGAGCATACGGGCATTCCCACACTGGCTGCGGTCTGCGAGGCGCGTGCCGCTCTGGAAGACTTGGGGCTGTATGGCAAAGTGCAACTCATCATTGCCGGAGGTATCCGGCACGGTGTGGATGCAGCGAAAGCGCTCGCGCTTGGCGCGGACGCCGTCTATATCGGCACGTCCGCCCTCATCGCGCTCAATTGTAACCGCTCGCTCTACGTGGAAGATTATGAAAAGCTAGGCACGAAGCCCGGCTTCTGCCACCATTGCCATACCGGACGCTGCCCGGTTGGGATAACGACCCAAGACCCTGAGCTCATGCAGCGCCTGCCGATTGACGAAGCCGCCGAACGAGTTTCCAGCTACCTGCGCGCGATGGTCTCGGAAATGCAAATGCTGGCCCGCGCCTGCGGCAAGGCCGACGTGCACGACCTCGACCCGGACGACCTCCGCGCCCTGACGTCGGAAGCGTCTATGATCTGCGGCATCCCGCTCGTCGGCACCAACCGCATCGTCGGCGGCGGCCCCGGCTGGGATGAACGCGGACATTGATGAAAACTCTCCATATAGGAGAGACTAATGCCTGCAATTCGTCGTTCAATCACGACTACTTCCAAGAGATTCAAGAACACGCAACAGTTAATACTAGGTAAAGGCAATTGGAATGGGCATTAGGCGCATCCAAGTCGAGAACTTCAAGAGCTACCGAAACCTGGACGTTACGCTAGGCCGTCTGAACGTGCTCATAGGCGCTAACGCCTCCGGTAAGTCAAACTTCGTTGAAATCTTCCGGTTTCTGCACGATATTGCTACCTATGGTCTCAACGACGCGATCTCCCTACAGGGTGGAGCACAGTATTTACTAAACGTACACAGTGAGCGGGAGCGGCGTCTCTCCGTTGCCATCACTGCTGACGCTACTGATGGCTTTACTTTTGAAAGGCAGAAGGGCAAAGAAGACGAGGATGACTTTCGCTACGACATGAGGGTGCGCGAGTTAACGTACAGCTTTGCGCTTGACTTTAGCCAAGGCGACCAACCTGAGATTCATGAAGACAGACTTGAACTCACATGCGACTTTGCGCGGCGCGCCGAAGACAGCACCGGGGAAGCTGAAGCAGCACACCCACTGGGAAGTGGCGTCATTAGCCTTACCACCAAGAACGGGCAGCCAGTGCATACGTTTGACATGCCACTGACCATGCCACTCAAGGAATGGAATGTGCTGCCACATAGCATATTTAAAGCCCTTAGCAAGGATGATGTAAGAGACGCTTCTCCTTCGACGCTGTTGCTTGAGTCGCATTTCTTCTATATTCCCGTATTCTTCCGCCCTTCAAGAGTGTTCATCGGTAGCGATATTGCCTTGCACACCTTCAATTCCCAGCTAGCAAGAAAGCCGACAGAAGTTGCCGGAAAAATCGGGCTGGAAGAGGATGGAAGCAACCTTGCCCTCGTCTTGCGAAACATCTTTGCAGATGATGAGACAAAGCGGCGCTTCATCCGTCTGTACCGTGATCTTCTACCGTTCGTGGTAGATATGGACGTGGAACAACTCGATCGTTCACTTCTGATCAAACTTGAAGAGACCTACGCCCCCCACCGCATGTTCCCGGCGACATTCATATCCGATGGGACCATAGATTCTGCCGCTCTGGTGGTAGCCCTCTACTTCCAAGACCGTTCGGTCATCATCATTGAGGAACCGGAAGGAAACTTGCATCCGTACCTCATAGCGAAGCTGGTTGCAATGCTGGAAGACGTGTCGGAGCAGAAGCAGATTATCGTCACCACTCACAATCCCGAACTCGTCAAGCACGCCGCGCGCAATTATATACTGCTGGTCTCCCGAGGTAAAGACGGGAACTCAACAATTACTAGGCCTGCCGAGAATGAGCATCTACAGGCATTTTTAGAAAATGACCTCGGCATTGAGGACCTCTATGTAAAGAACCTTTTGGAAGCGTGACCGTGCCCTATCGGCGGCTGTACGTTTTCGTGGAGGGAACCGACGACGGGCGGTTCTTCGACAAAGTAGTGAAGCCTCGGCTTGGATACGCTTATGATCACATCGACATAGTGCGGTATGCGCAAGATTCGCCCAAGAAGCGGAGAAGCTTTCTGCAGAGCATTCGTGCGATAGAAGGGGCCGAGATTATTTGGGTTTGCGACAATGATAGTGCGCAATGCGTGACAGCAAGAAAGCAGGAAATAAAGAACCGCCTACCGGCCATCGCCGACAACCCAATAGTGGTAGTGGTCATAGAAATCGAAAGTTGGTATCTTGCTGGCGTAGATACAGAAAGCAGCCGAAGTCTGGGGATCAGGTACTTAACCACTACAGATTCCATTACAAAAGAAAACTTTGGTAACCTACGGCCGTCAAGAATCGAAACAAACCGAGAATTCATGCTGGCAATTCTTGACCACTTTTCAGTCGAGACTGCGCAAAACAAGAATCGTTCGTTTCGCTATTTCTACCAGAAATACCTTAGCAAGGACGTTCTGGTAACCTAAATCAACGCGGCGCACCCATATTCAAGACACGTAATTCATGCGCACAACCGTAAGTTGATGTATCCCGGGGTGGAAGAGTGTCTTTCTTGATATCCTGTCCCAATTGCGGCAAGCGGAGCGTCTACGAGTTTCGCTTTGGCGGTGAGGTGAAATCGCGGCCGGAAGCGGGGTCGAATGACGAGGCGTGGCTTGGCTACAGCTACGCGATATCGAACCGCAATCACTCTCAGACAGAATGGTGGTTTCACACGTACGGCTGCCGCCAGTGGCTCTTTGCCGTACGCGATACGCTGACCAATGACGTGACTGAGACAAGCCTGCCCGAGGAGGCGCCGTGAGCACGGATTCCGACGCCCGTCATTCCCGCGAAAGCGGGAATCCATCTTCGGCCCCCTCGGAGCGTAACGGGCAGTCTGCCGTTACCTTCTCTTACAACGGCAAGCCCATTGAGGCCCAGCCCCACGACACCGTGGCTTCGGCGCTCTACCGTTCAGGTCAGCGCATCTTCAGCCGCAGCTTCAAGTACCATCGACCGCGCGGCCTGCTATGTGCGGCGGGCAGATGCCCCAACTGCATGATGAACGTGGACGGCACGCCGAACGTGCGCGCCTGCACGCAGCCGGTGCAAGAGGGTATGCAGGTCACCCACCAGAACGCCTACCCCTCATTGGAAACCGACTACATGGCTGTAGCCGAACGGTTTGCTTGGGCCATGCCGGTGGGGTTCTATTACAAGACGTTTACGCATCCCTGGATGTGGCACCTTGCCGAGCCCTTGATCCGGCGGGCGGCCGGCCTTGGCAAGATCGACCGCCAACTGAAACCGGATACCGACCACCCCTACGAGCACGTGTTCTTGCACACCACTACCGCCGTAGTCGGCGGCGGACCGTATGGGATGCAAGCCGCCCTTGACGCGGCTGCGCAAGGTGAAAAGGTAGTCTTGATCGACGACCAACCGGCATTGGGCGGTCACCTGCGCTATTCAGGGTCCAGCAGCGACGCCTCGAATGCAGCCTCGATGCCGGATTCCTCCTCCCTTGGAGAATCTGGCGCAGACCTCACTGCTCTAGTCCAGCGCGTGCTGGAGAATTCCAACATCACCGTCTTTACCAATGCCACCAGCTTTGGACTCTACGAGGGTAATCTCCTGGGCATTGTGCATAAGACTTCGGTGTCAACCGTTGCACAACGTCTCACGCAACTACGTACCGAGCGCATCGTCGTCGCCACCGGTGCCCATGAAATCCCGCTGTTATTCGAAAACAACGATCTACCCGGCGTTATGCTGAGCAGCGGCGCTCTGCGCCTCATCGGCCTTCATAGCGTCAAGCCGGGCGAACGCGCCGTCATCCTTGGAAACCAAGTGTCCGCAGCGCCGATTGCAGAAGCCCTAGAGTCCGCAGGCATTGAGATTGTCAGCGTCGTTTCGCCAGATCAGGTCGTCAAAGCTATCGGTCGCAAGCATGTATCGGGTCTCCAGACGACCGATCAGCGGTTCGCATGCGATCTCGTCGTCATGTGCGGCGACTGGGTGCCGGACGCCGGATTAGTCGCGCAAGCCGGCGGCAACGTTGAATGGGATGAGGAACGGGCCGTATTTGTCACGAGCGGGTTGCCGGATGGTGTTTCGGCAGTAGGGGCGGTAACCGGCGAATTGCTGCCTCCTGCCGCAGGTCTCTCCCAGGGTACGGAGTCGAATGCGAAGAAGGTTTTTGTTTGCCCCTGTGAGGATGTTTCGCTCCACGACCTGCGCACGGCAATCGACGAAGGCTTCGACCACATTGAAACGCTCAAGCGCTACACGACCACCACCATGGGCCCGTGCCAGGGCAAGATGTGCCACCAGGCGGCCATCAGTATCTGCGCCCAGCAGACCGAGCAGACCATCCAAGGGACCGGCAGAACCACCTCGCGGCCACCGACCTCTCCCGTGCCGCTCGGAGCACTGGCCGGACCCCACATGCATCCGGTCAAACGCACACCGATGCACGTCAAACACGATGAGATCGGCTGTGTCTGGATGGACATGGGCGAATGGAAACGCCCGCTCTACTACGGCACGCCTGACAACAAGCGCGAATCGGTGGAGCAAGAATACTGGGCGGTGCGGCAGCGCGTCGGCCTGATCGACCTGAGCACCCTCGGCAAGCTCGACGTCGTCGGTCGGGATGCCGGTAAGCTCCTAGACAAGGTGTACACAAATCGCTTCTCCGATCTGCGCGTGGGACGTGCGCGCTACGGCGTAATCTGCGATGAGGCGGGCATTATCCTGGACGACGGTACCGTTTCCCGTCTCGCCGCGGACCACTACTTCATTACCACCACCACCGGCAACATCGAGTTCGTGCAAGAGTGGCTGGAATGGTGGCTAGCCGGTAGCGGTTGGTGCGTGCACATCACGAACGTCACGGGCGGCATGGGAGCAGTAAACGTGGCCGGTCCCAGAGCCCGTGAGACACTCGCCAAACTGACGGAACGAGACCTCAGTAACAAGCGTTTCGGCTACATGCGCTGCCGCAAGGCCGACGTGGCGGGCGTGCCCAGTCTCATGCTGCGCATCGGCTTCGTGGGCGAGACCGGCTGGGAGATTCACTTTCCGACGGAATACGGCGAACACGTGTGGGACTCCATTATGGAAGCCGGCAAGGAGTTCGATATTCTCCCCTTTGGCGTAGAAACACAACGTGTGCTCCGACTTGAAAAGAAGCACGTCATCGTTAGTGTGGATACCGACGCGACCAGCAACCCCATTGAGTCCGACATGGCCTGGGTCGCCAAACTCGATAAGGAAGACTTCATCGGCAAAGCGGCCATCAGCCGCGCCAACGACCGCGCCCCCCGCGAGAAGCTTGTAGGTTTCGTCATGAATGAGGATGTCTTGCCGCCGGATGGCGCTGTCATAATTGCGGACGACCGGCCGGCGGGACGCATAACCAGCGTCCGTTACTCACCGGTAAATGAGAAGGTAATCGGCCTCGCCTGGGTAGCAGCCGATCTTGCAACCGCAGGCCAAGCCATCACGATGCGCGTCGACGGCCGTCCGGTTACTGCCAGCATTGTAGATGAGCCCTTCTACGATCCCGCCCAGAAACGGCTGCGCCAGTAATCATGACCATGAAAGCACCGCTTAGACAGTCTCCGCTCCATAACGTTTCCCGCAAACTGGGCGCAACAATGGCTGCCTTCCAGGGCTGGCAAGTCCCTACAATCTTCAGCAACGCCCAGGCGGAATTGGAGGTGCTCAAAACGGGCGTGGGACTCGCCGATGTTAGCTGGCTCGGCAAGCTGGAACTGAAAGGCCCGGAGGAGGAGCTGCAAGCGTTCGGTGTACCGGAGGGTGAGGTCTGGCATCTGGCGCGGGGACACCTTCTCATTACGTGCGACCCAGGTCAGGAAGACGCTATCTCCGAGGCAATTGCGCAGCACATCGCAAAGATCGAGGCCGCCAATGCGGGCAGCGCTCTGGATTCCCACGACGAATCGGCTGGCGACAATTCAAACGTTCGCCCTGAGCCTGTCGAAGGGTCGTCCGTTCACGGTTCGACAAGCTCACCGCGAACGGACACATCGGCGGCCCCCAACTATAAGGAGACTTCGTCGAGTGTGCCATGCATCCACCTGGCCGACGTGACCTCCGTCTACACCGGATTGCTGCTTGCCGGGCCCCACAGCCGCGAGGTCTTGCAGAGACTTACGTCGCCCGATGTTTCTGAAACGGCGCTTGCAAACGGTTCTTGCATCAGCGCCAAAGTAGCGGGAATCCACACGAGAGTATTGCGACGTGACTGCGATGAACTACTCGCATTCCGGCTGCTCGTCGGCACCGAATACGCCGAGTACGCATGGGACGTGATCATGCACGCCGGACGTCAGTTCGGCATAATGCCTGTAGGCAGCGAAGCCGTACACCGTGCGCGTAGAGGTGACCGATGATTCAATTGTTTCGTAAAGAGCGCATGTGGCACACGCATGAGCTTAAGCGGAGCTACGACGTCGTTATCATTGGTGCCGGCGTCCACGGACTTGCCACGGCATACTACTTAGGCAAGGACCACGGCATCACAAATGTGGCGGTGCTGGAAAAGCGGTATCTCGGTGCCGGCAACTCCGGTCGCAATACTGCCATCATCCGCGCCAATTACCGCACGCCGGAAGGAGTCCCCTTCTTTGCCCGCTCGTTGGAGCTCTATGAAGACCTATCTCGCGAACTGGAGTGGAATCTGCTCTTTAACCAGTGCGGCCATCTGACACTGGCCCATACCGACTCTTCGGTTGACGGCTTGCGCGTACGGGCCGAGACCAACCAGATCATGGGCGTGGACAGCCGCGTCATCTATCCGGAAGAAATTCAGAAGCTTGTGCCTGCTCTTGACATGAGCGATCGTCCGCGCCTTCCTGTGCTGGCTGCACTCTATCATCCGCCGGGGGGCATCATTCGCCACGACGCCGTGATTTGGGGGTACGCCCGTGCCTGCGACCGCATGGGCATTGAAATTCATCCCTTTACGGAAGCCACAGGAATCGGCATTAACGGCTCAACTGCGCACGATGATGCCAACGCGCCACTGGGCATCAACACGCCGGACGGCAAGATAACCACCGTGGAGACGACTAACGGCACTATTGCCACCGGCACCGTGGTCAACTGTGCCGCAGGTTGGGCAACGGTAGTTTCCCGGATGGCCGGAGTTGCACTGCCGATCGTGACTCAGCCATTGCAGGCCTGCGTCACGGAGCCGCTCAAGCCGTTTCTCGACAAGGTGATCGTCTCGGCAAATCTGCACGTGTACGTCAGCCAAACTGACCGGGGTGACTTTGTCATGGGCGCTGAGGTAGACCCGCTTCAGTCCTATAGCATGCTGGGCACGCTCCCAACACTGGAACAGATGGCCACCTACACCCTGGAACTCTTTCCACAATTGCACAATGTAAGCGTATTGCGGCAATGGGCCGGGATTTGCGATATGACTCCCGACTTTTCACCAATTATTGGAGCGGTTGAGGGACTTGAAGGCTATCATCTCGACGTGGGTTGGGGCACCTACGGATTCAAAGCCGGCCCCGTGGCCGGAAAGTACCTTGCAGAACTCATCGCCACCGGCGAAACACCGAGGCTCTTAGAGCCGTTTGCGCTGTCACGATTCCGCGATGAGACCCTGGTGGGAGAAAAAGCAGCAGCAGCAGTGTCACACTAGCAAGAGAGGGAGGAACACCCATGACACTCGACCAAGTAAAGTCACTGGTTGCAGAGCGCGGCATCAAGTTTTTTCTCTGTTCATACGTGGAGATGAGCGGCGCGCCTAAGGCAAAGTTGATTCCCGCAACTCACGTTGAGGACATGGCAAGCGGCAGCGCCGGTTTTGCCGGTTTTGCCGCAGGCGACATGGGCCAAAGTCCGCATGATCCCGATATGCTTTGCCATCCCGACTTTGATTCGCTCCTCATCCTTCCTTGGCGGCAGGACATTGCGTGGGTATCGGGCAACATCCACGTAAACGATGAGCCGTGGCCATACGGGCCGCGCACGATCCTGGAGCAACAGTTGGCAAAAGCGGAACATGCAGGCTATCGCATGAACGTGGGCACGGAAGCCGAGTTCATGTTGCTCAAGCAAGACGAGCATGGCGGCTATGCGCCTTGGGACGCGCTCGACACCCTTGATAAGCCTTGCTACGACGTGCGCGCGCTCTACCGGAATCTCGACGTCATCACCACGCTCGTCGGCTACATGCAGGACTTGGGCTGGGAACCATATGCATCCGACCACGAGGACGCCACCTGCCAATTCGAGCTCAACTGGCTCTATTCAGATGGGCTTACGACCGCCGACCGCCACACGTTCTTCCGTTGGATGGTCAAGACGGTCGCCGAGGAACACGGACTCACTGCCACGTTTATGCCCAAGCCGTTCCAAGACCTTACCGGCAATGGCGCCCACTGCCACGTCAGTCTCTGGGACACCGCCAACACCACCAACCTCTTCTTGGACGAAGACGACGAGAACGGTCTCTCCCAGCTTGCCTATTGGTTCACGGGCGGCGTCCTGCACCACGCCCGCGCGCTCACTGCAGTGACCTGTCCCATCGTCAATAGTTACAAACGCCTGATCCGGGGTCAGCCCCGCTCCGGCGCTACCTGGGCGCCTGTGTACGGCACCTACGGCGGCTCTAACCGCACCCAGATGATCCGCATTCCCGATCCGGGACGCATCGAAAATCGGATCGTCGACGGCGCCACGAATCCCTATCTCGCCTACACGGTGCTGCTGGCCGCCGGCCTCGACGGTATCGCCAACCAGATAGACCCCGGCGTACGCAACGACGACAACCTCTACGAGCTATCTGAAGAGGAACTTCACCGCCGCGGCATCACGTTCCTGCCCACCAGCCTCCCCGAGGCGCTGGACGAACTCGACAAAGACGATGTCCTCAAGGAAGCACTGGGACGCGAGTACGCCGACTACTTCATCGCAGTCAAGCGCGATGAATGGAACCGCTACCACCTGAGCGTGAGCCAGTGGGAAATTGACAACTATATCGGGATATTCTAGTTGGCCGTTTCAAATGGCGTGAAAAGCACGTGTGGGCGTAGTTAGGCCTGACGCCTGGTAGAAAGATAGCGCTCGATATCCCAAGCCGCACTCCGGCGAACGCCGGAGTGCGGCATTTCTTGCGCTATTATTGTATGACAAGTCAATTCCAATACAGTATACTCTAGTCAAATCCAGACGCCTCATTCACACGTATAGCTGTCACTGAAGATTTGGAGAGTATTATGGCGCAATACCTTGATGCAGAATCCGGCATTACTTTGGACAACGAGTTCGAGTGTGCCAGCGCGCGGGAGTTTAGCAGAATTGGCCCCGGTCACTACGAAGTGCAATTGCTCATCGAGAACTACAATCCTGCGTACCCGGTTGTTTGGGAGTACATGTTCTGCTTCCGGGTACGGTCGCAGTCAGACCAAGCGCAATCGGTTACATTTCGCGTCATGAAGGCCCGGGGCGGCATCAGCTATCTGGATGGACCCCACTTCACCAGGCGCAACGGTAACTGGGAACTGGTACCCCGATCTCAAACGCAGATGAGCAAAGAATACGTTGAAGTCACGCTCGACGTAGCGGCAGGCGACGAGTTTCTGCTGGGCAATCACCCGTTTCCCACGCCGGGAGAGGTGGAGTCCGCAGTGCACGCCACAGCAGCAGCGTTGGATAATTTCTCCGTGCGCGAATACGGAAGGACGCCGGAGGATCGACCGCTGCTGGCGCTGGAGAGCGAACCACGCGACAAGACCGTTATCGTCTTCACCACCATGCAGCCGGCCGAGCCGGGCGACGTGCCGATTCTCTTCCTCGCCCACTGGCTCAGTAGCGGTTCTGCCGAATCGGAGAGACTGCTGGAAGAGTATCAATTCTGCCTGATGCCCATGACAAATCCGGACGGGGCCGCTCACGGTCATTCCGTGACGAATGCTGCCGGGGAGGTGCCGCGCTGCCACTTCGAGGATGCCGCGTTAGGCAAGCCCGCGCCCGCCGAAGCCGCCGTCATTTGGCAGTATCACGCTGAGAAGAAACCCGCTGTGTTCATCGAGTTTCACATCCACTACCTCGTGCACGCCCCGCATAAGCTCGTAGGCATCAACGTTAACGAGCCCTCTGACGAACGGGGTGTGGTTGCGCTGCCTGCAGCCACCGTTTTATGGGGCGAATTGCTCAAGCTAAACAGTCACTGGCGGGCGCGCCTCATCGAGGCTGAAAGCGATACCTTCCGCAATAGCCTCGATTCAACCCTGGCCCGCGACTTTGGCACATTCGGTTATGTCTATCAAATCTACGCTCCCACCGTCGAGGCCGCCTGTGCCCACGCCGTGGACGTGGTGCGCGCCACAATGCAAGGTGTGGCCGGGGCTTCTGCCCTGACACTGCGCAACGCCTAAACCATCTTTGTGTCGCAATTTTATTTGCTAACACGCAGCATCGCAGCCTTATACAGATAGACAAATGGGTTTTTCTGATGTAGCCTACAGGCAGGCAGGGAGAGTCAATGATAGTAGTGCGGGGAAGCGGCGGCAATCCCGCGGCATGTGGGCTGAGTTCGGAGGCAGAACGAAGAAGGAGGTGCAAGTAGCAACGACATCGCGCCGTTATCCCCAAACGCAAGAGTGACAGTGGTACGACGGAGAGAGGACGAAAAATGACGATGGATAAGAGTCATCTCACTCGCAGGAGCGTCCTGGCCGGTATTGCGGGATCAGTCGGCATCATGGCGGCAGCCGCGTGCGCACAAGGGGCTGCATCACAGATGCCGGCAGAAGAGGTAAAGGCCGAAGCTGAGGAGCCTAAGCAGGCCGAAAAAGCTCCGGTAATGGAGACTGTGACGGTGCGCGCCGGTTGGATCTCCAATGACGCCTCGGTGATCGATTCATTCTACGGCGATTTGCTCGTCGCCAGCTTCGAAGAGGCGCATCCGAACATTAAAGTGGACTGGGAAGGCGCGCCCGCGAGAGAGCACCATGCCAAGCTCGCAACCCAGTTGGCGGCAAACGAAGCGCCGGACGTGTTCCACAGTGACGGCGTCCGTTATGCCCTATTCCGTGACTCCGGTTTCATCAATGATCTCGCGCCTTTCTTGCAGCGCGACGCCGGCACACTGCAAGGGGTAATCGGCCCCGAGTTCTTCCGCGATCCCGATGGCAGCACGTGGGGTATCTCCAGCAGCATCGGCGGTGTCGCAACCGCATACAACACGGCGCATTTCGATAAGTTCGGTGTCAACCGGCTCCCCGAGGGCGGACTAAACTGGAACCCGACCGACGGCGGCGAATTCTTGGAGATCGCGCTAGAGCTCACCAAGCGCGGCAGCACCGAGGCGGATCCGGTCTGGGGTTTCTTCAATAACAAGCAGATCACCGGCGACGTGCTGAGCTTGCTCGTGCAGAACGGCACGAATTTCCTCAGCGATGACTACCGCCGCTCGCGCATCCATGAGCCGGAATTCATGGAAGTAGTGGAGTTCCTGCACAACCTGGAATTCAAGTGGCAAGTATCGCCTGACCCCGAGCAGGTAGCGCTTTTGCTAGAGGCTATACCCGAAGGCCAAACCTATCACGCGCCGTTTGCCTTTCAGCGGACCGCCATGATGAACCTGCTCATGGGTCAGTCCGGTCGCTGGGGCGGCCCCGATCCGGAGAGCTTGCCGGTTGTGGCGGTGAAGTTCCTGAGCGGTCCCCAGAACGACAAGGTGCCGAGCGGCGGGCGCGTGATGGAGCACTGGGGCAGCACGACGAATCCTGACGAGGCGTGGGACCTCATGCGATTTTTCTTGACCGATAAAGAGGTGAATATCGCGACGTTCACCGTGCTGAAGTCCGGCCTGCCGCCCAACACCAACTACTGGGACGATGAGCGCCTCTATGTGAAATCCGGCCGGCCGCCGCGCGAAATCGAGGCCTACATGGCCACGCTGCGCGAGGGCAAGGGCTACTATTGGCAGGTGAATGGTGTCTGGAGCGCCTGGATCGGCGCGTACCGTGCCGGCCAGAGAGCGATTTGGGCCGGTGAGTCCACGGTAGAGGAGGCTATGCAGCAAGCCAGCAAGGAGGCACAGGCAGCGCTGGACGAGTATTACGGATAGTAAGATACCGTCCTAGCGCACATTTCCTCTAGGAGAGATACGAGACACTGGAAGCGCCGCTTCTCTTGATGAGATGCGGCGCTTCCCCTTAAGTTGTCCTTTTGCAAAAGCAGAGATACTCTCTCGAAAAGTCAGCAGCCGCCCCTCTCTCTCTAGGCCGTGCTAAACCGATATTGCTTGCGCCGCTGCCGTAGCCTTCAAGCGTACTTCTGTCTGCAGAAACAATGTACCCTCTTGTCTTTGTGTTTCGGAAAGCTGGCCTCGGGGATCGCAGACGACCACCAGACTATCCTTACCTTCTGGAATCCGGAAGGGCACCTCGCACACTGCCTCCTCGAGTCCTACTACCCCAGGCACGAGCGCATGACCGAGCTGCACACCGCCGCCCTCGTCGAGCGGTCCGTCGAATACCATCACCGCAACGTCGCGCGCGTCTAACACACCCCTGTTCGCCAGCGTCACCTGCACGCGTCCAATGTCCCGGTTAAGTGCGGACACCTCGACCGCAGCAATTTCCAGGTCGCACTCTACCCGGTCAACAGCTACCGCTGCGTGCGCATCGATGAGACCGTGACCGAGAAACGGATTCCATCCATCGCCACCAAACTGAAGTGCCGTATTGCGCATCACCATCCGCACCTGCTCGGCCGTCAAACCGGGATGCCGCGACCAGATGAGCGCCGCGAGGCCGGAAACATGGGGGATCGCCATGCACCCACCCGACCACTCCACGTAGCCGCCATGCGCGCTCGAAATCGTACTCAACACGCCGTACTCCTCTTGGGGGTGCACACCCAGCGCTGCTTCCATGACGTGCTCCTCTGCCAGCGGCAAGATGCGCCGCGAGGGATCATTGGCAAGGTCGTACCCGCGCCAGCCCGATGGTGCAGCGACTTCGGTCAGGTCGCCATAGTCGCTAAAGTCGGCCATACGCCCGCTCTTTTCGGCGGAGGCCACGTTGACCACGCCCGGACAAAGCGCGGGATACTTAGCAACGTTCTGCGCTTGATTGCCGCCGGTAGCGTTCACGATCAACACGTCGTGCTGCTGCGCGTAGAGGCACGCTTCCAACAGCGCTTCTGAATCCGGCGGCGTCCAGGCACTATAGATCGTCGGCAGGCCGTGCTTGATGTTGTACATGTAGCCCACGTCGCTCAGGTTGATTACTCGCGCGCCATTGTCCACGGCAAAGCGGATGCCCCGTCCGATCTCCCTATCGTCATACGTGTTCACGCGCACCGGGAGGATGCGACACTCCGGCGCAACACCGGCAATGCCAATGCCGTTGTCCGCGCGTGCGGCAATGATGCCCGAAACATGCGTACCGTGGTCGGTGCAATCCTTGTGCTTGCGCGGCTGCGACGTGTCGTGAACGGTGTCGTCATCATCCCACAAGTCCCGGCCCGGTAGGAACTGCCCCTCAAGGTCCGGGTGCCCAACGTCAAAGCCCTTCTCGATAACGGCAACCACCACGTCGGGGCTGCCCCGTGTAACTTCCCACGCATCGGGAGCGTTTATGAGGTGCAGCCCCCATTGCTTTTCAAACAAGGGGTCATTCACTGGCATCATGCTGGTATTCCTTTGTGCGTTACGCGCAGGACACTTCTGACTATGACAATTGTGACCCATACGAGCCCAAGTGTGCATTCACTATGAATTGCTTTAGGTAGTATGTCAATCGGTGCGCTCAAGTCTCGACCTCTCCACTTGACGGCAGGGCTCTGAATAGTACACTATCGGTATGAGAAACAGCGTTCTGCAGAGTGCCAATTCCGTACGATACGAAAGGAGAGGCAACACAAACGACCCAGGCAGATCTGCACTCAACTCGGTACATCATTAGTGCTTTATGCGCTGAGGTGTTCTGAAAAACTGCAAACAGAATGACATGAGAGGGTAAACAATGCCATTTGCTCGTAGTCGCATGACGCGACGACATATGCTAGCCGGTACCGGTGGGGTGCTCGGCGCCATTGCGCTGGCGGCCTGCGGCACAGCCATGCCGGCCGAGTCCGGCGAAATGCCGGAGAAGGCTGAAGAAGAGACAAAGCAGACGGAAGAAGTGCCCGTAGCAGAGAAAGCCGCGGTAGGGGTCAAGTGGATTTCCAACGACCTTTCCTTGGTTGAGCCGTTCTACGAGAAGCTCTTGGTACCAAGCTTCAACGAAAACTATCCGAATATCGAGCTCAATTGGGTTGTCGATACCTATTCCCAGACCATGCAACAACTCCGGGTCCAGCTTCCTGCTGGCGAAGCGCCCGACGTCTTCCACAACGATGGTGTCTTCTTCGCTCAATACCGCGATGTGGGCTACGCACGCGCGATCACTGAGTATGTCCAGCGGGATTCCGGTCAGCTTCAAGGGGTCCGCGGCCCAGAGTTCTTTACCGACGAGAAGCAGGACGTGTATGGCGTCTCCATGGGTGTTGGTTGCGCGGCCTTTGCCTACAACACTGACATTTTCGACCGCTTTGGCATCAACCGTTTGCCTGCAGAAGGCATCGACTGGAACCCGGGCGACGGCGGCACGTTGCTGGAAATTGCTTCCGACATTACCGGAAAGGGTCAGAACGAAGATCCCAGGATCTGGGGATGGTTCAATAACAAGCAGGCCACTTTTGACATCCTCGGTATGCTGCTTCAAAACGGCACAAATTTCCTTACCGATGACTATCGCCGTTCGAGAGCGCACGAGGCAGAGTTCATTGCCGTTATCCAGTTCCTGTGGGACTTGGAGTTCAAACATCGGGTCGCGCCAAATCCCGATGAACGCGCTGACTTCAACGCCACAATTCCGGAAAATACCGGTTACCATGGTCCTTTCGCCTGGCAGCGGTCAGCCATGATGAATCTTGGACTAGGCCAGTCAGGCTCCTGGGGTTCGCCGGACCCGGAGAGTTTGCCCATTGTCGCGGTACAGTACCTCCAGGGCCCGGCAAATAACAAGGTGCCCGGTGGCGGACGCGTGGTCGAGATGTGGGGCAGCACCGAGGTGCCCGATGCGGCCTGGGAAGTGATGAAGTTCCCGTTGCTCGATCACGAGGTACAGGTGGGGGTCTTCTCGATCCTACGCGACGGCCTGCCGGCCAACACCAACACCTGGGACGATGCACGGCTGCTCGAGCTCAGCGGCCGTCCGCCGCGTGAGGTGGAAGCGTACATGGCCCCGCTTAGGGAAGGCCGCGGCCAGTACTGGCAAGTTAATGGCGTGTGGCTGGAATGGTGGCGCGCGTTCCGTGGCAACATGAACCGCGCGTGGGCACTAGAGGTCACCGTCGAGGAAGCCATGCAGCAAGCAAGCAAAGAGTCTCAGGCTGTCCTGGACGAGTATTACGCAAACCAGGGCTAAGCTCCTAGCTAGTTTGCGGTTTGGACGAGGAGGGCATCGCATGGCCCTCCTCGTCTTGCGTTCAGCGTCGTTCGCGAATTCGGTCTTCCGTTCCTTAGTGCGTGCGGGATAATGCGTCAGAACTGCCTATCTGTAGAGGCCGATTGTACGCTGGAAACGTATGGCAGCATACAGACGCTTGTGAAAACTTGCGCTATCCTAGAGGCAGAGACATTTGGGCGTACTGAACGGTGCAAGCACTGAAGACAAATAGCCTGGCGAGTTTTCAAGTCATTTGCGTGTTGCCACTACATGCCATTCCGAGCGCAGCGTCGAACAGTGTTCGCGGAATCTAAAATGCACACCGTGAGCTTCTATTTCGCTTTGCTCCTCGGAACGCCAGGTCGGGCGGCGTTCTTTTCATGGCCCCAACTGCAGTTCAGCCACAAGAATAGTCCAAAGTAGAAACTCTGGCCGCTTTTCAGTCCACTCGCTTCATTATGAGGTTGCCAGCAGAATGACACCACTGTTAACCGCCCTTGTTGCTTTCGGCGCCGGCATTGCCTCTTTCCTCTCGCCGTGCGTGCTGCCGCTTGTACCCGCCTACATAGGGCACTTGGCAGGCACGAGCGTATCTGAAGAACAGGATGCCCAAGCGACGCTGCGTACCGTGGCCCATGCGGCCTTCTTCGTGCTCGGCTTTTCTACCATCTTCGTCTTGCTTTGGACTTTGATCGGCTTGGTGGGCTGGGCAATTCAGGGGTACACCTATTACTTGCGGTACGTCGGCGGGGTGATTCTGGTTGTCTTTGGACTGCACGTTGCCGGAGTGTTTCGCTTGCGCTGGCTCAATCAGGAACGCCGCGTCTACGTCGATCGCAGCCGCCCGCGCAGTCTTCTTACTTCCTGGCTCGTCGGCCTCACTTTTGCCGCGGGTTGGACGCCCTGCATTGGCCCCATCCTCGCCGGCATCATTGCCCTAGCCACGACACGCGAGACCGTCGGCCAGGGCTCGCTGCTGCTGGCGCTCTATTCCGCCGGACTTGGCATTCCCTTCTTGCTAACCGCAGTCGGACTCTCACGCGCAGTACCGGTACTGCGCTGGATGAACCGTCATGGTCACACCGTAGAGTTAGTCAGCGGCGGCTTTCTGATTGTCGTCGGTGTCATGTTATTTACGAATACCTTCTCCCAACTCGCACGCTATTTCACTTGGATACCGTTTTTCTAACGAAAATTGGACAGAGACCGCTCAGTCCGGTAGCGCAGGTTTGAAACCTGCGTTCTCAGATTCAGTCCAGTCGCAGAAGATGCCTTTCCCTCCAAAACAAGAAAACGCGGGGCTCGACACCCCGCGTTCTTTCACGCATCCTATTGCTTCTCACGCGCCTGCTCTAAGGAATCCGATATACCTCCGCAGCCGGTTTCACTGGACGTGGGATCCACAACGGTCGGCGCAGCGCATTCGTACCCTCTGCCGGCCGCGTCTTCTTAATCCACTCGAGATAGACTTCGTGGGACTTATTCGTATCCACAAACACATCGCCGTACCGGTCGTCGGCACCTGCCGTTTCCACGCGTACCTTTTGGTGCCAGCAGTGCATGCCGCTTACAGGGTCAGGGTGGACCGGAAACGTCAGGTTTTGATGCACGCCGCCATCCTTCCACCAGATGCGCTCAGAATCCGGATCCGTGCTCTTGAACGGCTCCACGCCCTGAAGCTGGCGCATAAACCACTGTCCCTCGCCGATGTTCTTCAGGTCCACAAAAGCCGTCGACCAGCGCTCGCCGCCATTCTCCTTTGAGAGTCGCCAGCGTCCGAGATGATGCGAGCACGCCACTATTCCGGGTCGGATTCCTTCAGTGACCCACACTCGAATGACGAAGTACCCCACTTCAGTATTCACCTTGGCGAGGTCCCCGGTCTCAAAGCCAAGACGCTCGGCGTCCTGCGGATGCACCCATAGCGGGTTAGTATGCGAAATCTCATACAGCCATTTGGCGTTGCCCGCCCGCGTGTGAATGAGCGTGGGCAGGCGGAACGTCGGCAGCAGGACGTATTCACCCTTGCCGTGGTCGATATTCTCCCGATGTACGTGACTCTTGATGTAGGTCGGCACGGCGAACTCCGCCCACTTGAACTCTCGCATCGTATCGGAAAAAAACTCCAGCTTGCGGGAAGGCGTGGCGAAGCCTTCAACTGCCTTGCCGTCAACCTCCACGCCGATTACTTCACCGTTACTCCGCACCTGCTGCGTTACCGGGTCAACCTCAGCACCGTTAAGCTGCTCAGCGGATAAAGGATTCTCGTGCAACGCGTAGGTATCACGCTTTACTTCGAACGCGCCGTACTTGCGCATGAACGCCAACGGCGTTAGGTCTTCTTTCGACGCAGCTTCGGGCAGGCCGGGCACGCTATTCTCGAAAATCCATTGGTAGTATTCGCTTATGGCAAGTTTCTCGCCGGGGCGGTAGGGCGATTCGAAGAATTCGCGCACACCCAAGCTGCCGTCCGGATCAATGCGCCAGGAAAGCTCAATCCAAAACTCGTCCTCTTCCCATACCTCGCCAGGGTTTGCCTCGTACGTAAACTCTACGGCCTCGCCGAGTTTCTCACGCGCAACCCGCAGCACCGGTTGGCGGAACGCGATCCAGGCGCCAGCCTGGGTCTCTTGGCTCATGAGATCGTGGCGCTCGGCGGCGTTGCCCATCGGCAAGACATAGTCCGCGAACCACGCTGTCTCGCTCCAAACCGGCGTGAGCGCGGCGTGCATCCCAATCTTCTCTTCGTCGCTAAGCATCTCAATCCACGAGGCCCCATCCGGATTGGTCCAGACCGGATTGTAGACCCTCGTGAAATACGTATCCACCTTGCCGCGTCCCTCTTTGAGAAAGTGCAGCAGCAGAATACTCATTTCGTGGTGTGCCAGTGGGTATTCCTTCGGCCACAGGAGTTCGCTCCACACCTTTTGCGGCGGCGGCTTGATATACGGCGCGGGCGCAAACTTATTCCAACTGTTGGGGGACGTGCCGCCGCGCGTGCCGATGCTTCCGGTCAGCACGCCGAGAAATGTTAGACAGCGGGAGACCTGCCAGCCGCCTTCGTTGCCGGAGGCCGCGCTGCGCCAGACGTGGCTGGCAAAGGCTGTGCCCGCTGCGGCGATCTCGCGCGCCACAGCGACCATCTGGCTAGCGTCTACTCCACTCTCCTGCTCGGCAAATTCCGCTGTGTACGGGGCATAGAATTCTTTGATGGCGACGATAAAATTGTCGAACGTTGCATCTACGTCAGGATGCTCAGTGCGCATGTACTCGTGCCAATTCAGCCACTTCTCCATGAAGTCGCTGTTGTAAAGGTCCTCCTGCAAGATGACGTTCGCCATGGCAAGCAGCATTGCTGCCTCAGAACCCGGCCACGACGAAAGCCAGTAGTCTGCCCGCGAGGCCGTGTTGGAGAGCCGCGTATCGATAACGCAAATCTTGGCGCCGGAGAGTTTTCCCTTGATGATGCGCTGAGCATGGGGGTTGAAATAGTGGCCGGTCTCCAGGTGGGCGCTGATCAGCAGCATGAACCGCGAGTTCGCGTGGTCGGGCGAGGGTCGGTCGGCGCCTTGCCAAAGCGTGTAGCCGAGGCGTGCGCCGGACGAGCAAACGTTCGTATGGCTGTTGTGCCCATCCACACCCCAGGCCTGGAGCACACGGTCCATGTAGCCGTCGTGACCGGGGCGACCGACGTGATACATCACCTCAGTGCGCCGGTCCTCCTGCAACGCGGTTCGTATGCGCGCAGCCAGCGTATCAAGCACTTCGTCCCAGTTAGTGCGTTCCCACTCACCCGAGCCACGAGCTCCGGTGCGTTTCATGGGGTAGAGAATGCGCTCCGGATCGTGCACTTGGTTGATGGTCGCCGGACCCTTGGCACAATTCCGGCCGCGGCTTCCGGGATGTGCCGGATTGCCCTCGAACTTGCGGATGCGCATATTTTCTTTATCGACATATGCCAGCAATCCGCAAGCAGCCTCGCAGTTGAAGCACACCGTCGGGACCAACATGTAGTTCTTGGTGACCTTCTTGGGCCAGACGTCGGGATCGTACTCTGTCCAGTCATCCCATTGCTCAACCGGTGGGTAGCTTTTGAGTTGGCCTGACTCCGGAAACTGCGGATCGAAAACTGACATTGCGCAGTGGCTCCTCTCGCTAGCTCAGCGGCAGCGCTTGACCGGCCTTTACCCAAACATCTTCGAAAGCCAGCAGTCCCGCGAGCGCGCAAACACCGGCCGCAGCGGCCACGAGCTCATACCCGCCAATTGCATTCGCTAAGAGCAAAGCCACCGGCACTATGTGCCCTACAAGCACAACACCGACCCAGAAGCGCTGCGAGTATTGACCGCGCAGGATCATTTGAGCGGCCTTGGATGCATCTCTCGTACCATGCGGCAGCCACAACTCACCCACCAGGATCACGAAGAGATTGGCGACTAAACTCCAAAGAAGCACAGTATGTAGGAAACCTTCTGTCTGCTCCGTGGTTTCAACTACGAGCCCCAAAATCGCAAGGGCCGCTGCACCCGCCATCGCGGCCTGCACCAGCAGGTGCACAGGCAATGCGGGGCTCAACCAGAGGTCGCGCGCTTTCGATTGGGCAAAGATAAAGCCCGTATAGATCGCGGCCAGAATAGCCAATACGCCGCCAGGCCACCAAAGCACCTGCATCAGACCGCCGGCACCGGCGAAAGCAGCAAGAATGCTCAGACCTACGATCACGCCGAAGAACAGCAGAATAAACGTACCGATGGCAACCCATGAACGCCATTGGGGGCGAATGAGAATGGTATAGAAGCGGTCGGGACGCTGGAGGTCCCAAACCAATAAGCCGGCCGTAATCGCCAAGAAGATCAGAGCAACAATGGGGCCTCCCCACGCCAGGAGCGGGTTATCGGTTACCAGGCCCAACGCAAGACCCGCCGCGGGCAACAGGAATGCGCCAGCAGCAATAGACTTCGTCCAAATGTACGCGCTGACCTTCCAGCCCCAGGGCGACGGATGCTCCACGTCGTACACCGTTACCGCAGACTTGGCTACCAAGTCCTGCAATAGGTTAGTCTCTTCGATGGGGATGGCAGCGCCATTGCCATTAGCATTCGGCATTTCATTCCAGATGCCGTAATCCTTGATCGGGGTCGAAGCCGACGGAGTTAGGGTGCTCTGGTCGGCATCGATATAGAAGAGCTTCGGTACCGTGCCTTTTTCCGGTTTGCGCACTTGCACCGGCTCACGGGAAATAAGCTTTGTAATGTAGCTCGTGGGATCGTCCAAGTCTCCCGATACGATCGCCTGGGTCGGACAAACGACCTGGCACGATGGTTCCAATCCAACTTCCACGCGATGGGCGCAGAAGTTGCACTTTGCGGCGGTATGCGTATTGGGATCGATATGCAGCACATCATACGGACATGCCTGCAGGCACGCCTTACAGCCTATGCACTTCTCAGGGTCAAAATCCACGATGCCGTCGTCGCGCCGGTACAATGCCGTCACCGGACAAGACGGGATGCAGGGAGCATCATCGCAGTGATTGCAGCGGAGTACCGTGAAATGGCGGCGGTTATCGGGGAACTGGCCTGTCTCGACGTACTTCACCCAGGTGCGATACACACCCAAGGTACGTCATGCTCGGACTTGCACGCCACCGTGCGCATGGCAACCGATACACTTGCGATTATCGATGAGAAAGCCAAATCTCATGACGGTTCCTATACGCGGTGAGGCATTATTCCGTTGCCCAATTATACAATAGCGCCTGCTTTGATATCAATTGAAGCCCCGCGCGCAATTAGTAGACCTAGACTTGATAGCTTTGCAGGACTGCATTTCATGTCATTCCGAGCGCAGCGAGAAATCTAGAATGCTCCCGGCTCTAGATTCTTCGTCGCTGCGCTCCTCAGAGAATGACAGAGTGAGGAGCGCTTTGGGTATAGGTGCGCGCGATGTCTCGCGTATCTGCACGGCCCAAGTCCAAATCTACTAATCCCGAAGCATTATTTACTTGACGGAGAAGAGAATCTCATGTCATCAAGCTCGTCACGGGGCGCTCGTTCGAGCAGCTCAGCCGTCGCTTGGGCCACCGTGGTGCCACCGAAGAGCACTTCATGCAGCATCTCGGTAATTGGCAGTTCCACTTCGAGTTGCCCCGCCAAGCGCACCGCAGCACGTGTCGTCGGCACGCCCTCGGCCACGTTTTCCATAGACTCGAGAATTGCATCGAGCGACTTGCCCTGCGCCAATTGCTCGCCAACGTGGCGGTTTCGACTCTGCCGGCTGGCGCACGTCGCCATGAGATCGCCCAGCCCCGCCAATCCCGCGAACGTGAGCGGCTGCGCACCCATTGCCACGCCGAGGCGCGTCATCTCAGCAACGCCCCGTGTCAGCAACGCCGCCTTTGCGTTGTCGCCAAGGCGCAAACCATCGCAGATGCCGGCCACAATCGCCATGACATTCTTGAGGGCTCCGCCCAGTTCGACGCCAAGTACGTCGGTGCTCGTGTAAATGCGAAAGCGCGGGAGCATCAAGAGCGCCCGCGCCTGTCGTGTTAGTTCGGCATCGGCGCCGGCAAGCACTGCGGCAGCGGGCTGACCTCCGGCGATCTCGCGGGCAAGGTTGGGGCCGGAGAGCGCCAGCACGTGGCCGGGCGCAAGAGTAGGTAACTCCTCTACAATTAGCGCAGACATCGTCTTGCCCGCCTCGATATCAAGACCCTTAGTTGCGGATACAAGCTTGTGGTCAACTGAAATGTCCGACGCGATCCAACGAATGTTCCGGCGCATCGCTTCTGAAGGCACTACCAGCAGGATTAGGGCGCTCTCTTGTATCGCCTCCTGCGGATCGCTTGTGATGTGGACGCCGGACGGAATGGGAATTCCGGGCAAGAACCGCCTATTCTCACCCCACTGCCGCAACTGGGCGGCCTCACTGTCGGTGCGCGCGAGCCAGCGGACGGCGCGATTCCCTTTGGCCAATTGCACAGCCAGCGTAGTGCCCCACATGCCGGTGCCGACAATGGTGATCACATTATTCATTCGCTGATTGGCGCTTGCATGGCTTGTAAAGACACTATATTCTTGTGCGCCTTAGGGCGATTGCTTCAAAGTAGCGCAAGAAACTCCAGGCAACCTTGGACACTTTGCTCTCGGGCTTGCACAGGACCTCCGCACTCACTAGGGCAAATATGGGAACACATCCCTGAGGTTACTCGTGCGCTGTTGCCCAACGCCATGCAGTGGAAGGCCTAGTAGCCCGCCTCCTTATCCACCACGTTCAAGAGCTGTTCGCCATTGAGGAATCGTTGGAGATTCTGATCCAGCAATTCATGGAAGTGGTCGTCGTTGTGCGGCGCGGTCCCTGAGGTGTGTCCCGTGATGATCACGTTTGGCAGGTCCCATAGCTCTGAGTCCGGCGGCAGTGGTTCCGGGTCCGTCACATCGAGACCGGCGCCCGCGATCCAGCCTTCTTTCAGTCCTTGCAGCAACGGCGCCGCCTGAATGATCCTGCCGCGACCGATGTTGTAGATATAGGCAGTGGGCTTCATCATTTTAAGCTCCGTTGTCCCAATCATGCCTCTGGTCTCCGGAGTAAGCGGGCAGCACATTGCCACGTGATCCGAATGCCGTAAGAGGTCGTGCAGCCCGTCCAGCCCTACGAGTGCGTCGAGATACGAGGGCGGATCCTTGGGGTTGCGGCGGAGCCCAATGACGCGCATGCCCAAATGGTGGGCCTTGCGTGCCAGCGCTGCGCCGATGCCGCCCACGCCAACCACACCGAGGGTTTGCCCTTCCAGACAGAAAGGATGAAACACAGGCGGACGCCACACGTGCTCGCGTTGCGCTAAGAAGATCTGCTGAAAGTCCCGCGCAAGAGCCAGCATCATGGCCAGCACGTGCTCGGAAATCTGCGTCGCGTGCAGACTCTGCGCATTCGTCACGATCACGTCAGACGCGATTAACTCTGGCGTCAGCAGCCGATCGACACCGGCGCCCGTACTCTGAATCCACCGCAAATTGCCGGCCTGGGGTAAGAACTCCTGACGAAAGCCCCCCACGACAACGTGGGCATTCGGAATCAATGCTGCGTACGCGGCGTCGTTGCTTGGCACTGCGAACTCAATCTGAGAGAATTTATGCCGTAGTTGCTCAACTTGGTCTTCGCGTAGGCTCGAAGCAGACAAGACTACTGTTACTGCTGCCATAGATTGCTTTTAATCCCATGCTCTCTGCGTACTGTGAGGAATGTAAAACCCAACTCATGATAACAGAGGACTCATGATCAGACTTAGTGACCTTGAATATGATTTGCCGCCGCACTATATCGCGCAACACCCGTGCGAGCCGCGCGATGCCGCCCGCATGCTGGTCTACCAGCGAAGCACCGGAGAGATTCAGCATAGCCGGGTAGCGCACCTGGCAGAGCTTCTGCAGCCTGGTGACTTATTGGTTGCCAACGACACGCGTGTGATTCCAGCGCGGCTCTTAGGGAGGCGCGAGCATACCGGCGGCAAAGTGGAGTTGCTCTTGCTACGCGCTCGAGATTCGCACTGTTGGGAAGCTCTGGTACGGCCTTCGCAGCGGCTCAAGCCCGGCGCCCGCGTAAACCTGGAAAGCCCGCACGGGGGAAACCCGGACGTGGTTGAAATTGGCGAGAAACTCCCAAATGGCCGGAGGCTTGTACAGTTTTATGATGATCCAAACGCCGTGCTCGAACGCCACGGCCAACTGCCGCTCCCGCCGTACATCCGTGTACCGCTCGCAGACCCGGCACGCTACCAGACGACCTACGCCCGCGTGCACGGTTCTGCGGCTGCGCCTACCGCCGGTCTCCACTTCACCCCGCAGCTCGTCCGTGAACTTGAAGCCTACGGTGTGCGCTTTGCTTTCATCACGCTCCACATCGGCTTGGATACATTTCAGCCCATCCGTGAAGCGGACCCACTGCAACACCCTATCCATAGCGAGTATCTGGAAGTCCCGGCAGAAACGGCGCGCTTGGTGCAGGAGACAAGGGCGAACGGCAGGAGGGTTATAGCAGTCGGCACGACCAGCGTGCGCGCATTGGAAAGCGCTGCCGATACGGGGGGTGTAGTGCGGCCCTTCAGCGGCGAGACGCGACTCTACATCTACCCCGGCTATAGATTCCGCGTGGTAGACGGCATCATGACGAATTTCCACCTGCCTCGTTCAACGCTGCTGCTGCTCGTGGCTGCGTTCATGGGCTTGGACGAACTGAAGCGGATGTACCGTACCGCGATCGAGGGAGAATATCGATTCTACAGCTTTGGCGATGCCAGCTTGTTACTCTAAATCCTTAAAGTGGGATTTCTCTAGACCAAAAAACTCGCAATTGAATCGCATTAGATTGTTAATCCAACATAAGAAACTCATGAGTATCCTGTTTCCCAAGGCTGACAATCTGTATATCCGTGATATGCTTAATATGATGGACAATAGTGTGTTGATGTACAGATTTGAGGAAGTCCGGCCATAATTGTGCGCATGAGGCTTCATCGGAGTGGTAATCGCACTGACAGCCACACTCTGTTCTGCCCCTGTCGTTGCCTATGCTGCGGGGCCAGATTCTGGTTAGTCCTTTGTGACACAGGAGTCGGTTGCAGGCCCTGACTATGATGATCCCAGCGTGGTGCAGGGCCTGGTGGACGAACTAGGGCAAACGGAAGACCCTTATCAGGCTTTTGCCCAGTTGTCGTCCGCAGCACAAGCTGCAGTCATAGACTATTTGAAGGCTGCAAGGATCGAAACGGTGAGCAGCCCGACGACGAGTAGGGCTGTTTCTCGTTCGAGTCAGGGTGGCCGCGGTGCGAACTCAAAGACTAAAAGGGCGTACAACAACCATGGTGGGATACTATGATCGTATATCTCGCGAACCGACTGGTGTTGGAATGGAACGCAGATTTCGAGCGATCCGTTCTTCACCCGGAACGCCGAAGTGAATATGATTTCTTGGGAGTTTGTCGGCCAAACCGACAAGAATGAGTCAGGCGGGGTTGGCGATTCGGCTCACCAGGACTATACAGAAGGTCACTTCAGGCTTTGTTTCACGGTTAATGGGTCTAGTGTGTGCCCTGAGCACCACTACCCAGAGATACACAAACGCCAATACGGCAACGGTCAATGCCAAGCGTGGTAGAGCGAATCCATTCTGGAGCTATTGAACTATGGGAACTATGGAGCTGTTACTGTTTCTACTGCTCGTAGTGGGATTGCCCGTCGCAGTGCTCCTGGCCGCGGGCATCTGGCTGGTGCGGCAGAACCGTAGTGACGCGCACCACTTGGTAGGCGTCGTATTCATCGTGCTCGGACTGCTGTCGTTGCTGGCGCTTGTCATTGGGGTGGTATTAGTGTCGGAGTTTCTCATGGTGGATACAATTAAATCGAATGGGTGGGAACCTATCCCTCCTACTGTTATTCCAAGGCCCTCTCCTACCCCCACCAGCGGGGGCTGAACCTGAGCGCCTTTGGCAGAGGAAATACGACCTAGGCAAGACGGCTAGGTCTAAACAAGGCTGCGAGATTTGACCTTCTCGCAGCCTTGTTTCGTCCCTACAAACCGTCACTTGGAAGGGACCGCGAGCATGCGCGCGCTAGAAAGCGCTGCCGCTGCACGGGGAGAGATTCAGCCCTTCAGCGGCGAAACGCGGCTCTATGTCTACCCCGGCTATAGATTCCGCGTGGTAGACGGCATCATGACGAATTTCCACCTACCTCGTTCAACGCTGCTGCTGCTCGTGGCTGCGTTCATGGGCTTGGACGAACTGAAGCGGATGTACCGTACCGCGATCGAAGAGGATTATCGCTTCTACAGCTTCGGCGATTCCAGCCTACTGCTGTGAATGCGACTACGCGAGCTTCTCGATGGGAGCGAACGAGGCGGAAAGGCGCTTGACGCCGATATCCGGGAAGGCAATCGTCACTTCTTCATCAGTTTCAGTAATCTTACTGCTCACCACTGTACCCTCACCAAAGACCGTGTGGCGCACGCGATCGCCGTCGCTATACTTCCGCTCCTGCGAGGATTGCCCGCGTGGCGGGCGAGTGGTGGCTTGCGCGCCTTGCCAAACCGCCTCAAACGGCGCTTGCGGCCGCATCATGGGCCCGGTCACGAGTTCCGGCGGTAATTCTGCAAGGAAGCGGGACGGCAGGCGCGCGAGCGAATTGCCGGTGTAGCGGCGCGCGGCGTAAAGCAGAAAGAGCCGCTCCTTGGCCCGCGTCAGCGCCACATAGCAGAGTCGCCGTTCCTCCGCCATCTGTTCCGGATCATCGTAGGAACGAATGTGCGGAAACAGCTCCTCCTCCATTCCGGTCACGAACACCGCCGGGAATTCCAGACCCTTGGCGTTGTGCATGGTCATGAGGGTAAGTCCCCCTTCCGCATCCAACCGATCAACGTCGGCGGCGAGCGTCGCCTCGTGGAGAAACAGGCTTAAGCCCTGGGGCGGTTCAATATCGTCGAAGCGCGCGGCGGCGGCCGCCAACTCCTCCAGGTTTTCTTCTCGGTCCACCACCTCTTCGATGTTGTCGCCCTTGCGGATATGCTCCAGGTAGCCACAATCTCTAATAATCATGTTTACGAGCGCGCTCAGCGGCAATCGCGCCATCTCCTGGCGAAACTTACTCAGCAAATGGCCTAGGTTTTCGAGCGAGGCGCGCGCCCGGGACGTAACCGGCAAGGGGTCCGCAATATTGCCTTCCGTGAGGTGCAGTACCGCCTCGGCCGGTGACATGCCTTGCATCTCCGACCACATGGTGAGTGCGGCAAACGTCTTAGCGCCGATTCCGCGGGGCGGCACATTCGCCACTCGCGCAAAACTCACGGTATCACTGATATTGTGAATTACCCGCAAGTATGCCAGGGTGTCCTTGATTTCCCGTCTCAGATAGAATGCAACACCACCGACTAACTGATAGGGAATGCCGTAGGCGACCAATGCGTCCTCCAAGGCCCGCGACTGCGCGTTCGTGCGATACATGACGACGCAGTCACTCAAGCTGAGACCTTCATTCTGCAAGCGGCGCACGGCATTAACGACGAGACGCGCCTCATCCTCCTCGTCGTGTGCCGGCAAGACGACCAGCGGCGCCCCGCTCCCTTGGTTCGTCCATAGTTTCTTTTCACGACGGCGGGGTAAGCGGCTGATGATGCTATGCGCGGAATCCAAGATGTTCTGGGTGGAGCGATAGTTCTGCTCTAGCTTTATTACGGCAGCGTCAGGATACTCGCGCTCGAAGTTGAGGATGTTGCGAATGTCAGCACCGCGCCAACTGTAGATGCCTTGATCGTCGTCGCCGACGACGCAAATGTTGCGGTACTTGGACGCAAGCAAGCGCACCAATTCATACTGCGCGTGATTCGTGTCCTGGTACTCATCCACCATTATGTAACGGTAGCGATCTTGGTAGTGCTCCCGCACGTCCGAATGCTCCCGAAAGAGCTGCACCACGAACATGATGAGATCGTTGAAGTCCAGCGCGTTGGCATCGCGCAGGGTTTTTTGGTAGCGCCGATAGACCTTGGCTACGGCTTCTTCAAACGGCCCCTGTGCATGCTCGGCAAAGACATGGGGGGTAATGAGTTCATCTTTGGCGCGGGAGATAGCACTTAGAACAGCCCGCGGGCTTAGACTCTTCTCGTTGATGCCGAGTGCCTTGAGCACGTTCTTGATTACTGTCAACTGGTCGGCATTATCGTAGATGGTGAAACTCTCTTCCCAGCCGAGCCGCCGCAGTTCACGGCGCAAGATGCGCGAACAGAACGAATGAAACGTGCTCAGCAGCACATTTTCACCAATCGGCCCGGTCAATTCCCGCACCCGGTGCCGCATCTCCTGGGCAGCCTTATTCGTAAACGTAACCCCCAGTATCTGCCACGCCGGCACCCGCTTGGCAAGCATCAGGTAGGCAATGCGATGGACGATCACGCGCGTCTTGCCGGAACCGGCTCCAGCCAGAATCAATACCGGGCCGGCCCCGGTTTCCACCGCTCGCCGCTGCGGTTCATTGAGATTTTCCAGCAAGGACTCAGGGTTTATGACCACAAAGCGTTACCCGCATGACAATTGTGAGATTCAGAGCCTCAGTGAGGAGTGGGAGCGCACGCAGTCTTGAACTCGTTCCGCGCCGCCCTCAGAGCGATTGTAGCATCATCACTTCTCGTATGCATCATTGAAAACACCGTCATGTTGGAGGCGAAATACCTACCCCCGTCCTGGGTTATTTCGCCTATGTATTGCCTTTCGTTCCTCAACAAGCATTGATGACCATTTGCTCACGGTTTTCCCTTTACACACAAAGAGCAGCTAAACCTCAGGCCCAACGGGTGATTCAGCTTCTTTTGTCCTCCCAAAGAACCATTAATCTAATTCCTAGTACAATTCTAGGACTTTCTACCAAATTCGCTTGACTAATGAAAAAAAGTTAGGGTACCCTAACTCATGCGATTAGGTATCCCTTTAGCGACGTTTTGCCGGTGGCCGTCTGCTTATCCAGTGGCGCGGTGAGTGCGCTTTCGGAGAGACCGGGTTGGTTAAATGTGTGCTCAAAGGCCTTGAAGCGCTCGACACGGCAAATACGCAAAGTACGCGGCACAATAAGGAGCAATTATTCGTGTTCGTGAATCGTCGTGCCCTTCTTAAGGCCTCGCTGTCGTTACTCCCCGTTGCAATCGGGGCGGCATGCGGCAGGGCCGTTGTTACTACGAGTGAGACGGCAAGCTCCTCTGAGGCTGAGCCTACCCTCCTCACTGTCTACTCCGGCAGGAACGAAAACCTCGTCGGGCCGCTGTTGGAACAGTTCGAGAAAGATTCCGGAATCGCTATACAGGTAAAGTATGGTGGCACTGCTGAAATCGCAGCAACAATTCTCGAAGAGGGCGCAAATAGCCCCGCAGACGTCTTCTACGCCCAGGATGCAGGTGCGCTGGGCGCACTGCAGGCCGAGAACCGCCTGGCTGCATTACCGGATGCAATCCTCAACGCGGTGGAGCCGCGTTTTCGCTCCCCGCAGGGCCAATGGGTTGGCACCTCCGGCCGGGCCCGCGTGGTGGTGTACAACACAGAGAGCGTAAAGCCGGAGGACCTGCCCCCGTCGATCTTGGACTTTACCGATTCAATATGGAAGGGACGCATTGGCTGGGCGCCGACCAACGGCTCATTCCAGGCGTTCGTCACCGCGATGCGCGTGACGCTTGGGGATGACCGGACCCGAGCGTGGTTGGAAGGCATCAAGGCAAACAAGCCGATGGTGTACACCAGTAACACGCCCACGGTGCAAGCCGCCGTGGATGGAGAGATTGCCGTTGGTTTCGTCAACCACTACTACCTTTTCCGCATTCGCGCAGAGCAGGGCAATGTGCCGGCCGAAAACTACTTTCCGCCCAACGGCGACCTGGGTGCCCTGATTAACGTGGCCGGGGCCAGCGTGATTGCAGGTACGAAGAACCAAGCGGCTGCAGAGCAGTTTGTTGCGTATCTGCTAGCGCAGCAGGCGCAAGAGTACTTCGCCACAGAGACGTATGAGTATCCCCTGGCCCATGGCGTAGCCGCCCATTCGGACCTGCCGCCGCTCGCCGCGATTCAGACGCCGGACATTGATCTCAGCGACCTCGCCGACCTGCGCGGCACTCTACAACTCTTACAAGAGGTAGAACTGATCTAGCACCTGAATGAGCCTAAGGCGACTTCGTCGAAGATGGCAATTCCTGTAGCGCTACGCGAAACAATTCAAGGCGGCCGGCGGACGTATCGGTCCGCCGGCCCGCCTTTGCCTCTTCTTCTGACGAGCAGCGTCGTTGCAATAGCAATCCTACTGCCCCTCGCCTATTTGATCATGCGAGCCGCCGGCGCGGGAGACGAAATCTGGCGGCTCTTACTGCGTCCGCGCTCCGCTGTCATTCTCTTCAATAGCGTAGCCCTCGCTTCCGCCGTAACCCTCAGCACCATTGCAATCGCCGTTCCCCTGGCTTGGCTCGTCGTGCGCAGCGACCTGCCCTTGCGGCGGCTCTGGACCGGGCTACTAGTCGTTCCTCTCGCCGTGCCCAGCTACGTCGGTGGATTCGTGCTCATCGGGGCACTGGGGCCGCGCGGCATGCTGCAACGCATACTCGCGCCCTTGGGCGTTGAACGTCTGCCGGAGATCTATGGCTTTCCCGGAGCCTGGCTTGCGTTAACTCTCTTTACCTACCCCTACGTATTCCTCGTTGTGCGCGCCGCCTTAGGGGGCATGGACCGATCTTTGGAAGAGGCCTCCCGCAGTCTCGGACAGAGCAGTTGGCTTACATTCTGGAAGATAACCTTCCCGCAGCTCCGTCCCGCCATGGCAGCAGGCGGGCTGCTTGTTGCCCTCTACACACTCAGTGACTTTGGCGCAGTGTCGCTCCTGCGGTTCGACTCATTCGCGCGCGTCATCTACGTCCATTACCAAGGCTCTTTCGACCGGCACCTCGCTGCCGGCCTCGCGCTCGTGCTTGTGTTTATAACGCTGCTCATTCTCGTTCTCGAGCACTGGAGCCGGGGACGCGCCTACTACCATAGCGGCGCCCGCACCGGGATGCGGCCACTGCCCCGGATGGCTCTAGGGAAGTGGCGGATACCGGCCATAGCGCTCTGCAGCATCGTTGCCTTATTCGCTCTCGTCCTGCCCGCGCTCACCGTTGGCTATTGGCTGCTCCGTAGCGTTTCGTACACAGCAAGTTTCAGTGCGCTGCCCGGCTTGGCATGGAATACGCTATGGGTCTCCGCAGCTACCGGAATTGCTGCCGTTGTACTTGCCGTGCCGGTGGCATACCTGACGGTCAGATTTCCCAGCCGCCCTATTCGGCTCTTCGAGTACGCCATCTATCTCGGTTACGGCCTGCCGGGCATTGTTATCGCACTATCACTCGTTTTCTTCGGAGCGAACGTAGTGCCCATAATCTACCAGACCTTCTTTCTCCTGATAGCCGCCTATTTGATCCGATTCTTGCCGCAAGCCTATGGCAATGCTCGGACCTCGCTGTTGCAGGTGCACCCCTCGCTCGAAGAAGTCTCACGGAGTCTCGGCCACTCCTGGCATGCCACACTCCGCGCGATTACGTTGCCCTTAGTGCGCGGCGGAGCCACCGCGGGCGGCATTCTGGTCTTTATTACCACCCTCAAAGAACTACCAATAACCCTCTTGCTGGGCCCGATCGGCTTCAAGACACTCGCTACTGAAATCTGGTCCACTACCGCGGAAGGATTCTTCGCTCAGTCTGCGCCTGTGATCTTGGTGCTGCTGGGTATTTCGCTGGTGCCGACGTTGCTCTTTGCCGTTAAGGAACCGTAAAATAGATGCTGACATGAGTATTAGCCTCTTCGCCATCCGCTGCCACAACGTCACTAAACGATTCGGTTCCGTATTGGCAGTTAACCAGGTAGACCTTACCGCTGCACCCGGTGAATTCCTCAGCCTGCTGGGGCCAAGCGGTTGCGGCAAAACAACCATGCTCCGCCTAATCGCCGGATTTGAGGTGCCGGATACCGGCACGATTGAAATCGGCGACCTCTGCGTCGTTGGCCCCAAGCGGTGGATACAACCGGAACGGCGGCGCGTGGGCATGGTCTTTCAGGACTATGCGCTCTTCCCACACATGACTGTGGCGGAAAACGTGGCCTACGGCGTGCGCAAGTGGCCCGATCAACGCGAACGAGTTGGCAAAGCCCTGCGGCTGGTCGGTTTGGATAGCCTTCGCGAGCGGATGCCTCACGAGCTTTCCGGCGGACAGCAGCAGCGTGTAGCACTCGCGCGCGCACTGGCCCCGGAACCCGACGTGATCCTCATGGACGAACCGTTCTCAAATCTGGACGTGGCCCTGCGCGCGCGCATCCGCGCCGAGACACGTGAGATCCTCGCCCGAGCCGGAGCGACTGTGATCTTTGTAACTCACGACCAGGAAGAGGCGCTCAGCCTCGCCGATCGGGTTGCCGTTATGTGGGGCGGGCAGATTGCCCAGGTGGGCGAACCGGAAGAGCTCTACCGCAACCCCAATTCTCGGGAAGTGGCCCAATTCGTAGGAGGCGCGAATTTCCTCTTTGCGCACGCCGCCAACGGCCATGCGCAGTGTGCGCTCGGCCGATTTTCGCTCAACGGAACGGCCCATAGCGGGGATCTTGACCTCATGTTCCGTCCCGAAGATATTGCATTGACGGTAGCGTCGGACGGTGCCTCGCGCGTCGTCGACTCCACCTTCTACGGCCACGACAGTACGGTAACAATTCGCCTGGAAACCGGCGAAAACATCCAGGTGCGGCTTCTCGGCGCGCCGCTGAACCCGGGGACGCGCGTCAATTGCCGGGTCACGGCTGAACCGCGCACCTTCCTGCGGCAACCGCAAGCTGCAACTTCGTAGTTCTGCGGGACACGGTATAGTTATTGCAACCGAGCACTCACTCAGTGTTAGCCAGGAAACCCTTACCGGCTCATGCCAACTCTTGATTGCACTACGGCGCGCAATGAGATTTCGCTGCTTCAAGACTGTGTCTACCTCAATACCGGTACGGAAGGGCTGCTAGCGGAACCGGTCCTTGCCAACTACCAAGCCGCACTCGCACGCCAGGAGCGCCAGGGCCACGTGGCCCTCGAATGGCGCTACACCCAATCCGAACGCGCACGCGAGGCAGTTGCGAGAGTTCTGCACACCCATCCCGCTACCATCGCCTTCACCCGCAACGCCACTGACGGTCACAACATCGTGCTGCACGGTCTGCGTTGGCAGCCCGGCGACGAACTCCTGATTTCCAACCAGGAGCATCCGGCGCTGAGCCATCCCGCGGCTTATTTGCAGAACCGCGGTGGGCCAACGGTGCGGGTCTTTGCCATCGACGCCGATCCGCAGATCACAATCCAGAACATTCGTGCCGCCTTAGGTCCCAAGACTCGGCTCATTGCCTTCAGCCAGGTGAGTTGCGAAAGCGGCATTCGGCTGCCGGCCAAGGAAATCTGTCAGCTTGCCCACGAGCATGGTGCCTGGGCGCTTGTGGACGGCGCGCAATCGCTGGGCGCAACACCCGTGGACGTGACGGATTTAAATTGCGATTTCTTCGTCAGCAACGGGCACAAATGGCTGTGCGGCCCAAAGGGAACGGGCATCCTATACGTACGCCTCGACAGACTCGACTCCCTTGCCATAAGGGCGGTTGGCGCGGGCACCTTCGAGGATTTTAACTGGAGCGGAGAGGACTTTCGCCTTCGCCTCAAGCCGGACGCCCGCCGCTTCGAGTTTGGCACCCGCAATCAAGCCGCGCTTGCCGGACTCCATGCCGCTATCGCTTGGCTTGAAGAGCTTGGTTTCTCCAGCGTTTTCGCACACATTCGGGACTTAGCCCAACAAGCCCACCGAATACTCGCGGAGAGTCCCGGTGTCGAAGTGCTAACTCCGCGATCTGTTGACGAATCGGCGGGGATCGTGACATTCCTACTGAACGGGAAGCAACCGTCTGAAGTTTCGCAGGCGCTTTGGCAACAAGGGATCATCACGCGCCACACGACAACTCCACCGGGAGTGCGAGCCTCAGCCGCCTACTTCAACAACGAGCAGGACTTCGAGCGGCTGGCAGCGGCGCTGAGCACCATCGTGTGAGAGAATGCACAGTGGGTTTCGTGGGGACAGTTTGCACTGTCCCAGTCCCGTGCTCGCCAAGTCTTTGCAGGATCGAATGCCTGGAGAGTCTTTGAATAAGAGCTCGTCCTATTCGCCTGCATTCTCAACGAGAGGTTCATTCTGCAGCCAATGACGAAGAGCCGGCGCCAAATCCGCATCCTGGTAACCGGCGGTGGATCCGGCGGCCACGTGACGCCCGCGCTCGCCACGATAGAAGCAATTGAGGCCCTTGCCGAACAAGATGGCGTCTGGAAACCTACATTTCTTTACGTAGGCAGCCATGGCGGAATAGAGCGCAAGCTGGCAAGTGACGCCGGACTTCCCTTCACCGCGATTTCCACCGGCAAGCTCCGCCGCTCGCATCGATTGCTGGGACATTTTTCTTGGCAAAACATTCTCGACGCGCTGCGACTGCCTTGGGGCGTGCTGCAGGCGCTGATCACCGTCATGCGCTTCCGCCCTCACGTTGTCTTAAGTACCGGGGGTTTCGTGTGCGTGCCGCCCGTAATCGCAGCCTGGCTGCTGCGCGTTCCCGTGATCACCCATGAACAGACGGTGCAAATGGGCCTGGCAAATCGCATCGCCTCTCGCTTTGCGAGGCACATCGCCTTAACGTACGAATCCGCGCGGAGTTACCTGCCTTCGCGCCTGCAAGACAACACCTTCGTGACCGGTAATCCGGTGCGCCATATCATCTTCAATGGCAGTCCCGCGACGGCACGCTCTCTTGCCGGCTTTGCGAGTGATGACACTTTGCCGACTTTGTATGTGACCGGCGGCGCGCAAGGCGCGCAACACATCAATCGCGCCGTTGAAGATGCGTTGCCCGATCTGCTCACCATGTGCCGCGTTGTTCATCAATGTGGACGCCAGCAAGCGGGACAAACACGCGAAGACGAACGCCTGCGGCAGGCCCGCGGCGCGCTGCCCGGCCACCTGCAGGCACGCTACTTCGTGGTGGATTTCGTCACAGATGAGATCGGACACATTTATGCGCTTGCGGACGCAGTGGTAAGCCGCTCAGGTGCGGGCACTTTGGCGGAACTCTTTGCGCTCGGCAAGCCGGCGATCCTCATCCCCTTGGTTCCTACCGGCGGCGACGAACAGCGGCGCAACGCGCAGCTTGCCCAAGCAGCGGGTGCAGCGCAAATTATCGAACAGGCTGACCTCTCCGGGCACGTCTTATGTAAAGCAGTACACGGCCTACTTACCGATCGTGAGCAGCGTGAGTCCATGGCACGTTCCGCCAAGAACCTCGCTCGGCCCGATGCCGCGCGCCTCTTGGCAGAATCAGTCATTGCATTGGCAGACCGGACCGGCTGACGGTCGACGCGCTCCCGTCACGCGTCATCTACTGCATAGACGCTAAACATCGAATCGCCGTGTTGACGTCTGCGCAAGAGATGCAGCCTACCCAACCGCTCTTCGGGCAGCTTCTTCTTCCAGTGTCCGACCACGACAATCGTCCGGCCCTGAATCGCACATGATTCGGCAAGTGCCGGCAGCCAGTCTTCATGGTCCACGGTGTGGTAGGGCGGGTCTGCCAAGATTAGGTCGTAAGGCTCCTTCAAACGGTTAAGCACGCCCGGCACACGCGCCTGGATCACACGCGCCCGCTCGCGCAATGACGCCGTGCGCAAGTTCTCACGAATTGCCCTGCAAGACGCCGGTAGCGCGTCAACGAAGTCGCACCACTCGGCTCCACGGCTCAAGGCTTCTAAGCCCAGCGCACCGGTGCCCGCGAAAAGCTCCAACACGCGTCCCTGCCCACCCTTTTCGCCAAGCGAATTGAATATGGCGTGTTTCACTTTGTCAAGAGTAGGCCGCACCTTCGCAGATTTCGGCACGCGCAACTTTCTCCCGGCGGCTGACCCGCTGATAATGCGCATGTTCATTATTCAAACTCGCTGGTTTTGTGCGGTTCTATCAACTTAGACATGAGACAAGTCACTTAGAGACAGGCTGCTTCAACCGGATATTCCGTGGTGCGCAAATGAGGCCAACTAACTCGATTACACCCATTGCCTACACAGCAATGCTCTCAAATCGAAATATGCGGGTAATTCCGATAGAGCAGATCGGTTTGCACGCACACCCGGTAGAAGTAGCGGTCCGTTTGAGCAATAAAGTCGTCAGCGCAGATTCGCTGCTCAGCCAGCCACGCTTCATTGGGGTGGCAGCGCTGGTTACACAGCGCTTTGGCTGAGATCGCGGGGCGTTTCCCTGTAAAGAGATCGAGCGCGTCCGCTACCGGTATTTCAACCAAAGCTGTCACCTCGGCCGGATTCGGCGCGAATGCAGTGAGCGGCAGGTTGGTCCGATGCAGGAAGACATACTGCACCTCATAGTCGCGCACGCCGGGCTCGACATCGCTCGCGGCCTGGCGTACCCCTAGCGGCAAGAGATCGTCCATAGAGAGTTCAAGGCCGATCTCCTCCTGAGTCTCGCGCAAAGCATCTTCTACTGACTCCCCGGCAGCCAGGTGACCGCCCACGGTCGCATCCAGTTTTCCCGGTGACGTATCCTTCGCCTCCGACCGCCGCTGGAATATCATGTAAGGCGTGCCGTCTTCATACTGCCCCACGACCCAGCAGTGCAGCGCCCGATGCCAGTCACCGTCCCGATGCACGTCCGCGCGGCGCTTGCGTAACCCCAGCGGTCGCCCTAACGAATCGCAGACGTCAAACAGCTCATCCGGCTCTGAAAAAGACCCACTCATGAAAGCTCGCTTTCAACGCGCCAAAACTCGGACACACGCTTCGCAAGGCCCGCGTGCCGCGGCTGATTCAGTGTGGGATCGGCTTCAAAGAGCTTCTTTGCCTCGTTCCGAGCAAGTTCCAAAGTTGAAAGGTCTGAGAGCTGTGCAACTTTGAGCGCCGGGAGCCCTGCTTGGCGCGTGCCGAAGAACTCACCCGGCCCGCGCAACGCCAAGTCCTTTTCCGCAAGCGAAAACCCGTCGCGTTCCTCCTCCAGAATGCTTAGCCGTTCGTTTTCCGCCGCCTGCGCAGAGTCCGAGAGGAGCAGGCAGTACGATTGGTGCTCGCCGCGTCCCACGCGGCCTCGAAACTGGTGAAGCTGCGCAAGACCGAAGCGCTCGGCGCTCTCAATCATCATGACCGCTGCGTTCGGCACATCGATGCCGACCTCCACTACCGGCGTGCTCACCAGAATGTCGGTTTCACCTGCCGCAAACGCCCGCATTACTTTCTCTTTCTGCCTGCTTGTCAGCCGTCCATGGAGCAAGTCCACTTTTGATTGCGGGAACACTTCTTTCCGCAAGCGGTCGAACTCGCTCTTGGCGGCGCGTACCTCCAATGTCTCAGACTCTTCAATGAGGGGAAAGATTATGAAGGCTTGGCGGCCCTGCGCAACCTGCTTGGCGACGAATTCGTATGCCGGAGTGCGTTTCTCTGCCGGCACCCAGCGGGTCCTAATCGGTAAGCGACCCGAAGGCATCTCGCGTATCACGGATACGTCCAAGTCACCGTAGAGCGTTAGTGCCAGCGACCGCGGAATGGGCGTCGCCGTCATCACGAGCACATGGGGATTGCGCCCTTTGCGCCGCAGCACAGCCCGTTGCCGCACGCCGAACCGGTGCTGTTCGTCCACTACCGCCAGGCCCAGGTCGGCAAACACCACGTCATCCTGGATAACGGCGTGCGTACCCACCAAGAGGTGGAGGGCTCCCGCTGCCAGGTCGGCCAAGATAGCCCGTCGCTCACTCTTCCGCGTGCTGCCCGTCAGCAATGCGCTGTGCACCGCGAATGGATCGAGAAATGTCTTGAAAGTGCGGATATGCTGCTCTGCCAGCACCTCCGTCGGCGCCATGATGACTGTCTGCAAGCCGTGCTTGGCCATCTGCAACGCCACTGCCGCGGCAACAACCGTCTTGCCCGCACCCACGTCTCCCTGCAACAGCCGGTTCATCGCCGCCGGTTTGCTCACGTCGGAAAAAATCTCCGTTAGCGCCTGTTGTTGGTCGCGCGTTAGCGCAAAGGGGAGCGATTCGAGAAATGATTGCGTTGTCTCAAGGTTGACGTCAACCGGAATGCCGGGCTGATCGAGCTGCCACTCCCTGCGACGCAACAGAGTGCCGAGCTGAATGAAGAAGAATTCGTCGAAAGCAAGGCGATGGACTGCGCGATGGTGCTGCTCTTCACTGCTGGGAAAGTGCATCTGATTGAGCGCTTCTTGCACGCTCATCAGATTGTTGCGATCCAGTATTTGCGTTGGCACCACCTCTTTAACCGCGTGCAGCGCCATGTCAAGCGCAGATCGAACCCAACGACGCATCCACTTGGCGGAGAGTTTGGCAGTCAAGGGATAGACCGGCACCAAGCGTCCCACGTGCAAACCTTGCTCGGGGCTTTCAGCAAATTCATACTCCGGCGAGCGCAACTCCAACCCATTACGGCTGATCTCCACCTTGCCTGCCACCACAACGCGCCGCTTATCTGTTAGGCTGCGCTGCAAATACGGTTGGTTGAACCAGACCGCCTTGATATACCCCGTGCTGTCCGCCAGGGCAGCTTCGGTGATTACCATGCGGCCCTGGGTAACCCGCCGATTCTCCACCTGCATCACGTTGACCACAATCGTGGCCTCTTCACCGGGCTTGAGATCTGCAATAGTCTTTATGCGGCTGCGGTCGATGTGTCGGTGCGGGAAGTGCTGGATGAGATCGCCCAATGTAGAGAGGCCGAGCTTCTCCAGACGTTTGGCGTCTTCCGCCTTCAACATCGGCACAATTGCAAGAGGTGAATCAAGATCGGCTTGGGGCCGTGAGGCGACCTGCTTGCGGGGTCGTGGACTACTTCCGGAGTCCTTTGCAGGGGATGTACTAGACTCCTTTGGTGGCGGATTGCCAGGCCCAGTAGAATTGGGCACTGTTTGGCCGTTGAGAATCTGCAGGGCGCTCTGTACGCGCGTTGCCCGGTCCGCCGGTTCGATCGAGTGATAGTCCTCAAGCACTTGCCTGATAGCGATGAGACTCTGAGACTGCTTGGCGGATTCCGGCCTGCTCTCTGCTTGCCAGTTTGCCAAGAACTGCTCCAGGCCTCCAATCACCGTGCCATCGTCATACCCCCGGCGTACCTCTTGTTCAAGAATACGGTGCAGGATCTCGCTGCGGTCGCGCGGTTCGGAGCGGGGCATGGCACCTCATTCAAGGGTAAGCAGGTATGGGTAGTGCGGCTGGCCGCCGCGGATGACCTCGACCTCAAGTGATCGATATTGCGCTTGAATCCGGTCGGCGAGCCCGCGTGCCTCGTCTTCAGTCACATCGGCACCGTAGTAGAAAGTAAGTAGCTCAGAAGTTTGCGGCCCCATGCGCTCTATGGCGGTGAGCAACGCGGCCAGGAGATCGTCACTTGCAGCACATACCTGGTTTCCTGCGAGTGCAAGCCACTGTCCTTGGAGCACGTTTACGCCATCCACCGTTGCATTGCGGGTGGCCAATGTCACAGCCCCGTACTGCGTGCTCTCTGCCGCGTCTCTCATCGCACTTTCGTTTTCATCGGGGCCAACGCCCTCTTGATACGCAAATAGCACGGCGATGCCCTGCGCCATCGAATACGTTGGCAGCACGTGAACGACGCACTCCGCCAGGTCCCGTGTCTGCTCCGCCGACAGAATGACGTTCTTATCATTTGGAAGCACAAAGACGTGGCGCGCATTAGCAGCCGCAAGCGCCTCGTAAATTTCCTGGGTGCTGGGATTCATAGTCGGGCCGCCACTCACCACAGTTGCACCCATTTGCCGGTAAATCTCAGCGAGACCCTCGCCATCCGCCACGGCGACGACGCACTGTTCTCGGGTCTCAGTTGGCGCAGTTTCGATTGGCGGGGCAGGCAAAGCCTCACCTAACCCGGGCAGGTCTCCGTCGGCTAGTGCGGACTGCATCCGTTCGTACTGGTCGTCCATGTTGAAGATCTCAATGCGGTGAAGATTGCCCGCACCGCGCGCGAGATCGAGTACACCTCCTGGATTCTCCGTGTGCAGATGAACCCGCACCAAGTCTTCGTCGCCTACTACGACAACGGACGTACCTCGCTCGGCAACGGCTTGGCGAATATCCATGACGTCGAGTTCCGTGCCGCTCACCAAGAAACCTGTGCAATATCCGTAGAGCGTTTCCGTAACCACCGCGATCTCAGGCAGTAATGCCCGTTCACCGGTCGGCAGTTCCACCTGCTCCACTGACTCGCCTGTCACGTAGCGCCGTGCGCCTTCCAAGAGCAGCCACAACGCCTGTCCACCGGCGTCCACCACCCCGGCATCACGCAGCACATCCAATAACTGCGGTGTGCGGGCTACAGACCGTTCCGCCGCAGCCACCGCTGTAGCAAGCACGTCCGATATCTCGGCATCCCGTGGAGACGCTTCGCAAGCGTACGATTCGCAAGCTTCGGCCGTGTCGCGCGCCACCGTCAGCATCGTACCTTCCTGCGGCTCTTGCAAAGCGGCATAGGCGGAGTCGGACGCAGATCGCAGCGCCTGCACGATGTCGGACACCGCGATCTCAGCGGAGCCCTCGAGCGCATCCGCAACGCCGCGCAAGCACTGCGAGAAGATCACGCCCGAATTGCCTCGCGCCCCCATCAACGCGCCGCGATAGACCGCTTGGGCGACCTCGCCTGCGTGCGTGCTTTGTGCTTGCCTGCCAGCCTGCAACGCGGCTTCCAAGGTGAGCAGCATGTTCGTACCGGTGTCGCCATCCGGCACCGGGAAGACGTTAAGTCGGTTGATCTCCTCCTTGTTGGCCGCAAGGAGATGGTAACCGTACTCCAAAGCCCCGATCAGGCTTTGCCCGTCACAGCCTGCCGTGGTTCCTTCTTGCACTTCCGGTCCGGCCTGCATATCATCCACGGGAATTGCATACCTTGCACTGCGCCGCGGAGCCGATCGGCTCCGTCTCGATGATTTGGGGTTTCCTGCTGCCGATCCCCGCCTGCTTCCTGCTCACGTTTGAGACAACTCACTTGTGCGACTGAAGCAAAACATCAGGAAGTCCGGCGTCACCCACCAGCCGGCAGGATTGAGCACATTGCCTACTCTATGCTAACATTGACCCTTAGTGACAAGCTCATCATAGCGATAGATTGAACACAGGGTCAACATTGGCACTCGTGACCCGCTTAACTGAGGACTAGCTCATGGCTATTTGTGATGTGTGTGGCAAAGGCGCGCAAGTGGGCCACAATATTCAGCATCAGGCTTCCGGCAAGTGGCGCTATCGTGCGCCAAAGACGCGCAAAGTGTGGAAAGCGAACGTGCAGAAAGTGCGTCTGCTTATTGAAGGTCAGCTAAAGAGAGTAAATATCTGCACCCGCTGCCTCCGCACCCAGGCGAAGTCTACCGCAGTCTAATTGAATTTCAGCGTCCGCTCTCTTCACACGGGTTTCGGCAAAGGAGAAGGCTCGTAGCCTTCTCCTTTGTTCGTACTTAAGCAAGTATTAGTCGAACCATCCTCCGGCAGATCCTCAGACCTTCACCCTCACTTCAAAAGCAGAATTAGATAAGACTCGCAAGAGACTCTGTGGTCTAGCGAGGTCATTGCCAAAGCTCTAACAGAGTAAATCGCCTGAGTCCCCCTCACAATGACCAATTACTAAGGTAGACTTGGCCCAAACCACGATGTGCGGAGCTGGCTGTAAGGAGCATGTGTATGAGCGAATCTGACCGCCCGGTCGTCGTTAGCACCATGTTGTGTCCTGAGCCGATTGTCGCGAGATTCCTCAGCGACTTCAAGGTTGTGCAGGGCCCGCAGCGGTCAGTATGGGGCAAAGAGGAAATCCTTGCCCGCGCGCCGGAGGCAGCGGCCATAATTGCGCGCGGCGGTGCTCACGAACGGATCGATGAAGAGCTGATACTACAGATGCCAAACCTGAAAATCGCCGCGAACGCGGCCTTAGGTTATGACAACCTAAACACGCCCGCTTTGAAAAAACACGGAGTCTGGGGCACGAACGAACCCGACGCGTTTACGATCCCGACTGCAGAAACCACAATGGGACTCATCCTAGACGTTCTCCATCGCCTCCCGGAGAGTGACCGCTTCGTGCGGGCAGGAATGTGGAATGCCTACGCCCCGGGCCTCTTTGACGGTGAATCGATCGAAAACAAGACGATTGGATTAGTTGGCTTTGGCAGCATCGGTCAAGCTGTCGCCAAGCGATTGCAGGGATTTGACGTGAAGGTTCTATACTACGCCCGCAATCGACATCCTAGCAGTTTAGAGCACCGGCTTCTTGCGCGCTACACGCCGCTCGCTGCGCTGCTCACGCAATCAGACATAGTGAGCATGCACGTGCCGTTGACAAGTGAGACGCGCGGGATGGTAGACGATGAATTCCTCGAGAAAATGCGTCCCGGGGCCTTCTTCATCAATACGACGCGGGGAGCCGTGGTGGACGAATACGCGCTTGTCCGGGCTATGCAGTCCGGTCACCTTAGGAGCGCGGGTCTCGACGTCTTTGCAGACGAACCCCACGTTCCGCCAGCACTGCTTGAGATGGAAAACGTGGTGCTGCTCCCTCACATTGGCGGCGGTACGCTCCAGGCACGAACAGCATCAATGGAACGCGCTGCTGAGAATGTCCGGCTCGTGCTCGCAGGAAAGCGCCCCACGACTCCGGTTGCCACTCCTATGCACCCTCGCCAACCGCTCACGAGTGTAGAAACGGACTGGCGGTCTAGCTGACCTTGCCCTCCACAAAGTTGCTTATAATTTCGTCATAAACTGAGTCAGATGGTTTAAAGTAAACAAAAAGCACAAAGAGAGGATCGGCCAGTTCTTTTACTCTGTCAACGATGGTGGCCCTAATCTCGGATAGGGGTACAATGATAGAATTCTCAGCCTCATTCTCGACCGCAGTAACCGTTCCGAATACCCCCGAATCTCTTGCGGGGTTAGCCACACGCATCACCCTATCCTGCAATCCTCCGTGAGAAATCCCAATATTCACCTCAACACTTCCTGAGACACCCAGCTTTTCGTATAGCCGGGCACAGTAAAGTAGGGCCTCAGTGATTCTATTGATCCTTGTGTCTACAAAGATAGCCCCAGGGTTTCTCGAGTCTTCAAATAAGTCGTTCAGGAGATAGAAATCACCGTTTATTCTCAGGTACCAATAGTCATACGTAGTGTACTTGTAACCGTTTGAATGATTGACTAAAGCCCGAGCTGCAATGCCATCTCTCCGTGGTTTGGGCTTCCGTTCGTTGTCTGTTAGGACGATGCCGATTGGCCACCCAGAGGTTTGAATTTGAGATTGATTTGAAGCTTCAAATAGCACGCTCGGGGTGAAGTCTGGTCTTGCCTCAGACAAAGCAAAGCGAATTTCCATGAATCCCGATAGACCAGTTGACTCCAAACCATCTTTTGCCTGTCTGCGTTGCTGCGAGAGCCAGTCTATGTCCCAGGGAGATGGAGGAGTCAGAACAGACGAGGGTGAAGTCGATTGACGTTGGCGAATTTTTGCTTCGAGCTGAGAGCGACAGCCGACTAAGTCTCTGGGATCCCAGGAGAGGATGTCCTAGCCCGATAAGTCGAAGTGTATCTTTGGCCCGCCCTGCTGATAGTTTGGACTATCAGGGTTATGGTCCTCACGAGCCGTAAGTACCAGGGCATGATATTTGTCCACGCCCATTGCATAGCCAATTTCAAGATAGCAATTGGGCCGTTCATTGGTCAGGTCTGCGACGATGATCTCTGAATTTTCAATGAACGAAACAATCTCGCTCTTGAGCAAACCTCCCTGATTGTGCCTGTCTACGCGCTTTGGATCCAAACCCCGAGCCTTCAATGCAGGCACAATAACCTGCTCGCAAACTCTATCCAATTCAGGATTCCCAATCTGCATGATGATAAAGGCTTGGCTTACGGTAACCCTCCACTAGTGTTTCAGTTGGAACTAGGGAAACACCTGCGACAGCGTAAAGAGCACGCCAACAGCAGCAGTGACTATCAAACCTAATTTGATGGTCATTCCTTGCTCAAGAATCTTGAGTTCTTTCTTTAAATCATCCTTGGTGACGAACTGCTGAAGGTCATCCCTTGTCGCAAGTCGTTGTAGGTCATTCTTTGTTGCGAATTTCTGCGCATTGTCACTGACAACACCCTCGACAAGCAACGCCAGCCTGGCAGCTTGCTTAGGGTTGAAGTCTCCATCTGCAAGGAATTCTCGCAGTGCATCAGATTTATGAACAGCCAATGGTGTCTCCCCAAATCTCTTTGCGTGCCTCGATTGTCGCCAAGACACCAGCAGTTCCTTCAAACACAGTATAGCAATTCGGGGTGGGAGCTTCCATCAATTTAGCTGATACTCTCAAACTGATGCGTTGTCCTCAGTGCATTTCGCCACATCACGTTCGTAGATCGTGCCGAGCACGCCGTTTATGAAGCGGGGCGAATTATCGGAGGCGTAAATCTTGGCCAGTTCCACCGCTTCGTTAATCACGACTTTCGGTGGAATCTCGGGGACGAAGAGCAACTCGTAGAGGGCGAGACGCATGATGGCCTTATCGACACTTGCCATCTGGCCCATAGGCCACATAGACGCGGCATGCTGAATCTTTTCGTCGATCAAGGCCAGGTGGGTGCAAACACCGTCCACGATCTCATGCAAGAGATCGTGGACATCAGCCTTGATCTCGGCCATACGTGCCACTTGGCCCAGCACGACTTCCGGTGAACCATCGGTCATGTCAAGCGCAAAGAGCGCCTGCACAGCAGCGACGCGCGCATGGTGGCGGGGGTGAATGCGTTTTGCAGACGCCTTGGCAACACTGGGCATCATCCGTCGTACCTCGTTCTTGCACCGCTCAGCCATCATCTACCAGAGCGTGAGGTCGAAGCGGCAGCACCTCAGTCGCTTGCTCTTGGAGTGCCGGCCGACTTAAGAAGACTTCTACGCAACGATCAGACGATATTGAGCAAGTTCGCGTCAAAGCTGCCTTCCCGGAAGCTCTGCGTCCGAAGGATATTCCTGTGAAAGTCGAGGTTCGTCTTTACCCCGTCGATCACACACTCATCCAGAGCCCGCAGCATGCGCTCTATGGCCCCAGAACGGTCCGGAGCCCAAGCGATGACTTTGGCAATCAGAGAGTCATAGTGGGGTGGGATTTCGTATCCGCTATAGAGGTGGGAATCGACGCGAATGCCCGGGCCGCCCGGCGCGAGGAAATTCGTTACCTCGCCGCTCTCCGGTCTAAAGTCATGCTCCAGGTCTTCAGCGGTTATGCGGCATTCGATCGCGTGGCCGCGGAATGCCACATCACTCTGATTGAAAGCAAGCGACTCGCCCGCTGCAATCCGAATCTGCTCTTGCACTATGTCAATGCCTGTCGTGTCTTCCGAAACGGTGTGCTCCACCTGCAGTCGGCAGTTTATCTCCATGAAGTAAAAGTTCAGCGCAGAATCCACCAAGAATTCTACGGTACCTGCGGACGTATACCCAATGGCATCGACGCCTTGCAGGGCAGCCGCGCCGATAGACTCCCGAGCCGCGGGATCAAGCACCGGTGACGGTGACTCCTCGATGAGTTTTTGGTAGCGGCGCTGTATAGTGCAATCGCGTTCGCCGAGTTGAATCGCTTTGCCTTCGCGGTCGCGGAGTATTTGAACCTCGATATGGCGTGCAGGCGAGATGTACTTTTCCACGTACAGCCGCGGATTGCCAAAGGACGCCTGCGCCTCCGCCTGGGCCACCGAAAATGCGACCACCATCTCTTCCTCATCGCCTACAAATCGAATGCCGCGTCCTCCCCCACCGCCCGCGGCTTTCAAGACCACTGGGTATTCGATCGAGTCAGCCACTTCCAAGGCATCCGCCACATTCCTAACCGGGGAATCCTTTCCCGGTATTACAGGCAAACCCGCCTTTCGCATCTCAGCTTTTGCGTTGGTCTTGTCTCCCATGGCATGAATCACGTCCGAGCTGGGACCGACAAAGGTGATGCCGTACTTTTCACAAATTTCGGCAAAGTAGGTATCTTCGGCCAGGAATCCAATCCCGGGGTGAATCGCCTCCGCGCCTGTAATGTAGGCCGCACTGATGATATTCGGCACGTTAAGATAGGACTTGCTCGCGGGAGCGGGACCAATGCAAACTGCTTCATCGGCCATGTGCACGGGCAATGAATCTCGATCCGCCTCGGAATAAGCAACAACCGTAGCAATTCCCAATTCGCGACAGGCCCGAATGATTCGCAGCGCTGTATCGCCGCGATTGGCAATCAGGATTTTTTGAAACACCGCATTCTACCTAGATCTGACATGGCGTTCGTCACGCAGCGAGTTCTGCGCGCCGGCTGACTACCGGGAGAAGGTGAAAAGTTGGAATATATGGCAAATACTCTATTGAAACTGTCAGGGCAGCTTCCACGTACGGCGCTCCCACTAGTACATCATAATGCCGCCGTCGACAATAAGGATCTGACCGGTAATGTACGATGCATCCTCGGATGCCAAGAACGCCACAGCAGCGGCAAGCTCTTTGGGTTCGCCGTAGCGTGCAAGGGGAATGATCTTGAGAATAGTCTCGACCATATCCGGTGGAATAGAGTCCGCCATTGGACCGCCGAAGTATCCCGGTGCAACGCAATTAGCGGTCACGTTTCGCGTTGCCACTTCGCGTGCGAGCGAGCGGGTAAAGCCCCACAGCCCTGCTTTGGAGGCGGAGTAGTTCGCCTGACCCGGGGCACCCAAGAACCCGGCGATAGAAGAGACATTGATGATGCGCCCATAGCGGGCGCGCAGCATGTTGCGCACAACTGCCTTGCTGCAGAGGAACGCCGACTTTAGGTTTGTATCCATCACGGCATCCCAGTCTGCCTCAGACATACGCACGAATAGCGTGTCTCGCGTGATGCCGGCGTTGTTGACGAGGATGTCGATCTGCTCGTGCTCTTTGTGGATAGATTGCACCATTTCTTCGATTTCGGCGGGATTGGTCACGTCGGCCCGGATTGCGCTGGCGCTGCCACCTTGTGCACTAATCTCCGCAACCACGCGCTCGGCCGCTTCAGCACCGCTGTGATAGTGCACAACGACGTGGGCTCCCTGGCTACCCAGTCGGGCGCAAATGGCCGCGCCCAAGTATCCCGACCCGCCGGTAACGAGCGCAACCTGCCCTTTCATAGTTCATCCTTCACGAAGGTACATTGCCGTTCGCCAGCTCATCTTGAGACGGCCGCCTCACACAAGCTCTGGCATACAACGCCGATTATTCATAGAACATGAGAGTCATCCACCGGCGTAAGATGATCCCAGTGACGGCGGCATAGCTCCCGCGAGCCTAAGCGACTTGGCCGGCTTCGGTTACCCGCCACACCGCTTGCTGGGAGTCGACCGCGACCGCCGTTGTACCGGTTGCAACACTCCCGATCATGCGCGTGAGAACTGCGCCCGGACCAAACTCAAGAACGGGATCAAGATTTCTGCGCAGAAGAATGTCGATTGTCGCTGCCCAACGTACGGGAGACGTAAGTTGCACAGTTAACTCGTGGCGCAATTCGTCCACAGTCGTTACAATATTGGCCGTTGCGTTCGCCACAATTGGTATTTTTGGCGGCATGATTGGGGCCGCCGCCACCACAGCTTTCCACTCTTCCTGCACGGAGGCCATCGCACCGGTATGAAAAGCGCCGCTAACCTTTAGAGGAATCACGCGCCGCGCCCCCTGCTCCTTGAGCAGCGCGATGGCTCTGTCCAACGCAGAATTGTCACCTGCGATGACTACCTGCTGGGGCGTATTGAAAGTAGCGATACTTACGACGCTGGCCGAATCCGTGCTTCGCGCCCGCGCGCAAAGCTGCATGACCACTTGCGGCGAGACGCCAATGACCGCCGCCATTCCCCCGGGGCTATCCGCCACGGCCCGCTGCATGAGCTCACCGCGCGCCTGCACCAAGCGCAACCCATCCTCCAAGGCAAGCGCCTCCGCAGCGTACAGTGCGGTAAGCTCGCCAATACTATGACCGGCAACGAGCGCCGGTTGTAGCGCATCCGGCAGGCCCGATACGGTCTCCGCACCGCACGCCTCCAGATAGGCTGCCAGGCACGCGGCGCTGGCCGTAAATATAGCGGGTTGTGCGGTGCATGTTTCGGTGAGCGTGTCGGCTGGGCCTTCAAAGCTGAGGGCAGTCAATTCCATGCCGAGAATTGCGTCTGCAGTGGAATATACACGCTTCGCAGCGGCAGAGTGCTCCGCTACGTCCGCGCCCATTCCCACTCGCTGGACGCCCTGACCCGGAAAGATGAACGCTCTATTTCCCATTACGCCGCTACCTAATGCAACCAAGTGGCACAGCAAGGCACGCCAACCTTGCATAGCGCCCACTCAGTCGAGTGTGATTACGTGATTCTTGTGTGTAGTACCGCAATTGCCCCGTCGGACTAATGCCACAGATCGACACGGCTTCGTCTCTCTGATCGAATGCAAGATGAATCTGTCCGTGTTCTTTCTACAATACCAATTGCAGAACAGTGCAGCTACTCACTGCCGGTCTAATCCGGTTAGGAAACGCCCACTCGAATTGCCGGCTATGCCAAAGGGAGAACAAGCTGAAGTTAGAGGGAGCAAGCAAATGGGTAGGAGTATCCCCGCACAAAGTGATAGCACTTGCTTGCGCTAAGGTAGAAGCCTGCGCATGCAACGCAGAGCCCACAATCTTGGCAGACATCCTTACGAGTTTGGGGTCTCGACTTCCAGCACTTCTTGGCCGCGATAGTAACCGCAAAACGAGCATACCGTATGCGACGGCACCGGCTGACGGCAGCGCGGACATGCTACCAAGTGCACACTTAGATTATGCAAGTGCGCGCGTCGTTTGCCCTGTCGAGAACGAGAAATCTTCTTCTTCGGTTGTGCGCCCATCGTCACCTCATATCTCTTATGTCTCTGTAATTAAGCCGATCGGTTCTGCCCCATTCGCTGCAGCATTTCTTGAATTGGCGCCATCCGAATATCCACTACGCTCTCATCACAATCGCATAGAAGGCTATTACGGTCAGCGCCGCACTCGGGACATATACCCAAGCACTCCGATTGGCACCGCGGCATGAGTGGTTGGCTGATTTCAATATGCTGCCGAACGGCTTCGCCGAGATCGAACCGATCGACGTTTTCAATGAGAAACTCTGAGTCGATGTCGTCGTACTCTAAACGAATTGCCTTCCCGGTAGCTAGATCGAAGAGTGGATAGTAAATCTCATCAAAGTTTACGTGCACTTCCTGACCGTACGTTTCTAGGCACCGACAACACGTTAGTTCAATCGTTGTATATAAATCGCTTCTAACAACAATGCCTTTTCCGGCACGGCATAACTCAATAACGCCCTTAACCGGACCAACGAGGGAAATCTCTTCCCAACCTGAATAGGAACCATCGATTTCAAGCCGACGGGACGTACCTGAAGCTTCTTGCAGCAACCCCGCCACGTTTATGGTAAGGCGTTCCATATCTAATTTTACTCTACTCGTTCCTGTGAAGCACGTTCGCCTCGCGACCGGGCCGAAGGAACGTCTTCCGGTTCAGTGTCTGCCATTGCTTCCAGGAAGATTTGCACACGCTCATGCAGTTGCTCCAGCCGCGTGCGTAAGTCAGTGAGCGAACGGACTGCATATGCATCAGATTCCCGTTGAATCTCGCCTGCTTGCTCCTCGGCTTCATCTAAAATGCTGCGTGCATTGTCTTCTGCTGCCCGCACCAACCCATGTTCGGAGAGAATTTCCTCTGATTGTTCGTGTGCGATTGCCACAATGCGTTCCGCCTCTAAGCGTGCCTGCTCGGGGATACGGCTGCGCTCCTGCAGCATGCGCCGCGCCTGTCGCACTTCATCGGGAACCGACATGCGCATTTGGGCGATGACATCAAGGCACTCTTGCTCGTCCAGCATGATCTTATTGACAAAGGGGACCCGCTGGCCTGTATTGACAAGAGCCTCTAATCTTTCAATAAGAGCAAATATGTCCATCCGAGCTTCCCCTCTTTCTCATCCACCCATCTCATGCAATTACCGCAGATTGTGCCGCTCTTGCTGAAGGCACGTGGCGGGTATTCATGCAGTTTGTACTTCACGCAGACGGGCCGCAACTACCCCAGGCACGAATGAGTCGACATTGCCACCGAGCTTCGCTACCTCTTTGACGAGACTCGCACTCAAGAATGAGTACTTAACCGACGTCATAAGGCAAACGACCTCTAAGTCAGGCCGTAGTTGCTGATACATTGCAGCAAGCTGAAACTCGTACTCAAAGTCCGTTACCGCCCGCAAGCCGCGGACCAACACTTGCGCTCCCAGTTCTTGCGCACATTCCACTGTTAAGTTAGCAAAACTCCTGACCTGAACGTTCGGCCACTGCTTCACGGCAGTCGTCAACATTCGCACACGGTCTTCCATTGAGAAGAGCACGTCTTTCTTAGGATTGGCATAGACTCCTACGAAAAGAATATCGAAGAGTCGGGACGCTCTTGCAATAATGTCCATATGTCCGTTTGTAACTGGATCAAAGCTTCCAGGATAGAGCGCCGTACGCACGGTTCCTTCTTGCCCTTCGCATGCTACATGACGAACAACATTATATAGCAATGACGTTTTAACGTCATTGCTATAAACCCATGTGCGGGCACCTCATGCCACCGCCACGGTGAAGTGCCAAACGCACTTTCCCTGCGGTATTCTACCAACGACTGACGCGCAATACAACCTTTCCACAATGTAGGACTATTTCATATTCTCAGACGCATTCCCTGGCTCGTCTTCGATTGCACGGCCTGCTGCTATCTGCTATTCTAATACTAGATTTGCTTCTCTTTAAACCCGTCCCGCGAGGCAGGTAAGAGAGGTCCAGACACACTTGGATGCTTCTTGCCAGCAGGCAAGAAGTTTTTTTGTGCCCTCGGAACGCGAGACCTGACCGGAGCAATGCTAATGAAAGCAGCGGGTGGCCGATGACGGCAACAGACAAAGTGCTGCTACAAGAGGAAGAGATTCGCCGCGCCCTGCTGCGAATTGCGCATGAAATCGTGGAACATAACCGCGGCGCAGATGACATTGTATTAGTTGGAATCCAGGCCCGGGGCGCACCATTGGCACGGCGGCTTGCCAAGAGCATTGAGTCCCTCGAGGGGGTAACCGTTCCTGTCGGCAGGCTCGACATCACCCTCTACCGTGACGACCTCGAACGCGAACACTTTCGTCCAAACGTGCGCGAGACACAGATACCCGTGGATCTGTCGGAAAAGCACGTCGTGCTCGTTGACGATGTGCTCTACACCGGACGTACGATCCGGGCAGCGATGGACGCTGTGATGGATTTTGGCCGACCCCGTACCATTCAACTTGCGGTACTCATTGATCGCGGCCACCGCGAACTGCCCATTCGCGCTGACTACGTAGGCAAGAACATACCAACATCGCGTTCGGAGGAGATCGAACTTCACCTACTTGAGACCGATGGAAAGGACGAGACCATTCTTCTGCCCACGCCGCAGGAGGATGATTAGATGCCTCTGGAACGAAAAGACCTTCTCGATCTCGATGATTTTTCATCAGAAGAAATCATGCTTCTGCTGGAAACCACGTCCGCCATGACGGAAGTCCTCTCCCGTCCGATACGGCGCGTTCCCACCCTGCGCGGCAAGACGATTGTCAACATGTTCTATGAAGCCAGCACGCGCACCCGCTCATCTTTTGAATTGGCGGCGAAGAATCTCTCCGCAGACTTGGTAAACGTGTCAGCGAGCCAGAGCAGTGTCGATAAAGGCGAATCGCTTGTTGACACCGTGCGCACGCTGCAGGCGTTGGGCGCTGACATGATAGTCATGCGGCACTGGGAAGCAGGCGCGCCCTATCTCGCCGCATCCTGGCTAAGTGCTTCAGTAATCAATGCCGGCGATGGCTGGCACGCGCACCCCAGCCAAGCTCTGCTCGATCTGTATACGGTGCAGGAACGGATCGGCTCGATCGCCGGGCTGAAACTCGTGATCGTGGGGGACATACTGCATAGTCGCGTAGCACGCTCAAACCTCTGGGGCTTTGGAAAGCTGGGGGCCCACGTGGTGCTCTGCGGGCCTCCAACCCTCTTGTCACCGGATATCTTAGGCATAACCGGAAACATGCCCTGGGTCTCAGTCACCTATGACCTCGATGAAGCGATTGTGGACGCTGACGTTGTGATGATGCTGCGCTTGCAGCGCGAACGCATGGCAAACGGGCTGCTACCTTCCCTGCGGGAATACAGTGCCCGTTACGGATTGACACGCCAGCGCATGCGGCGTGCCCGCCCAAACGCCCTCATAATGCATCCCGGTCCCATGAACCAGGGAGTGGAAATCACGCCTGATCTCGCCTATGGTGAGCAGGCGGTCATCGAGGAGCAGGTTACCAACGGTGTTGCGGTACGGATGGCAATCTTCTATTTGCTCGCAGGCACGGCGGAGCGGCTGACATGAAGGACAATTGGTTGATCCGAGGAGCGCGTGTAATCGACCCGGCAAACAATCTCGATGCCGCAGTGGACGTGCTGATTCAGGCCGGCAAGATTGCATGCATCGGTGAGACGCCAATGATTGATAACATTCCCACCATTGAGGCAAGCGGGCTAGTCCTTACGCCGGGCTTCGTAGATCTGCATTGCCATCTCCGCGAACCGGGCTTTGAGTATAAAGAGACTATTGCAACGGGTACGCGCGCTGCCGTTCGCGGCGGCTTTACAACGGTATGCAGCATGGCCAATACCGATCCGGTGGTTGACACTCCTGCAACTGTGGCATTCATCTTGCAGCGTGCGCGGGAAGCCGCAGCCGCACGGGTCTATCCCCTGGCCGCCGTCACGCAGGGCTTTGGCGGCACGCAGCTAGTGGAAATGGCAGCACTGGCGGAGGCGGGCGCCGTCGCCTTCTCCGACGACGGTTTGCCGATAGCCGATGCCCGCATGATGCGTCATGCCCTGGAATACAGCCTCCTCGTTGACAAGCCCATTGTCAATCACTGCGAAGACCCCTCTCTCGCCCATGGGGGAGTGATGCACGAAGGATTGACTTCACTGCGCTTGGGTCTGCGTGGGATGCCGGCGGAAGCCGAAGAAACGATGGTAGCGCGGGATGCTCTGTTGGCACGGCGTACGGGCGCACACGTTCACATTGCGCACGTCTCTACGCAAGGCAGTGTGGAGATCATCCGCGCGGCCAAGCAGAGAGGCATTCGTATCACTGCAGAAGTTACGCCCCATCACCTCACGCTGACGGATTCGCTGGTGGCCGGAGCGCGGCAGCCGCAGGAAAGAGCGCAACTCGCATACGATACGAACGCAAAAGTAAATCCGCCGCTCCGCACCAGTGCTGACATCGATGCCTTGATCGAGGGGTTGAACGACGGTACGCTCGACGCCATTGCCACCGACCACGCGCCGCACAGCACTACCGATAAGCTCTGTGAGTACAGTGAAGCAGCCTCCGGCATCTCGTGCCTTGAGACAGCCTTCTCACAGGTCTATCAGTTGGTGCAAGAAGGGCGAGTATCGCTGCAATTGCTCGTAAGCAAACTCACCATAGAACCATCGCGAGTCTTTGGGCTGTCGACGGGAACGCTGACTGTAGGAGCACCGGCAGATATCGCGGTGCTTGACCTCCACGCTACGTGGACTGTTGATCCGGACACGTTCGCTTCCAAGGGCAAGAACACGCCAATTGCCGGCGCTACGCTGCCGGGGAGAGTGGCAATGACATTCGTTGACGGAAGGCTCGTAAATGCGGAAGAGCCCTATAGTCAAAGAGGGGCTCAATAGACGTGCCGGAAACAGCTACACATCCTCACGCCCTGCTCGCTTTCGAAGACGGCAAGGTTTTCTTTGGCCGTGCGTTTGGTTCGCGCAACGACGCGGCTGGCGAGCTTTGCTTCAACACCAGCATGACCGGCTACCAGGAGATCTGCACCGATCCGTCCTACCGCGGGCAGATTGTCACACTGACGTACCCGCTCATCAACAACTACGGCATCACTCCGGTCGACATGGAATCGGTACATCCATGGCTTTCCGGGCTCGTGGTGCGTGAACTCTGTTCGCATCCCAGCAACTGGCGCGCCACGAGTGAACTGGATGAATTCCTTGCAAGCAACAACATTCCGGGAATTTACGGCCTGGACACGCGCGCCATTACCCAACACTTGCGCACGTTCGGCTTCAAGAGAGCCACGCTAGCGATTGTGCCGCCCGATGAATTGCCGGAGGAGGCCCAGGACTCGTTCTTATGGCTGAGCGGCCGTACCCCCGGCATCGAAGTATATGTACAGGAGTGCATCGCTCGCGCCCAGCACATTACGCCGCTGTCAAACCATGACGTGGTGGGTGAGGTCTCAGTGAATACCGGTTCATACGCGGCCCATGCACCTTGGGAACCGTGGCCGCTACCCCAACAGCACGCCGCCCAAAAACGTCTCGTCCTCATCGACACCGGCGCCAAACACAACATTGCGCATTCGCTCACCAGTCGGGGCGCGGAGGTCACTTGGATGCCGTACGGCGCCTCGTATGAAGAGATTCGAGACCTAGCGCCGGATGGGATCGTAGTCTGCAATGGACCGGGGGATCCGGATGTCGACACGGTCGCGGCTACCGTCGCAACCACGGCAAAACTCATGCAACGCTATCCCATGCTGGGCATCTGCCTGGGACATCAGATCATGGCGCTCGCTGCCGGCGCACAGACGAGCCGCCTCAAGTTTGGGCACCGCGGCGCCAACCACCCGGTGCAAGACCTGGCCAGCGGCAAGGTGCACATTACCACGCAAAACCATGGATTTCAGGTTGATGCGCGCAGCATACCGTCAAAGAGCGGCTTCCACGTGAGTCACAGCAGCCTCAATGACGGTTCGGTTGAAGGACTCCGCCACCAGGACTTACCGGTATTCAGCGTTCAGTACCATCCCGAGGCCTGCCCCGGCCCACAGGACAACCAGTACATCTTTGACGAATTTCTGAATCTCATTCCATGACGAACAAACCATCTAAGGTCCTCATTGTTGGATCTGGCCCGATAATTATCGGCCAGGCCGCTGAGTTTGACTACGCCGGAACACAAGCGTGCAAAGCCATGCGCGAGGAAGGCGTGACCTCTATCCTCGTCAACTCCAATCCCGCCACCATCATGACGGATGAGGAAATTGCCGACGTCGTTTACATCGAACCGCTAACGGTACCTGTTATCGAGCGCATCATTGCGCAGGAGCGGCCGGACGGACTCATTCCTACCCTCGGCGGGCAGACCGGCTTGAATTTGGCTGTGGCCCTCGCCGAAGCGGGTGTGCTCGCAAAGTACGATGTTCGGCTGCTGGGTACGCCTCTTTCAGCGATACAGAAGGCGGAAGATCGCGAACTCTTTCGGCAAACCATGAATCAGATCGGCGAACCAATCCCCGCCAGCAGGACTGCCCACTCGGTGGCAGATGCGGAAGCGTTCGCGGATACCATCGGACTGCCGGTCGTCATTCGGCCCGCCTATACCCTCGGCGGTACCGGCGGCGGCATCGCACACACGCCGGCTGAGGTGCACACGGTGGTAGCGAGCGGCCTCTCCGCTAGTCCCATCAATCAGGTACTCGTGGAAGAGTACTTACTCGGCTGGAAAGAGATCGAGTATGAAGTCATGCGCGATAGCGCCGACAACTGCATCACCGTGTGCAACATGGAAAACATCGACCCCATGGGCGTGCATACCGGAGATTCAATCGTGGTCGCTCCCAGCCAGACTCTCAGCGATCGTGAGTACCAGATGCTCCGCACCGCGTCTCTCAACATCATTCGGTCGCTGGGCATCGAAGGCGGCTGCAACGTGCAGTTGGCGTTAGACCCCCATTCATTTGCCTATCGCGTCATAGAAGTTAATCCCCGGGTTAGTCGCTCTTCCGCCCTGGCCTCGAAAGCGACCGGCTACCCGATAGCGCGCATGGCGGCCAAGATCGCCATTGGCCGCACTCTCGACGAATTGCCGAATCCCATCACGAAGAGAACTACGGCCGCCTTCGAGCCGGCCTTGGACTATGTTGTAGTGAAAATCCCACGCTGGCCGTTCGATAAGTTTCCTTCGGGCGACCGCGTGCTGGGTACGCAGATGAAGTCCACCGGCGAAGTCATGGCGATTGACCGTTCTCTGGAAGCAGCTTTGCAAAAGGCGGTGCGGGGACTTGAAATCGGTGATCGCAGCCTGATGTGGGAAGATGAGCAGTGGCAAAATGACCCTTCAGCCGTCTGGCAGCACATTACCACGGCCAGTGATCTCCGACTGTGGGCTATCATGAGCGCGCTCCGGCGGGGAACTAGTGTAGAGGAAATCTCGCGCCGTTCCCATATCGACCCGTTTTTTGTAGAGAAGCTTGCGGCTATCCGCGACATGGAGCAGCGCCTCCTCGCTGAATCGCTGACACCCGGATTGCTTTGGGAGGCAAAGCGCCTGGGTTTCGACGATTCCCAGATCGGCACCTTGGCCGACGTGCTCCCCACCCGCGTACGCGAAATGCGCAAGCAGTGGGGTATCGTGCCGGTATACAAGATGGTGGACACCTGCGCCGCCGAGTTCGAAGCACAGACGCCGTATTTCTACAGCACGTATGAGCTCGAGAACGATGCGCCTTCCTTGACCGCGGCACGAGCTGCCGTGATTGGGTCCGGGCCGATCCGCATCGGCCAAGGCATCGAGTTCGACTATTGCTCCGTGCATGCGGCGTGGGCGCTCGCTAGCGCGGGTGTGCAAAGCATTATGGTGAATAGCAATCCGGAGACTGTGTCCACGGACTTCGACACCTCTGATCGACTCTACTTTGAGCCTCTCGATATCGAAAGTGTCCTGAACGTTCTCGACAATGAAGGTATGCCGCCAACCATTGTGCAGTTCGGCGGACAGACTGCCATCAATCTCGCCGAACCGCTCACCCTAGAAAACGTCTCGCTCGCGGGAAGCGGCGTATCCGCGATTGATCTCGCCGAAGACCGGCGAAAGTTCGAGGCATTCTTGGATCGGCTCGGCATTCCTCAACCGCCCGGTGCGACCGTGACAAACGTTGACGACGCTCTCTCCATCGCTTCGAATGTCGGCTACCCTGTGCTCGTGCGACCTTCATACGTCCTTGGCGGTCGGGCGATGGAAATCGTGAATACACCGGAAGACCTCAAGACGTACGTGGCAACTGCCGTACAGCTCTCTACGCGCCATCCCGTGTTGGTTGACAAGTATCTGCAGGGCAAGGAAGTAGAAGTCGATGCTATATGTGATGGGAAGGAAGTGCTCATTCCCGGCATCATGGAGCACATCGAGCGTGCCGGCGTACACTCCGGCGACAGTTTTGCGGTCTACCCGCCCCGCGACCTGCACGAGCGGATCGAACAGACAATCGTGGACTACACGACGCGCATCTGCTTGGAGCTAGGAGTATTGGGTCTGGTCAACGTCCAATACGTGATTTTTCAAGATGAAATCTTTGTGCTGGAGGTAAACCCGCGGTCAAGCCGCACGGTGCCGTTCTTAAGTAAAGTGACGGCCGTGCCAATGGTGCGCCTCGCAACGTTGACCATGCTTGGAAAGTCGCTCGCTGAAATGGGCTACGCTGGCGGTCTATGGCCGAAGCAACCACTCGTCGCGGTGAAAGCTCCGGTCTTCAGCATGGCGAAACTGCGCGGTGTGGAAACGTCAGTCGGGCCGGAGATGAAGTCTACCGGCGAGGTCATGGGAGTGGACGTAACGTTCGAGGCAGCGCTCTATAAGGCTATGGTAGCTTCGGGACTCAGCGTCCCTGCGGGCGGCACGTTCCTGCTCTCCATTGCCAATGCCGACAAAGACGCCATCCGTCCTATCGTGCGCCAGCTTGCTGCCGCGGGGTTCAAGTTCATGGCTACCGAGGGCACTGCCGCCATGTTGGAGTCTATGGGTGTTCCCGTTCGCATGATCAGCAAGCGCCTGCAAGGCACCCCCAACGTGGTTTCCGTGATCCAAGACGGCGATGTGCAAGCCGTCATTAACTCCCTTACCGGCGGCCGATCCGTCCTGCAAGATGGTTTCTACATCCGCCGCGCGGCCGTCGAGCGCCAGATTCCCTGTCTTACATCCCTTGATACTTCCCGCGCCCTGGCTACCGCGCTTTCGTTGCAACAGGATGCGTACCAAGTGCGGCCCTTGCAGGCGTACCGCGATCAGCGCTGAATGAGGTGTTGTTTTGAGTGTGCGCAGTCCTAGGCACCACAGGCGCTGAGCATTGAGCGCGGGTCTGGTGACACTTTATGTCATTGCTATGAAGCTAGCCAGTACTTAATTAGGCAGCGCGCAGTCCGTCATTCCCGCGTATGCGGGAATCCATCTACTCTGCCTCACGCGGACGGCGTCCCAAGCGGGGGAGAACCCCCACGCTACGCCGCCCACTGCCAGCGGTACCTCGACCGTCGCCAGCGGGGCATACGCGAGGGACACTCCTTCTGCAATTTTCATCCTGGCCCGGCCGGTATTGCAAAATCACATTAAGAGTGCGCCTGATGGTGAGTGTAGGTCTAAGACTTGCGTAATCGGGATAGTTTGGCACAGTGAGCGCTGCGTTTCCCTCGCAGCGGCTAATGCCACAGCATTGGGGCTAGTCTTAGAGCTTCCTGGTGCAAACAGAGTAGGCCTATTTGTACCAATTCTCTAAAAGTGTGTCGGCTATTGTACCATGGGTTTCAACACAATCTTGAAGTGATAGGCGGCACGGAAAGGTGCAGAGCGATGCTTTCACGCCGATCGCTGCTTGCAAGTATGACGGTGCTTGCCGCTGGGTGCGGCCCGCTAGGATCTCTGGTTTCACCGCCGAGCGCACCGCAAGAGACTGAGCTCAACGTGGCAGCGTACACGCGCTTCATAACTCTTCTCACTCTGCACGACCCTGGTTCCCCTCAGCAGCAGTACGAAAAGGCAGTAGCGGCGCTTGGGGAGGATAAAGAGAATCCGTATGGCCCAACGCGCGGCGGGTACCGTCTCGCTCTTCGGTTCATAGAGCAGTTCTTCCCCGAGGCTACCTGGACAACGCCTGCCGACAAAGCGCTTACCAAGGTTTCGGCGGTGCTGGACGGGCTTGACGCAGACCTCGTGACTGTGTGGCCTGAGTTGGCGCAATGGCTCGGGCGTCATGGACTCTTGCTGCCTTTGAATCGGTTCAGTGGCGCGGATGAAGAGACGCTCAACCGGCAGTTCTTTCCGGTCACGCTCGACCGGTTTCGGGTGGATGGCGCGCTATTCGCGTTGCCGGTAAGCGCGGCGCCGCAAATGCTCTACTACGATGCCGAGCGCTTCCGGGCACAGGGAATATCACCGCCAGCGGACTCGACCTGGGACTGGGATGACCTAGTGGAGAACGCGGCCCGGCTGACAACGTACGGGAGAGACGGTACGTTGCAGCGTTGGGGGTTGGACGCGCACAGCCAAGGGCTTTGGTGGGCGCTGTGGCAGAACGGAGCGGCACTGCTTGATCCGGACATATTGGACTGTCGCTTGCAAGAATCAGTGGCCATTGAAGCCTTGCAATTCGTGCATGATCTGATACACAGGCATCGCGTCTCCCAACCAGCTATCCTAAAGGACATTCGGGACTTAGTCGGAAAAACGCCGGGGACGATGCTGTATCGTTACCCCCCGCAGTTCCTACTGCCGGAAACCTACCGCATGGCGGCACTGCCTCGCACCAGGACACAGGCGGTACCGGTGTGGGACGGCTTTGGAATTGGGATCGCCGCCCGGACGCAAAAGACGGAAGCGGCATACACGGCATTGCAAGGGTTTACCCACGCCATGCAGAATCAGGTGGTGATACCAGCAGGGAGGGAAGCGGTCGCGCGGCTTGCAGAAACTCGAACCTACCTCCGCCCGGAAGAAGTGGTAGCGATAGAACAGTCGCTGGTACATGGGCGTGCGCGGCCGCAGGCCGCCTCTCAGCGTAGCGTCATGAGCGACGTAACAGATGCCCTTGTGCGGGGCGACGACGTAGAAACCGTAGTGAACAAGGCCTGCGCCGTCGTACAGAAATACCAGCAGACCGGAGAGCCAGCGCCGGCATTCCCTTTACAGCCGGATAGAATCTGGAATTACCCCTCAGGACCGCCGTAATGCCCATGCATAGCGATGATGGCAGTAGATGCTCTGCGCGCATCGAGCTTCGTCTGAACCCAATTGAATTGAGTAGCGTAGCAAACGAATAGTGGCGTAACGGAGCAACCATGCCCATTGTCCAAGAGCAGGCAACGATTATCTCTAACGAGCCCGTGGCTGACGGGCTCTACATTCTCCGGTTGCACTCACCGCAAATTGCGGCCCAGTGCCGGCCCGCGCAATTCGTGCACATGCGCTGCGGCGACGGTATCGATCCGCTGTTGCTCCGCCCATTTAGCATGTTGACCGCCGACAGCGAAGCGGGGACGCTCGACATCCTCTATCAGGTGGTAGGACGGGGCACGGAGATCTTAGTGAACCGGCGGGCCGGAGAAGAGATCCTGCAACTTGGGCCGCTGGGAAAGACCTTCACAACTCTCTCCAATCCAGCCAATCTTTTGATGGTAGGCGGCGGCATTGGCATTGCCCCGTTGGTCTACTTAGCGGAAAAAATGATTCCGGAAGGATACACGGTGACACTGCTGGCGGGCGCCCGCACGGCCGCACGCCATCTTCCTGCCGAACGTGTGCCTCCCGAGGTGGAGTATGTGCTGGCAACCGACGACGGTTCGGCAGGCTATCACGGGCCGGTGACTAATCTGATTGCCGAATACTATCTGTGGAGCGACGCCATCTACGTCTGCGGCCCGTGGCCGATGCTCACCGCCATAGACTCCGCCTATCAGGCCGGAACCTGGGGCTGGCACAGCAGGAAACCGATTCAGGTCTCCCTGGAGAACCAGATGGGTTGCGCGATGGGCGTCTGCCTCGGCTGCGTAGTTACCACTCCGAAAGGCTACCAACGCGTCTGCCGCGACGGGCCGGTCTTCGCATTGGGTGAACTACACCAAGAATTCGCTTCCCGCTCCGCACAGAGTGTCTTGTAGGCCGAAAACGCAGCATTTAGGTGTCTTGCCACAGTGTTCGCAGTGCATCACACACTCATATGACACTGCGGCGATCATCTTATGTCAATAATGACACGCCACTGCTCTCGGAAACCACAAGCGCCATACTCGCTTGTCGCCAACCCAAGAGCTATCTACCTTCAAACAGCGCCATGGACGTGCGTAGAGCGTTTGCACTCCATAGCGGGATTCTCTGCCACAAGCATCGCTAGCGTGGTTCTACCCAAGGCCGGCAAGCTCGCGGGAGCGGCACTGTCGGACCCCGTGGCAAGAAACTACGCCGAGAACTTCAAGCAAACCGGTGTCGGCACAGTGGCTACGTGCCCGGTCGGCTCAAGCTCTCCGGTTTCAAGGTCTATGCGGAACGTGACGATCGTGTCGGTATCCTGATTTGCCGCGAGCAAGAAGGTACCAGTGGGATCGATTACGAAATTGCGCGGCGCCTCGCCCAGCGTAGATTGATGCCCAACCAGAGTGAGCGTGCCATCCGCTTCGTTGACCCCATAGATGACAATACTGTCGTGCCCGCGATTCGAGCCGTACACGAACTTTCCTGAAGGGTGAACGTGTATGTCGGCAGTGTGGCTGGTTTCCCCAAACTCCGGCGGCAACGTAGGAATTGTCTGCAGCTCTTCCAAGACGCCCCGACTTTGGTCGTAGGCAAAGACCGTAACCGTGTTGCCGATCTCATTGATGACATAGACAACGCGGCCGTTGGGATGAAAGTCAAGATGGCGGGGCCCGGCGCCGGGATGCACGGTAGCGAAGGCCGGGTCGTTTGGCGGCAATTTCCCATGTTCGAGATCAAGCCGGTAGACAAGCACCTGATCAAGACCGAGATCGCACGCCAGAGCATACTTGTTCGCCGGATCGGGCGTGAAGGAATGACCGTGCGGTTCTCCTTGACGATCCGGGGTAATGCTGGAGCCTACATGCTGCACCCAATCCGTCGGAGGACCCAAGCTCCCGTCTTCTGCAATCGGCAGCATGGCCACGCTGCCACCCAGGTAATTTGCGGTGATCACATACCGGCCCGTCTGCTCCACGCTCACGTGACAGGGCCCTGGCCCCTGCGACGGCTGCCGGTTGAGGAATGTAAGAGCGCCCGTAGTCCGGTCCACCGAAAATGCGCTCACAGTCCCGCCGGCATACCCGTCTATCTCCGGAACCGCATTCACCGCGTAGAGCAATGGACGCTCCGGGTGCAAGGTAAGGAATGACGGATTCGGCACGTCGGGGACTGTGTGCACCAACTCCACGGCGCCGGTAGTCCTATCCATCCGGCAAACGTAGATACCCTCTGCCCCGCCGCCGTGATCGTCAACACCGGTGAACGTTCCTACATAGATGAATCTGGTATCCACAGACTGTGCATTCATCAAGACCACCTCGCTCTGTATTCAGTGATTGCTATTACTCTTACCTAATTATTAGCCTAACGTTTCACACAACGCAGGCGCAAAGGATGCAAGGCCGTTTACGCATTCCATTGGACTACCCTCGCAAAATAGCCTGAAGGGCGCCCGCAACAGTGGGGTAGCGGAATTCGAAACCGGCATCCGACAATTGCACAGGCAGTGTCCGCTGACCGTGCAGAATTATGTCTGCCATTTCGCCCATGGCAAGGCGGAGGGCCCAGGGTGGCACGCGGAATAGCGCAGGTCTCCTTAGCGTCTGTCCGATCGTGCCGGCAAATGCGGCAAACCGCACCGGATTGGGCGCGCACACGTTCACGGGCCCCGAGACATGGTCATGTGTTATTAGGAATTCGATCGCCCGTACCGTGTCTTCGATATGTATCCAGGGCACCCACTGCTTACCCGTGCCCATGGCGCCGCCCGCGAAGAAGCGAAATGGCAGAACCACGCGCGGCAACATGCCGCCATCTTTACTCAGGGAGATTCCCATGCGTAACAACACGCGCCGGGTTGCGTCATTCTCGACTGGCGCTGAAGCTTGCTCCCACTCTTGAGACACGTCGGCGAGAAAGTCGGTGCCCGGTCCATGTTGTTCGTCCACTTCCTCGTCGTCGGTATTCCCGTAGTAGCCCACCGCAGACGCCTGCAGGAGCACGGCCGGCTTTTGCGATGCAGCGCGGATGGCGGCAACGACCCCGTTGGTGGACTGTATCCGGCTATCGCGCAGTCTTCGTTTCTGCGCATACGTCCAGCGCCTACTTGCGATGCTCTCCCCAGCGAGATTTACTACAGCGTGCGCGCCGTCTGCCAATTCCGCCCATCCTTCGCTGCTGCTGCCGTCCCAATAGGCAGCAGTAGCGCCATCAGGCAGCCCCGCAACCTGGTACGGACGTCGGCTCAAGACCACAACCGCATATCCCTTCGCGCAAAGATGGTGGGTCAGAGCGCCACCGATCAGTCCGCTCCCACCGGCGATGATTACTCGCATTTGGCTCCCTCCGCCTTTTGCCTTACCCCACACGCTAACTACCTCAATCGAGGGCTTTTCTTCCCGCTGTTACTGGCATGCAAGCACCTACCTCATTGAGGAGAATACCCAAACTTGCTATAATACATGAAGTGAAAGACCAGCGCACACTCAGGCCAATTGAAGCCCTGGCCGAATCCGGTTCCCTGCTCAATCGGCGTATCTGGCTAATCCTGCTGCCGATCGGGTTAGACTTGCTTATCTGGTTGGCGCCGCGCATCATTCTCGGGGAAGAGTTCTTTCCTTTAGCAGAAGGATCAACCTCTGCTTTGGAGGAGGGAACAGACTCAGAAGACCTGACCATCTTCTCGCTTCTTCGGCAGTCAAACCTACTCTCGCTCGTTATAGGAGTTTGGGTACCCTCGCTAGGGGTTTCCGCATCGGGCGACGAGACGGGCGCAATTGTAGTCCTAAAGTCGGTCCCGCAGCTCCTGATGGCATTGGCGTTGCTTCTCCCATTGAGCTTCATTTTGGGTAGTACCTACCTGGCACTGATTGCATCAGAGTTGCAGCAGCGCACGTCTACGTGGGAGGTCCTTGTTCCGCGAGTCTTGCGGTTGGCCATGCGGCTCGGAGGGCTTGTCGGCATAATTCTCGTGGTAACTGTGGTTCCAATCGTCATTGCAAGTTCGTTATTATCGATTGTTCCTCTACTCGGATTCTTGTTGCTCTTACTCGCATTGATACTGTTAATGTGGGTTGCGTTCTATGCCTTCTTCATAGTGGATAGTTTAGCGCTTGTGCGCCAGAGTTTGCCCAAGGTAGTCCGGCTAACACTGGACCTCATTCACAGCAACCCATGGTCTGCTGTCGGTTTCTTCTGCCTTTACTGGCTAATAGTATTCGGCACCAGCCTCATATGGAGCGTATTGCTTGACTTGGAGATTCTGAATATTGGCATTGGAAGAATTATCGCATCTATTGGCAACGCTTATGTTGGCACATGGGTGACGATCGCTATGTTCATGTACGTTTGGAACCGTTTGCTCATTCACCAAGAGGAACCCACCTCCGCTTAGCAGTCTAAACCGCCTTTTCAAGAAGGGACCTAAATGGCCAAGACAACTATGCAAGACGGCAGCAACGCTGCAACTATAGTTGCCGAAGCAGAATCGACCGCTGCAGCCTTGAATGATTATACCGCTGCCGACATCCAGGTTCTCGAGGGTTTGGAGCCTGTGCGAACCCGTCCCGGCATGTTCATCGGCAGTACAGACGTGCGAGGGCTCCACCATCTTGTCTTCGAGGTTGTGGATAACAGTGTGGATGAAGCGCTCGCCGGCCTTTGTGACCGCATCGTCGTAACCATTCATGAGGATTGCAGCGTTACTATCGAAGACAATGGCCGCGGGATTCCGGTTGACGTGCACGAAAAGACCGGTGTATCTGCCTTGGAGACCGTGCTCACGCGGCTGCACGCAGGCGGCAAGTTTGGCGGCAAGAGCTACAAAGTCTCCGGCGGTCTCCACGGTGTCGGCGTTTCTATTGTCAATGCACTATCGATAAAACTCGTCGCCACCATTTATCAAGCGCCTTACGTCTACCAACAAGAGTACCGCAGCGGCGCGCCCCTCGGCCAAGTAGAGCGGATCGGCAAGTCTGACCGAAACGGTACCACTATCCATTTTCTCCCTGATACCACGATCATGGAGACGCTTGACTATGAGTTCAATACGCTGGCACAGCGTTTCCGTGAGATCGCCTATCTCTGTCCCGCCCTTCGTATCGAGTTCCGCGACGAACGGGCTGCCCGCGAACTAACGTTCTACTTTGAGAGCGGGATCCGCGCCTTTGTTCATCAAATGAATCGGCGCAAGACGATCATCAATAACGAGGGGATCTTCTTTGCTGGGGAAGCAGACTCGCTGCAGCTTGAAGCGGCGCTGCAGTACACCCAGAGCTTTGACGAACGCATCTATGCCTTTGCAAATACCATCAACAACGTGGACGGCGGCACGCACCTGACCGGGTTCCGCTCAGCTCTGACCCGCACATTGAACGACTACGCCCGCAAGCAGAACCTCATCAAGGAGAAAGATGTCTCTCTAACGGGTGACGACGTGCGCACCGGACTGACGGCCGTTATCAGCGTGCGGCTTACTAACCCGCAATTTGAGGGGCAGACCAAGGCCAAACTCGGCAATTCCGAAGTGCGGGGATTTGTAGAAACGACTGTCAATCAGAAACTCGGCCAATATCTGGAAGAACATCCCAGCGAAGGCAAGTCCATCATTGAAAAGTGCCTGAATGCAGCCCGCGGGCGCATAGCAGCGCAGAAGGCCCGGGACATGGTGGCACGCAAAGGCTACTTGGATGTCTCCACACTGCCGGGCAAACTTGCGGACTGCACGGAACGAAGTATGGAAAACGCCGAAATCTTTGTCGTAGAGGGCGATTCTGCCGGCGGCAACGCTAAACAGGGGCGTGAACGGCGCTTCCAGGCAATCCTCCCGCTGCGAGGCAAGATCCTCAATGCGGAGCGCACCAGCCTTGACCGTATGCTCTCAAATGCCGAGATTCGCGCGCTGGTGACCGCTCTAGGCACGAACATTGGCGAGACCTTCGATATCACCAAACTGCGGTACGGCAAAGTCATCATCATGACGGACGCCGACGTTGACGGCGCCCATATCCGCACGCTTCTTCTCACGTTCTTCTTCCGGTACATGCGCGAGATTATTACGAATCAGCGGCTCTATGTTGCCCAAGCCCCGCTCTATCGCGTCGCCCGCAATCGTGATGTTCACTACGCCTGGGACGACTCCGAACGCGACAGTATTCTCAAGCAGTTTAATCGAACCAACGTCGCAATCCAGAGGTACAAGGGCCTCGGCGAAATGAACGCCGACCAGCTTTGGGAAACGACCATGGATCCGGCGCGCCGCAAGCTCTTGCGGATTGTGCTGGAAGACGAGGCTGCCGTCAGCTTGGTATTCGACCGGCTCATGGGAGATGATCCGCAGGCGCGCAAGCGCTTTATCCAGGCGCACGCCAAAGAAGTCCAACATCTCGACGTTTAGACCTCGTTGTCATAAACTGATGCACAAATGCCGACTGGGAACCGCCAGAAGGGTCGAGATGCAGTGCGTCGCGGCACAGAGAACCCTTCCTAGCCGGCACATGACCGCAAGGATTCAAAGAAGCATCCTTAAGGCAATGGAGCCGGCGCGGCAATGAGCATCGCTCCCGACAACGCCCAGTTTGTCTTGCTCAGCTTCGAGGGACCGGACCGGTACTCACTGGCCGGTGGACTGGGGACGCGCGTCACTGAGCTTGCGCGCGCGCTCGCCCAAGCGGGTTTCACGACCCACTTAATCTTCATTGGCGATCCGAATCTACCTTCCGTAGAAACCGTCGATAACGGCAATTTGCACCTCTATCGCTGGTGCCAATGGATTAGCCACTCTCATCCGAAAGGCGCTTACGAGGCAGAGTGGGATAAGATCATAGACTTCGGCAACAGCGTTCCTTGGTTCGTTACCGACCGAATCGTGCGACCCGCCGCCGATGCCGGCCTTCTCACCGTTATTATGGCGGAAGAATGGCATACCACCGACACTCTGGCACGACTGAGCGATTCCCTGCACTTCAACGGCCTTCGCCATCAATGCGTGCTGCTGTGGAACGCAAATAACGAATTCGGTTTCGGCCACATCGATCTTCCTCGGCTCGGATTCATCGCCACCATTACGACGGTGAGCCGGTTCATGAAGCATCGTCTCTGGGATTGGGGACTAAACCCGCTCGTGTTGCCGAACGGCATCCCTCGTCGATTGCTTGAAGAAGTGCCACAGGAGCCGGTGACAAAGCTCCGCGATGGTATGGCCGCGGATTTCTTGCTCCTCAAAATGGGACGCTTCGACCCGGATAAGCGGTGGTTGCAGGCAGTTGAGGCTGCGGCACACCTCAAGCACACCGGCCATCGCGTACGCTTCATAGCGCGGGGCGGGCTGGAGCCGCATGGCGTTGACGTGCTCCACCGGGCGGTGGAAATGGGCTTGGTGGTCCGAGACGTTCATAGCGACAACTCGAACCTCGATGAGGCTCTGGATACCATGCTCGCTGCCAATGATGCAGACGTCTTGAATCTTTGCCAATTCGTGCCTGAGGACTTACAGCGGGTTCTCTACTCAGCCGCCGACGCGGTACTCGCCAATAGCGGGTATGAACCGTTCGGCCTCGTAGGGCTCGAAGCCATGGCATGCGGCGCTGTGGTGGTCACTGGCACTTCCGGGGAGGATTATGCGATACAACTACACAATGCCCTTTCGGTTGAGACTGATGACCCGGCAGAGCTGGCCAGCTATCTGCGATTCATACACGACCAGCCCGACGTAATTCGGCAGATACAACGCCACGCGCGGCAAACTGCGGCTCTCTTTACCTGGGATTCGACCATTCGAGACCTCTTGGGCAAAATTGAATACCTGGCGGAAAAGCAAAGCGTTCGCCTGCAGAGCAACCCTGATGGCTGACAATCTCGTGATCTATGTGATCGCGCACCAGCCCCAGCGTGTGCGCTTGCCCGCCAACGTCATCCCTCCCAGCACTGCCCCGCAAGATATGGCGCAGCTGCTCTTCGACGAGGAGATGAACGAACGGTACTTTCGCAAGGTTGCCCGCTACTGCTATAAACCCGCCACTGAACTATGGCTGCGGTTGCTCGACTCCGGCCTCAAGCTCTGCTTTGGCATCTCGTTCTCCTTGATAGAGCAAGCGCAGCGGTGGGACCCAAGCGTGCTCGAAGGCTTCAAGCGCGTCGTCTCCCACCCCAATACGGAACTAATTGGCGTCGATCCCTACCATTCGTTCCTCTTGCTGATAGACCTGCCTGCTTTCACGGCGCGGATGGAATCTATGGCGGACGAGCTATTGGACCTCTTTGGGAAACGACCCACCGTAACCGATACAACCGAAATGCTCATGTCGGAAACCATTGTCGGCGCGCTGGACAAAGCCGGCTTTCGCGGCGCCCTCATGGACGGGAGGGAATGGATACTGGGAGGGCGACCACCCACGCATCTCTACTATCACCGGCCAGGCGTTAAGCTGCTTGCGCGTCACTATGAACTGAGCGACGACGTTGGGTACCGCTTCTCTCAACGCCAGTGGGCGGGGTGGCCCCTCATGGCGGACGACTATGCCCGTTGGGTGCGGAGCGCCGACGGCCCGTTTGTGATGGTGGGCTGGGACTTCGAGACCTTCGGCGAGCACCAGTACTACGACAGCGGTGTCTTTGAATTCATGGAGGCGCTGCCCCGCTACCTGAAACGCGAGGGTGTCACACCGGCAACGGCTACAGAGGTGATCGACAATTACGGCGGCCAAGCTAATCGGATTACACTGCCGCCTTTCCCCGGGACCTGGGCAGGTTCAGGGGGCTCTGAGTTCTTCCTCGGCAACGAACCGCAGCGCGCCATCTTCCAGCTTATGACTGCCTGCTATCAGAAGGCGCGACTCACTGGGAATGAGCAACTCATCGACCTCGCCCTCTGGCTTTCTCAATCCGACAATCTCCACCTGATCAATTGGTGGGGCCGCTGGGGCTCGGAGGCGGAAGTGTCAGTCTATTTCATGCCGGATGAATGGTGGAGCCTGGGCGTGGATGGCATCATCTGGGAGCAGCAGTGCGTTTACAAGAATTTCCTGAACGCATTGGACTACTTTCTCTAGCGCCGTTCTGCAGCAGTAGCACTCCCCTTCGGCACCGGCCCCTGTTGATAGTTGGGAAATCTACGAGCCACCGCATCCGTTCCTCGAGACACGTGGATTCCCGACTGACTCATACGCTCGTCGGCACGCGCTTTCCACTTGGCGTAGTTTGGCGAGCGCAGCAGTGCGCCGTCCGGTTGCACAACCAGTCTGCCACCTTGCCCGCGTGGGTCGCCTCGCTCCTCATTGACGCGAGCAAGCAGGCTGCGCATTGCCTCAATTCTATCTTTCGCTGCCGGATTCCCGGCAAGGTCGTGGCACTCCTGGGGATCCTCGATAAGATTAAAATACTGTTCCTTGCCCGTATGGTGGAACCAGGTGTACTTCTCGCGCTTATTCACGATGAACTGCATGCCGTTCTCTCTGCCATGGAGATTCGTCTGCTCCCCTTGCAAGTACTCACGCCAGTCAGTGGGCTCCCCTTTTGCCAGAGGAATTACGCTCTTCCCATCGACGCAATCCGGGATGTCCACTGCGGCGGCATCGAGAACCGTCGGCATGATGTCCCGCACCTCGATTATCTCATCGCACACGCCACCGCGAGCCTCATTCCAAGTATCCGGGTACTTGATAAAGAAGGGTATGCGCGAAGAACCGTCGTAGGAGTAGCCCTTACGCCACAAACAGTGGTCGCCAAGCATGTCACCGTGGTCTGACGTAAAGACGAAGAAGGTATTCCTCATTGCCGCCCGCTCAAGCCGTCCGAATTCATACAAGAATCGTCCCACCTGATGATCGATGAACGAAATGCTGCCGTAGTAGGCCGCTCTTGTCCGATGCACTTGAGCATCCGTTGCCCGTCCCTTCCAAGCCGAAATGCTCGTGATCGGCTCATCGTACTCTTCGGCCCAGTCACCGTGCGGCGGCATCGGAATGTCGGGGTTGTCCTTGTACATGTCAAAGTACACCGGCGGCGGATCGTACGGCGCATGGGGACGCGAAAACGATAACCACAGGAAAAAGGGACACGTGGGGTCGCGCCGCTCAATGAACTTGACGGCCTCACTCGCCGTCCAATACGTAGGATGCAGGTGTTCCGGCAGGTGGCTCGGCCGGGCCATCCAGCTATTCCATTCCAGTCCATGGTCCAAGTCGCCGATTTTGCCAGCGGTCTGCTCGCGCAGCCAAATCTTGTAGTCGGTTTCAAGCCCACGCCCGGTGCTGTCCTGCACCGCGTTGAAGAATCCATAGAGGGCACGGCGGGGAAACTGGTCCGACTTCCCAATGCTCTGGGTATGGTACCCGGCTTTCATTAACTCGCCCGCCAACGTCGCCGGAAAGTCCAGCGCGTCGTATCCCGCGCCGCCACCTAAGCGACCGTGGGTCCATTGGTCCATCCCCGTCATCATGGCGGCACGCGACGGCAAGCAGGACGGCGAAGCGGTATAGCACCGCGAAAACTTTACTCCTCGTGACGCCAGGTCATCGAGATAGGGAGTCTCCAAGACCGGGTTGGCATATCCTACACAGTCCGATCGTTGCTGATCGGTAACAATAACGACGATGTTGGGACGATTTGGCATTCTATGGTCTCCCTCATGCTGTAGTCGGATAGTTAGCTGCTCAATCGGAGGGGGAATGCGGAACTCTTACTTTTTCTCTCCGCCATCCCCACCACGACACAAGAATTCGATCCAGGAATTCCCTTGGTTGCGGGTGAAGGCCTTGCAGCAAGCGCAGAACTAGCGCTTGTATTTCGCCCCGAATAGTCCTTCCCCTCGTCCATACAGCGCTTGCCAATACCAAAGTATGGCATTTCACAACTCGCGAATCCGTTCGCGCTGGGCTCGCCTGTCTTGAACATGACACAGAGTCGAAGCAGGAACCATTCTCTCCTACTCTCTGCCAACCTCTCTCTACACAAGCTGCAGGGATGAACGATAGGAAGAGTGTCCGTTCGTGCTGCGGTGGCTACGCCAAGTCCCTGTCGAAGCACAGTCAGCGCAATGCCCAGCACTATGCTATGACCTTTACGCGGAAGCCGATCCCAGCTCCTCCGCCACGAACTCTTTTATGTTAACCCACTCACCGTTGCGGCTGATCGACTCCTCCGCTGCCAAACTGATGACCGTACTTTCCATGCCGGCTTCCGGCGCCACCGGTGCAGGCTTGTCGTGAGCGACGCAGTCCAAGAAGCGGAAAGCTTGCGTCAGGTCGCCGGAATGCCCCGGTAGGTTGCTGTCTCGGCTGACCTTATATACGGCATGGTCGTTAAGCGGACTGCGCCCAAAGACCTCGACCGAGCCACCCTTCACGATAATGCGCCCGTTGTCGCCAATCGCATCCAAGACTACCTTCGGCCCACTTGAAGCTGTAGCAAACAAGCAAAGCTGCAAGCAGCCCCGCGCGCCGTTGTCATACTCTACGAGCACCCATGCGTGGTCAATGACGTCGGTGTTTTCGGTAAGAACATGCTGGCCGCCGATGCCCATCACACGCTGCGGCTTAGAATCGACGAACCAGTTGAAGAGATCGAAGTCGTGGCAGTTTTTTTCGTTCAGCGCGCCGCCGCTCTGCGCCTGACTATACCGCCAGGGAGTCGGAGCAAATGGGTGTCGAATCGACTGGGCGGTTATCATCTGGGGACGGCCGATCTGACCGGTAGCCACAACCTCACGAGCTTTCGTCACGGCCGGGTTGGATCGTTCGTTGAGTCCCATGTACATTTTGCCCCCGCTGCGGTGTGCGGCGTCCACAATTGCCTGGCAGTCCGCCACGGTCGTCGCCAGCGGCTTGTCGCACAGTACCCAAGCGCCCGATTCAAGCGCGGCAACGGCAATCTCGCGATGCGCAAAGTTGGCGCTAACCACGACCACGGCATCCAGCCCGGCCTCATCCAGCATCTGCCGATAGTCGGTATAGGTCTTAGGCGGCTCCCTTCCAAGCTCCTCAGTCAGGATCTGCGTTGCCATATCAAGGTGTTCGTCCTTGATATCGCAGACGGCCACAATCTCGGCACTCAGATCGCGGATCTCAACGATCCCATACTCTTCGAGACTGCGCGCATACTGCTTGTACATCTCCTCGGGATACGCTATGTCACGCGATTCTCTCAGTACAGTGCCCCAGTACGACGTCCGTTTGGCATGACTCCAGTGCCGGTCAGCGCCCAGGTACGAACGGCGGTCAACCTCACTGATCCACCGCAGATAGTTCTGGCCGCGGCCGCCGATACCAACCACCCCCACGCGAATTGCGCTCATAGGTCAAGATCCTCGTTTCTGTTTAATCGTAACTGTAGACAAGAATCCAAAATGCAACCGAGGGACTACCTGCCAAGGCATTGTAGCGCAAAGTCTCCGTCTGTCAGCCTACAAGCCCGTAGTCCCTAAGCCTGTCATGGTACCGTTCGCCCTGAGCCTGCCCCGTACCGTTCGCCCTGAGCTTGTCGAAGGGCCGTTCATGGTTCGACAAGCTCACCACGGACGGCATTGGCAGTCGATCCGGTGAACTACTGAGTCACTCTCTAAGCCACATCTCCGCAGAACGGAACTCTGCGGAGATGTGTTCCTGGACTAAATGGTTGTCAAAGTTGCCGTTTCAGCCACTTTCTATCCCCTGCCGGTCTCATCCAGCCGCGCGTTCCACAACTTATCCAATTCGCGCGTAACCTCTTCCACCGAGGTCGTGCCTTCCCAGATCTTTGGCAGCAACTCACGTGCGATACCGTTAAAGGAAACGCCATCCCAACTGTGGGAATAGGGCACTACTGCGAAGTCGGGATTCTGCAAGAACACGTGCCGATTCGCCGGCTTCTGCAAATGCGTATTCCAGAAGTACTCGTTTGCCTCTCTGTGCGCGGTTGGCGACCCAGCAACGAATGCTATTGCCCGGGCAAGCGCCCACTCGCCGCCGTCAGAGTTCGTATACCACTTCAGCACTTCCCACGCGGCATCAGGCGCATCGGTATTGCTGAAAATGCCGGCCCCGCCCGGAATGAAGAACGTCACTCTTCCCTCCGGCCCTTGCGGGATAAGACCGATCTCAAAATCCAGTCCTTCTACGGCAGCCAGCCTTACCGCGGCCCACTCCGGCAGGAATGACATCGAAACTACGCCTTGGGAAATTCCGTTTCTCCATCCCAGCGTCGGATAAGGATGAACACGGTCCTTCAACATCAGGTCGGCGAGGTATTGCAACGCCGTAATGGAACCGGGATCCGTCACGACCGACTTCGTATTCTCCTCGATGAGGAAGCCGCCCCCGTAGGAGCGCAACACGTGGTCGAGACGCGCCAGGCGAAACTCTACCCCCCAGGCTTCCGGTTCGCCGTCATTGTTGGCGTCTTTAGTCAGCTTGCGCGCCGCTTCAGCGACGTCGTCCCAATTCCAGTTTTCGTCAGGTTCTTCGACGCCCGCTTCGGCGAAGTGCTGCTTGTTGTAGTAAAGCCCCTCAGTAGCATAGTTCCACGGCAGGCACCACAGGCCGCCCTCAGGCACTCGGTAGTAGTCCGTGACGCGCGGATAGTACACGTCGATGTCGAACGAATTATCCGCCTTGGCATAGTCATCCAAGTTGACGAGGTTGCCGTCCACGGCGTACGTTAGGTGCGGGCCGGACATATGCACCACGTCTGACGCGGCGCCGGCAGCGACAAAGATGCGGATGTTCTCTTGATAGTTTCCCGCTCCCGCGACGATCAAATTGATCTGAATATCGGGATGCTTCTCATGGAAGTTCGCGAGCAAAGTGTCGAACGTTTCGGCGTTGCGCCCCGCAAACGGGCCGATGAAGAAGTCGACTTCGGTTAGTTCGGCGGGTTCGGGCGCCTTCTGCTCCTCTTTAGGCGCCATCGCCTCCTTTTCTTCCGGAGCAGGCGTCGTCACGACGGTACCGCACGCCGCCAGGCCGAGAACGCCTAACGTCCCACCGATGCCCTGCAGGAATCGTCGTCGGCTCGTTGTGTCCACACTCGCTTTCATGCCTGTACCCTCCAGCATAACTCCAATGTGCTTCAACTCGAGTAAATCCTACCATACTACACCCCCCAGGTTTTCTAGCCTTCACGCAGCCTTTACTGCACGCGAGTTGACCCGGTCCGGCACAGTCCTACTGTGTTGCCAGCCCTTTGCAATGCACCCACCTCCGGCTATCTGTGCCATTGCGCGTGAGTAGGAATTCTCACCGTAAGCAAAAGCACATCTCCGCAAAGCATGTCTCTGCGGAGATGTGCGCTTAGACTCTAGGATTGCTAGAGATGCCGGTCTAGTCTTTTACTATCCCCTGCCGGTTTCCTCCAGCCGCGCGACCCACATCGCATCCAGTTCCCGCGCTACCTCTTCCACCGACTTTGTGCCTTCCCAAATCTGCGGGAGCGCCTTGCGCGCGCTTTGGTCGAAGAATCTGCCGTCCCAACTGCCGCCGAAAGGCACTACGGCGAAGTCGGGATTCTGGAGGAAGCGGGTGCGATTTGCCGGCTTAGTGAGATACTCAGTCCAAAAGTACTCATTGGCCGCTATCAATGCGGACGGTGAGCCGGCGGGGAATGAAATCGCCCGGGCAACCGCCCACTCGCCGCCATCAGAGTTCGTGAACCACTTCAGCACCTCCCAGGAAGCATCCGGCCCCTTGGTGGTGCTGAACATGGAAGCGCCGCCCGAGCCGAAGAACGTAAACCTTCCCTCAGGTCCCTGCGGCATGATGCCGATGTCGAAGTCAAGCCCCTCTACTTTGCCCAGCCTCACTGCCGCCCACTCCGGCAGGAAAGACATCGCTATCTTGCCCTGGGAAAACCCTTTGTTCCATCCCAGCGCGGGGTAGGGGTGGGTGCGGTCCTTGACGATCAGGTCGGCGATGTACTGTAACGCGGTGATTGAACCGGGATCGGTTATGACAGACCTGGTGTTTTCATCAAGTAAGAACCCGCCACCGAATGACCGCAGCACGTGATCGATGCGCACCAGTCGAAACTCAACGCCCCATGACTCCGGCTCGCCGTCATTATTGACATCCCTGGTCAGCGTACGCGCAGCCTCGCGGAGATCGTCCCAGGTCCAGTTCTCGTCCGGTTCTTCGACTCCGGCCTCAGCCAAGAGCGTCTTGTTGTAGTACAACCCCTCGGTGGCATGGTTCCACGGCAGACACCACAGGCCGCCTTCAGGCACGCGGTAGAAAGCCGTGACGCGGGGGTAGTAGGCTTCGATGTCGAAGTCAGCATCCGCCTTGGCGTAGTCATCCAAATTAACTAGAATACCGTCGGTGGCGTACGTAAAATGCCCGCCGGACATGTGCACCACGTCGGCATTCGCTCCGGCCGCGACAAAGGTCCGGATCTGGGTCTGGTAGTTCACGCCCGCCTCGGCGACGATTAGCTTGATCTGTATGCTAGGCGTCTTCTCATGGAAATTCGCCAGCAGCGTTTCCATAGCATCGGCGCTGCGTCCCGCGAAAGGTCCGATCAAGAACTCAACCTCAGCCGGCTCAGCCGGTTCGGGCGCCTTCTGCTCCTCTTTCGGCGCCATCGCCTCCTTCTCTTCAGGAGCCGGCGCGGTCGCGACCGTACCGCACGCCGCCAAGCCCAAAATGCCCAACGTTCCACCCATGCCCTGCAAGAGCCGGCGTCGACTTAGACCAATAGGATTTGCCTTCATGCTGGAACTCCTTCTACATGAGTGAACAACTGATCCTTCGCGCATTAAGCGCAATCGTACGCATATAATACTACAATTTAATTGCCATAGTACAACAATCGCCACAATATCCATTTGCCTGTTGGCAGCAATTCAAGGGATGCGCAGCCCGACTAAATGAACCCATGCAAGTTGCTATCGCTCTCGCTCAGGAGAATGCATCCCTGTGGCAAAAGCCAAAGCAACTAAAGCTGTATTATTGTAGGGACAACAAACAGGACAAGAGAAACACTCTTAGAACACTCGGGGGGCTTGAGCATGGAGAGGCGTAGGCTGGGCCGGACCGATATGGACGTTAGTTGGTTGGGATTTGGCGCGGCGCGGATCGCCACTGATACCGGCTCGCCCGCGGCAGCCCGGAAGTTGCTCAACACGCTCCTTGATAGTGGCGTCAACTACATCGACACCGCGCCCAGCTACGGCGAAAGCGAGGAGACTCTCGGCAAGTACATCAGCCACCGCCGCGACGAGTTTTGGCTCACCTCCAAGTGCGGGCACGCCGCGGGCGGCGTAACCGCACCGGAATGGACTGCCGCCGCGGTTACGCAAGGCATAGACCAGTCGCTGCGCCGCATGCAAACCGACCACCTCGACCTCGTTCACATCCACACCTGCGAAGTTGACGTGTTGCGCCAGGGAGACGTGGTGCGTGCCCTCCAGGACGCCCAGCGCAACGGTAAGACGCGGTATATCGGCTATAGCGGTGACAACGACGCGGCACTGGAAGCAATAGGAATGGGTGTGTTTGCCACTCTGCTCACGTCATTCAACATTGTCGACCAGAGCGCACTGGAAGAAGTCCTCCCTGCCGCTGAAGCAGTCGGCATGGGCATAATCGCCAAGCGCCCCATCGCAAACGCGGCATTCAATCGACCCGCCTCGCCCTACGGCTATGCCGACGAGTACTGGCGGCGCGCGCAGCACTTCACGGTGCCGGAGGGCGCGACGGATGACGGCGTGGCGCTGGCATTGCGTTTCTGCCATTCGTTCGACTATATCGATACCGCCATTGTCGGCATCGACAGTTTGGACCAACTCTCAAGCAATATTGAGCAGGTAGCTGAAGGGCCGCTGCCCGCCGCCGTCTTGCGTTCCCTGCGGGAACAATTCCAAGAGCACGGCCGAGACTGGCCCCAGCTAATCTAAGAGAGATTCTGCAAGGTCTCAGAGCTGTCTTAGAGATTGTATTCAATTTTGCAAGAGCCGTTCGTGGTGAGCCTGCCTGTCCTGAGCCTTTCGAAGGGTCGATCCATGAACGGCTCTTCGGCAAACTCAGAGCCTGCCCCGTACTCGATACGGGGGCGAACGGATGACGTTTCACTGCCCCCCATTGGAAACGCTCTCTAGGGTATCGGCGCGCTGCCCTTTCGATAGAGTGCTACGGGGTATGCCGAAGTACCAGAAGAAGATCACGGCGCTGATGCCGGTGAGGGTCGCGCCGGCCAGAAAGAAGCCTTGGTAGCCGTACGCGCCTACCAAGTAGCCGCCGGAAAAACCCATCGTACCCCAGCCAATCCCCGCCACCATGTTGGCAACGCCCGCGGCCGTCTCCCGCCAGCGTTTCGGCACTACTTCCATCGTAAAGCGCAGGCTGCAGGGACGCTGAATGTAGGTAAAGCTGACCAATCCCGCATATCCCACCGCCGCCGCGGCCCAATGCGGTATAAGTGCAAAGACTACGGCACTGCCGGCCATCCCCAGACTTGCCCAAAATATCACCCGCTCCAAGCTCCAGCGCCGCGTGAGGAAGGGAGCCGAGAGGGCGCCGAATCCCCCCACAAGCTGGCCGCACGCGGCCAGCATGCCGATGTGCGCGGTGGGCATCACCAGTATCTCCTCCAAGTAGACGTTGAAAAAGGTGCGTTGCGCCCCCTCCGCGGCCATACGCAGCATGATGACCAACCCCATCATTGTTATCAGGAGCACTGGCAATGCGGTCGAGGCGGCGCTGCCGGTGCGCTCGGGGCGGTCTTCCTCCTCCGCAGGCACGGCTATCGCTCTGGTGCTGAAGAGCGCTACGACACCGATCAGCAACGCGACCGGCGCCACGAGGAGCGCCAGCGCAAAAGAAGCCGTATCTGTAATTGGGAGCAATCTCGCTAGCGTCCCAGGCAAAAATCCGCCCACCAGAGCACCGACAAATGCCGCCATGGGACTCATCCCTACGCGCAGAGAGTAAAGGTACATACGTTCGCGCGGCGTCGTGAACTGAATCATGAACGGGTTGCTGTTCACGAAGTAGGCATCGAGCCCCATCGAGGTGAGCGTGTACGTGGCCACGATCCAGGCCACCTGCACGTTGCCGGAGAGGAATTGCGCCGCCGGCAGCAACCCCATGCCCACAGCCGCGAGCACAAACCCCACCTGCAGCATGCGCCGCGTGCCATAGCGCGCCCCCAAGGCCCCAGCGGGCAAACTGAATAGTGCGTACGCCACAAAGCCCATGCCGTTGACAAGGCCGACAACCCCGAGACCGTATCCCAAGCGCAGCAGGTAGAGATTGAGGAGCACGGCATAGATGCCAAAAAACGCAAACCCCAGGAGCAGGGCGCTGAGAATGAATATCCGCACGTTGCGGTTGAAGAGCCGCAGCGCCTGGAAATAGCCGGTCATCGCCGTCGCGTCATGCGCAGTCTGCACGGAGCGTCTGCCTCCTACAAAACGAAATCGCGCCGTGTAAAACGGCGCGCGATTTCCTGCCGTGTGCAGGGAGTATGGTACCACGCCCGCGAAGCGTACCGCTCCGGCGATCAGGCAGCGAGAAATCCTAAATCGTGAGGAACTTCAAGGCTTGGTGACCGGTAGCGGGGGTTTGCTGACCGGTGGCGGGGGTTTGCTGACCGGTAGCGCAGGTTTGAAACCTGCGCCCAATTGGCCGGAAAGAGAACATGGGGCCATAAAGACACACGCTCAACGGCAAGACAATAATCAGGAAGAACAGCAGAATTAGCAATCAATCACCAAGAAGCGGAAATCATGCCCAATGGCCCCGCGTGCACGACGCCGTTTACAGCGACGCCATCACCTTCTTCACGTGCGCCGCGGCCTCAGTCACGCACTCGACCGAGTTGCAGTGCTCGATGTGCATGGCGATGTCGAGGCCCCGGTCGAGGAGGGCGCGAAAGATTTCGGCGTACGGCACCTCACCGGTGCCCACCGGGCGTTCGCCCTTCTCGTCAGCACGATAGACGCCGTCCTTGATGTGGCCGTTGATGATGCGGTCGGCGTGGCGCGCGATGACCTGCAGCGGGTCGCTGCCGACGACGTAGTAGTTGGTGGGATCGTAGTTCAGCCAGAAGTTCGGGTGATCGACCATCTCCATCAGCCGCTCGACCCGCTCCAGCGTGTGCACGAAGCACGGCGGGTCGGCCTCCAACGCGAAGCGGATGCCACGTTCCGCCGACCGCTCGCAGACCGCGCGGGTGATCTCGGCACACGCCTCCCACGTATCGGCCTGAGGCACGCCCGGCGCCGGCCACATGGCGCGCGTGAAGAAGATGTCAACATCCAACTCCTCGCACGCGTCGAGCGCGAACTCGAGCTGTTCCAGGATCTCTTCCCGGAGAGTCGGGTTGCACAGACCCATTGCGCCGCCTATGGACGTCACCTCTACGCCCAACTCCGCGCTCGCCGCCTTTAGTTCTTTGCAGTCCTCCAGCGACGCAAACTCCGTCCGCGCCACCTCGATGGCGGGCAATCCCAAGTCCGCCGCAAGCTGCACCTTCTCCCGAAACGATAGCGCCTTCAACCCAGGCGTGCGATATCCAAAGCGGATCATGGCGACTATATCATGAAAATGCGGATTCTCTCTGGCACGGTATAGCCAGACACTGGGTCTTTCATCTTCTACACCTCCAATTCGTGGGACTTCTATTACCCCTATCTCCGCTCAGCCCTTTTTTCATTACCAAGCTTCCACACCAGCGCTTTTGCGACTGGATCCCTATTGAACCTCACACGGACATCTGCCAATACTTGAGCTCGCGCTACGATCAGCTGTGCTTTCGCTCCAACCATGGTTGCCCATTCAGCCGGGCCTATACTGTCTTCGTACAAGCGGATTTTCTTACATAGATCACTATAGTCCCTATCCAACTCAGCGATTAAGGCTTTGGCGGGCGCCATAAAAGCCGCAGCATACTCATCTAACTTTTCTTGACTTTCAGACACGTTCCTTCTCCTACCTCCTGGCTCAATGCGCAAGTTACTGAAACGGATCGACAAGCAAGGCCCCCCTCAATCTCATCGATCGTCTATCCCAAGACACTTACTCATGCCAGAAACGGGACTAATCGTCATCTCTTGGCGCTACCGCTTGCGGACCCCAGTTGCCGTAGACTTCGATGGACTGGCTTTCCAACTTGGGGCGGACGCCGCGCACCAGGGTGCCGGGGCGGCCCATGGCCTGACCGCTCACCTGGAGATTGCGCGGGTTGCGGTAACCGAAGCGCACCACGCGCCGCCAGCGGGGTTGCTCGTTGAGGGCGGAGCCGTGGATCGTCCAGATGCTGAAGAGCACCACGTCGCCCGGGTCTGCCGGCACGGAAACGGCGTCTTGAAGGCGGTACACCGACTGGTCGAGGTGGGGCGAGCCCTCGCGGCTGTGCTCCAACGGCCCCAGCTTGTGGCTGCCTTCGAGGAACTTCAAGCAGCCGCTCGTCTCATCGGCGGTGTCGACGTGCAGGATGGCGTCGATGTAGCGTCCGTCCTGGTGAGGGTAGAAGGGGTAGTCCTGGTGCATCGGGAACGGCGTGCCGGTATCGGGGCCTTTGGCGTGCAGGGTGCTGTGATGGAATTCCAGTTCCGGCCCAATGATGTCCGCAACTGACTGCACCAGTCGCTCCTGCACCAGGGCCCGCGCCCAGGCCGCGCTATAGCTCTGCAGTTCGTGAATGGTCACCAACAGGCTCTTGGTCTCCACGTCGCTCTGCATCAGTTGCTTGCGCCACGGCCCGGACCAACCCTTGCCGTGGGTCGCGAAGTACTGAATGATGTGGTCGAGTTCTTCGCTGAGCGCCGCTAGTTCCTGCGGATCGAATACCTGCTTCAACCGCAGGTACCCGTGCTCATTGTAGAAATCCACGTCGTCGACGGACAGTTGTCTTGGCTCTGCAATGGCAACGCTCATGGTCTTTAGCTCCTCTTTCTGGATGTCCCTTGCAACGTTCTCGCTTGACTTGCAGGCTCTATCTTTCGTTAGTTGCTATGCTGCTGCGGCAGCACGCCACTGTCAAGGCGCACAAACGAGATAACGCATGTGGCAAGCGCAAAGTAGAACGTCGAGCGCGCCCACATGCCGAACATTGACAAATCGTTGCAGCCTCTTCAATATATAGCGCGAGAGACGGTCTTCGGAATACAATCTGCCTACCGTGAGACCGCTGTAGAGCGTGCATTATACCGAGTATTGCACAGCCTTTCAGCGGGTGCGGGATGCATCCTATCCTGTTTTGGATTTCTGCGCCGCATTGGCTATATGGCCGATTCTGCCATCAGGCGGGGGGCAATCCCCCGCGCTACAGTTCGTACGATGCTCTTTTGATGTCATTGGGTTCTTTAAGGCGCGATACTAGCGATTCCTATAAAAGGGCACAGAAAAGGAGTAGCTATGCTTGCCGACCGCATGTTCCGTGCCGCCATGCTCGATCCGCTGGTGTTCGATGAGATCAAGGAAGACAGCACGGCCATGTTCCAAGCTGTGCAGGTCATTGTCATCGTTGCCGTCATCGGCGTCATTAGCAGCGTGGTGCAGGCACTCAACGCCCCGGTAGATTCTGCTCTGCAAACAAACATGCTCAACAACATCGCGATCTCCACCGCTACCGCGGTCTTTGGTTGGTTGCTTTGGGCATTGCTCGCCTATCTCATTGGCACCGGCCTCTTTGGCGGTACTGGCAGCTACAAGGAAATGCTCCGCGCGCTTGCTTTCGCCCAGTCGCCGTCGGTGATTACCATTCTTACCGTGCCGCTGGTATTCGTTCCGTTTGCCGGGGCCGTCCTGGGGGGTCTCTTGGGACTCGCTGCGGCGCTCTGGGTCCTCATAGTCGACGTCGTCGCAACGCGACAGACCCTGGGCATTAGCACCGGCAAGGCGACAATCACTACGCTCATCACTGCCATCGTCTTAATCGTAATTTCGCTAGCCATTACGTTCGCGTTCTTCCCTGAGAATTTCCAGGTAGAAGGCCTCTAATGGGCCGATCCCGGCACTGCCGGAGCCCCGATCAGCGTGGTGCGAGCAGAGCAGTCCGCGGTCATGGGAACCGCGCACAGTACCAGGATAATTCCAGGACAAGCTTTAGGCCCTAGAAACTTAAGATACTTAACACATACATTGCTTTTTCTAATTTCCTCTGCTAGCATATAGCAAGAACTGCAAGTATGTTTTGTCACTTTGCGGGTGGCACCGTGTAGAGAGAGTCGGAGAAGCACACAGAAAGGAAGACGCCATGCTCGTCAACCGCATGATCCGAGCTGCTATGCTCGATCCTCGTCTCTATGAGGAGGTGGAGCACGACCAATCTGCTACCAGTCAAGCCATGCAAGTGGTGCTCATCGTTGCCCTTGCCAGCGGTATCGGCAGTGCCCTATGGAAGTTCTTAACCCTGAGCCCAATCGATGCCGTAACGGGTCTCGTTGGCGGCATCCTTGTCGCAGTACTCGGCTGGCTGGCCTGGGCGCTGGTCACCTACATCATCGGCGCCAAAATATTCGGCGGCACCGCCACGTATGGTGAGATGCTCCGTACGCTCGGCTTTGCCCAGTCGCCAAACGTGCTACTGATCTTTACAGGAATTCTTGGAGGCATTCCGTTTCTTGGCGGCTTGCTGCGGCTCGCCCTACTTATTTGGGTTCTCCTCGCAGGCCTCATCGCGATTCGCCAGGCACTCGACGTAGGTACCGGCAAGGCTATCATAACCGCTATCCTCGGCTGGATTGTGATGGTCATCATTGTGGGTATTGTCGCTTCCGTGTTTGGGATCGGCCTACCGACCGAAGAAGCTGGCGCTATATTAGGCACACTTGCCATCGGCTAAGAATCCACAGTCGGCAGGAAGCAAAGAGCGAGTAAACACCGGGCCGGATCCTTGAGTCCTGTAGAGGGAATTTGCGGCAATCCAAGCGCACTATTCCCGGTGTGTGGGAATAAGCCGTTCGTGCCAAGCTTGCCTGTCCTGAGCGTGACGAAGGGTTGGAGCATGAACGGCTTTGCTGCCGGGATGAATTAGCAATGGGAATGGACTCAGAGTATCCCGCGTTCGCCCCCACTAGAGGCCGATAATATGGTATCCCGCGTCCACGTGAATGGTCTCGCCGGTCACGCCGGACGAAAGAGGCGAAGCCAAGTAGAGGGCGGTATCTCCCACCTCTGCTTGCGTGATGTTACGACGCAGGGGAGTACGTTCCGGTAGGTCGAGCAGAAAGTTGCGCCCGCCGGGAATGCCTGCCAAGGAGAGTGTGCGCATCGCTCCGGCGGAGATAGCGTTTACGCGGATGTTGTGGGGGCCGAGATTCTCGGCGAGGTAGCGTACGTTTGCATCTAGCGTGGCTTTTGCCGGGCCCATGAGCTTGTAGCCGGCGACCACGCGCTCGCCGCCCAGATACGTCAATGCCATAATGCTGCCGCTTCCGATTTTCTGCATCAAGGGCAGCGCCGCCCGCGAGAGCGTAATCAGGGAGTGCGCGCTGATTTCAATCGCTTGCAGGAAACCGTCGCGCGACGTATCCACAAACTCCTTCGCGAATTCGTCCCGATTGGCGAACGCGAGACTATGCACCAGAATGTCGAGCGTGCCGAACTCCTGCTCGACCAAGGAAAAGAGCGACTCCACCTCATCAGGATGCGTCACGTCGCAGGGCGCAACGAGGGGGTTATCCAATGTATCCGCGAGATCCTGCACACGACTTGCTAGACGTTCAGTCTGATAGTTTAAGGCAATGCGCGCTCCCGCGCCCGCCAGCGCCTGCACAATGGCCCAGGCCGCACTCTCCTTATTGGCTACTCCCATGACAAGTGCATGCTTGCCGCGCAAGTCAATCGTATACATTCCATTGCTCCCTAAAATGACGCTCTATGTGCAATCTGCTCAATTCCCAGGCCGGCGGCCCCAAGGCCGCTTCAATTTACACCTTCAGGCACAAACCTCTCGCTATAGCCGACCGTACCTTCATCACCGATCACTGACAGGATTTCATGATACCGCAATGCGCCCTGCAGTACGTGTGCAGTGTCATTCTTCAAACTTCTGCCGCACCACGGTGTTGACAGAGTGGCAAAGCCGCTTCGACAATGAAGTTAAGTGATCGCAAGAAAGGATTAGCGCATGGATATGGAGAATTGGCTGCCTGCCGTCGAAGAGGTACTGGACGCTGCCACGCAGTGGCTGCGGAGCATTGCACCGGCAGAGTTGGACCAAGTGCCCGATTGGGGCATTTGGGTCATACTCGCTATCGGCGTCCTGGTAATCTTCTCGGTCATCTCAAAAATCGTAGGCGCTTTGCTGCGACCCGTCTTGAAGCTGGTGCAAGTCGTTGCCTTCTTGGCGGTTGCCGCCGCCGCGGGCCTATACATCTTGCGCACTCTTGGCTATGTCAACTTCGGACTCGGCTAGCGACCATTAATGCGCGAGGTGACAACGCAAGGGGTCATGTGCCTAATAGACGGAATCGCCTGACTTCTCGCGTGAAATTGCATTGCAATGCACAAGGGTGACGCTTGTTGCCCACGAGCGCGAGGGCATCGCGCACCGGCTAGCGCAGATTCCGGCAAAGGGAATTCAGCAGAAGTCAGGCAAACTCAAACGCTGAAGCTCGTTTGATACTCTAAGTACGCCAAGTAAAACACGCGAACAATTGGAGGAAAGCATGGCCAAGGAAACGCAATGGGAAGCGCACGTGCAGGCAGCTACGGCGCCATCGGGAATGGTAGCGGCGAAACATCGCCTTGCGGCTCAGGCGGGACTGGAAGTGCTGCAGGCCGGCGGAAACGCGGTGGATGCCGCGGTCGCGACCGCTTTTGCCGCGGGCGTGGTGGAACCGCCCATGAGCGGCGTCGGCGGGGGCGGTTACATGTCCATCTTCCTCCGAGAAACGCAGCAACAGGTAGTCGTGGCTTTTCCGATGCAAGCGCCGCAGGCGGCAAACCCGGACATGTGGGAACTGGCAGAAGGCTACGACAACGAGCTCTTCGGATGGCGTTTGGTCAAAGACAACGCCAACATTTACGGTTACAAGTCGATTGCCATACCAGGCATGGTGGCCGGTATGGCGGCAGCGCTGGAGCGATTCGGCACGATTGGGCTTGACCGGGCCGTGGCGCCGGCCATTCGTCTTGCGGAAGAGGGTTATTCGCTTTCGTGGTTCGAGACCATGTGGCAGGCGCAGGACCTTGAGTTGCTCAACCGGTTTCCCGCCACGGCAGCCACGTTCCTTCGTAATGGCTATCCTCATCGCTTGCCATACTTAACAGAACCGGGAGCGGCAGGCATGCTCCACCAACCGGAATTGGGCGCAACGCTGCGCGCCATCGCAGAGAACGGCCCTGCAGTACTCTACGGGGGGAAGCTGGGCGAGCAGATCGCCGACCATGTCCGGCAAAATGGCGGCATACTCTCGGCCGACGATCTTGCCCAATATGAAGCGACAGTCCATGCGGAATCGGTCTTGGGCACGTACCGCGGCGCCAACGTCATCGGCATGCGGGGCGGCACCGGCGCACCCACTGTGATGGGGATTCTCAACATCCTGGAAAATTTCGACGTACGCGCGTCCGGCCACAACTCAGCCGACTACCTGCACAACTTCATTGAAGCCTCCGGCCAAGCGTTTGCCGATCGCTTTGCGTACATGGCGGACCCAACCCGCGTGCCGGTACCCCTCGACGGTCTCCTTTCCAAGGAATACGCCGCAGCAATGTCCCGGACGATCAATCCCCATGAGGCCCAAACAAAGCGCGCGCCCGGTGACCCATGGCAATTTCAGGCAGGCAGCGGCGCGCCGGATTCGAGCCCGTTGGCCAGTTCGTCCGCCGAGTCTACGACCCATCTCGCCGCAATGGACGGCGCGGGCAATGCGGTGGCGCTCACGCAAACGTTGCTCTCGGCCTGGGGCTCGCGTGTGGTCGTGCCGGGCGCCGGCGTGCTGCTCAATAACGGCATGATGTGGTACAACCCGGAGCCGGGCACGAGCAATTCCACGGAAGGCGGCAAGAAGCCGCTCAACAATATGTGCCCGATAGTGCTGCAACGCGACGGCAAGGCGCTCGCCGCATTGGGCGCCTCCGGCGGGCGGCGCATTATCAACACCGTGGCCCAACTCGCCATCAATCTGGTGGACTTCGATCAGGACATCCAGGCTGCCATTAACGCCCCGCGCATCGATTGCAGTACCTTGAACCCTATCCTGAGCGTTCGGATCGATCCAGCCGTTTGCGCGGAACTCAAGCGACGCGGCCACAACATCATCGTGGCGGAAGAAGCTTTCCTACCACGTTACTTTGCCAGTCCGGTCGCCATCCAGCAGCGTAAAAATTCGCTCATCGGCGCTGCCGACCCGTACTATCCAACCTCGGCAGCGCTTGGCTATTGAGAGAATCTCTCTTTCCAAAACCGCCTAAACCTGGGCGCGGTCATAGAGAAACCGGTTGAGCAAGCGCGTAAAGAGCGGGATTGTGGAGCCGCGGTCTTGGCGCAGTCCAGCAGTCAAACGGCGCAAGATGACGATCAGCGAGAGCGCTGCAAACGTGAGCGCTACTGAGGATGTCTCGCCAAGTACGGCAGCCAAAAAAGGCAGGGAAATGACCGAGATCATCATGAGCAAGGGAACGCTGCGGCTGTCCTTGCTGTCCTTCCCAAGAATAGCGGCTACATCCTGCTGCTGACGGCGCTTCATGACGATATATGCTGCAAAACCGGCTACGGTTGGCAAGATCGCCAAGACAAAGGTCAGAGGCGAAGAGGCAAATACTGCACCACCCACCACAGAAATGCCGCGACCCCCGCGAAAACGAAGAAAGATCGGCCAACATTGCCCCGTAACCGCCGCAATCGCCGCCAGCCCCGCGACGCCCTCATTGAAATCGAGCGCCCGTGCCGCCAAAACCGGCAGCAAGCCCTTGCCGATATCCAGCACAGCCCCGAGGACGCCCGTAAACGGCCCAACCGTTCGAAACAAATTGGTGCCGCCGACATTCTGACTGCCCTCAACCCGCAAGTCTACTCCGGAGAGCCGCCCCAGCAAGTAAACAAACGGGAACGCCCCAAGTACGTACGCGGCCAGCATCAAACCGATAAATTGAATGTACATAACCTCGTTCCCTAGCCCTGCATTCATTGGCCGACAGTGCTTGCGGCCCTCGCCAAAGATTACCATGCTAACACTATCTTGCCCAAACCCTCTACTTTCCTGCAACACGGCAGGCTTGGTATCCTGTTTCAGTAGGTAGCGAATCCCACCCAAATCTGCGGAAACCGTAGCATGTCAACATCACTACAACGAATTGTCGTCAAAGTCGGCACGAATCTTCTCACGCACAGTGACAAGCAGCTCAATCGGGAGCGCATGGCCGACTTCGTGCGTCAAATTGCCGCTCTTCGCGAGCAGGGCAAGCAGGTGGTGTTGGTCACTTCAGGCGCCGTGGCAGCAGGCTCAAGTTCAGGAATGCCTCCTCCAAGCGGTAAAGGAATTCCCGTTCGTCAGATACTTGCCGCCATCGGTCAGCCCCTCCTCATGCGCACCTATGCGGAATTTTGCGCCCCATATGGCATTGCGGTGGCCCAAGCCCTCTTTACGCGGACGGAATTGCAACGCGACGGCTACCTCAATGCGCGCAACACGCTCCTGGGTCTACTGGAGGCGGACGTATTACCGATTTGCAACGAAAATGACGTGGTCGCCGTGGCCGAACTGCATCAAATCGGCGACAACGACAAGCTTTCCGCCCTCGTTGCAAATCTGGTGGACGCCGATCTCCTCGTTTTGTTGACCGACATCAAGGGGCTGTACACGGCGGATCCGCGCAGCAATGCCTCCGCGACGCACGTGCCGGTAGTGGAGAGTATTACGCGCGAAGTCGAAGCCATGGCAGGCGGCGCCGGCTCCACCAGTAGTGTGGGCGGTATGACAACCAAGATCCAGGCCGCCCGCATGGCTACTGCCGCAGGCACCGACGTAGTAATCTGTCAAGGCACTATTCCCGATGTGATCCTGGCGATTGCTGCAGGTGAGCACGTGGGCACGCGGTTCGCGAGCAAAGTCAGCCGAACCAAGAGCTTGCGAGATGCCTGGATGGCTTCCGATCTCGCGCGCGGCCACCGTATAATCGTCGATGCCGGCGCGGCGGACGCGCTGCTGGAGAATGGACGCAGCCTCTTGCCCGCGGGTATTATCGCGGTGGAGGGCACGTTCAGTCGCGGGGATACGGTAGAGATTCGCGTTGATGGCGGGGATGCCTTTGCGTGCGGTCTCGCGAACTATCCATCCGACGACATACGCAAGATCATGGGCAGGAAATCCCGCGAAATTACCAAACTGCTCCCCGTGTTCTTCGGGGATGAAGCTGTCCACCGCAACAACATGGTGTTTCTCTAGGTATCAAGCGCTCTTGCTGCCTTCGCCTGTTGTCTTATATCTCAGTTTGAGAGGCAGGACCGGCCGGCTGCCTAAAGAGCGCGCAGTGGCCGGACTTAGTCGCAATGAGTCACGGCAATGTGTCGCCGACTTTCGTATCCGCGCATGGTTGTCAGATAAAGAGAGCACACTTCGCTAGAAGCCCGACACAATGATCGAGCAAAAGGAGATCCCTTGTGCAAACCGGTAGAGTCGTCGTCTTCCCGCGTGCGTTCGCGGCCGCACTGGAAGAGTTCCCCATCCCGTGCCCCGGGCCCGGCCAGATACTGGTGCGAGCCGAATTTAGCGCCATCAGCGCCGGGACGGAACGCAAACGTTATATGAATGAATATGCCGACTCCGGCGTGCCCCAGCGACCGTTCCCGGTCCGGCCGGGCTATGCAAGCGTCGGTACTATACTGGAGCTTGGCCCAGGTGTTGACTCGTTTCAAACTGGTGAGCGTATTCTCACCATGGCCAACCATGCGAGTCACTACCTGCGCACCGTTGGCGAAGACGCTATTCAACGGATACCGCCGGGTGTGGCGTCCGATCACGCTGCGCTTAGCGTGCTGGCGCAGGTAGCCCTGGCCGGTGTGCGCCGCGCCCCGCCGGAAGTGGGGCAAGCAGCGTTGGTAGCCGGACAAGGCGTTGTCGGACAACTGGTTGTTCAGTTTCTCAAGGCGTCCGCGTGCAGCCCGGTGATCGCCACCGACGTGGTCGATTCCAGACTCGATAAGGCTACGCTCAGCGGCGCTGACTTGACGTTGAATGCTGAGCGCGATGACGTATACGCTGCCGTCATGGCAGTTACCGACGGAAACGGTGTCGAGCGCGTGTACGACGCCACGCCAGTGCCCCATGCACTGCCGACAAGCCTGCGCGTGGCCGCTACACGCGGCATCATCGTAATGCTTGGGGGGCCTATGGGCAAAGCGGAGCTAAACCTCTACGCAGATTTCTTCCGACGAGACCTCACGCTTATGGGGATGTTTCAACCGCTCACGCCCACAGAGGCAACACCGCAGGCGCCTTGGACTCAACAGCGCCACCGCCAGCTCTATCTAACCATGCTCGAGAGCGGCGCCCTCAACGTCGAGCATTTGATCACGCACGTCGCGCCTCCTGCGCAAGCATCCGCCATCTACGCCATGCTCGCGGAAGGTGAGGAGGACTCCCTCGGAGTCTTGTTCGATTGGCAGTAGAGATAGATAGCTCGCCCTTCGGCGGGAGTTCTCCACCAGTGGTGGGAGTTTGCTACCACTCCAATATCACACCCAGATAGGACGTGCGGTCAGCGAGAAGCCTTGGGTAGACCTCCGGGGCGCTTTGCGCGGGGACGCGATTGGTGATGAGATCGCGGACGTTCACTCGTTCTTGCGCCAAGAGTTGCATGAACAAGGCAGTGTGCGCGCCGCGTGTCCACCGGTTTTCTTTAGTTTCCACGCTGGGGTGGTTGCCGATGGCGCCAATTAGCTGCAGCGGCTTGATGTGCACCTGCTGCATGTCAACCTGCGCAGGGTAGCGCGGAGAGCCAAGTCCGACCACCCGTCCATGGGGCCGGGTCAATGCAAACGTAAAGTCATAGGTCTCTGTAAGGCCGGTTGCCTCGAACACGAGGTCCGCCCCCCGCCCGGCCGTCAAGTCATGAACTGCCCCAACCACATCGTCTACCCCGGGATTGAGGTAGTGCGACGCGGCTCCAACTCGCCGTGCCAGCGCAAGCCGTGACTGCTCGAGATCAACCGCAATCACCGGCTCGCAGCCTCCAAGACGCAGGAACTGAACCGCAAGCTGACCGAGAATGCCTTGGCCTACAACCACAGCGCACTCGCCAAGCTGCGGTGCTCCACGCCGGTACGCGTTGAGCACGGTAGCGCCAAGGGTACAGAACGTGGCTTCCTCATCAGTTACCGTTTGAGTGACCAAAACAGGCCCATCGAGGTTGGACAGAATCTGAAGCGTGGCATGTTTAGCGGAGCTGGCAATGCGCTCACCTACCTGCCACGGCGCTGTTCCTTCGCCAGCTTCTACCACGACACCGGCATTCGAGTACCCTGGGTACGCCGGGTACTTTGGCAAGACACCCGTGCCGGGGTTCGTCCATTGTCGACCGGAGAAGAAGGCCAACTCAGTGCCGATGCTGATCAACGAACGACGAGTCTCGACCGATAGCTCGCCACACTGCGGCGGCAGCACCGAGTACTCCTCCCAAGCGACTTCCTGTGGGCCCGGGAAAACCAGCCGGCGACTGCTCTTGGTATTATCTACATCTGACATTTCCGCAATTCACCGTGTAGCGTTAAGAGGGAAACGCCCTAACCTCGACTTCTCGCGGGGATCCTCAAGCTGCTTTGCCGATACAGCGTCAAAGTGCATTGGGCCGTCACCTACTTGGACGAACGATCAATACCCCCACCACTCAAGCTCACTCCCATGAGTGCGTTTGTTTTGCAGATCGGGTGTGGGAGAGCTTCAGAAAGCGGAAAGAGGGTTGCTGCATCTGTTTCGTTAAATTCCATCCACAACAGCACAACATCAGCAGGGATTGTGAATCTCATTACGACAAGAGGGACAAGCTACTAGACGGTGCTCACCGATAGCCGCGCTTCGAGCTTTGACAGGTCGTCCCAGTACTCTTGGCTGATGCTGCTGCAGCTAGCGAGAACTCAATACCCCGCTGCCAGTTGGTAGACAGTCGCCTAACTAACTCAGGGGCCGTCGTATGGTTGGGGACGATAAGGCGTCTCAGGTTTGTCCCAGTCAATCCACAGCTTCTTGCGACGGAATTGAAAGACCAAGAAGTCCAGTGCCACCAGGAGAATGGTGAGCATTGCCAACATCACCGCAGTAAACAACCCATAGTTCGTAGCGGTCGCAACAAAGGTCAAGCTCGACGCAAAGTCACTTCCCCATTCGATGAACACAGGAACCTGAAAGAAGATATCAAGTCTTGGCATTGCAATCCTCACAGCGCAAACTTTTGCCCTATTATGGCATGGCGATTGAGTTCTCGCAACCTCGCTAGAGACAGGCCTCAGATTGTTGGCCCACGTACTCACTTTTCCGATTAGTTGAGTCTCATTGGCTTCAGAATTCAGTCTGCCCAAGCGGATCTGTTACCAGTCACCGCACTAGCTGAGAGCTTGTCTAACGCTGCACCGAAAAGTCCGATCCAACCTGCTAAATCTCGTCAAGCCGAGGAAGACCCCTGACAATGCTGCTTAGCGCGGCATATGAGACGCACTCGACGGGAGTACCAATCACTGACGCCAGCACGGCAAAGGGCGGCCGGCTCCGCCAAGATATCCGCAGCCGTTGCGCGACGCCCAAGTGAAATTTTCGGTGGGTGGCTGAGGAGCAGCCGTGTATCTGGAATCGCGTCGTCACACCGGGCTTGCCATAGACACTGCTGCAAGGCCGTCGCCCGCGCATAGGAAACACTTCCAAGAGGCGTGATCCCAATAGGACTAGTCATTGCAGGAAGAGGGCCTGGTATCGGCCAATGACCTTCTGATAGAGCGGAGCAGCAGGCGCCCGGCCTTGCGCCCACCGTGCCACTTCCCCGTGCAGGCTTTTTCCCAGATTAAAGCGCAGATCGCCGAGCAATTCTATGGCGCCCGGCAGTTCGATTTGCAGTCCTGCCAGGAAGAGGTCGAGGTGAGGGCTTGCCCGCCCCATCTCAGCGGTGCGTTTGCCCAGAAGAAAGCGCAGCATCAACTCCTGTTCTTCCGCAGTCGCCTGCACCAGCCGTTCATGGAGTCTGCGCGCATCCGGGTTCATCTGACAGCCTCACTGCCTGCCGCGTGCATACGTGAGCGAGCCAACCGCATGGACAACTCCCCGCACCTCCATCAGCGTGAGCAAGCTGCTCACCTGCTGCACCGGAATGTCGGTATGAGCGCTAATTTCATCAATGTGGACCGGATCACCGGCGAGGACTTCAAGTATCTGCTCTTCTTCCGCGCTCAAGGGTACGGCGGCAGTGAGCTCAGGCTGCCGTGCGGCCAGGTGAATATTGAGTTCGCTCAAGATGTCTTCGACCTTCATGACGAGCTTGGCGCCGTCTTGAATGAGACGGTGCGGCCCGGCGCTTGACTGCGTCAGAATGCTGCCCGGGACCGCGAAAACGTCGCGCCCTTGCTGCCCCGCAAATTCAGCCGTGATCAACGCGCCGCTCCGTTCCCGAGACTCAGTAATCACAACCCCCAGCGAAAGGCCGCTAATCAGTCGATTGCGAACTGGAAACTGGTCCGCAGCCGGTTGTCTTCCCAGAGGATACTCCGATATGAGCGCACCTTGCGCCGCGACCTCATCGGCGAGTCGCCGGTGTTCGGCCGGGTAGATGACATCCAAACCGCAACCGAAAACTGCCAGTGTGCGTCCGCCAACTTCAAGCGCGGCGCGGTGTGCGACGGCGTCTATACCGCGTGCCAAACCGCTAACTACTGTTACGCCGCTGGCAGCGAGATCGGAAGCCAGGCGGCGGGTGACACTGCGACCATAGGCAGTAGCATTGCGCGTACCAACTATTGCCACGGACAATTGGTCGCTCGCTTTCAAGTTTCCACGCAAGTACAAGAGAATAGGAGGACTTGGAATCTGACGCAAGAGCGGTGGGAACGTATCGTCCGCCCATGTCAAGACAGAAACCCCAGCCTCGGCAAGGTCTTTCAGCCCCTGGTCCGGGTCAATTTCCTCGCGGGCGTGTGCAAGAGTGGCAGCGACATCCCGCTCAAGTCCGGCATCTCGCCAGGCTGCCGGTGAGGCGTGCCAGGCAGACGCCATGGAGCCAAAGTGCCGCAGCAGACGGTGCATCCGACCCGGTCCCATATCCGGGACCACGCTTAGCGCTACATAGATTGCTCGGTCTTTATCCTGGATGTTTGGCATAGGTTAATAAGGAAACGGAGCGGGGCTCATGTGCCTCGTGCTCTGCACTTCGAAAGGACTGTGCCAGGCGACATGCCCTAGTTGACGCACGGCAATTCATGCTAAGTTGGTCCAACTTTTCAATTTCTTGAAAGTAGAAAGTGCACTTTTCAAGCGGCTAGTAGTGTATCATATGCATAAGAACAATCTAGCGCATAAGAACAATCCAGACATAAGGAGCGAAGACATGCGTCTACGTGCCCTATACGTTGTAGCCCTTTTGCTTCTTGCTATGTGGCCGACATCACAAGTCCATGCCGAGGAGAGGTGGAGCGACGACATCGACGAGCACATAGAGTGGACCGCCGACAAAGATCCGTATATCGTGACCAAAGACATAACGATAGAAAAGGGTGCGGCGCTTACGATTCAGCCCGGGGTAACGGTGAAACTAAGGTCCGGCGTCATAATTGAGGTGCTTGGCACTCTACGTGCAACAGGTAAAGAGAATAAGCCAATTACGTTCACTTGGGAAAACGAAGGCCGACGCTGGGGATCCATCATGCAGCGTGGCGGCAAAGTCACATTCAATTATGTGAATCTTAGCCATGCAAACGTCGGTTTATGGACGCAAGGCTGGGGCAAAGGTGCGAACGTATACTCCAGCGTCTTTCGTGACAACGGCATTGCAATACAGAACGACATGGTTGGCGGCGATGGTGAAGAGAAGCTTACCTTAGAGGTTCTCCATACGTTGGTCACTAGGAATACTATTGGCATTATCTTCAACGGAGGCAATACGCGTTTGTACCGCAATAACATTAGCGAGAACATCGAGCAGGGTATTGGCGCGTTCACCAAAGGAACAATTGAGCACAATACCATCTATGCCAACGGTACTGACGGCATAGAAACGGTGACCCGAGGCGGACATCCCGATCTTGTAATTCGCAATAATACCATCAATTACAACGGGTATGGGGGGCTTAGCCTCCGGTCGGGCGAGTACGTGTTATATGATAACAATATCTTCGGCAATGCTCGATTTGATCTGCGATGGGTGAGCACCGATCCGCTAGATGCCACGCGGAATTTCTGGGGCACTCCAAATCGTGCAGACCTTACCTTACGAATCGTCAACGCCGATTACGGTTCTGCTTTGGCGCTCGTCGAAACGAACCCCATGCACCATTTGCTCGTAGACGATACGCCGGCGCCTCTCGCGCCACCTGGTGCTAGCGCCCCCGCGGCTGCGGCTGCGGCACCTGCTCCCGCGCCTGTCGCTCCCCGTGTACCGAATGTCACCGATCCGGTCCCAGCCAAGGCTGGCACCCGTTACTTTGGCGAGACCGGTCATAACGTCGAGGGTGTCTTCCACACCTACTTTGTGACCAAAGGTGGTATCGGGCGCTTTGGTTTCCCGCGGACGGAGGCCATTGTGCAGGACGGTTTGCGGGTCCAATGGTTTGAACGTGGCCGCATGGAGTACCACCCCCAGCATGCCGGGACTCCATACGATGTGCAGTTGACGCTACTCGGGGATACGCTGACTACCGCGCTGCGTCCCTTCCCGACTGCGCCGGTGCCGTGCGGAACGACACCTAACTGCCGCTACTTCCCAGAAACCCAGCACATTGTGCATGGCGTGTTCTTGGAGTACTTCGAGAATAACGGCGGTCTGGAAGCCTTTGGTTACCCGATCTCCGAGCTATTCAGAGACTTCAACGACGACGGCTCAGGCCGAGCGTACACTATGCAGTGGTTCCAACGTGCCCGCATGGAGCATCATCCCGAGGTTGGGCCAAGGATCATTCTGTTAGGCTTGCTCGGTCTTGAAGAACTGGATAACCGAGGCTTGATTCGGTAAGAACGCTGTAGCAGAATTACGGACACACCGCTAGTTTCCAAGGCGGTGTGTCCGTCTGCATAATTAAGCAAGGAGACTGTCTGCCAGAACCTTGGCCGTCTCGCTGCAACCGTTCATTGGCTTCGGAGCGATTATGGCTAGCCTGAGGTGGCCGCAGAGGTTGTGTAACAGTCCTTCACCGGAGGCGATCAACGTGCATGCAGACCGAAGAGACCCATCCGACAATTGATCTTCAGGGCTTGTATTACCTAAGACCTTTGTGGCAATTTGGAATTTGACTGCAGAATAAACTGAACTCGCCGAGTGGTAGCAAACGTAAGAGTAACCGGTAAGTAATGAGCACCGATCGTACGCGTGCATCCGCATCTGAGCATCCAAATCCGCAAGCGGGAATCCTTATTGTGGATGATGAATCAATCATCCGGTTTGACTTGCGCGAGCGGTTGACCGGCCTTGGATACACGGTGGTGGGTGAAGCAGCAGATGGGGAAGCGGCAGTCATGCTGGCGCGGCGGCTTCAACCCGATCTGGTGCTCATGGACATCAAGATGCCGAAGATGGATGGCATCGCCGCCGCGAGCATACTGTTACAAGAACGGATTGCGCCGGTGGTGCTGCTTACGGCCTTTAGCGATCGCGATCTCATTGAAGATGCCCGCGAAGCCGGTGTGCTTGGCTACATTTCAAAGCCGTTTCGCGAAGCCGATTTAGTGCCCACCCTTGAGGTTGCCATCGCCCGTTTCGAAGAGTTGCGGGCAATGGAGCGGGAGAACGTCAATCTAAAGGAAACGCTGGAAACCCGACGTCTGGTTGATCGTGCGAAAGGAATATTGATGGACACACTGGGTCTATCGGAGGGCGCAGCCTTTCGTCGCATCCAAAAGCTCGCGATGGACCGCCGCAAGTCTATGAGAGAGATCGCTGAAGCAATCATCTTAGCACGCGAGATCACGTAGCGGAACAACCAGGCGGGGCATGTACCTGCAGCGCGCAAACTCCTAAATCGGCATGCCTCTCGGCCCAACAGTGCCAGCAGAACTACAATAAATTCCTTAGTGGAATCCACGTTCCATGTTGCGCCGGATCGGGTTCATTATCCTTCATGCGGAGAATGCAATCGGGGCCTTCGGCTGTAATCGCAACGTATACGAAACGTCCATTTGCCCCCACTCTTCGCCTCTCTTATCATTAATAGAGAAAGCAGAGAGCTATTCAAGCACGGCCACCACGCAAGGCATTCTCGATCCCATCCCTCTCCTCCAACTCATTCATCGGTCGCCACGGGCCATGGTTGGGCGCCGCGATTCTGCTCGCAGCGCTCGTAACCACGTTCTTCTGGAAAGTACTGCTCACTGATAGGGTGCTGGCGGGCTATGACCTTTCAACGTACTTCTATCCCTACCGTCAATTTGCGGCGGCCGCACTCCGGCAAGGCAACTTGCCGCTGTGGAACCCCTATCTCTTTCAGGGTGCTCCGTTTCTTGCCAATCAACAGACCGCAGTTTTCTATCCGCCAAACCTGCTCTATCTCCTTGTTTCTACTGAAACGGGACTAGCCCTTTCCATCGTTGTGCACCTAATCTGCGGTGGGATCGGCGTCTTCGTCTTTACCCGTCAGGTAAGCAAGCTTGTCTGGCCGGCAGCGGTAGGGGCCGCCGTCACTTTCAGTCTTAGTGGCTTCCTCGGCGCGCAAGTGGGGCATATCAACCAGGTAAACGCCGCAGTTTGGTTGCCGTGGGTACTTCTTGCCGCTCACTACCTCTATCGCGGACGCAGTGTGCGGTGGGCAGTCACTCTTAGCTTCTTCCTCGCACTTCAGTTTCTTGCGGGACATGCCCAACCCACCTACATGACCCTTGTCGCCGTAATGCTCTATTGGGTAGCCCACGCGGTGTGGGACTGGCTCGGCGTAACGAAGAAACGGCCTGCCTTCTTCGCCCTACCAAATGCGTCCGGCTCGGAGCGCAACCCGATCGGCTCCCAAGTCGCGATGGGACGTAGGCCGACGCCCTTCTGGCTCGTCCACTTCAGAGACTGGTACACAAAATTGGTATTGCGGCCGGTAGTGGCGTTAGTCTTGTTAGGCAGTGCGTTTGTAGGCACAGCGGCCCTCACCGCGCCACAAGTGCTGCCTATGCTCCAACTCACCCGTCACTCCATTCGACAAGGTGGATTGAGCTATAACGAGGCCACTGCATTCTCGCTCTCCCCGCGTGAATTTCTCGCCGGCATGCTGCCCACACCGGACGGTTTAGTCAGCACAGGCGAATACTACGGCTTCATCGGCATTCTCGCCCTCACGCTTGCGCTGCTAGCAGTGGTCGCTACATTCCGCCGCCCGGCAACGTGGGGTTTCGCCTGCCTGGCATTGGTAGGTCTGTTCCTGGCACTGGGTGAATCGAACCCACTCTATCCGGCTCTCTTCAAGATCGTGCCCGGTTTTGACCTGTTTCGCGTACCCGCCCGTTGGCTCCTGCTTTACACGTTTGCCGCCAGCGTGCTTGTCGGCATCAGCCTTGACTGGATAGCCAACACTGCAAAGAACCGCGACCAATTGCGCCAGCCGCTGCTCCGTTTCGGCGGAGGCATTCTCATCTTGGCGTTTATACTTGCCGCCCTCGCTCCACTGCAACAGTCGCTTTCACCTGAGCTCCCATTCATTTGGCTTGGTCTCGCCGCTGTAAGCGTGGGGCTGATACTCCTGGCAATTCGCGTTCCGGCGCTGCTTTGGCTCTTGCCGCTGGTTATCGCGTCGGAGCTCTTCTGGGCGTCACGCCACCTGGAATACAATCAGCCCCCCCCTCCCATCGCCTACGCCGATCCGGGACCCGTGACCGCTGCCCTTCTCGATTCCTACCAAGGCGGACGTATCCTCAGCCTTGCCAATACCGCATACGCGCCCGGTGTCGAACCGCAACTGCGTGAACAATTCGCCCATTTGGGCACGGGCAGTACGTACAATCTCCTCGTCACGCAGAAGTACTTCGAAGTCATGACTCCGAACGTGCCCCTAGGGTTTAAGATCGCCACAGCAGACGGCTACGACGGAGGCGTACTGCCGCTTGACGGTTACGTGCGCATGAAAGAAGTATTGCAGCCCGGTGCTTCAGCGCAACCGGATGCTATCTTGCGCGACCAAATCCGTAACGTGCCGCCGCCGCGTGTCCTCGATCTCTTTGGGGTAGCCTACTTGCTGAAAGACAAGATCCGCGATCCTTGGGTAGACGGCGTGTACTACGACACCACCTTTACCCAATCCATCGGCGCGGGAAACCCATCCGTTGTCATTCCAAACGTACCGAACATTAGCACTGACCGCATCGGCATTATTTCGTACTTGACCGATTCAACGGCGCTCCCACAGGCGCAGAACGTTGCCACTATCCGAGTCACAACCGCGGATAACCGCGTTATCGAGCGCCCATTCCAAGCCGGTGTGCACACTGCCGAAGGCGAATACGAAAAGGCGTCTCCCCAGCACCAAGCGGCGCAGGTTGTCGGCGCCTGGCCGGAGAACCCGCAAGGCCGTCATTATCACGCTGTAATCGACCTCGGTGAGACCGTGTCTCTGAAGCAAGTCGCCATTGAGTACCAGTCTGCCAACGGCACGCTGCACCTGGTTGCCATGAGCGCCATTGGGCCGGAGACCCACGCGCAACTGATCCTCACCACTGAGCCGGTAACGCTGCTGTTTAGCGGTGATATCAAACTCTATCACCGGGACCAAGCACTGAGCCTCGTGTACACGGTGGGCACGGTCTACATGGCAGAGAGCACTGACCTGGCACGTGCTGCGCTTAGCAACCCCGCCTTTCGTGTGGGACAAGACGTAGTCTTGGAGCGAGAGACCGCATTTCTCGAACTACCGCCACGCAATGCCTTGACGAGGCTGGCTCGGCCTCTGAAGCACTGGCTTCAGCGTAGGGACATTTGGAGCGGCGGGCCGCCGTTCGGTGTCGTGCCCCCCCACCAAGAAGCTGCCCTTGGCGCGAGTTCAGAATCGAGCGCGCTCAATCTGACACAGTATCTGCTCGCAGACAGTCAAGCAGCCGCCACGCTCGAAACGAAACGCCCCCGGCCCGAGCACCTCATAGTAACGCTGGATTCGACCACGCCACGCGTGCTGGTCTTCGCGGAGACCTTCATTCCCGGCTGGGTGGCGACCATTGATGGCAAACCCACAGAAATCTGGCGCGCAAACGCCTACTATCAAGCGGTCTTGGTTCCAGCGGGAGCCCATGAAATCGTCTTTCAGTACCAGCCGGCGGCGCTGGGTCTTGGCTTCTTGATCGCGCTGATTGCGCTGCCTCTGCTGGCCTTTGTGTGGTTTCTGCCCGCTATCGTGAGACGACTTGGTTGGGAATAAAGTGCATCCCTTTGCCTAGGTGACGAGAGACCGTTCATATTGCCATTGCATTCCGAGGGCCAATCCTCTCCTGCCGGTGCTCACACGTGCTGACGGCGCGACCATGAAAATTGCCCTGCTTGCCCCATTTGCCATGCAGCCGAAAGGTACCACCCGCGTACGGGTGATGCCCTTGGCGCGGGCTTTGGCGCGGCGCGGCCATGCAGTCACCGTGCTCATTCCCCCGTACGACCATCCTCAAGACAGCGGCGAAAAGTGGGAAGATCAGGGCGTCCGCGTGCTCAACCTGCCGGTTGGGTCCAACCCCGGCAATGCCTCTCTTGCGCTGCTGGGCCTTGCGCTGGCTCGCGCCGCACAGCGCACAACGCCGGACGTCATTCACGTCTTCAAGCCGAAGGGCGTAACCGGTATTGCGCAGCTCGTCTTGTGGGCCTTGCGGCAGGAGTGTGTAGTCCTCGACATTGACGATTGGGAGGGCCGTGGCGGCTGGAACGAACGGGGACAGTATTCTGCCCTCGGCCGGCACATGTTTGCCTGGCAAGAACAGTGGGGCATCCGGCACGCTAGCGCACTGACTGCGGCAAGCCAAACGCTCATCGGCCAAGCGCGTAATCTTGATGTGCCCGCACAACGCCTCTCCTACGTTCCCAACGGGGTGGATGAAACGCTTTACGCTCAATGGCGAGACGCAGATGGAGAGAGAATTCGCGCCCACTATGGGCTCGCCGGCCGCCCGGTCGTGCTGCTCTATTCGCGTTTCTTCGAGTTTGGGGTGGAGCGTGCCGCCGCAATTTTCACGCGCGTGGCGCACGCTGTGCCACAGAGCATGCTCCTGGTCGTCGGATCCGGCCCACACGGGGAGGAGCAGGACTTGGCAGCCAGCTTGGCACGCGCAGGCCTCGGAGACCGAGTCGTGCTGGCCGGCTGGCAGGAACCGGCCGCCTTGCCCGCACACGTCGCGGCAGCGGACGTTGCGCTCTATCCGCTCGACGATACGCTGCTCAATCGCGCCAAGTGCCCCGCAAAGCTCGTGGAACTCATGGCGGCAGGCCGCCCCATAGTGGCCGAGAGCGTGGGCGAAGCCGCCAGGTACATCACCCATGAGCAGACCGGCATGCTCATAAAGCCGGGCAACACAGATGCCTTTGCGGCAGCCGTCGCCGAACTCCTACACGACCCTGCCCACGCCCAACTACTCGGCGCCGCCGCGCAAGACCACGTCTGGTCGCGCTACCACTGGGACGTCTTGGCACAAGAGGCAGAAGAAGCTTACGCCGCCGCAGTGCGGTAGTCGACTGTCTTTCGCCACACTAGGCCCGTATTTTCGTTCACAGTTGCGCAACCGTGCGCGCCGAATATGCGGACTCAGTTCCCGTCTTATGTAAATATACTCGCTTTCCGTACGCACTCGCCTATTCGCGTGCCCTCCAGACATGGTAGAGCAGGATCGAGCCTGCCACGGTGGCGTTGAGGGACGCCACCTTGCCCGTCATCGGAATGCGCACGCGATAGTCGCAGGCGCGCTGTATCAAAGGGCGCAATCCTTTGTCCTCGCTCCCTACCACGACCACTACCGGCCAGTCATATGCAAGGTCATCATAGCGTGTCTCTCCGGCGGTATCGAGGCCTACCACCCACACGCCGCGCTCCTTGTACCATGCCAGCGCGCGCATGAGGTTGGTTACGGCGCACAGCGCCAGGTGCTCCACTGCACCGCTCGATGCCCGTGCGACAGTAGTGGTCACCCCGGCGCTGCGGTCCTTCGGAAGCGCGACGCCATGCACTCCCACCGCCTCCGCCGTGCGCAGCAGCGACCCGAGATTCTGCGGGTCTTGCAGATGGTCGAGCGCCAGCAAGAACGGCAGTTGCCCACGTTGTTCCGCAAGCGCCAGCGGATGGTCGAGCGAGTGCAGCGTACGGTCGGGAAAACGCGCGGCGACGTTCTGGTGGTGGGAGCTTTGGCAGAGATTCCCTAGCTCCTGCCGCGTGACCGTCTGCGCCGGCACCCCGCTCGCACGCGTCAAGGCGACAATTTCCCCCAGCCCCTTAGCGCCCTCCACTACCCAAACAGCGTGCGGCACGCGCCCGGCGCGCAACGCCTCCCGCACGGGATGAAAGCCGAACAGTAATTCCACGAAGAGTCCTTAGGTACATCTCATATTTTCGCTACGGCATAGTATAGAATGAAAGAAGAGGCACGACGATACCAACGTACCCACGCCCTGAATGCCGCAGCCTGGAAAATGCGTTTACCGGACGGGATATTGCGCTTGTCACAGACTGCTACACCTTTCATTCGTGCCGAGCCTAACCTGGGTCTCGTTACTTGGCGCATCGAATAGCAAATGAAACTAGGCTTCCGGGCCATGGCAATCAGGCTGCCCAATCCGTTCACCCTTCGACAGGCTCAGAGCCTGCCCCGTACTCGATACGGGGGCGAACGGGACACATAGCGCAGCAGGTTCAGCAGTGAGGCCCATGGAACTCTTGTGTACGGGATAAACTGGTCCAGGAAAGCGACAAGAACATCCAAGAAGACTCTGCATGATCATTGACGTCCACGTGCACATTCGTTCAAAACCGATGCTCGCCCGCGCGCTGCGGCAGGCCGCGCAGCTCAACATGATTCTATGTCTCAACAGCATCAACCTGGAGGGCAGCAGTTCGCCAAACTTCCCGTCCCGGCAGTTTGTGTCGCTTTGCAACGACCGGACCGCCGCGGTTGCCGCTGCCAATCCCGATCGCGTCATTCCCATGTGGTATCTCAACCCGGCCCACGGCCAATTCGCCGTTGACGAGTTGGAGCGGCGGGTCAAAGACTATCACGGCCCTCAAGGCGTTAAACTTTGGACGGCGGTAAAGGCGAACGATCCGCGCGTTGACGCCGTCTTCGCGGTTTGCGCCGAACACCGGCTGCCTGTATTGCAGCACACCTGGATGGAAGTTACGGGCAACCTCCCCGGCGAGACCGATCCGTTTGACATGCGCGATGCAGCCTTGCGTCATCCAAACGTGGACTTCTTCTGGGGGCATGCCAGCGGCGACGTGGAGTATACGGTTAAACTAGCGTGCGGGCTACCGAACGTCTACCTGGACATCGGCGGCTGCGAGGCAACCAACGGCTACACAGAGACGCTCGTCAAGTACGTTGGGGCCAACCATATCGTCCAGGGAAGCGACGGCACCGGTCGTTCCTTCATATCGCAATTGGCGAAAGTACATGCCGCGGACATCTCGCCTGACGAGAAGGAGCAGATTCTTTTCAAGAATGCGCGGGCCGTGTTCGCACAACAGAACCACACTCATACGCTCTTGGCATAATTCTAACGCCTTCCATGCCCGAACCAGCAATTACAACTCACCAGCTACGCAAAGTCTACGGCAACACGCCGGCCGTGGCGAGTCTCGACCTCACCGTACCTCGAGGAGAAATTTTCGGATTCCTCGGTCCAAACGGCGCGGGCAAGAGCACCTGTGTAAAGATGCTCTTGGGCTTGGTCTTCCCTACCGGGGGCAGCGGCACACTCCTCGGCGCTCCCTTGGGCGATCGCCACGTCAAAGCCGAAATTGGCTTTTTGCCGGAACTATTTCGCTTTCACGAGTGGTTCACCGCGCGGGAGTTTCTGGACTTTCACGGCCAGCTCTACGGCATGAGCGCCACAAAGCGCAGGCAACGCATCTCGGACGTGCTGGCGCTCGTCAACCTGGAACACGCCGTCGCCCAGCAACTGCACACCTTCTCCAAGGGCATGCTCCAACGCATCGGCATCGCCCAGGCCCTATTGCACGATCCGCAATTAGTCTTCCTCGATGAACCCACCAGCGCTCTCGATCCCATCGGCCGCCGCCTGGTGCGGGATATCATCCGCCAGCTCAAAGCAGAGAAAAAGACGGTGTTTCTCAATTCTCATCTCCTGTCCGAGGTGGAGGCGGTCTGCGACCGGGTGGCAATCATCCAGCGCGGCGAGGTTGTACAGGTTGGTACCTTGGACGATCTTCTCGCCCCGCACCGCCTGCTGGACGTGCAGGCTCAGGGCATTGGAGACGACGTCTTGGCGCGGGTGAAGGAGCAGTGGTCAATCATGGCGCACGAGGGCGATAGGCTTACGCTGGCGCTAACAGAACCCAACGAAGTGCCGCGCGTAGTAGATCTCCTCGTCACCGCCGGAGTTTCCGTGCACCACGTGGCGCTGCGCCACGAGAGCCTGGAAGACCTTTTCGTGCGTACAGTGGAAGACACCGGCTCGTAATGATAACAAATGATTGCAGTCGGAGCAGCGCCTAGAATATGTGAGGCGCCAATTTGAAGAAGGAACAAAAGTCATTGGCATGTTCTGCATGGATGAAATGCAACACACTCTAGCACTATCGTGGAGCATACCCGCTTGATAGCGCCGATTCTCATCATCGCCAAAATCACCTTGCAGGAAGGCGTGCGCAAGAAGGCCGTGCTGGGCGGGGTGCTGCTGGCGGCCGCCTTCCTCGCGCTCTTTGGCTTGGGCATGTACTTCGTGATGCGCGACCTGGCAGTGCCCGACCGTTTTGTGGATCCGGACGTATTTCGCGACGCCGTATCCGGCCAACTCCTCGCAGCGGCGCTAAACGTGGTCGGCATGCTCACGGCGCTGGTGGCAATCTTCACCTCTGCCGGCGCGATTGCCACCGAAGTCGAGCAGAACACGCTCCACGCCATCATTCCGAAACCTCTCAGCCGTTGGCAGGTGCTCGTCGGCAAGTGCTGCGGCTTGGGAGCAATGTCTGCCAGTTTCGCCATCGGCACCACCCTGGCACTACTGATCCTCACCTGGTTCTTTGCAGGTTTCTATTCCTTGTCGGGCCTGCAGTCGGCGCTCTTACTCGCGCTCCTTGGGGTGTTGCTCACTTGCGTTACCGTATGCGCCAGCACGCTGCTCTCAACGCTCACGGCGGGCGTCACCGTCATCATGCTCTACGGTCTCGCGCTGGTGGGCGGCATGGTGGAGCAACTTGGCGTGCTGCTGAATAACCAAGTAATGCAGAATATCGGCGTCATTTCCAGCTTGCTGCTGCCCTCCGACGCACTGTGGCGCATGGCCGCCCAGCGGTTGAACGTGCAAAAACTCGCTCTCCTGGCAGGCGGCGGCCCCTTCGAAGGCTTCAGTCAACCCTCAGCCTTCATGCTCGTTTGGGCGCTCCTGTACATCATCTTCGCGGTGCTCTTGGGAGTGCGAGTCTTCGCGCGGAAAGACCTATGAGTTGCGTATCCGCATCGCAGCCACTATTGGGTCTAGTCTGGGCACAAGGGTAACAGGGGCAAGGGATTTTAGGGCGCCTACGCGAAGAGTGTCAGGCAAGCACTAGATGTTTCGCGCTATCACCCGATTGACAGCGTGCTGATGCGGAATGCCGCCGGACATGCAATCGAAGATCTCTTCCGTGCAATACTCGATCTTCCAGTCGTGGTAGAGCGTTAGGAGCTCCCCCGACAGCCAGGGCTCCGCGCCCGGGTCTCCATCCGGCGCTTTGCCGATGAAGGGCTTGCGAACGAAAACCGAAAACACGTTCAAGCCGCCGCCGGCAGTGTGTCCCTTATAGTGAGCGAATACTTCCTGTCGCAGTTTGCGGGGAATGAGGTGGAAGACGCCGGTAGAGAACAAGACGTCGAATTTGCCTTCTAACCTATGCCAATTCATATCTGCTTGAAAAACGGCGATCGGGACGTTCGCTGCCTCAGCAAGGCGTTCCGTCTTCGCTACGCCTGCTGCCGACGAATCAAAGGCGGTTACCCCGTACCCGTTATGCGCGAAGAAAACCGCGTTCCTACCTTCTCCACAGCCAATATCGAGGAGTGAAACCGGCTGATCGGGGGGCAATAGCTGCAAGACTTGATGGCAAATTGCAGACGGCTTTGTGCCCCAATAGTACTCTTGGCCCGCGTACCTCCCATCGTACGACGATTTTTGACTCACATCAGCCCTCCCTGACAGCAGTTTCTAAGGCAGCTTGGTCTGTAGGCAAAGTCTCTCTTCATGCCCATTGGCACGAAGGGCAAGCCAAGCGCTTCTACTCGTAGCGCAAAGCCTGGATGGGATCGAGGCGCGCGGCGCGATTGGCCGGATAGATGCCGAAGAAAATGCCCACAGAAGCCGCTACGCTCACGGCAAGTAGGACGATGTCCAGCGTGACCGCTGTTTGCAGTCCTTCACCATCTTCTCCCAGCGGAATCTGCGCAATACCGAACGAAATCAACGTGCCGAACAAGATCCCAAGCAAGCCTCCCAAAACGCTCACAACCACGCTTTCGACGAGAAACTGGATGAGTATGTCGCGCCGTTTCGCGCCCACAGCCTTGCGGATGCCGATCTCGCGGGTGCGTTCGGTCACGGAAACGAGCATGATGTTCATGATGCCGATGCCGCCAACCAGCAAAGAGATGCCCGCAATCGCGCCTAGGAAGAGCGTGAAGACGCCAAGGGCCGCGCTCACCGCCTCAATGAGATCTTTGGGACTCATGATGATAAAGTCATCGTCGGCTTCATCGGGAATCTCATGGCGTTCGCGCAGGATTTGCCGGATGCCCGCCGCGCCGGCATCGATTGTCTCTTCCTGTTCATCCAGCAGCTTTATACTGATTGAGCTAATGGGCCTCTCGCCTTGAGCAGTCACAAATCTGGTCAAACGGGCCTGCGCGGTCGTAATCGGCACCAAAATCGAGTTGTCGCTAGTGCCGCCAAAGCCTGCGCTGCCGCCCTGTTCCTCCAGTACCCCGATTACGCGCAGGCGCAGGTTCTCCGCGCGGATAGTTTGGTCGATTGGATCATCATCCGGAAACAGGTCTGCTGCGACTTTTGAGCCCAATACCGCAACAGAAGCGCGCGAATCCAAGTCCGATGGAGAGAGCATTTGCCCAAACGCCAGAGTAAGATTGCGCACCGACAGATAGTTGGCGGTCACACCTGTCACTGTGACTCTCGTATCTCTACCTTGCGCTACCACGCTGAGGCTGCGACCGCTTCCTTCCGTAGCCACGCCGACGACAGTCCCATCCCACGTCAACTCTTCAAGCTCCAGCGCATCCTCGTACGTGAGTGGGCGTACCGGGTCCTCGCTTGAAGAACCGCCGGGCCGTCCGCTGAAGATGAAGAGCACGTTGGTGCCTGTCGACTGTAGCTCAGCCGTGATCTGCTTCTCCACGCCTCGACCAATGGACATGAGCGCAGTGACCGATGCCACGCCGATTATCATGCCCAGCAGTGTCAAGCTGGTGCGCAGCTTGTTCGCAGCCAGAGCGCTGATCGCCACTTTCAAGGTCGCGAAGTTCACGGGCCCACCTCATCAGATGGCGACGCCGGTGACGGTGACGGCGACGGCTCCGTTTGCCCCAGAGAGCCGACTCCACCGCGGGTTAGGGTCGCTGTTGGAGTAGCTTCTGAGCCTGCCGCCGCCCCGGAGGGCGGGCGGGTGTCTTTGTCGCCGCGCTCCTCTGCCGCAATGCGACCGTCGCTCATGCGAATGATGCGGTGAGTGCGGCGCGCGATTTCTTCCTCATGCGTAATGAAGACAACCGTAATACCACGGTCGGCATTAAGCCGCAATAACAGCGCCATGAGCTCTTCGCTGGTTCGCGAATCCAGATTTCCCGTTGGTTCGTCTGCCAAAATGATCGAAGGGTCGGTAACCAACGCACGCGCGATAGCCACGCGCTGCTGCTGACCTCCTGACAACTCCGTGGGCTTGTGCGACATCCGGTCTTCTAAGCCCACGGCAATCAAGGCCTCTTTCGCGCGGTCGCGCCACCCCGCGCCGCCTCGCTGGAGCATCAGATCCCTTGCCACACCCATGCGCTGCTCAGCATCGGGCAATTCTGTAGGCGCCTTGCCCGAGCCAACCGCCGCGCCACTATCTGCGAGAGCTCGCTTCGCAGACCTACTCCGACTACTGCCACCCCCGTAGAGCAAAGGAAGTTCAACCTGCTCAAGTGCGCTGACACGCGGCAGTAGGTTGAAAGACTGGAAAACAAAACCAATCTTGCGGTTGCGAATCTCTGCCAAGCGGTTGTCGTTGAGCGTGGATACATCTTCACCATCGAGCAGATAGGAACCCGCATCCGGACGGTCCAGGCAGCCCAAGATGTGCATGAGCGTGGATTTGCCGGAACCGGAAGGCCCGGTGATTGCCAATAATTCACCTCGCCCGATCTGAACAGAAACGCCATCGAGGGCATGAATCTCAGAATCCCCCATTACGTAGGTCTTCCTGAGGTCAATTGTCTCAATCACACTTTCAGGCATGGAGATCCCTATTGAGTCACATGGTGCCTAGGCGAGATCAAACGACTAATCACAATGCTTCCTGTTACCGAGTGCGTATATCAATCCCGCCACCGCCGATGTTGCCTCCTGTGCGTGACTGGATCGCGACCTCTTCCCCTTCGCTCACACCGCTCACGATCTCCGAGACTTCGCTGTCTCGCACGCCAATCTCCACCACCCGTCGCTCCAACACATCCCCCTCTTGCCGCACGTAAACCACTCGTTCGTCGCCTTCGCGCCGAATAGCTCGATTCGGCAGCAGCAAAATGTTGTCGCGGCTTGAAACTTCGATCAACGCATTAGCGGAGAGTCCGCCCCGCAGGCTCTGATCCCCCGGTTCCAGCCGTATGGTGACGGGATAGAGCACCACGCCCTGTTGTTCCACGGAGGTCGGAGAGATGGTCTCGACCGTGCCTGATATTTTGACGTCCGGCGAAGCGTAAGTGGTCACCTCCACCGGCTGTCCCACCTGAATTGAAGACACGTCGGCTTCGTCCACACTTGCTCGCATCTCGATCCGATCCGCACGCACGAGAGTCACGACCTTGGTTCCCGTTTTCTGACCGACGCTGCCTTCTACGGCTGCCACCACACCGGCAAACGGTGCGCGCAGGACGGCCTGGTTGAGGTTTCGCTTGGCGATTTCGAGGCTCAATTGAGCGCGTTCGACCTGAAGCTGTTGCAGTTCAACTTCCTCCGAAGCTGCACCGGCGCGAACTATGTCCAGGTCCAGGCGCGCGCGTTCAATATCGTTATCCGCCTTTTGCTGCGCACTTTCTAACTCAGTGCGAGCGTTCTCCACCTTGTTTTCGGCTTCTTCCACTTTATCCGCAGTTGGTTGCTGCAGCGCGCTAAGTTCATCCTTTGCAATCTCAAGCGAATCCTTAGCGCTTGCTACCTCTCGCTCCGCAGCCTTCAAATCGCTATCCACCGAAACACGTACGCTTGCAAGGTTGCTTTCAGCTTCTCGCACTTTGGCCGTCAGTTCGCCTACAACAGTTCCCGGCGGCGGATTGTCGGAGAGTTCCGCATGCCGTATGCTCAGTTCCGGATCCACGCGCTCCTTGACCTCGTTGAAGTTCCTCTGCGCTTTCTCCAGTTCACTACGACTGTCATCATCATCTTTCTCATTAAAGTTTCTTTCTGCCCGCTCTAGGCCCCGGCGCGCACCGTCCAGTTCATTAGTGAATTCATTAATCTCCGTTCGTACCCGTTGTTTCTCCGCTTCCAATCTGTTCTTTGCTACCTGCAGCGTGTTGTCAGCCGCCTGATCCTTGGCTTTGCTGCCCCCTGCGCGTAGAGCACCAAGGCTCTCCTGTTCCTGCGCTAGAGCGTTCCTTGCATCTGTGACCTTCTTCTTCGCTAACTTAACAGCAGTCTCATCAGGATTCAGTAGGGCATCAAGCGTCTTTTCCGCATCTTCCAACGCATCTCCGGCACTTCTCAGGCTTGCTTCTGCCTGGGACTCTGCTGCTTCCAAAGCAAGCTCCGACTTGCGTACGTCCTCGGACGGAGGGGGAGCCAATAGCTTTTCGAGATTAATCTCAGCCGTACGCAGATTCGACTGTTCCCGCAGTACTGCATCCCTCAATTCCAAGTCGTCCAAGTAGGCAAGAGTCTCGTCCTTCTCCACGGCATCGCCTACGGCCGCGACCATCTCGCGCAGGTCTCCCGATACGGAGAAGGCAAGTTCCACCTGTTCGGGATATACAATGTTCCCCGAAGCGTTTACCGTGGTCATAATCGTCCCGCGCGTGACGGTAACAAACTCCGTTTCTTGAACCATTTGGCTTTCGGCGGAGTCACCTCCAAGAAACCGCAAGAACGCGAACCTGCCACCGACGATGAGCGCTACCAAAATGACAACCAGAATTACGATCTTCTGCCATCTAGCCACAGTGCTGTCTCCATACTGCGTTGAAAAGCTGCAACTCTCGGTAGGGTATCTCTTCGTTATTTGCTGTAGACGAAACAGGCGCCTTAAGCGTTAAAATAGAGAAGTCTGCATTTATTCAAGTATACCAGCCTAAACTGTGAAACCACTGAAAGGCCCGCTGCTCCTCGCATTTCCACACTTTGCGCCGCACCAAACTTTTCACAAACACGATACCGTACTGTTGTATTAGACGTATTATAGATTGTTATTCAAGAACCTGCAATCCTTTTGCTGATTATCTTGCTCAATTGCACATTTTGTATTCGAATATTTCAACATAGATATTTCATTACCAAAGATGCGCGTGTGCCGTAGTCTGTTTCGAAATTGCACAATCAGGAGGCAAATGTGGATACGCAAAGTCTCGCGGGGCGCGGAGCCGTCATCACGGGCGGCAGCCGCGGTATAGGCAAAGCAATCGGGCGGTCACTGGCCCAACAGGGGGCGGACGTGGCCCTAATCGCGCGCACGTCTCACGACCTTGAAGAAAGCAGGGCCGCAATCGCGCGTGAAACTGGGCGCCGGGCAATCGGCATTGCCGCGAACGTAACGGATTTGAGTGCTCTGCAGGGCGCACTGCGGAGAGTCAATACCGAACTCGGGCGGCTCGATATTCTGGTAGCATGTGCGGGCGGAGGCATCGTCGGCGGCAACCTGGACGTGCCGGACGCTGTCTGGGAGGAGCAAATCCGCCTCAAGTTACTTGGCTACATTCGCTCTGCACGGGAAGCCGTCCCGTACATGCGGCAAAGCGGCGGCGGCGCAATTGTCCTTATTGGCGGCGGTTCTGCCCACGATCCCTCGACTCAATTGGCAATTGCCAGTGTGATGAATGCCGGGCTCCTGGCATTTACAAAGACACTTGCCGATGAGGTCGCGGAGCACCACATTCGCATCGTGATGGTAAACCCCGGTCTCACTGAAACCGGACTGATCGATGATATGGCCCGGCAGAACGAACGCTTACGCGGCACTCCCGCAGAACAGGCGGCGGCCGATATGCGTGCCCCCAATCCGCTCGGCCGTGTGACCATGCCTGAGGACGTAGCCAATCTGGTGGCATTCCTGGTGTCGGACCGCGCAGCCATGATCACCGGCACGTCTATTGACATCGATGCCGGCGCGCGCCGGGGCCTGGCATGATGCCGCAGACAGGCCTTTGGGACAGTGCTTTAGCTACAGCAATGAGGCTGCTTGCCTCATATGTCAAGCAAGCTATTACTGCTTCTACGGAGTAGAAATGGATATTGTTTCACTCATCGTTGGCGGTGCAGCGGGGATTTTCATCGGTCTTGCGCTTGCTATGCTCGTTGGCGTGTGGCGCAAACACACTGCCGAAGCCATTGGCGAGCGCATTCGCGAGCAGTCCGAACGCGCGCAGCAAGAGCACATACAGACACTGTTGCAGCACATGGCCGATCAGTTCAGCAGCCTCTCCCTTCAAGCGCTCAATCAGAGCACAAGTCAGTTGGTAGAGATTGCCAAGAGCCAGCTCGGCGCACAGCAGACGCAAAACTCCCAAGAATTCGATGGTAAGAAGCGCCTGATCGATCAGCAGCTCAATCAGATGGGGGCAACGCTGGACCAGGTACGTGCGCTCATGACCGACGTGCAGGCGCAGAGCGGGGAAAGGTTGAGCGCGCTCACAACGGAAATCCGCAACACTGCCGATCAGACCAAACGCCTATCGGAAACCACCAACACGCTTCGCGAAACCCTTGCCAACAGCCGCGCGCGGGGCGCCTGGGGCGAGCGCATGGCCGAGGACGTTCTGCAAGCCGCGGGCTTGCTGCCGAATATTCATTACACGAAGCAGACGACCACCGCGACGGGCACACGACCCGACTTCACCTTCAGGCTGCCTAAAGACCAGTACCTTAATATGGATGTGAAGTTCCCGCTCGATAACTACCTGCGGGCTTTGGAAACGGATTCAGATACCGAACGAGAACGCTTGGAGCAGCAGTTCTTTCGCGACGTGCGCAGTCACGTCAAGGCGGTAACCTCACGAGATTACATTGACCCGGCAGCCAACACCATAGACTGCGTCCTGCTCTTCATTCCTTTGGAGCAAGTGTACGGCTTTATCCTGCAGCGCGATCGCACACTGCTCGAGAACAGCCTGGAAAGCCGTGTCGTGCTCTGCTCGCCTTTCAGCTTGTTCGGTGTGCTCAGCGTGATTCGGGAAGCGGCAGAGGTCTTTTCGCTGCAGCAAACAGCCGGAGAGATGCTCACCCTGTGGAGCGCACTTTCCAAAGAGTGGTCGCGCTACGCTGAGGCGCTGGATAAACTGGAGGGCGACTTTCAACGTGTTGCCAATGACTTCGACACGCTCACCGGTACCCGCCGCCGCGCATTAGAACGGCAACTGCTCAAGCTAGAGTCATTGCGCACCGCTCAGAGCGAACAAAGCGATGTACCCGTTGCGGATTGAAAGACAGGAATGAAAGGTGCAGCGGGCCAAATAGCGCAACAAGCGTGTTTGGCGCATAGATAGAGAGTTTCTCTATCTTACGGCGAATGGCGCGCGCAGCTAGGCACCTTGGCTACCCGAGGATAGTCTTTGCCGACTAATCGCCTGCCACTTCTGCCGGTTCCTTCGCGGGTGCTTCGTCAGCAGTGTCCTTAGGGGCGGCAGGCGGACGCGAACTCGCGTACTCGCAGTCAGGGTAGCGAGAGCAGCTATAGAAGACGTTGCGCCGCTTGTTTCGTTTTCGCACTACCTCACCTTGACCGCACTGCGGGCAATTTACGCCAATAGTATCCAAGAATGGCTTGGTATTGCGGCATTGCGGAAAGCCGCTGCAACCAATGAATTTCCCAAACCGCCCCTCGCGAAGGAGAAGCGGCTTGCCGCACTCCTCACACATCTCGCCGGTCTCTTCCACCGGGCGCTGCACGCGCTCCGCCTCTAGGTCTGCCTTCTCCAATGCCGCGCTGAAGCCACCGTAAAACTCCTTTAGGACGGGAGTCCACTGCTTTTCACCACGGGAGATGGCATCCAGGTCCTCTTCCATCGCCGCCGTGAACTCGGGCTTGATAATATCCGGGAAATGTTTCACCAGGATATCCCGCACAATAATTCCTAGTTCAGTGGGCTTGAGGGTACGCCGTTCGCGCTCGACATAGGTGCGCTCTTGAATCACTGAAAGGATAGGCGCATAGGTGCTCGGCCGACCAATACCCTCCTCTTCAAGTCCCTTGATCAGGCTAGCCTCAGTGTATCGCGGTGGCGGCTGGGTGAAGTGCTGATCCGGCATGAGCTTGCGGAGGTCCAAAACCTCGCCTTCCTCCAATAGGGGCAGAGACTTCCTCTCGTCTTCTTCTTCCTCATCCGCGCGATAGACCTGATAAAAGCCGGAAAACTTCACGCGCGTCGCCGACGCTCTGAAGCGGTATTTCAAGTCAGACCCATCACGCTGGGGTACGACGTCCACTGATTTTGTTTCTAACAGAGCCGGACGCATCTGGCTGGAAACGAATCGCTGCCAAATGAGCGTATAGAGCTTGAGCTGGTTGGCATCCAGGAACTCCCTCATCTGCTCGGGCGTGCGAAAGACGCTGGTGGGGCGTATTGCCTCGTGAGCTTCCTGGGCGTTCTTCACTCGTGAGGTATGGCGATTCGGATTCTCCGGCACCTCGTCCGCGCCGTACGTCTCTCCGATATACTGGCGCACCTGCGCGATAGCCTCACTACCCACCTGCACCGAATCGGTACGCATGTAAGTGATGAGGCCCACCTGACCTTCGCCACCGATTTCAATGCCCTCATAGAGTTGCTGAGCCAGCCGCATAGTGCGCGAAGCACTGTAGTTCAAGCGGCGCGAGCCATCCTGCTGCAGCGTGCTTGTAGTATACGGCGCGCTCGGCCGGCGCCTTCTTTCCCGCACCGAGATTTTCTGCACCGGCCAGGTAGCGACTGCGACTCTATCGCCCCCGTCAAGGTCCGAAACTATGCCCTCCACAGTTTCTCCATCGCCGATTTCGGGCTTCTTGCCCTCTATGTGCACGAGTTCGGCGTCAAACACGTCCTGCGCACCTATGGCCGGGCTCTTGGCGAGGTTGGCGTGAAGCGACCAATACTCCTGCGGTTTGAAAGCCTCGATCTCGCGCTCGCGATCAACGATGAGACGCAGCGCTACCGATTGCACTCTTCCCGCCGATAGGCCGCGCTGAACTTTGCGCCAGAGAAATGGGCTCATCTTATAGCCGACAAGACGATCGAGCACGCGGCGCGCTTGCTGCGCATCCACTAAGTCAGCGTTGATTTCGCGTGGTTCGGACAAAGCGTGCCGCACCGCTTCCTGGGTAATCTCATGAAAGACGACACGTTTTGCGGTCAGGTCCTGGTTCTTCGTCTTCCGCTTGAGCGCCTCGAGCAGATGCCACGCTATGGCCTCTCCCTCGCGATCAGGGTCGGTGGCGAGCAAGATCTCGCTCGCCTTCAGTGCATTTTCTGTCAGCTTCTTGACTGTGGCACTCTTGTCGCGCGGAACCACGTATGAGGGAGCAAAGTCATTATCAACCTCCACACCAAGCTTGCTCTTGGGGAGGTCCCGCACGTGCCCCATCGAAGACTCGACCGCATAGTTGCGGCCAAGGAATTTCTTGATTGTCCGCGCTTTGGTTGGCGATTCAACGACGAGTAATTTTCGTTTTGCCAATGTTAATCACCTGCATTACTTGCTACAAACACGCCCACATTACACTATGCGGTACGGCAACAGAAAAACAAACTTCCGCAAACCGACCGTTTATTCACCCGACACCCATCCCGCACACCCGCTCGTGGCGCTCGCGCCACAACAAGCTCCTGCGCTACGTCACGCGGGCTAGGCACTACCATGCGCACGCTCCCAGGCATGCAGTTCAGCGACATTTTCCCGAATCTTCCGGATAGCGTCAAGAATCATGTCCATGTGCTTTTGCGGTCCTAAGAAGAGTGTATGGGAAAACGCCAGCGCTTCACCTGCGGCAATGCGCTCCGTTTCCGGACAGCAGATGCCGGCATAGTCCATCGCACGCCCGTACACCCGCTCGTTAAAGGGGAAGCCGGTACGACCGAAATTCATTTCGGTGAGCGCAGGATGCCGGTAGAGCGGCGCAGTCTGGCCGGTACTTGTCGGTACACCTTCGCCCTTCAGCGCGGCCAGGAAGGTGTCGCGTCGAATACCATCGAATTCCGCGCCCAAGAAACGCCAATGCCAGATGTAGAAACTCCAGCGCGTCACGCGTGGATCCCAAACGATACTATCCACACCCGGTATTTCGGTCAATCCCTGTATCAGATAGCGCACGTTTGCCTCGCGGATGGCGATTTGCTCCGGTAACCGCTCCATGGCCGCGATGCCGAGGGCGCCGATCCACTCCGTCATGCGCAGGTTGGTGGCGGGCAGCGATTGCGCCGGCATCGGACGTCCGTTCACGCCGTTCACGTGGTGCAAGCCGTATAGCCGCTCTTGCAAGTCGTCGCGGTCGGTGAGCACCATGCCGCCTTCACCCAAGGCTACCACTTTACTTCCCTGAAAGCTGAACGCGCCCGCGTCCTCGATGGCGCCCACGCCGCGGCCCCGCCATTGGCTGCCATGCGCATGCGCGCAGTCGCCGACGAGCGCGATCCCATGCTTGTCAACGAGAGCCCGCAGAGCATCCATGTCGGCGGGCATCCCTCCGTTGTGGACGCACATTACCGCCCGGGTCTTGGGCGTAATCGCGTCAGCGACCTTGCCGGCATCGATGTTATACGTACCGGGATCAATGTCAACAAACACCGGCGCGGCGCCGACGGCGACTACTGCCGTGGCCACAGTTATCCACGTAGCCGCCGGAATGATGACTTCATCGCCGGGCTCGACGCCTACTGCCTTCAGGGCCAGTTCCATGCCTATCGACCCGGTGGCCACCGCCACGCCGTGCCGTGCGTCTTGAAACGCAGCAAATGCCTCTTCAAATCGCCACACCCGTGACTCTTCCCCCTGAAACTTAGAACGTGTCCAGGCCCGGCTCTGCAACACGCCCTGCAGTGCCCGCTCGTCGCGTTCATCGTACACCGGCCAGGTTACCCCCAACGGCGAATCAACGAGCGGCGTTCCACCGGTCAAGGCTAGCTTTCCCATTCGCAGACGATCCTCGTTCTGTTACTGCCAAGTGTTGACGCCGGGCAGTTCGTTGCTAATGCACTCGCTGCCGAGCGCATCACATTGGTCTATTGTCCATGGGAGACACAACTGCGACGTTACGAGCAGGGGCAATCCAAAGCGAACGCTAGCTAGTATAGCACACCCTTTTGCTGAACCAAGACGCGAAAGCCTCCAAGGCCGTCGGGCCAGATGAGATCAGTGATAGCACGCTTCGCTCGTATCGACTCTGTGGTAGCAGGCCGGCGAGCGATTTCAGCCAAATGCTCGCCGATTCCCAAGCCCATCAGGTATTCGGCCTGAGACTGGTAACGTATCGTGGACAGGCCAACCCTTTCACCATACTCCATTAGTGCAGAAAAGTTCACGTGGGCGGTGATATCCTGAGTGCCGATGCGGCAATAGGGATCCTTACTGACGCGGTGGCGATAGTAGCAAGCGAGGGTACCGCCTAAATGCCGCGGGCCGCACAACTCCTCCCACGTCGCACCATAGTCAATCGTAATCACCGCACCTCGTGTCAGTTTTTCCGCAACCGTCTGAAGCCATGCCAAGGCTGCCAGGCAAATCTCACCTTGCCAACCCTCCGGCGGCCGGCCCAAGCGCTCCACGTAGGCTCCAAGTTCCGGGCAGGATAGGTCGTCAAACTCCTCGCGCAGTCGACCATCGTGCTCCGCCACGTAGACCTCCCGCAAAGCACCGCCATTAAGTCGTACCCGATGCACCGGCAGCGCATCCAGCAGTTCGTTCGAGAGCACAACACCGGCTACCGGCGCAGTGAGCGTTTGGCTGATGACAACGTCATGCGCCGAAGCCGCGGTAAGCGCCTGCTGCTGCTCGGAGCTAGGCCCGGGACCGCGATCCACCAACTGGTAGTGCGCGCATCTCCAACACTGCGGCATCTCATTACGCAATCCGTTGAGAATGTCCCACGCGAGGATACCACGGCCTGCACCCATCTCTACGATGTCAAAGTGCTGTGGCTCGCCAAGTTCTTGCCAGACCTGCGCCAGATGACGGGCTATGTACGTGCCAAACACAGCGTGAAGCTGCGGCGCAGTATAGTAGTCGTGGGGCGGGCCGGAGTGGGACTTCCGCTCTGAACTCCCGCCTGCGCGTGAATGACTAGCAGAAGCAGAATAGTAACCCACATCCGGTGCATAGAGCGCGATCTGCATGAATTCGGCAAAGGATATCCTGCCTCTTTCCGCGATCGCGGCGTGGACCATGTCAGTTGCTGTCGCTGCGGTCATGATGCGCCACCCGTTCTAACCCTATGCGGTCTTCCGTTGGAACTCAATGCACTTCTAGGTATTTCCCCATGTATTTGCAGGAGCTCTCAGGGACTCGGAAAGCACGCCGCCACTATGATGTTCCTTCGGCACGCATAAAGTAGAGTGCGCCAAGCCGGCCCGCCACAGTTTGGCCGATATGCTGCCAGTGTTGCGTGGAATAGCCTTCGCGTCCACTCCCGCCTTCACCGCCTACCTCATTCCAAGATGCACCAAACGGCTATTCTGTACAATAGAGAGCAACACAGCAGCGGACAACCCGACTTGAGATTGAGGGAGGTTTGGGGAATGGCGTTGCGGAGTCAGCGATTGCGAGACGTCAACCGCCAGGGCGATGCCCTGCGCATGGGTATGGACTGGACAGTAGACGATCTGGGCAAGCCGCAGGTGCTTGTGGAGAGTGTGACCGGCTGCTCCCACCCTTCCAGCGTGCATCTCGGCGATCTTGTCGAGCAGGCCAAGTTCGGCGTTTACACACGCGGCGGCAAACCTGCTGAATTCTACTGCACCGATATATGCGACGGCATTGCCCAGGCCCATGCCGGCATGCGCTTCAGTCTCCCTTCGCGGGACATCATCAGCTATATGACGGAGATTCACGCTCTGGCCCACCCGCACGACGCCATGGTCTGCATCTCCACTGCCGATAAGGCCGTGCCCGGCCACCTGATGGCCATGGCGCGCGTGAACCTCCCGGCAATCCACATCCCCGGCGGCACGCAGACCAACGGCCCCTGCAACATGTCCTCCGAACTGATGTATCCGCTGGGCATTATGCGCGACAAAGGACAGATCACCGAGGAAGAGCTGATTGCCAAGCAGAAGCACGCCTGTCCTACACCCGGTTCCTGTCAGTTCATGGGAACCGCCAGCAGCAACCAGGTGATTAGCGAGGCATTGGGTCTAGCGCTGCCCGGGAGCGCGCTCATTCCGGCCCCGCTGCGCGAACTCACCCGCATGGCCCGCGATGCGGGCGAGCAGGTGATGACCTTGCTGGAGAAGAACATCCGGCCCCGCGACATCCTGACGCCGGAGGCGTTCCATAATGCCCTCGTCCTTCACGCCGCGGTCGGCGGCTCCACCAACCTTCTGCTCCACCTGCCGGCAATTGCCCAAGAAGTGGGCATCGAAATCCGCCCGCAGCAGTTTGACGAGATCGGCAGGAAGGTGCCGGTGCTGACCAACGTGAAGACCTACGGCACCCATCCGGTGGAATATGTCTGGTATTGCGGCGGCGTGCCGGCGTTAATGCAGGAAGTTAAAGACTTTCTCTACCTTGATTGCCTCACGGTGACCGGCAAAACCATCGGTGAGAACCTCGTAGACCTGGAGCAATCCGGCTGGTTTGACGAAATTGCGGGCTATTTAGAGAACCACGGTCTGCGCAAGGACGAAGTGCTCTATCCGATCGAGCGGCCCTACAAGTCGGGCGGCACGATTGCCGTGCTCACCGGCAACCTGGCGCCTGAGGGAGCGGTGATGAAGCATGTTGCCGCCGATCCGCGCACCCATCAGATGGTCGGACGCGCGGTGCCCTATGATTGCGAGGACGACGCCATCGCAGGCGTGAAGAGTGACGAGATTAAGCCGGGCGACATCATGATTATCCGCTATGAAGGGCTGCGTTCTTCCGGCATGCCGGAGATGTACTTCTGCACCACCGTTATCTCTGCCCGGCCCGACTTGGAAGCCAGCACCGCCATCATCACCGACGGACGGTACTCCGGCGCAGCTAAAGGCCCGGCTATCGGTCACGTAATGCCCGAAGCCGCCTTGGGGGGTCCGCTCGCATTGGTGGAAAGTGACGACCTCATCTCGATTGACGTGCCAGCGCGCTCGTTGGCGATTGTGGGCGTCCGAGGCGAGCGGCGGTCTCCTGAGGAAATCGAGCGAATCCTAGAGGAACGTCGAGCACATTGGCGGCCGCCGGCGCGGAAACATGAGGTCGGCGTGCTGTCGCTCTACGCGCGCGAGGCCGACCCATCCACAAACGGCCTTCCAGATGATGTCGCGGCACGCTCACTGCCGGAATCAATGCCCCGCTCATGAGTGCGCGGTCGCCCTATCCGCTGTATGCAGTTCTTACGCTCGCACTGCATGCCCAAGGACTGGGCCGGTCGCTGGGCGGAGGCTCCCGGCCGGGAATCGAGGATGTCTACGCGGCGATAGAGCGTGTGGGCTGGGTACAGATCGACACGCTGCAAGTCGTCAACCGTGCACAATACCTCACGCTCTGGAGCAGGCTGGGCAGTTACGACACTAACCTGCTCGATAAGCTGCTTTTCGATGACGGCAACACGTCGCCCGACAACAACCGTCGCCTGTTCGAGTACTGGGCGCACGCGGCCTGCATCATCCCCTTGAACCTCTACCCGTATTTTACGCCGCGCATGCGCAGTCACAGGCCGGGCAACAATAAGTGGTATAAGAATTGGGTTGCAAATCCTGAGAAACAGCAGTTGGTCGAAAACATCTACGAAGCAGTGCGGGACCGCGGGGGCTCCCGACCGGCGGACTTTCGCACCGGCAAGCGAGCGCCCGGTTCATGGTGGAACTGGGATGACGCGAAGGTTGTCCTGGAACACCTCTACAACACTGGCGAACTCGCTATTTCCAACCGCGTGAATTTCCAGCGCATCTACGACATCCGTGAGCGTGTGCTGCCATCCTGGGTTGAACGAGAAGAGCCGTCTGAAGAGAAGGCTCTAAAGCGCTTGCTGGAGATTTCCATGCGGGCGCTCGGCGTCTGCGCACCGGGCCAAGTCGGCAACTACCTCAAGCTGAAGTCTACCGTAGCAAAGCCACTAGTGGCGGCGCTGATCGCGGACGGCACGTTCGTCACCATCCAAGCCCAACTGGCAGACGGGGAAACGCACGAACTCCTGGTGCACCGTGAACACCTGCCGCTGCTGGATGCTGCGGCGGATGGCGCCCTGCGCGTTCGTCGGACGACGTTTCTTAATCCATTCGATAGTCTCTTTTGGGCCAGAGGCCGCGACCGCGCCATGTGGAACTTTCATCAGAAGTTGGAATGCTACGTGCCCGCGCCGGAGCGAAAATGGGGGTACTTCTGCCTGCCAATCTTGAACAAGAGGCGGCTGGTCGGCCGCTTCGATCCAAAGGTTGAACGAAAGACCGGTCTGCTCCGGCTGAAGGCGGTCTATCTCGAACCAGGCGTAAAGCCGAGCGATCGGCTTGCGGCGTCGGTTGCCCGCGCCATGCGCGATTTCATGCGGTTCCATGACGCGACAGACCTGGTAATTGAACGAAGCGATCCTGAGGAGTTCGGCACGAAGCTCATGTCCGCCATGTGAGCCTCGTGCACCTCCCAATTTTGCTCCAAGGCCCAACGACACGGAAACAGATGCAGATCAGGAGGATATGCCATGCAGACGGTAGCAATCAAGAGTCTCGAACGACTGCAACACGTCGTCGTCACCGATTCGCACGCCCTAATTGCGGACGAGCCTGCGCCTGAGGGCGAAAATCTCGGACCCAACCCCTATGAATTCCTGCTGGCCGCGCTGGGTACCTGAACGGCAATGACGCTGCGGCTGTATGCCGACAGGAAGGAGTGGAAGCTCCAAGCGGTCAAGGTGGAACTCAGTCACGAGCGCGTGCACGCCCGCGACTGCGAAGAGTGCGAAGACCAGAGCAAGTCTAAGATCGACCTCATACGGCGCTACATCGTCGTCACCGGCGTGCTGGACGCGGCACAGTGCGAGCGGCTCCTGCAAATTGCCGAGCGCTGCCCGGTACATCGCACGCTCGCAGGCGGCCCAACTATTCTTACCGAGTTGGACGTGGTGCAGGAGTGAGCTTCCAGCTTGATTAACCGCAGGCACGCGCGTTCACGCACTGAGTCAGTTGCCATGGTTTGCTAACTCTACGCGTAAGATACAGATGCCCCCTCGCCATGGTCGTGCTGACACTTGACCGTCATTCCCGCGCAGGCGGGAATCCATCTTCACGCAATGCCGGCTCATGCTACAACACAGGGTGGCGAGCAGCCAAGAGCTCACGTCTTCTTTGCTACTTTGCTGTCCGAAACAGCCTCGAGAAGCAAAGCAAGCCTGTATCCCCTACAAACACTTGAGATTGGTCGCTTTCGCTTGGAATTATAAGTGTCAGGCAATTCGCTGACAGAATGGGAATATGAAAGGCCAAGACACTGATGGCTATCTATCGGCTGCCTTACCCATTAGGTAGTTCTGTCAAGAGTAGTGAAAACTCATGCATCAAAGACGAACATGGTAGGCGGCACTACAATCCACACTCCGTCGGAAGCCGGGATCCAGGGGATGTAGCGAAGATGGATTCCCGCTTTCGCGGGAATGACGGAGCCGAACATGTCTCACTTTCCATGGTATAAGCCGCTTTGACGATTCTGTCAACGAGTTAGTCAACACTTACAGGAATGACATTGAGTGCCAGCTTGGCCCAGTATGTAGGGCAACAGCAATTAGCCAATCTTGTGCAGGAGGTCTAAGGCAGTCTCCTGCACGCTCTCGCCTGCGGCGGCGGTGAAGCGACTCCAGCGGCCCATGTTCACCTCGTAGCCGCCTTCCTCGTAGGCAATTGGCGTTGGGAAGTATCCTTGGTAGCAGTTCGCGTAGCCAACGACATACGTGTGGGCAAAGGGTGATTGTTCCTTTATGTCGAGCCCAATTTGGCAGAACAACTCACCGGGCACTCCCACCCACGCACTATCCCCGATCGCTAAGAGCTGAATCTCGCCCTCTTCTCGGCGCGCAACGTTGCGGGTGAGTCCGAATTGCTCCCGCACCAAGCGGTGCTCATTCGCTTTCCTGCGAATGTCTGCTTCCGCTGCACCATCACGCCTCAGTTGCTCAATCTCAGCCGTCGCTGCGGCATAGGCGCGCGCTGCCTCGTCTTGCGGAGGCAAATCCGTGCGGTAGGCCCAATTCACGTGCTTAGAAGCAATCTGAACGCGCCGTTCAACGGGCGATACTTCCTCCGGTAACAATGAACCCGCCACGCGCAGCACCTCTCCGGCAAGCTGCAACCCGATCTCGCGCGCATCGCGAACGTTGCGCCGCACCACCGGCGGATTGACGTCGCCGCACGCGCCTTGCGTAAACAACGCCGTCACGCCCGGCCCCAAGGCCGCCTCCACCGCAGCCGTCGCAAAGCCCGGAAAGTCCGCCGACACGAGCGGCTGGCTCATGGCGCAAATGGGATGTGCCGTAAAGTTGCAGAGCACCGCCAGGGGCGATCCATCAGGGCGCTGGGCCAGCAGCACGCCCACCTCCGGGTCTATCGGGCCGCGCCGCACCACCTCAGCAGATGCGGTTCGATCCCAATTGCGGTACACTTTGCCGTCGCTCCGTACTACCCGCCGGTTTTCTGAAATGCCATGGATTTCACCGGAACGCACCTTGATCGATGCCGGCTCCCGCCGCTGCCACGCGGCAATCGCTGCCCCCGCCAGGCTTTGTAAGAGGTCTTGCACCCACGGCCATTCCAGATCGAGGGTGGAGAGGTCAATGGAGGCGTGACTGCTGTGGGTGTGGCTGGCGCTGAGCATCACGTGTTCGCCGGGGATGGCGGTATGAGTCGCCACCTGGGCGCGCACCGCTGCAGCGAACGCTGCCGGTGGAAACCCGATCATATCGCAAGCAATGAGCGCTGCCACCCGTTCCCCGTCGTCTATCACAAGCGCCTTCGCCCACAGATCGTCATTGACACCCAGAAACGGGTCCTGCCGGTCCCAGCCGTACCCAAGATACGGCATGCCTACCTTAGGCGTAATACACGTGCGCGCTACCCCTACCTGGAAATATTGCAGACGGTCATGGACTGCTACAATCGTGAACCTCGCTTCTTTCGGTCATTAGTCCTGCCTACACATTGGCTTCCTGGCGATTGAAATCGGTCAAAGCTGCAACAAGGAGCACAAGCGCGGCTGGCAGGTAAAACAGTCCGATGGAGAGTATCGCTACAAAACAGAACCCCAGAAGTAGAACAACGGGACCCCAAAGAAGCACTGCGCGACTTGCCTGACTCTTGTTAGTGAGTTGAATGGTCAACAATGCGATCCCGGTCAGTATAACGGGCACAAGCAGCATCAAAGCTCCATGCAGTCCATTCACTTCTAGGAGCGTAGCAGTAGACCGACTAACCTCTCCGGCAGGCTCACCAGGGATTGTCGCAGCCATTGACACACTCTGATACACCGGCCCCAACGCAAACCAGGCACCAGCAACCCAGGACAAGACATGGGCTGTCCCTATTAGCGCGGTTGTGGCGTCAACAAACCTCAAAAATCCCTCGATCCCAACGTACACCGTCTAGTCCAAAGTACCTCAAGTATATAGTACCCCGGATATGGCGTAGTAGGCTATATAGCTCCCTCCAATCCAAGACGATGGTTCACGTCCGTCACCTGATGCACTCATTGCTCATATGCTCTGCGCCAGAATAGCACCATCTTGTGCTGGTGGTGACCCTAAGCGACCGTCGATACGTGAGAGAGCGTGATCCCCGGGCTTAGCGGCAACCTTCAACTCGAAGATAGTACCGTGTACAGTCCTCATAGTCCCACGGAGCGCATACCCTGCCCCGGTCAGTATGGTTGCTGGGGCAAAGGTTGGCGAATACGCTCCCGCGCTACGTATCTACACGAGTACCAACCCTTCTTCAACCGTTCACTCCCCCCCCCCGACGACTTGGCACCGTGCACCAGCGGGACACCTAAAGCAACTAGCGTATCCCTCATCTTCTCTACTGTATAATCAGGTCAATACAAACTTAGCACACATGGAGGAGCACAATGGATCCGAACGCCGCTCTCCCGCACCTCTTCGACTCCAACGTATTTCTGGGGCCCATACCCCTCCGCCACGACGACACCCCCGATGACGTCCCTCGGTTGCTGGCCGTGATGGACGAAAACGGCATCAGCCGCGCGCTCGTCACCCACGGCCTCGCCAAGTGGCAGCATCCCGCCATAGGCAACCGGCTCGTGATCGAAGAAACCAAGGGTGTAGACCGGCTCGCGCCGTGCTGGGTCGTCATGCCGTCCGTCGCCGGAGAGATGCCGCCGGAACGCGAGCAGGTCGCCCAGTTGCTGGATTCCGGCGCGCGGGCGGCACGACTCTGCACGGGCATCAACCGGCTTACGCTGGAGCCCTGGGAAGTGGATACACTGCTCGAAGCCTTGGCCGAACGTCGGGTGCCGCTGTTCCTTGATTCAAACATCCGCCATTGGAGCGAGCCGCGTCCATGGGCTTTCATCGAGTGGGCGTGCCGCACGTATCCCACGCTGCCCCTCGTTCTCTTGCGTGAGCCGCCGTCGAACTTTCGCACGCTCTTTACGCTTATGGAGCGCTATCCCAACTTATATCTGGAGACCTCCTATATGCAGGGTCACGATGCCATTGCCCTCATTGCCGGTCGCTGGGGTGCGGAACGTCTAGTCTTTGGCACCGGCGTACCGGTGTGGGACCCGGGCATGGCCATCACCGGGCTCACGTACGCCAGCTTCTCTGTCGAGGAGCGCGATACCGTTGCCGCTGGCAGCCTGCAACGCTTAATTGACAACTGCATCGTCTGACCGCGTCCAACGAGACACACTCCGATTCCTAGCTTAATGATATAGAAAGGCGTGATGACATGGCACAGGTAGCTTCAGCAACCGAGAGTACAAACATGACACTGCGCGAGGCCGCCCTGCGCGGCGTACCGCTCACCGACACGTTCATAGTGAACAACCACAGTCACCTTGGTTTGTACTACGGATTCGCCCAGCCCGCACCGGATGCAGATTCCCTTGTGCGGACCATGGACCGTGTGGGTATCGATCAGTCATGCGTTTTTTCAAGCCTGGCGATTACGGCCGACATGCGCACCGGCAACGACAAGAACCTGGAAGCGGCACAGCGGCACCCTGGCCGTCTGCTGGCCTATGCCGTTCCCGACCCTAACCTTGCCCGCCAGGTGCGCGACGAAATGCAGCGCTGCGTCGACGCCGGTGTGCGCGGCATTAAGTTTCATACCGGGATACATGAGTATCCTTTTGCCGGGCCGGCGTATGTCCCGGCCTTTGAGCTGGCAGACAAGCACCGCCTCCCGCTAATCAGCCACGGCGTGGACTCACCTGACGTGCTGCGCCGCACCGCGCGCGCGTATCCCAACGCCCACTTCATCGTGGCGCACGCCGGTGCGGGAGGCAGACGCACGCGAGGAGATGCCATCAACCAAGTCGCGTTAGAAGAACCGAACGTCTATTTGGACACGGCCGGCTCAGTTGCGCCATATGGCGCGTTTGCTCAGTTGGTGAATACAGTAGGGGCTGGTCGCATTCTTTTCGGAGACGACTTCCCCTGGATGTGTCCCACGCACCAGATTGGGCGCATCCTCCTGGCTCCCATTACCGACGACGAGAAGAAGCAGATTCTCGGCGGCACCATGCAACGGCTGCTCAGCACACGACAGTGATTGTATCGGTGGTTAGGATACTATCTCGCGTCTTTGCCTGCTCAGCAGCCAATGATACACTCTCGAATTCCTTAAAAGTGCAAGTGCTCTTCTGTCATTTCGAACGAAGTGAGGAATCTAGAACCCTTGCATAGAAACACATCGCTTGGTCGAAGGCATTGCAGGTTTCTTGGGCAGGTCAGGATGACATTCAGGTCAAGGAACGTAGCGCGGGGGCTTGCCCCCCGCTTTGGACGGAGCCTGCTGTTGCATATAAGATAGATTCCCGCGAAAGCGGGAATGACGGATAGCGTATTGCCCCTCAGCGAATTTGTGGCACGCATTTCAAAACACTCAACTCCATGCGTGTCAAGCCTCTGACCCAATTAGGAAAAAACTATGAAGTACCTGATGCTCTCAAAGCCCCTAGAAAACCTCTCCTACCCCGAGCTTGCCGACACTGTCGCCGACCTGGGCATGGATGGCGTCGACCTCACGGTGCGTTCGCCCGGTCATGTCTTGCCGGAGCGCGTGAAGACCGATCTGCCCAAGGCGTCGCAGGCCATACGCAGCCGTGGTTTGGAAATCGGTTGGTTGACAACGGCCATCGAGAGCGCGGATTCGCCCCACGCTGAAGAGATCATTGCTACCGCCTCCAACCTGGGCATCAAACAGTTCAAGCTGGGTTATTACCGCTACGCCGGTTTTGGCGCTATGCGCCGCCAGATCGACGAGGTACGCGAAAAGTTGCACGGCATCGAGCGACTCTGCCACAAGTACGGCATGCAGGCCGGTGTCCATGCGCACTATGGGCCGACACTCTCCGCCACCACCCACGTGGTCTCGCTGCTCCTGGAAGACTTCGATCCCACCGCCCTCTGCTACTATCCCGATCTCGGGCACATGGGCATCGAAGGTAGTTTCGGCGGCTGGATCCACGGCCTAGACCTGCTTGCGGACCGGATCGCAATGCTTGCCCTCGAAAACGTCGCCCAGTTTCGCATAGAAGACCCGGATACTGGCGCCGCGCGCTGGCAGACCAAGGTCGTGCCGTTTGACCGGGGGTTCGTGCCGTTTCCCGAAGCCTTCGGGTACCTGAAGCAAATCGGGTACGCTGGTTACGCCTCATTTCAAGCTGAGTATCGAGGGGCCAACAGTTTCAAGGACATGGGCCAGACCGAGTTGCTCGCCCAGGTAAAGCAGGACCTGCAATACACGAAAAAGCTTGCACAAGAGGCGGGTTTATAGGTCCTGCATTGCGTTCAGTGGGAAGCTAACGAAAGCTGTGTGCCCGCCAGCTTTCATTGCAATGCTACAATAGGCAGACGGGCTTTCGGGCACGTCGACGGTCTCCGGAGACCACCACAGGATTTACATGGCAGGCACCGGCGATAGGTAAAAACAGCAGGGAGCAGAAGCACATGGATCGTCCGAACATCATTCTGATTACAACCGACGAACAGCGGTGGGACACGCTTGGCTGCTACGGCAACCGGAAGGTCAAGACACCCACTCTGGACGCTCTTGCAGCCAAGGGAACCCTCTTTGCCAAAGCCTACAACCAGAATCCGGTCTGTATTCCGGCGCGCGCCTGCCTCCAGACCGGGCGCTACACCCATCAGCACGGCGTTTCCTACATGGAGGCGGCCGTAGATAGCACGCCCGGACTCCCGCCCTGGGAACCAACCTTCATGGAGCATCTGCAGGACGCGGGCTACGTAACCGCCGCTTTCGGCAAAATTCACATGATGCCGCCAAAGGGCTTCAACGAGACCCAACTTACCGGCGGCAAGGGTTCACGTTGGATGCAATCGTATGGCTCGCCGCTTGGCCCCGGCCCATTAGGCCCCGTGTATGCGCGTTGGCTGGATTCCGTGCATCCCGGCGGCTACGAACTCATCTACGAACAGCGCCGCGAGCCCGAATACCGCAAGTACATGACCGCCATCACCAACGTGCTACCGCTGGAAGAGTACATTGATACCTGGATCACTGAGAATACGCGGGAGTTTGTGGCTCGCGACCACGATCAACCCTTCTTCGCGTGGTGCGGGATTTGCGGGCCCCACGGCCCCTTCGACCCGCCAATGCCGTATGACAGCATGTATCCGTCAGAGTACGTGGACATCTCACCGACGTATCTCGCGGACGACAGTGACAAGCCCAAGCATCTGCAGAACAAGGGCGGTCGCTTTGCCAAAGAGCCGGACGACAGCCTGATCCGACGCGTAACGGCGTACTATTGGGGTCTCTGCACCTATATCGACGACATGATGGAGCGTCTTTTTCAGACTCTTGAGGAGAGCGGCAAGGCGGATAACACCCTCATCATCTTCACCAGCGACCACGGCGACCACATGGGCGATTGGTCCCGGGGCGGGAAGGGGACGTTTTGGGAGGGTTCCACACGTGTACCGTTCATCGTCGCGCCGCCCAGCAACATGCCGCGGGTGCCGCACGTAGACGGCGTCATCGAGACGTTCCAAGTCGCCTCCACCATCCTGGACTATGCGGGCGTAGAGATTCCAAAGGAGATGCAGGCTACCAGCCTCAAGCCCGTGGTGGAAGGCACTGCGGATGCCCCGGGCATTGCGCTCTGCGAGTACGAAGACAACAACCAAGTCATTCGCGGCAAGTCAGTCACCACGAACCGCTATAAGTACGCCTTCTGGAACACCGAGGACGGCCAAGAGCTCTACGACATGGAAGAGGACCCACTCGAAATGCGGAACTTGGCCCGTGACCCCGGTGCCCGCGATCTCGTCCGCCAGCACGAAGACTTGCTGCTCCAGCACTTGCTCAATAGCGAAAAGCCGGTGCGCCGCTGGTAGAAGAGTGGCGCGTCACGGCCAATAGTTCTTCACGCTGTCAATCAAAAGGGCCGCCTTAGACGCGCCAATTTCCGTGACAAGACGAGAATCAAAGAGGGGCGCACGTTTGTGCGCCCCTCTTGTCTATCGCTTTAGGCCGATGTTCCCATTCCACGATCTTGAGGCGAACCACTTTCACGCGGAGCGGTGACACTTACCTCGGGCATTACTCTACTCGGCGAGGGCAGCAGCGATCTTCTCCGCGGCTTCGGGTGTTACCCACTCGCGCCACGCATCGTTGTTCTGCAGCCACCACACGGCGACTTCGGCGTACTCAGCACCGGTCTCCGCGAAGTATGTCTCGGCTGAGCGCTGATTGGTGAAGTTCCAGTCCCACTTCCCGAGCATTTCGATTACATCGGGAGCGCCCTCTTTGATATCCGTGTGGACGGCGATGACAACTTCAGCCAAGGGGTATGCGCAAGCGTTGTTATTGGCCCAGCATTCCTCGTTGTACTCTGGTTCTTCGAGAATGTAGTAGCCGCCGAGTTCGGTTTCCATCTGGAAGGAAAACGTCGTCGGACCCCAATAGTAGAAGAGCACCGGCTCTTTCTTGAGGAAAGACGCGTGAACCTCGGCTTGCAGAGCCGAACCCGAGCCAGGATTGACCAATTCAACCACGTCCGAAAGGCCGTAGGATTCTACCTTATTTGTATTCACTCCCTCGCACGCCCAGCCGGGAGGGCAGTTAATGAGACGCGCTTTGCCATTCGATTCCGGCGTCACGAATAGTTCCATGTGGTCCCTAAGGTCTTCCACCTTCCGCAAGTTCGGATTCTCGTCCGCTGTATACTGCGGAATGATGAATGCCGACTGCCAGTTATCCTCCAGGCTCTTGCCCACGACTTCAACTGAGCCTTCTGTTAACGCCAGCAAGAAGGGCTCTTCCTGATTTGGCAGCCAGATTTCCATGTTGACGTTGACGTCACCGGCGCGGAGAGCGACCAACAAGGGTAGGGTGTCGCCAAAGACCGCGTCGGTCTCGTAGCCGTATCCATTCTCAAGGATATACCGCGCTACCGCGTTCTGAATCTGCGCGCTATCCCAACTCAGGTCGGCAAAGACGATCGTCGGCTTCTCCATCATCTCCGCGTCTTCAGACTTTTCCTCCATCTGTGCCGCTTCCCCTTCGGCAGGCGTCATCTGTGGCGTGCCGCACGCGGTAAGCGTAAGCATGAAGGCGAACATAATCGCCAACATGCCACCTAGTATCTTCCAAGTACGAATCTTCATAACTTCGGGAACCTCCCACTAATGTATGTAAAGCTTAAACACTACGATGCCGCGAGTCTCAGTCTGCAGTCTACCGCATCCTTTCCCAAGACCTCCTACATCTTTAGCGCTTCTTGTCGGATCTTGGCCCAGGCTTGCGTTATGCGGTCAATAATGATTGCCAAGAAGACAATCCCCAGCCCGCCTAGCAGCGCCTGTCCCGGCTGCGCACGCGAGAGCGCCCGCTGTACGTCTTCACCCAAGCCGCCAGCGCCGACGAGCGAAGCAATGACCATCATCGCCAGCGCCATCATTGTCGTCTGATTGATGCCGGCCATGATCGTCGGTAGCGCCATCGGCACCTGAACCTTGAATAGCAACTGGCGGGGTGTCGTGCCAAACGAGCGTGCCGCCTCGACTACCTGCGGGCTGACCTCCCGGATTCCCAAATTGGTGAACCGGATAGTCGGCGGCGCAGCATAGATGATTGTGGCAAAAACGGCGGGAACGTTGCCGATGCCGAAGAACATGACCACTGGCACCAAGTACACAAACGACGGCATCGTCTGCATTCCGTCGAGCAGCGGCTTCAGGACCGCATCGAACGCATTGCTGCGCGCGGCGAGCACCCCGATTGGTATTCCCACCAATATGGAGAGAAAGACCGAGACGACGATGAGCGCCATCGTCTCCATCGCGCTCTCCCAAAGGCCGAATACTCCGGTTGTAAGCAGAGCAAGCACCGCGAAAACGGAAAACTTCCAGCCAACCGTGGCCCAGGTGATGATGGCCGCACCTACGATGACCACCGGCCAGGGCGTCCAGAGAAATGCCGTTTCGATCTTAAGCAAGAACCGCAGCACTGCGTCAGAAATAAGGTCGAGCACCGGCCCCCAAGAGACGGTGATGGTTTCTACCCCTTCATTGATCTGACGGCTAATGCCGCGGCTCCAGTCGAGGGGAAACTCGGTCCTGGGCCCCCACACCACAACCATCACGACGAAGAAGGCAAGAAAGCCGCCAAGGATGATTGCGGCCCTGGAGGGCGCTGACGCACCATTGCGAGTCGCTTCCCGAATGCCCTCGGTTGTTTCTTTTAGGCGCGTCATTACTGCCATTGCATGCTCCGGCTACACGCCGGCCTCCACGCGTTCTTCTGAAAACACTGCATGGGCAAGGGCATCGCGTTCCACGACCCCTACTAATCGCCCCGCTTCGTCAACTACGGGAATACTACCCGCGAAAGACCAGGCGTTCGCAAGCGCATCCTCGATTGACTGGTGCGCACGCACCGGCTCGCACCGGCGGGACAGAACGCCCTCGATGGTGGCATCGCCGCGTGCGGCAGCGTGCTGTGCCTCCGCGCGGGAGATTTCGCCCCCAAATACGCCATCCGCCAAGACCACATACACCGCTTCGGCGCCGTCCGCCTCCAGCGCGGCAAGCGCCTCTTGCGGAGAAATCCCCGCGCACAACTGGATAGCGCAGGGCTCCATCATATAACCGACGGTAACAATAGAACACGTGCGAACGTCGCGGATGAAGTCAGCCACGTAGTCGTCCGCCGGACTTGCCAAGATCTCCTCAGGCGTGCCGACCTGGACTATGGCGCCGTCGCGCATGATAGCAATGCGGCTGCCCAGCTTTGTTGCCTCGGTGAGATCGTGGGTGACGAAGATGATGGTCTTGTTCATCTGCTGCTGCAGGCGGATGAGTTCATCCTGCATGTCCCGCCGAATAAGCGGGTCAAGGGCACTGAAGGGCTCATCCATCAGCAGGATTTCGGGATCGCACGCCAGTGCACGCGCCAGACCGACACGTTGCTGCATCCCGCCGCTGAGGGCCACCGGTCGGTATTCCTCCCAGCCGTCCAGACCGACAATCCCCAGCAGTTCGGCCGCTCGCGCACGCCGATCCTCCCGGGGCACTCCTTGCACTTCCAAGCCCCAGGCGACATTGTCGATCACCGTGCGGTGGGGCAACAGTCCGAAATACTGGAATACCATCCCGGTTTTTTGACGCCGGGCCTGGTTTAGCTGCTCCTCGGTATAGCTGAGAATATCCTCCCCATCCACGATGACCTGGCCGGTCGTCGGTTCGATGAGGCGATTCAAACAACGCACCAGCGTAGACTTGCCGCTGCCTGATAGGCCCATCACCACGAAGGTCTCGCCCTGATGGACGTCGAAGCTCACGTCGTGCAACGCCAGCACCGAGTCCAACTCGTCCTGCACCTCGTCTTTGGTCTTGCCCTCGAGCGTTTCCCCCACGTCAGGGCCGTCGGCCGGGCCGAATACCTTCCACAAACCACGCACGCTTACGCGCACCTGGCCGTCGACAGGCACAGAACTTTCCCGCGAATCATACTTCGCTTGGCTCATGACTACTCTTCGTCCTCCCTGAAGTTACCGGCAGCGCATTGCTGTGGACCGAAGCAGCCTAGCTTCAGGATCGCAACACCAACCCCACAGTAGCCAAGGACAGGGTACCAAGCCGAGGTAGCCCACGCAAGCCTTTGGCCCTGAATTGCGCCTCGTTGATTGGATTGTCACTGCCACAGGCGCACCAAAAACCAGTTGACTAGATGTGTGTCAATACTATACCGGCAAGAATCCCTCTCCAAGAGATAGTTAACCGTCATTTGCGCACAAACGAAAACAAACCCAATGGGCACTACTATCGTCATTCCCACGCAAACGGGTGTCTCGCTCCTCCCGATCCTAATAGACTCCCGTTTTCACGGGAGAGACGACTAGATAACCAGAATCGCCCGTCACTCCGGCGCAAGCCGAAATCTAGTCCGCTATTCTAGGTTCGCCACTCTACCGAGACCACAACGTACGTCATTGCCCACGCAAGCCGAAGATCTCTTCCCTGAAGCACCAGACAGAGTCGCACTGCAGGGCAGCGTGCACCCATGCACACAATTTGCCATCTTTCAATTCGTCCTACTATCACTCCTAGAAGGACGGCGGCGCTAATGCCCTCGTAACCGCTTGAGAATTCTCGCGTTCGCTCGCAATGACATAAGTCTCCATCTCAGCCGCACCATTGACCCACGTGCACCCGGAGAGTCATACTGAGAAGGACGAAACGACAAATCCAATACCGCAATAGAAGGAGCATCTCAATGGCCGAGAAGCATCGTCTCAGCATCGAATACTGCACCTCGTGAGGCTACCTCCCGAAAGCCGTCAGTTTGGCGGAAAAAGTGCTGAATGAATACGAACACGATCTGGAGAGCCTGGAACTCATCCCCTCCGGCGGCGGCGCCTTCGAAGTAACCCTCGATAACAACGTCATCTTCTCCAAACACCAAGCAGGCCGCTTCCCCGACCACGACGAGGTACTAAGGCACTTGGCATAGGAGCCACAGGAACCTAACGGAGTATCGCTGTTACATGAATGGAAGCGTCGCCTCTCGGCGCAAGGTGAAGTGATCCTGCAACACGACAGGCATTTTGCTGGCAGCGCGCTCTATGGCTGTTGATACATCGGCATGGATGTGTAATTCGTGTGTTGCGCATCTAACTCATGGTGACGTTTGTTCATCTTGTTCCCCTCTCATAAGAGTACTTGGCTGGTTCTGCCAAACCGAAGGCCATCTCAGTCTCGGGACAGGAAGCTGGGAAATAGGACACATAGTAAGGGAAACTAAGAGGCCTTCGCCTTATGGACTAGGTTGCCAATGGCATACAGCAACAAAGACATCCAGCGTCAGCTGAAATTGGGCGAGGATAGCACCTGGGAATTCAAGTCCGTAGAATTCGCCGGCAATCATCCGAAAAGCCCCGCTCGCGACGACTGGGCAGACGAAATCGCAGCGTTCGCCAATGCGAATGGCGGAGTGTTGCTATGCGGTGTCACAGACGACGGCCAAGTGCAGGGCATGTCGCGAGAACAGATCGTCGCGTTGGATTCCCTCCTGGTCGAGGTTAGTTCGGACGCAATCAAGCCGGCTGTCCGAATCAGCACCTATCATAGACAACTCGCTGATGGGAAGTCCTTCTTACTGGTCACCGTTCCGGAAGGAGATGCTCAACACGAGACCCGCGGAGAGAGTTATGTTCGTGTTGGCGGCTCTAAACGCAAGATGACGAGTGACGAGCGTCTGCGTTTGGCACAGCGCAGGGGACAGGCGCGGTTTCCGTCATTCGATGAACAGACCGTTCAGAATACAGGATTCAACACTCTGGAGGAAACGCTTTGGAAACCCCTCTTGAGCGCGGAAGGCGCTGCAAGGCCTGAGTCTGCGCTCGAAAAGTTGGCGCTCCTGGCCAACGACGAGGCCGGGATCCTACGTGCCACGGTGGCTGGAGTGTTGCTGTGTACCCAGAATCCTGAGACTTGGCTCCCCAATGCTTGCATCACGGCGACCCGCTACAGAGGAAGCCACCGAGCTTCCGGGCAAATTGACGCGCAAGAGATTACTGGCCCGCTTAATCTACAAGTCGCCAATGCAATGGCTTTCGCGACCAGGAACATGCATGTCGCTGCCCGCAAGGTGCCAGCGCGCGTGGATATTCCACAGTACAGCCAGATGGCGTTGTTCGAGGCTCTAGTAAACGCCGTTGCACATCGCGACTACTCAATACGCGGAAGCAAGATTCGCTTTTCGATATTCGAGGACCGCCTAGAGATTCAATCGCCAGGCTCATTGCCAAACAACCTAACTGTGGAGAGCATGGCGGAGCGACAAGCGACTCGCAACGAAGTGCTGACCTCTGTGTTAGGGAAAATGCCGGTAGGCAGAGTTCGTGGTTCGGAGCAAAGACAATACTACATGGAACGGCGGGGAGACGGTGTCCCGATCATCCTGCGCGAGACAAGGGAGCTTACTGGAATGCTCCCCGAATACCGATTGATCGATAACTCTGAAGTGTGCCTTACTATCCCTGCGGCAGTGCAAGAGCAAAGCCCCGCCATTGCTGTCATCACTGTGCGGTCTGCGGGACAGCCCTTACCTGGCGCAAACCTGCTAGCCCTCTATCCCGACAAGACCTGGAAGAATGCAACCACTGACGAAAACGGTGAAGCGAATATAGACCTTTACACGACCCATCTTCCTATGACCGTTTTCGCCTCTGCCCCCGGCTACGCCGCACACTTGGAACACGAATGGCTGCCGTACCAGGGGGCACTAGCAGTAGAGCTTAAAGCCATCAAGGGTGGAAGTGTCATCTTCTCTGAGGCCACAGGTTACATACCGGGGCTCAAGGGTAGGCTGAACCCTATTCGCGATACTCATGACCGGACGTATCTATACGCTTCCAATGTCTCCATCAACGAAGGGAAGCAGCAGCCGGTCAACTTTGTGCCAGGCGAAATCCTGCGATTAACGGATGCCGATGGAAGGGAGGTAATAGTACGAATCGTTGCTATCGTTGGCAGATCGGCGCTTTTGGAGTATCGCCCGTAGCCGGAGTATTACGAGGTAGGACAGCATACCATCAATATTGTTGCCCAGAATTCCAAACTTCAGAATTCGGCGGCATCAGTCCTTCCGCGTCGCGCCTGCGAAGGACTTGAACGCCACGAGGCTGCAGCGCAAGCCCTTGGGGCAGTGGCTGGTAGAGAACATCCCGTCTGGAACGAACCTAGTGATTCCCCACAACTGCGAATCCCGATGGGAGGTCCCGGTTTGGCCGCATTCCATCCAGTGACAATCTGAGTTAGAACAGAGTTAAGTAAGCTCTTTCAGCCAGCTTTCAAACAGTCGGCGACGCCGGTCGATCCGCCTGCGGGGATTCGACTATGCGCAGGCGGGCGCTTACTTTGTGACCGTGGTTGTCCAAGGACGGGCGTGTCTGTTCGGTGAGATAGTGGATGGCAATATGTGCCTGAACAATACAGGCCGATTGGTGTCCGATTCCTGGCAGTGGCTGGAAGCCCAATACCCTTACGTGGCGTTGGACGAATTCGTCGTCATGCCGAACCATCTCCACGGCATCCTTATGATCACTGACGACACGCGTAGGGGCGGTTCGCGAACCGCCCCTACCGGAGCAGACTCACCGGACGGCAAACGTAAGCCCTTGGGACGTCTGATAGGCGCATTCAAGACCGTCAGCACGAAACGGGTCAATTGTGCGCATGGGCTCTCTGGCAGCGGAATTACTTCGAGCACGTCGTGCGCAGCGAAGAGTCTCTGACAAAGATTCGCCAGACATCCACGATAACCCGGCGCGGTGGGAGTTCGATAGGGAGAACCCCAGGGTGGTGCAACAAGCGCCGGAAGGTCTATGACTACCTCCGCAGGAACCAATGCCGATCCGGGACCGCTTGCCCGAGTATTCGCTAGCGGCTAGTGGCACGCGCGGTTCGTCTGTGTCTGCGTTAAGCACTTGCATCTATTCCTCTAACTAGTCTATACTAGACTAGTCTATATTCTTAAGGAGTCTTACACGTGAAAGGATCTGATACCCATCGCGTTTGGACCGTGGCCGAGGCTAAGGCGCGGCTCTCTGAGATCCTGCGGCTCGCGGAATCCGAGGGGCCGCAGCATATCGGCATCCGCAATCCCTGTGTCATCGTGCCCGCCGACACCTGGTACGAGAAGACATCCCCACGCAAGCCGCTGGGGCAGTGGCTGATAGAGAACGTCCCGCGGGGCGCGAACCTCGAAATCCCACGCGACCGCGATTCCCGTCGGGAGATTCCGTTCGTTTGCGGAGACACTGAGTGAGCGGCTTTCTCCTGGATACAAACGTGCTCTCGGAAATGACGCGAGAAGTTCCGCACCCGGGTGTAATCGCGTTCTTGGCCGAGCAAGAAGACCTCTGGCTGCCGTCGTTGGTCGTACACGAGTTGGAATACGGCGTTCAATTGCTCCCGCAAGGGCGCCGCCGCGACCACTTACAAGCCCTGCTAACGAATATCATTTCGACATACGCCGACCGCATTCTCGCTTTGGACAGGCCTGCGGCGGAAAGTGCTGCCCGTCTCCGAGCGCAGGCCCGCCGCATGGGCAGACCTCTCGACCTCGGCGATGCCCTCATTGCAGGAATAGCACAGAGCAATGTCCTGACGATCGCAACGCGCAACGTCCGCGACTTCGACTACGTGGAAGTAGCTGTCATTAGTCCCTGGGACTTTCAATAACCACCCTCACCCGGGCCGGCGTTGCGCTGGCCATCCTCTGAGCAAAGGGAGAGATTGCGATGAGTAGCCCCTACGCTCCAGACAGCCGGCGTCGGCGTTCTATCCGCCTAAAGGGTTACGACTATTCGCAGGTGGGCGCTTACTTTGTGACCGTGGTTGTCCAAGGACGGGCGTGTCTGTTCGGTGAGATAGTAGATGGCAATATGTGCCTGAACAATACAGGCCTATTGGCGTCCGATGCCTGGCAGTGGCTGGGGACCCAATACCCTTACGTAGTGTTGGACGAATTCGTCGTCATGCCGAACCATCTCCACGGCATCATCATGATCACTGACGACACGCGTAGGGGCGGTTCGCGAACCGCCCCTACCGGAGCGGCCTCACCGGACGGCAAACGTAAGCCCTTGGGACGTCTGATTGGCGCATTCAAGACCGTCAGCACGAAACGGGTCAATTCTGCGCATGGGCTCTCCGGCAGACCCCTCTGGCAACGGAATTACTTCGAGCACGTTGTGCGCAGCGAAGAGTCTCTGACAAAGATTCGCCAGTACATCCACGACAACCCGGCGCGGTGGGAGTGCGATAGGGAGAACCCTACGGCGGAGCAAAAGGGGTGCTAGAGTCTATCACCGCTCTGTGACCAGCAGAACGACAATTTTTTGACCTAAATATCTTAGTCGCTGAACGTTACTTAAGCCCCTTTTCCCTTTTCATTTTCCCCTTCCCAACGCCGCCTAATCTGGCACCCTCGTGAATTCCGATTTGGACTCTTAATCACCAATTCAGGGGCGTGTGGTATGCTACATATATACCTATCGTTGCGCATGTCAACCCGCCGCGAGACATTATTTGCAAAGAGGCGAAAAAACTGCCAAAATACCCTAGTAATCCCTTGAAACCCCATATCTTGTAATTTGTAATTTCCTCTACACCAAGATATACTGTGCGTCGTAACAGATAGGGTTATCGCTCCGACGTATAGCAAGTACATTGGCCTCTTGTTCATTTCTTCCTTTGCGCAAGCTGTGCTTTGTCGCTTACATCTAGGAAGAACTAGGGAGGATATAGGGAGAATCCCGCCATGGCAGTCATTCATACCAACGGCAGAAGCACCAACGGGCAGCCGATAACGGAGCCCGAAACCGGCACCATGCTCGACGGCATCCGGCAGAAGGTATTTGCCGACCGGTACTCCAACAAAGACGAGACCGGCGCCGCTTTGGAGCACTACCCGGAGCAGATGTGGCGTCGCGTCGCGCGCGGCATTGCCGCCGCGGAAGAAGGAGAAGAAAACCGCATTGCATGGGAAGAAAAATTCTACCGGGCGCTGCAGGACTTCAAATTCGTGCCTGGCGGGCGCATCCTGGCGGGCGCGGGCACGGGCCATGAGGTCACGTTTTACAATTGCTACGTTATTCCTTCGCCGCAGGACAGCCGCGGCGGCATTCTGGAGAACCTCAGCGTCATGACGGAGATCATGGCGAGGGGCGGCGGCGTGGGCATCAATCTTTCCAGTCTTCGGCCGCGCGGCTCTTACATTCGATCAGTGAACGGTACCGCCAGCGGGCCGTGCTCCTGGGGTGAGTTGTACTCGGTAGCCACCGGCGATGTGATTCAGCAGGGCGGCTCGCGCCGCGGCGCACTCATGCTCATGCTGGACGATTGGCACCCGGACATCGAAGAGCTTATCACGGTCAAGACCGATCTCTCCCGCATCAACCACGCAAACCTTTCCATCTGCGCTTCCGACTCTTTCATGGAGGCAGTTAAGGCAGACGGCACCTGGGATCTGGTTTTTCCGGACACGACCGATCCGGAGTACGACGAGTTGTGGAACGGCGATTTGGCCGCCTGGCGCGCTCGCGGCAAGCCCGTCAAGGTCTATCGCACGCTCAAGGCGCGTGAAATCTGGGCCAAGATTTGCGAAGCTGCCTGGCGCTCGGCAGAGCCCGGCTTGGTCTTCATGGAGCGCTACCAGAAGCGCTCCAACACCTGGTATTTCGAGAAAATCCGCTGCGTGAACCCTTGCGGCGAGCAAGGGCTGCCCGCATGGGGCGTGTGCAATCTCGGAGCCATCAACCTCTCGGCATTCGTGGAAGACGGCGTGATGGACTACGAATTGCTGGCCAAGACATCAAAGGTCGCCATTCGCTTTCTCGATAACGTCATCGATGCAACGCCGTACTTCATCGAGGAAAACGAGCAGCAACAGCGTAACGGCACGCGCCGGACGGGCCTGGGCACTATGGGTCTCGCCGATGCGCTCATCAAGATGAGGGTGCGCTACGGCAGTGAGCAGTCGATGCCCATCGTCGAACGCATCTACCGGACCATCCGCGATGCTTCCTATAGCGCATCTATGGAGATCGCCAAGGAAAAAGGGCCTTTTCCGCAATTCGACAGTGAAAAGTACATGCAAGGCTCGTTCATCCGGCAGTTGCCCGCGGCGTTGCAAGAGCAGATTGCCACGCATGGCGTCCGCAACGGTGTAATCCTCACGCAGGCGCCTACCGGCACCACGTCACTGCTTTCCGGCGTTTCAAGCGGCATTGAGCCGGTGTTTGACTTTGCCATGAAGCGCGTCGACCGCACCGGCGAACACATCCTCTACCACCCGCTTTTCAAAGAGTGGCAAGATGCGCATGACGGCGAGCCCGTGCCGGACTACTTCGCCTCCAGCAACGACCTGCGTCCGGAGGACCACGTGCGCGTGCAGGCCGTCATCCAGGAATATACGGACTCCAGCATTTCGAAAACCGTCAACGCGCCGAATTCTTATGAGATAGCCGACGTCGATAAGCTCTACACCCTTGCCTACGACCTTGGCTGCAAGGGTATCACCTTCTTCCGCGACGGCTCACGCACACCGGTGCTCTCTCGCGTGGAGAAGAAGAAGGAAGAGGCCGTTGACAAAGGCGCGGACAAACAAGAGGCAAACAGCGCGGCGGTGCCGGTAGAAATGCACCCGCGTAAGCGACCGGCCGTGGTGTCAGGCGTGACTGTGGAGAAGGTTACGGCGCGTGGCGACCTCTACGTGACCATCAACTCCACCGGTGAAGGCGAAGATCGCCGTCCCATCGAGATCTTCCTTACCCTCGGCAAAGCCGGTACGGCAGACCAAGCATATTTGGAGGCGCTGGCGCGCTCGATCACGCTCGGTCTGCGGAGCGGCGTTCCGATCAAGCAGTATCACAAGCACTTGCGCGGCATCGGCTCGGTTGACGTGATGGGTATCGGCCCCAACCGCATCCTCTCGATACCCGATGCGATTGCACAGGTGATCGCCGAGATTTACAACATTTCCACAGGCGCGAACGGCATTAACGGCGCTGCCGCCGCCGAAGAGGCGTCAGTAGTGCAACTCGGCTTGTCCGGTGCGCGGTCCGCAAGCCCGAGCCACGAGTCGCGGCATGGCGAGATCTGCCCGGACTGTGGCGCGGCCGGTGTCGTCTACGAAGAAGGCTGCGAGAAGTGCCTCGTCTGCGGATACTCACGTTGCTAACTCCCTCTTAAGGATCCCAGGCCTCCTGCAACTGCACCGGTGCCATTAGAGATTTCGGCGCCGGTGCAGCTTTGTAGCTAGGCAGCAAGGATAGGAGGATGTGGCTGCAGGAAACATTAATCTAGGCGCAAACGTAGGGTGGCGCAGCATCGCATAATTGAGCTGATGGCCCGGCGAAGAGAAAGCGTAAGAGAACGGATTAATGCCTGCAATCCTAACTCAAGTAAGCTACCCGTCGGCCTGTAGATTCAGCACGTGTGCTCCCTTGAGTGCTCGACCCACCACACGATCCTCACACAACACCTTGACTAACATTCTCCCAACCACTCCATTGCTGCGATACAGCGCGCCACACGCCGGCAGACGGGACCTGAACTAGCGCGTAGCCTTTAGGCTAGTGCAAGAGGACCCTGAATGAAGCAGTTGATCAATCTGTGCCGTCGCACTTCACTGTAAGCGTCGGCCATGCGCAAATGAATATGCACGCTACCAGCAACTCATCCCAACGGATCGTTAGCATCTCACATAGTTAGAAGGAGAAACTCTCATGGGAGCAGTCAAGAAGCTCTTGTCGGTTTTCCTCATTGGCGTCGCGCTCGTAGTGGCGGTGCACTTTGTGTTTAATTCCTTCTATCGAAATGCGCTGGGTACCGTCGATGTGTGGGGCATCTTGGATTGGCCGATTGCCCTGGCAATTGTGATCGCATTGGTCGTCAACTATCAGCGCAAACGTGCTTTGAGCCGGGGTTCGGATGGGGCGATTACGCGTGAATATCTGGAAGTCAACTTGGCAACGTACATTACGGTCATGCTGGCTCTCTGGTTCTTTTCAAATTGGTTCAACTTTCTGAATTTCGGTATAGAGGGCGAGTCGACCGCTAATCAGGTCATTTGGGCGTTTGTTGATGTGATCATAGTTTTAGTCTCGAGTGTAACCGGGCGGTATCTGTGGAGCGACACCGACAGTTGATGCGGCCGCGAGGACGAGGAACCGGTCTCCCGCAAGGTTCTTGATGATTGCGGTATGCCAAACTTGGTGTTAGTTCGTTAAGTTGATTCGAAAGTGGAGACACTCTGGCCAACTGAGCGATCCCTTCTCAGGCCGGCAGCACGTCTCTGTCTCAGCCTGCTAGCCTCCAGCACGGCGGCAAAGACACGCTGCCCTCTCTCGCCCGCACGCCCTGCAATGCATGCAGGGCGTGGTGGTGTCTGTGCCCAAGACGTGGCCGTGCTTGGCGCAGTAGGCTTGCTCCGGCCCAAACCTACCGGCAGCTCTAAGCAATGGCTAGTTCTGCCAAGACTACCGATAGGGCGATGTAAATCGAAAAGCCGGTATAGCCGAGCGTAGCGGTATAGGCCGATTCTGTCCGCATCCGTACTGCTGTCAGGTAGATGCCCATTACCAGCAAGGCCACCGCCGGTTGCCAATAGACGCCCTGCATAGCAAGTTGTGGCAAGGCAAAGCATACGGCGCAAAGAAGCCCTCCCACCCATCTGCCCAAGCCTGCCACCAGGATGGGATAGCAGAATCCAAACACGAGTATTCCCGCCAAAAGAGCCGTCACCGGCACGCTCACGGCGTACAGCACCAGATCAAGAGGCGAGGGGAATCCAGCGTTGGGTTCAAGAAACGGCAGCGGGTAATTGGACCAGCCAAGGGCGAACTGCAGAAGAAACGTCAGCAAGACACCAAAGAGCACTACCACCGCCAGCATCCAGACAGGGCTCTGCCGGGTAAATGCAAGTGCCTCCATGGGGGCGCCCCGATAGCGGGAGGCTACTATGCGGAAAGCAATGCCGGCCGCGATAAGAACGGGAACCAGCAGGGCGACAGCCACCAGCATGCCGGGGGCAAAGATCAAGTTGCGCAGATTCGGCACGTTCGCGGCGCCCAAGTAGCGCAATGGGGAAATCGCTGTGTAAAAGTCAAGGACCGCCCGGCTTAGGTGCGCCAACACGAGCCAAATTACCCACACCACAATCACCGCGGGCGGACCCCAGGGAAGCTTTTCGGTGTCAGAACGCTGCGATCTGGACTTCACCACGTGCTCCTTGTTGGTTAAACACCGCGAATGCGGCGCTCGATCGTCGTCTGGATCATACGGGGCAGCCGCGCCACGTCAGGCACCACCACCGTCTGCAAGCAGCGCAAGAACCGGCCTTCCGCTTGTACTATGTAAGATTCGTTTAGCGCATCGCCGGGCACGCCAATTCCAAACACGATAATACCCATTGCGTCCCCGGAACCAACCATGCCATTGCGCCGCTCCACTTGAAGCAGAACTTCCCGCAGTTTTCGCCGTTGAGACGAAATACCGTCCGTCAAGACCAAAATGGTCTTGAATCCCTTATGCGGTTGCATGTCCTGCACCGCCTGGCGCATCGCTCCGGCATCGTCCGTCTTCTTGTGCGGCTGCTCATACATGGTGCGGAATACACTGCTCAGGTCTTTGGGCGTGTAGGTCCGCTCGTTGGCGACCACCTGAGTTGAGAAAGTACACTCGTCGAACGAGCGCATTCGCCAGACTTCCTCCGAGAACGCCATCATCTGATAGGGAATCCGCAATCGTTCATGAATCTCGGCGAAAATCACGGCAGCATCCACAGTGTGGTCGAACTTGCGGGTCGAGTACCCCTTGGCTACCATGCTACCGCTGATATCCATGAGGATGATAGCAGCAAAGTCCTTTTGATGATCGGCTCGCGGCGTGCGCACGCCTTTGAGGAACGCTTGTTCCGGCGCAACAACCAGGCGCTCCACGTGATCGGTATCGATCTCGCCACTATCGCCGCCCCGGCGGCGGCGAGGTCGCCGGCCCAGTTCAAGCGTTCCAAAACGGCGCCGCATCATGATCTCCTTGAGGCCCCTCCGCCCCGATTCACCGTTAAGCGAGCGCAGGATCGCGGGCTCCAGCCGCCGCACCGTCCTGCGATAGTCGAAGTTCTCATAGTCCGTCTTCGGCGCGGCCGGACGATCGCCCAAGCCCTGCACGATTGTACGCGGCATTGGATTGAGTGCGCCGGGATGCGCTTTGAACATGCTTGGGTCGATTAGTCGCGGGGGAACCTCGATTTTGGGTTGCTGTGGTGAACCCGCATCGCCATCTTGCCGGAGTTCGGCCTGCTCGTTGGGGCTGCTCTCTACTTTGGCGGGGCCGCCTTCTTCATCAGCAGACACAGGAATGGGATCTACGTCCGATCGGGGCGCTGAAGATTCGTTCATCTGACCATCGCCATCTTCGCGTGACGACGATTCAGTATCATCGGCGCTGCCCGCCTCGATATGCAATTCCCCTAGGGCCTCGTCGTCATATTCGGCAGTGGCATCATCTTCTGGAATGGGCCGTTCCTCTTCCGGCCGCCTCTGCGACAATCGAGCATCCTCTTCCACGAGGTCGTGCAGAATGGGCAGCATCCGCCGGGCCAGGATGTCCAGCATCTGCGGCATGGAGTCTCGGATCAGCGCGTCCCGCACGCCGGGCCAGAGGACGTCGACGTAACGATTGGCCGTACTCCCAATGTGCATCGGGCGCGCACTTTCCGGCCATACTTCATGGAGCCACCGATCCAATAGGCCTTGCTGTACTTGCTCCCTGAGGGGTGTGCTGCGCCGCCTGCCGGAAGACCACTGCGGATTGTCGGCATAGAGCGCCCGCAGGAATCGCGCCGAGCCGGGGTAACGCGCCAAATGCATGCGGTTTACGCGCAGTTCGTTCACAAAACGCGCGAACGGCATGACGGCGTCGAACGCCAGCGGGGCGATGCGGGAAAAGCTCTGCAACGCCCGCTCGCCCATCACGCCTGTGTGCTGGGCTTCACCCATCTGCTGGCAGATAGCGCCAACGATGCTTGTGCCGGGCCAGGTGTGCAGCACACGCGTTGGATACGTTAGCGTGTGCCCGCGTGCTATATATGCCCAATCGCTGCCCGACACGACGTTCAGGCGTGAATCGCGGAGAATGAGCCGCGCGAGCGCCACTACTTCGCCATGCGTATAGCGTGTACTGCGCACGCGCGCTTCAGCCTGAGCTGCTGTGTTCGTCAATGTCGCAGAAGTCATGCCTAGGCTACTGTTACGTTGTATTGAAGAAGGAGCGCTTCCAAGACGCGGCGGGCCGCAGGGGCGGCGGCCGATAGCACTCCCTCCTGGAACCGCTCCACTAAGACACCGGCATCATCCACGCCCTGCACCACTCCCACAAGCTCCGCCGTACTCCAATTGCCGGCCGCGGCTACCGCGGCAATCAACTCGGGCGAGACGGCATCCTGCCAAATCGCTTCCTGCTCCAAGTCTGCGGGCACCGCGCCTGCCGACCAGCGCCGGCACTGACCGACGAAGTCAACCAGCGACCGGAGAACCGGAACCGGCAAACTCTGCCCAACGCTGCGGAGTATCGCGAGCTCCTCGCCGGAGGAAGGATATGCGAGCTCGAGAATTGCGCCAAAGCGATTCTCCACTCCTTCGTTGAGCGGCTTCACTCCCGGGCCCTCCGGTTGCCCGGTTGCCACCAACCGAAAGCGCGGGTGAGCCGTTACCATTCGCCCGTCAGGCAGCGTTAGGCGTCGACCCTTGTCGAAGAGACTGTTCAACAAGGAGTGAACGTCCGAGTAGGCGAGATTATAGTCATTTATGAGCACCAAATAGCCTTTTATGACAGCTTCGAGAAATGCTTGCACCGTCCATTGGGTCTCTCCCGTGCTCAGGCGGCGGCTGACGAGAAGATCGTGCTTGGATGTTTCGCCAGTAAACGTGAGTTCTACCAACGGAAGTTGGCGCAACCGCGCCAGCGTGCGCACCAGAGCCGACTTTCCGCTCCCCGGCGGACCCTTGATGTACACCGGACGGTCAAGCACGAGCGCCGCTTCCAGCAGACGCAGCGCCGACCAACTTGAGCGCGTAAAACAAGGGAGCGCCACATCACCGGACGGTATGGTGCCGACAGGTCTGGGCACGGTGATGCCATATTCTGCGCCCAATACCGATTCAAACGACTCCAGCCGGGCCGGGTCCGTAATCTCGAAGCCACTTCCATCCCAGGCTCGCAGGCGTAGCCCCAAAGCCATCGAGTTTCCCGCCCACGTGTAGAGCGGCTCTTGCAATTGCAGCCGCGTGCCGTCCGGCAGCGTGCACTCGTAACGGGCGAGTGCCGGTTGCTTGCCCGGCGAATCGCTCTCCAGCGGCTGGTACACTTCGTTCTCCAAGCCGCCCGTTCGCCTTTCGGTCTCCTCCCCATGTGACATAGGCAGTGGCGTTTGCGCAACACTCGCCAATGCAACCACGCTTTCCTCCGGCACCGTAATCTCCGGTAGCAGCACGCCGCTCACGCGACGATGCGTTCTTGCCGGCCAGGCAACTGCGCGCAGCATCTTTTCGACAAGCTCGGCAGCCTCTTGGCGGGCTTCCGGCGGCACCAACGTCAGAATGGCCTCCACTGCAACCGCGGCCAAGGGAAAACCGGTAAGGCTGCACACGCTGAGCCAGTGCACCAGCGAACGGGTCGAGACGCGGTCGCGCATGAGCCCGCCGAGTTCCGGATGGCTGCGCAATTCCGCCGCCACCGCTGCAACTGCCGTGCACGCCTCCAGCGGCGGCATCGCCTCTATACGGTCCAAAACGGCTACGCGCCGTAGCTCGTGATGAATCGCCTCAGCCTCTTCTGCCGACGGCAGGAAGTCCATAGCCACGTTCCCCGTGCCGTGACCGAACCGTCGCTCCCATGTGACGCCGATCTCCAGCGTGCCGGTGTAGTCGGGGTTGGCCGTGGCAATCACGCCAAACTGCGGGTGCACCGGCACCGTCACATTGCCCCATTCGCTGCCTGAAAGCACCACCTGGCGGGCGTCGAGCGCCTGTGTGAAGACGCTCAGCAGGTCTTGGGGGATGATGTTTACTTCGTTGAGCAGCAGTTTCTTGCCGGTGAGCATTGCATCCACGGCCGGACCGAGCACCGTGGCCGTACTGTGCGCCTGGCTGCCGGCCTGGGTGACAACCTCCACCGACTGGTAGAAGTCGCTGAGCGCGGTATCGCCACTGAACGTAATCTCAACACACGGTTCATTTGCCAGGTAGCAGAAGGTCTTAGCCAGGGTCGTTTTGCCACAGCCGGTAGGCCCGGTAAGCAGAATAGAAGGGTTGGACGACTTCGTCGCAGACGCCGACTTCATCGAAGACGCCGACTGCGTCGAAGTCGCGGAGTCGCTGCGCATCACGTGCGCCATCTGCCTGAGCGTCGCCGTCATGCTCGCCGTGCAATGCCGAAACACCTCGTGATCTTGGGGAACGGCGCCGGCAAAGCTCCGCGCTCCATCCCATCCGTCAAACTGGCTGGGTATCTCGCTGTAGGACGTTTCAGCGCTGCGCTCTAAGGAGAGTGAGAGCGGCGGCTGACGGCGTCCGTAGGTGATGTTGCCAAGGACGAAGGCGTCCTCATAGAGCAGCACCCCGCCACCCAGGTCATGCAGCAAACCGCCGGAGTCAGCAGCGTCGCGTTGCTTTGGGCGGATCGCAGGTTGCTCCTCCTCATCACGACCGCCCAAGAGCCCGCTCAGGATATTCCGCATGCGTCCGCATCTCTCGCTTGTGTTCTCAGCGCTTCGACTCGGTCAATGCTTCCTTGTCAGCGAAAGCTTGTAGCGCGGGGGCTTGTCCCCCGCCTTTTGGCGCCGCGGCGTCAGGTGTTCTTTCATCCCACATTATAGCGTCATTACGGATGTCCTCGCGGGCGAGGCCCGCTTCACCTGCGCTGAGCGGCAGTGCGCCAAGCGTATCTGTGGTGGGACGGGCCTAGCGCCCTGGTTTGATTGAGCCTGTCGCGGCCGCTGGGAGAAAAGGGAAAGGGACGCGGTTATCGCGTCCCTTTCCATCCCTCTTGTGCTCGAAGAGCGAAGCCAAGCCAACAAGAGGGCATGAGGGCGACCCTCTCTCTTAGCGGCGCTTAGCGCGCAGTCCGCTCGCTGGCCGGCGGCAGCTTGAACTGCGCCGGCACCGGCCCCACCTTTTCAAACTCAGATGACGACGGCAAGATCTGATGCGCTATGACCGCGCGAAAGCGCTCTACCTCGCGCGTCCGCGTCTGCGCATCCTTGACCTGCACGTTCCCGTAACCTTCGGCAACGATGCTATACCAACTCTTATCTGAGTTATACCATGTGGCTAGCAGGTAGGTCTTGCCAGCTTCGAGGAGTGTATCTCCTTCGAGTTCTACGTTAATGCCGCCGTCGTCCGCGCCGCCCATCTGGTTCACGGTCACGGTCCCGGACAACTCGCCCTTGACGTTCTCCAGCACTTCCACGGAGAATTGCGTCCGCGGAATGGATTCATTCCCTGGCCCTGTCGTTGGTATTCCTTCATTACCCACCACTGCCACCACCCGTCCGACGAATATGTGGGTAGAGGCACCTACGACCTTGCGTATGTCCTCGTGAACGAACGACCGCGCGCCAGTCATCTGCCCGCCGGCCGCGCCGCAACCCGCGACGACGAGAACGCAGAGGAGTGTCCCCAAGAGCAGAAGTACGCTTCGTGTAGAGGCTTTCATCGCACCTACTCTCCTTCAACTACATTTGATCTTGTACGGAGCGCTAGCAGCGCCCCGCATCTTCCCCAGATCTGGCCTCTTAGGGCCAAAGTTCATGATAATCCTGGAGGTCATGCGGCTGTGGCGTGGTGTCGCCTGTTGACGCGGGATACTCATACATTATCTGGTCATCATCCGGATTATGCGCCAGCCCCAGGGCATGGCCCTGCTCGTGCACCGCCACGGCCCGCTTCTGCGCCGCCGTCTTGCTGTTCATCTTGCACGTATTCAGGTATATCTTGTCTATGCCAAACCGATAGTATTGATAGTATCCAATCCAGGCATCTGGCTCACAGTCATTGTAGTCACGCCATTCGAGGTCTACGATGTGCCCGGCGGCTTGGGGCAGAATCGCCACCTTGCCTTCCGCGTGCCACTGGTCAATCGCCCATTGACGCGCATCGTCGTACTGGGTATAGTCCAGCCAGCGGATCTCGCGTCCGTCGGGGCCATCGTCCACGGCGCTATGGCCCAGAAAATAGTGGGCAAGCAGCGGCATTGTGAGGAGAACCATACCCACCGCTACAAGCGCGGCGGTTACTCCTGTGCGTCGTACAAGCTGTCGGCTAAACATTGTACTCCTCCTTCATGCATGTACACTAGTCGCACAGCACACCGCCATCAGCCAGCGCGTGCGGCCGGCGCGGCGGCAAGAGCAAGTGAGGCCAGCGTCACCACGACTGTCAGCATGGCGCGCTGGCCTCGCCGAAACCGTTCCATCTCGCCTCTCCTTTCGCTGCTAGGAGTACGTTCTCCCACCTTAATTCCAGTGTCCTACTGCGTCTGCGATTTGTCAATAACTTTTTCTAAGAATAAGGTAAGAATTGCTAGGCGGGGAGTAGGAGGCGCGCGGCACGCTTGGCAGCACGCGCACCGGCCGCCGGCTTTGCTATAATAGTCACAATTCACTGCCCGACCGTCCTCCCTCCAGCAACGCTCACGAAGGGATTTTTTCGATGCAACTTGGCGCCCACGTGCGCACCACTGGCGGCATCGCTACCGCTTTTGCCCGGGCACAAGACCTGGGGTGCGAATGCCTGCAGATCTTCAGCGCAAACCCGCGCGGCTGGCAGCGCGCGTTGCCCAAGGAAGAGCACATAACCGCCTTCACTGCCGCACAAGCGGAGACGCCGCTGCCCGCTCTCTTCCACACGCAGTATCTCATCAACACCGGCTCGCCCAAGCCGGATAACTACGACAAGTCGGTGATGACGCTTAAATTCCAACTGCAAACAGGCGACTTGCTCAACGCTGCCGGCGTAGTCACGCACGTCGGCAGTCACATGGGCGACGGCCTGGACCAGGCGTTGCCTCGGATTGAGGCCGCAATTAGCGATGCGCTGGCCGCCTCCGAAACCGTGCCGCTCTTATTGGAAAACAGCGCCGGTTCCGGCGGCAACATCGGCTCGAGCTTCGAGGAATTGGGCACCATCCTCCGCGCCTGCGGCAACCACGAACGCATAAAGCTCTGCGTCGATACGGCCCACGCCTTCGCCTCCGGCTACCACGTCGAGACAGCCGCAGGATTCGACGCTATGCTCGCGGAAATTGATGAGAATCTTGGGCTGGATCGCCTAGCGGCCTTCCACCTAAACGACTCAAAAGTGCCCTACGACTCCCATAAGGACCGCCATGAGAATATCGGCGAAGGCTACATCGGCTTGGAAGCGTTTCGGTACATAGTCAACCATAGGGCGCTTGCCGGCATTCCGGCCGTGTTGGAAGTGCCGGGATTTGATGATAAAGGACCCGATCAAGCCAATATGGACATTGTGCGGGGGCTATTAGCATGAGCCCGCGCTCCGACTATAAGCTCATCGCCATCGACCTGGACGGCACGCTCATCGACCATCGGCTCACGGTGGCGCCACGGGTGAAACAGGCGATCGCAGCCGCCCAGGCGCAAGGGGTCACGGTTACACTTGCGAGCGGTCGGATGTTTGCCGCTATGGTGCCGTTTGCCCAAGAGCTCAACATTGAAGCGCCCCTCATCTGCTACCAGGGCGGTCTCGTGCGTCACCCCGTGACCGAAGAGACCATTTTTCACCTGGCCGTGCCGGTGGAGCAAGCGCGGGAAGTCGTCGCTCTGGCTCGCACGCGAGGCATCCAGATCAATGCCTTCGTCAATGACCGTTTGCACGTGGAAACGTTGACCGCCGAAGCGGAAGCTTACATGCGTCTGGCGCGTGTGGAGGCGACCGTCGTGCCGGACCTCGCGGCCTTTTTGCAAGATAGCCCCTCAACCAAGCTCGTGCTCGTGAATCTCGATGAGAGTAAGACGAACCGCCTCGTCGAGGAACTCACCGACCATTTCGGCAAGCACCTAGGGATCACGAAGTCTCATGCCTACTACACCGAGGCAATTCATCCGGACGTATCCAAGGGGCGTGCCCTCAAGCAACTTGCCAACGTGCTCGATATTTCACTCGGCCAGACAGTTGGCATAGGAGACAATCTGAACGACCTCAGCCTCGTCGAGACTGCCGGTTTCGGCGTAGCGATGGGAAACGGCGATCCACGCGTAAAGGCGGCGGCAGACTTTGTAACTGCCACTTATGAAGAGGATGGTGTCGCTGTGGCTATCGAGAAGCACGTACTGCGCGCCTGATAGTCAACGCGGGTTTTCAGGATTGCGCTCTTGAATTGCGGACACCGACAGGGGGCCTTCCGGGATATCATCAGCAACGTGATTGCAGAGTCTCTGTGCATCTTGCCTCAGGACTTCAGCTCGCGTAGGAATCTTGGACGAGGGCCTGTTTGCGCACTCTGACGCGGAATGCAAGCTTGTCGTCTTTCCCGCTTGCGCGGGAATCCATCTTTTCCTGGACACGTGGACTCCCGCTTACGCGGAAGTGACGATTCGCGTAGAAGTGATAACCGGCGCATGTATCATCGCCCGGACGCCAGTGCCTTAGGACGGCTGGATTACTTCCACAGGCGCGACCTCAGTACTGAAATGCGGCCAAGTTTGGCTGCTTGCCTTGTAGTCTCACTCCGAATCCCTCAAATCAATGACCAAACAAATCTTCACCGCATCCGATCCATCCGCAATCTCGCGCGCCGCGGCAATACTGCGTGAAGGCGGCATCGTCGCCTTTCCCACGGATACTGTGTACGGGCTTGGCGCCAACGTCTTTCTGCCGCAGGCGCTTGAAAAGGTGATGGATGCCAAACAACGACCGGATGAAAAGTCTCTGCCGGTCCTGATTGCAGACCGCGACCACCTGCGGAAACTGGTCACACGTGTTCCGCCAAGCGCGGAACGGCTGATAGAGGCGTTCTGGCCGGGGGCGCTCACAATCGTCTTGCCGAAGCAACCGGGACTTTCCCCGCTGCTAGGCGAAAGCACGCTGGCCGTGCGCCAACCCAATCATGCGGCAACTGTCGCCCTGCTCGAGGCTGCAGGCTTTCCCCTCACCGGCACTAGCGCCAACCGAAGCGGCAAACCGGCTGCAACATCCGCTCAAGAGGTGCGAGAGCAATTAGGGAACTCGGTAGACATGATCCTCGATGGCGGGCCCGCGTCCGGCAACACACCTTCCACCGTCATTGACTGCACGGTAGATCCCGCTCAAATCCTCCGGGAAGGCGCGCTCAAGCGGAGCGCACTAGCCGCTGCTCTAGGAGACCTTGCGCCCTAGCCCACAGTCCGGCTTCATTGGCAAAACTCAAGGTCTCTGCTACCTGGCCCCGCGGTACCCAGATTACGGCGTGCACTTCCGGACTCTCGTCGCTGGTATTGCCGCCGACATATTCCATCAAGTAGAACAACGCGGTTTTCGCAATTTGCCGGCCCCGCGCGCGAAAGGCATAGCGGATCGTGCCGACACGCTCCACGATCCGCGCATCCACTCCGGTTTCTTCCTTTACCTCTCGCACCGCAGCATCGCTTGAGGTCTCGCCCTGCTCCAAGTGGCCTTTTGGGAATATCCAGCCGTCGTGAGCGCTGCTCTGCGTAACCAGCACCGCAATCCGTCCGTCTTCCTCGCGGAACACAATGCCGCCCGCAGAATGCTCTTTCTGCATGCGCCGTGACCGTTTGCGGTTGCGCTGCGGTGGTTTCGGTCCCCTGGTACGCTGCTTCATGCGATCGCGATTCATCTCTTTTGCAGTCACCCACACCGGGTAACTATACTTAAGCCATATGCTCAAGCAGTTGAGCAATTCATATCTACGCGATTAGGAAAAGTTGGTACAAGAATACCACGTTCCTGGAGCAGACGGCGGAGGAAATTCAATGAGTATAACGATAGATTTGTTGACCGAGATACTGACTCAGGCGCGTGTGTCATCCCGCGCCGTTGCGCAACTTTCAACGAAGGCCAAGAATTCAGTGCTCCTGGCAGTGGCCGATGCCCTCGAGTCAGAGGCTGAATTCCTCATTGCGAAGAACAGCAAAGACATCACTGCAGCCACCCGGTCCGGGCTTGATCCCTACACGATAGACCGTCTTACGCTATCGCCAAAGGTCCTCGCGGGGATTGCCGGCGATGTCCGCAAAGTAGCCGCTCTCGAAGACCCGGTGGGCGCTGTTACCGCGATGCGCACAGTCGAGAGTGGGATCACGGTGGGTCGGATTCGGGTGCCCTTCGGCGTTGTCGGCGCGATCTACGAGTCGCGGCCAAATGTGACGGCGGACATCGCCTGTCTTTGCTTCAAGTCAGGCAATGCCGTTGTGCTGCGCGGCGGCTCGGAGGCCATATACTCGAATGTCGCCCTCGCCCACGTGATTCACGACGCCGGGATCGCCGCCGGAGCGCCCATGCATTGGGTGCAGCTCGTCGAAGATTCCGACCGCGCTCTCGTGCACCGTCTCCTCCAAGCCAAGGGGGAGATTGATCTCGTAATTCCCCGCGGCGGCGCCGGTCTGATCAACTTCGTCGTCGAGAATGCGACGGTACCCGTTATTGAGACCGGAGCAGGCGTCTGTCATACCTACGTGGATGCCCACGCCGACTTGGAGAAGGCGCAGCGGATCGTGGTGAATGCCAAGACCCGACGGTATTCGATCTGCAACGCACTCGACACGCTGCTGGTGCACGCAGACGTCGCACAGCAGTTTCTCCCCAACCTCTTTCCCGATCTCGTTGCGGCCGACGTGGAGATTCACGGCTGTCCGCGCACCCACGCTATCCTCGGAGAGTCCCCTCACGTACTACCTGCCATTGACGACGATTGGGGCAAGGAGTTTCTGGCGCTCACCATGGCAGTGAAGGTGGTGGATGATTTCGACGCCGCTATGGAGCACCTCCACACCTACACGTCCGGCCACTCCGAGGCGATCGTTACGCAAGACTATACTGCGGGACAGCGCTTCATGCGCGAGGTGGACGCCGCTGCCGTCTACTGGAACGCCTCGACTCAATTCACTGACGGCGCGCAGTTCGGTCTCGGCGCCGAGGTGGGCATTAGCACGCAGAAGCTCCACGCCCGCGGTCCTATGGCGCTTGAAGAAATGACCACGTACAAGTGGATCATCTACGGAGACGGCGACATTCGGCCCCTTTAGCAGTGCCTACGTCCGTTGAAGCTCTGCTAGTTCTTCGGCTCCGGCGTCTGCACCACCGTGGGCCCCGCCGGCGTGGGCGTGGGTACTTGGCCCGGCGGCGGGGGAATGATCAGCTTCTGGCCGATGGAAAGAGCGTAGGGGTCCTGAAGATTGTTCGCATTGGCGATCTCTTGCCACGTCACGCCCGGAAACTTATCGGCTATGGTACTTAATGTGTCTCCGGACTCTACCGTATACATGGTCTCTTCAGCCGGCGGCGCCGTGGGCTCCGTATCTGGCGTAGCGCTCGGCCGAATAATGGTGATGGTCGGCGAGGGTGTGGGAGTGGCCTCTTCTCCATTGTCATTGCCAATGAACGGGATGCACCCGCCGACGAGTAAGACCACAACTAGACCCAGCAGCGCTACGTGCTTAAATGAAACTCGAAATCGGTTCATGCTATCTCTTTTCACTAGGTAAGAATGCAAAACGCCGCCGAATTCAGCCCCAGTAGAACTTACTAAATAAGGTACGTAGGGTCGAGTTCTGTAGCTTTGCCACCAAGCAAAAGGCGCCAAAACATCGAGTTACATGCCTCACAAGTTACAAGCCTTCCCGCTGGCACAGCGTCACGTATTAGTGAGTTTTCCGAGTAGTCTGGCGGAAACCAACACACAAGTTTCCTAGCCGCCTGAAAGCAACTCTAACCACCCCCCAGAGTCGGTCTTATCCACTCCCAAGCATCCACGTCTAATGTAGTACACCCATAAAGGGTGTGACAAGTTCGTCAGCGGCTATCCCATATCTGTGGCTTTGCAGTGAGTGCTACAGCAAGAGATAAGAGCTGCCTTGCAATCTGAAACCGGATCGCTCCACTTTCTCCCTAGCAAACGACGCCGCTAGACCGTAACTAGCTCATCTGGTAAATGTTCCAGACGATTTAGATAGCGGAGAACGATCTCGTTCTCTCTGAAAGTCAGGCTGGTGATGCCGGTATTGGAATGGTTGAAGTAAAAGCATTCATGTTCTTGACTGCCGAGCAAGGCATGCAAGATATGACTGGCCGCGGTACCGTGAGTAATGATGGCAACGTGCTCATCTTTGCTCTTTGCCATGGTGCGTAAGGCTTGCGCCACGCCCACCAAACGTGGGAGATACTCAACCTCTTGCTCGGGCGGACGGTTCCACCAACCGGCATTCGAGAAGTCTGTTGGAGTGATGAAGCCGGGGAACTGCTCTTCCACCTCCGCGCGGGAGAGCCCCGGAAATCCGCGCGCGCCTTGACCGTCACCTTCGTCGTGCCGTATACCGCCCAATTCGTGCAGGTCCAGCCAAATCTCTGCCCTGAGGCCAAGCGCGGCTGCCACGGGCTGCGCCGTCTGGAGCGCCCGCCGCATCGGGCTGCAGAAGAGGCGCGTAATCGCGAAGCCCGATCGATCCATGGGCAGCGGCTGCGGTTGGTCCTCCGGAGTCAATCTTCTACTAAGATGCTCACCAAGCAATACGGCCTGTTTCCGGCCAACTTCAGTGAGCGCGGGATCGGGTAGGTAGCTCCGTTCTTCCGGCGGCATACTATCCAAGGGTATGCCGCGTCGGTACGTCACGTGGCCGTGGCGGATGATGTATAACCTCATGCTTATCTCATTCTTGAATAATTATGTAAATTCACAGCGCTCTTTGGGCATCCTAATCTTGGCTTGCAGAGCCACTCGATAGAAAGTCAGGCCCATAACCCGTTTGCTTCCCCTTACAATACTCTGCCCCCGCCGGTCTGCCGCCGTCGGTTCCCGGAGCCTTACCTGCCGTCGCGCGGCTTAAAATCCTGGTGCACTTTGCTCTCGGTTGGGTGCTCCTGATCTTGGTATTTACTCCCCAAGCCGGGCGAACCGTAGGGCCGGTCCACCGGTGTGGTCATTGTGAGAAAAGATATCTGCCCGATAAACATGCCCGGATAAAGCGGAATAGGGAGCTTCGCGACGTTGGAGAGCTCTAAGGTGATCGTGCCGGAGAAACCGGGATCGATGTAGCCCGCCGTCGAGTGGATGATCAGACCGAGCCGCCCCAGTGAACTCTTGCCTTCCAGGCGACCCACCAAGTCATCGGGCAATCCCACGCGCTCCAAGGTCGTTCCTAGAGCGAATTCGCCCGGATGGAGCACGAAATGCTCGTCCTCCTCTACCTCGATACTTTGCGTGAGATCGGGCTGCGGCTCACGTACGTCAATGTGCGTGTAGCGGCTGTGTTGGAAGATGCGAAAATGCCTTCCCAGCCGCAGGTCTACACTGGACGGCTGCACGTGTTCCGCTGCAAACGGCTCGACGCGCAATCGTCCGGCTGCGATCAATTCAGAAATTGTGCGGTCGCTGAGAACTGACATACGTCGATTTCGCCACTCACGGCACGTAATCGCTGCGGCTCCCCTGCCAGTATAGAGGAGTAAGCTTCGGTGTGCTGACTTGCATCCTTAGCGCGCGGCATCCGGCCGAGCCCATGGCGAAGCGACTAGGATGAGCCGTGTCTGGACACAGCCTGGTCTAGCCAACATGCTTAGCACCGCCGGTTCGTGCTATCCTACCGTGTAAGCACAAACCGATTGCACGTTAGCTATCAGTAGACAGGAAAGGAAACGGCGGCATGCAAGTTAAGTCGAAGCTCGCGTTGCTGGGCGGCCCTAAGTCGGTGCAAAGCGAACCCGGCAACATCTTTACCTGGCCCATCGTAACCCCGGAACATGAAGAAGCCGTCTTGGAAGTGCTGCGCCGGGGCGGCATGTCCGGCACGGACGTGACCCGGAAATTCGAGAGAGAGTACGCGGACTGGGTTGGGACGACGTATGCGCTCGGCGCAAATACGGGGACTGAGGCGCTGCGGGGGGCGATGTTTGGTTGCGGCGTGGGCGTGGGTGACGAGATCATTTCCCCCAGCGTGACGTATTGGGCGTCGTGCCTGCCGGCCTTTTCCTTGGGCGCAACCGTCGTTTTTGCAGACATCGACCCAGATACACTCTGCATCGATCCCAACGACATCGAGCACCGCATCACCGAGCGTACCAAGGCCATCGTTGCCGTGCACTACTGCGGTCACCCTGCCGACATGGACCCCATCCTGGAGATCGCGCGCAGGCACAACGTCAAGGTCATTGAGGATGTTTCCCACGCCCACGGCGGGCGCTACAAGGGTAGAACAGTGGGCGCTATCGGTGACGTGGGCGCCATGTCGCTCATGAGCGGCAAGTCGTTTGCCACCGGCGAAGCGGGCATTATGACCACCAACGACCGCGAGATTTATGACCGCGCGCTGGCGTTCGGCCACTACGACCTGTATTCAGAAGAAAACCTGGAGACCGAGTATCTCAAGCCCTGGGCCGGCTTGCCGCTCGGCGGCTACAAATTCCGCGTAAACCAGCTCAGCTCCGCCATGGGCAGGGTGACGCTGAAGTACTACGACGGCTACGTAGCAGAAATCCAGGAGGCCATGAACTACTTCTGGGACCTCTTGGATGGCGTACCCGGCATCGCGCCGCATCGTCCTGCCAAGGACTCCGGCAGCACCATGGGCGGCTGGTACGCGGCTCGGGGGCTCTATCGTTCGGAAGAGGTTGGCGGTCTTTCGATCTCGCGCTTTGCGCAGGCAGTGTCTGCAGAAGGCGCTCGCTGCGGGCCGGGCACCAATAATCCCCTCCACCTGCATCCGCTCTTCCACGAGGCGGACGTCTACGGCCACGGCAAGCCCACTGTCATTGCGAATTCCAATCGGGATTTGCGCCAGCCCAGGGGCAGTCTGCCGGTCAGCGAGGGAATCGGCAACCGGTCTTTCAGCATTCCGTGGTTCAAGAAGTTTCGGCCGCAGGTTATCGAAGAGTACGCGACTGCGTACCGCAAAGCCGCCGAGAACTACGAGGAACTGCTGGAAGACGATTCCAGCAGCGGGGAGAACATTGGCACGTGGCGGTTCTTTACTCCGGCGTAGCTGTGAAGGCGCCGAGCAAGTCCAGTGACCGTCAGCGGACTTTTCAGGTTAGGACCACGGGGACATCCTGGCGTCGGTAGCCAAACTCGTGGGGAAATGCCTGGCTGAGATCAAGAGAAGGCATCACGCGCCTGTCGTACGATTGTACGGCAGGCGCGTCTTCATTTCCGGATCACCCTTGCTTCTTCTGCCTGATCCTATTGGCATGACGTTGCAGGCCGATCCAAGATACGCACCCTTCAACCCACCTAGATTTCCCAAAAAGGAACCGCGATTCCGTCTACTTCCGGTAGCGCAGGTTTCAAACCTGCGCCAGTTCCCGATCAACACTGACAGACCTGCCGCTCCCGCACCTCGCTCCTTCCCAAGCCCTGTCTGAGCCATGACCGTCCCATGTGTAAATCACGCCGCGCCGGAGATTGTCCTCTGCCGAGGCTGCGCGCACCAATCCTTCAGGGCCAGATTCCCGCCCCTAGCAAGGCGCTTCGCTTTGTTCCGCAAACCCACTCACACTCTGCGCGAGCAAGAGTCCCCCGGGCCAGCGAGCGTAACCGTAGGTCCTCCTGGCATCCTTCTCCGTTGGCACTCTTTCGACTTTCCGCTGCAATGGCTTACACTGTCAGTAGGAGGGTCTCGTGGCACGCGGAGAGAGGTAACAGGTATGGATCAGTTTGGAATACTCCTGATCGTTGGAGTCCTCATCATTAGCGCTTGGCTCATTGTTCCCCGCATCTTTCCCCATCCGCAGATGATTTGCACACGCTGCGAGGGCTCCGGCGCGGTGGATGAGAGATGGCCCAATCCCGATGAACCGAGCGGATGGCACGAACTCAAGGGCAGTTGCCCCAAGTGTGACGGCAAAGGCAAGGTGCGAGCAGCCTAGCGCAAATTAACTGCTTTGGGCTTGCCATCAGATCCGCTCACGGGCTTGTGTTTCGGTTTTGGATAGGCCCACCCACGGCTGCCCATACGTTTGTGATCGAACGCAGCGGTTAGGAAGGCCAAGGGCTACAAATGCAACTCATACCCATCGAGGCCGCGCCCGAGGATCAGCGGCTGCGTCGCCCCATTGTCACCGTCACTCTGGTGGCGATTAACATCGGCATGTTCGTGGTGGCGCATTCCCTTGGTTGGAGCGCACAAGAATACGGTCTGCGTCCCGCCGGGCTCTGGGCGGGCGAAATCGACCAACTTCGCAACCTCCTACTCGCCGCCTTTCTCCACTTCGGCTTGCTCCACATAGCCGGCAACATGCTCTTTCTCTGGGTGTTTGGCGCCAATGTTGAAGATGAGATGGGTCATCTGGGATTTGCCGCCTTCTACCTCTTTTGCGGGCTGGGCGCGGGCATCATAGAGTCCGCGATCTTTGCCAGCGACACGATACCGCGCATCGGCGCGAGCGGCGCCATCGCCGGAGTCCTCGGTGCGTATCTCGTACTCTTTCCACTGTCGCCCATCGGCATTTTGTCCATACACGTCTTCGTCATCTGGGCGCTCGGCCTTCTCGTCGGGCAAGGTGAGCGGCGCCCGCCGACGTTTGACGTGTCTGCCCTCATCGTCATTGGCGTCTGGCTGGTGCTTCAGATCATGGGCTCGTTGGGCTCGGTGGGAGGCGGAGGGGGCGGCATTGCCTACACCGCGCACCTGGGCGGGTTTGCCGTCGGCTTCTTGGTTGTACAAGCCCTGCGGCGCAGCTTTGGATTCGCACCCGACGCGAAAGACGATATCCCGTCCGCCATGAGGGTAACGGGTCAGCAACTCCTCGTGGCCAGACGTCCGCTGCCGGTCGGACACAAACTCGCGCCGGAAGACCTGGAACCGTACGCTTGGCCCCACGACCTTCCCGAGGGGTGTTTCAAACCGGACGAAGCGGACCGCCTGTATGGCAAGCGCCTGCGGCGCACGCGCTATCGCTACCATGCCATCCTGATCACAGACTTGGAGGCGGAGGATTCTAAGCTGCCATAAGAGAAGCGTTCGAACCTTGTCACACGAAGATCGGCGCCGTACGTGCACAAGGTCCCAGCGTGAACTCACTTCGGCGGTAGTTTAACGATAGTGAACCAGAAGTCGTCCAACGACTGCACCACGGTGGCAAACTGCTCCAAGCCTACCGGCTTGGTGATGTAGCAGTTCGCATGTAATTCGTAGCTCTTCAGAATGTCTTCATCCTGCGATGACGTGGTGAGCACGGCAACCGGGATCGCCTTGAGGCCTGGGTCTTCCTTGATGTCGGCCAAAACCTCGCGTCCGTCTTTGCGCGGCATGTTGAGATCGAGCAGAATTAGATCCGGGCGGGGCACGTCACGATACGTACCCTCCCGCCGCAGGAATGCGAGCGCCTCGACACCATCGTCAACTACGTGCAGGTTATTTCGAATCTTGCTGCCGAGCAGAGCCTCCTGGGTTAGGAGAACGTCAGCGGGATCATCCTCAACGAGCAGAATCTCAACCGGTCTCCCGGTAAGTTTTGCATTCATGCGTCATCTCTCCGGCGCTTGGGCAAGGCAAAGTAGAACGTGGACCCTGCGCCTGACTCTGATTCGACCCAAATCCGGCCGCCGTGACGCTCGACGATCTTCTTGCACACTGCCAAGCCGATACCCGTGCCCGAGTATTCTTCACGGGTGTGCAGCCGCTGGAAAATCACAAAGATGCGCTCGGTATACTCCGGCGCAATCCCGATGCCGTTATCACGCACAGAAAAGACCCATTCATTGTCCTCGTTCGCCGCTGTGACGTGGACGCGCGGCGCTTCCTCGTCCCGATACTTGACGGCGTTGGCAACGAGATTCTGAAACAACTGAATCATCTGCGTCGCGTCCGCAGTAACCGTCGGCAGCGGGTCATGCGTGACACGCGCGTCACTTTCCGCGATGGCAAGATCAAGGTTCTCTTTGGCTTCCTGCAACGCAACTGCGGTATCCGTCGGGGCAAACTCTTTGCCGCGTGTCGCTACCCGAGAGTACAGCAAGAGATCATTGACGAGCGCCTGCATCCGCGTCGCTCCGTCCACGATGTAGTGGATGTAGATATTCGCTCTTTCATCCAGATCGGCCGCGTAGCGCGCCTCGAGCAGACTGCAAAAACTCGCGATCTTGCGCAGCGGCTCCTGGAGGTCGTGCGACGCGACGTAGGCAAACTGCGCGAGTTCTTGGTTAGAGCGGCGGAGCTCCGTCACGGCATTTTCGAGAGCTTGCTGAGCGGCTTCCAGTTTCTCATATGCGAACGCATTGGCGATCGTACCGGCGATCTGGGCGCCAATCCGTTCCGCCTGGGCCAAGTGATTCTCGTCGTATGCGTAGGGCTGCAGCGAACGGATATTCAAGGTGCCGACCAGCACGCCGCGCGCAACGAGAGGCACGGCAATCCGCGTTTGAAAGTCGCCGCCAAGCTCGCGCGCCGGTCGCTGCCCCGCTTCTTCCTCTTCAGCCGGCGTCCTGAACAAGAGCCCTCGGCGCTCACGGGAAAGACGATCTCCGATACCGCCGGGCACAAGTTGGTTCACCTTGCCCCGTTCCCACCCCGGGATATCTCCGCCCACAGAGTAGACTGCCTGCAGGGTGTGCGCCTCCATATCGATGGCCGCGATAGAGAGACGATCAAAAGCGATAAGGAGCGAGACCTGGTGGGCAAACTGCTCGTAGATCTCGTCGATATTGAGGGTTGAACTGATGATGCGGCCAATCTCTGCCAAGACCGCATATTCGGTGGCTTGCTGCTCGGGCGAACTCTGCCCAGAAGTGCTGACCTGTCCTGACGCCTCACTCATCTTATGCTCCCAGCGGCCGGTGGCATTTAAAGCACGGACTGAAACAGGGGAGCGCCCCAAGTGCCCCCCTCTGACACACATTCGGCCCGCGTATGCTAGAGTAGTACTTACATTTACGTGACAAGTCTACCACACCAATCAATCAGGGGAGCCAACGACGGTATGGACACGAATATCTTCGAAATCCTCCTTGTGGAAGACGATAGCGGTGACGCTGAACTGCTCTACGAGTTGCTTGCTCAGGTGCCGAACATGCAGTTCGATGTTACGCACGTGACGCGACTCGCTGAGGCAAGCGAGCAGACAAAAGTAGAGCCTTACGACGTTATCCTGCTTGACCTTGCGCTGCCGGACAGCCACGGCATGGATACCATACGCGCGATGGTGAGTGCCGCTCCTACGATTCCCATAGTCGTGCTCACGGGTCTCAACGATGAAGAGACCGGGCTCGAAGCGCTCAGAAACGGTGCACAAGACTACCTCGTTAAGGGTCAGGTGGACAGCAGCGCAGTAACGCGGGCCATGCGATTTGCTATGCAGCGGCACCGCGAACCGACTTCGTAACGAGGGCCGCACGTCGACCGAATCTGCGCCTGCCCAGGCGCCGGCATTCATCACTGCGGTCATCACCGGACGGCCCGCCTAAGCAGCCGGGCGCGGTAGGGCTTGCCTGTTCTCGCAACGGGAACGGGCCCGGCGCGGGCGCGCCGGGGCAGTCACACGAACATGGCGGAAATCAACCGCTTCTCCGTGCTTAGCTTAATCCCCCGGCTACTTAGAGTTGCTTCTCTTCCATGATCTTGGAGACGATCCTCACGGCCGCGTCACTATCGGTTCGTGCCGAATTTATGACAAAGTCATAGAGGGTCGGATCATCCCAATCCGCGTTGAACATGCGGCGAATGTAATTGCGGCGCTCCCTATCGGAGCCCTGCGCTTCTTCCTCAGCCTCGCCGAGGTTCATTCCGATCGTCCTGGCGTGATGACGGGCGCGAAATTCAAGGGGAGCGACAAGACGCAGTCTCAGCACGCCGCGCAAGTCTCCGAGGATTATGCCCGCGCCCCGTCCGACAATGATAGCGTTGTCACGCCGGGCAATCTCGCGAACCACCGAGCGCAACGCTGTGCGGACAATCTCGGGCCGCACGCCACCCTCTTCACGCCGCGTCGACAGTTGGCGCCGCACATTCCCTCCCGTGATTCGGGACAACACACTTTGAATTGCGCTGGGCTCTAGCCGCTCGTCGAACGCCCTCACCACACCCGTGTGTACTTCGAGTTCCGCGGCGACTTGCTGGATGAGCCTGTCATCGTAGAGAGGGTAGCCAAGCGCGTCGGTAAGCTTGTCCGTGAATTCGACTTCGCCAGTGCCAAGTTGCCGTGAAATGGTGATAATCGCCATAAGAAACTCCTAGTCTACCGCATACCCGACCGCGGCCAAGGTGTCTTCCAAGAAGTGGCGCGCGCGTTTGGCCTGGTGGTTAACCTCGTCAAGGGCCTCGCCGCTCAAACACTCAACCACGCACGGGCCGGCAAAACCCGCGTCCTTGAGCGCGCTGAACACCGCGGGAAAGTTCACTAGGCCGTCACCCGGAGTGACCATCACGTCGCCTTTCTGACCGCCCACTTCGTCCTTGATGCACATGGCGCCAACGATTGGAGCGATTTCGCGAATATGCGCCAGCGGGTCCTCACCGGCGTAGAAGAGCAAGTTACCCGCGTCGTAGCAAATCTTGAAATTCTGGTGATTCACCTTCTTCCACGATTCGATGGTTTCCCGCGTCGTATTGCTCAGGCCGCCGTGGGGCTTGAGCATGAGGGTGATTCCCTTGTGCAACGCATATTCAGCACACTCGCGCATGATGGCGTAGTAGGTGTCGTACTGTGCGGGATCGGAAGCGCCACCGGTCATAACGTGACGGAAACCAAGCTGTGCCACGAAATCGAGCTCGCGGTTGAGCGCTGCCACGCCCTCTTCCACGCTCGTAAGAGGGTAGGAAGCCATCATGATTGCGAACTTAAGGCCGGCATCCCTCACTGTGCGCTCAATCGCCGCCACCTCATCCGGTGTTGAATTGTAGTCAACGAGGCGCGTGGGCCCCATGCTCATGGGGCCGAAGTACTTGAATCCGGCTGCCCGCATCCCAGCAGCGGCAGCCTCAACACCAAATTCCCGCCAGGGGCGAGTAAAGCATCCAAGCTGAATCTCCATAACCGATATTTCTCCTCGCTACGCTAGCTTCTTTGCGTCACCATTTTGCGTTAGTTCTCCGTCCACCTACGATTCCGACGGCATTGTGCCGGCAGGCCGCGCCGCACTGGGCCGAAAGTCCGGTACCGACAAGAGCTTTGAATTCTGCGCAATTGACTCCGCGGCCAAGATTGCCGGCGCAGCGGTATCCATCGCGCGATAGAGGTCAAACTCCAGCGGCCTCGTGCCCCTCACGGCATCCCGAAACGCCGCGTGCACGTAGTAATCGGCGTCGCCGTGGCCGCTGCCGCGCGCCTCAGTAGGGGCATCCGTGCGCTGGAACTGCCAGTCCACCTCCGCCATATCGTGCATCTGGGCCTTTGCTAGCCACATCTTCGGTCGCTCGCGGGCAGACCGCCGCCATTCCACGGACCCCTGCGTCCCCATGATTTGATACCAGTGGTAGTCCCGCGGCGGTTGCGGCTGCGCAAAGCTCGCGGCCAACCGCAAAATGGCGTCCTTCTCCGTCTTCATCAAGCTCACTTGCATGTCAGGTTGGGGAATTACGGGGTGCGAGTAGCTCGGGCCCTGCGTACTCATGCCCGTAACCGACACCACCCGGTCGTCGAGCACGTACAACAACGGACTCAGCTCGTGCGGCAGATAGTGGATAGAGGGCATGAGCGCACTCCACGTAGGCTCGGCCTCAGGGTGATCGGGAACTTCCGTGGGGCCGTAAAACGTGCCGGTCTCCTTTTCCCAGAAAAATTGGGAGACGTAGTAGTGGAAATACTGCCCCTCTACAAAGGTAACCCTACCGAGTTGGCCTTCCGACACCATATCGTGCCAGGCTTGCATTACTCCCATGTAGCGCGTCTGCTCCGCCAACTGGTAGACCTTGCCGGAGCGCTCAGCGGCCACGACAATGCGCCAGCAGTCCTCGATATAGTGCGCCGCCGGCACTTCCGCGTTGACGTGCTTGCCGGCCTCAAGGGCTTGCGCCGCCAGCGCGCCCTGACGCGGGCTGCGCACAGTCAAGGCGATGGCTTCCACGTTCGGATCAGCGAGTATATCTTCGTATTGCGCGTAGGTGGCTACACTGTCGCTATCATTGAGGGCAGCGAGCGCACGCTCGTGTGTGGCAGTGATTGGATCACAGAGCGCGACAATACGGTAGCCCGGCACACTCTGCAGCAAGCGTATCCAGTGAAGGCCACGACCCCCCAAACCGGTCACACCAATCCGGATTTCATCCATTACCTATTCCTTTGATCTCAAGACCGTAGACAGTTTGCCCATATGTTCAACAGTCATTCCAGCCTCGCGAGACGAGAACCATCTCAAAACTGCTTGAGCATCACTCGCGCGCAGCTCGCACCACAGCGCCGTAAGAATTAGAAAGGTCAGACATTTATTGAGCTTCCGCGCCAATTGCCGCGCCGGTGCGCAACGGCTGTGCTGCGGCTAGAAACTCGTCAGACGTTATCGTTCCCGCAATGTCCCGCAACTCGTAGTCGTGGATCGCAATGTTCGTGCTGAGGAGACCGTCAATTGTCTCGCCTGTTTCGATGCCGGTGGTGCAATCGCGCAGCAGGGTGAGGCCGTAGCCGCGCTCGCGCATGGCAATCATGCCGTAGTCGCGGTGCGGTATACAGAGATTGGTGGCAAAGCCCACGTAAAAGAGATAGAGAATCTTACGGTGCGCACAGAGCCGGTGGAGTTGATGGCCGTTGGCGATCACAAAGTCGTCCGGTTGCGGAAACACCGAATCGTCGATGTAGCGGTCCTGATTAATCTGCTCGATTTCATCGGCCCACGTTTCCGTACGATCGGCGCGCAAGTGCGCCCACTCCCCTTTTCGCTTCGCAAAGTCTTCAGGCGGCCAGGCCGGCGCGGATTGCGGTTGTGGCGCCAACTCGCTGTCGCCTGCATAGCGCAGCCACTGGGGAAACTTGTGCGCCACATTTGGCGAGGGCGCGTGAATAACGGTTACACCGATTTCGCGGCAGGCGTCCAGCACCGGCCTAATCCGCTCTCGGCAAATCTGAGACGTCCGTTCCACGTGACTCGCCGTAATGTGGATGTCCCAGCAATCAACCAGCACAATACCGGCCTGCTCCGGTGGCACCTTCAGGTCATTGAAGCGATAGCCGAAGTGTTCTTCGCGAAAAGGGAGATCCGGCGCACTTGGTTCATGAACAATACGCCGTGTTGAAACCGCTAACGCTGCCATAACGCTCCCTCCATCATGCTACACCGCCACCTGCCGATTCACAGCACTTGGCGGAAACCACCCACGCTTACCAAGACTATGGTGCAGCGGACGCCACATTGTCAAGAAATAAGGGCATCTCACGGGGGTTCTGCAATTCCGCCTCCGAGGACATTCTCTTGTTCTCCCACCGACTCTGCCCATTCACTTATAGAAGCCCGATCACATTGCAGTATGCTGGCTATACAAGGCTATCTCCTTCGGAATTAGTAGACCTGGACTTGATAGCTTCGCGGGGCTGCGTTTCTTGTCATTCCGAGTGCAGCGGCGAACCAGAGTTCGCGGAATCTAGAATGCTCCCGACTCTAGATTCTTCGTCGCGGAGTTTATTCTGAGCCTGCCGAAGGGCTCCTTACAATGACAGTTTTAGGATCTGGCTTAGGCCTGGGTACGGCCAAGTGTCTTGCATGTGACCCATCTAAGCCCAAAACTACTAAAACCCGATCTTCTTTCACTTTGGTCGTGAATTCAGTATACTAATTAAGTACGGTTCCGACCGTTGCGCTCCCGTTCTCCTACTCTCTACGAAATTCTCCCGTTTGGAACGTACGCTTCCCATTCACCTCCATTAGGGCATTAGCACCGTTATCGGGGAAGGCACACCCTTATGAGTCTCCGCCCCGCATCGCTCTTTAACCCGGCGCAAGCATCGCAAGACTTCCAGTTGCTGGCGCTGCATCGGCGTGTTAAGCAATCCAATCTCAACTTTCGGCTCGGGCTCGGCCAGGGACAGGAGTTGATCAAGCTTGGCCTCACTGACCGCCCATCAGCGGCCATGGCCTACCGCTTGTCGCACCGCATAACCGTTAACCCCGGAATGCTCGCGCCCGATGGCTTTGTCACGGGTGCATTGGCCGTCGACACCACAGCCGGCCTCTACCTGGAGCGCAGGCGCGAAGGGATTTTCGAGGAACTCACCGACGCCAACCTCTACGGTCTGCGCCGAGAAATAACGCAACTCGGCCGGTGGCAAAAGCACCTCGTTGTGCCAATTCCCAAAGACATCGGCGCAGATCCTTTTGGACGTTACCTCGGCAATCTCGCCGGCGAATTCGAGCCCAGCGCAATCATCATCGGCAATGAAGAAAATCTGCACGACATCTATACCGAAGATATCCAACGCATGCAATGGTACGTAGACCGCTTCGTATCGGGCCACCGCGCCGTGAAACAGCGCGATCCCCTAGTGAGCGTCTACATGTACGGCGAAGCATATCGCACCTGGCGCGATACGCGGTCGTTCCTGCAGGTGGTATTAGGCTTGCTTTTGGGTCGAAGAGTGCTGCCGGATGCGCTGCTTGTGCACTTCTACGATCATCCCGATCTGCTCCAACCATGGCTGGCGGAGATCAGCGTCGCCGTGGGCAATATCACGCAGAACCATCTACCGCTTATCATTGGGGAGCTTGGCCATTACGGCGACGTGACCGGGGACGGAACCATCGTGCGCCAGGGAGCAGAGGACGAGCAGCGCATTGCGCCGGACGAACAGTCTCGCGCCGTCGCTCAACTCCTCGCTTCCGCGACGGCCAGTATCGCCAGACAAGCCTTCTACTTTGGGGCCATCGACACCATTGGCGCCGCCGGATTCGAGAGCAGGAAAGGCCTGACAGAGTACGTAGATAACGTCGGCGGCATCCTTCCGCGTCCGGCGCTGACAGCCTTTCGCTTCATGACAAGCCTCCTGGCAGGAGCCAGCGCTTGGTCGAGCATTAACCGCGAAAGCGGTCTCACTACCGTGCGGTTCGTCCGTCCGCCGCTAATGCCCGATGAGGAACAAGACCTAGAGGGTTGGGTGGTGTGGGTGAACGACCAACGGGGCCAGCCACGAGAACTAACGCTGCCGCCCGGTTACTTAGGATACGACGCGTATGGCAGGTTGCAGTTCGATGCCCGCCAAGAGCCGGTGACGATTCGCTTGGATGAATCCCTCAATCGCCACTTTGGGGGCGATACCTTCATCTTCTTCCGACTTTCAGGGCGGGAACCATTTCCACTGCCTTGAGCAGTCCCTCGCCTGGCCCTGATCGGAATTAGAGTATCTCATTCTTCTCATAGAGACCCCTGCAATTCCCCAAGGAGACCGTTGCAATTCCTCGCGGGGACCGATGCATGACTTTGCCCCAAACGCAACTATGTGCCGAAGCAAGCTCTCTCTGTCTAGTGTCTGAAAATGCCCTCTCCCACACAAGAGGAAGAGGGCCGGGGTGAGGGTGACTGCTGCTAATCTAGGCCACCACCAGGGAATTCTGCAGAGCTACGCAACACAATTCTCTAGCAAACTGTCTAAAGCTATCTGGCCGCGAGCAACTACGCACCGCGCGCCGGACCGGGAAATAGGATTCGCACCATACTAGCGGTTGCCGTAAGCGGCGCCAAATTCCGGTTGACCAGGACCGGCACGCTTCCCAAGGGCTTACGTGACCTACTCTTCCGCCCGCCTCTTGAGTTCGTACAGCGTGCTAATCGCTTCCAGCGGGGTCATGGCATCTACGTCGAGTTCCTGCAATTGCGTTACCACCGGGTGCGGGCCGCTAAAGAGCGGCAGTTGATCCGTACCGTTCAATCGGGGTCCTGGCGCAGTTTCGCCGCGCAAATGCCTCTCTTCCAATTCATGCAATACCTGCTCCGCGCGCCGCAGCACCGAGCGTGGCAACCCGGCGAGCTTCGCCACGTTGACCCCGTAGGATCGGTCCGCTCCGCCGGGCACCACTTTGTGTAAGAAGACCACGTTTCCTTGCTCTTCCAGCACATCCACACGGGAATTCCTCACGCGAGGCAAGGTACCTTCCAACTCGGCAAGCTCGTGGAAATGGGTAGCAAATAGGGTCTTGGAGTGGAGACCTGTGTGATTATGCAGGTATTCCAGCACAGCACGGGCAATTGCCAGTCCGTCGTAGGTGCTGGTGCCGCGTCCGACCTCGTCAAAAACCACGAGCGATCGCGGCGTAGCATGGGTGAGGATGTAGCTCGTCTCCGTCATCTCTACCATGAACGTGCTCGCGCCGGAAGCTATCTCGTCCTGCGCCCCCACCCGCGTAAATATGCGGTCCACGATGCCTATGCACGCTGATCGAGCTGCCACAAAACTGCCAACCTGAGCCATGAGCACCGTCAGCGCTACCTGTCGGAGGTAGGTGGACTTTCCCGCCATGTTGGGCCCGGTAAGCACGACAATCTGTTGCGCGGCATCTAGCCGCACATCGTTGGGAATGAACGGCGCGCCATCCAGTGTCGCCTCAACCACCGGATGACGCCCCTCGATAATCTCGATACAGTCACCCTCATCCACCACCGGACGCACGTAGTTGCGGCGCACTGCGATCCTAGCGAACGCGGCAAAGACGTCAAGCGCGGCGAGGACATGTGCCAGTTTCCGTAATCGCCGCTCCTCCGCCGCCACACTCACCACAATGCCGCTAAAGAGCTGTTGTTCCAGCGCGGTCTGTTCCTCTTCGGCATTTAGAGTCAGGGACTCTGCATCCTGCAATTCCGTGGTGCTATAGCGCTCGCCCGTCGTCAGGGTCTGTTTGCGCATATAGCGTTCCGGCACGTTGGCTAACGCGCCCTTGCTCACTTCGAGGTAGTAACCGTAGACCCTGTTATGGCCGACTCTAAGGTTCTTGATGCCGGTGGCGTGCCGTTCTTTCGCTTCCAGGCTTGCGATGAAGGCGCGCGCTTCTTGTGCACGCCGCACGAGTTGATCCAGTTCCGTGCTATAGCCCGGCTTGATTGGTGATTGCCCCGGTTCCGCACCAATCGAACTGGCGATCAATGCCGCCACCTCAGGGGCCGGATCGAGGTGCGCCGCACGATCCTGGATAGGGGCTGCCGAAGACGCGTTCAGAAGTTCTTCAATCCTTGCTGCAGCCTCCAGCGACCGGCCCAAGCGCGCCAGGTCTTGCGGTGTTGCCAGTCGTTGCAGGGCGCGATGGGCAAGCCGCTCAACATCAGCGAGTTTTCCAAGCTGCTCACGCATCCGCTCCAGCAGCACCTGATTCTGCGTCAAGGCTTCGACCGTCGCGAGGCGCGATTCGATTGCCGGCACTTCCACCAAGGGCTGCGTGAGCCACCGGCGGAGCAGGCGTCCGCCCATCGCGGAACGCGTGTCATCCAGGACGCCGAGCAGCGAACCCTCTTCCTGCTGGGTGCGGTTATTGCGCAAGATTTCCAAGTTGCGCAACGTGGCGGGGTCCAAGCCCATGAAGGAATCAAGGGAATAGGTGCGCAGCCCGTCAAGGCCGCCAAGGAACGACTTCTGAGTCTCTTCTAGGTACGCCAGCAGCCCACCGGCAGCGCGTGTCGCTAACGGCAGGTCGGCACAGCCAAAACCGTCGAGCGTGCCGACCGCAAGCACGCGCAGCAGCGTGCTTGTCGCTTCCCGCAAATCGAAGTGCCAAGAGGCATAAGGGGTGAGCGCAGTGGAGGAAAGATTCGGAGTCTCGCCATCGGGAAATACGCACTCCGCCGGTTTCAGTCGCCCAAACTCAGCAGCAAGGACAGCGTCAATGTCTTCTCGGACCTCGGTAGCAGCGAACTCCCCCGTGCTGACATCGGCGTACGCCAGCCCTACGCCCTTCTTATCGTGTAGGATGGCCGCCACGTACGTATTCTCCTTGGCCGCCAGCAGATCGGGGTCCACGATCGTGCCCGGCGTAGCAACGCGTACTACGGCCCGCTCCACCAACCCTCGCCCCGGCTCAGAGACCTGTTCGCAAATGGCGACGCGGTGTCCGGCTGCGAGTAGACGACCCAGGTACGTTTCGGCTGCATGGGCGGGCACGCCGCACATCGGCATCTTTTCGCTCTTGCCGAATTCGCGCGCGGTTAGCACGATCTGCAAGGTTTCAGACGCTATTTTGGCATCATCGCCGAAGAGTTCATAGAAGTCGCCGAGGCGGAAGAAGAGGAGCGCATCAGGGTAGTTTTGCTTGATGCGGTAGTACTGTTCTTGTATCGGTGTCATGCTCCGGGAGGAGGCTTTGGGCATCGGGACACTGCTCTCCGGCGTGGGCTTCTCGCCATAATCCGACCACGTGGATTAGGACTGCTTAGCCACCATTCTAGGTTGGACAAGAGTCCCATTCAAGCGACGCCGGGTGGACCGGCAGCCGGTGCGGCGACCGCCCTAAGCTTCAGTCGACGTCGGCTCTTCCTGAAGAATGGCCGGCCAGCGATTGATGAACGCGAGCAGCAACGTCGTGAGATTCGTCAGCGAGTCGAGATGGATCATCTCGAAGCCGTGGGTGTTCTCACACGGGAAAGCAACCGCCGCGATCCGCCCGATTGCGGCTACCTTGCGGGCTATCGAGGCGTTGGTGCCGTAGGAGTCGAAGGCGGCGTGTTGCACTTCGAGATTGAGCTCCTTAGCCAAAGCGGCAAAGCGCCGGAGCAATCCCTCGTCGTAGACGTTGTAGGCGTCCTTATACACCAGTACCGGGGCGCTGCCGGCCACCACGCCATACTCCGCCGCCACCGGCGCGATTTCCAAAGCAATGTAGGTATCTCCCGGCAGCGTACGCGCCGCATACGGGCCGCCGCCGCCGGCGTTCTCCTCCGTACTCGAAAACACCAGGTACACGTCCTGCGGCGGAGGGCTGCCTGCAAGCAGTGTTGCCAGAGAAATGAGAATTGCAACCGCGCCCTTATCGTCCAAGGCATACGTGCCCACGTAGTCACCAATGCGCACCGGCTGCTTGCGCTCACGCGAGACAACCGCCTTGCTGCCGGTGTGCACGCCTTGCGCCAAGAGCTCACTCTTACTGAGCTTCGTATCAAGGTAACAATCCGACCACTTGAGCTGCCGACCGCCATTGGCGCGGATGGCATGGATCGGGCTCTCTTCTGTCACGTGCATCGCGCCAAAGCAAAGCACGGCAGGTACAATGCCCTCATCTGCCAGTATGTCCATCGGGCCCTCGCCGTACTTCCAAGGATACGTGCCGCCCAATGAGGCGAGCCGTATCTTGCCGTCGTCTTCGATGCGCTTGATCATAAGACCGAGTTCGTCTTTATGGGCGTCCAGGATCAACGGGCAATCGCTGGCTACACCCGCGATCTTGACAATGAGGTTATTGGCAGGATCCTGCCAAACATCCCAAGGCAAGGGGTCGAGATGCCTGCGGAGCACAGCGTCTATCTCCCGTTCGTTGCCGACGGGGGAGTGTGCTGCTGTAAGTTCGGCGATAAGTTCCAGCATAGGTCGTTTCACTTGAGTACAAATTCTGCAGAATTCATTGTAACGAAGACTTCATGGCAGGGCTACCGCAAACCACACGCCATGCTTACGGACTGGCTCGCCAGGGTGGAACAGCCAATAATCAGGACTGCTAGCGCCGGCTTCAATGTGTGGAGGTCTCGTCTTACCTCGCCACAGCAATTTTCGACCTTGAGCGAACCGTCAAGCGGTGTGAATGAGAGGGCCTCCAGCCTGCGTCGCTCAGTAGTCCAATCAGAGAAAGCAGTGCTGCCTGCCGGTCTGGGCCCTAAAACAGCGGCAGCTTGACCGTAATGAAGCGGCGGTGGATGCTGCCGAGGGCATGTGCGGGAATGCGGCTTTCCGCTCTCCTGTTCGTAAGCGTACCGGCCACTCGCAGGCTCTGAAGCTTATGCGTGAATGGGTCAACACGCATTTCGTCCCAATACCCCACTTTGGCGTAAACATCCCGGACAAAGGTATTGCCATCCAGTTCGGCATCGGGCACAAAGCTGTCCGGCAGCCCGGCCGCAGCCGCGTACACGCTGCCATCCGCACCCGTACGCAGTACCAGGGGCACGCCGGCGATCGAGTCTACGTCTGGATACGCGGACAAGGTTCGGCCCAGGGCCGATTGGCTGAGGGCAAGCGTAATCTCCTTACCGGAAACTCCGCGCACCAGCGCCAGGGGCACCTGCACGCGCACGATCCCTTCGGCGGAGGTCGATGGAGTGGTTGCGCGCCCCTCCCGCACGGCTTTCACCTCCACCGGCGCAAAAACGACCAGGGCCTGATCAAGGTGCAAGACGATTGCCTTTACGGTACGCGAAAGCGGATCGATGGTAATGCCGCCAAGCGTGCCAAGCGCGACCCCATCTTCAGCAGAGATCGGTGCGCCAAGCGCTAGATCCATCAGTCTTCTCCCGTCATTCCGGTGGAAGCCGAAATCCGTCTTCTTCCTTAATCACGCAGCAGATTGAAGCCATTGTAGCGGAAACACCTGGCGCTGGCTAGCATCAGATTCGCCAGTGGAAACCGAAAGTCTTCGCCCTACGTTGCACACACCTGCGGTCAGCTCGGAACCGTCAGCACCATGCCCACGACGAACGTGACCAGCAACCCCCACCACCGCCAGTCCGGCGGATGCCGGCTTCCTCCGCGCCGCGTCTCCGTCCACGCGAACGCCGCAAAGTGCGCGAGGCCCATAAGCATGAGCGCAATCCACGCCCACCAATGGCCGTCACGGACTCCCCAAAAGGCCAGCGCCCACCACGCCACGCCCATGATGAGAACGTGCAGGGCGATGTGGCGCGAGAATGCCTGCAATTCCGGTAGTTCGCTTGCCCCAAGACGCGGTGTGAGGACCTTCCCATACGGTCCGTAGCCTACCAGCGTTGCAAGGGTTAGTGCGAAATGGATTACTGCCCCCAGCAGGAGCAAGAGCCAACCGATGGTAAAGAGGCTAAAATCTACTGGCATTACTACCTACCCTACACGATAACTTCAGTGACAGACTCGGCAGATATGCCATCCGTCATCCCTGTAAGTCTCAGGTATTACACTGACAGATTGTTCACCAAAGAGGAAGAGTGCGCTAGGTTGTCTGGTGGCGTTAATGCGCGGGAGAAACAACAGCCAAAGGCCGCGCAGATTCGCAGGCCGGGGCTGAAGCACGGCAACCGAAATTTACTGCAAGAGATGTAGGGGCACGGCATGCCGTGCCCCTACATCTCTTCGCTACCCCCGAAAGCCTGTTCCGCACCCGCAATGCGTCCGGGTCATGGGATGCTGGCGAGATGGATTCCGGCATGCACCGGAAAGGCAGTACCGAACACTCTCCATCGTTTACGCACGTGACTGGCAGGCCGAGCTTGCCAACGCTTTAGCCGTCTTGTCCACTTTCCGCCTACACATCCGACCCGTTCCCGCTACTTTCCATTGCCCTGTTCCAGGCCGGGACTGTCCTCTGCGACTTTCTCCATCGCTCACCACACCTCAAGCGATAGAATCACATCAAGGCGCGTCTTTCGCGCTGATTCCGGGTTTCCGGTACAAACCACGCCAGGTTGCTTGCCGCTAGTGCCCCAACGCCTGCAAGCACAATTGCCGCGAGGGCGAGGCCCGTGAGGTCTGCTACCGCGCCGACCACCAGCGGTCCACCGGAATTTCCGCCATCGCCGATCAACCGCCACAAGCCGAGGAATTCACCCATCGCATCCCGTGGCGCGAGATCGCTCCCAAGGGTCATCATCGTACCGGAGCCGAGGCCATTGCCTAGTCCCATCACTGCAGCCGCCGCGAGCAATGAAGCAAACCCGGCAGTCAGCGGCACCATAGCCATGCCCACACCGAGGATAATCATAGAAGGAACCGACGCCCACTTGCGTCCTTTGCGGTCTTGCAGCAGTCCGGCGATTCCAAAAAGAGACATATCGATCGCGGCGGAAACTGTGAGAATCACGCCGACCGCAGCGACATCTAAGCCAAGCACGGTACCCCCGTATAGCGGCACGATAATCTCGCGGCCTGCTCGAATCATTTGCGCGAGGACTTGAGCGCTGCCAGCCGTCAGCAAGTCCCGGCGGTAGGTTCTCACGATTTGCACCATGGTCCGCCAGTGGGGGCGGCGATGCTCGGTTTTGGCAATTTGGCGTGACTCAGGCACGTACAGGAGCGCAATGACAAGGGCCACCCCCGCCAGCGCCGCCGCCAGCAGGAAGGGCGTGCGCAGACCGAAACTCGCTCCCACGAATCCGCCAATCGCAGGGCTGGCAAATACACCGATCCGGCTCACGCCGCCAAACGCCGACAAGGCCCGACCTCGCACTTCCAAGGGGATTACGTCCGAGATATAGGCCATGCGAGAGAGCATCCACATTGCCGCGCCACATCCGGAGAGTAACCGAAGCAAGACGAGCACGTGGAAGTTCTCGATGATTCCCATGAGCACCAGGGATAGGCACGCCACGCCCACGCCCAGCAACATGACGTTGCGATGGCCTAGGCGCTCCAGCATGATGCCGGAAGGGAGATCCATCGCAAGCGTGCCTAAGCCGCGTGCCGCAACTGCCAGGCTGACCAGGCTAAATGAAACGCCGAAGGTCGTGGCATACAGGGGCAGCGTCGGAATCAGGAGTCCCTGCGTAAAGGCCAGCAGAAAGCTGGGTACGTACACCGGCAGCAAGAGCGAAAAGACGCGACGGCTCATGGATGGAGCTAACCGGCAAGTGTCGCGGCTAGGCGACTGCCCTTGCGGGCCTCAGTAGCGATAGCAGGGGATAGCCCGGCCTGACCACGTGCACTACCCGTCGGACGTGCCAAGCGCACTGGAAGGAAACCTACAGAAAAGATCGTCTACATCTCTCAGCATAGAGCTCGTCGCTATCGCCACAATAAGAACTGGCACATTTACTATAGCACATGCGGCAGAGCCACTTGGCGGTCGCCATACCCCATTGCTCTACGGTTCCCTGAGAGTCCCGGCAGAGAACCTTGCACCCGTAATCTTGCAACTAGGTGCAAACCGATCTAGAGGGCTTGCATAGATGCAAATGGTCTCGTATACTTGGTCAATCAATGCACACTATGCGTACTCTATGCATGAGTGAGCCAAATGCGAGAGTGGTACTTCGGCGCCAGGATTTCAGTACCACACGGTTCTGTTTGATGTGAGGTGAAGAGCGGTGAGAACCAGTGCAAGGAGAAGTTCATAGTGTCAGCCGAGGATCGCACAATAGTCTGTGTGGAGTGCAGCCAGTCGTTCGTATTCACTGCTGGTGAGCAGGAGTTCTATCAGACAAAGGGTCTAATGAACGAGCCGCGCCGCTGTCCGGACTGCCGTAATACCCGGCGGCGGGAGCGCCACGGTGAACGGGAGATGCACGAAGGAGTCTGCTCAGAGTGCGGTGGCGTCGCTCGCGTACCGTTCGTACCGCGCGATGATCGCCCTATCTATTGCAGTGACTGTTTCACGAATCGCAGCGCAAATTAGCTTCGGCTGACATTGTAAACGCTACGAGCGCGACCAGGGGCCGCACACCTCATGCAGATCGCTGCCGTGTTGTCTTTGCATTCTGCAGCGGTTTGCTCTTCGTTGCAGTCTAAACAGGTATAACAATCCCGCCGGTTCATCAGTTCGCCACATGCCGCACCGATCTGTTCACCGTACTCTATAGAAATACGGAATTAGTAGGTTTGGACGTACACCGAGCGGATATGCGAAACATCGCACGTACTCACGCCCGAAGCGGTTCCTTGATCTGTCATTCTGAGGAGCCCTTCGGTAGGCTCAGGATAAACTCCACGACAAAGAACCTAAAGTGCGAGGATTTCTATATTCCTCCCCCATGTCAAGCATGGGGCTGCGGCGCGATTGGAATGACTAGATACGCTGCCCAGCGAAGCTATGAAATATAAGTTTACTAATTCCATAAAATAAATGGTTGACAAGGTTTTTGCCGTTTGGTAGTCTTGACTAAGAAGCGTGATCTCTATATAATCCTTCCAAACTCCCGCACGCCCTTCTCTTAGAATAACGATAGAAGTATCTGCTTCAACGCTCTGATCTTTCTACTAGCCCACCAAGTTACCCATCACTGTTTATTAGCGCCTAGACTCTTCTAGCCCCCCAAAGCTCTATACCTCCCACATTTCGATACGCACTATTGGGCGCAACGCACATAAACAAGGCGCGACAGGGTAACTCACCAGAGGCGAAGATCATAGCCCCTTTTTAATGAACCTCGCCTACCATGCTCTTTATAGCATTGGTTCGTTGTATTGCTCTTGAAGGAGGACAAAGCTGTCAACAGTAATACCCTCTCGCAACCGTGGCAATCGCCGACGCAAACGTTCTACTCGCCATTGGATGCAACGTAATGGGAACGACCATTCATCCAATCCAACCCAGCAAAGGAGTGATCCCGGCGTGCAATATGCAGATCTAGAAGCCAAACCTCTGACCGAGTTGCGAGAGCGTGCAAAAGAACTGGAAATCAGCGGTTACTCAGTTCTCAAGAAGCATGAACTCGTCAATCGGCTCCTGCAGGCACAATCCGAAGAACAGGGCAATCTCTACCGCACGGGCCTCCTCGAGACCATCGACGACGGCTATGGATTCTTGCGCCTACATCGGTATTGGAATACCGGCTGGGCGGAGGATGTCTATGTTGCCCCCACGCAGATTCGCCGCTTAAGTTTGCGCACCGGAGACATGATCGCGGGACAAGTGCGTCCACCGAAGGAGGGCGAGAAATACTACGGCCTCTTGCGTGTGGAGACTGTCAATAACCTTGATCCGGAAGAAGCCAAGCGCCGCCCGCATTTTGAAAACTTTACGGCGATTTTCCCCGAAGAGCGTCTCGATCTCGAGACGGCTCCTCCCAGTATTATCGGTCGTCTCATCAATCTCGTCTCGCCAATTGGCCGCGGTCAGCGCGGATTAGTCGTCGCACCGCCCAAGACCGGTAAGACTATGCTCATGCAGAGCATTGCCAACGCCGTCATGGCAAATTACCCCGAGGTGCACGTCATGGTGGTGCTTATCGGTGAGCGCCCTGAGGAAGTAACGGACTGGGAGCGCACCGTCGGCGCGGAGGTCGTCGCTTCCACATTCGATGAGGTGCCGGAGAACCAAACCCGTATCGCCGAACTGGCCCTGGAACGTGCAAAGCGGATGGTTGAAGGCGGGCAGGACGTGATGTTGCTGCTTGATTCGATCACGCGCCTGACGCGGGCCTACAACCAAGCCATTCCGCCGAGCGGCAGAACCCTCTCCGGCGGTTTAGACCCCGCTGCCATCTATCCCCCGAAACGTTTCTTCGGCGCAGGCCGCAACATCGACAATGGCAGCAGCCTGACGATGCTTGCAACGTGTCTGGTCGAGACGGAAAGCCGCATGGATGACGTCATCTATGAGGAGTTCAAGGGCACCGGCAACATGGAACTGCGGCTCGACCGCAAGTTTTCCGAACGTAGAGTCTTCCCGGCGATTGACGTGGGACGTTCCGGCACGAGACGCGAAGAACTGCTGCTGGAGACGGAGACGCTCCAGAAAGTAGTCACCTTGCGCCGTATGCTTTCGGCCATCGGCAATACCGAAGGCTACGAGGCCATGCTCAATCGGCTGGAGCGCACGAAATCAAATGCGGACTTCCTGTCACGTTTAAGCACAGACGCAGTTTAGGCACGGCGAACGCTGCGCCCGGCGCCTCCGAAGATGCGTACTTATTACGCACGAAAGGCGCCGGCATGGCGTTACCTGCCGTATTTCCTCTGGTTATTCCTGTTTCTGCCTGCTTGTGCCTCGGCTGACAACTCTCGCGCCCTACTCGAGCTCAGCGTCAGTCCGGCATTGCTACAGGCGGACGGCAATGGGTCCGTTACCATTCAGTATAAGGTTGCCCGCGAAGCAGTCGTTACCCTAGCTTTGCGCTCCGCCGATGAAACTACATTCGTCTTGCGGGACCGCGTGCCGCGCGGTACCGGTACGTTTTCCTTCGCCTTTAGAGGCGCTGTGGACGGTCGCGTACTGCCGGACGGTCAGTATGAGGTAGTCGCCACTGCCCGGGAGTCGACGGCAAGCGATTACGTCGAGCTGCGAAAACCGCTCACGATCACCAACGCCGACACCACGGCCCCCGCTCTCGATGGTCTCCAAGTTACTCCTGAGTTCTTCACGCCCAATCAAGACGGCGTCGACGATCGCTTGGAAATCAGCTTCACCGTTGCCGAGCATGTTGTCGTGGACGTGCGCCTCTTTGCAGGTGACGAAACGCGGTGGCTGATGCGAAACACCGCTGCGGACCCCGGCACTGTGCATGCATCCTGGCCGCCGCCGTTGCGCCATGCGCCGCAGCTCAATCAAGCAGTGGAGAACTTGCCTGCGGGGCCGGCGGAGGTGGAAGTCATAATCCAAGATCGGGCAGGCAATCGTACTGTGCAACGCCGTGGCATTACACTCGGCGAGGCCGGCACGCCACAGGTGCAAGTAGCTGACGTTCAGATCTCACCGACAGCAGTGCAGGCCGGTACGACCATTACAGTCACTGCAACGATCATCAACAACGGCACGGTCACACTGCGAGCGGCGCCACCGGGACCAACCACGTATGCCTGGGGTGAGGACGCCCCTTCACTGCGCTTCACGGCAGATACCGGTACGGTGCGCTGGGGCGTGGAATTCTCTCTTAATCGCAGCGGGGTTGCCTTTCCGTTTCGCTGGAGCTTGGGGCGCGATCTCGCACCCGGTGAGAGCGTCGCGGTGACAGGCAAAATATCAGTGAATGAGGACTTTCCACAAGAACCGGTCCAACTCTGGATCGGTGTTATTCACGAGAACAACCGACTGCTAGCCGACAGGCGCAGCATCACCCGCGTTCAGCTCGTCAATTCGGAGAATTAGGACGTTAGCGAGAGCTATGTGCCATCCCCTAGTGGAAATCGGGTCTCAATACTTCGAAGCGTTGATCTCTTCCATCTCGCCGGTGACGATGTAGACCACCCGTTCACAGATGTTCGTTACACGGTCGGCAATGCGCTCCAGGTTATGTGAAACCCAGGTGAGGTAGAGCGCCCGCTAATCGTGCGCGGGTCTTCGATCATGAAGCTAATGAGCTCGCGCACGACCTGATCGTGCAAGGCGTCTACCTCATCGTCTTCATGCGAAACCGCTTTCGCTTTCTCAACGTCACGCGCTACCAAGGCTTCAAGCGAGCGGCTGAGCATGTCGTTCGCCTTGGCTGCCCATGCGCGGTATGTCGATGAGGGGCTTCACGAGCGGCTCCTCGCCCAGCATGATGTTGATCTTGCAGATGCCCTCCGCATGATCTCCCATCCGCTCCAAGTCCGTAATGATGTTTAAGGCCGAGGCAATGAAACGCAAGTCCACAGCGAGAGGGGCTCGCGTAGCCAGCAACTTCATACACCGCTCTTCAATGGCAAAGCGCCGCGCATTGATGGCAATGTCGTTGTGGATGACCATTCTTGCCCAGCCAGTGTCGCGCCCTTTGAGCGCCTCTACCGATTGGTCGATGGCGACACCCACCATGCGTCCGAGAGAAACCACGTCGTCTTGAATGGCGCGCAGCTCTAAAGTAAATCTCGCTCGCGGTTCCATGGTTCCTTCTCCTTACTTGCCGGTCGGCCAAAGTACTATACTTAGTTCGCGTACCGCAGTGCTCCTTGCAGACCGCGCCCTAGCGGGAGCGACGCTGGCTTCGCCAGCGGCAAAGACCGGTTGGGTGCCGTTTGTTGTACCTGACGATCGCAAGATTCTGCGAGCTAGTTGCTAGGCTGCGAAAGTGACGCACCTTGGGAATAGGCCGCTGATGTCCGCCTGACAGGACAGTGGGTCGCAGTCATGCCCATGGTATCACGGGTATGGCAGCCAGCTTGCCCACCAGCGCCATTGAGACCGCAATGACTATAGACAACGCCTTCTACCAGCGCATCATTGAAACGTGCTTCCCTGATATCCAGGTTTCGCACATCCAATTCTTGGGTGGCGGTACCTGCCGGGTGTTCGCCGTGAACCAAATGCTTATCTTCCGCTTTCCTCACGGTGGCGGCTCCGTTGTAAGCGACGGGCTAGATGAAGACGAGGGCGTGTTTCTTTGGCATGAAAAGAGCGTATACGACAGCATAGCGTCACGGCTTCCACTGCCGGTCCCGCGCTACCGCTACTTTAGCGCGGGCTGCGCCGAGTTTCCCTACCCGGTGGCGGGTTACGACAGGCTTCCCGGCCGCAGCTTGTCTGCGTGTTCGCTTTCTCCGCAAGAGCGTGGGCGCGCAGCCGGGCAAATCGGTCAATTCCTCTCTGCCCTCCATGCCATACCGCTCTCCGCACTGCCGACAGAGTTGCAGCCCCCATCGCCGCCGATCGTGGGGAGTTCCAACGCCCGCGACCTGTTTCGCCAGGTAAAGGCACGGGCGTTTCCGCTCCTGAGTCCGGCGGAGCAAGCGTGGACGAGCCGCCTCTTCAAGGAGACGAATAGGGATCAAGCCCTGTGGGAACTCACACCCGTCTTCACCCACGGCGACTTTGATGGCTCTAACATCCTCTATGATGAATCTCGGGGCATGATCAGCGGCATCATCGATTTCGAGGAAGCCGGGCAGAAAGGCGATGCGGCAGGAGACTTTTGCGCCCTGCTCGCGGGTTTCGGCAGAGAGTTCCTGGAAGCTGCGCTCGCCGCGTACACGCACGACGTCTCCTCCGCCATGCGCCGCCGCATTGAGCTTCTCGCGAAACGGATCCTCTTCATCGAGTTGCTCTACGGCATCCAGGTCAACGACCGGCGCTTCATCGACAACGCCCTGCAGCGCCTCCACCGCGCGCGAAACGATATAGACCCAATTGGCGATTGGCTGGACGTCTCCACCAGCGAGACGAGAGAGTAGGCAGCGGCTTTCCGTGTGCGGGAGCAGCGCTGTGGCTGATTCACAAGCCCTTCACGTCTGCGGTATGGTGGAATTAGGAACGTTTGACAAACTGATGCCCGGCACGGTGATGCCGCCACGCTTCCAAAGGAGCGAACCAATAATTATGACAAGAAGAAAGCTGCTCGGCCAGGGTCTGACAGCGGCTGGCGCATGCTTGGCGGCAGCGTGCGGCGGGGATTCCGAAGTAAACATAGAAGCGGTTCCCGGGACCCCTCCGCCGACGCCAGCGGCCGCGGCAAGCCCGTTGCCAACGTCGGAACCACCGCAAGTGCCTGCGGCGGAAGACGTGACGTTGCAGGAATTCTCCGTCCCCAATGGTTCGCATCCCCACGACGTCGCGCCTGCCGCCGGCAAAGACGGTATCGTCTGGTACACAGCCCAGCACCAAGAAGCGTTGGGTATCCTGGATCCGAACACGGGCGAGACGCGCCACATTCATCTCGGCGGCGGCGCGCGGCCCCATGGCGTGATTGTCGGGCCGGACGGCGCGCCCTGGATCACCGACGGCGGCCTCAACGCCATCGTGCGCGTCGATCCGTCCACAGAAGCGGTTACGCTCTTCCCGCTGCCGGAAAGTACCGGCTATACCAACCTCAATACGGCAACCTTCGACCTCCATGGCATCTGCTGGTTTACAGGACAGAGCGGTATCTATGGCCGCGTAGACCCTCAGAGCGCGGAGGTGGAAGTGTTCGAGGCCCCGCGTGGACGCGGCCCCTACGGCATCTGCACCACACCTGACGGCAATGTCTACTATGCGTCGCTTGCGGGGAGCTACGTGGGACTCGTCAACACGGCTATCGGCGCGGTCACGGAACTGGAGCCGCCCACGGCCCGCCAGGGTGCGCGGCGCGTGTGGTCGGATTCGCAAAACCGCATTTGGGTGGCGGAATGGAATACCGGTCAAGTCAGTCTCTACGACCCGACAGACCAAAGCTGGCGGGAGTGGCCGCTCCCCGGCGCAGCGCGCGCCTATGCGGTGTACGTCGACGAAGACGATCTGGTCTGGCTGACGGACTTTGGCGCTAACGCGCTCGTCCGCTTCGACCCGAACGGCGAGGATTTTACCGCCTATCCTTTTCCGAGTTCCGGCGCCGCCGTGCGGCAACTCCTCGGCAGGCCCGGCGAAATCTGGGGCGCGGAATCCGGCGTCGATGCGCTGGTGGTGGCCCGCACCGGATAGCCGTCCTCAAGCTCTGCCACTCAACGAAACGGCAGGATACTAACAGCAAGCAAGGAGACTGCGATAGCCAGCGCATCATTACGCCGGACTCCGACCACCGAGAAAACTGTCCTCATCATCGGCGGCGGCATAGGCGGGCTGGCAGCCTGCCTAGCCTTGCAGCAGGTGGGCATATCCGCCACCGTCTTCGAGCGCGCGCCTGAGTTGCAGGAAGTAGGCGCAGGAATCAACCTCGGCGCGAACGGCATGTATGCGCTGACAAAGCTCGGTGTCGCCGACGCGGTGAGAGCGGTAGGCTCACCCGCAGAGCGTATCGAAATCCGCGCGCACGACGGCGCGACATTGAGCGCGTTGACCCCAGAGCCGCTAGAAAGGCAACTCGGCGTAGTGACCACAATCGTACACCGCGCGGACCTGCACGCGGCGCTTGCCGAGGCATTGAACGCCGACACGATTCGTCTAGGCAGCGAGTGTGTTGGGTTTACGCAGGATGACACGGGCGTTACGGCGCAGTTTGCCACCGGTGAAGAGGCTCGCGGCACACTCTTGATCGGCGCTGACGGACTCTTCAGCGCGGTTCGCACGCAATTGTGGGGCACCAAGCCGCCGCGCTATGCTGGCTACACGTCAAGCCGCGGGATTACAGATTCTAAGCCGGACATGTTGCCATCGAGCACGGGATTTGAAGCCTGGGGGCGCGGTCTGCGGTTTGGCCTATTTCACATCAATAGAGACCAAGTCTACTGGTATGCCACCTGGAACGCACCCGCAGGTGGCGCGGAAACCGGCCAGCCGCTCAAAGGCAGACTTCAAGGCTTGTTTCAAGACTGGGCCGCGCCGGTTCCCCAAGCGCTTGCTGCCACCCCTGCTGAAACGCTCATTCCCACTGACATCTGTGACCGTCCCCCACTTGCCCGGTGGGGCCAAGGCCGCGTGACTCTGCTCGGAGACGCGGTGCACCCTACCACGCCGAATCTTGGGCAAGGCGCATGCATGGCAATCGAGGATGCGGTCGTTATCGCTCAATGCCTTAGCCGCCATGCCGACCACGTTGCGGCGTTACAGGCGTATGAGAACCGCCGCCGCCCGCGCACCGCCAACATCGTGAGAGCCTCCAGACGCATGGGGTGGGTCGGCCAATGGCAGAACCCGCTTGCCTGCTGGTTGCGCGATTCCGCCCTCAGACTTACCCCCCAGCGCTTTGCGCCTAGCAGGAGCGAGACGGCGCTCCGAGATGCCGTTAAGCACCTGGACGCCTGAAGACCGATCCAAAGCGAGCGCGAGCGACCGCTAAAATCACTACGCCAGCGAGTTAGAGCCCACTCGCACTACCGCTTTCGCAATCGGCGAATCCATGGAGCGACATTCCTACGATTCTGTCGCTGCGGACGCAGCGGACTTCTCATATCCCTCGTCAATCAGCAAGTCATCCCCCCGCGCCGCTGTGTTCGCGAGCTTATCGCAGCGTTCGTTTTCCGGTATCCCGCGGTGCGCGGGCACCCATTTGAAGGTCACGCGGTGCGTGGCGGCTAGTTCGAGCAGACATGCCCACAGATCGGGATTAGCGGCCTTGCCATCCTTCCCGCGCTTCCATCCGTCCGCTCGCCACTTTTCCGCCCAACCCTTAATCATCGCGTCCACAAGATACTTGGAGTCGCTATGCAAGACCACCGCGCAAGGTTCAGTGAGATTTTCCAGCGCACGGATAGCCGCCAGAATCTCCATGCGGTTATTCGTCGTCTTGCGATACCCGGCGGCAATCTCCTTGCGGTGTTGGTTGAAAAGAATAACCGCCCCATAGCCGCCTGGGCCCGGGTTCCCGATGCAAGAGCCGTCTGTGTAGATAGTCACACGTTTCATGGGCAAGTAGTGGCTCGTTTCATAGGTCCTAAAACCGCTCCGTGCCTTACAGCGAGCATCTGAACTGACTCGCGAAAGCCAAGGCCGGCGTGAGTGCTCTTTTTCCCTCCCTGGAAGGGATACGCTTGCTTAGCAAGTTTCCCAAGCATGCGCTCTTACTCTCTCTCCCTCGATGAGAAAGGGCCGGGGTGAAGGTTAACTGCCTGGCAGACACCATCTCACTCTAAGCGCATACGTGGAAAGTCAGCCCTGCAGGGGTTGGAAAAGCGGGATCACGCATAATATCTCGTTATCCCCGTAGGAGTATACAAAGCAGCAAATCTCCTCGCGCGTGCAGTGAAAACCGGCGCGCAACCGCCCGCATACTACCAACACTCAATCTAAAAGCAAAACAAGAGGAGCGCTCCACTTCCCTGTCCAGCCAGGAAGAGCAGAATGCCCCTCTAAGTCCGATCCTACATTGTTGAAAGCCTACACGGACTTTCTATTCGCCGCCGCCTCAGCCACCGGTCTCAACACCACTTATCATGAAGCCGCGGCGCGCGCCCTCGTTCACATACTCTACCGAAGCGCCGCCCAGCGCCGCGAACGCCTGCTGGTCCATCACCACGCCGACACCGGCCGAATCAACCACCTGATCGTTGTCTTCAACTTGCTGATCGAAGCCCATGCCGAAGTTCACCTTGCCGCAGCCGCACTCGTTCTGTACAAAGATGCGCAGCTTGGCATCAGCCATCTCGTTATCCGCCAAGAGGCGTCGCAACTCAGCCGCCGCCGTGTCAGTAACCGTGATCACTTTATCGCTCTCTTTCTCTACTCCAATCGCAGAAGGCTATCACATAAGCTTCCGCAACAGCATTATAGCATAAAAACCGGTTTACTTTGCCCTGTGCCTCGCAGAGAACACCCCACCGCGACTAGCCCCCTGCGCCCACCCCTCTCACCTAGAAAAAGCCAGGAAACAGATTGGAGGACTTCGGCTAGCATGCGCGCAAAGCCGCGCACCGGAAGGTTCCTGCGCGGTCGCACGGTTGCTTGTGACTATGGTGGAGATGGGGGAGGGTCGAACTCCCCGTCCAAAGCTGTTCTTCCTGCAACCTCTACGAGCGTAGTCAGCTTTTGAAGTTCGTTTCCAGATCACGAGCGGACGAAAACCTCTGGAAACTAGCCTCCATTTGTCTTTCGCAATCCCCGAAGGCTGGTGGACCGCGGCACCCCGGCTAATAGGTCGCCCACGCTGCGCTCACCGGAGGAAGAGCAGATGGACGTCACAGCTTTATTTAGGCTGCGAGAGCAAAATCGTGCTTGTTGGCACTTAAAAAAGTTGCTACCTGTTTATCGAGGGTGGTAGCACCTCGGCTCGCAGTTACAAGCCTCCCAACCCTGTCGAATCCACTCATCCCCATGTACATCTTCAGTATAACATGCCGGGTGACCGATTCCTCAACCGAAAACCGAAACGAAAACAGTAGTTCTAGGCTTTAGCTATGCGACATGTGAGACATAACGCACGGCCAACGGAGCGCACCCCTGTTGTCACTCCTGTAAGTGTTGAGTTATTCGTTGACAGAATTCTCTTTCCACCAGGCAGTGTTGACCGATTATGTCATTCCGAGCGAAGAGAGGAATCTGGAGTCCATGTTGCAATAAATCCAATAGGCTCAGCACTCTAGATTCCTCTCTTCGTTGCGCTCCGTTCGGAATGACATGTGTACAAGGCATTCACGACGCGTCGCTTATCTTCTCTTTATTGAAGATCTGTCAACGAATTACCTGACACTTACAATTCCGAACGGAGCGCAGCGCAGTGTCGCTCTGAGCGCGGAATCTAGAGTGCTGAGGCCTATGGAACTATGCACGGCATGGCCCCTAGATTCCTCCCCGTGTTTCGCACGGGGCCACTGCCCGCTCGGAATGACAGATACTTCAGCGCAACGAAGCAGGTGAGCACATTCTTGCTAATTCCGTACCGGAATTACTATAGCAGGTAGCGCTGGGCACAGAGTGTGAGCAGTCAGACCGGCACCATTGACTTAGCAACGTTAGGATGGGCAACTGCCGAAGAACCGAATTAGACCTCAATTGCAAATCTACTGCCAACGTAGGTCAAGCGCTCTGCGGTTGGTGGAGCAGTCCGTCTTCCAGCAGATTGCCTCTGGCGTCGAAGTCCCATGCATACGGCACGTCGAGAATCTCCAGGGCAGGACTTTCCTCCGCAGCCGGTATGAGCGCCTCGGAGAAGAGGAGATACTCCAAGTGGAGTGTGCTGTAGATGCGCACCACACGGGGGGCAGCTACGTCGGTACAGGCAGACTTGAAGGCCGTCTCGATGGCAATCTTGTCCGTTTCCAGAGTGATGGGAATCTTGGCTACGGACGGGTTGTTGGCCGTGAGGGCGTTCATGTAGAGGTCGTAGTAGTTGATCTTGTCCGCCAGGCGCTTCGTCACGAAGTCCGCGTGGCCGATGCCCACCGCGTTGCCGTGCGATTCCGGAGTCAGGTCGCGTACGAGCACGCGCTTGTAGTTGGGATGCCGGTCCATCGTCATGCCGCGGTTAAGCCCAATGATATTTGGGTCCATCCCCGCGCCGGAGATATTCTTCCCCATCACGTCCACAATGAGAAGGTCGAGCTCATCGAACGGCACGCGGGGCAGCAGCGTCTTCGACAGTGTCTGCAGTTCTCTATCGATCTCATAGATGTCTTCGGCCAGGGCTGCTCGCACTGTGTGGGGTTGGTCGTACCCATTCTCGACTACGCCAAGACCCAGCACGATATTCGACTTTTCGATTGCAATCGCCGCGGACTGGGGAATGGTCTCAGCCAAGTCTTGGGCGTGCATTTGCTCCGCGCCCTTCTGCTTGCCCAGACCCACTGAAATCATCTTGCAGAGGCCGCTCTCCACCGGGCCGCGGAAACTCGTATGGGGCTTTACGCGAGCCACCACAATGACTGCATCGGCATTGTAGGCATTCTGATCGAAGAATACCGTTGCCCCATTGGCCGTCGTACCGAGGTTCGCCACCTCCATCGTGGCGCGTACGGGCGCGCCGGTGGACTCCTCAGTGATGCCGTAGTCGCGCAATACCGAGGCTTGCCCTTCCGCCACGGCGCCGCCATGACTGCCCATGGCCGGCACGACAAAAGGCGCAGCGCCCGCCACTTTCACAGCATCCGCGACCGTACGAATTATCTCCGGAATACGGCTGATGCCCCGGCTGCCGGCTGTGATGGCAACCTCCATACCGGGACGCACAACCTTCTCCAAATCCACGCGCGTTAGCTCGGCGTGAATGGCGCCTTGGAGGTCCTCAATCTGTTCCGTAGCGAAGCGCTGACGTACGTGAACCATACGGGGAAGCGATGCCATAGGTTTTCCTCGATGCACCTAAACTCTCTGCCGCTACCTAGCCGCAGAACACGCGTGATTCCTCTTGGTTGCCGACCCCAGTTGCACCAACACCATACCGAGGGGCCTGCAAATCCAATCGCATCCGCCCGATGCACTTCCGTTGTACCGAACTGCCTAGACGGTTTCCCAGAACGGAGTTTCGCTGTCCAGCGTGAATATGATAAGCCGACTATTGGGTGACCTCACGTCCGTGAGGTTTTCAGCGGTAATGAGCAAGCGATTATATTGCCGCATGCCCTTGGTTTCGGGCGGGGATGGCATTACTATCTGGGAATCGCCATTCGGCGTCACTGTGAGCCAGGAGCCATTGTACGTTATCGGTTCATCGCTCAGCGTATCCAGGACCCAAAGCAATAGGAATTTGTCGCCATACTCGCGCGGCTGCTTAAGCCCGGCAAAGGTAATTGAGACGCCCCCATTAACTCCAATGCGCACGACTGTATTTACGTCACCACCAAGTTCCGTTGGCTGCAATTGGAATGTCCTGCCCGGACGCATGAGAATCGATCGCGACAAGATGAGCCAGAGAGGCGCATCCTCTATAGCAACCGATGGATTCTCCACCAAGGCATGCTCTTCAGCAGTCACATATAATGCCTTGACCGTGTCGAAGGTGGTGTAGGTCCACAGAGTAGCGATACGCGAAACATCGGCAATGAGCGCTCCGCCATTCTCATACTCAATGATCCCACCTCTTTCCGTGCCTACCCACACCACAAAGATATTGCCCCCAAAAGTCGAGGGTTGCGGCATGCGGCGACCGTTCACGAAGACCGAGCCTTTGTGGGAGTTTAGCGCCACGCCGATCTCGGCATTGCCCGCTTCCTCAGCTACTTCCATGCGCAGTGGTAGGTCGCGCCGGCTCTCTTCCGCCTCGGTAATCGCGCGGGCCTGCGCCGTGGCCACGAGTTTTGGGTCGGCACTAACAGGTGTAGCCTCCGCCTCATCACTCTCTTGATCGCCACAAGCCGCCCCTGCGATGAGCAGAAGAAAACTTAGGATCGCAACCCGGTAAATGAATGGAATCTTCAGCCGCCTCATGGTCCCTCCTGTATTCTCAAGTGCAGCACTGCGGACACCATGTGCAATTTCCCACACACACTAGTGTCTCCATGCGCTGAGCTTCGTATACCAATAGTATGTCAACAATGAGATAATCACAAGTCGCCCAGCTACGCCCATAGCGAGCCGGTGACTTCATCCACGCACAACCGACGAAACGCCAATTGTGCCACAGACTTCCTTCTTGCCTTTTCCACTTAAGCATGACCGGGCGCACTTACCTGCGTGCTTCCGAACTGCCGTCCCGTCCAGTTTCCTTCACAGGGAGGGTTTCGCAGAACTCACCAAACCGTAAGGACAGCAACGGAACAGCCAAGCCGCCTCTACTGCAAGAGAGCATAGCATATTCCATCGGGGATGAGAATTGTATAATGGCAGGAAAGCTGAGTTTTCTGCAGAGGTCCCTCGTGATGCCTACCCTTGCATTCGGGCGATTACAGGAATTGCAGGTAATCGACCTGCAGTTGGACGCTCTCCGCGCCGAGGTCGTGCAACTTGAAGCCGATCTCGCCGAGATCGGCGAGATCGAAGAGGCGCGCCGCACGCAAGCCGTGCTGACGAAAGCGCATGAGCAAGCGAGCGCCACCCTCCGCGATGCCGAACTTGCGTTAGCCACCATTACGGTCGAAGTTGAACGGAAGTCGAAGCATCTCTATAGCGGAAGCGTCGTGAACTCACGGGAGCTTGAGGCACTGCAGGCGGACATTGCGCAGCTCATGCAGCAACGCGCCGTACGTGAAGAGCGCGCGCTTCAAGCCATGGTAACGGCTGAAGAAACGGAAGCAGCGCGGGACGAGCAGCAAGACCGTCTCGATTCCCTCGAAACGACGTTTGCCACGAGGCAGAAAGTACACGGCGCGCGGCTGCAAGAGCTAGCGGTGGAAATCCCACTGCGGGAAGAGGAACGAGCCGCACTCGCGGCTCAGAACGACCGAGTTCTGGTCACGCCGTACGAATCGCTGCGGGCACGCCTAGGCGGCCAAGTACTCGTGCCCGTTTCCCAGGGCCGCTGTACCCTCTGCCACATTGCGCTCCCAGACACCCAACTGCGCCGCGCGCAACAAAATCAGGAAGCTGTCTATTGCGACAGTTGCGGCCGCTTGCTCTTCACGGCGCTCTAAACCGGCGGGCTAGTCTGCGGGGTTCGCCAGGCATCCATCTGAGACCTGTGCGACAGAGTTTTTACAAACGTTCACGAAAAGGTGCCGAAGAAGGGACTCGAACCCTTACGAGCGTAAAGCCCACTAGCCCCTCAAGCTAGCGCGTCTTCCAATTCCGCCACTTCGGCATGTAATGCTTCCTCACCCTGATTATAGGCAAGCGGGAAAACTGTCGTCAATGGGACGCCAGCCTCCCATTGGTAAATTGAGAGGGCGCACTCTACGTATCGCAAAGAAGATTTGTACGTGAAAGGCATCCCCATTTGGATGGCATTGCCAGCCTCGGATCGGCCGGCTGGTATTGATTCCGATGCATCGATAGTGGCATACTTCACGCAGGAATTTTGATTGTGTGCGGAGCACCTGAGTAGAGGTAGCAGATATGGGAAGGCTCATACTGATTGCGATTTCTGCTACCGCTTCACTTATCCTCTGGCAGTCACTCGGCCCGTGGTCTGTGGTCAACGTGATGGCTCTGTTTGCGTTGGGGGTTTGGGCCGTTGCAGCTAAAGGGTCTGCCCGATGGATTCCAATCTCGCTATTTGCCATCGGGACAATAGTGCTTGCGACGATCTTCAACCCGTGGGCCATGCTCGCCATACCGATACCTTGGCTATTGGTACTGTCCTTAATGCCCGCCACCAAGAATAAGGGCAAGACTGAGTCACGAGATCCAGGAGTAGCCGCCAGCGCTTCGGAGCATGCCAAGGATCAACAACATGAAACCTCGGTATTGCAGAACTCATCTTTGAAAAAGACCAGCGGAAGGCGAAGAAGTCCCTCTTCGATACCGCAGCCTAGCGTATACTCAACGAATACTTGGTCACGAGCAAGTTACGACAGAGCGAAACCTCGCTTCAACCCTGGTGAGATTCCCGAAGGTCGGTATGCTAGGCAGTTCTTTTGGGAGAAGGTGTAGCTAGACTCACAAACGAAGTGCAACACCATGCTAAGGTGTTGCCATGGGAACATACTATCGTCAACTTTCCATTGAAGAGCGGTGTGAACTGGCCCGACTTCACACCGCGGGGCACTCGTACCGGCAAATCGCTGCAGCTCTGGATCGCGCGCCATCGACCATTATGCGGGAGGTGAAACGGAATGGGTCTCGTACGCAGGGCTACAGAGCGACGTATGCCGCTGAACAGGCGTGGGCGCGGCGCTGGGTTGGCGGCAAGCTGGAACGGGATGCTGCGTTGCGCAAGACCGTGCTGGAGTACTTGCAATGCGGCTGGTCGCCGGAGCAGGTGGCGGGACACATGGCGCAGAAAGCGGGAGCACCGGTCATCTCCCACGAGACCATCTATCGCTTCATATACGGACAGGTGGCGCGCACCAAGGACTATAGTTGGCGGCACTACCTGCCGCGAGGCAAGACGCAACGGCGACCCCATCGGCGCAGTGGGCGCAGTCCGGCCTCCTTCATTGCCAAGCGCCGTCCACTGGCGGAACGGCCCCAGGCGGCGGCCGACCGCCAAACCCCCGGCCACTGGGAGGCTGACCTGATGCTCTTTGGCAGAGGCGGCCACGCGGTGCTCGCCCTGCACGAGCGCCACTCGCGCTTGCTCATCGCTGCGCGCCAGCCCGGCAAGGCGGCAGACCCCATCGCCAGCACCATGTACGATCTGCTCGCGGTCTTGCCTGAAGCCTGGCGACAGACCGTCACCTTCGACAACGGCACCGAGTTCGCGCGTCATTACCGCCTCCATGACTTGGGCATCCAGACCTTCTTCTGCGATACCCACGCCCCCTGGCAGAAAGGAGGCATCGAGAACGCTATCGGACGCATGCGGCGCATGCTGCCGCGCAAGACCGACCTGGCGGAGATGTCTGCAGAGCGCTTTGCGCAACTTATCCAAGCCTACAATCACACCCCGCGCAAGTGCCTTGACTATCAAACCCCAGCCGAAGTATTTCTCAAACAAACGTTGCACTTGAAATGTGAATCCACCTTCCCGCGTTCGCGGGAATGACGGAAACGGGGGTACTCTATATCTTGGCAAGGGAATCAAACTGCAAATTCGCCAACGAATTAGTCAACACTTACAGGAATGACGGATTATTCCAAGGGACTCCGATGGGAGAAGGAGGCCTTGATTGCACCCTTTTGATGACTTGAGTCCACGATAAATACTTCCACAACCTGAGAGGGTAGCCTTGCCCTCAACCAAGGTCCATCTTGGCTCGCATTACAAGCGGATCGTCTCCCCCGGCTGCAACTCGCAGATTTCCAAGTCGCCAATGTCCTGCGCCGCCGCGCGGAACGCCGCGGGCGTGCCCGTTAGGAGGGGGAATGTGCCGTAGTGGCATGGAATGACCCGCTTTACGCCCAGCAAGCGGCAGGCTTCCGCCGCGTCATCCGGCCCCATCGTGAAATGGTCGCCGATGGGCAGGATTGCCGCGTCGGGCCGATAGCGGCGGCCGATTAGGGCCATGTCGCCAAAGAGCGCTGTATCGCCGGCGACGTAGAGCTTCAGACCGTTGGAAAACGTGACCACGTAGCCGACGCTCTCTCCCGCCGGTATCAGCGTGTCGCCATCCATAATCGTACTGGTGTGCTCGGCGTGCACCATCATAACGGCAAGGTCGGCCACGCGAATCGTACCGCCTTTGTTCATCCCTATGACGTTACCAACGCCTTGCTTTCCCAGCCAATAGGAAATGTCGGCCGTCGTGATTACGGCCTGCGGCTTGGTGCGGGCAGCGAGCGGCACGGCATCCCCTAGGTGATCGCCATGCCCGTGCGTGATGAGGATCACGTCCACGGTCTGAGGTTCTTTGAGATTGTCCGGACATACAGGATTCCCGGAGAGAAATGGGTCGATGAGCACGACTTTCCCTTCCGGCGTCATGATGCTGAACGCGGCATGTCCCAGCCACGTTATTGCAGTGTCATTTGAAGCCATCATTATTTCCTTTCTGCACACACAGTGCATTCGCAGTCGCTTACTTCATACGCTATGCGCATTTGTTTGCTATCAACCTGTCGTAGACCGCAGTCACTAGAGCACTCCACCCCCGATCGGTAGCGCCGGTTTGCAACCTGCGCCTGGCAACCCTGCAAAAAGCCGTTGTCGGCGATCGTGCATCAGAATCATTGCACCTACCACACGTCCCCAAAACGCCGACCGATCCAACGGAAGAGAAAGAGAGCGACAAAGGTAGCAATCACCAGCAGCGTCGCCAGGACGATGGCGGTCTGGAGGTCGGACTCCAACGCCGTCATGATGGCCAGGGGCATCGTCTGCGTGCGACCGGTGAAGTTACCGGCGAACATAATGGTAGCGCCAAACTCGCCCAGCGCCCGCGCCCAGCTCAATACAGCGCCGCCCACAAGCGCGGGCCACGCCAGCGGCACGGTGACGTAGCGCAACGTCTGCCAGGTCGATGCGCCGAGCGTGACGGCAATCTCTTCAAGCTCCGGTTCAACCCGCGCGAAACCGATCTTCGCCGACCGCACGTAGAAGGGCGCGGCAACGAAGACCTGCGCCAACACCACCGCAAGGGTTGTAAACGCAATCTCAATGCCGAGCGGCTGGAGCCACCGTCCCAGCACTCCCAGGCGGCCGAAGACCAAGAGCAGAGCAACACCGACAACCACCGGCGGCAGCGCCAACGGCACGTCTATGAACACATCCAAGAGCCGCTTACCCGGGAACGTGCTCCGCGCGAGCAAGTAGGCGGTGGGCGTCCCGACTAGCACGATGATGAGAAGCGATGCCAGACTCGTCAGCGCGCTGAGCCTGAGGGCGCTCAGCACAATCGGCTGTGCAAGCTGCTGCACCAGGTTTCCCGTCATTGCGGCGCGCAGAATCAGCGCCAGCAACGGCAGCGCCACAAAGGCCGCGAAGAGCAGCGCTGGGACAAGAAAGAGCGAGCGCAGACCGGCTTCACTTCCTGCGGTGCGAGGAGAGACTTTGCGCCGGTTGCGCGAGAATGACGGCGGGGACGGCGCGCGGTTCATCGTGCGACCACCGCTTGCAGACCGGCCTGCTGCAAAGTCCCCTGCGCAACCGGTGACCGAACGAACGTAATGAAGCTACGCGCCAGCGCTTTCTCTTTAGAAGCCGCCAGCAGCGCAATTGGGTACGCCGCGGCCACATTGGACTGCTCAGGAATCTCAATGGTCACAACGTTGGCAGTTGATGCGCCAACGTCGCTCGCGTAGACGAATGCCGCATCCGCTTCACCAAGCACAACTTTCGCGAATACCTGGCGCACGTTGAGTTCCTCCGAACGCACGTTGGCAAGCACGGCTGCCTGAAAGTTGCTGCCGTATGTGGCGTCGGTGCTCAGGTTGCCGAGCACCTGCCGTGTGTAGCGGCCCACGGGCACATTTTGCTGCGCGATGACGATACGCACACCGGGACGAGCAAGGTCTCGCAAACTGGTTAGCCCGGCCGGATTTGCCGCGGGCAGCACCACGATCAGGCGGTTTTGCGCAAAGACTACGGGCTCTTCAGCCAAGAGTTTCATCTCCTGCAGACGGTCCATGTGCAAGGTGTCTGCCGAGGCGAAGGCATCGGCTACGGCGCCGTGCTCAATCTGCGTACTGAGTGCCTGCGAACCGGCAAAATTGAAGATAACCCGCACGTCGGCGTGGCGCGCCTCAAACTCCGCGCCAATCGCCGTAAACGCCTCCGTGAGTGATGACGCAGCGTACACAACGAGTGTCGTAGTCTGTTGCGATGCACAACCTGACGCCATTATGGGCGAGCAGAACAGCAATAGAGAGAGAAGGAACGTCTTCCACTGCAGAGACACGGAATACGCATCTCCGCGGCCAATGATGTTGGCGGACTTTCGGGACTGCATACTGCGCTCCTCAGCCAGGGCTAGTCCTAGACAATTCGTCAGGGCGTTGCCTAGTAGTATAATGATGCCAACCGCAGTAGGGTAACAAAACCACAAGGAGAATTCTGCTTGGCAATTGTGCTTGATGCAATGGGCGGCGATCTAGCCCCGCAGGCAATCGTTGCCGGAGCGGTACAGGCCACGCGTTCCTCCACCCAACCAATCATCCTCGTCGGCCAACACGACCTGCTGGAAGCAGAACTGCGCAAACACGACACTACCGACCTGCCGCTGACGATCCGCCACGCGCCGGACGTTATCACCATGCACGATCACGCCACCGCCGTGCGGCAACGCCCCCAGTCGTCAATTCGCGTCGCCTGCGACTTGGTGAAAGAAGGGGAAGGGAAAGCACTAGTAAGCGCCGGTCACAGTGGAGCGACGATGGCAGCGGCGCTCATGGCGTTCGGACGCATTACCGGCATCAGCCGTCCGGCGCTCATCGCCCTCATTCCCGCCCGCAAGACGCACCCTACGCTCCTCATCGACATGGGAGCCAATGCCGACTGCAAGCCGCGTCAACTCCAACAGTTCGGCCTCATGGGCAGCATCTATTCCACTCAGGTGTACGGCGTGCCAAATCCCCGCGTCGGCTTGCTTTCAATTGGCGAAGAGCCAACCAAAGGGAACGAACTCTCTCTGGCAGCCTACGCGCTGCTGAAGGAGGCTCCGCTCAACTTCGTCGGCAACATCGAGGGACGCCATATTCTCACCGACACGGTGGACGTGGTGGTGTGCGACGGCTATACCGGCAACATAGCGCTCAAGACAATGGAAGGCGCTGCCGAGTTCTTCGGCACGTTGCTGAAGACGGAGTTGCGCGCAAACCCACGCACGATGCTCGGCGCGTTGCTGGCAAAACCGGCTTTCGACCGTGTCCGCGTGCGCTTGGACTACGAGGAGTACGGCGGTGCCCCCCTGGTCGGACTGAGCAACGCCGTTATCATCGCCCACGGCCGCTCCAACGCCAAGGCCATCGCCAGCACCCTGCGTCTGGCCCAACAGACCGTCGCCAGGGACGTCACCGGCAAGATCAACCAACGCGTGGCGGCTCTGCTCAACAGCAGCGAGACCTCTCCTGCGTAGAATGCAAGGCTGATGATCGCCGCCGGCGGCACTCTGCACAACGCTCAGCGGCCCATGGCGTAGATGTCAGTGTTGGCTTGCCAGCCGGAGCGGTCGCTGAGTCTAAAACTGAGTTGGTACAGTCGCTATCAAGTGCGTACACCCTTGATCCAGAGGACTATTCTTCTGGTTTGTCGGCCAGACTCTTCCAGACAGCGTCTACGGTCTCCTCGATCAGCTTCCTCGACTCCGGGACTCCCATAATGTGTCTCGCCAATATCGACCCAACCATCGCGTGAATTGCGACCTCCAAAGCGGCATCCGCGCGTATCTCTCCCCGTTCCACACCTCGTTGGAGTACCTTCATCGCGTCGTCTCTGCGGGGCCGCATGACCCGTTCACGAAATAGCTCGAATAACTCCGGGTTCCGCCGTTCCTCAACCAGCAGAGCACCCAGCATGGGAAATGCCGGGCCGCGCGCGAATGCGGCTTGGGACAGGACCAACATCTCTACCATGTCGTTGCGGGCGCAGCCGGTGTCCGGCGGCGGCCCCCACTCTGCTCTAATGGACCCCAAAGCGGAGGCCGCCAAATCCTCTTTGGAGGAGTATCGCCTGTAGATGGCGGTCTTCCCAACTCCGGCTTCGGACGCGACCTGCTCGATAGACGTTCCGGCATACCCCTGGTCCGTGAGCACACGCAGTGTGGCTTGCAGAATGGCGCGATCTACTTCCGGGTCGCGAGGCCGACCGGGCCTGGGGTCGCTCCGTCCCGATTGCTTGTTCGGCTCTGTCATCCTATCGTCTCTGCCGGGACATCTAGCGTGCGGGAAGTCACCTCTTCTGCGGAATCTGCATTCTTCCCTTGAGGAAGGTGTCGTGCCGGCATGAAACGTGCAATGAGCGCCGCACCGATGAGAGCGGCACATGCCGATACGAGCACCGCGACATTGAGCGCGTCGCTGAAAGCTACACTCGCGGTTTCGGCCAGGCGGCCAGCCGCCTCGGCGGGCAACATCGAGGCTATTCTGGAGGCGGCTCCTATGGAGTTGCTGGCGGCATTTGCAGCCTCCGGCGGCAGCCCGGCCACTGCTTGCTCCATGCTCCGACCGTACACTGTGTTTATGGCGGACCCTATGATGGCTACGCCAAGGGCGCCCGCCACCATGCGCGTAACGTCGTTCATGGCTGAGGCCACGCCGGCGTTGCCTTCGGGAACCGCCCCCATGACCGCATCGGTAGAGGGCGCCATGGTATTGCCCAGGCCAAAAGCAAGTACAAAGATTGTTGTGCCCACGACCCAGTATGCGGTGTCCGGCTGCCAAAGTGTCATTGTTGCGAACACCACAGATACCAGCAGCAGGCCCAACATCACCACTTTGTCGGTACCCAGCTTTGCGACCAGGCGATGGCTATTGCCCGCACCGACCACAACTCCCAATGCCAGCGGCACCATCCTCAAGCCGGCCTCCAGTGGCGTGTAGCCTTGGACGAATTGCAGATACTGTGTGAGCCCAAAAATCATACCGAACATAGCGAAAAATCCGATCGCGATTGCTCCCGCTCCCGCGGAGAATCGAGGGTTCTTGAAAAACGCGAGGTTGAGCATAGGGTGCTGCGTCCTGATTTCCCAAGTGATGAAGGCAGCGGCAAGTGCCGCGCCACCCACGAAGCACGCCACAACCAAACCATCCGTCCAACCGCGCGCCGGCGCTTCGATGATGGCAAACACCAGGGCCGAAATCGCGGATATGGACAAGACGGCGCCGGGAAAGTCCACAGGCACTGGGCGGGGATCCCGACTTTCCGGGATAATCAAGAGTCCGCCGACAATAGCAAGGACTGCGATCGGGATATTGATGAGGAACACGGATCCCCACCAGAAGTTCTCCAGGAGAAGTCCCCCGGTAATCGGGCCGAGACCGATGCCCAGCCCGGCGACGCCAGCCCAAACACTAATGGCCCGGCCGCGTTCCTCCCGCGGGAAAACGTCGGTAAGAATTGACAACGTGGAAGGCATGATTAGGGCGCCGCCGATGCCCATCAGGGCGCGGGCAGCGATGAGCTGTGCGGTGGACTCCGCAAACGCCGCAAAGAGGCTAGACAGACCGAATAAGACAATTCCGATCTGAAGCGCCCGCTTGCGACCGAACCGGTCCCCCAACGATCCCATTGTTAGCAGCAAGCCGGCAAACACGAGAATGTACGCGTCTACCATCCATTGCAGTTCTGTTGCCGTAGCATCGAATTCTCGTTGCAGCGTGGGAATGGCAACGTTGAGGACGGTGTTGTCCAAGCCGATGATGAGAAGGCTCATAGAGAGCAGGCCGAGAATCCACCACCGCTTCCGATAGGTGCTTGCACTCGATGCGCTCAAGAAAGTCCTCCCTAATTAGTTACGCAACGATATCGTAACTATCTTCTATGGCGCGTGATCCAGGATGTCAACCGCATTTGCTAGAATCCTGCATCACATCAGACGGAAGGTGTCCCGCCGCCCCTCAAACTGACTCGCGTTGGAGAACCACAAGCCGAGGACGGATCTCCATGAAACGAACGAACTCACGCTAGTTTCTTGCGAGATCGAACGCTATTGAGAGCTGCGCATACCACTTGCATGTGGCATCGAATCGCTCACACCCAGGGAAATCGGAGCGTCGGCTGGTTCGCGTAGCGCTGCATGGTGAGCGTGATGCGCTCGCCAGCCCCGGGGGCGAGGCGGACGACAAGGTGTGAGCCGTTTACCTCAGTCGTAATGCCCCCAGCCGTGGCGCTAATAAACTGATGTTCCGCATACGCGCCGCCCTGCACGATGAGCGTGCGTTCTTCCACGGGATTGAGGTTAACGAGCGTTACGCCAACTTCCGCGGCCGTCAGGTGATCGACAAGTGCCGCTACGTCTTCCGGCAGCCCGGCGCGGCGGCGCGCGGGATCGAAATAGCGTAGGCGGCAATAGAGCGGCCCGCCCTCGCGTCCCGTTGGGAAGCCCCCGAGCGTAAGCCGGATGAGCGCGTCGGTAATGGCGGGATTGAAGGTGTTCATGTCATCGGAGAGCCGCGTGTCCGTTGTGGTAGCGTCGCGCCGCACCTTCTCTATCCGCTGCCGCACAGTCGCATAGTCGCGCTGCAGCGCTTCCACCGGATAGTCGGGGTTCCTGCCGGCCAGAAAGTCGTACCACGGGTCCTGCGGCGCACGGGCCAAGTCCTGCGGGTCCATCGACAGGTAGTAGAGTTCATGGGCCCCGGCCGCAAACGGCTCCGTCCGAAAGTCATACCAGCCCTCTTCGCCATACGCGTCACCGTACATGTAAGGGTACGTGGGCCGGCCGTCGCTGACCACCGCATTTGCGTTCACGGCATCCAGCATCTCACGCCACACGGCGAGGTAGCTCTGGTCGCCGGTCATGAGCAGCGCGTTGCCAAAGCCATAGACGGCGCGTTGCTGGAACGCCGGACGGTGCGCGAGCCTGCCGGTATTATGGTCGATCACGGAGAAGCCCCAGCCGTAGACGCCGCCATACCACTTGCCGTCGCAAGCGCCGCCAATGGTACCGTCCAGCCCAATATTCGTGGGGATGATGCCATTGTTCGCCTTGGTATGCGCCACCCAACCGTCCACATACCGGACTATCCAGTCGCGGTACTTGGCTTCGCCGGTGAGGGCAAAGGCGGTGAGAGCGACAGTAGTGACGGCGAGGTTGAGGGGATGATCGCCGGCCACGTCGTTATAGTCCCGGAAGTGGTCGAGCATCTGGGCAAAACTGTTTTCGCCGTGCTTGGCGTCGAAGCGCCCCGCCACCTCGATGGGGTCGCCTGCCCAATCGAGCGCGGTAGACTTGCGCAGCATCGGCCCTCGGCTGCCGTTGAACATGCTGCGGATGAGATTATGCTCCGGATCGTAATTCAGCGCTTGCGAGTCTTCATCCATGTAGAAGCCGGCATAGCGCCGGATGCGCTGCTCGTAGAGGTGGTCTCCGGGATCACTGAGCGGCTCCAGGATAAACGGCGAGATCCACTCGCCGTGATGCATCCAGTCGAACATCACGGAGAATTCTTTGTAGTACATGCCTTCACGGGCCATGGGCACGTGCACGGTCTTTGCCTCGGAATACTGGCGCAGATGCCCGTCCCAGCCCTGCTTATACATTGCCAAGACGCTATCCGAGGCGCCGAGCGCGTGGAGCATGGGCCAATTGAGCAAGTTTTCACCGGCGTCGTCGGGACCATCGTTCCCGCCCCAGCGCGGTATGCAAAGCAAGTAGCCGCGCTCGTCGAAGTACTTCGCATAGAACGCCGCGCACGCAGCTTCCTGCGCCCGCAACAACTCCCGCTCCAACAACGCCCAATGCGGCGGGGGCATGGGCACATTGATCTCTAGAGAAGCGTAACGGCCAGTCAGTCTAGAATCCATCACCCTGCCACCTCCAAATGTCCCTTCGCTTGGAGCTCTTCCACGGCAGCTTCAATCTCCTCCTCGGTGAAGTAGGGCTTGATGTCGCTTACTACCCGCACGAGTGCCTCTCTCAATACTGAGCCATGGTCTCTATTCATCTCTCGTTCCACAAAGACTATCGTTGCCCGCATCTCTAGTTCTTTGGCAGAAAAGCGGCCATACTCTGAGATTAGTGTGTCTAAGTCATCGCTAATTTCATCTAGATAATTCGTCGCCTTCTCCTTAACGCGTTCGCAGTTACCATTTGGCTCTATTTGATAACCATCAAGACCCTCGCGCTTAGGGATGACTTTGACCCCACCAAACGATTCGACCAGATCAAGGTCCTGCAACACTTGCGACGTGAACGGCCCATAGGTGTAGAGACGAAATTCATAGCCACAGTCTACGTTGTACACTTCCTGTAAGAGGTAGATGAGCTTTTGCAGCGCCGTTTTGCCAAATTGCCAGCTTTTGCCTTGGAGGCGCTTTGCTAACTCTACAATTAGCGCGTACCTATCCCATTCTTGGCTAATATCCTCTTTCATCCATCTGACTCCCAGTTAAACTTGACCCGATCAACGGTCTTCTGGCATGATTCTCGGTCAGCTAATTGAACATAGATACGGCGTTGATTCACCGCCTTTAGTCCGCTGACGACGGTGGAACGCTCTGAAAGCCTTGCAACTACTTGCCCGCCCCGCTTGGTCTTTTGAACAATGGGTATATCGTTGCTGTCAAACTTATACCATGCATTTGTCGCCCTATCTATAAAGCTTACCTTATCCTCTAACGCGTCGCGAACAGCCTCAAATCGCTTCCAGTCAACAGGTCCTGGCATCTCAGGCGTTTCAAAAACGCATCTGTCATGGTACCGGTTAAGGATGATTTCCCCGTCAGTCTTGCCCCTTCCCGCGGCAATACATCCAGCAACATGCCAGTCGTCCCACTTGATATATTTCTCTAGGTTCTCTTTGCTGACGGGCGATGGGAACACACCACCGGAATCTTCCATCAGCGACCGCATTGCTTGTGAAATATGGTAGTCGTATGCTCGCCGTGTCCGATGAAAGTACACCTGGGTGAACATCATGTACCGAGCAATTATCAGGCCTTCGGCGGCATGCAGCCCTCCCTCTTCGACGGCTAGACCGGGAGATCCAATATCCGGGCTCTCAAAGACAGTCAAGGTTGTCAACAATCGCTCCAAGTCATAGTGCCCATACGCTACACCAATGTGACGTGAGTCCCGCAGGAGATAGTCAGCACGATCAGCGTCCAACTGTCCCGATACCAGGTTCTTCCAGAACAATCGGCGACCAGCAGAAGGCCTTTCTTCTGAGAAATTCGAAGGCTTGTCTTCTATGAAGTCTGCAACGTCCTGAGCCATGATATCCAGGTTTTTATTGATCGGATGGTCTTCAATTACGTCTTTCATTAACTGGACAACTATCGCAGCAGAATAGTCCTCGTGCTTGAATCGCCTTCCTTCGTTGTCCTCCGGCATCAAGTCCTCGCCGCTGTGAGAAAACGGAGCATGGCCAACATCGTGCAGCAACGCGGCTAGTCTAAGCACTCTCCTATCCCGTTCAATCCCCGTATCGTCATAATCGAATGTAGCCTTAAGGAAGTCTTTCCTGCGGTTTACAATTGCATCGAACATCCTCGTTGCGATGTGCATGACGCCGAGCGAGTGTTCGAATCTCGAGTGCGTTGCTCCAGGATAGACCATGTCCGTCAGTCCCAATTGGCGAATTCGGCGCAAGCGCTGAAACACTGGATGATTGACTATTTCGCGCTCCCAATCATCTAACTCGATAAAACCATGAATTGGGTCGCGAATCTCAAATGGCCCCGCCATATACCCTCTTGTCTAACAGAAAGGCTTGTGTCTGCATTCCGGCGAAATGTACCATACAACAAGCGATCTCTTCTCGCGCTGTTGGGGATGGGTCTTTCACCATTGTATCCGATTTGCATTGAGTTCCAGTAAAGACGCCTAGCACGGCGGACCGCGGGCTCTTTTGAGGCTGTTCCTCGGTTATCAGAGTGGGTTGCATGAGTTATCAGTATGAACTGCATGAGTTGCGCACCAAGGAAATGCCATGATACGTGGAATAGTATTCGATCTGGATGGTACACTGCTCGATCACGATGCCGCCGAACTTGCGGCGTTATCAAAACTCTATCCCACACTTCTCGCTGGTGAGAATGAGCCTCAGCGGTGGCTTGCCTTTCCAGACTTTGCCGCCGCATGGCATGATTCAGCGGAGCGTGGGTGGCAACGTTACGTTGAAGGTGAATTAGACTTTGCCGCGCAGCGCACCTGGCGGGTACAGCAGGTACTCGCAATGCAGCAAGATTCCGAACCCGATAGTCCGCCGCTCACCGAGCAAGAAGTTAGCGACATTTTCGCACGCTACCTCGCTTTGTACGAGGATAGCTGGTCGCTTTATCCTGACGTATTACCCTGCCTTGAGGCGCTTTCCGCATATTCCATGGGCATAATTACCAACGGAGACGGCAAACAGCAACGGCAGAAGCTACAGCGAACAGGTATTGCGGAGTATTTTACTTCCGTCGTGATCTCGGGAGACATTGGCGTGGCCAAGCCGGAGCGGGAGATTTTTGATCGCAGTGCTCAGGAGTTGGGCATCAGCCCCCGCGAGTTGCTCTTTATCGGCGATAATCCTCATGCAGACGTTCTTGGCGCCATTCAGGCCGGCTGGCAGTGCATCTGGCTGAATCGGACTGGCTCTGAGCAGGCGGTGGCTGCCGCCACGGTGACTGAGCTTGCTGAGGTGCCGAATCTGATTGCCGATGGCTTCACTAACTGAATATGGTTCAAGCCTATTCGCAGACATGAATCCGCTTGGAAAGGTACAACGATGATCCGCTGTTACATCGGACACAGCAAAGGCACCATCCAGGAGGCAGTCGCGAAGCTCGCGGCGGATATAGGGGCGATCGCCGACCTCAATCGCGTGGTGCTGGATGGCGATGTCATCGACATGGAGACCCTGCAGGTGCACTGCGACACCTGGCCGTTCATGGGTGGCGCGAAGCTCGTCAACGTGCGCGGCCTCTTGAGCCGTTGCCTCAAGGAGAAGCCGTTGCGCGACGGGCTGCTCGCGTACTTGCCGCATGTCCCTGAGCACTGCGCCCTGGTACTGGTGGATAACGCCTTGCCCCGTGGGAGAGAGACCACTGCGCTCACCAAGGCGCTGCGGGAACTTCCGCAGGCAATGGTAGATACTGCCGATCAACGCAGAGGAGCGCCGCAGGTTTCCTGGATCGAAACCAACGCGCCCCGGTTCGGCTGCAGCATTAACCACCGCGCGGCGGAGCACCTGGCAGCAGTGCTGCCCGACCGCGACACCATCGAGCAAGAGCTTGCCAAGCTAGCGCTCTACCGAAACCGCACGGGCACGATTAGCGAAGAAGACGTTCATTTGCTGGTGCCGCAGTCACGGGAATCGAACATCTTTGCCTTTGCGGACGCGGTAGCCGACGGCAAGCGACGGCAAGCGTTGGCGCTCCTCCACGATCTGCCGAACCAGGAACCCGGTTACGTGCTGGTGATGATTGCCCGCCAATTCCGCCTCGTTCTCAGGGCCAAACACGCTTTGCGCACCGAGCAGGCGCCTAATGAGGTGGCGCGCGCTATCGGCCTCACGCGGGCGCCGCCGCGAGCGGTCAACCGCGTCATTTCCCAAGCGCGTCGCTTCAGCGTCGACCAGTTGGCGGCGATCCATGCCCACGTCGCGCGCACCGACTTTGCGATCAAGCGCAGCAAGCTTGATCCGGCCACCGCGCTGGACCTGCTCGTGATTGGGTTGTGCTCCATCGCCAGCCAACGCTAGCAAATGCGCCGACTAGGATGTACCTTGTCGGCGTGATTCCGGTAGCTATCTAAATGATGGCATAGAAAAAACCGAACCTCGCGCTTCCCGTCAGGCGGTAGGCGCGAGGCAGAAGATTCTTACTTGGTCTTGAAGCAGCGCGGTTAACTCTAGCCGGCTGTGCTAAACGCCTGGTTAAACCTGCGCGCAAGCTGCGATTTATGCCTGGCAGCATTGTTGGTGTGAATCACACCCTTGCGGGCGGCGCGGTCGTAGCGGGCGCAAGCCAGCGATACGGCCTCCTGCGCAGTTCCTTGATCACCCTCTTCAATTGCATCCGATGCTTTCCGGCTAAGGGTCTTCAAGCTGCTGCGCACGGAACGGTTACGCAAGCGCCGCTGCTCCTGACGACGGGCGCGCTTGGGATCGGCACGTTTCTTGGGCAATTTCTCGTGTCTCCTCGGCTCTTTTTACCATGTCGTGACGACATATTACGCTCATTTCGCCCATTATACCAACTTCTGGATTACGATGCCTGCCGCATGCGAGAAGTTTTGCAAGAAACCCCCGAACACGCGGCAGTATGGGGTGCGTCTTATGGCTGACTATGCACACCTCCTACGGTAATGCTTATGCCCTAGAGCGCCCAATTGAAAGAGGTCATCGTCCCTGCTTCGGTCGCGCTGAGCCTGCCTGCCTTGAACCTATCGAAGCGAGAGCGCTGTGCGCTCAGGAGAGTATCCGCTTGCTTCGCTCCCCGCTGCTCCTCTTCCGTTCGTATTGAGCCCGTCGCAGCGAGAGCGCTGTGCGCTCAGGAGAGTATCCGCTTGCTTCGCTCCCCGCCTGCTCCTCTTCCGTTCGTATTGAGCCCGTCGCAGCGAGAGCGCTGTGCGCTCAGGAGAGTATCCGCTTGCTTCGCTCCCCGCCTGCTCCTCTTCCGTTCGTATTGAGCCCGTCGCAGCGAGAGCGCTGTGCGCTCAGGAGAGTACCAGCTTGCTTCGTTCCCCGCCTGCTCCTCTTCCGTTCGTGCTGAGCCTGTCGAAGCATGGACGGGGAAGACTTCACTCTCGCCAGTGAGTTTCCCTGTACGTTCATTCTTCGACCAAGCTCATGGCAAACGGCATGGACGCTTTGCGCCAAGCAGGAGATCAGTCCCAACCGTTGGTCGTACAGCACCTGTCGTCTGCAAGACCTTTTCCTGCGCCCGGCTCATTCGGCGGCGTCTTCCGCAGTCTCCTGCTGGTACAGTTGCGTAGCGGTGTCGCGGCAGGTGGCCGTGCGCAGCACGGCGTCACGGGAGACGTTGGTCAGACTGGCCCAGCGGCCCCAGTTGGGTTGGCCCTTGTTCGCTTTGCCTTGCTCGCGCGCCAGCTTATGGAGCACGGCAGTCGCGCGATTGGCAATATTCGACAGCATCATGGCCGCTGCCGCCGGGGGCAGGTCTGCGGCAAGGCCCTTTAGCAGCGTATCGACTTCCTTCGGCACCGCGCGGGGCTTGACTTCAATCTCCATTTCAATAAACTCCTCAGTCTTGTTTGGCCGGCATTCACATTTTCTTCAAGATTCTAGTCTATGCTCGCAACAGCGCCCTCGGTAATTGCCGGCAATCGGTACGCCTTTTGGCCGTCATAGTTCGCCGGCACGCCGTCTGTGGGAGCACGTGCTTACATTTTAGGAACCTCGTTTGCTCGTAGGAACAAGAAGCGTCATCACACCCTACTATACGCTAACTCCCAAGACGCCCAGGCCGCAGGAGTTCCACTTGCGCAGAGTTACATCGCCGCGCTACGCTGCTGTTGCAGAACGAGGCCTGGCTAGCGCGTCTGCGCCCGCTGGCTGCAGTCGGTCGCATGGCATTGACCAACTATCTCCTGCAATCACTCATCGCGACCACGCTCTTCTACGGCTATGGTTTCGGCCTCTTCGGACAGGTGGGGCCCGCGCTCGGCCTCCTCACTACCATTGCCATTTTCACAGCCCAAATACCTCTAAGCGTGTGGTGGATGGGAAGATTCCGATTCGGCCCGGTGGAATGGCTGTGGCGAGCTCTGACCTACCTGCGCCCATAGCCATTCAGACTAGCGCACGCCTCGGAACGCTAAGAGGGCGAGTGTCAGTATCCGTTCGCCCTGAGCTTGCCTGTCCTGAGCCTGCCGAAGGGTCGAAGGGTGCACGGATACTGACACTCTTGACTGAAGTTGCTTCTTTGCTTCGAGATGAGGTACCTTAGCTAACTTCGTCAAAGACGCCAAGTCAGTGCCTAACCTGAGCTTGTCCTTGAGCTGAACCATGACCGGCAATAGGGAAAGAGCTTTTCGTACAGTTTCAGTGGGTGTAGTTTCGGTAACTATCGTCCAGAATTAGGCGTACATTAGGAAAGAGGGAGCGCAAGGTTGCGCTCCCTCTTTCCTGCCTCAAGTCCTATGTTAATGGCAGCAATCTACGCCTCTACGTTGCAAAGGCAATGGCGACCGTTTCAATTCCATAGGCATCCAGCGGCACGGTTACCGTATTGCCGGAGACCGCAAGCCCCGTTTTCAGGTCGCCCATGAGATTGGTCACCCAGGCCGCCTCCACCGCGCGCGGGAGTTGCAGCGATACCGTCGCATCCTCGCCGTGGGTCTCAAAGAGACGCAGCAGCCAGTTGCCCGCACGGTCCGGGTGTTCCTGAATGGTGGTGATGACCACATTCGGCGCGTCCGTGCGCACGAAGCTCTCCCGGTCGTTGAGGAACGTGTTGCCCGCAAACGGCTGCATTGGCGTGGCAGTGGCCAGCTTAGAGGTCTGCAACGGATTCCAGTGCTGCCAGCCAACCCGCTCCGCGCCTGCCGCACGCCAGCCGCCGTCATGCGGCACCAGAGTCGCGTGGAAGGTGTGCACACCGGTGTTCGGGTATTCGAAGAACGGCGTGCCGCAGGAATAAGCCGTGCGGAGGGGCGTCGGATAGATCGTCGTACCGTGGACGGCGTGCATGCAGTTGCCGGTGCCCAGCGTTACACCATAGTCCTCATTCGAAACGTCCAGCCACTTCTGCACCCAGCGGGCGCCGTCTCCGCGGTAGGTATTGGGCATCTCATCCTTGCCAAAGACCACGTTGCCAAACGGCACTTCATACGTGACCTCGCCCTCCGGCACGTTGTAGGGCAGGGCAATGCGCAACTGCGTATTCTTCGTGCCGTTCCAGTCGATGGAAGTAATAAGGTCAACCCGTGGTTCTAGATTGTGGAGGCGAACTTTCTGCACAATCGGCGCGCCGAGTACGTGACTGCGCAGGCAGATCGTTGTCCAGATAGGCCCGTGCTCAACCCACTGCACCTGCGTGGGACCGTCGCTGGCCCGCCATTCCCTGCCGGTAAAGTTGGCGCCCGAGAGCCAGTTCTCTCCGCTCGCTTGTAGCGCCAGCGCCTCATCAGAATACCCGGCTTTCATTGCTTGCTCGTCCCGGGCGTCTTCCAGGTCCGTGCGCAGGTCTTCAAGCACCACCACCTCGTTGAAGTAGTGGTCGGCCTCGGCGGCAAGCTCAACGCTGGAACCGTCCGGCCGCTTCCACTGCAAACTCTTCACCATGCCGCCGGTAACATCCAGACGGAAGTGGTCGTTCTCCACCACGTGCTCCATCGTTCCACGCCGCGCATTCTGGTCGCTGGTGCCGACCCTCGGCTCCAAATAGAACGTCTTGAAACCAAGCGACGGCACGTCCTTGGCCAAGAATGCAAAGTCCACACGCGAGCGACGGACGCGCGCATTGTCGGCACGGTCTTCACTAGCGTTCTGGGCCTTTATGACCTGACACGGCATCTCGTTGCCCTGACCGTCGGTAATGCGGATTCCCGTTACGTTGTCACCGCCAAACTCCATGTAGTCCTCCACCACGTCGGTGCGGTCCCAGTTGAGCGAGTTGCTCACCAGCAGCGTGCGCGCCTCGTCGCTGGGCGGCGTGTAATTCACGTGGGTGGCAAACTGCACGTTCGCTTCCCGGGCAATCTCCATGCCGATCATGCGGGCGTGCACGGCGGTCTTGTAGCGCACGTCGTCGTTGAGCTCGCCGTGGCGGCCGCCCACGTTATGGTCGTGGCAGTTGTAGAGGTCTTCCCACGCGGGATCGAGTTCGGCGCGCGGGTACGCGCCTAGACCTACCAATGCGCGGATGGCGGAGAGTTTCTCCGCGCTCGCCAGAGCGTTTTCGGCATGGCGCGCCTCCAGATAGATGCGCGGCGCAAACCCCGGTATGCAGTAGAATCCATACGGCGCGTGACCGCCGTAGACGGGCAGGTCGTCCAGCTTGCCGGTCCGCTCGGCGGCTTCGAAGAAGCCCGTAATCGTGGAAAAGGTGAAGTTCAGCTTGCCCTCATCGGTCAGCTTCTTTGCCCTGGCAACCATGTCTTCCGCAATCGGCGGACGCAGGTCGGACTGCCCCATCATGAGCAGCACGGGCAGCGGCCAAAGACGCATCGCCTGCGAAACAGATTGCACTTCAGGATCATCGCCTTCGTAATCGGGCAGCCAGGCCATATTAGAGTGGGTGAGCATGAAGGCCCAGCCGTAGTTATGAACATGATTTGCCGCCAGCACCCGCGAACCGTCCGGCGCCTCCCACCAATGCACCGGGCAAAACGGCCGAAAGCGCGAGTAGGAGAAGTATTTCACCCCGGCTTTGGCGAGCAACTGGGGCATCTGCGGCGTGTGGCCGGGGAGATCGGAATGCTGGGCCGTGGGCAAGTCGCAGTCCAGCACGTCGCGGGCGAAACGTTTGGCGTGCACGATTTCGCGCACCATGATCTCCCCATCCAGCACATCCTCCATGTAACCCACCATGGCGGCGGTGGTCTCGAGCTTGCGCTCCTTAACAAGCTGCTTCACCGTGGGCAGGTACTCCGGGAAACGCGTGACGAAGTGGCGCAGAAACGCGGCGTATTCGACCGTAAACCGGTAGTCCGGCTCAGGGCCGGTGATGGTGTCGATGGCTCCTTTGATGAGTTCATCGGCGTAGGCAAGACACTCGGAGATCCCCGCACACCAGCCAAAGTCCAAGTGCGCGCCGGGCACGATGAAAATCTCCTCCGGCAACTGCACTTCATCCTGAGATAGCACTGTCGCCGTTCGCACACTGTTGACCTCCGCAGGCCATGTCTTGATCGCCATGAGACCTATCGCTCCTCTCGCTGCACTAAAGGACACACTCCATGAATCCGTCATTCCGGCGAAAGCCGGAATCCAGACTTAGCACTGAGCTACCGTTGGTGGGCGTCAACATTCCAGTTACGGTATGCATTCCATCTCGCGGGTGTTATGCGAACTTCCCGGAATTAGCCGCATTTGCGAAAAGCCCATCTTCGCGCAGACGTGCAGCTTCCGCACGGTGTCGCCGTCTACTGTACGCATGATACGCCTTTTTCCCAATTGACACGCAACCTATATCAAGTGTTGCATGATCGCCTGCCCGATCCCCAACTCATGGTACGTGTCAGCCACCGCAATGCCGAGGACCGGCCTGGCGGATTGCAAGCACTCGTAGAATCCGTACCTGCCGGTATCTTATCACCGTCTCTCGCTACCAGGACAAGAAAACGGATGAAGTCGAGATCATCGGCACGCTCCGCGAGCTGCTGCGCCATGGCATTCGTACACGGCGTATACAACAGAATGAGGGGGCGCAGTCTTGCGCCCCCTCATTCCTGCCCAAGTCCTATATCAATCGCAGCAACCTACGTCTCTACGTTGCAAAGGCAATGGCGATAGTTTCAATCCCGTAGGCATCCAACGGCACGGTTACCGTACTACCCGAGACCGCAAGCTCGGTCTCCAGGTCGCCCATGAGATTGGTCACCCAGGCCGCCTCCACCGCGCGCGGAAGCTGCAGGCTGACCGTCGTATCCTCGCCGTGGGCCTCGAACAAGCGCAGCATCCAGTTCCCGGGTCGATCCGGGTGCTCCTGGATGGTGGTGATGACCACGTTCGGCGCGTCTGTGCGCACGAAGCTCTCCTGGTCGTTGAGGAACGTGTTGCCTGCAAACGGCTGCATCGGCGCCGCCGTTGCCAGCTTGGAGGTTTGCAACGGATTCCAGTGCTGCCAGCCGACCCGCTCCGCGCTGGCCGCACGCCAATCGCCGTCGTGCGGCACGAGGGTGGCGTGGTAGGTATGCAAGCCGGTGTTCGGATACTCGAAGAACGGCGTGCCGCAGGAGTAGGCCGTGCGGAGCAGCGTTGGGTAGACGGATGTACCTTTGATGGCATGCACGCAGTTGCTGGTGCCCTGCGTAACGCCGTAGTCCCCGTTGGAAACATCCAGCCACTTCTGCACCCAGCGCGAGCCGTCCCCGCGATAGGTATTCGGAATCTCGTCCTTGCCAAAGACCACGTTTGCAAACGGCACTTCATACGTGACCTCGCCCTCCGGCACATTGTAGGGCAGGGCAACGCGCAACTGGGTATTCTTGGTGCCGTTCCAGTCGATTGTGGTGATGAGGTCCACACGCGGTTCCAGGTTATGCAAACGGACCTCTTGCACAATCGGCGCGCCGAGTACGTGACTGCGCAGGCAGACGGTCGTCCAAATCGGCCCACGCTCCACCCACTGCACCTGCGTGGGGCCGTCGCTCGCCCGCCACTCCCGGCCGGTAAAGTTCGTGCCCGCCAGCCAATCTTCGCCGCTCGCCTGCAGCGCTAGCGCCTCGTCGGTGTGCGTGCCTTTCATTGCTTGCTCGTCCTGAGAATCTTCCAGGTCGAAGCGCAGGTCTTCGAGCACCACCACCTCGTTGAAGTAGTGGTCGGCCTTGGCGGCCAACTCAACACTAGCGCCGCCTGACCGCTTCCATTGCAAACTCTTCACCATGCCGCCGGTAACGTCCAGACGGAAGTGGTCGTTCTCCACCACGTGCTCCATCGTTCCACGCCGCGTATTCTGGTCGCTGGCGCCGACCCTCGGCTCCAAATAGAACGTCTTGAAGCCAAGTGACGGCACGTCCTTCGCCAAGAACGCAAAGTCCACACGCGAATAGCCGAAACCCGCGAAGTCGGCCCTATCATCGCCGGCGTTTTGGGCCTTTATGACCTGACACGGCATCTCGTTTCCTTGACCGTCCGTAATGCGGATACCCGTGACGTTGTCACCGCCAAACTCCATGTAGTCCTGCACCACGTCCGTGCGGTCCCAGTTGAGCGAGTTGCTCACAAGCAGTGTGCGCGCCTCGTCGCTGGGCGGCGCGTAATTCACGTGGGTGGCAAACTGCACGTTTGCTTCCCGCGCGGTTTCCATGCCGATCATGCGGGCGTGCACGGCGGTCTTGTAGCGCACGTCGTCGTTGAGTTCGCCGTGGCGGCCGCCCACGTTATGGTCATGGCAGTTATAAAGATCTTCCCAGGCGGGATCGAGCTCGGCCCGTGGGTACGCGCCCAAGCCCAGGAGTCCACGGATGGCCGAGAGCTTCTCCGCCGCAGCCAGCGCATTCTCAGCATGGCGAGCTTCCAAATAGACACGCGGCGCAAACGCCGGAATACAGTAGAACGCATACGGCGCATGGCCCCCGTAGATCGGCAGGTCGGCCAGCTTGCCGGTCCGCTCGGCGGCTTCGAAGAAATCGGTGATGGTGGAGAAAGTGAAGTTCAGCTTGCCTTCGTCGGTGAGTTTCTTTGCCGCGGGCACGATATCTTCCGGAATCGGCGGGCGCAGGTCGGACTGCCCCATCATGAGCAGCACGGGCAACGGCCAAATGCGCATCGCCTCCGATATCGACTGCAACTCAGGCTCATCACCCTCATAATCGGGTAGCCAACCGATTTCCGGGTTGGTGAGAATGAAGGCCCAGCCGTAGTTATTCATGTGATTAGCCGCCAGCACCCGCGAACCGTCGGGAGCCTCCCACCAGTGGACGGGCGTATATGGTCGAAAACGCGTATACGAGAAATACTTCACGCCGGCTTTAGCCAGCAGTTGCGGCATTTGCGGTGTGTGGCCGGGAAGGTCGGAATGCTGCGCCGTGGGGAGGTCGCAGTCCAGCACGTCGCGGGCGAAGCGCTTGGCGTGCACGATCTCGCGCACCATGATCTCGCCATCGAGCACGTCCTCCATGTAACCTACCATTGCGGCGGTCGTCTCGATTTTTCGCTCTTTGACGAGTTGCTTCACCGTGGGCAGATACTCCGGGAAGCGCGCCAGGAAGTGACGCAGAAACGCGGCGTATTCGACCGTGAAGCGGTAGTCCGGCACCGGCCCGGTGATGGCGTCAATGGACCCTTTGATTATTTCGTCGGCGTAGGCCAGACACTCGGAGATCCCCGCGCACCAGCCGAAATCCAGATGCGCGCCGGGCACGATGAAGATCTTCTCCGGCAACGTTATTTCATCCAAAGGGACCACGGTTGCTTTCCGGACGCTGTTCACCTCTGCAGGCCATGTCTTGATTGCCATGAGATCTCTTTTCTCCTCCTGCTGCTTTAGAGAGTGCACACTGTCTTTTCTTCACTCCGGTCATTTCCGGTCATTTCCGGTCACTTCCGATCATTCCAGCCGTTCCTCGTCATTCCGGTATTCCCAGCCGTTTCTCGTCATTCCGACGAAGGCCGGAATCCAGAGGTTTTCAGGTGATACAGAGTCGCGGTCGTCAACCGACAGGCTACAGGATGCACTCCATCTCGCGGGCGTTATGCGAGCTCCCCGGAATTAGCCGTGTCATTGTGAAGCCCATCTTCGCATAGACGTGCTGCGCCCGCACGTTGTCGCCGTCTACAGTGAGTATGATACGCTTTTTGTCCAATTGACGTGCTACCGCCTTGAGGTGCTGCATAATTGCCTGTCCGAGGCCAAACTCTTGGAATGCGTCGGCCACCGCAATGCCGAGGACCGGTCTGGCGGATCGCAGGTTTTCGAAGAACCCATAGCCCGCCGTTATCTTATCGCCGTCCTTCTCTACGAAGGCCAGAAAGCGGATGAAGTTGGGGTCATCGGCACCCCCCGCGAGCTGCTGCGCCACGGCATACGTCCACGGCGTGTGCGGTCGAAACCATGCTCGGGTCTGCGGCCCCAGCATCTGGAAAAAAGCGTAGAGGAGGTCTGCGTCCGTGGTGCGCAGACAATGAAAACGCACAGTGTCCAGAGTAGGCAGTGTGATGGAGGTTTCAAACGATGGGTCAATCACCAATTCGCTCCAACAGTGTCCATAGACTGCGGAGGCGTACACTTTTAGCCTCCGTAAAGCTCGAACAGATGCCGTCAACTGCGAAAAAAGACGCTTTCCTTTACTCTCGTAATACGTCTCAAAGCCAGCACGTGCGACAATGTCCTTCTGCACACTGAATCAGAGACACCCTAAATCCGTCATTCCCGCTTTCGCGGGAAGGTGGATTCACATTTCAAGTGCAACGTTTGTTTGAGGAATACTTCGGCTGGGGTTTGATAGTCAAGGCACTTGCGCGGGGTGTGATTGTAGGCTTGGATAAGTTGCGCAAAGCGCTCTGCAGACATCTCCGCCAGGTCGGTCTTGCGCGGCAGCACCCGCCGCATGCGTCCGATAGCGTTCTCGATGCCTCCTTTCTGCCACGGCGCGTGGGTATCGCAGAAGAAGGTCTGGATGCCCAAGTCATGGAGATGGTAATGACGCGCGAACTCGGTGCCGTTGTCGAAAGTGACGGTCTGTCGCCACGCTTCAGGCAAGACCGCGAGCAGATCGTACATGGTGCTGGCGATGGGGTCTGCCGCCTTGCCGGGCTGGCGCGCAGCGATGAGCAAGCGCGAGTGGCGCTCGTGCAGGGCGAGCACCGCGTGGCCGCCTCTGCCAAAGAGCATCAGGTCAGCCTCCCAGTGGCCGGGGGTTTGGCGGTCGGCCGCCGCCTGGGGACGTTCCGCCAGTGGACGGCGCTTGGCAATGAAGGAGGCCGGACTGCGCCCACTGCGCCGATGGGGTCGCCGTCTCGTCTTGCCTCGCGGCAGGTAGTGCCGCCAACTATAGTCCTTGGTGCGCGCCACCTGTCCGTAGATAAAGCGATAGATGGTCTCGTGGGAGATGGCCGGTCCACCGGCATCCCGCGCCATGTGTCCTGCCACCTGCTCCGGCGACCAGCACTGTCGCAAGTACCCCAGCACGGTCTTGCGCAACGCAGCATCCCGTTCCAGCTTGCCGCCAACCCAGCGCCGCGCCCATGCCTGTTCATCTGCATACGTCGCTTGGTAGCCCTTTGTACGAGACCCATTCCGTTTCACCTCCCGCATAATAGTCGATGGCGCGCGATCCAGAGCTGCAGCAATTTGCCGGTACGAGTGCCCCGCGGTGTGAAGTCGGGCCAGTTCACACCGCTCTTCAATGGAAAGTTGACGATAGTATGTTCCCATGGCAACACCTTAGCATGGTGTTGCACTTCGTTTGTGAGTCTAGCGAATCCATCTTCATTTGGTCGAGTGCAAGCTAACCAGGCGGGGGACAAGCCCCCGCGCTACAAAGTCTCAGTCAAAGGCAATAAACATTCTCAACCGTCGGCGCACGCCGTTCGCCTTGAGCTTGCTTGTCCTGAGCATGTCGAAGCATCAAGGGTTGAACGGTTGCAAATTCGAGTGCCGGTCAAGTTGATCTTCTTTCCGTTTATGCTTCGACCCTTCGTCTGGCTCAGGACAGGCAAGCTCAGCACGAACGGGGAGAGTGGATACAATCTCACTTGTGCGCCGTTCGGAGCGGGGGGACAAGCCCCCGCGCTACGCATTCTCAATCTTTAGCGCTCCGTTCGCCCTGAGCAGCGTCGAAGGGTGAACGATTACGGATTCGCCTGGCGGGTCAAAGTGGCATTCACTCCGTTCATACTTCGACCCTTCGTCTATCTCAGGACTGGCATGCTCAGCACGAACGGTAGGTGCGGCTGCCTCAACGAGCAAATTCAAGCACTCACACCCGCTCAGCGGCTCTCTCCATGCTAAACGCCTGTTGCACTTTCGCCACGGCGTCGACGATCTGCTGCATGTCCTCCTCAGTGGCGAGCAACGCGCTCTGCGGCAGCCACACTCCTTCTTCGTGAGAAATGCGGTCGGTATTGGGCAGGGGGCGATCCAGTGGGTCTTCCGTACGCCCAAGCTTTTGCAGGATGTCACGTACTGAGTTCTTGACGGCGTTTTGCTCGTGGCAGGGCCAGTCGTAGCCTGGAGAGCACGGAATGCCTTCCGCGCTGAGCGCCTTGATGAACGCGGCGCGGTCGTTACCGCCAAAGTCCGCCTTTTCGTAGCGGAACATGTAGAGGTGGTGGGCGTGACCGGTCACCTGCGGCGGGCGGTACTGCGGGGTAATACCGGGAATCTCCGCCAAATGCGTATCTAGGTAACTCGCGTTGGACTCGCGCCGTGCCATTTGTTCGGGCACACGGGTGAGTTGCGCCCGCAGCAGCGCGCCGTGGAACTCGCTGAGGCGGTAGTTCCAGCCCAGCCGCTCGTGCTGGTACCAGGCGCCTTCCCGCAGGCGTCCCACGTTCATGAGCGACCACGTCAGCTCGGCCAGTTCCTGGTCGTTCGTACAAATCGCGCCGCCTTCACCGGCATTGAGATTCTTGCTGGACTGGAAGCTGAAGCTACCAAGGTCGCCGACGCCGCCCACCCCTTGATCGCGCCAGGCAGCGCCGTGGGCCTGCGCCGCATCCTCCAGCACGCGCAGGTTGTGCTTGGCCGCAATCGCCAGGATGCCGTCCATATCGGGCGGCTGACCGGCGATATGCACCGGAATGATCGCTTTTGTGCGAGGCGTAATGGCGGCTTCCACCGAAGCGGGATCAAGCTCGAATGTGTCGGGGTCGATGTCGGCGAACACGGGAATTGCGCCCAAGAAGAGCGGTGCCGCTGGTGTGGCGACAAACGTGTATGACGGCACGATCACCTCGTCGCCGTACTCCACGTCCAGCACGCGCAGTCCTAATTCTAAAGCGCACGTGCCGTTGACAACCGCAATACAGTATTTTGTGCCCTGGAAGGCCGCGAACTCCTCCTCGAATGCCTCAATCTGCGTGCCGGCATTGCGTCCCCACACGCCGGAGCGCAATGCCTCCAGCAGTGCTTTCTCGTCCGCACCATCCCAGACCGGCCAGGTGGGGAATGGCGCCGTGCGCACCGGCGTACCACCGTCGCGTGCCAGTTTCTCATTCATGTGTACGTGCTCCCTTTTGTCATTTTGGTATGCCATTGGCCGCGTCTCGTATTCTCGCGAGCCCGACTAGTGCCTGCGCATCCAGCGTAGGGGCACGACATGTCGTGCCCCTACGAGGTCACTTCCAACGTGCAAATTACCGCTCCGCTCACATTATGCCGTGCGTCCGCGAAGCCACAATTGTCCGGTTCCCTCAAGACGTATCACCGTGAATTATACGCTCCCTAGCGCACGCCCACACCCCGTATCGCCAGGGTAAATTCTCCGCGCGGCTGATGCTGCGCGAAATGCGCGATCATCTCCGCTATCGTACCCCGCAGAACTTCCTCGTGGAACTTGGTCAGTTCGCGCGCGACCACGATATCGCGATCGCCGAGGCACGCCTGGCATGCTTCCAAGTCGTCTAGCAGGCGATAGGGCGAGGCATAGATTACGAGCGTAACCGGCATCTCGGCAAGGTTTTTCAACAGCCGCGTGCGCCTTGACGAGCGGCGCGGCAAGAATCCCAGAAAGCAGAACATGCTCCCCGGAAATCCGGCAATGGACACGGCAGCAACGGCTGCCGACGGTCCCGGCACCGGGACAACCAAAATCCCTATTTCTACGGCGGCGGCAATGAGCGGCTGTCCGGGATCGGCTATGCCCGGCGTGCCGGCATCCGTGACCAGCGCCACACTCTTGCCTTCCTCCAAGGTACGGAGAATGCGTTCCAAGCGGGCAGTGCCGCTATGGGCGTGAAAGCTGGTGAGGGGCGTGTGAATGTCCAGATGCGCCAGGAGTTTGCGCGTGTGGCGCGTGTCCTCGGCGGCGATTACGTCCACCTCGCGCAGGATTCGGACCGCGCGGAGGGTAATATCTTCCAGGTTGCCGATGGGAGTTGCCACCACGTAAAGCAGGCCGCGTGTCTCCCCCATTATGTCGCCTCATAGTGGGCCACCGGAACCAGGTAGACGAACACCGCTTAGCGTCCCCAGTCGCGCGGATAGCGAAAGTCGCGCTCGATCGTGCGTTGCGAGAGCTTGGCGATGATGGGCGGACGCCGCTTGTATTGCGTCGACTGCACCACCCGAGTCACGTAATCCACGAACTCCTTGTCGATTCCAGCCGCTATCAGCTCTTCAGGGCGGTAGCGCTCGTCCACCAGCAAGTAGAGCACGTGGTCCACGTCTTCATACGAAAACCCTAATTCGCCTTCATCCGATTGCCCCGGCCACAGGTCCGCGCTCGGCGGTTTCTTTAAAATTGCCTTCGGGATTCCCAAATGGTGCGAGAGTTGCCGCACCTGGGTCTTGTAGAGATCGCCAATCGGATTCACGGCGCTCGCCATGTCACCGTGCAGCGTGCTATAGCCCAAGAGCAGCTCCGTCTTATTGCTCGTACCCAGCGGCAAACTGTCGAATTCGACGGAGTGGTCGTAGAGGATGATCATGCGCGCCCGCGCCATCACGTTGCCGCGCCGCTTCACGTCCATCTCGGCGAACTCTGCAAAATAGGGGTCCACCAGCGGCGTAATATCGATGAGCTTGGATGGTATGCCCAGCGCCGTAACCACAGCCTCGGCATCGCTCCGGCTGTCGGGGTTCGATTCTCGATAGGGCAGCAGCAGCGCCAGCACGTTCTCCGGCCCCAAGGCCCCGGCGGCCAAATAGGCGGAGAGCGCGGAGTCAATGCCGCCGGAGAGATTCAGCACCGCGCGCTCAAAGCCGAATTTATGCACCTCATTCCGGATGAAACTATGGAGAATCTGCTCGGTGAGCGGCAAGTTGAGGTGCAGCGCGTTGCGCGCCTTCGCGATGAGGTCTGATTTGGAATCTCGTATCATGCGTACCGCTCGCGATAGATGCGGCGCAACTCGCGATACGTGAGGTCCAGCCGCTCATCCCGCAGCAAGGGCAAGAGCGACCGCTGGCGGCGCAAGGCATTGGCGGAGATATCCGCCGTGACCAGCGTCTCGTCGAAGTACGGCGCGCGCACGAGCACCGTGCCGTCAGGCCCGACCACCTCTGATCCACCCCAAAAGTTGACGCCGTCCTCGTAGCCGACGCGGTTGCAGTAGGCAACGAAACTCGTAAACATGCGGGCATAGAGGTTGTTGAGATTGTGCCAGGTCTGCGCGCTGCGCAGGTCTTGCGACTCGCCGGACACCCCGCGCCCGGGACCGCTCGAGATGCCGAGGATCAGATCGGCGCCGTCGGCATGCACGATGCTCACCGCCGACGGATGCCAGAAGTCTTCACAGATCAGCGTACCGCAGCGGCCAAACCGCGTGTCGTAAGCGCGCAGATGCTCGCCAGCCGCCAAGTAACGCCCTTCGTCAAACATGCCGTAGGTGGCGAGGTACACCTTGCGGTGCACGTGGTGCACCCGACCGGCTTCCACGTACACGCCGCTGTTGTAGAAGCGGTGGTCGGAGGACTCCTCAACCATGCCAAAGAGAAGGCTCATGCGCCCGCCGGCGGCGAAGAGCGGCTCCAATCGAGGATCATCCAACCGGCACGCCGTCTCCGGCACGAGGTCTTCCAAGAAGTATCCGTGGAGGGAAAGCTCGGGAAACACGAGCAGGTCAACGGCTTGCGCCTTCGCCTGGGCAATCACGTCCAGGTGCTTCTGGATATTGCGCGAGACATCCCCAAGGTGCGGGTTGATCTGCGCAAGGCCGATGCGGAATGACTGTAACGCAATATTGGTTCGTTCGGGAAGCACGTGGGGGCCTCACCTCTTTGACCTGTGGCTAATGCGGAAGATGCGCTCGGAATCACAATCATTGTAACGGTCTGCAAGTGTTGGGGCTAGTTCGCGGTCGGTGTATCTTATGTGCGGTGTGAATCTCCAAGCAACGTACATCCCCGTGTTGGAGGCAGCTTGGTCGAGGAAGTGTGCAAGGTAGAGCGCAAAATGTGTAAGATACATGACATCGAAAGACACACGGCAAAAATACGGTAGTCCGGTAGGAGGGCAAGCAGCTCATGGCAGCGACGTACCGCGTAGGCATTGTCGGTCTGGGGCGCGTAGCCAGCAGCATTCAGGATGAAGTAGCCGGCTACGCGGGACGCATGCTGCTGCCCTACTCTCACACGCATGCTTACGCGGCGGTGCCGCAGACACACGTCTGTGCCGTGGCTGACATCGACTCGCAAAAGACTGCGGCATATCTCGAGCGATGGCAGCCAGTGTTCGGCGATATTGCAGCGTATGCGTCATATGAGGAAATGCTGCAGAACGAAAACCTTGACATCGTGAGCGTCTGTACGCACGCGCCGCTGCATGCGCCGGTGACACAAGCGGCGGTTCAAGCGGGCGTAAAGGCAGTCTTTTGCGAGAAAGCTATTGCCACCAGTCTCGCCGAAGCCGACGCCATGATCGCGGCCTGCGAAGAACACGACGTCAAGCTCGTAATCAACCACACGCGGCGCTGGGACCCTTACTACGAAACGGCGCTCGCGCTCATTCAAGAGGGCCGGATCGGCAATGTGCGCACCGTCTCGGCTCATTTCGCCGGTGAACTCGTGCATACGGGCATCCACTGGCTGGACATGATGCTGAACTTTAGTCAGAGTACAGCGGCCTGGGTGATGGGCAGTCTCGCGTCCGGCGCCGATATAGCACTGGATGCCGGCGGCACTGCCTACGTGGGTTTCCACAACGGCGCGATGGGCTTTATTGACGGCCAGAGCGGCCCGCTGTTCGAGATCGACGTAATCGGCACCGCCGGCCGCCTGCGCCTCAGCAACAGCGATGCTGAGTTCTTCACGTTCGATTCTGCGACGCGCACCATGGTAAAGCGGCCTTTCCCGTTGGTCGCCTACCCGCGCAGCGGCATGCAGGGAGCCGTTGAGGAAATCATCGAGTGTATAGAGGATGACCGTCCCAGCCGCTCCGACGGACACACGGGACGAGCCGCGCTCGAACTCGCGGTCGCGGTCTACGCCTCGCATGCGTCCAACGGCGCGCGCGTATACCTGCCGCTGGCGGAACGGGAGCGGACTGTGCTCTCCCGCTGATGGGCCTTAGCAGGTCTTAGAGGGTGTTTGCAAAGCCCATGAAAACCGTTCGTGCTGAGCCTGTCGAAGTATGAACTGCCCTTCGACAAGCTCAGAGCCTGCCCCGTACCTCGATACAGCGTATCGAAACGATACGGGGGCGAACGTTACTCGTGCAGACAACACCTTTGGAAACACCCTCTTAGACCGCGACCCACATCTCGATTGCGCTCACTCCACACCCCCGGCTTTTGCCAGTGTGCAACGAGATTTTCCGCTATTATGGTGCTAGTTGGCACAGAATTTTTAAGACAGCTACGCATTGGTTAGGGCTTGCTAACGAATTTTCAGAGCCAAAAAGGATACTGCAATGGTACGAACGGAGCAAAGTGCAGCACTCTTCGCGGAAGCCGAGGCGTACGCGCCCGGCGGCGTCCATACGTCTATCCGCAATATTGAACCCCGGCTGGTATTCAACCGCGCCGAAGGCGCTCGCATCTGGGACGTGGATGGGAATGAGTTTATCGACTACCACGCCGCCTTCGGCCCCTTCATTCTGGGTCACGTGCATCCCGTAGTAGTCGCACGCGTTGAAGAAGCGCTGTGGGAGACGGACCTCTACGGCGTCGGCGCGACGCCGCAGGAAATCGCCCTCGCCAAGAAGATTGTGGAGCACGTCCCGTCAATTGAGCAAGTCCTGTTCACGAATGCCGGATCGGAAGCGACGTTTCATGCCTTGCGCGTCGCCCGCGCGTACACCGGGCGCAAGAAGATCATCAAGTTCCAGGGCTGCTACCACGGCTGGCACGATGCCGTCTTGCGCAACGTCATCAGTTCCCCTGACATGATTGGCAAGCGAGACCTACTCTCGGCGGGGATGATGGACGAAACCGCCGATGCCACGCTCATCTGCACCTTCAATGATGCCGATGAGGTAGAAGACACCCTCATGGCGCACGAAGGCGAGGTTGCCGCCATCATCGTGGAGCCAATTCCGCATAACATCGGCTGCGTGCGCCCGGAACCGGGCTTCTTGGAAGCGCTGCGCGAACTCAGCGACGCGCACGGTGTTGTTCTCATCTTCGACGAAGTCATTACCGGCTTCCGGCACGACCTCGGCGGCTACCAGAAAATCGCGGGCGTTACGCCGGACCTCACTACCCTGGGCAAAGCCATTGCCAACGGCTTCCCGATGGCAGCCGTTGGCGGCAAGAAAGAAATCATGGCGCGCTTCAATACGACCCCCGGCGGCGATACATTCTTTGCCGGTACGTATAACGGTCACGCCGTCGGCACCGTGGCGGCCCTCGCCACCATCGAGATCATGGAAACACAGGGCGTACATAAGGAAATCTTCCGCCTGGGCGACCGGATACGCGCGGGACTGACAGAAGTAATGGACAACGCGGGCGTTCCCGCCGTTGTCGAAGGGTTTGGCTCTGTGTTCGTTACCTACTTTATGGATGGTCCCGCACGCAATTTCACGGACCTGCTGCAGAATGACGCCGACTTCTTCGTGCGTTACCGCCAAGAGTGCGTCAAACGGGGCGTCTTCAAGTTGCCTATGAATATCAAGCGCAATCACATCAGCTTCGCCCATACGGACGCGGACATCGACCGGACGCTCCAAGTAGCTGAGGATGCCATCCACACGCTCTTGCGCCAGGGCGTGCGGCCGGAACCAAGCTCAGTGATGGCAGTCACCTAAGGGAGACCATCGGGAAAACCCTTCCTCCTTGATGGGGGAAGGTTGGGATAGGGGCGAAAGTGCCTGACGGCAAGCTATCGGCAACTACCCACGCAGCTCTGAATACCGATTTTTCCCGAAATGACGAGGTTATTCAAAGGTCTCCTTAAAGGGCTATGAGGTTTAGCGCAATTGCCCGCTGGCTCATGGCGGTCACTTCCGGCAGCTATGAGAAGCCCTTCCGTGACGTTCCATCACCTTGGAACGAAGACAATCCTCTGTCTCGATGCGGCGGAGGATCGCAGCAGAGATTTTGGCCGAAACTTCACAGAATCACCTGACACGACACAGCACCGGAACGCAGACCCATAGGAGAATAATCGTGCCGAGCGCATCCGACACGTACACACCGCAACCTATCACCGCAATAGCAAGCCGTCTCGACCTGCAGTCCGACGAGTTCAGCAGTTACGGCCCGCTCATGGGTAAGGTTCGCACCCAGGTCTTGGAGCGACTCGCGGAGAAACCGGACGGCAAGCTCATCCTCGTAACCGCCATTTCTCCCACGTCGGCCGGAGAAGGCAAGACCACGGTCACCGTCGGTCTCGCGCAGACGCTCTTTAGCATGGGAATGAACGCCCTTTCGTGCACGCGCGAGCCGTCGCTCGGTCCGGTATTCGGAATTAAGGGCGGCGCAACCGGCGGGGGCAAGGCGACGTTGGAACCGTCGCTCGAGATAAACCTGCATTTTACCGGCGACTTCCACGCCATCACAGCGGCCCACAACCTGCTCGCCGCCATACTCGATAACCACGTGCACCAGGGCAATTCACTCGGCATAGATCCCCGGCGGATCACTTGGCGGCGCACAATTGATATGAACGACCGCGCATTGCGGAACATTGTCATCGGCCTCGGGGGCCGCGCGGAGGGCGTGCCGCGGGAAAGCGGATTCGACATCACGCCCGCTTCTGAGATCATGGCGATCCTCTGCCTTTCCAGCTCCCTTGCCGACCTAAAGGAACGCTTGGGCCGGATCGTCGTGGGCGAGACGTTCGACCGCAAGCCGGTCACGGCGGCTGACCTGAACGCCCACACCGCCATGACGATCCTCCTCCGCGAGGCAATTCACCCGAATCTTGTGCAAAACATGGCCGGTGGGCCGGCGCTTGTCCACGGCGGGCCATTCGGCAATATCGCCCACGGCTGCAACTCCATCATTGCCACGCGCGTCGGGCTGAAGCTCGCCGACTACGTGGTCACGGAGGCGGGATTTGGAACGGATCTCGGCGCTGAGAAGTTCTTCAACATCAAGTGTCGTCGTGCCGGCCTCACGCCTGCGGCAGTCGTGCTCGTTGCCACAGTGCGCGCACTCAAACTCCACGGGGGCGTGCGCCCGGCCGACTTGGAGACGGAAAACCCGGCCGCCTTGCAGGCCGGCTTCGCCAACTTGCAGAAGCACATAGAGAACATCAAGAAGTTTGGTCTCGACGTCGTCGTCGCTCTCAATCGCTTTCCCTCAGACACAGCCAACGACATGCGCGCCGTCTCGGATTTTTGCGAGGCTGAAGGTGTGTCCGTAGCGGAGACAGACGTATTTGCCGGCGGCATTGAAGGTGGCAAGGCCTTGGCGGAAGCAGTGCTCCGTCTCCTTGATAGGGGAGCGGAGAGCACTTTTGCGCTGCTCTACCCTGACGATATGCCGCTCAAGGACAAGATTGCCACTGTTGCCCGTGAGATCTACGGCGCAGCGAAGGTCAACTACGCGCCTGCGGCCAACCGCACGTTGCGGCAGCTTCAGCGCAGCGATCACAAGCGTCTTCCCATTTGCATGGCCAAGACCCAGTCGTCGTTTTCCGATAATCCCCGCCTACTTGGCCGACCAAAGGACTTTACTATCACAGTGCGCGAGGTCAAGCTTGCCGCAGGCGCGGGATTCATTGTCCCTTTGACCGGCGATATCCTCACGTTGCCGGGCTTGCCCGCGGTACCTGCAGCAGATGGCATGACCATCGACGACGCCGGCAATGTCGCAGGCATTACCTAAGCGCGGTACTTTCTACATCTGTAAAGTTGCCACCGTTTGTGGGCAGTTTCACTTAACTTCCGCAGTTGATAGAGTCCTGCAATTGCATCCGATCGCGTGCAGAGAGCGTGGAAATTGCGGGGATGCGCCACGGAAGAAGCGTTGCTTGAATGCAGCAGGTCAAGGAAACGCGATTCCTAGGCAATTTGCCGTAGCACTGCTTTTTCTGAGAGCGCGCTTGATTCGGCCAAGAGGAGAGTTTCCGCCAAGTCAAGACTAGGTAGAGCGCAACGCCACGCGACTAGCCGCGCAGCCAAAGGGGGGCAGTTCCAGTTTCGTTTCCAAGCGTAACTGAGTTGCTGAATGCAACTCAGTTACAGGCGTCTAGGGCCCCGGCGCATAAGTCGTGGCAAGAGCAATACCAGCACGACAAGCCAGCCGGCTAGGCTCGCAACAACGCCAACCTGAAACCAACGGGGTTGGTATTGGAATACGATAGTGTGATCGCCGGAGGGAAGCAGCACTCCGCGCAACGCCAGGTCAACGCGATGTATCTCTGCCGGATTGCCGTTAATTGTGGCCGTCCAACCCGGGTAGAAGGCGTCTGAAAGTACAAGCAAACCCGGTTGCGACGTGGAGGCTTGGATCACGACTCGTCGGGGGGAGTCAGACACTACCGTGGCTGCAACGGGCTCGCCGGTAGATCCAACAAGCTCGGGAATCGGTCGCTCCACCAGCGCCTGGCGCGCCACGTCAATAGTCCGCAGCCGCAGCGGATCATCCTCCACCACCGTCTCATAGACCACGAAGGCCCGCGGGAGGAGTTCCTCGTTCTCGAAGAGTAGGGGACCGTCCTCTCTCAATTGACCGACGAGGTTCCACCCGGGTCCCGGTTCTCGTTGCTGATGATCAGTGACGAGATAGCGCACGTTGAGCAATCCCCACAGCGTTGCGTCTACTTCTCCGCCAACCACAAGAGGCAGAGCATAGTGCGGCGGCGCCTTGTCATGATTGAACAGGGCCGTGCGCAGTTGTGTGAAACTCTGGGTAGGAAAAACGCCGCCGTCGTAACCATCGGCACTCGCCAGCCCCAATGGCAGGTTGAGATTGGGTCGAAGCTCCTCGCTGTACTTGGCATACTGAATAGAGGTGCGCGCCCAATAATCAGGCAGCGACTCCAAGAGCTTTTCCTTCCTCGCTTCTTCATCTTCTAGCGGAAAGCGCTCTGCAGCGATGCTGATATAGCGCGCGCCACTCCAGTGTTCCGAGAGTTGCTGAGTTTCGGTGGTCGGAGCGTATGTGCTCGCCGGCATGGTCAGATTGAATTCTAGGGGGCGGGAAGCAAAGAAGAGTTCACTCGCTACCAATGTACCCAGAAGTACATACGCCAATGCGTTGGGTAAGCCATGATTGAGCACCAGCATTATTGTCGCATAGGTGATGAGGGCAACGATTACCCAAAGCACCACTACCTTCGGTTCCGGCAGAGTCTGGTGCGAGCGAACTAGATACATGCGGCCGATGAAGGCAAGCAAGAAAAACATTCCGGCCAAAGTGCTTGTAAGGAGGAGCAGCGAGAGATGACGCCGCTCGCCCGGACGGAGATCGTCCCGCAATCGGTCGGCGCCCAGCGCTGCCAGTACCGAAAGACCAAAGCTAACCAGGAAAAGCCACCGCCCGGCAACACGAAACGATGAGAATCCCGGCATCACTTGGTGCAAAAACGCAAAGAGCGGTGTATAGGTCCCCAGCGCCAATATGAAAGCGAATAAGGTGAGAAGAAGAAAGAACGGCACCCAGCGCTGCCGCATAATCTGCAAGACACCGAAAAACGCGAGTACTGCGCCGCTTACGCCGATGTACCCTGCCGCCTCCAGATTTGGCGGTGAGCGCCAAAAGCTGGGCAACAGAAAGAGTAGCAACTCGTTACGGCCCAGGGCTAAATCTCCCGCCTCATTTAGAGAAACTCCTCCCTGACGGTAGGACTGCGCGACAGCCTCTAGCGTTGGCAAGAGTTGCGCAGCGCTCAAAACGCCCCCAATGAGGACAAAGATTCCCGGCACGGCTAAAGGCCACCAGCGCGACATCTGTTCGTTGGGCATCGCAAATGCTATGTAAGCGCAGAATAGCCCTACGGCCACAAACGAGTAGTAGAACTCCTGCGTGTGTCCTGCCAGAAAACTTAGCGCTGTCACAACGCCGCCCAAGAGTATCCAAGTGGTAGAAGGCGCACACGCACGACGCGCACAGAGTAATATCCACGGCAGCCATATGGCAGTGTGTACCTGATTGAGATGCCCAATATGCGGCAGCAAGAAGCCACCTACACCGAAACACAGGGCACCCACCCAAGCGGCAAAGATCGTCGTATCCAACCCATAGCGCAAGAAGAGATACATCCCTGCCAGCGCCAACCAAATGTGCAGCACTACGCTCCAAGTGAGCGCCGTCGGAAACGAGAACAATAGGAAGAGAGCATCCAGCGGATAGAGTATACTCGTCTGAATGTTAGCGAGCAGCGGGACGCCAAGATAGACCAAGGGATTCCACAAAGGAAGTTCGCCTTGGCCTATCAACTCCCGGATATAGGTCTTATACGGGTAGAACAACATGACCAAGTCGAAGCTGCCAATTACGCCGCGTCCGAGGACCGCCTTCCAAAAGAAGACAAGCACAATGAGCAAGAAGCTCGCCAGTGCGACAAGATCGATGGCTATGGGTTGTCGTTGCTTTACAGTCATGGGCAGCGTTAGTTAGTGGTTGCGCTTAAACCGTTAGAGAGATTGTACACGCTTCTCAGGTAGGGAGCATAGTCCCATCGTTCATCAAGCGGCTGCAAGAGTGAAACAATAGGGGCTTGGCAGCAAATTCGGATCGACAGTCAGTCGAATTCTCCAGATAGGCGCTCCGCAGACTGTCCCAAGTTTCTCTTGAGCACCGAGCCGATGTGACTGGTACTGGGGCAATAATCACGCCGCCTAAACACCGCCGAGCAGCATAGGCACAATCTGGCCAATACTCTTTCCTTTCTCGCCATGCGGAACTACCAAAGACGAGGCGAGGTCACCAGGCGGCTTCGTAAAGCGCTTCAATTTCCACGGGACTGAAATCACGCACATTATTATCCAACAGTCTGCGAATACCGTGAGCTTCTTCCGCTAGCGAATGTAAAGCGTTCTGTTGCACGCCAAACTCGGCAAGCCGCGTCGGTGTCTCCAATTTGCAGAGCAGCCCCTGCACTGCGTTAAGCAGGCCACCGCCTTGTGACTGCGCGCCACACGGGTCGGATTCGTCGCAGAGTGCAGCGTAGGCCGCCGGGCTAGCGTCCAAGTTTTCTTGCAACACATGCGGCAGCAAGATCGCGTTTGCGATGCCGTGAGGCACGCTGATCCGACCACCCAACGGGTACGCGAGCGCATGTACCGCCCCAGCGCCGGCATTTGCCACGGCAATGCCGGCGTATAATGCCGCCTGTGCCATCTTGCTGCGCGCATCCAAATCGTGCGGACTCGCCAGCACACGCGGCAGCCACGCCATGATTAGGCGAAAGGCTTCTCGTGAATAGAGTTGGCTCATTGGGCTCGCACGCCGCGCTGCATAGGACTCTATGGCATGGGTCAGCGCATCCAACCCGCTGGCAACCGTGACACTCTCCGGCAAGCTGCGCGTGAACGTAGGATCGATGAGGGCAACCACGGGATGTACGTAGCGTCCGACCAAGCGGCGCTTACGCCCTTGAAAAGAGACGATTGCGCCGGCAGTAGCCTCAGCGCCCGAACCCGCCGTGGTGGGCAGGAGAAAGATCGGCAGCCCCGGCGCCAAGTCCTCGTCTTCACGATCGAGTAGATCAGCCAAAGGCTTCGCGCTGGCCGCAAAGCCGCCCACGATCTTGGCGGCATCGAGCACACTGCCGCCGCCCACACCTACGACCACTGCAGCACCCCGCTCAGCAGCAAACGAGCGGCATCGTTCTACGTCATCGAGATGCGGTTCCGGTGGAATATCCTGGTAGCGCACAACTTCGCCACCAGCAGCAGCTAATGCTTCCTCAACCGCCGGAACGATACCGGCAGCCACGAGACCGGGATCGGTAATCAGCAGGATGCGTTCGGTTGTCGCCGCACGCTCGTGTACGTGCGCACGCACGAGTGCAGGGAGCTGATGATAAACACCGGGGCCAAAGTAAATTGCTTGCGGAATCCGAAAGGAGAATACCTGCGACACACGTGAATCCCCTTCGTTGCGCACGCCAATTCGAACGGACTGCGCTGGACATTGTAGCACACTGTGCCAATGCGCCGAGCTTCCACACAGTACTACCCAATGAGACGAACGATATCGCGGTATGTGATCAGTACCGTGAGGGTGAGCAATATGATGATGCCGGCAAAGTTGATGGCGGCCTCACGCTTGGGAGGAACGGGGCGACCGCGCACCATCTCCACCACGGTGAACACAAACCGCGCGCCGTCGAGACCGGGAAAGGGTAGCAAATTGATGATTGCGAGGTTAATGCTCAAGAATCCCGTAAACGTAAGCAAGCGCGAGAAGCCGGAGCGGGCCACTTGCCCGGTCAGCGACGCAATGCCCACCGGGCCCATCAGATCCGCTTCTTCCGAGCCCTGGACCAGGCTGGCAACACCCAGCCCAATGAGCGCAAACATCTCGCCTGTCCGCTGGATACCGCGCCACGCCGCCTCCCACGGCCAATAGCGCTTGATCGTGTGCTCCGGCAATAGCACGACTCCAATCGCCAAGCGCTCGATCTGCGGATTGTACGTGGGTATCACGCTCAGTGTCTCTTGCCGGCTTTCCCGTTCAATGGATAAGCGAATCGGCGTGCCTTCTTCCACCTCGCCTATTTGCTCCCGCACTTGAGACATCGTCGTGATGGCAACGTCATTGATCGCGAGAATGCGGTCGCCTTCCATGAGCCCCACCGCAGCGGCAGGACTTTCCGCTACCACTTCCTGCACGAAGATGCGATCGGTAAATACCGGCTCCCCAAGCATAAAAGCGAAGGTGAAAAGCACCGGCGCGATCAGGAAGTTCATAGCGACGCCCGCCAAGACCACCACCGCCCGCTCCACCGGCCGCTTGCTCATGAAACTGCCCGGTTGCGCGTCGCCGAATTCACCATACATGCGCACAAAGCCGCCCAAGGGCAGTAGATTTATCGAATAGAGAGTCTCGCCGATACGTCGCGAGAAGAGCCGCGGCGGCCAACCGATGCCAAACTCCTCCACACGGATGCCCACGCGTCTCGCTGCCGCGAAGTGCCCGATTTCGTGGACAAGTATTAGGAGCGAGAGGACGAAAACGAATGCAACAATCGTAATGAACATCATACGTCCCAATTCATATCTGGTATCAGAAAGTCCGTCATTCCCGCGAAAGCGGGAATCCATCCTGTCCGCCCCCTTGGATTCTCGCTTTCACCGGTGTAGCGGAGGTAGTTGTAGAATCCTCCAAGAGTCGTTGCCTAGTCTCTACGGCCACGGCGAGCACGTGGTCCAACGACTCTACCCGTGTGCTCGCATGAGACTCCAACGCTCGTGCAATCAGGCGTGGAATATCCAAGAAACCTATCTTGCCCTTCAAGAAGAACTCAACGGCCACCTCGTCAGCGGCGCAAAGCACCGTGGGCGCGGTACCGCCGGTTTCCGCTGCTTCGCGGGCAAGCTCAAGGCAAGGAAACCGCGCACTCTCTGTCTCGAAAAACTCCAAAACCGGCGCTCGCGCGAAATCGAGACCGCCCCAATGTACCGGCAACCGTTCCGGAAAGCTCAGCGCGTGCTGGATCGGCAAGCGCATATCGGGGTGGCTCAACTGCGCTTTCACCGCCCCATCCACAAACTCGACCAGCGCGTGCACAATGCTCTGCGGATGAATCACCACTTCGATCTTCGCATACGGCAATGCAAACAGCCAATGCGCCTCGATGATTTCCAGGCCCTTGTTCAGTAGCGTGGCAGAGTCAACGGTTATCTTTGCCCCCATAGACCACGTGGGATGCTGCAAGGCCTGCTCCGGCGTTACGTTTGCCAGCGTTTGCGCTGACGCCGTGCGGAAAGGGCCGCCTGATGCGGCAAGAATCAGTCGTTGTATGGCCGCCTCATCTTCACCCCGCAAACATTGCCAGACGGCACTGTGTTCGCTATCGGTCGGTAATACGGTGGCGCCGTTGGCGGATGCCGCCTGCATGACCAGGTCCCCGGCCATGACAAGGGTCTCTTTATTGGCCAGCGCCACGTCCTGTCCACGCTCAAGCGCAGCCATGGTCGCACGCGCGCCGACCATCCCCGGCGTGCCCACGACGGTAGTGTCGGCTTCAACCGCTTCGACAAGCTGCTTAATACCGTCGTCGCCGGAAAAGACTCGCGTAGTTGCGCCGACGTGGCGCGCCACGCTGCCGTCTACGCAATACGCCGCCTGCGGCTTGAACTCAGCAATTTGCGCCGCCAGCGTGCGCACGTCACGACCGGACGCCAGCCCGACGACGGTAAAGGCGTCAGGGTTTGCACGGATCACCTCGAGGGTCTGTTGTCCGATGGAGCCGGTGGAGCCCAGCACCACCACACGCTTCTTCAAAAGTGCTGTTCCTGTGTTCCAGGTGAAAAGTCCTACTTTTCCATTATAAGCGAGCGGCAGGAAGTTGAATGCACGCAGGCTGCTGGGAGGCGGCACCTACGCCACGTTGCCGGCGGGCTAGCCCCGCATTTGGCATCCGACCTCCTCCGTCTGCGGTCGCGGTGCGACTTTGCCCTCTCTTTGCCTATCCTCTGGCGAGAAACGCAGGTTACAAACCTGCGTTACCGACCGCACACCCCATAACAATAGCCGGGCTACCGTAGCGCGGGGGCTCGTCCCCCGCTCTTAAATGCAGAAAGCCGCTATCGTTACGAGCACATTGTTTCTTGCTGAAACCCTAGATTCCTCGAACTCTGGTTCGCCGCTGCGCTCGGAATGACACATGGGAGCGACGTACAATGTTGCATTCAAGCAACATGCAAATGTCGTGAACTACAGTCCCACGAAACTATCAAGTCCAGGTCTACTAATCCCGTCATCTTTTCTTATTGAGCATCCGCAGGTAATATAGTAAACGTACGCACACACATCGGAGAGGAGAGCACCCGTGAATGAAGGTTTGCACGCTGCCTTTACCGCCGTAGACATCACTCCCGACCAGGACCGACATGCGACCAATGGCAAGAAGAAGGACCGCAGCTATCCGGTCTACGATCCCCTTAAGGCGCGTATTCTGCTGCTCCAGGACGCGGAGCACACTGCGGCAATCGTGGCTGTAGACGGATTCGAGCTTGGTATCCGCTTCGATGAGAAAGTAGCCGACGCACTGGAAGCCCGCGGCATCGCGCCCTTTCCCACGCTCTTCTGCCCTTCTCACATCGGTTCTACACCGATTTCCAATTACGGCGCGTACATCATGATCTTCGCCCAAGACCTCATTATCGAGAATTACGAAGACGAAATCAGCGCCCGTATCGCCGACGGCATTCAGGACGCATTCGATATGCTCGTGCCGGTGCGCATGGCGTCACGCGGCGGTCATGCGCCCGAAGTGTGCTACAACCGCCGCTTTATCAAGCCGGACGGCACCGTGCACATGGTCTTCAATCGCCAAGAATCGCCGCCCGACCCCGCATGGATAGAGCAAGGGAAAGACGACGAAGTCAGCGTGCTCCGCTTCGATACCTTGGACGGCGAGTCTATCGGCGCATTCATCAACTTCGGCTGTCATGCGCTCTGCTCTACCGACAAGTACGGCGGCATCTCCGCCGACTATCCTCGCTACGTAGCGGATGTCTTCGGCGAGGTTGCGGGACTGCCGATTGTCTTTGCCCAAGGTGGCTTGGGCGACGTTGTGCCTATAGAGCGCGAGGGCTGGGCCGCGCGCCGCATTGGCCGCTCAGTCGGCGCCCAAGCGCTGTATGTCTTTGAGCAGATCAAACCCGATAGCACGCCGACGATGGAGACGCATTTCCGCGAAGTGGAGATTCCGGCGCGCGTGATGCCCGAGGAGCCGGAAGAGATGCGCTTCAACTTCAAGCGGATGCATGATCGCTACCACCGCTTCCTCTACGAGTGGTACGAGCAGAATCCTACCATCCGATACCCGATCAAGGTCGTCACGCTGGGCGACACCGCCCTTGTGCACATGCCGGGCGAATTGTTTCACGAGACCGCACTGGCCATCAAGGAGGCATCGCCGTTTCGGCACACGGTCGTCATCAGTCGTCCCACGCGAGAGGTTGCCTACGTGCCCACGCCGGAAGCCTTCGACCAGGGCGGCATGGAGCCCAATCTCGCTGCTATCGCGCCTTCCAGCGAACCCTTGATTCGCCAAGCCGCAATTGACGTGCTCACCGGCCTCCGTGCGCCGGTGGCGGTCTGAGGCTGCGTATTTCACCCTCTCCGTCGGGGAGAGGGCCGGGGTGAGGGTGAATTGAGCGTCGCGGCGCTCGTGGGAGAAAGCGAATACCAAAGCAGTCCTTCACCACCATGAATTTGGACGATCACCTCATCGCGCGGCGCAGACTACCGGTGCGGAAAAGAAGACTATCTCCGTCACTCCCTATGTGTGACCTGCGCAAGGCCATGGTGATTCCCGCGAAGTATGTTCCGAGATCCGATTCCGGAGCGGAAATCCAGGGTCGGCACAGAGAAGATGGATTCCCGCCTGCGCGGGAATGACGAGAGCAAGGAGTAAATCTGTATGGGAAATCTTGCGCTTACCGGCGGAACTCCGGCAATTGCCGCCCCGCTGGGTGTCTCTTGGCCGGTATTCGGCGAAGAGGAACAAGCCCTGCTGCAAGGCGTGCTGAATAGCGGCATCTGGTGGCGGGGCGGATACGCAGACCAAGATGATTCCCAAGTGGGACGGTTCGAGCGTGATTTTTCCGCCTTCCAAGACGCCAAGTATGGCATTGCCGTGGCCAACGGCACCGTGGCGCTCGAAGCGGCGCTGCGGGCGGTGGGAGTCGAGGCGGGGGATGAGGTAATTGTCCCCGCCGTTACCTTTGTAGCAACCGCTTCCGCCGTGCTGCAGGCCAACGCCATTCCCATCTTCGTGGACTGTGATCCCCGCAACTACACCATCGACCCAGCGGCAGTGGAAGCCGCCATTACGCCGCAGACGCGCGCCGTCATGCCGGTGGACTACGGCGGCATGCCCTGCGACATGGACGCGCTGCAAGCGATCGCGACCAAGCACGATATCGCCATCGTTTCCGACTGCGCGCACTCTCACGGCTCTCAGTGGAAGGGCGTAGGCACCGGCGCTATTGGCGATTGCGGGGGCTTTAGCTTCCAGATGGGCAAGACCCTAACTACCGGCGAAGGCGGCATGGTCCTCACGAACCGGGAGGAGGTCGCGCAGCACGCATCCTCCTTTCACAACATCGGACGTTTCCCGGGCCGCCCATTCTACGAGCACCACATTCCCAGCACGAATCTACGCATGACCGAATGGCAAGGCGCCATCGGCAACGCGCAGCTCGCTCGCCTGGAAGCGCAAACCGCCACCCGAGAGCGGAACGTCACCTATGTGTCGCGACAGCTCGAACAGATTGAGGGTTTCACTCCGGTTTTCCGCGATCCCCGCGTGACCCGCTGGGGATTCTACTTCTGGCACTTCAAGTACCACAGCGCGCACTTTGCCGATATCGGGCGCGACACGGTCATCAAAGCCTTGAACGCTGAGGGGCTGCGCGTTCACACGGGCCACACGCATCCGGTCTACCGCAACCCGATCTTCCAGGAAATGAATTTCGGACGCACCGGCCATCCCTTCACCTGTTCCTTCTACGGTAAGGAGATCGACTATCGCAAGGTCTACTGCCCGGAATCTGAGCGCATCTACGCAGATGAAGCCCTCTGCCTCCCACATGCTACGTTCCTCGGTCCGCAGAGCGACATGGACCGCTTCCTCGGCGTTCTTCACAAGTTGCAATGCAGTCAGGACGAACTCCGCGCCTGGGAACGCGCTAACCAGACCGATGCTGCTTCATCCTGAGACAGTCTAGGCGGCTCTCTCGTGTCAACTTACCCACAACGAACGTTAGCGGATTCCTTGGAAAGACTCCCTATGCAGCGCGTCGGTTGGGCCAGTCTCCGAGCAAGACTGTTCGGCTGTCACCCCGAACGAAATGAGGGGCTTAGAATGCCCCTTACCAAGCAGGTCTTCTTTAGGCAAGCGCCTTAGATTTCTCGCTCCGCTCGAAATGAAAGTAGAAATGGCACTTTCAAATGACAGTAGAATTAGCGCTTTCCAAAGAGAGCAAAGTGAGGTTTTTCAACGTCGCAAGCAGGAATTGTAGCCTCAACTATTCCGATTGCTATACTATGCCAAGCGCCGACGTGCGTCTCGAACACCTGAGGTATTTGCGCGCCTAAGATCCTCACCCCAAGGAGAATTGACCCACATGGCATCGCAGCCGCTAGCCATAGACGTTGAAACGGTGGGCTTACCGTGGGAAGGGCTCATGCCCGCGATTCAAGACTACCTGCTGGAGCGGGCGCGGGACGACGAGGAAAGGGCGGCCTTTCCGGAGCAATTGGCGCTCTATCCCGGTACCGCACAGGTCGTTGCCATCGGCATGTGGATGCCCGGCGAGCAGCGCGGCGGGGTGTTGGTGAACAACAGCACCGGGCCGCGCGAGTGGGAGGCCTTGTACGACGGCGCGCGCGTTTTTCACGGGGGTGAAGCGGAGATCCTCACTGAGTTCTGGCAGCTCGTACAGCGCTCCGATACCATAGTGACCTATAACGGCCGCACTTTTGATTGCCCGATCCTCATGCTGCGCTCCGCCGTGCTGGGCGTCCGTCCGTCCCGCAATCTTATGCCTTACCGCTACAGTTTCCAGCACCACTGTGACTTGCTGGAAGCGCTGACCTTTCACCGCGCTACCGCGCCGTTCACGCTGCAATTCTGGTGCCACCAGTTCGGCATCGAAGACCCTAAAGCAGGTCTCACGGGCAGTGCGGTGCCCAAGGCCTATGCCGAGGGCGACTGGGACTCAATTGCCCGTTACTGCCTGGCCGACGCCCGCGCCACAGCAGAACTCTACGAACGCCTGCTGCCACTGATAGAAAGCTTGGAACCAAAAGCTCGGGGCTAGCGGGTGACACTCCTGTCGGGCGGAGCCGACAGACCGGCTAGCTCTTTACAGCCGCCCCGGCGGCTGCCCTCACGTTTACCAATTCCACAGCCGGTAACTCACCCTCTCCCAGCACGTGTGACGCATCGAGAATCTCAATGCCGACGAGTATCTCTCCAGGTCCGACATCAAGGGCGACTTCTTCATTCAGCCGCAGCGTGCGGCACTCTTGCCTGCCCTCGATGAGGCGGATGTAGATTGCATCTGCTTCGGGGTCGTAGCTAAGTTTCATTGTGACCGTCGGCTTGATTTCATGCGCCCTTCTCTACACGGGTTGCGTGTTCTTCCTCTTTACGGCTGTAGAATTCGTATCCTCTTGCTGACATTCCACCACCTCCGCCTCCGCGATCCCCCGTTGCACGAGGGTCTCCACGTCCAGCACCGATTCGGCTTTGCGGATGCCGTTCAAATCGGTGTGGATAGAGGGATTGGAAGGCACGAAGAGCGCGCAGCAGTCTTGATCGGGCTGGATGGAGAGGGCATACGTGCCGATGCGCTCCGCTTCATCGGCGATTTCTTGCTTGTCCATGCCAACGAGCGGGCGCAGCATGATCTGGGTGGCGGCATCTTCGACAGCAATGAGATTCTCGATAGTTTGCGACGCCACCTGACCCAGGCTATCACCGGTAACGAGCGCTTGCGCGCCGTGCCTCTTACCCAGTTCTTCCGCAATGCGCACCATGAAGCGGCGGTAGAGCACGACACGGTAGGGCGCGGGGCATGCGACCACGATCTGGCGCTGAATCTCGCCCAACGGAACCAAGTAGAGCACAATATCTCCCTGGTAACCGCTAATGAATTGCGCCAACTCGCGCGCCTTCTCCTGCGAGGCACTATTGAGGTACGGGAACGAATGAAAGTGCACAAGTACGGCGCGGGAACCGCGTTTCATAATGCGACAAGCGGCCACCGGCGAATCAATGCCGCCGGAGAGCAGCACGGTAACCGGTGCACTGCAGCCCACCGGCAGACCGCCCGGGCCGCGTACCTTATCGAAGAAGAACAGCGCAAATTGCGGTAGCACCTCTACATAGATCGTCATGTCCGGCACGCTGAGGTTTACCCCCGCGCCGCTCGCTTTTTGGACTGCCGCGCCTAAGGCTACGGCGATCTCACGTGAAGAGAGCGGCAAGTCCTTGAATGCCCGCCGCGCGCGCACGGCAAAGGTGGCGAAATTGCCTGCCTCCGGCAACCGTGACAGTACTCCCTGTATCAGGGTATCGAGCGCCGGTCTCACTGCGTACCCACGCGCGAAATTCACCACACCGAATACGCGCGCGATGCGCTCGCTCAAGAGTTCCCAGGGCGCATCCGGCTCCAGCCAGAGCAAGATGCGTCCGCTGGCGCGCTCTACTTGCTTTACGCCCAACCCAGCGGTTGCACTGTGGAGGTTATTTTCGAGCGTGCTCAGAAAAAAAGGCCGATTGCGGCCCTTCAAACCCACTTCGTGATAATGAACTACCACACAGGGGCGCATGCGCGGCCGACTTTCCGGTAACGTTGGCGCTTTTACCTCTTTATTGGGAAGGCCGGTCATCGTCATTGATCGCGAAACCTATCCTTTCGTAAAGGCCGCACTTCGGCGCGAGTTCTCTCCCCTTCCTTACCAACTTGATAATCGACCTGCAACGGCTTCACGATACCATACCCTTTCCGCACACCATTGCCCGCCATTCCTGACGCCCACAGGCACTGCACTTACAATGCTGCTAGCATGAAGGAACCCAGCGATAATCGCGAGCGCAAGCGCGGTATTTAGCCTCGTCAAAGTGAGAGCTTGAGTAATCACCCTTCAGCAACGCCAAACTCGGAATCAGACTCATGCTGAAAGACCAACCGCTCACGATCGCCGTGCTGTTCAGGACGTTTCTACGCCCGATCAGCTTAACCTGGTTTCTCATGCTCTGCGAGACAGCGCTGACGGCGCTTATCCCGCTGCTGATCGGATTTGCCATAGACGGACTTCTGGCCGGCGACACGACCGCACTCCTGCAACTCGCCGCAGTCTTGGCAGTGCTAATCGCCGTGAGCGTCATCCGCCGCCTCTATGATACGCGTGTCTACGGCACTGTCGGGGTCGAGCTTGGCAAGGCCCTGACCGACCGCTCGGCCGGCGTGCCGGTTTCGACACTGAATGCCAGATTGGGGATGAGCCGAGAATTGGTCGACTTCCTAGAGCAGGAAGCTCCCGCAGTGATGGCCTCCGCGGTCCAGATGATCATTGCGCTGATCGTGCTTTTTGCCTTTCATCCCGTCTTGTTTGCAGCCACGTGCGCGGCAACCGTCCTGATGATCGTATTCTATGCCGTTTCCCACCGACGCTTCTATCGACTGAACGCCGAGTATAACCAGCAGACGGAACAGCAAGTCCGCATTCTAGAGTCAGCACATCCCGCAGGCATTCTGTCCCATCTGAATAAGCTACGCCGAATTGGGATCAGACTGTCGGACACGGAAGCCTTTGTCTACGGCGCGATCTACACACTGATGCTTGGCCTGATCGTCTTCAATCTTTGGTTCGCGACGACGAACTTGGAGATCACCGTCGGCAGGATCTTTTCCATCATCAGCTACTCTTGGGAGTTCGTTGAATCCGCCTTAGTCCTGCCCGTGACGCTTCAGAGTTGGTCACGCCTTTCGGAGATCATAGATCGCATAAACAAGATTGATGAACCGACCTAAGGTCTACACCTCTGCTCTTCGCAAGCAGGGGATCTTCATCACGGTTACAAGGGCCTGCCTAGGCGTCTAATGCAACTCGCGCAATAAACGCCACGACCCTACGCACATGTGCCCGCCCCCATCAGCCCTATGCTACTCTTTCTTCAGGGAATCGAACTTCTAAGACACGTGAGGATTACGGTGCGTTGAGTACACTTCTCGCTTATTCGAGCCCTGCATGGCGTTACGTCTCACGCGGCTTTTTTCTGGCGAATCGCCACCGAAACACGTACGCGCTGCTCACTGCGCTCTACGTCTTGCCGTCGTTGCTCGCCGCACTGTTGGCCCTGCTCATCCCCGAGCCCAATGTGTGGGAGCATGCGTTGCTTTATGTCCTGCGCTCCATTACGGTCGTGCTTGGGGCGCTCACAGTCATGGTGATGGTGGCATACCACGCGCAGGGACGCGAGATCGGTGTCGTGCAAGCAAGCCGGCTGGCGTTGCAATGGGTTTTTCGCTACCTTTGGACCAATGCCCATACAAGCCTCATCTTCTGGATACCATTCAGCGTCCTGGTCTGGCTCCATGCCGGACAGCAAGACGTGGTCCCGCTTGGCGAAAGTATCCAGCCGTTTGCAGACGGTATCTGGTGGGTTGCCACGGGCGGTGTTGCGCTTGCCATTCACACACGCACTTTGCTGGCGCCCTTCCTTGCCGTGCACGGCGATCTGCCGGGAACAGTTGCTACCATCGAGTCGTGGCGTCTGAGCGGCCGCTCCTTCTGGGTCTGTCTCGGCACGCTCGTGCTCGCAAGCGCACCGATCGCGCTCCCGCTGGGACTCGTGGCAGGCGGGTTGCTCCTCGCGCTTCCGTCTGCGCAACAGGCACTATTTCTGATCGCCTTGCCCGACCTCACGTGGGCTGCCATTCAGCTCATTCGCCCGCTCCTCATGCCCGCCGCCTACATGCTCTATAAAGACCTGCATCGGGCAGAAGACACGGGCCGCACGGATGCTCCGGCCGTGCCCCATCTACCCGCATTGGCCCGCCCGCTGCTCGCCCTGACGAGGCAGCTCCCTCACTTCGGTCGCTGGGAGTAAACCGCCACAGCCAACTATCTTCGCCGGCTCGAGGCTAATTCCCAATAGGATCGGTGATGTGCCCGAAGAGCTCCTGCAAACGCGCGTAGTCGGCTTCCGGCATCACGGGATCTTCAAGCGCGCGCAGGTTGCTCTCGAAGTGCTCCGGATTGGCGGTACCGCTCAACACAGTACTAACAGCCGGGTGCATAGCGGTGAATTTGTACGCAGCGCTCGCTATGGAATCCACATTGCCATGAATCAGCCAATCAAGAGACTGCCGATCCGGCACTGCATCCGGCGCAACGAGACCCCGCTGCTTTAAGTCGGCGATAGTCTGCTCGAGACGCGCGGGCGAGGCGAGCACGCGCCGCACGGCGAACATGATGAACACCCCAACGTTGTGTTCCAGACACTGCGGGTACACCAAGCTGTCGGCGCTTTGATTGAGCATGTTGTAGCCCACCATTGCGGTAGCGAAGTAGTCGTCCTCCAGCGCCATCTGCAGCGTTTCGTGTCCCCCGTCTTCGCCGTATTGCTCAGTGATGCCGATCCAACGGCACTTACCTTGGTCCCGCAACTTCAACACCGTGGGCAGTAGGCGCTCCATCACGGCTCGATACCGCTGCGGACGCACGCCATGGAATTGCAGTACGTCGACAGCTTCCGTACGCAAGCGGGTGAGGCTGCGCTCTACCGAAGCCACCACGTCCTCCGGCTTAACGACTTCCTCTTCACGCTCGGGGGTGAATTTCGTAGCCAAGTAGTAGCGGTCGCGGGGCACACCCTTAAGCGCCCGCCCCAGGATTGCTTCACTATCGCGGTACCCAGCGGCGGTATCGAAGATATTCACCCCAACGTCGAGCGCCCGCTTTACGAGACGATGAATATCTGCCTCCGGCACGCCTGTACTCTGTCCGAAGTTGCTCGGCCCGCCGGTGCCAATGCCAAGCAACGATACCCGCAGACCCGTACGTCCCAACGTTCGATAGAGCATCAAGCATTTCTCCTCTCGACAGCATGGGTTCTCAGCGCATATTATACGAAAGGGACAATGACCGCGCTCTTGTGAAAAGCGCTTGGAGAATCTCCACGCATTTCTCCGCTTACGAGAAGGCAGACCTCTAACTATGGCTTTGCCTCGTTCTCTAATGAGCCAGCATGCGGACAGGATCCGGTGCAGAACCAGTTCGTTGTGCTTGCGTCGTTCCAGCCGGCATGGAATGGCATCTGTCTCGCCTCGTCTCATCTCGTCTTAAGCGTAGTACGGCATTCTTGCAGAAGAGTGACACGAATATTCTAGTCTTCTCAGTGGAAAAGAACCATGCAACGCAGTTGGCCGCATACAAGCATGTTCCCTGAAAGAGAGCCGCCTTTGGCGCCTTTCTGCCAAGCTGAGTTTTGGCGGGCCACGCACACACGCACGGGGAGTAGCGCCTAGTGCAACGCCGCACCCTATTTGCAGGCGCCTTTTCAGGCATTCTCGCGGGAATGCTGATGCCGTTGCTCGCGGCCTGCGGCGACGACCGGTCCGGCGGGACAGTGCGAATTCAAATGCCGCTGCCTGACGATCTCGACCCGTCGGCACTGCAGAACGACCTGGACGCGCAGTTGGCCGTGAACGTGTACAGCGGCCTCGTCACGCTAAATGCTGAAGGCGAGCCAATCCCAGACATAGCGCAGCGTTGGTCAATCTCTCCGGACGGTCGTACCTACCAATTTCCCTTGCGGTCGGACGTTCGCTTTCATAACGGAGAGAAGCTCACGGCAGAACTCCTCAAGGAGACGTGGCAGCGTTCGCTCGACCCACAAATCGAATCGCCGGCGGCGCTCCGGTTTCTCGGCAAGATAACAGGCGTATCCCCCTACCGCAACGGACTGACGAAAGAAATCAGCGGCATCCGCGCCACCGATACACGTAGCCTTGAGGTCGAGCTTTCTGAAATCGATCTTGCGTTTGCGGCAAGACTGACCCATCCCATTACCTATGTCCAGCCACCTGGAGGGATCGTGGGAGAAGCTCCGCCGGTGGGCAGCGGCCCATTTGCCGTAGTCGACTGGGTCCCCGGCAAAGTGCTCACTCTCGCCCGAAATGAAGACTTCTATGGCTTCGAACCGATGCTCGATCGCATAGAAATCACTGGTGGCGTCGATGCGGATTCGCTCGATCAGTATGCGCAAGACACGCTTGACATTCTCTATGTAGGCGCAAATGACATACCGCTGGTTCTCGATAGGAACAATCCGCTGAATAAAGACTTGAATGTCTACGACGGCCTCGACATGACGTATCTTGCTATGAACAACCGCATCCCGCCTTTCGATGACGAGAGGGTGCGCCAAGCCTTCGCCATGGCTATCGATCGTGCCGCCATCGTCGAGCAGATATTCTCTCTAACCGTGGGCAAGGCCGACTCGCTGCTCTTGCCTTCACTGGCGCAATCCGGCGAGAGTTCATCGGCAGCTTTCGATGTCTCCAAGGCACGACAAGCCCTGGCTGACTCTCGATACGGCGACGTAGGCAATTTGCCGGAGATTACGTTTACCGTGCCGGGCACGCGCGGTCCCGCGCCGCCGCAGGTCTTAGCGCTGATCAATATGTTTCAACAACATCTCGGCGCGCCCATTCGTATCCAGCGCGAGCCCTGGACTACCTTTGTCAGCAATCTTGACAAGCGAGATAATCCATACCAGCTCTTTCTCTTCACATGGCATGCCGACTTTCCGGACCCGATAGCTGTGCTTGATCCGCTCTTTCGTTCAAACAGCTTGTCGAACTATAGCGGCTACGTCAGCCAGGAAGTGGACGCGCTCCTGCTGGAAGCACGTGGCGAGCGCAACAGGGACCGGCGACTGGCAACTATTTCTACTATCGAGCAGCGTGTGGCAACAGATGCACCGGTCACCCCCTTGTGGCACAGCAAGTCTTACTTGCTAGTCAAGCCTTGGCTGGGGGATGTTCAACTCTCAGCCACCGCCCGACCATGGCTAAGCCAGGTCTATCTTGACAGCTAGCCTCATTTCGGAACCGGATGTGTCCCGACCGGCACGCAGATTCCCAAGTTCTTGCCTTGGCTTCCGCTACCAAGCGATTTAAATCTGAATTTTTGGGCTCATCTACGCTATTTCGCCCTTGCATTCATGCGAAAACCATGGTATCCTGTATTTACTGAAGAAACGCGCCAAGTCCGATATCGGAGCGGGGGACCCGGCACTTTGGGGTGAACCGCCGTCGTGCGGAGGGTGACTCTTTCCACCCTAACCCGACAGCTAACCTCGTAGGCGATAGAGAGAGCTTTTGGCTGGCAAAGCCAAGGAAGCTCTTTTGTTGTTAGTAGACAACATTCCCACTTCCTCCCGTCTTATTGCGGCACTACCACGCCGCCTGTTTGCCTACGAACTCACGTATGGCGGCATCTACGGATTCCCATTAATTCTCAGCAACTCGGATTGTTGATACTGCTTTCTTCCTGAATACTCCTCCTGTTCGCACCAACCCACACCGGCCCTTTCCCCCAAGGGCCGGTGTCGGTTTTAGTCCAAGACTCGCTTAGTCGCCGCTTCTCAGGGCGAGCACCCATGGGCGTTGGGACCTGCCGGCGGAAGGTGGAACACTCTCGAGTCCTTGCAGGCGGCGACGTGTGGCAATGCCAACGGCCCATCTCTGCCGCTTAACGCTACAATACAGCCTATGCCTAAGGTTCTTCACATTGTCACCTCGCTTGCGGTTGGAGGCGCACAAAATCACCTGAAAGCCCTGGTGACGGGCCTCGCGGCGCACGGCTGGGAAAGCGACGTCGTCTTCTTCAAAGACCCTGCGATGCGGCCGGAACTCGCGCCGCACGTGGGGACTGTGCGCCAGGTGCCGCTAGGTAAAGCGTCTCTTCCGCGTGCGCTCTGGCAACTGCTGCGCATCATCAAAGAGGGCAACTTTTCGATCATCCACACTCACCTCCTCAAGGCTGATGCCATGGGAGCAGTGGCGGGCATGCTCGCTTCTGTGCCTGTTGTCAGTACCAAGCACAATGACGAACGCGTGCTCCTGAATCCGACGATTGGCACTATCCACGGCCTGATCTCACGTCTGAACTCCCGCATTGTCGTCATTTCGGAGCACGTTGGAAAATTCATGCGCGCTCACGGCCGCGTGCCCGCAACGAGCATCGTGCATATCCCTTACGGCATTGTCTTGCCCCAGAATGCACCGCCGGACCTCCAAGACACTATCCAGGCAAAGTCCAAGCCACACTTCATCAGCATCGGACGACTCGATCCCCAAAAGGGTCATGAAACTCTGCTTCACGCCGCGGCCCGCGTACTGCAGGAGGAACCCGAGTTCACACTATGGATCGCAGGCGATACCCAACACGGTGGAGAAGACTATCTCTCGTCGCTGCATAGCCTAAGCGCGGAGCTTGGAGTCACGGAAAACGTCAAGTTTCTTGGCGTCCGCCACGATGTCGACCGCCTTCTCGCCCAAGCCGACGGCTTTGTGCTCGCCTCGCGTTGGGAGGGATTCGGCCTGGTATTCTTGGAAGCCATGGCTGCGGCAAAGCCGGTCGTGGCAACACGGGTGAGCGCGATTCCCGAGGTGGTGGAAGACAACGTAACCGGGCTACTCGTCCCGCCCGACGATCCCGCCGCCTTGGCGGGCGCGTTGCTGGAGCTTATCCGAGACCCCGCGCGGGCTCGGCAGATGGGTAAAGCCGGGCATGCTCGTGTACACGCGCACTTCAGTGCGGCCGCTATGGTAGCAAAGACCGTAGCAGTCTACGCCGCCTGCAGTAAGGGGACCAGTACGTCGGACGTGCCGGGCTAGCCCGGCCGAGGTATGCAATACCGTACTGGCTGGTTGTTAGCGCCACCCGAAGTGAGAACGGCATGCAGTTGTTGCTATCTCAACCTGCTTGCGGCGTGAAGCGACCCACCGTATGGTATGCTAATATAGTGTTTCACAGGGCGTGTCCCACATAGCCTCAGACGTGATTTGCCCCTTGCAGCAACTACGAAAACCGCTACCGCAGACTAGTCATTCATGAATCAGCAGCGCGTGCGTGTGCTTCACGTACTTGAGGCCACCATAGGGGGCACCAAGCGCCACGGTTACACCCTCGCCACCGGTCTGGACAGTTCAACGTTCGACGTAGCAGTGGCTTGTCCTCTCGTACGCTCGGAGGCGCAAGGAGATACCTCATTCGTATCGGACTTGCGCGAGGCCGGCATCCCGGTCTTGCCGGTGCCGATGATACGCGCCGTGCGGCCGTGGCAGGATGCGCGTGCCGCGGGCATCCTTTACCGACTCGTCCGCCTCGGGCAATTCGACATCATCCATACCCATAGCTCGAAAGCCGGGATTTTGGGCAGAGTCGTGGGCCGCATGGCAACCGGCGCGAAGATTATCCATTCCCCCCAGGGCTTCTATTTCCTCGGCAGTACCGGTTTGGGGCGGCAATTCTACTTGGGTCTGGAGCGATTCGCCGGGCGCCTTACCGACCGGCTCGTGGCGCTCTCGGCCTCCGAACGCGACGTGGCGATCCGGTACGGTGTTGCCTCCGAAGATCGTGTAGCGCTCATCGAGAACGGCGTCGATGCACGCGAGATTCAGCAACGCGCACAAGACTCGCCCGACCGCGCAGCATTCGGCATTCCGCAAAACGCGCCGCTTGTCGGCACACTCGCGCGCTTCATTCCTCAGAAAGCGCCGGAAGACACGTTGGCGGTCATTCAGCGCCTCCATGCACGCCTGCCGGACGCGCACTTCCTTTGGATCGGTCACGGCGGCCCGCAGGAGAGCGCCATTCGTGCCCAAGCAGCAGCGCTCGGCCTGTCGGAACAGGTGCACTTCCTCGGCTATCGCGCCGACGCCCTCGGCTTGGTACGATTGCTTGACGTGTTCCTGCTCACCTCTCGCTGGGAAGGCATGCCGTTCAGTATCCTGGAAGCGATGGCATTGGCAAAGCCAATAGTTGCAACGGCCGCAGTAGGCACCTGTGATATTCTGGAGCATAATAGAACTGGTATGCTTGCGCCCGTTGGAGATGTAGAGTCACTGGCAACCCACGTCCACGAGCTTCTGCGCAATAGCGCGCGTGCACAAGAGCTTGGAGAGAGCGCATTGCACGCTGTGGAAACTCGTTTTTCCCGGCAGCGTATGCTGGACCTAACCGGAGAACTCTACTTGAGCGTTCTTCACAACACGCCGGCGGGCGAAGGGCGACCATGTTGATGCAGAGGAGTAGCGTAATCTGTGCTTAAGCAGTCGCGATTTCAGTTCGTCGCAGCGATTTTCATTCTCGACCTGCTCCTAACAATGGGCGCGCTCTTGCTGGCAGATTGGCTGCGGCGCACCTTGCCGGCTGTTCCCTTTGGCAATCCAGGGTTTGCCGCCAGCCAAGTTTTCCTCGCTCCCGGCGTCTTTGTGGGGACGCTGTTCATCTGGGCATTCTTCCTCTGGTACTTCGGCGTCTACGATGAGCGACGAGCCCATAGCTTCTTCCTGGAAGTGCAATCGCTGCTCATCGCCGTAACCGTCGCCACCGTGGTCTTTAGTGCCTTTCTCTTCTTCTACGATGAGTTCTTCTCCCGCTTGATAACCGTTTACTTCTACGCCATAAACCTTGCGTTGCTCGTAAACCTGCGGTGGATAGTGCGGTTAGTGCTCCGTACGGTGCTGGCAGACTGGGAAGCACAACGGCCGGTGCTCATAATCGGCACCGGTGAAATCGCAAGAGAGATCATTGTATTACTCCGTGAGCGGCATTGGATGTTCCTTCAGCCCCTCGGTGTCGTCGGCCTCGATGCAGCAGACAAGCCGGATGACGACAGTATTCGTCTTCTGGGTACGATGGCTGAGCTGCCGCGGCTCGTGGCAGACCTGCGTGTCGAAGAAGTGATCATAGCTCTCTCTGCAAGAGAACACGAGCAGATGGTTGCGGCCGTGGAAATGCTGGCTGCACTCCCCGTGCGGGTGCGCATCGTGCCCGATCTGCTTGAATTGGCAACAGCACGAGCCCAAGTCGAAGACCTGAACGGCATCCCCCTCATCGGCATTCGCGATCCGGCCATTGCGGGCTTGGACAGGGTGGTGAAACGTGTGTTCGATCTTGTGCTTGCCACCCTGGCGGTTGTCGTGTTGACGCCGCTCATGATTGTCATTGCGCTTGCTACAAAGCTCGATTCTCCGGGCCCGGTAATCTTCAGGCAGCGCCGCGTCGGCGAAAACGGCAGACACTTCATGATGTACAAATTCCGTACGATGGTCGCCGACGCCGAACGCCAGATCGAGGAAAAAATCGCCCAGGGGGCGCAACTGGAGGAAATATACAAGCCGCGACATGATTCGCGGGTAACGCGTACGGGCCGCTTGCTGCGTAGGACGAGCTTGGACGAACTCCCCAACCTCTTCAACGTGCTCAAGGGAGAGATGAGCCTGGTAGGGCCGCGTCCGGAGTTGCCGTGGATGGTTGAACGCTATGAGCCGTGGCAGCGCCAGCGCCTCGCCGTGGCGCCGGGCATGACGGGCTGGTGGCAGATCAACGGCAGGAGCGATCTGCCTCTGCATCACAACGTGCAGTACGACCTATACTATATCCAGAACTATTCGCCGCTCCTCGATCTAATCATACTTTGGAAGACGATTTGGATCGTGCTGCGCGGCAAGGGAGCGTATTAGGCGTATGGGCACATCTTCTAGTGGAGTATCACTCGCACGGAGGAACCAACTGTTTGACCAAGGCCTTGGCTTGCGATAACCTACGCGATATCAATGGGGTTACATGCGCTCCATGAGCTCCAAGACGAACAGAAGAACCGGTTCGACAGAATTCTCTTGTGATTTGCCTCGTTATGGAAGCGTAGTATAATTCACTTATGTCTACAAAAGCACCCGCGATGCCCGCATTGACCGTCTCCCTCGTGCTGCCTGCGCTTAATGAGGCGGACAACATTGCATCTACGGTGGATGACTGTGTACAAACCCTGCGACGGGTCGCGCAGGACTACGAGGTCATTGTCGTTGACAATGACAGCACGGATAATACGGCGGATATCGTCCGTCAGCTCCAGTCAGAGAATGCGCGCATCCTGCTCATACATCAGCCGATTCGCGGCTACGGTTCTGCTATTTGGACAGGACTGAAGGCTGCCAAGATGGAGATCGTCGGCTGGCGCGACTCCGACTCACAGTACCGCACGGCCGATATTGTGCCGATGCTCAAGGCACTGGACTCCTACGATGTCGTGGTCGGCCATCGCGTTCAGCGCAAAGACCCCTCACATCGTTTGTTCTTTGCGCTGCTTTGGAACCTCCTCAACCGCACCCTCTTTGGGTTCGTAGTGCACGACATGGACTGCGGCTGCAAGATCTTTCGGCGCGAGGTGGTGGACACACTCGACGTAAAGGCGGCAGGCGCGGTCTTCAACATTGAAATTCTCGTCCAAGCCAAGCGCGCCGGTTTCCGTGTCGGGGAAGTTTCCATCAGCCATCTGCCCCGTCACGCCGGCGAGAATACCGGCGGCAGCCTACGCGTGATTCTGCGCGCAATCCGGGAGGTGTTGCGGCTGCGGTGGCGCCTCTTGCGCGAACCGCGTCCGACCCGGAGCTGACCCGTGGGCTACCACATCCTGAAGATTGCCCCCACTTCGTTCTTCGCCGACTACGGCTGCCATGTGCGCATTCTGGAGGAGGCGCGCGGCCTGCAGGCCCGGGGGCACCATCTCACCGTTGCTACCTACCACACGGGTACAACGCCTCCCGGCCTGTCGGTGATCCGGATCCCGCGCATTCCCTGGCACGGCGATGTGCGCGTCGGCTCGCACTGGCACAAGCTCTATTTCGACGCCCTGTTGGCTGCCCGCGCGCTGGCATGGGCCCGAAAGCGTCCCGTGGACATCGTGCACGGGCATCTGCACGAAGGCGCGCTCGTCGGCAGTATCGTCAGCAAAGCCACCCGATCCCCCCTCGTCTTCGATTTTCAAGGCAGCCTGACCCGCGAGATGATCGACCACAACTTCCTTAGGAAGAACAGTCCGCTGCTGCCTCTGCTCGACCGTGCCGAACGGACCATCAATCGCTTTGCGGACCATATCATCACCAGTTCAGCGAACGCCGCGGACCTGCTCGTAGACGACTTTGCCATCTCACCGGAACGTGTGACGACGGTGGCGGATTGCGTCGATCCCACAAAGTTCAAGCCGGGTTGGACGGATGCCGCCGTGGCAGATAGAGCCGCTACGCTCCGTCGCAAATTCGAGATTCCGCCGGAGCGCGACGTGGTTGTTTTCCTGGGCCTTCTAGCGGAATATCAAGGGATTTCACACCTGCTGCAGGCTGCCAAGTCCCTCGTCGCCGTACGTCCGCAGACCCACTTTCTGATCATGGGATACCCGGGACACCACTACTACCAAAGTGTCGCCCAGCGCATGGGCATCGCCGAGCATACGACCTTTCCCGGCCGCATCCCCTACGCCGAGGCGCCCTATTACCTGGCAATCGGCGACGTGGCCGTTTCACCGAAACTCTCGGAGACCGAAGGGAACGGCAAGCTGCTCAACTACATGGCCTGCGGGCTGCCCACGGTGACGTTTGCGACACCGGTGGCACAGGAGATACTCGGTGAACACGGCGTCTACGCGGCTGTGGGCGATCCAGAATCCCTGGCTGAAAAGTTGCGCGGGCTCCTGGATGACATCGATCACCGTCGCCGGTTGGGGCACGTGCTGCGCGCTAAGGCGGAGCAGGAGCGTTCTTGGTCCGGCGCCACGTCAAAGCTCTTGGCAGTCTATCATCAGGCGTGGCGCCGACGGGGCGGCGCGCAATCAGACGCGGCATGCTGACGATCCTGTGGGAAGACGTAGCTGAATGTCCGGCCCAGCGCGCGCTGCTCGAGCGCGTTTTCAAGGTAGCCTGCAGGACTACTAACACGCCCGCGTTTGTCGAGGTCACGGTATTGCTTACCGACGATGCACGCCTAAAGGTGCTGAATCGCACTTACCGCCACCAGAATGCCCCCACGGACGTGCTCTCATTCCCCCAACGCGATACATTGCTAGAGAACGCAGGTTTCAAACCGGCGCTACCGGCGGACGGCGGAGAATGCCTGGGAGACATTGCGATTTCCATGCCTCGCGTCCAAGCGCAGGCCGCAGCCTACGACCATAAGGAGGAGCGCGAACTCGCCTACCTGTTCGTCCACGGCTTCCTGCACCTCATTGGGCACGTTCATTCCGAAGAAACCGACCACATGAAGATGCGCGCGCAAGAAGAAGCCATTCTCACCGCAGCCGGCCTGCCGCGATTAACAGGCAGAACGTAAACAAGTGCTTCCAAACCACGCCCCTGCCGTCGGCGAAAGCAAGCTACCCGACCATTCGCTCTTGGTGAAGCCGATATTCGGCTTCTATCCCTAACCACACGGATGCATTGAGACCTAAAACTCTCTCAAATTGCAGCGCAGTCTCTAGGCTTACAGGAGCCACACCGGCGACTATGTCGCTGATGAGCTTGGGCGAGCAGCCGCACAGTCGGGAACATTCAGCCTGTGAAATGCCCCGTGTCTCAAGATAGTCTTCCAACACCGAGCCCGGAGCGACCGCATAGTCCGGCCTGTATTGATTGACTGGCGTCGACATCCTCTTGCCCCTGTACTGTGACAATCAACCGCAGGTATTTCGCCAAGACAGTATTGCCAACACCTATTCCGGATACCACGCCGGATTGTAGCGGCGGGCGTAGAACCGCGTCGCCTTGGTCAAGTCCAGGTCGGCGATGAGGAGGTCTTCTTTGCCGTAGGGAACGGACGCGATCAAGTTGCCCTGGGGGTCGATGAGGCTTGTCGCGGAGTTTTGATAACGCATGGCTTGGTTGACACTGGCAAAGTAGATGGCATTCTCTGCAGCGCGGCATTGCATGGCTTTTTCGTAAAAGCACTCGCCCCACGTGGTGAGCGCCTTGCCTTGCTTGCCGCTGCCGGTGACCTGCGGTTGGAAGACGATGCGCGCGCCGCGTACGGCCGGCCAGCGCACAGTCTCCGGGTACCGCCACCCTTCATGGCAGATAGTGATGCCGAACACCACGCCCGCAGCACGAAAGATACGCCGCTTGCCGTCCGGCACGTAGTTTCTCGATTCGCCGCCCGGTGTGATTTGATTCTTCGTCTGGTAACCCAGCACGCGGCCGGCAGCGGAGATCACCACGGCGCGATTCTCTAGTCCCAGTTCGCTCTCCCACTCCAGCCCAACTATTGCCGCTACGTGGTGGGCGCGGCAGGCAGCGCGCAGGCGCTTGAGCGCTTCCTCCATAACCGGTTGATCTACAGCCGGCAGGTCGAAGCTCGCCCCGCGCAGACCGGGCAGATAGGCTTCCGGAAAGCAAACGATGCCAACCTGTTCGTCCGCGCACGCGGCGAGCACTGCGTCAATCTTCTCGACGCCGTGCAGCACGGAATCCGGCTGTTTCAGTGGCGCGAGCCCAATGCGAATCGTATTCATGGAATGGAACCTACCGTCGTCCTACGCGGCCTGGATAGCTGGGATCAGCCAACCGTACGCAAAATTTGCCGGGCACTCTCTTCGTTCCACCGCCACGCGACTCGCCCTGGCTGTAGGCCGCTCGCAATTGACGGCGCCGGCAAACCGCAGCCGCGGGCCCCGTTAGAATGGCGCGCCGTTCGTCTGTTGCGGCTCCGGCTTATCTTCAAACGCGAAATACTGGTTTAGGAACTTTAGAGTCACCGTTCCCGTAGGCCCGTTACGGTGTTTGGCCAGGATGATGTCCGCCTCCCCCTTGCGCGGCGAGTCCTCGTCATACATCTCGTCGCGGTAAACGAACATCACCAAGTCGGAGTCTTGTTCCAAGGCGCCCGATTCGCGCAGGTCAGAGAGCATCGGTCGGTGATTCTCCCGTTGTTCCACGGCGCGTGAGAGCTGCGAGAGCGCGATCACGGGAATATTGAGTTCGCGTGCCAGTGCCTTGAGCGAGCGGGAAATCTCTGAGATTTCCTGCACGCGGTTTTCGCCGCCGCGGCGGCCTTGGATGAGTTGCAGGTAATCCACGACGAGCAGGCCGATGTTTGCTCTCGCTTGGAGTCGTCGCGCTTTCGTGCGCAAGTCCATGGAATTGAGAAAGCCGCTGTCATCCACGTAGATCGGCGCCTCAGTCAAAGCTCCAACCGTGCCGGTCAGGTTCTCCCATTCTCTGTCAGTCAGTTCGCCCAAACGGAGACGGTGAGAGTCAACTCGGGCGAGCATGCAGAGAAACCTTTGCGCGAGCTGTTCGGCGGACATCTCCAGGCTGAAGATGCCCACCGGCACTTTAGGCTCCATGATAGCGAGCTTACTTGCAATGTTAAGTGCCAAAGTGGTCTTGCCGGTGGAGGGCCGACCGGCAATGATGATCAGATCCGATCGTTGCAATCCGGCCGTGAGACGGTCGAGGCCCTTGAACCCCGAACGAATGCCGGGCGCTGCCTGCTCGCCGTGCCGGGCACCTGTCAGCTTTTCCCAGTATTCGTCCACTATGGGGCGAATGTGCACGAAGTCTTGGTCTGCGGCGTGACGGGCGAGACCGAAGAGCACTTGCTCCGCCCGATCCAAAGCATCTTCAACGTCGAGCTGCGTATCGTAGCCAATCGCTGCGATTTCGCTAGCGGCACTGATGATGCGCCGCATCACCGCGCAGCGTTCGACGATGTGCCCGTAGTGTTCCGCATGCACCGACGTTGGCGTAACATTGACGAGAGAAGCAATGTAACTCTCGCCGCCGACCTCATCAAGCTGCTGCATCCGTTGCAGCTCATCGCAGACGGTCACGAAGTCCCTCGGCTCACGGCGCTCGTACAGCGCGATCCCTGCACGGAAGATGTGTTGGTGCGCTTGCCGGTAGAAATCTTCAGGCTGAAGAAACTGCGCGACACGCTCCACGGCCTCAGAATCGATGAGCATGCTGCCCAATACCGCTTGCTCCGCCTCGATGTTCTGCGGGGGCAGGCGCTCAGTATTGGTGTTTGCGACGAAGTCGGCCGCCACTTACGCTTCCTCTTTTTGCACTTCCACCGAAATCGCCGCTTCCACGGCATATCCGAGCTTGATCGAAACGGTATAGGTACCCAGGTCGCGAATCGGCTGCTCTATTTCAAGAGCATGCCGGTCGATCTCGAAATCAGTCTGTTCTTTGATGGCCTCGGCAATATGTTGACCGGTAACAGATCCATAGAGGCGGTCCTGTTCGCCGACGCGCGCTGTGACCACAACGGTCGCGCCGCTCAGTTTGGCGGCGGTTTCCGCGGCCTCCTGCCGCTCGGTCGCCGCGCGCCGTACTGTAGCCGACTTCTGTTCATCCCACAAGCGCTCCGCGCCCTTGGTCGCCATCTGGGCAAAGCCGCGAGGGATGAGGTAGTTGCGCGCATGGCCGTCGGCAACATCCTTTACCTCGCCTGCCTGACCCAATTCGGACACATCCTTGAGCAAGACGACACGCATAGACTGCACTCCTTAGTTCATTAAACGCTGTAGAGCTATACTACCGCCTCCCGCAGCTTGCCTCAAGTTGACAATGTACATGGCGACGCGCAAGCTAAATGCAGGTCTCCTTCACTATTTATACATCATCTTGCCTGCTCTCATGACTGCGACTCCACAGCCTCCCAGCCAAACTGTCGCCGCGTTTATTGCCAGATTCCTCCGCCAGCAGGGCACTCAACGCTTTTGGGGCATAACCGGCGGCGAGAACGTGGATCTCATCAATGCCTGTTACGCGGAGGAGATTGATTTCCAACTCGTCCATCACGAGAACACCGCCGCGTTCTTAGCGCAGAATACAGCCCTCCTTACCGGCGCTCCGGCGGTCTTCCTGACGACCTTGGGTCCCGGCGCCACGAACATGATCAATGCCGTTTCCGATGCGTATCTCGCACGGGTCCCGGTCATTGTAATCACCGCCGACTTCGAAGACCCCACTGTCGAATTTGCTACCCACCAAAATGTTCCTCTGCTGGAGCTCTTGCGTCCCATCACCAAGTGGAACGTACGCCTGACACCTGCCAACGTGGCAGACGCGCTTGCTTACGCCTGGGCGGTAGCGGCCCAGGGACGTCCCGGCCCGGTGCACCTCGCGCTGCCTGCAGCCGTGGCGCGCCGGACGATGGACGACACGCCGTTACATATCCCGGCCCGTCCCATCGGCATACTGAACGCGGCGCCCCTGCCGCGCACGGCGCTCGCGCGCTTGACAACCTGCGATACGCCGGTGATCGTATTGGGCCTGGAGACCAACCACCAACTAGAACAAGAGTCTATTGTCGCACTGGCGGAACAGTGGGGCGCGCCGGTGATCAATATGCCCATGAGTAAGGGGGTCTTTCCCGAAGACCACCCGCTCTTTGCCGGTATCCACAGTGTGTACGGCTACACAATCGTTGATGAGTTTCTCAATCAGGCTGACTGCATCCTGGCGGTCGGACTTGACGGCTCCGATTTCATCCATCCCTGGCAGACGGAAGCGACCACGATTGCGGTCCATGCGCACACCGAAGTCGATTCCGCTTTCAGCGCAGACTACGTGCTGGTTGGCAACCTAGATGCAACGGTGCGTATGCTCACCCCGGAACTCTCCCACCAAGGAGAGTGGGGGCCACGCGCGGCAGCGGCCTGCCGCCAGAAGATTCGGCACTGGCTCGCACCGAAGCACACGGGCAGCGACACCGCGTCTTTGACGAAGTCAACCGTTGCCCCTCAACTTCTGCTTTCCGCGCTCCGTGAACTAACATCGCCGGAAACCGTTTTTACTTGCGACGTGGGGTCGCACAAGCTGCTCTCATGCCAATGGTGGCAGAGCACACAACCGCAAACGTTTCTGGTCTCCAACGGCCTTTCGACCATGGGCTTCGGCGTGCCGGCGGCCCTCGCTGCCAAGCTCTGCTATCCGGATCGCCCAGTGGTCTGCGTCACCGGTGATGGCGGCCTGCTGATGTACGCCGGTGAATTGGAAACCGTCAAGCGTCTTGCGCCGCAGAGCGATGCGCCATTCCTGATAATTGTCTTGGTTGATTCCACACTGGCCCTAATCCGCATGAAATCGGAGGAGCGCAGATATGAAGGACGGGAGAACGACTTCGGGCACACTGACTACCTGAAGCTCGCAGCCGCATTCGACCTGCCAGCCGTACACATTCAGCGTAAAGACGAATGCGCGCCTAAGCTCCAGGAAGCCTTGGCGCTAAACCAACCGGCGCTCGTAGCGGTTGAGATCGACGTAGACGAGTATCGTCACATGGGCGGCTGACCCGTATTTTCAGAGAAAGGTGCGTTGCATGGCTACCGTACACCGACACGAACCGAGCATCTATTACTATACGTTCGCCCCGCACGAACCGGCGCTGCGTATACATTCGGGCGATCGGGTGATCGTGCAGACAGTTGACGCCGGTCATTGGGACAGCAACGGCGAGCAGTTGCCGCAGGAATTGCGTCAGGCCCGTGCCGATACCGAGTTTCGCCAATCCAACCCGCAGGTCGGCCCCTACTACGTGGAAGAGGCCGAAGTGGGCGACATCTTGTGCGTCCACATCCGGCGCGTAGACCTGAACCGCAGTTGGGCCTTCTCGCGCTTCAATCCCGGTTTTGGCAACTTGGGCGTGGAGGACTACCCCGGCGGGCCGACCGGTCTCAATGAACCGCTGCCGCAGAAGTACTATCACTGGGAACTCGACCACGCAAGTCACACGGCAACGCTAGAATTGCCCGAAAGCAAACTCGGCAGCATCACCATTCCTTGTCAACCTTTCCTCGGCTGCATCGGCGTGGCTCCGCGCTTCGGCGAGCACATCAGCACACTCTCATCCGCCAACCACGGCGGCAATATGGACTGCGTCGAGACGCAGCCCGGTACGACGGTCTACCTGCCTGTCTTCGTAAAGGGCGCCTATCTGCAATTCGCCGACGTGCACGCTGCCCAGGGCGACGGCGAGCTCTGTGGCGTGGCGCTGGAAACGACGGCGGAAGTGGAAGTGGAGGTCGAAGTTTGCAAGGGTGGCGAGCCAATCAATTGGCCGCGCTTTGAAGACGACGAGTGGATCATGGTCGCGGCCAACGCCCGTCCCCTCATGGATGCCTACCGCATCGCCCACGTCGAACTTATCCGCTGGCTCGCCAGCGACTACGGCTTCGATCTCTGGGAAGCATTCCAGGTAGTCTCCCAGGTGGGACGCACCCGCGTTGGCAACGTGGTCGATCCGAACTATACCGTCGTCGCCAAGTTTCCGAAGCGCTATCTCCCATAGTGGTGCGGCCTGCTAGCACTGCATTGCAGTACCTGATGGTATGCTAGTTATAAGGGACTTGCACAAGTCTCCGGTATTGATTATGTAGAACGGAGTCTGGATGATGACCGACGAGGATCGGGTGCGTTTGCACCACATGCTCGACGCCTCGAAGAAAGCGACGGCCCTGGTCTCAGGGATTTCCCTGACGCAGTACACTGCTGCGGAGAACTTTGTATTACGCGCCGCTACGGAGCGGTTCATGGAGATCGTTGGCGAGGGCGGCCCACCATGTCTCAAACGAACTAAAGGCGCAGCACCCGGATGTCCCTTGGCAGCAGATTGCCGGCATGCGCAACCACCTGATCCACGGGTACATGACTACAGACAACGAGGTCGTTTGGAAAACAGCAGTGGAAGACGCGCCGCTTCTTCTCAAACAATTGGAGCACATCCTGGGAACCGTATCATGATCCCTACGCGAGAATTCGTGCTGATGGAACTCTTCAAGGTCCGTGCGAAGCTGCGCACATTCGGCGTGCGGCGCATTGGAGTGTTTGGTTCGGTTTCCCGAAATGACGCCCGCGAAGATAGCGATATTGACATCCTCGCCGATTTTCCACGTGGACAGATTACCGCCGCCAATCTCTTTGGGCTCCAAGACTTTCTGAATGACCACTTCCAGCGCAAGGTAGACGTGATAACGGTGAGTGGGCTGAAGCCCTTCTCCCGCGACTTGGTGATGCGGGATGCGGTTTTCTTGGAGAGCCTGCACGAGGCAGAGCCGGAGGCGGGGAAATCACTCTCACGTGCATAGTCCGGTCATCTTTCATTTGGGCCGCCTGAGTCTCACCAGGCAGCAGTGTCACATTCTTCAATCGCAGGGCACTAGTAGAACATGACCTTCGACCTAATCATTCGCAACGGCCGTGTCATAGACGGTTTGGGCAACCCGTGGTTTCGGGCCGATGTGGGGATTACTCAAGGCCGCATTACCGCGGTGGGCCGGTTGGCCTCCAGCCAAGCGGAGACCGTTATCGACGCCCAAGACAAGATCGTCTGTCCCGGCTTTATTGACGTCCACAATCACTCGGACCTGATCCTGCTGCGCGAACCGGACCATACTCCCAAGGTCGCGCAGGGCATCACCACCGAGATCCTCGGCTCCGACGGTCTTGGCTACGCGCCGATGTCGCCAAAACACTTGCGCGAGACCACGCAACTTTACCGCGCCATCAACGGCGGTCTGCCGCGGGACGTGGAGCCTTGGGAGACCATTCCCGAATACATGGACCGCTTCGACCGGAAGGTAGCCGTAAACGTCGCCTACCAGGTTCCTCACAACGCGCTGCGGCTTGCGGTCATCGGCTGGGAAAATCGCGCCGCCACGGAGGATGACCTCAGGCAGATGGCGCGTCTGGCTGCGGAAGCGATGGAACAGGGTTGCGTGGGTTTTGCTACAGGCCTCTCGTACCACCCGCACGTCTTTAGCACGTTGGAGGAACTTGTCGCCATCAGCAAAGCCGTAGCGGCATACGGTGGGGTCTACAACACCCACATGCGTTACCATCTCGGGGACCAGTTTCTCGATCCGGTGCACGAGACGCTGGACGTGGCACGCCAGGCCGATATTCCGGTACACATCGCCCACTATCTGATTTCCGGCATCCACACCTGGGGACTCAGTAGCCAACGGCTGGCGCTGGTGGACTCGGCCCGCGCCGAAGGATTGGACGTGACCTACGACGCGTATTGCTATCCGGCCGGTTCCACCACCGGCATGTTCGTGCTGCCGCTCTGGATGGGCGCTGATGGGCCAAAAGCCATGCTGGCGCGCGTGCGCTCACCCAACGTAATGGCGCAAGTCCTCGACGAAATCCAGGGCCGGGAACGAGATTTCTACGCCCGCATGCAGATCACCCATATCGGCCTGGAGCAGTACAGGCAGTGGGAGGGCCGCCGCTTGGCGGACGTCGCCGACGAGTGCGGCGAAGCGCCTGACGTGCTCCTGCTCAGACTCCTCGATGAGACCGCGCTGGATATCGGCTTCACGTTCCACTTTGGCAATGAGGCTGACGTGCAGGCGGTGATCAAACACCCGGCGCACATGGGCTCCACCGATGCCATCATGATGGGAAGCTCACCCCACCCGCGCGCCTACGGCACCTACCCGCGCTATCTCGGCCACTACACCCGCGAGCTTGGTCTGTTTACACTCGAAGACGCGATTCGGCGTTTCACCGGCTTTCCGGCGCAGCGCTTCGGCTTGCACGACCGCGGCATCATCCGCAACGGCATGGCCGCCGATATCGTGGTCTTCGATCCGGCTACCGTCATCGACCGTTCTACCTTCGATGACCCACGCCAGTTTCCCGTGGGCATCGAGCACGTGCTCGTGAACGGCACGCCCGTCATCGCAGACGGCGCCCCCACCGGCGCGCGTCCCGGCCGGGCACTAAAACGGGGGTAGCGGACATTCGCGCCGACGTGTTCTTGGATAGGCGTCTGGGCACCGCTGCGTAGCCAAAAGCCCCCTCGTATGGCGCAATGCAAGCGGCTACTGGGTCCCCCACTACCCGCCTCTCGTATCCGCGCCTGTGCTCGGACGCATGACGTTAGTGAGCCAAGGGCGCTCACGTGCACTCTTCCCCGGCTTGCGTTACCATTTAAGTGCGCGCGACTTAAGTCTTATGTTCAAGCTTATAAAATACTGAAATACATTAATAGCCATTTATTGCCGAAAATAACCGTATATTACTAATATTTGAGTTACATCTTTTGAAAACATGCTCTATACTGGTCGAGAGGGTCGTAATTCTAAACAAGAGGTTAGGAGGCAAACGTGAAGGTATCCGGGCGTTCAGGTTGTATACGCCGCCAAGCGCGCAATCACTTCCACGTTAGGACTGGGGGAGGGTGCGCATGATGGACGCTAGTCCGGTAATCCAAACGGAAGGGCTGACCAAGAGGTTCGGCAAGATCGTTGCCGTGGACAATCTTTCGCTGACGGTGCCGCGTGGCCATGTTTTCGGTCTGCTGGGCCCCAACGGCTCCGGCAAGACCACGACCATGGGTATGCTGCTGGGTCTCACGCGGCCGACTGCCGGCAGCTTTCGCTTATTCGATTCCCATGCCAACCATCAAGCAGCCCTGCGCCGTGTGGGCGCTATCGTTGAAACTCCGACATTCTATCCGTACCTCTCCGGACGCCAAAACCTCGCCTACTTCCAAGGCATATTGGGACGAGGTACCCCGCAGGAACTCGACGACCTGCTCGAACGGGTGGGTTTGGCTGAGCGGGGTAACGATCGCTTTCACACCTACTCCCTCGGCATGAAGCAGCGCCTGGGACTGGCCTATGCGCTACTGGGCGATCCTGAATTGCTCTTTCTGGACGAACCCACCAACGGCATGGACCCGGCCGGCATGGCCGAGATTCGCGAATTGATCCGCAGCCTCGGCACGGAAGACCGCACGGTCTTCCTATCCAGCCACCTGCTCAATGAGGTCGAACAAGTGTGCGATAGCGTGGTGATTCTCTCCAAAGGCAAGCTCATCGCGCAGGGCTCGGTCGCCGATCTACTCAAAGGGCGCGGGCAGATCCGCCTACGCACCACCGACAACGACCAGGCGCTCAAAGTCCTCACGGCATTGGATTGGGTCGAGGATGCAAGAATTGAAGATGGGTTTGTGGTTGTCACCGCGCCGCCTGAGCGCGCATCGGAGCTGAGCGCCGCCCTCAGTAAAGCCGAAATCTATGTCACAGAAATGACCTCCGGTAAGGAATCCCTGGAGAGCTACTTCCTTGAGATTACCGCAGAGGAGGGAGAAGCGCGATGATCGCCCACATCTTCCGTCTCTCCGTTTGGGAATGGCACAAGCTCCGCCGCCGTATACTGCCGTGGGTACTCTTGGCAATTGTCGTAATCCTAATGCAGGCGGCAGTATGGGGCGCCTACGTGGTGCATCGCAGCGAACCTTTCTCACCTACACATGGCATCCAATTGAGCGATACCGAAGGCGAAAACAAGGAAGCAGTCTTCGAAGCGGAATGGAAGTGCAAGGACGTGCGAGGAGACCGCATCCCGCCGGAGGTCGAGGAACTTGCTGAAGAGCATCGAGAGGATGCGCTCGCGAGTGTCGAGCAGTTTCGCGAAAGTTGCGAAGGCTATGAGGAAGTACGCGACTTTACCCGTCACGCAGTCCTTTTTCCTAATAGCATCCTCTTGGGCTTCACGCTGCTTCAGGGAATCATGTTCATTCTCGTCAGCATCCTGGCCGCGGCGGCGCTGGGGGGCGAGTACGGCTGGGGAACGCTGCGGACCGTACTGACCAAGGGCACGGGTCGGTGGCAGTTCATGCTGGCAAAGGTTTTGGCGCTTATGGTGACAGCGCTTGCCGGCTTGGTCGTTGCCGCAGCTACGGTCGCGCTAAGCAGCCTCTCCATAGGGTTGTTCGGCCTGGAAGGTGACTCTCTGCAGGGCTCGGCAGAATGGCTTGACGTCCCAATCAAGATGGGCACGCTGCTCTACAGCTTTCTCCCCTATGTGATGCTGGCGCTGCTCGCCACGGCGTTGACCTCGTCTACGGCCCTAGGCATCACCGCCTTCGTGGTCTACTACTTGATCGAGACCACGGCCTCGCCTATCCTCAGCAACTTCGACTGGTTCCAGCGCATCTCCGAATACTTGCTGAGCCCCAATATTACGACCGTGCTCCAAGCCAGCTACGGTGAGGTCTCCATTTCGATCAACGGCAGCAGCGACGCGGCCCAGCCGGACATCCTCCACGCCGTTCTCGTCCTTGCGGCCTACACGCTCGTTTTCGGTGCGTTGACGTTTACACTGTTCCAACGCCGCGACATCACAGGCGCAAAGGGCAGTTAAGCAACCCGCAAAACATCATCGCCGTGAAGACAGCGGGTCCAGCCGGTTCCGCACCGGTAGCGCAGGTTTGCAACCTGCGCCCGCTGTCTTTTGGCCCGCGCATGCCGGAAGCAATGTCGATCCAAGACTCTTGACGCCGGCCCACTACTGTCGCCAAGGGCCGTTAGGCCTCCGCGACCGGTCATCACCTGAGAGTTAGCCGATTCATGTGTCTTGTCTCCGGTAGCGCAGGTTTGCAACCTGCGCCCGCTGTCTTTTGGCACGCGCAAGGATAAAAACAGAGTTTGTGGTACTTAGTCACTTAACCTTGGGGTTAATACGGCTTCAATTGGCTCCTTGATTCGGCGGCAAACAACAGGGCTTAACCCAAACTCTCCCCGCCCCTGGCAGCCGCTGTACGTTGTCTCAATGGGCGAACCCTGTTCATCAAGCCTTATAATGATATGGAAACTCTGGGCTTGGGAGGCAATGAGTTCCTTTTTACATCCGTTGACGCAACGGTTCTCATTAGCCCGTAATCAAGCGTTGTAGGCGCGATCCTTGGATTGAGGAACTAAGACGTCAAATGGTCAATGTACTTGAGACCATCACGAGGCTGAAGGAAGAGCTGGACAGTCTGCGTCCGCTGCCGCCAACTGTCCTTGCTCAGGTTGAGCAGAAGCTGCGGCTCGAGGCGAACTACAACTCCAATGCCATTGAAGGCAACACCCTCACCCTCGGAGAGACCCGCAGCCTCATTCTTCACGGACTTACTGCTCATGGCAAGCCGATGCGCGACCACCTGGACATCGAAGGGCACGACAGTGCCCTACAGGCTATTGAGGCTGCGGTCAAGGATAACCAAGAACTCAACGAGGTCTTCATCCGGAATCTCCACCGCGTGTTGTTGAAAGATCCCTATGAGACCGAGGCAAAGACCCCGGACGGGCAATTGGTACGGCGAACAATTTCAATCGGTGACTACAAGACCAAGCCTAACAATGTAGAAACGTCGACTGGCGAAATCTATTTCTTCACTCCTCCAGATCAAGTGAAGCAAGCGATGAGCGACCTCATCGACTGGTACCGAGCCAGAGAGCGTGGGGGCGAACACCCTATTGTCATGGCCGCCACCTTCCACTATCGCTTCGTACGTATCCATCCCTTCGACGATGGCAACGGCCGCATGGCCCGGCTCTTGATGAATATGATCCTCATCAAGCACGGCTACACGGTGGCGATGATTCGACAGGACAACCGAGACGAGTACCTCGATAAACTCGAACAGGCTGACAAAACCGAGGACCTAACAGCGTTTATAGACTACATTGCGCAGTGCTGTGAGTATGCCCTCAAACTTCATCTAAAGGCCGCCCGTGGCGAACTGACCGACGACATCGATGACATCGACAAAGAGATCGCACTCTTCAAGCAATCGCTTACAAGTGCGACGGATCACGCATTCTCTGCGAAGGAGTATGTCGAAGCTGTTTTGTATCCCTTCTACAACTACTGCGTGGATAAGACACGTCAGCTCTCAGATGTGTTCGGAACAGTGAGGACACACGCTAGTGTCTTCGCAACTACTGCGGAAGGCAAAGTACTTCGTCTTTGCGAAGACTCAGCCAACCTAGAACCCATCCTTGATCAACTGAACGCACCAAACCAATTGCTCTCCCTCTCTGTTAAGTTCACATCCTACTTGACGACGTTCCAGGGAAAACAGGATGTACACAGTCTCTTGGTGGTTAAGGGTGAAGTCCACGCCCATCAGAGTCGGTGGGTTTTCTCGATTGGCTCCCCAAGCGTTCGCTGGGAACATGAAGGACGAGAATTGAACGTGCTCAAGAGGCAATTCAACCAATTGTTGCGGGAACTGATGAAGGGCCTTGAGCAGACGCGATCCTAGTTCATGGTGGGAGTCAGAGGTTGGTCACCAATCGGTAATCCTCGGAAGTATGGTTGATTGCCATTGCCAGATTGCTCTTGGCGCGGTTCAACCATTCCCTGGGGTCATCCGGTGGGAAGCGTTCAGGAGGCGTCATACACGACTCTTCCTTCCGCCAGTGCCGGTTTGATAATCAGCGCGTGGCTGTCTCTATAGCGCTCCACGTCCGTGGGAGAGACCATAACGGCGTCTACTGCTGCTCCAACACCATGCAATTTACGGTAAATCTGTCCTACCAATTTGCGCGAGTGTCCACCCTTTCGGATTATGAGCAAATCGACGTCGCTGTGAGGTCCCATCTCGCCGCGAGCGGCCGAGCCGAACAGAATTATCTTCTCTGGGTGGACAGTCTCGACAATTCTGTTGATGATGTCTTCCAAGATTTCTTGTTTGAGCATCATTGCCGGTTCTAACTCCAACCTGTCGATAGTAAACCGCTACCCACTACACCATGGACACCAGGCAGACCGATTAGATTTGCGTCTCAAAGTCCATTATCAAGAACATACCACGCGAACGAGCTCTCTCCAAGTTAGCTCGATTTCAAGTGAGCTTAGCTCCTTTGAGCCACCCAATCGGGAGAAACTTCACTCGCACATGCGTGTGCTAGAATTGCTGGAGTGAATAAGAAACTCCGTTCGCTTGGGCCGATTGTGCGCGGCAAGGGCGGAGGCCGCACTTGATCCAAGATCTCCGGCTGAGAGCCAAGCGCAGGGCTCACCTTTCTGTACCGGCAGTTTCCCATTCTCAGCTAAGGGCCCCAGAGATCAAACGTGGCTATCAGACACCATCTACACGAACTGCTGGTTACCATCGCCGCGAGCCGGCTCACGCGGGGCGGGCTGGCGCTTGCTATCATCTTTCTGGTGGGTTCTACGGGCTTTGTGGTGATCGAAGGCTGGAGCCTTTTCGACGCCGTCTACATGACGGTGTTTACTATGACCACGGTAGGGTATGAAGAGGTGCAGCCCCTTTCACCGCTCGGTCGCGTTTTCAACCTCTTCATCATGTTGGGCGGTGTCGGGCTGATGCTCTACATTCTCACCGTGACCGTGCAGACCGTGGTAGAGGACGAGGTATTCAGAGTATTCATGCGGAGGCGACGAATGAAAAAGAAGATCGATGCGGTTGAAGCGCATTTCATACTCTGTGGTTTCGGCAGAGTGGGCCGTGAAGCCGCCGCCGCGATTCACGGTGAGGACGTGGACTTAGTCGTCGTTGACAGCACTGAAGCCGCCATAGCCGCCGCGGAGGAGGACGGTCTCCTCGCCATCTGCAGAAATGCCACCCACAATGCGACTCTCCTCGAAGCGGGGATCGAACGTGCCCGGGGCCTCATCATCGCAACCGGCAACGATAGCGATAATGTTCTGATTACGCTCACCGCAAAGGCCATCAACCCCCAATCTCACCATAGTCGCGCGCGCTGATGCCGTTGAAACCGGAGAGAAGCTCAAGCTGGCGGGCGCTGACCGGGTCGTCACGCCGTACAGCATCGGTGGGCGGCGCATGGCGCTATCTGCCGTCAAGCCGCTCGCGGCAGACTACTTCGATAGTGTCGTGGATCGCGCCCGCGTCAGCCCTCGGATCGCCGAGATTGCCGTCTCGTCCGGTTCGATGCTCGTGGGAACAACCATTGCCGGACTAGATACAGGGCATCAAGTTCGAGTGCTCGCGGTAAGCAAGCAAGACGGCAGGTTGCTGCTCACACCGGATGAGGAAACGATCATGGAACCGGGCGATAGGGTTGTGCTGGTGGGGCACGACGAGCAACTCCGACGCTTGGAAAGCGAAGCCTGACGCGGTGATAGACGCGGTCATTCTCATCTCGCGCTCGTGGTGCCGCTAGTCCGTTGATTTCTTGCTTCTCTGCGCGCACGAGGCGCTTGAATCTCAAGCGCGGAACGATGCTAACCCACCTTGCATCTTGCTCAGTGGATCTGTGGGGACAATCCTCTTGCCGTCCCCATTAACCGGGTCTCATTCTGACCAACTTGTGTCGCTGGATTAGCCCTGACGCGCCCGTTCTGTTGTGGTAGCATTCTACTCGCTATGGAATGTCTGGCGGCCTTTACTGGTGGCCTTTAAATGTACATTATCCAACCATTAGAGAGGCTGCCGTTGGCAGAGTCGTGAGAGCCCGCCAACAAGGCCCGGTAGCGAGCGGCCCTGCTGCCTCCTGGCAGACATCCGAGCAGCCGCGCCTTCCCATTGGGTGTCTTGCGGCAAGACCGGTTACCAAGGATTTGCAGTAATCGCACTCCGCTCAATTCCTTTGGAAGAGCCCTAGTGACCTACAACCTGCAAACACTTCGGGGCGACCTATTCGGCGGCATTACCGCTGCCGTGGTGGGCCTGCCGGTAGCGCTGGCCTTCGGTGTGGCGTCCGGTCTGGGAGCGCTTGCCGGCATTTACGGGGCAATTGCTGTCGGCTTCTTCGCGACGGTTTTCGGCGGAACGAAGTCTCAAATCTCGGGTCCCACGGGCCCCATGGCCGTGGCCATGGCGGTTATCGTCACCACTCACGCCGACACCCTGGCCGAAGCTTTCACCATCGTCATCATGGCCGGCCTCATACAGATCCTGCTGGGCGTGATGCGCATCGGCCGCTTCGTCGCCTTCACGCCCTATTCGGTGATATCCGGGTTCATGTCCGGCATCGGCATCATCATCATGCTCTTGCAGACTCTGCCGTTCCTGGGCGCGACCGGCGCCACGGGCGGGCCGGTTGGGGTCGTTCGGGCCTTGCCGAACGCAATGAGCAACGTCAACTTCAGTGCGCTCGCCATTGCCGCCGTAACGCTCGTGGTAGGCGTGCTGTGGCCCCGGCAATTGCGGAGATATTTTCCCCCTACGTTGGCGGCCCTCGTTGCCGGTACGCTGCTCGGCGTGCTGTGGTTGACGAACACACCGGTCATTGGCGAGGTTCCCACCGGTTTGCCGCAAATTGAACTGCCGGTGTTCTCCCTCTCCTTATTGGTCAGAGCCATAGAACCCGCATTGATCCTCGCGCTGCTCGGCTCCATCGACAGTCTGCTCACCTCCCTGATCGCCGATGCCATGACCCGCACTCGTCACAACCCAAACCGCGAATTGATAGGCCAAGGTATCGGCAACGTGGTAGCCGGATTGATTGGAGGACTGCCGGGCGCGGGAGCCACCCTGGGGACGGTGGTGAACATCCGCGCCGGCGGACAGACGCAAGTGTCGGGAGCCTTGCGGGCGGCAATCTTGCTGGCGCTCGTGTTGGGTCTCGGCAAATATGTCGAAGCAATTCCCCACGCGGTACTCGCCGGCATCCTAATGAAGGTCGGCTGGGACATCATCGATTGGCGATTCATCTTGCGGGTTCACCGCGTGCAGCGCGAACACCTGCTGGTCATGCTGATCACCCTGGCGCTCACCGTCTTCGTAGACCTGGTTACCGCCGTCGCCATCGGCCTGATCGCCGCCGGCATGGCCGGCGCGCGTCAATTCGAGCGCTTGGAGCTCGATAGGGTGATCTCCGTGCCGTTGCTGGACCAGAGTTTCCTTGCGAGCGATGAAAGCGAGGAAGAGACAGATGCCTTCTCCGCGCGCGTGGGCCTGGTGGCGCTCAGGGGCAGCTTCTCCGTCGCCTCTTCGAATAAGCTGATCAATACCATTAGCGTGGACATCCGGGACCACGAGGTCGTGATTCTCGATTTCTCCGATACGGTCTACGTGGACGACAGCGCCGCGCTGGTGGTCGAGCAAATGATCGATAGCGCTATCGCCGAGGACACCGAGTGCATCATCATGGGCCTCACAGGCCCGCCTGCCGCGACTCTGCGGGCGCTCAATGTTCTGCACCGCGTCCCCGCCGCGCACTTTGTCAAGAGCCTCGACGAGGCTAAGAATATCGCGCAACGGCTTTTGAATCGGTAGCACCTCGTTTCGCTGCCCTGGGCGCCGTGTGAAGTTTGATTCCCGCGTGCGCGGGAATTGTCGGATACGTGTCAACACAACCTAGTGGAAAAGTGGGGCTACGAATCAGCAGTTCAGCCCTAGCACGGACTGCTGCGATGCGGAGCTCGCCCACCAGACGCATTAGCATGAGCCAGAAAGCGTCCGCTGGTATACTAAATCCGTAGCGACGCGGCTTGGGCATGGTGGCCTGACTCTTCCTGGGGTACGCACGCCACGCCGCACCCTAAGGACCGTTACCCTCCCTCACCATGGATAGCGTCGCGTCGCACTTTCGACCAGCGATTTATGCGATATTCTCCCTGTATACAGCAGAGCAGAAGAGACCAAGCGAGTCGCCCCGGTCGCGCGAACCTGATTGAGCCTGTGGTACAAGGAGCGACAGGCGCATTTATGTCATCTGCTAGAGGTTTGCATGCCTACCCAGCAAGAGCCGTTCACTCTGTCTAAATTCAGTCTTAACCGCAATACTACCCAGATAAACCTATGCATGCTGCTACTTATCTTGCTGGCAATTCTGGGCATAGTTTTGACCATCCACTCTTTCAATAGCGTTGCCGAGAGTCAGAGAATCCTGTTGGAGGCCAATGAGGAAAGAGCACAGGCGCCGACTGCCGACGTCAACGCGCCGGGCACAGACGTGAGCGCCTCAGCCGCTGGCGCGATGGATGAAGCCGCCCAGGCGGTCTCAACAGGACGAACGCGGCTGCTAATAGTTGGTGCCTTCTCGGCAGCGCTGTTGCTATTCACCACGTTCATCTTGATACGCATTGGGATACGCTCGGTGGCATTGGAAGTCTGGATACGTCGCATGGGCGCAGGCGATCTGGACTACAGAGTCGAGCCAACGGGCCGCGATGAAATCACGGAATTGACAATCGCGCTCGAAGAACTTAGAAAACGCTCTGTTAAGGCCATGCAGTTGGACCTTGTCACAAAACTCGCCGATGATCTTCAGGCAAAGAATGAGGAACTCGAGAGAGTGCTAGGAGAACTGCAGCAGGCGCAAGATCAAATCCTCATGCGACAGAAGCTAGCAGAGCTGGGCGAGTTAACCGCTGGCGTCGCGCACCAAATCAGAAACCCATTGAACTTCATGAAGAACTTCCGAAGCGTCGGAGGAAATGCTCGCCGACCTGAAGGAGACGCTCGACGGAACTGCGGTCGAACTGAATGCAGATACGCGCACGCTCATAGACGACATTTCCGATGACCTTGCGAGCAACCTGGAACGCATTCGCTCCCACGGCGACCGCGCAGATCGCATCGTCCGCGACATGCTGATGCTTGGACGCGGCGGCGGCAGTACCCAGGCCGTCGACATAAACAAGCTACTGAGCGACCGCGCCCAACTCGCCGTCCACAGCGCCCGTGCGCTCGACCCGGACTTTCACTTGGATCTGCGGGAGGAGTTCGATCCAAACGCGGGCACAATTCTGGCCGACCCCGATAGTCTCGGCCGCGTGTTCTTGAATATTGTCGGCAATGCATGCTACGCGGCCGCTGAAAAACACCGCATGGTGCAGGGCGAAGGAGACACGCAGTATCTCCCCTCCATTTGGCTCAAGACCGAACGCAAAGAGGATGAGATAGAGATACGAATTCGGGACAACGGCGTCGGCGTGTCGCCCGAGACACTCGAGAAGATGTTCAACCCGTTCTTCACTACAAAACCATCAGAAGAAGGGACGGGCCTGGGACTGAGCATTTCAAGCGATATTGTGCGGGAGCACGGGGGATCCATTACACCCGAGTCTGTGCAAGGCGAGTACATGGAAATGAAAGTCACGCTCCCGGCATGACGCAATATATCCTCCATGGAGACCATCGGAGGAGGAGGACCGGCCCGCGAACTCTTCGCTTGGGGGTCCTACTTCTAGCAAATGGACGAGAGTTTGGAGATACGAATTCGAGAAGCAGATCCGATAGATGCCGGCGCCATCGCACGAGTCCACGTGGACACGTGGCGCACCGCATATGCCGGCATCCTGCCAGCCGAATTCTTGGCCGGCCTCTCGTATGCGGATAGAGAGCGGATGTGGAAGCAGGACCTCACAGCAGACCGGCCTGCCACCAGCATGCTTGTAGCCGAGACCGCTGAGGGCGAGATTGTCGGTTTTGCATATGTCGCCCCTGAGCGAGAGGGCAACCGCGCCTACCGGGGAGAGATCTTCGCCATTTACGTTCTCGATGAATGTCAGCGCCAGGGCATCGGGCGTCTTCTTTTCTCGGCTGCGGCCCGGCACTTTCTGAAACACGGTATAAACTCAATGCTGCTGTGGGTTCTCGAGGACAACCATCCGGCCCGCCAGTTCTACGAATTGATGGGAGGAGAGTACGTCAAGGAAAAAACCATCACAATTGGCGGCACGGACCTTATAGAGGTGGCCTACGGCTGGAAAGACATCACCGAGAGCGCCATTGAATGAGGTGAAGTGCCATGTAGCTCGCTAGACCTTGGAGTGACACTGAGAAGTTGCGTCTGTCCCCAGGCCAGCGTGAATCCGCCAAGTTTTTGGCAAGAGATTCGGAGCGCGTCCGGCAATGGGGTCAGCCCTGCTGCCGATTCTAGGCAGCGGAAAAGTGCGTCTGCGCGGAATCACTTAGAGGGTGTTTGCAAAGCCCATAAAAACCGTTCGTGCTGAGCCCGTCGAAGTATGAACTGCCCTTCGACAAGCTCAGAGCCTGCCCCGTACCTCGATACAGCGTATCGAAACGATACGGGGGCGGACGTTACTCGTGCAAACAACACCTTTGGAAACACCCTCTTAGAGGTCTAGATACCAGAGTAGCTGGACTTCCTCGGGTAGCTCTGGATATGCGCCGGGGTGTACCGCCCCGAGATAGCAGCCCTGCTTCGCATAGAACTTGCACGCCCGCACATTGATGTTCTGCGTCTCGATCTTGAGTTGCCGACACCCTTTGGCCCGCGCCCATGCGGCGGCATGTTGGAACAAACGAGAGCCTACACCCTCTCGGCGGTGGCCCGGGTGAACGCGCAAGTCCCAGAGCAACGCCAGGTCGTCGCGTCCCTCCAGCATATCTACGCCGGGCGTATTCCAGGCGACGACGGCGCCGCCAAGCCGCAACCCATTCCTCATAGCTGCCAGAACCGCCCAATTCGCAAGATCCCAGCGTTTCAGCCACCGGAGGGGGCGTTCGCCGCCTTCATCGTAGTCTTTAACGTACGGCGGCCTTACTCGCTCCACCGTTAGCCGCCAGCCGCCTCGTCCTCGGTCAAGGGCCTCGACTTGATAATGCGAATCGACGGTAAACGAGATGGGAATGTCGCCGTAGCTGCCCAGCAGAGCGGGGGACTGTTCGACAATCTCAATGGGCATGGCTTATTGACAATTGGTCCGCTCTAAGAATTAGGTGAGACTCACCGGGATGATGTTGCCAAATGCCCGGAGCGGACAAGATGCGCGTATCTAGCGCGAGCCTCTAGCGCAAACCCTCGACGTTCACCGTGATGATGTCCAACCCGTGATACTTCTGGTGGCGCACGGAAGACGCATAGTGCCACAGCAAACGGAACGACACCTCGCGTTCGTCCGGTACAGGCGGCAGTTCGTTCAAGTACGTCAGGTGGTCTTCCACATTCTCGCCTTCCAGCGACGTCACGAATTCCAGCTCTGCAATGCCGCCTTCCAATCGGGCGTTGACCGTCAACCGCCGCCCACCGCCCCTAGCGCCGCCGCTCTCCTGCAAAAGAATTGCCAGCGTCTCTTCGCCCGCAGAGGTCAGCCGTTCCGCTGAAGCGTCGTTCCATTTGCATTTGGAAGCGAACGACAGCAAGAATTCTTCGAGCTTCGGCAGGGCAGCACTCTCTAGCGCCACCTGCAATCGCCTGCGCCGCGGGCGCGTTAGCTCGATGAACACCATCACAATAATCGCCACGATAGCGCCGGCGGTCATGCCGTTGCTCAGCAGCACGCCCAAGAACCCATCACCCAGCAATTCGGGAAAGATCCATCCGCTCTGGAAACCCGCGCCGGCCCAAAATGACAGACCGACAACTACAGCCTTGCGGTAGTCCATGCCGTCCTGGATGACAATTCTCATGCCCTGCACAAAGAGCAATACGACAAGCACGGTAATGTAAGCAGCCGCCACGGGAGCGGGAATAGCAATCAGCAGGGCGGCAACTTTGGGGAAGAACGCAAGAACAACAAAGATGACACCGATAACCACACCCACGCGCCGCGCGGCGACCCCGGTGACCTCGGCAAGAGAGATGCTGGAAGAGTAGGTTGTATTCGGTACGGTGGCCAGTATGCCGGACAATAGATTACCCACGCCGTCAGCATTCAACGCTCCCTGCACCACGCGAAAGTCCGTAGCGCGAGGGTTGCGGCGAGAGACGCGCTGGATCGCCACGCCGTCTCCAATGGTCTCGATAGCCCCCACCAAGGTGACGACTATGAATGCGGGCAGGAGCGCCCAAAACTCAACGCCGGGGGTAACGTCAAAGCCCGGCCACGAGTCGAAAGGCACGCCGATCCATGGCGCGTCCAGAACTTGCTGAAGTTCGTAGATGCCGAAGGGTATGGAAACAAGACAACCCGCGGCAATGGCGATGATTGGCGACCACAGCCGCCAGGTCGGCGGCGCGCGCACCACCATCGCCGCTACGATAACCAGCGTAACCAGAGCCGCCACCGGAGCGGCCGCCTGCGGTGACCCTTCAGGCACGTCATTGAGCGAATCGAAGATGATGGGCATCACCGTGGCCGCGATCAGCATGATCACCGTACCGGTGACGATCGGCGTGAAAATGCGGCGCAGCAGCGAGAGTCGCGACGCCAGCAAGAACTGGAATAGCGATGAAATTACGATCAGGCTCGCCATTGTGGCCGGGCCCGCGAGCTTGAGGGCCGCGACGCAGACGGCGATGAAGGCGCCCGATGTGCCCATCATGAGCACGTGCCCCGAGCCAAACCTTCCGACCCTAACGGCCTGGAGTATTGTCGTGGACCCGCTAACCAGCAACGCCGCAAACACAGCCCAGGCTATGAAGCCTTCAGACTGCCCGGCAATGCGAGACACGATAACTACGGTCAAGACCACCGGGGCCAGGATTAGGATGGCAGCTTGAACGCCGGAGCCAATGGTAACTAAGCGGGGAGGATTCTCATCGGGTTCGTAGCGGACGTTGTCGTTGACGTTTGCTGCAGCCATGAGTTACACCTCGCTCCACATTGCCCAACGCCCACTGCTGCGATGGGCCTAAGAGTTATATTCCGCGAACTTCTCACTGGGAGGCGTCTATATGGTGAGCCGGTCAAGCGATCCATATGGGCCCTCAAAGGAACTCTCGAATTCGGAAGACCGGCTCGCCAAGATCGTATCCTCCAAATCTCTCCCAACTAGAGACCTTTGCGTAACTTCAGCCAGCGGCGCAAGAATTACTCCATTTCCATGGGGAGACGGCCGGGGTGAGGGGATTCCTGCTTATCCTGTCCTTTCTACCTCTAAGACCTATACGTAAGTGTGCAAAATCGGTGAAACCGGCCCGGATTGCGGGGACACTTAGCCGCGTACTGCCGCGCACATTCACGCACGTTCGCGCACCTCCTCGCCGATGAAGAACCCAAAAGAGCCTTCAATAGGTCTCCTGGACGATTCGGAATTCAGCTTGCAGAATTTCTGAACCCATCCCAACCGGGCAGGCCCGCTGCCTGCCTGACCCACTCGGCCATCTGCTCTTCGTCGAGTTCGCCCTCGTAGATGTTGATCCAGCGCGCGTCCTTGTCTTTGCCTGAGCCGGGTGGCACGGGTTCCAACGAAGCACCTCGGAAGAAGGTCACCTTTACGTATTGAACAAATACGTGGTAACTCACGAACCAACCTTGGCCCTTGATGCCATAGAATGGCGAGTTCCATCGCACGGCCTTGCGCACGTTGGGCACCTCGCGCGCAATGACCGCGTCGAGGCGGCCCCCTAGATCGCTTTTCCAGCCTGGCATGGCCGCGATGTAGGCCTGCACGGGAGCGTCGCCGTCGGCCTTCGCGATCTGAGGATTGCCGCCTGAGAGAAGGACCGGCTTCGCGTCGGACCCCTTGGCAACGGCCTTCTTTGCGACCTCCGTTGAACTCTCAGACGCCTTTTCGTCCATTGCGTTCACTTCAATCCCCGCTCTGCGCGGCTGAATTGGTCGGAACAAAATCTGAAAGCCATCTCCAGGTGGGCCTGTTTTGACAGTAGACAGAACCATCTTCGAGATGTGGCTAGGGGGCTCTGTGAGCCTACCTAGGCCCTTGACCTAAGCATTGTGGCGTGACAGGGGGAGGAACGCAAGTTCCTATCGCTACCGGGATGTCGAACCAAATGAGCGGGTGCGCCTACGTCACATTGGGGCCAGGTCTAAGGCCCTTATTGCCAGCAGGCGAACATCTTCGGGAGGCGATTTGACTGGAGCGCCGGCGACGTCCAGGGGCAGTTTCGCTTCAACGTCCGATCTGCTCACCCATATCCAACCGTCGTTCAACGGGCCGGGTACACCTGGGAGCCGGCAGAAGTAGATCATGTCGATGTGCTGGTGATACCCATCCACCGGGTCATGGATATTCTCCACCATTATGGTGAACGGAGGATAGACCGGTACCGGATGCTCCAGGTCCAGGACGATCCCGGTGGGCACGACCTCGGCAGTCAGACCCGTCTCCTCCCGTATCTCCCGCAGGACGGCCTGGACAGGGTCCTCGTTGTCTTCGATGTGGCCGCCTGGGGGCAGCCACTCTTTGACCTTTGGGTGCCAGTGCAGCAGGACGCTCTCGTCATGCACAACAAACCCGGTGGCGGTGAAGTGTCTGACCACGTTCATCAATGGTGAGCCTATCCTCCTTACCGCTCATGGCAAACCCCTGCCCTTACCGCTCGTGGTGAGCCTGTCGAACCACTTGAGCGAGTGGGGTGATGGCGCATGGAGAGCGGGCAAGCCCACCTTGTGTGAGTTTCGGAGCCTGCTCTTGAGGTAGTCCAGGGGTGGCACAGGCGACGGGTCTTCCCCACAAATTTGCGAGCACCTAGCTTCTGGTTAATCGCATATCAGTACGAAGACAACGCCAGCCAATACCAGCCGCAACTTTTCGCCTCCTTCACCGCTTCTCTGCCGATGCCTCATCATGACTGTGCATCCGTCCGATTCCCTGGTCTTCACATAGCTGGCATGGGATTTTGAGACTGGACCGGCCCTCGCCAGCACACCCATCACAGGTCCAGAACGAACCTTAAATTGAAGGTCCTTGATTTTGTCCAGTTTGGTGGGCGTGACAGGACTCGAACCTGTGACCTCACGGATGTGAACCGTGCGCTCTAACCAGCTGAGCTACACGCCCTTAACGGTAAAGAAGCCCCGCAGGCTTCCCAAATGATCGAATCACTCGTCGGTCCCCTCTGGCGCCATTGACAGATTTCCGTAAGTATAGGGCGGAGAATCCGCTTCTGTCAAGCGAACTAGCGCTAACAGACGACCATGTCGGTCTGCCAGTCGTGTAACTTAGGAGATTGCTTAAATGTACCTATGAATCGGCGCAAAAGGGCTAGCCCTAGACCCTAGTTCGGCATAAACTTTAAGGTAGGATAAGGAAGTTCCGGCCGGCTTCGCTCATAGCGAGCACCACATAATGCGGCCGAACAATACCGCAAGCGGGAGGATTCGCATGCGACGCTTCACCCGTACACCCTACTACAGCGGGCCCAACGATCCTGAGCGCAATGAACTTAGAGGCACTTTGCGGCTCGGCGAGACGGTCGTCATCGAGACGGTCGGCGGCCACGACCAGGACCTGAAGATAAAAGGCGAACTCAAGCCCGGCGCAGTCATGGAAGTCGGCACGCCGCGCTACTCACGGCCGGGCGGGCCGTTCTTCATCGAGGGCATCGAGCCGGGAGACTGGGTGGCAATCGAAATCCTGGATATGGAGGTCGGCCCCTACGGCTTCTATCGCAACGGCGGCCCCATCTGGGGCAGCGTGCGCCTCATCGCCCCCGTCCGCGACGGACTTGTGCACTTTCCTCCGGACTTCGTGGTGCCGGAACGCCCCATGGTGGGCGTGGTGATGCTGGAATCCGTTGATCCCTATGAGATCGACCACGGCGGCAATATGGACTTCAATTCCGTGCGCCCCGGCAGCACCGTGCACATTCGCGCGCAGAAGCCCGGCGGCCTGCTGACTCTGGCCGACGCCCACGCGCGCATGTCGGACGGCGAACTCACCGGCACCGGCGTGGAGATCGACACGGCCGTAACTATCCGCGTCGACCGCTCGCCGGGCTTCTCGACCTCCAGCCCTGTGGTTGAGACCACCAACGTGGCCGAGTGCGCCGAGGAATACCTCACCAGCGGTCAGGGCCGGACATGGACGGATGCCGTGCGCGCGGCGTGGGCGGATATGGTGGGCCTCATCGCCGATCGCTACGATACGACCACGGAACACGCAAACTTGATCGTCGGCACCATCGGCGACGCCCGCCCCGGCTACTCCGCCGGCGACATGAACCACCGCGGCAGACCGACCGAAAGCGCCTACGTCACCTGCCAGATAGCCGTCACCAAGGAGCTCCGCCGTACCGGCAAGCCGTTTCGGGCATAGACGAGCGGTTTTTCAATAGCGACAAGACGCCTCTTCGTCTGCAATAGTCACTCTAGACATCTGCTAGCGAGTACTGCGGACTAGCGCCTAGGCCGATCGCCGTGCTGATGCCGCGGCCGCCGCTCGGACCGCAAGGGTCTGCCTAGCGCAGAGACTGCCCTAGCCCTTCTGGCTGGTCCCACGCAGCACCCAGCCCAGCACTGCTACCACCACAACTATGAGGAGTACGAAGTTCAGCCACGCGGGAATGAAATCCCACAAAGAGCTTGCCGCGGGTGTGGGTGCGTCGGCCACGGCGGCCTGCGTGCGTGTCCGCTCGATCCGGTCACCGGATTGTTGATAGGGCTCGATACTTCCCAGGGCAGGCACTTGGCCCTCGCCAAGTTCGTCAATGTCTGCCTGCGCCAGCTCCAAGGGCCGTGTGCGGCTGCAAGGGTGCGTGGTTTCACCGTCATAGGAGTAGACCAGCCATTCCTGTCCAAGATAGAACTCCACCCCGCAACTGCCGCTCCACCATGCCGTCTCGACGAACATGGTGGCATAGGCCGGGCCTTTCCAGACTGCGTAGACTTCAAACTCAACCAATATGTAACCGCTGAGCAGAGCGGGCTCTCTCTGCGTGCCGCCGCCATCGCTTATGTGCACGACTTTACCGGAGAACACTTTTGACGATTGCGCCAATGCCACAGATGGGGAGGGCGTATCCCCGCACGAGCAAGCACGAACTTCACTCACGACCAAGAAGAAGCAAAGACCGGCCAAGAGCACCGTTGCAGAAGCTCGCAATGCGTGAATGGTTGTTTTCATCATTTCGCTAGGTTTTCTTGATGCACAGCGGTGGCACTTGCCGAATTCCAGCGTGCTCAGTCTCTGGCTGTGCTTTCTCGGTGAAAAGAGTTCGGTATACCGGTGAGCCACTAAGTCGTAAGAGCGCAATGCCATCGACTTTATGGTTCATTGTGTCGTGCGTTAAGAATGGTAGCCCAGCTACCTCAGTGTGTCGACGACAACGGCATGTGAGACTTTGCCCACTACTACCGACCGCGATAGTTGTAACGCAGCTTCGGGTAGACGGTCTGGATAGGTTTCTCGCCTAGCTGGTGACAGAGTTACCGGTCGCAGAACTCCATATTTAGCCACCTCATCCTGTGGGATACTGCCGCTGCAAATTCAAAACCGACATAGTGTAAAGTCGTCAAAAGTAAACACGCAGGTTGCGCGACGTTACCCGCACCTAATACATTGGATGTTACGAGCAGTTCGACTGGCAACGACAACCCAAGGGGGCACACGATGGATTACATGGGCTACGGTATCGAAAATGAATTCCTCCAAGGGGTGCTAGATAGTTCATCGGACGGGAGTACACAACTTCCCGATTTTCAGCGAGGCTGGGTGTGGGACGACGAACACGTGCGGAGCCTTCTCTCAAGCATCACCCTCGGATACCCTATCGGTGCGGTCATGATGCTTGAGGTCGGCAGCGATAGCGTTCGCTTCAAGCAACGCCCGCTTGAGGGTGCGCCGGGGCCAAAGCAGGAGGCCGAGCGGCTGATCCTAGACGGCCAGCAGCGGATAACCTCGCTGTTCCAGTCTCTCCGTCCTGACCAGCCAGTTCACACCCGCGACCAGCACGGACGAAAAATCGAGCGCTGGTACTACATAAGGATGGCGCTGGCTCTTGACCCGATTGCTGATCGTGAGGACGCGGTGGTCTCGCTGCCCGCGGACCGTCAGATCAAACGCTTTGGGCGCAAGGTCGAAGAGGACTACTCGACTCCCGATCTAGAGTATAAGGCGATGCTTTTTCCGCTGTCCCAGGCATTCGACTCGAGCGACTGGCGCGTGGGCTTCGAAAAATACTGGGATTACGACAGAGAGAAGATAGAACTGTGGAACGAGTTTGAAAAGAAGATCGTCAAGCGCATTCAGCTGTACCAGGTGCCAGTAATTGAGCTTGGAAAGGACACGCCGAAACAGGCTGTGTGCCAAGTATTTGAGAAGGTGAACACTGGAGGCGTGACACTAACCGTTTTCGAGCTGCTAACCGCAATCTTTGCAGCTGACGACTTCCAACTGCGGCCAGACTGGGAGGAACGGGAGCGCACGATCCACTCCCAGTCGATACTCGCTGGCGTGTCCAATACGGACTTTCTTCAGGCTATAACGCTGCTCGCGACCCTGGAGCGGCGGCGGGTTGCCATCCGAGATGGCACGGGCGCGGACCGGGTGCCGGGAGTGGGGTGTAAGCGCGCAGACATTTTGCGGCTTAGTCTTGACGAGTACCAGGGGTGGGCGGATCCACTGATGAAAGGCTTCGAGAGGACGGCGCGCTTCCTCCACGGGCAGCGCCTTTACGACGCGAAGTTTCTGCCCTATGGCAGCCAGTTGATCCCGATGGCCGCGATTCTCACAGTACTGGACAGTGATTGGGAGCCGCAGCCTGCTAGGGTAAAGCTCGCGCGCTGGTATTGGTGCGGCGTCCTTGGAGAATTGTATGGTGGTTCAGTTGAGACGCGGTTTGCCCGTGACCTTCCAGAGGTCGTGAAGTGGATTCGAGACGAAGGGCCAGAGCCAGGGACGATCTATGACGCTGAGTTCGCTCCGACCCGACTGCTTACACTGCGCACCCGAAATAGCGCGGCATATAAGGGTATTTACGCACTGCTTTTGCGCGAAGGCGCTTGTGATTGGATCACTGGCGAGGAGTCGTCGATACAGGGCTACTTCGACGAGAGGATTGACATTCATCACATCTTTCCCCAGAGATGGTGCCGCGAGCAGGGGATAGAGGCAGCGCGCTGCGACTCGATAGTCAATAAGACGCCCCTCACAGCACGAACAAATCGTAGCATCGGCGGCCAGGCGCCTGCGGCATACCTAAATCGCATCACATCGGAAGGTGTTTCGCAAGACTCGTTGAGCACCTACCTAGACTCGCATCTCATTGACCCCGAGCACTTGTGGTCAAGCGATTTTGATCGACACTTCCGCGCTAGAGAGTCGGCTCTTCTCAATGCAATCAGGAAGGCGATGGGAAAGCCTATCTCATCCGAAATGGTTGAGGAGTACGATGAAACGCCGGTCGATTACGAACTTGTGCGGGAAGATAGTATGGAGCTGGAGGGCATTCTTGGTTGACAGATCTCTCTATACATCACTTGCTCTGAATGAATAGCGAAATGCATCAGAATTATCCGTTGCCCATTTACGTGGTCTGTTTTGGGTCTGCAAGCGAACGGTCTCATCTGTTGACTTTAGGGGCCACCACGAAGGTGCCGGCAGTGGTGACGCCAGCGGTGTGGTCAGGTTCTCGGGATATCGCATGTGGCGGCATGCCAAGCTCTGCCACACGGTTAACTTGCTTTGATGAAGTCAGCGACCTTCTCCGCCATAGCAAGCACCGTAAGATTGAGGTTCGCCCGTACCGTATCGGGCATAATCGATGCGTCGCAGATGCGGAGTCCCTCAACGCCGTGTACCTTGCCGTACTGATCCACCACAGCCAACGGGTCGTTTGCGGGCCCCATTTTGCACGTGCTCGATACGTGGTGGGCAGTTACCACCTCTCGCTGCATCCAGGAGTCCAGGGCATCGTCGGATTGCAGAGCTTCGTCTGAGGGCGCGAACCGCTCGTCGACTATCTCACCGAAGGCCGCATGCTTGAACAGGTCGGCGCAGGTACTGAGGCTTTCACGGAGCCGTGAACGATCGTAGGGGTCGTCCAGCAGGTTGAAGTCGAGGTAAGGCGAGTGCCTAGGGTCGTCAGATTGGATGCGGAGTTCGCCCTGGCTCAAGGCCAAGTAGAGGCACAGGCTGACCCCTATGCCTACCGGATTTTGCTGATCCACCCCCCGCATGGGCCTTGCCGCCGCGTAGTTGCCCATGTAAATGACCAAGTCGTTCTTGAAAGACGAACCCGAGGCCGTAAACCGCAGGGTGACAGTGCCCGTTGCGACCTGGTCGGTGTTCAAGGGGAATCCTGCACGCGTGCGCCAGGCCATTGGCACGTCCGGGTGGTCCCGGAGATTGCGCCCAACTCCAGGAAGGTCTTGTACTATGGGTATCCCAAACCGCCGCAACTGCGCCGCCGGTCCAATACCCGACAGCGCAAGGATATGTGGCGATCCGATAGCGCCGGCACAGAGGATGACTTCCTCGCCATAGACGGTAAACTCTTCATGGCCGCTGATCACGTGCAGTCCTACCGCTCGATTGCCCTCGAAAATGATCCGGTGGACGAGGCAGTGGGGCCTGACGGTCAGCCCCGGTCGCGTGCGCACGGGGTTAAGGTAGCCGATTGCCGTACTCACCCGCACGCGGCCGTCAATGTTGAAAGCCAGAGGCCCAACGCCGGTGGCGTCGGGGTGATTGTGGTCCGGGCAGTCGGGGAAACCGGCGTCCCGGCATGCCTGATAGAAGGCGTGCTGTTGCGGCCCCCATTCGTCAGGCCGATACCGACGGCAACTGATAGGACCATCCGAGCCATGGAATTCATTTTGAAAATCTTGATCCGCCTCTAACTTTCTCAGGTAGGGCAAGACCTTCTCGAACTCCCATTCGGGGTTCCCCCACGCTGCCCAACGCTCGAAGTCCTCCGGCATTCCTCTAAGAAACTGTGCATCGTTGATAGCGCTGGAACCGCCGGTGACCTTGCCACGCGGGACGTCTATCTGGGCTGCATCCGTGGCCCTGGCGCGAAAATCCCACAAGTGGCCGCTAGCCCAGAGCGAGGTGTCGATCCCGTAGGCGTACTTTACCGCGTCCGGCATCCGATCCAACGCGGGATAGTCCTCCCCGGCCTCGAGAAGCAGAACCGACCGGTGACGATCTTCGGTCAATCGGGCCGCCAAGACCGCACCTGCCGAGCCCGCCCCGACGACAATGTGATCGTATTGCTTCCTCATACTGTAATGACGGTCGCGTGCGAGCGTTCCTGTCCGGTTGGATGGCCTTCGCGAGCGAGTAAGGTATCGGCGGACGCTCGCCGGGATTCTGGAGTCCTACTGGGGAAGACTTCTCTTGCCTTCGGACTTTCCCAGCCAGAACCGGGATTCCATGGGGTTTGATTTTCAACGCATCTATACACGCAGTTCCAAGCGCGGCTGCAGTAGACGTTCCGGCACGTTGGTTTCATGCATGAAATCAACCAGGAATCGATGAATATCTTTGGCATCGTTTCGGTGCGTTCCGATGACGTTCTCAAGCTGATTCGGATCGGAATCCAGATTGTATAGTTCCGATAGACCGGCTTGCGGGCTATAGAGCAAGCTCCATTCTCCCGCCGTGATGGTGGTCACCGGATAATCTGAAAGGGTACGGAGCAAGCTGTCAACAGAATGTACCGGATCGCCAGGGTTGGCAAAGGGAATGCTGCTGACTACGTACTCCCGTCCCGGCAGTGCAGTATCTTGCATCCCAGACACTAGGGACCTGCCTTGGACGTAGGCCGGAATCTCTATGCCCATCAGATTGAGTACGGTCGGCATGACATCGACCGCCGAACTGAGGCCTTTGTATACTCCCGGACATATGCCAGGCACGTAAACCAGAAGCGGCAAGTGGACAAGCTCCTCGTAAAGGGGAGAGTGGGCCCACGTTGATCCCGGCTCGCCGTAGGGCCGCAGGCTCCCGTCCGGGTACGTATCCGCGTTCATCTTGCCGAAAAGGCCGCCATGCTCCCCAAAACAGAAGCCGTGGTCTGTGGTGAAGATGATGGCAGTCGTGTCCATCAAGCCCATGTTCTCGACGGCCTTCAGCAAGAAACCCAACCACGTGTCGACCATGGTGATTTCACCACAATAGGTGGCGTGACCCTTCCGGACCCTCTCTTCGTCATACCCCGGCGCGTCATGCCAGTTTCCGTACAGTGGGAGCACCACCTCGCCGTCGTATCCGGGCCAGTAGAGCTCTGTATAGTAAGCTGGCGCATCCCAAGGTTCATGCGGATCCCAGGTGTCAATGTAGAGAAAGAAGTCCTCTTTGTAGTGTCGTTCCAACCACTGCATGGCGGTCATGAACGTCCGCGGGGCATTCCGGTCCGATTCGTTGCGCCAAGCCTCGCGGACGTCGAGGGATTCATTATGATAGCCGGGCTGAGGGATGAGGGACCACATTGTATCCTGGCCCCTGTTCATGAAGAAGGACTGAAACCCCCGGTCATAGTTCATTCCGTCCCTTAGATAGTAGGGGGTATCCACCGATGCCGCTGTATGATAGCCGTGATCCGCCAGCACTTCCGCTATAGTGTTCACTCCCGCAGGCAGGGGCTCCCAACCCATGAAGGACATCGTCCAGCGCCCCGTATGATGGTCTGCTCGCGTGGGCATGGTCGGGAAGCCGGCAGCATAGTGGCCGTCGAACCTGACCGACCTGGCCGCCAGCGCATCGAGAGAAGGCGTTCGAATCGTAGGATTGCCGTAGGCGCCTACGTGGTCCCTGCGGAAAGTGTCGGCAACTATCCAGATGACATTCATCTTGGCCGCTCCTTTGACTTGCTCCCGACAAATGTACCACAAGCCACGAGAAACCGGCAGTCGCCGACGCATAGTGGTAGGGGTCATGCGCTCTTGCTCTTGGGAGGCTCCGTTGCGCACTATCATCAGTCCGCCCTAGACGCAAATGCTTGTTCACCCTGAGCGCCAACCCGCTCGCCCTGAGGGTGTCGAAGGGGGAATCGCGGCACGGGTGAATTCCGGCATATGCGCACATGGCCGTTCATGCTTCGACAGGACCCGGGCATAGCCACCTCAGCACGACCGGTCGCCAAGCCCAGCACGATGTTAGGTAGTTGATCGTGCAGACCCATCACACCGTTTAATGCGGCAATAGAAAGACCCTGGCCGGTGAATCCTTATCCCTGCAGCATCCGTACCACCATGCGTACCCATTAGCCCCGCTGGCTCCCGGTTCTACGCGCCCGCTTCGCCCCGAGCCCAACCGGACTGAACGAATGGGACGATCTCGGTGGTGCGGCCCTGCTCCTGGAGGCAGGCGTCAAACGTGTGGGCGGTGTCCTTGTCTCCACATACGGTGAAGACCGTTGGCCCGCTGCCGGATACGTGGGCGTGTTGAGCGCCGGCCTGGATCAAGGCGTTTTGTGCTGCCGTGATCTCCGGCGCTAGCGCGCGGGCGGGGCGTGTAAGGGCGTTGTGCCAGCGGGTCTGCGGTGACAGTGTGCCGTGCTGCGCCGCTGCCACAACGTCTGCGGTGGCGACGCCTGCGGTGTAGTCCGCTGGGGTCACGGCTTGGTAGACAGCCGCCGTGCTTAGCACGCGGGGCAGCAGCACGAGCACGACCCAGTGCGGCGGCAACGGCGGCAGCGGCGTAATGCGCTCGCCTCGACCAGTGGCCAGCGCCGTGCCGCCGGTAAGAAAGAAGGGCACGTCCGAACCCAGCCTCGCCACCAGTTGCTGTTGCTCCGCTAGGGATAGTTGAAGATTCCACAGCCGGTTGAGCGCGACAATAGTTGCTGCCGCGTCGCTACTGCCGCCCCCCAAACCGGCGGCTGACGGAATGCGCTTTTCCAGCCTGAGCGCGGCACCGGTGCGCACGGCGTACTCCGCTTGCAGCAGTCGTGCGGCGCGGTACACGAGATTGTCCGGCGTTGCCAGCGCGGGGTCGGAACACGTGAACGAGAGATCCGCCGCCGCTGCTACTTCCAGCCGGTCCGCCAGACCGACGGTTTGCATGACCGTGCGGACCTCGTGGTAGCCGTCGGCGCGTTTGCCGAGGATTTCCAGGGTCAGGTTGATCTTGGCATAGCAAAGGATAACCACGGGCGCCTCTAACTCATGAGAGTTTGCTTGAATACCTTAATCACCACAGGGACGGCTGTGTACCGGCCATCCCTGTTTGCAATGCTCATCTCGTCTTAGAGAGCAAAAGGCCACGCGGCCTGCCGCCTATCTCAAGGTTTCCAAGTATGCCACCAGGTGGGCAGCCTCTTCGGGATTGAGCGGCTGCGGAGACATGGCCGTACCGGGCTTGACGAGTTGCGGATTTATAATCCAGCGCCACTTATTCTCCGACGTATTCTCCAGGCTCCCCGCCAGCATCGGCCGCCGCGATCGGTCGCCGATGCCGTCGAGGGCCGGGCCGGTGTCGCCGCCTTCACCCCGAATTTGATGGCAAGCGATGCACCCTTTGCTCTCGAAGAGCTCTTGACCCAGCCTTGCATCACCCTGGCTCAGCAAGTCCGGCGGCACGGTGGGCAGCGGCCTGGGAGTGCGCGTAACTATGATTGCGGTAGGCCGAGGGGTCGGTGTCTGCTCCGGCGTGGCCGTTTCACTGGCTGCACTTTGCTCGGCAGTCGGTGTCGGCGCCGACGCCGGGCTCGTCGCCACGGGCGGAGCCGTTGGAAGCACTGGCGTTGGCTCCGATCTATCCCACGGAAAGCAGCTCACGAAAAGTGCCGCCGCAAGCAACGCTCCCGCTAGCCCTCTGACAAGGCGCACCCGTCCGCGCATCATTCCTCGTTCCCTATGCATTGCGACACGCGAGAGTGAGCCAACAGCGTGCGTTACTCCCTACTTCAACGTCAAGAGGTATTTCACAAGGTGAGCGGCTTCTTCCCCATCCATCCCTAGGGGCGCCATCTCCGTACCTGGCTTTATCAGTTGCGGGAACTGAATCCAGCGCCAGATATTCTCCGGCGTGTTCGCAATGTCTGCAGCCAGCATCGGTCGGTTCGTCGCATCGCCAATGCCGGCAAGCACAGGACCAATCTCGCCGCCGGGGCCGTCTTCCGCGATCTTATGACAGGCGACACAGCCCTTTTCCTCAAAGAGCTCTTCTCCCTTCCGTACATCCGCTCGTTCCAAATAACCTTCTGGCGGCGGCGGAATATCATCGGGAGGCGTAGGGGTGGGAGTAACATCCGGTGCAACTCTCGCTGGTTCCGCTGTGGGCGCTGGCAACGAATCCGATCTGTCCCACGGAAAGCAGGCTGCGGCCAGTGCCATCATGAGAAACATTGCGAAGATCGCCAAGGATAGACGCACATACTTATGCATCAAGCCTTGCACCCTTTGCGCCCCGACGTATGCGACACAGCCAAAAGCCTGCCTTCTTCCCTATTTCAATGTTTGGAGATATGCCACGAGGTCGGCAGCCTCTTGGCCATCCATCCCCAGGGGCGCCATCTCCGTGCCGGGCTTGATCTTCTGCGGGAATTGCACCCAGCGCCAGATGTTCTCCGGCGTGTTCGCAATGTCTGCAGCCAACATCGGTCGGTTCGCTATGTCGCCAATGCCGGCGAGCACAGGACCAACCTCGCCGCCGGGGCCGTCTTCCGCAATCTTATGGCAGGCTACGCAGCCCTTTTCCTCAAAGAGCTCTTCTCCGCGCTCGGCGTCGCCCGTGCTAAGATCCACAATCACTTCAATAGATTCCGGGTCGACCGGACCGGATGGAGTAGGAACTGCCTCGGTAACACTTGTATCAGGCGTTGGCGTTGGTGGCCCTTCGTCCCAACTCCATGCTTCTTCTTCCTCACCACCACAACCAATTATCAATGCCATCGAGAAAAGAATCGCGACGAGCGCCAAAGGAACACGTAAACGCCATCGCATCAAGAACCACTCCTTATTGACAGGTTGCTGATATTCGTAACCACCGCTTCGGCCCGGCGTAGGGTGTGTTTTTCGCCTCACCCAAGCCACGATTCTAGCATAGCACCTTACCAGTGTCATGTTCCCATTGCCCAGCGCACGGCGCATCATTTACTATGCGATTAGCAGATTCAAAGAGTTTTACAACCAGACATCTTGACCCCCTATGGGAGCCCCATTACAACTGCCGCGAGCGCAATTGGCGTCGTCGATTAGCACCGGCGTGGAGCGCGCGATAGAGCGGCGGCGGAAAGACCCGACCTAAAGATGAAGGTAAATTAAGTCCAAGACTATGTACCAGCAGACTCAGAAACAATTCGGCCGCGCGGCTGAAGCCTATAGCCAAAGCACGGTGTTTGCGGAGGGCGAGGACTTAGCCTGGCTGGTGGAGCAGGCCGGACCCGACCGGCACGCCCGCGCCCTTGACCTAGGCACCGGTGCGGGACATGCTGCTTTCGCGCTGGCCCGCTGCGCGGCACACATCATCGGCCTCGACATTACGCCGCAGATGGTCGAGGCGGCCTGCCGCAACGCGCGCGAGCGCGGCATCGAGCACTTCCAGGCAAGCGTGGGCAACGCCGAGCGCCTGCCGTTTGCCGATGAGAGCTTTTCCTTGGTCGTCTGCCGTTACACTGCACACCACTTCCACAATCCGGCGCGCGTCGTGCAAGAAATCGCCCGCGTCCTGACCGCGGACGGTCGCCTGCTGGTCGTCGACAACACCTCGCCGGATGATCCCGCCGCCGACCGCTGGATCAACAAAGTGGAAGTGCTGCGCGATCCTTCCCACGTGCGCGAGTGGAGCCAAAGTGAGTGGCGACAATTCTTCCAGGAGGCGGGCCTCAGTTTTGCCGTGACACACACCTGGTTGAAGATGCTGGAGTTCGACGATTGGGTAGCCCGGCAGCAGACGCCGCCCGCTCAAGTGAGCGAACTGAGAGCGCTATTCGCCGCCGCACCGCCGCTGATTCGCGAGACGTTTGCCCTCGAACCGGCAAGCTTCGGCTTGCTCACCCGTCTGATGGTGGGTGGGAAGCAATAGACGCTGCTACCTTGTAATAGTACGCACACGAAGTTTACTCCAAGCGCGCAAGAGACGAGCCGGCGCAACACTACGGAGAAAGACAAAACCATGGTACGTGTAGCCGTCATCGGGTGTGGCGCCATCTCGCACTCCCACCTGCGCAGCTATGCCGCAAACGAGGGGGCGCAAATCGTGGCCGTGGCCGATCCAATTCAGGCCGTGGCTGAGGCGCGTGCCCAGCAATACGATACCAAGGCATACACCGACTACGCGGCCATGCTGCGCTCGGAGGAACTGCATGCGGTCAGCATTTGTACGCCGCCACCCTCCCATCGCGAGATTACCGAGCACGCAGCGGCGCATGGTCTGCACGTGCTCTGCGAGAAGCCTCTGGCCATGAGCGTGAGCGAGGGCCAGGCCATGGTCGCCGCCGCCAGCAGCGCCAACGTCATTCTCATGACCGCTTTCTGCAACCGCTTTTATACGCCGATTGCGAAAGCCAAGGAGTGGATAGATGCCGGCAAGCTGGGCCCGCTGCACCACTTCCGCCTCCGGTTCGCGGGAGTTGAACTCATGGCCGGCACTTGGTTGGCGGACCCGGCCCAAGGGGGCGGCATCCTTTGGGAATCAGGTCAGCATTATGTAGATCTCTTCCGGTACTTGGTTGGGGAAATGAAGGAAATCTTTGCCAAGGGCGGGACCCTCGCCCAGGATATACCCGGTACCGATACCGTCGTATTCATGGCGGAGAGTGTGGACGGCGTGGTGGGCACCATGGAGGGTAGCTGGTCGTCGCCCCATACGGAGAAGTGCGTCGAAGTCTACGGGGAACGCGGCGCTATCGTTATCGATTTCGGAACCGGCCGCAGCCGCTTTAGTCTGGACCACGTCACCGAGCGGGTGGAAACCGACATCGGCGGCCACGACCGCTTCTATATGGAAGTCAGCCACTTCCTCGACTGCGTGGCAGGCGCAGCCTCGCCCATCGTAACGGGTGAAGACGGCGTTGAGGCGATGCGCCTCATCGGAGCGGCCCGGCAGTCCATCGAGACGGGTCTGCCGGTTTCAGTAGGGACGGAAGCCTAGATACGGAATCTGCCGACCTCTGCTGGGAACGGATGCCGGACACTGTGAACGCATTGACCTGTTAGCCGCAGGGAAAGACAGCGAAACCGACCGGCGAGCGCCAAGCAAACAAAGGCCCGTCCGCCAAGGGAATAAACCATGCCCACGCGAGAAGAAATCAGGCGCAACTATGATCGCGAGTGCGTGAAACTCAAGGTCTGGTACGTGCACCGGCTGCTGCAGACCGAGCAGCGCCCGTTCGAGGAATTGATTACCACCCGCGTCGATATTTACCGGCGTACGCACCTCTGGGACGGCAAACACCATCCTGCACAGGGCCACAACGATCCTGAGTGGAATGCGCTAGTGGACCAACTGAAGGAATTCTTCGCTAAACACCGTGCCGACGCGACCACCGAAGCGCTGGAAGAAGCCGCCTACGCGCTGCTCTTCCCGACTATGGAGGAACGCCTCGCCGGGGAACGCAAGGGCAACCTCTGGGAGGGTGCGGGGCAGGTCATTCCGCCCACGCCCTACGGCTGCTTCAGCCGCGACTATGCGGAAGATGTCGTCCACATCCACTTCACGAACGTGCTGCAGCCCCGGTCGCCCTTCCGGGATATGCCCGCGCTGACGCGATCGCTGCTGAAACTCCTGGACGACCTTGAGCAAGACCGGCCGGACATCCAGATTGTGCAGTGCGGCAGTTGGATCAACTCGTTTGAACCGTTTCGGTCGCTCTTCCCCCCGGAGTGGCACGAGGATTGCCGAGTCTCCGGCCCCGCCTACACCTACGGCTGGTGGGGACAGTTCATGACCCACACCGGCGACTTCCACTATCCCAACGCCAAACGCTTCCGCGCCACCGGCGAATTCCCGTTCACCTGCCTAGTCTGCAGCGCAGACCGCAGCAGCGTGCGGAAACACGTGGAAAAGCTGCTGGCAGGGCACAGGGTCTAGAGCCCCGCGGCTCATAACCGGCGCGCTGGAGGGAAAGTGCTTTTTGGAGTCATGCCCTCATTAGTTCAAGGCAAATAAACTCCACCTCAATGCCGTGCTCTTGCAGTGCATTTCGATGGAGCCACCAGTCCGTATCCGACGCGTTTAGAATCTTCGGATTGGTCCCGCTCGCCAGTGCTACGGCAACGAACTTGCGATCATCCTGATCGAAAGAAGAAAGTCTTGGATCGGTTGGGAATTCCACAAAGCCACGATCGGGGTGACACTCTATGTAGACTCTCCGGAAGTACTCTGGATTTGCCTGATTTTCAAAAAGCCACTTAAAGAAGGAATCTCCAAGCCCAGGTTGGCCTGAGGGGTGAAGGTTCTTGCGGTATTCGTCCAAGATTAGGTTCTTGAAATCGAGCAAGAGAAGACACTCATTCCGCAGTTTACTTAACCTGGCTATGCACTCACCGACGCACTCTTTGTTTGCTTGCTCGGCTTTTCCGTTAGCAACGACGGCGACATTTGTATCCATCACCAAGTCCGCCTTCTGCGCCCTCACTTAGCCTCTCCTTGTCTATTTAGAGCAGCACTGCTCATTGCAGCCATTTCACCAAATTGGTCACCAAAGAAGTCCTTGGGCCAATTGGAAATATTCCCGAATTTGTCCAATTCGAGCTCACTTAGATTCGAGGCCCCATCGTCGTCTGTCGAGCAAAAGTACAAGCGTACACTTTCTTGCTGAATCTCTCCTTCAGCAATTCGACGCTGAAGTCTGCGGAGCAAGTGCTCACTGTGACTCTCGAACAAGATTTGCGCCCTTCGTTCCTTCCAAGAGTCTATGAATACGTCGGCAAGCTCAGCCTGAACTGATGGGTGTAAGTGAATGTCTGGCTGTTCTAGGATTACCGTTGACCCTTCGCGTACGTAGAAACACTGCACCAACACCGGTAGTAACTGGGACACACCAAAGCCAATGTCGGTGAGAAAGACATCTGGCGATTCAGAGGTCTTACGAACTTTTACCTCAAAGAGCCGCCTGCCCTCACCTAGCGACTCAACACGAAAGTCATGAACAACTCCAAGGCGCTTGAGCCACTGTGCGACATACTCCTCTACGGTGAGATGTGCCGAGCCCAATCTTTCGAAATTCCCGTCCCGAGTTGACAACATAGACTCAATTGCAAATTCGCCACCAGAGCCCACTCCAGAGGGTTGGACACCAGACCATTGATAGATGCGCCTTGGATATATTCTTAGAGGGCCGACGTAGCGCAAATCCTGGAGTTGCCTTACTAGCTCATACCTGAGGCCAAAAATGAAACTGCGGTCATTGAACAAGTCTTCAGCTTGATATGGGAATTCACAAAACTTCGACTGACGGGAAAAACGATCAGGAGTCCAAGTTGATTCTGGCAGATCGAGATTCCCGCCCCTCGCGTACACTCCATAAGCTAGCTCACCAACTCGTTTCTCCATACCGAACGACCGACTGTCGGCTAACTGATATTCCATTTTCTCCAACATCAGCGATCGCTTGGAGTCGTTCGTACTCTCTCTTACTTCAACACTAAATCCAATCTCTTCTCCCTCACTTACAAACCCACCTTTGTAAACCTTCGGTATCCTAACTCTTTCCCTAGAGTTCCAATTGAGAGAAATCTTTAGGGTTCTCATCGTGTCGTGTTTATGTATGACGCTATCAAAGTCGCCGAGGTTCACAAGTGTGTTTTCATCGCCAAAGTGAAATACTATACCTTGGTCTGGAGAATCAACTGTTTGCTTCATAAGTAGCAAAGCTTGGAGGAGGCTCGTCTTTCCAGAACTGTTAGAGCCAAAAAAACCGGTTATGGGCTTAAGGGCTATGTCTCCAGTGTTCTCCCAGGGCTTAAAGTTCTCCAACCGCAAGTTTGTCAACATCTCGAGTCTCTCAACTAGAAAGCTTCAAAGGCAAGGTCCTTCCAACACGGACACTAACACCTAACGGGCTTCCTAGCAAACTCGAAGGCGAAGACTCAGCAAATGATAGTTGACCATGTACCCCCATATTTGCGGGATTGACGGGAACATGCTACTGTATCTTGCAATATGGGTATCGTACGCATTCTCATAGAGGAGTGTGCCATGCGAATTCTAATCTTGAAGAAAGCTGTTTTGCTGGCAGCACTGGCGCTGCTGGCCTCGCTGGTGATTGCATGTGGCGGCGATAGCGCCACGGACGAAGACAAAGATATGCAAGAGGGTGAGCAAGCGCCCTTTAGAATTGGCGTGATGGAGTCGCTCACGGGCCCGGGCGAGACCTACGGCAGCGTGGCCCTGCAGGCCAAGCAGATGGCCGTGGACGAGATAAACGCCGCGGGCGGCATCAACGGCCGCATGCTGGAGCTTATTGTGGAAGACTCCAAGTGCTCCGCCCAAGACGCCATCACCGCGTACAACAAGCTAACCGACGTGGACGGTGTCAAGATCATTCTCGGCACTTCCTGCAGCGGGGCCATGCTGGGCGCCGCGCCACTGGCTGAAGCCGACGGCGTGGTCCTCTTCTCCGGTTTGGCAACCAATCCGGACATCGCCAACGCGGGAGACTACATCTTCCGCACGGCCATGAGCGATGCCCAGTTGGGTATTGACGCCGGCAATGTCATGTGGGCGGACGGCATCCGCAAACTGGTGACCCTATCGGAAACCACCGACTATGCCGAGGGTGTGCGCCAAGCCTCCGTTGCGCAGTTTGAAAAGCGCGGCGGCACCGTGGCTGCGGTAGAACGCTACAGTTCCGATACCACTGACTTTAGGACCCAACTCACGAAGTTGCTTAGCGAAAATCCCGATGCTCTCCTCATCGCCGCCCAGTCTGAGTTCAACGGCGGCACCATCATCAAGCAGGTGCGCGAGCTGGGCTACGAGGGCCAAATCTATGCAGACATCGTGCCGGTTGGGGCCACGGCGCTTGAGATCGCCGGTGATGCTGCCGCGGGTACCAAGGCCATCTTGGCGGATATCTCACCTAGCAACGCCAAAGGCCAGGAAGTGCTGTCCAAATTCCGGGCGCGCTACGATTACGTGACGCTGGCCTGGTACATCGGCTCGGTCTATGATGACGTATTCATCACCGCCGAGTGCCTCAAGCAGACCAACGACGACCAAGACGCCGATGGCATGCGAGACTGCCTATACGCAATCACCTGGACCGGCGCTATCGGCGAGAATTACACCTTTGATGAGAACGGCGAGGTCGTAGGCCTAGCCAACGTGGTGGTGGAAGTCTTGCCCGTAGCTGAGCGGACTGAGGAGAACCAAGGCTACAAGGTTCTCGGCAGCGCGCCGACGGAGTAGGGCCACTGCATATTGTGTTTGCGGTGTGCTTACGGATCACCCGTGGATTGCGCGGTTTGAACTTACCACAAGACAGCTCACGATGAAGTGCTTGCCAGACCGTTCATGCTTCGACAAGGGCTTCGCGAAGACCACTCAGCACGAACGGTTTGGCGCTCTCCGTATCAGCGCACACCACTGCGCGCAGAACATGTGGACGCTCTGCGCTCCGCAATCACCGCTAAAGGTTTTTACAGCGACCTTGCTTCCCTGAGAATCATTGTTGACCGCTCGTATTCCAGGTTAGTATGTTCTACCGAACACTTGCCGGATTGACGCTAATGGTGTTAGAGCAACTACCCGATTAGATACCCTAGAGTATCCTCACAGAAAAGAGCGCAATGCGGCCCGTATCGTGGAAACGGTTTATTTGGCTCTGGGCGCTATGGCTGCTCGCTTTGCTTGTCATTGGCTGCGCCGCCGCGGACACGGAGCAAGACGCGCGAGGCGGTGAAAAAGGGCCCTTTAGGATAGGCGTGATGGAGTCGCTCACAGGCCCTGGCGAGACCTACGGCAATGTGGCCGTGCGCGCCAAGCAGATGGCCGTGGACGAAATCAACGCCGCAGGCGGCATCGGTGGTAGGATGCTTGAACTCATTGTGGAGGACTCCCAGTGCAGCGCCAAGGAAGCGGTCACCGCTTACCGAAAGCTGACAGACGTAGATGGCGTGAAGATCATCCTGGGAACCTCCTGCAGCGGCGCCATGCTTGGGGTTGCCCCGCTGGCGGAGGCCGACGGGGTTATTCTGTTTTCAGGGCTGGCGAGCAGCCCGGACATCGCCAACGCGGGCGACTACATCTTTCGCACTCAGATCAGCGATGTTGAGGTCGGTGTCGCCACCGGTAACCTGATGTGGGCTGACGGCGTCCGCAGGTTGGCCACCATCACCGAGGCCACCGACTACGCCGAAGGCGTACGCCGCACCACGGTAGCTCAGTTCACTAAACTGGGCGGACAGGTGGTGTCCCAGGAGACGTACGCGTCCGACGTTACCGACTTCCGGACCCAACTGAGCAAACTGCTCGACGATCAACCGGATGCGCTTCACCTGGCGCCGCAGTCCGAGTTTGCGGCCGGAGTGATCATAAAGCAGGCGCGAGAGTTAGGCTATCAAGGCCCCATCTACGCCGAGACGGTGTCTGTGGGCACTACATCGTTGGAGATCGCCGGCGACGACGCCACCGGGATGAAAGCGATCACGGCGGACCTGCGCCCTGACAATTCGAAAGCCCAAGAGGTCCTGGCCAACTTCCGGGAACGCTACGACTATGTCACGCTGCCGTGGCACCTCGGTTCCGCCTATGATAACGTGTACATCGCCGCCGAATGCCTCAAACAAACCGGCGATGACCAGGACGCCGACGGCTTCCGCGACTGCATGTACGAGATTACCTGGAGCGGCGCGATCGGCAACGACTACAGATTCGACGCCGACGGTGAGGTGGTGGGCCTCTCCAGACTGGTCGTGGAGGTCCTGCCCGTTGCCGAGAGAACGGTGGAGAATCACGGCTACAAGGTGTTGGGGAGCGCGCCGACCGAATAGGAGGAGCGCCTAGCCTCAGTGTGGATGCGTAGCATGCTTGCAGGAAAGCCGCCCGCGCCCAACTCTTGCCGGACCCTTCACACCTTCATACTTCGGCAAGCGCAGGATGAGCGGCCACAACGCCAACCGTCCTTTGGAAGGCTTTTGGCCGGAAAACGCAAGTCTCCGGGCAAGCGGCTGCTTGCTCCCTGTACTATTGGGTTGGCTAGCGCTCCGGACGAACTGACCATCGGGCTCGACATCGCCACTGCACGCATAGTATCGAATCGGCTAGTCAGGGAGCCTTTGGCAGAGACCGGCACGTCAATATCCGTGTGACCACTACACCTACGTAAAATCCGCTTAGAGAGAACGCACTTGATTGCCCAACGCCCTAGCCTGAATAACCTCCTGGCAATAGTACTCACAGCGGCCGCTGCGGCATACGTCGGTTGGAAGATCAGCGAGTCTCCCGACCAAGCCCTGCAGTTTGCCTTCAACGGCTTGTCCGTCGGGGCCGTATACGCCCTGCTGGCGTTGGGGTTTACTCTGGTCTATAGCACCGTCTGGTTCTTCGATCTGTACTATGGAGCGGCGGCTGCGCTGGGCGCATACGGCGTATTCTACCTACGGTCGCAAGAGACCCTCGGCGGATTGTATGCAGTCAACAACGTATTCGTGAACGTCCTCTACGCCGCGGTAACCGCCGGCGTCGTCGCCTGGGCACTCTACGAAAGCATGTATCCCCGCTTTCGGTCGCGTGTTAATCGATCCATCCTGTTTGGCGTCGGCGGAGTGCTGGCGGCAGCCGCAGGAGTCTACACGGGCGTCGTGCTTTCGTATCCTAAAGATCTGCACCTCACCCTCAGCCCCGTGATCGGAATCGGCGTGGCTGCGGCTCTGACCTGGGCACTGTACCAAGCCTATCAAGGCATCGTTGCCGGCCGTCTCTTGCTGGCGGCTGTCAGCATCACCGGCGCCGCAGCGGCGGCCTTGGGAGCGTACTGCGGTTTCCTTATCGCCAATGCTCCCGACTCGAAGCTGTATCTTAGTTGGGGAGTTTCCTGCTTCCTGGCGGGAGTCGTCGGTCTTGCCCTCTACCGAGGTTTATACGTGTACATGCGGGAACGGTCGCGGTCGCCCCTGATCATGTTGGTTGCAACGCTTGGCATCCTGCTGGCAATCACCGCCTTTACCAGCATAGTTTTCGAGAGCACGCCGCGTCCCCTGCCTGAAGCCCTCGGCAGCGATCCCTGGATCATCGCCGGGGCGAGCATCAAAGGCTTTAACATGTTCACCGTCGGCGTAGCGCTTTTGGGCTTCTTGTTCTTGCAGTTTTTGCTCAAGCAGACCGCGTTCGGCAAGGCGGTGCGTGCCATCGGCGATGATGAAGAGGTCTCGAAGGTGGTGGGCATAAACACCACCACAGTGATCGCCGTAGTATTCTTCATCGGCGCGGTCTACGCGGCCCTGGCAGGCATCTTGAGCGGCCACGATACGGCTATTCAACCCCGGATGGGACTGCTGCTCTTGCTGAAAGGCTGGATCGCCTCAGTGGTAGGCGGTATTGGCAACCTGCAAGGCGCCATTGTTGGCGGATTCGTGCTGGGAATGATCGAACAATTCGGCATCTGGGACTTGGCGGGCGAGTGGCGAGACGTTATCTCTTTCGTACTCTTGATTCTGTTTCTATCGTTCTGGCCCAAAGGCCTCTTGCCGAGGAAGTAAATGCGCATGCAAACGAACGCAAATAGCAACGGAAAGTCCACGCGGCTTCTTGGCAATCCACAGGAACTCCTGGCAGCCGTCAAAAGCAATGTGGAACTGTGGGCTAATCTGGTGATCATCGCGTGGGCGCTTGGTTTCATGCTGTGGCAGGGAGTCGGATTCGCCATCACGGTTGGCACCGTCTTTGCGATCTGGGCGATTCTGGCAGTCAGCCTGAACCTCGTTGTGGGGTTTACCGGCCTACTCTCAGTGGGGCACATCGGCTTCTTTGGCATCGGCGCCTACACGGTCGCGATCCTCACGTCGAAAGCTGAGTACGACCAACTGCGCACCGAGGCCATCCCTACCTTTGGTTGGCCCTTCTTTGCGGCGCTGCCTGTGGGCGTACTGCTCGCCGGGGTCATTGCCATTGCCGTAGGCGTGGTGTTCAACCGGTTTCGGGACGATATCTACGTCCTTGTTTCGTTCGGCTTCGCCATCATCAGCTTCAACGTATTCTTGAATTGGCGCGGCCTCACCCGCGGCGCATTCGGCATTCATGAGGTAGCCCGGCCTGCGGTAGGCGGGTTCACGTTCGATGGAGAGCTAGAGTTCCTCCTGTTCGTCCTCGCGTTTCTCGCATTCATCGTGCTGCTTTCCTGGCTCATCGTGACATCGTCATTTGGGCGGGTTCTAACCACCATCCGTGAGGACGAGGAAGCAATTGCGGTCTTTGGTTACCAGACCACCCACTACAAGCTGGCGGTCTGGACCATTTCAGCTATGATGGCGGGTCTGGCCGGCGGGCTCTTCGCGAGTTGGACGACCTTCGTAGACCCGAACTCTTTCATTCTCCTGGAATCCATGCTGCTCGTCGCCATCGTAATCCTCGGCGGGCTGGCCACCATCTGGGGCTCGCTGCTAGGCGCCATGGCCTTCGTGCTGCTGGAAGAGGGTATGCGCTTCCTACCGTTTCTGCCTACCGTGCACGTCGGTCAGGCTCGGCTCGTCGTGCTGGGCATTCTGCTGGTGCTGCTGATGCTCTTCCGGCCCCAGGGCCTGGTTGGGAGGTACAAGCTTTGAGACCCGGTTCAGAGAAAATCGACGACCACTACGTCATACAGACGGATGGTATCTCGAAACACTTTGGCGCCGTGCGAGCGGTGCGGAAACTCTCCATTTCCATTCCCAAGAAGGGATTAACCAGCATCGCCGGGCCGAACGGATCGGGAAAGTCCACGCTGGTGAACCTCCTCAGCGGCGTGCTGCCCCTGGACGGAGGCATTGTAGTCGTAGACGGTATCAGCCTGAAAGTGGTGAAAGCCCACGAAAACCCGGCCCACGGCCTGACCCGCACGTTTCAAGAGGTACGGCTCTTCGACCAGGTCACCGTGTGGGATAACCTAATGGTGGTTTTGACCGAGCGTCGGCTCTTTCCCGCTCTGCTTGAGCGGGTAAAGCCGGTGCAACGGGATAAGGTGCGGGGCATTTTGGAGATTGTCGGCCTGTGGGAAAAGCGGGATGCCCTCGCCATGAACCTGTCCTACGGTCAGCGTAAACTACTGGAAATCGGCCGCGCCATGGCCATGGAGGCTGATATCTACCTATTCGATGAACCCTTTGCCGGCCTCTTTCCCGAGATGGTGGAGAAGGTGAAGGAAATCATGAACCGCATGCGGGAACAAGGCGACACAATTGTCTTCATCTCCCACAACATGGATATCGTGCGCGAGCTTTCCGACCACCTTATCATCCTGGATAGCGGCAGCCTCCTCGCGGAAGGCTCCGTCGACGAGGTTTTGAGCCGACCGAAGGTAATCGACGCGTACTTGGGCGTGTAGCACGCGAAACACTGTAAATTTCAGAATATACGCGGTTTGGGAGAACTCTTGATGCAGGTAGAGAGTTGGCGTAGGTAATTGAGCTCACTCATGCAGAGGACTAACGCAAGTAGAGGGCTGGCATAGGTAAATGGGGTGAAGTGTGCAGACACCCAAACTCTAGTCCGGTCCCCTCTCCATGCGGGAGAGGGCTAGAGCCTGCCCCGTACTTGATACGGGGGTGAGGGGGATACGGCAAAGCACAGTCAGGAAAAGCGGGTAATGACCACGCTCCCAGCCGCGAGCGCAAATTAACACAAAGCAATCCAATGAACACACCCGAAGAAACAACCGAAGAGCAGATCCCCAATCCACCCGCTGTCGCCGACTCGGACGGTGCACCCGAAAACAACGAGCCGATCCTCGAGCTCTCCGGCATATCCGTGCACTACGGGGCCGTGGTCGCTCTCGATGAGGTCTCGCTGGGCGTAAGCAAGGGTGAGGTCGTGGCCGTGATGGGCCCTAACGGCGCCGGCAAGTCCACGGTGCTCAAGGCCGTCATGGGTCTTGCGCCCGTCGTGGCCGGTAAGGTCCTGTGGCGGCGGAAGCGACTGGCGGCAAAGACCCATGAGATCGTGAAAGAGGGCATTGCCTTCGTCCCACAGGGTAGGCGCGTTTTCACGCACCTCTCCATAGAGGAAAACTTGGAGATGGGCTGCCTCTCCTTGAAAGATAAGGCGGAAAAGAACCGCCGTCTCGACGAAGTGATGCGGATCTTCCCCATCCTGCAGAGCAAGCGCCGCGACCTGGCCAGCCAAATGTCCGGCGGGCAGCAGCAGATGCTCGCCCTTGGCCGCGGCCTCATGGCGGCTCCCGATGTGCTCCTGCTGGATGAACCGACCCTGGGCCTCGCGCCCATCGTCGTCAAAGAGGTCTTTGAGCGCGTGTCTGAAATCAGCGAACGGCTCAAGACGACCATCGTGATCGTCGAGCACAACATCAAGGGCGTCCTCGACATAGTAGACCGCGCCTATGTCCTCGACAAAGGCCGCATCGTCTTCACCGGCACCCCCCACTCCATCCGCGAAACCGACATCCTCACCCAAGTCTTCCTAGGCAAATCCGGCGCAAGCTAGGCGAGAAGCCGGACATCCACAGGATGTATCGCTCTAGATAGAGTGTATAATTTGTCGTAAAAGGGGAGCACTGTACGCCCGTTGTGCGAATAATTGCTAAGAGGACGCTCAGGGAATTCTGGGAACGCCACTCTAATGCCGAGGGTCCCTTGCGTGCATGGCACGACAGAGCCAAGCAGGAGAATTGGGAAACACCGGCGCAAGTGACGGATCTCTATCCTCTGGGTAGCATCCTTCCCGACAACCGCGTCGTCTTCAGGATCAAGGGCAACGAGTATCGGCTGGTAGTGAGAGTTTTCTACCCTGGACGAATAGTCTACATACGATTCGCAGGCACCCATGCCGAATACGACCGCATCAACGCGGAGGAGGTTTAACCATGGAGAAGATTGAGACAATCCGTAACGAGGCTGAATACGAAACAGCTTTGGCCCGGATATCCGATCTCATGGACGCCCTTTCAGGACCGCAAGGACAGATTACGGAAGAGATTCACCCCGACAGAGTCGAACTGGAAACGCTTGTCAGCCAAGTCGAATGCTATGAGGACAAGCACTACCCAATTGACCCTCCCAGCCCCAGTCCGGCTATCGAATTCCAAATCGACCAAACCGGCACTACGCCGTCTGACCTGACTCCCCTAACCGAGAAACACGAAAAGGTTTCCTAAGCTTCATCAAGCAAGCGGCTACCACATACCGAAACGTGACGAGCGCAAAGGGCTGTGGCAACGTTGCCAAAGAGGTTCTTGAGCGAGTCTCCGAGATCAGCGAGCGGCTCAAGACCACGATCATGATCTTGGAACACAACATCAAAGGCGTGCTGGACATAGTAGACCGCGCCTACGTGCTTGATAAGGGCCGCGTCGTCTTCACCGGCTCCCCCCACTCCATCCGCGAAACCGACATCCTCACTCAGGTATTCCTCGGCAAATCCGGCGCAAGTTAGCTCAGCGAGTTCTAGCGCCACGGAAGGAAGAAATGGTGAGAAGGCTCCATCTCATCTGAGTTCAGTTAAATGGGTACTCATTAACATGCTTCTCCATAGAGTTGTTTCTGTTTCTCCGAACATCCATTTCTGACTTTGCCTCCTCACAAGGTTGTGCGCTGCATTGAAAACATTGGTTTTCTGTCATCGGGAAGGTATATAATCGTCATAAATGGGAGTATCGCGTTCTAGTTGTGCGAATTACTAACCCCGATCGACTTTACAGGTTTTTGAAGCGACACACGAATGCAAAGCAGCAGCTTGAGTTCTGGTACGATCGGGTGTGTAGTGAAGATTGGGAGACGCCGGAAAGGGTAACCCAACTCCACCCAGCAAGGATAATTCCGCCTAATCGTGTGGTCTTCAATGTCAAGGGCAATTCATATCGACTGGTAGCGGTAATCAACTACAAACGCAGGTTAGTTGACATCCGATTCATCGGTACGCACGCGGAGTACGACCGCATAGACGTCAAGGAGATCTAGGGATGGCAAACTCCGATCCTATACGCACAGAGCAGGAATATCAGGCTGCGCTTACTAGGATTCGTGAGATATTCCATGCAGAGGAAGGCACGCCTGAGGGCGACGAGCTTGAGATGCTCGTTGACCTAGTCGAAGTCTATGCAGCGGAGCACTACCCGATTGATCCACCTAGCCCTATTGCAGCTATCGAGTACTACTTAGACCAAAGAGGCGTGGCCCTGGGCAAATTGCTCCCGATTGCTTATAGCAATACAAAGGCCACCCAAGACTCCTCAGCTAAGTGGGACTGGCGAACATCTCAGAGTCTGTAGACTCAGCCGTGGGAAGTTTGAGAGGCAGCCACCTACGGCGGGCATATCACAACCGCAGGAAAGGTGACAGGTACAAGAGTCGTCGTTCAGCGGATTGAGTTTGGTGCGTGGCGTGGGCAAGACTTGCTGAGTAGACGCTATCTTCGGCAAATGAGCCCCGAGCCGAAGCACTCCCAGATAAGGTTCCGAGGCTGGCGACCCAATTTGTACGGACAAGTCCTGATCTCGGAGGGCTTCAATTCAATCAACTTGAGCGGTTCAACCCAATTTATAAGATTGGTATCTAAATGTGATTCCGTTGTGGGCCTACGGCCCTTTTGAATTGCTAGCCCATGCGGACGGTCACATGCGGAAGGGCGGTGACTTTGATAGACGTATGGCTCTCATTAGCTTCGATAACTCTATCGAGGTTTCAATCTCAACTTACCTGACACTTCACCCGTCACAGCGCCAAGAACGTAAGTACTCCAAGAGAGATGTTGAAAAGTGGCAAGAAAACTACCATTCGAAGCTTGACTTCCTGCAGTTTGCTATTGAGAAAAAGAACTCTGAATGGAAGGTGTCGAGAACCGAGATTACTTGGGTGCATAGCTATAGGAATAAGCAATACCACGGCAGTACATTGGGGGTCCCTGAAACGAAAGTCATCGAAGTAGCTCGAAGTGCTGCGATCTGGGTATTCTCGCTCTTGTTTCGCGTAAATGATGTTGAGGATGAACTGGATAAGTACCAAGAGTATGGGAGAATAGAGCAGGAGGCCCAACCGGATCTCTCAGCACCCGTGATAGACCGCCCAACGGCAACGACAACGCCACTAGCGCCAAAGGAAAGACTAAAGCGCGACACCACGCAACCACATAAGTCTGGTGAATCACGGCCAATAGACCATGCTATTGCTGAAGCAATCTTGCTCATTGAGAGTGGCAAGCTCGAAGACGCAACAAAGAAGCTACGTTCCTTCGTAGATCGACTGGAGGACGTCGATAGTAGCCATGCAAGCTACGTATGGTCTTTATTGGGCTATCTGCTTCAGGGAGGAGAAAATGGGAAAAGCTAGAATTTCGGCCCAGGACGTGACTAATGCCTATGACCGAGCCATCCACCTAAATCCAAACTACGCACCAAGCTACAACAACCGAGGTGTCGAAAAGCAAAAACTTGGTCGCTACAGAGAAGCTCTTGATGACTTCAATGAGGCAATCCGCCTAGACCCGAATCTCGCCGAAGCATTCACGAATAGGGGCAACGCATACTATGAGCTTGGACAGCTTGAGTCTGCTATTGCGGACCACGATCAGGCGATACGGCTAGATCCAAATTCAGCAGTGGCCTACCATGATCGAGCTTTGGCTCTGAACAAGCTTGGTCATTATCGGAAAGCCATTGCAGATTGCGACCAATCAATTCTCCATGAGCCAGACTATCCTGAAGCATACAATAACCGAGGGGTCGCAAAGGACAATTTGGGTAGACACAGAGATGCGATCAAAGACTATGACAGTGCCATTTGCCAATACCCGGACTATGCCGAAGCCTACAACAACAGAGGGGTAGCAAAGGACAGACTGGGCCTATACGAAGACGCCATTGCAGACTATGGCAAAGCAGTCTGCCTAAAACCAAACTATGCTGAGGCTTACAACAACAGAGGGGTAGCAAAGAATAACCAGGGCCAGCATAGAGAAGCAATAGCCGATCATGATCGAGCGATCTGCCTAAACTCAGAATATGCCTCAGCATTTACCAATCGGGCTGGTGCAAAGAGCAGCCTAGGCTGCCATCACGATGCTATCGTTGACTGTGAAGAGGCAATACGACTTGAACCATCTGCCTCGGCATACTTTAATCGGGGCCTAATCTTTAGCAGGCTCAGTCAGCATGAGAGTGCAATTGCCGACTACGACCGAGCTATTTCCAAAGACCGGGATTACGCCAAAGCCTATCAAGCTAGAGGCAATACGAAGAGCACCCTCGGCAATTACGTGGATGCAGTCTCTGACTTCGACCAGGCCATCAAATTGGATCCAGAGAATGCAGAATCGTTTAACAATCGGGGTATAGCGAAGGGGAATCTGCAACAGTATGAAGACTCTATCGCCGACTTCGACCAGGCGATTTGCTTTGGGACTGCCTATGCTGAAGCTTACTACAACCGAGGAAACGCCTATGTTGCACTTAGCCAATATGAGGCAGCTATTCCCAACTACGATCAGGCGATTCTCCTAAGACCGGAATTTGCGGCAGCTTTCTACAATCGGGGCTACTCAAAGAGCAACCTCGGCAAATATGAGAACGCCGTCCCTGACTTCGACCGGGCAATCTGCCTTCAGCCTGACCTGGCCGAAGCCTATGCCGCCCGTGGCAATGCCAAAGCAGTTCTCGGCCAGTACGAAGAATTCCTCGCTGACTATGAGCAGGCGATCCAACATAAGCCGGACTTTGCGGAAGCATATTATATTCGGGGTGGGGTAAGGGCCGCTTTGGGCAGCGCCGAGGAGGCTCGGCAGGATCTTGAGATTGCTCTAGGGCTGGTTAAGAGCGTAAGCAACTGCAAACTCAAAGCTGCAATTGAGTTAAGCATTCAACAACTCAACCGCGCGGATGGGGAGTAAACTGTCCCCCTCTTGAGAGCGCTGGCCCTGCCAGCTTAGTTGATCACCACCGCTTCTTGGCCGACGATGCTGATTTGTTGGGCTACTGCGCCGGCGACGTCGCGATAGATAGCGGCCAGGGGTGAGTCGGGTTGGGTGGCTGTGATGGGTTTGCCGCTATCGCCGCCCTCGCGGATGGCGACGTTCAGCGGTACCTCGCCGAGGAAGGGCATTCCCATCGCTTCGGCCGCTTGGCGCGCACCGCCGTGGCTGAAGATTTCCGTGCGTTCGTCGCAGCGGGGGCAGAGGAAGTAGCTCATATTCTCCACGATGCCCAGGATGGGTACACGAAGCTGTTGGAACATGCCGATGGCTTTGCGGGCGTCGGCCAGGGCCACGTCTTGCGGGGTGCAAACGATTACGGCGCCCGCGCCGGGAATGGACTGCGCCAAGCTGAGGGGCGCGTCGCCGGTGCCGGGCGGCAGGTCCACCACCAGGTAGTCGCGCTCGCCCCAGTGCACGTCACTGAGAAACTGCGTGAGCAAGCGGTGGACAATTGGGCCACGCCAGATCATGGCTTGTTCCGGCTTGATGACGAATCCGGCGGACATGAGCGTAATGCCGTAGGCCTCAGCGGGGATCACCTTGCTGCCCGCGCCCCGCAATTGCGCCTCCGATCCCATCATCATGGGGATATTCGGGCCGTAGACGTCGGCGTCCAGCAACCCCACCGTAGCGCCGGTCTGCGCCAGCGCAATTGCCAGATTCACGGCGGTGGTGGACTTGCCGACCCCACCCTTACCGCTCCCAACGAAAAGCACGTTCTTCACGTCCGTCAAGAATTCCGCCGATTCGGGGGACATGCGCTTGGCCACTTCCGACCGCGTATCGATCTCCACGGCCTGTACGCCGGGCACGGCCATCAGCGCCTTCCGACACTCGTTCTCCAGGTGCTCCTTCATCGGGCACGCGGGGGTAGTCAATACCAACTGAAAGGCCGCCGTACCCTTCTCGTAGGTCATTTCACGCACCATGTTCAGCGTAACGATGTCTTTATGCAGATCGGGGTCCTGCACGACGCGCAGCGCGTTAACCAAGTCATCAGTCTGGGGGGTTCCGTTTACAGCCATGCTCTAAAGCCTCTCAATTCTTGTATTTATCGAAAGTATGATGCTGGTGGGAAACAGTCTCTTTGGCGACCTTTGCACACCTCGACTAAGCGAGCGGAATTGTAGGGTATTGAATAGAGTCCATCCTCACCCCCGTATCAAGTACGGGGCAGGCTCTAGCCCTTTCCATTGAGGGAGAGGGGACTCTGCACATTCGACCCAAGTTGTGCAAAGGTATCCATTGGGAAAGCCAAGACCCCCGTCCCTTGCGGCGCGCCCCGCCGACTCCCGCTTGTGACGCCGCCGCATTACTTCATTTGTTGCAGTATTGCTCAATCTTTACGGTAGCACTTTGGAAATCGCGGTGTAAAGTCTCGCCGACGTACGGGGGTTCTAGGCAGCGCAAGACTCTGGAGACTGTCAATGGGGATTCTCAACTGATTCCTAAAACTCGAGGCCCTATCTCATGGCATAAGGCGAGTGGGCGGCTACACCAGCGTTTCCACAGAAGGCGGCGTACACTCAACCGGTGGCGGGGCTTGCGCGGGATCGGTGCCCTCGTTTTCAACTGCCTTCGCACAGATGGTGAATCTAACCGGAGCTTGCGGCACCCATTCACGCCACTTCTGCACATTGCTGCTACTATTGGCAATTGAATATCTGTGGTGGGAGGCATGAGAGTTGCTGAAGGCACGCAGGCGGCGTTATATGAGGAGGCGCATGAGGGGCATATTGCGCGGGCGCACTCTTGTCCTTCTCACTATCGCGCTACTCATTGCTGTTGTAGCGCAGAGGACGTGTGGCAATCCAGACGGCAGCTACCCGGTCGTCTCAGTCGTAGATGGCGACACCATCAAAGTGCGCATGAGCGGCAGGGTCGAGTCCGTGCGCTTGATCGGCATAGACGCGCCGGAAACGAATGCGCCGGGGAGGCCCGTACAGTGCTTTGGCCCTGAAGCCAGCGCCAAGGCCAAGGAGTTGCTCGCTGGAAAGGCGGTGCGCTTGGAATTCGACGCGTCGCAAGGTCGGCGCGATAGGTATGATCGGCTGCTGGCGTACGCGTGGGTTGGCGACATGCTCTTCAACGAGTGGATGGTTCGCCAGGGTTACGCGCGGGAGTTCACCTACAATGAACCCTACCGATACCAGCAGATGTTCCAAGCGGCGGAGGCAGAGGCGCGTGCCGCCAGCCGCGGGCTGTGGCATGCGAGCACGTGCGCAGCATACTACAATCCCACCGTGGTTTCGTAAAAGTCAATTCCTTCACGCCTTGACTTAGTAGGATTCAAGTGCTAATTTTATAGCGTGGGTGATGTAGAATCAATAGGCGTGGTCTAGCAATTCTACATCAATTGCAGGACAGCAATGGAAGAAAGGGTTAGCTGTGCCTAGGCCGAGACCTGCAAAGAAGCGTAAGCCTGGACGCCCCCGTTACGAACGTCATGCCACCGCCCATTCCAGACCGTCCAGTCAACGTTGCGCGTGCAGTGGTTACAGAACCGCCAGATGGCAAGAGCTTGTTTCAATGTCCCGATGGTGGTAAGGGTAAAAGAGGAGGCAGATTATGGTCGCCAATGAAGGAGGGTATGTAGTCCTCACCTACCAATTTTCCAAAGACGGCGAACAGTGGGTTGGCGTTTGCGAGGATTTTCAGGTATCAACATATGGCGACGAGCTTGATGTCGTAAAGGAAGAACTAGACGATCTTGTCTTACTTACATTGAATGGTGTAGAGGCGCTGGGAGAACGAGAACAGTTTTTTGCTGAAAACGGAATCACTCTTCATTTAGAGAGCCTCCCTGAGCCTGAGATTACATACGTTGCTCGATTTGACAGTTTCATATCGCATACGCGCGTTCCTGTTGGAGCATAGGTCCCATGCCCGCCAAAGATATTCCGGCACTATCAGGCCTTCAACTTATTGAGTTGCTTTGCCTGGCCGGATGGGAAGAGCAGGGAAATGTTGCACATGGAGTTTTCTTAGTCAAGTACGATTGCGTTACAAAGCGCCAGAGGTGGGTAACTGTCCCACGCAAGAGGAAATCGCTGCCGAAGAACACTCTTCACTGTATCCTAAGTGTTAAACAGTCTGGGCTTGGAAGGGCTGGTTTATTGAAGCTCATCGAACAGTACGGAATTCCTTGATCGCTAATCAGAATATTGAATGATAAAGCGTCCATAGTTCGCCAATGGGCGCTTTATCATTTAGTGTTTACTAGGGATGTACTTCCCTTTGCAATGCCCTGTATAGATGTGAACTAGCGGTTTCAAGGAATTCGCCGTCCAACGTTTAATCCTTCGACACAGCCCGTGCTGAGCCTGTCGAAGTACTCAGGACGAACGGATTCTTCCCCGATTACAAAATCTTAGAGGGTTACCGTCAGACGCTCGCGTCCGTGCCATCAGGAAGCTACGCGTTGCCCACTTCGCCCTTCGGATTCTGCATCTCAGCCAGCAACTCGCCGCACCGTGCGCCCACTCGCTCAGCGATTGCGTTCACTATCATCTCGCCAAGCTCAGGTGAGGCGTGCACAGACGGGTCCTCGCCGCCGACGCCCTGCTCTTTCATGGTGAGGTCCGTGCGGTAGCGGCTGATGTCGGTGAGTTCGGGATGCAGGTGCCAGAAGATCGAGGTCTCCCATTTCGCGGCATGATCGCCCGTGTACCCGAGGTCTTTCACCACCTCATACTCCGCCAACACCCAGACCTGTAGGTGGGGATGCTGCTGCTGATACCACTCGCCCACCTCCTTGAGCGCCCGCACGTGCAATGGTCCGTAGTGCCCGGTGATGATGACAATCACCTTGAAGCCTTCATCGTCCAGTTGCTCCAAGTACTCGCGCGCCAACGTGCGCACGGTCTCATCGCGGAACTCCAGCGTGTGCTTAAAACCCGCGTGGGGCTTCATGGTTTGAAAGCCGCACCACACCACCGGCAGCGAGATTGCTCCCGCCGCCTCGGCGCAGCGGTCGGCGATGCCCTGCGCTTTCAACGCGTCTTGTCCGACCGCCAGGTGGTAGCCATGCCACTCTAATGCGCCCCACGGCAGAATGGCGATGGGCCGCGTCTGCAATTGCTGTTCGATCTCCGCCGGCAGCATGCGTTCGTACTTCATGGGCCACCTTCCCTCTTTGTACACGATCCCGCAGTTGGCTCAGTCCAGCGCTTCCTGGCCCACCACCTGCGCCAGCGCCGCGGGCAAGCTGGCTATGTCCTCCGACGTCACGCGTTCTTTCACCCGATAGTCGGCCTTGCGCACAATCTCGCTCATCTGCTCGCGCACGGCGGCGATGCGTTTCTCCTGCACACGCAATAGCAGGTCTGTCGCGTCGCGCGAGGGGCGCGAAACCAGAGCGGCGCGCAGGTGGAGCAAGCAGAGGCCGTCCGAATCTGTATAGGCTTCCTGAGCCTCACGATCGCCGCTCAGGGTCTCGACCAACAATCCTAGATAGCGCTGCTCGGCATTGCTCTGCGCATCACAGCCCAGGCACGTGCCCTGAGGCGTAAGCCGCTTGCGCACACGCGCAGCCAGGCTGCGCAAGAAGCCCTGCTGCTCTTTAGAGGAGGCGATTTGCTGGGACGCCTCGCCGAGAATATCGAAGTAGGTCAGAGCGGTGCCCAACGGGCTGTGTTCGTGGAAGAGTCGCCAGGTATGATGGTGGCAGAAGCCTTTTGCCGCCCGCACCAGCTCCCGGATTTCAATGTCGTTGACGTGCTCGTAGGAATACGTCTCCAGAAAGCGGTCGCCGCTGCGGATTGCCATGCGGCAGACGGGACACGCCGGCTGGCGGATCGCCTCCAAGAGTTCATAATAGGGTGTGTGCTTATCCATAGTTCGCGTGTTTTCGGTTGCAGCAAAACGTGCCCGGAAGCGAATGCATGAATCCCCGTATAGAATAGCATGGACGCATTCTGCTGATGCTGGAGATTGCGCAAGTACCTTCAAAGCGAAGTCTGGTACGATGTTTCAGCCGCAGCCATTTGAGAGGAAAGCACCGCCCGTCACGTAATGCAGCATGACCACTAGACCGGAAAACTCGTCGAACCACACAATTGGCAGTGCATTCAACAACGGAAACTCCGGGCAATCGGTTCCGTCATTCCCGCTTGCGCGGGAATCCATCTTCACAACTACACTGGACTCCGGCTTTCGCCGGAGTGACGAGCGACGAGCCGGCCGTTTCGACTTACTTCGGCAAGTGGACTGGCGCAGCCTGTGGCGACTGCGACTGTCACCCATGGCTACATGCAGAATTTCTTTCATTGATTTTCTCTATTTGGCTCAATCTGCCGGCATGTCGCCTAGAACGCACAATTGTAACCTGAGATTGAGGAGGACAAACCCGCATGCAGACGTATGAGATTGCCGAAATTGGCGGCGACGGGATCGGACCGGACGTCATCGCCTCGGGGAAACAGGTGCTGGATGCCGCCGGTGCCTTAACCGGTAGTTACCGGCTCGACTACACCGACTTTCCGTGGGGCTGTGAATACTATCTGCAGCATGACCTTATGATGCCGGCGGACGCGCTGCAGACGCTGGAGCAGTTCCAAGCGATCTATCTCGGCGCGGTGGGCTTCCCCACGGTACCCGATCACGTTTCGCTCTGGGGCTTGCTGCTCCCGATTCGCAAGGCCTTTCGGCAATACGTCAACCTGCGTCCTATCAAGCTGCTGCGCGGCATTGACGGCCCTCTGCGCAACAAGGGGCCTGAAGAAGTCGACTTCGTCTGCGTGAGAGAGAACACCGAAGGCGAGTACTCCGGCGTGGGCGGCCGCGTGCACGTGGGCACCGATCACGAAGTGGCGTTGCAGTCCATCGTCTTTACGCGCACGGCGGTGGAGCGCATCATTCGCTACGCCTTCGACTATGCCCAGACCCACGGGCGCACCGGCGTCACGAGCATCACCAAGTCCAACGCCATGCAGTACAACATGGTTTTTTGGGACGAGGTGTTTGCAGAGGTAGCGCAGGACTATCCGAATATTGCCACTAGCAAGTACCACGTAGACGCCGCCGCTGCGCGGTTCGTGACCAGTCCTGAATCATTCGACGTAGTGGTCGCCTCGAATCTCTTTGCCGATATCCTCACCGACCTTGGCGGCGCGCTGCAGGGGAGTCTGGGGCTGCCGCCCAGCGCCAACATCGATCCCACCCGGCGTTACCCGGCCATGTTCGAGCCGGTGCACGGCTCCGCGCCGGATATTCATGGCAAAAACATTGCCAATCCGCTGGCGGCTATTTGGGCGGGGGCCATGATGCTGGACTACCTAGGCGAGCATGAAGCGGGAGAACTCGTAATGACCGCGATGGAATCGGTGACGGCAAGCGGCGGCGCGCGTACGCCCGACTTGGGCGGCACCGCCACCACCCAGGAGGTAACCGACGCCGTGGTGCAAGCATTACATACAATGTAGGTGCGCGGCAGGCCGCGCTGTGCAACAAGTGATTCCAGAGAGAAGAGCAGCGCGCATTCAACAACCAAGAGGGGAATGCAAACCCGCCGCAGCGCGGAGGATTGTCCTGCAAGGGTTTCCATCTAGCCCCGGAAGCGAAATCTGAATGGTACATTTTGCGATCTTTCCTCCAGTAGCGCAGGTTTGTAACCTGCGCCCAATGCCCCGCGTAGTTGGGCAAGCGATGCCAATTCGGTAGACTTGTCGGTACCGTAGGGAGGCCTCGTACCCCGCGTGGGTGACTAACCGCCGCATCAGTCCCCCGTCGATTTCCTCAGCTCCAACATCCCCTCGTGCTGCACTTCAATGCCGTCATTCCCGTTTTCGCGGGAATCCATCTTTAGCGCGCTCCCAAGAATTCAGCCCAATTCGCGCAAGGCGCTACCACCATCCCAGTACGACGCTTAATAAACCGTCCGCCGCTCTACTCCCCATCCCAGTTACCGCTCTGCCTTTAAGTACGGCAACTCCGGCGGATATAATGGAAGTAGTACACCCACAACCGGAAGAGAGGCGCTCATGCGAAAAATCCTGGCAGTTGTCCTCGGCGTAATTGTCGCCAACGTTGTCTTCTTTCTCGGAAGCGTCGCGGCAGACCGGTTCTATCCCACGCCACCGGAATTGATGGACCCCCAAACGCCTGAAGCCACGGCGCTGCGGGTGGCTGCCGCTGAGACAAACGGCCTGGTGCTGGTGATACTTGCCGCTGCCCTGGGCGGACTGGTGGGCGGCTTCATTGGGGCCAAGATGGCAAAGGGGAGCACTTTTGCCGTCACCAGCGCCATCGGCGGACTGCTATCCCTTTGGGCCGTTTACTCCTTCTACGTGTTCTATCCTGCACGGCTGTGGTTCCCCATCGGCATGCTCATTGCGTTCCTGGTTTCCACCTATCTTGGCGCTCTTGTGGCGCGAAAGTCGCTTAGGGAAGAACAGCACTAAAGGGCTTGGCACTGGTTCTCGATTATCGTGCCAGCGCTCTTGTCATTCTTGTAAGTGTCGACAAACCCACTAACAGATTCGTCAATCCAGTAAATGCCATAGAAGGAAGAACACATTCAGCGCCGTCACTCCGGCGAAACGCCTGAATCCATCCCCGGTACACGCCCTGGACTCCGGCATTCGCCGGAGTGACGACTTTCGTGCTGCCTACCATGTTCGTCTTTGCTGCATGAGCTGTCGCTGCCCGTGACAGAACTACCTAAAAGGTTAAGGCAGCCTGTAGGTAGCCATCGCTTCTTGGGGTATGGGGCTGGCAACAACCGATCCCCACGCACGGTATATAATCGCACTTGATGCTTTAACAGAACGTGCTATCTAATTGAAAACTTCGAGACCTGAGGAGTGGGCAATGGCGACGGTACAAACGTCAGAAGAAGCGCTGCAAACGCTGCTAAACCGGGGCGTGGTGGACGCGGTGGTACGCGCTGACCTGGAGAAAATGCTGCGGGCGGACAAGCCGCTGCGCATCAAGTTCGGCGTCGACCCCAGCCGGCCCGATTTGCACCTGGGCCATGCGGTTGGATTCCGCAAAATCCGGCAGTTCCAGGAGTTGGGGCACCGCGTGATCATCATTATCGGCGATTGGACTGCCCGCATCGGCGATCCGTCGGGACGCTCCGCCACGCGCCAGATGCTCAGCGCCGAGGAAGTGCAGGCCAATGCCCAGACCTACCTCGACCAGATGGGCAAAATCGTGGACGTAGACAAGCTTGAAGTTGCCTGGCAAACTTCCTGGTTCGAGGATTTTGCGCTGGAAGACGTGGTGCGCCTCTGCGCCAAGTACACCGTGAACCGCATGCTGGACCGCGACGACTTCTCCACGCGCTACCGGGGCGGTCAGGCCGTTTCAGTGGTGGAGTTTCTCTACCCGCTGCTCCAGGCGTACGACTCGGTTGCCATCGAGGCCGACGTGGAGCTCGGCGGCACCGACCAGTACTTCAACTTCCAGGTGGCCCGCGACATCATGCCCGCCCACGGCCTGCCGCCGCAGCAATTTCTCACGTGGCCGCTGCTGGTCGGCACCGACGGCACGCGCAAGATGAGCAAGAGCTACGACAACTACGTGGCTATCACCGATGAGCCGAACGATATGTACGGCAAGGTAATGTCGCTCACCGATGCCGTAATGCGCGACTACTTTGAAACGCTAACGGACATTCCGACGCCAACACTGGAAGAATTGTTCGATGAAATGGCCGCCGAGCGGCGCAATCCCCGCGACGTGAAGGCCCTCCTCGCCCGTGAGATCGTGACCCAATTCCACGACGAATCCGCCGCGCAAGCCGCCGAGGCCGAGTTTATACGCATGTTCCGCCAGGGCGCGCTGCCTACCAACATCCCGGAAGTTCCCTTGAACGACGCCCTCCGCGAGGCCCTAACCATCGTCGACGCCCTCATCGCCGCCAACCTCGCCAGTAGCAAGTCAGAGGCCCGCCGCCTCGTCAAACAAGGCGGCGTCCGCCTCGACAGCACCCGCATCACCGACACCAACGCGCCGTACTCCGCCAAGCCGGGCCAAATCTTCCAAGTCGGCAAGCGGAGATTTGGTAAGGTAGTTGAATAAGGACTGTGAATTACACCAAATGGAACATACATGGCTCTTTTGCCGCCTGAATACTTAGACGCCGTCGTCGCTTTAGGCACACCGACACCGAATGGTGAGACTCAATACAAGGCCACGGGATTCTTGTGTGGTCATGCGGTAGGGGAATCTGATGGTGGGACTCACTTCAGGACGTTTCTTGTTACTAACCGGCATGTACTCCAAGGTGTTAGCAGCCTGAAGGCGCGAATGAACAGACCGATAGGATCGGCTTCTGAGATCTATGACGTACTTCTAAATGGCCCAGACGGATCGCCACTATGGACTATGCATCCCGATACCAACTGTGATGTGGCAGTGACGCCAGTCTCGTTCGGCCAACTAAGGAAGGATGGGATAGAGTTCAACTACTTTCGCGTGACTCCTAGCCAGGCACTTTCTCTGGAACGCGCCAATGAGCTCCAGGTAAGTGAGGGCGATGGTGTATTTGTCCTAGGATTTCCGCTCGGCGAGGCTGGCGAAGAACGAAATTATGTGATTGTCCGACAGGGAATCATCGCCCGCATCAGAGATTGGCTAGGAGGGAAATCTAGAATAATACTCGTTGACGCTTCAGTCTTTCCCGGCAACAGTGGAGGCCCAGTCGTCCTTAAGCCAGAATTGGCAGCAATTGAAGGCACAAAATCCAACAGTAGTGCGCTCTTGGTAGGTATGGTTTCAGGGTATCTTCCCTACGAAGACATAGCTGTGAGTTCACAAACCGGTAAACCTAGGATAGTCTTCCAAGAGAACTCTGGACTTGCGATAGTGGTGCCCATTGACGTAATTCAAGAAACCCTGACCCTCGCAGCAAACAAGATGCCGAAAGAAGGATAGAGAGCCCAAAGGACCCGACATAGGTTGCTCGTAACTACGGAAAAACAATCGTCCGACCGATCGGAACTACAAGAATTTCAATTGGAAGAGTGTCTTTGGGAGGAGCCAACATGCAGATTGAACGTGAAGCGCATGAAAAGGAAGCGATCGAGCAGGTATTCCGCGAGTTAGGCCTTGAGGATACCGAAGTTCAGGACCACTTTCGGCAATTGGCCGAACCAAGCGATTGGCACACATGGAGAAAAAGCCAATCAGACCCCCAAGATACTCAAAACAACACTGTAGAGGAGCACGAAGAGGTAGATGCCCAACTGGAACCAACTACTTGATGAAGTTCGTGCCGCAGGAAGTACGCACGACGTAATCCGCAGGCGCTATCTCGTTAAGGTCCAAAGACTCACCCGCCGCAATGTCATCGTCTATTATTCAGGATGGCTTCAAAAGGGGAACATCCCTGGAGTAGAAATAAATGACGAGGACAAGAATGGCTTTATGACCGTCATCCACAAGATGGATAGGGCACGCGGCCTTGACTTGCTCTTGCATACACCTGGTGGGGAGATGGCCGCTACGGAATCTCTCGTTGATTACCTCAGATCAATGTTCGGCAGGGACATCCGGGCGATTGTCCCACAGCTCGCAATGTCTGGTGGCACAATGATTGCTTGTGCTTGCAATGAAATACTAATGGGCAAGCATTCAAGTCTTGGGCCGATTGATCCTCAATTCGGAGGCATACCCGCTCACGGTGTGGTTGAGGAATTCAACAGGGCAAAACGAGAAGTTAGAGAGGACAAATCTACAATCCCAATATGGCAGCCTATCATCGCCAAGTATAGCCCTGCATTCATTGGAGAGTGCGAAAAAGCGATATCTTGGTCTAACGAAATGACAGATGAGTGGCTGCGAACTGGGATGTTTCATTGGCAAGATTCACCCGATGAAACGATAGGCAAAATTCTTTACGAGTTAGGTGACCACGCGTATACGAAGTCACACGCGCGTCACTTGTCCATTGAGAAGTGTCGAGAAATGGGGCTTAGGGTCGCAGGGCTTGAAGAGAACCAAAAGCTTCAGGACGCCGTCCTATCTTTGCATCACGTATACATGCAGACCTTTTCAGCAACTCCTGCATTCAAGATAATCGAAAACCATCAGGGTACTGCCTTCATTAAGCTTGCACAACAGGTCTTAATTCAAGGGCAGCAGGCGAGCAACCAGGACGCAGAGAGAAACCAAGAAGGACAATCCTAAGTTGCGGGGGACCTAGGGTTCTTGCCCCACTTCGACCAATACCTATGTCCTCGAATCTCAAGACATGAACCGCTGGAAGAACGTACCCTATTCTTTATTTCTTGGTACAGTTCATTCCCATTCTTGAAGAGTCCCGTCACCCTATTGACGAAACACTTAGAATGATTCCCTACTTGGCCGCTGGCTAACGACGATGACGAGTTTTCACACTTGCGGCGCCTCGCCTTTCATCCGCTCCGGCCCCGGGCGGAAGTTGGGGACTTGGAGCAAGGTTGTGCCCTCATCTATGGAGTCGGCGGCGAGGATGGCGGGGGCGGCTGTATCCATAGCGCGGTAGACGTCGAACTCCAGGGGAGTCTTGCCGAGCACGGCGTCGCGGAACGAGACGTGGACGTAGTAGTCGGCGTCGCCGTGGCCGCTGCCGCGGGCCTCGGCCGGCGCATCCGTGCGGGCGTGGCCCCAGTCCATCTCCGCCAGGTCGTGCATCTGGCCGTCGGCCAGCCAGAGGAGCGGCTTGCCGCTGCCGCTGCGCTTCCATTCCAGCACGCCGCCCGTGCCGCTGATGTGGAACCAGTGGTGTCCCATGCCGTGGGAGACCGGCTGCGTGAAGCCGCAAACCAGCCTTAGGATCGCATCTTTCTCCGTCTTCATCAGCGCCACCTGCACGTCCGGCTGGCCGATTTCGGGGTGCGAGTAGCTGGGCGCGCCGGTGCTCATGGCGGTCACGTTCACCACCCGGTCGTCGAGCACTTTCAGCAACGGGCTTAACTCATGGGGCAGGTAGTGAATCGGCGGCATGGTGTGGAGCCACGTCGGCTGCGCCCCGGGTTTTTTATAAAGCTCTTCTACTGCGGCAAACTCTCCTGAATCAGGGTCTTGAAAAAACTGGCGCGTGCCGTAGTAGCCAATGTACTGCCCCTCGCAGAACGTGATCTGTCCCAACTTGCCCGACTGCACCAGGTCGCGCCAGGCGTCGATGTAGCCCCAGAAGCGCGTCTGCTCGCCAAGCTGGTAGACCAGACCCGAACGCTCCTGCGCCAGCACGATGCGCCAGCAGTCCTCCATGGTGTGCGCCGCCGGCACCTCGGTATTCACGTGCTTGCCGGCTTCCAGCGCCATGGCCGCCAGTTCGCCTTGCTCCTTGCAGCGCACGGTCACAGCCACCGCGTCCACCTGCGGATCGCCCAGCATGTCCTCGTAGCTAGCATAGACTTTCACGCCCTGCCGGTCTGCCAGCGCGTCCAAGGCCCGCTCGTGCAGACTCACAATCGGGTCGCACAAGGCCGTAATGCGGTAGCCTTCGATCCGCTCCAGCATGCGCAGCCAGTGCAGCCCGCGATGACCTAGTCCGACAATACCAATGCGTATTTCATCCATGTGCGGTTGCTCGCTTTATAGAGATTTGACGCCGAGAACCAGTCGTGCGCACCCCCTCCTCAACCGGGAAACGCCCTTCAGAGAGAATAACACACGCGGCTACAAAGTTAGTTCAATGCTCCGAGCGCAGCTAGTCACTATCGCCTCCTTCATCGAAATCATCAACAGTGCTGAAATACCTTCGCGAATACACTCTTGATTCCTAAGCTAAGTCACTTGCCGATTCCCAATGATGAGGATTTCTCGCGTGGCTTAACGAGTGCCGACGTAAACTGAGCTTTTACAAGGCTAGCTTTCGCCTTGGGTGGGCTTGATCCTGCCCTTCGCAAGGAAGTATGCTAACGTCGTTGTCTCTCTTGGTAGACCGACTCTCCGGCGACTCTAAGCCGTAGGAAGACCCATGGCAAAGATCCCGACCAATCGGATCGCGCGATTCTCCCAGGTAGCCGGCAGGCTGACCAGATCCCTGTCGCCTAGCGTTGTCTCTAGCGATGAAGGCGCAATGAGGTCCGGCGTAGTTGCAAACGACTCCGCTGCCGAGCTCCCGGTCGCGCACCGTCTCGCGATTGTGTATCTGATGCTACCGGTGATGATTTGGTTGGTGGGTTGGTTTCACTGGTGGTTAGGATTGCCGGCTGTCTTGTTGCTGGCGCTCGCGCTTAGGAAGGCGCTGCTGGGTTCCTGGCGGGTGTCGCTGCGCCCGGTTACTTGGGTACTCCTCTTGATAGCCTTTGCTTGGGTGATGGCAACGGCTGCCGGGGGTGTATTCGACATTAATAACCCCGACATGGAGAAGCATCGGGCAATCCTATTCGATCTCAGCCGCGGCGACTGGCCGACGTACCTGCCTACCTACTTTGACTCGCCTGTTCTCCTGCGCTACTACTTGGGCTACTATATGGTGCCCGGTCTACTGGCGAGTTGGTTCGGCGTGGCTGCGTTGAATTGGTCGGTGGCGCTTTGGACGTGGTGCGGGGTTGCCCTGGCTCTGCTTCTCTTCACGCGCGGATACCACGGTTGGAAGGTAATAGCAGTGGCCGCAATATTCATCTTCTTTGGCGAGATTGACCACCTGATTCCGGGTTGGGAATTCGATGACTACTCGTCGATGCTGAAACATCTAATGTACAACCCACAGCACTTCATAGCTGGGGCACTTTATGTCTTGCTTCTAGTCCAACTCCGTCGGCACGCGCAGTTCCTGGGCATTAGCGGGATAGTGGTAGCGACAAGTCTGTTTTGGTCGCCTCTCGTAGCCATTGGCCTGCTGCCTCTGGTAGCGGTCCTGGTTATCGAGAATGGCGTCCGTCCCTTTCTGCGCTGGCAAAACGTGCTGGCGGCACTCCCCCTCGCAGCAATTCTACTGATGTACCTTGCCAGCGAATCCTCTCATGTTCCACGTGACTGGGTGTGGGAAAGATACGACTGGGTTCGGGTAGCGGCGGAGATCGAAGTGGTGAGTCGCATTGGCTATCTGTTGTTAGTAATCCTGCTCATGTTCTTGCGACCGGCACTGCGCCGTGAACCGCTGCTCCTGGCCTGTTTAGCCGTGATATTGCTTGCACCTTGGTACTCATATGGCATACACAATGACTGGCCCCGGCACGTGACGCTACCTGCCCTCGTGGTGCTGTGCTACTTCTGTGCCCAGACCTTGGTGCGCGGCTGGGGGGACTATCAAGCATGGTATTGCCGGATTGCGCTTGCTATCCTTGTCGCGATGCTGGCAATTGGGCCCATTGTGCCCACCTTGTCTCACTTGTCGCGGGCGATCGAAAACCGCGAATTGCGCGTATTCCGCCACGAACAGTTGGGACAGGACTACTCTATATTTCAAGCGGTAGAACCAATCTTTCACAATCAATACGGGGCGCGTGTTTCCACTTGGCAGCGCCTACTCTTGCGTGAAGATGGTCTGAATTCAATTCTTGATAGAGGAATGCCGATAATCGATTCTGATTATGACGTGTTTCTCAACGGCAACCGCTTAGTCTACATTCGGAGTCAATGCAATCCGACGGAGGTACATACGCGATTTATTCTGCATGTGACTCCGGTTGATAAGAGCCTCCTTGGAGATCGTGAACACGACAATAAGGACTTCATTTTCGCGTGGAACGGTATGCTCATTGGCGACACGTGCATAGTGGTCCAAGACTTGCCGGCATACGACATTTCTTCCTTCAATACCGGACAGTATAGAGGCGGGAGTGCTCCAACCGGCCATAAGTGGATTGCTACCTACGAAATGAACTAGCATCGCCATAACGCGCATTGCACTGCATGATCATTGCGTCCGCTGTGACCTTGGCGTTTAATTGGACTCTGAAAGCAAGCCCCGCTCGTCCTCTCCAGTTCTGTGCAAGTTCACAAGCCGTGGCTCGGTGCGCTACCAGAGTTACGATTTCAGGTGAAATCGTAGTGGCGCGAGAAACGGCCGGCTCGTTGCCCGGTCGCCACGACCTTAGCACCTTCATGGGGGAAAAGCGGGCCGGGCGCCGGACTACGCACGTACGTACGTGGACCCGTTAGTGCTTTACATCAGAATGCAGAACGCTTCGGGGCCAATACGCGGTGCTAGCTACTCAGCAACGACCAAATTCCGAATCTGCTCGATGATCGAGGGGCGCACTCCGGCGCGGCTCAAATCGTCCACGCTCGCAAACGGGCCGTCGGCCTCGCGCGAGGCGAGAATTCTGCGCGCCGTCACCTCTCCGATGCCGGGCAGCGCTTCCAGGTCTCTTTGCGTTGCCGTATTAACATTGAGCGGTGACAGAGGCGACGGAGCTGTATTCGAAGCGGCTGCCTGCCCGGATTCACCTTTTGCAGGAACGTGAATGTGCATCTCGTCCTTCGTCCGCCTTGCCAGATTAATGGCCACGGGATCGGCTGCTGCCGTCAGACCGCCGGCGCGTGCCACCACGTCGCCCACACGCTCCCCGGAGCTTGCTGCGTAAACACCCGGTTGCGCCACAGCACCGGTTATGTATACCCTTATGTCGCGCAACTCCGTTTGCACCGGCGTGATGCTGATTGGCGCCGTGTTGCGCAACTGCAGTGCATACAATCCCAGCGCGATAGCCGTGAGCACGACCAGCAGAAGCACAATCCCCAAGCGATTTCGCTCAAGCCATGGGAGTGAACCTGCAGATTCACCAGTGCCTTGTCCCGTTAATGGCTGTTGTTTTTCGTCTAACACCACCTAAATCTCCAGCAAGTCGCGCAAGCACGTTTACTTAGCGCAATGCGCCCGGCCACCGTAGGGAATCGCCCTAAATCGGCGCGAACACGGAGATTCGCATTGCGCCCACTGCTTGGTTGCGTGGGCCGAGCGTTTTCGCCTATGCGTAGAGACCTGCCCGGATGCAGAGACCCAATTCTTCGCAGCTCCGGCGTTTCACTTCACCATAATTTGGCGCAGATCGGATGCGACTCTACTTTCCCTAGCTGTTATACTTGCATTTTCTATAATACTTTATTGTCAGCACATATGTATTGTTTTCGCCACAATTCTGAATACCGTGCCAGTGGCAACCCGCTGGAGCGCGCAGGTGGAGGGAGTGGTTTGCTCACTATCGCAAGCTAAGGAGTGTGCCCGTGATCTGACGGGCAGACGAGATGCGGAGCTCCTGCGCCAAGTAAATTGCAGCCATTCCGACTCACACGATCCCTCTGATCGGACAGCTTACGGCCATGCATGCAATCAATTGCCATTGAGATGAGCGGCGTGCTACTCTGGAATCCGGTATTGCTATGGACAACCTTCCTGAACCACGCATAATTAGAATCACGCCCATGAGCTTTCTGCTCGGTGCGGGCGTGGTTTTGCTTGTGCTCTTCATCGGCATCATTGCCACGCGCATCGTGAGCGTGCTGGTGCTGCTCTTCCTCGGCATCCTCCTGGCGGAGTCAATTCGGCCCATCGCCAATAAGCTACAAACTTGGAAGATACCCCGCGGCGTCGCCGTAATGATCGTCTACCTCTTGTTGGCGCTGGTCCTAACAGGAGTGGGCCTAATTTTGATCCCGCCGCTTGTAGTGCAGGTGCGGGGCTTTGACAATCTGACGGAGCAACTTATCGACTGGGTGCGGGAGGAAGTACCGCGTCTCTACCAGATTACGGTAGACCTGGGCTTTGAAGATCAGTTGGCCGACCTTGGCACAAGTCTGACTTCCACAGTCACACAGCTTATCGGCACCTTGGCTCAGGTGCCGTTCCAAGTGCTCGGTTTCCTCTTTGGATTGGTCTCCGTGCTCGTAATCGGCTTCTTCTGGATGAGCGCCACCGATAGGTTCAATCATTCCGTAATTGCGCTCTTGCCGCCCAAACGCGCTGCAGAGATTCGCGGCCTGGCATCCGAACTCTCACAACGTGCCGGTGGCTGGGTGCGCGGCCAGATCATTCTCATGGTCTTCGTCGGCGCGGTGACGTTCATTGGCCTCTTTGCGTTGGGAATACCCTATCCTGTCGCTCTTGCCACGTGGGCCAGTCTCATGGAAATCATTCCCATCATCGGGCCGTTTCTTGGAGCCGTACCGGCCATTCTCGTGGCGCTTGCCTTCAAATCCCCCTGGATTGCGTTGGCCACGGCAATCCTGTACGTGATCATTCAACAGTTGGAGAACAACATACTTGTACCCAAGATTATGGAACGCGCCGTAGGCCTGCACTCAATACTCGTAATGATTGGCGTGCTGGCGGGAGGTGTACTCTACGGGATACTCGGCATTGTCATTGCGGTGCCCCTCGTGGCAGCGATGCAGGTGCTCGTAATGCGCCTCTTCGTGCCGTGGCTCATCGCCCAAATGGGTGCCGAGACTGATGGGAGTGAGGATGCGCCGCCGCGGAGCGATGGGCCTATCGATGCCGCGAGCGAGGACGCCGAAAGCACTCCGCCGTCTAAGACTGAAGTACCGCCAAAGTAGTAGCCTACGTTGCCCTTTCGACGTGCGGGAGCGTTACCCAGACGTTTTTCGCAGCGGCTCTTTGCACTGCATCGATCACTCGCTGGGCCGCGAGGCCGTCGGCAAAGTCCGCAACGAAGTCCGTACCGAGAATAGTGTTCACTAGCCGACCGGCGCAGTATGCCGGAAATGCCTCATACGCGACGGTAAACTCATCGGGGATCGGCAACTGCGTAAAGCCAATCTCACCGGGGCTGGCGATCTGCACTGTGGGCTCCGTGCCGCGCTCTGTAGTGAAGACGAGGCTTGCTGCTTCCCCGTAAACCTCTACGCGCAACGAGTTGGAGCGCCCCGCGGCCGCCTGACTAATATGCAGCGTCACCGGTAAACCGGACGTAAGCCGCGCGAGCAAGACTGCAGTATCGTCGTTGGTGACCGCACCCCCCTGCCGCTCCACGTTGTGTGTGTAGGTGTGTCCCGTAACGGTGGCAAAGTCACCGCACCACCACCGCACCAAATCGATGGCGTGGCTGCCTAGGTCGCCCAGCGCGCCGGCACCGGCTGTATCGGCATCCATTCGCCACACTTTGGGGCGATCCGCGCCCTGACGAATGTCCTGCAAGTATAAGAGAGCTACGTGTGTGATGCGCCCCAAGCGCCCCTCATCCAAAAGGTGCTTGGCGTAGCGTGCGGCGCCTATGGAGCGAAAGGTGAAGTTGACGGCAGTGCGGATGCCCGCATCCTGTGCAGCAGCCGCCATCGCCTCAGCTCCCTGCAATGTCGGCGCGAGGGGTTTCTCGCAAATGACGTGGCAGCCGCGTTGGGCGGCCTCAATCGTCATGGACGCGTGCGAGGCATTAGGCGTACCGATCAATACGATTTCCGGCGCGGCGGCGTCCAGCAATCGCGTGTAGTCCGTAAAGATCGGCAGATCGGAGTGCTGCGACTGCATCTCTGCAGCACGCTCTTGACTCCGCGTAAACGCGCCAACCACGCGCACGCGGTCATAAGCAAGCAGGCCGGGCAGCAGGACACGTTGCGTAAAGGAACCGAGACCGGCTACCGCTAGCGTATACGTCCTCATAAGAATAGATACTCCGCAGATAGTGTTGGTAATTGTGCCACGTTGCGTCTTGCACTGCCAAACGGCATTGCATATAGTACACTGCTAGCGCTGCTTCGTGTCCTCGGCGGGGGCCACGAGGTACAAGCTGCGCTAGCTGAGAGCACTGCCGAGCACCACTTTTCTTAAGCCTTCTTCACTGAGACTGCAACCCTTTTAGCGGGAACCTAAGAGAATCTATCGATTCATTGCCCTTCTGCCAATACTATAAAGACTATAGTTATTAGAATAGAAGCTTGTTTCTTAGAATATCCTTAATAATTGGCAAATTTCCTAAGAAGTTCCTTAGAATCGCTTCACAGTCTTTATATCCGGTGGTATGCTGGCAGAAATAGCTCGTTGCAACCCGGTGGGCCGATGAGACGTAACAAAGAAGTTACACTGCGCGCCCACCCAGTCCACATCATGGCACGGCACCGGCCCCGCCAATGTGGCGGACAAAGTGCGGTGAAGGAGGTACAACCCATGGCCAGAGAGCTAGAACAACGAGTCGACCGCGTGCAGCGGTTGCAAGAAGCAAGAGATGCCTTGGCAGCGCTCCTCGCAAACTCAATAGCGACCGATTTGCAGGAACGTGCGCGTGGGACCGATGGTTCGGCTAACGACGACGACTTCGTGGACCTGGCGCAAGACGTCGCCATCCAAGAGGATCGTGAAGCAGTGCTGGATGTCTTACGACGTGATCTGAGAGCCTTCGATCAGGCCTGGCAGAAAGCCGAAGCAGGCACCTACGGGGTCTGCGAAGACTGCGGGGAGGGTATCTCTGCAGAACGTCTTGAGTTTGTGCCGGAAGCCACGCTCTGCGTGGCGTGCCAGGCCCGACGCGAACGCGCCTGGTTCGGCGCTCGCTGAGCGAACAGCGCACGCTGATCAATCGGCGCTCGCTAAGCAATCGGCGCTCGCTAAGCAATCGGCGCTCGCTGAGCAATCAGCGTACTAAGCAGAATTCTACCTGCTGTCTCTTACCCTCTCACTCCGTAGGGAGGAGAGTGACAACCATGTCACCCTCCTCCCTATGTTTTTCTTAGACCCGCACGGGCAATTCCTTGCTCGCCTGCTGACGGCGGCAAGTCACCCCTTGGTACCAGCATGAACAGTGAGAGTCTCCTGCTAACTGGAGCGCACGTAGGAACCGGGGAATCTGTCTGAATATTCCCGGCAAGCGACTTCCATCTACATCTCAGGCTGCCGCTCCCCAGCCGACAACAGCCACTTCTCGTACGTGGTGCGGAATCCTTGTGTGAGCGGGCCGGGTTTGCCGTCGCCGATAGGCTGACCGTCTAGAGCAGTCACCGGCATGATGCCCATGAGCGCGTTGGTGAGAAAAAGCTCGTCGGCATCACGCAGCGCCGCCTCGCTGAGCTGGGTGATGCCAGCGTCGCAATTGACCTCTTGCGCGAGTTCTTCGAGAATAAGCGCCCGCACGGTTCCCGGTAGCGCGCCGGCTTCCAACGGCGGCGTGAGCAAGCGGCCTGCGTGCACACTGAATATGTTTGCTGTGGTCGCGCACGCTACATGTCCTTGCGTATTGAGCAGCAGTGCCTCATCAGCCCCTCTTTCCGCCGCTTCTTGGCGGGCTACAACGTTGTCGAGATAGTTTAGCGACTTCACATGGGAGAGCGGTGAGTACTCGTTACGGCGGACAGTTCGGCTGACGAACACCTGCATGCCGTTTCGATAGAGGCGGTCCGGGTAGGGCACAAACGGCGTCGCGCGGATGAGAAGCATCGGCAGCGCGTCGGCTGGCGGCAGCAGGCCGCGCGCGGCGCTGCTTCCCCGCGTCACGGTGAGTCGGACGGTTGCCTCGCGCAATTCGTTGGCGCGGAGAGTTCGTCTCACCGCTTCGTGCAGTTCGTCCGCCGTCCACTGCAGCGTCAGACGGATCACGCCCGCCCCATGGCGCAGGCGCTCCCAGTGCCGCTGCCATTGGAGTACGCGGCCTCCCACGACACGCATCGTCTCGAACAGCCCATCACCGAGCAGCAACCCACGATCGAGAGACGAGATTACGCCCGCGCTCTCCGGCACGAGTTGCCCGTCTACATAGCAGATGGCTTTGCTGCTGATATGCCGTTCCTCCAGCACATAATGCACACAACCATAGCGTGCTGGGCTTCACTGCTGCGGGTCCGTTCCCTCCAGCACATGCCGCGCGGCTTGGGCTTTCACGAGAGTCTCTTCATACTCCGCTTGGGGATCGGAATCCGCCACCACTGCGCCGCCTACTTGTAAGTAGAGCCGGTCGCGCGTCAGCACCACCGTACGGATCACAATGCTCGTATCCATCGAGCCATCAAAGCCAAGATAGCCGATCGCGCCGCAGTAAATGCCCCGCCGCACCGGTTCCAACTCCTCGATGATTTCCATCGCCCGAATCTTGGGGCAGCCGGTTACGGAGCCCCCGGGAAAAGCAGCTTCAAGCACCGCAACGGCATCGGCTCCGGGACGCAACTCGCCCGTAACCGCGCTGACAAGCTGCCAGACGTTGCTATAGCCCTCTATTTGCCACAGCGCGGGCACACGCACTGAGCCAAGTCGACAGACCTTGCCCAAGTCGTTGCGCAGCAGGTCCACGATCATGAGGTTTTCGGCACGGTCCTTCTCGCTGGTGCGCAGCTCGTCCGCCAGCGCGGTGTCCAACGCCAGCGTGCCCCCGCGCGGCCGCGTGCCCTTAATCGGTCGCGATTCTACAACCCCATTGCGCACGTGCAAGAATCGTTCCGGGGAAGCTGAAACTACCCAGCTATCGCCGAGAGCAAGAAAGGCTCCAAACGGCACCGGACTTTCTCGCTGTAGGCTCCGGTAGAGCGCCCACGGCGATCCCTCCCAGCCGGCGGCAAAGCGCTGCGAGAGATTCACCTGATAAACGTCGCCGGCCGCAATGTACGCTTGGATCCGCCGCACCATGGCAAGGTACTGCTCACGGGTCATGTTCGATTCTAAGGGAGTGGTCAGGCGAAAGCGATCGGCGGCATGTTCCCGGCCGACGTTGCGCGCCTGCCAAGCGGTGAGTATTGCTATGACCTGTGCCTGCCGTGCCAAGGCGCACTCTTCCGTGCGATCAGGCAGGCCGGTGGTCACCAGCCAGGAAGTTCCCGTTTGGTGGTCGTGCGCCAGTACCCAATCGTAGAATCCCAGGCTCAACTCGGCGGTAGGCACGTCATTGCGGGCGTGCGACGGCAACTCTTCAAGCTGACGCCCCAGATCATAGGCAAATGCGCCTACTGCGCCGCCCTGAAAGGGCGGACCTTCCAGTGCGGGCGTCAACGCGTATTCCGCCAGCAGCGCACGCAGCGCCGCGAACGGCTGCCCATACCGAACCTCGCATGACGGACTGCGGTCCCGCCACTGCAAACTGATACGGTCTCCGGTGCTCTCCAGGCGCAGGAACGGATCGGCAGTGAGGTAGGAGTACCGTCCGAGCTTTCCTGGCTGGCTGCTCTCCAGGAGCGCCAGGCCCGGCAAATGGGCAAACGCAGGCGCCACCGCATGCGGCTCGATGGCCTTCGGCAGTTGCTGAATTCGCGGCGAAGTCGTCCTGTCGGTCACGGCGCTGATCATGCGAATTTGCCCCTGTTCCTATAAGACCACGCCGCGGAGATGGGCGCAATGGGACGGGAGATTTCTGTCTATGGGCAAATTGGGTCTATTGCGCTGCCAATTCTGAAAGGAATTTGCAGGCTGGAGCTATGGAAGTGCAGACTTGTGACACGCATCAAGATCCCACGCGTGCCCCAACGCCTCAATCGTCACGCTGAGAAGCCCTTCGGCGAAGTCAGGATACGCTCCACCGACGAAGAATTCGAGCAGTAGGTCAGCATGCGTTCAATTGCTGTGGCAAGAGGCGGGGGACAAGCCTCCGCGCTACGTTAAATTGCCCAACGTTGCCACAAACGGATGTTCACCGCGCAATCTACGGCTCGGCTCCGGGATGCGCTGCCACGTCTCTTGGGCTGACTTCCGGTCTCCCGCGAGGGCTTGGGCGTAGGCGAGGTTCGCCAGCACGTCCCAACGGTTGCACGGCTGCCAGAGGGCGATCATCTGCTGGTCACAGGCAGGCGGCACTGGCGTCGTCGTCAGTTCGACGACCCGATATATGGACTTTCCAAACAGTGTGTAAGGCCTGCCGGCGCAAACCGCCAGCACTGCAGTACCATTCGCCCCTTGCATCGCACCGAGAAAGCGCCCCGTCATCCACATTGCGCCGCCAATTAAGACTGCGTAGAAAAGCAACGCGCTCCCAACCGTTACGACGTGAAACCGTGGAAATGCCGCTACTATGATGCCGCTGATTGCCGCCAAGACGCTGCACGACCAGAAGAGCCACACCACACTGAGCCGGCCGATGCCGAGCATCTCGAAGTGGTGGTGCAGCGGCGTGGCCGTAAACGGCAGCGGAAACTCCGTATGGGGCACAAAGTGCGGTGTCTTGGCGTAGCGCCGCAAGCGGACGAAGTGGCGGAAGAACGGTGTCACGACTTTGGCTTGCAGGAAGCCGGAACCGCCGTCCAGCAGGAAAACGCCGCCGACAAAGAGCCATACGGCGTCCGCGCCGCTAAAGAGCGCCAGCGCCGCGAAGGCCCCACCCAACGCCACGGCGCCGCTATCGCCCAGATAGATGCGCGCGCGCCGCTTTACGCTGCCCGTGGAGGACCAGTCTGAAGGCTGATTGAAGAGGAGCAGCCCAATGCACACACCCAGGAGAGCAGCCCCAAAAGCAATTAACTCGCTGTTTGCCTCACGGACGAAGAGTGATAGCAGCATGCCGCCACCGGCTATACTCGCCATGCCGGCGGTCAGGCCGTCGATGCCGTCACTCACGGCGACCGAGAACGCAGACCCGAAGGTGAGCAAGAAGAGCCAGAAGAGAGTCAGTCCAAGTCCGAGGCCGCCGACGACGTTGAGGGCCTGCAGCACGCGGCCTCCCTGTATTGCCGTCTGCGCAAAGCCGCCTACCAGCCAATACAGCGACGCCACAGAGACGAGCGCCAAGAAGGCGTGACCGAGCAAATACGTGCGCTCACCGATGCCGGTGCCCCGCCGCCACTTGAACCAATCATCAACGAAGCCAAGTGCGGAGAAGAGCGTGGTGAGCGCTATGAGCAGCAGGAGAATCGTACCTGTTTGAGGCCATACGACCCACCAGACTCCGCCAAGACACCAGAGCACAATGACTAGCGCCATGCCACCGACGTTGGGCAAGCGCAGGCTCGGCAGGTCTTCATGGTCTTTGCTCTGCACGACCGGCTTGACGTGACGGGAAGTGAACTGCGGCAAGAGGCGTCCCAAGACTGCACTCAGCAGCATCGTTAGCACGGCAGCGCCGCCCAGTACCAGTATGGCCGTGAGCACGTCCATTCAACGCAACTGCTAATCCAACTGCTGCGCAATCCGACGCACGAAGGCAATGGCGTCGCGGGTTTCCTCGACGCGATTTTCACCGGCCTCGCGCTCGATGCAGTGGTAGCCCGTGAATCCGATGTCCTGGTACGACTTGAGGTAGCGCGGCCACTCGATCCAGCCTTGACCCACCGGCGTCTCATGGCGGCCGGAATCGTCCTCCACAGCGGAATCCTTGATGTGAGTATGTATAATGTGGTCCCGCAGGATGTAGACCGCTTCGTGGGGGTCGGACTCGGCAAACGCCGCCGCGCGATCGTAGGGGCGTCCCTCCTGTTTGGCGATGCGCGCCGCCCACGTGATGAAGTTGGCCGGGTCCAGATTGATCTTGATGCCGTCGGTATCGATAGACTCTATAAGCTCCAGCAGCACGGTGGCCGGCTCCGGGCCGGTCTCGATGCCGAAGTACATGCCTATTTCCTCGGCGTACTTCCCAATCTGCTCCATTGCTTCGTGAAAAACCTGGCGTCGGGGGGCACTGGCTTCCTTGGGAACGATGCCGATGTGGCTGGTGAGCGCCGGCGCGCCAAGATCGCGAGTATGGTCGAGGAGATGTTTGGTGCGGGCGACCTGTTCCGCGACCGTTTCGGCGTCACCGAAATCGTCCAAACCGCCGTCTGTGGCCGAGATCACCATGCCCAAGTCTTGCACGCGCTGCTGCAGTTCCCTAATACCGGCCGCCGTGATCCCTTCCGGCGCGTACTCCCCTCGCCCTACTGTCAACTGAACGCTGTCAGCGCCAATCTGCGCCGCCGTCTCCAGCCCTTCCGGACCGGGCGTACGCAAGCAGATAAGCCGCACGCCAACCTTGATATCAGCCATGGCAATACCTTTCTTCCAAGGCTACCCGTCTTTTTCACCTACGATTTCGTAGAAAACCGATCCGTTATTCCTGTAAGTGTTGACTAATTCGCTGACAGATTTCGCAGTTTGATTCCCTTGCCAAGATCTAGAGGGCCTCCGTCTCCGTCATTCCCGCGCAAGCGAGAAGGTGGATTCACATTTCAAGTGCAACGTTTGTTTGAGGAATACTTCGGCTGGGGTTTGATAGTCAAGGCACTTGCGCGGGGTGTGATTGTAGGCTTGGATAAGTTGCGCAAAGCGCTCTGCAGACATCTCCGCCAGGTCGGTCTTGCGCGGCAGCACCCGCCGCATGCGTCCGATAGCGTTCTCGATGCCTCCTTTCTGCCACGGCGCGTGGGTATCGCAGAAGAAGGTCTGGATGCCCAAGTCATGGAGATGGTAATGACGCGCGAACTCGGTGCCGTTGTCGAAAGTGACGGTCTGTCGCCACGCTTCAGGCAAGACCGCGAGCAGATCGTACATGGTGCTGGCGATGGGGTCTGCCGCCTTGCCGGGCTGGCGCGCAGCGATGAGCAAGCGCGAGTGGCGCTCGTGCAGGGCGAGCACCGCGTGGCCGCCTCTGCCAAAGAGCATCAGGTCAGCCTCCCAGTGGCCGGGGGTTTGGCGGTCGGCCGCCGCCTGGGGCCGTTCCGCCAGTGGACGGCGCTTGGCAATGAAGGAGGCCGGACTGCGCCCACTGCGCCGATGGGGTCGCCGTCTCGTCTTGCCTCGCGGCAGGTAGTGCCGCCAACTATAGTCCTTGGTGCGCGCCACCTGTCCGTAGATAAAGCGATAGATGGTCTCGTGGGAGATGGCCGGTCCACCGGCATCCCGCGCCATGTGTCCTGCCACCTGCTCCGGCGACCAGCACTGTCGCAAGTACCCCAGCACGGTCTTGCGCAACGCAGCATCCCGTTCCAGCTTGCCGCCAACCCAGCGCCGCGCCCATGCCTGTTCATCTGCATACGTCGCTTGGTAGCCCTTTGTACGAGACCCATTCCGTTTCACCTCCCGCATAATAGTCGATGGCGCGCGATCCAGAGCTGCAGCAATTTGCCGGTACGAGTGCCCCGCGGTGTGAAGTCGGGCCAGTTCACACCGCTCTTCAATGGAAAGTTGACGATAGTATGTTCCCATGGCAACACCTTAGCATGGTGTTGCACTTCGTTTGTGAGTCTAGCGAATCCATCTTCGCCGCAACCCCTGGACTCCGGCTTCCGCCGGAGTGACGACCCTAAGGGCGAATTCTTCCCTCGTACATAGCCAGTGCCGTCTAACACATTCGTACCTATACGCCTCCCTGTTGGCCTTCTCTGCCCATTCTAGTGCCAATTCTGTCAATGAATTACCTGACACTTGCAGGAATGACAAAGCGCGCCGGCGCCGCCTCGCACAATACCACGACCGCGCTGCCATGATACCACGACCGCGCTGCCATGATACCACGCCCACCTGACTGTCACTTCAGAAGCGCACGCACTTGCTCTTCGAGGTATTCTAGCGCCCGCGGCAGCATCACCTGACCCCGAATTGCCGCTTGCAGTATTTCAGCGCACACTTCTTCCACCTGCGGGTACGCGGCAAATTGCGGAAATGTCAGCATATAGTGCTGGATCGTCTCATCTAGGAGTGCCAGTCGCTTTGCGTGCATCGTGCCGGGGGGCGTCTCGGCGCGCAAACGGGCCATCACATCACTCCTCGGCACGATTGCGCCGCCCTGTGCCTCCAAGTACTGGCTTTCCGCAGAGGTGAGAAAGCGCACTAGCGCCAGCGCGCCATCCATGTCCTTCACAGACGTGGGGATGGCAAACGAGTGGCCGCCCGCATACACGGCGCGTTTGCCCGCTGGACCCACCGGATAGAGCGCCACGCCGAACGCGTCTGCAACTGCACTGGTTTGCGGGTCTGCCAACAGTCCGTAGTAGGCCGGCCAATCGGCAACCAGCGCGCACTCTCCATCGCGAAAGAGCTGCGAGACCTCATCGAAATAGGTCGCCTGCAGGTCGCGCGGCGTCAGCCCCTGCTGGTAGAGATCGGCCAGGAATCCGAGCGCCCAGCGACCGGCGCGCGTATTGAACGATGGGTTAAGCTGCTCATCGAAAAGAGTCCCGCTCGCCATGACTGCCAACTCGAAAAACGTGCCGAATAAGCCCGATGAGTGACCGGGAAAGGCAAATCCAAACATGCCGGGCGGACGCGTGAAGAAGGTGGCGAGGTCCCGCACCTCATCCCACGTCTCAGGCACGCGCAGCGCGCGGCCGTATTGGCGTTGAAACCGCGCCTGCTCTGCCGAATCCGTAAACAGATCTTTGCGATAGAAAAGAACGCGGGCGTCTACGTTGCGCGGTATCTGCACCAGCGCGCCATCAACCCGTGCAAGCTTGAGCAGCGCAGGCGAAAAAGCCGACAGCTCTTTATCGGAAAACCGCCCATCGAGCGGCAGCAGCCATTCTTGCTGCGCAGGAGCGTACTTAACGTGGGTAGAGATCACGTCGTAGCGGGCCGCGCCGGTGGAGTACATCTCGTCGATGTGCGCGTTAAGCGCCGGATGCGGCAGTTGCACGCGGACGTTAACCGTATAGCCGGTCTCTTTCTCGAATTGCGGCAACCGTGTGTAGAGCGCGTCGTATTGCGGCCCGCCGATAAAGGCTACGTCGAGTTGCTTCCGCTGCATTGAGGTGCTGTCCTCCTCGGCGAATTGCAGAGGCTGAAAGACTTGCGGTATTTGATGCTGTGCCGGTAAGGAAAGCGGGGGACAAGCCCCCGCACTACGTGGAGAGAAGAAGCTCGTGACTCTCCGCTTACCGGTCGTTAAATCACCACGTATGGCTAACGTGCGCGATACGCCCTTCAGCACAGAATGACTCACGCCGGCTCAAGGTTGCTTACCGCAATCCGAAGAGCGGCTGGCCCTCCACGCCGATATCAAGGCGGTACACCGCGCCGGTCTCCGTCTCCGTAACGTAGAGCGAGTCTTCCCAGAAGTCCACGTTCGTAGGATTCTTCCCCGGCACCGGCAACTCCGCTATCACCTCGCCGTTGGGCGCAATCACCGCCACCACGCCTTTGCCGTAGTGAGCGACGTAGAGGTTGCCGTCCGCGCCAAAGTCCATGCCGTCCGGCCCAACGCCGCCCTCCATTTGCGCAAACAGGCTGCGGTCGTCTGCACTACCGTCGGGGTTCAGCGTAAAAGCATGAATGCGACGTGTGAAGGTCTCCGCCACATAGAGCGTTTCTTCATCCGCGGAGAGACAGATACCGTTGGGAAATGCTAGACCCACGGCGAAAACGGAAATCGCGCCATCCGCTCCCACACGGAACACGCGCCCCACCGGCTTCTCCAGGTCTGACCCCTTGGGATCGGAGAAATAGCAATTGCCGTGTCTATCGAGAATCAGGTCGTTCGGCCCCCGAAAGGGCTTATTGTTAAACGACTCCGCCACCACCGTCCACGATCCATCGGGTGCAAAGTCGAGTATTTTCGCTAAGCCGTTCTCCGCCACGAACAGGTGGCCGCTCCGGTGCAGGCGCGAGCCGCACGGTACGCCGCCCGTCTCTGCAAAGAGTTCCACGTGACCGTCTTGCGTCACCTTGCTAATGCGGCCGGCATCGCACTCCATGACGTAGAAGTTGCCTTCGCGGTCGAATGAAGGGCCTTCGGGAAAGTCGAAGCCGTCGGCAACCAGTATGGGACGAGCGTCGGATTTCATGCGAAAGCATCCTTTCTCCTAGGAAACGTAACGCGCTGCCACACGCAGGCATGGGATGGTCGGGTGCTACTGCTTTGCAGTATCTTTATCACGAATATGCGCCGCCGGACCAAGCGGACGCGAGAGATCGTACTCCAAGAGCTCCGGATGCCGCTGCAGGAACTCCTGCACGCGCGTGCCGCCCAGGCCCTTGAAGCCGAGCAAAAAGCCGCCGTCGATGAGCAAAGTATGCCCGGTAACGAACCGCGCCTCCGTTGAACAGAGATAGAGTGCCCCCTGGGCGATGTCCTCAGCGCGACCAATGGTGGGGAGAACATTCCAGAGTATATTGCGTTCGTGCCAAATTGGATCGTGGGCGTTTTCTTCTCTCATCTCGTCTGACGGAATGGCCCCGGGAGCAACTGCGTTGACGCGGATACCGTCATTGCCCAAGTCGAGGGCCATCTGCTTTGTAAGCTGAATGAGCGCTGCCTTAGCCGTCTCGTACGTGGGATACCCGGGGCTTACTTGGAAACCGTGCACCGAGCTGAGATTTAGGATCGCGCCGCCGCCCGCCGCGCGCATGTGGGGCACGGCATACTTGCTCGCCAGGAAAGGCGCCTTGAGCAACACGGCAAGACTTGCGTCCCAATCCTCCTCGCTCAGTTCCTCGATCGAACCTCGCCGCTCCCAATGCGCATTATTTACAAGAATCGTCACTCCGCCGTACCGTTCCACCGCCACTGCCACCATGCCGCGATTGCCGGCGTCAGTACCGACGTCGGCGTGAAAGAATGACGCCTCGCCGCCATTGCCGCGTATCGACTCCGCCACAGCCTCACCCGCTTCGTCCTGGATATCGGCAATGAGGACTTTAGCGCCCTCCGCCGCAAAGCTCCGCGCAATCGCGCGGCCGATATTATTGGCGGCGCCGGTAACGATGGCTACGTGATTCTGAAGTCGCATCCTACGTGATAGTCCTCTCGGAAAACGTCGTCAATCGGTAACAGACCAAGCTAAACTACAGTTGTCCACGGCCTGGAATACGCTTTTGGCAGAGTGGCTACCGCAACTACCTTACCTGAATCGGGACTGTCTCATTCGCCATCCCAATTCAAGCTGCCCCTATTTGACCAAATGGACGGTGATTTGTCTACCCGGCGAAACTGCAAGACATAGCTTCCCTCTCTCGGACGCTCAACAGTCGCAACTTATCCTTAGCACAGGCTTGTCGCTAGCTTTTTCAGCCATTTTCTATTGCATGTGCTCTAAATTGCCCGCACATTCCTTGAGCATGCCATTGTACTTTGGCTACCTGGATTCCGGCGTGCGCCGGAATGACTGGTAGGGGCTTGCCGTCCATGCGCATGGACGACTATTCTGCAACAGTGGTGTACCACAGGAGTTTCCTAGTTCTCAATGCCGTACTTCCGTGTCATCCTCGCCCTGAGCGCCTCCGTGGCGATCATAAGCAGCGCCTCGATCCTCATCAAGCTCGCCAACGCGCCGGTGCTCATTATTGCCGCCTATCGGCTCGGCATTGCCGCGCTGGTGCTGGCGCCGCTCGCACTCACGTTACGCAGATCGCACCTCATTGCCCTGAGCGGCCGCGATTGGCTGCACGCGGCAATTGCGGGCAGCTTTCTGGGTCTCCACTTCATCGCCTGGATCGCGTCGTTGGAGTATACGTCGGTCGCCAGTTCCGTCGTGCTCGTTACGATCAATCCGATTTTCGTGGGCCTCGGCATGGTAATCATCTTCCGCGAGCGGCTCCATCCGCTGCTGGTGTGGGGCATTGCGCTCTCCGTCACGGGCGGCATCCTGATCGGCTACAGCGACTTTCAGGTGCAAGGACAAGCCCTGTGGGGCGACCTGCTGGCGCTGCTGGGAGCGGTGATGCATTCCGGCTACCTGCTGCTGGGACAGCGCCTGCGCCAGCGGCTCGATCTGCTGCCGTATATCACGGTGGTCTACGGCATGGCGGCGCTGTTAGTGCTGATCGCGGCTGTAGCGACCCAGCAGTCCTTCACCGGCTATGCACCTGCGACGTATCTGGTCATGATTCTGTTGGCGTTTGGACCGCAACTGCTCGGCCACACCGCCTACAATTGGACCCTGCGCTACGTCTCCGCCGCCGTAGTGGCGGTAGCGATCCTCGGCGAGCCCGTGGGCGCAAGCATTCTGGCATACTTCATCCTGGATGAGCATTTGACGCTGCTCCAGGTCGCCGGCGGCGCACTGGTCCTGCTGGGTATCTATCTGGCATTGCGCACGCAAAGGCGAGCATGACCTTGTGATAGATCTAGTTTACCGGAATAAACCCTGTTGTATACTGAATGCACGCGCGCATGCCCAGGGAGCAATTAGGAGAGGACACATATGATGGATCTTCGGCCAACGGTAAGCTTGGCCGGGTCATCCGGCGTATCTTACACCTATTGGATCTTCCCCATTGATTGGGTAGGCAGTAAAGAGCCGGGCAACTACGCACTTGCAAAGCTAAGTGAGCCTTCAGGTTGGGCGATAATCTATGTTGGCGAGACCGAAAACTTCAACGATAGGTTGAGTGCACAAAGAAGCAATCAAGAAATCATGCGCTATGAGCCATCACATGTCTTGGCCCACGTGAATGGCAGCACAGTAAACAGGTACTTGGAGGAACGTGACTTGATAGCAGCACTACATCCTCCAGCGAATAAGCAGTGGTAGGAGGGAGACAATTGGAAGAGTACGGCCTCCTGGTTTCAACTCTTGCCATTATTCTGGTTGCCATCAGCGTAGGAGTTGCCATAATTGCGTTTATCCGGCAAGGCGAGAACGCAATCAGGGAAGACAACCGTGACATGCGCAACCACATGTTTGAGATATATCAGCGGGTGTCTCGGATTGAGGGTGCTGCCGACAGGCCAAAGGACGTTGGTAAACCAAGCGAGGAATAACAGAGAGAGTCTTGCCGACCGCATACTAGGCCATAGCCCTTTGCCCCTCGAAAACCCTCCTTCGCTCTGCCAACTGTACAAACGGCCACAAGTATACCCGACAAGAGTAGGCCCGGCATCCCATTATTCAATTCCGAATAGGGAGAATCCCCCGTGAACTGCATCGTCATCTGTCTCGACACCTTCCGCGCTGACTGCATCCGCCACCTGGGCGCTCATGCAAGCATGCTGACGCCAACCCTGGACGCCATGGCGCGGGACGGGGTCTGGTTTGAGAACGCGTTTGCCGAAGCGTTGCCGACCGTTCCCGCCCGTCGCTCGCTCTTTACCGGCATACGCGGCTTCCCCTGGCGTTGGACTATCGACACCACCGGCTCATCGCCGGGCGCGCCGGGGATGCCCGGCTGGCATGGCGTGCCGCCGCACCAACAGACGCTGGCCGAGCGGCTCTCCCGCGCGGGTTATGCCACGGGCCTCGTGGCCGATACCTACCACCTCTTCAAGCCCACAATGAACTTTACGCGCGGCTTCATGAACTGGGAGTTCTTTCGCGGGCAGGAGGCCGACCCCTACCGCCTAGGCACCGAGGCGGAACTCCAGGCCGAGCGGTATACGCACGATCCAGGCAATGTACCGTTCGGGCTGCGTCAGTGGCTTTGGAACGTGAAGGACCGCAAGACGGAAGAGGATTTCACGTTCGCCAAGTGCATGCGCCGGGCCATTCAATTCATCGAAGACAGCCGCGACCAGCATCCGTTCTTCCTCTGGGTCGACTCGTTCGAGGCCCACGAACCCTGGCATCCGCCGTTCAGCTATGCCGACGCGTACATGGATGCGCCGTGGCAGGGCATCGAACCGATACAGCCGCGCGGCGAGCCGCTAAGCGCTGCGGAACAGGAACGGGTCAAAGCGCTTTACTACGGCTCAATTACGTTCATAGATAAATGGATCGGCGTGCTCCTCAATCACCTCGCCGACAGCGGCCTCCTGGATGAGACCATCATCGTCTTCACCTCCGACCACGGCACGCAAATGAACGAGCACGGCGAATTCGGCAAGAGCCAGCGCCACATGAATGCCTACAACACACGCGTAAATATGCTCGTCCGACATCCGGCAGGGCCGCGCGACACAGTAGTTACACCATTCGTGCAGCACATAGACGTTGCACCTACGATCTTAGACTGGCTGGAAGTGCCCCACGACCGCTTGGACGGGGAAAATATGTGGCCGCTCTCCACCGGCGAACGTGACTCGCTGCGCGATTGGTCGCTCACCGTCTGGGCCTACGAGGCGAGCGTGCGCGACCACACCTGGAACGCCGTGGTAAACATCCAGGAACCCGATGCGCAGTGGAAGCTCTATCGCATCGACGCAGACCGCGATAGCTTTGACGACGTTGCGGCCCAACACCCTGACGTTGTCGAGCTGCAACGCGCCCGTCTGGAAGGCTTCTTAGGCGAACCTCTCCCGGCCCGCCTCCCCGGCCAACATCCAGGCAGCCCCTATCCTCTAATGGATTTCAATGCGGCACGTACACGGCAATAGAAAGGGTCTTAGACAACCCGGTCGGTTAGTTGGGTTCTTGATGTTGGTTGACTCACTCTCAGGGATTTTACACCGTAGTCCTCGCTAGGGTCTGTTGGCCCTGTATAGTAGTGTCGCGGTGGATTTACCGACTTGAGAGATACCGCTAACGTTGACGATTGACCCCTCGGTCTCCTCAGACCTCAGTTTCACCAGCATTGTTACCGCGAACCAATAGAAGCCCGAGACACGGGCAAGTTATAGGCATGTTACAGGGTGTTCCCAAACCTTCGGCTGTTGCATACTATTACCTAGTAAGGTAGCAATTTAGGAGTGTAATTGGATGGCCTCTATAGATGAGCGGGTCGCTCGCATTGAGGGAGGCTACGAACACTTGGCAACAAAAGCAGACATTGCCGAACTGCGCAGTGAAGTCCGGACTATGAAGTGGATGTTGGGTCTGGGTCTTACGGCCGTGGTAGCGGTGTCTGCTGTTTTGCAGGTGATTGCACTTCTGCCAACTTCCTGATGGTCCTCAGCACTTGGTAGGTCGATCCTCTCTGCTAGCAGGTCGCAAGCCAAACGCCCTTAGGCTTCGGTCATTTTCCCAGCCTAGTGTCGCGCTATTCCAACATCCGCCGGGTGCGCCAGGCGCGGTAGGCAAAGAGCGGCGGCAGTCCCAAGACGAAGAGCCGGCCCACCAGCCCCCATATGGGATGACGACGGTAGACGTACTCAATCTCGTCGCGCACTGTGGTGATGCCCTTCCCGCTATCCAAGAATGTATGCCGGTGGACCCAATGCGCGAAAGGGCCTGCAATCTGTCTGTCAGCAAACCCACTGTCCTGTCTGTCAGCAAACCCACTGTCGCTCATGGATTCGATCACGGCATGCCAGCGGATGGGAAAGGGACCAAGCCACAGCGTAAAGCGGAGTTCGTCGCCGGATGAGAGAACCTCCGGGCCGTCCTGGATGCGCACGATCATGGGCGGCGGCGTGATGGCTGCGAGACTCTGCCTTTTGCGGTGAAAACTCACCACCTTCTCTCGTGGAGCCGCGACCGTAAACTCGTGGGTAAACGCCATCAGCGGCCGGGTGCAAAGGGCTGCAGCGCGGCAAGATAGGCGGCAACGTCCGCGCTATCGTTGTATAGGTGGAGCGACCCGCGCACGCGCCCGTCGCCGCCCCAAACATGTACGTTCTGCTCTATGAGGGCGTCGCGGACAGTGGCCGCGTCGTCGCACGCCACGGCAATGTTGCCCGCGCGGCGCTCGCGCTCGGCCGGTGTCATCACCGTCCAGCCCTGGGCGCGCAGACCGTCGATGAGTTCTTCACCGAGCGCTTCCACGTGCGCGCCGATGCGGTCGGCCCCATACTGTTGCAGGTAGCGTACGCCGTTTTCCAAGGCATAGATTGCCCCATGCGCCGGCATGCCCAGTTCGAAGCGCTCGGCCGTTGGTTTCCACGTAAATCTCTCGAATCGGTCCGGGCTTATGAAATTATCCACCGAAAACCAACCCACCGCGCCTGGGGCAAATTCCGGTAGCCGCGCGCGATTCCAGTAGAGCACGCCGCCGCCGTGGATACCGAGCAGCCACTTGTAGGTGCTCGCCACCGCAAAGTCACATTCGCTCACGTTTACCGGCACGACGCCCAGCGATTGGGTCACGTCGGCCAGCAGCAAAGCCCCGTGAGCGTGGGCGGCGCGGGCGATCGGGTCAATATCGAGCCGCAGACCGGAAAGGTAACTCACGTGGCTCACCGTGACCAAGCGCGTATGTTCGTCAATGTGTGCAACGACGTCTTCCGGCGTAAGCTGCCAGTTCCGGCTGCGCACCAATCGCACTTCGATACCGTGTTCTTTCATCTGCAGCCAGGGCAACACGGTGCTGGGGAATTCCAGGTCGTTCGTCACGATATTGTCGCCGGGCTTGAAGTCGATGCCGCTGGCAATTAGCACAATTGCTTCAGAAGCGCTGCCCACAAGGCCGATATCATCCGCAGTGCATCCCATGAGGTCGGAGACCCGCTGCTTGCACCGTTTCTCCGTTTCTATGTGCTCCGCCCGCCCGGCCTCGGCGCGTCCACGCTCTTGCAAGTAGCGCTCCAGGGCCTGTGACTGTGACTTCAGTGGCGCCGATTCCGCGCCGGTATAGAGATAGGTCGCATCTTCCACTCCGATAAAGTCCTGCCGTGGCGCGAGCGAATCCAATTGTCAGTTCCTTTCCTAAACACAGAAGGCAACAACGGCCATGTGCGTTCTTCGGGTGATTCCGCAACTCATGCGTTCAGTCTGCCTTTAGCCGCCAAACCTGAAAGAGGGGACTCCCTGGTGTGGCGTCTTGATAGAAAAGAGCCCGCCGGCCAGAGGTTGGCGATCTAGCTCCGCGGCGTCCAGTTCCTGGGCAGCCGAGGTTATGAAGAGGATGTCTAGATTCGGACCGCCGAAGGCGCAGGCGGTCACCTGGGTAACGGGTAAGTCAATCCTCAACAAGAGCTGAGCCGTATTGGGATTCCAGCGGCTCACGCACGATCCTCCGTAGTGCGCCACCCAGAGCATCCCTTCGCTATCTATGGCCATCCCGTCCGGCATGCCGACTTCCTCCGGCACATTGATAATGACCCGCTCGTTAGAAATGTCGCCGGTGTCGTCAGCGTAATCGAACGCACGCACGTTCTTGCGCAAGGTATCGATGTAGTACATCGTCGTGTGGTCGAGACTCCAGATAATGCCGTTCGAGATTGCAACGTCGCCGAATATCTTGTGGACGCTGAGGTCGGTGTCGAGGCGGTATAGGCTGCCTTGGTTCGTCGGGTTCTCGTACGCCATCGTGCCCGCCCAAAAGCGGCCGGCCGGATCGCATTTGCCGTCGTTGAAGCGATTGCCGGTTATGTGCGCTTCCGGATCGGCAATAAGCGTTAGCTCCTGGGTTTCCAGGTCAAATGACGCAAAGCCCTCTCGCACTGCCAGCATCAGCCCGCCGGATGCGCGGGTCACCACGGTACCGACATGCCGGCCGACGTCTAGCGCGCGGTTCTCGCCGGTGGCCGGATCGTAGATGTAAAGCAGGGAGCTCAGAATATCCACCCAGTAGAGCACCTGCCGCTCTTCATCCCAAAGCGGCCCCTCACCCACCTGGGCGTGGGCATCTACCAAGAGCTCGACACCGGTATCCACGATAGCGTCTCTCCCTTTTGTCCCTTTGTGTGTGCCTCAATCCGACTACCTCTGATAATAGAGTCTATATCACCGCAATGGCGAACGCTACGCTTGCCGAATCCTCTTCGTGTCTCAGAATGCGCTGGCGGTAGGGGCACGACATGTCGTGCCCCTACCGCGGCGCGGCCGGTTGATCGCCATGGCATTGTGCGTGACGTGCACACCTATGCCACACCGGCAATCGCTTGTGTTTCCCCCGAACGGCTTCTATCATGGTGCGAAAGCGGTAAGTGACAATTTCACAAACACGGAGGAACCGATGCCTCGCCTGGATAAAGTCCGCATCTGCATGATCGGCGCGGGCAGTCTTGCCAACGCCATGCACTATCCGTCCTTGAGTGAAATGGAAGACGTCGAGATTGCGGCCATTAGCGACCTCAGCGCGGAGCGGCTGCAAAAGACGGCTGCGCGCTTTAACGTGGCCAACACCTATTCCGACTATCGCGAGATGCTCGATACGGAGAAACCGGACGGCGTCTATTGCCTGATGCCGCCCCACCACCTCTACGACATTTCAATTAATGTGTTGCAGCGCGGACACCACCTTTTCGTGGAGAAGCCGCCCGGACTCAACGCGTTTCAAACCAGCAGCATGGCCAAAACCGCCGCCAAGTACGGCGCGTTGACGATGACGGCCTTCAATCGCCGCTTCATTCCCCTCATGCAGGAAGTGCGCCGCCAAGTCGAGGCCCGCGGGCCTATCCTCCAGTTTCAATCGGTCTTTCTCAAGCACCAGTTCACGACACCCGGCGATCTGCCCTATTACGGCGGCGCAACCGACATCCTGAGTTGTGACGCGGTCCACGCGGTAGACGTATGCCGTTGGCTGGGCAGCAGCGACGTGGCGGCAGTGGCCAGCGACGTGCGCGAAGCATATGCCGACTATCCGAACATCTTCAACGCCCTCATGCGCTTTGAGAACGGCTGCGTCGGCTTCTTGCAGGCGAATTGGGTGGCCGGTACCCGACGCCATATATTCGAGATTCACGGCAAGGGCATCACCGCCTATATCGACCCGGACGATACCGCCGAGGTCTTCACAGACGGTAAAACGGAGCCGACGGTGTTGGACGTCAACACGGTGGCCGGCAACGACGCGCGCTATCACGCCTATGGATTCTTTGGCGAGAGCCGCCACTTCATCGACTGCATCAAGACCGGCCGCCAGCCCGACACGAACTTCGCCGACGCTACCAAGACCATGGAACTCGTGGATAGCATCTACCACTCGGTGCTGTAATTGGGTGATGCGCAGGCAACGCGCGCGAAAACGGTCACTGCGTAAGCGGCACTTGTGCCGGCAAGCCACTCGCCATGCGAGTTCTAAGGTAGTCTGCTTCGGTACAGTAGAACCGCATTGGCCTTTTCGTCCTGCGGCAGAAACGTGGGAAGCGCCGCTGCAATGGCGGTGTTACGACCTCAAGTGAGCACTAAGATATGAAGGCTATTCACCTTTCTCCTCCTTACGCCAAGTACCTGCTTGGCGTTGCTTGGGCACTTGTCATTGCCTTCCTGTTTGTCCTTGCCGTTGACTCGTTCATCACTACACCTGGCGGGGATTCAAGCATCTACACCTATGTAGCGAAAGGGATGCTGCAAGGAGAGGTTCCGTATCTCGATCGCTGGGATAACAAAGGCCCGCTGTTCTACGTCCTCAACCTCATTGGCCTCGTCATTCACACAACTTGGGGAATCTGGGTCGTCCAGGGTTTCTTCTTGCTCGGTTCAGCCTTCATTGCCTTTCTGCTGCTTAGAGCAAGCTTCGGAATTCTCCCTGCATTGTTCGCTCTCGCAGTTTTCCTCGCCTACTACAGGAGTTTTGCCCCACCAGGCAACTTTCCGGAACTATACGGCCTCCTCTTCCAGTTCCTAACCCTCTACTTCTTTATGCGCAGCCAAGGGCGAGCAGACCACGCGCGCTCCCGAGTTCACTTTGCTTTCTTCCACTTAGGCATGGGCGCCCTTGGTGCTGCCACTTTCATGCTCAAGCCCAACCTCGTCGTCCTCTGGATCGTTATCGGTATCTACTGGCTTCTGATGAGAGGCAACTCCCTGCGCAAGCTCGCCTGGGCAATTGTTGGAGGAGGGGTTCCAATTCTCTTTGTTGCAACCCTCTTCATAACCATCGGCGCATGGGGTGAGCTCTGGGACGCTGTTATCATGTACAACTTGGCCCACAGCAACGTCTCAATTCTGGAAAGACTTCATGTAATCCGGGACTTAGCCGCGGGCCTGTTCCCGGCATCACCGTTAGTCATTGCAAGTTGGCTTGTCGGCATTCGATGTGTCGCTCTAAGACAGTTGAGAGATGAACCCGCCAAGGGCATTGTGGCACTCTCCTTGATCCTTCTCCCGCTTGAAGTTCCAAATGCTTCTCTATCGGGATTTGACTTCGCGCACAACTTCCTCCCCACCCTCCCGGTCATTTCACTCCTTATGGCTTTTCTGGTATGGCTCACTCTCAAGCAAAACCTCCTTGCGCCCACGCTTCTCACTGCCGCACTTCTGCTTGGCGCTGCCTACTTTACCCTACCCTTCTCTAACTACGTTCGGCTTATGGAGAAATATACAATCGAGGGTGTGGTTGTGGAGGACAGAGAATCGATTGTAGCCGCACGTGTGAAAGAGGAAACTGAGCCTGGCGACAAGATTCTGGTGTGGGGGAAAGGCGCTCGGATATACCTGCTGGCCGATCGCGACGCACCTTCGCGCTACTTTTTCCACCATCCGTTGACCAAGCCGCACTACACTACCCAATCAATCCGTGACGAGTTTGTTCATGATCTAGAGAGTGAGATGCCAACACTGATAATAGATTCACGCCACATGTGGTTTCCGCCCTTAGACAGTGCAGAACGCGCTGATTGGCAGCCCCGTGACCGTCACATGCATGATCCGGCAGACTTTGATCCCTTCTTTGACTTCGTCGAAGCAAACTACGTAGCCGTTGATACGATCTGGCCCTTCACGATCTACGCCCTCAGACTAAGCGACTCCAAATTGCAACCACCGCCCAAAGGGGAATTGATTGTCCGCTCCAAGTACGATGTCTACCTGGACGGCAAAACACTCACCTACGTAAAGAGCCCGTGCGCCCACGGCGACGCCGCCAACCGCTTTATCCTGCATGTGATTCCCGTTGATACAAGTGCTCTTGAAGGAAAATCCCAAGAAACCTTGGACTTTTCCTTTATGGAAGGGAAAGACTGGCACGTTGGCGAAGCCTGCGTCGTCTCTCGTGACCTGCCGAACTATCCCATTGCCTCCATCAGGACCGGCCAGTACAACGCATCCGAGAGCGCCCATGACTGGTTGAACGAGTATCATTTCCCCGAATTGCAGTGATTCTGTTGTCACGATCAAGTGCGATAGCGGTCTCACACACATTACGAGCGGCAACCGCCTGATGTGCATTCTTTTGAAAGCCCCCGCCGTAGGCTGTAGACTTACCGTAGCTTTCGTCCAGTCAGCGGCTGCGCCAACCAGTAACTGCAACTGAAACAACCACAATCGCCAATTCAACGGTCAAACCATGAAGCCTATGTCAGTGCCCGCTCTTGTGACCAATCGCCTGCTTGGCGTTGCTTGGGTAATCGTCCTTGCCTTCTTATTTGTGCTTGCCATCGACTCGTTTATTGGCTCACTTGGCATGGACCAGCCGATCTTCATGTACGTAGCAAAGGGCATGTTGCAAGGAGAAGTACCCTACCTTCATCGCTGGGATCACAAAGGCCCCTTGCTGTATCTCTTGAATGCCGCTGGCCTCATCATTGACGAAACGTGGGGGATGCAGGGCATTCAGGGCTTCTTCTTGCTCAGCTCTGTCTGGATTTCCTTTGCCATGCTGAGAAAGGTCTTTGGGTTAACGCCTACCCTCTTCGCTCTCGCAATGTTTTTCATCTATTTCAGCAAGTTTGTGCCACCAGGAAACTTCGCAGAACAGTTCGGTCTCCTCTTCCAATTCCTTACTCTTTACCTGTTCGTCCGCAGTGAAGATCAGGACAGGCCCGATCACTCTCAAGTCCCATTCGCATTACTGCACATGAGCATAGGTGTGCTCGGCGCCGGCTCATTCCTGCTTAGACCCAACCTCGTCGCCCTCTGGATCGCTCTAGGCATTTATTGGGTCATCATGAGAGGAACATCATTACACAGACTCATTTGGGCCGTTGCGGGTGGAGGCACCGTGCTTATACTTGTTGCGGCCTTCTTCAAAAGCCTTGGTGCGTTGGGTGCACTTTGGGATGCCGTCTTTGTATTCAACTTTGCCTATAGCGATGCCACGTTCTCCGCAAGACTCGGGGTGGTACGGCAGCTAGTTGGTCAGTTTTTCCCAATATCCCTGCTTGTCATCGCTGGTTGGTGTTTAGGCATTGTCTTCATAATTCGAAGGCGGCTACCGATGGAGCGGCTCAGTGGCCTCATAGTGATCTCTTTGATATTGCTTCCTCTGGAAGTCGTTAGCCTGTCGCTTGCAGACCTTGCCTTCCCACACTACTTTCTCACCATCCTACCAGTCGTCATGCTTCTAATGGGATTCATTATCTCATTCGTCCTTACACAACGTCTTGTCGCTCCATCGCTAATGAGTGTCGCCCTGCTGCTCGGCGCGGCCTACTTTGTCTCACCACTCTCTAGAATCTCGCACCTCGCGGACAAATACGTCAACGCTGTTGCATTGGCTGGCCCAAGCCAGTCTCCCCAAAATACTCGCCACCGAAACCTAATTCAACAATCGACTCGGCCTGACGATACTATTCTCGTATGGGGAAGAGGTGCCTGGTTACATATATACTCTGATCGTGATGCACCCACTCGGTACTTCTACGATGTTCCGCTGACCAAGCCCAACTACACAACGCAAGCGATGCTTGACGAATTCCTGTCCGAAGTCAAGGAGCAAATGCCAAAGCTAATAATCGACATGAAGACCAATCGATTCCCACCTTTGGCAGAGATTGACCGCCCAAATTGGCGTCCGTGGCCCAGGGCCATAGACACCTTAGAAGTCTATGAGCCCTTTCTTGAGTTTGTCGAGGCAAACTACCTAGCCGTCGATTCGACCCCTCCTTACACCTTCTATGCCCTTAAGCTCGATAATAGCGAAGTTCAAGCATCCCATCGCGGCGAATTGATAATTCGCTCCTTCTATGATGTCTACCTCGATGGCCGCACTCTAACCTACGTTAGGCGCCAGTGCGCCAACGATGACGCTGGAAAACGCTTCATCCTACACGTCATCCCTGTTGACAAGGATGTTATCGGCGGCAACGAACAGCACACCATGGACTTCAGCTTCATCGAAGGGAAAGACTGGTATGTAGGCGAGGACTGTGTGGTGTCTCGCGAATTGCCTGACTATGCCATCTCCTATATCAGAACAGGCCAATACAGTTTAGATCGCACGCACCCTAGCTGGTTGAGCGAGTATCAATTCTCAACATCAAATTGACTTCCTTCAGAAACCAAGGGAGTGGCAGGTCCGCGCAAATAGCTTTACGACAGCCATCCTGAAACGTAATCTTGTAAAGGGCCCGCTGATGACTTTGGGCTAATCGTAATCTTCCTTGTACCAGGTACTTTTACCAACCAACAATTGCAACTGAAACAATGCTTACAAGCACATCCAAGAGTGTAGCTCTGAGAGCCAAGCTACATCCCGTACTCATTGCCAAATGCTTGCTTGGCGTCGCTTGGTTAATTGTCCTGGTCACTCTCTTCGTCTTTGCCGTTGACCCGTTTGTAACTAGCTGCAGCGGAGATTCTTGCCTCTACATCTACGTAGGAAAGGGCATCTTGCAGGGAGAGATTCCTTATCTGGATCGCTGGGACAACAAGGGCCCCTTAATCCATCTCCTAAACCTCGTCGGACTCCTTATCGACGAATCTTGGGGAATCTTCGTTGTCCAAGGCTTCTTCTTGCTCGCCACAACCTGGTGTGCATTTCTCGTTCTTAGGAATGGTATGGGTATCCTCCCTGCGCTCTTCGCCTTGGCACTCTTCCTAGTGTTCTTCGCCAAGTTCAATCCGCCCGGCAATTTTACGGAGCAGTACGGCCTCCTCTTCCAATTCCTCACCCTCTATCTTTTCGTCCGCAGCGAAGCGCAATCCAAGTCTATGCCATCTCGAATTCACTTCGCTTTGCTGCACGTAAGCATTGGCATGCTCGGCGCTGCGTCGTTCTTGCTCAGGCCCAATCTCGTCGCCCTCTGGATTGCTATTGGCATTTTTTGGATCTTAATGAGAGGCACGTCACTGTACAAACTCGCCTGGGCAATTTTGGGCGGGGGGAGCGTACTCGTCCTTGTTGCGGGTCTTTTTGTGTCATTCGGCGCCTTGGATGAATTCTGGGATGCCGTCTTCGTTTACAACTTCTCCTATAGCATGCCAATGCTACATGAGAGGCTGGAAGTGATATGGTTCCTAACCACTGAAATGTTTCCAATTTCCCTGGTAGTCGTTCTTGGCTGGTGCGCAGGTACTTTTTTGCTTTTTCGAAGGCGGTTGCACATTGTGAGCTTTAAAGGCCTATTGGTGATCTCTCTAATTCTGCTTCCCATTGAGGTTATTAGCCTCTCACTGTCAGGCTTTCCATACCGGCACTACTTTCTCCCCGCCCTTCCCGCCATCTCGTTAATCATGGCATTCTTAGCCTGCTATGTCCTTACGCGACGATCAATAGGTCCTTCGCTTCCTGCAATTGGACTTCTAGTCGTTGCAGTCTACTACTCCTTGTCCAACCCTAGTTTCGTGCAACTTGCCGACAAGTACACGAGAGAAGGCGCAATTGTCAGTGTAGGTGTCCGACTCCGTGGGCTAATCCAAGAATCAACAGGACCAAATGACACCATTCTTGTCTGGGGAAAGGGTGCTTGGATATACTTAGAATCCGACCGCGATGCTCCTACCCGGTTTTTCTACGATATTCCATTGACCAAGCCCAACTACACAAATCAGGCAATTCTTGACGAATTCTTTTCTGATGTTACAAAGAACATGCCAAAGCTAATTATCGACATGCGAACTTCCCGAATGCCACCACTGGCTTCGGCTGAACGCCAAGATTGGCGGCCCGAGCGCCGGTATATGCATGATCTGAAAGACTTTGAGCCATTCTTCAACTTTGTTGAAAAAAGCTACTTAGCTGTCGACACGTTCACGGCTCACACAATTTACAGCCTCAAACACGTTGACACCGCAAACCAGGCGCCCATTCAAGGCCAGTTGATTATCCGCTCCACGTACGACATCTACCTTGACGGCCGTACTCTAACCTATGTCAGGAGCCCGTGCGCCAACGATGACGCCGCCAAACGCTTCATCTTGCATGTTTTCCCTGTAGACAACAGCGTTATCGACGGCAACGAACACCACACCATGGACTTCAGCTTCATCGAAGGGGAACATTGGTATGTAGGCGAGTCCTGTGTGGTGTCTCGCGAATTGCCGGACTTTGAAATCGCATATATCAGGACCGGTCAGTATGACATCACGCGCTCGCGGCATGAGTGGCTAAGCGAATATCATTTCTCTAGACCGAACTAACCTGCTTGCCATAGCTGTACGTGCCGGCTGTGCTCCACTCCGTGCTTCTCTGGGAGTTTCCAACCGTATGAAGCACGTGGGCCAGAGCATGGGAGCAAGACAAGATGCCGTGCACGCGCAAGAGCGAGGAGCCCGGTGGTGGGCTTCCCGCTCTTCCGTAAGGTAGGTAGGCACTAATAGTCGTTCACTTCCCCGGCGAAAACGCAATGTCTAGCACAAAAAGCTGGCAATTCAGTATAATACTGCGTATAGCAAAGGGGTGATCGCCTGTACATTACGTTAAGTCACCGCTTCGCCTGGGACTTCCGCTTGCGGGCCCGAGGTTGCAGCGGGCGGAGCCACTCAAGGGTGGACGAAGCGGCAGAAAGCTCGTAGAGCAGCACGATGCTTAGATTCACGAGGAAGTGCAGCATGGCGAAGGTAGTGGCGTTAGAGGAGCAAACCCAGCCGTTGCGCGCGTTGAGCGCGTCGGAACTTCAGACCTACGACGAGCAGGGATTCGTCATCCTAGATAACGTCTTTCCGCCGGCAGACGTGACGGCCCTCAACAACGAGATCAAGCGCCTCATGCCGGAGCACGGCGACACGACGGCGAACCGACCCGGATGGATACTTCAAATAGGCCTACGCTCCGAGCTCATCAGCAGCTTTGCCCGCGATGAACGCATCCTCTCCCTGATCGAAGATATCGTCCGCCCCGGCATCGCCGTGCACTCAGCGAAGTTGGTTACCAAGGTGCCCCACTCCGACATCATCTGCCACTGGCACCAGGACGAAGCCTTCTACACGAAACCCGACGATCCAAAGACGCATAGTAAGACGCGGATGTCTATCTGGGTACCGCTCCAGGACGCCAACGAAGCCAACGGCTGCATGTGGGTGGTACCGGGCAGCCATCGCTGGGGCCTGCAGGACTACGAAATCGTGGACTATGGGGCTTGCATTCGCAAGCTCAGCCCTGAGGAATACGCCAACGAGCATGCCGTTCCCGTCCCGCTGCCGGCGGGTTCGATGCTGCTCTTCCACGGTATGCTGTGGCACCATTCCAAAGGCAACCGCACCGACCATGCGCGCTACGCCTTCATCGTCTCTTATCAAGAGGCCTCGGTGCTCAGCGAGACCGCGCAGTGGAAGCTCATCCGCCCTGCTCCCGCGAGCAATGGGGAATAGCGATTAGCTAACTCAGTGTGTGCGCCCGCGAAGGTTTGGCGAACTTCGTTCTTGCAGCCAATGATGGATGCCGCCCGGCTTTACGCCCCGCCTTTCAACCAGCGGTCTAAGAACTGCACCGAGTGCATCCGCGCGGTTTCCTCTTCGGGCTCGACTTCGTGGCCGCCCTCGTGGACGTGAATGTCGCACTTCTCGCCGACGCCGAGGCGCTCGTAAATTGCTTTCACCTCGGCAAACGCCTGCTCGGCTAACTTCCAATAGACCGCTCCGTCGTGCTTGCCCTCCTCCACCATGAACGCACGCGGGCAGATCAACGAAGCGATGTCGCTATCGGCGAATTCGTGCAGATGGGGGTAGGTCTTGTCCTCTTCCACCGTGAGCGCAAAGGGCCGGTAGTGCTCTGAAGGAATCACCTGTTTTTGGTAGCGCTCATTGAACCACGCCGTGCTTACCACCGCTTGCAGACGCCTATCGAGCGCACCCAGCCAAAGCCCCGACTGCCCGCCCTGCGACTTGCCGTAGAATCCGATCCGGTCGCTATCCACCTGCGGCAAACTTTCCAGCAGGTCCACGCCGCGTGAAAGCGCAAACATCTCCACGCCAAACAGGTCCATACCGATGGTGCGGCACAGGCGGTTGAGGTACATGCGGGCGTGGGGTTGCGCACTCTTGAGCTCTTGCAGCTTCGGGGCGAACCGCCCCGCAAGCTTATCCGGTTCAAACCCGGTCACCATGCGCGTGGCGAGCACGGTATAGCCGTGCATAGCCAGCCGTCCGCCGATGCGGTGGTACGAACTATCGATCCCCGCATGTTCCGTCTCAGTGAAACCACAAGCGGTTTCCGGCACGCCGTAGATGCCGATCTGCAGGACTATACCCGGGTGGGGCCCCCTGCCGAGCGGCGTCAGCAAGAGTGCATCGCTCTCCACGCCATCGAAAACGCGGTAGTACACCCGCTCGACGCGAAAGTCCAAGTTTGTTGCCAGCGGCTCGAAGCGCAGGTGCAAGTCCTGCCGGTCCCACGGCCAGCCGCCAAGGCTGTCTAAGAAGTGCTGTCGATTGGGCTCCACCGAATGCTCGTATGCATCCAGGCCGGAGTAATCGCGATTCCAAAAGCGCCCTCGCGCGTCATAAAGCTGCTTAATGTAGTGGAGCAGGTAGTCCTCGTACTGCTCGAACAATCGCTGCTGCCGGGGATTAACCTCCGCGGCGCCGAGAACGGGCCAATCGTCATAGTAGGCCATGGTGTGAAAGCCTCCTCCTTTGGCTATATATGAAGCAAGCCCTGCGATGGGCTCACTAGTGGCGGAGGATGAAACAAGGCCGCCGCCCTGTCTGTCACTCCTCCGTGTCCGTAGCTTCCGCGAAAGCAGGAGCCCAGCCTTAAATATAGCACGGGGATTTCTCTCCTGCCTGGAGTGAGCGCAGTCCCGCGGCAGAGGCGAGTTTCCACCGTATCGGATGGGAGGCAGGCCGTGAGCGGGAATGACGACCGCGGGCAGACGGCACAAACCTACGCTATACCTTAGCGTTCGCTAAGCCTTTCCTTAAAGATTAGAAGCGCAAACCTTAACATTTCCTAAGAATCTGCCGTTTAATGGTTGGACACGCGCCAGTCTATGGTAGATTAAAAGTGGAGGGCATGATGTGTTCGCTGTACGCTACAAGGAGGCTTGGCCATGTTTACGCATTCAAGACTCGTTGGAATGGCAGTCGGGCTGCTTCTCGCTCTCGTCTGTACCTCAGGCGTCGCCTACGCCGCAGATGCCCCCGACTACGCTGATCCCACTGTCGTGCAGGGAATCATGCAAGGCTTGGAAACGGCGGACGACCCACAGCAGGCGTTCTCCCAGTTGCCGCCCGCGGCACAGCAGGTAGCCATCGACTTCCTCACGGTGACGTCGGTCGAGACGAAAGAGGAGTTTAGGCGCATAAGCGGATATTTGCAAGCTGGAGGCTGGGTTTCAGCAGCGTCCGGTCCGTCATGCGGCTGCGGTGTGCATATCAAGAGTGAAGAGTTATGGGCCGGTCCAGTGAAGGTCGCGAAGTATATCTCTAAAACCTCATGGTGCTGGGATGGCGTCTACATCGACGGCGACCCCTTCTTCAACGCATACGGATGGGTATACCAGCCGTTGTGGGAGTTTGTCGGAAACCAGAGGACAAACGAATCCGGCGGCGACGGTGACCGAGTGCATTCAGACTTTGCCCAGGGCCATTTTAGAATGTGTCTTGGGGCAGGGGGGTGCATTGCGCACCTTCACCCTGTGATTGAGAAGAAACAATACGGTGATGGTCGAAAGGAGTAATAAACAGAGTAGGTGAGGCACCGCATAGAATCGAGGTGTGGCGCAGATGATAGGATCACTTTTCTACGTATTGGCGATATGTGCCGTACCTTTCGGCGCAGGAGTCTTCATGGCGCTGCCGCAGCGACCACCTGTCGTGCGCTGGATCGGTTTTGGCATTCTCGTGCTGACGCTCTGGTTCGCCGTTGTTCTGCTGCTCGTTAGTCCCGGAGTGATATCGATGATAGAGACGGAGACCTTTGAATCCTTTCGCGGGGGACTATAGGTGCTAATTCGGCGGGCGAAGGAGTGAAAGTCATCGCGCTCTGCGAATCCGCTAACCTGCGGTTTGCCCTCTCCGCAGGGATAGAGATTGGCTAGACGAAGGAAACGGGGCGGCCCAGCGTTTCGATTTACGCTGGGCCGTCTCGTTGCGTAATGGGGTACACCCGCGCTGTCGCAAGGTAGAAAGAAGCCGGCTCAAGCGGGCTGATAACGCTCAACTCTGATCTCATCTGCTCGGGTGCGCATCTGCGCGGCATCATGCCAGGCCTGCATTCGCAGCAGCATGTCCATGCTTACGCCAAACGCCTTCTCGATCCGCAGCGCCATTTCGGGTGACAGCGCCGCGTTGCCGTTCAGCAAATCTGAGAGCGTGGCGCGCCGGACACCCAGGATGCTGGCGGCCTTGGCTACGTTCAGCCCCAACACCTCGATTATCTCCGCACGGATGAACTCCCCTGGATGCGAGGGGGTCATTCTTACCTTGATACCGTCGGCAGTCATCAGTGATAGTCCTCCAAGTTCAAGCGGTCGATATGGCCATTCCGTTCCTCGAATGTCATACGGTAGTTGCCCGATACGGAAACGCTCCACTCCTCCTGCCGTTCACCCGAGAGCCGATGAACGCGCCAACCGGAAGGCGCGTCGGATAAGAAGCCGTTCATGTCGTCGGCCAGGAGCAGCACGGTTAGTATCCTCCTAATTCGACCGGCCAATTGAGATTCCAAGAAGCGAGGGTTGTCGTCCTCGATGAGCCGACGCAATCCCCTGTGACGGATGGAGCGAATGACCATACAGTCAAGTGTACGGTATCACAGTACGCTCGGCAAGACCCATAGAGCATGAAGTCGCCGTCAGCGAGCATCTCCTCCGTATTGCTGAGAAACTTATCGAGTCAGTGCGAACCTCGTCTCGAAGGTAATCGAGTGCCTAGATGACCAAGTTCTTGTAGGGGGCCTGTGCGGCCAAGCCCAACTTGATGTCAGCAGGCGTGAGCGCCCTATCACTCAGACACCGTTGGGCTAGGTTGTATAACCGCTATCTGCAACGTACCAACATGTCCTTGCGACGTGGCTAGGGTCTGTGTGTCTCTATACTATCCTCCCGCCGCGATGCCGCTCAGTCCCGGCTGCACCATCTTTGCCGGGTCGAGCGATTCGTCCAATTGCTCGTCGGTTAGGTCGGTGAGGACTTTGGCAATCTCACGGACGGTCTTGTTCTCGGCGTGGGCAGTCTTGGCAATCACGGCAGCCTGGTCGTAGCCCACCAAGGGCGCCAGAGCCGTAGCAGTCATGAGGCCGCGTTCGACTGTGGCGGGGCCGTGTTCCGTGGCTTGGATGCCGCTCACGCACTGGTAGGCAAAATTCGCCGCCGCCTTGCTGAGCAGTGCTATCGGCCGCAGCACATTGTACGCCGCCACCGGCAGCATTGTATTCAACTCGAAGAATCCCCACTGGCCTGCAATGGTCACCACATGGTGGTTGCCCATCGCCTGCGCGCAGACCTGGATCACCGATTCGGGAATGACGGGATTTACCTTGCCGGGCATGATGCTGCTCCCCGGCTGCACTTCCGGCAGCAGCAGTTCGCCGAGCCCCGCGCGGGGACCGGAGCCCAACCAACGAATGTCGTTGGCGATCTTGAGCAGCGCCACGGCCACCGTGTTCAGCATGCCGCTTGTCATCACAAATGTGTCAATTGCGCTCTGAGCCTGGAAGTGGTTCTCCGTCTCGCGGATGTGGTAACCCGTCGCCGCGCGCAGCTTGGCGCAGACGAGACGCGCGAACGCGGGATGGGCGTTGATGCCCGTGCCGACCGCCGTGCCGCCGAGCGCCAGTTCGCCCAGCCAGTCCTCGGCGTGGCGCAAGTGTTTGATAGCCCGCTCGATCTGTCCGGCGTAACCCTGGAACTCCTGCCCCAGGCGGATAGGCGTCGCATCCTGCAGGTGCGTGCGCCCGGTCTTGATGATGGGCATGAATTCTTCTGCTTTGCCAACCAGTGCCCGCTGTAGTTTCGCTAACGCCGGAATCAGGTCTTGCCGAATGCCCAAGAGCGCAGACAGATGCATCGCCGCCGGAATCACGTCGTTGGACGACTGGCAGATGTTCACGTGGTCGTTCGGATGCACCGTGCGCGACCCGCGCGCTTCGCCGAGTATCTCCACCGCGCGGTTGGCGATGACCTCGTTGGCGTTCATGTTGGTTGAGGTGCCGGAGCCGGTCTGAAAGATATCGAGCACGAACTCGCCATCCAGCGTGCCGTCCGCCACTTCCTGGGCCGCCTGGATGATGGCATCAGCCAGACCTTCGTCGAGCAGGCCGAGCTCTCTGTTCGCCTCCGCCGCTTTTTGCTTGATCAAGCCGAGCGCTTGGATGAACCGGCGCGGAAAGCGCAGGTCGCTGATGGGAAAATTCAACACCGCCCGCTGCGTAGAGGCCCCATAGTAGGCGTCAGCGGGAACTTCCATCTCGCCCATCGAATCTCGCTCAGTGCGAGTCTCAGTCGTCGCCATATGCAATCCTTTCGTCTATAGCAATCCGTTACCGCTACAGCGGGAATGTGTTTTACGGTTCATACCATTGTATTTGGACGTTTCACATCATTGCGTTTCATTAAGTTCAAAAGAAACAACACGCAGCCCGTTATCCCCGCCCAACCGTCATTCCCGCGAAAGCAGGAAGGTGGATTCACATTTCAAGTGCAACGTTTGTTTGAGGAATACTTCGGCTGGGGTTTGATAGTCAAGGCACTTGCGCGGGGTGTGATTGTAGGCTTGGATAAGTTGCGCAAAGCGCTCTGCAGACATCTCCGCCAGGTCGGTCTTGCGCGGCAGCACCCGCCGCATGCGTCCGATAGCGTTCTCGATGCCTCCTTTCTGCCACGGCGCGTGGGTATCGCAGAAGAAGGTCTGGATGCCCAAGTCATGGAGATGGTAATGACGCGCGAACTCGGTGCCGTTGTCGAAAGTGACGGTCTGTCGCCACGCTTCAGGCAAGACCGCGAGCAGATCGTACATGGTGCTGGCGATGGGGTCTGCCGCCTTGCCGGGCTGGCGCGCAGCGATGAGCAAGCGCGAGTGGCGCTCGTGCAGGGCGAGCACCGCGTGGCCGCCTCTGCCAAAGAGCATCAGGTCAGCCTCCCAGTGGCCGGGGGTTTGGCGGTCGGCCGCCGCCTGGGGACGTTCCGCCAGTGGACGGCGCTTGGCAATGAAGGAGGCCGGACTGCGCCCACTGCGCCGATGGGGTCGCCGTCTCGTCTTGCCTCGCGGCAGGTAGTGCCGCCAACTATAGTCCTTGGTGCGCGCCACCTGTCCGTAGATAAAGCGATAGATGGTCTCGTGGGAGATGGCCGGTCCACCGGCATCCCGCGCCATGTGTCCTGCCACCTGCTCCGGCGACCAGCACTGTCGCAAGTACCCCAGCACGGTCTTGCGCAACGCAGCATCCCGTTCCAGCTTGCCGCCAACCCAGCGCCGCGCCCATGCCTGTTCATCTGCATACGTCGCTTGGTAGCCCTTTGTACGAGACCCATTCCGTTTCACCTCCCGCATAATAGTCGATGGCGCGCGATCCAGAGCTGCAGCAATTTGCCGGTACGAGTGCCCCGCGGTGTGAAGTCGGGCCAGTTCACACCGCTCTTCAATGGAAAGTTGACGATAGTATGTTCCCATGGCAACACCTTAGCATGGTGTTGCACTTCGTTTGTGAGTCTAGCGAATCCATTTTTTCTTTGCCACTCGGACACCGACCGGCGGGCATCGGTTTCGAATCGGCGCCAGCGCGAGAATGTCGTTTGGCAGACCGTGCGTCACTTCCATCTCTCTAAATGTGTCTCACGTCCAGAAAACATGCTGCCTCAACCGCTCACAACCTCACTTCAAGATTCGCCTCCGGATTTTCACGTCTGCCCATGAAAACGTTGCAGAATGAAGTCCCGATCCGGTACCTTGCGCTCATCGTAGGACTGCAAGAAGCGCGCTCTATCGTAGGCAACTTCACGCCGTTCGACGCCAATGCCATCCTCGCCAAGCGTAAGCAGGGCGTACCGCGCCACCGGCCTCGGGCCGCAGCCCAGCGCACCGGGGTTGAGGTAGAGCCGTTCCGGTGTTTGAAAGTAGTGTCCGTCGTGGTGGTGGCCCGTGAGAATGGCGGCGGCGGAGTGCCCGCCGTAGTGGGCGTCAAGCGTATCCAGGCTGGGCTCAGGTTCAATCGGCAGGAGATTCTGCGCCGCATCCAAGTGGTAGTGAGCAATGAAGAGCTCCATGCCCTCGTGCTGCGGGGACAAAACCCGCGGCATTGCAGCAAGTTGCGGCAGAAAGCGGCGGTCGAGTCCATCCGCAATCCATTCGTGATGCGCCTCGATCCCCGGTGGGCTCCCAGGCGGATCACCCGCAATCAGCGCCAAAATGCAATCCTCATGATTGCCGGCAACACTGGCAAAGGCAGGCAAGCGAAAGAGCAGATCCAGCACCTCATTGGTGTCCGGCCCAACACCAATGAGATCGCCCACGCCATAGACGCAAGACAAATCATCCTCACGCGCCAGCTCCGCCAACACTGCACGCAGCGCAGGCGCATTGCCGTGCACGTCGGTGATGATGCCAATTGTGGTTGTCATGGCGGTGTCTCTTCTTTCGCTGGGAAGTCGCTACGCATTCAAAGAAGCTCACTAATATCGTAGACCTAGCAGGCCTCGCGCTCAACCTCTCAGGGCATGCCGGGTGTAGTTTCGTACATCGAGGGCAATTAGGCTAAGATAGGTACTCAGAAGAACACCATGGCGGGGATATAAATGCCTGCGCCAGCGGCGCAGCGGACACTAAACGGGCCTGCGCGGGGGGTATTTCGTCCCGCACATTCCTGCAACAACCCTACGATTCTCACGTGCAATACTCAAGCAGAAAGAGTTTGCGATGGAAAAGCTAGCGATACGCGGCGGCACGCCTGTTTGTACGCGTAGGTTCCCCTCGTGGCCCCAATCTGATGAGCGCGAAATGGACCTGCTGCGCCAGGTGCTGGAGAGCAGCCGCTGGGGCGGTACCGGACACGGTCCCATGGTGATGGAATTAAATGCACGCTTTTGCGACTACCACGACGCCGCGTTTGGCATTCCGCTCACGAGCTGCACAGCGGGCCTCGACATCGGCCTGCGCGCGTTCGACATTGGGCCGGGCGACGAAGTAATCGTGCCGGCCTTCACGTTCATGGCCACGGCGTTTGCGCCCTTGCTCGTGGGAGCGAACGTGGTCTTTGCGGACGTAGACCCCAACTCGCTCTGCCTCGATCCGGCGGCAGTAGCCGCTGCCATCACCCCCCGCACCCGCGCCATCGTGCCCGTGCACTTCGGCGGTTATCCGGCGCAGGTGGACGAGCTTGGAGCGCTCGCGAAGGCGCATGACCTGGCCGTCATCGTCGATTGCGCTCACGCCCACGGCACCGAGTGGGCCGGCAAGAAGGTTGGCGGCTGGGGCGACCTCAATTCGTATAGCTTCAACCAAGCCAAAAACATGACCTGCGGCGAGGGCGGCCTGGCCACTACGGACAACGAGGCTATCTGGGAGCGCTGCTTCTACACGCTGGCCTGCTTTGGACGCAAGAACGGCCGGCCCTGGTACGAGCACCACGAACTCGGCCAGGCCTACCCCATGAATGAATTCCAAGCCGCGGTCTGCCTCCCGCAATTGGAACGCCTGGATGAACATACGAAACGGCGTAACCGTAATGCGGCCTATCTCTCCAGCATGCTCGCTGACGTCCCCGGCATTACCGTGCAGCAGCTTGAGCCGGAGGTCACCCAGCACGGGTACCATATCTACCCCATCCGCCTCAACGCTGAGGAGTTCGGCGCCGACCGTGAGACCTTCCTCCAAGCGGTGCAGGCGGAGGGCGTCGGTATGTCCAGCGGCTATCCGTGGCCGTTGTACGACAACCCGATGTTCGATAAGTCCGACGGCTCGGTAAAGGGGGCTATCGGCAGCTTCCGCTCACTGCCATGCCCTGAAACTGAGCGGCTTTGCCACGAGCAGGCAGCTTGGATCGGCCAAAGCACCCTCCTCGCCGAGAAGAGCGCCATGGATGACATAGCGGCCGCAATCGCCAAAGTGCAACGAAACGTGGACCAACTGCAGGCAGTGTATTCATGATTCCAAGTGGAGGCATTTCCATTAGGATTCATCCTCCTTCGAAGTCCGTTCCCTTACCAAGATTGCGCGCGGATACTCCCTCCGGAGTGGGATCAAGAATTCCCTCTCCCCGTGGAGACCTTTGCATAACTCCGTCATTCCGGCGAAAGCCGGAATCCAGAGGGGGGGGCGTGTGAGTAGACAGGGATTGCTTGTCGTAAGGCCATTATTCACCCCTATCCCGACCTTCCCTCATCAAGGGGGAAGGGGTTTCGCAATGGTCCCTCGTGGGAGAGGGCCGGGGTGAGGGCACCTCTTGGCCGACCCAAGTCTCATCCCGCCTGTAAGACAATGTCACGCAAGAGTAATTTCTTGCATAGGCAACTACGAGCCAGGAAAGAATCAAAAGAGGAGTGAACATGAGCATAGCCACCCAATTGCCCACCGAAAAGCAAGTGCTGCAGGATGAGCAGACAGGCGCCACCATCTGGCAACTAACCAACGCTCCCTGTGTGAATCACGCGCCGTATTTTCTCAATCCCGCCTGGGCGGGCGCCAACCACAACATGCTCATCATCACGTCGTACCGCGCGGGCGCGCCCAATCTCTACGGCATCCAATTGCCGGACGGCACATTGCAGCAGCTCACGACAAGCGGCGACATATCCGCGTGGTCTGCGTGTGTTTCGCCCGACGGCAAGCACGTCTACTACGCCGCAGCCACGCAGTTGCGTGCAGTAGACACGTCAACCTTGCGGGAAATCGTGCTCACGAACCTGCCGCCCTCGTCTTGGCTCGGCAACTGCTCGATCAGTCCCGACGGCTCGGAAATCCTGCTGGCCGCTCAGAAGGACGGCAAGAATATCATCCTCGCCGTGCGCACCGATGGCGGCGGCGAACGCGTGCTGTTTGCCACCGATCAATTTGTGGCGCACGCGCAGTGGAGTCCCGACGGACGCACGGTGCTCTTTTCCTCAGACTTGCCGCGTATGTGGCTGGTGGAAGCCGACGGTTCCAACCCTCGACCGCTGCGCGCGCAGACCCCCCAGGAGTGGATCACCCACGAGGCTTGGCTGTCGAACGACGAGATAATCTTCACCTATTGGCCTCACGCCCTGAAAGCCATCCGGCGCGACGGCAGTGGCGAACGGGACGTAGCGGCGTTCAATTGCTGGCATCCCGCGCCCCGCCGCGACGGCGCGCAGATCGTGTGCGATACCACTCTGCCCGACGTGGGACTGCAACTCATCGATCCGACAACCGGCGCGCGCAAGACGCTCTGCCACCCGCAGGCTTCCTCGCAAGGCTTTCAGTGGTCGGAACCTGAACCGTACGCAGGCGAGACCGCTCCCGACGACGCCTACGGCCCCCAGTGGTCGCACCCCCACCCGTCGTTCACCCCCGACGGCCGCGCCGTGGTCTACACCTCCGACATATCGGGGCATGCACAGGTCTACTTGGCATTCGTAGCGCCCTAAGACAGCGCACAAGTGCATAACACTGCAATACAAGCGCCAATAGACAGTTGTTCGCCGCCGGGATGGGATTGTTGAGCCTAATATGCTATGGTAACGGGCTGACTATGGCCCGCACACTCAAACGTGTTGGTCCACCAGGATGGCATTGCCGTCCGGGTCCACGGCCACGAAGCTTGCCGGGCCGGTGGTATCCTCATCGGCTTCGTTCATGAGCTCCACGCCCTGCGCCTTGAGCTGCCGCTGCAATTCGCGCACGTCCGTGAACGACTCCAACGGCTGCGCCTGGCCGTCCCACCCCGGATTGAAGGTGAGAATGTTCTGCTCGAACATCCCCTGAAAGAGACCGATGATGGTTGTACCGTTCCTGAGGATCAGCCAATGATCCGCCGCATCACCCCCCACCACCTCAAACCCAAACTTCGCATAAAACGCCCGCGAAGCCTCAATATCCGCTACCGCCAAACTAACCGAAAACGCCCCAAGTTCCATGAAATGCTCCTATCGACTCCTTGATTACGTGCTTTGAATTGTACTCCACTGAAAGTGTCCGGTTGAAGATAACAAGAGGAAACACGACGCAGTCCGTCATTCCCGCGAAAGCGGGAATCCATCTTCTCCGCGATCACTAGTCCAAAGCGCCCATATTCACGCAAACTTCAGCGCTCATTCATCTCATCCCGCGTGAACGTGCGTCCTCCAGTGGCAATGTCCTCGCGCAAATCATGAATTGCCGCCAACGCCGCATCCGCCTGCCGCTCGCGCCCGACATACTCCGCAGGCCACCGCTGAAACAGCGCATCCAAGCTCGTCCCCTCAGCCGCAGCCCGCCGCCGCGACGCCTTGATCAATCCCTCATCAGCGCGTAGGGTTATGTTTCTCATATCGACACCTTCCTAATTCGGAACCAGCGAACATTGTGCCATTATGGTGACAACCTTGCGGAACATGCGATATTCTAGAGTACACCCAAGAGAGGTCGGACCGGAGCAAAGTACCAGGCATATGAATTGACAATAGGCTATTCACTGGAGATATTGTAGTATGCGTTGAGTTTACAACACTAAGATGCACTGTGATAATAGACAGTGTAGAGTAGGAATCGTTTGCTTCGAGACGAGACATGCAATCAGAGGTGCGCTATGAAAAAAAGAGAAAGACCTAACGAGGAAATCGTTGTGCAGGACGATGCTATTCTCCTTCGGTACTTTGTTGTGGTTGCTATTGTCCGCGACTTTGTAGCAACTTCTCACAGGTACCTCAATCAATCGTACGAAGACTTTGGCAACGGGTGGGAGGAAGACTTCTATGCCTGGCCAGGAAGCAACTGGAAACAGCAAGGATCAGCCATTGGTGGAATCTTCCACAGATAAGGTAGAAGATCCAAGCAACGAAAGTCCAGATAAACCGACCCCAGATGCCTCTCGCACGTTGAATCAGGCATTGATGGGGTCGGATATCATTGGCACACTTGCTCTTCTCAACAAATTCAACGACGAACACATGACACAGTTTCTCGCCAGTCGTGATGAGGGAGCTAAGCTGGTAGCCAAAGACAGGGAATTGCAACGAAGATATTTTGTTGTAATGCTCTTAATTGCATTGCTTTCGCTAGGAGCGCTCCTTGTCCTGCTTTCTTGGTTGGACATGAGAGATCATGTTGGACCCATTCTTGCTGCTGTAGCCGCAGCTCTTGGAGGTTGGGGCATTGCAAAGTCTAGGCTTTGAATCGAATTCCCAAGGTCTTCCCCACCACCTCACCACCAACAACCTCAATCCCAAACTTCGCTTTAGACGCCCGCGAAGCCTCTATATCCGCCACCGCTAAACTAACCGAAAACGCCCCAAGTTCCATAAAACGCTCCAATACTCAAAATACTATATGTAGCGTCTCGTTTTCTCGTAAATACATGATATACTGTCATGTAAGTGAACGCGAAGATTGCAGACGAACTGGAACGAGAATGCCACAACGTATAACTCCATCTCAAGCCCGGTCTATGGCACGACAGGCTCAATCAAAGCAGCGCCAAAACGTGCAGAACTTCAATAGTGCAATTCGCAAGCACAACAACGCAGTTCGGCAGTATAATTCTAAACGCAAACGTGAAATTGACGCCTATAACCGCAAAGTGCGTGCTCACAATAACCGTGTGAGAGCCAACCAAGCACGCCTGAAATCTGCCCAAAGACGTCTTTCCCAGCAGACCGTGACAGTCCGCTACACCTCGCTTCATGCGTCTGTGTCAGAACTCTCTGCTGCCTACGAGCGACTCGACACCAGTGATGCAGATCCCGTAATTTCCGATCTTGCTGAACGAGACACTGCGAACAGTGTAACTGTGCTTAACAGCCTGCTTGAGAACCCCGTAGATTCTCAGGTTTCTACAGCCGATCTTGCGACTGCGAAAACTGCAGAGCTATTGGCCGAGTTTTCCCCTGAATTAGGCAATAGGTGGGCAGGTGCTATATACGCGCTGAACCCCAACAATCCTGACGCTGCCCGCCACTTTTGTTCAAGTGCCAGAGAGCTTATCGGGGACATCTTGGATAGCGAAGCGCCAGACAAGGATGTGTTGACTTCGCTCCCGAATTGCGACGTTACAGATAAGGGAACACCAACTCGACGGACCAAAGTCCACTACTGTCTGACTCGCAAAGGCATGGCAAGTAGCGCTGTTGAAAGCTATATCGAAACGGACATTAAGGACCTAAATGACCTCTTAAAGGTACTGAATACAGGAACTCACGGACCTGCGGGCAAGTTTTCGCTAGTGCAGTTGGCGGCGATCAAGACTCGCGTTGAAGATACTATCGAGTTTATGTGCGAAATTGTGTCCTAACTTTACTCTAATGTCTCGAGGATGCTTAAAGCTCGCACAGTCCTTATCTACTCAAGCCATCAGATTTCACCTCAATAGGACGGCATGGATAGCAAACAATGGGGATCCCTGTCTCCTAAAGACGCCGGTTGGAGATGACGGGTTCGGAGGCGAGGAGGTCGCGGAGGGTGCTGAGTTCGGGGAGGTCGAGGATATTGGCAATGCCGTCGTCGAGGGCGCGGCGGGCGGGGCAGTGCGCCATGCGCGGGAGACGCTCGAACTCGGCTGTTGCCAAGGTATCGAACAGGCGCGATAGGTTTTGAACCTGGGAGGTGGAGAGGCGCCGTGGGTCGAGGACTGGCAATTCCTTCAGGTCGGCCTTCTTCAAGGCGACCCAGCCACCCTCCGTGCTAGTCCGCCTCACTAGAACGGTCAAGAGGCCCAAGGATGAATTCAGCCAGACTGCAAGCGCCTTTTCTACTGGGATTTCCTCAATACGGACAGGCCACCACACATTGGACAGCACTCTAGTTTCCGTCCGCAAGGCAACAATTCTAGCAGTATCAAGCCGCAGCCGTTCGGAGATAAGAAGCCGACCAGATTGTTGCCAGAGGTGTTCGCCATATCCCGGCCGTTGTCCTCCTCTTGGCTCAGCTAACGGCGAAAGATAGGCATCTGGCGAGCATGCCAAGGACTTTCTCTTCTCTGTATCGTGTCCTTCAACCATAGGGTATGCCGTCACTGAAATAGTCCTATCGAACCCATCGACCAATCTGCGTCTGTCGGGACCGATTTGACCGAGTTCTCCAAGACCGCACAGCGGAATGCTGGCGGTTGACTCCCCGCCGGGGATCCAGACTTCACTGTCGTCCAACAAGCGCACGGCGCTGCGCGTTACATCGGCGCGGGCAAACTGCACGCCGACCCACTGCCTGTGAGCGAGCTTTGATTCAGGTATCGAGACCACTTCGCCCACGTGCCGACCGTCGACTTCCAGGAGTGCCGTGCCGGTTTCCTCCAAATTTGCCGGAGTGGTAGCAGTAACCGCCTGCGCCACCCGGTGCGCGTCCACTACACCGTCCGGGTTTCGCCAGAGATTGACGAACGTGGTGCGGGAACCAGCCTTGGCAGGTTGGCGGGGGCGGCGCGTGGCAATGAGCAGGGCTTCCGAGAGATCCGTACTATCCGAGAAGTTCCAACGCTGGGGGTCATGTGACGTAATCACCACGTCCAGGGTGAAGTACCGCTCGATGAGGGCGCGGGTCTGCGCCCACGAGGGGCCGGTACAGACGGTTAGCGGAAGCACCAACGCCAATCGCCCCTCGCCGGGCTCCAGCTTGGGGACGGCGGTGGCAACGAACGCGGCGCCAAGACCTGCTGTGGCGGATGCTTGCCGCGACTTCAGGCGGCGCGATAGTTCGTCCTGGAGTCTTCGCCTTTCCGCCGCAGGCAGGCTGCCGAACAGCAGATTGCCGCCCACCGAGCGGGTGAAGGGCGGATTCATGATCGCCAAGTCGAGTTGGGGCAGCGTGGCTTTCGCGCCCTCTGCCACGCCGCGCGAGCCGCCACCGGTTACTTGTGCCACGTCGCCAGAGACTGCCCTGCCTCCCTCAGGAGACAATGCGTATTGCACCGGCGCTTCACTCGTTCCCAAGAAATCCAGGGAACCCAGCGACACACGCTCGCCGTCCGCACCCAACGACATGACGTAGAGATTCATGCGATCGAATTGGATGTGCGGATTAAGCATCGCCAAACTGGTAGCGGCGAAGTGCACGGCGGACAGTTGCACGTCGTAACCGTGCAAGGCTTGTTCCACCATCGCCTTGTGCAGCGCGGGGGCGTTTCTTCCGCCAGCGTCTCTATGGCGGCGTTCCGCTTCAGTGGCTACCGCCATGAGCAGCGTGCCGGTGCCGCACGCCAGGTCTGCCACGTTAAGCGAGGCCGGGAATTCGTGGTCGCTCCAGTCAACCCCCGCCGGCCAATCGTGGAATACCAGCCGCGCCAGCAGCGTGGCCGCCGGAACCGAAGTATAGTACGCGCCGGTGAACTTGGCGTCGGTCAAGAGCGTGTGGAACAGCCGACCGGAAAGGTCGTGCCCCTCCACTCGCCGCGTTTCATCTACGGCCTTGACTAACGGATCGATCACCGGTTGCCGCACGTCCTCCGGCCCATCCTCCAGCACCGCTAGGAGTTCCGCCGCCAATTCAAAGACCGGCACGTAGTCGATGTCATTGCAGATAGCAAGCCAGGCGGCACGCAGACCGGGAATGCCCTTCTGCAGCGCTTCCTCGACCATCGGTACGTTGTCGTTGGCGGCAGAGAGACGGTCCTGGAATGCCAGCGCGTTGAAGAGTACCAGACACCCGATGCGCAGGGCGGCTGCGCGGTTCTTCTCCTGGTCAGTGCTGGCAATGATGTCCGCAATGCGACGCGCGAGGCGCTGGTGCTGGGCAAGCGGCTTCGCTGCTTCCTCCAACGCGTACCCTACCGTCTCGGCAGCGGCCTGGACTCGGTCGACGCCTTCCAGCTCCAACGGCAGAATCCGCAACTGATCCGCCAGATCTGCGACCGACCCTCTTCTCTTCACACCCAACCCCGACGGCGAGGCACCGAGTGCGTGATCCAACCACCATTGAAGGTCCTTTGCGGACTCTAGTTCGGCCAGTGTGTCCTCTGCATGCCGCAGCCTCTCGGGATAGAGCACACCGAGCATGGCAAGCGCCTCAGGAAAATCGGCCCGTCTCTCTTGCAGTTGGTCTCCTAGAGGTTTTTCCGATCCCTCCCACTTGCACTCCAGGAGGACCAGTCCGCTGCGCAACGCGACGCGCACGTCGGGCGCGCCCTGCCGACTGCGGCGCTCCGCTTTGGCCGAAATGCCGCGGCGAGAGAGCGATAGAGCCAGGTGGACGTTGACCTCTTCTTCCCGCGTGGTTTCGGGCTCTTTGACTCGCGTCGTCATTGTTTCAGTTGCCTCGCCATGTGCGCCTGAGCGCGCGTTCCCATGGAAGCTTACTTACAGCGTATTGTCGCATCGATAGATTTGTTCGTGCGCTATGCAGTGAAGATGGATTCCCGCTTTCGCGGGAATGACGGACAGGTCGCCTGCATTGCGGCGCAATCGCGCGGAATGCGACGGCTTACCCCACTAAACGGTTTGTTCACGTGAGATACGACTGCCGCTGCCCTCGTTAGCTATCTTTGCCGCTGCCCTCATTGGCTACTGTTGCCGCTGCTCTCGTGAGATTCAAGTGTCCCTGCCTGCGTGAGAGATAATTGCCGCTTTCCGCGAGAGACACAATTGCCCTCGAGACTTAGCACTTCGTTTTGAACAATTCCGCCAAGTTCTCGCCGAGGATGCGCCGCTTCGCGTCGTCGGTGATGGGGGAAAGGAGGACGCGGCCGAGTTGGTAGGTGGCGCAGGTCCAGGGCATATCGGAGCCGTAGAGGATTTTTTCCGCGCCGGTGAGGCGGACCATTTCGGTGAAGTCGCCCAGGTAGCCTACGGAAGCTGCCGTATCCAGGTAGACGTTCGGTTCCTCAGCCGCCACTTGCACCAAGTCCCTGCTCTTGCTGGGGCTGCCGCCGCCCGCGTGGGCCACGATGTAGTGGCCGCCGGGGTAGTCGCGGGCAATACGGCGGAGCGTATCGGGCGTACCCACGCCGTGGCTGATGAGCGGCAGACGGTGGGCGTCGGCCAGTTCGAACGCAGGCAGATAGCCGGGGCCGTCGAACGGATAGTTGGCGGTGCCCGTATGCAGCTTGATGCCCACCGCGCCCGCATCCAGGCAGCGCTGCAACTCGTCCCTGACCAGGTCCGCCTCGTGGGGGTCCGGCACGCCGTAAGCCAGAAGCCGGTCGGGGAACTGCCGGGCGGCATCCAGGCTGATTTCGTTGCCCCCACACATATCCAACAAGATCGCCATGGAAGAAAACACACACGCCTGGTCCATGCCCACGCGGTCCATGGTGCGCACCATGCCCTCGGCGTCGTTGTAGGTCTGGTAGAAGTGCGGCGCGGGACCGATGTGACAGTGGTTGTCGATCACCACCGTGCCGTGTAGCGGGGTACCGTCGAGCCCTTGCTCGCGGAGCGACTGGGTGGTTGCGGTTTGGCTAGCGGCGCCTGCTGCCATAGCGGCCTACCTCTTTTGTTGTTGTGATGCGGCTGGTTTCTGTGGATTTGTTCCTACGATTATACATTGCCGGGCGAAACGGTCGTTCATGCTTCGACGAACCTTTGCTCAGCACGAACGGCATTGCGCCTCACTGTCGACGCTTGTTTGGCACTTGAATTGAAAAGAGGGCCTTATGCTATCGCCAAGCATGCGGCATTGCTTATGGGCAAGAACTATAGATTCCACGAACCCTGTTCGACGCTGCTCTCGGAATTGTAAATGTTGAATAATTCGTTGACAGAATTCGCTTTCCACCAGCCAGCGTTGACCGATTATGTCATTCCGAGCGGGCAGCGGCCCCGTGCGTTACACAGGGAGGAATCTGGAGTCCATGTCGCACCTAGTCCAATAGGCTCAGCACTTTAGATTCCGCGCTAAGAGCGACACTGCGCTGCGCTCCGTTCGGAATGACATTTGTACAAGGCATGCACGACGCTTCGCTTGTCTTCTCTTTATTGAAAATCTGTCAACGAATTACCTGACACCTACAGGAATGACACCAGGTGACACTAAATGACATCTATTGAATCCGCTCCTGCGGAAGCACAGGTCAACAGAACCCTCACATGCAATTGCCTTATGTAAGACCCAATCGGCCCCGCGCTCCGCTCGTGGTAGGATAATTGATATATGGACGGGAACCGAAGTGGGGAAGACCAATAAGGCGCCGGCATTGCAAAGGGCAGGTTGAAGAGATGAATGCATCACCGGAACCAGCTCCCGAAACAACGATCGCAGAGCGCTTGCAGGAAGGCACACTAGACGCCGGTAAGTATGTGGCAACACTGCCGGAGCGGCTGGTGCGCACCGCCGCGGTCGGCGCGGGCGGGCTGGTGCACGAGACCTCGGAGTTCATATTGCCGCCGCCGCTGCGGCGCTCCCAGCTCTATCAATCTACCGTTGGCCGCATGCTGCGTATTGTCATCGAGTTTGTGGGCGGCGTCGCAGGCGAGGAGTCTGCCGATTCGCTGGAGGTGAAAGACCTCGCCGTGCGCAAGCTGGCGGGCAACGCCGTGGAGTTGGCGAGCGTGGTGGCGGTGGGCTGGTCGCCCCTGTGGCTTTTAGCGGCGGCTGCCGACGTTACCGGCGGCACGCGCGCTTACTTGGACACCTTTGTCAAAGAGCTCAAGAACTCGGGCGTACTGGCGGCAGATGCCGACGTTTCATCCGCTGACGACTTGCTTGCCGCGCTGGGAGGCACGTCAGGCCAAATGGCCGACACGATTGATATTCCGCCGCTGGCCCTCAATGAGATGCGCACCAGTCTCAATCAGTTTCGACAGAATGCAGCGGCTCTGCCCGATCCGCGCCGCCTCACCCAGATATTCACGGAGATGAATAGAGCGGCAGCCGAGCAGGACCGCTCGCTGCTTGTCGTTTCATCGCTGGTCGCCGCCGGCGCAATTCAGGCGGGCATACAGCTTGGCAACGTTCACCTCTTTTCCTTCTATCGTGACTCCCTGAGCACACTCCGCACCGAAGGCGTCCCGGCCTACCTGCAGCGCATCAGCCAGCCGTATCTGGAGGCCGCGGCTCACCATTTGCGCCCCAGCAGCGGCACCCACACGCAGCGTCTGCTCGGTCGGTTCTTTGGGCTCTTCCGGCGAAATCATGGCTAGGAAAGCACTTCCGCCGTGTGTACCGGGGCAACGGAAGAAGAGCATACGGACGAGCAGGTTAGCATTGACAGCGGGGAGGGCAAGACTCGATAGACTTTGTAGCAACGGTTAGGCAGAACCGGACAATTGTCATGGAGAGAGACGAGCTTTGATCCGTCATTCCCGCGCACGCCGGAATCCATCTTCTCTGCGCCTTGTGGACTCCGGCCACCGGACGCAGGTTGCAAACCTGCGCTGCTGGAGACGCGGGTTGCAGACGTGTACAACTGGAGACACAGGTTGCAAACCTGCGCTACTGGAGTGAATTCACTTGGGCAAGGTGAGACTAGCGGGAGGCTGACCGCGGCTACCGTCTCTGCTTCCCTGAGCGCATGATGGATGTTTGGCTCGTGCAATGACTGCCTAAACTCACTACCGGGCCGGGGCGTTTCCGTAGAGGCGCACTCCGCGCCTTGATCAAGAGGACAAAGTTACGTGCTTCTCGTGGTTGACGTCGGCAACACGAATATCGCAGTAGGGGCTTTTGCGGGTGACGAACTCAAAGGCTCCTGGCGCCTCATTACGGAAATTGGGAAGACGAGCGACGAATACGGTGTGCAGATTGCCGGCTTCCTGCAGCATGCCGGGCTGGACGTGAGCCGGTGTGAGGACATCATAATTTCCAGCGTAGTGCCGCCTTTGGCACGCGCCGTCCACGAAATCGCGACAAAGTACCTCGGCCAAACTCCTATCTTGGTCGACCCTCGCGCGGTGCCCGGCGTGAAGGTGGAGATCGACCGGCCGGAAGAGGTCGGCGCCGACCGGGTGGTGAATACGGCGGCGGCATTTGTGCGGCACGGCGGCCCCTGCATCGTAATCGACTTCGGTACCGCGACGACTTTCGACGTGGTCTCTGCGGAGGGTAATTACGCCGGCGGCGCGATTGCGCCGGGTTTGGGCCTGGCCGCGGAGGCGCTCGCGGCCCACGCCTCCCGCCTCTACCGTGTGGAATATGTGCCGCCGGCAACGGTGGTGGGCAAGAGCACTATCCACGCTATGCAGTCCGGCATAATGTTGGGCTACCTCTCGCTGGTGGAAGGCATGATCGAGCGCTTTCACAACGAGCTTGGCACATGCAAAGTGGTCGCTACCGGCGGCTTTGCCCAGCTCTTTTCTAAACACACGACTGTGATAGACGCTGTAGACCCCAACTTGACCCTGGAAGGTCTGCGTATCATCTACGAGCGCTTGAAGAATGGGCAGCGCTAAGGCATCCGCCAAGCTCTTAACTGCGTTGAATTAGTAAGAGCCCGCCATGGCGGCTAAACTGCTAAAGGTTTGATATTATACTCTCAGCAGTTATGTCTCTAGTCCGCTCAGGCAAGAAACTCTAATTCACGGCGCTCTGTTTAGCTTCCAAGGGGGCTATTACCGAAGGATACCGGCCAAGATGTTAACATTAATGATAGGGGGCATCTTAGATTTGACCTTTTGACTGTGGCAAACGAGCTTCAAGGAGTGCGATGGCAGCGGTTCTGACTGATTCTGAAATTGATGCATTGATCCATGAATCCAAGCAACTACCTCAAGATTGGCAAAGGAGATTCTCACTGAAGCCAAAACATGGGCACAAAGAGCGTGAGTTAGATGTCACCTGTGTCCACGGTTCGCAGTTTAGGATTATTCTGCGTGAATCGATTGCAAATCCGCTTGGATTCTCAGTGATTTTGGCGTATTGTCCTGCAACGACAAATCAACTTTTCCGTTTACGGAGGTACAACGGTAAGGATCACGAGCACACCAATGTAATTGAACGACTGACATTTTATGGTTTCCATATCCATCAGGCTACAGAGCGTTACCAGCGCTCGGGACTTCGTGAAGATGCGTTCGCCGAGCCAACAGACCGGTTTTCGAGTTTTGAAGGTGCTGTCAACTGCATGGTTCAAGACTGCGCCTTTGCGTTGCCAAGTGATCCCCAATTGACAATCCCTGGATTGGACTGGTGACGAGCAATGAGAGTTCAGGCAATAGAGCAAGAATTCAAGAATAAAGTCTGCGCTGCCATTAGGGTTGAACCCGAGGGCATTGACCGATTTCGTGTGTTTTCTCCCTTCATATTCGAAGACGGAGACAACTTAGCGATTGTCTTGCGTCTTCATGAAGGTCAATGGGTCTTCGGCGACGAGGGCCACACATTCATGCACCTTTCCTACGACTTGGAAGAACGATACCTGCAACAAGGGACTCGAGCAAGGGTAATAGCCAATGCGTTAGCGGCATTTGCGGTCGAAGACCGAGATGGGGAGCTGATTCTGCGTGTGCCCGATGGGAAGTTCGGCGACGCACTCTACAGTTTTATCCAGGCGCTCCTCAAAATTGCCGACGTTACCTACTTGACGCAAGAGCGGGTACGTTCCACTTTCATGGAAGATTTCCAAGCGTTCGTAGCAGAGCATGTGCCAGAGGAACATCGTATCTTCGACTGGCGCGACGTGGTTCATGATCCTGAAGGAATGTACGCTGTGGATTGTAGAATTAATCACCGAGATCAGCCGCTGTTGGTCTACGCTTTGCCGAACGACGATAAGGTCCGAGACGTTACTATTGCGCTGCTGCAGTTTGAGAAGTGGTACGCGCGACCGCAGCATACGGTGGCTGTATTCGAAAACCAGGAAGACATCAACCGCAAGGTGCTTGCACGCTTTAGTGATGTCTGCGAGAAGCAGTTTTCTACATTGGCAGCAAACAAGGATCGCATAGCACGATACCTCGAAGAGTCCCTCGCCTAGCGACTGTAGGTCGTAGGTCTGCCACATTTTCTAACCGGTCTATTGAGACTTCAGACTTTACCTCATCGGGCTTAGAACTCTCAGACCAATGCTAAATTGCAGGGCGCCAGCGGTTCTCTGAGCATCCGCTCGGCACGTCTGCGCATCCAATTCTCTTTCCATAAATTTAAACTCTACCAACCGCCGGTGCGCTCGTGTACAGTGGAAAGCGAACAAGGTGACGGCACGAGGACCTATTCCGGATGAGCGTTCTACGTGGAAAGAACATCCTGCTTGGGGTTTGCGGGAGCATCGCCGCGTTCAAGGCGGTGGCGCTCGCCAGCCAGCTTACCCAAGCAAAGGCAGAGGTCACCGCAATCCTTACCAAGGATGCCGCGCGTTTTGTCACGCCGCTCTCGTTCACCAGCGTGACGCAACGACCGGCATACATAGACCTCTTCACGCCTGATCCCGGCCGCATCCTGCACATTGCCCTGGCGGAAGAGGCCGACCTGCTCGCAGTCGTGCCGGCCACCGCCCACACGCTCGGCCGCATGGCGCAGGGACTCTCCGACGATCTCTTGACCTGTACCTATCTCAGCACCCAGGCTCTCGTGCTCGTAGCGCCTGCCATGGACGGCGGCATGTACACCAACGCCGCCACACAACAGAATCTAGCCGCGTTGAAAATGCGGGGAGTTCACGTCGTCGAGCCGCTGGAAGGCAGGCTCGCGTCGGGTCTCGTTGCCAAAGGAAGGCTGCCCGAAGTGGATGCGCTCATGGCTGAGATGCGCACGCTGCTCGGCAAGAGCGGCCCGCTGGCGGGCAAGACTGTGGTAGTCACCGCGGGGGGCACGCAAGAGCCGCTCGACCCTGTGCGGTACATCGGCAACCGCTCTAGCGGCAAAATGGGGTTTGCACTGGCCGAAACGGCGCGGGACTGCGGCGCGCGCGTCATCCTCATCAAGGCCGCCACCACAGAGCCGCCACCGCACGGCATCCTCATCGTGCCTGCAACGACCGCCGCTGAGATGCTCGGTGCCGTCCAGGAGCACTCCGCCCAAGCGGATGCGCTCATCATGGCTGCGGCGGTAGCGGACTACCGTCCGGAGACTTCCCGCAGTCAGAAAGCAAAGCGCACGGGAGAACCCCTTACGCTGACCCTGATTGAAAATGAGGACATTCTCGCTCAAATCCCGCACACTCTCGTCAAGGTGGGCTTTGCCGCCGAAACCGAGGACCTGCTTAAGAACGCGGCACTCAAACTTGATCGGAAGAACTCGGACCTGATCGTGGCAAATGACGTTTCCCAGCCCGACAGCGGGTTCGGTGCGGATACGAATCAGGTCGTGATCCTGAGCAAAGACGACCCGCCTGAATCACTGCCCGTGCTGCCCAAGTCTGAAGTCGCCGCCATAATTCTCGAGCGGGTGGTGGCCCTCGTCCAACTTAGAGCTACCTAGTGTTCCCCTGTTCCCGGTGTTTTCGCAAACCTATGCACGGCTAATGGGTCTGTAACTCTAGGTCTACGGGCTCATTGAGGGTGTGATGCCTTGACCGCGCGCGGTGCGCTCAGTATAATGGCGTTATCACCTGCATGCGGAGTCTATTAACTAGTGACGCGCTAGTAGTGTGAAAAATTGGTTGTATTTTTTCCGATGAATCTGGAGGATTGTTACGGATGGCAACAGCGATGAGTACCAAGATTACCCCTCTGGGTGATCGCGTGGTTGTGAAAGCTCTTGAACTAGAAGAGAAGACACGAAGCGGGATCGTGCTTCCTGATACCGCCAAAGAGAAGCCCCAAGAGGGTGAGGTGGTAGCAACAGGCGAAGGCCGCACGCTTGACAGCGGCGAAAAGGTAGCTGTGTCGGTTGAGCCGGGTCAGCGCATTCTCTTCGCCAAGTATGCCGGCACCGAGATCAAGCTGGGCGACGATGAGTATTTGATCCTCAGCGAAAAGGACGTACTGGCAATTCTGGAATAGCCGGTGCTCGAGCTTGCCGTTGCGTGCGCAACCGGAGCGCATAGACGGGCAACGCGCATGCAGAGGCAAGCAGCTAAGCGAGAGGATCGTGCTCACGCGCGCGGTCTATCCGTCCAAGTAACCGGGGATAAAGCGCAACAACTATCGAGAGAGCGCTGGTTCCCCGGTTCTTCTTTCTCTATACCCCCTTGCGGATAGCCGCCTCTCTTGTGTATCTTACATACGTGACCCTTATCTATAGGGTAAATATGCAATTAGCAATGAACCATCTCCGTAGTACGCTGTGGCGATGGCGGAAAACATCACAATCAACAGATGATTGGGGAGACAGCGATTAATGCCACAACAACGCTTGCTACTGGAACCGGAAGCTCGCGAAGCCTTTAAGCGCGGCTTTGACACTATGGCCAACGTGCTGCGGGTCACACTGGGGCCCAAAGCCCGTACCGTAGCCCTCGAGAGCATGTCCCAGCGCACAGCCGCGCCTGAAATCATGAATGACGGCGCCACCATTGCGCGTCGCATCGTCGAGTTGCCGGACCGCTTTGAAAACATGGGCGCGATGCTCATACGCCATTTGGCGTGGCACGTAGGCGAACAGGCCGGAGACGGCACCACCACGACCGCCGTGATCGCTCAGTCCATTCTCGATCAAGCCTACAAAGCCATGGCTGCTGGTTTCAATCCCATGGCATTGCGCAGAGGTATCGAGCGTGGAGCAAGAGTGATGCTGGAAGAGATCACCGCGCTGACCACGACGCTGGAGACCCGCGATGAGATTAAGCGGCTTGCGAGTGTGGTCTGTCTCGATGAATACATGGGCGCTTTGATCGGCGAAATTGTCGAAACCCTGGGCCGTGACGCCATAATCATGGTCGAAGAGTCCCGAAGCATGAATCGGGTCGACCGCGAGTACGTGGAAGGCATGCAATGGGACAAAGGGTACTTGTCGCCCTATTTCATCACGAATCCCGATCGCATGGATTGCACAATTGAATCGCCCTTCATTCTGGTCACCGACCGCCAACTCAAGCGCGCTGACGAAGTAATACCGGCGCTCGAAGCGGTGAAGTCCGTCGGCGGCAAGAGCCTCGTCGTCTTTGCAAACACCGTAGAAGCCGAAGCGCTCGCCACGTTGGTGGTCAACAAGCAAGAAGGGGACATCCAGACACTTGCCATTAAGGCCCCGGGCGCCGGCAACCGCATGGTGCACATCCTTGAAGACATTGCCATCATGACCGGCGGCACCTTCGTCTCCGATGACTCCGGAGATACGACTGAAGACATTACCGCGGCCGACCTGGGACGTGCGCGGCGCATCTGGTCAAACCGCGACTTCTTTACCATCGTTGGCGGAATGGGTAGCGAGGTTGCGATCCGGCGGCGAATTCAGGAAGTCAAGAAGCTCCTACCCGACGAAAAGAATGAATTCGAACGCAACAAGATGCGCGAGCGCATGGGAAAGCTCAGTGGCGGCATCGCGATCCTGAAAGTCGGCGGGTTTACCGAAGGCGAAATGAAAGAGAAGAAGCTGCGCGCCGACGACGCCATGCTGGCGGTGCGTGCTGCACTTGAGGAAGGCGTTGTGCCCGGCGGCGGCATTGCCTTCATCCACGCCGCCAAAGTGCTGCGAAAACTCAAGGCATCCGATGAAGAAGAAGCGTACGGCATTAGGATTATGGCCGAAGCGGCAGAGGCGCCCTTGCGCCAGATTCTCCTAAATGGCGGCTACGAGCCCGAGGCCATCATTGCCGATATCTACCGCAAGCGCTATCCGACGGGCTTCGATGCACAAAACGGCAAGTTCGTCAACATGATCACGGAGGGCATTGTGGACCCGATCAAGGTTGTGCGCTCGGCGCTGACCAAAGGCGCCAGCGGCGGCATCATGGCCATGACGACCGAATCCCTGATCTCACCGGGCAAATACGACATGAACGTAAATCCGTAGAGTAGGAACCGCGCGCACTACATCCATTCGCTAAGAATGCCCGCGTCAATGCCCTGAAAACCGGCCTTTGCATGGCCGAGACCGAAAGCAAGAGTCCGTTGCTCTAAGGGAATTTCTTCCCTCTCTCTGGGAAAAGGGCAAAGCGGGATTTCCTTGCCGTAGAGCCGATTATTCCCTCTCCCCGAGGGAGAGGGTCAGGGCTTGGGTGTAGGCGAATACACTCCGGCCAAGCAAGACCGGCAGGTTTGGCGGAAGGTACATGAACTAACCTGTACCTATTGCGGAATACCTGCATGCGTGTTTCCATATTGGTTGCATTCGCAATTGTCCTGAGTCTTGCCGCCCTCACGAGGAGTAACCCAACATGAGTACGCCAGGGGCGGATCGGATCGCAATCAGGCGGGTGTGGCTGGCCGGCGGGGCCGCGCTCGTGCTCTCGTTGCTCGCCAATGCCATCGTGCGCACTGTGGTGGTGGCCATGTTCTCTATCTCGCCGCTCTTCCGCGCGTTGGAGACGTGGGATACTATCATCATCTTCACATTGGTCGGTGTCTTCGGCGCGACCGTCGTCTTTGCCATCCTGGCCCGCCTGACCAAGTACGCCATCAAGCTTTTCCGCTGGTTGGCAGGATTCCTCCTCGTTGTCTCATTTGTGCCGAACATCCTAATGCTGACGTTAGACGCCCCCGGCGCAACCGTCCCCGCCGTGATCAGCCTCATGGTCATGCACGTCATAACCGCAAGCATCACCGTGGGACTGCTCACCACCTGGCCGCGGGTAAGGCGATAACCCTGTAAGCACGTTGCTGAGCCGGTGCCAAAAACGGCGCCGTGGAAGTTGAAAGTCCTCCAACAGTAGTTTCTTAGCGCCGCATAGCCTTGGTGCACACGTTCTAAGGGAAGGTAAGCGAAATGCCAAAGCAACCGAACATCCTCTTTATCATGTCCGATCAGCAGCAGTATGCCACGGCGGGGCCGGCGGCGGGTGGCTGGTCGCCGAACCTAGAGCGGCTCGCGCGCGAGGGCATTTGGTTCCGCCGTGGGTACACCGTTACGACGCCGTGCGCTCCGGCGCGGGCCTCAATCGCCACGGCGGTTTACCCCCACGCGCACCACGTGCTCAACAATTGCCACGTGCCGTATGCCGTCAGCCGCGAGATTCGCGACGGCGTGCCCACCTGGGGCCCGCTAATGAGCGCCGCGGGGTACCGCATGCGCTACGCCGGCAAGGCCCACTTGGGTTGGGAACGCGGCGCGGTGGAATATGGCTTCGATAGTGAAGAGCGGGAGTTCGACAAGGCCGCGTACCAACGAGACCATCGCATCCGCACCGAGCAACAGGGCGGCGTGCCAAAGCCGAGCGCCGGGAGCGGGCCGAGGCCGGGCACGTGGGGCTTCCACGACGCGGCGGGTGTCTACTGGCTCCATTACGGCGTGGAAGACGTGCCTCCTGAAGCCACTACCACGGCGATGCAGGCCGAGGCAGGCTTGCAACAGTTGCGCGCCCTCGCCGATGAATCCAGCAACCAACCGTGGTGCCTCTGGATGAATTTTACCGGCCCGCACAATCCCTACATCGTACCCAGAGAGTATGCGGAGCGATTCGACTGGGGCGACGTGCCGGTGCCGCCAAGCTTTTACACCGATGCCACGGCTTCGACGCAGTCAGCCCCCAAGCCCGCCTACGTGCGCCGGGCGAGAGAAACGTGGTTTCGGGAGATCGATGAGGAGCACACCCGCAAATCCATCGCGCACTACCGCGCCTATAGCGCTCTCATCGATAACTACGTCGGATCGGTATTGGACTTTCTGGACGAATCCGGCCAGGCCGAGAATACGGTGGTGGTCTATACCTCCGACCACGGCGACATGATGGGCGCCCACGGCTTGTGGTTCAAAGACATTTGGCCGTATGAAGAGACCCATCGCATGCCCTACATCATGCGCTGGCCAAAGGGATTTGAAGCCGGACAGGTGTGCGACGACTACGTGCGCACTCTCGACTTGGGGCCGACCTTCCTCGATCTCGCCGGCGCCGAGCCGCTCAAGGGCGCTCACGGCATCTCGCTTTTGCCACTGCTGGCGGGCCAACCCGATGCCGCAGACCGCCCTGAGCACCGCGAGCTTTTCATGCAGGACCACGGCAACATCTTCTACTTCATGAATCGCACGATCTGCGACGGCCGCTATAAGTTCGTCTTTAACGGGTTCGACTACGACGAACTCTACGACCTGCAAGAAGATCCCCACGAGATGCACAATCTCGCGGAGAATCCGCATTGCACCGACGTGCGCGAGCGGTTGCAGGACCGCTTGTGGGACTGGATGCTGCAACTGGAAGACCCCTACGCGGGCAGGCAATACGCCGCCAACGTCATTCTCGGCCGCAGCACGCCGCCGCCTAATCGCAGAGACCCATCCCCGCGCTCGCAACTCTAAGGAGACCCATCGCATCACGTGCGAGGCAGGCGCGGACTTCCAGTCCGAGGCATAACCCGGACCTACAGGCGAGAATACTCCCTCTCCTTGGGAGAATTTTGCATAACTCTTGCTGAGGCGAGAAAGTCCCCTCTCCCGCTGGAGACCTTTGCGTAACTAACAGTGTAGGGGCGAAAATAAGGTAAGACAACCCCAAGCTGAGAGGAGGGCGCAATGCAGCGCGATATGGGCCGACCGTCATTAGCGGAGTTTTTATTGCCGGAGAAATTGGGACACAACGAGCGGCTGGAACGGATCGATGAGGCGGTGGACTGGGATCGGTTGGGAGGGGTGGTAGCGGGCATCTATGCGTCACGAGAAGGCAGGCCGAGCTATCCGCCGTTGACAATGGTGAAGGTGCTGTTGCTGGAGCAGTGGTACAACCTGTCAGACCCGCAGATGGAGGAAGCATTGGGAGATCGGCTCTCGTTCCGGCGCTTTGTGGGGTTGGGGCTGCAAGACGACACGCCGGATCATGCGACGATCAGCCGGTTTCGGACGGAGTTGGCGCGGCGGGGGTTGAGCGAGCGGTTGTTTGGGGAGTTGGCGGCCCAGTTGGAGGAGCGGGGATTGCTGGTGAAGGCAGGGACGTTGCTGGACGCAACGTTGGTGGAAGCCCAGGTACGGCGACCGTCGACGGATGCGGGACTGGGAGCGAAGAGTGAAAGAGACCCGGATGCGGACTGGACGCGGAGTGGTAGAGCGCGGCGGTCGCACTTTGGCTACAAAATGCACGTGGGAGTAGATGCAGGGACGCTGCTGGTGCGGCGGGCGGTACTGACGCCGGCGAAGGTGGCGGAGAGTGAGGTAGCGGACCGTTTGGTGTGTGGTGATGAACTGGCGGTGTATGGCGATCGGGCGTACGAGTCGAAGAAGCGGCGTGCCTGGCTGAAGTCACAGGGGATTGACGATTGTATTCTGCACCGTTCGCACAAGAACCAGAGCGGGTTACCGGCGTGGCAGGAGGAGCGCAACGCGGAGATCGGGCCGGTGCGGGCGTTAGTGGAGAAGGTGTTTGGCACGCTGAAGCGGAGCTACGGCTACCGGCGGGTACGCTACTGCGGACTGGAACGCAACGCAGTAGAGATGTGGTTGAAACTGATGGCCTACAACCTGAGGAAGGTGGTGGCACTGACGGCATAGGCAGGATAAAGCGTAAAGATAGGGTAAAAGCAGCGGGAACTAGGTCGCCTAGACAGCACAGGGCCTGGATAAGACCGCCCTGGCGACGACTCTAGGCCGCCCGCAGAGACCACAAGCTGTCTTTCCCCGCCTCAAAAGCCATGCAGAGAGCCACACCAGAGTTATGCAAAGGTCTCCTCGGGGAGAGGGTTAGGGTGAGGGAGAATCCCCGCAATCGGGGCCATTTTCACCGATATTGCACACGTACGTATAGATCTTAGAGGTAGAAAGGACAAGATAAGCAGGAATCCCTTCACTCCGGCCCTCTCCCGGCGGGAGAGGGAGTAATTCTTGCGCTGTCGGCCGAAGTTACGCAAAGGTCTCCGCCGGGAGAGGGCGTAATTCTTGCGCCGCCGGCCGAAGTTATGTAAAGGTCTGAACCCAGGACAACCCATGAAGCGAGCTTTGATCATTCGCCATGCAGGGCCGGAGACCCTGGCCGCCAACTTTACCGGCGTTCTCGAGCAACACGGCTTTCAACTCGAACCCCTAAACGTCTTCGAGTCTTCTCCCGCCTTCGACCGCTTTGCGCCTCCACCGCCGGAGCAGGTGGCCCTCGTTGTGGCACTGGGCGGCCCAATGTCCGCCAACGACGATTACCCCGCAATTCACCATGAGCGCGCATACCTGCGCCGGGCTATGGCTCTGGGCAAGCCGGTGCTGGGCATCTGCCTGGGGGCTCAGATAATGTCCGCGGCCCTGGGTGGCACGGTGGAGCCGACGGGTGGCTATCAGTTCGGGCTGCGCAAGTTATACGTAACTGCCGCCGGCGACGCTGACCCGGTCTTCGGCAAGCTGACCATTCCCCTGGTGCCAACCCTTCACGGGGAATGTTTCTCCATTCCCCAGGGTGCCACTCGGCTGGCGGAAGGGCTCATGCTCTGCCGCGACGGGAGCTACCGCAAAATCAACATGGCCTTCCGCTACGGCAACTCCTACGGGTTCCAGTTCGAGCCGCAACTCACTCTGGAGGAATTGCAGGTTTGGAACCGTGAACTGTCCGGCGACTACACACTGATGGGGGATCGGTTCGACGCCAACGAGGAAGCCGCCCGCAACCTGCGGGAGTTCGCCCGCTACGAACCCCACTACCGGGAGCAGATGCGCAACCTGCTGACAGCCTTCCTGCACAACGCGGGCCTGGTACGAAGCCCAGAACCACCTCAGGGCTACTGCACAATGACCTTTGCAGACATTGCAACCGGATGTCGCAACTTGGCAACTCCTACGCGGCCCGGCAGTACGCCGCCAATGTAATACTCGGACATAGCGAGCCGCAGCCCCTGCGGAGGGAGCCATCGCCGCGACAACAACTCCAAATGCGAAAACCAAAGCTTCTCCAAATGTAGAGGCTTGCAGTTCCATTCCTATATCGTTAAGTTAATGGGGCAGTGTTTTCTATGACAAGGTGAAGGTACTGGTCAGTTAGCCAATGCGAGTCTCAGTCTTATCGCTTGTTGCAAATCTGGTGTTTTCATTGCTCTTCGTACTTGTGACTCTAGAGATTCTGGCGGCATCTACTCACAGAGATCTGGCGGGATGGCCAGTAGTGGGCAACTGGATCGGTCATTGGCCAACTGCAGCTTGGAAAATCCTTTTCCTAGTCATCCTAATGTTCATTTTCAGCATGGGTGCCGTCTTGCGATTTCCCAATTTAGCTGAACAGTTTGAAGAGGTATCTGGCTTTTTGAGGAGTTCGCCTGGAGAAGAGAGCAGGCTTGAGACAATTGCTAATTCTGCACTCTTAATTCTTCGCACATTGGCTATTGGTTTCTTGGTCATTTCACCTATTATACTTATAGGTGTTTGGTACTACATGATACTTGAGGTCGATACGGACAGACTGAATGACTTTCAAGTGATATACTCCTTCTTGGCTTACGTCTTTTACCTATTCTACGTTTGGTTGCAGCGTGGAGCAGAGAATTGAGGGTAAAGTGTGATGGAATACCTCGGTGTCGGCGCTCTAGTGTTCTTGCTAGTTTTCTTACCCTTGCTTTTGGCGATTGTCATTGTTACTGCAATTGCCGGAGGGTTTTTGCGCAAGACTAACGAATTTCGATCCAGGCAGGAGGAAAGTGAAGAATTGCCTGCCGTTGTACCGGCAATGACAAATGCCCAAATTCAACTGTCCCTAAATCAACTCACCGATAGAGTTCAGGTAGTTGAACAATCTGTCAGTCAAATAGAACTGCAGCTAGGTAAAGAACCTGGTCTATTTCTTGAGAAGAGTTCCCTTACCGCATTTGCTATAGACCTGGCTGACTCGACTTCTCAAGCCAAGGTTTCTCAGGTCCAAGTGACGGAGGCAGCGCGCGAATCGGAGCCGAACTGGGATCGTGACATTCGTAGATTGCTTGCCTCAGCCGGGAAGTCATACTCTGAATTGCCAATTGGGACCGACTCTCCGAATAAAAGAATTACAAGCCGGCGGCAACGAAACCGGCTGGCAGTGTAGAACCATGGAATGGACAATACCTTCTAAATGAACGCCAATAGGGATTCATCTGCCAGAGGGAAACCTGAGCCAGAACAAGACTTTCGCGACCAATCTGAGAAGGTTAGCGTCTTGCTGAGACGCCTTGCAAGAGATTTCTCATCCAAGAGATTTGAACCTGCAAATGAGAAACTCAGGCTAATGCGAAGCATGATCTTGCTCTTCAGTCCTCCCGCGCCGGGGTTAGCACTGATCGCGCTTGCTTCACAGCACGTAGTTGGAATGGCATCTAGGTTATTCCAAGAGGACGAAGGCGTACCTGAGCGAGATTGGGATGCGGTCTCTGCAGAGGTCGAGACTTCTCTATATCGAATTGATGAGTATTTGAATAAGTCTGATTGGAACGGCGTCTTTGGGGGGGTCAGCTCCTTAGTATTTGCAATTGAGAGTTTGGTGGAGAGATTGAACGGAGTGCAGATAGCATGGGAAACGAGAGAAGGTTCCGAGTCTTCGCAGGTCAGGGAGAGAGTTAAGATCCTTGTAGAGCGAGCGTTTGAAAGCGTGGAGCTTGAGCAATGCCTTTCAGCTAAGCGCGCAGGATCCTTGTTCCTACTTGGCGAGCAATTATTCGGTGCAGCGTGGCTCACGGGGTCAAATCACCTAAGGTTAGTTTCGTACTTATTGACTGATGTATCTGGTGGAATAGGTAATTCCCTTAGTGAAACTGATTGGAATGATGATGAGTGGAACTGCTATGTTCGAAGGTTGCTGGACTTGTTGCCTGCGCTCCGTAGTGGTCTGGCTTCAGAAGACTCGAAAGCTGTTCTTCCTGTATTAGATAATCTGTGTCTCATTGCTACTCAAATACGCTTCAGATCTGTCCACTACTACTAAGAATCAGCTAAGCCCTTTCTGTGTACGATTACCTTCGTCATCGCATTCAGCTTGAATACGCGGCGGCGTGGCGCGTTGCCCTGAGCGGCTTGCTGGCGGGCATAGCCTTGCCGGCCGGCGTGTGGGTTGCGGCTCTCATCCTCAGTCGTTGGGTAACTCTGCTCGCGCAAGGTCTCCTCTGGATCGTCGGCGGCGGCGTGATCTATCTGAGTCTGGCTGGCGCAATCGCGGCGCTGGCCAATCAGCGCGTTAGCCGGCGCAACGATTTGGGCCTCGTTGCCGGGGCGGCAGTGCTCCTGCTACTCTGCGTGCCCCTTGGCTTGCTCATCGCGCAAAGCGTATCCGACGGCGCTGAGACCGGATTCATCGCCAGTTTTCGCGACGCCTTCACCCTAGCGAGATTGCTGCAAGCGTTCTTTCCCACGCTCATTGGCGGACTCCTGCTGACCACCGCATGGGCCGCGCTCCTCGTCCCCTGTGTGGCGCTACTGAGCGACGCCGATTGGCAAACAATCATGGACCGCATGGTGAACGAGACCTACCACCGGGACTGGATCGCATACAACCAAAATCTCATCGACCAGAAGAAGATCGCCTACTACCTCAAGACCGGCCAGCAAGAGAAAGCCGCGGAGCTGGAAGCCGAGGCCGCCAAGCGTGCCGAGCATGTTCCGCCACGGGGGTCTCCCGATGGCTGAGGCTTTGAAGGTCTATCTGCGCTGCTTCTTGAGCGTGCGTTCCTGGCTCCCGGAACTCGCTCTGCTTGTGATTGCGCTTGGCTTGAGCGTGGCTGCACGCCAGGGAGAGCCGCTGCCCCTCGACGTGCCGCTAGGCGAGGTAATCCAATCCTCGCACTTCCCGTTCTTGGACCCCCTACTGCGGGCGATCAGCGCGATAGGGTGGTTCCGCGTGGCGGGGCCAACGACGACCGCAGTCGTCGTCATCCTCGCAATCTTCGGCTGGCGGCAGCAGGCTGTCGTTCTCGCAGCCGCGGCAATTACCGGACATCTCTTCAACCAAATGCTAAAAGCTCTTATCGAACGCCCTCGACCGGAAATGGCAGCGGAGCAATTAACCGCGCTGGGTGTGGACTCCTATGCGTTTCCCAGCGGACACGTCCAGTCGTTTACAATCTTCTATGGTTTCCTCGCCTACTTCATTTGGCAGCACGCCCGCCGGCCTTGGCTGCGTTGGCTTGGTGTTGCCGGCATGCTCACGATGATTGCCCTGGTCGGCATATCCCGCGTGTACCTGGGCGTGCATTGGCCGAGTGACGTGGTGGGAGCGTATAGTATCGGCATCCTATGGCTGCACGTGTGGATACGCGCGCAGCGTGCCTGGTACGCCGCGAAACAGCAGCTCGCGGGTACGGTGAAAAGTGAGCCTTAAGCTACTGAAATGGAGCCTGCCGAAATTTCTCCCACTGCGGTGCCGAATTGACTTGTAGCGTGAGAACCGAGTGGCTAGAATAGTGTGGGTAGACTTTGTGTCTACTTTCACACGCAGATAAGATGAGGGTAAGAGAGCTTGTTGCTGATTGGGATACTGTGGCAGTTGAGCGGACTTTACGTCCTAGCCCTCTTTACAGAAGACATCGTCTACATGGGAGTGAGCGATAGAAATGGCTGAGGCATGCCGGCACTGGATTGGAGTCCGGTGCTTCTTTACTCAGGGTCTTACCAAATCCCACAAGAATGCGACCTCCGGCACACGGGCAGACGCGACGAGAGATGCGTCTTGCCGCAAGGAGACGGCATAGCATGCACTCTCCGAGACGTGCCCCGGGTTGGTGGCTTTTGCGGCTAGTCATTGGTGTGATCGCCATCGCCATCCTTGTCGGCTGTGGAGCGGTGGACTACCCGCAGACCACGCTCTTCCCACGATCTGACAATAATCAGGTCATCAACGATCTCTATGCCCCTCTGACCTGGCTGGCGGTCGTCATTTTCTTGATTGTACAAGGCTTGCTCCTCTACTCAATTTTCCGCTTTCGCGCGCGCAAAGGCGACAACAGCATCCCCCCGCAGATTCACGGCAACACGCGGCTGGAGATTGCCTGGACGCTCGCTCCTTCAATTGTCGTCGTACTAATGCTGATCTTGACCTACCAGGCAATGGCTAAAATTGAGGCGGATCCACCGGCGGACGCCCTCCGGGTGCGCGTTATCGGTCACCAATGGTGGTGGGAAGTCCACTATCTCGATCATGACGTGGTTATTGCCAATGAGATTCACATTCCAATTGACCGTGCGGTGTATTTCGAGCTTCAGTCTGACGACGTAATTCACTCCTTCTGGGTGCCGCGTCTCATGGGTAAGCGTGACTTGATGCCGGGATCCACAAACACCATCTGGTTTACGCCACTGGAAGAGGGCTTATTCCTGGGGCAATGCGCCGAGTACTGCGGTACGGCGCACGCGCAAATGCGTTTTCACGTGGTTGTCGAGTCCGAGATGGCATTTAACGACTGGCTGCAGCGGCAAGGGCGGCCCGCTGTAGAGGTGACCGGCGATGCTGCCGAAGGCGCGACGCTCTTCGTTAGTCGTGCCTGCGTGACGTGTCACACAATTCGCGGCACCGATGCCATAGGCACCATTGGACCGGACCTCACCCACGTCGGCAGTCGTTCGTATATCGCCAGTGGCATTCTAGATAACACTCCGGCAGAAGTTACGCGCTGGCTCAGCGATCCACAAGGCCTGAAGCCGGGCAATGAGATGATTCTCCCGATTGCGTTGAGCCAAGAGGATATCCGCTTGCTCACGGCGTACATTACCGCCCTCAAATAGCTAGGAATAGTATGTGAAAATGCTCACAAACCATGTAATAATAGGATGGATAGTACCGCGTATTCGATCGGCTGATTTTGTTACGGCCCCGTCTGTGCAGCGAGGAGTGTCGGCATGGCAACAGTAGCAGGCGTCCGCACGCAGGAACGCGTCTCCACTGGGGCGGCGATCTGGAGTTGGATCACCACCATAGACCACAAGCGCATCGGCGTGCTTTATTTTGTCACGTCCCTTATGTACTTTCTTATTGCCGGACTCGAAGCACTGCTCATTCGGATTCAGCTTGCAACACCCGAGGGCAAGCTCCTCGATTCCGATACGTACAATCAGCTCTTCACCATGCACGGCACTGCTATGGTCTTCATGGTCGCCATGCCGATGGCGGCGTCGTTCTTCAATTTCCTCATTCCGCTGATGATAGGCGCACGTGACGTAGCATTCCCGCGCCTGAACGCCTTTAGCTACTGGACGTTCCTTGGCGGCAGTCTTCTCATGCATAGCAGCTTTCTCTTCGGCCAGGCGCCCGACGGCGGTTGGTTTGGCTACGCGAACCTGACGACCAAGGAGTATTCCCCCGGTCTGAGCATCGACTTTTGGGGGCTCGGTCTGCTGGTGCTTGGTGTGGCGTCGGTAGCCGCGGCCCTTAACTTCATCATCACGATCATCAACCTGCGGGCACCGGGTATGACGCTCATGCGCATGCCCATTTTCGTCTGGATGACCTTCGTTACGTCTTTCCTTATTATCTTCGCTTTTCCCGCGATCACGGCCGCTTTGATCTTCCTGGAATTCGACCGCATGTTTGGGACGAACTTCTACGAGGTGGCCGAGGGCGGCGACCCGATGCTCTGGCAACATCTCTTCTGGGTCTTCGGACACCCGGAGGTCTACATCTTGGTCTTGCCGGGCTTCGGTATTGCCTCTGAGATTCTGCCTACGTTCTCCCGCAAGCCGATCTTTGGTTACAGCGCCATGGTCTTCGCAGCCGTGTCTATCGGCTTCCTGGGCTTCAGCGTGTGGGCGCACCACATGTTCACCACTGGCATGGGCACTATTGCCGATGCGGCTTTCGCCGGCTCTACCATGCTCATTGCAATTCCAACCGGCATCAAGATGTTCAACTGGGTTGCCACCTGTTTCGGCGGCCGCATCCGCCTGACGACGCCGATGCTGTTTGCACTTGGTTTTCTCACGACGTTTCTCATCGGCGGGCTAACCGGCCCAATGCTGGCAGCCGTGCCGTTGGACCTGCACTTCCAGGACACCTACTTCGTCGTCGGTCACTTCCACTACGTGCTCTTCGGCGGTCTCATTCTGGCCTTGATGGGCGGGGTCTACTACTGGTACCCCAAGATCACCGGACGCATGATGAGCGAAAGAATTGGCAAGTGGCACTTCTGGCTCATGTTCGCGGGCATGAACTTCACCTTCTTCCCGATGCATTTCGTGGGCGTCGACGGCATGCCGCGCCGCGTCGGCACCTATGCCGCCGGCATGGGCTGGGATTTCTGGAACATGTTTATCACCATCAGCGCCTTTCTCATTGGCGTCTCGATCCTGGTGTTCCTCTGGAATTTCGTAGCTAGTTACATCAAGGGCGTGCCCGCCGGCAACGACCCGTGGGACGCACGCACCTTGGAGTGGGCAATTCCCAGCCCGCCGCCGGAACATAACTTCGATGAAATCCCGCAAGTAACCCACCGCGATCAGGTGTGGTTCAACAAGTATGGTGACGGACACGGCGATGCAGAGCAGCTCAGCAAGGCCAACGCGGCCGTGGCCGAACATGCGGAAGAGTCTGACGAAGAGGTTGAAGTTCACATGCCGAATCCATCGTACTGGCCGCTCTTGGTCGGCGCTGGCCTTACCATCGCGGCAGCGGGCCTGATGATCCACATTGCCGTGTCGATACTCGGCGTAGCGTGGACGATTATTGCAGTCTATGCGTGGTCGCTGGAACCCGCGTCCACTCCGCCTGACGAACATTAGCACCTATCCATGTGAAATTAGCAGATAACTACGCTCCATCCTGTCCCCTCTCCCCGAGGAAGAGGGCTAGGGTGAGGGCGAGGATGAAATGCCGGAACACAATTGAGCTGATTGAGGGCTAGCATGAGGAGAATCTCTGAATGAGTGATGCAGCAGTTGCCCACGAGGCGCCGGAAGAGCATCCAACGACGACCGGACTGAACCACCGCAAGATCCTGATGTGGGCCTTTCTCGGCTCAGAGTGCATCTTCTTTGGTTCCCTAATCACCACCTACCTCGTTTACCGAGGCAAGAGTGTTGTCGGTCCTTATCCCAATGAGATTCTCAATGTGCCGGTCACGTCGCAGAGTACGTTCGTGCTCCTGATGAGCAGTTTGGCGATGGTGCTGGCGCTCGCAGGTTTTGTAAGGGCCGACAGTGCGCGCAAAGGCTCCGATGAAAATCGTAACGCGCTCCGCAAAGGGCGGATTTGGCTCTCGCTGACGGCGGTGCTGGGCACCATATTCCTCGGCTATCAGGTCGTGGAGTTCTACACCTTCGTGCACGAGGGCTTAGGGCTGACAACCAACCTCTTTGGCACCACATTCTTCGTGCTCACCGGTTTTCACGGTACGCACGTCGGTGTGGGCGTCCTCTGGCTCGTTTCACTCGTGGTGCTGAGTTTCTTCGGCAAGGTCAAGTCGCTTGACGTGGAGCTGGGCGGCCTCTACTGGCACTTTGTCGATATTGTCTGGATTATCATCTTTACGCTAATCTACCTAATCCCGTCATAAGCTACGGTGCTGCCGGCACCTGTGAGGAGGAGAGAGTGGGCACAGACGCAACACATAGCAATGAGGCACACGCCACTACCGGACATTACGTGCGCATTGCCGTCATCCTAACTATCCTCACTATATTTGAAGTCGCTACGTACTACGTGGACATCCCCTTTGCGCTGCTGGTACCGATGCTGCTAGTCATGGCCGGTACTAAGTTTGCCTTGGTAGTTTTGTACTACATGCACCTGCGCTACGATAGCAAGCTGTTCGCGGGCTTCTTCTTCTTTGGGTTCACCGTTGAGATACTCTTGCTGGCTACGCTCCTCGTTCTCTTTGGCATCCGCTCAGTTTAATGGTCGGCACGCTGACGACTCTCGCGGTTGGTGCAAGCTGCGGCCTTGTTAGCCTCTTCTATGCCATCGGCGTAACGCAGGCCCAACGGCGGGGCCGCGCTACACCATCGTTGTGGCGCAGAATCTCGTTCAGCACGGGCATTGCCCTGCTCCTCATTTCCCTCATCGGCCCGGTGGATACGCTCTCCGGGCAGTATTTCACCATGCACATGATCCAGCACCTGCTGCTGGTGCTCATCGTGCCGCCGCTGTTGCTGCTTGGCGCGCCGGTCGTAATGGTGCTGCGAGGCCTGCCGGCCTTCCTGCAACGCCCGGTCTTTGTGACGGTGGCGCGCAATCGTGTCATGCGCCGCATCACCCATACGCTGTTCCACTCCCACGTGGCGCTCGGCCTATTTCTAGCCACGCTTTGGCTCTGGCACATGCCGCTGCTCTACACGGCGGCGGTGAATGACGAATTCATGCACGTGCTCGAACACACCACGTTCTTCTGGCCGGCTATCTTCTTCTGGTGGAACGTGGTCGACTCATGGCCGTTTCGAGCGCGCCTTTCCGCGCCGCGCCGCCTGCTCTACATCTTCTTCGCCACTGCAGGGCTCAAACTCGTAGGGGTCCTGATCACAGTCTCCGGCCAGGTGCTCTACACGGCGTACCTCGTGCAGCGCGAGGGCACGGCATTCTCCGCGCTGGACGACCAGCGCATCGGCGGCTTGATTATGTGGATAGGCGGCGGTCTTTACATGCTATTGCCCTTGGCGGTTATCTTCTTTCGCTGGGCGCAGCAGGAGGAGATGGCCCCACCCACGCCTACGGCTCGACAGTCAGCGGCGGCGGTTGCCTCACCGCAAGGTAACTACCAACCACCGCTCTAGACCGCCGAGCCACTTCCCGCCTAAGATAAGCGGAGTAACCGGAACCCCGTGCAAGGGTTCGCTCCGGGCCAATCGTGCCGGCATTGGTCACGTTCAAGTACCTAGCTGCTTTAGAGGCATCGATTCGGGGCCGTTAACGCATGCTCGACTCTGCAGACAGCAGCGCTACTTTCGAACACACGCGCAGCCTGGAGCGCAACGTGTGGAAATTCTACCTGCTGAAGTGCGCGTGGGGAATGCGCTGGGGAACGCTGCTGCCGATCTTCGCTCTCTACTTCCAGGATCGCGGCATGTCGCTCACGGGGTTCATGATCCTGATGGCCTCCCTCAACCTCTCCAGTGTGGCGGCGGAATTGCCCACAGGCCTCTTTGCCGACCGCTTCAGCCGCAAGTGGAGCATCTTCTTGGGGGCGCTGCTTGGCTGCGGGGGTGTGCTCGTGCTCATATTCGCCGCTAGCTACTTCGTCTTCATGCTGGGATTCATCGTGGTCGGCATCGGGGCGGCATTTGCTTCCGGGGCAGACATGGCGCTCTTCTACGACTCAATCAAGGCAGCAGGCTGGGAAGGGAGAGCCCAACCACTGTTAGCGCGCGCCTTGGCGATAGAGAACGTCGGCATGGTGAGCGGCATGCTCCTGACCGGCCTCATCGTGTCCAAGACCGGCCTCGTCGGATCGTTTTGGGGGAGCGCCGCCTCGCTATTGACTGCAGCGGTCATCGCGCTCACATTCGTCGAGCCAACCGTAGCCCGTAGTCTGCCCTCACCGTCACAGGCGACTACCTTCCGTGCAAAGTCCCGTGATTACTTCGGGCGCCTCAAAGAGACCGTCCAGACCATCACCCGCAACCCCGAACTCGTAGGGCTGCTCATTGTCTACGTCGTGATGATGCGCGTCCACTTCTTGATGGAGCGTCCTTTTGCGGGACCCTACCTCACCTCACTCGGCTTCTCCTACTCCCAACTTGGGTTTCTCTTCATGTTCTACTACTGTGTGATGTCGCTCTTCATGCTTGGCTCAGCCCGTATTCGAGCGTGGCTCTGGGGCAGCGAACGCGCCGCGATCCTCTCTCTCGGTGTAGTCGGAGCATCCGCGCTTGTGGTGTTCGTGAATGCGTCGCTGACGCCCATCGTCATGGTGGGTATGCTGGGCATCTACGTGATGATAGGCCTGCTCCATCCCCTCATGCTGGAAAGCCTCAACCGACGCCTTGTATCGGCCCAGCGTGCCTCCTGCCTCTCGTTGGTACAAGCCTCTAACTACACGCTCGGCCTGCTGATGGGGCCTGCACTGGGTGCCGTTGCAGACAACTATGATCTCGCCACCGGACTGCTCGTCTTCCAATGGACGTTTGTACCGGTCATAGCCCTGGCGGTGCTCCTGGCATGGCGCGTGCTAATTCCCCCCGCGCGGCATGAGGCAGCGGCAAGCAGCAGCGGCGATGGCTAATGCATTGCGCCAGTCGCGTGTACGCAGAATAGCTTGGGCGGAGGGACAATATCCCCTCTCCATTGAGGAGACCTTGCGAAGGGAATTATATACGAAAGTAAACAAGCACCCGCAAGTCGGAGCCGGCGTTTGCGGACTTCATGATGCGGGCTTGCGAGGTGGGTTAGATAAAGCAACACGCCCCGGCAATCGGGGCGTGTTTATTGCCAGCGATCATTCGCGAGACGGCGGGTCGGGCGTTTTCGCTTTCACTTCGTCCGGTACGTCGATACCCTTAGCCTCAAGCTCTTTCACAATCTCCTGTCGGCCTTCCTGTTTGGCTCTCTCGCTTACCCTTTCCCTCGCCTCGGCTATTTTCTCAGCCAGCCTTTCGCTTGGGAACTTCCACACTGCCCATGCTCCTATTTCTGTGAGCACAATCGCAACTGGTGTCGCTGCGATGGCACTTTTGCCTATTCCTTCCCATGCACACACCAGAATGAAGGATCCAGTGTCACAGTTTTGCGCGTATCCAATTGTCCCTAAAACGACTAGGACTGTAAATACTGCAAAGTACCAGATTCTAGTCTTTGATGGGACACTTAGGATGGATTCGCGCTCAATGGCTCACCACCTGGCAGAGTGTATCGCCAAGTGGTATCGGACATCTGAAAACGCTATTTGCTTTCGCCACTATTCTTTCTCCTTGACTTAGGCGAACCCGACACTCGCCTCTAACGCCATTTTACACGTCAAGAGTCAGTATGTCTACTGTGTTTGCCTGTCAAGCTGAACACAACATATAGCTAGAGACCCCCGCTCGGCATTGAGCGGCGTGGTCTTTGCTGTTAAAGTGGCTTAGTCTCTGAATAGTGACCGACTAATAGACGCTTACCATATCCTGATTTGCCAGATTTGCCAATTGCGCCATTAGGTACTCCATCGGTCTATCGCCTTTGATGCGATTGCATGAAGAGCACAGCAGTTGCAGATTCTCTATGTGATCAGTTCCGCCCCTAGATTTCGGTGTTTTGTGGTCTACATCGAATATCTTGAACGGGAAGTCCATCTTACAGCCCTTGCAGATACCTTCTTGTTGACCGTAAAGCACGTGCTTGTTCTGCCGATAGTGGATAGGTGCATCAATGTCTGTGCGCTGCGGAATGTCCTTGCGGGAAGTCACAAAGCCGAAATGGTAGAGACTACCAAGCGTGTCTTGAAGGCGATAGTTGACTAGTTCTACTGCTTTAGGTGATAGGTCTATGCCTACCCATTGCCGATCCAGCGTCTCCGCAGCCACACACGCTGTAGCGCATCCGGCAAATGGATCAAGCACTACGTCGCCCTCATTGCTACTTGCCCTGATGATGCGTTCGAGCAAAGCGAGAGGCTTTTGTGTAGGGTACCCAATTGATTCTGAGTCAACAGAGGCAGCGGCTCTTCCTGTAATTTGAGGTATATCGGTCCACCAATCGTAAGGAACCTTGCCTTGGTCTTTGTAGTACCGATACTTTTTCTTCTTGTCTGAACCAAAGACTTCTTTGTAGTACCTACCGTCTTCATCTAACTTTGTAAAACTGTCAGATGATTTGCTTGACACTAGCTCGTAGCTTACCTTGATCGCTTCCGGCTCAAAGACAAATGCCCTCGATTTGACATATCTAAGTATTATGTCGTGCTTATTTGGAAAGTCGTTCTTGGGTCTCCCGCCTTGCGTATAGCACCATACAAGCTCATTCCGATAATTACTTTTCCCAAATACGGCATCCATCAGTAGCTTCAAATAATGACTTGCATACGGGTCACAGTGCAGGTAGATACTTCCCGTGTCTTTGAGCAATCTCCGCATTTCCAGAAGCCGCACAGCCATCATGCACAAGTAGGACTGCATTCCCTTGCCGTGTGTAAGTTGGGCCGTCTCTAGCAGCTTGTAAATAGCAGGTTCTTGGTCGGCAATGAGACCCATCCAGGCAACGTCTAAGTCGGATAGCGTCCAGGTGTCCTTGAACGCTGCGCCTGCGGCTTTAGAACCTACCGGAGCGGAGTAGTTCTTGTTTGAGTTGAACGGGGGATCAAGGTAAATGAGGTCAACAGTCTCGGCGTTCATGCCGCGCATGATATCGAGATTGTCACCGGTGAAAATGGTGCGGTTTACCCAGTTCGGAGTAGCCATACCGTGGCTACTTCTTCTTCTGAGGCGGACTCTTGAGCACAGCGCGGGCCACGTCCTTGACTGGAGCGTCTATGCGCGACGGCATGGTCTTGGTGACTGGTCTCCCCACCTTGCCTTTGCTAGTCGCTTTTGGCTTGTCCATTGCTCGCGCCTTTCGCCGGGGAGTTTACCTCTTTACACTGTCAACAGTATACTGTATTTGTAGGTGTTCTATGAGGAGGAACACGGGAATGAAAACACAAAGGAGAAATGCAATGCGAACCAACAAGGAGACCTACCTGACAGTCAGGGTAGGAGCGAGGGGATATGGGTGAATGGATCGACATTGGCAGAATAATCGCCGCAGTAGTTGGCGGGGGAGTGGTTTTCATAGGTACAGTCCTAGTGTTGGTTCTCACTAAGGCGTTTGGTTTTGCAAAGTGGACAGGAGCTATCGACACTAAGATCAACGGCTTGGAAGGTAGAATTGGGGAATTGGCTCAACAGATTGCAAATCTAACGACAAGGTTTGATTCCTTTATTCTTTCGGGGCGTAGAGATTCTCCCGCTGCGGTGAAAAATGCGAGTCCTGTTGTGCTGACAGACACTGGTGAAGATATTGCGCGAGACATCAAGGCTGATGCCTTTGCGCAAGAGGTGGGGCCCAAAGTGCTCAGTCGAGTACGCGGAAAAGAGGAATTCGAAGTCTATGAGTTTTGTCAGCATTATGTGCTCAACGAATTGTCGCAGCAATGGGAAAGGAATACTGCAAAGGTCGCTTACCAGCGCGGTACTGACGCAATCTTTATTAGGCAAGTGCCGGCAGTCGTTCTAAGAGACAAGCTGCTTGAATTGCAGGAATGACCAGATGCCTGATTAGCAGTCTTTCGGACCGAGCAGAAGCCCCCGCGTCATTGCGGGGGCTTCTGTCATTCTAAGCAATCAAGTCCTGATACCGCAGTCGCTTGCCCTGCATGTTCTGCACCATGTGGCGCATTTGGTCTATCGTGTTCGCGGGCCGGTCATTGTGCCGTCCGGCGAACTCGGTCACGTAGCGGTCTATGTGCTTCACGCTCATGTGGTGGTACGTGCCTACGTAGCCGCGCTTGAGCATCGACCAAAAGCTCTCAATCCCGTTAGTGTGAATCTGTTTCCGCACATATTCACGTGCTGAGTGGCGGATGGTCTCGTGCTCTATATTCGGTATTCCCCGATAGCCCGGATGTTCGTCAGTGTAGACCGTAGAGCCATCAGCTATGGTTCCCCGGACAAAGCCTTGCAGCGTCTCGCTGTCTGTTCCAGAAGCTACGCTTCGTCCGCCAGCAGCCGATCGACCAGACCCTCTAGTTCTTCATCAGAGAAGAAGTGGATGCGAATCGTGCCCTGTTTGCCGCGGCGCTGGATTTCCACTTTCGTCGCGAGCGAGCGCCGGAGCTGGTCCTCCCATTCGCCGCTGCGCGCATCTGGGGATCTGGTGCGAGGAGAGCGCGGCGATCCCAGCAATCGCTTGACGAGTTGCTCGGTTTGGCGCACGTTGAGTCCACGACGAACAACCTCAGCGAGAGCATAGACCTGTCTTTCGGTCGTCAGCCGCAGCAGGGCGCGCGCGTGGCCTTCACTGATCGTATCCAAAGCGAGGGCTTCTTTGACCGCGGTAGCTAGGTTGAGCAGGCGCAGCGTATTCGCTACTGCGGAACGGCTCTTGCCGACCCTCGCCGCCACCTGCTCCTGGGTAGTGCCGAATTCGCTCATCAGCGCGGCGTAGGCTTCAGCCGTCTCGAGCGGAGAGAGGCTGGCGCGTTGGAGGTTTTCGACCAGCGCCAATTCCAATGCTTCACGGCTGCCGGTAGGTCTAATGAGGGCGGGAATCGCGGCCAGTCCGGCTTGCTTAGCTGCGCGCCAGCGACGCTCGCCGACGATCAGTTGATACATACCCTCTTCCGGTTGGCGGCTGACCACCACCGGCTGCAGAATACCGTGCTCGCGGATTGACTGGGCTAATTCGTCCAAACCATCCTCAGCGAAAGTGCGACGCGGCTGCAGCGGATTAGGACGAATGCGCTCTACCGGTATGTCCTGGAGACTCGATTCCGGCAGTAACGCCTCCAGTCCCCGTCCTAAACCACCTCTGCGAGACACAATCCTCTATCTCCTCCACATCCTGCCAACAAACAACTGTGAAAGTGTCGGACAATTGGCTGAAAAAACTCATAGCCTGGCACTTGCCACCAGATTCAGTGCACTTTCAGCACCGTCATTCCAGCGAAAGCCGGAATCCATCTTTTCCGCCCCCCGGACTCCAGCCCCGGAGTGACGTGCAAAAGACCAGCAAGTATTGTAAACCTAACAATTGACCTGGCACATCCAGTGGCGGCGACTTCTCTTCTCCGAAACTTACGTGTCAACGAACTACCTGGAACTAACAAACGGCACTTCAAATCTTAGACCCAACACTGCTGCCAGACGCTTCTAGGTACTCCTCAGCCAGGTGACGATAGCCCTCGGCGCCCTTCGAGAAGGGATCGTATGCGAGAATTGTGCGTCCATAGCTTGGCGCTTCCGCCAAGCGCACGTTGCGCGTGATCACCGTCTCGAACACCTGACCTGGAAAGTGTGAGCGGACCTCGTCGCGCACCTGCTGCGCCAACCGCGTGCGCGTGTCGTACATCGTTAAGAGTATCTGCACGCGGCCCAGGGTCGGGTGCAGCCCGCTGCGCACCCGCCTGACCGTATCCAGCAATTGCGCCAGCCCCTCCAACGCCAGATACTCACACTGTACCGGAATGATCACCTCATCGGCAGCACAGAGGCCGTTCACCGTGAGCATGCCGAGTGACGGGGGGCAGTCAATCAGCACATACGCATACGTGCTGCGCAACGGCGTGAGTGCGGCGCGCAAGAGATACTCGCGCTCCGGCAGGTCCACCGCCTCCGCTTCCAGGCCCGCCAATGAGGGGCTGGAGGGCAGAGTCCAGAGATTAGGCGCGTTCTCGACAGGTACGATCAGGTCTTGCGCCTGCGCCATACCGCGCAGCACGTGGTAGATGCTGGGATCGCGCTTTGGAATGCCCAAGCCGCCGGTAGTGTTTGCCTGCGGGTCCAAGTCCACTAAGAGCACGGCGTGCTGGTAGAGCGCGAGGTAGGCACCCAGATTGACGGCGGTAGTGGTCTTGCCGACGCCGCCCTTTTGGTTCGCAATCGCGATAACCGTGCTCATGGGTGTACCGTGCTTTAAACAAGTGTCGGTGCAATGCCGGTAGCACTCTTTGGAGGCACGGCATCACACCAGAATCGCCGCAATAGGAGATGGCCGCACACTACGGCAGCAGCACGACGCGGTCATGGCGAGCGCCCTCGTAAAAGGCGAGGCACACTGCAAGGTTTTGCCGCCCGTCCTCGACCGTGGCGGGCAGCGGCGTGCCGTGCTGCACGTAGTCCACCATAAGATCGATGCTGCTATCGCTCTGACTCTGCACATTATCGGAGAGCACCCATCCCTGCCAGGGCGCAAAGTTGCCCCGCACCGCCAGCTTGCCGGAGATGCCGTCGGTAGCGATCTGCCCCTCGGTACCCACGAGCTGAAACGCGTGCATGCCCGCCTCCGGGCCACTTGACCAGGTGACTTCCAACGTTGCCACCACACCGTTATCAAACGTGAGCGTCGCCACGCCGAAATCTTCCAGCGGTATGTCCTTGTGGACCAAGTTCGCGGTTGCACCGGTTACGCGCACGACTTCTGCTTGCAGCAGCTTGCGCAGCATGTGGACGTCGTAGATGGCGTGGTCGATCCAGCCGCCGCCCGGGGCTTTGCCGGCATCCAGCCACCAGGTGCGCGCCACGTGCACGCCGGGCCACTCCTGCGTGGGCAACCCGCCACGGCGAATGACCGTGGCGCTGATGGGATCGCCGATGCGTCCCTCTTGCAACCATTGGCCGTACTGCCGCGCCGCGCCACCACTGGCTTGAAGAGCCTCCAGCGGGAAGAAACCGACTCCTGCGTGATTCACCGCCGCCACCACCGCATCGGCATCGTCCAACGTCAGCGCCATGGGCTTCACGCAGATGATGTGCTTGCCGTGGCGCGCCGCCTCCAGGCAGAGCACGGGCGCTTCAACCGCGGTGCACGCCGCCACGACCACGTCCACGTCGTCGCGGCGTACAATCTCGTGGTAGTCGTCGGTCGTATACGGAATGCCGAATTCCGCAGCTGCTGCTTCCAGATATGCCGTCTTGCGGTGCGCCGCCGCCGTAACCACCGCACTTTCATGGTCGGCAATGCCCCGCAACGCCCCAAATCCGGCGTACCAGTGGTCCATACCCGCGATACCAAAACGCACTTTTGCAGACACCGGCACACCTCCGCAGTTAGGAAGTTTTCTCGGTCTGGTCGTCTCCGTATACGGTACTATACATAGTGGCGCAGTGCTAATGGCAACGCACGAATGCAAACCGGACTCTCGTTTGACTATACGTAAATCAATGGCGTCGACGTCTGACAACGCCTATAACCCGGACGGCTCAAAAGCTACGAACGCAACGCAACGAGGAGAATGAGTGCGATGACCCGCGATGAAGGCATGGAACTCGTCAATGAGTTGCTGAAAAGCAAGAATCTCGTGAAGCACTGTCTCGCGGTGGAAGCGTGTATGCGGGAGATGGCGCGGCACTTTGGCGAGGACGAAGACCTATGGGGGCTGGCGGGCTTGATGCACGACGCCGATTACGAAGCCACCGAGAAGGACCCGCTCCAGCATACGCTGCTTATGGCAAAGTTGCTGGAGGAGCGTAAATGTGATCCTCGCATAATCCACGCCGTTCGCGCCCACAGCGACGAGCACGGGGTGCCGCGCGAGAGCCTGATGGACAAAGCGCTCTACGCCTGCGACAACCTCTCCGGCCTCATCATCGCCTGCGCGCTCGTGCGGCCTGACAAGAAGCTCGCCTCGGTCACGCCGAAATTCGTCATGCGCAAGTACAAGGAAAAAGCCTTCGCCGCCACCGCCAAGCGCGAGGAGATTGAGACTTGCAGCGGCATCGGCTTTACGCTGCCGGAATTCGCCGCCATAAACCTAACGGCGCTCCAGGGCATCTCCGAAGAACTGGGCCTGTGACGAAGTGTGCGCGGGAAGTAGGCCGCGCTTTATGTCAACACTCTGCGGCTAGCGCAAACTTTGATTAGTCCTAGATGGAGCGCATGAAGCGGTCACGCTCCGGCTTGGCATCAAGCCATCATCGCCCACGCTTCGCCGCGCTAAAACGGCAGCTCTTCGCCAATCCCCTGTGCCTCGGCTTTGCGCAGCACGTGCACGGCGGCATAGAGGTCTTCAGCGGCAATGCCCTGTGACTCGTAGACCGTAATCGCGTCGGCTGGGCGGGCGATGGGATATCGTCCCGCCACCACCCGACCGATCTCGACCACGTCCTCCCACTGCACAATGCCCGGTTCCACCGCCGCCAACAGGTCGCCGCACTCGATCTTTGCGCCCTCCAGGGAATCCGTGGTGGTGAGCCAAGCGCGCCGGAAGACGTCGGTATCCACCTCTTGCTCTACCAGCATGTTGTTGCCGGCGGCGTTCACGTGGACACCGGGCTTGAGCCATGCCCCGGCCAGCACCGGCTGCTTGCTATTCGTGATCGCGGACACTACGTCTGCAGACTGTACCGCCTCTTGTGCGCTGCCCACCGCCGTTACCGGAATGCCCATAGATTCCGTCATCTCCCGCGCAAACGCCTCGCGGCGATCCGCAGTCCGGCTGTAGACGAGCACCTGCGTGATCGGCCGCACGGCGCACACGGCCTGAATCTGCGTCGGCGACTGGCGGCCCGTGCCAAGCACGCCCAGCACCGCCGCATCGGCGTTGGCCAAGTACTTGGTGGCAATCCCACTCGCCGCTCCCGTGCGGATGGCGCCGAGCAGCCCGGCTTCCAGCACGGCCAGCGGTCTGCCGTCTTCCGTACTGTAAAGCGTGACCAGGAAACGCGCGCCGCGACGAGTGGTGGTGTACACCTTGTGCCCGAAAACGCCAAGCGCCGCGTCACCCGCGGACAACACGTGCATCATGCCGTCGGGCAAGCGGATGCGGCGGCGCGGTTGATTGCGCGCTTGCCCTGTGCCCAAGGCATGAAGACAGGCCTCCACCTGCTCCAGCGCCTCCTCCATCGGAAGGAGCTGCCGCACGTTCTCTTCCGTCAGAAACCGAGCCATCAAAGGGCCTCCCTCTCTACTTGTGCATAGGAGTCTGCCTTACTCTTATACTGCGGGGGTTTCAATCCATATACTTAGGTCGCTCAATTCACGTGGCGGAGCAAGCGAGCCAATAGGTTGTGTGGCTGGCACTCCATCCTACCCGCAAACTTCGTATCCGCGGAAAGCGGCCTATGCGTGACTACTTTCAGCGTCGGGAGTGCTGAGTCATCCGAGAGAGAAGGCCACAGAACCGGCAATTGCCTCCACTCTACCCTAATCCTACCGATTTGGCAGACCCGCGCAAACTCCGCCCCACTTCTGAAAGCCAAGTCTCCACACGCTGTAACGCGACCATAGATGCCGACACGTACACTACTGTCGACTGAGGGCAAATGCTGCTAAGTTCAACCCGAACTGCTTGCCTATTAACTGAGCGTGGTGAGGCAAGCGCGGCCTGCACGCGAAGGGACAGGCAAAGCAATGAGAAATGGATGACAGATGCAGCAAGAACCCAGACCGAGACTGCCTTGCCGGCGAGCCAGAACCCCGGTAGTGGCCGAGAGCTGCCCTTCCCACAGAACGGCTCCATGCCCACAGCCGCGCCAGAGTCGGGGACAGTCCTCCCAAAAGGACAGAGCCTTTGCAAAAGTAATTTATAGAATGACATCGTATTCAATGAGCTCGGTGCGTCAGAAGGCATGTAGATGACCTCTATTCGTAAACTGCGACGAGCACGGCGTCTTGGGGGTTCTGTAAATCGTTGAAGACGACGATGCAGCGTTTGCTCACCGTGATGGCAGTGGCGTTGAGGCCGCGACTTACGGCAATGCCGGTGAGGAAGGTGGGGAACGAGCCGGTAATCTGCACGTCCGCCAGCCAATTCGGGGCGTCGAATGCCCTGATGATGCCGCTCAAGGCATAGCCGGGCGCGATCCCGCCGGAGAACTCTGATTGTGCCATGGTTTCTTGTTCCTTCGGATAAGGGCGGCTTTTTGCCCTATGACAAATGTCCGTCTGTCCTACGAACGATCAACTTTATAGGGTGTGAGAATTCCGGTTAGTTTGGCATGGACAAGCCCCCGCACTGGGATCGCATGCAATGACGCGAGTCTCTTAGGCCTCATCCAGGTCCCCACACTGCAGAATCATCGTGTAGTCCGCGTCGTGCGGTGTGAAGCGGTGGCTGATCCGCGCAATGCGCAGCTTGCCGTGGGCAAAGCCCGGCGTTTTAAAGTCAACCACGTCGCCGATTTGGAGCGTAGGATTGTACGGCACGTCTACGGCATACGCGTTGCTATCGCGGCGGACTCCCGCCAGCACCGCTTCTGCGCGGCCCTGGCAGTCTGCGGCCTGCGTCAATTGGGTGTCGGTGACAAGGATTGTTTGCTCGCTGCCGTGCGTGCGCACTGCATCCCAATCCCAGGCCTCGCCCAATACACCCTTGCCCTGCACCAACACGTGATTGATGCCGTTGCGCTGCTGCCATGCGCCGGCGAATTCCTGGCCGGTGTACGTCCACGTCGTCTCATCCATCTGTGGAAACTGACAATGCACCGTACCGTCCGCTTCCACCCGCCACCGGAGCGCATTGAGCGCCACCAGGCGATCTATCATTGTTTGCCACGGTTGACCGGCATGCAGGGCAAAAGCGGGCAAGACGCGGTCAAAGCGGCTATCGCCGTCGTCGGTCATGCGCAGCGATCCCGCGCGGTACCACGCCTCGGCAAGCAACGCGCGCACGGAATACCCATTGTACGACCACGTCTGCGAGACGCGGCGGCGCGCCTGTACGCTCACGTCGGCGGCCTCGACACGCACCGAGCGATTCGGTAAGAGCGTAATGCCCTGCACAACCAGCTCGGCCATCGGCGCCGTTTCGATACCACTTTCTGTTACATATCCGGCGCGCACGTCAAGGGTCGCGCCCGCCCGCAATGTCTTGCCAAGCCAGCCATTGAGCGCGTCGTCCGCGTTGTCCAGGAGCAGGCGTGCTGTGCTCGTCTCGTTGGTTTGCTCTTCCCACTGGAATTCCAGCACACGGCTGGATACGTCTTGGAACTGGTCCGGGTTTGTAGCGGTGTAGCCGCCGTAGCAATGAGCGGTCTCCTGGTTGATCAGCCAGTAGTGGCGGGCATCCTGCCGCAGCCACCAGAATCCGGCATACGACTCATCCTCCACCGGCGTCCCCTCGGCAAAGTTGCCCCAGGTGTGCGCCGTACAGTAGCGCCAGCGCCCAAAGTTGAGACCGGAGACCACACCGTAGTCCCGTTCCAGGTATGCTACGCGAAACGCCTGCTCCCACCGTTCTACCGTGGGATTGAGCAGGTCTCGCTGGGCCGTGCTGTCATCCACCCGCGCGACGGGGGTGAGCGGTTCCCATGTCGTGCCGTCGGTGCGGCAGCTCATGATAGAGGTGCCGGTCGTGCCCGGCACGCCGCCCCATAACGACAGGGCAAGATGCCACGCCGCTCCGTCCCACGTGCCGCCAATGCCGCCGCATGCCGAGAAAGCGCCGTGGGTCCATTCGTCCGCCTGCCAGCTTTCACCGGATTCATAGAGCCGGAAGACGGTCACGCCGCCGCCGGACTTATCTACCGCCAAGAAGATGCTGCTGTTGCCGCCGTAGCAGAGCGCGCGCACGATCTGCCGGGCATTCCAAAGAGTCTCCGGGCTTCCCCACGTGGCTCCGCCGTCGGAGCTCGTCCGGCGATAGACTGTGGTGAACGTGACATAGACCGCCATCACGTCGCCATTAGGCAACACACCCGCCGCTACGCCCGCAGCACCGGTGACGCGGGTTTGCAGGGTTGTCCAAGCGGTCCATTGGCCTGCCTGGCTGGGGTCGGTAATGCGCTGATACGAAACGGTGGCTGAGCGCACGCCCCGCTCCGGCGAAACGTCCACGCGCCAGAGCGCGCCACCGGTGTCTACGAAACAGGCGCTAGCGGCAGCGGAGCGCGGGTCGGTACGATAGAGTTCGTAGTGGTGCTCACTATCGCGCAATGTAAACTGCATTGCCGGTTGCCGTGCCGGTGCGTCTACGGCTGCGGCTAGGGTGTCGGATAACGTGCGTGCCATGGCTAGACCTCCCGCATCACTACTTGCGTTTCCCACTCCAACAGCCAAAGCTGCTCTTTGCCATAGGGAATCACCCGATCCTCGCAGCCAGCGAAACGCACCGCATAACTATCCTCCAAGGGATCGACGAACGTATGGTCCTCGTTCAACCGTTGATAGAATTCCCAGAGCCAGTCGTGCCACTGGCGGGCCTTGGTGGCGTTCGTCGTGCCGTCGAGATTACGCACGTTACTGCGACACATGACGACGAAACCGAATTCTCGCTTCCCTAAGCCGCTCTCTACGTACGAAATTGAGCCTGCCGCTGTCCGACGCGCCTGCGCGAGACGCGGTTGGGTCATGGTGAATGTGCCGGGCTTTACGAAGAATCCCACCGGCACGCCGCCGTTCACGTTGGCGTTGGTCAGCGTCACGTTGCAGTCCACCCCTATCGTTGCCATCTGGTCAATACTCCCCTCTCATGTCGGTTTTCTAAGAGGCCTTCAATTCCAAAAAGACCTTCAAAAGAATGCAAGCTGAACTCTCGCTATGCAATCGGAAATCTCCCAAGGATGCCTAAAGGACCCTCTTTTCCGTTCGCCCTGAACCTGCCTGCCCTGAGCCTGTCGAAGGGTCGATGGGCCCTCCACGGCGCGAACCTCTTTTCCGTTCGCCCTGAGCCTGTCGAAGGGCCCTCCTTGGCGCATACCCTCTTTTCCGTTCGCCCTGAGCTTGTCGAAGGGTCGAAGGGCCCTCCACGGCGCGAACCTCTCTTCCGTTCGCCCTGAGCCTGTCGAAGGGTCGTTGGGCCCTCCATTGCGCGAACCTCTCTTCCATTCACCCTGAGCCTGTCGAAGCGTCGATGGGCCCTTCACGGCGCGAACCTCTTTTCCGTTCGCCCTGAGCCTGTCGAAGGGCAATTCGCGGCACGAACCTCCTATCCGTTCGCCCTGAGCCTGTCGAAGGGCTCTTCATGGCGCGAACCCTCTTTCCGTTCGCCCTGAGCCTGTCGAAGGGCAGGCAAACAAAAAACACCTTCGTACCCTCGCCATGACGACCCCTTTGCGCTGCCGCTACCGGCCCACGCCCTTCACGCCTCGACCAGCGATACTGCGATCTCCCACTCCGGCTGCTCCCAGAATCCCGCTGCCTCCGACACGCGTTCTTCCAGACTCAACGTGTGTACGCTGTGCTCTGTGCCCAGCCGATCCGTAAAGCGCAGCGCCTCGACCTTGGCATAGGACGCTCGCAGGCGTGTACGGAAAGCAGCGGCAGCAGTAGGGCTAACTGTGCCGTTGCGATTGAGGTGGTTGGCGTATGCGAGCACAGTGAAGTGCCAGACCTGCCTTCCTGCACCCAGGTCAACTGCCGCAGGACCGGCGGCTGCCCCCGGTGTCGCGGCTAGAATTTTAGGAATCTCTACGCGATAGGACCCGGGCTTGACGAAATAGCCGTGTCCGTCCAGTATCACCGAGCAATCCTCACCGACGGTTGGCATGGGTCGTTACCTTATCTCTACGAGTTTGACGACTATGCGGTTGGGCGTGCCGGTCAACCCCAAACTTAGGCGTTCCTGCACGCGGTACTTGCGGGCGCTCGCAACCTGTGCGCTGTCCGGCGTGTCGGCAATCGCAACGACGCCGGATAGGTCTACGTCCGGAGCGAACTCCGCCGTGACGTCCGGCCCATGTCTGCGATTGCCAGGGTTTGCCGCGCCGGAGGATTCGTTTCGCTCCTCTTTCCACGTGCACTGCGCCGCCGCGTACGCGGTGGCGCCGCCGTCATTCCGGATCAGGGTGACCGTGCGCAGCCGCCCGTGGCGGATCTGCTCACGGTTTGCCAGCACCTGCGCGGCCTGCTTGCTATCGAGCATTGCAATTCTCCATTAGTAGTCAATTTAATTTCGGCACAAGCGCCATATGTCCGTCATTCCCGCGAAAGCGGGAATCCATCCTCTCTTCGTCAAGTGGGCACTACCCAAAGCGGGGAATAAGCCCCGCGCTACAGTCCAAGGTTCGTCATCCCCACGAGCGTGGCGCGAACCAGCCCGTCATTCCCGCGACTGCAGCGCCAACCAACCCGTCATTCCCGCGAAAGCGGGAATCCATCTTCCTGGCGCAACTTGCCCACTACTCCGGGCGGGGGACAAGCCTCCGCGCGACAGGTTGAGGTTCGTCACTACCGCAAATGCGGGAATCCATCTTCCTGGCGCAACTTGCCCACTACCCCGGGCGGGGGACAAGCCCCTGTGCTACGGTCTAGCGCGAATGCAGGGCTTGCCAGGACGGCCATGCGGAACGACTTTCGCAATCATCGCGCCCTATCCGTGCCATCTACCGTCCACGCCACGCTCCCCCGCGTCTGCTGCGCCCGTTCCTGCCGCAGCACGTCAAGCTCCTTTTCAAACATTTCACGCGCCGCGCTACCCTTCTCCCACCACGCTCCGCTCACCATGCTCGTATCCACGCCGGCCCCCTGCTGGCCATCCTGATAGCGAAAGTTATCGGACTTTGGGGTTGCGTAGGCCAGGCACGCATGGGCGTATGCGCCGGTTGTCAACAAACCGGTATAGGCACCCGGCAAAGTCCAGAGGCTGTCGCTGGCGACGTGCTTGGTGCCCCAGCGCACACGCACCGCATCGGCGGCGCTGGGCGCTTCCGGTACGAGGAGAAAGACGAATCCCGGCGCGCCCTCGCTCGTAGGCAGCACCATGTAGGTACAGAGCTTCGAAGGGTAGCAACCCGTGGGCCACTCCACCTCCTCCACGCTCCACACCTCCGCGAGGCTGCTCAAGTCCACCAGCCGCGAATCCGCACTGGTGGTCAACGTGGCGTCGCGCGTCCAGGGCAAAGCCCGCGATAGCTCAGTCAGGGCGCGGTCAGTGGCGTGATCGAGGACCGCGTCGCTGAAACGCGGTTCGGCGTCCGCCGGATCGAACAACTCGTTGCGCAACGAGCTGCGAAATTCGCTCAGTGTCATGGGTAATCCTCAAGTGTCAGTTGCTACGATGATGTCCGGCGCAACGAAATGCCGCGCTCAAATGAAGCTCATTACTAGAAGGCTCCCGTGGCGCAGCGAACTCAGGCCGCGCCACGGCTTTGTTGCACATTAATGGTCAAACGGGGAACGTGATCCCCTCTTTCAGGGCGGAGGCGTGCAGGGGCACGACATGTCGTGCCCCTACGGGAAAATCCCTTCTCCCACCGGGGGGGAGGGCTAGGGTGAGAAGTGACTCTCACCCCACAACAATGCATCAAGCACCCCGTTGCCCCCAGCAAGCACAGGAACTACGCTACTTCAGCCCAGTAAGCGCCCCGGTAGTCCAGCCAGCCGCCGCCAAACTCCCAGCGCACCTTGTAGCTGATCGCGTCGTTGGTGAAGACCGATCCGGCGGTTGGGTTGTCTTGCACCAGCAGTTCCGGGGTTTCTTGACCGTTGATGAAACCCACTTCCAGGCTCTCGATCTGCGCCGGGTCCGCCATCAGGTAGTAGTCCTTGGCATCGCTGAACTGCGGCACCACGATCGGTTCCAGCATGCCTTGCAGCGGATTGGCGTCGTTGTTTTGGCTGCCCGGCAGCAGCGTGCTGTTGAGAATCGTCACGGCCGTCCAGTACAGATCCGGCGGCAGCAAGAGGTACCGGGGCTTGATGCCCAGGCGCTTATCCGCACTATTGGTCTGCTTCATCATCCGCGTAATCGCGGACTGCAGCGCCGTCGCCGCAAGCGCCGCGGTGCCGCGATTCTTGTGCGCGGTCTGGGTGCCGTCGTCGAAGACCTTCGTGCTGTCGGCGAGCGCAGGATTGCTTGTAAAGAGGCCGTACACGAACTCATTGATGGTCGTGGCCGCCGCGATCGCAAGCTTGGTAGGAATGCGCCGGATAGCTTCCAGGTCGTCGTTGAGTATCGCCTCGCGGGTGACCACCACCAGGTTGCCGCGCTTGGCGGGCGTGTAGGTCTCTCGCGTGTCGTCCCACGCAAGGTTCGTGTACGCGGCATTCTCATTGACTGTGCCGAGCGCGGCGAAATCATGCAGCAGCACGCGGTACTGGGGCTTGTAATCGCGAATCGAGCGGATCGCGCAGAATTTCTTCCAGTCCTGGGGCTGCGCGCCGTAGTCCTGGACGAGGCGCTTCGTAATGGCGTTGGCGAGGGCGTGGTTGAGCACGCTCGTGGTGACCTCGTTGGCCTCGCGCACGACCGAGAGCTCCGGATTCAGGGCGCCCCGAATTTCGGTATCGCCCGTGATCTGCACGTATGCCTCCCGAATGCTGGACCACGTGGGAATAGGCTCTTCAGAGGCAACGTCCCGCACGCCCAAGAGTCGCGCCAAGCCGGCCTCGGCCGCGGCCAATCCCCGGCTTGCTCCGGTGCCGCCCATGCTGATGCGCGCCTTCTCCGCGCCCACGCCCCGCACGGCGTGCGCAGAACCCGTAAGCGCGCGCACGGTCTCTACCTCATCCTGAACGGCCTGTTCCAAAACGGCAGTGGTAAACGTCTGCCCTTCAAAGCGGCGGCGCAGCTTGCCCTTGATCGCGGCGGGCAGAGCCACGGTATCGAGCCGCTCGTGGAGAGCGGTCATGCAGGCGAGCTTCCCTTCTGCCTCGGCGAGACGGGCATCAACTGTCATCGTGGCAGTATCTTCCATGAGTACCTCCTCGGTATGTGGTGAATGTGTCGACTCTTCCCCGGCATGGGGCTTGACGTTTGCTGTGTCGGTACGTTGGTCTCCTTGCATTGCGTTCTCCTTGGATGTGCTGAAAATCTCTTGCGCTGCCAAGACGCGCTCGAACGCGCCACCGGCCGCGGCCCGCGTGACCACGTCGCAGGAGCGCAACACCGGGATGCGTTCCACTACTTGCGTGCTCTTGCCGTTCTGCTGCTGGGTGCGCACCGACGCCAGAGAGTCAATCGAGAGACCCAACACGTCAGGGCGTCCCAATTCCACAGCTTCTTGCACCAAACTCCAGAGCCAGTCGGCGCTGCCAAAGATGTGGAGGGTGGCCCGCACGCGGTCGCCCTCCAGCCGGGGTTCGCGATAGAACCCCACCACGTCACGGACGCTCCGTGGCTTGTGGATGCTGTCGCCGGCGGGCGACGGATGGTCGGCAAAGGCTTTGAGGCCGTCGAGCTGCTGCGCCACGTCCTGCAGCGCTTGGGGCGTGAAGTAGCGGCCGTTCCGCGACATACCTTGCCGGAGCACGGTTACGGCTACGTCGCGTTGCGGCGCGTCGAGCTGCGCCTCCTGTAACGGTACGAGCAGCGCCAGGTGTTCGGGTTTCAATGCGTCATCCTCCCTTCGATGTAATGCGATTTTTCTTGTTTTACGTCAACGACCCGTTGCGCAGGTTTGCAACCTGCGTCCACCCGCCTGCGCATGGCACAATCGGATAGACGGCTCTGTGGAATCCTCTCTCCAAACAGTGAAAAGGCCCTCCTGCATGCGCCGACGTCTCATGCCGGTGCGCGGACATTGGTACAATAGCCAGCATGAACCTACACAGACCCCCTTCCCCCACTGCGTCGCTCACCGTCGTCGTCGCGCCTTCTCAAGCCGGCGGCTACTGGGCGGACCTGCCAACGCTTCCCGGCTGCGTCGTACAGGGGGAAACCGTTGACGCCGTGATTGCCGACCTCACGATGACGGCGGAGATGCACTTGGCGCAGGAAGACCCGCCCGCCGACACCCTCGCCTTGCACAACGTCGCCGTTGACATGGCCGATGTGACGTACCGCCTGACGGCCGTTACCTGGCACGGCGAGCGACGAGCTTGTGCGGTTGCGATACCCCTCCACGACCGGGTGGCGCACGGAGAGACCGTGGAAGAGGCCCTGGCGCAACTCCGCCGGCTGCTCCCAACCTGGATCGTCGCCGATCTCGCCGAAGGCGAACCCGTGCCGATAGTCGCGGTCGCGGAGACGGCGACGATTCATCCGCGTGTGGGCCAAGCCACCGGCGCGCCCCTTTCCCAATCCGAGGCCCTCAAGCCTGAAGTCGTCCTGGTTCTGCTCCGCGCGGCGGGTATGACCAAAGAGCAACTGAGCGAGATGCTGGACTACGACCCGGAGTGACTGGCACCGGCAGCGCCGCCGTCTCGTCTCTTTCGCTTCCGGTTCCCGCGTGACACCAACCCACACCGAATCTTTGCGGCTCCTCTGGATCCGCTCGGGAACTCCCGCTCCCTCGAGGGAGCGGGCCGGGGTGAGGGTGCCTCTTGTAAAACGTGCCGCACAAAACCGGTTTGGCAGCGTCTCGCAGGGACCTTCGAACTGGGAGCACAAAAGCCCATTGGTGGCAGACAGAGAAGTAGCCACATTGAAGCAGGCTACGGCACCGTCTCCACCATTTCCGTGGAAACTGTGAGGCCCCATAGCCGTCATTCCCGTGAAAACGGGAATCCATCTTTTCCTCTGCCCCCGGACTCCGGCTTTCGCCGGAGTGACGACAGAGCTGCCGGCTGCCATTGTCCTCCCGCTTATACGTACAGCAGATAGACGTTCGCGCATCCCTTTACTCCTCTTCAGCCAAGAAGCGACGGAAGAGACGCGCGGCGTCCTCTGCTTCCAGCCAGCCCTCTGTTTGGGCGAGTTGCAGCGACCGCGCGAACGACTCGGCGTGCGGGCCCGCCACGTTGGCAACGTCCGGCTGGAGTTCCTGAAAGACCACGCGAAAGGCCGTATCAACATTCGCCTCTAGCGCGCCGGCGTCTTGTTTCCCCTGAATCGCTCGTGCCACGAGACGACGCAGGTAGCGGCCGAAGAGTTCCTGGCGGCGTTGGAAGCGCCGCAGCGTCGGCAGGCCCATCTCGGCCGCCGTCGCCCGATTGACGTGCCCGCCTTCGGCGAGGTAGTGCTCCGGCAAGCCTGCGCCCGCCGCGATCATCAGCTTGAGCGCGCGACCGTCTGCGGCGACGTCATCAGCGCCAATGGAGGGCTGCACCGGCTGCCAGATCTCCGCTTCGTTATGGAAAACCACTGTGCCGGGCGCCGGCGGCTGGGCGTAGGCCGCCATCTTGGCCAGCAGGTCGTTCCGCGTCGCACCCCGCACGGTCACGTCGTAGATGAAGCTGCCTTTGAGGCGGTTAATCCGCGCACGGTCTACCAGCCAATCTCGATATCGTTTGAGCCACGGCAGCAGCGGCGCCAGGTCGCTGCGCCCGCGCAACGCGTTTGACACTCGATTGATGGTAAAGTGCTCCATTTCCGCTGCCGCTACCCAATAACCCGGGTCATTGCCGACTCCCCGCACGCGGTACCGGTGCACCTGCTCAATATCTTCTGCCGCGGTCTCGATGCGGTCGATGAGCAGCGGATCAAGCTGTCGCAGCCTGATTTCGCCCGTAAGCGGATCGGTGAAGACCCGCACGAATTGCTCGCCGTAGAGGGAAAGCTCGGTGTAGAGACTATAGATGCGCGTGTCCATGGTGTTGTCCGGGTGCCGCCAGAAGGCATCCACCACCTCCTGCACTGCCGCACTCGCGCACGCGATGCGCACGCCGCCGCCCAGCACGAAATTGGCCTGAATGTCGATCACGGCATACGCCAATGGGTTGGTGACGTAGGCTTCGTAGACCTCCCGCAGCAGTCGCTGGTGGTCCCAGAGCGGGTTGTCCCGCGTCTCCGAGGCCCCGGTCACCTGGCGGTAGCCGATGTCTTCAGCCGCCACCGCCTCCTGCACGCGTGTCTGGATAAGATCGCCAAAGAGGCGCTCGCCCAGTCGTTGCCACCACTCACTAGTCTGTATTGCCATCTGGTCCTCTTTCTGTGTGTTGCAAGTAAACAGGCAGACCTGCTCCGGTAGCGCAGGTTACAAACCTGCGCTCCTAGCCCGTCATTCCCGCTTGCGCGGGAATCCATCTTCTCCGTGCTCTAGTGAAATCGGCCAGAATTGTGCACTGGCTGGGAAACAAATATAGGCTTCCTGCTCTTTGCCTCCCACCCAACCGGGGGACAAGCCCCTGCGCTACGATCCATCCTTTACACCGTCATTCCGGCTTCCGCCGGAATCCATCTTCTCCGCGAGTATTGAAAGCTGGCACCGATACGAACACGACATGTAAAACCAACCCAAGAAACTCCTTCATTGCCCCTATCCAAGCGGGGGACAAGCCCCTGCGCTACGATCCATCAGTCCTTTTGGCTAGTTTCTGTATCACCGTTCGCCCTGAGCTTGTCGAAGGGTCGAAGGGCATCCGTTCATGGTTCGACAGGCCTGTGCTGAGCCTGCCGAAGTGCTCACCACGAACGGAATAGCCCTCTTTCTCACTACGTACGGACTAGCCTTCTTTCTCACCACGAACAGACTCCCCTATCCTCGGTAGCGCAGGTTTGTAACCTGCGTCTCCGCACCGACCGGGCGACAAGTACCCCCATTTTCGACAAGCTCACCACGAACGGACTAGCCCTCTTTCTCACCACGTACGGACTCCCCTATCCTCGGTAGCGCAGGTTTGTAACCTGCGTCTTCGCCCCGATCGGGCGACAAGTACCCGCCCTACAATCCTTCCGCCCGGCAATCCCTGGACTCCGGCCTTCGCCGGAGTGACGGGCAAGTGTCTGGTGCAATGTAGTGACGGAAATGAGTCCGTAGTGGTCGGAAGAATGTAATGCACCCTGTTAATACCCCTCCGTTTGCAATTCCTGCGGCGGAAGCGCCACCGAAACGGCTGGCGGCGCGCCGCTCTCCACGGTGCGCGTGAGCAGGGCCAGGGCCATCACGTAATCATCGTGTCCCTGACTGGCGGGTACGTGGAAGGCGATCCGATTGCCCGGATGCAATGCCAGTTGGCACCGCCGCACCTGCCGCCAGCACTCCCGGTACTCCGGCGAACCGTCGTCCGCCCACAGTTGCAGGCGTCCGCCGCCGACCAAGGCGCGCACGTCGTAGCCCAGCGCGCTCTTCGATTGCGCCGTGAATGTAAATGGTTCGATGCGGTCGTGGCCCAACCGCGCGCTCAGGAAGCGCGCGAGCCCGTCGCCCATGCCGGTGGCGTCTATGCTTGCTCTTTGGACTCGCCACTCCTCGCCCAAGAGGCGCACGAGGCGCGCGTATTGCTCGGTGGTGGGCATACCGGTCCACTGGTAGGCGTTTACGATCGCGACCGCGGGCAGGGCAAAGCCAAGCACCGGGTCGTGCCACCAGACCCGTTCGCCGATCAAGACCACCGTGCTATCGCGCCGCGACCGACCGGCTTCCCGGTTACCGGCGGCGGACTCTTCGCCGGCCACGTCCACGGCTGCGACGTAATGCGCGTCCGAACGGGGTTGCTGCTGCCGGACGTGTGTGCCCTGCAACGCCGCTTGCAGCGGCGGCGTGAAGAAGCCGGTGGCGTCGTCCACCTCTTCCAAGCGGTACTGGGTACGGATGACCAAGTCATCCTCGCCGCGCTGGCGAATCTGCGCCTTCACCGCCGCGCCGTAGCGCGGGTTTGCCTGCGCCCCTACCTGCCACGGAAAGGAGAAGTGCCGCTGCTCGCCGGTGCGTTCCGCATGCGCCAGATTTAGCGCCTTGTACTTTGCAAGCAGTGTGTCTTTCGTCCACGGCGTGCCGTAGAGCACGATGGTGGCGTTCTGGGCCGCCGCCATCGGCAGAAACTCTTTGGCGAACTTTTCCTCATCCACGTCCTGGGCTTCGTCTACCTCCAGCAGCAAATCGGCGGTAGCGCCGACCACGTTGGACTGCTCGTGCGCCGAGAGGAACATCACGCGCGCGTTGCCTACGGTCACCATGCTGCCCTGGGCACGTTTCCAATACGGCGCCAGCCAGGGACGGTCCAACACCGACTCAAGGCGCAGGCGGGAAATGAGGGTCTGCGGCGTGAGCGTGGGCGCGCACTTCACAATCGTGCCGCCACGCCGTTGGTAGCGGTACAGGAGATAGGCTTCGAGATGCGCCGAAAGCTCATTCTTGCCCATCTGCCGCGCCATTTCCACGGTGAAAATAGCCCCCTGTCGCCGCCGCACACTCGCGAGCACCGGCCGCGCGACCGCCAACTGGTAGGACCGCAGCGGACGCCCCACGAGCACACGCGAGAAGTGCGCAATGTCGTTGAGGGTATAGCGAAAGAAGGTGCGGGCGATTTCATTCCCGTCTTCCCCGTGCGGGACCGGCGACAGGTGAGAATCGCCGGTCTCCGCGTGTCTCTTCTGCGTGTCTGCAACGTTCGTCTTCATTGAATGCTCGTTACTACTCATTCCGGCAGGTCATCGGGAGCGCATGCGATTCTGTGCCCCGTGTTCCCATCTACTGCCCCGGCACAATGCGCAGGAGGCCGTTGAGGAAAGCGGCGGCAAACGGCGAAGCGAAGATACCGATCAGGATGACGTTGATCTTCGCTTCCAGCCGAGCGTAGTCCTCCCGCGTGTTCTCAGCCAACTCGCGCGTCACCTGACCGAAAGCGCAGCCGTGTTGCGCCAGGCGGTCTGCCAGGTCTTGGTGGCGCGCGTTGTGCTTCCTCGGCGTGTGCGTGTTTGATTCATTCAGCATGGTGTTTTTCCTGAGTGCTTTCTTCCTGCTGCTCCCGCGCTTCGATTTCGGCGATCACCTGGCGCATCGCCTCGGTCAGGTTGTCTTCGGCTCGGGGCGAAAGTTGAGCGCGCGCTTTCAGGGCATTAAGAAGAATATCCGTCAGGTCCTTTACCGCCTTGATCTTGTCCGCCGGTGCGCGCTCGTCGTCTTCGGCATTGAGCATCTGGGCTGCGATGCGGCGAATGAGCATGCGCAGCAGTCCGATCTCGTCCTGGAGCAGCGGATTGTCGGCGGTCCGCTCCAACACCGACAGCTCATGTTCGGCGAAGAGGTCGGCGTAGAGACTTCTGGGTTGCTTCTTGCTTCGGGTCACTGAGTTGTTTTCCTTTTCGTCATGGCTATGCGCTTCGTACATGGAAGGAATAGTGTTCTGTGCAGTGCCTTTCCCGCCGTTCCTCCTGTTTTCGGTCGGCGCGCCGTAGGGTTACAGCGTGGGGGCCTCGCGGCATGGCGCGGCCTTTGCCAAGCGTTACAGGGAGGGCATCAATGGCACTGTGTGGTGCTCGTCCATAGTTTTGGGGCTGTATAAAGGTACATTCAAAAATAATATAAAACTTAAGGGGTAAAAGGGGTTGTATTTTTACTAAATATTTACTATACTGGGAAAAACGCGGTGCAGAGTATGAGAACACGGGAAGTTTAGCAGGTGCCATGGCTGTGCGAACAGACTGGATCGCTGTGCCGACAGACTGGATTGGCACTGTCGAAGAAGGGCCTTTTGATTACTTGGCCGGTGCCAATCTTACCGTTCGCCCTGAGCCTGTCGAAGGGTGAACGGATGTGCTTAGCACAGATAGTGTGCGCCCTCCCGTTCGTGCTGAGCACAGATGGTGTTCCTTTTCCGTTCGCCCTGAGCCTGTCGAAGGGTGAACGGATGTGGCACTGAGAGAACCGCAGTACACGCGCACACTACCGTTCATGCTTCGACCCTTCGACAGGCTCAGGGCAGGCAGGCTCAGCACGAACGGGATGACGGCGCACGATTGTACCTGCGCAAACACCCTAAGAGGAGAAGGCAAGCGACCGGGTGTTTTCCCCGAGCAGGTTCTCTGCTTAGGCAGCAAGCACGGCGACAGACCCTGCACGCAAGAAGTCCGGTGGCAGATTTACCGCTTAGTAGCGTCTAGCGACGGAGAGGAAGGCGCACATGAAAGAAACACCTACGGGTAAGAAACTTACGGGTAAGTTGCTTACCCGTAAGCAACGGCAGGTGCTGACGTTTCTCACGCGCGTACAGCAAGAGGGACGCTGGCCCACCTTGGAAGAGATTGCCCGGTGCATCGGCGCGCGCTCACCGGCGGCGGCGCACCACCATCTGAAGCGCTTGGAAATCAAAGGGCACCTGCGCCGCACGGCCTGGGGCACCTACGAGCTTACGCCCCAGGTGCAGATGTTGGAGGGCTTGGGAGTAGCGCGCGTACCGGTCCGCGGCACGATTGCCGCCGGTACCGGTGTGGAGGCGGTGGAGGCAGTGGAAGACTGGCTCACCGTGGATAGCGTCTTCGCGCGTCATCACGACGTCTACGCGCTGCGCGTGCAGGGCGACAGCATGGTGGATGCCTGTGTCTGCGACGGCGACCACGTGCTCATTCGCCCCCAACCCGCTGCGGAGAACGGCGAGATGGTGGCGGCCTTACGCGAAGACGGCACCGCCACGCTGAAGCACCTCCGCCGCGACGACGGTCAGGTATTCCTTGTACCCGCCAACCCGTATTACCCCACGCTCCCCGGCGCCAACATCACCATTCTCGGCAAAGTGGTCGGCGTGATCCGCGTATTCGCATGAGAACTGTAGGGGCGCTTGCTGTAAGGGCGCTTCGCGAAGCGCCCCTACGTAAAAAACGACCCAACGTTACATACCAGATACCGTTCCAGCTAACGAAGGAGAGGAAAGAGCAATGGCAGCGACAATGCCCTTAATGAATGCGACGCCGTTAGCGAAAGCAACGTCTGTGGCGAAAGAGCCGACGCCCGCACGGCCGCCTGACGAACTACTCGTCACGGTGCAGGCGGCAAAGCAGGGCAACACCACCGCCCAGATGCTGCTCATGGACCGTTTGCGCCTGCCGATGGAGCGTCAGATACGGCGTCTCAGGCGGAGCTTCCGGCCTTCGGAGGCTGAAGACGCCCGCCAAGAGGTGCAGCGCCTCTTTCTGGAGCTGCTCTACGAGTATGACTATACGCGCAACGGCAACTTCGAAGCCTACATGTGCACCATGCTCAAGTGGCGCGTGCACAACTTCGGCCGCACCTCCCGGCGTACTGCGCCGCCGGACCCCGCCCATAATCAGTCGCTCAGCAATGAGATTACGGCCTATCTCACCGAGAAGCGCTTGCGCGCAGGCACGCCCACGGTGGAACCGGCAGTCCACGTCGAGCTCGATCAAGCCCTGCGGATGCTCACGCCCAAGCAGAAATCGGTACTCTACGCGATCTACTGGCAAGACCGTCGTGTGGTGGACATCGCCGCGCGCATGGGCGTAAGCCCGCAAGCTGTGCGCGCTATCCGCCAACGGGCGGAAAAAATCCTCCGCCAGCGCCTGGAAGCCTCCGGCGCCGCGCCTTAGACCGATTCATAGTCACGGACGCCGCAACACAACTGACAATCTGGTGAAGGAGCGTGAACGCATAGCGAACCGAGGACACAGTACCGCGCCTAAAGTGGCTGAGAGCAGGCTCGTACTGCGGACAATCTAAAACAGAAAACCAATCTGCTCGACACGACAGACAATATTGTGTAACATCCTCCCAAACCAGTATGAGCTGCGACATCTACTCAAATTATGACGCCGTGTAGGATGCGCCTTCGCGCCCATCACCGACGGTAGTCGCAACGTTACCAAGAAACGATACAATGGCATGCAGGGAAAGGAGCAACGCATGACCGCAACTACCGTGCTAAATGTATCTGAAGAGCGGACACGAACCAAGAAGCCACATCGCATGGTGCAAAACGGTTTGCCAACCAATGAGCTTGTATTCAGCGCCCATGTTGGGGGAAATGAGGACATTTTCCCGCAGATTCTATCCCTATACGTACCGAAGTCGAGCGTCATTGCAGACGTAACGTATGGCGAGGGCGTATTTTGGCGCAACATTCCTGAAAACCAATATGAAGTTCTCGGCACTGACATTCAGAATGGAGTCGATTGCCGCGAATTGCCCTATCCTGACGGTGAGATAGACTGCGTAGTTCTTGACCCACCGTATATGCATTCCCCAGGCGGCACTGCCCATCGCAGCCAAAGCGCGTTCGAGAAGCACTATCGAAATAACGGAACAGGCAATAGAACTACAAAGAAGTACCATGATGCAGTATTGGCACTGTATGAAGAGGCCGGTGTAGAGGCTCACAGAGTTCTTCGAGACCGAGGAGCCTTTATCGTCAAGTGCCAAGATGAAGTGTGCTCCAATCGTCAACGCTTCACTCATGTGGAGATCATGCAGTCGTACATTCGACTAGGCTTCATCGCGGAAGATATGTTCGTCGTAGTAAGGAACAACCGACCCGGTGTGAGTCGTACTGTCAGGCAAGTCCACGCGAGAAAGAATCATTCCTATTTCCTCGTATTTTGGAAACAAGGTGCTACTGGAAAGATTTGGGAGCCCCCCAAGTGAACGCCGTGGGCTTGTTGGTAACCATCATTCGAGAACACGCACCAAAAGACATCTGGCAAGACTCTCCGCTTATAGGCTATCGAATGCTAGGCAATACGAATAGAGGCGAAATAGGTGAGACGTTTATTCGGCGTTACTTGGAACTGAACGATATCCCGGTTGGAAACGGAAGTCGAACATCCCAGACCGATCTCCGCATTGGAACTTTGCAATTCGAAGTCAAAACAGCATCACTTGGAGCGAACCGAACATTTCAATTCAATCATGTTCGCTTGGATCGAGTCTATGACTACCTCCTCTGCCTAGGAATCTGTCCCCATCACGTCGTGTTCAATATGTGGCGCAAAGGCGCGGTTGCTGAAAACCGGGCGGGAACACTGGTCCGAATGGCAGAAGGCCAAGCTGTGACGTACAAACTTACCAAGAAACTTGACGACATGCTAGATATCGCCAAGTTACCAGGATTGGTGAAAACCAGCCTCGACGCTGAGCAAAATTGAATGATCGTGAGTCTCGCCAGGGTGATTTCGGCTGCGCTGTTACGTCACACCACCATCCGAAGTATACGGAGATGTAGCAGAGAATCAGAGGCGTAACTTGGGAATCCTCCCGTGATTCCGGATACGGTTCCTTGCTTCTTCTCAAGCAAGGAACACGCCCTCGTGCTACCGTTGGTTGGAGCTGACCTGACCTGTATCGCCTACTAAGAGAAAATCGCCTCAACAGCGGCTTTGCCGGCGTCTGCATCCACGGTGCAGCCCTGCGCAGTCAGGATTTGCGAAAAGGCATCCAGGAACGTGCGCACATTCTCCGGTCGCGCCGCGTAGCCCATCAGGCCGATGCGCCAGATCTGGCCCATCAACGGCCCCAGTCCGCCCGCGATTTCGATACTGTGATCGGCCAGGAGGGCTTTACGCACGTCCAGGTCGGCGGCCCCATCGGGAATTCTGACCGTCGTCAGCATCGGCAGGCGGTGCCCCACCGCCGCGACCAGCGAGAGACCCATGGCCTCGAGACCGGCCTTCAGCGCGTCGCCGCATTGCTGGTGGCGCGCAAAGCGGTTCTCTATACCTTCCTCGTCCATCAGGTCCAGCGCCGATTTCAGTCCGTAGACCAGCGTGCTGGAGCAGGTGTGGTGGTAGAAGCCCTGCGCCGACCAGTATTGATGCAAGGCCTCGACGTCGTGGTACCAGGTCGGCAGCGCAGCAGCGCGCCCGGCCAGGCGCTCACGGGCGCGCGAGCTGAACGTCAGCGGCGCGAGACCCGATATGGTACCGACACACTTCTGGCTGGCGCTATACGCGGCGTCCACGCCCCAGGCATCGACCATCACGGGCAGTCCGCCCAGCGTGGTCACCGCATCCATGAGCACCAACGCGCCGTGCGCGTGCGCGGCGGCTGCGATCTCCTCGATAGGCTGGCGCACGCCGGTGGACGTTTCCCCATGCACGATGCCCACGACCTTGATTGACGGGTTGTCCTGCAGGGCGTTTTCCACGTCGGCGGCAGCAATCGGCTCACCCCACGTCGCCGTGACCTCCACCACCTCCGCTCCAAAGCGTTTGGCGAAGTCTGCCATGCGCATACCAAAAAACCCGTTCACGCCCACGAGCATTGTGTCTCCCGGCTCGATGAGATTTGCCAGGCACGACTCCATGCCGGAAAACCCGGTGCCGGTTACGGCGAGCGTGAGTTCATTCTCTGTGCCGAAGAGACCTCGCAACTGCCCGGCGGTCTCCACCAGGATTTCCTGAAAAACCGGGTCCAGGTGCCCCAGCACCGGCTGCTGGAGCGATTCCATGATCTGCGGATGCACGTTAGCCGGCCCCGGGCCGAGGAGCAGGCGGTTGGGTAACGTTCTTTGCGCCAAGGTTGCCATTGGATTCTGTCCTTCCCTTTTGTTGTGACGAGTTCTGTTCTGGACTGTTCACCTTATGGACATAGTAGCCGATTTTTTCTGCTTGCTCTCAAAGAGCTAAGTGTCATATTGCCAAACATGCCTCGGGAAAGTCATTGGTGTGAGTGTTGAGTAATTCGTTGACAGAACCCCCCTCTCTGCAAGGCCGTGCTACCGTCTCCTGTCATTCCCAAAAATGTTGAACAATTCGTTGACAGAATTCGCTTTCCACCAGGCAGCGTTGACCGATTATGTCATTCCGAGCGCAGCGGCCCCGTGCGAGACACGGGGAGGAATCTAGAATGCTAGACCTATTGGACAGCTCTCTACATAGACTATAGATTCCTCGCTGCGCTGCGCTCCGTTCGGAATGACTTGCCTGTGGGCAAGCCAAGGCCCGTCAACTCCGTGCGACTTCCATCAAATCTGTGAGCGAATCTCGTGACACTTACAATTGGAGTAGGGGCACGACATGTCGTGCCCCTACTCCGTGGCCCTTGCAAGAGAGGGAGAATATCCCTCGGCCCGTATCAAATAACGGGCAGGCTCTAGCCCTCTCCCACTGAAGATCCTTGTGAAACTTTCGCCAGAGGCGCCGTTATTACTCCCTCTCCTTTTGGGAGAGGGCCGGGGTGAGGGGTTTCTTGCTTATCCGGTTCCCACGCCCTGCGGAACCCGTGCAAAACCTCTTCCCCTTTGACGGGTGAAGGTCGGGATGGGGGTGAAGACGGCTTCGCGGCAAGTTTCCGCACACTTCCCATCCCCCCTGGTTTCCTGCCCCGTATCGAGTACGGGGCAGGCTTTTCGCCGGAATGACGGAGTTTCGCAAAGATCTCCTCAATGGAGGGGGGGACTCTATCGCTTTGGCGAGGGCTTCGTAAAGGTCTCCATTGGGGGCGGGGACGATCGTTTCCCCCGGGGAGTTGAGCTATCTTCCCAAAACCGTGATTTTTACTCTTCCTCCTCCAAGGCTCCCGCGCGTCGCAGAATAGTCCAATAGGCATGGTCTGCCAGATGCACGATCGTATTCTCCAGGCTGCGTTCCACGTTCTCGCCCTCGGCGGAGTGCGCGCCGGCCGTGTGCACAATGGCTTCCGGCAGACCCACCGTAAGCGCCACGTGCACCCCATAGGCCGGATGGCGCACCGAGGGGTAGCCCACTTTCGCGGGATCAGCGCGCCAGCGGGCCTGATTGGCCGGACTAAACTCAAACGGCTTGCCGAGATCGTGACAGAGCGCGGCGGCGCACAAGAGGTCGCGGTCGATGCCCACCGGCCCCACTACCTGCTCCAGGGAGTCGGCCATGGCCAGGGCGATGCGCGCTACACCGCGCAGGTGCTCCACTTGGGTGCCCACCTTCATGGCAGGCGTCGTCGGATTGCCGGACGCGCGGATTTGCTCGATTGCCGTAAACTCGGTTTCAGATAGGGCAAACGCCCACGCCTCTACCACCTGCTCCCGCAACGTTTCATCCGCGATGTCGGCCAACTCCGGAAAGCTCCGGCGCACGCTCTCCCGCAATTCTTCCTTACTCGCCATGTTGTTGCTCCTTTAGTGGAAGTATCTGGCATGGCCCGGCAAAGGCTTAAGCAATGAGGATGAAATTAGCGGGTCCACCCTCAAGGTGGTGTAGTCAGTTCGCTAGAGGGGCCTTACCCATAGTGGCACGACATGTCGTGCCACTACACCCGTATGCCCTTGGAAAAGTCATCACCCTCGCCCGAACCCTTTCTCACCTGGCTAGGGAATTAACCGCAATTGACCGTGACCGTGCCAGGGACTCCAAATGGTGGCGACAACCTTCCGCGGGGTCGGTCGCGCCGCCCTAATGATGTGCCGTTTCACCGTTCCGGTAACTCAGCCAGAGGCGCACCAAATGCCGCCGCTTTTCCGGTTCGGGAAAATCCTCGAAAGAGGTGCGGTTATGCAGCAGCCAATGGTTGCTGGTGAAGAGCATCTGGCCCGGCTCGAGCAGCAGCTCCACGTGGAGGTCCTGGCGGCGTAGCGTGTCTTCCACCGCCTCCAGCGCCCGTGCCTGGGCAGGGCTGAACGATTCTTCCATCCGCTCTTGACCGACTTGGATGTAGTAGTACAGGTACCGAATGTGCAAGCCCTGCGCGTCCCAGCGGAAGATCGGCGCTTCGAAGACCGGCTTCTCGCCCTCTTTGAACTGGCCCCGCCGGTCGAAGTAGAAGGGCTCGTAGAGGGTTGCTACCTCCTGCGGGTACCGGGTGAGCAGTTCGTTGTGGAGCGTATACGCGCTCAGGAACTGGCTCCTGCCGCCGGACTTCGCTCCCTGCAAGCTGAGCAACCCCAGGATATCGGGAATCGGATCGCCGAAGCAGTGGTCCATGTGGAAGCTGCTTTCCACGTTGCTCACGGAGAAGCGCGCCCCTTTCGTCGGGTCCTGCCCGGTATCGCGCACGTCATAGAGCAGCGTGCCTTTCACGTCCTGGGCAAAGGGCACGCCGAGAAGCTGGCCGATCACCCAGTAGACCATCTGGGCTTCATCACGGGTGTAACGCTCAAACGAAAGTCGCTCGACAATGGCGAAGCCGCGCCCGCTTTCCAGCGCATCAAGCGCTCCTACCAGAACCGCGGCACAGGCCGGAAAGTCCGCGCTCTCCACCCGCGTCCCCGTAATTGGCTGAGACTGGCGGCGCCATTGGGCCAGAAAGTTGTCTAGCTCCGCGAAGCATTCCGGTGTCAACGCATAGCGCCACGACTCACCCGAATCGATCGTTTGCGCGGTCCACGCCCGCTGATCGGCAATCATTTCTGACAGAATCTGCGTGCCGGCCATAGTGAATCTCCTCCTGCGTTTGATGCAACGCACCGCCGAGGCGCATGATCTTGATTACGGATAATGCACTCTTGCTACTAAAGGTCCGGTGATCGTGGTATCCCGTAGCGCGGGGGCTTGTCCCCCGCCTCTTGAATCGAAAGGGAGACTTGCTCGACTCATCCCATCCGTGTCCATCCGAACGCATTTTAGGGTTCCACGAACATTGATGCCATTTTACACCACTGCGCTCAGCTCATTCCCGGCTTGACTTACCCCACTCTTGCTTCCTCAGATCTTAGAATTTCACTTTCTTGAGATCGCAGGGGCGGTGTTGCGACCCACGATACACTACTGCATCATTCACCACTCCTTGAATCCGCCTTCCTGCCGCGCTAGAATCGGTAAGTCCGAATAGGCGACCAATTGACTTGTACAAACCTTCCGCAATTCCCCATGTTGACAGCACTGGTGTAGGTTGTGGAGCACGAAGAACTGCGGCTGAGCACAGCAAAGATGAGCGCATCAACCGATAGTCGGCAGACACAAGAACCGGCCGCTGGGGTAGAAACCAGCGAGTACGTTCGGCAGTTGCGTGAACAGCAAAACCGGTACCTCGCACGCATGGCGCCGCTGTGGGCGCAGGCGCATCCCTACGCACAGCGGGTGTTGCGGGAGCGTGGGCTGACTCCTGATGACATCAGGACCGTGGACGACATCCGCAAGCTGCCGCCCATGACCAAGCAAGACTACATCCGCGACCCGGAGTTGTTTCGACTAGACCCGTCCCAAGCAACCGGGCTGAGCTTGGAAGAGCGGACTATTGCCGACATCATCTACACGGCGGGTTCCTCCGGCGAGCCAACGCCCTTCTACGATACGGTGCACGATCGCTACGCACGCATCGATCTCATGGCGCGCGCCACGCGCATCGCGGGCATCGGGCCTGCCGACACCGTGATGAACCTCTTTCCCCTGAGCGCCGTGCCCCACCAGGGCTTTCTCAGCGCGACGTGGGGACCGATGGCAACCGGCAGCAAGCTGCTCAGCGGCCTCACCGGCCGGCCCTACGCCGGTTTTCCCGTGCACAGGCGCATGGACGAAGCCATTGATCTCATCGAAAGCCAGCGCGCCACGGTGCTGTGGGGCATTACTAGCTACGTCCGGCGTGTCATCATGCGCGCCGAAACGCTCGGCAAAGACTTCAGCGCGGTGCGCCTGGTGATGGCAATGGGCGAGCCCTGCCCCACGGCCATGCGCGACGACATGCGCACACGACTCACGCGCATGGGCAGCCCGCATGTTACAGTGAACAACGGCTACGGCATGACTGAGCTGATGGGGCCGTCCACCGAGTGCCGCGAAAACGGCGGCGCCCACCTGCCCGCCCCGGAACAGTTCTACTTCGAGGTGGTTGACCCGCAGACCTACGCGCCCGTGCCCGACGGCGCGCGGGGCTTGTTGCTCCTCACCCACCTCAACCGCCGGGGCACGGCGCTGCTGCGCTACGTGGCGGGAGACGTGGTGGCGCTGACACACGAGCAATGCCCCCACTGCGGCCGCTGGGAGCCGCGCTTCCTGGGCAGCCCCTATCGGGTTGACGGCCTGACGAAGGTCAAAGGCACGCTAATCAATCCGGCGGTGATTCTGGATGGACTATCCGGGTTGCTCAGCCGTGGAGTGAGGGAATACCAGGTCGTCATCAGCCGGGAGAACCCGCACGATTCGCTTTCCGCTGACGTGCTGCGGGTGCGCGCCGCCTGCGCTGCCGCAGACCACACGCGCCTGCGGCAAGAAATCGAGGCAACCGTGCGGGCCGAAACGGAGATCAGTCCCGAAATCGAGTTTCTGCCTGCAGACGGCTTCGGCGAGATCGCGGGGGGCTATAAGTTCAAGCGCTTTATCGACGAACGGTCATAATTGACACAGTACCTCGCGACGGGAAACACCAGACGACTAGCCGCTAACTGGATGAGGAAGGAAGCAACTCTGTGGGGGAACCGAAACGCACCGACATGCTTGTGGCCGGTGAAGAACTGGCCCCGTTCACGTTCCAAGTGACGGAAGAATTCAATGAGAATTTCCTGCATTCAATGGAGGACTTTCACCCACGCTACATGGAGGGCCACAGCGATGCGGCCCCCATCATTCACGCCGGCCTGCTCTTCAACTTCAGCAACCTGACGCGTAGCCCCTCGTTCTCCCTGGCTGCGGGAGTTGCCGCCATACACACGCACGAAGAGGCGTCGTTTCTCCAGCCCGCTCCCGTCGGCAGCACGCTGACCGTTTCGTGGAAAATCATAGACACCTATGAGAAACGCGGTCGGCTATACCAGGTCATCGAAGCACTGATTACGACCGAAACAGGGAGTCAGGTGCTCCGCCGCGTCTCGACGAACATTTACATGGGCGAAGGGTGATTTTAAGGAAGACACAATTCGTGTCAGTTGGGCAACCAGAGCTGCCTCCACGATCCGAGCGGCAACAGCGTAACACCTGAAGACAGATGGTACCTGGAGTGCACGAGTAAACGCCCTTCAGGCGTAGTGTCATTCCGAGCGAATGCGAGGAATCTAGAGTGACTTAAAAGGAGACTGCTTGCGGACAGGGGAAGCGATAAAGTGCTGACACTAGTCACTCCAGCGAAGGACGGTGTACAAAGATCCAACGAAGATGAATTCCCGCCCCGAATCAAGTACGGGGCGAGCTTTCGCGGGAATGACGAATGGAGCTGCAAAGCATAACTTGACAACGATCTGGCCGAAAGCAGCCTACGAAAAGACACACCGTCTACGAAATCTATCAAGGAATCAACGATGCAACCGCTGACGCACGATACACCCGTGGGCCACACAGTTGAGTTCCCTGTTCATCCGTTCGCCCTGAGCACTTCGACAGGCTCAGTACAGGCTCTGTCGAAGGGCCGGATGCAGTCGCCAGCTCGTTTTCTTATATAACAGGTAGGAATACCCAAGATGCAACAAATTTCGCACGATACACCCGTGGGCCACACGGTGACGGGCCGCAAGAAGAAGGTCACATCGTATCGCACGTGGCTTTTCTCCGGTGGCTGGCCGCGCTTCGACGGCTGGCCTGCCAAGAACGTGCACACCGACCTTGCCGCCGCCCGGCAAAGCGGCCTGCCCACCATAGCGGCCTCGGGAGCCATGTGCCTCGGCTACCTGTCGGAACTCCTGGTCGACCTCTTTGGTGACCGGTGGCTGACCCACGGCGAGCTCACTTCCAAGTTTATTGGCATAATTGACGCCGGTGACGACATTGTTTCCAAGGCGCGGGTGACCGACGTAGCAGAAACAGGATCGGGCGTCCAAGTCTCGCTCGATGTGTGGTGCGAGAATCAGGACGGTACGCCGGTCGTCGTCGGTACGGCAAGCGGCCGGGTGGACTGATGCTCGTTCTCTATGCGTTAGCCCGTGACCTGGGGAGCGTGGCGGCTCGCTCGTCACTCAGGCGAAATGCTTGCCTCGTATCAAGTACGGGGCCGGAGACCGGAAGTCGAGTGAAGATGGATTCCGGCTTGCGCCGGAATGACGGACGTATGCTGGTTGTTCGCACTGCAATAACGGGCTGACGGATCAGCATCTATGCTGTTGAATTCAGAAGTATCACAGAGCAAGTAGTGTTGCAGGCACTGTTCGTACTTCGACAGGCTCAGTACGAACGGGAACAACACTGCCTACGCTTAACACAACCGTTCGCCGACTATGCGAAACACAACCGTTCGCCCTGAGCCTGCCTGTCCTGAGCTTGACGAAGGGTCGAAGGGCAGATTCCCGCAGAGCAAAGTCTTGATGCGACGAATGCCAGACATTAAGGAGCACAACGGATGTCCGGAATTGTAGCCTGCGTCCATCCCCGTGCCGCCGAGGAAGGCGCGAAGATTCTGGAAGCGGGCGGCAACGCGTTCGACGCCGCCCTCGCCACCGCCTTCGTGCAGATGATTGTGACCCCCTTTAGTTGCGGTATCGGGGGCATGGTTTCGGCGCACATACTCTCCCGCGACCATGACACCCACGCAGTCGTGGACGGCTGCCTGCGCGCCGGATCGTGCGTGACGCCGGATATGTGGGTCGCAGACTACCGCGGTGAAGGCGAATTCAGCGGCGAAAGCCTCTTCGATGACTTTCGCAGCACCATGGGATACACCTCCATCTGCACGCCAGGCGCGGTGGCGGCTTTGGGAGAGGTGCAGCGCCGGTTCTGCACCATGCCGTGGCGCGATCTCCTGCAACCGGCTATTCGCATCGCGCGGCAGGGCTTCCCCGTGCTGCCAGGCATGACGCAAGTGTCCGTCGAGCAACCGGAACCCTACAAGCCGAGCCGTATCGAACGTCTGAACGCCACACCGGACTGCGCCGCTCTCTACCTGCGGCCCGACGGCTCGCCGTTTCTGCCGGACGACCGACTGCGGAATCCGGCATATGCCGACACGCTGGAGCAACTTGCCGCGCGGGGCGCGGATGACTTCTACCACGGCGAATTGGCGGAGAGAGTTGGCGCTGACCTGGCGGCGAACGGCGCTTTCGTGACGCGCGACGACCTGGCCGCTTACGAGCCGGTGACCTACCCGCCCCGCGCTGCTACCTACCGCGACTACACGGTGTATAGCAACGGCGCGCCGGGAGGCGGTCCTTTGCTCCTGGAAGCGCTCAACGTGCTCGCCGGATTCGATCTTGCCGAGCTGGGACACGGCAGCGCAGAGTATTTCGCCCACCTGGGATCAACCTTGCAACTCGTCAACCAGGACCGGCGCGACTACTTGGGCGATTCGGATTTCTTGCCCCGCTCACCGGAATCTGAGCTACTTTCGCACGAACGCACGGCGCAACTCCGCGCGGCGGTCGCAGCCGGCACCATTGGTGGCGTTGTGCCCCCGCAAGAGCATGGGGATACGACTCACCTCACCGTGGTGGATGCGGCAGGCAACATCGCATGCATTACCCACAGCAACGGCAACTACTCCGGCGTTATTACCCCCGACACGGGGTTCGTCTACAACAACGGCATGAATCGCTTCGATCCCCGTCCGGGCCGCGCCAGTTCCTTTGCCCCGCGCAAGGCGCGGCTGCACCTGATGATGCCGGCCATTGCGACGCGCGCCGGCAAGCCCGTCATGGCCTGGGGCGCGCCGGGCGGCAACGCCATCCTGAGCGCCCTGGTGCAGGCGTTCACCAATGTGGTAGATTTCGGCATGAGCGCCACGGAAGCGGTGGTAGCGCCGCGCATCCACGCTGAAGGCGACACGATCTGGTGCGACGCGCGCATGCGCACGGACACCTGCGACGCCCTGCGCGCGCGGGGATTCACGGTCGAACAGGACCCAATCAGCTATCCTTCTCGCTTTGCCCTGGCACAACTCGTCACGCTCGCGCCGGATGGCACGTTGGACGGCGGCTCCGACCCGCGCGGCGAAGGGGCGGTCATCATCGCGCAAACCCATGCGCCTTGATCCGGTTGATGTTTTTCCGCCAGTGCAAGCTCGATACTCGATAAGCATGTCGTTTCGTGGGGGCATGTCCTCCGACTGGGCTAGCGTCCATGGGGTGTTGAAAAGATGGATTCCCGCGCAAGCGGGAAGGACAAACCTAACACCGTAGCGCGGGGGCTTGCCTCCCGCTCTTTGATGCAAGAAATTAGCACCATATCGGACTAGGTGCTTCTTAACGCCTACACCGTTAGCACAGCACAAGAAGGAGACAGCTTTGGCCAATTCGGGTCTATTGGAAAGTGGCTTTGAAGTTCGCCGTGCCGCCGTAATCGGCGCGGGCACGATGGGCGCGCAGATTACGGCGCTGCTGGCAGGCTTTGGTATCGAGTGCGAGTTGCTCGATTTGCCGGAAACCGAGGGCCGCGACCGGCGCGCCGAAGTGGCCCTGGAGAAACTCGCCGCCATGCGCCCCTCGCCGCTCTTCGATCGCGGCGACCTGGACCGCATCCGCCCCGGCAACGTGGAGGACCACTGCGAGCGGTTAACCGAGTGCGATTGGGTGATCGAGGCGGTCTTCGAAGACCTCGATGTCAAGCAGCGCCTTTGGTCCGTGATGGCCCCACTCCTGCGTCACGACGCCATTGCTAGTACCAACACGTCCAGCATCCCGATTCACTCCATCGCCGCCGTATTGCCTGCGGACCTGCGGCCACGGTTCTTGGGCGCGCACTTCTTCAATCCGCCCCGCTACCTGCGGCTCTTCGAACTGATCCCAACCCAGGAGACCGATCCCGCCGCGACCGCGGCATTGCAGCGCTTCGGCAGCGAGACGCTGGGCAAGGGCTGCATCCTCGCCCACGACGTACCCGGATTTGTTGGCAACCGCATCGGGCTCTACGTCTTCGCGGATATCCTGCGCGCGATGCAGGAGTTGGGCTTGGGTCCTGACGAAATAGACAGCGTTACCGGGCCGCCGCTGGGTCATCCGCGCAGCGCCACGTTCCGCACGCTCGACCTGATAGGCATCGACGTTTACGTGGACATCTGCGACAAGCTGCAGGCCACGGTGCCGGAACCCTGGGAGCAAGCCGCGTTTGCCGTGCCTCCTTTCGTCCGCGCGATGGTCGAGCGCGGCTGGCTGGGCGAAAAGACCGGCCAAGGCTTCTATAAGCGTGTGGAAGAAGACGGTCGCAGGGAAATCCTGGTGCTCGACCCGGAAACTTTGGAGTACCGTCCGCAGCGCATGCTGGACGCGCCGTCTCTGGCTGCGGTGCGCAGAGTGGAAGATAGCGGCGCGCGCATTGCCGCCCTCGCCCACGCTGACGATGCTGCCGGTCGCCTCGCATGGCGCAGTCTCTCGCGGCTCTTTGCCTTTGCCGCCGCCAAGATACCCGAAGTCGCCGACGAAATCGCCGCCATCGATAACGCCATGCGCTGGGGATTTGCCTGGGAGCTGGGACCCTTTGAGACCTGGGAAGCTATGGGCAAAGCGGAAACGGCAGACCGCATGGAACGCGACGGTCTTGCCGTCCCGCCCTGGGTGACGGCGCTCGCACAACGGGACAAGCCCTTCTATCGCTACACCAACACCGGAACAGAACAAGCGACGCCCCAGTCCACGTACAGGCCGGTAGCTGGGAGCGAGCGGACGCTATCGTTGCCGTGGCTGCGCGCGCAGGCAAAGCCGGTGGTCGCGCGCGCCGGAGCGACCCTCAGTGACTTGGGCGACGGCATCGCATTCCTGGACGTGCATGGGCCGAAGCAGACGATTGACGCGGACGTGCTCGACATGCTCGAGATTGCCGCAGAGCAGGTACCGCCTGCGTTCCAGGGCCTCGTTCTCAGCAGCCACGTGCAGCCCAATATCTGCCTCGGTGCGAACCTCGCCGTGATCCTCCACGCCGCGCAGGAACAGCAGTGGGACGTAATCGAATCCTTCATTCACAAGCTGCAATACTCGCTGCTGGCGCTCAAGTGCATGCCGGTGCCCTTTGTGACCGCCCTTTACGGGCGCGCGCTCGGCGGCGGGCTTGAATTGGGGCTATCGGCGCACCGCGTCGTGGCGGCGCGGGAGAGCTACGCGGGTCTGGTGGAGACCGCCGTGGGACTGGTCCCCGCCGGCGGCGGCTGCAAGGAGCTGCTGCTGCGTATGTTGTCCGAATTGCCGGATGTGGGGATGGATTCCCGCTTTCGCGGGAATGACGAACACTCTGCAGGCGGGAATGGCGGGCATACTAGCCGTGGCAATGACGGGCAGGCACCCCTTGGAAATGACACACCAAATCGTCACTCCCGCGAAAGCGGGAGTCCATCCGTTAACGCCGCCCAAGGCGTGCAGCGTGCGTTTGAAACCATCCGCATGGCGAAAGTGTCGCAGCACGCGCCCGACGCAGCAGCGATCGGCTATCTCCGTGCGAGCGACGTGATCGCAGCCAACCCCGATCACCTGCTGTATCGCGCCAAGGCGGAAGCGCTGGCCCTAAGTAAAGTAAGTAAAGACGGTGGTTCTGTTCACGCCGATCCGGTACAACTCCCCGTGCTTGGAGCGAGCGGGCGCGCCGCGCTGCTCGCGCCGGTTGAGGACTTGGCGCGCGCGGGCAAAGCGACAGAACACGACCTGACTATTGCACGGAAGCTCGCCTACATTCTCTCCGGCGGTGACGCAGAAGCCGGCACCCAGCAAGACGAATCCCACTTCATCGACCTGGAGCGCGAAGCGTTCGTCAGCCTCTGCGGCGAACCCAAGACCCAAGACCGCATCGCCCACATCCTCAAGACCGGCAAACCTCTGCGAAATTAGAAGGCATTCACTCTAACCGGGGCGGGCGATAATCCCTATTGCTATCGCAGGCTGCCGAAGAGATTGTACGGTGCATGCGAGCCCACCACTCGCCTCTGCAATCTGAATCCTTGACACTATTATCGAGACGCGATAATATTTGGCAGTGAAGCGATTCGCTGATAGGAATACTGAACGTGTCTTCCGTGGAGTGCACGTACGCCAGCTACCGCCCGACATTCAGCGGCGGGCACGGATGCGGTTGCAGCGTGTCGTTGCGGCGACCGTTTTGTCCGACTTGCGGGTTCCGCCCTCGCATCGCCTCGAAGCGCTCAGAGGCGCGCGCAGGGGTCAGCACAGCATTCGCATCAACGACCAGTGGCGAGTGTGTTTCATTTGGACAGAACAAGGCGCAATAGAGATTGAAATTACGGACTATCATTAGGAGACACTTGCGTAGCTCGGCCAAGCAAGCGGGATTGGGTTGGACTGACGGGGATTTACCCTCACCCTAGCCCTCTCCCAGAGGGAGAGGGGATTCTGCACCTCCAAACTGGGTTGCGCCATGGTTTCCACGTGGGAGAATGACGACAATGGCGACTGCTGCTCCAATCCATCCTGGAGAACACCTAGCAGAGATTCTCGATGAACTTGGTATTAGCCAGTATCGTCTGGCGAAGGCGATAGGCGTGCCGCCGATACGCATCAACCAAATCGTGCACGGCCGACGCGCCATTACGGCGGATACGGCTCTGCGTATCGGCAGGGCACTCAACATGACGCCGGACTTCTGGCTGAATCTCCAGCGGATGTACGATCTGGACGTGGCGCGTGCCTCTGCGGATGTCAGCGGCATTGAGCCGCTCGTTACGGCAGAGCGACCATGACGCTGCGCCGTGGGTGAGGCAGTCTGTCGTTGTAAAACGCTGTCGCGCACTCACTCCGAACTTGCTATGGTTTGTAGGCACGTGGCCTGGACGAAGTAGGCCGCGTCCGTATCTCGCTGGATATGAAAGGAATCGCAATGTCGTTTATTGAATACACCGTCACCGATAGAATCGCAAAGATTACGTTGAACCGGCCGGACAAGCTCAACGCCATCAACCGTGCCATGCGGGAAGAGCTCTTTTCCGTGTTCGCGGATTTCGCGGCGCGGGATGATGCCTGGGTAGCCGTCATTACCGGCACGGGACGGGCGTTCTCCGTCGGTCATGACCTGGAAGAGATGGGCGGCCCGTCGGGTGACGAGGCGCCGGGCACATCCATTGAGGACCTCTACGTAATGCAGACGCGTATCTGGAAGCCCATCATCGCGGCAATCAACGGCTATTGTTTGGCGCAAGGCGGCGGCATCGCGCTGGCCTCAGACATTAGAATCGCCGCCGATACCGCCCAATTCGGCTGGCCGCAAGCCAAGCGCGGCATTAGCTCAATCAGCGGCCCCTCGATGCTCGCTAACCGCATCCCGCTGAACTACGCGCTCGAATTCCTACTCACCGGCGCGTTCATCAGCGCGGAGGAGGCGCACCGGCTGCATCTCGTGAATAAGATCGTGCCGCTGGACGCGCTCGCAGACACGGCGGATGAGTATGCGCAGACCATCGTGCAGAATGCCCCGCTGGCAACCCGCGGCATGAAGGAAGCCGCCGTACGGGGCCAGAACCTGGGCCTGGAAGAGCGGGTGAACCTGGCGAGTAACTTGTTCGAGCGCGTGCGTGCCTCAGCAGACGCCGAAGAGGGCTTGCGCGCGTTCGTAGAGAAGCGCGAGCCGGAGTTTAGGGGAGAGTGAGCACAGCGAGAACGGTGGGAAGGCGCGCTCTACCGGGCCTCTTGCACAGAGCGGAATACATTCACGGGCAAGCGGGTAATTGTTAGTGTTGACTAATTCGTTGGAAGATTCGTAAATCCAGTTAATGCCCTGGAAAGTTAAAGACGGTCATCTCCGTCATTCCGGCGAAAGCCGGAATCCATCTTCGCCGCACCCCCTGGACTCCGGCATTCGCCGGAGTGACGGTTTTCCTGCCGCCTACCACTTTCATCTTTGATGCATGAGCTGTCGCTGCTGGTGACAGAACTCCTGGTGGATCAGGCAGCCGACAGGTAGCTACTACCTCTTGCCGTTTCATGCCAGCATTCTGTCAACGAGTTACCTGACACTTTCAGGAATGACGGTTATCGCCGTGCGTCTCTTGCCACAGCGCATGAGAGAAGTCCGTCCTCCGAGAGACCACGTGATGCAGCGAGGGCTGTCTCGCCATTCCGGTGGAGGAAATATCCTCCCAGCCTAGGGTCACTCTGAAGTACTCGCGGTCGGTGTAGCAGTGGGCGCAGCGCGTTCTAAGGTGAAACTGCCCCCAATGAGGCCAATCCTAAAACTGCCCGTAATCACACCCTCTTCCAGCTTGCCGTCGAAGGTCAAGTCGCCATCCTCTTGCGGGATCACGAAACGAATCCCTCCATCCGCTTGAAGCTCGGCTTTGAAGGCAAGGTCCTCGATCCTACGCGTAGAAATGTCCATCGTGCCCCAGAGTTCGCCGTCTACAAGCTGAAGCGAAGCGCTTATCGGGACTTCAGACCGCAGAACCTCTAGTACTCCCTCCCAGTTTCCAATCAGCGCCGCTTCCGGGCCGTCCGGCGTTGGTGTTAGCGTCGGTGAAGGGACTGCGGTCGGTATCGGCGTAGGGCGGGGAGACGCCAGCGGTCTCGGCGACGAAAGCACAGTCGGCGACGGCACAGGTGTTGCAATTGGTGTCGGCGAGGGCATCACCGTTGGCGATACTTGGCTGGGAGGCGCCGGTGTCGGCGAAGGAACCACAGTTGGAGTCGGTGGTGCAGGACGCGGGGCAAACAATCCGCACGTGCTGAGCAAAATCGCGGCCAAACCCAGCACCACCGGGAGCAAAATAGCCGACAAGAGCGCCCGAAAATACCGGGAGGGCGCGCTGCGAGACCTAGACATAGATGACCGTGAAGGTAGTTTCAGATTGATGCTGCTAAGTCGGATTGAGAGCGTAACTGGGTACTATTTCACTATAGCGCACTCACACGGTAGTCCCAAGCCCTAACCGGCAAAGCGCAACAGCACCGTCTGCACAAGAAAAGAGAAAAGCCGGCCGCAGCCGACTCTTCCCAAAAAACCGTCTCTGAAAGCGTGCGCCCTCTCTGTGTCTCTACCGAGCCAGCGCCTCGTCGACCAAAGCCTGCATCGGCTGTTTCATGCCGCGCAGGGCCTCTTGCACCGTAACGTTGCCCTCGAAGAGGTCCGCGAAGATCGGATTGATGAGCTGGTCGCGGATCTGATTATAGGCGGCAGAGCGGAAGGAACGTCCCGCCGGTACCGCGTACTGCAGCGCGTCGCGGTAGACCTCCAAGCGCACTTCTGCCTGGAAGTCCGCATCGCCGTAGATGTTCTCTGCCCATTCGTCGAAGAAGTCAACACGGTGGAAGCCGGTGCCCCGAGAGATAGCCCAGTTAATGGTCTGGCTGCCCCACTTGATGAGTTCCCAGCCGGCGTCGGGCTGCTTGGAGCCGATCACGATGCCGTTGCCGTCCAGGTTCAAGTGCGAGACCGGTTGCGCGCTGGTGCCGCGCACAACGGGGCTAAACACGAACGGCGCGCCGCGCTGGATGGCCTCCAGCACATTGAAGAAGCCGCCGGGCGCGCTGCGGAGCATGGCGCCTCTTTCCTCGACGAACGCCGTCCTGGTATTAGTGCCAAAGAGATCGTTCACCTGCCCCGGCTTATCTACAGAACGGTCTTGGATCGCCATGGTGAAGAAGCGCTCGTACGCATCCACCAATGCGGGATCGTCCGAGACCACGGTACGGTTGTCATCGGCGATCCATTCCGTATCGAAGAGGTTTGGCCAGTCGATGAAGAGGTAAACCGGACTCGCGCCCAGCAAGCCGAACTGAACCGTTTGACCGCCCTCTTCCTTGGTCAACCGCTTCATTTCAGTGGTGAAGCGGTCGAAGTTCCAATCGGGGTCTTCCCAATCTGTGGGCGGCAGGTTCAGGCCGATTTCTTCGTACATGCGCTTATTGGTCGGCGCTACGGGCCAGTCGCCGCCGGACTGATTCGGCAGCGCAAAGAGCTTGCCGTCACGCCGGAACCAGGCGTCCATCGCCGCTTCGGGGAAAGGGCTCAGATCAATCTGGTCCTTGGCAACCCGGTCGTCGATCGCCTCCACAGCGCCAAGCGCCGTCAGCGCGGGATCGGTTAGCCATGCAACGTCAGGCGCTTGGCCGCCGGCCACCAGCGTCTGCAAGAACTCGCGGCGGTCGCCGGTCCAGATGATCCAATTCAGCGTGATGCCGGGGTTATCGTTCTCGAACGGCTCCTTGACCAGCCCGTCGACGTTATCCAATTGGCGGCTATTGTGGTGGGTAAGCCATGAAACCTCTACAGGCTCTGCCATTGCGGGCTTTTCGGTCTCTTCTTTGGCCATCTCATCATCGGCCATCTCACCGCCGGATGCCGTTCCCGTCGCCTGGCCGCAGGCCGCGAGTATGACACCTCCGAAGGAAACAGCGCCTATACCGCCCAACAAACCACGTCGCGTAAAGCGTGCTCGGATCTCCATTCCCTATCCTCCCTAAACCTAGAGTAAACAGAAAATTGCAAAGCTCCTTGACTAGCCCGTCCGGACAGCTCTTGCCCCCCTTTCCATAAGCAGCGTGCCTATCGGCTTAAACCTACTCAAGTCAATAATGATTTGTCAAGCTCCCTGATGTCCCGGACGCATAGATAATTTCGCTCCCCTGTGCGAAAAGGCACCTGCGGCTACAATATGCGTGTACGAACGTACAGGGATTTCAGCAATGCAAAGTGTAGTAAGGAGCATGTCCGGTGAATGAGCGTTCCGCCCAACTACGGGCGTTGATAGAAAGACCCGGAATCGTCGTCTTGCCCGGCGCGTATGATTGCCTGAGCGCGCGCCTCGCGGAGCAAGCCGGTTTCGAGACCGTCTTTACAACCGGTTTCGGCTTCGCGGCCAGCGCCCTTGGCGTACCGGACCTCGGGCTGATGACTGCCAGCGAAATCTTGGACCGCGTGCACAACATCGTGCAGAGTGTGCAAGTGCCCCTTGTCGCTGACATGGATACCGGCTACGGCAATCCGCTCAACGTGATCCGCACTGGCAGCGAATGCGTGGGGCTGGGTGTGGCCGGCATCATTCTGGAAGACCAGGAATGGCCCAAGAAGTGCGGGCACTTGGAAGGCAAGCGCGTGATTCCGATGGAAGACCACGTGCAGAAGTTGCGCGCTGCCGTGGATGCCCGGGGCGATTCCGGCCTGGTGATCATTGCCCGCACCGATGCGCGCGCGGTGCTGGGTTTGGATGATGCCCTTGAACGCGGCCAGGCATACTACGAGGCCGGCGCCGACGTGGTCTTTATCGAAGCGCCCCAGTCGCTGGACGAACTGCACGCAATCGCCAAAGCCTTCCCTACGGCGCCGCTCTTTGCCAACATGATCGAGGGTGGCAAGACACCCGTGCTCTCGCCCGACACCCTCGCGGAGATCGGCTTCAAGATCGTAGTCTATCCGCTTTCGGGTCTCTTCTCCGCGGCGCGCGCCATGCAGCACGTTTACAAGGCGCTCAAAGAGCACGGTTCTACCGACACCATTACCGACATGACCACCCTGGATGAGTTTACCCAATGCGTGAACGTGGACCGGTTCCGCGCCTGGGAACAGCAGTACGCAACACCGGAACGCAGGGCATCGGCTCCTCGCCTTCCGCTCCGAGCCGATGCCCTGCTTGATCGCTAACATCCATCTGGGAAAACGGCTGGGTGAGAGTCCGGCGCGCCCGTCTGTGCTGAGAGGCAACGGCGCATCCTTTATCGCAGCGAGAGAGAGAAGTATGACTATGCAGGCGCGAGCTGAAATCGGTCTGTACCGCTTTGCGATCATGGAGAAACAGGCGGGAATGGGGCCTTCATACGGCAGATAAACGCCGTGCCAGTACCTATGGTAGACTCATACCTCAGAAAGTAGTGGCATCCTGCCGTTACGATCTCGGCTTAGTGCAGTTTTTTGCTGTGTTCTAACCTCGCACCGGTAGCGGCTCCCCAGTTTAGTAAGTCATTCTTCCCGGCGTCTAATTCGTTGCAGACAAGACTGGTCGCGCCAAACCGGCAATGAAACGCGGTACGTGTTGCCATGCTCCCGGCTAACGTCTATGAACGCAGCTCCTTTGCTGCCGGCAGTCTGTTTTGCAATCGCACGCGCTGCATAGGCGCTTGATAGGTGCGTGCGGCGTAATGAAGCGCGACGACGCTTCCCTAAACTAGGTGACACCGACCGGTTCACTCAGCAACCCATTTCAAAGTCCCCGCGAAACCATAGGCCATGCGAATCCCGAACGACAAGACACCGGCGCGCGTAACGAAATACGTGCTCCTCGTTGCGGGTTTGGTTATAGCAGCCACACTTACCGGCATTCCGGCGCGGGTACTGAACAGTTATGAAGTCAATCAGCGGGTGCTGGTATTGGAACAGCGTCTCGCCACGCGCCAAGCCGAGAATTACGCCCTCCAGCAAGAGCTCGCGCGCCGGGGCACAGAGGCGTATATCCGCACCGTGGCAAAAGAGCGTCTCGGGTTGGTGGAACCTGGAGAAGAGCTGGTGTTGCTGCCGCTCGATGGGGAACGCTCCCAGTCGAGATTGGAGAGAACCAGCGTCCCTCTCAAAGATCTGCAGGTAACCGATACGCCCTATGATGCGGAATGGGGATACTTTCTGGAATGGCTGGTGCTGCTCAAGAGCTCATTCGTATGAACGAACCTAACCGTAATGTGAACGTGCGCATCAAGCGTATCGATCCCACACTCCCACTGCCTCGCTATGCCACTGCCGGCGCCGTTGCTTTCGACCTGAGCGCCCGCACGAGCGTGACGATTGCGCCGCAAGAGACCGCGCGCGTACCGTGCAACGTGGTGATCGAGGTCCCTCCAGGTTACGCACTCATCGTGGCGAGTCGCAGCAGCACGCCGGTGCGCAAGGGTCTGCTGAAAGCCAACGGCGTCGGCATCATCGACCGGGACTACTGCGGCGACACGGACGAAATCCAAGCGCTCTTCTATAACGTTACCGGCACGCCGGTAATCGTCGAGCGTGGTGAACGCATCGCTCAGGCGCTCCTCGTGCCGGCGCCGCGCATCACGTGGGAGGAAGTAGCAAGTCTTGAGGCCGACGATCGCGGCGGATTCGGCAGCACCGGCGTCTGACTATGCTGCCATGCAGACTTGAGCCAGCGGTCTGCCGCCGAGCAGCGTGTGACCAGCAGCATGCGACGAGCAGCGCGTGACGAACAACGTGTGTCGAGCAGCGCGTGACCAGCAGCATGCGACGAGCAGCGTGTGACCAGCAGCGCGTTCTGAATACAGCTCATGTGCGTGGTCCTCAGCTAATCTCCTGTGTGGTTCTCGGCTTATCTCCGTTCGTGGTCCTCAGCTAATTTCCGTTCGTGGTGAGCCTGTCGAACCATGAACGGCAGATGCGACAATCTATCGGAAAAGCCCCGATCTCGTAGGAAGAGCCCCAATACTTTACCGTAAGAAGAGACCCCTAAAACATCCGCCCTGAGCCTGCCAGTCATAAGCCTGTTGCAAGATCGAAGGGTGAATGGAAACACCTCTAAGAAACCCCAAAGTATGCCGTCCCTGCCGTCTCTCCCGGCCCCGCAAACTGACGCCCCGTTCTCAGCCGCACCGCGCTATCCGGCGGCCCTGATTACGGCCGCTTGATAATTCCACCTCATACTCCGCAGACTAGCCATTACTCTCACTGAACAACGGGACACCTGGGGTACCATGAGGGTATGGAAAATCCAGAACCTCATTCAAACACAACTGTGAACGTAGCGTCTGACGCAAGGTTGCCGCGCGATTCACTGCTGGATTCAATTGCTGAAACCATTGCAACACGTGACTTGCTGCCGGCGGGCAGCAGAGTCTTAGTAGCGGTATCCGGCGGGGCGGACTCCGTCGCCTTGCTCGATGCCCTGCACCGGCTTGCGCCGTTGCACCGGTGGCATCTCCACGTCGGTCACGTGAACCACCAACTGCGCGGCGCGGAATCCGAAGCAGACGCCGCGTTTGTCGTGCAACTCGCCGCAGGAGCGGGGCTGCCCTGCACCTTACGCACTGTAGATGTGGCGCGCGCGCAGCAAGACAACGCCTCACCGGAGAATATCGCCCGGCGGCTGCGCTACCGGTTGCTTGCCGGGATAGCCCACGAGGCGGGAGCGCGCTGCATCGCCCTTGCTCACCATCAGGACGACCAGGCCGAGACCGTGCTGCTCCATCTCCTGCGCGGCAGTGGACTTGGCGGGCTGACCGGCATGCGTTACGCGGGCCCGCTGTTGGTTGCGGATGATGCAGAGGCGAGTCCGCGCCCCGCAGCAAGCACTGCAACCGTTTGCGGGGCAGCACACAAGCAAGCAGACCAAACCATCACCTTGATACGTCCGCTCCTGAACGTCTCACGCGCCGAAATTCGCGCCTATTGCGCCCGCCGCGGCCTGCGGTTTCGCGAAGACAGCACCAATGATACGACCGCCCCACAGCGGAACTGGCTGCGCCACAAGGTACTTCCGTTGCTGGAAACGCGGTACCCCGCGGCGGCGCGCACGCTGGCTCGTGCCGCACACGTGCTCGAGGAGGACTATGCCTACCTAACCGAATTGGCGGTGGACTGGTTGCGCCGGCACGCGCGGCAGTGCACCGGCGGGTTGCTCCTTTCCCATGCCGACTGGCGCACTTTACCGGCTTCCTTACAAACAGCAGTATTGCGCTGCGCCATGGGCCGTGTGGCCGGACACATCCAAGGGCTGGAGCACGCACATATCGCACAGGCGCGCGACATCCTGCGAGAGGGTCGCATCGGGGTCGCGCCTCCGCTGCCCGGCGGTCTGGTGTGCCGTGCAGAACAAGACGGTATCTGGATCGGCCACAGGTCCCTGCAAAAGCCATTCGCGCCAATCAGGCTCTCCGTACCCGGCCGCACCGCCATCGCGCCGCTCGGATGCAGCATTTACGCCGCGCTAGTGGATTCGTGTGAGGAGGACTTCATACGAGGATCAGCCGATGGAGACGCCTGGCTCGACTCCGCGCAGGTTCAAGGCCCGCTCAGCGTGCGTACGCGCCTCCCGGGAGATCGTTTCATTCCTTTGGGTATGACCGGCGCGAAGAAGCTCCAGGATTTTCTAGTGGATGCTCGCGTGCCGGCGCGCTTGCGAGATCGCGTGCCGCTGGTAGTTTCGAAGAAAAATACTATCGTGTGGGTCGCAGACCGCCGCATCGACGCACGCTACCGCGTCACCACTCAGACGCGGCAGGTGATTCACTTGCGCCTGGAAACATCTCTGGCGGAGGATTTGCCGTGAGCGGCGATTCCTTCACCGAAGGCGTGGGGCCCACTCAGCCGAGCAGCGATCAGGTGCAACCGTCAGCCAAAGCGTTGCCGGAGGAATCCATCCGCACCGGGCCAGCAGACGCGCCGCCCGTCGCGGCCGGTTGGTCGTTCTTCTCTATCGCCGGTGCGCTGCTGCGCTCCACTCGACCGCAACAGTGGGTCAAGAATGCCCTCGTCTTTGCGGGCGTGATCTTCTCCCAGCAGTTCACAGACTTAAACGCCGTGCAGTCCAGCGTGATTGCTTTCGGTCTTTTCGTGCTCGCCAGCGGCGGCATCTACCTGGTAAACGACATGCTCGACGTTGATGCAGACCGCGCCCACCCGCTTAAGCGAGAACGCCCGCTGGCGGCAGGTGAACTGCCGCTGTGGCCGGCGCTCATCGCCGCCGCCGTTCTGCTCGGCACCGCCCTCATCGGCGCGTTTTTCATGCAGCTTGCGCTCGGCGCAATCGTCACGCTCTACGTGGGCGTGAATCTCGCTTATAGCGCGTGGCTGAAGCACGTGGTGCTGCTGGACGTGCTTTTGATAGCCTCCGGTTTCCTGCTGCGGGCCGCCGCGGGCACGGTTGCCGTGCTCACGCCGATTTCGGCCTGGCTCTACCTGTGCACGCTGTTGCTGGCGTTGCTAATTATCCTGGGCAAGCGCCGCAGCGAGATTGCACTGCTCGGTCCCGGCGCCGCCGCCCACCGCCGCAACCTGGCGCGCTACGCCGCCCCGTCGCTCGACCGCTGGCTCCTGTTGGTAGCCGCAATCACAGTTGCCGCCTACGTGCTCTATACTCTCTTTTCGCCCGCTACGTACGGCAGCCCGATACTGATTGTCACCGTGCCGTTCGTTGTTCTCGGCCTGGTGCGGTATTTGCGCGCCACACGCACGCCCTCTGGCGCGGAGAGCCCCGAAGCGCTGCTCTTCCGCGACCCGTGGCTGCTCGCCAGCGTGGCGCTCTGGGGCCTAACTGTGCTGGTGTTGCTGTATGTGGTGGATGTTCTTCCAACGTAGCTGCCGAACGCAAATGCTGATTCTGTGATGTTGACAACGAGCAACTCACGGAAAACCCGAAGTCTGCGGCGCGTGGGACTCCAGCCGGCGTGATCTAGTTACTGAAGGCTACAACGCCTTCCAGGCCGCACAAAGCCTTTCCCGTACCTGATTCGAGGCAGGATTTCAGCCTTCACGGCCCACATACCCGTGCATAGCCTATTCCGTAACGCGTACGGGACAGGAATCCAACCGAGTCGACCGACGTACCGGAGCCTACAACTCCGTCATTCCCGTGAAAACGGGAATCCATCTTCGATGCCACAGCGCGAACGACCAGCCAAAACAATCGTAGCGCGGGAGCTCGTCCCCCACAAGAACTGTTCGCCGCAGAAGTGAAGAAGAACGACAACATTACTCCAAAGGATTCATTCACCCATGCCCGCCAACGCCCGCACACCCGCCGCGATCCTGGAGCACCAGACCGCCGCCTGGAACGCTGCGGACATTGACGCTATTCTGCAAGACTTCGCGCCGGATGCGGTCCTCACCAGCGCCTCCGGTCAGACGCTCAGCGGCATACCCGCCATACGCCAATCGCTCACGGCGTTCTTCGGCGCCTTCGCCCAGATCCGCCTCACGCTGCGCTCGCCCGTGGCGCAGGACGACACGGCCGCCTGCGAGTGGGAATTCTCCTGCCGCCACCGCCACACCGGCAACACCGCCCGCCTCCCCGCCAGCGTCTTCATCACCTGCCACAACAACAGAATCACCCACTGGCGCGAATACTACGACACCGCCCAATTCCAAGCACAACTGGGGTAGCAATTGCAGGTGAGCGTGGCCTAACCCAAAGAATCGGTCTTCTCCCCAACTAACCGGTTCTTTTCAGGAGGCAGTAATTGAGTACTTAACATCCCAAGAGTTTGGTAGATTAGAACTAGAGAGATGACAGTTGGTCTAAAAGTTAAAGAACCTCAATTGAATGGAGAAGCCACACACCGTCGTACTATTGAGCGGGGGGATCGATTCTGCATCTACTCTAGCCGTTTTCCGAATGGAGAGTGCACCGGTATCCGGTCTTTTCATGGACTATGGGCAACCTGCTGCCAAGAGTGAATGGGAAGCGGCACAAATGGTCGCAGACCACTATCGAATCAAAGTCAAGAGGATCTTTCTTGGCACAAAACTGGTGCCCAAAGAAGGGGAGTTTTTTGGCCGTAATGCGCTGATGATCTTAGCCGCTGCTGGAACGTTGGAATACAGGCCTCTGGTCATTGCCATGGGAATTCATGCGCTGACTGAATACTACGACACAACGCCGTTGTTCCTTGATCACATGCAAAGAATTCTCAATGGATACTGGTTAGGAACAGTCACTCTAAGTGCGCCGTTCCTGACGGAGACTAAAGCGGAAGTGATTCAATTTGCAAGGGAAAACGGAGTGCCATTGCGCCTGACCTATAGCTGCGAGTGGCAGATCGCGCCAGCTTGTGGAAAATGTAGTTCGTGTAAGGATAGAAGTGAATTACGCACAAACTGAAGACCCTCATGCTCGCGGCCGCAGGATAAAGAAGCTTGACGTGAGAACTCCACTTATCGTGCCATCCTTCTCAATTCGTGGGTTTCCTCGGTTGTTGGACATCTATGAAGAGATGCGGTTCAAGCTCAACGGGGTATGCCTTGTCAGTGCGTCAGACATCGCAAATTCCTACATTCCTGCAGACGTGATGGACACCACTAACGTTGTGTTTATTGATAGCGGGAGGTACGAAAGTTGTGAACAAGAGTCTGGTGCCATAGGATACTATGCGCCACCATCGAATGACAACTGGACAAGGAGTCGATACCACGACACGATAGGTAGCGTCAGCGACGGAGCAAACACTATCATCGTCAACTTCGACTGCCCAGCAAGCTTAGATGAGCAGATCAGAGGAGCAACTGAAGACTTTACCCTTATAAACCATGCGGCTTCGGACTTCCTTGTCAAACCCGAATCGACATCTACTCTAGTAAACGTACCAAAACTGCAAAAGCACACAAGAGGACTAGGTAGTTTCGACATTATTGGGGTTGCCGCACGGGAAGTCGCGCACTCTTTCGTAAAGCGCTGCAGCGCCATCGTGACGCTGCGCAACATCCTGAACGACGCAGGATTAGACACTCCAATTCACATCTTTGGAGCAATACGGCCTTGTGAAGTGCTCGCCTATTTCTTTTGTGGAGCCGACATCTTTGACGGCCTCAACTGGTTGCGCTTCGCTTTCAAGAAACACGGTTCTATCGCAATAGAAGAAGCGGCAGCGGAAGAGATGAAGTGGAATAAGGCGGACGATGACTTGCTCTTCAGCGAGTGGGCCAGCAACTTACGCTTCCTGTACCGGTTACAGGAAGCGATGCGGCGCTATGGAGAGACGGGCGATTTGACAAGCCTAGCTGAAGAGTTTCCGGCTGCTTCAAGGTCCGCGCGCATTGCACACATATCTGGTGCAGAAATCCATAAAGGAGCCAAAGAACAGTGAGCAGCAGTGGGGCAGGCGGGACGTATTGGCCTCGGAGACAGTCCATTAATGAAAGCGAGATAAACGGATATCTCCGTGCAAGACTGCGCGGTTACAACGACAGGGATGCTCAAGCGATTAAGAGGCATATCAACAATCTACGAGACGTATTGGAGCAAGAGGAAGACGATGTGATACCAACTCTGTTCGGCGGATCCGTCAGCAGACATACCTACGTGAACGGGCTAAGCGATGCGGATGTCCTAATGATCATAAATGACTCAACACTATCGGGCCAATCTCCAAAAGCTGTCATCCAACACATGGCGGACCTGATTGGGCGACGGATGCCCAAAACAGACGTAAGCACTGGCAACTTGGCTGTAACGGTTAAATATGCAGACGGCAACGAGGTCCAGATCCTGCCTGCTATTCGAACAAAAGGGGGTATCAGGATAGCAGAACCGAGAAGCAACCAATGGAGCAAAGTGTTGCACCCTGAGAGGTTTGCCCAAAAACTGACAAAGGTCAACCAAGCAAATCGCGGTCAGGTCATACCAACCATCAAGCTCATGAAAGTTCCAGCAGACCGCTTAGTTCAAAGCGACAGAGACAGAATCACCGGGTACCACATAGAATCCCTTGCTATTGAAGCATTCAAAAACCATCAAGGCCCGTATGATCTCAAGAGCATGCTAACCCATCTTGCCGATTTCTCCTCTACTGCCGTGCAACAACCGATTAGAGACTCAACAGGACAGTCTAGGCATGTGGACGAATATCTAGGACCGCAGGGCAGCGAACAACGAAGGCGAGCAGCAGCAACGTTCAGGAGCATCAAGCAGAGCATCGACAACTGCAAGTCTACTGATGATCTTGATAGCTTGTTCGACTCATAACAAAGAATGAGAGTCGCCAGTGAAAGGGAAGTTCATACTTATCTCCGGCAGCGCGAGCACTTCGTGTTCGACGAAAAAGTTGAATACGGCCATTGAGTTCATTGGGGGTTTTGCCGGAGAGGTACTGCGACGAGGAGGGGGACTCGTGGTACTTGCTGGAAATGAGAACGCTACAAGAGATGAACGTGGTACACCACGCATATTTGACTGGGTAGCGTTGCGGGAAGTCGAGCGGTACACCGAAAGCACGACAGAATGCCTCCGTCTTTTTGCCCGGATAGTCATGTCTGACAAGGGCCCGGAATCAAAGATAGACGAAACTAACCTGCAACTGCTAACCAACCTTCAGCAAAGGAAAGTCGTTGAAGTCTATCGCATACGAAGAGAGGAATTTACAGGCGGCGAGTATCGAAAGAAACTTATCGAGAGGGCTGACGCGATGCTTGCCATCGGCGGCGGCAAAGGCACGTACTCTACTGGGGCTGAGATGATTAGATTGGGTAAACCCGTGCTGCCGCTGGACCTGCAACTTGGCTCAATCAGTGATGATGGTGATGGGGCAGTTACCCTGCACAGAGAGATGGTGTCGGATCCTTGCCGCTTTTTCCCCAACACGCACTCAGACGTAAAAAACAGAATCGAGATGATCTCCTTGAATAGGGGCACCAGTGACGTAAGGGGTACGGCCCAAGTGGCGGCCGAGATTGTGGAGAGAGAACTAGCCGCGATTCCGGAATTAGACTGGAGTGTGAAGGTCAAACAGCGGTTGGTCACTGTATGGCAATTCCATAAGCTGCTGCCCATGATCTCATCTTCAATTAACAGAATTGTCGAACTCATAAGGGGTTTGTTCATCGCGTCACAGTAACGGCATTGAGCACCGTATTGGACGTGAGGGGGCAGTGACGAAGCAACGATGCCGCAGACATGGTATGGAGGAAACTGAATGGGAGCAGTGCACGTAACCGTCGGCATACGGAACCCGGCAGAGCCGGACAGGGTCTGGGAAGGATTATTCCTCGTCGATACCGGCGCGACCGATTGTCTTATACCTAGGCAACACCTGGAGTCCATAGGTCTTGCGCCCCAGGGTCATAGAGTGTACGAGTTGGCTGACGGCAGCGAGGTCCGGCTGGGCATTGCGGTTGCCCGGGTGGAGTTCATGGGGGAGTTCGTTGGGGCAACCGTCGTGTTTGGTGATCCGGAAACTGAGCCGCTGCTTGGGGTGACTGCTCTGGAGTCAGTTGGCATCGTAGTGGACCCACGCAACCAGACCCTTAAGCGTCTTCCCGCGGTTCGCCTGAAATAAGAAGGATCAAGAGCGAATCCGAGCTGTGGCCGCTCCACATCCAGTTGTCCGTCGTTGATTCGCCCCTAATCAGAATAGTTACGCTCTATGCACCTGACAGGAATGAATGGGAAGACAACGCAAGGAGAAGGTAGCAATGTTCACGTGCGGCGTTTGTCAAGGGAATGAGGGCCATGGGGAGTTTGTGGAAGAGGTCTTTAGGGTAGATGGCCGGTACGTGCTGGTTGGCAGCGTGCCGTCCACAGTATGCCAACGCTGCGGAGAGCGTTCCTTCAGCCGAGAAACGACGGAAAAGGTGCGTCAACTGGTCCATGGAAAAGCCAAGGCGGCAAAGTCCGTATCCATGCAGGTGTACGATTTCGCATGATAGCCACGGAATGCGGCAATGCCCTCCATTGGTCCAAGGCGCGTGGAGAGCGTATTCTTTAGTTGGAGAAACCAAGTACAGATAATGAAACTACGTCTTGACAAGCAAGCCGATGCTCTCTACCTGCGCCTTGACGATTCTCCAATAGTCGAGTCTGAAGAGGTTTCGCCGGGGGTGGTGCTGGATTACAACGAGGCTAATGAAGTAGTGGGCGTAGAATTGCTCAATCTCTCGAAGCGAACGTCCGCCCTGAACCTCTCTGCTCTGCACTTTGAGACGACATGACTGTTATCGCGTTGTACTGCAGTGACGCGACCCGTCGTCCTAGCTTTGGGTGATACCCTCCCGCAATCCCTTCTAGTTTCACGCCCTGGAGCAAGATCAGCGTAAGAGGGTGTTTGATTAGTTAGCCGCCAATTGCCGTTCATGGTGCGATCCTTCTGCAAGTTAAGGGCAGGTATGGCTCACCACGAATGGAAGATTCAACAATCCGCAGAGAGAGCAGTATCCGTTCATCCTTCGACAGGCTCAGGACGAGCGGATACTCTTTTTACATACGCTCTAGGGCAGCAGTGCGGCCTTACTACAAACCTCGTCGTAAATCTCCAACATGCGGTCCGCTTGTTGTTCTAGGGTGAAATGTTCCCGCACCCTTGCTTGGCCGGCGGTGCCGAAGGCGTGGCGGCGGGATGGATCTCTCAGCAGGTCGGTGATGGCTTGGGCGAGGGCGCGCGTATCGAGGGGGTTTATGACGAACCCGGTCTCGCCGTTCGCGATGATCTCGGACGCCGCGCCGAATGCGCTGCCGATCACGGGCTTGCCGCAGGCCATGCCCTCGATGAGGGTGAGATTGAACGGATCGGGGTACGTGGACGGCGCCACCACGAGGTCGCTGGCGAAGTATGACAGCTTCACCGCAGGCGGGGTCAGCCAGCCGAGAAACCGCACCCGCTCCGCGATACCGCGTTGGGCGGCTTGCCGGGCGAGTTTCTCCCGGTAGGCGGGATTGTGGCCTAATAGCACGGCAGTCGCGTCGCCCGGCACGTGCGCCATAGCATCCACCAGTTGGCCGGCGCCCTTGCTGCCGCTCAGCCGCGCCGCCAGCAGCACGATAGGCCGGTCTCCCAGTCCGTGCTCCTCGCGAAACGCCGCCACCGCTGCCGGCTCCGGCGGCGCGTACTCATCGGGGTCTACGCCGTTATGCACGGGGGTAACGCCGGGATAGCCGTTGTGCGCCAGCGCCGTCGCCAGCGCCTGACTGATGCCGACGATGCGGGTCACGTGTTCCTGCACCACACCCCGAATACCGCGATTGCGCAGCGGATTGTAGCGCGCGCGCTGGCAGGGAACGCAGTCGAACGGCTTGTGGGTATACGCCACCTCACCGTCCGCGCAGATGAATTTTGTGCAGCAAAAGAGAAAGTAGTCGTGGGCGTGGAGAATAACCGGCCGACCGCCTTGGGCCGCGAGCTTCAAACTCTCAAATGAGAGGTGTGAGTGCACATTGTGGGCATGGACCACGTCCGCCGCAATGCCGGGCAAGACCTCGCGGAGTTTACCCAGCGTGAACGGGTTGGCGGGAGTGAGGAAGTTGCGAAAGCGCTCCGGATAGCGCGAGTAGAGCCGGTGCACCGCTAGGCCGTCTTCCTCGTGCAGGCCCTCGCGGGCGCGCTCCGCCGTGGTCGTTACCACCGTGACGCTGTGCCCCATGCGGGCGTGCTGCCGCGCCAGCCGCCACGCGACCATGTCTGCGCCACCCGCGCTCTCGGGAGGAAATGTATCGGAAAGAACAAGGATGTTCATGGCTTGACGGGAAGGGCCTGACGCAAGCACTGGCGCGCTTCAACGAGTACCGGACCGGACAAAGGCTTCATATCTTGATGGTAGCACAGCATGTGCTAGGGCCACGCTATCAGCTTCTGGAATTCTCACTGGGCTTGGAATGGCGATGGTATGCAACATAGGAGTTATAGCAACCGCAGCGTGGGGGCTTGTCCCCCGCTCTTTGTGCGCACAGCGAATAGCTGGTCGAGTATTTCTTTAATCTTGGCTGGAACTCTAGATTAATCGCTTCGCTCGGATTTGAAATTGTCACGTAATTCGCTGACAGAATAGGACCCTGAAATGGCGAGAAGGACTGGCTACTATTCGGCTGCCTTACCTATTGGGTTGTTCTTTCATGAGCAGTAGCAGCCCATGCATCAAAGTCAGACATGGAAGGCGACACGAACACCGTCACTCCGGCGAATGCCGGAGTCCAGGGTGTCCAACGAAGATGGATTCCCGCCCCGTATCACGTACGGGGCAAGCTTTCTGCCGGAATGACGGAACTAGACGTCTTCTCCTTTCCACGGCATTAGCTGGATTGACGAATCCGACGGCGAATTAGTCAACACTTGCAGGAATGACAAGGAAAGCAACAAGGCGGCAGGGTCTTGCCAACAATCCTCGATTCTCGTTTCGACTTCGCTCGGCTCTCGGCTTCTGGCAGTATAGAAGTAGGAGAGTCCAAGAGTAGAGTAATGGGCCCACCAGGATTTCCATGAGTGCTGCGCAACCGAGAATTTCCGATGCCGCCGTGCGGAAAGCGACCGGCAAGTCCTGGGATGAGTGGTTTGCGGTGCTGGATAGCGAAGGGGCAAACGCGCTCCCGCACAAGCAGATCGCGCGTCTGCTCTACGACAAGAGCTACATCGCAAGCAGTTGGTGGTGCCAGACGGTGACCGTGGCATACGAATATGCCCGCGGCAAGCGCGTTCTCGGTCGGACAGAGAGCGTCGAATTCGAAATCGGTGTGCAGAAGACCCTGCCACTCACGCCGGCGCAAGCCTGGGACCTACTCACGCAACCGGCAGGCCGCGAGCTATGGCTCGGCGCCGTGCCGTGCTTGCACTGGCAGAAGCACGCTGCATACAAAACGGCGGAGGGCACGCGCGGCGAGATCCGCAGTTTCACCCCTGGAAAGCACGTGCGCTTGACCTGGCAGCCCCCGCACTTCTCGAATCCCTCAACCCTGCAAGTCTCTCTGATTCCTAGCGGCAACAAGACCGCCCTGCGCTTTCATCAGGAGAAACTTCCCAGCGCTGAGGCGCGCGAGCAGATGCGTGCGCACTGGCGGGACGTATTACAGAAACTAGCGGAGCTTGCTAAAGGCATGGTGTGAGTGCATGGCGGCGCGGCAAGCGCACCGCCGGTCAGAACGATAAGGGATTTGACGGGCTGTCGCCAGGCTGCCAATCCCGCATTCTGCTTGGCGTTCACAGCACGCCATGTGCAATACAGCTCAGGCCGGATCGGAGACAGCGTCGGGCCGTGGTGCAACCCGAGGCTGGTGGACGTGCGGAGGAATTTTGCTCGGCGCGGCCACGTAACGGGCGGCGTTCACCACCACTGCGACAGAGCCGAGGTTGTGCGCCAGCGCGGCGGCTATCGGGCCCAGCACGCCGGTGGCCGCCAGCGCAATGCCGAGGAGGTTCCAGACCAGCGCAAAGAGCAAATTTTGCTTGATGCCGCGCAGGGTCATCTGGCTAACCGCAATTGCCGTGGGCAGTTGGCCGATATCCCCTCGCATGAGGGCAATGTCGGCAGTTTCCGCCGCCACTGCCGTACCCGTGCCCCCCATGACGATGCCCAGGTCGGCGGCCGCCAGCGCCGGTGCATCGTTCACGCCGTCACCGGCCATGGCTACGTGTCTACCTTCAGAGCGCGCGTTGCGAATCCAGTCAACCTTGTGCTCGGGCAGCAAGCCCGCGTGCCAGTCGTCGATGCCTACTGTCTCGGCCAAGCGCTTCGCCTCCTCTTGCCGGTCGCCGGTGAGCATCACAACCTGTCGGATGCCAAGTGCATGGAGGTGCTCGACAGCCTGCGCCGCCGCGGGCCGCACGGTATCCGCTAACTGCACCCAGCCGCAGAATTTCTTCTCCACCGCTACCAAAAGCAAGCTGCCAACATGCGGTGCAGCCTCCTGCGGCGGTACACCGGTCACGTCGTGCGCGTGGAGCAGTTCGTGGGTACCGACAAGGACATGCTGTCGTGCGACGCGCGCGCCCACGCCCCGGCCTGGATACGCGCGAAAGTCTGCCGCGGGCGGCAAGGAGAGCGCTTTTTCAGCCGCATAGCGCACAAGCGCCATGCCGAGTGGGTGTTCGGAGAAGCGTTCCACAGCCGCCGCGACAGATAGCAACTCTTCAGATGTCATGCCGTCAACCGGATTCACCTGCTGCACCACGGGCGTGCCGAGGGTGAGCGTGCCGGTTTTGTCAACCGCGATGGTGTCCACGGCGCCGGCGGCCTCGAAGCGCGCGCCGCCTTTGACGAGAATCCCCTGCCGCGCCGCGTTGGCCACCCCCGCGACGATGGCGGTCGGCGTCGCCAGCACCAGCGCGCACGGACAGGCGACAATCAACACTGCCAAAGCCGAGCTAAGGTTACCGGAAATCAGCCAGGTAGCGCCGGCGACAATGAGAATAGCGGGCGTAAAGTAACGGGCGTAGCGGTCCGCCACGCGCACAATCGGCGCGCGCTCCTCTTCCAATGCGTCCAACAAACGCCCAATCTGGCCCACATACGCATGTTCGCCCACGGCCTCGGTGCGGATCGTGAGCGCGCCGTCTAGATTCAACGTACCCGCATACACCCGGTGCCCCGGTTGCTTTTGCACAGGGAGCGATTCGCCCGTAACCAAGGCTTCGTCCACCGCCGCCGTGCCCGCCACCACCAGACCGTCTACCGGCAGCCGCTCGCCCGGCTTTGCCACCACGGTGTCGCCGGGCCGCAGGTCTTCCACCATCACTTCTTGGATTGCGTCGCCATCCATGCGGTGCGCGCGCTCCGGCTGCAGTGCGGCCAAATGCTCCAGCGCGGCGGTCGCCCGCTGGCTGGTTGCTTCCTCAAGCAGTTGGCCGAAGATCATCATGAAGACGACAAGACCGGCGGAAAGGTACTCACCGGCGAGCACTGAGGCGATCACGGCAATGCTCACGAGCTCGTCCACGTTCACCTGCCGCTGCCGCAAGCCCTGCAACGCGCCCCACACGATGCCAAGCCCACCAATGCCGACTGCCGCCAAGGCGATTCCCTCGGCAAGGTAAGGCACGTCTACGCCCGCAAGCGAGACCAGCCACGCCGCGATGATCAAGACACCCGTTGCCGCCACAGTGCGGAAGTGCGATGACCGCACCAAGGGCCGATACGTCTGCCAAAGGCCAGAAAGAGTCATGGCCCAACCCCTCATGCTTTATTCAATGCAGAGACGAGCGAACTCTTAGATCTCGCGGTCCTGACACGCTCGCGTTGATTGTAGAACTCTATCCGCGTTCCGCGCAGGCGTTTGTATTCGTCAGAGTGCAGTTCGCCACCATGTATTGCAATTGGACGAAACTGTATCTGACCTTCATTAGGTACAATGCGCTCAGCCATTTTCGCGCCTGCCTGAAGTTGCGGGATAACTTCGCTTGCACTCAACTTGCCACGCTTCAATTCCAGTGGCGCGACCCAAGCGCCAATTCCCCGATCTCCAACGAAAACGTAGTCGCATTTCTTCTCGCTCTGGCTACCCTTCGGTGCATTCTCGTGGTCCATGTCAATCAAGAGAAACGGCCCAGATAGGTCATTCAACTTCAACGAGCACCCATTCTTTCGGCACCTTCTGACGACGCACCTGCCATCGACATTCTGCTTTACCTGGTTTACGAGACTCATCAAACGGGCTTGCTTTCACCTAGCCGACTATCAATTTCTACCGAAGTGTTATAGAGCGCCCCGCTAACATCGCCGAATCCCGCTGGATAGATGCCCGCTTCCACATCCAAGGGGATTTCCTTCACTACTGATCCTTTGGGTCGCTTCTTCGGCTCAAATTGCCATACGCCCACCTCATCTGGGCTTAGTGCAACATCTGCGGCCTCAAGGCCCGCCCGCTGCGCTTCCGGCAGCTCGGATATGCGCACAATGTTTGCCAGCTCTTCCAAGACGTAATCGCTATGCGTCGTTAGCATGACTCGAACTCCTGCGCGCACCATTGCCGCAAGTTGGCGTGTGAATGCAGCCTGCATTCCCGGATGCAGGTGCGACTCCGGCTCCTCAATGATCAGCACATCACCCGGCTGCACGACGTGGCGCAGATATAGGACCACCGGTGCCAATTCCGAAACCATGGAGGAGGCCTGCATCAGCGGAATCATTTCCTTGCGGTCTGCCGGCCTATAGGAGAAGTCCGGGTAGCCGGTGGCTGAGCGGCTTTGATGCACCTCGCCTCCAAGGATCGCTTCTTCAAGTTTGGCGGCAAGTAGCCAGCCGTCCCTACGTTCCTTCCATGGTAAGTCCCTAAATGTGACAAGCTGCTCAAGGAAATCGGCAAGGACGCCGGACAAGGTCGGCAAGGCTTTGTCCCCTTGGGAACCCGGTAGGGACAGTTGCTGTATCGAGGAAGCCGCTACTACACGGTGCGCTTGCATCAATCCAGTGCGGCTAGCGGGCAGGTAATGCGCCGTGCGACCTAACGGACTGATTATGGTAGCGCCGACAATGTCTACGAGCTCGTCTCGCAGTGAAAGAGCTACAAAGGGCCTATCTTGCAATTCGCCGTGATTCCACCTGTTTATGTGTGACTGCAGTCGCCGTATTCTCTCCCGATGCCATGGGTCGTTGTCTGCCCTTTCGATCTTCAGGGCTGAAGCAGGAGGAGTCGAAGCATTGAGGGTGTAACCATCTGGCCCCCCACTTCTGCCCCATTTGAATTCGAAATCGAAAGGCTCCACCGGGCCAAGGGGATCAGTAAGCTGTCGCTTAAGGACAACCCGTGCGTCACTTTTACTCCCGTGTCGAACTAGTGATGCTGTGTTTTCACCTCCAGAGCAGCGAGCCATTTCACGAGCCAGTAATAGACAAAGTGTGTTCAAGTCTATGTCCAGAGGTTGAATGAGCGCTTTTACGGCATCTGGAATATCCGCGCCGATTTCATCAGTGTTTTCACTTTCATTCACTTTAGAGAGCAATGTGGTCGTCCAATTGAGCAACATAGTGGAATCTTCATCGGTCATATCCTGCATGTTCAGCAAAGACCAAATCCGAGGCAACACGCGACCAGACGAAGCACTGGGGAACGAGCGTGGATAGAGGTGATGGTCTAGCTTCATCTGACCCATCGCTGGATAAGTCGCGTATCCACCAAACACCTGATGCAGCGCGTAGATCAGCGTTGCCAAGTAGGACTTACCCGTATTGCTGGGGCCGACGAAAACGGTCAGTGGGCGCAGGTCTAGTTTGGCCTTGGCGATTGGGCCAAAGTCGGTCACTTCGATTTCGAGGGGTTTGTAGGTCGGCGCCGTTGACATGCTGAATCCTTCTCCGCCATGCTCGATCAAGCGCGACACTGGAGCACACTCGATCTTCTTGTCCAGTATATCAAGATAGCAAGTCTCAATCGCCTTGTAAGGAGTCCGGTCGGCGCGCGCACTGCCGCCAGACTGTCAAGTGAATACCTGCGCGATCATCTCCATTCCCTATCTCATGCAAAGGGCAAAGAGTATCCGGCCAGCACTTTTGACATGCGCGACCAACATCGCTATACTATTGTTTCGCATGGCGATATTGCTTATGCCCAGGAGGGCATTCCTGCGACGATACGTGTGGCGAGGGGCATCATGAATTCGTGGGTATGGCACTTTACGCGCCCGGAGGACCGGGCAAAGTCTAGGCGTATCACGAAAACGTAGCTTAGCAGCACACCCGCTCCTCTGGCAAAGCAGAAAGTGTTTACCCGCTTTCTGCTTTTTGTTTCTGAAGTGAAGGACAGCAACCGATGGCAGACGACACCACAGCACCGGGCATACCGGCCCAGCTTGAAGCCCTGGAGCGCGAAGCGCAAGCGCAGCTTGGAGAGTGCGCCGTAGAGGCAGATTTCACCGCTTGGCGCACCACATACCTGGGCCGCAGCGGCAAAGTGACCCAACTCCTGCGCGGTCTGGGCGGCCTGCCGAAAGAGGAGCGGCCCCGCATAGGGCAGTTGGCCAACACGGTCAAAGCAAGTTTGGCGGAGGCGTTGGATGCGCAACAAGCGCAACTCAGGCGCAGCCAGCACGCCGATTCGCTCAAGACGGAAGCCCTCGACGTCACGCTTCCCGGCGAGCCGGTTCGCATGGGACAGCTCCATCCGATTACGCAGACACTCAATGAGATTCTCGGCATATTCGAGAACATGGGCTTTCACGTAGTAGAAGGCCCGGAGGTGGAGTGGGACCGCTATAACTTCGCCCTGCTCAACATTCCCGCCGACCACCCCGCGCGCGATATGTGGGATACGTTTTATGTCGATGAGGATCCCGTTAGCAATCTGGGCTCGATGCTGTTGCGCACCCATACCTCGCCGGTGCAAATAAGGGTCATGGAGGAAACACCCCCGCCGGTGCGCATTGTGGCGCCGGGCCGGGTCTACCGCAATGAGGCCACCGACGCCAGCCACGAGGCTATCTTCTACCAGGTTGAAGGACTCGCCGTGGACGACCAAATGAACATGGGCGACCTAAAGGGCGTGCTCACCGCATTTGCCCATGATCTCTTCGGCGGCAAGACGCGCGTGCGATTCAACTGTTCCTACTTTCCCTTTGTCGAACCTGGCGCGGAAGTATCCATTAGCTGTCACGTCTGCGGCGGTGACGGTTGCCGCGTGTGCAAGCACACCGGTTGGCTGGAGATTCTTGGCTGCGGCATGGTGCACCCTAGCGTGCTCCAGGCCGTAAACTACGACCCGGCGCAGTACTCCGGCTTTGCTTTCGGCTTGGGCGTAGAGCGTATTGCCATGTTGAAGTACGGCATTGACGACATTCGCTACTTTTACAATAACGACATCCGATTCTTGCAACAATTTCGTTGAGGTCATGCAACAGTTCCGTTGAGGTCATGCGATAGTTTGGCTGACCGCTGAGGGCACTACTCTCACTGCCGTGCCAAGCAGAATGGCGGTCGTAAGAACAAGGGTGCCATTACCAAGCATCTCGAGCATGAAAGGCGCCTAACAGTATTCGTGGAGAGAGGAGCCCGTTGGTGCGGGCGCTCCGCGGGAGGTTATTGATCGAATGCGTGTATCACTCAACTGGCTCGAAGAGTACGTGCCGGTGAAGCTGCCGGCGGAAGAGTTGGCGCATCAATTGACCATGGCTGGGATCGAGGTCGCACAGGTTACTTCAATCGGTGACTTCTGGCAGAACACCTATGTCGGCAGGATCGAAGACCTCAAGCCGCATCCAAATGCCGATCGCTTGCAGCTCGTCACCGTTGACTACGGTCAGGCAGAGCGGCCCACGTTCGTGACCGGCGCTATGAACATCGCCGTGGGCGATAAGGTGCCGGTGGCGCTGCTCGGCGCCGTGCTCAACGACGCATACAGCGATACACCGCAGCGCATAGAACTCAAGCCGGTAGTCCTGCGGGGAATTAAGTCCGAGGGCATGGTCTGCTCTGCCAGAGAGCTTGGTATGGGCGAAGACCACGAAGGCATCCTGATCCTCGACTCCGAAGCGCCGTTAGGCACACCCCTCAAGGATTATCTGGGCGATACGATCCTGGAGCTTGACCTCAAGCCCAACCGGAGCGACTGTCTCGCCATGATCAACGTGGCACGGGAAGTAGCTGCGCTCACGGGTGAACGTCTGCGCCAGCCGGTCACCCACCGCATAGATACTCCAACCACCCTACCCGTGGTGCGCGTGGACATCAAGGAGCCGAAGCTCTGCGCGCGCTATGCCGCAGGCGTCGTGATCGACGTTACAATCGGCCCGTCGCCGCGCTGGATGCAGGATCGACTCTCGGCGGCGGGCATGCGCCCCATCAATAACATCGTGGACATCACAAACTACGTGATGCTGGAGTTTGGGCAGCCGCTTCACGCCTTCGACTACGACAAGGTAACGGACGGCAACATCATCGTCCGGCGCGCCCACCTCGGCGAGCGCCTGATTACGCTGGACGGCGAAGAACGCACATTGAGCGCCGGCATGCTCGTAATCGCCGATCCCAACGGCCCGATTGCGCTGGCAGGCGTGATGGGCGGCCTGGAAACGGAAGTGACAGAACGGACCACGCGCATCCTGCTGGAGTCCGCCAGCTTCCACCCGACCTCGATTCGCCGCACGCGGCAAGCGCTCACCTTGCCCAGCGAGGCTTCCCGGCGCTTCGAACAGGGCGTGCCGCCGGAACTGGCCCCATTAGCGCGCGACCGTGCCATCGAACTCATCGTGGAAATCGCCGGTGGGCGCGCCCGCAGCCACGCCGCCGATTCTTACGTCCAACCGCAGCAACGCCCCGAGATCGAGCTTACGGAAGATGACCTTTCGCGGCTGCTCGGCATGGACATTCCAATGACGAAGGCTGCCGAAAAGCTTCGGCCCCTGGGCTTCACCTATCGCATGCAGAATAGTCGGCTTCAGGTCACCGCGCCCTTGCACAGGCTGGACGTGACCTGTTCCGCCGACCTCGTTGAGGAAGTCGCTCGCATGGTGGGCTATGACAACATTCCCACCTCATTGCCTTCCGGTCCCTTGCCCGAGGCTGAATCCACGCCGCTGCGCACGTGGACCGACCGTGCAAAGCAGGTGATGGTAGGCGCGGGCTTTGCGGAAGCTATCACTTACACGCTGACTAATGAGGCGCGCATGGGTCGCCTCTTGCCGAAGGGGGTTGCGGCGGAGTTGCCCGAAGGCCTGGCGCGCGATGTGGCCGAGGCGGTGTTGCCGCTTCACACTGATCCGCTGCACCTCAAGAATCCGCTCACATCCGAGGCGAGTTCGCTGCGCACCGTGACGCTCGCCGGCCTGCTGGAAACGCTCGCCGGCAACCTGCGCCGCCAGACGAGCGACGTGCACCTCTTCGAGATTGCGCCCGTGTTCTTGCCCGTGCGCTCGAAACTCCCGATGGAACGCCGCCTCCTCACCGCCGTGATGGGAGAATTCCGCACCGAGCAGTGGGGCGCGCGCGCAGAAAACACCTTCTATACGGTCAAGGGTGTGGCAGAGCACGTCCTGCACCGGTTCGGCATTGCTGCCTACAGTTTTGTGCCGGTGGAGCACCCGACGTTCCACCCCTACCGGACGGCTGCGGTGACCATACGCCACGGCGAGGAAGAGCGCGTGGTGGGAATCGTGGGCGAGATCAACGCCGAGGTGAGCGCGGCTTTCGACATCGACCAGCGGGTGATGGCCCTGGTGCTCAATCTTCACGATCTCGTGGCTCAGGCCCGCGCCACGCAGGAGTTCGCGCCGCCGTCCCGTCACCCGGCTGTGGTGCAAGACCTGGCAATTGTGCTGGATGCCGAGATTCCCGCCGAGCGCGTGGTGGAGGAAATGCGCGAGGCAGGCGGCGATCTGCTGGAAAGCGTCAATCTCTTCGACGTGTACCAGGGGCCGCAAGTCCCCGAGGGCAAGCGCAGCCTGGCCTATTCCCTCACCTTCCGCGCCCCCGACCGCACCCTCAACGACGCCGAAGTAACCACCATCCGCAACCGCATCATCGCGAAACTCCAGGTGTCACTCCAAGCCACATTACGGTAGGACAGGTGCGCAGAGCATGTTCTAGGGTTCTGCGTGACATCCGTCATGCTTACAGATAAGGATTCACTCGATACCTGCGAGCTTCCTTATTCCATCGCGAAAGACTTGAAAGCTCTTGGATTGGTTCTGATCCACATCCATGTGCGGGGCAATGTTGCGGGCCCATTCGCATTTGGCTTGCCCAGCCTCCGGGTAGCCTGCTCGCTTCAGTGGCGCGGAGCCGCCACGATTGACGGCGTCCGCAAGAACTTCCCAAGTTCCACAGATGCTGTCTTGCTTGTAACCATTGAGAACCGAGGGGATACGCTGCCTTCACAGCATTGCAGTCTCCCAACAGCCACGCCTCACTCTCCTCAATGGCAATGCGAAAGAGCGTTCTAGGACGCGGATCACAGGCAGCCAGGACATCAAGCAACTTCTGTTTGAAGGTCATGCAGTTCCGTCTATCCAAATCGACGACCACGATAACCGCAGAGGAATCCTGCAGGCTCTTTCCATATCCACGTAATAGCTGCGGCAAACGGTCCAACAGAATTCTCTGCTGCGGGTCCGTTGTACCACGCAAGCCCCTCGGTATGCGACCAAGCCCCTTGTATGGAATCAACTTCCAAGAGTGATCAGTATCGTTGGCGCCGAGAATCTTTTGTAATATTTGATCAAGCGCAATGCTACCCGACTGGTCCTCGACCAATACTTCAAAGTGCATCGGCCTCGCTCCGCTCCAGATAATCGCTGTACCAGAGACTCCCAAGCGGCAGTCCCTCATCCACCATGGCTTTGACAATTGGGTCGTCGCTGGCGCGGCGAATGGTGGCGAAGCCGTCCGTTCCTTTCTCCAGCACCCAGGTCTCGTCAGGATTGAGCGCGTCAACAAAGTAGGGCTGATGGGTCGTGACGAAAATCTGGGACGTGTCACTTTCACCGGTGGCGTGGCGGCGAAACTCTACGGCTAGAACCTCCAGCAGCTTGTGGTAAAGTCCGTTCTCCGGTTCCTCAATGCAAATGAACGGCGGTGGATCCGGATCTTCTAGCATGAGCAGGTAGGCAAAGACCTTCAGTGTGCCATCGGACATTTGCTGGGCGTAAAACGGGTCCGTGAACCCTCGGTCGTTGAATCGCAGCAGCAAGCGACCATCCGCGCTGCGTTCCGTATCTATGCGGTCGATGCCGGGAACGCGTTCGGCTATCCTCTCCAAGATTCGCTCAAATCTGTCCGGATGCTCGCGCTCCATGAATTGCACGACATTGCCAAGATTATCCCCGTGCGCGTTAAGGCGCCTTTGCGGGCCGGCCAAGGGCAAACCGCGCGCCGCGTCCGGCGTAAAGTAGCTAAGATACCAACCCTCCATAAACTCGCGAAATGTCGCTATCCTAGGATGCTGCTTCAAGGCGCCAAGGGTTGCGATACCGAGCCTACGCTTGTCCTGCAATTCAAAACGCTCGATTGAAGGGTTCTCTTCACTTAATAGATGCTGTATGAGCGCTTCGTAGTCGAACCCGTCCTCATCAAGTCGGCGCCCTTGCGTTGCTCCTTTCCAGGCCACCCCCTTGCCATCGACAATTACCAAGAAAAAGAGGACTTGGGCGCTAATTTGTCCCAGGTCGTATTGGTGCAAGAGTTCATTCGCGACGTAAGGGCGCCCCATGTCGTCCATGTCTATTTCCAGCTCGTACTTAAAGGGGAGCACTCTTGGCTCTGCACGATAATGAACTTCAAACTCGATTGGTTCATTGCTGCCCTGTGTGCGGATGCGCTCGAACCCTCCCCGACCGCGCGCATCGCACGCCTCTTCCACTCCAAGTTTCAAACAGTCCGACAGAAAGCCAAAAGCATCGAAGAGAGAACTCTTGCCCACGCCGTTCTTACCAATCACAGCGGTCATAGGTGTCAGCGGATTAAGTGGCGTACCGAGCGTGATGTCCTTCAACACCCGATAATTCTTTATTCTAAATCCCTCAATCCTCGCCATGGCTCTTGATTCCCTCATCTATTGCGATGCTGCAAACAGCATAACACTAAGTCTGACACGTTCTTGCAGGCGAAATACGGTGGAATCTCGATGGGATGCATTCTTACTAACGGGGTTCGTAGAGAACAAGGTCTGGGAGGTCTTGATAGTCAGCAACGTTACGTGTGACAAGGACCAAATCATGCGTGAGTGCAGTGGCCGCAATTATTAGATCAAGTGCTCGTTGCTGGGGGCGTTTCCCTTGCTGTCTGAGTGATTCCCTCAGCCGGGCGCATCGCTCCGCCACGGCGCGAGAGAATGGCAGGACCGGTACTGCTGCAACGAGGGCTGCGAACTGTGCCGATGCCGCTTCCGACTCCTGGCCCCGCAACACTCCCTGATAGACTTCCATATAGGTGATGATGCTAATGGCGATGCCCTCTTGTGCGAGTTGCTCAATGAGCTGCAACGCTTCGAATTCTTGGGCGAGGAAGTCGATTACCCAATCTGAATCAATGAGGTAGGGCATGAATTAGCGGTCGGGGCGTCCGCGGCTGTTCTGTTCGCGCGCTGCGTGTATATCGCTTAGCAGGCTCTCCCGGTCGATGTCTGCCAAGGCGCCGGCGCTTTGGAGCAATGCCTGCCTGACCTTCTCCGGGTCGTAGCCGGCCCAAATGTCATGGGCGTCTTCCCGCGCAAGCACATAGCGCTCTCCATCTCTATCAAGGATTACGGGCGCCGCGCCTATCTCTGCGAGAAGTCGCCCAAGCTCGCTCTCCGGCGCGACGTTGATAACCTTAGTTTCCGTAGCCATAGGGTTTTCCTCGAGCCGCCACCACTGATCTACGCTGAATTCTCCGCTCCATCAATCATTATGGCATATTCACGCTGCACAAAAGCCGGTACCGCGAGCTCTTGCAACAGATTAAAGCTGCCTCGCACCAAGTCAAGATATCAGCGCACCCGATTCTTGTTGGAGTAAACAGCCGCACACAAGTGATGCGATGCTTTTCGTAGCGCATCCAATTGCCGCGCTTTCGACAAAATCAGCTACGATGCGTGGGCTTTTTCTAGCGCGCCGTCGCGTTCGAGGACCGAGCGCAGGTAGATGCCGGTGTAGGAGTGGGGCATATGGGCCAGGGCTTCCGGGGTGCCTTCGGCGACGAGTTCACCGCCCGCGTCGCCGCCCTCGGGGCCGAGGTCGATCACCCAGTCCACGCACTTGATCACTTCCAGGTTGTGCTCGATCACGATCACCGTATTGCCGGTATCCACCAGGCGTTGGAGCACCTCCAGCAGGCGCTCCACGTCGGCGAAGTGCAGACCGGTGGTCGGCTCGTCCAGGATGTAGAGCGTGCGGCCCGTAGCGCGTTTGGAGAGTTCGGCGGCCAGCTTGATGCGTTGGGCCTCGCCGCCGGAGAGGGTGGTAGCGGGTTGACCGATCCGCATGTAGCCTAAGCCCACGTCAACCAGCGTCTTGAGCTTGTTGTAGATGCTGGGGATGTTTTCAAAGAAGACGGCGGCCTCTTCAATGGTGAGGTCGAGCACGTCGGCGATGGTCTTGCCCTTGTAGGTGATCTCCAGCGCCTCGCGGTTGTAGCGCTTGCCCGCGCAGACCTCGCAGGGCACATAGACGTCCGGCAGGAACTGCATCTCGATCTTGATGATGCCGTCGCCGCGGCAGGCCTCGCAGCGGCCGCCCTTTACATTAAAAGAGAACCGGCCGGGCTTGTAGCCGCGAATACGCGCTTCAGGAATCTTAGCGAAAATCTCGCGAATGGGCGTGAACGCACCGGTATAGGTGGCCGGATTCGAGCGCGGCGTGCGCCCGATGGGTTGTTGGTTTATGTCTATGACCTTATCGATGTTCTCCAGGCCCAGCACCGCGTCGTGAGGGCCGGGACGCTCGCGGCTATGGTATATCTCCTGCGCCAGCCGGCGGTAGAGCACGTCTATGACCAGCGAGCTTTTCCCCGAACCGGAGACGCCGGTCACGCCAATAAACCGTCCGAGAGGAAAATCTACGTCAACGCTTTTAAGATTATTGGCGCGGGCGCCTTTCACCGTAACCCGCGCCCCAGCCGCTCGACCTGAGCCTGCCGAGGGGACCTGTCCTGAGCCTGTCGAAGGACCGCGTCGCTCGTGCGGCACGGGGATCATCCGCCTACCCGTCAGGAAAGCCGCCGTCAGCGATTCATCCACCGCCAACACGTCCGGCAGCGGTCCCGCTGCCACAATGCGGCCGCCATGCTCGCCTGCGCCCGGGCCAACATCGATCACGTGATCGGCTGAGCGAATCGTCTCCTCGTCGTGTTCCACCACCAGCACGGTATTCCCCAAGTCGCGCAGGCCGCTCAGCGTTTCGATGAGACGGCGGTTATCCCGCTGGTGCAGGCCGATGGACGGTTCGTCCAAGATGTAGAGCACGCCCACCAGGCCGGAGCCAATCTGGGTTGCCAAGCGGATACGCTGGGCTTCACCGCCGGAGAGCGTCGCGGTGGCGCGGTCGAGGGTAAGGTAGTCCAAGCCCACGTTCATCAAGAACTGCATCCGCGCCCGGATTTCCTTCAAAATCTGGCGGCCGATCAACTGTTCGCGCTCGGTGAGCGGCAAAGCGGCAAACCAAGCGCTGGCATCCTTTACGGCAAAAGAAGTGACTTGCGCGATGGTGTGGGCGTTGATCGTTACGGACAAACTTTCCGGTTTCAGGCGCGCCCCCTGGCAAGCGGGACAAGGCTGCACGGTCATAAAGCGCTCGATTTCCCCGCGCATGTAGTCTGAATCCGTCTCCTTGTAGCGCCGTTGCAGGTTGGGGATCACCCCTTCGAAGTCCACCGTAAAGGTGCGCGACTCGTCACGCGCGGCCTTCACCGTAACTGGAACGCGCTCTTCAGTGCCGTAAAGCAAGATATCGACGTGCTCGGCCGCCAATTCCGCCACCGGCGCGCGCAGAGAGAAGCCGTAGTGCTCTGACACCGCTTTCACCACCTGGTAGAGGTAGGAATCCTTGGCGATGAGCCGCGACCACGGCAGAATGGCGCCCTCCAAAGGCGAGAGCCGCTTGTTCGGCACGATGAGGTCCGGGTCGAACACCATGGTCGTGCCGATGCCGGTGCACTCCGGGCACGCGCCGTGGGGACTATTAAAGGAAAACGTGCGCGGCTCCACCTCGCCGAGAGAGATGCCGCAGTGTACGCAGGCGAATTGCTCCGAGAAGAGCAACTCCACTGGATTCCGCGCCCCCGCAGGGGGCGAGCTTTCGCCGGAATGACGGTCGGATGGATTCCGACTGTCGCCGGAGTGACGATTGGATGGATTCGGAATATCGTCGGCAAGACGTTCAGGGCCTTCTCCGTCACTCCCGCCCAAGACCTGCCCTATACTTTGAGCAGGGCGGGATTGTATCTCGCCTTCAGCCGCATCTCCATCATTCCGGCCCAAGCGAGAATCTGTCTCGCCCTCGGTCTCAGCTCCGTCATTCCCGCGGAAAGCTTGCCCCGTACCTGATACGGGGCTGGAATCCATCTTACTCCCGTCGTCTTCTCCGTCATTCCCGCGAAAGCGGGAATCCATCTCACTCCCGTCGTCTTCTCCGTCATTCCCGCGAAAGCGGGAATCCATCTCACTCCCGTCGTCTTCTCCGTCATTCCCGCGAAAGCGGGAATCCATCTTCTCTTGGGAACCGTCCGTCGACCTCTGCAATTCCACCCTACTGGACCCAGCGCGCAATCCGGAAACATCGGACTCCGCCCGCGCGCCCCCGGCCCCATCCACAATGACAATCCTTACCACGCCGGAGCCCAAGCGCAACGCCGTCTCCAACGAATCCGCCACGCGGGACTTATCGGTCTCCGTCCCCCGGTTCACCAGCCGGTCCACCACGATCTCGATAGTGTGCTGCTTGTAGCGGTCCAGAGTGGGTGTTTCTTCCAAATCGTAGACCGTGCCGTCCACGCGCACGCGCACGTAGCCCGCCTTGCGCGCGTCCTCGAACACCTGCCGGTACTCGCCTTTGCGGTCCTGCACGATGGGGGACAGGATCATGTAGCGGGTGCCGTCGGGCAGGTTGAGCAGCGTATCCACCATCTGCTGCACGGTCTGCTGGGAAATCTCGCGCCCGCACTGCGGGCAGTGGGGCACGCCGATGCGCGCAAAGAGCAGGCGCAAGTAGTCGTAAACTTCCGTTACCGTGCCGACCGTGGAGCGCGGATTGCGGCTGGCGCCCTTCTGGTCGATGGATATGGCGGGAGAGAGCCCGTCGATATGGTCGACGTCCGGTTTCTCCAACATGCCGAGGAACTGGCGCGCGTAGGCCGAGAGCGATTCCACGTAGCGGCGTTGGCCTTCGGCAAAGATCGTATCGAAGGCCAAGCTCGACTTGCCGGAGCCCGAGAGACCGGTAATGACCACCAGCTTCTCGCGCGGAATGTCGAGGTCGATGTTCTTGAGGTTGTGCTCGCGCGCGCCGCGGATCCGGATGAACTCTTCAGCCATGGGGTTTTGGGGGTGCCTTTACCTCTACTGGTTGTGGCGTGCAGCTACTCCGAAATCTAAGCGTTGTGTAATTCGTTTGCCGGTTCTGCTTCTGACTAACCAGTGCATACCGCTCATGTCATTCCGAGCGTAGCGAGGAATCTAGGGTCTATGGCACACGTAATCCAATTCGCTCAACATTTTTAGATTCCTCACTGCGCTGCGCTCCGTTCGGAATGACATGTCTGATGAGCAGAAATCCACATAGCAGTCTCGCGAATCAGCCTCTATCGTACCACGATGTAACTCCTTCCAGCAGTCTCTTGACATGCGGCAGTATGCCAAATAAACTAGGCACCAGCCAGGTGTGTGGGCGCTCCAGCCTTGGGTGTGCACACCGGCAGCTTGTGTAGGCGAATGTAGGCCATAGACCCCTCAGCAAACAGGAGGAACGGTCATGGAAAAGACACGTTTTACACGCCGAATGGTACTGGCTACAGTACCGGCTATTGGCGGCGCGGCATTCTTAGCCGCGTGCGGTACGGCGCAAGTTGCCGCGCCGATGGAAGAGAAGGCAGCGCCGGAGGAGAAAGCCGAAGCCGCGCCGGCGCCGGCAGAGGAAGTGCAACTCACCTACCTCTCGCGCGACTCAGATAGCGCCACCCTCAAGGTGCGCGCGCTTTTCGACAAGTACGAGGCAGCCAACCCCAACATCACCATTGCAATCCAGAATATGTCCAGCGGAGATGAAGCGAAAACCAAGTTGCTGGTCCAGGCAGCTTCGGGCGTTCCCATCGACTTCTTGCGCACCAGTTGGGGCTCGTTCGCCGACCTCATCGAAGGCGAAATCCTGTCGCCCTTGGACGACTTCTTCAAAGCCGACGGCTTGGTGCCGTCAGAACACTTTCTGCCGAACAGTCTGACGCATTGGACCGTCGATGGGCTCCTGTACGGGTGGCCCGGCTCGGGTAACTGCGACGCCGTGCTTCTCAATAAAACGCTGCTGGATAGTGCCGGACTCGAGCCGCCGCCCATCGATCCCACCGATGCTTCCTGGAATATGGAGAAATTCCTCGAATACGCTAGGGCCATGACAAAAGGCACTGAGCAGTATGGACATAACGGCGGCGTATCCGCTTCCGACGGCCGGCGGGGCTTCATGCGCGGTGCATACTTCGGCCAGATTGCCTGGGACGCTGAGCGCAAGGTAGCGACGATGGACCATCCGAAGTTCATCGAGGGGCTGGCTTACTGGGTAGACCTCAAGCTCAAGCACCGCGTGGTGCCTACTGCGGAAGAAGCGACGGCTCTGGGCGCGGCCAATACCGGTCGGCGCGCCATCTGGGAATCCGGCAAAGTGGGCATGAACATCACCAACGGCTACCGGCAAGTGCCGTTTGAGGCCATCGGCGCGACCCTGCCGTTCAGCGCCGACGTGAACATCTCCGGCCGCTCCTGGTTCCCGGCGATCCTCATCGGTTTTAGCCGCTTCCCCGACGAGACGTGGGCGGTGAACCGCTGGATGATGGAGCCGGATCCGAACACGGAGTTCACGCTGGCGATGGGCCACACCATTTCGGCGGTGCTGACCGCGGTGAACAAGCCGGCTGAGCAGCTCAAGGCGACCATTGGGTTCGACGCCATCGCCCACGCGGAGCAGGTTAAATTCAGCCCGCCCGCCAACTACGGCATGAGCGGTTACCCCACCTGGGGCGAGATCGGCACTGTGATTCGCCCGCACTTCGACGCGTACGACGTCGGCGAGTTGACACCCGAGGAGTACGGCCGCGTGGCAACTGACATTGTCAACGAGCTCCTCATACCGAAGGGGTAGACAGAAGCATCGAGCCACAGGGGCGGGATGAGAAAATGGCTAACGGTTGACCTGCTATTCCACGTAGGGGCACGGCATGCCGTGCCCCTACGTTTGGTTCGGCGGTGTGGTTTAGTGTCTGACCGTTTACAGAAGATGGACTCCGGCGTGCGCGTGAATGACGGAACAGAGTGGCACTCGTCTCGTCTTGATAGACGCCCGGTACGCTGAATTGGCCGTAGCGCGGGGGCTTGTCCCCCACTAGTTGTATGCAAGGAAAACAGTACGAAGCCACCGATCCGTCACTCCGGCGCACGCCGGAGTCCAGGGCACGGCAAGAGTGAAGATGGATTCCGCGCCCTCGCGCGGGGGCGAGCTTTCGCCGGAATGACGGGCCGGGTGCGTTCTGTTCCTTACCAACGTGACCGGAAAGCAAATGCGGTCAATAAATCCAGCAACGCCAACGATGCGCACTCACCGAGGAATTCAATGAGCTCAGCGGCGAGCCGTAGCGCGGGGGCTTGGCCCCCGCTGGCTGAATGCCAAGGAATACGGGAGGGACCGCCTTATCCGTCACTCCGGCGAACGCCGGAGTCCAGGGGTCAAACGAAGATGGTTCCGCGCCCCCGCGCGGGGGCGAGCTTTCGCCGGAATGACGGACCGGGCGCGCTTCATTCACCAACAAGGCTACTGAAAAGCAATCTCAGTCAAGGATTTGCCCAACACTTTCGATTCGGCACACGGCAAGGATTCTAACGGTATGAAAGTCTACGTGATGACGGACATGGAGGGCGTGGCGGGTGTGATAGACTCGCCGAATTACTGCTTTCCTGAATCCCGCTATTACGAACGCGGCTGCGAACTCACCACGTTGGAAGTCAACGCCGCCATCGAGGGCGCGTTGGCAGCCGGCGCCACGGACATTTTCGTGACGGACGGCCACGGCCACGGGGCGATCACGCCTATGCTGCTGCATCCTGAAGCGCGGCTCCTGAAAGGACGCCCCCGACCCTATGGGGCCGTCCTCGACGCATCGTTCGACGTCGCCATCAGCATCGGCCAGCACGCCAAGTCCAATGCCATCGGCGGCCATTTAGCCCATTCCGGCTCGTTTGCGGTGGAAGACCTAACGATAAACGGCGTCTCCGTAGGCGAGACCGGCAGCAGTTTTATCAGGGCGACGTATTACGGCGTGCCCTACGTCTTCTTGAGCGGCGATCTGGCGGCGACGGCAGAGGCCGAAGCGTTGGCGCCGGGCATCGAAACGGCAGTGGTGAAAGAAGGCATTGACCGGGGCTCGGCGACGGGTCTGGGCATGGATGAAAACCGAGGGTTCAACGCCGCCGCCATTCACCTGCATCCCACCAAGGCGCGTCAACTCATCCGGGAGGGCGTGCAGCGCGGCATCGAGCGCCGCGACGAAATCAAGCGTTTCTGGCTGGAGCCGCCGTACACGCTCGTTGCGACCAGCCGTCCCGAGAACGGCGTGCCGAGCAGACAGGCCCGCGTGACCGGCAACGACATCGCGCAAGTACTCAGCGCGCCGCGTGAAATGGGCAAGCACATTGAAGCACAGTAAGGACAGTGGGATCGATTAGGCTATGCGCTGTGCGGGCAGAACGGGCCGGTCCTGCCACATGAACTTTAGTGTTAACGGTGCAGAATGGTTTGCTACCCTCTGCCGGTAGCGCAGGTTACAAACCTGCGATCCTCCCGCACCGGGGCAAAATTCTACCTAATTTGTGTCCTAAAATGGTGAAGAATTAGTACCCGCGAATAAGCCAAGCCTGGTAACCGAGAGCCGGCTTGCGAACCCTAAAGCCCTCTCCTGGGGGAGAGGGCTTGGGTGAGGGCGACTCCCCGTTGGCCAAAAAGACGACTCACCCGCAAGGGAAAGCTGCCCAAGAACTTACCGAAACTGACTGAAATTGACCCCGAGGACTACAAATCGGGAATTGATTGTTAGATAAAGCGCTGACGGGACTGGTACTCTAGGTCGAACGCAATGAACGCAAGCCTGGGGTCAGTGCAGCTCAATAGTGCTCATGGAAAGGAAAGGCATGACGTATACCTTGCTCTGGGGGGATACCCACGTCCACGCCGAATACTCGCCGTGCTTCAAGCCGGAGGCAATACCGGATGGATTCGACGGCTCACCGGCGGACTGCTACCGCTACGCGCGCGACGTGGCGGAGATTGATTTCGCCGCCGTCACCGATCACACCTGGTCGGGCATGGGGGGGAAAACGCCCATCATGCTTACCGACGACCAGTATGGGGTGATTCTGGAGGCAAACCGCGCCTATCAGGACCCCGGCAGGTTTGTGGCCTTTCCGGCGTATGAGTGGAATTCGCCCAAGGACCGCACCTGGGGTCACCACAACGCGCTCTTTTGTGACGACGAACCGCCGTTGCTGCCGAGCGGCAGCGCCGTTAGCTCGCTTGACGAAGTGTGGGCGGCGTTCGATCAACTGCCGTATGAGGCGATGTTGATTCCACACCATCTGGCGCGGGACCGCACGCCTTACGACTGGTCTACGCTCAATCCTCGCTATGAGCCGATAGTAGAGATCACGTCTATGTGGGGGAATTACGAATTCAAGGGGAATCCGCATGAATGCGATCCCAACTGGTCGCCCAGCGTACCCGGTTCCTTCCTGCAGGACGGTCTGGCGCGCGGCTATCGCGTGGGCGTCATCGGCAGCAGCGACAATCACACCGGCCATTCCGGCGGGCACCACTTCCCGTTCGACCCAGAGATTCCAGGCCGCCCCTTGAACGAAATCCTGGCGCGGCGCGGCCCCTATCGCCGCAATATCCTTGGCGCCGGCCTGGCTGGCGTATACGCGGAGGAGTTCACGCGCGAAGGCATCTTTGCCGCCCTGCATGCCCGCCGCTGCTTCGCGGCCACCGGCCATAAGATCCGTCTTTGGACCGAGACGAACGGCCTGCCCATGGGCGCGGACGGCGGCGCGCTGCCCGACGCTCCGCGCACGATTCATGTTGCCGTGAACGGCACGGCTCCGATTGCGCATGTCACGCTGGTACGCAATAACGTAGACGTGCGCCGTTTCCGCCCGTCCGAGTCCACGGACGACCTGACCGTGGATCTCGTGGACGACGATCCTATTGAGAAGATCGCGAAAGTCTCACCACCGGTGGCTGACGGCGCAAACGGATCGCTGGTCTACTATTATGTGCGCGTGGTGCAGGCCGACGAACGCACCGCGTGGTCGAGCCCGGTTTGGTTTTGCATAGCGGCATAAGCATTCATCCTTCAGGCCTCGGCCCGCGACAATGGGTCTTTACCTGGCTATAGCTGAGGAATCCCATGTACAGCTAGTTGCAGGCACCAATCGCTGAACACATCCACCACGGTCCATTGGATCTCGTATGCGCTAGCAGGAAGGCTGTACTACAATTGAGAAGGTTTACAAATCAGGAAACTAAAGGATTTTGGGCGCTGCACATTAGGGGATACTCTTGTCCCACATCTGCGCACCGGCAGTTCAAAGACCACCTAGTCAATGTGAATTTAGATGAATTGGCCAAACTGAGCCGCTGAATGTTCGAGAGTTTTCAAGTATGCAACTCAAGCATCGAGACATTGCTCCGAAAGAGCCTCGACCGACAAATGATAACCCTTTCGCATTAGTCCGGGCGCGACTCGGTCTGTCGCAGCAGGAACTTGCAAGATTACTGAACACGTCACTCTACGCGTTGGTCCGATGGGAACGAGGCGACCTATCACCAAGTTCCGACATCATGGATCGGTTAGGAGAGCTCACCAACGCCCCAGATAGATCACCAGACTGCCCCCGAGACTCTAATGCCCATTTGATCAGATTCGCTTCCAGTGGCGTCAAGACGGCGATTCCGAGTCAACCTTCGCTATTTGGTGAGAATCACATTCGAACTCTCGATCAGCCAAGGAACTCCATTCTCAACGAGGTCCTTACAACTGATTCGTTCTGGGGTCATGGCCAATTGGCGGTTGGGAAAATCCTTGAGAGTCGTTCGAGACCGGCAAGAACTAGAGACGTACCTCTGAAAGAAGAAATCTCCGCAGGAAAGAATACCTATACATATGACGCTCACACCTACCACACAAAGGTTCCGCCGCAGGGTATTGCAAACGTAATCTCAAAGTATCTACCGGACGGTGGCGTTGTATTGGATCCATTCGCCGGGAGTGGTATGACGGGCGTAGCGACACGTTACTTAGGTTACGATGTCATCCTCAACGAACTCTCTCCGGCCGCATCGTTCATTTCGTACAACTTTCTTGCCTCCGTCGACTTTCAAAAGTTTCACAATTCAGTTTCCCATCTTCTTATGAGCCTCAGCGATCTTCAAGACGCTTTGTACTTGACTAGATGCCGTGAGTGCGGCTCTAAGGTTGTACTCCTATATACTGTCTGGTCCTGCGTGCTTGAATGCAACCACTGCGGAGATGATTTCGTTCTCTGGGAGCATTGCAAGATACTTGGAAATACCGTCAGAGAGCACAGAATTCTTCGCAAGTTCCCTTGCCCTCATTGCGGAATTGAAGTCAACAAGTCTTACCTTAAAAGAAAGCAAGCTGTTCCAGTATTTCTGGGATACCGCTGCTGCTCAAAGAGAATCGTTGAACATTCCTTAGATGATGAAGACCTCGAGAAGATTCGTGCAGCCAACAAGAGTTTGGAAGAATACCTCTCTGAGATTCCACAGAACCAACTTCCCGATGGCGTAAACCTAAACCAACCTAAACGCCATGGCTATGACACGATTGACAAACTCTACACGCCTCGTAATCTGACTGCCTGTGCAGCTATCTGGCGAGAAATACGGCGTGTTGAAGACCCGGAACTTGCTTCTATGCTTGGGTTTGTCTTTACGTCGATGTACCAGCGTGTTACTCGCCTGTCGGAGTATCGGTTTTGGGGCGGGAGTGGAAATATGGCCAATTACAACGTGCCGCAGATTTTCAACGAGGCCAATGTCTTCAGCACTTTCAAACGAAAAGCAAATAGCATTGGAGACCACCTAGGCACTACAGCACAGGCCTACCGTGGCACAGCGGTTGTACGTACAGGCAGTGCTACCAGTTTGGATTTCCTTCCCGATAACTCAATCGACTTTGTGTTCACGGACCCACCTTTCGGCGCAAACATTAACTACAGTGAGATGAATTTACTCTGGGAATCATGGCTTGGGGCATTTACCAATTCGGCATCAGAAGCAGTCATAAACAAATACCAAAATAAGGATATCGATTCATATAGGGTTCTCATGACGGATTCCCTGAAGGAAATTCATCGCGTATTGCGCTCAGATCATTGGATGGTTCTCGTGTTCATGAACTCCTCGGGAGAGGTTTGGAACGCCCTAAATAGAGCAATTGAAGACGCGGGCTTTTCCATTCAAGAGGTCAACATATTCGACAAACAACACGGTACGTTCAAGCAGTTTGTGAGCAACAATACAGCTGGCGCAGACTTGATGATCCATTGCAGACGACTACCGACTTCTACTACACCACGAACGAGGCAGGAAAAACCCGTGGCGAGCATTGCTGCATTTGTGTCACGGGAAGCCCAACGACTTCCTGTATCCCCATTCATTCATGTCAAGCGCGATGCAGAGGTAGACTACCGAACTCTCTATAGCCGATACATTTCGTTTGCGATTGCAGAAGGTCTCTCAGTTGTTGGTTTTTCTGAGTTTCGCGATACGGCCATCAAGACGCTGCGAGCCAACAAATGACTACTCTTCCCGCCCTGCACATTGAGGAAATCCATCGGGCAAAGCTCATTTTGGCTGCCAAGGTCGCGTCGATGATGGGCCGCAAACTGGAAGAAGGTGACTGGAGCGAGGTCTACTGCAAGGTCAAGAACATACCTGATACCCGGTGGAGCAACCTTCACATCGACGTGGACTATAGGGGATTAGGCATAGAATTCAAGATGCTCCGTGTCACCCGACTAAAGAGGGAATCCATTAGAGCTGTTTGTGGCACGTCGCTGATGCATCCAGCCGCGACTCGATCCATCCGGATTGAGGATACCAATCAACCTCCGAATGAGGTAATGTTCGATGTCTTGACCCAATACGCTGATCTAATTGAGCAACGGACCAAGCGGGTCAAAGGCAATAGTCCAGACGGGTCGGTGGACATGCGTTTGGGTTGGCTGCTTTGGGAGGACAGTTTATGCGAATTTCTTTACTTTGAGGAGGCCATGACAAGACCAAGCCCTTCGGACTATTACGCTATTTGGAACGAAAGGCCCGCAAGTGGTGTTCGGAAAGCGAGTAAGAGCCTTTGGATCTTTGAGAAAGAGAGCGGAGTCAAGAGATTTTCGGTCACAACTAGTGCCGGGATCAAGATACAGCCGTATTTCGACGTGCCTCCGCCAAGTGACCCAAATCTTGTGTACCTTAGAGTGCAGAGCGAGCCGTTGGGTGACGACACGATTGTTCTATGGGTTTCTACTGCAACTGCAGAGCGGCTGAGGTTGCAACTCGGCTCGACGGACAAGAGTGTTGTAAGCAATGCAATATTCAAAGCATCAACTGCCACTGGCAAGAACACTATCAGTGATGCAGAAGAGTCAAATCTAGCAGTTCCCATTCATGTTTCCAAGGAAGCATTTGACGTGATGGTTGAGCATTGGGACGCGGTAAGTGATGAGCATCGAGTCCAGTTGCTCTTAGGCACACTGAACTCTGACTTAAGTCCGTACAATCAGAAAGTGGCAGAGAAAACGCAATTCTACGGTCGAGAATAGTGCAGCTTTCTATGCAAACAAACGGAAAGATGGATTCCCGCTTTCGCGGGAATGTCAAAGTTTAGGCGCAATCTTCCATAGATAAAAGAAAGAGGCAACCATGTCCCAATTTCATGAGCGTTACGGGCTGACGCCCATTATCAATGCGTGCGGCAAGATGACGCATCTCGGCGCGGCGGCAGTGCCGCCGGAGGTGACGAGCCGCGTGATGGAGGTAATGTCGGAGTTCGTGGATATGCCGGCGTTGCTGAAAGTAGCGGATGAAGCCATCGCGGACGCCACCGGGTCCGATGGCGGCACGGTGACCCACTGCGCGGCGGCGGGCATTGCCGTAACCTGCGCGGGCGCCATGACCGGCGACGACCTTGGCAAAGTACTCTCCCTACCGGATACGACCGGCATGAAGAACGAGGTGATTATCCAGAAGGGCCACGCCGTCAACTTCGGCGCGCCGATCACGCAGATGATCCGCATGACCGGTGCGACCGCAGTGGAGTTTGGCGAAGTGAACCGGGCGCTGCCCGACCACATGGCGCGTGCCATCACCGCCAACACGGCAGCGGCCGTTTTCGTGTTGTCGCACCATACCGTACAGCACAACCAGCTCTCGTTCGCGGAGTTCGTGCACGTCGCCGCCAGTCATAACGTGCCGGTGATCGTGGACGGCGCGGCGGAGGCCTTTCTGGCGCGCGAGTTGCTGGCACAAGGCGCCGCTGCGGTGGTCTTCAGCGACCAGAAGCACCTCAACGGCTTTACGGCCGGCGTGGTTGCGGGCAGCCGCGACTTGATAGACGCCACCGCGCGCCAAGGCATGGGCCTAGGGCGCGCCATGAAGCCGACCAAAGAAGGAATCGTGAGCGTTATCGCCACCATGGAGTGGCTGCGCACGTTCGACCGCGACGCCTACGCCGCCGATATGGATTCCAAAACCGATCCCGTGGTGGCGGCCATGGCAGCGATACCGGGCGTTACGGCTGTCGCGGAGCCGGACATCACCGGCAACCCGCAGGCCCGCGCCAAAATCATCGTCGACCCCGATGTCGCAGGCACGACCGCGGAAGCGGTGTGTGAAGCGCTGAAAGCCGGCACGCCGTCGATCCACCCGCGCGCCCACCACGTTGACGAAGGGTTCTTCTACATCGATCCCGTCGAATTGCGCCTCAGCGAGGTGCCGACCGTGATAGCGCGCTTGCAGGAGATCTTCCAAGGCGCCAGGGTTCCGGTCGAGGTGTAAACCCGGTACGGCATGGAGCGCAATGACTGATTGCGGTGTTCAGTGCGCAGCGCCATACCTTGTTCCCCAGAGTGGTTTCTAATGTCTCTCAGCAAAGCAGACGTGATACAGACCATCAACTTTCACCGTGACGATATTGCTGCGCTTGGTGTCGCAGCCATAGGGCTGATTGGCTCAGTCGCCCGCAATGAAGCGCACGACGCCAGCGACCTTGATGTCGTCATTGACCTGCCGCCGGAGCACCAAACGTTGCGGGAGTACTTTGCCGTCATTGACTATCTCGAAGCGCAATTTGGCCGCCACGTAGACGTGCTGATGCTTGACACCTTGCGCCCTCGGTTCCGCCGCGCCATCGAACGTGACATCGTGTGGGTCGACCTCGGCACGGCTGAAGCGGCGGGTGCAAAGGGCTACGCCCTTCGCCTATCAGAAGAAGAACTGACTTAATCGCTTTGACCGCATTCAATTCCCAAGCAAGACTCTCAATACAACTCGAATGCGCACCAAGCAGTGGGTCTACGTAGTCTCATTAGGAATGTCCCAGTCCCTCTGCTGACACAACGATGAGGAGACCACGATGCAGTATCAACTCTATTGGGGAGACATCCACAACCACTGTGGGATCAGCTACGGGCACGGCAGCCTGGAGCGGGCGCTGACGCTCGCGCGGCAGCAGCTCGACTTCGCCTCCGTCACCGGTCATGCCTTCTGGCCGGACATCCCCACCGACCGCGAGACGTTCGGCGCGATCATCGACTACCACCAGGCCGGGTTCGCCAAGCTGCACGCCAACTGGGACTCCGTACAAGACACCTTCGAGTCCTTTCATGAGGAAAAGAACTTCATCCCATATCTCAGCTACGAGTGGCACTCGCGGGCTTACGGCGACCACCACGTGCTGTACAAAGGCGTGCGCGGGCCGCTGCTTGGCGGTGAAACGCTTGGGGAACTGCGTGAGAGTCTCGTCCAAACCGGTCGGCCGTTCATTCTCGAGCCCCATCACATTGGGTATCCGGTGGGCGGGCGCGGCATCAACTGGGACGCCTACGACCCAACCCACTCGCCGCTGGTCGAGACATACTCCATGCACGGCTGTTCCGAGAGCGACGAAGCACCCTATCCCATGCTCAACACCATGGGTCCTCGCGACCACAACAGCACCATCCAGGCGGGGCTGGAGCGGGGACACCGCTTCGGCATCGTGGCGTCTACCGACCAGCACTCCGGCTACCCGGGATCATACGGCGACGGCCGGCTGGCAGTCTATGCTGCCGATCTTTCGCGCGATGCCATCTGGGACGCCCTGCAAAACCGACGCACCTATGCCGTCACCGGCGACAAGATGGCGATAGCGTTCCACATTAATGAAGCAATGCTGGGCGGAGAGGCGCACGGCAGTCAGCGCCAGCTCAGCATCAGTGCGGAGGGCGCCGACTTTTGGGACACGATCGAGGTCATTAAGAATAGTAAGGTCTGGCGGCGGTGGGCGCCGGTGCCAAGCTACAGCCTGCCGGATAAGAGCCGACGTATCCGCGCAAAAGTGCATATCGAGTGGGGCTGGTCGGCCGTGGACCAGGACGCAGACTGGGAGCTGGCGGTGCGCCTGCAGGACGGGGTAATCCTGGACTGCGAAACGTGCTTTCGCGGCGATCCCGTGCTGCGCCACGAGCAGGTCGAGGGCATAGCTGAAACGATACCCCACGAGGTCGTCGAGCAGACGGAGCAACTTGTCGCTTGGCGTTCGGTAACGCGGGGTAACGTGACGACCCGCCACCCCACCACCCAGGGGCTTATCCTCCACCTGGAGATGCCGGTTGGAGCCACGCTCACCCTGACGGCCAACGGCTACACGGCGGAACATACCCTGCACGACCTGCTCACCGGCACTCGCGCCCACCATACCGACGGCTTTCGCAGTCCCGCCGTGCGCATCCACCGCGCTGTGCCCGCGGCGGACTACACCTTTGCCGCTACAGCGATAGACACCGCGCCGGAGCGGCCCACCGACTACTATTACGTACGCTTTGCCGCCCGCAACGGCCAGCACGCCTGGACGACGCCGATCTGGGTTACCAGCTAGGCCGACAATTGCAGTGCAAAACGCCTAGCGACGGATTATCTCTTTCAAATGTTCGCTGTAGCGCTGAATATGGCAGAAACACTGGCGCGCAGCTATTCAAACATGGGCTGTTGCAGTTGACAAAGCTAGCGTAGTGGTCTAAAAATAGTGTTAGCGTGGAAGCCTGTCCGTGTAGCGGCGACAGCATTCCGATTCGAACTGTATTTTTGCCGCTATTAGAGGAGGTGCAGAACACGGGGGTTTCGGGCCTACCCAAGCCACGTCGCGCTAAGTGCGCACTTGTGTACGTTGTACAAAGCGTATCGGTATTGGTAAGGAGACAGACAGAATGAAATCTCGAATTTCGAGACGGACGATCCTCGGCGGCATGGGCGTCGGTATCGCTGCCACGCTCGCGGCGGCCTGCGGCGCAGGCGCCGGCATGGCTCCGGACGGTGACACGCCTGCGGAGTCTGAAGGCGAGATGGAAGCCAAAGACACCATGATGGAAAAGCAGAAGGTGCTCTATTGGTCCCACACTACTCAGCCGTTCCATGAGGGCATCGGCGCCGAGATGGTCGCTGAGTTCAACGAGTCACAGGATGCTGTCGAGGTATTCGCCGTCGGTACCGCGTACGGCGATACCAAGAGCAAGCTCCCCACCGTGGTTGCGGCGGGCAGCGCACCTGATATCTCGTTCCTCGACCGCTACATCACCAAGTCGCACGCCGCAGTGGGCGCGACTATGGATATCACGCCCTTCGTGAAAGCCTCCAGCGTTATGCAGCCGGACGACATTTGGGAGCGCATCCTGAATGACGTCACCTACAAGGGACGCCATTTTGGTTGGCCGTGGGGCCCGGACACCCGTACGCTCTTCCTAAACCACGACATTCTGATCGAGGTCGGCCTCGATCCGGAAGAACCGATCGGGGACTGGGAAGCCTTTCACAACGCGTCGAGCAAGATTCACACGCTAGAAGGCGAGAACATTACCCGCCTGGGCTTTGTGCCAAACTGGGGCAGCGCCGGTATCATTGCCGGTTGGATGATTCCTTATTGGCAGCAAGGCATGGATCTCACCAGCGCTGACGAGAGCAAGGCTACCATGGACAATGCGGAGATGGTTGCGGCGCTTGAGCACAGCACCCGCTTCTACGACGCGCAAGGCGGCTGGGACGCCGTGCAGGCCTTCCGCGGCGATTTGCGGCCAGCACTGGTGTTTACCGGCGGTGGCGTCGGCATGTTCTTTGATACATACAGCACGCCCAAAAATACGGCGTACGCTGAGGAATACGCCAAGATCGACTACAGCGTCGTCTTCGAGCCGTATCCTGACGACGGCGAGCCCGCGACCTACGGCGGTGGCTGGTCCAACGTCATTCCTACCGGCGCGAAGTCCGCTGAGGGCGCATTCAAGTTCCTCGAGTTCCTCTTCATGGAGCCGCAGGACCGGCGCTGGGCCGATCGCTGGGACCGCATTCCGGTGCGCAAGTCCGTTGGCCGGAGCGATGCGTACATCCAGGGTGACCCTGACCGCGCACACGCCATCGATGAGATGCCGGGCGCGCACTGGGTGGTCTCCGCGGCAGGCGGCCCCGACATTCTCGGCGCGCACATCCAGCTCAGCCGGGATGCCTGGCAGCACCTGAAGACCATCCCCGAGGCCATAGTAGAGGCCGAAGCGAAGACCCAGCAACTGATGGACGAGTGGGAAGCCAACTCCGTCGTGCAGTAGGACTGGGTCTCGATCAGACGGTAACTGGTCTGGAGAACTACAGGTCTGGAACATTTCGTTCCAGACCTGTTGTATTTTGTAAAGAATTCGTGATGATTGAGAACGTGAGAAACCACTATGAGGTCTGAATCTGCGCGTGTGTTCTCCGATTTGCCAATTCCGCCGGGCGAAGTTCTAGAGGAGGAACTTGATGCTCGCGGCATGACTCAGAAAGAGCTTGCGGCGCGGCTTGGCAAGCCGGTGCAGGCCATCAACGAGATCATCAGGGGCAAGAAGGCCATCACCCCGGACACTGCGATCGGTCTGGGGAAAGTGCTTGGCATCGGCCCGCACTTCTGGAACATGCTCGAAGCCGACTATCGCATGGCACTGGCACGAGCCCAAGAGCAGGAGTCTATCGCCCTACAGTGCAGACTTCATCCCGCCACGCGCTGATAGGGAATTCACAAAGTCAGCCGGAACAGCCCCGACCATCGTAGTGGGAAGGCTACAAAAGGCAAGGTTGATCAGTCAATTACGAGGCTACGCGGGCAAACCTGTCAATGTCATTCAGGCTCCCCTTCCTAAAGTCGTTCAGTGCCGGATATTGCTTATCCGCGTTCCTGGTTAGGTACAGGCGCTCCTTCATGCCTAGGTCTTCCATATCCTCATGCACCACAAGGCTGATGAACGGCAATTGCTCCTTCTGATACTCCAGCAGTGAAATAGCCACATTCTTTGCCTTATCGTTTCCGACTACGCCGAAAACATAGAAGTTTCGGTTGCTATGTGTCAGGGACCAGTCAACACTTATGGGGTAGTCGGGAAGAGGGGAGTGGTCCGGAATAGGTGTAAACTGCGTTAACTGGGTCGTTATGTATTCACTAAGGTCATCATAGAATGCGCTGCGCACACTTTCTCGGCTCCAGTAGCGCATGTTGCAGACCTTCTGCGCGCACCCCGCAAACTGCAAGATGCTCTCATAGAGCAATTCTATCGGGGCGTCTAGATAGAGATTGCCTTCAACGTTCGTGACGCCATTGTTCATGAGGATGCTGTCGAAAATCCGCTGACGAGTAGGAGTGTTTATATCTAGCGTATAGGAAAGCCGCATCAGCGCCATGCCAAAGTCGCAGATGCGAACATAACCGTCGCCGCGAGGGCTCTCCTGCAGGTAGATGTCGAGCATATCGCCATCTTCATGGCATATTGGAACGATAAGTTGGTACGAGCCGGGGCGTCGCTGATACAGGTCGAGCCCGGCCCCCAACGAGCGCCTCAGTGACTCCTGAACACTACTGACGTCCATCGAAAAGCCTCGGCTGTAGTGATTCCGGAAAATGCTTGTCATAGTTCACTACGGCAATGTCGTCGAAGAAAACCCTAAGCGCTTCTTCATACGTACTGTATCGGTCCGTAATTTCCCGGTGCCGTTCCTGTGGTTGCGAATTTCCAGACGCCACTTCAGCCGCAGTCATGAGGTGAGTGTGCGATTTGAAGAAATGGCCGTCCGACTGGCGGCTCGTATCTCCGTGCGGACCGTTATACCGAACCAGCGCAATCATGCCCAACGCTCTATCTCCGGTTTGATAGCGCAATCCGATGGAAAAGTTCTCAATGAATTCGATGTTCTGTCGAGTGAAGACTCTGAACTTTGCGCCGTTGCCCGGAATGGCTTCTAGTTCTAGACTACAACGCCTAGAGCCGCTTTCTTCCACATATCCTTCAGCAGGCGTTTTGGATGTAATCCTCTTGGGAAGCTCGATGATATCTTGGATTTCCCGGTCAGTTAGCATTGTTTCTTAAAACACACTCTCTATATCTACAATTCCGTGTGTCTTGCTTATTCTATTGTTTCATGCCCACAAATGCCATACTGTGGCTCTTTCTGCCCAAAGACCTCCCGCTGGCATCACTCGGGGTTTTTGAGCAGCCTTTTCACCAGTTCCTCAATCTCCTGGCCAATGCCGTCGTCGTGGAGGGCGGTGCGGATGTGCTTGCGGGCGGTGACGAAGTGCGTGCCCTCTTTGAGGGGAACGCTGGCGGCGACCTGCGCTGCACGTTCGGCTGCCGCTGCGAGTTCACGATGCAAGGAATCGTTGACGTTGAACAGGGGAATGGGCAACTCGAACATGAGCTTGTCGAAGCCACGCGTGCCCCACTGGCTGCGGCTTTGCATCTGCGCCGCCCGGCTACGTGTGGCCTCGCTATTAAGGATTGCTGTCAGGTACTGCGCCTCGCGCTTGCCGGTTGCGGCCCAATACAGCGCATGTTCCAGCACTGCCTTCCGTTGACTGAGAACAACGGCGGCCGGCAGTGTTCCGGAGGCGGCACAAAACACCCGCACTGACGGCGCCGACTTCGTCGCAGACGCCGGAAACTGCGCGCTGAGCTTACCAAAGTAGTCCAGTTGTTCGCTAAACGACATGCGGCCCGCGCCGTGGCTGTCCCAGAGGTGCTCGGCCTTGGCAAGCCACGCGGCGAGACAGGAGTAGCCGACCTGCTGCGGGGCCGCGGCGTCGAGCAGACACTTTCCTTCCAGATCCCAGGGAATTATGCCGTCCACAACCTTTGCTGGACGATTTCGAGATCAAGGCTCGCGGTGACGTGGAGGCTGAAATCGCTCAGCCTGGAGAGGCGAGCCCGCAGCGTCCGGTTCTCCCTTCTGAGCCTGCCGGCTTCCTCAATTGGCCGGTTCAGGCTACGGATAACATATTTCTGCGACATTTCATCGCTATCGTGAGTAGTATCACAGATACGTCACGAGAGAGGTAAAACGATGATTTGCAGAAAACTGATGACGAGGAAGTTCCTGGTTGGGTCGGTCCTAGGGGCTATGCTCTCCGCCGTAATAATCAACGGCTGTGCGGTCGACACCGGCCTCCGGGACGGACGAGATTCTGAGCATGCCGCGGAAAGTCGAGGCATCTCCGGGCGAGAAGGAAACGACTCTGGAGGTGAGCATAGCAGCAAACGCGAAGGCAACGAATCCAACGGAGAACACAGCTCTAAAGGTGAGGGTGGTAGTACGGGTTCTGACGGCGGTGGAGAGGCCGGTGAAGCCGCTATGTCGAGTCCGATCATCCCGCTCGCACAGTCGTGGAACGGTCTTCTCGGCGGATTAGCAGTTACTGTGCAGTACGACGCAGCAACCCATTCTATCCGCGGAACCATACGAAACACGCTCTCAGAGAAACTTTGCTACGTACAGGCCGAGCCCCACCTGAAGTCAGGAACGAAGACAGTAGGAGAGCTTGGCCCCGAGAAGCTGGGACACCTGAACCCCGGACAGGAAGTGATGACAAGCCTGTCGGTTACCAGTGAACCGAAACTTGCAGGAGTTTCTTTCGACGGCTACGTCGTTCACATGGAAGTATTCAACTGCAGCGGCCCTGGCCCTGCAGCTCACACAGGAGGGGAAGGTACTGAAGGCAGCGGTGAACACGGCTCTGAGGGTGAAAGCGGTAATGAATCCGGTGGAGTTGGCGGCGAAGAAGGTAGCCGCGCTACTACCCTAGCACTGGATGAGACCTTTGATGCAGTTCGTAGCGGCGCCCGACTGATCCTGAAATTCGATGCTCCAAGCAACTCTTTCAAAGGCACTGTGGAGAACACGACCAACGGTGTACTGCACCGGGTCAGGATCGAAGTGCATCTTTCGAACGGAATGGAACTCGGTCCGACGACTCCGACAGCCATGGCTCCAGGCGAGGTGGTTGCGATCAATCTGCCTGCGACGCAGGCAGCGTTCACAGGATGGACAACACATGTGGAGGTTGGTACCGGAGATTAGGGGAGCGTGTCGGGCGAGGAGCATCGCGCTGGTGGTGAGCATGGCGGTGGCACAGTCGGCCCTCGTAGGGAGCAAACGAGCGGCAGGGAGTCTGGCGGCGAGCAGGGTAGTGGTGGCGAGCGTCGGAGTGACGGCTAGAGCATATCGAAGTCGATCGCGGAAACACGTCGATACTTCAAGTGAGATAATCTGACCGTGGGCTTATCCGGCACATAGACGCGTTCCGTGAGGCATCGCGCCTGAGATGCCTCCTAAGAGGACTGGCGATGAGCGGCACCGTATTGATAATCGAAGACGATACGAGGATCGCAAACTGGGTCAAGGTGTACTTCGAGCGCGCCGGCTTCTCTGCAGAGGTTACGCATGATGGTGAATCCGGTCTGGCTCTGGCCCGTAGTCTGACTCCAGACCTCATAATCCTCGATCTGATGCTTCCTCGTCTCGACGGCGTAGAGCTGTGCAGAATCCTGCGTCGAGAGTCAGACGTTCCCATCATCATGCTGACGGCCAGAGAAGCCCATGCCGAGCGCATCATCGGACTGGATAGCGGCGCGGACGATTACATCGTGAAGCCCTTCGATCCGGAGGAAGTCATTGCGCGCGCCGACGCCGTGCTTCGCCGCGTCAAAGGCAAAGTTCAGCAGGTTCTGACACGCGGCAACATCACACTGAACGGGATGACCCGGAGCGTGACTGTCAACAAAGAACCCGTAAACTTGAGCCAGGCCCAAATTGCTCTGCTATCGACGTTTATGCGTCATCCTAACCAGGTACTCACCCGTGATCAGCTCATCTCTCTGACCTTCAACCACGAGTTCCGTGGGTTTGACCGTGCCATCGACAGCCAGGTCGCTCGCCTGCGAAAGCAGATTAGCCGAGACGGTAGCCAGCCTATTCAGACTGTTTATGGTGCCGGCTACAAGCTCGTAGTAGAGGAAGAATAGTGTCGCTACGTTGGCGAATTATGGGTGCGACCGTCCTAGTCATCGTTCTCACCGTCTTGATCAGCGTTGGAGTGGGCTATTACACGACGCAGTCCCGCCTAGGTATGTTCGTAAACGAGATAGGCGATGATGAGGCGAGCCGATTAGCCCAGAATCTGAGTCGGGAGTACACCACTGCCGGTGGCTGGGAGACGGTAGACAGACCGCTGTCTGAGGCCGGATACATCTACGCTGACGCGTTGCATAGGGAGGAATCTGAAGACAGTGAGGGAGAATCCGTCGAGTTCTTCCACAAAGATCCGATACGAGTCGTCATCGTTGGCGTTGATGGACGTGTGGTGAAGGACAACCTATCCGAGCTGCCATTTGGAACCATCGCGCCAGATCTGGACGGGCATCGCGAGACGGTGTTCGATTTGACTACGAACCAGCCTGTAGGACACGTCTATGTGGATGTAGATCATGAGTTCCTAGCGACTGAATCGCATGGATTTCTAAACACGCTCCTGTACATCACCGTTGTTGGCGGATTCTTGACGGTTGGCGTTGCTATTCTGCTGGCTGCTTGGTTATCCAAAGTTATCACAGCGCCTGTGACCGCTTTGACGGAGGCAACCCAGGCAATTGCTCAGGGGGCTACGATCCAGCTACCGGTCACATCCTCGGATGAGTTGGGACAGATGAGTGCGGCTTTCAACCGGATGACCTCCACCTTGGAAACCCAGCGCGACCTGCGCAGGCAGCTGATAAACGATGTCTCCCATGAGCTGAATACGCCTCTGAGCGTCATACAGCTAGAGGCCAAAGGGCTGCGCGACGGTCTTCAGATGCCCGAGAGCGCGTCCGATCACATCATCCAGGAAGTAGATAGGCTACACGGCCTCGTAACCGATCTGAACTGGCTTGCGGAGACCGACCACGGTGAGTTAATGCTCACGCTGGAAGCAAGTTCGATTTACGAGCTACTAGCCGCGGAAGTAGGTCGCTGGCAGCCACTATCTCAGACTCGACAGATAGAGTTGTCGCTGCAGGTATCCCCTAACCTCCCGAAAGTGAACCTCGACCGGATGCGCATGAGCCAGGCATTGGGAAACATTCTGAGCAACGCCATTCATTGCACCGAGGCCGGCGGGCAAATCGTGCTGCGGGCGGGTTTAGAATGCGACGAGGCGTTGGCTGTCTCGATCAGCGATGACGGCATCGGCATCCACGCCGCAGAACTTCCTCACGTCTTCAACCGCTTCTACCGCACCGGCCAGTCTCGTAGTCGTGGGATAGGCGGCACAGGTCTGGGATTGGCCATCACCCAAGCTATAGTCGAAGCGCACAGGGGAACAATTGCCGTAACCAGTGACGGGCTTGGACAGGGTATCACCGTGACTCTTCGCCTTCCCCTGAATAAGTGATGCCCATCCGCGCCGGCTATGAAAGAGGCCGAAGCGAAGACCCAGCAACTGATGGACGAGTGGGAAGCCAACTCCGTCGTACGGTAGGACTGGATCTCGATCAGACGGTAGTTGGTCTGGAGAACAACAGGTCTGGAACGATTCCGTTCCAGACCTGTTTCTATTTTAACTAAATTGGCTAGAAAGCGATGTGCGGCGGCGAATATCCATCCCCAACTTTGAGACGTGGTGCCATCTTTGACAGTAGATTATTCTTAAGATATAATACACCCATAGGGTGAATAGTGGAAGTTGAATTCAAAACAAATCAGTTGAAACTGTGTTACGAAGAGTCAGCCAAAGCGGTTCAAAAGTGGGGGCCGGTCGTTGGGCGTAAGTACGTCACCCGTATTAACGAACTCTTTGCGGTCAAGGACTTCCAAGAGGCCTACAACTTGCGTTCGATGCGCTTTCATCCCCTGAAAGGAGGAAGAAAGGGGGAATTTTCCATCTATTTGACGGGACGGTGGCGTCTCATCGTGACCAAGGGAAAAACCGAAGAACACGTGATAATTGAGGACGTGAGTAATCATTATGGAGACTAAATTCTCGCGTGCATTCTCCGATATGCCGATTCCTCCAGGCGAAGTGCTTGAAGAGGAAATCAAGGCTCGCGGCATGACCCAGAAGGAGCTTGCGGCAAGGCTCGACAAACCGGCACAGGCAATAAACGAGATTATCAAAGGAAAAAAGGCCATCACTCCGGACACTGCGATTGGTCTAGGGAAAGTGCTTGGGATTAGTCCGCATTTCTGGAATACCCTTGAAGCCGACTATCGCATGACATTGGCGCGGTACCGCGAGCAGGAGGCCATATCTGCAAATGTGCGATGGCTGGATGATTACCCAATTAGGGAGATGATCAAGCGCGGCTGGCTACAGGCCAGGCGGGACAGAGAAAGCAAACTAGAGGCCTTGCTGAGCTTTCTTGGCGTGGCCGACGCTAAGCCGCAAGTGTACCAAGAGGCGGTTGGCTTTCGAATTACGGAGGCGGCGCAACAGAAGATATCTATGGGCGCTCTGGCGGCCTGGCTGCGCAAAGGGGAGCTTGAAGCGCAGGAAGTGCAAACGGCCGCTTACAACAAAGATGCTTTCCGCAGGGCATTAGTGGCCATTAGGGGGATGACAGAGGATCCGCGCGAGACGTTTGTGCCGGCAGTGAGGGAACTTTGCGCTGAGGCCGGAGTAGCCTTTTGCGTCGTGCAGGAACTTCCCAAGAGCGGAGCAAATGGCGCCACGCGGTGGCTGTCTCCACAAAAGGCTCTCCTCCAAATGAGCTTCAGAAGCAAGTATGCAGACATTTTTTGGTTCTCGTTCTTCCACGAAGCCTTTCACCTATTGAACCACGGCAGACAGCGCCGAGTAGTAATCGACGGCCTAGACGCAGACCCGGATATGGCAGTAATGGAAGCCGACGCAGACCGGTTCGCAAGAGACTTGCTCATTCCACCTAGAGAATGGAGCGAATTTCGAAATGGCGGGATTCTAACTCCAAGCTCTGTGAGGGCATTCGCGCGGTCGATCAACATTGCTCCATTCGTGGTGGTTGGAAGACTGCAGAAGGAAGAGTTGATTAGCTACAAGCAGCTCTCGTCGTTGAAACAGAGATACGAATGGGTGGTCGATTCATAATTCTTATCGCATGTTGCTTGACGCGACCGATTCAAGAAAGAGTCCGACCTGCTCCATGTCCAATCTCAGGCCAACTTCAGTGAGCTTTTCAGGTAGTGAGAAGCGGAGGCAACTCCATGAGCAGTGAAATGCCCAATCCGAATGACTATTTCGAGAAGTTTACCGGTGAACTGCTCCACAAACTAGGGTGTCGGATTGAAAAGGATCCCCCAGTCGGCAATGGACTTGCGGACTTTCGCGCTTCCACCCCCGACGATGAGGAATTCTATGTGGAGGCTACGGTTGCGGCGCATGCGCCGTTCACCAAGAAACATACTGAAGATGATGTATGCCAAAAGCTAAATGCCATGTGTAGTAATCCTTGTCTTTATTGGTTCACTGCATGGGCAGTTGGAGAACTTCATCAGAATCTATCAAAGCACCAGTTGAATCCAATCAAGGAATGGGTTGAAGAACTGAGCACCGTCGAACTGAGACACACTAGTCAGAGGTTTACCTTCCCCAGCGGCACACTTTCGAGGTCCGAGGATAACGCTTCCACCGAATGGGTCTTGAAGATTATGGCAGTACGTCGATCCGAAGCCCACCGGGGCGTGCCCTCACCACTTCTGGCAGGCATTGGCCGCGGTGGATTTGTCGATTCTGCGTTACCTCTTGTTAGAGCGGCCCGCGCTAAAGTAAAGCAACACAAGTGTATAGCGGGCCCACTCCTATTGACCTTAAACGACATGGGAGACATTCCGAGTGAGCCCCTAGACGTGGCGCTTGCCCTCTTTGGCTGGGAGCAAGAAGCAGGAGTTGGACGCATCCGCATAACACGTTTATCCGGCAGAAAAATGCGCAGTCTTTGGGGCACAGGTGAGAATTCCACCATCAGTGCCATCCTGTTATTCCATGAATTGACACCGAGTACTCTGCCGTATTCAAAAGTATGTTTGTATGAGAATCCGCGGGCAAGGTATCCTATTACGTCTTGGCTTAGACAATTCTTCCCATATGCGGTTGTGGAAGAGGAGCAGGGAATTCAGTACTTGTGCTGGCATCCAGGGCCACGCCTGAGTTCTGCTTTGGGAATTCCAGCGCAACCTCGACCTAGCGCAGAACTTGAGCGGAGGTTAAATGAAGCAACTAAGGGCTTCTTGCGATAGACCTTTCTCACGCGCCAGGAAGAACGTCCCTGCGGCCATGTCTATGGCGCAGTAAGCAATCTTGTCACAAGATCCTCGATCTCTTGTGCAATTCCGTGGTCGTGGAGGGCGGTGCGGATGTGCTTGCGGGCGGTGACAAAGTACATTCCTTCTTTGAGGGGTACTTTGGCGGCGACGTTTGCGGCGCGTTCGGCTGCCGCTGCGAGTTCTTGATGCAACGGATCTTTCACGTCGAACAACGGGATGGGCAACTCGAACATGAGCTTGTCAAAATGACGAGCGCCCCACTGACCGCGAGACTGCATAGAGGCTACCCGGCTGCGCGCGGCCTCGCTATTGAGGATTGCTGTCAGGTACTGCGCCTCCCGCTTGCCGGTTGCAGCCCAATACAACACGTGATCCAGTACAGCGCTTAAATCTTCAACAATGGCAGCAGCCGGTAGCGTGCCCGACTTGGCATACACCACTCGCACAGACGGCATCGGAAACTGTGCGCTGAGCTTCCCAAAGTAGTCCAGTTGCTCGCCAAACGACATGCGGCCCCCGCCGTGAGTATCCCAGAGGTGCTCGGCCTTGCCAAGCCATGCGGCGAGATAGGGGTAGCCGACATGCTGCGCGGTCGCGGCGTCGAGGAGACGCTTTCCGTCCGGATCCCATGGAATAATGCCGAGTACGGGCTTGAGCAGCCGGTACGGGGCAACTGATTCACCCAGGTAGACCTGGCGGAGAAACTCTCTCTCCACCTGTTGCCGGAGGGCCGGCAGGCTCTTCCACGGCTCTTTCTCTTGGCGCGTGCGGCGGCTTTGCACGATAGGCGTGTCCGTCGCACTGCCCAAACTCCCCACCGGCGGAGCCTCTTCCACCAGACAGAGCATGCGGGGAAATAGTGTAGCGCCATTGCGGAACTTCTCCCGGTACGCGGAGCCGCCGGTAAGCTCACCGCCGGTAGGCCACGGCGCCGGACGGCTCGTTAGATAGCGTGCCGCCTCAACCGGCGCGGCGTCGCGCCGGGGCAACGCACCCGAATACGCCGTTACCTGCTGCGGCAGCGTGCTTGCTGCGCCCACGCGTCCGATGAGCACGCACGAGGGCACGGGAAAGAGCGGCTGCACGGACTCGTCAAACGTCCAGGCCTCTCGAATCGCGGACCGTGCGTACACTATCTCGCCTTTCCCAAAAACCCCGCTGCGGAATCCTTCATACTGTTTGCGGTGGAGCGTGGCGTAGGGCAGGACGAAAGCGATCATGCTGTGGCGATCGGGTTCCTGCACCGCGTAGAGTTCGGCGCAGCGGGCGTAGAAGTATGCCGAGAGGTCTTGGTGCGTCGCCACGCGACCGCCGGCCCAGATATTGCGTCGCTGGCACTCCTCCCGGAAGCGCTTCTGGATAGCGTCAGACATGTAGCGATAAGCGAGCCAGGGCGGATTCCCAATGATGACCTCAGCGCGTTGTTCCTTTGAGGAAAGCCAGACCGGACGTGCCTGATTGCGCACCACATAACCCCAGATATGGTCGCGCCCCGCCGCCCGCAGGTCGCAGAGGTGTTGATACGTGGCCGCGAGCATGTCCCAGTCACGCTCATTCCCGATCCCTTCTCGCTCCAACCAGGCGCGCAGATCATCAGCCGCAGCGCCGCGTTCGCTATAGTCAAGCATCATCGGAACGACCTGTTCAAAGCTGGCGAGGTCTGCCACAATCGAGGCAGGGAACCGCAACTGCGGGCCGTCCGGCACCCGAATGATTACGTCGCGTCCGGCGATAAAGCCTTCGGTATTCCATTGGAGCGAATCGCCTAAGTATACTGGAATCGCGAGTTCATCCCGGTTTGCATTTAGACGCGCCGGGCCGAGCGCCAGCAGGTAAGTCACGCGCGCAATGAGCGCCGCCACCGGATGGATGTCCACCCCCAACACCTTGCGCGTACACTCTGCAAGCGCGGTGGCGTTGTCACAACCGGCCCCGTCCGCCGCAGCCAGAAAATGGCGCACAGCATGGAAGAGGAACGTGCCTGACCCACAAGACGGATCGAGCACCCGTTGATTGAGCGGATCCGTGACCACCTCACGCACCATCAGGTCGGCAAGCCAGTCCGGCGTGTAATACTCGCCAAGCTGGTGGCGCTGCGACGGATCGATTAGCGACTCATAAAGCTCCTTGAGCACGTCATGCTCGATGTCCTCAAGGCGAAAACGGCTCGCCTGCCCAGCGATGCGATTCACCAAAGCAACACCGTCCGGTGAATCGATAATCCAATCGAAGAAGTCGGATTCCACGGCACCGGTAATGCCCGCGTCGCGAAAAGGTTGGCCGGAGAGCAAATTAGCAGGCTGCGGCAAGGGGATGCCCAGCGCCCGCGTCGCCATCGTCTTTGCCACAATCGTCAGATAGGTATGTTGGAAGAAGAGGTCGTTTGCATCTACTGACTTGCCGTAGACCATCTGGAGCAAGTCGGCCCACAACGTGCGCTTGAGTTCCACGTCCGGCGTTGACTTCACTTCCCGCCACAGTCGCGCAAGTTCGGTTTGGGCAACGAAGTAGGCGAGGCTCTCGCGCCCGAGCTCCTTGCGCACGGCGTCAGGTTCGGGCGAGATTTCCGGTTGGATGGCAACTGCGGTATCAAGCCAGGCAAGAAGCGTGCCGGGGTCATCAAGTGTGGGCGTATACCGAGTAAGCTCGACTACCGTCTCGCCGCGCAACTCATACGCAATGAACACCGCGCCGTCCGTAGCAATGCCAATGTAGTGCTCGCCAGTGTCCTTTTGCTTTTGGCCGATGTAGCGCGCGAGTTGCGATTCCGCGTCCGCAGATTCGGCTCGCAGATCGCGCTTGAACTCGAAAAGTGTGCGGCCAAGCAAGGCGTCTGCGCGACCCCGCACCTCAGGCAGCGGCTCCTCGAAGCGGACTTGATCGCTTCTTGCCCCTAGGCCTTCCACCAGAAGCCTATAGACAAGCGTCCGCACCTTCTCGTGCCCCGGTCGCTTGAGAAGTTCGTCGACGATATGTTGCTGGCGGTCCTTATCTAGCGGCATCAGCGCCTACGGCAGGGTCTCGTACTCGGCTTGTTCGTTGATGGGATATGGCGGGCGTTTGCCTTGGATGACGTCGATGAGGCACTCGAAGGCCATGACTACCATGGCGTGAACGGATTCCTGGGTTACGCCGGCCACGTGGGGGAAGGGCAGAATCTTCGGGTGGTTCAAGAAAGGATGGTCTGCAGGCGGCGGTTCCACGGAGAACACATCGGAGGCCGCCCCGGCCAATTGCCCCGCATCGATGGCTGCCACCAGCGCCTCTTCATCGACCAGGCTGCCACGCGCGGTATTGACGATGAATGCAGAGGGCTTCATGCGCTCCAGCAACGCCGCATTGACAAATTTGTAGGTCTCCGGCGTGCTTGGCAGGTGGAGCGAGATGAAGTCCGCCTCCGCGAAGATCTCTTCGGGCTGCGCGAACGTGACACCGAGGTCCGCCGCCGCCTCTTCATCCCACATCACGTCATACGCGAGCACCCGCATATCAAAGCCACTCGCCCGGCGCGCCACCGACTTGCCGATGCGGCCGAGCCCCAAGATGCCCAGCGTCTTGTTGCACACGTCAACCCCTTGAATGCGGTGGAACCCGCCGTCGCGGGCAATTGCCGCATGTTCTACGACCTGGCGCGCCAGTGCTAGAATCATCGCCATCGCATAGTCGGCAACCGTATCGTTGTTCGCCCCGGGCGTGATGGTTATCCAGACGCCGTGCCTGGTGGCGGCATCGATGTCGATCTGGTCGTAGCCCACACCGACGCGCGCCACGATCTTGAGCTGCGGATGGGCGGCGAAGACGCGCTCGGTGAAATGGTCCGATCCGGCGACGAAGGCCTCGACGCCGTCTAGATTATCGATTAACTCTTGCTCGGTAAGCGGCCGAAACACGTCGAGCGGTGGTGCGAGCTCCACGCCGGCATTGCGTAGTGTGTCCCAATGCGGACCGGGAAGATCAAGAATAGAACGTGCGCCGATAAATACCTTTGCCACCGGATTCCTACCTTTCTCGTTAGCAGCGTCTCAATGCAAAGCTTCTCTATTGTCGGCTATGGCGCAGCCTCACGCCTACCGGCGCGGCGAAACGCAAAGACAATTGTAAGCACTCGTTTGATTGCCTGGACTCCAACGCAGTCATCGAGCGCGGAATTGAATCTTCGCCGCCGCGAAGGCTTGCCCCCGCGCTACTGTGCTCTTGCTCTTCGCTCCAGGGGGACAGCGCTCAGCCGCCAACGCACAGCACCCGCGAGTCTGGAGTGAGTTGACGTTTCGCAAAGCAACATAGTACGGTCATATTTGCGGCATGCATACGTACAGTTCTCCCCAATGATACACGCGCTCAGTGCGCAGCGTTTAGGATACATAGAATGAGCACACCGGAATCAGAAAATAAGCCAAGGCGCAAGAAGAAGCGAGAGGTGCGTTACGGAGAAGAAGCGATCGAGTCCGTGGAAATTCGCTACTTCCCCAATCCTGAACCCAAGCGGGATTACTACGTGCAGATTCGTCTGCCGGAGTTGACGTTTAAGGACCCGGTTTCCGGTTACCCTGACTTCGCGGTCGCTACCATGGTGTACGTGCCCGACGTGCGCATTGTGGACCTCAAGACGCTCAAGCTCTACTTCAATAGCTTTCGCGACAAGTATTATTCCCACGAACGTATCACGAATGAGCTCTTCGACGAGTTGATAGCAGGATTACAGCCGCGCGGGGCGCTGCTCATGATGGAATTCAACCCGCGCGGCAACGTCTCGACGCGCGTGATCAGCACCACAGACGAAGTCTTTCTCGAGCGCGCGCAGCACGTTCTCGAGATGCCGGTGACGCGGCCGGCTTTCTAATCGGCGCAGCTTCTATACGGCCGTAGCTCTCCAGCCTGGCAGTCTTCCGAATCACGATGATTTGAGACCGTGCTGCAGCATTTGCTCGTGCCGACCGGAGGATTTGCCCGCCAAGCTTTTCACTTGGGAAAGAGCCGAAGCGATTCAGCTACTCTTTATGCGGTAGCTTGAGGTAGTCAGGCATTCTTCCGCCTGGCAGACGATAGCGTTTTCGCTGACTCCCACACGATAGGGAGCTTACCGAGGCCCCACAGCAGCGGGGGCCGCACCTTAAGGAAAGGCCGTCTCGCCGCTGAGGCTTCGCGACGGTTTCAGACCGGTAGATTTTGGAGCAGGATATTAAGAGGTCACCGCGCAATATCCCGGCCTTTTCGCGAGGACTCTGAGGGAATCAGAAAACCTGTCCCGTAGCAGCGACTTTAGTAGCTGAGGCCTGTCAAGCTTCTTCGTCTACTAATTTCGCAGAATTAGTCTGTGTCAATAGGCTCAAATATGTCTTTATAGGCTATTTAGGGGAAGGACAACTACCTTTCACAAGATGCACTCAGTTTTCTAGCGGAATCTTGTCACATTTTCTGCTGAATTTGGGCTTTGTCCTTGACAGGTATTAATGCTTTCCCCATAATGGCAGCAGCACCACAACCGTGGGTATCAACAATCGTGGTGAGCAGTAAAGTATCTTTAGGTAGCGTTCGGTGAAGGGGCGTACCGAACCCGAACGGATCTTCAGGAGGAGGGACCAATGCGTATTACCAGATACCCTACCCAGTCACTAGACAGGACGTTCCTGAACAATTCCCTTGTCCAGGTCGCTCTCGTGATTGCGGTAATAGTTGCGCTGTTGGCAGTTTCACTGCCGGCGCGCATAGCTTCAGCGGCTCAATCCAGCGCCTCTGCATCGCAGATGGAAGTTGTGATCGTGCCGCCTCGTATTACCATCGCCCTTGGTGACGATGGTTCGCTGCAGTCGATAACGACTAGCGTATTCATTGGCGGTACGGCTACGCCGGTGAGTATCTCAGCGAAAGACCTAGCCGCGCTGGGCGCGTTCGGTATTCCTGTGCCGGCGCTTGGCCTTGATGCCGCAACGACCGGAATGCTTACGGGCGCCGGTGTCGAGCATCTTCAGATCATGAAGGGCGCTGACGGCATGATCGACATCTACGTCAACGGCGCGTACACCATTGGCGTGAGCCTCGGTGAGGATCAAGCGAACTACGAGCGGGTACTCAATCTGGTGGAAGGTTTCACCGGCTTTTCTATCCCCTTGAAGGACGTGCTTGTCCCCGTGGTGATTGCTTCCGGTGGCGACGTGGTGCTGACAATTGGTGAGACGACCGTTCCGGTACGTGAAGAAGGCGCACCTTCCGGCTACGTGGGGACCGAACAGCAAGAGGTCGTGCTGATGGCCAAGGCGAGCCTCAGCTACGATGCCGATGGCAAACTTTCGGTGTTGGGCATGTCTGCAGACGAGCTTGGTGTGCTTGGTACCGACCTGGCTCCGAGCATCATTGCCCTCATGACGGCCAACGGCATTAGCGAGTTGAACGTCAAGATCAACAATGACGGCCTTTCGCTGGGCAGCAATGGTGAGATGCTTGCTGACGTCCGCTTGGGCGGCGCCGATGCACTCGGCATCCTCACTGCGCTGGCACCGCAAGCCAGTATGGTTCTGCCATACTTGCATCTGCGTGACCGTATTGACGTTGACCTGACGGTGAGCCTGCCGTAAGAAGGGGTTTCTGTAGTGTAATCAGGAAAAACACTACGCTCCCCGTCATACGCAGGTGATATGAGGGATACCCTACGCGCCCCAAGGGTATCCCTCATTGCTTAGAGAGACAGACAGAAACTTTGCATGATTGTTAGACACGAAACCATGAATACATGCAAGCACAGAGAGGGAAGGCTATGACCACCTGGAGACATTGGTGGGTGCCAGTACCAATTCTGTGGTTGGTCCTTGTCATCATCGCTCTGATTGTGCTGGTAGCGGTCGGTGGGGGACTCACTAAGTTCGCAGCAATTCTGTTCTTGGTGAGTTTTGGCTTGATCTTCTCACTGCTCTATCTCGGCGCGGGGCTTGGCTACAAGGCAGGGCACCAACTAGGTGGAGGTACTGGAACCGGTCAGGCCGTGGGCATTGTCGGCCTGATCATCGGAGCAGTAGTGGGCCTGTTGGCTTCGCTGTTGATCGTTTCAACCGGCTTTGTGAGCCACGGGCTTTCCACACCATTCGCACCAGCGCGTTTAACGACTGCCGAGCCTGTTTCTGGGCCCGGTGCACCGCCTGAGCGCGCTGAAAATTCAATCGAAGTATATGGCTTGCCGCAGGCAACCGTGCAGTTCGGCGAGAACGGCGGCGTCAGTGGCATAGAGGTTGGCATGAACCTCGCCGGACAGCAGTTCAACCTCGCTCTTTCTGAAGGTGAACTAAACCAGCTCGGTATCGGTGAAGTCCTATCGGCCTCAGCCATCGAATCGCTGCGAGCGGCCAATCTTCAACATATCCAACTCATTAAGGGGCCTGGCGGCGATATCGACGTTTACGTAAATGGCGGCTTCGCTTTGCGCGTTTCCGTGAACTATGATCAGGCCGCATTGGATAAAGTAATTTCGCTTATCAAAGGGCTCGGCTATGACGTTGCAGTGCCTGATCTTGCCGTACCCCTCGCGCTGGCGATGATCGGCACGGTCGGGGTGAATTTCCCCACGGCGGATGGCACGGCGGCCATTGAGATGTTCACTGGCGAAACGTCGCAGCCTCCTGACGTACCCGATGCTACAGATCCACAGTACCCGCTTCTGATCGGCACGGTCCTGGATGCCAACGGCAATCTGCTTGTACCTGACGTTGTCATTCTGGAAAACGCCGCGCCTCTGCTCGAAGCCATCGGCTTGAACCTTAGCATGGGCGGCATGCTTCCGGCAGATACTGTGGCAGGCTTGAAGGAAGCCGGACTGGCCATGATTACCATCAAGCTAGTCCCGCAAGGCCTCGATATCTACCTTGACGACGTGCATGCTATGACCGTCTTCTTGGGGGACGAAGAGGCCCTGCAAAACCTGACCACGGTTGTAGCCGCGTTTGCCGGTGATGAGGCAGGCGATATGTTGGGCACCGTGGCGCCTTTCCTCGTGCGGCGAAACGAGGTGGCAGTTGACATCGTTGTGAATATCGAATAGCGCTTGCTCTCGATTTCGCTTCGCAAGCCCTGCTCATTTGCAGGGGTGAGAGATAGCAGCGTAGGGATGGCTGTGGGTATTCTACCCACAGCCATCTTTAATTTCGCCGAGCGCACTAGTCTTCGTCGCGGGCAGTTGCCGCGGGCTTGCACGTGAGGCGCGGCATTTGCTATGCTGGGTGCAAAGTGTGCGCAAGCACCGAAGTTAATTCAAGAGCCGTTGACTGTAGGCACTCCAGGTATGGGAGTATAATCCTCGGTTTGCGAGGTAAGCCTATCGAGGCATGATTGCAGGTTCTGCGTCTAAGCGCGTTCGCTCAATAGAATGCGGCATGATCGCGATGCAGTGGCTGCAAGTAAGCCTTGGTCAACGCCAAGGTTTTTTTCATTTGTATGAAGGAGGTGACGCGTTTTGGGAACTCGTGAAGAAAAAGCCGTAATCATTGAGGAATTGCGCGAGCGGCTGCGCGGCACGGATTTGGTCATTGTCACCGATTACCGGGGCCTCACAGTAGGGCAGATGCAAACGCTCCGCAGGGAACTCAGGGCCGCCGGCGGCCAGTTCAAGGTAGCAAAGAACACGCTCCTGCGGCTGGCTGCGGAACGGGAAGATCAGGGAGATCTCGCCACACTGCTCGATGGTCCGAGCGGCATTGCATTCTCTGACGGCGACATGGTCACCGTGGCAAAGGCGGTAACGGACTTCGCCAAGCGTGTGAATGCGCTCGAGGTGCGTGGCGGGCTTATGAGCGGACAGGCCATTGGGCCGGATGGAGTTGCGGCACTGGCCGCGCTGCCGTCCCGCGAGGAGTTGCTCGCCAAGATGCTGGGGAGCATGCAAGCACCCGCAACGCAGTTGGTAAGCGTACTGAATGGCGTCGCGCGCAGCCTGGCATATGTGCTGCAAGCACGCGCCGATCAGCTACAACAAGCGGATTCCGCGTAGGGCGCCATGCGGGACCGGCCATGCCCCCGGCGTTTTGTTACTTTCGCAGCCGGCACGGCGTCCGTCCCGGCAATACACGTTAGCGCCGCTGCCACGCCGCTTGGTTTGTGGAGCGCGCGTTCTCATAGATAGGACGGTATCGCAGATTGAGTATGGAATACGGGAAATTGCCGCAGACTTCGGCATTGCCGCAGAGGTCGCAAGCATGGAACTACGCTGCCATGTCCGGCCGGATGCTGAATCGGTCAGCTCGGGCGTCGCTTTCCTATGCACTCACTAAGGACAGAACCAAGTGAGAAGCAATAGTTTCTTGTGCTTTGGTCTGTTGCTTATGTTCTTGTTGACGCTGTCCGCCTGCCAGACTGCTGAAGGCCCGGCGGGTGAGAGCGAAGCTCCGGCTACCGTGGTGCCTATGGACAAGGAAACGCCCGTCATTTCCACTGCGTTTGACGTGTCAAAGTATGAAAATGTCTTCGTCTTTACGCTTGAGGAGATTGAGAATGAAGGCCGTTCGCTGCTCCACATCTCCTATCCTGTAACGGAGCAGGACGCGATCAACGCGCGGATGGAAGAGATATCGCAGGAATTCATTGACGAGTATCGAACCACCGCAGCCGAGATTGAAGAGTCCTATCAGGAGTACAAGAAAGAGACGGGGAAAGAGGCGGCCACCTTTATCACCCACTATCGCCAACACTTCGACGTTGCTGTCGCCAACGAGAATCTCATCTTCTTCGACGTAGTGCGGTCGATACATACCGGCGGCACGGGCAACGCATTCGTTGTCGGGTATATCTTCGATCGCCGCAACGGCGCCGAGTTGTCCATACCCGACCTCTTTGTCGACGGCTACCTGGAGCGTCTTTCGGCTCTTACCAGGGAGGCGTTGGGAGATCGCGCCCGCAACCGGATAGCTGAACTGGAATTTGATTCTGACGCTGCCCGCAAGGAGGCGTTGGAGCGGGAATTGCAGTGGATAGAGGATGGCACGGCGCCAACCGCAGAGAATTTCGACAATATCCTATTCCAGGAGAATGGCACGATTCTGGTCAGGTTTGACAAGTATCAGGTAGCGCCAGGGGTAGATGGCGTGGTGGAAGTCGAACTGCCTGTAACTGCCATCGCCGATCTGCTCAAGCCGGAAATTCGGGATCTCTTGGGCATTCAAGTAGAGACGGCAACACCCCAACCTGAGAGTGCCAAGGCTTCGGAGCAAGCCGAAGCAGAGACGACGCAAGATGCGCCGGCAGCGGCACAAGTAGGTTCGCCGGCACAGGATGAGATCAACTGTTATGAGGTCCCGTGTGTGGCGCTCACCTTCGATGACGGTCCATCGGTCTTCACTGAGGGCTTGCTGGACATTCTTAAAGAGCACAATGTCCGGGCGACTTTCTTCATCCTGGGGAGTAGAGCCCGCATTCAATCTGAAACCGTATACCGCACGTTTCAGGAAGGACATGAGATCGGCAGTCATACCTGGGACCACCCCCTTCTAACCGATCTATCCGATGAGCAGATTCAGCAACAGCTTCAACAGACGGACGAGATTATCACCCAGATCATAGGCGAACCGTCACGGCATCTTCGTCCCCCGTATGGCGGATACGATGACCGTGTCCTGGAAGTGTCAGGTGTGCCCTTCATATTCTGGAGCATCGATCCATTGGACTGGAGGGACCGCGATGCGGAAGTCGTGGCTGCGAGAATCATCGATTCGCCGGCCGGGGCGATTATCCTGGCCCATGACATACATGAGACTACCGTGGACGCGGTACCGGCGATCCTAGTGGCGCTGAAAAACCGAGGGATTCATTTCGTGACCGTCACCAAGCTGTTTGCGCCACAAGAGTTGTTCCCGGGGTATGTCTATTCACAACAACCTGATGCGCCCAACTAAGTGAATTGCTAGAGAACCGGATTGTGGTCAACACCCAGGATAGAGTACGAGACCGGCAAGATGAGATATCCAGTTTATATTTCTGCGGTGCAAGCATGCTTGCACTTCCGTTGGCGCTTGAGCATTGCTCTGCGCGCCGTTGCTATTCTCATCGTTTCAAACATTCGGACGAACCAATGCATACCTTGAAGGAGGTACAACGAGAGATGACTGTTTAGGGTTTCTGTCTCAGGGTGCATCTCAACATAGGAGCGCCCCCTGTTCACCTCCAAAATGACAGAGCCGCGGCATCGTGCGAATCCAATGAGAGCGGCTCTGCTTTCTCGCCGGGCGACCAATTTAGATTCGGCAACAGCCGTTCGGGCTGCCCCAAACCTGGGCATCCCAAGACAAGCACCTAAGAAAGAGGAAAGTAGACAATGGCACAGACGATTTCGACTGAGGACATTATTGCGGCGATCGAGAACATGACGCTGCTTGAAGTTTCGGAACTTGTGAAGGCGTTGGAAGAGAAATTCGGCGTATCCGCCGCCGCCGCCGCCGCCGTCGCGGTAGTGGCAGGACCGGCCGATGGCGATGGCGCTGCGGCTGAGGAAGAGAAGGACTCCTTCGACGTCGTGCTTACTGAGATCGGTGACAAGAAGATCCAGGTCATCAAAGCGGTGCGCGAGATCACCGGACTTGGTCTGCGCGAGGCCAAGGCCGCCGTTGAGGCAGCGCCGAACCCCATTAAAGAAGCCGTCACCAAGGAAGAGGCCGAAGAGGTTAAGGGCAAGCTGGAAGAGGCGGGGGCCACCGTCGAGCTCAAGTAGCGCTCGCATTTGTCCGGCGCTAGTAGAGGCATACTTCTCTCGCGCCGGAAAAAGCGACCGCGCCATCCTATCGCATTGCGCGCTTAAGCGCGCAACACGGCCCGGTGCTCACCGGGCCGTGTTTACTCTACTCCGCTTGCCAACTTCCCGCGCGTGCCCCTTGCTCAGAGGGGCGCACACCCCCCCCGTAGTACAGAGGCACCACCCTGAGCTGCGCTTTCTAGAGATACAGTCTCAGACGATCATTAAGAGTCGTCGGTAGAACCCATCTCTTCTTGGGAGAGCAACTGCAACGCACCCTCGGTCAACTGATACCGCTGCACCACCCGTAGCGTAGGACAGCACATTCCGTCACTCTGTTTATGCGTTACCATCTGCACCGTAATGACGCCCTCTTCGATGGTGAGCGCTTCAAGGTGAACTCGGTCCCCCAGCAGAGCGGAGGCAACGTGAACCGGCGCGCCGCCCTCGTTGATTACTGCTTCCAAGGAACGGAACGTGCCGCTGCCGCCACCGCTTGCCTCCAGCACCACCGCAGCATCGTTAATGCCATCACCATTTAGGTCGCCAAAGGCAATTGAATCGGTCAGCGCGATGTGAATCTTGCTTGCGACGCCTTCGATTGCCTCTTCGTACTTCCCGTCCTGCAACTGCGCCTTTCCTTCTTTCGGGAACTCATGCTGATAGGTGGCGTTTCGCAGCGCGTCGGCTGTCAGCCCTGCTGCCGCCGTAGTGTGCTCAATCAATTTGAGCACGCCAAATCCCAACTCATACCTGCGCACTTCCGCTTGCGTGGGGCAACACATGGCGTCCCCCTCCCCATGCGACACCATCCGCACCGTAATGATGGCATCCTCAATCTCGACCGAATCGAGGTGAATGCGGTCCCCGAGTGCGGCGGAGTGAAAGTGAAAAGGCCTACCGGCTCTATTTATGACGATAGCCAACGTGTAGAATGTGCCACTGCCACCCCCACTTTCCACAAGCACTACTGCGGCATCATCTATCCCATCGCCGTTTACCTCGCCAATGGCGATGTGCTCGCTCAACATAAGGGTGACCTTGCTCGCGGAGTCAGGATCGATCTTCTCCTCGTACATTCCGTCTTGCAACTGCGCCTGCCCCGCCTTCACAAACTCAGACCTATACGTGGCATTCTTCAGTACATCGACGGTGAGCGGCGCCGGTTCTCCGTCTATCAGATTGGGTTCTTGCACTGCACAGCCACTCAGCAAAAACGCCATCACCAGCAGACACAAAGAGAGTCCGCCGGACGCAACTGACCTCATCATGATCCTCGTTCCTTGCTCGGTTCCACTGATCACTATTCCACTTCAGGGTCTCGGTTCAGTCTCTACTGTATTCCTTTCCACACCCGCTATCCGCACCTGCACATATTAATCAGTATACGCGATGATACCTCGTACAGCCCTAGCCGGCAGCGCGGCGAGTCATTCGGTAGAGCTGAGCTCCAACCAGAACGACAACACTCACCACTGCCAAACCGTACATAGGCCAAGCAGCTCCGCTCGCGCGTCCTATGAGCGCGCTCGCAACAATGACGAGCGCTACGGCGAACAACGGTGCGTCATTGCGCCAGAGAAGAGCAGGTGGATTCCGGCTTCCGCCGGAATGATGGGGAGGAGTCTCCTTGCCGGGCGCGGCAGCCACGTGACCGGAATACCCGCGCAGCCGCATGACCATGTAGAGGCGCTGCAGGTAGTCCATGCTGTGCACAAAGACGAGACCCAAACCCATGCTCAAGTTCTTTAGGCGTTGCCACGGTGAACCGCCGCCGAGACCGCCCCGCAAGCGCAGTGTGAGCAGGAGGCGCCGGGTGAGTTCCAACAGGACGAAGATCGCTCGATACGCCATCAGCAGGCTCTCAGCCACAAGCGCGGGGAGAAACCGGCTAAAGAGCGCGAAGATGCGCGGATAGGGCGTGGTCGTAACCACCAGCAGGATTACGAGCGCCATGGTGGGAGCCTTGGCAACGATCGTGAGCGGCGTCAGCCAAGTGCCGTCCCAGCGCGAGACGGCAAAGACGGCCACGAAGAGCACGGTATAGAGCGAGGTCGCGCTGAGCGTCACCACCGGGAGGGGCGTGGTGAGAAGCAAGGCCAGCACGAACGCGTAGGTGGCGAGCAACAGCAGAAAGTGGTCCGCGAGCATTACGGTGCATAGCACCGCCACGACCAGCACCACCTTGGCCGCGAGCGTCGCACTATGGAGCCAACTGCGGTAGTGCGTGGCCCATAGGTCAACCGTTCCAATGTCCATCAGCGCCCGGTCCTCTCGTCGCTGTCAATACGCGCACGCTCAAGGCCCCACGTAGCTCGTTCGCTCTCACCGAAGGGGCACGACATGTCGTTCCCCTACTCAATCTATCGTTTCACCGTTGGCACACGACATGTCGCTCCCCTACGCGCACCGATGAATAAACGAGCGTTCTCTATGCGTTGGCAGACGGAGTTCGCGGCGGTAGCACCAGGTCGCGGCGCACGCGCACCAGAAAGCCGACGATCAGCCCCACCAAGACACTCTCCAACACCCACCCGATTAAGCCCAGGATCAGCACTGCACGCATGAATATCGTGAACGGTGACTCCCCCCCGATGGTAGGTGGTGCCTCGTGCTCTTCATCATCTCCCTCGAACACGTGCAAGGCCACCACGCCCTCGGCAAAGGGGTTTTGAATTGTGCCTGTCTCTACATTGTAGGCGCCGAGTTCCCCCATTTCTCCCTGAAAGGGGTCCACGTTGGCCACCGCCACCACACCGAGAAACAGCAGCGTTGTAAGCGCAAGCGCTATGAATGCGCTCACACCTGCGGCAAGCGCAGCCCGCTCGGATAGCGTTCTGAGGAGTCCTCGGAAGAGGAGATACCCCACAGTAATCTCCGCGCCCATGAGCAGTGCGTTGATTCCTATGAGCGTAACGGCGCCATCGCCCATGAGCCAGCGGAGGATGATGAAGATGAGTCCCGCAATAAAGCCGTAAACAGGACCAAGCAAGATACCCGCCAAGACGGTTAGGTGCGGTTCATAGGCAATGGGGACAAGCGCAAACGACATGGCAACGGTCATCAGCGCAGCCATCACCCCGATTAGAGGGACTTTTCGCACCATGTCTTCACGACCCGCGCGCAGCCCAATCAAGACGACCAGGCCCGCCGTTCCTCCCCAGCCAAGTCCCCACAGCCAGAGTGGAAAGACTCCGTCCGGCACCATTATGTGCGTCATGCGCTGCGACTCTCCTCACTACGAGCGCGGGTTGCAATTACAGTACACAACTACGCGTGGATTATACACAACCCACCGTTGCCTATGTTTTTGGGCGAATCTGCGCTTCCCCCTAAAGACACTCTTGCACAGCCCTGGCCGGCAGGCGAAGAGACCCCATCTCCCAAGGAGACCGTTGCATAGCCTCGTTCGCCGCCTCCGAATCCCCTCTCCATCGAAGGAGAGGGCTAGGGTGAGGGGAAATCCCCGTCAATCATATCCAGCCCCGCCCGGTTGCTCGTGCTTCACAATTGAGAGAGCTGAAGTGAGGGGACTTCATCACCGTCCCAGGCCAATTCCGCGTGTTCATCAGAGTTGCGCAGAACTCTGCAGAAAGGTGTAACGGCAGGCGTAACCTAAGCCCTACCTGCTACAATCAAGCGCAGGGGCGGGTGGCGCTACTACCGGCCCTGGCAGTGTCTGTGTCTGCGAACCAACGGCATTAGCGGCTTCGTATTTTCAAGCCGCTGCAGCCAAGCCCTAACCCAATCCGGTCACACATTTGCGAGAATGAACGAGACTTATCGGGCCGTGTTAAGGGTGACTACCGTCAACGACCCTTGTTGGCGGAGCCTCGGCAGAGAGTCTACTATACCTGGCGATACTGACGACAGAGCACGGATGATGCAATTGCGTAGAGGGAAAAGGGACAAGAAACATGGCTGAGCAACATACCGGGACCTGTGATATCGGTGTCATTGGCATGGCAGTGATGGGGCAAAATCTTGCATTGAATATAGAGAGCAAAGGCTTTACTGTCGCCGTATTCAACCGTACAACGTCGCGTACCGAGGCGTTTGTCAGGGAACGCGGACAGGGCAAGAACGTGGTGGGCGCCCTGACGCTGGAAGAGTTCGTAAGCGCACTGAAGCGTCCACGCAAAGCGATAGTGTTGGTACAAGCCGGCGCGGCCGTGGATGCCGTGATCGACGCGCTGCTGCCATTGTTCGAGCCCGGCGATCTCATCATCGATGGCGGCAATTCATTCTACGACGATACCGAGCAGCGCGCCACCCGCGTAGAGGCAGAGGGTCGCGGCTATATCGGTACCGGAGTGAGCGGCGGCGAGTACGGCGCGCTGCACGGCCCTTCTATCATGCCCGGCGGCACCGAGGCGGCGTATGCCGCAGTGGAACCGATCTTCACAAAGATCGCGGCGCAGGTGGACGACGGCCCCTGCTGCGCCTACCTGGGACCGGGGTCGGCCGGCCATTACGTCAAGATGGTCCACAACGGCATTGAGTACGGCATCATGCAGGTGCTCGCCGAAGCCTATGACGTAATGTATCGCGGCCTCGGCATGACGGTACCCGAAATCCAAGAGGTCGTCGCCGGTTGGAATGCCGGCGAACTGCAGTCATTCCTCGTAGAGATCACGGCCGACATCCTCACCCGCGAAGACCCCGAAACCGACAAGTACGTCGTCGAGATCATCACGGATAGCGCGGCGCAGAAGGGCACGGGAAAGTGGACGTCCCAGAGCGCGCTGGACCACGGTGTCCCCATTCCCACTATCACCGCCGCCACGGAAGCGCGGATTCTCTCCAGTTTCAAAGAAGTCCGCGAGCAAACCGCCGGCATCCTGCACGGCGCGTCGCCTCAGTTCGACGGTACACGGGAAGAGCTCCTGCCCGCGCTCCAAGACGCCGTCTACTTGGCTGCGGTCTCCGCCTATGCCCAGGGCATGCATCTGCTGACGGCAGCCTCAGCCGAACGAAACTACAACCTGAATCTGGCCACCGTTGCCCGTATCTGGAAAGGCGGCTGCATCATCCGTTCGCTGATGCTCGAACCGATCAAGCAGGCGTTCGCGGCCGATCCGACGCTTCCCAACCTCATGCTGGCGGAACCGTTTGCGAGCGACGTAAGGCAGCGGACGCCAAACCTGCGCCGAATTGTGGCGGAAGCTGTCTCCCAGGGCCTGCCTACACCGGCGCTGAGCGCCGCGCTCAACTATATCGAAGGCTACCGCACGGCGCGGCTGCCCGCGAACCTCGTGCAGGCCCAGCGCGACTACTTCGGCGCGCATACCTACCAGCGCGTAGACATGGAAGGTGCATTCCATACCGAATGGCAGGATATTCATAACATCTAACCAGTATTCGCCGTAGGCGACTTTTCCCGCGTGTAATGTAGGGGCACGGCATGCCGTGCCCCTACATGTGTAACTGCACGGAAAGTCTGCCCACGGATCGGATTGGAGCAGGAGGCCCCTATCCCTCAGCAGGGGTTGTACCGCCGAATAACTCCAGCAGCCGTTGCTGCCGGTAGGCAAAGATACGATCCAGGTCGCGGCCAATGAGCAACGCATTGGTGAGCGCGCCGCCCGGCAGCGCATACTCCACCTGCTCCACGACTAGCGTCCCGCCGTCCCGCTCCAGAAACACGTGCTCGTGCACCCAGCGTCGGTAGGGGCCCTTGATCTGGCTGTCCACAAACCAGTGCGGCGGTTCCCACGCCAGAATTTCCGTGCGCCACCGCAGCGGCACACCGCGATACCGCAGCCGATAGTCAATACGGGTACCGACCGCCATTTCAATCGGCAGGGGCGTGAATATCTTGAATCGGAGCCATGGCGGGGTGAGGCCCTCCAGGTTCGCCGCTCCGGCGAAGAATGAAAATACGTGCTCTATTGGTTGCGGCAGCCAGAGACTCATATCCAGGGCGAACAGTCGCATAGGTCGTGTAAGGTTTCATAAGAAAAGCGGGTACAGATCGGGGCAGTACTGAAAGCCTACCTGGAGGCGACTATACGCGAAAACAATTGTCGCCGCACGCCACGCCAAACCGCATACCTGGGATAAGGCCTTATGGTTGTGCAGTATTGCATGAATCGTAGGGGCACGGCATGCCGTGCCCTTACCCTCTCGCCGACGCTGCCCGACGTCACGGGATCAGTTCAAACAGCCAGATAGCGTAGTCCTTAGCGGAGACGAACGCAATGTGTCGCCCGTCGGGGGCAACCGCCCAATCGCCTTTAGCGATGAAGAGCGGCATCTGTTTGGGATCGATTAGTTGAGACCGTTCGCCGGAAGCTACGTCCACCTTCCACACGGCGAAACCCTCGTCCGCTGATTCACGCAGAGGAACATAGACGAGCGACGCGTTTTCGCTGGTAATCCAATGGTAGCGCCCAGCGAACGCAAGCCGTGGCTGCTCGCCCGTCTGCACGTTCATCGCCCAGGTCGTGTTCCAGTACGGATCTTCTTCAAATAGCGTAAGAAAGGCAACCCACGCGCCATCCGGCGAAATCGAGACATTGCGCAAGTGCGCCGAATCGTCGAGTTTCTCGATAGCGCCGGTTGTCACGTCAACGTGCCAGAGAGCCGGGCGTGGGGCGCCTAAGGTCTGCGTGCCCAGTATCAGCAAGCGTGACCCATCCGCAAACCAGTCCACAATGCCGCCGCCAAAGATCGTGGCCAAGAGGCGCGGGTTGCTGCCGTCCAAATCCGCCACGACGATCGGCGCCTGGCGGCGGTTGGCGTAGAGCGGCTCTTGCGCCATGCGCCCATCGTAGGCAATGCGTGTACCGTCGGGCGAAATGAATGCGACACTGCCAATCCCAGTGAGACCCCAACTCTTTTCAGTTTCGCGATCATGCACGGTGACGCTCCGCAGCGTTGGATATTGCGGGATAATCACATATCGGTCGCCATACTGCAACGCACCCACCACCGTGCTGTATGGCGCTCTCGCTCCCGTCGCGATGTCAATCCCCCATATGGCAGCCGGACGCTCATCCGGCTTGTCAACGTAGAGCACTTTCGTCCCGTCGGCGGACCACCAGATGCCGGTGCAGCAGCCTGGGTCGGTTACGCGTCGCAGCACTGGCGTCGGACTTGGCAACGGCGTAGCCGTCGCAGGGGGAGCAGTTGGCGTAGGTAGTGGCGTGGCGGTAGCCGGGAGCGCGGTAGGCGTTGGCAGCGGCGTGGCGGTAGCCGGGAGCGCGGTAGGCGTTGGCTGCGGCGTGGCCGTAGCGGGGAGCGCCGTAGGCGTTGGCTGCGGCGTGGCCGTAGCGGGGAGCGCCGTAGGCGTTGGCTGCGGCGTGGCCGTAGCGAGGAGCGCGGTAGGCATTGGCTGCGGCGTGGCGGTAGCGGGGAGCGCGGTAGGCGATGGCTGCGGCGTGGCCGTAGCGGGGAGCGCGGTAGGCGTTGGTTGCGGCGTGGCCGTAGCGGGGAGCGCGGTAGGCGATGGCTGCGGCGTGGCCGTAGCGGGGAGCGCCGTAGGCGACGGTTGCGGCGTGGCCGTAGCGGGGAGCGCGGTAGGCGTTGGCAAAGGCGTGCCCGCGGCGGGCGGCGCAGCCTGCGGTGATGGAGTCGGTACGGGTGTTAAGGGAATCTGGAGAACAGCTCTTGGCGTGCCCTGCGCATCCGGAATGTAAGTGACGGCACAGGCGCTGCCTAGCAAGAGCCAAAGCCCTAAGATTGAGCCTAGGCCGAGCCGGTGGCGCATTAGCCGTACCACAGTGCCTCAACGCATCCAAAGGTTGGCGAATTCATTGAGAATACGCCCCCCGAAAGTTACTTCCGGCTGATCGCCAATTGTCTGCCAACGACGCGGGTCCTCAAGGTCTTTGGTAAAGCCGGCGAAACGTCCAAGCGCCGCATTATGCCAGTCGGCCTCAATTAAGTGCACCGGGTTTACTGCAAATCTGCGGTCCGGTCGCCGAATCTCAAGGTGGAGGTGAGGCGATGACGCGCAGCCCACGTTATCCAGCCAGTCGCCGGAATACCCGATAATCGCGCCCGCCTTTACGGAACTTCCCCACTGCACCGCCGGAAACCGATGCAGATGTCCGTAAAGAGAGAGATCGCCGTTTGAGTGACGCACAATGGCGTTGTGAGGTCCTGCGCCAAAGGATAAGTCGTCTGCACCTACTACCACACCGTCTCCGATTGCCCTCACCCCGGTCTCGCAGGGGCAGGCAAAGTCGATGCCGAAATGCATCCCCTGCCCTTCCCGATAGATCGTGTTGCGCAAATAGTAAGCAATACTCGTATTGCCGTACCACTGCTCCACGTACCAGGTGCTGGTACCTGGCGGCGTATTGAAGGGGAGTTGATAGATCGGTTCCTGCTGCTCGGCAGAGAGCGATAGTGCGGTTGGCATCAGCTTAGGAACCGGCACGAATAGCCCCATGTACTTTAACAACTGACGCCGATTCAACCGTATCACCAGTGCTACCCTCTGCTACGATTCGTGCTGGACTTAGCTTGCCAGCAGGCGTCATTGGGCACTGGCACGTAGGCCTTCAGTTATGCGTTCTTTGTCTCATGGCTCAAACATGCAATCCGAGCCTAATAATCCTACCAAAGAGTCTCTCCTGTGCCAACCCTTTCTTAATCCGTTTCAAGCAGACGAATGCTTTCGCACTGCTTGACGCTCGCCGATACGCATGGTAGCGTGTGTGCAGAATAGCCGATCTACCGGTATTATGGACACAACCCAAGTACACGTACTTAGTGGAAAGACTGAACGGAAGAGAGGGCGCTCATGGCTATCAACATGGAAAAGCAAATTCAGGTAAACGAACTCATCACGAAGGTGCGTGAAATGTACGCGCGCGACCTGGGCGACCAGCATATAGAAATTCTCTATCAGTCCGCGCGGCGCACGATGAAAGGGCAGGAGTTTAGCCCCACGCGCATACAAGAAGAGAGCTTGGGGCGGCTTACGCAGCTAGGATTCGGAACCAAACACGAAAGCCGCACCCGCGGTACGACGTTCGACGTGACTCCAGACTATATACCCCCTTCGCTCATGCTCCCCGGCTATCACGATATCTTCCGCTATCAGGCGGGACGCAACGCTGAGCGTACACGCGAGGAATTCGCCAACACGGTAGCGGCCATTCTGGATCCGACCGTGGTTGAACTGCTCGACCGCCGCGGCATTGACGCCTTGAGCAAGTTCAAGGTTATCGTGACAGACCGCGACATTGCCCGAACTCCTGCCCCCGAACTGGAAGTGAAGGCCGTCCAGTCACTCGTCGATAACGATTGTCTAAGCGACGAATTGAAGACCCTCTTGTTCGGCCTTCTCGGGCAGCGTCATGAGTACACACTCACCACCAAGGGAAATAGTCTGCTGAGACTTGCGGAAGCGTTCAAAGAGCTCATGGATTTAGGCGTGAATTTCATCATGGAAGACGAAGAGAAAGCGGCGGACGAATCCTAGGGGCTGCAGGGCAGGATCAGCTAGTGTCCCTGTATTTTTGTTTGGCCAGCACTCATGAACTGTGCGTGACTAAGGCACTGTTACTTGACTGCGTCAAGTAAATTCGACTATCATAGTTTTATACACCCCCTGGATGCTTCGGCGAAAGGGCGCAAGGCTGCCTTGCGGCAGCCTTAGCATTTTCCTTGGGAGTATTCTTTCCCTTCAATCGTCTACATTGGTTACTTCAGTCTCTGTTTCCGCGCTTTATGGGACATTTCCTACTGTTGGTTGACTCTGGTTAAAATATAGTACGCGGGGGCTAGCCCACGGCAATGCCGTGCCACCGCGAGGCGGGATATTCCGCGCCGGAGCAAACGTGAGCGTGTTGGACTGCCTTTGCCCAAGCCATGACTTCATGCGGTCCTGTGCGGATAAACCGCTCAATGGTCGCAATTCCTGTGGTACAATGTGTGCACGTACCCGTATGCAGAGGTATAGCATTTGCTTGAATTCAAACAGCACAGCATCGGTACAAAGCGCGGGACGGAGCGCGCCGTATTGGTCTGCGTGAAGCTCGGTGGTGATCCCGATCAGTGGCCGGTGCAGGAGTCGCTGCAAGAGCTGGCGAGCCTTGCGCGCACTGCCGGCGCCATCGTGGTCGGCACGCTTTACCAGCAACGGCACAAGCCCGATACAGCGACCTTTATCGGCAAGGGCAAGGTGGAGGAGATAAAAGCGCTGCGGCACGAGCAGACCTACGACCTTGTCATCTTCGACAACGATCTCACGCCCAGCCAGCAGCGCAACCTGGAAGAGCAACTCGACGTCAAGGTGCTCGACCGCACGGCGCTCATCCTCGACATCTTCGCCACGCGCGCACGGACTTCTGAGGGCAAGTTACAGGTCGAGATGGCGCAACTCACGTATCTGCTGCCTCGACTCTCCACGCTCTGGGTACAATTTTCACGTCTCGGCGCCGGTATTGGTACCCGCGGCCCGGGCGAGACGCAGATCGAGTCGGACCGGCGGCTCATCCGCCAGCGGCTCTCGCATTTGGAGGCACGCCTCGAAACAGTACGCGCCCGGCGCGCGCGCCAACGGGCGCGGCGCACGGGTAATGACGTGCCGGTGGCTTCGCTCGTGGGCTACACGAATTCCGGTAAGAGCACGCTGCTCAACGCAGTTACGCAGGCTGAGGTCCTAGCTGAGGATAAGCTCTTTGCCACGCTGGACCCCACCACACGCCGCGTGAAGCTGCCCACCGGGCTGGAGGTTGTTCTTAGCGATACCGTGGGTTTCATCCGCCATCTGCCGCCAGCGCTCATAGCGGCGTTCCGCGCTACGCTCGAGGAGCTTCTCGCCGCCGACATTCTGTTGCACGTGGTTGACGTCAGCCATCCGCAATGTGCACGCCAGGTAGCAGTGGTGAATGAGACCTTGGCAGACCTCGGCATCGAGGACAAGCCCACCATCACGGTGCTCAACAAGATCGACCAACTTGAGGGTCTCGCGCCAAATCCGGGAGACTACCCCAATCCTGTATTCATATCTGCTCGCGAAGGCGATGGACTGGACACGCTCTTGGAAACGGTTGCCGGCACGCTCGACGCGCATCTCTCGTTTGACGTTCAGGTGCGCATTCCCTACCATGAGGGACGCTTGGTGAGTCTCTTCCATCAGCGAGGCAGTATTCGCCGCGAGCAGCACCATCCCGACGGCACCGAAATCGAAGGCACCCTCCCGCGTAAGTATTGGCCGGTGCTGCGACCCTACGTCATCGGTTCCAGCTAGCCCGCACAGAGAGTGCGCCCACTTATGACCCGCACGCATAGCCGCACGCTGCCCATCATCTACACGCCGCGTCATCAGTCACACGTGCCGCGCATCGAGCTCTCCCAAAACTTCGTGGTCGATCATCCCGAGGTGCCGGAACGCGTCGAAGTGATGGCGAGAGCCCTGCGGCAGGCCGGACACGCCGACAGCTTCGTGGAACCGCTTGAGTATTCGTTCGATTCCGCCGCCAAGGTACACGATGAGAGCCTCATAGCGTTCTTGGAGCAGACCACTACCCGCCTTGCCAAGTCTGACGAAAGCTCGGTGCTGGAAACGCCGTACACCATAAGCCCCGATACGCCGTTGGCGGCAAATACGCTGATGCAAGCGTGGCTGGCGTCGTGTGTGGTGCTGACCGGGGCCGATATGCTGCTAAGCGGAATCCCAAGCGTCTACGCCCTGGAACGCCCGCCCGGCCATCACGCGGGGCGCTACAAGTACGGGGGTTACTGCTATATCAACCACGCGGCAGTGGCTGCCCACACGCTCAAACCGCACGGTCGTGTTGCCGTGCTCGACATCGACTTCCACCACGGCAACGGCACACAGGAAATCTTCTACGACACCGACGAGGTGCTCTACGTCAGCCTGCACGGCCATCCCGCCTGGGCGTACCCGCGCTTCAGCGGCTGGCCGGAAGAGACGGGTTCCGGCGCAGGCGAGAATTTCAACCTCAATCTGCCGCTGCCTATGTTCACCACGAATGAACCGTACCTGGAAGCATTCTCTCAGGCTCTGGAGAAGATCGCCTGGTATGCCCCCGCTTACCTGATCCTCTCAAGTGGGTTCGATACCCGCGCCGGCGACCCCGTCGGCGCCTTCTCGCTCACCGACGAATGCTATCAGGCCGTAGGCGAACAGCTCGCCTCGCTCTCAGTGCCGATACTTGCGGTACAAGAAGGCGGTTACGATCTCGAAGGCCTGGGCAAAGCGGTGGTAGCGCTGGTGGATGGCCTCGTGTCGTCCTGAGCGAACAGAATCAACTCATTGCTCGTGCCTACCTCCCGTTCCTGCATTACATCTCCCTCTACCGGTAACTTCGTGCCGTGACCCGTCCGATAGACCTTACGCTTTTGCATTCTGCGACCCGATCAGGCCTCGCGATATCCCCTCCCGGGGGTTTGGCGCATGTCTAAAGACTGCCCTAATGGGTAGGGGCGGTTCTGTCCTAATGGGTAGGGGCGGTTCGCGAACCGCCCCTACAGTTTGCGCCTCAAGAGGAGACTAGTCTCCCTCGCTGCATTCCGGCTGTGCTTAGAGAAGCACAGCAGCGCTCTCTGCACAGCCCCCCATCGCACCATCTCGCCACGGCCTATGAACGCCATGTAATCGCTATGTGAACATTAGATGAACTCTCGCTGTCTCGCGCCTCTCGCCCAATAAGCCGCATGTTGCCTTATACTGCGCCAGTTCGAGGGGATTGAGAGGAGAGTGAGCTTTGTTTGCCAAATCGGCTCTTTCCCTGTCATAGAGCCGATTTCCGCATCTTTATCTGATTGTTAACACGCGCCGCAAGCACGTTGACCACGTTAAAGAGCCCATGATACTTTTCCTCACGGTTGTAAGTAATACTTTGTTCCATGCCTGGCTTTCTTGGCAGAGGGCTGCACGGGCTGGCTAAACGGGGGCCCATGGCAATGACACAAACGGGGGCGTGCACCACAACCGGCACGCCGGGCGCGAAGGGACAGAGTGCTGTCGTACCAAACCTAAAGGGAGGTAATAAATGACAGCACCGCTACGGTTGAGCAGACGACGGTTCACCATTGCTTCAGCAAGCTTGGCGAGCTTTGCCATTTTGGCCGCCTGCGGGAAGCAAGAGTCCGATTCCGGCCTCAAGGGCAACATCATCATCGACGGCTCCAGCACGGTCTTTCCCATCACCGTGGCCGCTGCCGAAGAGTTCATGATCATGCATAACAGCGTGCGCGTGAGCGTTGGAGTCTCCGGCACGGGCGGTGGATTCAGTAAATTTGCCGCCGGTGAAACCGATATATCCGATGCCTCTCGGCCCATCAAGCCTTCCGAGCTTGAGGCCCTGGCAAGCGCCGGTATAGAATTCATCGAGCTGCCGGTTGCCTATGACGGCCTGACCGTGGTCGTGAATCCAGAGAATGATTGGGTGGACTGCTTGACGATTGACGAACTTAAGAAGATGTGGGAGCCGGCAGCACAGCGCACCATCACGAACTGGAATCAAATTCGCGCTGGTTTCCCGGACATGCCGTTGGATATCTTCGGCCCTGGTGTGGATAGCGGAACATTCGACTACTTCACCGAGGCCATTGTCGGCGAGGCACAGTCCAGTCGCGGCGACTTCCAGGCCAGCGAGGATGACAACGTGCTTGTGACCGGCGTCTCCGGTAGCAAGAGCGCCATTGGCTACTTCGGTCTCTCCTACTATGTGGAGAATACCGACAAGGTGAAGGCCGTGCCGATTGACTCCGGCAACGGCACATGCGTTGAGCCAACCTTCGACACGGTTCGCAACGGCAGCTATCAGCCGTTGAGCCGCCCAATCTTCATCTACGTAAGGAAGAGCGCGGCAGAGCGGCCTGAGGTAGACGCATTCGTAAAGTATTACCTCAGCAAAGAGTTCACCCCGCTGATTTCCAGCCCCGAAGTTGGCTACGTCCAGCTCGGCGACGAAATCTACGAGGCGCTCACGCAGCGCTTCGCCAACCGTGTAACGGGCACGTTGTTCCCCAACGGCGCGGAGGTCGGCGCCTCGCTCGATCGCTACATGCAGTAGAGGATGCCCAAGGCTTGAGACAGATTGCACCTCCTTGCTGTGTAGCCAGCATAGTTGAAGAACTGCTGCCGACACGCTCCTTGCCGGAGCGTGTCGGGGCAGTATTTCTTGAAGAGCTAGGTACCCAAGACGGGAGTTGGCCCTCAAGGGGGGACTGAAGAGATAATCGACGCGTAGCGCTGCTACAGGGCCAAAGCAGTAGCAGTGCAGAGAGGAAGTTTGATGGCAGAGGACGCATCACCGTTCTCACACTACCCGCCGCGCAATGACATGAGAAGTCGGACGAGCCGTCGTCTCAAGGAGGAAGCCATACGCATTGCGCTGCTGGCTACGGCGACGCTCTCCATCGTTACCACCCTCGGCATCCTCCTCTCCCTCACGGGAGAAACGTTGCTCTTCTTCAGGGAAGTATCAATCCTCGAGTTTCTCACCGAGACCGAATGGACCCCGCTCTTCTCAATTAAGAAGTTTGGCATCTGGCCGCTGGTAACTGCTACGGCCCTTGTTGCCTTCATTGCCCTTGCGGTGGCTATCCCCACAGGGCTGTTGATTGCCATCTACCTGAGCGAGTTTGCCAAGCCTCGGGTGCGCGACGTCGTGAAGCCCGTGCTCGAGGTGCTTGCCGGCGTCCCGACCGTAGTCTACGGCTACTTTGCTCTTACGTTGGTCACGCCCATACTGCAGGATCTTATTCCCGGCTTGCGCATCTTCAATGGATTGAGCGCAGGCCTGGTGATGGGCATCATGATCATACCCATGGTAGCCTCGCTGAGCGAAGATGCCATCGGCGCGGTGCCCCAAACATTGCGCGAGGGAGCGTATGGCTTAGGCGCGACCCGCTTCGAGGTAGCGACACAAGTCGTGGTTCCGGCGGCACTCTCCGGGATCGTAGCCTCGGCTGTGCTGGCGCTTTCCCGCGCCGTCGGTGAGACCATGATCGTCTCGATCGCGGCGGGCCAAAACCCCACTTTTACGCTTGACCCCCGCGTACCGATTGAGACCATGACGGCCTATATCGTGCAGGTAAGCCTTGGAGACACGCCCTTCGCTTCCCTTGAATACCGCACGATCTTTGCCGTGGGTACCATGCTCTTCTTCTTGACCTTCGCGATGAATATATTCGCCCACTGGTTTGTCCGCCGCTTCCGCGAGGAGTACGACTAATGGCTGAAGAGACCGGAGCGGTAACCCGCGGCGCGCCAGTGTTTGGCGCGAGCATGAAGTGGCGCCGATTCAAGGCCCACTTCTTCGTGGCGCTTGGCCTGCTGAGCGTCTTGCTCGGTGTTCTGACGCTCGTCGTGCTCTTAGTGGACGTTATCGGACAGAGCGCCGGGTGGATCGACTGGCAGTTTTTCACTAGCTTCGACTCCCGTTTTCCAGAGCGGGCCGGTATCAAAGCCGCGTTATTCGGCACGCTCTACATGATGGCCTTTACCATGCTGATTGCCGTGCCCACCGGCGTCATGTCGGCGGTTTACCTGGAAGAGTATGCCGGTGACAACTGGTTCACCCAGTTCATCCAGGTGAACATTGCCAACCTCGCCGGTGTGCCCTCAATTGTGTACGGATTGCTGGGCCTGCAGGTGTTCGTGCGCTATATGGACATGGGGCGCAGCGTGTTAGCCGGCTCGTGCACGATGGCGCTGCTCATCCTGCCCATCATCATCGTGGCTTCCCGTGAGGCCATTCGCGCAGTGCCGCCGAGTATGCGGGAGGCCTCTTTCGCCCTGGGCGCTTCCAAGTGGGAAACCGTCCGCCACCACGTGCTGCCGTACGCCCTGCCCGGCATGCTTACCGGCGCCATTTTGGCCGCGGCGCGCGCAATTGGCGAAACTGCGCCGCTCATCACCATCGGCGCTCTCACCTTCGTGCCGTTTCTCCCTGAGCATCCGCTGGACCGCTTTACCGTGCTGCCGATTCAGATTTTCAACTGGGTCTCACGTGCCCAGTCGGATTTCCATGATCTCGCGGCAGCAGCTATCATAGTCCTGCTCGTAGTCCTAATTGTGCTAAATTCAGCAGCAATCTATCTCCGCCAACGCCTACGCACGCGGTACTAGCCTGCGAAAAGGAAAGAACTGTATGATAAAAGTGCCGTTCATTAGAGCCAAGGAAGAAAGCACAGCAGAGGCCGTCACGAAGCGGCTTGCGCCTGTGGAGAAGCCGAAGGACACGCCCGTGGAAATAGCCGATCCCGCAGTAGAAGTAAATAACTTCAGTCTGTGGTATGGAGACTTCCGGGCGGTTACCGATGTCTCCATCAAGTTTCCGCGCAAGAAGATAACGGCCGTCATCGGCCCCTCCGGCTGCGGTAAGAGCACGTTGCTGCGCGCAGTCAACCGCATGAACGAACTCATCGGCGGCGTGCGCTCGGAAGGCAACGTGATGCTGGAAGGCGACAACATCTACGCGGATAAGGTGGACCCCGTCGAAGTGCGGCGGCGCATCGGTATGGTCTTTCAGAAGCCAAACCCGTTTCCGCGCTCTATTCGCGACAACATCCTCTTTGGCGCGCGCGTTAACGGCTATCAGGCGGATGAAGAAGAGCTAGTGGAAGCAGCCCTGCGCGGCGCAGCCCTGTGGGACGAGGTCAAGCACGATCTCAAGCAGAGCGGTCTCGCGCTTTCCGGCGGACAGCAGCAGCGCCTCTGCATCGCCCGTGCCATCGCGGTCTCACCGGAAGTGCTGCTGATGGACGAGCCATGCTCCGCGCTTGACCCCATCGCCACCCTGAAAATCGAAGACCTCATGCGCGAGCTGGCCAAAGACTTCACCATTATCATCGTGACCCACAACATGCAGCAGGCCGCCCGCGTCTCGGACTACACGGCCTTCATGCTGTCAGACGAAGAGGCGCGTGGGAAGCTCATCGAGTTCGGCCCCACCGCAGACCTCTTCACGAACCCCACGGACGGGCGCACCGAGGCCTACATCACCGGCCGCTTTGGCTAGGCGCCGCTCAACTCGTACGCCCTTTACTAGGAATCGCACAGCACTGTTACGTAACGGTGCTGTTTTGCATTGCACGGCGCGAATCTTTACAGAGATTCAGTTTCAAGACACCCAGGACCCACATCTACTCTAGTGTTTCCCGAATAGTGAGGGAGCAAAGGGGAAGTGTAGCAAGCATGCCTTCCATGCGTCTATATGCCCTATAGTCCGTTGTCGGCCCCGATGCGTTAAGCCTTTCGCTGCGATTGGTATTGCGGTATGGCCACCGGCTTGCCGCCGTTGGCGGCGGATTCTGCGGCGCAGACGCCCGGAAGACTGTACATGATGCCCTCGTAGACGTCGATGGGCGCAGGCCCGCCGCTGCGGATGGCGTGGAAGAAGTCCTTTAGCATAAACCACTCGGCAGTACCATGACCGCCCAGGGCGGCGGCTTCCGGCACGTTGGGGAAGTTCGTGCCCAAGGGCAGGTTGTCGGGAATGGTGAAATCTCCTCCCGCATACCGGAATTTCGGCTCGTCTTTGCCGATCCACCCGGAGTCGAACGTGGCCTTGGTACCCATGAAGACCTGCCGGTGGTTGCCCCAATGGGAGTTGGCAAATGAGCAGGAGATGCGCACGATACTATCATCGGTCATGCGAAAAATCGCCACCTGGATGTCGTCGAGGTCCGGTTCGTAGTGCTCCTTTGTACCCAGACAGACCACCTCAACCGCATACTGGCCGGTGACCCACATGATCGGGCCCAGACTATGCGTGAGATACGTGATTGGGGGCATCGGCGACCGCCACATGCGGTTGCCGTGCTCGTCGCGCCGCAGCTTGGGAATGTTGTGAATATACTCGGCTTCCGCGGCAAAGATTTCGCCAAAGTCACCCCGCTGGTTGAGGTGCTTTAGGGAGTGCACATACGCCCAGTAGCTGCAGTTTTCACCGCACATGTAGAGGGCATCGCTCTTTTCTGCCGCTGCCACGAGCTGATCGGCCTCTTCCCGCGTGGCGAGATTGGGAATCTCGGAGATTACGTTCACCCCCGCCTCGAGCACCTGTATAGAGTGCTCCGCGTGCTGGGGCACCGGCGTCGCCACCACCACGAGGTCCAAGTCCTCTTCGAGCATCTCCTCCAGCGACGCAAAGCCCTTGGGCACGTTGTGATCAGCACAGACCGTTTGCCGCCGTTCGGCGTTCATGTCCGCCACCGCTACCACGCTCACGCCATCCATGGCCTGCATGACGCGCACAAAGCTCCGCCCGCGCCGCACTCCAAATACGCCCGCACGCAATTCGCTGCTCATAGCACTCCTCGCTCTGCTATACCGAAGAACCTGTTCGATTCCAATATCGGAGCCGCCTATTCCTACGTGCTCATCCCCTCCCGGAGGTTTCTCATGCCGGTGTTCACAAAGACCGCGTCGTTGCCGAACCGGAGCATTCGAGACCCCTCAGCGACGCACAAACTTCCCTTTCACTTACAATGGCTCGCTCTGCTGGGGACCTGCTTCGCCCCCAATTGGGAACCAATTCCCACTCCAGGGGAAAGGGTCAGAGCCGGTCCCGTGCCCGATACCGAGGTGAGGGCGACACACTTGACTTCCCGCGTCTCAACCTCATTTGACGAAACACCTGCGCAGGCATTTGCTGCGCCTGCGGTTTGGTTCGTATTCCCTCTCCTGGGGGAAAGGGTTAGAGCCTGCCCCGTACGTGATACGGGGGTGAGGGCGACAAATGACTTCTCGCTCGTCGCTACGCCTTGCGCTGCAGTTGGTACTGCGGAATTGCAACCGGCCGGCCGCCGTTGGCGGCTGATTCTGCCGCACAGATACCCGGCAGGCTGTACATAATGCCTTCGTAGACGTCGATGGGCACTGGCCCGCCGGTGCGGATCGCCGTGAAAAAGTCCTCCAGCATGTACCATTCAGCGGTGCCGTGACCGCCAAGAGCAGCGGCTTCCGGCGCATTGGAAAAGTTCGTGCCCAAGGGCAGGTTGTCGGGCACGACAAACTCGCGTTCTCCGGCGTAGCGGAACTTCGGCTCATCCTTGCCGATCCAGCCGGAATCAAACGTCGCCTTGGTACCCATGAAGACCTGACGGTGGTTGCCCCAATGGGAGTTGGCGAATGAACACGTAATGCGCACGACGCTGTCATCAGTCATGCGGAAGACGGCCATCTGTATGTCGGTGAGGCCCGGCTCGAAGTGCTCCTTTGTACCCATACAGACCACCTCCACCGGATACTGGCCGGTGACCCACATCACCGGGCCGAGACTGTGCGTAAGATATATGATTGGCAGCATCGACGCCCGCCACGTGGGATTGCCGTGCTCGTCGCGCCGCAGACCGGGGATAGCGTGAATATACTCCGCTTCCGCGGCAAAAATCTGTCCGAAGTCACCCCGCTCGTTGAGGTGTCTGAGGGAGTGCACAAACGCCCAGTAATTGCAGTTCTCGCTGCTCATGTAGAGGGCATCGCTCTTTTCCACTGCGGCTATTAGTCGATCGGCCTCCTCCCGCGTGGCGAGCACGGGGATTTCAGAGAGCACGTTCACACCCGCCTCGAGCACCTGTATTGAATGCTCGACGTGCTGGGCTATCGGTGTTGCTACCACCACGAGGTCCAAATCTTCTGCCAACATCTCCTCAAGCGTGGCAAAGCCCTTGGGCACGTTGTGCTCGGCACAGACCGTCTTCACGCGCTCAGAGTGCATATCCGCCACGGCCATCACGTTCACACCGTCCATGGCCTGCATCACGCGGACAAAGCTCAGCCCCCGCCCTACGCCCAAGACGCCCGCCCGCAAATCACTGCTCATGGCACTCCTCGCTCTGCTATGCTTACGAATCTACATCTGCTCCGAGAATAACGCCGCCTATCCGAGTGTTTCAATTTCCTTCCGGAGATTTAGCATGCCGGTATTCACAAATACACTATCGTTGCCGAACCAGAGGAAGCGGAAGCCCTCAGCGACGCGTTGTTGCGCCTGCTCGTAACTCTGGCAGACGTAGCCCGCTGCCGTGCCGGTGCGCTTGCCGGCGGCGGCGACTTGCTGCACCAGCGCTTCATGGTGCGCCTCGTCGTGGCCGTGGGCCCGCACGTTGATCATGAGGTCGCCGGGGCCGATGAGTACCACGTCCACGCCGTCCACCTGCATGATGCTTTCAACATTGGCAATCGCCTCTTCACTCTCGACCATGACGATGACCATAACTTCGTCGTTGGCGTGGGCGAAGTAGTCCTGGGCCGTGCCGCCGCCGATGAGGCCAAGCCGCATGCCGCCGCCGGAACGGTTGCCTTGCGGTGGGAATCGTGCCGGGCTCGCCATGGCGGCAGCCTGCTCGGCATTCTCGATCATGGGAACGATCACACCCATTGCGCCCATATCGAGCACGCGGTTGATGGTGCCCGGCTCGTGGCCCTTTACGCGCACAATCGGCACGGTATCGGTGTGCAGAAACCGCGCCAGCGCGTTGTTTAGCGAAAGTTCGGTCCACTGCCCGTGCTGCCAATCAAAGCTCACATAGTCGAAACCCACGTGGGCGACCTGCTCCGCCAGGTCCGGCGAGTCAATGCCAAGTGCCGGCCCGGCGGTGACTCCTCCGGCGCGGATCTTGGCCAGTGCCCGATTCTTCTGCATCGTCTGTATGCTCCTTATTTTCTAAGTCTTACGGCATCTTTCTTACTTCTCAACTCGACAACCCACTGGCACTCTCCGCAACTTCTCGGCGTTAGAGTGGAAACCAACCCAGTCTACCGAGTCAGCTACGAGAAGGTGAGAGCACCCAGACCCGTCATTTCCGCGCAAGCGGGAATCCATCTTCTCTGCGCAATTGAGTAGCTCACGTGAGTGGCGGTTGCGGAAGTATTGCCCTGAGTTCTAGTGCGCCAACCCATTCAGCAGGGCGCGCACATAGCCCACCGAGTAAGCGATGTACTGCCGTCCGTTCGCAGTATCGCCGGTCAACTGCATCACGTGGTCGAAGTCAATCGCACCCAGGTAGTGTACCGCATGCAGCGCCTCCACGACGTCCTGCATGTGCATATCGCCTTCATCCAAGAAAACCTCGTCATAGCCGCCGTCCGCGGACAGCTTGCCGCGCACATTGCGAAAGTGCACATGCACGATCTTGCCTTGTCCGCCAAAGTGGCGAATACCCGCTAAAATGTCCTCTCCCGATTCGTAGCGGGTGCCGACGCAGAACGTCATGGTATTCTTCGGGCTTGGCACTGTACTGAAGAGGCGGTCGAAATCGGCAAAGCGACAGAGGATTTGGGGATTGCCGTAGACCTGCCGCAGCGGCGGGTCGTTGCCATGCATGGCAACATTGATGTCCGCCCGCTCCGCCACGGGAATGACTTGCTTGTAAGTGAGGATCAGGTTCTCCCAGAGCTGGTCGCTGGTGACGGTGAACCGCGGCGCTTCCTGCATTGCTTCTTCCGCTGCCAGGTCGAAGTGGTAGTAACGGTATCCGCCGCGCCCCTCCGGCCACGACCGACCCGTTGCCGAACCGCTCCTGGCGTTGTCGGCTTGGAAACACTGGACACCAAATACCGGCACGCCAACTTCCGCCAGTAGTTCAGCCATGGTGCAGAGGTGGTCCCGCTGTTGGACCGCGTCGGGCCCACCGATGAGGGCATCCAGGTGCTGGGAATTGCGCGCGTTGGCGCGCTCGATCCGCAAGCCTGCCGCGGCAAACCGCTCTACCAACGCGGCTAATGCCTCGCGGGTAAAACAGCCGGTCTCATCGTAGCCCGCTACCATCCCAAGCTCGATGTCTACGTAGTCCACGCCGATTTGCTTGAGAAACCGGAAGTCATCATCACCCCCGTTTTCCAACCACTGCCGGGAAGTGCGTACACCGATGCGCATGGCGTTTACTCCTTTGCTATGTCCGTATGATGCCTCTTTGTCTTTATGAGCCCTTCTCGCTTCCTACCGTGTATGCTACACCGTAATGCATGCGCCGATACGGCACGGCCGGCACGCGAGGCCCGTGTATTTCTCAAAGAAGTCCATCTTGAACGTGCTATGCCGCCACCCGCGTCGGCTTTTTCTTGATGAGCGCAAGCGCGGCGAGCGCCGCTAACACCGAGACACATCCCGAAAGTATGAATGCGCCCCCAAGCCCGAGGAGGTCGGCAACGGCCCCAGCCGTCATTGGGCCGAGAAACATGCCGATGGCGTAGACGGCCTGGAAGACTCCCATTGCCGTGGCGCGGTCTTCGCTTGAAATCTCTCGAATGCTGAGCCCCATGAGCAAAGGATAGACAATACCGCGCCCGATCCCGTTGATGCCTTGGGAAGCGGCAAGGAGCGGCACGTCATGGATGAGCGGCACTACAAACGTGGTGGCGGCCATAATCATCATGCCGGCAAAGACCGCCCAATTGTCACCGAGGCGTTGCGCAAAGCGGTGATTGACGAGCGAGGCAAGGGTGTAGGGCACCAGCGATACCACGCCAATTATGCCCAAGGTAAACTTGCTTGCGCCGAGGTCATCGGCGTAGATCGGAATGAAGCTGAAGGTCGTTGCCCAAAAAGCGTAGTGGTTGAGTGCCGTGACCGAAGCGGCGATCAACAGCGCCGGATGGGTCATCACCCGCCAAATCTGTCGGACCGTCGGCGGCGTTCGCGTTACGCGCTTCTCCCTAATCGGCACGGTCGAAATCAGACCGATGACTGCCAGGCCTGCGCCCGCGTAGAAGGTGGCCACCATGCCCCACGACTCGGCAATTTGACCGCCGGCAAGGTTGACTACGATCAGGGAGACGCCGTTGATGGCCGACATGATGCCCATGGCCTTGGGCGTCTCGTCGGCAGGAAAGTAGCTGGCATAGAGCACCGTGAAGGCTACCCAGGTGGCGGCGCTGATACCCAACACGCCCCGAAAGACCGCCAAGTACGTAGCAGTGGGCGCGAGCGCTAGTCCCAAGCAACCGACAAAGTTGAAGAAGTGCCCCGCGTATAGGAACGGCAGCCGCCTGCCCCAACGGTCGGACAATACGCCCAACGGAATTCGGAGCACCATCTGCACCAGGCCGTACGTCCCCACCACGATACCGATGAGCGTGAACGTCGCTCCCAGCGATTCCGCATAGACCGAGAGGATCGGCGAGTAAACATAGAGCGCGCCCCAATAGAAGAACGTGCCCACATAGAACGCCCAGATCGTCAGCCGATCAGGCCGGTGGTGAGAACCGGAAGTGGTTGCTTGCTCGGTCTTGGCCACAGGGCAGTTTGCTGCTTTCTCTTGTCAAAGTGTTGCGATGTGAGTTGCTAATGCCAATTCTTTCACTTTGGTATACTGGATTCGAGAGAACTTGACACAAAAAGGTTAGGGGGACAGATGGGTTCGTCACAGGAAACAAACAACCGGGAACCCGAGCGCCCCAAGATATACGTAACGGATAAGGGTGCCCGGTACGTTGACGTTAATGAACTGATGCGTAGCAAGAGCGGCCGTGCCGCAGTCAAAGCCGCAGCAAAGATTCCTGTCAACAGACCGAACCACAAACCTTCCAAAGATAGCTCGTCGAAAGCGTAGCTGTGTTGGAGCTTGGCGAGGCGCTAATTCCCATTCTTGGGGCTTACTCATAAACGTACTCGCGACGTATTCTACGGCGTTTGGCCGCGACAGACTGGCCCCGGACATATCCTGCGACTCTATGCTAGTCGTTCCTTCTTAAGATACAAACGACAAACATTGGTAGGAGACACCCGAAACTTAGTGCCATGATTCCTGAGGGCTTGGCTACCAGGGTCTTTCTCTCTTGCATCGAAGTCCACGGCAACGGTACCCATCACCATCTCTAGCACAAACAGAGTTAGGTGCAGATCCTCAAAGCAGTCTGCCAAGTTAAAGCGGACCCTTCGCCTATCGCGCTCGCCGTATACCAACAGAAGACGGCGAAGCTTGTTGCCTGCAACATTTAGCAAGGTGTCATGCGTCCACGTGGGTATGGGTCCATTGCCCTTTAGGGGCCTCACAACCACATTGCCTGCGTCGTCTGCAACGATAAAGCGATCCGAACGACCGGCAATCGTATGGCGAAAACTGCGGCGGCCCTGGGCGTCTTCCCAGCCATACTTGCTAACCATGTAACGCATTACGCCCTTGGGGGTGGGTTCTTTGTGGAACAAAGTAATGTAGGAAGTCTTGGGTGTATAGAATTTGACTTCCCAGCCAAGTATATCGGCGATGTCTTGATTGCCAGTCTTGAGACCGAGCAGGTCTTCGAGAAAGTTTCCTGCACCACCGGTCCCGTTATAGCGCCGTGCCGGCGGCATCTTTTGCCACCCCAAAGCGATAATCTCTCTAATGCGATCAAAGAGTTCCCGTTTGGTCTGAGGAGCTGGTCTCGCCAGCAATTCTGGCGCCGTCACAGTTGTTTCCTGAACAAATGACTCGCCTCTCCAATGCGCTCATTTGCAAGCTCGCAATACCTCTGCGATATCTCCATTCCGATCCAGTTCCGTCCTAGAGCTTGGGCCGCAATAGCCGTTTGACCCGAACCCATAAATGGATCGCACACTAGTTTGGCATTCGTCGATCCAATGCATCTTTGTACTAGCTCTACCGGGAACGGCGCAGGATGTGGATTGTTGATCTCTTGAGGGATGCGCCATACATCGCCTTGGGCATTGGCCTTTGGAACCAATCGAAATTCAGGCTTGCAGATAAGATATATCACCTCATAGGTGGGCAAGAAATAGCCGGGGTTGAAGTTGATTCCCCCATCCCGCTGCCAAATGATGATTTGTCTCACCGGAAGCCCTTCAAGAATGTCGCTTCTGTCTTGAAGTAGGCCGCCCTGCACGCGCCATTTGTGGTTGTAGAAAATCGCACCATCCGGCCTTAGGAGGCGCATCATAGCAGAGAGACAATCACGTTGCCATGCCACATACTCCTGGTGCGGCATAGCATCATCATGGCCATCATAGCCATCGACGAGAGCAGCTCTTTCCCACTTGCCACCACGTCCATCTTTCATCCCGTTACCGGTACTGTTGCGCAAATTGTAGGGAGGAGAGGTGACAAACAAGTCCACCGTTTCAGGCGGCATCATGCTCATAAAGTCTAGGCAGTCTACCTGGTGAACTTTGTTTATCCACTCAACAGGAATTCCGCACAGATGCCGCCGGGGCATGTCCGTATGCGTGATGACAAGACTGCTCATACTACTACATCTCACTTCCGGAGTCGATCCCAGTTCATGCCTTACCATATCACCATAATCTGGTCGACGACATCCGAATCACTGCTTGTATCTTGAAATAGCCCCTCTCATTTTACTCCAGCCGGATACACGCGTGCTCCACGCCGAAGCGCACGAAGGTGTAGTCATCGGTCCAGTTAAGCCAGTCAGAAAAGGTGGCCGGCGAGACTGCCAGGATTTCGCCGTCTTGGTGGTGGTGGGGGCCGAGGAGGTTATGGAGCGTGCCTACAAGCTCCAATTCCAGCGTATTTTCGCCCTCAACCAATAGGGGTGAAATATCGAGCTCATGGGGCCGCCAGACCAGCGTACCGGCCTCTTTGCCGTTCACGCGCACTATAGTCACGGTAGCATCGAGCCCGTCGAGCGCCAATGCTGCAGCGCCGCCGTTAGGAGAGACCTGCACTTCTTGCGTGAGCTTTACACGACCGGCATAGAAGGGCAAACCCTGATGCGTGAGATCGCCTGACTGTGCCTGCGTCGGAGCTGAGACGAGCCCAAAGCCATCCTCCGCTTGCTCAACGCCAAAGTCGCCAATTATGTAGCAGGCTTCGATCTCCATGTCGAGACTTGTCACACCCTCCAACGTAATCGTGTTCGTGCCGGGCCGGGCGAGCGTGCCAATCGGAATGCGCCGGAAAGTGGTATCGAGCCAATAGCCGTCGCCGTCATCATGCTCGACCGCCGTGCCGTTCACCGAGATGCAAAATTCATCCGGACGCTCCACCACCAGCGTGAGTTCTTGGCCCACCGGCAGACCGGATTCAAAGGTGTACTGCACGGCAAACGGTACGCCAGTGCCGGTAATCCGGAAGTGTTCCAGGGTACCGGCTCTCCGTAAGATCTCCAGGGCCTTCAGATGGGGCACCGGGTCCTGCCACTCGCCGTCGGCAATGCGATAGGCGCAATAGTCAAGCGTGAGCGCGTTGGGATCCAGCAGTTCCACGTTCCAGGTTTCACCAGCATTCACCGAGACGCTATAGTTCGGCGCTGGTAACGCCTCGCCGGCTTGGCCGCTGGGATCACTGACCAGCAAGTACGAGCCAACCGGGGCAAACGGCAGCGTGACGGCGCTATCAGCCGCGTGCTCTTGTGCGGGCAGCGGTTGTACCTCGCCTGTTGCCGCGTCCCACACCTGCCAGATCCCGGCATCGGGCAAGTGCACGGTGTAGTCGCCGCCTTCGTCTTGGCTCGTATTTGCCAAGAAGAGGGTTTGCGCGACGCCGTTGCGCCGCAGGTTATACCAGACGTGCGGCACCTCGCTGCCATCCCCACTGGTCACCCGGACCGGCCGCGCCAGGTGCGGCTCCAGCGTCGCCGCCAGGGGTTCGTCTCCAAGCGGCAGCGTCTCACACGCGGCAATCAACCCATCCACGGTGTCGTCGCGATCGCCTTCAATCAGCGTTGGCTTTTCGTCGCAGAAGAACACTACGCCGCCGGCGGCCCTGAACGCCTGAAGTATCTCGACCGTAGTACTCGCCAGAGTTATACTCGGCGGTACGATAACCACACGGTAGCGCATCCGGCCGACGACCAAGCAATCGTCTTCCACGCGGGCATGACGCGCCATGATCGACTCATCGCCAAAGTGGTAATCGAAGTGCTCTTCCAAGAGCCGCGTTGAAAGCGCAACCCAAGGATCGTTTATTGCCCGTGCTGCCTGGGGGTTCTGCGGACGAAACACCGACCACGCACTGCCAATTGGATGCACGACGAGGAGATCGACCACGCGCTCGCCCTGACTGAGGGCATAGGAGAGTCGGGCGTAGTAGTCGTCGATCAAGGCATTATGCGGCCACCACGGTTGCTGGTAGAAGATATCCGGCGGGTAGTCCCGCTTGCGCGCGCCGCGCAGCGTATACGACGAGAGATGCGGATTGAGGAAGTTTATGCCCAGCACGCACTGCCAATCGCCAATCCACTTGCGCCCTTCAAACGAGAGGTTCTGGCCGGAGCAGCCGTAGGTCTCAGAAAGAGCCCTTTCTTTGCCAAGCTGGCAAACGACGCTGTCCAACTGCTTGGGCGTAACGAGATCGGCAATGTTGCGGCGCAGGTGGTCGATACCCGGATAGTGCATGTATTCGTAGTGCGGCATCACCGCGCCAGACACCGGAATCTGCTGCTGGAGCGAATCCTCGTAGAGATAGTGTCCGGTGAGCTTGAGGTTGTGCGCGTCGCACCACTCGTAGATCTGTTTCGAGTACGCCTCGACGAACTGCTCCGTGATGGCGCGCCAATAGTGATACCGCACTTTGCGATAGTCACCCGTGTCAAAAAAGAGCGACGGCAGGTGCGGAATTAGGTCATACCCAAACTTCTCCTCGAAAATCCGGGCAAACCCTTTCGTCCATGGAACGGACATCTCCGGGTACTCCTGATGAAAGGAGCAGAAATTCGGCTCGTCGGTGAACATGCCGGGAACCACCGTACCGAAGTCGTCGCCTAAGACCTCATGGTAAGCGGCATACGTGTTGGTGATGAATTCACGCACGCCCTCTACGCTAAGCTGGTCGCTATAGGCCGCCCCGTTGAACCAATCGCTGCCCAGCGGCGCGATCCATTCGTGAAACTGCAGGTAGGTGAGATGGGCATCGTCTTGCTGGCCATCTACCAGCCGCACGTCGGTGAGTTTGTCACCATTCAGATGGCCCGCAAATTCCGCCACGCTTTCCGCATAGGAGTCATACCGATTGAACACCCGGCAGGCGAGCACGCGCATGCGATAATCGGCGTCTTTGAGGGCAGTCATGCCGCCTGCAAAGCCGCTCGGCCACTTGTCTTCATCGTAGAGCCAGGCGTGCATGCCGCGCCGCCGGGCCTCCTCGACGCATGTGCGTATCCGATCCATCCATTCCGGCGTCATGTAGGGCGTCTTTAAACCCAACCGGGAGTGCATGAAGAAGCCGCCCCACCCGGCTTTTTCCATCTCGTCGATCTGCCGCACCAACTCGTCGTCTTCCAGCCAGTCGTTCCACGACCAGAACGGCACAGCCCGATATTCGACGCCAGGGTCGCGAAATGTCTCTCTATCCATTACAAGAGCCTCCAAAGGCATTGCATATGAAGCGTTTTGGCAAGTCTATTGGCTGCATTGTACTCACGCAAGATAGCGAGAGACAAGCAGAAAACAATTCGTAATAGAATCATCAGAACTAGTGTGCTTCTTGAATGAACATGCCAAGATACCAGACGAATGGACAGCGCCACTTGAGTCGTTGAAGACCTCTACTAGAATCGAGGTTCAGTCGGACACGCTACAGGCGGTTGTGTTCAAACCAACCTGCTTTAATCTTTCGGGCCAATTTCCTGAAATCAATTTGCGCGTCCTGGGCAGCAGCAGCGTGACCGCCAATTGCGCCGTCAGCAGGTGTAAGCTTGAAGATAGGCTTGCGCACTTCCTGGGCCATTGGAACTAGACTCCGGTAGTGCTTGACTGTAGCAAGGGAATGTTCATCTTCTTCAGGCGTTCGAGGGTAAGGTCCTGTGTTATTCATTAGCAGGTTTTCCGCATACTCTCTTGGCATACGATTAACCCACTTATCGTACGCCTTAACAGGCCGAGAAAGACGAATGCTGTGCTGCTGCACCACATAACCAATGGGCTGCATGTTGCCTCTGGGAAGTGGAAATGCGGGTGCAGTCCAATTATCTCTTCGCTTTTGCCAGTCTTGCCGCCATGTGCGTAGGGTAGGGCCCAGATTTCGCAAGCCTTGCAGGGAAAACAAGTCGGCCCCCAAAGGGACGACAACATAGTCCGTAGCTATCAAAGCTGAACGGTTGATGGCGCCAAGGTTTGGGCCAACATCAGCTAGGATAATTGAAGCATTCATCGCTTCTGCCCCTGCTTGCATTATGGTTGAGAATGCAGTCAATATCCGAAATGGTCTAAATAGATCACTGGACCCAAGCGCGTTCGGCCATTCAGCAGATAGGGTGTCCTCAAAGCCAGCCAACGCCAAGTCTCCCGGAAGCAAGCTGAGTTGCTCTGTAATCTGTTGAAGATCAGGCTGTTGCAGATCGCCAACTCGCATTAGCGGTTCTACACATTGGAATATAGTGCTTGCGGCTGAAGAAGTACTGTGATTTCCATTCCAAAGGGTCTCGACACGCTCATCTTCAAGAAACATGCTAGTAAGGTTCGCTTGCGGATCTAGGTCTGCGGCAACAACTCTAATCCCTAAGTCGGCGTACATCCAAGCCAGATGATAGACAAGTGACGTCTTGCCAACACCACCCTTGTTATTGAAAAAGGTGAGAACGGGTACACTCACTGCTATTGCCCCTCCTCTTTGGACTTCGCTCTAATCGTCACAAAGACATGGTTTTCAGGGAAAGCGAATTCCGGTTCAGGATGACCGGCCTCTTCCAGGAGTTGGCGGGCCCTTGGTATACCGTAGCCAAAGCGCTGCACGAAGCCAAGGGTTTTCATAGCATCCGCCACGTTCGGATTGCGGTAGTCAACAATACCAAATGAACCGAGATTGTCGGCAGTAACCGCCCCGAATAGGCCGCCGGGACTCATTACTTCAAGGCGATCGTTATACCAGTAGACCCTGACCGGCGCGTTTGTTCCCTCATATGTACGATGCATAATGGCGTTTCGGGTGATCTGCTGAATAGCTGCATTGGGATAGAGACTAGTCCGCCATTCGACCGGGCCGGAGATGATGTCAACTGCAGTCCGATTGTGAGCGATCAGCTTCTCATCCAAGCGTCGGACAATGTCCGGGATAGTGCCACGAAACTCCTGGCTGTCAATGATCTCGCTTGTTATGTCCGGCCCATTCAGCCGAAGAAATTGAACGTAGGCTCCCGGCAAGAAATCCTGCGGGTTCTTCCCAATCATCAATATCCCCAACACGGTGGGCAAAGGTTCTTCAGCGGTGGCGGTCATCTTCGTCGCGGCCAATTGCTCTTGAGTGCTGCGCTCATTGGCTTCGAGGATGTCTGGCGAAAAAGCTTGTGTCAGATACTCATGCTCAAACTGAGGCAGGTTGAGATCACTCAACATGGCTGACGGAATAGGTTGTATGTCGAACGGAATGTCTCTATAGCGGCGTTTCTCGTTCAGAATGCGTTCATCCTGCGCAGTTGCGATCCCTCTCCGAGAGCCAATGCGGACATGCACGCGGCCGTCATAACGGACCGGCGGCGAATCGGACGGCTGCACCGCGATCACAGCAACGTCGTTTCCACTTACAGAACGTCGCTCTACTGTCAGCGAGGGCGGCGGCACAATGTTGCCATCGGTTTTCATATCCGCCAGTTGCCGGAGTAGCTCATCTGTGACCGACAAGCCGGCAACAGTGCCATCATCCCGCACGCCCACGAATACAAACCCCGGCTTGCGGTGGTCGGGTAGATCATTAGCAAAAGCGCAAATGGCTTCTCGGATCTTCTTGGGCGCATCGCCGCGCAAGGACTCCTTGAACTCGACGCGGTCCGATTCGCCTTTTCGCAACAACTGCATCACGTCTTCATAGTCGAGATTTGCCACCGGGGGAGATCCAACTTCCATTCCAGCTTTCAGCAACACATCTCTGGCTGCATTGTACTCACGCAAGATAGCGAGAGACAAGCGGCATGCAGACAGGGGGAGCGTAGCGATCACCACGCGCAATGCAACGTAGGGGCACGACATGTCGTGCCCCTACACATCTTAGGTCGTTCACAACAGACAGCGCCCGCAGCGGCCCAGAACGCTAAACTAGGCAGGCTATTTGCCCGTGATGCGGTAGATCGTGCCGTTGCGGATAATCACGTACACCTCGCCCCGGGCATCCTCGCCGAATGAGGTGATTTCAGATGGCGCGTTCAGGAGCACCGTGCGCAGCCAGGCGCCGTCGGCCTGGGGTGTGAGCGTCCAGACAATGCCGGAACAGTAGTCGCCAAAGATGTAGTTGCCGACGAGCGCCGGGAGGTTTTTGCCGCGATAGACATAGCCTCCGGTCACGGAGCAGCCCTCGTCACGGCCGTACTCCGCAATCGGGAAGACCATCTCCCTACGGACCATGCCCGCTCTATTGCCTTCGCTACCGAAGGGCTGACTACCTTCAAACCCATTCCAGCCGTAGTTCTCACCGCCCGGACTGGAAGCCGGCTGGAAATCCACCTCTTCCAATTTATTCTGGCCCACGTCGGCGATAAAGAGATCGCCTGTAACGCGGTCGAACGAGAAGCGCCAGGGGTTGCGCAACCCCCACGCCCAGATCTCCGGCAGCGGGCCCTCATGTCCGACGAATGGGTTATCCGCGGGGACGGCGTAACCGCCGCCTGTGCGCACGTCGATGCGGAGCAGCGTGCCCAGCAGCGTTCCCCGATTCTGCCCGTTGCCTTGCGGATCGCCGCCGGAGCCGCCGTCACCGAGCCCAATGTACAGGAAGCCGTCGGGGCCGAACTTGATCTGACCGCCGTTGTGGTTTCCATACGGTTGATCCGCCTGTAGCAGCACCTCTTCGCTATTGGGATCAGCCGCATCGGGATTGTCGGCAGAGACGCGGTAGCGGGCAACCGCAGTATCCCCGCCTTTGTCCGTGTAGTAAACGTAGAAGATGCCGTTCGCCCCGTAATCGGGATCGAATGCCATGCTCAATAGGCCCTGCTCATTGGCGTTGGAGCCGACCCGCGACCGAATGTCGAGGAAGAGCGGGTCTTGGCGTCGGCCGTCTCTGAGAATGGCGATAGTGCCGTATTGCTCCACGACGAAGAGCCGACCGCTGGCATCGCCGGGCGCATACGTAAGGTAGAGCGGACGATTGAACCCGGCGCCGACCTCTTCTAGACCATACGCGCCTTCTGCCGGCGGAACCGGCGTGCTTACGGCTGGCGCTACAGTGGGCACGCTCGTTGCCGTTGGCTCAGGCGCTGCGGTTGGCACAGTCTGCGTGGGAATGGCCGTGCTGATCACCGATGTTGGAGTGGGCGGGTCAGGCTCGTCACCACTACACCCGTTCAAGAGAAAGCCGGCCAATACGACCAGCAGCGAAAGTACTCCCAGCCTGAAAACTGTCAGCCCACGACTCGATGCATGCACACTTGCCATTCTGTTCATAGAGCTACCCTATCCTGCGCGTTAGTTGATCATGAACACCGAGGTGTTCTCCTACTTCGCATCAGCCGCAGCACGATCCGTGTTGAACGCACCGCCCAAGCGGCCTCTCCTCATTTCCATGATACACTGGGTAGCGCCGCATCGGCAGCAGATCGAATCTCCGGATTGATCTCACATTAAGAGGCGCAGCCAATTGAATAGCGAGGCCGAGCCAATCACATCCGATTTCTTCCCTCCTGCCTACGTTCGGCGGTGCCGCGCGGCGCGCAGAGAGATGTCTGCAATTTGGACGCCGACCGTCGGCGATTGGGTGATGCAGGATGACGCTCTGCGCCTTCTCGATGAAGACCATGCAGTTCGCGGGAGCGAGCTCATAACCGACCGCGCCGTATGCTGGCTGCCGCGCCTCGATCAACTGCTGGCGCTGCTGAACGCGGTCTCGCCGCACACTGTCTTGGACTGCTATAAGGGCGACTTTGCCTGCATCTGCTTTGACGAGGTGAGCCGCCGCATCGCAGACGTGGTGGCGGAAACGCCTGAACTCGCCTGCTTGCAAGCCTTTCTGTTCATCCGGGCAGAGATAGCCGCGCAGGAGAGCCTGCAGGAGTAGCAGTCAACGTATTACGGCGGCGCGCGTATCCCCCGCAATTCCTTATGATTACGATGAGCAGAAACTGTAACGTACTCCGGCCTTAACCAACGATAGCTATGGGATTAGATGCCTTGGAAGGCACTTGAATCCTTGCGAGCTAGAGCGCTACGGTGACGCGACGTGCCTTCATCAAAAGAATATCGAGAACTCTCATCTGAACGTCAGCGCACATCAAGTAGCGCCGCCGATTCACTAAACGATGCATCTCAGCGAGCAAATTATCTCGCAGACCTGCACCTGCACTCATCGTTTGCAATTGCTACAGCGAATGACATCACTGTTCCCGCACTGGCCCATTGGGCGCGGCGTAAGGGCATCCAACTCCTGGCCTCCGCTGACTTCACGCACCCAGTCTGGCGCGCCCATCTGCAAGAGACTTTGCAACCCGCTGCGGGCGACCTCTTTGTCTACGAGGACACCCACTTCATCCTCGGCACCGAACTCTCCTGCGTCTTCAAACATGCGGGCAAGGGCCGCCGCATGCATTTGCTTGTGTACGTTCCGACCTTTACTACCATCGAGAAAATCTGCCGGTTCCTGGAGCGCGTTGGAGCGAAGCTCGCCGGGGATGGACGTCCGCTCATCTCTCTGCACGCGCGTGAACTTACGGCGGCAATCCTGGAGATCGACCCCCGCAGTATCATCGTACCCGCCCACGCCTGGACGCCTTGGTACGCGCTCTTTGGTTCCAAGTCCGGTTTCGATTCCCTTGAAGAGTGCTTCGGTGAGTTGACGTCGGCGATTCCGGCGCTGGAGACGGGCCTCTCGAGCGATCCTGCCATGAATTGGCGCGTGCCGGACGCCGACGGCCGCAGCATCGTTTCGTTTTCCGATGCGCACTCCCTGCGGAATTTAGGGCGCGAAGCGACTGCGATTCAGGGACCACTAACGTTTGACGGCCTCGCCGCGGCTCTCAAAGAAGAACGCATTGCCTACACGGTGGAATACTACCCGGAGGAGGGCAAGTACCACGCGACCGGCCACCGCGCGTGCAACGTGCGCTACCTACCGGCGGACACGAAAGCGCGGGGCACGTCGTGTCCCGTCTGCGGTCGTCCGCTCACTGTGGGCGTGCTCGAGCGCGTGGAGGCGCTGGCAACGCGGCAGGATTTCTCATTGCAATCGGATGGGAAAGGCTTCCTGCACGGCGGGAACGGCCGCCCACCCTTCAAGCGCGTGGTCCCGCTTACGCAGATCTTGGCGGAAGCCATTGGCGTCGGCGAGCGCACCAAGACGGTTGCACGTACCTACACGGAGCTCACTGATGCACTCGGTTCAGAGTTCACTGTGTTACTGGAAGCTCCGTTGGAAGCGATAGCTGAGGTGGCTGGCGCACGAATTGCCGAGGGCATTGCGCGCATGCGGGCCGGCGACGTCGCGGTCGAACCAGGCTATGACGGAGTCTACGGCACGGTGCGCATCTGGCCGGATGGGTAACGCACGAGGCATTGCATCGTATTACGCCCTCCCTTGCAGGAGTCTACGCACCGCGTCGCGTGAGTGCTTGTTTCCCATTGGAAGGCTGTAGGGGCGGTTCGCGAACCGCCCCTACGTACTCACAATTTTCACCGCGGCATGGCGGCCATGATGTCGATGGCGCGTGCTATCTCCTCTTCGCTATTCATGAAGGCGGTGCAGAGGCGCACGCCTTGCATGCCGTCGTGCATGAGCGCGCGGCACCAGACCTTATGTTCATGCAGGTAGGCGGCAAGGTCATCGCCCGTTACCCCTTCGACACCGTACGCCACGATTCCCGTATAGGCGTCGGGGTGCTCCGGATCGTAGCAGACCACTTTCGGGTGCTTTAGCAGCTCGCCGCGCAGCCAGCGCGAGAGGTGTTTACTGCGCTCCTCGATCACGCTGATGCCGAAGCTTTCCAGGTACTCCACGGCAACGCCCAGCCCCGCCATTGTGGGAAAGTTCACCGAACCCCATTCCAGCCGCTGGGGATAGGGCTGCCAGTCAACTTCGCCGGTCTCGAAATCTATGTGGCGGGCCACGTGGCTGCCGGACCAGGAAATCTGCAGCACGTCGCGCATGCGTTCGGCCACGTAGAAACAGCCCGTACCATAGGGACCGAGCATCCACTTGTAGCCGAGCACAGCGTAGAAGTCGGGGTCGATGGCGGCAATGTCCACGTCGAGTTGGCCGACGGCCTGCCCGCCGTCAAAATAGACGAACGCGCCGCGTTCGCGGGCCAGGCGGCACATCTCCGCCACGGGCAGCTCCGTGCCGCGGTCCTGCATCACGTGGCTCATGGCGACGAGCTTGGTGCGCGGGGAGAGCAGCGCCTCGAAATTTGCTAGATTCTCTTCCGGTGTCGCGCCAACCGCCATGTGGTGGATCACCGCCCCGTAGCGTTTGCGGCCGATGTTATAGAGCGGCAACCAGAGAGCATCGTCTTCCTCATTGCTGGTAATGATCTCGTCACCCGGTGCAAGCGGTAGGCCGGAAACCACCATACTGATGCTGTTGGAGACGTTGTTCACCATCGAGATCGTATCGGCAGGCACGTTAAATAACCGCGCCAGCGCCTCGCGCGTGCGTTGCTTGTGCAGAAAGCGCTCGTCGCGACGGCTCTGCAGCCACGGGCCGTTCTCGAAGAAGAACTGCCACCGGTCTATCACTTCCGCCAGCACCGGCCGGGCGTTCATCCCGATGCCGGCCGTGTGGAGGTAGATGCCGTGTTGCAGCGCCGGAAAGTCTTCGCGAATGCGCGGAATGTCCAACATGCCTATTCCTCTTGTCCTTGTCTGCCTAAAACATTTGTGCCACAGTGTCCCGTCGGCCCGCGTTTACCCAGACCCGCCGGGCCGATCATACGATGTTCTTTCGCCTACTATCTTGGTCTTGCTCAGCGCGGCTTGCATCTCATCCACCGTGAGCAGCGGCGTCGTCTTGACCGACTTGACGTGCCCCGGCGCAATGGCGGCTATGACCGCAGCCGCCGCGGTGGCGCCGTCGGGCGCTTCGAAGATGACAACCCCATCATAGTCGCCAAAGGCATAGTACACCGCGATCAGCCGGCCGCCGAGGCTTTCCAGGAGCGGCTCGATAGCGTCGCTCCGGTCTTCCGGATTATCGGCCAATTGCTTCCAGGTTTCCGTCGTGTAGGAAAACTGTGACATGAACACAGGCATTGCGCACCGTTCCTTTCTGTTTTGCAATGTCAGCGCTAAGCGCGCTTGAAAACTCGCACACGGGCTCACTCTCCCCTGCAGGTTACCCCGAAACTACGTATTTGGGAACCGATGAATCCTACGGCCCATAGGCAGCAATGATGTAAGAAACCAAGACTCCCCGACCCACCCTGCTAACGGTCCGCCTTTAGTATATCCATTCGGCTCCGCCATGCACCGCTGTAGCGGCAATAGGGGACCAACGACATTCGAATAATCTGCACGACTCCGATACGGTGACTTCTGCTTTGGATGAATTCAGTTGTCGCGCTAGCTACTTGAGAGGTCGGCTGGAAGATCCGCCTCATCCGTCATTCCCGCTTTCGCGGGAATCCATCTTCACTTGATTTCGTGGTTCCGATCCAGCGGGGGACAAACTCCGATTCGGAGGAACCTAGCGGCGAAGCATTGAGAGGCATAGGCTTTAGATTCCTCGCTTCGCTCGGAATGACATGAACTGTCCACACTGCTAAGTGGGAAGGGGATTCTGTCAACGAATCACTCAACACATACACTCCCGCCATCAGCCCGTCATTCCCGCGCAGGCGGGAATCCATCTTCTCTTGATTCCGTGGTTCCGATCCAGCGGGGGACTAGCCCCCGCCCTACCGGCAAGCTCCTATTCGGAGCAACCCAGCAGCGAAGCATTGAGGGGCACAGGCTCCAGATTCCTCCCCCGTGTCAAGCACAGGGCTGCGGCGCGCTCGGAATGACATTTCTTGTCAAACACCTCATGCCAAAACGAGAGGGTATCTTTCAAGACAGTCTCTGAATCGCCCTTCGGAGCGCGGCGGCGTTTTGGCGGTGGAAGTCCTGGTCACGGGCGCTGATGCCGGTGATCATCAGGCGCGGCATCAGGGACTCCGCCACCGGGCACCAACCCCGACGATACGGGAGCGGCTGCGACTGCGGGTCGCGACTCACGCCGAAAGACCCACCCAAACTAAATACGGGATGCAAGTAGGCCGGTACGCCGACGTAGCCAAAACTAAACGCGGCTTTTTCTGCAGCGCACGCCGCCTTGAAATCCTCCAAGGAAGGACCACCCGGCTGGGGCGAGAAGGCTGCCACCCAAAGATGGTAGGAGTGAACGTTGTGTGCGCCGGCCAGCTGCGGACGCAGCCAGGCGCAGCCTTCCACCGCATTCGCATAGAGTTGGGCGCTGGCGCGATCCTCTGCCACGTAGCCGCGAGCGCGACGCATCTGCACGCGCGCCACGGCGGCGGTGAGTTCGGTCATGCGGTAGTTGTTGGCCACGCGTACGGGCGCCGCGCCAAACGTGATAATGGCGCGCATTTGCTCGTTGAGATAGGCGTCATTGGTCACGGCCATGCCGCCGTCGCCGGTGCTAACGTGCTTCGAGGAATTGAAGCTGAAGACGCCGACTGCGCCGAGCGTACCCGTGCTGCGCCCGCGCCACTCGCCAAAGAGGGCGTGCGCACAATCTTCGATCACCGGCAGCTTATGGGTGTTTGCTACCGCCAGGATGCCCTCCATGTCTGCCGGTTCGCCCCAGTGGTGGGTTACGACGATGGCTTTCGTGCGCGGCGTGATGCGTTCTACCAGCGAGGCGGGATCCATATTGTGGGTATGCTCATCCACGTCGGCAAACACGGGCATGGCGCCCGTGTACAGGACCGCCAGGCCGCCAAAGAGCACCATCGGATCGCAGCATACCACCTCATCGCCGGCCCCTACGCCAACCGCCAGCAGTGCCGCGTGCAGCCCACCCATGGCCGCATTGCAGGCGATCCCATGATTCGCTCCCAACGCCGCCGCAAACTCCTGCTCCAGCGCCGCTACCTCCGTGCCGGCGCCGAGCACGCCGGACTCCAGCACCCGCGTCACCGCTGCGATATCTTCGGCGTCGAAAACCTTCTTGCTCATCTTATTTGCCCTCTCGCGTGCCTCGCCGCAGTTTTTCGTCCTGGTTTCTTGATGATACTGCATTAAGTGCAGTGCGGTTCAATCCTCACCGCCTTGAGCTTTGAACAGGAGATTATGTAAGAAAGTTCTTAACTCACTTTCGGCACTATGCTGTGTTATCCTTCAAGTTCAGGAGTATATGACATGTCCCGCAAGGCTCCCGGCAAATCCCACCGCACCGGCATCAGCATGGTCGAACAGTCCCGCCGATTCCCGGACGACATGACCGCTGAAGCGTGGTTCATCGAACGCCGTTGGCCGAACGGCATTGCCTGTCCGCATTGCGGCTCTCTGAATGTGCAGACTGGCGCGAAGCACAAGACCATGCCGTTTCGGTGCCGGGAGAAGGAATGCGCCAAACGGTTCAGCGCGAAGACCGGCACGGTCATGGAAGGTTCCAAGCTCGGTTTCCAAGCCTGGATGATTGCCACCTTCCTGCTTTCGACGGACCTCAAATCGGTCAGCAGCATGAAGCTGCACCGGGACTTGAACATTAACCAGCGCAGCGTATGGTACCTTGCGCACCGGCTTCGAGTCGCGCTGACCGAGCGGCAGAACGCGTTTGCCGGCCCGTTGGAAGCCGATGAGACCTACATGGGCGGAAAGCGGCTGCGTTACCGAGAGCTGATCGCGGACAATGGGCCGGCATCCGGGGCGCGCGCATGACACCGTACGAGTTCATCTACAAGTGGCGAGCCTCCACGCTGACGGAGCGCTCAGCATCGCAGCAACATTTCCTCGACCTCTGCGAGTTGCTGGGCGAACCCAAACCCGCTGACGTCGACCCGACCGGCGAGACGTACTGCTTCGAGCGGGGGGCTCGCAAGGACACCGGCGGGGACGGCTGGGCCGATGTCTGGAAGCGCCATCATTTCGCTTGGGAGTACAAGGGGCAGCGGAAGGACCTCGACGCGGCCTTCGACCAGCTCCGTCAGTACTCGCTGGCGCTGGAGAACCCGCCGCTGCTGATCGTCTCCGACATGCTGCGGTTCCGCATCCGCACCAACTGGACGAACAGCGTCAGCAGAACCTACGAGTTCGGCCTGGACGACCTGGCTGACGCCGCGACACGCGACAAGCTCAAGTGGGCGTTCTCGGACCCGGAGCGGTTGCGACCAGGTGAGACGCGGCAAGCGCTCACCGAAAAGGCGGCGCAGTCCTTCGCGGCGGTCGCGCAGGCGCTACGGGAGCGCGGACACGACCCGCGCGCAGTTGCGCATTTCGTCAACCGGCTCGTCTTCTGCATGTTCGCCGACGATGTGGGCCTGCTGCCCGGCCACATGTTCACGCGAATGCTGGAGCAGGCGCGGCGCACCCCGGCGCAATTCGCCGACCTTGCCGGCGATCTCTTCCGGGTGATGGCCTCTGGTGGACGCGTCGGCTTCGAGACGGTCGAGTGGTTCAACGGTGGGCTGTTCGACGACGACACGGCGTTGCCTCTGGAGAAGTCCGACATTGACACCGTGCTGGCGGCGTCGCGCCTCGATTGGTCCGAGATCGACCCGTCGATTCTCGGCACGCTCTTTGAGCGCGGGCTGGACCCCGGCAAGCGCGCCCAGCTTGGGGCGCACTACACCGACCGCGACAAGATCATGCTGATCGTCGAGCCGGTGGTGATCCGCCCGTGGCTTGCCGAATGGGCCGCGGAGAAGGCCGAGATCGCCGCCGAGCTGGAACGTGCGGATGCCGCCAAGTCACCCTCCACTCGCACGAACCGGCGGAACGAAGCCGAGCGGCGGTACCGGACGTTCCTCAACCGGCTACGGGCGTTCACGGTGCTCGACCCGGCATGCGGCTCCGGCAACTTCCTATATCTGGCCTTGCAGGCGCTCAAGGACCTGGAGCACCGGGTGCAGGTCGAGGCGGAGGCGCTCGGCTTCCAGCGCGCGTTCCCGGGGACCGGCCCGGCCAACGTCAAGGGCATCGAGATCAACCCCTACGCCGCAGAGTTGGCCCGCGTGTCGGTTTGGATCGGCGAGATCCAATGGATGCGGCGCAACGGATTTTCGGAGGCGCGCGATCCGATCCTCAAGCCGCTCGACACCATCGAGTGCCGCGACGCGATCCTGACACCGGACAACACCGAACCGGACTGGCAAGCAGCGGACGTGGTAATCGGCAATCCGCCGTTCCTGGGTGGCAAGCTCTTGATCGCCAACTTGGGCGAGGACTACGTGTCGCGGATGTTCGCGACCTACGCCGGCCGCGTGCCGGCGGAAGCGGACCTCGTCTGCTACTGGTTCGAGAAAGCGGGCCAGCAGATCGCATCCGGCAAGGCAAACCGGGCCGGGCTTGTCGCGACCAACTCTATCCGAGGCGGCGCGAACCGCCGTGCGCTGCAGGCCGCGACGGACAATCGGCGGATATTCGAGGCATGGAGCGACGAGCCGTGGGTAATCGACGGGGCGGCGGTGCGGGTGTCGCTGGTCTGCTTCTCGCGTGCCGGCGACGAGTCCGTGGCCGGCACGCGGCTCGACGGTGCGGCGGTCGACGAGATCTACGCAGACCTGACGGCGCGGCGCGACGGTGTCGGCGTCGACCTGACGAACGTCCCTCGTCTTGCTGAGAACGCTGGCGTGGCGTTCATGGCCGACACGAAGGGCGGTCCCTTCGACATCGCGGGCGATCTGGCGCGTGAGTGGCTCCGTCTGCCGGCGAACCCGAACGGCCGGACGAACGCTGACGTTCTGAAGCCATGGGTGAACGGGATGGACCTGTCCCGGCGGCCAGCAGGCAAGTGGATCGTCGACTTCGGGTGGACGATGACAGTGGGTCAGGCGGCGTTGTACGAAGAGCCGTTCCGTTGGACGAGGGAGCACGTTTACCCGATGCGCCAGAAGAACCGCCGTGAAGCCTATCGGAAGTACTGGTGGAGGCACGTCGAGCCGCGGCCGAGTATGTGGGCAGCACTCAACGGCCTGTCGCGATACATCGCGACGCCAGCCGTCGCCAAGCACCGGCTGTTCGTCTGGTGTGACTCGCGCATCTGTCCCGATCATGCGCTGATCGTTATGGGCCGCGATGACGACACGACGTTTGGGATCCTGCACAGCCGGTTCCACGAAGCCTGGTCGCTCCGGCTCGGGACGAGTTTGGAAAACCGGCCCCGCTACACGCCGACAACCACCTTCGAGACGTTCCCGTTCCCGCCCGGCCTGACGCCGGACGTGCCCGCGACCGAATACGCTTCCGACCCGCGTGCGATTGCCATTGCGGACGCCGCCCGATGCCTCGTCGAGCTGCGCGACCGCTGGCTCAACCCGCCCGAATGGGTAGAGTGGGTCGACGAGCCGGTTCCCGGCTATCCGAAGCGGCCCGTTCCTCGCGACGAGGCGGCAGCGAAGGCGCTCAAGAAACGCACGCTGACGAACCTCTACAACGCCCGCCCGCAATGGCTCGCCGACGCACACGAAGCCCTTGACGCCGCTGTGGCTGCCGCGTACGGTTGGCCGGCGGACATCTCGGACAACGACGTTCTCCGCGAGTTGCTGGCGCTCAACGGCGGCGCGGCTACCCACGTTTAGTAGTCACCATATGATTCCCCTCACAGAACACCTCGGAGGGAAGCCATGACGGACAAGCCGGCGCCGCGCAAAGTAGAGATCGCGCATCCCGACTACCAGCCGAGCAAAGCGGAGTCGAAGTCCTGGAGCATGCGGTTAGCAAGTTGGTCAGACGTAGGGGTTCAACTTGTCGTGCCCGATCACTGCCCGTGCTTTTGAAGCTAGCAGTTCAACCCTTACCCTAACCTGGGTCGGCCTACTCGACTGTTATCACTTCCTGCTGGCCGGCGCGGATTTCGCGGATTTGATCGCGGACGAGCGCGGCGCGCTCGAAGTCCAGCTCTCTCGCCGCCTTGCGCATCTGTTTCTCAAGCTCCTTGATGAGCTTCAGCGCCTCTTTGGCCGAGAGCGGCTTATTTTCCGCCTGGTAGCTCGATTCCTCTTCCGCTACGGCGCGAATGGTATCGGTAATGTCGCGAATCGCCTTGTGCACGCTCTCCGGCTTAATGCCGTGTTGATCGTTGTGGGCAAGCTGCCTATCGCGGCGGCGGTAGGTTTCGTCGATGGCGCGGCGCATGGAATTGGTCACCACATCGGCGTAGAGGACCACATGGCCGTTGATGTGACGCGCCGCGCGACCGATGGTCTGCACCAGCGAGGTCTCGCTGCGCAGGTAGCCTTCTTTATCCGCATCCAGAATCGCCACCAGCGATACTTCCGGCAAGTCTAGGCCTTCACGCAGCAGGTTGATGCCCACCACCACGTCGTACACGCCCAGCCGGAGGTCGCGCAGAATTTCCACACGCTCCAGGGTATCGATCTCCGAGTGCAGATAGTGCACCTTGATGCCGATTTCGTTGAGGTAATCGGCAAGTTGCTCCGCCATGCGCTTTGTCAGCGTCGTCACCAATACGCGCTCGTGCTGCGCCACCCGCTGACGAATCTGACTGACGAGATGGTCGATCTGACCGGTAGTCGGTTGAATTTCAATCGATGGGTCCACCAGACCGGTGGGGCGGATGATCTGCTCCACCACCTGGCTGCTCCGTTCGCGTTCGTACATATTGGGCGTCGCGGAAACGAAGATCACCTGGTTGAGACGCTGCTCTAGCTCCTGAAACATGAGCGGGCGGTTATCGAGCGCGCTGGGCAAACGGAATCCGTAATCCACCAGCACCTGCTTACGCGAGCGGTCCCCGGCGTGCATGCCGCGCAGTTGCGGCACGGCGACGTGGGACTCATCGATGAACATGAGGAAGTCTTTGGGAAAATAGTCCAGCAGCGTCCACGAGGGATCACCGGCGTTACGCCCGTCGAGATGGCGGCTATAGTTCTCGATGCCCTTGCAGTGGCCGGTCTCGCGCAGCATCTCCAGGTCGAACCGGGTGCGTTGAAGCAGGCGCTGCGTTTCGAGCAGCTTACCCTCGCTTTGCAACACGGCGACGTGCTCGTCGAGCTCCGTCTCGATGCTCTTGATGGCCTCTTCAATGCGCTCCACCGGCGTCACGAAGTGGCTCGCCGGATAGATATTGATCGCTTGCCGCGTATCCAGAATCTCACCGGTAAGCGGATCGATCTCGATGATGCGGTCCACTTCGTCGCCAAAGAAGTCTATGCGTATCGCCGTGTCGCCATACGCCGGGAATATATCGAGTACGTCGCCCTTCACCCGATACGTGCCACGCTTGAAGTCGACGTTATTGCGCTCGTACTGGATGTCGTTCAGATGCCGCAACACGTTCTGGCGGCGGTACTGCTCGCCAACGTTCAGCGGTACGACCACTTGCCCGTAGTCGTGGGGCGAGCCCATGCCGTAGATACAGGAGACGCTCGCGACGATGATGACATCCGGCCGCTCCATGAGAGACCGTGTGGCCGAGAGCCGGAGCTTCTCTACCTCCTCGTTGATGTTCGAGTCCTTCTCGATGTACGTATCCGTGCGCGGGAGGTACGCCTCGGGCTGGTAGTAATCGTAGTAGGAGACGAAGTACTCGACCGCGTTTTCCGGAAAGAAGTCTCGAAACTCAGAAAAAAGCTGCGCGGCCAGGGTCTTGTTGGGGGCAAGAACAAGCGCCGGCCTCTGAATCGCTTGGATAACCCGGGCCATGGTGAGAGTCTTACCGGAACCGGTAACGCCGAGAAGGGTCTGGAACGGGTATTCGGCATGGCACCCGCTGACCAGTTGGTCAATCGCCTGGGGCTGGTCACCGCGCGGCGCTAGGTCTGTTACCATTTGAAACGGAGGCATGCCAATTCTCCAGAATCAGGCTGACACAAGTACATCGGGGAATGAATGGAGAAGATGTGGAATCCAGGCAAACATGCTGAGACCTATCATCAAGACCGAGAGCACACAGTCCGTCATTCCCGCTTTCGCGGGAATCCATCTTCACCGCGACTCACCCAACTTCCTGACGGGGCGTGGCGCCTTTCTCAGTGGGCTTGCCCGGCGTGCGCGAATCTCTCGCAGGTTGTGCGCGCCGCTCCGTGTATGATACCATAGCACTCGATTCCTCTAAATGAAGAGAGGCGATAGACTCGTGCCTAAGATGAAGACGCATAAGAGCACGCGCAAGCGGTTCAAGGTCAGCGGCACCGGCAAGCTGATGCGGCCTAAAGGGAGCATGAACCATTTGCGCCGCAAGAAGAAGCCGCGCACGCTGCGTACTACGGCGCACTATTTCGAATCTCCCGACGGCGAAAGGAAGCGCGTCAAGAAACTCCTTCCCGGCGCTGGTATCAAGTAAGAAGATTGCTCGTTGCCGTAGGTAAGTTCGATGTAGCGCGGGGGCTTGACCCCCGCCGTTTACGCTAGAATTCGACAGAGAAGAAACGTAGCGAACACCAAAGAGTAGAGAGACCATGCCCCGAGTAAAACGCGGCGTAACATCGCACAAACGCCACAAGAAAGTCCTCAAGCGCGCTTCAGGTTACTGGGGCGGCCGACATCGCCTCTTCAAGACCGCCAATGAAGCCGTGATGCGCGGCATGGCGTTTGCCTACCGCCACCGCCGTACCCGCAAGCGCGAAATGCGCCGCCTGTGGATCGTCCGTATCAACGCCGCCGCGCGCCAAAACGGACTCACCTACAGCGCCTTCATACACGGCCTCAGCGAAGCCAACGTTACCCTGGACCGCAAGATGCTGGCAGACCTCGCCGTCCAAGACAGCGCAGCGTTTGCCGAGCTCGCCAACGTGGCGAAAGGCGCTCTCCCAGCCGCTTCATAGAGCATCCCACCAGCGCAACCCGGTTCGCTGACTTGCCCTAAGATTCACGCGCCAAGTGACCGCAGATGCAGACTTGCCCGTGCATTCATGCGCTCTGCACGTTCTCTGTAAGCACGTGCTTGATCCACTCGTTGATGCTCATGCCGCTCTGCAGCGCTGTGACCGCCACGCGCTGATGCAGGTCCGATCCGAGCCGCAGATTGAGCTTGCCGGAGAACGGCGGCCGGGGCTCGATTCCTGCTTCTTGACACGCACTAAGGTATTCGTCCACAGATAGGCGGAACTCGGCACGCAGCCCTGCCACATCCGCTGCCTCGAAGGTAGCGACGGGATAGTCGCCACTATTCACAACTCTGCCGTGCAGCAAGCCGACAGAATCATCGAATTCGACTGTGGCAACGTAGCCCTTGTACTCCATCATGGCTCAACTCCTACAGACGCAAGAAACGCGACAACATCCCTTACGGTTGCTTTTCCTGTCTCTGGCCGCGGGTGTGGGCGATGAACAACCATCACCCTGTCAGTAGCAACCAGGCGCACCCGCGACCCTGACCCCTCTGAGACCTCCACGCCGATTGCCTCTAACATGCTCTCGATGTCGGCCCACCTGATGTCGGATGGCGTGGGCCTTGTGAAGACTCGTTCTAAGGTGCGCTGATGCTTCCTCCTCATATAAAGGGATGGTACCATTAAACAGTACCATCTGTGCAATTGGGAAGGTCAAAGTAGTACATTTACAGTTGCCCTTCCTCACATGTGCGCACATCAGTTAGTTGCCGATAGGCCTGGAGCCGATGGTGACGTTGTAGTTGCACCGTCGAGTGGGTCTCATACGCAAGATCACCGGATTTCGCTCGAGCGTGTGTTGGAAGCAGGTCGTTACCAGTCTTGTCTACGCATTGCCGGTCAGCTCCTGCGCGGAGGTCTGTGGTACACTCCCCACCAGATTGGAATGGCACTGTGGAGCTCGGATGAAGATACGGTCACTTCTCTACTGGTTGGCGCGGCTTCTCGGTGACGTGAACGCCGTGCGCAAGGGACGCGTCGGACAACGCATCGTGCGCCGCGTGGCAGGCAAGGCGGCCGGTCGTGCCATGCGCAAGACGCTACGCTAGTCAAGACAGTCCTTGCCAGCGCCATTTTGGCACAGTCTGATGTCTCTTGGCGTGGGTTTCGCTAAGATTCGCTGTGCACGGTGAGGGGGAAGCAGTGTATTAGCATGGCAACTTGGATGTGTAGGCACCTTACCACCATTCCCCCACAATTCATGTTCCGCACCCGTTGCGAGGTGGGAATGCAATTCCTGACACTTGAGCAGTAAGAATACATGGGTGTTCTACGCAGAATTCCCGTTTTCCGTACGGGTATGCGCGGGAAGCAGATCGCCGCTAGTCTTATTTATGTCCTGCTGATTGGCTCCTGCCTCAGTGTCCTCGCCTGTGGAGGGGACGAAGAGAGCAATTCGGCCTCCGGTGCTCCGCCCACCGCCCGCGTGGAAGCTACCGCTACACCGCTGCTGCTTGCTATTATTGCTGCTACACCTGAGCCGACAGCTACACCTGTCCGTACGCCGCTGGCTACTCCTTCTCCTATGCCAACGGCTGTCCCAGCACCCAAGCCCTCTCCAACTTCCATGCCTACTGCTGTTCCGTCACCAACACCCTCTCCTTCGCCAACTGCTGCTACTCCGTCGCCAATCCCAATACCTACCGAACCGCCGCAGAGTGACTTCGACCCGCAACAGTACCTTGGCCAAGGGGACGAGTTTAACTGCGGAGACTTTGAGTACCAGTTGCAGGCTCAAGCGGTATTGGAAGCGGATAGTTCAGACCCAAACAAGCTCGATAGAGATGAAGACGGCACCGCCTGCGAGAGCCTCAAATAAGTGAAGCGCTAGGCAACTCTAGTGATACGAGGACAAGCACGGCTCAGCACAAACGATTTCTCATTCTGCGCACGGAGTCTTACACTCTTCCGTTCGCCCTGAGCCTGTCGAAGGGTTGATCACCAAAAATCAGTGCGTTTATGCAGTAGTTTCTAACCTGACCTTGACTGCCGGATGTGCTCGGCTTCCTCACGCCAAATGCGGCAGGTTAGCGATAGCACACTTACCGCGCTGACGCCGTCAACTATGGGGCCGGTTGCATCTGCGTCACAGCTTCTGGCGATACCACCAACAGCAAGAGCAACGTTGTAAGCGGCATACGCTATATCAAAGTCTTCTCTTCTTTGAGCAGCTTTGATCACATAATTGGCAGCTTCCCTCGCGTGTATTGCGTCCAACATGCGGAAACTATCTGCCGCTTTGCGGGCATCTTTGACCGCGCCATTGGCTGCTGCGCTGGCCGCTTCAGCCGCCTCTATCGTTCCATCTTGTTCGCAGCGGTCAGCCTCGCTCTCAAGCCCGATTGAACGGAGGACGAAGGGAAGTATCTCTTGGATCGTGCGCTGGATTACGCGCCGTTTCCAAGCTGCCCGCTGTCCCTTCGACCATCGCGGCCAGCGCCATAGCGCCTTGACCAAAGGTATTACGTGCTTGGTTCGAGTTTTGTCGTCTGGCCAAATTCCAAGGCCGTCACTGAGGGGCCAAAGCGTAGGTAGTCCAGCATCGCCTGGACTATCGCTGATCCCCCTCCCACGTGCCACACTAGCCGCTTCTAAGGCGCAAGCCGCGCCCTCCTCCCCGTCGTGTTCTCCCGCTTGTATGAGTCCGCCAAAACGATCAATCAGTACCCCTTCGAACGGATGGATTTGCTGCCTATTCACTAGAAATCTCCTCCTCTAAGCATGACCAAACCGAGGCCCTTTGGGGCGGCGAATAGTCACACCCATAACGGCTTTGCTACCATCTCCAACTTGCCGCAAGGGTCGCTTCAAGCTTGCCAAGGGATATAACGTACATTTTCCCAAGGGCGTACTCTCTCAGGCAAGTCTCCACTATTGTAACAAAAGACACTCCCAAAAGCCACTACTTATCTGTTGACTCAACTACAGCATCTTGCTATCGTTAAATCGAGAAACATCATATCCTCACTGTGCAACGGAGCAAAAGAGTGGCACCGGCAAAGCAGAGACAGTACCACTTCTACCCAAAGAGTATCGTTGAGTTGCGAAAGAAACTTGGTCTTTCGCAAGCGGAACTCGCACGTTCTCTCGGAATCCCTCCGAACACGGTTTCCAGGTGGGAGATTGGAGCCACAACCCCCGATGCAAAGTCACTTGCGGCTATCCACTCAATTGCAATGGAAAATGGAATTTCTCCCAATTTCTTTAGGAAGACAAAGAGGCAAACAGTGAAACGGACCCGCTTGCTTGTTGTGTGGGACTTTCCAGATATCGCTGCTCGTTTTCAGCACGTGCCGGATGTAGACGCATGGATTCGAGCAGAGTGTGAGAAGCGTTTCCTAACTGCGACCCAAAGGACATTCAAGGCATTCGTCCGCGCCACCCAGTGGCCCAATCCTTTCGACCCAAGCGACGCTCTGCTTGACCGTGGTTGGAAAGTTTGGGAGGAAGGCGAAGACTTGGACGAGACAGTTATCGATCATTGCAAAAGCGACTGCGGCCAGGATCCGTCAAGTACCATTCTCGTACTCATCGCCAGAGACGGCGACTACACTTGTATGATCAACGAACTCAAGAGGTGCGACGTCAGGGTCCACCTGATTGGCTTTGGATGTAACCAGGAACTGGTGAATGCGGTGGGTGAGAAGAGGTACGTAAAGTTGCCTTGGCCTGATGACTATCCGCAGTTCACAGCGGACCCTTCGTATCACCCTTGGCTAGAGCAGCGCGTAATTGGTTGACATTAACAAGCTGACTCTGCACTTGGCAAATGCCTCGTCTCGGTTCATTCAACCGGAGACGTTCGTCTGCTCTTGCTCCTGCACCGTCTTGAGTGCCGTGCGAGCGCGGTCGAGGATTTCTCCTACGTCCTCATCGGTGTGGGCCAGCGAGAAGTAGAGTTTTTCCCCGGGGTTGGTGAGGATGCCGGAGCGGAGCAGTTCACGGGCGAAGGCGATGCGCTTTGTGTTGTCGGTTTGCAGGCAGTCGCGGTAGCTGCGCAGGGTGCCTTCGCCGAAGAAGACCTGGAGCAGCGGCCCGGCGCCGATGGCCTGCAGCGGCTCGCCGCACTCTCTACCCAGCGCCTCAAGTCCGGTGCGCACCTGATCGCCAACCGCGTGCAGACGGGCAAAGCTGCCCTCTTCCTGCAGCACGCCCAGGGTCGCCAGGCCCGCCACTGAGCTAAGCGGGTTGCCGCTAAACGTACCGCCCATCCATACGTAACGCGGCGTGCCTCTGATCGCGGACGAAACCACCTCCATGATTTCGGCGGGTCCCGCCACCGCGCCCACTGAGTAGCCTCCGCCCAACGCTTTGCCCAGCACCGCCAGGTCCGGCTCCACGCCGTAGTACTCCTGAGCGCCTCCCCATGCCAAGCGGAAGCCGGTGACGATTTCATCGAAGATAAGCAACGCCCCGACCTCGTGGGCCAGGTCGCGCATGGCAGCCAGGAAACCCGGGTCCGGGTTGAGCGCGCGCTGCAGCGGCTCCATGATAATCGCCGCCAAGTCGTCGCCGTGACGGAGCACCAACTCGCGGGTGAGCGCGAGATTGTTGAATTCGGAGACCAGCACCTGTTCCTGCACCTGCGGCGGAATGCCGCTGCTATCCGGAATGCCGTGGGGGTAGTCACTGGTGTGCGGCGGTGTCGTGCTCATGGTGGCGTAGTCGTTGCCGCCGTGGAGCGCCCCTTCGAACTTGAGCACCTTGTTGCGTCCGGTAAAGGCGCGGGCAATGCGAATCGCGTAGAATGTCGCCTCGGTGCCGGTGCTGACGAAGCGAATCTGCTCGGCGCACGGCACGGCATCAACCACCATTTCCGCCAGCCGAATTGCCGGTTCATTGAGGAGGAAGTAGGTCGCGCCCTGTGCCACCTGCCCCTGCACCGCCGCCACAACCGCCGGATGGGCATGGCCGATGATGACCGGCCCCGACCCCAGGATGCAGTCGATATACTCTCTGCCGGTCATGTCCCACACATGGCTGCCGAGCCCGTGGTTGACCACGATTTGATACTCGTCCGGCAGACACCACAAGCCCGACGACCCTCCCGGAAAAACCTGCCGACTCAATGCCAAGAGTTCTTGCTGCGTATCCGCCGTCGGCACAGATGTCATGAATCCGCTTCCTTACTCTACATGCTGGTATAGATGTGCAATTGCCTAGCTCGCCAAAACCATGCTTAGCTTTGGCCTTCTTGAACCTGCTCAATCTGCGGGTGGGGCTCTCGTGCGTTCGCCGCGTCAATCCCTGAGGAGAACCCGCGAGTGGTATCTTACCACGCCGGCATATTTTAGCCGTCACTTCATCAGGAATCTGCGGCAATTGGGCGAGGCAGACGTATGACACAGCTTCTTCGCTCGCCCCATCCTGCGCGGATCGTCACGCTCGCTGCACAGCTACGCAAGCACCTCATCAGCGTGGGCGAAGAGCGACGGAATGCCGCCGGTATGCACGAAGACGACGCGTTCGTCGCGGCTGAGCGTGCCGTTGCGCACCAGTTCTATGAGACCGGACATCGACTTGCCCGTATACGTAAGGTCGAGCAGGATGCCTTCCGTGCGCGCCACGGTGCGCACGGCTTCCCTACCCGCAGCTGTGGTTACGCCGTGTCCGGCGCCGAAGTACTCCTCACGAACGTCCACTTCATCAGGAGTCAAGGCGCAGGGGATACCATAGTGTTGCGCGGCGCTTTGGGAGAGGGCGGCAATGCGTTCGCGTTGCGGCGGATTCTGCGGTCGGATCGAGATTCCGATGACGCGGTAGGGCAGGCCCAGCGCCTTCACTGTGGCCGCAATGCCGGTATGAGTAGAGCCGGAGCCGGAGGTCACGACGATGGTTGTCGGCTGTTCCGGCAGACGCTCCAATTGCCCGTGCAACTCCAGCATACCGCTCAGATAGCCCGCCACTGACTTTACGGCAAGCTCGGGGTACTTATTCGTGAAGCGGTAAGGCCGTCTGCCCTGAGCTTTGAGCGACTCCACGCGCTCGTCGATGATGGTCTGCACGCCCACGTCGTCCGCATCCGGCGCCACTTCCACGTGCGCGCCAAAGAGGTGATCGAGGAGCAGATTGCCCTGCACGTCCGCCCGGTGGCGCAACGCGCCAAGCACCAGATAGCATTCCAGCCCCAGTTTTGCCGCGGCCGCCGCCGTCTGCCGGCATTGGTTCGATTGCGGATAGGCGCCGGTAATGATGCAGTCCGCTCCCTGCGCAATGGCTTCCCCGAAGAGAAATTCCAGGTTGCGGGTCTTGTTGCCGCCGAGCGCCAGCCCGGTGAGGTCGTCGCGTTTGATATAGACGTCGGGGCCGCCCAAGTGCTCCGTGAGGCGCGGGCAATAGTCGAGCGGCGTGGGGAGATTCGCCAACTGCGCTCGCGGCAGGGCATCGAGGGCCTGTTGAAAGGTCTCTACCGCAATCGTCGTCTGGTCTTGAATTGCCATGCGCTGCTCCCTTCATGGGCAGTGTGCAACCGATTTGATTTCATGTGCTCTCCCTCAGTCAATCCCCGCATGACGGTACTGCCCCTTGTAAGAGCCGCGCTTGCACAGTACCGCAACAGAAGTCGGGGAGTACACATTCCAACGCAAGCCGATCGCACCGACCGGAGAGTTAGTGAGGGATTACGGTACGCAAAGAAAAGTTGGATGGTGTGAGCGACACTCCGTCACAACATCGTATACGGCCCGATAGCGGCATGCTCTTGGCAAACTCAGGGCCAATACTCTGGTGAGGACATCGTATCGCGGGAGATCTGAATTCCGGCGAAAGCCGGAATGACGGCACTCCCGGCGCATTCTTCGCTTGAAAGCCCTAACGTAGCTGCCTAATCAGATTCTTAATGCTAGGAAGAGGTATTCACTAACACTACTTGGAGTTCGGCTTCGATTTGCTCCAGCCGTTCCCGCACGCGCAATGAGCGCTCATCGAATCTGTCGCGCATCTCAGCCACCTGGCGCAAGCGGCCATCCAACACGTCCACCTGTTGCTCCAGAATCACCAGCGCCTTCTGCAGCGTGTCGCGCTTCGTTTCCAGATCGGAGGCTAGCTTGCTCTCCTGTCTCAGGAGCTTGAGCGACTCCATCGCCTCCACCACTTGCTTGATCTCAGCCAGCGAGAATCCCAGCAGCCGCTTGAGTTGCACGATATTTTCCAGGCGGACGATATCCGCTGCAGAGTAGAGCCGAAAGCCCCCCTCCATGCGGGAAGGCGGCGCGAGCAAGCCGATCTCTTCGTAATAGCGGAGCGTGCGTGGTGTAAGTCCGAGTTGCTCTGCTACCTCGCCAATCTGAAGATAGCGTTCGCCAGACATGTTTATTCCTTAGCAGTTCCCCCAGAACGTGCCCACCAAATCTGTTCGCACTTTTATCATAGAGTCCAGTTTCCGTTAAAGTCAACGTCTCACCGGTCCAACCCTCCCAGGTTGCAAAAGGACAGGGGCAAGCGCTGCGTCGAACCGTCCAAAAAGCGCGCTACCAAAGGATCGCTGCCATGGAGATACACCAGCCAGACTTTGTAGAAGTTGCCGCCGAGCAGCCTCGCATCGCCTGCCGCAATTTGGTAGACCAACGCCCGGCGCGGGGTGTCGCCGTTATTCGGGTGTGTGTAGTGCAGCAGGTTTCCGTGGTGGATAGTCATGCTGCCTGCAGGGCCTACCAAATCGTATAGGTTGCCGTTGGCAACGTCCGATGCGTAATCGTCGGTTGTCGTGCAGCGCCCCACAAAAGTACCGTCTGCGTCGTGGTGGTCCAGCGGGCCGCGCACGTGACTGCCGGGGATTGCTTGCAACGCCCCGTTTTGCACCGTCGTATCGTCGAGCAAGAACGTCACCGCCAGCAGGTCGTAATTGGTCAGCGGCAGAAAAGGGTAGTCCTGATGCCAGTCCACGGCGCCTTCGCCTTTCGCGATGGGCTTCCAATGGACCCGCGCCTGGAGCAGATGCAAGTTCTCGCCGATAAGCTGCACGGACGCCCCCACGAGCGCGGGATGGTGGGCGGCTTCCATAAATGCTTCCTGCAAGAAGATCACGTCGTGTATGGCAACGGTGCGCTCCGCGCCGCCGCGACGGAGTCGCTCCTCGTTCAGCGCGTCGGCGGCTGCCCGCAGCGCCGCGAGTTCCTGCGCCGACAGCACGTTTGGGAGCACTAGGTAGCCGTCCTCATGGTAGGACGCCACTTGTGCGTCGCTCAAGATTGGTTCGGCGGCGGTTGATTGCGCTTTCATGGCACTGTTCCCTTTCCGTGTCTGCCTTGAAGACGGGTAGAGCGGGACATCCTTGGGTGAGACAATACTCTCCTTCAATCCATATATATACCACGACAGTGTCCGCGCTGTTTCCAGCCGTTCAGTTCTGCCGCGTCACGCGAACAACGCAAACCGTCTGAATAAAAGACTATACCCAGAATCCACAAGCGCACGGAGTCGCGGCGCCGGCACTGCCTGCAGACAAGGTTGGGTAATTGACACGCCCGACAGAACGCAGGCGCTGCCGCCTTTGCACTTGCGGAAACGTGCAATCATCTCTTGGAGAATGCCCGCACTGCGGCTATAATGCCCGTTGTATGAAAAGTGATCGCAATTCCACAAGAGAAGGGAACTCCCACAATGAAAAAAGAACCCCTACTTGGCGCAGGCATGTCGCAGCCTTCCGCGCCATACTCGATGGCCCTGCGCGTGCAAGCCAACGAGATGCTTTACATTGCCGGTCAAGGGCCGACGGCCGGCGACGGCAGTATTGTCGGCGCTGGCGACATCGAAGCGCAGGTGCGCCAGGTCTTTGACAACATCCAGGCCCTCTTGGAGGCCGCCGGCGCGACGTTCAATAACGTCGTCTTCATGAATATGTACGTCACCGATATTCGCTTCCGAGAGACCATTACCATGGTGCGCAACGAGATTCTGGAAGCGCCCTTCCCCGCCGCCACCATGGTGCAGATCGGCTCCCTGGCGTCTACAGACTGGCTGGTGGAGATCGACGCGGTCGCAGCGCTGGACTAGGCGATTCGCAACTGCCAGTTTGAGAGGCCGTAGGTGTAGCTGCCGACGCCATGCGCCTTGCCCCCAGGCGTGCGGCGTCATGCTACGCTTGCCCTAATGATCTATCCGTACTGTTGCTCAAACGTTACGTAGAGGGCCTCAGAAGCTTCACAGACCACCAAGTAACATGTCGAAGCCGCTTCTGTCTATCGTCAAAATCGGCCTCACTATTTACATCCTATCTCGCAGGGCCTTAGGGGCGAGGATGAAACCCCTTACCCAAGATGATGTCGGTCCAATTCGGCATAGCCTTGGCCTCTGCAATCCGCAGTATCGCATCCCGGCAAATGTCCTGAGCTTCGTGGAGAACCCTATCCCGCGCTTCCTTATCCTTCTTTTTAAGGCTACCGGCATGAATCACGTTTGACGCAAAGTCGTAAGCCTTCTGGAGGCTTCGAAAGTATTTCTTGCGCTCCTCGAGTGTCTCCCCAAGCAACCACGCACCTCTAATCGCCAAACGATGCCTCTTCTCGCCGGCTCCGTTGTCGTCGGCAAGCAAAATAGACTCCATCGCGATCCTCAGTTCGACCAATTGATCTTCTTTTGTGGTCGCCCGTTTCGACCTGCGCCACCTGGCAATGCCGAGGTCCAACCTGGTGAACCCGTCCAGCAAGCTATGGAGTTCCAGACATCTCTCCAGCTGCTGCTCAGAGACGAGGCTTGGTGAAGAGTTGCTTATGTCTCTGCCAGAATACGAGAATCCCGGGTTGAGGAAGAAGGCGTCTACATCTCCGTAGTCCCACCACTGTCTGAACCAGTTTACGTAGCTATTGGTCTCGATCGACATTGCTCGGCACAGACCATCCATCGACATCGACGAAAGTTCCGGATTGCGAATTGCGGGGTGCGGCGAGAGTTCTGGGAAGCCAGTGGATTCACCATTCGGGGAGTACAGCACCGGTCCCGTTTCGTGTTCGAGAGACAGGATCGCTCTCTGGGCGTATTGCTCGTGCCGAATGTCGTGCTTGTCGATCTGGACGGAGAGGGATCTAGGAAACTCGTCGCCGTTGCTCGGCAGTGTTTCCAGACACAGCCCGTCCACGGGCCTCAGACCGCCATCGGTTCTCACTCCCTTAAGCAAGGCACACAGCCAGACCCGGATGGGTTGGCTTTCCACCCACCCGGCGAACAAACCCGCGACTCGTTCCGGGCCCACTCGCGCAGCTGCGAGAACCAGTATCTTCGCGTATTCCTCGACGGAGGGCAGACGCGGCGAAGCTGAAGACCCCATCAACTTGTAGAAGCCGTTGCCTACTGCACCAGTCTCGGGCGAGGTGTAGCATGCAACCATCGGCGTTAGCTCCGAGACGAGCTCGGTCAGCTCAGTTTCACGGACACTTATAGTGTCCGTGTTGGACAGGCTGTACTCGCTCTTCATCTTCCGTGCGTAAAACTCGTGCATCACGGACGAGTTGAAGCGTTGTCTCAGGACGTTTGTGAACTCCGCCTGGTGAACAGCCCGCCCGATGCATTCCGTCAAGCGTTCAATCGCCATGTCCATCTGTCCGCTCTGCTAACTGGGGATGAGGACCATTCTCCTTGACGGGAGAGGGGGTATTCTCGCCTGGCCTGGCTGGGTAATGCAATGGTTTCCTAAGGGAAACAGGTATTGGCATCGTTTATCCAAGGACGCCTCATTGCGTTATTCAAAACTCGCCCAGTTTCAATATACTACACCCAGTGGTTGTGGAAACCCGTACCGCTTACCGTCCCGCTGTAGCAACGAACTCCACGCGTGTATAGTTAGATGCAGGGTGAACCGTCGGCTGCGAACGCTCGAACTTCGCGCCCGCCGCCACGATTAATTGCTGCAGAGCAAACTCTCTTGAGCCTTACCTCCACAAACGTTTTTTCCGGACGCCTTACCGTGCCGGCGGTGATCGCGGCGGCATGTCTGATCTCTCTCATCGGGTTCGGAATCCGGTCCAGCTTCGGCCTCTATCTGGCGCCGATGACAAGTGAGAACGGCTGGTCGCGGGAGACCTTTTCGCTGGCGCTGGCGATCCAGAATCTGTTGTGGGGCATTGGCGTACCGGTAGCCGGAGCGATTGCGGACCGGTTCGGTACGGCCAGGGTAGTCGCCCTGGGAGCGGCGGTATACGCTATTGGCATTGCCGGAATGGCGATGTCTGACAGCGGGCTCGCACTATTCCTGACCGGAGGAGTTCTCGTTGGATTGGGAGTGGCCTTCTGCTCGTACTCCCTCGTGCTGGCGGCCGTTGCCCGTATTATCGGGCCGGAACGGCGGTCCATGGCGTTGGGGCTTGGCACCGCCGCAGGATCCCTGGGCCAAGTGCTCTTTTCTCCGATCAATCAGACCCTGATATCCCGTTACGGCTGGTACGACTCCCTATTGGTAATGTCTGTCGTGGCCTTGGTTTTGGTCCCTCTGGCGTTCACCCTTCCAAGCGGCTCGCAATCAAGAGGAGAACCGGCATCGGACCAGGGCCTGACCAATGCCTTGGGCGAGGCAATGCGTCATCGGAGCTTCCTGCTCCTAACGGCGGGTTTCTTCGTGTGCGGGTTCCATGTTGCGTTTATCACCGTACATTTCCCCACATACGTGACCGATCTCGGTCTCTCGGCGCGCGCAGGCGCATACGCGCTCTCCATAGTAGGCCTGTTCAACATCATCGGTTCACTGCTGTCAGGAGCGTTTGGGCAACGATACTCCAAGAAGCTCGGTCTTTCCGCCATCTATTCCGGTCGGGCGTTGATCATCTTGGGACTGCTGCTCGCCCCGGCCAACGAACTGACAGTCTATCTATTTGCGGCGTCAATGGGACTGCTTTGGCTCTCAACGGTGCCTTTGACCACGGGCATAGTGGCGCAGATGTTCGGGCTCAAGTTCATGGCCACCCTGTTTGGCATCGTCTTTCTGAGCCATCAGGTCGGTGGCTTTCTTGGCGTGTGGTTGGGCGGATTGCTCTACGACCGCACAGGTTCCTATGACGCCATGTGGTGGGCGGGAGTCGGCTTCGGCCTATTCGCCGCCTTAGTGCACCTGCCGATCAATGACAAACCTCTGGCCCGTTTGCGCATGGCCCGAGCCCAAGCGTAGCCGACACGCCGGACTCTGCCTTCCCGTCTTGGCGTTCCTGTCTTACTCGCCGCGTACTGTCTTAGTCGCCGAGTTCGAGCCTTACTCGCCGCGACCCTGTCCTAGTCCCAAGATTCGGGGCCAAGCACGTTTGCCGTTTGGCTGGACGCGGGCAGCAGCCATGCCCCCGGCTACGGCGACGCCTTCGTGAACACTCTGGTAGCCTGGCTGCTCTTGCAAGAGTGAATGCTCCCTGCAATTCGCTCATGCAAAACGGAACTTGCGGCCGCACTCTTCTCCTGTGCACGGACAACACACCACCAGCGGTCCCGACATTCCGTCACCCCGTGAAGAGGGCTTATGTGCGTAGCTAGGTTACCACCAGCAAGTGGCTACACGACACCTTGACTTCAACACAACTGTTGTGGATGATACGAGACAAGATCAAAAGAGAGTTGCAGCACAGATCGAAGAGAACTTGGGACAGTGCTCTCAACTATTCTGAAGAGTACGAAAACCGCCAATGACAAAGCCTCCAACGGACTTGTTTTCATTCAGCCAAAGCGATGCGACCTCTTTTACGGAGGAGCGTGCCGGAGGCGGCGTCGAGCCGGATGACGCGCGGGCGATTCCGGTGCTATCCGACACGGCCATAAACGTCTCGTCGGTCCCGCAGCGAAGCCCTTTGCGCTATCCAGGCGGCAAGACATGGCTTGTGCCCGAAATACGGAAGTATCTGGCAGGGCTCGACTTCCGCCCAGAAGTATTCGTCGAGCCATTTGCCGGTGGTGGAATCGCATCCCTAACGGCCGTCATGGAAGGTTATGTGGATCGTGCAGTACTATGCGAGAGGGACCCAGACATAGCCAATCTCTGGCAGTGCATGCTCGACGACCCCGAGGAATTGGCTCGGCGCGTCGAGGGTTTCGTAGCGACTTCAGAGAACGTAATCACTGTGTTCGAGGATGCCGGGGCATCCGGAATGGACGCCGCCTTTCAGACCCTGTTGCGGAATAGGGTCAGTCGGGGCGGCATCATGGCCAAGGGCGCCTCGGTGATGAAGCAGGGAGAGAACGGTCATGGAATCTCCTCCCGCTGGTACGCCGACACTCTAGCAGCCCGCATTCGCGCCATAGGGAACTATGCCGACCGATTCGACTTCTTCCAAGGAGATGGTGTGCGCCTCGTAGAATTGTGCAAGGACAACGTGGCAGCCGCGTTCTTCATCGACCCTCCCTACACCGCCGCGGGCAAGCGGGCGGGAAGGCGTCTGTATACGTACAACGAGATCGACCACGAGGACCTGTTCGAGCGTGTGTCGCGGGTACGAGGTGTTTTCATGATGACCTACGACGAGAGTCCCGACGTAATTGACATGGCGCTCAGGCGAGGATTCCACCTGGCCAAGATTCCAATGAAGAATACGCACCACGCGGTGATGTACGAGTTACTCATCACATCCCGCGAGCTAACACCATGACTCGGCCTCGACGCTTCGGCATTGGGGAGTGGTACGGACATTCATTCGTCAGTCTAACGCGAGACGAACGGCGCGCGTATGCCACCGGAACCGGTTCCCACCCATGTCCCTTTCGTATGGGTGGAGGAAAGTGCACGAAGAAGGGCGGTGTCTGTTCATTCAGATCGTACGAGGATGCCGACGGAGTGGCGATTCCTGAATCGGGTGCAGAGGCCGGATTGAGGGTGCTTTGTCCACGGCGATTTGAAGAGGACAAGACGATCTTTCAATGGGTGGGCGAAACCGTCTTGGGCACTTCCGCACCCGACATAGCCACCGAGATTGGCTTCCTGAGGGCAGAGGATGGAAACACCGACGTAGGGCGAATAGACATGGTTCTGGCGGATCAGGAGGCTAGTGCGGGAGCACTGAATTGGTGCGCCTTGGAGATTCAAGCCGTCTACTTTTCCGGCAGGAGCATGAGTGAAGAGTTCCGGTACATCAGGGATTATGATGGAGAACACCCGCCCTTTCCGAGACAGATACGGCGACCTGACTATCGGAGTAGCGGCCCGAAGCGTCTAATGCCCCAGTTGCAGATCAAAGTGCCTACGCTCCGTCGATGGGGCAAGAAGATGGCAGTAGTAGTTGACAAGCACTTTTTCGGATCCCTTGGGCATATGGAGGAGGTTGGCGACCTGTCCAACGGGGACATTGCGTGGTTTACTGTAGACTTCCAAGAAGTCGACGACGGCAGACGCTTTAAGCTTGTTAGGGATAGTGTCCACATCACGACACTTGAGAGGGCCACCGAGGGACTGACGGGTGGCTCTCCCGTTACTCTGACTGAGTTCGAGGAAGGTATACGAGCCAAACTGGGAGGGCCTTAAGGTCATCAGACCTTAAGGCCCTCCCCCTCAGCGACATATTACGACAGAACCTGCTCCACGGAGTGGCCCGCCACCTTGACAGTGACGAAGCGCACCTTGACGCCGCGAATTTCACCGGTACGTTCAGTTACTTCTGCCGCTACGCTTCCGTAGTCGGAGCGCACGGAAACCGCCGAACAGGCCCCGGGAATAAGCCTATCTACGCCTCATCCTTATTGAATGCTGCGTCGGGATAGCAACGAATGTCTCTAGGGGGTGGCGGTTCACCGTATGAAGAGGACAGGTCACTAAGCCCAAGCACGGATAGGGTCAAGTGTCTCAGAATTTCAACATAGTAGCGATAGAATGCATTCTCTGGTTCTCCATGATTTATCTGCAAGATTAGTGGTTTATCTCTGTCTCTCATGTAGTTTGCATTGTATGGGTTGCCACTCTCGACCGAGTACCAGGCTGTGCCCTGACCTAGAACACAAAGCATTTTCACCATGTCTTTCCGGTTGAGCTCTGCGTTTATTTCACCAAAGCGCTTAACCACATCGTAAAAGGTGGTACGACGTGGGATCCTGGTTGCGAACACTGTAGTGTGAAGAGGATTCACTATCCTCCCATCTATATCGAATTCCTTTATATGTTGGTTTTCGGTTATGTTTCCGTAAGAATGCTTAGGGCGTTCGAGTCTGTTTAGACTCACCAGCTTCTTCATAGCCGCATCCAATTCCTTGCGGCTGAGAGTCTGCTTGATCTCTGTGACAGCGTAGACTCCCTCAACGGGGAAGTGTAATCTTCGAGACTCGCTAGTCGCTCCCGGCTTTATGACTGGCGACCAGTTAGGATCCCGCACAATCAGATCACAGTCTCCGGCCGTTTGTCCTAGTTGATCGCTTATCAAACCAGGAGAAACACTGTAGCGGTTCGGCATTAGACAAGCCAATTCTTCGCGAACGATTTCCTCTGTTCCCAAACCAGAATCAAAGTTTTGTACATTGAACTCAATCTCTACGTTGGCACGAGATATGATGCGCGCCTGCGCGAATTGGCAGGTAACCATTAGGGAGTTTCGAAGGGTCACATCCTTGGTGACTTTCGGCTGCCAGGATTCGACATCTGGTAGAGGCTTATTCCAAGACAAGGCGTATTTCTCCTAAGCCAACTGGTCGCGAACACGGTAGCACCGGCATTGCCCACGCAATGAAAGCTACATTGAACTGTATCACGGCAATGGGCCTTCAATTCTCCCAAAGTTGTGAACTTCCGATCACAGACGCGGTCTCTCGAAGATCGCGGTGACTTCGGTGTCGGCAAGCGCGCGGTTGTAGAGGCGCACGTCGCCCAGGCTGCCGCTGAAGTGGCCGATGGCGCCGAAACCGATGTGCAGCGGCTCCTCGGTTGATAGGTCGTAGTCGGTTGCCTCGAATTGCGGGGACGTTGCAACTAGTGCGCCGTCGACGTAAAGCCGCAGCAATCCATCAGCCCTCACGGCCGTCAGGTGATGCCAGCCCCCTGGCAGCGCGTGGTCGTGGGTCACATTCTTGCCCGCTTCCAGCGAGAGCACGTTCCCTGACGGCAGCGTGCCGCAGAAGAGGCGGCCCTGGTAAACCGCCATGGTCCAGGCGCGACGGTACTTGACATCCGGCGTGGTGTCGAGTTGCCCGGTGGACACCCACTGGCCCTCGCTGTCGTAGCGATACACGGAACCTGTAGGCAGCGTGCCGGCGTAGAGCTTCCCGTTGTAGACCATCATGCCCATGACTTCCAGCTCCTCGCCCAAGCGTCCGCAATCAAGCCAAGGAAGGCCGTCTTCCTGGCGGTATACGGACCCGCTGGGCCACACACCGGTATGGAGTAGACCCCGATACGACGCAAACGAATAGAGCTGAGTTGAAGCGCTCGCATTGCCGCAGAAGGACCAGCGTTGTGCGCCCTCATAGCGGAAGACGCCGCCCACGTCATAGCCCGTAGCGTAGAGACCGCCTTGGAAAACGCCCAAAACCGCGACCCGCGTGCCCGGGTCGCCGCACGGTAACCAGGTCTTGCCACCGGCGTATTTGAACATGCCCGCCGAATACATGGCCGAGCCATAGAGTTCGCCATCATAGACCGCCAAGCCGAACACGTCCTCGGCGTCACCGAGTTGGCCGCAGTCCACCCACTCCTTGCCCCCGGCGTAGCGGTAGACGCTGCCGCCCGGTCGTCGGTTCGGCGACTCCGGCAGACTGGAGCCCTGCGCGCGGTAGCAACTCACCCCCGCGTAAAGATCGCCGTCGTACACTGCCAGCGTGCTCACGGCATTGCAGTCAGCCGGAGCTCCGCAAGCTTCCCAAGCAGCGCCGCCCGCGAAGCGATAGACGTGCCCGGTCTCGGCTGCGCCGCCCTCATAGGTGCCGGCGTAGAGCGATCCAGCATGCACGGCCAGGCCCATGACGCACTGCGCGTTGCCGGGCCGCCCGTTATTAGTCCAGTCAGGCTCTACTTTCTCATCGTCTATTCCAAAGAAAACGTTTCGCCAGTTGCTCTGCGAGGAGGCCACGCCGGCAGCGGTCTGAATGCCGAAGTTGAAGCCGCGCCGCGAGGTCCCACAAAACTTGCTTAGGATATCGCCGGGGACGTCGGTCGTGATCCGATTCGTATTCACCCACGCCGCAATGGAGAAGTCCGCCGTGCCTAGCGCCAGAGTCTTGTTATGTGGCACCGTGATGCACGCACTGCGACCGTCGAATTGGGCCGTTCCCGGCAGGCTGGCGATCGGATTTGGCGGCGTCATTGCAACCGCGCCGTGGCTCCGCCCGTGATTGCCGTTACCCGAGCGATCGTCAAAATTACCGTCTAACGTCCAATGTCCGACCAAGCCTGAATCTATTGCCACGTTGAAAAACCTCCCACAGGCGATAGCCTTTGTTTATTCCAACACTACGTCGCGCTTCCCAGGTGTCACGCGTACTCCCGGTCACTCCCCGTGCCTTGAACCTACAGCGCATTTTGCACTATACTGCCTGCGACACGTCAGGCAAACTCAATTCGCCAACAACAAGGAGGTCTAAGGGTCAATGCGGTTTTCCGGTAAGCTCGTCATCATCGCCGCCCTGGCAGTCACCGTGCTGCTTGTGAGCAACGTGATCGCCGCCAAGCCTCTCTCGCTCTTCGATCTGCCCTTCGAATTCCTCGGCAGCACCGGTTTCGTGGTATCCGTTGCCGTCATCTGTTTCCCTCTAAGCTACATCATCAGTGACATTCTGACCGAAGTGTACGGTTTTCGGGTCGCCCGCGGCATAATCTGGCTGGGCTTTGCCTGCAACCTGGTTATGGTCATCTTCTTTTGGCTTGGCGGCATCATCCCCGGGGCCGTCTTCTGGGAAAACCAAGATGCCTACCAGGCCATTCTGGGCACGACCGGCTGGGTCTTGATGGGATCATTCGCGGCGTACTTGGTGGGTGAATTCGCCAATGCCATGGTGATGGTGGTTCTCAAGAACCGTACGGCGGGTCGGCATCTTTGGCTCCGCACCATATCGTCTACGTTTGTCGGCCAAGGCGTCGACTCGGTCATGTTCTACGGCATTGCCTTCGGCATCTCCGGACTCTGGCCCGCGATGGACGTCTTCCGCGCGATGATACTCGCTTGGATCGCAAAGACGGTCTACGAAATCATCGCCACGCCGCTGACCTACCTGGTGGTGGGCTGGCTCAAGCGCACCGAACGCATGGACGTATACGATGTGCCGCGCTCTATGAATCCGTTCGGCATCTTCGGCGGCGACCCGGAGACGAGCGTCAACGCGGCTGAAACTGCAGACGCCTGATCACTTGGTTTGGTTGCAGAGGGTGGCGGGTACGCCAAGCGAGAAGTCCCTCGAAGACTAATCCGCGCCAGAGGTCTCAGGCGGATACCGCACCGTCACTACCGTGTGCAGTCCACCCCGGGGCGTATAATCCAAGCACACGGTTATTGCGCGCGGACCGCACGCCTGCACGAGATCATTGAGAATGCGGCTGGCGGCATGTTCCTGCACAATGCCGACCTGCCGGTAGAACAGCAGGTAGTACTTGAGCGACTTGAGCTCAATGCATTGCGAGCGCGGCACGTATGTAATCGTCAAGTCGCCGGTGTCGGGCAAGCCGGTCCATGGGCAGACCGCCGTAAACTCGTCGGTCTCGATCACCACCTCTGCAGGATTGTCGGCATAGTCGTACGGAAAAGTTAGTAGGCACGCGGGGTCTATGACGTCCGGATCGGCAGCTTCCAGCTTCAGATCCAGCGCCTCATAGCGTTCCTTGATGTCGTCGAGCGAATCAGCCACCGTCATCTCCTTACACGTAATCTCTCGCAGCGGCACAGCACTTCCGTCTAATCTCTATTGTAATATCCTGCGGCGCACTCTACCCGCAACGCTCGGCGATTGCCGCTACCATAGATTATGAGCCACGGGGCCGTTCGGGTCACTGGATCTAGATTGAGTCTGCCCATGGTCATTGACGTACACGTGCATTACCGCTCGGACGCGCAGTTGGAGCAGGCGCTGCGCCAGGCTGAGCAGCTTGACATGGTGCTCTGCCTGAACACGATCAATCTTGAAGGCACGGCCTCGCCGCATTTCCCGTCGGCAGAATTCGTGACAGCCTGCAACGACCGCACACAGGCGGCGGCGCAGGTGAATCCGCAGCGCGTCATACCCTTCTGGTACCTCAATCCGGCGCACGGCGAAGCGGCCTGCGCGGAACTGAGGCAGCGGGTCGCGCGCCACGAGGGTCCTCAGGGCGTTAAGCTCTGGATGGCGGCAAAAGGGCACGATCCGCGGCTCCATCCCATCCTCGACCTCTGCGCTGAGTATCGTCTGCCGGTGCTGCAGCACACCAACATCGAGGTGGCAGGCACCCTCCCCACTGAGACCACGCCGCAAGAGATGCGGCAGATGGCGTTGCGGCATCCTGATGTCACGTTTCTGTGGGGTCATGCCGGCAGCGATATCGAGTACGGCGTGAAGTGCGCCCTCGGCCTGCAAAACGTGCTGATGGATATCGGCGGCAACGAGGCGACGAACGGCTATACTGAAATGCTCGTCCGCTACCTGGGAGCCGGGCGTGTTGTTTTTGGGAGCGATGCGACGGGCAGGTCGTTCACGTCGCAACTGGCAAAGGTCTACGGCGCGGACATTGCAGAAGTCGAGCGCGACAAGATTCTTTACGGGAATGCCGCGGCACTCTTTGCCAGGTAGAGGTATCATGAAGTCGCAGCGGGTGGAATCACAGCAGACCCAGCAGCAGTGGTCGGCGCCTTTACCTAAGATGGTGCTCAGTCCTGGCGCAAAGAGGCGGGGACAGGCCCCCGTTCCACGACAAGGCCCGATGAGGCGGAATGCAGGCACTCGCGACATGGTCGAAAAACTGCGCTCATCAACCCGTCATTCCCGCGAATGCGGGAATCCATCTTCTCTGTGCAATGCGTCCCGGAGGCCCGGAGGGGCACAAGCCCCCATCCTACGACAAGACCTGAAGAAGCGGAGTACAAGCACTCGCGACATGGTCGAAGAATTGCGCTCATTAAGCCGTCATTCCCGCGAAAGCGGGAATCCATCTTCTCTGTGTAACGCGATCCAGCAGCCTGGCGGGGGACAAGCCCCCGCGCTACGACAAGACCCGATGAGGCGGAATGCAGGCACTCGCGCCATGGTCGAAAAACTGCGCTCATTAAGCCGTCATTCCCGCGAATGCGGGAATCCATCTTCTCTGTGTAACGCGATCCAGCAGCCCGGCGGGGGCTTGTCCCCCACCCTACGACAAGACCCGATGAGGCGGAATGCAGGCACTCGCGCCATGGTTGAAAAACTGCGCTCATTAAGCCGTCATTCCCGCGAACGCGGGAATCCATCTTCTCTGTGTAACGCGTCCCGGAAGCCCGGCGGGGAACAAGCCCCCGCGCTACGGAGCGTTGATAAAGCCCGTTCTTCCGCGAACCAGAATACATTGGCCGAGTCTAACTGCTTAGTCCAAGCGCCCCTTGCGGAGGTGAAGCGATGATCTACGACGTGCACGTACACTTCCGCAGCGTGCAAATGATGCGGAAAGCGCTCGCGCAAGCGGAGCGCCTCGACATGGTGCTCTGCACGAACAGCATCAACCTGGAAGGCAGCGCTTCGCCTAACTTCCCGTCACGCGAATTCGTGACTGCCTGCAACGACCGCACCTTGGGCCTCGCCCGGCAGCACCCACAGCGGGTGATACCGTTCTGGTACCTCAATCCCGTGCACGGGCAGTTCGCCTGCGACGAATTGGAGCGCCGTGTAAAAGGGTTCCGGGGACTGCAAGGTGTAAAGCTCTGGGAAGCGGTCCGGGGCAACAATCCAATTGTGGACGGCATCATGCAGATCTGCGCCGAGTATCGGCTGCCCGTGCTGCAGCACACGTTCGCGGAGGTCACGGGCAACTTGCCCACGGAAACCAGCGGCCCGGACATGCGCGAAATGGCGCTGCGCCACCCGGACGTTACCTTCTTCTTCGGCCATGCCGCCGGTGACATCGAGGTTGGCGCCAAGTGCGGGCGCGGTCTCGCAAACGTCCTCATGGACGTGGGCGGCAACGAGGCGAATAACGGCTACACGGAGATTCTCGTCAAGCACGTCGGCGCCGATCACGTTGTTTACGGCAGCGACGCTTCCGGCCGGTCGTTCACGTCACAACTGTCTAAGGTTTGGGGCGCCGACCTCACCGCTGCGGAGAAAGAGAAGATTCTCTTCAGCAACGTGCAGCGCCTCTTCGACCGGCAGCAGGAGCTAGAACATATTGACCTCTGAGATACAAGTCCGATTGCTATGAACGAATCTTCGTGTCTGTCCCGCTTGTAACTGTCAGTAACATCGTTGGCAAATTAGTTCTAGTGCGCAAGAGCTACAAGAATCCAGCATGAAATCAGCGATGCGTAAAGAATGCAGCCAAAACGGACGCTCCAGGTCAAGGGCGGTAACAAGAGAGGCGGTCGGCTCTGGACTCCGGCGTACGCCGGAGTCCAGAGATGCAGCGAAGATGGTTTCTGGCCCCGTACGTGATACGGAGAATGACCCAGGATGCACATCTCTAATCAAGAGACTAGATTCCGGCTTTCGCCGGAATGACGGAAAATATCAATAAATTCCAATAGGATAGTCGCCTCATGATCGATGTGAACGCCTTTCTTGGCGAGTGGCCGTTTCGCCGCTTACCCTACGCCCAGCCGGAAGACCGTCTACGCAAGATGGACGCCCTCGGCATCGAGAAGGCGGTCGTCTCGCGCTTGGAGAACGTCTTCTATAAGGACCTCTTGGTAGGGAACGAAGAGTTGCACGCCATCGTGCAGCGGTTCCCCGATCGCTTCATTCCGGCCTACACCATCAATCCCGGCTTTCCCGGCTGGGAACACGACCTGGAGATCTGCATCAACGACTTCGGCATGCGGAATCTGCGCCTGCACCCGAATTACCATCAATACAGCCGCCTCAAAGGCAACGTGCCGCGTATAGTCGAAGCGCGAGGCTATCCCAACTACCAGCAGTACCACTTTCTCGACGATCAGGCGCAGGCACTCCTGGGCAAGGCCGAGGAGCATGACCTGGTGGTGCTCATATCCATCGGCGTGGAGGACCCCCGCTTTGCTCACTGGCTGATGAAAGTGCCCTCGGTGACGATGATTGACGCAGCAGAAGCGGTCAATGGCTTTCCGGGCGTGCGCTTTCTGGTCTGCGGGGCGACCTTTTCCGAGGTGCGCAGCCTCTGGTCCTCCGCCTACCACCAGGACAACCTCTACTTCGAAAACTCCCGCGTGCAGGGACCAATCGGCGATGTGGACGACCTCTGCGCGCTCATGGGCGCAGACCACCTGCTCTTCGGCACGAATCTGCCCATCAACTACGCCGAATCGGCCAAGCTCAGCATCAAGTACGCCGACGTAGGAGATGACACGAAACAGGCCCTGTTTAGGGGCAACGCCGAGCGGCTGTTTGGCATCTAGCAATACTACCAACGGTTTGAATGTGATAGTCTATAGGCGTATTGCAAAGAAATGGTTGACAAAGGAAGTATCCCGCGTTTCGCCGGTGCAAGGACTGACGAAACAAACCTAGTGTTTTCCACAAGGAGGATCAAGAATGAAGTTTTGGCGCTCTTATGGCGGAATATCTAGCCTGGCCTGGATTTGCGCTGTTGTTTTGTGGCCTCACTCACGGATGCTTCGCTCACAGATAGCGAGCTAGCGGCCCGGCTCGCATATGGCCTCGCGGCAGTAGCAGTCGTAATTGTGGTGCTATCGCTCTTCCTCCTGCGGAAGATGAAACGGCGGGCTGAGAACAAGGTCAGTGAGTCCGATACCATCCTCCTGACAGACATCCAGACACTGGCGAAATCGAACTCAAAGTTGCTGGAGGATGCCATAGCCCTGCATAGCGCCCAGAATGAAGAGGCACGTAAACCCGGCGACTAGGCCGGTCGTCCGGTAGAGATCAAGCCTTCCTCCCTTCTAGCCGGCAGCGTAGAGCCTGTTGACCCCGCCGCTGACGAAGAACGAACTACCTGACGCAAGCCGCTGGTCAAGACATCACTTGACACACTTATTCCGTGAGGAATATCGTGTAACCACGTGCAATGCAGTGAAAAGGAGGTGGCAGCGCAGGTACGGGTCAATGCTCCGTCCGCTACAAGTTACGCCGGTCATCCATATTCGGCGTACACGCATCAATTGGCGCGAAGCATAGGCCTGCGGCAGATGAAAGATTCTACTGGTTCACCAAGAGGAGAGTCTCTAAATGTCTACAACGAATCTATCCAGAAGAACGGTACTAGGCGGCGCGCTCGGCATTTCGGGCGTTGCGTTGCTCGCCGCTTGCGGTCAGGTGCAGACGACCGCGGCGCCGGAAATGGAAAAAGTAGAGGAGGCGCCGAAGGCCGAGGCCAAAGAAGCGCCCATGGTGGAGCACACGCCGGTTTGGGCCGTGTGGATGGGCGACGAGACCAGCCAATTGCGCTGGAATACCGCCATGGAACTCTTCGGGGAAGAGTATCCCGAGGTCACGTGGAGGATCACGTGGGAGCACTGGAAACGCAGCCTGCCGCCGTTGCTGGCGGCCGGTGAAATCCCGGATATCGCAAATACCTCATCAGCGCCCCACATTCTGGCGGACAATTGGCTGGATGCCGGTCCCATCATGGCCGCCGCCGGTATAAATCAGGCTGATTACGCCGGGCGGCTCTTCGAGGCCGTCACCTGGCGCGGCAAGACTATGGGCGTGCCCACCGGCTCGAATACCACCGCGCTCTTTTTCAGAGGAGACATGTTCGATGAAGCGGGCCAGAACCCACCGACGAATGACATGTCGTGGGAAGAGACCATCGCGGTTTCCGCCGACATTGCCAGCCGCCTGAACCAAGGCGAGGAGCGCACGCGCTGGGGCATCTCTGCCTTGAGCTACGCCTGGTCGTACTATCCGCTCCTCTACTCGGGTATGTTGGATTCGGACGGCAACGTCGTGGTGGACCGCGAAATTGCCGTGCACCTCACTCAGTTAATACTGAAGGATTCGGTTGAGAAATTCCGCGCCTCGCCCAATCGGGAAGACCTGGCCGCTGCAGAAGATTATTACGGCACCGGGGTCTTTCCCACCGGCAAGGTCGCCATGGTGCTGGGCGGCACATTCATCATGAAGCCCTTCCGCGAAGCGGACCCGTTCGAGTTTTCCACGGTGGAAGTGCCCTATACTGAAATCTCTGGCACCAGAATTCGCGGCGCGTTTAACGGGCACGAGCAGATGGGCCTGTTGGAGGGCGGTGCCGAGAATCCGGACGCGCAAGCGTTCGCTATCTGGACAATGGGGGAGAAGCACCAGCGCTGGATGGGCAGCGAGGGCTGGTCCGTGCCTGCGCTAAATTCGGCGGCGGACACGTTCGCACCACCGGCGGACGATCCGCGACCCGCCGACCAGAGCGCGTTCGTCAAGGCCATTGGTTACGCCACCAGCTACTTCCCGCACCCGGCCTCGAGCGCTATCGCCTCTGCGGGAACCGGCCCGATCCGCGCGTTCGTGGAGGAAGGGGCGCTCACCGCCGAGGAGACCATTGAACTGGCAATCAAGCAGATGCAGGCCGCAGTGGACGAATGGGAGAGTAACCAGTAGCCCGCACAACGCCCTGCAAGTGAGAGAAACGTGCAGTACCACGTTGGACAAGACAGAAGTCTTTCACTGAGCCTGAAGTTCCCTCTCCCGCTGCGTAAAGAGGGCTAAGGCGAGGGCGGTAACTTCCTCGACTGTTCCCTCTCCCCGTGGAGACCTTTGCGTAACTAACAGTGTAGGGGCGAAAATAAGGTAAGACAACCCCAAGCTGAGAGGAGGGCGCAATGCAGCGCGATATGGGCCGACCGTCATTAGCGGAGTTTTTATTGCCGGAGAAATTGGGACACAACGAGCGGCTGGAACGGATCGATGAGGCGGTGGACTGGGAGCGGTTGGGAGGGGTGGTAGCGGGCATCTATGCATCACGAGAAGGCAGGCCGAGCTATCCGCCGTTGACAATGGTGAAGGTGCTGTTGCTGGAGCAGTGGTACAACCTGTCAGACCCGCAGATGGAGGAAGCATTGGGAGATCGGCTCTCGTTCCGGCGCTTTGTGGGATTGGGGCTGCAAGACGACACGCCGGATCATGCGACGATCAGCCGGTTTCGGACGGAGTTGGCGCGGCGAGGGTTGAGCGAGCGGTTGTTTGGGGAGTTGGCCGCCCAGTTGGAGGAGCGGGGATTGCTGGTGAAGGCAGGGACGTTGCTGGACGCAACGTTGGTGGAAGCCCAGGTACGGCGACCGTCGACGGATGCGGGACTGGGAGCGAAGAGTGAAAGAGACCCGGATGCGGACTGGACGCGCAGTGGTAGATCGCGGCGGTCGCACTTTGGCTACAAAATGCACGTGGGAGTAGATGCAGGGACGCTGCTGGTGCGGCGGGCGGTACTGACGCCGGCGAAGGTGGCGGAGAGTGAGGTAGCGGACCGTTTGGTGTGTGGTGATGAACTGGCGGTGTATGGCGATCGGGCGTACGAGTCGAAGAAGCGGCGTGCCTGGCTGAAGTCACAGGGGATTGACGATTGTATTCTGCACCGTTCGCACAAGAACCAGAGCGGGTTACCGGCGTGGCAGGAGGAGCGCAACGCGGAGATCGGGCCGGTGCGGGCGTTAGTGGAGAAGGTGTTTGGCACGCTGAAGCGGAGCTACGGCTACCGGCGGGTACGCTACTGCGGACTGGAACGCAACGCAGTAGAGATGTGGTTGAAACTGATGGCCTACAACCTGAGGAAGGTGGTGGCACTGACGGCATAGGCAGGATAAAGCGTAAAGATAGGGTAAAAGCAGCGGGAACTAGGTCGCCTAGACAGCACAGGGCCTGGATAAGACCGCCCTGGCGACGACTCTAGGCCGCCCGCAGAGACCACAAGCTGTCTTTCCCCGCCTCAAAAGCCATGCAGAGAGCCACACCAGAGTTATGCAAAGGTCTCCCGTGGGAGAGGGTTAGGGCGCATAAGTGTGAGACCGTAGGGGCACGGCATGCCGTGCCCCTACGGTCTATTACACCTAACTAGCCGAATGGAAAGTCTGAGGCCGACGCTGCACTCTTGGTGAGCGAGTTTCAACAGAAAGGACGCACAAAGCTATGGAAGAGGAACACCTCGCTCGCATTTTAAGGAATGCGTGCTCTGATAGTAAAGAAGGCACAATGAAGGACATAAAAAGAAATGCCATAATTCACCTTTTCGGTATCCGCTATGCAAAAGAATTTAAAAACACCAACGTTAACAAAGAAGAAGTCATGAGAGCCATATGCCGGGGAGACGCCGCAGAATTACGTAAAGGTATACACCTAAGCAAATTCGTCGGCCTCACAGTTGACGCAATTCACATGTTCGAAAAAGCCGACCGCCCATGAGCAAGAAGAAACTGGCAGCCATTGTCGTTATCGTCCTCATCGTATTAGTCGTGATAGATGCTGGCAACAACCCTGAAAGCGCCCAGCAGTTAGGAGAGAGCGCGGGTGGCCTTGCTGAAACAATAGGGCTATTCATTGACCTATTGACCGAACCCTTCGTTCTCATCACCATCATTACCATCGCGGTCATCGTATATGCCGTCAAAACAATCCGCAAAAGAAGGAGCCAGTCCAACAAACCGAATGGCTAGAAAGGTATATAGGTCTGCCGTGCCCCTACGATTCCGCTGGCAAGGCTTAGCACTCTAGCAAACATTCGGTTTAGAGCCAATTGGTCTGTTTTAGGCAAGATCAAACATGACGAAAATCCCTGACTACATCGATAAGCGAATTCGCCAGCCGATTCCATCTGGTTTGTGTGTGGTTCCCGGTTCAACCCCCATTGTTGCATTCGGAGACGCACGCACGGCCAAGGTGGCAACCCTTGGTCTCAATCCAAGCCACCGTGAATTCCAAGACAAAGACGGATGCGAACTTACTGGACCGCAACGCCGGCTTGCCACGCACAATTCGCTGGACGTATCCGGTCTTGTAAGTGCACCGCCGGAAGTCATAGATCAGGTGCTAGATGAATGCAACACGTACTTCAAACGCAACCCTTACTGCACTTGGTTTAATCAACTGGATCTTGTCCTAAATTTTTGCGGTGCATCGTACTACGATGGCTCCGCATGCCATCTGGACCTGGTTCAATGGGCAACCAAGCCAGCTTGGGGCAGTCTAAACCTGCCAGTGAAATGCCGTCTGCTTTTGGCCGATGCCAATTTTCTGAGAGAGCAACTTACTAATGAGAACATCGAACTGTTGCTCGTTAACGGCATAGAGGCTGCCGATATTCTTCAAGGCGCCTTCTGTACAAAGCTCGAAGAACTGTGCCCAGTTGAAGTATCGGGAAAGCGCACAAAGCTGTTTGTTGGATCTATCCTTGGCCGTGTACGGGTAATCGCTTGGAGCGCCTATATCCAACGCGGGGTATCCCACGAAAGAAAGGCCGCACTCGCGGAAAGGATCGCCCAACTTGCCTAAACATCATGAAGCCACCTTGTCACCCCATGCAAGCATTCACGAGAAACAGTGAACCTGCCGTCCATACACTATAATGACTACCATCTAGTCTTTGATCAGGACGACCAATGTGTGAAGGCCGAAGGCACCGAAGGAACGACCAATGGAAACCCAACTCAAGCAATCCGAAACCGACACGAAGACTGCCGCTCCCAAGCTCCGCAACTACGTGGACGGCGGTTGGGTGACGCCGCAATCAGAGACGTATCTGGACGTGACGAACCCGGCAAATGGTGACGTGATTGCTCAGGTTCCCATCTCGTCCAAAGAAGATACCGACGCGGCGGTGGCAGCGGCGCACGCGGCCTTTCCCGCCTGGCGCGCCACGCCGCCTTTGGAGCGTGCGCGTCTGCTATTCGCGGTCAAAGCGCGCATGGAAGAGCGTTTCGAAGACCTTGCCAACGCCGTCACGCAGGAACACGGCAAGACCCTGGAGGACGCGCGCGGCTCCGTGCGCCGCGCTATCGAAAACGTCGAAGTAGCGTGCGGTATTCCGTCGCTGCTCATGGGTTACGGCCTGGAGGACGGCGCCGCCAAAGGTATCGATGAAGACGTCGTGCGCCAGCCGCTGGGCGTATTCGCGGCGGTGTGTCCGTTCAACTTCCCGCTGATGGTGCCGTTTTGGTTCTGGCCCTACGCCGTCGCCTGCGGCAATACCTACATCATCAAGCCCTCGGAGCAGGTGCCGACCAGCATGCAGCTCATTTTCGAGGAGCTGGACGCCTGCGGCTTTCCGCCCGGCGTCATTAACGTGGTGAACGGTTCCAAGGAGGCCGTGGACGCCCTGCTCGATAATCCGCAGGTGCGCGGCATCTCGTTCGTCGGCTCCACGCCAACGGCCCGGTATCTTTACGCCCGCGCGGGCGAGCAGGGCAAGCGCGTGCAGGCCCAGGGCGGCGCGAAGAATGTGCTCGTGGTCATGCCCGACGCCGCGCTGAATGAGACGGTGAGCAACGTGATCAACTCGGCATTTGGCTCCGCCGGACAACGCTGCCTGGCCGGTTCGGTGGTGGTGACGGTGGGCGAGGGACACGACCGCGTGCGCGACGCCATTGTGGAAGCTGCCGGATCGCTTACTGTAGGCAACGGCGCGGATGACGGCGTCGATCTCGGCCCGGTGATCTCCCACACGGCCAAGGAGCGCATTCTCGGCTGTATCGAGCGCGGCGTGGACGAAGGCGCGGCGCTGCTCCTGGACGGCCGCGGGGCAGCGGCGGAGCAGAATGAAAACGGCGCGTTCGTCGGCGCTACCATCTTCGACCGGGTGCAGCCCGACATGGCGCTCTTTACTGACGAAATCTTCGGCCCGGTGCTCAGCATGCTCCACGTGGATACGCTCGATGACGCCATCACGCTGATCGAAAACCAACGCTACGGCAACGCCGCTTCCATCTTTACGCAGGACGGCGCGGCGGCCCGCGAATTCCGCTACCGCGCGCCCACCGGCAACATCGGCATCAACGTCGGCGTGGCCGCGCCCATGGCCTACTTCCCCTTCAGCGGCGCGAAAGAGTCCTTCTTCGGCACACTCCACGGCCAAGGCCGCGACGCGATAGACTTCTTCACCGAACGGAAAGTGGTGATAACAAGGTGGTTCTAGTATCGCATGTGACCTTCTTTTCTTCAGTATGGGGTGCTAGAGTTGTTGCATCAGTATTCAACAAGCGCATAGGAAATAGTGAGGATGTGTCTAATGAAGCAAGCAAGGGTGAGGCTACACCGTAGGGAAACAGTTTTATTGATAGCAGCTAGCATCTTGGCTTATGGCTGTGGAGGCTCGGATGACTCGATTAAGGATGATATTTCGTCTCTAGTTGAGAAGGGAAAGCGTGAAAGCATAGACCGGATGTCATCTGTGATTGAAGGCTTGAGCGAAGCAGTCAAGGACCCTGAGATTCTGATGTACGCCCGCAACGGCGCTTTGCCACTGTGGGTTGCTAGCATCTTTACTGGTAGCTGGCTGGGCAACCTAGACTTCGAGGCTCTGCCACAGAACCTAGTCAGCTATTATCGGAAGGCGGGTAGCGAATATAGGGACCTTGTAGGAGCGGAGTCAATTTGGGAGACGATTCCCCGGTCTATTCGGATGGGAGGCCCAAAAACTCTCAAGGAGTTTCACGCATCGCGGGATTGGAGCCACTTCATTCCACGTAGTCTTGGCGCGGGCGACAGCGGCAATGAGGGCATATTTGAGAAGAAGATTCTCAATCAAATCAGAGGCGCGAAGACCATGGCTGTCGAAGAGATCGCCCAGGCCCGCAATGCCTTGCGTGTGGATTTGGTACGAAATGCTGTGCGATTAGTCTCCAAGGGCACAGTAGTCGGAAGCCTGGTAACTGTTGCGACGGAAGGGACATTTGCCACCCTTGAAAACGGGCTTTTGTTCCATGAAGGCAAGATCAGCCAGTCAGAGTTGAATTCTAGTATTCTGAAGCAGGTAGGTTCCAGCGGCGGGCTTGCCATAGCAGTTTCAGGGCTGGCACTTGGTCTGTCGATAGTATTCCCTCCTTTATTGCCAGTAGTGAGTTACGCGGCTTTGCCGTTAGCCTTTGCGAGCTTCGTCTTGGTGGGGACCCAGTTTTATTCGCTTACCGATGAGTGGATGGAACGCGTTGGTTTCGCTCCGCTGGTGGAAGTCTGGAATGAGTTGAATTAAGCCCAATGCAAATAGCTCTGAACCGAAGATCCTTCTTACAACTCTCAGGAGCAACCTGCGCAGCTTGCGGACTTCACGTTGCCCTCAGACTGCCGGCGCACGCCCAAAGCGGAGAACCGGAACTGTTAGACACCGATGATCTAACGGAGACGTTAATGCAATACGCCCGCACCGGTGCATTGCCTCTCTGGGTGGCAGGCATGTTCATTAATTCGTGGCAGAATAACATAAACTTCGGTTCGCTTCCACAAGATTTGGTAGATTACTACCGCCGCGCGGGAGGCGCATACCGAGACATTCCGGGGGCGGAAGCCATTTGGAAAACCATCCCAGAGAACATACGCCTATCTGGGCCGGCAGCACTGCGTCAGTTTCACGGCGACCGCGACTGGAGTCACTTTATTCCGCGGAGCGTGGGTGGCTCTGACAGCGCCAATAGCGGAATTTTTGAGAATGCTGTTATTAACCGCGCCAGAGGCGCGGCGACCATGTCTGCGGAAGAGATTTCCCTGGCTACCAAAGCGCTGAATTCTGCAGATGTGCGCTATGCGGTAACACTGGCGACCAGATCAGTAGTGGCCGGAGGTCTGGCCGTGACGGTGGCAGAGGGTGTTTTCGCTGTCATGGATTACGGGTTGCAATACTATGACGGCGAAATAAACCGTGCCGAGCTCTACGTCCAAGTTTGGGAGCGCCTAATTTCGGCTGGTTTTGCTGCTGTTGCAATCGTGGGAATTGTCATGGGCTTGGCGATTCTCTTTCCTGCTCTCCTGTCGGTTTTGGGCGCATTGGCATTGCCTCTGGCAGTCGTGAATTTCATATTGATTGGGCATCGATTCTACACCCTAGCCACGGAGTGGGTAGAGCGCGTCGGACTCGCGCCTGTTCTGGATGTTTGGAACAAAGCAAAGGAGATCACCGCTGAAGCTTGGGAGGAATCAGCTGGAATCTTCGATGATTACATTAGAGGCCCCACTCAATCGGCACAGGAGTGGGTAGAAGAAAGCTTGCGAGCGTTGTTTGATAGAGTATTTGATTGGGCCGGTGAAATATTTCCCCCGCTTATGTGGTGGGAGCGATGAGAATGCTACCCTTGCCTCGTTGTGAAGGCTCATTGCTTGACGGTATAATCTGTGCGTGATGCGAGAAGTATCTAATCAATGAAGATGGATTCCCGTTTTCACGGGAATGACGGACTTGCCGAATCTCTTGCCGTAGTAGAGAGAAGTAACCCAGATGCCGATGCGGGATGAACAGGCGTTGTGGTGCGTGGAGTGGGGCAAGCGCGCCACCGAGGGACGAAACTATCCGGACGGCTATTCGCTGCACGTGTCTTTAGAGGACGCCGAGGAGTACCAGAAGGTCAATTTGCAGCGCTCCATGGCCGCCACGCAGTGGCAGGGCGAGCCGTGCGTGCTCCTCAAGCGGCCCTACCGCTGTCTGGTTCCCGAATGGCAGTACCACGAGACCATGGCCAGCGACATCGGCATCCACTTCAGCGGCGCCTCCCCCATGCCGCTAACGGAAGCGAGCTAAGGGGGCCTATCCTCCTCATGTGTTGGCCGGAAGTGCGGCACCGCCTCACTCTGACCATCCACAGTGCGCAATGCCGTAGCAATTGCTGTGAAGCTACACGGTTCCGAGTCCGTCACTCCGGCGCACGCCGGAGTCCAGGAGAGCGGCAGTGTTCCCCACTCTTGAATTTAGCAAGAGTGCCCAGGAAGATGGATTCCCGCTTTCGCGAGAATGACGGATTCGAGCGTGCGGTAGGCAGACCCGTGACTCCCTGCAAAGTCAAATGGGCCTGTGGCCGAATTACGCAAGTGTCCTTGCTATCCGTAGCGCCTCGGCCACGAGCAGGTGTTCGGTCTGGGGCTGGTAGGCCGCCGGCAGGTGGTAGAATCTGTGGGAACGCGTGGGTTCGTAGCCGCCATCTTCAAATGATTGCTCAGTGCAGACGTAGCCGAGGGTAGCGTTCGTGTAGCCGAGGGTCCACGCTGCCTGTCCCACGTGATCGGCCATGAGCGCCGCCTCGATCTGCAGGCCGATTTCCAAAAACACCTCAGCGCCCATACCCACCAGCCATAGGCCGCCGATGCGGAATACCTGCACAGGAAAGTCGACGCTCGTCGGCAGTGCTTCGCCGCGCCGGAGGGGCGCAAACATGGAGTCGGTCCAGAGCTGCGTAAAGCGGTCGCCGGCGGCCCCTTGCCGCATGCGCTCGAGTTCTGCCGCATCGGGCGGCTCCTGCAGCGGCAGCGACACCATCTCGTGCGCCACGCCAATGGGATACCCAACCACCATGGTTGATTCCCGGGCGGCACGGGCGGCGAGCGCGCCAACCCCGCGTCCGTGGGTGTCGATCTCTTCCGCCGTGCAGGGATGGAAGCGGGTGCCGCCCGGCGCGATGACCCGCACGCGCATATTGCCCGCACACCCTTGCAGGAAGCCGACCACGGGCGCTCCCTGGCCCGCAAACTGCCGCTCCACTTCCTGCCGGGCAGCGGCCACGTAGTCGCCGTTGACCACCGGCGCCCGGTAGGCAAAACCGGTCGGATGGAACGCTGTTGAGAAGAGCACAGCGACAATAGACCCATCCAGCCGCTCGAAACGCAACGCGCGGATGCGTTGGTCTACGATGCCGCCATAGTTCGGCGCTAACTGCGCCTCGCCGTTCTCCACCCTTCGCCGGTTTACGGCGAAATTCCCTTCGGCAGCGCCCACGCGGAGCGCGACCGGCTCCAGGCATGCATCGGCGCGGGTTACGGCGTCGGCAAGCGACTGGACCAATCCCTGCCAGTACGCCTCGTCGATTTCATCGGGAAGGGCCTGCAAAATAGCCGGACCGAAATGGTTGTGCGCGGCGTTAATTAGCACGTTGGCGCCGGGAATGGACGTCTGCTGCTGCACACGCTCGCGCACGGCATTGACCAACGGCGCATCCAAGCCGAGCACGTCGAGCCCGACAATCGCTACTTTCTGCTCGCCGTCGCTGAGTACCACGGCGGTAGCGTAGAGATCATGCAGGACACTCTCGACCCGCAGGTCCGCTCTACTTGACTGGAAGGCGCTCCCCAGCGGCGGTGTAATCGCCACTTTCGCCCCACCGGCCATTAATGTGTTCGCCATCCATCACTCCTCAATCTGTGCTCGGATTCACCACTAAAACATCATTATACCGGCGTTCGACTCGCCGGTGTGAATGGGCGCAGAGCAGTGGTCATGCTGAGACCCCGGCCAAGCGGTCGGCAAGCTCCTCGTCAGAGCGGTAGAGTCCGCAGGTCAGGGGAGGTTAAATACAAAAGTGGGGCCGGACTGGCATGTCCGGCCCCAACGATTACGGTCTAGACGTGCTTAGCAGATGCAGCCACCTTCCTCCAGGTTGACCTCGGCCACTTTCTGAGTTTCTGCCAGCAATTCTTGAATTGTGATCTTACCTTCTTCCAGACTGATCCAGCCTTCCGCCCACTGTTTATCCAACTCGGACTGGCGGACCATTTGCCGGTGGGGCACGCTCATCGCCGCCGTTTGCGCATAGACCTCGGGGTCTTCATACTCGTATTGGGTGAACGGAGGAATGGACTTGTTGGCCGCATAGCGGCTGCCACCGAGCTGTGCGATGAACGGTATGGCATCCTCCCCGATGGCGAATTTATAGAACTCCCAGCCGGCATCCGGCTCAGTGGCTGACGAGCTGATCCACTTGGCGTTGATGGACTGCGCCGCCATGCGGCCTGCCGGGCCCTTCGGCAGCAGCGTGTGCTCGACCTTGAAGGGCTCCTCCTGGGTCTCGATCTGTGCTTTGATGGTGCGGGTAAAGTAAGAGCCGGTAATTAGCCCCGCAACCGTCTGTTGCGTGAAGTCCGGCTCCACATTCGGCTCTTTCCCCAGGGTCAGGCCATACGCCACCCGATGCTTTATCACCATGTCCAGCGCATCCTGAGCGGCTTCGACCGCCTGCTGCGTATCAATCGTGGGTGCCGAGAAGTCATCGTTCCACCACGCTCCGCCCCAGGCAAAGAGATGGATCCAGAACCAGCCGGTACGATTGAAGCGATATGGCTGCGTGCCAAAGCGGGTGATGCGATTCCCCTCGGTCTTCGTCAGCTTCGTTGCCATCTCCAGCACCGCATCCCAAGTCCAATTGCCTTCCGCCTCCAGCTCTCGCGGAGACTTCAGGCCCGCTTCCGCAATGAGATCGGCATTGTACCAGTATTCCTTGCCATTCGTGAACCAGGCAATGCCGTAGGCCTGCCCGCCGATACGCTCGAGGGCATATTCATGGAAGTCATCCAGGCTGACGTCCGGGTCCGCGGCAAGGAACGGGTCGAGCGGCACCAGCATCTCTGCGGTGTAAAACTGACTGAGATAGCCGAACCAGCCGTAGTAGACATCATAGGGAACACCCCCGGCAAACGATGCCACCGCCTTCTCGGTCAGCGAGGTTGGAAAACTGCCGGCCGCAATATCAACCTTGAGCTTGAGGCCGGGGTGCATCTCCTCAAACGCCGCGAACATACCGTCGTAGGCATTGTCCCATACATCGCTCTGCGTTGAAAAGTGGAGATACTTGATCTCCGTTGCCTCCTCCATCTTGGGCGCTGCTGCCTCCTTCTTCTCCGGAGCCGCGGGCGCCTCTTCCATAGCAGCGGGCGCAGCAGTGCCACAGGCCGCTAGCAGCAACCCCGCACCGGCAACGGCGCTGCCACCAAGAAGCGTGCGTCGAGATACTAGCTTTCGCATGCCAATCCTCCTGAGATATGCATACCAATTCCGTACAGTAAAAGCATAGAGGGGACATTGACGAGAGTCAATATTTCAAAGAGAATCAACGGTCCACTGGTCTAGTGGCGTAAAGCGCCGTGTATCCAGCTCGACGCCATAGCCAAAAGGGGCAGCCACGACACTGCCGGTTTCCAGCCGGCCCTGACGGACGTCCAAGACTGGATAGCCTCGGTCATGGCGGCGGTAGAGCGTAGCGTGCTTGGCAAGCACGTCCTCTTGCACGTCTGCGGGGAACATGCTTAGACCGGCAAAATAGTGGTGGCCGTTGCGCTGGGAATGCTCGATCCCGAGACTTGCCAGCACCGCCAGGTCTTGCAACATTGCCACCGGCCCGACACTGGCCAGGTCTTCGCTGCTCTGCACATAGTAGCCGCCCGGATCGTTGCGGCGGCGCAGTGCCAGCAGACAGGCGTTCGCGATGCCGCCAAATACGCCCTTACAATTCTTGAAGCTGGCGCCCACGTAGCCACAGTCCAACGCCTCCACCACGCTGGACAGGGTGCCATCGGACTCATCGATGATCAGAGGCGGACGGTCAGACCAGGCGAGCAACTCAGACTTGGCCTGCGGGCTCAAAGCCACATCGCGCCGCAGCGGCTGCTCTACAAAGAGCAGATGCCCCAAGAATTCATGAAGTGATGGCTCCACGAGAATTACTTCCCAGGCCCTTCGAAAAGGCTCCACCTCTGTGTAGTGCTCGTTGCCATCCAGTGTAAAGGCGTAGTCGCCGGATACGTGCTCTTCCAGCAGGCTGGCGATCTGCCGGAGCCGTCTGAGATCCGCAGCAGCATCACCACTGAGCAGGATTTTGAAGTGGGTCAGCCCATAGAAGCGAATGCTGGCTTCGAGCGACTGCGGCAGCCCATCGTCGAGACGCTCCTCTGCCGGTATCTCCTCGTCACTCAAGGGATCGGTCAGTCCGACCGTGTGGCGCACGATGACACTGCGCTGTGGCTCCACAGGCAGCAACTCTGCCGGACTGAACCCATCAAGCTCACTGTGAATCGCACCTAACTGAATGCCAAGAGTATTGTCACGCAGAGCACGGGCAAAGGGCGTGCCGGTGCTCCGGCAGAAGGCATCGATCAGCGCTCTTTCCACCAAACTCACACCGAAACCCCAGAGCAAAGGGGGATAGCCGGTCTCAGCCGCCCATGCCATCTGTTGATCATGAAGCCAGACCCAAAAAGCGAAAGCGCTGTTGGCAGGTGGAGCCTCCTCCGCCAGGGCGCAGGCCTGTCGTATTACCGCTAACATCTCGTTCAGGTCGTCGCTGAAGGATGTATCGGCATACTTGGTGAACCACTTGGGGGGCAGGCCTTCCGCGGAAATGCCCACTTCCCGTGAGCCGTTGATGTCCGCCTCCAAGCGCACAAAGAGATGGGGAACAGAGACCAGAGACGCAATGCCGTAGCGAAATGGCATGCGCGTCTTCATGTTGAGCACGTGCAGACCGGTTTTCTGCACTGAGATCGACATTCCGTATCCTTTCCTAACCCTGTCCCAGGATATGAATCTCTTACAGAGGATCGTTCGCTCTCTTCGGAGCAGACGATCAAGATACTAGCACACGTCGGCGCAAGAGAGTCCACATTTTCTGTCACCTCGAGCAGCTTCTGTCACCCTGAGTGTAGCGAAGTGTCTCTCCTCTGTTCCAGGAGGAATCACATTCTCGCCGCACCCTTGTAATTGTGGGCGACCGCAGGGAGCGAAGAATCTCATTCCCTGCGCGCCTTGGAGATGCATCGCAGAGTTTATCTTGAGTACGCCGAAATGCTCAGCATGACAAACTGCCGGTCTATGTGGGCCAAGGTGTATTGGCACTTTTCCCAAACGACAGCGACACGCTACTCCCCAGTAATCTTCACCCATGCCGTGCGGAGAAACCGGACGTCAGCCACCATACCCTGTGCGCGCCTTGCGCTTCAGTCGAGCCCCATGGAGTTTATGCGATAGCATTTAGGGCGGGCCCCTCGAATACCGCTTTGGGTGGCCGATGGGTAAAGCTCAGATACCAGACCGTCCGCTAGATTGTTCAGAGGCATGGGAGCATACGTGGTATAGAGTAAGGTGGCGGTGTGCTCGCTGATTGCGTCGAAGACTGCGACTGCGTCGAAGACGAACTATGCCAAGCCGGCCGCCTCTTCCCATGCCGGGTCTGCTTTAAATCGCTCGTCGATTGGGGAGAAGGCAGGCGGATATGTTTCGAGATGTGCGGTTGCCGGTCTTTCCGGATCTCTACTCACCGCGAGCCTGCCATCCTTGAAGACGTAGCGGATGTTCTCATAGTTCACAACCGCCTGAATGTCGCCCGCAGGGTCGCCATCCACCACAACCACGTCGGCAATCTTCCCCTTTTCTAACGTGCCGAGCCTGTCGTCGATCTTCATTGCTTCCGCAGAACCCTTGGTGGCCACGCCGATTGCTTCCAACGGGCTGAGACCGCAGCCGACAAACTCCTGGAGTTCAAAGCCGCTATCCCAGATATCCCAGGGCGGTGTGCTCGGACAGTCGGTGCCAAGACCCATTTTCACGCCCATTTTGTGGGCCAAGCGCACGCCTTCCCGGTGGATGTAATGGGCTTCGCCCATCTTGCGCGTTTCCCACGGGCGTCCCGCGCCGAACTTTATCGCCATATTCTGCCGGGAAGTGACACGGAGAGTCGGCACAAAGAAAAGGTCATTCTCTAGAATCCCTTTCAAGGCTTTCTCGTCAATAAGCGCGCCGTGGTGAATCTGATCGCAGCCCGCCTGAATGGCCATGTCGAGACCCGGTTGTGTGTGGCAATGCACCACCACGAGCCTCCCGACACTGTGGGCTTCGTCAGCCAGGGCATCAAGCTCTTCTTGGGTGTAGTCCCGCCACCAGGTTTCTTCGTCCTCCGCCCAGAAGCCGCCGCTGGCGGCCGTCTTTATGAAGTCTGCCTTGGCCTGCACCATCTCGCGCACGGCCTTCCGCACTTCCCACGGTCCATCCGCAATCCGGCCGCGGACGTGCCCGTTGGTGCAGTCCACCACCGCGCCCACCAGCAGCCGGGCACATTCCGGGAACCAGCCGTCTGCAATCGCTTGACGGCAATCTGTCGATGCGGGCGGCATCGTACCGGCAACCTCAGCAATAGTAGTGAAACCCGCCAGCAGCGACTTTCTCAACTTCTGCAGTGATTGGTACGGACCTCTAAGGTGCACGTGCAGGTCCATCATGCCGGGCAGGAGGCTCTTGCCCTGCACGTCGATCACCTGGGCATCCGGCGGAATATCCACATCGGTACCCACAGCCTCAATGAGGTTATCCACAATGAGGACGGCGCCGTCCTCAACCGGTGGTCCGCCATTGCCGTCAATAATCCTGCCGTTAATGAGCGCTGTTGCTACCACGGTATATATCTCCTTGCAGCACCGTACACGGATCCCTAAACTGGTCGGCGTATTCCGGTCCGAGATGCTTAGGCTTTGGGATGGTCAATTCCTGTCCCTCAGTCGAAGTATATCAGAGGCCCTATGGCTGCGGCGTACATTATCGATCCATCGATCCCCCGTTGTACGGAAGCGTACAACGGGGGATCGCGGCCCCGTGACAGGTACAGAACGATCCTCAGCGTGAAGGTTCTCGCTCTTGTCCGGTTTGCTGGAGACGAGAGCCAGCTACTAGCCCATGTTGTCTGCCAGGAATTGGTTTGCTATCTGACCTGCAGTCCTAATAGCTTCCTGCGGCGTAACCTCCCCCGCAATCGCCTTATACATCTCCCCTGAGACGAGCGGCATGATAGCCCGGATGTGCGGGTGGGGGATGTCATAGTGCATATTCTGGCTCTGCTCGATGAACGTCGGCATCCAGCCGTTGTACTTCTCGTCAACGAAGTCCACTTCAATGTCGCTGCGCACCGGCAGCAGGAACACGAGCTTGAGGAAGGCCTTCACGTTCTCGGGCTTTAGGGTATGCGCCAGCAGTTGTATCGCCGCATCGGACTGCGGGCTTTCCGGCACCACCCAGCCTGAGAGCGAGCCAAAGCCGAGTTGCTTTTCCTTCTGCCAGGCGGGGCTGGCCGCGAGCCAGGGGATGTTGCCGTTGTCAAAGGGGCGCTTCACGTGGGTGGGCGTACGGGCATTGATCATGGCGCCGTATCCTTCGAAGTACGGCTTTGTGCCCTCAGAGGCGATCTTTTTGTTGAAGAGATCAGTCAAAAAGAGCAGCGCCTCCAGACCGGCATCTGAATCGAACGTCACCGTCCGGCCGTCTTCCGCAAAGAACTCGCCGCCGGCCTGCCAGAGCACCGGGTTGAACCACGAGTTGAGGGTGTTCTTACTGGTCGTAACGGTTAGGCCGAACTGGTCGGAGCCGTCCGCATTCTTCTTGGTCAATTGTCGCGCGATCTCCGCCACGTCATCCCACTGGGTGGGCGGTTCGTTGATGCCGGCGTTCTCGAACATATCCATGTTGTAGAGGGGAATATTGACGCTCTGCCGGTGGGGGAGGAAGTGCAGGACGCCGCTAAACGTGCCGGCCTCGACGATACCGGGGAGGTAAGCGCCCAGATCGCCAAAGTCACCCGCTTTGGCTGCGGGGCCAAGATCCGCTAGGAAACCACGGTCAACGTACATGGCGACAAAGTCGAGAAAGCCTTGCATGAGCGCCGGCGGCGCGCCGGCCGCCACCGCAGCCGGGAATTTCTCACCACGGAAATTGCCGGCCGGCTGGGACTGCACGACCACGGCTCCCGGATGCATTTGTTCAAACTCGTTGAGCACCGCCCCCGGCAGGTATTGGGAGCGATAGCCCCACACGTGAAAGACACCGGTGATCCCTTCCGGTTCCTTCGGCGCCGCAGCCGCATCACCCTCCGGCGCCTCCGGTGCTGCCACCGTCTGCACCTGTCCGCAGGCCGCGAGCACGCTTGCGCCAATGCCTACACCAACTCCCGCCAGCATCTGCCGTCTACTTATCTGCAACATGCCGCCACCTCCTATGTGTGACAATACTCTACCGGGCTTGCGCTGCCTATTGCGGCAAGCCGGAAACGACTCCACCCGACACTTTTCATAGCAACGAGTTCGAGTGGTCAAGTATCTCTTCCTCGCCGATGCTGGAAGTATATCACCCTCTCGCGCGATGTCAAAAGCGTGAACACCAACTCTCCACCAATTTACCTGCCTATCGACAGATGGGCTCGTCATTTCCTTGCTCCTGGTGCGGACTTCGCTCCGCGCGGCTGTGTCGCTCCGGCGCCAGGGCGCGCTCACCGATTCCCCATGCCTGGGCGCTGGCTTCCCGTGGGAGACCTTTGCGAAACCCCTTCCCCTTTGACGGGGGAAGGTGGGGATTGGGGTGAAAACGCCTTGAAGGCAAGCAACCGCGAGCGTCGCCTGCGCCAAGCCATCGACCTCATAGAAAATCCGGCCGTACGCCAGAAAGCTCTCGCTCGTCTGGCTGCGACAGAAGAGCAAACCAACCGGTGTACGCTATGCGGCGCACTCGTCAGCACCCCCGGCCTCTGCGCGCTCTGCCAAGCGCACGAGGGCCAACAAAGCGGAAAGTAAGACGGGTTCAAGTTCAGCGCGGTGGAGGCAGTATGGCTGGCAACGGCTTCAAGATAACGGCGGACTGAGGGTACTCCGGACAGAGCGAGGCGGTCATGGGAGGTCGTTGCCCCGCTGTTGTAACCACTTTCACGGCGAGGAGCGCACGGTGCCGGGCGGTGCTGCACTAAGCTAGGAGAAACGAGGTTAGACTCCCGCCTGAGCGACCAGTCCGATGGAGCAACGTCCCCATAGCTGTCTATAGCTACGAGCGCGGCGGCAAACAGATGCCGAAAAGCGGCTATCCTCCCGAGATCACGCGATTCTTGGCAGGGAGATACAACTGGGGCCATTCCAGCAACATTGACTAGCCAAGACAGATTCGGCGGATTCTGAACATAGGAGCGGCAAAATCAACAGTACCGGCAGTAACACCATGTCCATCATCCTACATCCGCGCCTCTTTGAATACTTCTAGGAGCTTACCTCTCAACGGGCGATCGACTGCGAGAAGTTCGCAAAGTCTCTCCTCAATAGAGTCCCTGTCAGGGATCTTCCAGTCCGGGTAGCCGAACACTCTCTGATGCACGTACGCTGACAGCGCGTCGTTATCGAATATCTGCTTGGCCGCCAGCAACTCCTCAAGCAGTGCCCGGTGGTGTGCGTACCCGTGTGACTTGCCGGCCAGCTTGTGGCGGATTTCGGTGTGTTCGTGGAATGCCCCCAGGTCGGCATAGGTAGGGTTTGACCGTACATCTCTCTCTGGAAGGTATATATTGCCATCATGATCGTACATCGCAGGATCCATTCCACCAGGCCATGGAGCGCAGATCGAATACGTGACCTCAACACCGGTGACTACTGTCGTTCGTGTCTCTCGGACGGCTTCCTTGATTTGACGTATTAGGCGGTCTATAGCCTCGCCCTCATGTGGAAGTTGGATCCTGTTAGCCATGATTCCTCCTCGAATTACCCACTGGTGCGGTTCACGATCATTCGTGTTCCAACCGATATTCTCAGCGGAGCACATGCAGGGCGTCTGCGATGAGTTACACAAGTTGACGCGCAGTCAACTCGGGCTACCGACTTTGGACTCTACCGGCTAGGTCAGGCGGATCAAGAAGCTGAGTGCCCTATTCAGACTTCCCGGTCGCCTTCTATATGTCTGAGTTTAGGTCATCCAAGGTCCTGATTAGTTCCTTGGCGTCCTCAATGCCCTCCCCCACCGAAACTTCGTCCAAATGCGCCTGATAGAAATTGGCATGAAGCGCCTCGATTGATCGTAGCAACCTCCGCTTATGGCTCGCATTGCCAGGGTCCAGGTTGATCAGCTTGTTGGCATTTTCGATCAGTCGCTTGTGCGACCCCAGAGGCCAGTTCCGCTGGCGGGCAACAGAGTTCACATAATGGGAAACCGCTCCCCATGCTTTCTCGGAGGCCTGAAGGAAATCACCCTTACGTAATTCGTCCTCCGCATGATCCAAGAATTGAATGCTAATCTCTCGATGCTGCTCCGCCGTGGCCATATTCATTCCCCTGCGTAAGCCTTGGGCTCAGTGTACTCAATGAGCGAAAACTGTCCCTCAACCACTAAGAATCGGATAGTTGTCTCGACGCCGTACACGTCGATCAGGTGGAGGTACTCCTCTATCTCGAAATGTGCGGCAGGCGTTGCAAGTTGCCCGTTTATGGCAATATTGTCACCGTAAACATAGCCATCTTTGTGTGGATTGAGGCGTCCCGTAATCCCTGGGATGTATCCTGTGCTCCGGGTGAATAGGAGCGCCCTTCTATCATCCTTGGACGGCTCTAACTCCAAGGAGACGGTTTCTGAATTCCCCGGGACAAGGGCTTCATGGAAAGGAAGGTGGCCGTCCGCGGCTATGAGTATCTTCATTTCCTGATCGACGCGGTACAAGCTCAGTCGGCATTTGCCGTCGGTATCAGTCTGTCCAGTGAGGTATCTTCCGTCAGGATAGGCTGCCAGCACTGCGGCCCCGTGTATAGTCGCTCCACCGCGCGCCTTGACCTGGAATACTACGTCTGCCATGCCTTCTCCTGTCGGGTGGCCTCCGTCTACACAAAGATGTCAGTATGGCTCTATTATCTCACGCAAACGCAAATCCTTGCTATTGATGATGGAGAGCAGTTCGGGCAGGCAGAGGCTGGACATCGACAATCTTAACAGCTCCTTAGAGTTCCATCTAGACCCCCTTGGATCAGACAACATGGCAGGCCCAGCAGGTGACATTTATACTGCCCATCTAGGCAGACACCTATCCTCGCCTTCGCCATGTCAGTCTGGTCTTGCCCTAAGAGACCCGTGGTTATGAGCTCCATTGTTTCGTCGAGCTTGTTGTTGGGCTTTCACATTTGCCGACATTGTATTGAGTTTGCCTTTGGTGAAACTCACATAAACGCCCCCCATGGGCGTTTGTCGAGCACCTGACGGGCGTAGCGCAGGTAGTTGCCGCCGATTATCTTTTGGATTTCTTCATCCGAATGCCCCTTGCAGACTAACCCGACGGTCCAATAGGGCCAGTTCGTCCAGTCCAGCGGTCCGGGTTGCCAGCCGGGAAAGAAGGTTCTATCCGTGCCGATGGCAACATGATCGATGCCGGCAACGCCAATCGCGTGCTCCAGATGGCGATACCAGGTATGAAAGGACTCCGGACCTGTGCCGAGCATGTAGTCGATAGAGTACAGCGCGACCAGCCCGCCTTTCCCGGCCACAGCCCTGAGAATCTCGTCGCTCGCGTTGCGGCTGCACCATCTTTCGGGAGCAGTCAACCCACGGGCATAGGGCTGCGCAAACACTTTTTCAATATACCCTCTGTTCGAAGCGTCGTCGTACACGGCCCGGCACCCGGTATGGCTGATCATTACCGGTTCGGCTGAGGCTTCTATGATGTCGAATGACGATTGGTCGCCGCTATGGGCGAGGTCCACCATGATGCCCAACTCGTTCATGCGCCGGACAATCTTCTTACCAAGCGGCGTCAGGCCGGTATCGTGCTCCTGCAAGTACGAACAGCAGAGGGCATTATTTTGGATGTAGGTCAGTTGGGACATGCGCACGCCTAACGCATAGAACAGGTCGAGATTTGTCAGGGGATCTTCGGCTTCCGCGAAGCAGCCGACGCCGGCCAGGTGAAACATCACACTCGGCTTCTCGCTGCGGAGACCCTTTTCGATGTCTTCAACCCCGGAGACACGCATGAGGTCGTCACGCCGATCATAGACGAAGTTGATACGACTCACGCGGTCCAAGGCCGCTGCAAAGGTATTCTCTTCGGGACCGGCGACATCTGAGGTACCCAGGTGCACCCCGGCGATTTTGTAGAGCGCTAGCGACTCCACGAGCCACTGCTGATCGAAAGCCGATTCAAAGGTCTTCCATTTGAAATGGAATGCATCCAGGCTGCGCCGGAACTCATCGGGGTCCAGGTCTTGCTTGGACAGTACTTTGCGAAATGGTTCAAGGTCTTTCCGCAACCGGTCCCCACTAATGCCATGCGTTGAGCTCATCTGAACCGACCCCTGGACGTCAGCGACGAAACTATTGTAATGCAGTTCCAGTCCTCGGTCGATTTGCGCCCTGGTGGGTTTGAGTTCGTCGAGTATGACCTGGTGTCCCGCCCGGATGCGTTCCAACGTTTCATGCCGCACGGAAAAGTTGCGGGCTCTCGCTATCGGCGGAGAGTCGGTTGGTTGATTGGAGTCTGCCGTATCAACATTCATGATTATCCCTCGCCAGTTCTAACCGACATTTCCTAATTGCAACGAGTTCGAGATGCAAAGTATCTGTCGCTCATTGCAGCGGCAATGCACCCCGTTACTACGCCTTTCCACCCAGCAGTTCCAGGATATTTCCACCCATGATTCTCGCGTAGTCCGGCTCCGGAAACTCCCAGACCTTTACCTTGGCCATTTCGGGCAGGGGCGGATTGTAGTCGCCGCCGCCGTCCGAGCCCCATATGAGCTTGCGGGCGCCGAGTGCATGGTAGGCCTCGCGAATCATCCACGGGCCGGACGTAAAAGAGGTATCGAGCCAAATGTTTTCGTGTCGTTTCGCTACGTCGAAGAAGCGCCAGTTCATGTCCTGGTCGCGGCTGGATCCCAGGTGAGGAATGATGATCTTGGCCTCCGGCACGGCGTCTGCCCAACGGTCCGGGAACTCCGGCCGATGGGCGCAGCAGAGCAGGATCGGCAGATCGTAGCTTGCGCCAAGTTCCAGAATGGGCAGGAAGAGGTCGTCCGTGATCTCGCCTTTCACCTCCCCAAAGTGCAACTTAAGGCCGCGAAAGTCCCAGTCCTCAATCGCGCGCCGCACGGCATCCAGCCCCACCGAACGTTCTTCCGGCACCATGTGCGCAAACGGTATCAGGCGATCCTCGCGGCCGCTCACGGCCTTGCGCGTCATCTCGTTCGATTCGCGGCTAGGCAGGCAGATGCTGAACACGCACGACTTATCCACACCGGCCTGGTCCATGTACTTGATGGTGTCGTCAGGATCCAATTCCCGGCGGTACGTGTCGCCGCCTTTGATATGGACATGCGCGTCGATGATCATGGTTCTTGTCCTCTATGAGCTAGAATTGCTCCTACTGGGAGCCGGCACGCACAACTCGCCGATCCCAGATTCCCATTCCCACAGTTGCGATATCCCATGCCGCTCTCACGCCTAGTATAGCCCCACCTGCCGCATACACGTTTATTCGAGCAATAGTAGTGTTGCGAGAGCAGTAATGCGAAAGTCGCCGCTCGTCCTTCGCGCCTGTCGTACAAGCGGAATGCCATTCTCGCGGCCTGAAATTCCGAATCACTGCATCACTTCCGCCCATGCAATTCGGCACCGTACAGACAGTGATCAGCGCGCAAAGTGCACGCGCCGCATACCGCTCCCAGAATCAAGAGTCAGGGCAGGAATCACAAGGCAATGGTATAATGGAATTAGCCCACCACGTATGGCAACAAGGCGATTCTTGCCGTGGCATTTACGCATTTCAATAAGTCCGGTTTACCCCGCATGGTAGACGTGGGGCAGAAGCCGGACACAGCACGCGAGGCAACGGCACAGGGCACGGTAGCTATGCTGCCGGAGACACTGGAGTTGATCCGGCAACAGCAAGCTGCGCCGGCAGACGAGACCGGCCCGCTCAAGAAGGGCAACGTGCTGGCGGTCGCGCAAGTGGCGGGCATCATGGCAGCCAAGTCCACCTGGCAACTGGTCCCGATGTGCCATCCCTTGCCGCTGAGCGGCGTGGACATGGACTTCAGTGTGGACGCCGAACAGAGTTGTGTGCGTATTCAGGCCACCGTGCGCACCACCGGCAAGACCGGCGTGGAGATGGAAGCGCTGACCGCCGTCAGCGTCGCCGCCCTTACGATCTACGACATGTGCAAAGCCGTGGACAAAGGCATGCGCATTGAAAACGTGCACTTGCGGCACAAGAGCGGCGGCCGGACCGGCGACTACGTTGCGGCGGATGCCGCTGGGGCCACGAACGGCGGCTAAGGGTTTCTAGATCTTGTCTCATAAATACATCGCTCGGTGTAGACCTGCCCTTCGACAGGCTCAGAGCCTGCCCCGTACTCGATACAGCGTATCGAGTACGGGGGCGAACGGAAAAGGCAAGAATCCGTTCGTGCTGAGTGCTGCGCGAAGCCCTTGTCGAAGCACAAATTGGCTATCGAACCGATATATGAGATAGCTTCTAGTCTGGTAAGCACCACGACACGTAGCGTACCGACTCCGTCTTTCCGACCTTTACTTATTCGGTGCAGCCTTGGGACAACGCAGCGCACGCATACCGGCAGTGGCTGCGATTGCAGCAATCTGCGCAGAGACTAGGTCCCTGGCTTCCTAGAAGTACCGGAAGCACCCCCTGGTCTTGGCAGACCGCATACGAAGTTGAAATCGGCGACCTTGATGCAATCGGCGACCTCGATGAAATCGGCGATCTCGCTTGTGCGGAGGTTAAGGTCGTGGGTCGCAGACCGCGTGCAATTTCAGATAGGCAAAGTAGCGCGGGGCTTGTCCCCCGCTTGGGACGGAGCCGAGTGGCACGGAGCAGATGAAGTCCCGCTTGCGCCGGAGAAACGGCAGCGGGCGCAGGTTTCAAACCTACGCTACCGGAACGAAACCGGGCCTCTGACGAAGGTAGCAGGCGCAGGTTTCAAACCTACGCTACCGGAGCGAAACCGGGCCTCTGACGAAGGCGGCGGGCGCAGGTTTCAAACCTACGCTACCGGAGCGATATCGGACCTTTGACGAAGGCAGCCGAAGATACCTGCTTTCACAGCAATGTCAGAGCAGTTTCAGGACTACAGGAAAGCAGAACCGCGATTGCCCTTCCTGACCGCAAGGAGAGAGTATGGCAGATACGCTTGACCCCAACATCGAAGCTGTAAGTCCGGTCAATATCGAAGACCAGATGCAGTCGGCGTACTTGGACTACGCCATGAGTGTCATCGTCTCCCGGGCGTTGCCGGACGTTCGCGACGGCCTTAAGCCCGTGCAGCGGCGCATCCTCTACTCCATGCAAGATCTCAATGCCCGCCCAGGCACGGCATACAAGAAGAGCGCGCGTATCGTCGGTGACACCATGGGGCGCTTCCATCCTCACAGCAATGAGCCCATCTACGACGCCATGGTGCGCATGGCGCAGACGTTTAGCATGCGCTACCCCTTGATCGACGGCCAGGGGAACTACGGGTCCGTGGACGGCGATCCGCCCGCCGCCATGCGCTACACCGAGGCGCGCCTGCATTCCCTGGCGATGGAAATACTGGCCGACATCGAAAAAGAAACGGTAGACTTCAGCAGCAACTTCGACGATACGCTGAAAGAACCAACGGTTTTGCCCAGCAAAGTGCCGAATCTGCTCGTTAACGGTGCAACGGGCATCGCCGTGGGCATGGCTACAAACATCCCGCCGCATAACTTGGTCGAAGTGATAGACGCGCTCACTTTCCTCACGGACAAGATAGCCGTGGGGCAAGAGGACGACGTTGGCGTGGAAGACCTGATGCAGTTCGTCCACGGGCCGGACTTTCCCACCGCAGGCACGATTATCGGCACCGAAGGCATACGGGAAGCCTACGCCACGGGACGCGGCCGCGTCATCGTGCGAGCGAAGGCGCGCATCGAGGAGATGCGCGGCAACCGGTTCCAGATCATCGTTACGGAGTTGCCGTACCAGGTCAACAAAGCGACCCTGCTGGAACGCATGGCGCAGTTAGTGCGCGAAAAGAAACTCGAGGGCATTAGCGAACTGCGGGATGAGTCCGACCGCTCCGGCATGCGCATGGTAATCGAATTGCGTCGGGACGCCTTCCCGCAACAGGTACTCAACCACCTCTACCAGCACACGGCAATGCAGTCGTCATTCTACTGCAACATGCTGGCGCTGGTAGACCAGCAACCGCGCGTGCTCAGCCTTAAGGCCCTGCTGCGCGAATACATCCGCTTTCGCCAGAATGTCGTCACGCGGCGCACGCAATACGAGCTTGAGCGCGCCCGTGTCCGCGCCCACATCTTGATCGGCCTACGCATTGCGCTGGATAACCTGGACGAGGTCATCGCAACCATCCGCAAGTCCCGCAACGCCCAGACGGCACGCAACAACTTGCAGCGGGGCTTCGACCTCAGTGAAAGACAGGCCAATGCGGTATTGGCAATGGAGTTGCGCCGGCTGGCCGCCATGGAGCGCCAGGCTATCCTGGACGAGTATGAGCAAGTCAAGCAAACAATTGCGCGCCTGGAGACCATCCTCGGCGACGTTGGTGAAGTCTTCATCATCATCAAGCAGGAACTTGCCGCCCTCAAGGACAAATTCGGCGACAAGCGCCGCACGGTCATTTCCGAATATGCCGATTCCAGCTTCTCGCAGGAAGACTTGGTGCCCAAAGAGGATGTGCTGATCACCCTCACCGAGCGCGGCTACGTGAAGCGCCAGCCCGCGGGCGACTTTCAGGCGCAGCGGCGCGGCGGCAAAGGCATCATCGGCGTATCGACCCGCGCGTCCGATGCCGTGCAAGAATTCCTATTGGTCGATTCCCACGATTGGATGCTCATTGTCAGCGACCGTGGGCGCGCTTTCACCCTGCGCGCCTATGGGATACCCGAGGGCAGCCGCACCTCGCGCGGTCAGAACATGGTAAATCTCCTCCAAGGAATTACGCGCGGAGAGCACATCACCGCCATTGTGCCGGTGCCTTCATTCGAAGCAGCCGACGGCGCCTACATTACGATGGTGTCGCTGCAAGGACAAATAAAGCGCACGCGCCTCAGCGCCTTCGCGAACGCCCGCACAAACGGCGTGATCGCGATGAACGTGGCTGACGACGATGCGTTGTTCACGGCAATTCTCACGAACGGCAAGCAAGAAGTCATCCTCTTTACGGCGCAAGGGCAAAGTATCCGCTTCCCTGAAGCGAACATTACGGCCCATTCGCGTACCGCTGGCGGCGTGAACGGCATCTCGCTCCGCGAGGGCGATCGGGTCGTCGGCATGGCGCTGGTCGATCCGGAGAGCCGCGCGCTCCTCATCACCGAGCATGGCTACGGTAAGCAGGTGGACATCGAGGAGTTTCGCGTGCAATCCCGGGGCGGCAAAGGCATCATCGCCCTGAAGGTAGATGAGAAGAGCGGACCGGTGATTGGCGGTCGCATTGTCACGCCCGATGACGACGAAATCTGCCTGATTACGCGCAAGGGTCAGATTACGCGCGTGCCGCTGACCGAGATAAAAAAGGTCGGCCGGACGGCCCGGGGCGTTATCGTCATGCGCATGCGCGCTGAGGGAGATACTGTGGCCGGCGTGACTCTGATCCCGAAGCCCGGCAATCGGCAACGCCAACTCTTCACTTAGCGCCACTCTCAATACCGTTCCCCAAGGCTGCCGTGCGGCAATTCAATTTGCCGCTGCATTTCCACTATCTCTTAGGGCCTGCCAGGTATCGAGTTGCGCTCGTTTGGATTGACAGAGTCGCGCCTTCTACGGCAGTATGCGGATAAGGGTGGACTTTCCTTTGGCAAGAAAGTCAGCAGCGCGTGAAGACGTATCCAGGGGCGTGTGGGACACATCCGGATAGTTGGCCGGCGAAGCCAATTACATTGCAAGCTGAGAGAGCAAGCAAATGAGTGTAGACACCCACAAGGCGGTAAAGACGCTCACGGGTGTAGGTTTCAGCGAGACCCAAGCAGAAGCCTTGATTGAGACGATGGGTGATTCGCGTGACGCGCTGGCAACCAAAGCCGACGTTCAAGAACTGGCACACACGACCTCGGCCGATATGCAAAACTTGGCACAAACGACCTCAGCCGATATTCAAGACTTAGCACGCACGACCAAAGCCGATATCCAAGACCTAGCACGCACGATCAAAGCCGATATCCAAGACCTAGCACGCGCGACCAAAGCCGATATCCAAGACCTAGCACGCGCGACTGCGGCAGACATCGCCACCGTGCGTGCCGACTTCAAGACCGAGCTGAAAGACCTGGAGTTACGGCTTGAACAACGGCTGAATCGTCAGACGATACAACTGGCAGGGTTAGCAATCGCGGCAGGCGGTGTGGCGGTGGCAATCCTGAAGTGGTTCCCATAGCGCACAAATAGACTTCCCAGAAGCTGCAGAGTGAGAGAGCAGACCTATGGCGAGGCCAAAGAAACGCAACACTCAGCGCAGAAATCTATCATCCCGCGTGTGGCGGAAGTGGATCATTCCGGTCGTGGTGGTAGTGCTTGGCCTGGTGCTTGTGTTAGGCAGTATTTTGCCCGGCCGCAACGGGACTCCCGCGCCAGCAAGCAGCAGCGCGCCGCCTACGGAGGACATGGGCGAGTCTCAACAGCCTAAGGCCCTGGAAGTCGGCCCGACTGCTCCCGGTTTTTCGCTGGAAGACACTGAGGGTGAGACGATAAGCCTCGAGTCCTTGAAGGGCAAGCCGGTGGTCATCGCTTTCTTTGCGCCCTGGTGCCCGCACTGCCAGGAAGAAGCACCGCGCCTCAATCAAATCCATGCCCAGTACGGCGACCGGGTGCACATCGTTTCAATTAGCGCGACGCCATTCGGCAAGGATTATCCGGCCAAGAGTAAAATTGTCCCGCAACCCCGCATCACCATGGACGACCTCAAGTGGTTCAAAGAAGAGTACAACGTCACCTACCCGCTGCTCTTCGACCCCAGCATTCAGGTCGGCACTGCCTATCAGATTAGGTCTTTCCCAACGACCTATCTACTTGACGCAGAACACCGCGTGGTGGAGGTCTTCGAAGGCGGGAGACCGGTGGCCGACTTCCAGCGGGTGCTGGATTCGATACTCGGCGGACAGTAACGCACTACCTGCCAACCATCCGCTAGAGGAGCGCTAACCCGCTTGCATTGGCGCTTCCGCAGTCATTTCGGCTCGGCTGCGGACGATTTCCACGCCCGGCATGCCGGAACGTCCCGTGGTGGGAAAGAGCGCCGGTTTGCCCACGCGCACGCTCGCCTGCTCACACGTAGGATAGGCAGTGAGCAACGCCGTAGCGATTATTACTGCCAAGTGCTCCAAGAGCTTGCACGGTGTGCGTTCCACCACGTCCACGACCTGCCGATAGACTGCCCCGTAGTCGATTGAGTCGTTAACGTCGTCGCTCTCACCCGCGCAGCGCAAGTCGCAGCGGAGCGTTATGTCAAAGCGCAGCACCTGCGGCGTGTCGCGCTCCTCTGACGATACGCCAATGTGCGCGGCTAAGCGCATGCCTTCTATGAATACAGAGTCCTGGGTCATACGCGAATATCCATATTGCTAGCATCTATTGCTTCGTGCGGCACGCGACTCTACTGTCCGAACGCTTGTCTCCCCACCACGGCCTTCACTCCCAATCAGCCTGCGTTCGCCTTTGAGTTAAGATTTGCTCTGCCTTTGCCGCACCGCCTCGAAGAGCAAGACGCCCGCAGCCATCGCCACGTTGAGGGATTCAATGCCCCGAGCCAGCGGAATCGATGCGGCGGTGGTTTGCAGGCTGCTGCCCAGCTCGCTGGCTCCATGGGCCTCGGCGCCCACGATCAGCAAGGTCGGCTCGGTCCAATCAATAGTGTCGTAGCGCGCGCCTTCCCGAGCCGAAGCCACGACGCGTTGCGCAAACAGGTCGGCGCACGCGCGTACGTCAGCTTCGCTCCGAACGTCGTGCAGCGCCGTACGAAAATGGCCGCCCATCGCCCCGCGAAGCACCTTCGGATTATACGGATCAACGCTGCCGGGCCCAAAGAGCACAGCGTCGGCATTTGCGGCTGCGGCGGCACGCAAGATCATCCCGGCATTTCCCGGATCCTGTACACCATCGAGCAACACCGCCAGCGCAACCGGAGGCTCCAATGTCGTCTCCTCCGGCATTGTGCAAACCGCTACCACTCCCTGGGGCGTGGCTGTATCCGCCAGCGGCGCAAAGACGCTTGGCTCAACATGGATGGTGAGACGGCCGCTATGGTCTTGGAGACTGTCGAGGAATGCGCGGCTGCGCGCGTGCGAGGCAAGCAAATCGGGGCATACGAAGAGCGTGGACACCCGCTCGGCGGCGAGCGCCTCCTCAACCAGACGCACCCCTTCAACTACAAACGCTCGCTCTTCCCGCCGCTGCCGCGACGATTGCAGCAGCGCCCGCACCCGCTTGATCTGCGGGTTGTCCTTGCTCATTATGTAATGCGGAATCGTGTTCAAGTCTACTGCCTTCGTGATTGCATCTGTTGACCTATCGCGTCATTCGTAATTGGGCCGGCTACTTCGATGGCGGGTCTTGGCGTTCACTGGTTCCTGCGAGAGATAGAGAGCACCCGGCCGCGTCATTCCTGTAAGTGCTGACTAATTCGTTGACAGATTTGTCAAATCGGCTCATACAATGAATCCAGAGAATGTTCAACTCCGTCATTCCCGCTTTCGCGGGCATCCATCTTCACCGCTCCCCCTCGACGCCGGAGTGACGAGCCACACTCCGCCCGCCACGCTCGTTCCTGATACTTTATATGTCGCGGCTCCTGATGGATCTTCCTAATGGCTATGGCAGCCGCTCCATGGCCTTCGCTGCTTGCCGTTTCACATTCCTATTCTGTTAGCGCAATTCCTGACACATACGATTCCGGCGCAAGCCGAAATCTACCCTCGCCGCGTTCCTGGACTCCGGCTTCCACCGGAGTGACGGACCTCGTGTTTTCCGCTCTTAGCCGCAGAAATCCTTAGAGTAGCGGCATCAGCATAGCGCGGGGGCTTGTCTACCGCTCACGACCGTGCGCACGTTGTGCGGAATGCGGAACAGATGGATTCCCGCTTTCGCGGGAATGACGGCAATAATCCTACTCCGTCTAGTATACCGTGCGCTCGCGCGAACACTCCAAGCACCTTCTATTCATCCCAGCCGGCCAGTTGCGTGCGGAGCACCGTGCATTGGGTTAAGAAAGCCGGTGCGGAGCGATAGGCGTGGGGTTCGTCGTGGAGGTTCTCAAAGACCGTCGTCGCGGCGGTGGGCGGCTGCGCGAGCACGAGCACGCGCTGGCCGAGAAAGACCGCTTCCTCGATATTATGCGTCACGAGCACCGTGGTCAGGCCGTGTTCCTGGATCAACTCCAGGACGACGTTCTGCAGGCGCTCGCGGGTAAGGGCGTCAAGCGAGTTAAACGGTTCATCCATAAGCAGCAAATTCGGCTGGAAGACAAGAGTACGGGCGATGGCTGCGCGCTGGCGTTGGCCGCCGGAGATTTGCGCGGGATAGTGGTCCCTGAGGGCGGCTATGTCGAGTCGCTCCAGCCAGTAGGCGACCTGATCTTCTTGCTGTGCGCGAGCCACGCCGCGCAACTGCAAGCCGAGGCGCACATTGTCCCACACCGTCGCCCACGGCAGCAGGCCGTAGTCCTGCAGGATCAGTCCCGTCATGCTGCCCGGGTGCGGTTTACCCACTGCCCCGCCGTCCACGCGCACACTTCCTGCCTGGGGCTGGCGCAGCCCCGTGAGGAGATAGAGCAGCGTTGACTTGCCGCAGCCTGAGGGGCCGATCACCGCCCAAGCATCGCCGGGCGTGATCTGCCAGGAAAAACCGCTGAAGATCGGTTGGTCTTCGCGGTAGCCAAAAGAAACGTCGCGCAGTTCCGCACGAGGGGGGTCGGCGGCAGCAGCACTAGTCTCCGCACGCGGCACGGCTTGACGCTGCACACTCATCTATTCGCTCCAAACACAATGACGATGCGGCAATTCCGGGACGGAGACTCTAACGTGACTGTAGCTAATGAGTGGAATACGCCTAGGCTGACAGGCTTCACCCTCACCCCCGTATCACGTACGGGGCAAGCTCTTATCCTCTCCCTCAACAGGGAGAGGATAAGCTCACTGCTGACCATGGCCTTGGCAGGGGTCCCTGGAAAGAAGCCGGTGCTCTTACGGGAATTGCCATATCTCGCTGCACACTGCGACCCTGCGCCAGGCTCCCAGGCCGGGCAGTCGCACCGCAAACGGCCTCAGCCACTCTCTTCGCTACAGATAGGGCTCTGATTAGAGATTTGGCGTCAGCCAAGCCTACTCCGGCAAAAACCGCGTATCTATCAGTTGCTCGTAGGGAATGGCCTCTTGCAGCAGACCACGCGCAACCGCCCACTCGCCTACCGCCTCGAACTCTTCCCGCGGCACCACTGCGGCTGCGGGGAACTGAGGTACGGAAAACTTGCCAAACAGAGGGGGCGGAATGCGACCGCGCGCTTCCATCAGGTCCTGATAGTTCCCCGGATTGCTGTTGATGCGGTTTACGCCTGCTTCGAATCCATCCATGAAGCCGCGCACGGTATCTTCTTGGTTCGCAATCACATCGCTGCGGAACGAGAGGAGTGAGGCGCCGAACTGGGTTTCGGCATCATCCCTGATAAGGCGCGCGCCGCCAACCGTTATGCTAAGGCTGACCAGCGGTTCCGGCAGCACGGCAGCGGTCACGTTGCTCTGGTTCAGCATCTCCAAACGCAGCGGAATGCTGGGCACGGCTATCTTCTCGACGTCGTCGTGTCCGAGGCCTACCGTTCCGAGCATCCGGTCGAGTACGTACTCGATGATGGTGTTGGGCGAGATCGCGATCTGCTTGCCCTTCACGTCCTCGATCTTCTCAATGTCGGAATCCTTGCTCGCCAAAAGAGCAAAGAGCGAGAGTTGCGGGGTGGAGCGGAGAATCACGCGCACGTTTCGGGTGAAGTCTTGCTCCCGGTTCAATGCCGTCGCGGAGACGAAGTCGTTGAGCACGCCGTCAACCTGCTTCGAGGTGTAGGCAGTATCGCGCTCTAAAGCGCTGGAAAACGGCACCAATTCAACTTCCAGGTTATCGGGGAAAAGGCCTTCCTGTTCCGCCACGTAGACCGGCAGCATGTCGATGAGCGGCAGATCGCCGATGCGGAGCTTCGTCGGTTCCGCCGCAGCCTCTTGCCCTTCGGTTTCGCTTGTAGTTACCGTCACCTGACCGCAAGCAGCAAGCATGGGGAGCGCCAGCGCCCCGGCGGCCGCTCCACGGAGAAGTGTCCGTCGTGTGAGAGCCAAGTTTTCTATCCTCCTTAACTGCGTTGATATGCGTGCAGCATACCGTTTTTGTGAACAAAAGCACAAATGCCCTAACGGCCGGAGTAGGTCCCGTCGCTATGAGGAGAAGAGGTGCAATTGCGGTGAGTTTGCCCTCGTTCCCTAGAGCTTCACGCCGCGGGCTTACCGGTGGTAGCGCAAGTGTTCGGGGAGGGCTTCCGGGAATCCCAGCAGCGTGAGCGCGCGGCCAACGCTGAAGTCCACCATGTCCTGAATGTTCTTGGGATGATTGTAGAACGTGAGCATTGGCGGCACGATGGTGACCCCCAGCCGCGCGAGCTTGAGCCACGATTCCAGGTGAATGGCCGAGAGCGGTGTCTCACGGGGCATGAGCACGAGCCGTCTACCCTCTTTTATGGTCACTTCCGCCGCGCGGTGGAGCACGTTCGTGCAGATACCGTTGGCGATGGCCGCCGCCGATCCCGTACTGCAAGGAACGATAATCATCCCCGCCGTGAGCAAACTGCCGCTGGCAATCAGGGCGGCCTCGTCGCCCACGTCAACCAGCGTCACGTCGCCTGCCTGCGACCAGCGAACAGCGGCTTCTTCTAGCGACTCATCCAGCTCTTGCTGCCATACCAGCCGGCCGTTGCTGCTGCACGTCACGTATAGCGGCACGCCGTGCGCCGCCAGCCACGTAATACAGCGCTCCGTCAGCGCCGCGCCACTGGCAGCCGTAATGCCGACAACGACAGGCAGATGCCGCCTATTGCTATTCACTCACGTACCCTTTGCAATGATTAACGCGCGACTACTGCGCCACGTGAGGACTAGCCGCGATAGAAAATCAATCGCCACTTCAAGGGTGGTGTCTTAGAAATGCTTGAGCCCTCGTTTCGAAAGTGAACATCTGCCACCTAAACTATCGATCGACGAATTAGGCAATGTGGTCAAGTGCGGCATCGCAAACTAAGATGCCGAGAAGGATGCAGATGCTAGCGATGTAGCTTAAACTAGAGAACAGTTGGAGATAGTCACCTGGAAGCTACCTATAGAACCGCCTAAAGACAGTTCCGCTCGTGAAGCAGGTTTACGTACTCTGGGTAGTCAAGCGAACACTCAACAAATTGAGCGAATTCCTCTTTGGACAGCTTCATTCTTCTGTAAATCTGCCGCTGTGTATAGACATCCACTTCTCTATAGCTATGGCTCCATCCCACCAAAATATCAGTTCTTGCGCTATCAACGTATAAGATGTAAGTTATGTGCCTTTGTTTCCCAACCTGCTGTATGAACCCTTTCCGCTCTAGCTGGGCCCTCAAATCCGTAGTTTTGATAGGCGTTACTCTCCGACTCATTCTCTACCACCAGACCTCTCATGGATTGCTTTAACTGTAATGCAGATAGATGAAGCTCATCATCTCGGACATTAGCTATGTGTTCCCACTTAAGGACAAAATAGAGACAGAAGTCATCGAACGCTTCTTGACGAGATGCCCCGAATCCCTCAATCGTTAAGCCCAACGCCTTGCATTCCCATAGGTGATCATGTCTATCATACCGATAGATTAGCTCCACCGGCCTACGGAGATTAAGGCAGATTTCGTCGTAAACCACCTTATTTACTTGCTCTACCCAGAATGAAACCGAACTGTGCTCGTTGTAATAGGGCTTAGGCAATTGGTGTGCCACGGTGATTGTACGCACGCTTCCTACTCCAGTTTCGATGAATCTTGAGGGGACTGTTGACCATCATTATCCTTGGCGCTTTCCAACTCTTCCAGCGCTGTGCCTGCAAGCTCTAAGAACTGATGGAGCGAATATGGGGACATAGCAATTCTAGCCACACATCGGGCATATGCCTCGTCACCATCTTCAAAGGGATCCGTCGCCTCGAAAAAGAAAATCCTAATTACGTTTTCATCAACGTTTGTAAGCAGCCCAGCCCTATTCACATACACTGTGTGCATGTCCTTAGGAACATCGAAACGAATCTGAAGCGTTTTGGGTTTCGATTCGCTCATTCTGGAGTCCTCTATATTCAGTATAGTGCATCCCAACTACGGGAAACTTCACGCATATTACAATACCTCCGTAAGAATTGCTAATTTCCCAATGCTAAGCAAAGCTATTTGGTCAATACCAGAGAACAAGCGGCGGGAGTGTTCTTTTGTTGAACTTGGGTAACAATTGGAATTCACATCCTGCCTAAGAACGCTTGGAAAGACCGGCTTTGAAATTGACTCAGCAACAATAACAATCAACTAGGGCCAAGCATCAATGAAACTTCCCGCGCCCTAGTATGGGCAGCGTCATGACCACCTCTTCGCCATGGCAGAGGTGGTAGACATCGTGGGAGGCGATTGTCGTATCGCCGTGCATGGGCAGCAGTTCCACCGGGTCGCCGGGACGGATGGGGTAGCTGGTGTCTTCCAGACGGATGCAGGCGTTCTCCTCGCCTTCGCGGTAGAATTCGCAGTTAGGGATGCTGAGCACCAGCGGCATGCCGAACTCGTTGGTAAGGGACTTCATGCCCACGTCCACCACCACGCGCTCCGGTACGGGGCGGCTGATCACTGTGCAAGTAACGGTGAGCGCGCAGCGAAATTCAGGGCGTAGGGGTCGGTAGCGACCGTCCATGAAGATGTAAGAACCCGGTTGCAACTCGGTAATGCCGGGATAGCTGCCGGTAAGGTCGTAGGTGCCGGTACCGGCGGCAGAGACCGTCTGCACGGGAATGCCGTGCGCGCGGAGTAGCTCGGCGGTCCCCACCAGGCTCTCTTGGGCGGCGTGCGCCTTCTGCTTGCGTTCAGCGGGATCCTCGATGAACATGCAGTGGCCCTCATAGCCCATCACACCCGCAAACACCACGCTTTCAAGCTCCATGATGCCCCGTGCCAGTTCCAGCGTCGGCTCACCGGGGGCCGTACCGCAGCGTAGCGAACCGCTATCAACCTCGATGAGAAGATGCAGCGTGCCGCCCATATCCATCGCCGCCCGCGCTGCCGCCGCGGCGCAGGGCAAATTGTCCACCGCGAGCGTAATCTTGGCGTAGTGCGCCAGTCCAGCCAGTTGGCGCAGTTTGCGCGGGTCGGCGATCTCATTCGTGACGAGAATGTCCTTGACGCCGCCTTCCACCATGACCGCCGCTTCGCTGAGTTTCGCCACGCAGACGCCCACCGCTCCTAGGGCAATTTGCATGTGCGCAAAGAAGGGATTCTTGTGAGTCTTGGCGTGGGGGCGCAGGTCGACCCCGGCCTGATCGGCGAAGTCCTGCATAGTCCGCAGGTTGTGGACGACCGCCTCCATATCGATACAAAGCGCCGGCGTTTCGAGGTCGAATTTGTTCACGGTGTGCTTTCTCCTACCAGGATTCTAAGGTGTCTAGTAAGTGACTCTGTCTGAGAATTGACTATGAAGGTACTAGAACACTGCAGGGTGTTTTTTGAAGCGTTATCGAGTAGCGCCATCCGTTCGCCCTGAGCACTTCGGCAAGCTCAGTACAGGCCCGTCGAAGGGTGACCGGATGTCTTGCCGGTTAGCCTACTGCCGTTCGTACTTCGACAAGCTCAGTACGAACGGGACAACCACACTTAGCTCGACACTCCCCGCGACCGCTTCAAGTATAGAGCCACGCGTGTTCGTTTGGAACACGCGCATACGCAAGCGTAACAGCATGAGTCGGCGTATAAGTCTAGCAAGATAACCGAAACTCAAAGTGAATCAACCGGATAGGGTATACTCCTAACAACACGAGGCGTCTACACTTGCAGACCACTGCCCACATTACTTTGGAGGTAAGAACGAACCATGGTTATCGACGTCCACACGCACACATGTCGTGGGCGGTGGAGTATGGGAAATGCCATCACACTTTCGCCGGATCAATTGGTAAGCCGCATGGACAAGATAGGTGTGGATATGGCCGTGCTGCTGCCCTTGGAGAGTCCGGAATCCTTCCCGGAATACTTCCTCACGGCGGAGGCATTGGAAGACTGGCGGCGGTTTCCGGAGCGGTTAATCCCTTTTGGCGTTATCGACCCACGCCACGCCGTGAACAAACCCCAGTTACTCGAGAAGATGGTAGCGGCGGGCATCAAGGGCTTTGGCGAGCACAAGAACGGCCTAGCGATAGACGATCCCCGCAGCATGGAACTCTACGCCATGGCCGGAGAGTTCGACCTGCCCGTGCTGTTGCACATAGACCTCAATCTCTGCACCGACGAGGACGGTCAACCGGGTCTGGAACGCGTGCTCAAGGCCAACCCGAATACAATCTTCATGGGTCACGGGCCGAGCTGGTGGGGCGAAATTTCCGCCGACTACCGGCGCGCCAACAGAATCGGATATCCCCCGGGCAAAGTCACGCCCGGCGGCAGCACGGAACGGCTGATGGCAGACTATCCCAACATGTACTCCGATCTCTCGGCCGGATCGGGCTTCAACGCACTCTCGCGCGATATCGACTTTACCCACGGCTTCATCGAACGGAACTGGCGCAAGCTCATGCTCGGCACCGACTACCTCCATCCCTGGCAGCCGCTGCCGCAGGTAGAGTTCTTGCGCGAATTCCCCATGAGCGATGAGCAACGCGAGGCGATCATGGGCGGGACGGCAGAGAAGATTATCCTCAACCACGAGAAGCCTGCCTAAGCGCGGTCTTGTTTTCCCGTGTTTAGTACTTGGTCGGCACACAGGAGAAGCAGAACATGGCTACGAAAATCGAACGCTTGGCGGTGGACGGCGGTGAACCGGTACGCGCAACGCCCCTGGAGACCGGTTATCCCGGCGCGCGGCTGATTGGCGATGAGGAAAGAGAACTCGTCCTGGAAGTGCTGGACCGGCAAGCGCCTTTCCGTTTCTACGGCGTCAATGAGCCGGACAAAGTAGCGCAGTTGGAGCGCGAAGCGGCCCGGATGATGGGCACGTCGTACGCGCTGGGCGTGACGTCCGGTACTGCTGCATTAAAAGTTGGCCTCAAGGCGCTGGACATCGCGCCCGGCGACGAAGTCATCGTCCCGGCGCTCACCTTCATCGCCTCACCCGGTACCGTGGCCGCCCATCACGCGATCCCGGTATTTGCCGATATCAACGAGTCGCTCACGCTCGATCCCCATGACATTGAGAACCGCATCACGCCCCGCACGCGCGCCATCATGCCGGTACACACGAGCGGCGTCGCTGCGGAGATGGATACCATCATGGAAATCGCGCGGCGGCACGATCTCCCCGTGATTGAAGATTGCGCTCAGTCGGCCGGCACGGCCTACAAGGACAAGTCCATCGGCGCGTGGGGAGACGTGGGTGCCTTTAGCCTGCAGGTGAACAAGATTATCACAGCGGGCGAGGGCGGCTTCGTTACCACCAGCGATCCGGTGATGTTCGAGCGCGCCGTGCGCTACCACGACCATGGCAACTACCGCTTCGGGCGCATGTCCGTGGAAACCAGCGCGCCGGACGACACCATGGGCGATCTGACCGAGTATCCGCCCGGACAGCTCGATGCCTTCCCTGGCGAGGTCTACCGCATGGGCGAACTCGCGGGCGCGCTGGCATTGGCGCAGATCCGCAAACTGCCTGGCATTATCGACCGGATGAGAAACGCCCACGACACCATCAAGCAAGAGATACAGGGCCTGCCCGGCGTAACCCCGCGCCATTTACCCGATCCGGACGGCATCGCCGGTGTATCGCTCGGTCTGCTTGTGGAAGATCCTGCGCAAACGGCGCGCTTCGTGAAGGCGCTCCGGGCTGAAGGCATCCCGGCACGGCACGTGTACGGCGGCAAGCCGGTCTACAACATCGAGGCGCTGCAGAACTACCGTCCGGCAGTCGGCGCGCTCTCACAAGACTACGCCCCCGGCCTTTGCCCGCGCACGGAAGCGATCATGGCCCGCGCCGTGAATATTGCCATCGCGCCGAGTTATACCGAAGCCGATTGCGCCGACGTGGTGCAAGGGCTGTGGAAGGTTGCGACACAGGTCCTCGCCTGAGATCAAGAAGCACGGTTTGTAAAGAGGTGTTACCTAGGTGTTCGCCTGAGATCAGCGTGCATCCGGCTACCCGGTTGATCCGTCATTCCCGCTTTCGCGGGAATCCATCTTCGCTGCACCCATGGAAGCCTGCCCTGTACGTGAGACGGGGCAGGCTTTTTGCCGGAGTTACGTTTCAAACAGCATTCGCGATGTTCTTTCTTGACAAGAGCTGTTACGGCTCCTGACAAAGCTAGGCAATAGGTATTGCAACTGATACATGGACATCAGTTCTTGTCATTCTACGCCTCTCTTCTGTCAGCGAATTTACGTAACACTTACGATTCCGAGCGCGCTGCAGTCCCGTGCTTGACACGGGGGAGGAATCTAGGACGATCCTGGGGAGATTCTCCGCCGCTTTGCGCCACGGTGTCCTAGGAATTTAGTTGACAGACGTGAGACTTGCGTCAGCGGTAGCCTGCTAACCCGACAAATAACGTGCCCTGCAGGCCCATGAAGATAGATTCCCGCTTTCGCGGGAATGACGGCTAGAAGTCCGCGCCGCCAAAGGACGGATTCTGCCCGGACCCTATTCTATTGCAATGTCACCAAACGCTGTTGGCCGGCCGCTCGCTCACGGACCTGAATTCACCTGCTCCGGTTTGCCGCTTTCCGCTGAGCGCAAGCCCGCCGCGAGGGTAGCGATAGTCTTTGCGCCTTCGGTCGCGTCAACGAGCGGAGTTGCGCCGGTACGAATGCAATCAACCAGGTGCGTCAACTCGTCCAGTACCGGATGGCCGACGGTGCGTTGGAAGGGGAGCGTCTGCGCGCCGGCCAGGCCTTCTACGCCCCAATTCAGCCAGAGTTTGGCTTCCATTTCGAGCGTATTGGTAAGCATGGTGCCTTCAGCGCCGTAAGCGTTGAAGTTCACCACGTGCTCGGGTACCCGGCGGATGGCGGACGTCTCCCACACCTTGCCCAGGCAGCCGTTTTGGAACTTGAGGATGCTGATGTAGGTATCCGGCAGCGGAAACTCCGGTGCGCTGGCGGACTTATTGGCATAGAGCGTGATCTCCGCTACGTCGCCTGCCACCCAGCGGACGAGGTCCATCGGGTGCACACCGCCGCCGAACCACGCGTTCTGGGGATTCACCGGGCCGACCCGCCAAGGCGTGCGCCGGTAGACCCGGCGCATGTCGTGGATGTAGTCGCTTTCGACGAAGAAGAGGTCGCCCAGCCGCCCCTCCTGCGCGAACTGGTGCAAAGCCGCGAACTGCGGTACGAAGCGGTTCACGTTGCCCACGGCAAACCGCACGTCGGCCGCCTGCACCCGCTGCACCAAGTCCCACGCATGGGCCTCGCTGGTAGTCATCGGCTTCTCGCACAGGATATGCTTGCCGTGGGCGATGGCGGCGAGACAGTGCTCATAGTGCAGGTGGTCCGGCGTGCACACGGAGACCACGTGCACGTCGTCGCGGCTCACAGCTTCCTCCACGTCGCGGGTCGTGGCAATGCCGTCGAACTCCTGCCGCGCCTGCGCCAAGCGTTCCTCATCGGTATCGCAAAGAATGACAAGCCGCACACCGGGTATCTCCCGATACGCGCGCAAGTGGCTGCGCCCCACGCCGAAACCAATTACTGCTACGCCAAGTTCATTCATCGTTACACACTCTCTAGGAATTTACTGCAGATGCGTAAGGAATGTTTACATGATACGGGGGTAAGCACCCGCGCTACACTCTTTTTTTCGCTCCAGGGTGCGGAACTACCAAGATTCGCGCGTACACAGGATTCTAGATTCCTCGCTGCACTCGGAATGACATGAATCAGCAACCCAGCCGATCCGATCTCCACTCTTGGGACACGGGAGCCGCCATCTGCACGCTTACGGCAATCGCCCGCTCGGAACCGAGATCTCCTCGTCTGCCGGGTCGAACACCGGGGGTGGGGAAAGAATCTCGTTGCTCGCGTCGATGGGCAGTGATTCCTGGTCGCCTTCCAGGTGGACCTGCTTGCCGGCCTGCACAAACTTCACAAAGAGTGGGTGGGGACGGTTGGGGCGCGACTTGAATTCCGGATGGAACTGGCTGCCCAAGAAGAACGGATGGTCGGTGCGCTCCATGATCTCCGCCAAGCCGCCCTCCGGCCAGACGCCGCTCACCCGGAAGCCATGGGCCGCCAGCACGTGCTTGTAGCGATCGTTGACCTCCCAGCGATGGCGGTGCCGCTCATGCACGAGAGACTTCCCGTAAGCCTCAGCAGCAATCGTGCCCGGCTCAAGCGCGCACGGGTACGCGCCCAGCCGCATGGTGCCGCCTTTGTTCGTTACTCCCCGCTGACTTTCCATTTGGTCGATCACCGGTATGGGCGTCTGTGGATCGAATTCGGTGCTGTTGGCCTGCTCGCCCAGCACGACGCGCGCGAATTCTATAACGGCAACCTGCAAGCCCAGACAAAGCCCGAGATAGGGTATCCTATTTTCGCGCGCAAAGCGCGCCGCCATGATCTTACCCTCAATTCCGCGCGGGCCGAAGCCGCCCGGCACCACAATGCCGCGCACGTCGGCGAGATGCGCTTCAGGCCCATCGGCTTCCACATCCTCGGCATTCACCCACTTGAGGTTAAGGCTAACCTCATTGGCCGCACAGGCATGCCGCAGCGACTCAGTCACGCTCAGGTAGGCGTCCGGTAGCTGCGTATACTTGCCGACGATGGCAATCTCCAGCGGCGCATGGCTGCACGTGACCTGCTCCACAATCTCTTCCCAGACGGCTAGGTCCGGCTGCCGGTCCGGCAAGTGGAGTGCTTGCACCAGCAAATTGCCGAGACCGATGTTCTCGAGGTACATCGGCACTTCGTAGATAGAAGAAAAGGTAACCAAGGGGATTACGGCCGGTTCATCAACGTCGCAAAAGAGCGCGATCTTCTCCCGCAGCTCCGGCGGCATTTCAAAGTCGGAGCGACAGATGATCATCTCCGGCTGGATGCCAAGCCGGCGCAATTCATGGACGCTGTGCTGCGTGGGTTTCGTCTTCAGCTCACCGGTCGACCCAATGTATGGGAGCAGCGTCACGTGGATGTAAAAGACATTCTCTCGCCCAAGGTTGCGCCGCAACTGACGAATGCTCTCGATGAAGGGCAAGCCCTCGATGTCACCGACCGTGCCGCCCACCTCAACGATCACCACGTCGGCATTGGTTGTCTCTCCCACGCGCAGGATGCGCTCGCGAATCTCATCCGTAACGTGGGGGATCATCTGCACCGTGCCGCCCAGGTAGTCGCCGCGCCGCTCTTTCTCGATCACGTGCTCGAACACCTGGCCTGAAGTAACGTTGCTCTCGCGCGTGAGGTGCTCGTCGATGAAGCGCTCGTAGTGGCCGAGATCCAGGTCCGTCTCCGCGCCGTCTTCCGTCACAAACACCTCGCCGTGCTGGTAGGGACTCATGGTGCCGGGGTCTACGTTGAAGTAGGGGTCGAGCTTTTGAATGGAGACGCGGATTCCCCGGCTCTTGAGCAGCCGCCCGATTGCGGCCACCGTCACGCCTTTGCCGACAGAGGAAACAACCCCGCCGGTAACGAATATATGCTTGACAATGCGCCTTGAATCTGACATCTAACCACTCACTTTTGAGAGACTTTTTCGCTGCTTTGCGCGACGCTCTCACGGCTTTGCGCCCGGCATTCTAAGACAGCGAACGTATTCTGGCCGATGCCACCTCTCCGCCGTGTGTTGAGTGTTGTTTCAGGTTCCGGGAGTTTGGTGCCAAGCTCATGCGCCAATCGATCCAAGGTGTAGAAGCGGTCATCGGGCGCGTCCGGCATGCTGTAGTACATGGGTATCAGCACTTTCGGTTCGAGATCGCTTGCCAGGTCCGATACCGCTTGCACGCCGATGCGACCCGGTCCTCCTACAGGCAAGAGCAATACGTCAACACTGCCTAGATTCTCGATTTGGGCAGCGGAGGGCGCCTGCCACGGCAGTCCAAGATGGCAGACTGCCAATCCTTCCATTTCGAAAACATAGGCCGTCACCGGGGGTTGCCCGCGGCTTTGCAAGGGCACACCCTGGATAAAGATACCGCCGATTTCATACTCGCCCGCGCCGGTTACGAGCAGATTGTGGTCGTCACGTGTAACGGCCGACTCGTCGCAGAGAGTCGGATCGCTTGTGGTGACTACGGTGGCGTTGAGCTTTGGCAAACGAAGTGCGGGGGTGGGCGGGTATGGGTCGGTGATTACCGTCCCAAGCTGGCTGCGCAAGCGGAAACATCCGTTGCCGTACCAGGAAATCTCCACGCCAATCTGCACTCCAAGGGTAGTGGGAATCAGTCAAAGCGAAATAGTGTCTGAAGAACTATGAGCATTTTACCATACCCTCCCTCGGGGCGAAAGCAGAGAGCCCATGCTTTAGCAGATGATGATCTTGCTTGGTAGAGGATTCCAGAACGCGTTCTCTCGACTCTATCCCTCGGCGTCCATGCGACTCTCCGGTAGGCTGTAGCGCGGGGGGCTCATTCCCCAGCGAATGGCAAAGCCAAAGCCGTCATTCCCGCGAAAAGCTTGCCCCGTACTTGATACGGGGCGGGAATCTATCTTGTCTGACTGCCCTAGACTCCGGCCTGCGCCGGAGTGACGATCTTAGCTATCGAAGGCCGCTCGCGCATCGACTTGAACCCAATCCATCGACGCCCTACTAGTCGTAGCGCGGGGGCTTGTCCCCCGCTTGATTTTGCGCCCAGGCAATACCGGATGGATTCCCGCTTTCGCGGGAATTGTAGGTGTCAGGTAATTCGTTGACAGATTTTCAATAAAGAAGAAGATTAGCGAAGCGTCGTGCATGCCTTGTACACATGTCATTCCGAACGGAGCGCAGCGCAGAGAGGAATCTAAAATGCTGAGCCTACTGGACTAGGTGCGACATGGACTCCAGATTCCTCCCCGTGTTTCGCACGGGGCCGCTGCCCGCTCGGAATGACATAACCGGTCAACGCTGCATGGTGGAAAGCGAATTCGGTCAACGAATTACTCAACATTTACAGGAATGACGGTTAAAGTGATGCTTGTTTTCAAAGCGATTGCAGGCTACTCCTTTGTTTATCGACTCAGCGTAGGCTACATTGCCCATCGGGCGGAACAAGGATGACTATGTTGCCCGCGCAGTTACGGCGTTCCTTCAAGCAGGCGCACGACCGCCAGTTTCTTCAGCCGCCTTGCATACTCCAAAGGGGTTTCTCCGTCGCGGGATTCCACCGCAAGATTTGGCGCATGCGCCAGCAGTAACTCGACGAGCTTGCGGTTCTTTGTCACCACATGATGGAGGGGCGTCTTGCCCGACCAATCCTGACGGTCCGGATCAGCACCATGTTCCAGCAGCAATCCCGTCAATGCGATGTCGCCGTGTATTACGGTCCGGTGGAGCACGGTTCCGCCATGATGCCCCGCGGCAGCATTGACGTTCGCACCATGGGCCAGCAGCAGTTTGGCAGTCGGCGCGCGGACTTCCATTGCGGGATACTCGGCGGTGAGCGCCAATGCGGTGTGGCCGTTGTGGTTCTGTGCGTCCACGGGCACGTCTTGCCCAAGCAGGAAGGCGACGGATTTGCCGTTGCCCGCGATCACCGCCGCGTGCAGCGGCGTAATGCGCCAGCAGCCTCCCGCTGCCGTGGGTCCGCGCAGCGCCGGATCTGCCGCTAGCATCCGCTCCAGCAGGGGAATGTCGCCAATGGCTGCGGCATGGTGTACGGTCGGTTGCATGCCGAACGAAACGAGATAGCGAAATATCCCCACGTGATCGGCGTAAGCCGCCGCATCGAGTAGAGTCCGTCCGTGATAGGCATAGCGCGGATCCGCGCCGTGGGCAACCAGCAGCTTGACGCGCTCAAGGCAGCCGGTGCCAATCGCGGCGCCGAGCGGGACGTGACCGTGCGAGTTCGCCGCGTTGACGATCGTAGAGTCAGTTGCCGCAATCTCGGCGACGCGTGTCATGTCCCCCAGCTCGATCGCCTCGATAAGCTGCTTGCGCAACGCTCGTCGACTCATACCATGCGCTCTCGTTACTTTATCTTGCGTTGACTTGACGCTCCTCACCACACCAATGGTGACCCTGGTGGACTTCCGCGAAGGAGCGGGCCGGCGCTCCTATTGCTAAAAACGCGCCCAGCAAACTAAAATCGGTGTAGTCTTCATTATAATGGTGACAAACGACTAGCCCGTTAGCGTTTAACTTGCCACGAGGAGGAACGAAAACATGCGAAGGTTAGCGCACCGCATCGTACACGCTCGGAAGTTCGAATATTTCCTCGTCTTGCTCATTGTCGGCACCTCGATTTTGCACGGGGTGGCTACTTCTGACATCCTTCTTGAACAGTATCAAGTCTGGATAGGCCTGTTTGTCATTCTCATGCTGCTCGTGCTCGTGCTGGAAGTGTTTCTCAAAATACTCGCGGTCGCGCCAAGGATAGACCGGTATTTTAGGGAGCCCTGGAACGTCTTCGACTTCCTCGTAATCACTGCAATCATAGGCGGTATTGCAGTCTTTGAGTTTGCCGCCGATTTCGCGCTACTCATCATCGTCGTGCGCCTGCTGCGGCTGCTCCAGGGCTTGACGACCATCAAGGCGATGCGCCTAATTATCACGACTATGTTTCGCGCCATTCCGGAAATGGCGCACATTCTAATCTTGTTGTGCATCGTAATCTATCTGTATGCCGTTTACGGGCATAGTCTCCTCAAGGAGCACGACCCGGAACACTGGGGAACGCTGGGCAATGCCATCCTATCGCTCTTTCAGGTGCTGACGATGGATGGCTGGTCCGAAATCATGCAAACCGCCCTCAAGTTTGCGCCGTTCGCCTGGGTCTATTTCGTCAGCTTTGTAATAATCTCCACGTTCATCGGGGCCAATCTGTTCATTGCCGTTGTGATGGGCAGCTTTGACGAAGTCAAGCGAGAACGCCTGAGCACGCCGGAAATGCCCGCATCCAGGGAAGAACTGCTCCAGGAACTGCGCACAACCCAACAATCCCTCCGCCGCGTGGAAGAAGCCCTGCAGCGCACGCCGGAGTAGAGCAATGGGCCTGTCGGGAGGTTCAGTTGCTAGTCCACGCCCCCTCTGGAGGTCTTTGCGAAGCTCCTTCCTACCTTGACGGGGGAAGGTTAGGATGGGGGTGAAAAAGCTTGACAGCAAGCTGCCGCGACCTAATCACGCACCAATGGTTCCGGCCCGTACCACGAACGGTGTAGGTTCTTTGCCAGAATGACCGGGTTATTCATGCGCACCGCTGCCGGCTCCAACCACGCACTCTTTAAGACTCAATTGCACCTGAAGGTTGGTTTTCTTCAAGCCAGCCTTGCTCTTCGAGAACTCCGAGCGCTAGGCGAATTTGGCGCTCCGAGAACTGTTGCTTACGTTCGCCCCATGCGTACGTGTGGTCAATGATCTTTGTCTCTGATGCGTTCGGATGGTCACGGGCCACCCAGTGCACCGTCGTCAGCAATTCGAGGCCAAAAGGCGACTCAAAACCGTCGACTAGCATTGAAACCCTGTCAAAGCGCGCGCGGGTTTCCAGATGGTTTTCGAGAAAAGCGCGGGCGTCATCTATAGCGCCGGGAACCAGTTCGAGTTCTTTGTTAGGCGCGTCGCCGCCATCGGCATAACCGGTAATGAGATGCCCCTCGACCGCCCTCAGAACGTGTCGAAGATTCTCGGCGTATGGGCCACGTGGCGCCTTCTGGTATCTAAGTCTCAGGGGTTCGCCTGCTTCCTGCATCAGGTACAGCAGCTTGTGTACTTCCAAGAGTGAAACAAAAGGATCAAGCAGGCCGCCTAGATAACGATCCATCAAACCGACCAGCGCCGCTCGCCCCGGTGTCATCTGCGGTACGTCGCGCGAACGGTTGATCCGCTCATCCGTTGGCGCACCGCCCGGTTCGAACACGACAATTCTGACGTCAGAAAGTTCCCTCAGACCCGCTTCAATACGCTGACGCACCTCCTGCCACTCCAACCCGCCCAAGCCGCTTGCCAGCGGTGGCAGCGCAATCGAGCGTATGTTCCGCTCTTTGATCTCTTGTACCAACGCCACGAGACCGGCTTCGACATCCTCCATGCGACTCTTGCCGCGCCAATGGCGCTTGGTGGGGAAGTTGATGATGTAGCGCGGGCCACCCACGTGACTAGCTTCATAGACGAACATATGCCCGGGCCTGACCTCTTTGCGCTCGCAGGCAGCGGAGTATGCTTTGAAGTTATCGGGATAAGCGTTCTTAAATTGCAGCGCAACGCCGCGCCCCATTACACCTACACAGTTGACACTGTTGACAAGTGCTTCGACGTTTTCCGTAAGGATGTCACCAGTCTTGAATTCGATTATCGCGGCGCCTCCTCACTTGTCAATAATACCAGCGCTGTCTGATTTTGACACGTGGGCGGTGGGTGGACCCCTCAATGGCTGATTTCACTTGGTTTCGTATGTGCTGCGATCGCACGCCAATACGTGACACGAGTTCCCATGGGAACGAGCGCTCGAACAAGAATTCCGCCTGTTTGCTTTCCTTGACAATATCCTCAATTCCACTTCCTGACCACCAATTGGTTCGAACCGCATCCCAGTTGATCTTGTCCAGATGCGCAAGATCTTTGTAGTCATCGAAACGGTAAGAGCCAGCGTTCGAAGAGGTGAAGGCCCAGCGTCTCTCACGTTCATTTGCCCAGGCGACGGCCTGCCGCAAGTCTGCTTCCAAGTGGACGATAGGCCCTTGCCCACCGCGATAGGTTAGTTCAGGACGGTTGCCCTTGTGTATAAAGTACAGCATTACTGACCTTGGACAAAAGTAGAACGGGACGCAATCGCCGACGTATAAGCCCGGATGGCTGTTGAGAGTAAGCTCATTCAGCCTCCTTTCTTTGATAGAGTTCATGCCGATTGTGGTGCCCGTAATCCCGCGCCGTGTAACTTCCCTATCCGACCAAAGGCACCCATATTCAACAATTGATGGCAGCCTATCAATGGGAACGATATGGTAGATCTTTGGACTGGCGGGCACATACATGGTCAAGTACCAGCGTCTTTCTCAGTAGCGACTAGAATCTTCACTCCGCCTGGGTGAACCAGATCGGACTGCTCCACGCTCGTTGGCGGTTGGCTTGGATGACGCGCAGGTAGTAGTAGACGAACGGCCGGTCGTCGGGGTACGTAGGCGCAAAGGCCGCGTCAGCTAAGTTAGCAGTGTCGGTCCATTCGGCTTCCCACTCGTCGCGCTGCGGGTCGGCGCTAAAGACCACCTGGTTGTTGCGGATTACTTCCACGCGTGTAAAGGAGGCCGTGCCCGCCGCGCGCATGCGCACGTGCCGCGGCCCAACATTGCTTAGATCAGCAGCATTGTCGCTGCCCATGGGCTTGCCGTCGATGGTGAAGTCGAGCAGGATGCGGTCTCCAGTGGTAGCGTAGCAGCGCCGGTCGTAGAGCGCCTGCCAGATAGCCTCCCGCGTCAGTTCCGGCGCCACCACGCAGGCCAGGCCGTTGCCGTCGTTCACGTGGTAACTGCCCTGGTTGGCCAGACCGTAGTGGCTGTCGGTGCCGCCGACAAATCCCAGACGGTGCCCCATCGCCAGCGCCCCTTGCGCGCTGAGCGGCCCGGCCACTTCCGCAATGTCCCACTTGGAGCAAATCTCCACCAAGCGCTGGTAGCGGTCGTTGCGAAAGCTCCAGTCCACACCGCCGGCGGCCTTTGGGTGGTGGGGCACGGTGAGCGCCTCCAGACCTCTGTCGGCCATGTCTTGCCAGAGCGCCGTGGGATTTCGGTGCTGGCCCCGGTACCAGTAGTGGAACGGACCGCTATCGCCTCTGTAGTAGATATTCTTGTGTCCGCTGCCGCCGCTGCCGCCCCATTCGAAGCTGACCAGAGTGACAAAGCTACCGGGCGCGTTGAAGCGGTTGCAGTCGTCCTGGAGATCCTGCCAAATCTCCGGCGTGACCTCAAAGCGCCAGTTGTAGTGATTCGCAGGCGCGCAGAAGTCGAGGCCGGCCGCGTCGCGGCCCCACTCAAAGAACTCCGCCGTGGTGCCCGTGCCCATGCTCAGCCACATTTGACTGTGCATCTCGCCAAAGTAGATACCCCGGTCAGGCAGGAAGCCGACGCCTATCGGATTGCTCTTACCGGAAATCCCCGTCTTGGGATCAAAGACGCTGAGCGCGTGCACACCGCTGGTTTTTGCGGTGGCCGTCAGACACTCACCGGCGGGTTGTTCACCGATGCCATCGAACCGTAGACGTTCCGCAATCTCCAATCCGTCCGTTGCAAACACCTGCGCCTCACCGGCGTAGTTTGTAGCGGGGTTGAAGCTGTAGATATCTACCGGCAGCACGCGCACGTTAAACGCCTCGCCCGGCTGCACCACGGCAGGAGCAAAGACGCGAAAACGGTCGGCTTCTTGCGCGCCCACCACGTTCACTGTGGGGAACGCTGCAATCTGGCGGTACTCCCCGCTGCCGTCCGCATCTACTCCGATACTAAAGACGGCCGTTTGAGCGAATTTTTGCGCCTGCAAGAGGTTGCCGTCAGGCGGCCCGATGATTACGCGCACCTCGTCTCCCGGCTGTAGCGTCCCGGCCTGCACCGCAATGTCCAAGAGGTCCAGATGGCGGCCCCAGGAAGCGGCGTGGGCGAGTTGCACAGCGGGGTTCGAGCACTCGACGTCCACGTATGCGCCGTAGCCCGCGCGGACTTGGTCGCGGTTGCCGAGGGTGTGAACGCCCCGGCGAAAGCAGTTGCCCAGGTGGCAATCCCAGCATTCCGGCACTTCGACGGTGATGTGGGCGCCTGCGGGCAGGAGGAGTCCGGCACCCACCGTGAGCGTTATGACAAAGGTGTGGCCGCTGGCCGCCTCGACCTCGTTCGGCGTGATCGCGGCCTCCATGTCAACCGGCGGCAAGAGCTGCCAGGCGCGGGTGATGCCCCTGATCCAGGCACTGGAATCCTCGAAGATTCGCGCTGCAGGCATTGCGGTGTTCTCACTGGTTTGGGGTGACATGAGCGTAGTCGTTCCTCTCTTCGTGCGTTCGCTCCACTCGGTAAACATATGCTCGACTATGTGGATGGTCTCCACTGAGCACTGCCTTGGGAGATTGCAGACAATGCACAGGCGGTTGCCGCAGCGATGGCCGGTGGTTTAGGCGTAGCCTTCCTTCCTAATACCATCAACATGCTGCCGACCATGTTAGGCATGCCTGCGTGCAGTATACTGTCCAAAATGAGCGCTGTGTATCCGCACACACGCCATACAGCGCTAATCGCGGCCCATGGGCGCATTCTTGTGGTTCGCGTGCGTAGGGCACGCCCCGCGTGAATTGCACCACCGTCCCACAAGAATCCGAGGGAATCATCGTTTGCCGCGGCGTCGAATGTTTCGTGCGGATGCAAGTTGAGCGAGTATTTCAGCGATTGGAGAAATGCCGGTGCGCCGATTGCCAACTGTTATTGTCCTATTGATCGCGGGCTTCATCCTGGCAGGCTGCGGTGCCTATGCCGTTTCAACGTGTCCGGAAGGCACCGACTCCTTTGCCGAATACCAGCTCTTCTTCGGGCGCAGTAACGCCGGCGGCGAGGTGGTAAGTGACGAAGCGTGGGCCGCCTTCCTGGCGGATACGGTTACACCCAGATTTCCCGACGGGTTGACCGTAGTTGACGGCGCGGGACAGTGGCGGGACTCTGCCGGAGTCATCCTGCGCGAGCGCTCCAAGGTCTTGATCATCCTAACGTCGCCCGGCGAAGAAGGGATGCGCCTGACCGACGAAATCTCACAAGAATACGAAACGCGCTTCGGCCAAGAGTCCGTGCTGCGAGTCGTACGCACGGCCTGCGTATCGTTCTCGTAGTACCCGCATCAGGAGCGGCGGTTCTTCTGGTGTTGGCCGATGTAGCCGACAATCACTTGGCTGCAATCCTCGTCCCAGGCGAATGCGATTCGAATCGTATTCTGCGGGTCGGCGCTGGTACCCTTGCCGAGGTGTTCGTTCAGCTCGTACCGCCGGCCCTCGAACTTGGTCGTGTACCACTCTGCGAACTGTTGTTTGGTTACGTTGGCCTGATGCGGCTTATACGACCAGCCGGAGCAGGATTTCTTCAGGCGCTCTTCAAAGCGCGGATCCGTGCCGGGTTTCGTCCACCGCAGGTGATGATAGTCCGTGGCGAGCCACACAAGCGCGGCGAACGCCTCGGCCGGCTTCTGGAACGGACTGTCCTTGTCCGACTTCGAGTTGAGTGCAAACACCAGTTGCTTGGGAAACAGTTCCATTGCGCGCAAGACCGCATCGTTTACGCATCCCAATTGCTCGGAGGCTGCGTAGAATCGCTGCCAGTATTCCCCTAAGTCTCGGCTCTGTAACGGCTTGGTTCTCGGCTCGCTGTCTAGCGACTGCTTGACCGCTTCCACACCGGCGTTTTCTTGGGCAAGCCGGTTGTTTTCAGTTTGCAGCCGGTCGTTCTCAGATCTGAAAGACTCGCGCTCGCGTTTGAGACTCTCGCATGCGGAGAGCAAGTCCTGGTACTCCTCCGGCGCAGTCGTCCCGCCAGCCTGTTCGCCCGCCGGAGCACTCCCATCATCAAGGGCGTTAGCGACCGATGGGATGGTCCCGTCCCCGTTCCGGTCATCCTTCGCATCGAAAATGCACCGCCACGCGTCGACGATTCTGAGAATGACGGACTCCCGCTCTGCTCTTGCGGGTGCCCGTTCCGCTTCCTCCTTTCTGGATTCGGCCTGGGGGCGAACGTCTTGATACTCTTCAAGGTTGTACTTTAGGTCCTCCGCCAATTTCAGCGCAGTGGTGATGGCGGCCGGTTTCTCTGAAGCTTCTTGCGCCCAAGCGACAATATCAAGTTGAAGATATTCTAGCTCCGTTACGAAATCGCACTGTGCCTGCTGGAGCGTGTCGCGACAACGCTCGGCAAACACCGCGGTCCGTCTCTCAGCTTTGCTGTTAGCAATCTCATTGACGATACCGACGAAATCGTCGATGTCTTGCCAATCAGGGTTCTCGACGGAAAGCTCTCGCAGTTGGTTGATACAGTCGGAGAGTAGCGGAGACGTGACATCGAGCCTCTCCGCCATACCGGAAACATAGCAGACCATCATCCTAACGTCGTCTCGGTCGACATCGGAATCGTGCAACGAAATCGTGTCTACCACATCTTTCCACTCGTTCATCCGCCAATACGCCTTAAACACTCCTTCACGGCGGTTTGGGCCGTCCACCGGAACGTCGCGGCTGCGAAGATGGCGCTCAACGAGGGCCTGCAGTTCCTTTTGAGATTCTACCCACGCTCTAAACACCTCGCCGGTAAGCCTGTCGTTTCCGCTGTCCACCTCCCCCAGCATGCGCTCTTTGAGCTGAGATAGCTGCGCTTTGCTCGAATACCTAAAGCCGCGTATCTTGATGCTTTGGTTGATCGCTGAGTTTAGCTCTTTTAGGACGCCTCCGGACGCCTCTTCACGGAACTGCAGCACGTGGTCGATAAGGCCCAGGATGTAATCGCGTGTGAATGCACTTATGATGCTGCTCAGTGAGATGCTCTTATCGGGCTCAGCCATAGCTGTAAGATTCTCCGCAGGGTGAACCATCCGCCTGCTGGCAAGGGCGGTCCACATAGTTGAATCATCACATGCGCACCGATGCCAAGACGACGGTGCGGTGACTTTACTGCCCCGCTGTCATGTCGAACGTAGCCTCTGCTGAACAGCCACTGGCTTCAACGAGGCAATGACATCCGCAGGGGCGTCATTGCCCACCTAGTGAACCCATACGCCAGCGCCACGATAGTAACAGACACAGCAACTCACGTCATTCCGAGCGCAGCGCAGCATCTCGTGGAACGCGCTACCGTCCCAGGCGTTCGTTCCAGCCGGCCAGCAGTTCCGTGATTCCTTTCTCAGCGACTTCAAGCGCCTCCGGAGCGGTGATGTTGCCCGCCATCACATCGGGCACGAAGTTCCTCGCGTGGTCGCGCGCTTCCGTAGCGCCCGGCCCGGAGTAGTAAAAGTGGCGGAACGGCATCTGTTGGGCGATCAGCTCGCGGAACGGATCGTTCTCGGTGTACTCCGGCGAGGAGGTAGTGGCCTCGCGCACCGGCACACGGTCGAACTGCTTGGCGAAGCGCAGGTTCGTATCGGCACTTAAGAAGTACTCAACCCAACTGAACATCGCGTCCGGATTCGGCGCGTTGACGGCAAACGTGGCGGTGTGGTTGCCGCCCAGGTTCGCGTCCAGTCCGCCCTCCGGCTTGGGCCAGGGCGTGAAGCCGAAGTTCAGGTCCGGTGCATTCTCCTTGAACCATTGGCCCCGCTCGGCAAAGGTCGCGTAGTAATGCACGGCGCGGCCTTCGGCCAGGTGGCTATTGCGGTGCAGTCCGTCGCCCCGCAGTTGGGCGATGGCGTCCCAGCCGCCCTGCACGTCGTGGATGTTCTTCAGCCAGTCCAACGACCTGACGGCTTCGGGGCTGTTAATCGTTACGGCAGACCAGTCGTCGGCCATTACGTCGCCGCCTAACTGCCAGAGCAGCAGGAGCCAGAGCGCGGTGCCGCCACTGCCCCAGAAAGGCGGGCACCCGGCGCGTACCAAGGTGTCGCCATCGAACTTCGTGGTTTGGAGGATGGCGGTGTCGAAATCGGACCAGCTCGACGGCGGATTCTCGGGATCCAGGCCAACTTCGAGATAGGTATCCCCATGGATATACATCACGCGCAAGTCGGGCGCATAGGGCGCGCCGTACAAATTGCCCGTCGGCGCATCGGTGAGATAGCTCAGCACGCTGGGCCAGAATTCCGCAATATTGAGCACCCCTGATGCTTTGTAGTAGTTGTTCAACGGCTGGGAAATATCCGTGACGCCGAGCTCTACCGTCTGCCAGTCGCCCACGTCCACGGCATCGGGCGGACTGCCCGCCGCTACTGCCGCAACGAATTTGTTCAAGCGGTCTGCCTCCCCGACGGCATTGAACGTTAGGCCGGGATTCAGGTCCGCGAACTCGGCGGCAAACGGCTCGAAATCAAAGAAGCCCCGGTGCCAATAGAGCGCCTCGCCCTGCGGCCCGGAAGGAGCATCCGCTTCCGCCTTAGCCTCTTCCTTCTTCTCCGGCGCCATCTCTTGCTCTTCCATAGCTGGCGCAGGCTGTCCGCACGCCGCTGCAAGCACGCCCGCACCAAGCACGGTCGCGCCGGCTAAGAACGTCCTTCGAGTGATGTACTCGTTCATTACGAAGCCTCCATTACTCGCCAATGACACATTCTGCCACCATTTATAGCGAGCAGGGATAAACTTTGTCAACTGCAATACCAAGCGGACTACTCTTTGTCCTCGCAGGCACAAGCTGTTGCATCAAGACAGACAGGACCCCTCGACCGTTCGAGCTGAGCTTGCCTGTCCTGAGCATGTCGAAGGGTCGAAGCATGAACAGAGATTGGGGGAGTCTGCACTTCCAGTCGCTTCCCTTCCCGCTCTCCGTGCACCAGCGTACAAGGCGAACGATGCACAAGAACTGCACAGAAACCGCGGCTCCTTTTGCGGCGAGCAAATTGGTTTTCCCGCTAGTTAGTCGTCGCGCATGCCGCCTTTCATCTGGTAGCATTTAGGTCATACAACTTGGGAGGCAACCGCGACATGATGGCGCAAGCAGAAATAATGACCTATGCGGAGATGGAAGCGGCATTCGACGGAGAATGGGTGCTGATTGGCGAACCCGATCTCACGGCGATGAATGAGGTGATACGCGGTGCCGTCCTCGCTCACGACGAAGACCGGGTAGTCGTCTATCAGGCGCTGTGGCGGCTGCAAGAGGAGGGTAGCGATCCTAGTCATGTCGCCGTGCACTACTTTGGCGATTTGCCGAATGATGTCGAATTTCTCTTATGACCTTTCGGTTCAATCCACGCGGCAACCTGATTATCGTTCCAGTCCGGCTCTATAGCCGCAACAATAGTGAGATTGCCGATCTAGCACTGGACACCGGTGCAACAAGGACGGTAATAAGCAGAGAGATTGCGCTATATCTTGGCTACGAGCTTACTACGTTGCAAAAGCGGGCGCGCATCGTCACCGGCAGCGGCGCTGTGTCCGTTCCATTGCTAAGCGTCGATAGGATCGAGGCACTGGGGAAAGCGGCGACCAACGTGCGCGTTCTCTGCCACACGCTGCCATCTCGCGCCGGGATCGACGGTGTGTTGGGATTGGATTTCTTGCGCGGCGAGCGACTAATCATTGATTTTCGTGCAGGTCATCAGCTGACGTTGGAGTAACCGGCCCATGCGCATCCTAATTATCGGCGGGGGTGGACGCGAGCACGCGATTGCGTGGAAGTGCGCGCAGAGCCCGCTCAAGCCGACCCTTTTTGTCGCCCCGGGCAATGCCGGCACGGCCTCCCTTGCTGAAAACGTCCCAATTGAAGCTACTGATATAGAATCCCTGGTTGAGTGGGTGCAGAGAAACGCCATAGATCTCACGATAGTGGCGCAAGATGATCCGCTGGCTCTCGGCGCGGTAGACGCGCTGCAAGCCTGTAGTCAGGCAGCCTTCGGCCCCACCCGAGAAGCGGCGAAGCTGGAGTGGAGCAAAGTCTGGTCGAAGGAGTTTATGCAGCGGCACGAACTGCCTACGGCCGATTTCGCCGTTTTCGATCAGCGGGACGCGGCGGCAGCCTACCTTGAGCAAGCACCCCTACCGATTGTGGTCAAGCCCGATGGCTTGACTGCCGGCAAAGGCGTGTTCGTGTGCACCTCCCGCACCGAGACCGAGCAAGCGTTGCATTCCATTATGGAGAGCCGCGATTTTGGCGAATCCGGCGACCGGATCGTGATCGAGGAGTACTTGCGCGGCACCGAGATTTCAGTCTTTGCCTTTGCCGACGGCACGCACATCACGCCGCTCGCGACCGCTTGTGACTACAAGCGCGCCTTCGACGGCGACACCGGTCCCAACACCGGCGGCATGGGCGGCTATTCACCGGCCCCGTTCGTGGACCCGGAGACTCTGGACTTTATCCATCACGAGATCATGGAGCGCACCATCACGCTCATGGCACAGGAAGGGCACCCGTACGTCGGCGTCCTTTACGGCCAACTGATGCTTACGAACGACGGACCCCGCATCGTAGAGTTCAACGTGCGCCTCGGCGACCCCGAAGCGCAACTCATTTTGCCGCGATTGCAGGTCGATCTGGTTGCCGTGTTTCAGGCGGCAGTAGAAGGACGGCTCCCGGAAGTGGACGTCACCTGGGATCCCGCTGCCACCTGCGGTGTGGTGGTCGCCTCCGGCGGCTACCCCGCCTCCTATACCACCGGCTACCCCATATCAGGACTGGATACCATCGATGACGACGTGCTGCTCTTCCATGCCGGCACCGCTTTAGCAAACGATACAGTCGTCACTGCCGGGGGCCGGGTGCTCATAACGGTAGGACAAGCCGCCAACGTGCCCAAAGCGCGTACACGCGCCTACGACAGCATTGGACGCATTTCGTTTGAGAATGCTTACTATCGCAAGGATATCGCCGCCCGCGAGGTCTGACCGCGGAGCCAACGTATACCAGCCGTGTCCACGTGATACGATGAACGAGAGAAGACGCTTTGTTGCCCTCGCGGGCGGTCAGTTGTTTGCAGCAACAAATAGCTTGATAAAGGGCAAACGGCGGTTAATTTGCACCGCTACCTGCGAATCTCAGGAAATTCCCAGCTTTCTCAAGCATGCTTAGGAGTAGTACTGATCTCTAGTTCGGCAGAGAATTCGAGACAGCGCAAAGTGACACGAGAGCAAAGCACAACGATGTGTACGAGCGGTGGCGCGTGGATGTCCTTCCGCGTATTGCCCACGCAGGGCGAGGCGAGACTGATATTACCGCGAGATATCCTCGGCTGCTTGGAGGCAAGTCCGCAGTGACGCGACGAAAGCTGCTTTTTTTGGCGCCCTTTGTGCCTGCAATTGTTGGTGCTTGTGGGCCTTTCTCGTCGGATGATTCGGAGACGGAAGAGTCCCTTGGGACATCAGTAACCGTCACGCCCGCCACGGCTCTTACGCTGCTCATGCCCGATGCCTCTGGCGACCAGACTGATGAAATGGGGACGGTGCTCGAGGAAGCGACCTTTGCCGAGCAGTATACAGTCGAGCCGGTGGCGCTGCGGCCTACGGGCGGTCAGACGTATTCTGAAGCTGTTACGCAATTGGCGGCAGCCGGCACCCGCCCCGATCTTGTTTGGATGGACCAGTTCGCGTTGCCTACTCTGGCGCAACAAGGCGTGACGCGCGAGCTCACCGAGTATACGCGTCGTGATATTGATTTCTCTACTGATAACTTCTGGCCGCACATCCTAAGTAGCGGCGCCTACCGCGGTACGCTGCATGCTCTCCCTCTCGCGGCGTCGGTTTGTGCCCTGCTGTACAACCCGGCGCTTTTTTCTCAAACGAATACACCCCTGCCGGAGGATAACTGGAGCTGGCAGGACTTCCTAACGCTGGCTCAGTCGCTCAACGACGAAACTGCCACGCCGCGTGTCTGGGGCACTTTGCAAGCACCGTTAGTCCCGCCGTTCTTTGCCATGGCTTGGCAAGATGGCAGCACCCTCTTTCAAGACCGCAACTGGGACGTCACGCACCCCGGGGTCATCGATGCGTTACAGTTCCAAGCAAATTTGATCCTGCACCATGAGGTTGCGCCGCCCCTCAACGTCGTAGATTACCGCACGGACAATCTCACCATTAACCTTACCGACAAGGCGCGGAACATGATGCTTTCCGGCCAGATCGCCATGGTGGGTAGTATGGTCAAGGCAGAAGTCTTTTGGCGCGGCGCCGGACGTGCTTCCCTTGAGCTCGTCGAGGTTCCTCGCGGCAACGATGCGGCGACGTGGGGGATGACGGAGCACATGGCAGGCGTGGCGCAGGAGAGCAACCAACCGGATGCTGCCTACGAGGTGCTGGCCCCACTCCTGCAAGCAGCCTCTCTGATCCTGAGCATGCCCGCCATACGCGTTAGCGCGGAGACGCTGCGTTCCGTTCACCAAACGCTTACGGTCAATGACTCGCTGGTACTCTTGGAAAGCATGGAGCAAAGTCAATACATCGATGCCGATGCGCCGGAATGGCTTGCGTTCCTCATCTTCGCCTCGCTCGTCTTCCCCGTGCTCACCGGCCAAGCCACCGCCCAGGAAGCCGCCGCCGACACCCACAACGCCATCCAGATGCAAATCCAGTCCGCGCAAGCCACACCAACCCCCTCGTCCTCGTAGTCCTGACTTTCCCCCTTGCGAAACCTAAGTGTAATCGCGATGTGCTCTGAAAGTAGCATAGTGCTTGTAGTTACGGCTGTTAAGGAATCCAAGTTTCCAAGGTAAGTCGTTTCAAATTAGGGTAGCCCTGGCTTGGGCTCTCAAGCGCTCGACAGCATGTGGCTGGCACAGAATCAGCCAAGAGTTCTGAGGGGCGGCCTGTACTTTGGTGATGAACGTCGGGTCGCCGTTGTTTGCTTTGCTCTGTTTGTATTGCGAACCGCAACGTATTAGTATAGTTGGCCTATGGACTGGTAGACGTTAGTGAATTGTAGTCCTTGAAATTAGCATGCCAGTTGACGAGTAGAAAATGGCTGTAGAGCTTGTAAGAACAATTATCCGGCTGGAGTTCGCAGAAGCCTTGCAGCCTTGGCTGGAAGTACGTGGGTTGTTCCGCGTAGCGAGCGGTAATGAGAACGCTGAACTAAAGGGCGAATCCATGTATTTTGAGAATGAGGATAATAGGCAGCGCATCGGATTCCAAATGCGCGGGTTCTCTTTCGAGCAGGAAGGAGACAGAACAAACGAAATGGTTGTACAGAATGCCCTGCAAGCATTCTCTGAGCTAAATGACGTATCTACTTTTCCAACGCTAGAGAGAGTGCGCATAGAATCTATATTCATAAAGCCCTATGAGCTTTCTTTCCGCGAACTCTGTTCGCACTTTCAGCGGACGTATCTCCAAGACACCGCCCTTATTGAGCACGCAACAGATCTTGGCTTAACAGTCGACCAGGACGAAGGTCATGTGATTAGAGACGTTCAGCTTGGTCCAATGGAACCTAAGGAACTGCAAACAAACTTCCTTCGCTGGGAGAGGGACTCGATACCAGATCTGTTTCTATTCATGGGTTTAGGGTTTCAGTGGAATGTTGAGATGGAATACACCTCTCAGGAACTAGGAAGTGTCCTTGCGGACGCTCGTTCGTGGCAAGAGTCCGCAATACAACTCGTCCAATCGGATCTCAGTAAAACTGCAGGTGGGTGATGTCTACAGATTTCAGCATAGCACTTGATAGAGAAGTTACCGATCAAAGCGGCGCACTAGTAAATGTCTTTTCTCCCAAGAATCCAGACACTGAAAAATTCCAGTGGTTAAGTGGGGCCCCGCAGAGAAGTGCTGTGCAAGAGAAGCCATCGGCCCATGAAGAACCATGGATCAAGGTTGCTCCGGACTTCTATGTGAAGAAATCCGAATACCAGCGGCGGTTTGCCGAGGTCGACCTTGATTACTACCGTCAGCGAATGACGCCGAAACTGTTTACGGCATTTGTACGGCACATGGGTGTAGTTCCCGGCACACCTGGACTCGACATCGTAGAACTTACCACGCCGCCGGACTTCTAGAATGCTCTTAAAGCAATGGCAGCCGGGCCATGCATTTCAAGTACCCGTTTACCTAGACGCTAACGTGCTTGTTGGCTACGCTGTAAGTAGCCACCACCTTTACAAGAGTTGTGATGGCGTCGTTGGAGAGTTGCTCATTGCTGGTGCGCCCATCCTTGTGTCCATGATCTCATTGCAGGAAGCGTGGTGGGGGATGTTCAGGGAATCTTACCGTACGCTCAATAGGCAAAAGCCCGGTTCTCGATTTTCAAGGAGCGCATTTCGCAGACACAGGGCAGCGGCCTTCGAAAAGCACGGCGACTGGATTGAAGGCGTCGCGCAAGCGATCCACGATTGGCAGGAAGCCGGTCATCCGGTAGATGTTATTCCGGATAGCAAGACCTTCGCTCCAGCAATGACCTCAGCGGCAATCCGCTACATGCGCGACCTTGATTTTACCCCTGATGATGCGCTTCACCTCGCCTTGGCAGAGGCGCACGCGGGAACTTTCGTAACTGCAGACTCAGACTTTAAGCGAGCGGAGGGCGCGTCGCTTAGCAAGCTTGAAATTCTTCACCTTACCGGTAAATGAACTTAAGCGGGCTACGCATGACCTCTCTCGAATACCGATAACTCTTTCAGTGTTGCTGTGCCTTCTCATCCGTGCACAATCCTGTTCGACTTCGACTACACCCTGGCGGATTCTTCTACCGGCGTGATCGCCTGTACGAATTTCGCCTTGGAAGCGCTGGGGTTGCTGGTCGCGCCGCCGGACGTCATTCGGCAGACCATCGGCCTTACGCTTGAAGACTCCTTCGCGCAGATTGTCGGCGCGAGCGTCCCGGCAGACCGGTTTTCGGCTGCGAGTAAGGAATTCGACCGTCTCTTCATACGGCAGGCGGACGCCATCATGGCCGACCATACGGTGGTATTTCCGTTCGTGGCAGACGCGGCTCACGCCCTGAAGCGAAGAGGTCTTGCGCTGGGTATCGTCTCCTCCAAGTTCCGCTACCGCATCGAGCACGTGCTGGAACGGGAGGACCTGCGTGCGGAATTCGACGTAATTGTGGGGAGAGAGGACGTCATTGCCTCCAAACCGGACCACGAAGGCCTGCTCACGGCCATGTCGGCGCTGGGGGGCGTACCGGCGAACACCTGCTACGTGGGGGATAGCGTGACCGACGCCAAGGCCGCGCAGCGCGCGGGCACAGCCTTTATTGCCGTGCTTACCGGCGTTACCGCGCGGGCAGACTTCAATGCCCACCCGTGCCGAGCCGTCATCGCCAGCATGGCCGGGCTACCGGACACAATTACCTGCTAATGCGCCCGCATGCCCCCGGCTGCACCCCCAGACCGGTCCGTACTCCTCGCGCGTGCTTTCACTTTCCGGGCATGAACCCCAATCGCTTCATTTCGTTCAAGCCCCGCCAATTCGCGGAAGAACAGCGTGCGTTCCTGTGGTTATGCGTCCCTTTCTGTGCGAGCATGGAGGAGTAGCCTGCCAACGCTCCATAGTGGCCGGACCGGCCTGAAACAGGCATATGAACTTACCGCTCCTTTCACACGTCCGTCGGACAGAAGTACTCACCGTCTTGGCGCACCGTGACTTTCGCTACATATTCGTGGCGCAGGTAGTTAGTGGCGTTGGCGATGCGATCTACTGGGTTGCCCTTCCCTGGCTCGTTCTCCAAGAAGTGGGAACTGCGACGGCCGTGGGCATAACCAGCGCCGCTGCCGTGATTCCGTTCATCATTCTGTCACCACTCGCCGGCGTGCTCGCGGACCGGGTGGACCGCAAGTTGCTCATGATACTTTCACATGTAGCGCGGGTGGCAGTATTGGCGGCGCTATTAGTAGCAGGGCGCATGACGTCTTTGGACACGTTGCACTTTGCCATTGCCGGGTTCTTCCTCACCGCGGCAGGTCTGCTCATCTATCCCGCCCGTGCGGCGATCCTGCCGAACCTGCTGCCGAAAGAGAAGCTGGTTGCGGGAAATGCCGCCTTAGCGGCGGGTATGCAGGCAGTCAGGGTCGGCGGTACAGCCGCAGCGGGTTTCCTCTTTGCAACTATCGGCGGCCTGAATGCACTTGGCGGCGTTCTCATTACGTATGGCATCGCGGCAATGCTGATTAGCAGAGTTAAGGCCCCCGCGCAGACCGGAATTCGGAGCACGGTCAGCACAGGAGGCCAGCCTCACGCGAGGCTGGCGAGCATGCTGAGAGACACCAAGTCAGACTTGGTGCTTTCGGTGTCTTTCATACTCAAGCACCCGTTGATACGCGCCATGGCTGTTGCAGGAGTGGTACTCAACGCGTTCCACTATCCGGCAATGGGGCTATTGCTTCCCGTGTATTTCCGCCAAGCGCTAGAGGCGGGCCCGGAGTCATACGGCCTGTTCAGCGCCATTGAATCCGCTGCCATTCTCATCGCTCTGCCGGCGGCGCCGTGGCTGGCAAGACAACTCGGCGACGGCAAGCTCAGCTCGCTCGCGCTTGCCGCCATGGGCATTCTGGTAGCGGGGTTAGCGATTACGGGGCAGCTCTGGCACGTGTTTGCCATTGCTGTCCTGATGGGTTTCCTGACTGCCGGTGTGCTGCCGATGCAGAGCCTCGTGCAAGCGGAGACGCCCGATCACATGCGCGGGAAAGTGGTGGCAAATCTCGTAGTGATCAACGCCGCGTTCACGCCTTTCACCGCGCTGTTGGGTGGTTTTTTTATCGATGCGACGGGGGCTAGACCTATCTACTTGGTCACCGGAATTGTCGTGGTTCTCTCCGGAGTCGGCCTCCTGCTGGTGAAAGAGGTGCGACAGGCACGGCTCACGCTATCGTAGAGGATATGCGATCGAAGGTAGCCCGAGCAGACCTGCTCTGAACGGCGGCGAGTGCACATGAGGAAAAACAGGAATTCGTCAAAATCGAGCCGGTAGAGCGGGGCGTGGCTGAGGCTGCACTGCACCTGATGCTCGCCTAGCCGGCGTATCGGCAGCTCTGCTAGAGCAAGCGGCGGCGGGTTTGCAAACGAATCTGCTGGGGATCGGCCGCGGGGTCGTCGGCAGGGCGCAACTCCAGAAAGATGCCGCCGGACTGTCCGATCACGGTGCCGGCAAGCTGCTGCGCCGCGTCATTTTCACCGGTCAGTTCCCAGATGACAACGGTATCGTCTATCTCCATCGGCACCGACTTCCTGCCGCCGGGCGGAATGCGATGCACCACCGTATCACCGTTCACTGTGATACGCTGTGGGGAACTCCCCGTATTCGTATAGTCCAGACGATACACCGCCACCGGTTCCGCCGCTCCATATTGCGCGTTGCGCGCGCCGCTCAATGGCATGTCTGCACTCCATGATACCAAGTCTCTCACTAAGCAACACAACGCCCGCTCCGCAGCACCGTGGTTGCGCGCACATCACACCAAGTTGCCAAACATGTAATCGCAGGTGGTAGCAATCCTCTTGCAGTGGTAAGTATAATGGGCGAAAAGGAAAGCTCCTCGCTTTGCAGAGGGTGGTCGCGATGCCGACCCTAGTCACTCCACAACACTACGATTCAGCCCTGTCCACGGACCAGACTCCTGCCGTGCGGGCATTTGCCGCAGCGCTTGCAGAGGGAGAGCACTGGTATGGCGCGATCCTAAGCGCCGTGCACCTCTGGAGTGGTGATGAGGAATGTTACGGCGGGCGCCACTTTCGCTTCATGATTGCCGGTGAAGCGCTTGACCTATTGCTCGTCTTGGAACGCATTAGCTGGGACTGCCGGCATCTCCTGCCGCAAGAAGAACGCGATGCGCTCTTCTTCTATGCACGACCGCCCTATACCTATTCGGATACAGAGTTCGCGCACCTGCTGGGAGAAGAGAAGTACTGCTCGTACCTCAACTATTTTTATGGCGTAACCCTGGAAGAGGTGCTCCTGCACGCGGTGGAAGACGAGATACTAAAGGCCACGAACTACGGCCTTACGCGCGACCGGCGCGATCCGGAAAGCCCCTATACGCGCTTGTACGGCAAGAAGGAACATGAACTCCTGCAGGAATTTAGCGCAGAACGTGATCGTCCCGTAAATGGAGGCATTACGCTCACCGAGTGGAAAGAGTTTCTCTACTGGCTCTTTAAGCAGCGGGTTGCCAACTCCCTGCCGGAGCGCCTCGCCAGCGATACGCAGAAGGGCTTGGACACGCTGCGCATGCTGCGCGGCACATACCCGGCGGGACCTTTTGACACGCTGCGGGGGTACCGCGAGTAATGCGCCAAATGTTTTTGCTCCTCACGGCGCTCGTCCTGGCGCTGGTGCTCTGGGTGGAGTTCCGCACGCGCCTTTCACGCAGCCTCAAGATCGTGGCCTGGCTCATTCCCTCCATGCTTGTCATACGTCTTTTCTTCAACTGGTCGTGGGAGGACGCCATTTACCTGGGGCTCATAGTTGGTATTGGCGGTCTCGTTTGGCTGGCAGTTTGGTATGTCACGGGCCGTATTGTCCGCGATCAGACCGGGAAATAGCGCCATTTGAATTGACGCAACCGGCTCGTTGACGAATAATAGATACAGAACTCTCAAGGGATGCTCACTATGCCGGATAAAATGTCCAAACGCGAAGAGCAAGAAGTGCGGCGCCTGCTCGACGGCATTGAAGTCTACGTGCCTGAAGAGAAGCAGCACATTCGCCGCACGCCGCCGTCACTGCAGCGTTTACTTTCTGCCATTTTCGACCGCTTCGGCTCTAGCGGCACGCTGCTGCTGCTGGGTTTCGGTGGTCTGGTCTTAGGCAATGTATTGCGTCTCACATTTCCGCTGGCGGCCCCACTGCTTGGCACCGCTGCTGCGTGCTGCTTTGGCGCCGCATTGTTCCTCGCCTTCCGTGGCAAGCGAAAAGTGCCGACAAAGATGTGGCGCGGTCGCGAAATGACCGATTCATCCCCAAGTATGCTTGAGCGCCTGCAACGCAGTTTGCGGTCACGCAGACGCTTCTAGCTTGTCAACGAGCACGGCACAGTTTTCACAGCCAATAAAGACGTTGGCTAGATTTCGCCCCTCAGTCGCTTAAGGAGAACAACGATGTTTCAGCGGCTTCTTTCGAATACTGCACACACACTTAGCCTAATCGGCCGAAACATGAACTTGGTCCGCTGGGTCGGACTGCTTTGCCTGAGCGGTGTTTTCTTACTGACCGCGGCTACCAATCAGTCCCCATGCACCGAAGCTATTGACGCCGCGGATTGCGAAGCCCTTTTATTTGGCGAGCTTGGTGACGTGCTGCGCGGCGAAGGCGGAGGAACCCTAAATTGGAGCATTGAGACTCCTATCAGCGAGTGGACCGGCGTCACGATAGACCCGGAAACAAAACGCGTCACTCGCATCGACCTCCGAAATCTGGACCTACGGGGAACCATTCCCGCCAGCCTGGGCCTCCTCACCGGCCTGGAGCGGTTATGGCTCTCCGGCAACCAATTGACCGGTGACATTCCAACGGAGTTGGGCAACCTATTCAATCTGGAGTGGATCGCACTGCGCGGCAACCAACTGACCGGCTGTGTCCCGGACGAATTCCACGACATCCCGTATGGCGACGTAAGCCAGCTTGGCCTGCCGTATTGCGCCGAGAACGAACACGCGACGCTTTTGGAAATCAGAGATGCGCTCGTCGGCGACGGCACAGCCCTGAATTGGGCTGAAGACCTCGACGTCAGCGAATGGGACGGGGTTAGCATCAATTTCCTGAAGCGCGTGACCTTCTTAAGCCTTTCGGAACATGGTTTGCGCGGCATCCTGCCGGCGGAGTTGGGTAGCCTTTCCCATTTGGCATCGCTCAATCTCTCGCGTAACCTCCTGAGCGGCGCGCTACCCGCGAAGTTGGGTCGTCTCACCAACTTAAGGACGCTGAATCTCTCACGCAACGGCCTGACCGGCGAGATACCGGTGGAACTCAGTTATCTCTCCAACCTGAGATCGCTTTCCCTCCATTACAACCGCTTGTCCGGCGAAATACCGGCGGAGTTCGGCAATCTTCATAACCTGAGCTCCCTGGTGCTCTCCTTCAACCAACTAAGTGGCGAGATTCCGATAGAGCTGACCACCCTCTCCGAATTGTCGACATTGCACATCTCGTTCAATCGACTGACCGGCGCGATTCCGGCAGAGATTGGCAACCTTTCAAACCTGAGGACGCTGGTGCTCTGGAACAATCAGCTCACTGGTCCCATCCCGCCGGAGTTGGGCAATCTCACCGAACTGAGCAGCATAGACCTCGACAATAACTTCCTTTCCGGTGAGATACCGGTGGAGTTGGGCAACCTCACCGAACTGCAAGACTTGTGGCTGGACAATAACTTCCTTTCCGGTGAGATACCGGTGGAACTGGGCAACCTCCCCAACCTGTGGGCCCTGGGCCTCGCCGGCAACCAACTGACCGGTACCATCCCGGCTGAACTGGGTAACATCCCGTTCATTGCCTATTTGGTCCTCAGCGGGAACCAACTGACCGGCAGCATACCGCCCGAACTGGGTAACCTTGTTCATCTGCGAGACTTCAATCTCTCCGACAATCGACTCACCGGTGAGATACCCATGGAAATAGCGAATCTTGCATTTGTACGGACCTTTAGACTCTCCAACAACAGGCTCTCGGGTCCGATACCGGTGGTGTTGGGCGATCTTCTCTACCTGGAGGAGTTGTCCCTGGCGTCCAACCAACTGACGGGCAGCATACCGGCGAGCTTGAGCAACCCCGGCAAACTGGAGGTGTTAGACCTCAGCGATAACCAACTAAGCGGCGCAATACCCGCCTCGCTGGGTAGTCTCTCAAGCTTGGGCGAATTTGACCTCTCCCACAACCACCTCACCGGCGAGATACCGGTGGAATTGGGCGACCTTGCCAGTTTGACTATATTGGACTTGGGCCATAACCGGCTGACGGGAACCATACCGATTGAGTTGAGCAAGCTCCGCAACTTGCAGTCGCTCGGCCTTTGGAACAACCAGCTTACCGGCAGCATTCCGGCTGAACTCGGCGATCTGGCGAACCTGCGGGCCATGGACATGCGTCACAATCAGCTTTCGGGCGAGCTTCCGGCAACGTTGGGTAATCTCTCCAATCTGCGTGAGTTGGACATCGACGAGAACCAGTTTACCGGCAGCATACCGGCGGAATTGGGCAACTTGATCAGCTTGCGCGAGTTGGACCTTAACGAGAACCAGCTTACGGGCAGCATTCCGGCCACCCTGGGCAACCTGACGAACCTGGAATGGCTGGACCTGGACGAGAACCAGCTTACGGGCAGCATTCCGGCTGAGCTCGGCAACCTGGTCAACCTGCAGACGTTAGACCTGGGCGAAAACCAGTTGAGCGGCAGTATTCCCGCCGCGCTGGGCAACCTCGCTACGCTGAGCAAGTTGGACCTCAGCGGGAACCAGCTTAGCGGGTGCATTCCGACTGCGCTGCGTAACGTCGAGTACAGCGACCTCGATCAACTCGATTTGGCGTTCTGCAGCAACTGAGCGGCGTCGCCACGTTTTCACGTAGCGATGCTTGCAAGGGCGGAGAAAAGGCGATCAGGCTGGCGGCTGTGCCGCCAGCCTGAACAAAGGTTCCGCAGAAGCCACTGAAGCGGCGTTAGGGTCAATGCGTATCGGTATCCTGGGCGGCACCTTCGACCCAATCCACTGCGGTCACTTAATTGCGGCAGAGCATGCACGCACGGTGCAACAGCTTGACCGCGTACTTTTCGTCCCGGCCAATCGTTCGCCGCTTAAGCCTGCCACACAGGCCGCTACGGCGCACCGGGTAGCCATGGTACGCCTGGCGATTGCAGGCAATGCGGCTTTTGCGCTCTCCACGGTAGACGTCGACCGTCCTCCACCCAGCTATGCGGTTGATACTGTATCGACGCTCCAGCGCAACTGGCCCGGAGCCGAGTTCGTCTTTCTCATCGGCGCCGACCAACTCGCGGAGTTACCGCAATGGCGCGCCCCCGAGCAACTCTTAGAAGCAGTGCCTATCGTCGCCCTCACCCGCCCTGGGGCAGCGCGCGCGGCCGCGGCCGGCCTGAAGGCACTTTCACCCGCGGCGCGCGCTCGCATTACTGTGCAAGAGAATCCAGCGATAGACATCTCCGCAAGCGCGATTCGGCAGCGTATCGCCCACGGTGAAACAATCCGCCAACTCGCCCCGGACTCCGTAGTCGAATACATCGAGACGCACAAGCTCTACCGCCCCCCGAATGATGAGGACAAGACGTAACGGCGACGGCAACAATCACGCTCCTTTTCCATGTGAGTGACGTGCGGACAGCGTACAATAGTAGTATAAGTGCGGTAGATTTCTCGGTGCAGTCGAAATGACGATGAGAGTTCGCGCTTACAATTGGATAGACCTATTCTCTCAGATTGACGGTTGAAAAACCCCAAAAAGAGGGGTCGCGGAGTCACCGAACACTAGGGGGTGTGTGCTATAATTATACCGATGGATGGCTTGGATAAAGCGAAGCTTGCAGTCGATATTATGGCCGAACACGGTGGCGCCGACATTGCGCTGCTGGACATTCGGCGTCAGACTGTTGTGGCCGATTTCTTCGTACTGTGTTCAGCGGATTCTACGCCGCAATTGAGTGCGATAGTGGAGCACATCGAAGCAGAATTGAAGACGCGCGGCGAGTCGCCGCTTCGTAGCGAAGGCAAAGGTGACGGTGGCTGGGTTGTGCTTGATTACGGTGAAGTGATGGTGCACGTGTTCTCAAGCGATATGCGCGAGTACTACCGTCTTGAGCGCCTGTGGTCGCAAGCAACCACCATACTGCGTGTGCAGTGACCCGCGATCCCGCTACGCGCCGCGCTAATGGATAGAGCCAGCGGCTTGATGGCGACGTAAGCTACGGCGATAATGGGAAGAAACACCACGCGTCATGGCTTTCTTCGCCGCAGCAAGGGGGAATGATACTGTGCAAAGTTTGAAACTTGCAGAAGAAGGCCACTTCGTTTGGGGTGTTGCACTCGGTGCTGTGTGCGGTTTGCTTCTCGGTTCAGTCATTGGTACGCTCCTCGGCCACGACAGTGTCTCGTATCTGCGTCGCATGACGCAACGCTTGCTCGGCCGCGACGAGGATGTGAATTTCGAAATCTTCGTGCAGTAGCGCACGTACCCCGTCCCTCTTCCTCTCCTTCGACCGCCGCCTGCCGTGAATCGGTTAGTTGCGGCGGCATCTCTACAACGCGACTAGCCCACTGCTGTCACTTATTTCTCGTTGCGTCTTGCGATATCCGCGCTCGCCCATGGCCGTCGCATGAGGGCAGTAAGCGCGCATCGCGGCGGCACGAAATGCCCTGCGTGAGCGGCAAGGCACGTAGAGGTTCCGCGCTGAACGGGCGTGACAGAGCTACCAACCGATCTCTGTTCCAGGATCCGCACGACTACCGCAAACGTACGTAGCTATGAATTACTGGAAGAGTCACCAATCCGTTCGTCCTGAGCCTGTCGAAGGATGAACGGATTGCGATTTTCACAGCCATTACGCGGGGCACAGTAAAATCGGGCTTCTGCGAACCAGCCCCTATTGCGCGAGTTCCACCACGGTAGCGCCGTCGCCGCCTTCCCGTGCCGGGGCGGTGTGAAAGCGGCGCACGAGGGGATGGCCGCGCAGCATCTCGTGCACGGCGGCGCGCAGAGCGCCCGTACCCTTGCCGTGGATGATGCGCACGCTCTTCAGGCCGCTGTGGAGCGCTTGATCGAGGTAGCGGTCCACGGTGCCCATGCTCTCTTCCGCGCGATTGCCCCGGATATCGAGTTCAATCGGCACCATCGGCGCGGCCGGCGTAATATCCCGCTGCCTCGTTTCCAGTTCGGCGCTCCGCTCCTGAATCTCAACCAGTGAAATTTCATCGAGAGGCACGCGAGTCTTGATCTGGCCGAGTTGTAGCGCCACCAGCCCACGCGCATCAGGGGTCGCGACCACCTGTCCCGCCATCTCCCAGCCGCGCACCCGCACGGTATCGCCCACGGCGAGGGAGGGCGGTTCCCCCACTTGTCGTGTCGCCCGTTCCCGCGACCGCATCTCCCGCTGCCGCTCGCGGGCCTGCGTGGCAGCATGCTCTAGCAGCTTGCGGTTGGCTTGCATCGGAGCGGAAAAAACTTTCGCCTGACGCACCAGCGCCTCGATCTGCTGCAGCAGTTCTGCCGCTTCCTGGGTCGCATGATTCCACGCCGCGGTCTTTTGGTCGGCTATTGCCTCCTCCATCTCCCGCACTCGCGCCGCCAGCGCGTCGCGCTGCGCTTCCACAGCGGTGCGGTCGTAGGCCAGGTGCTCCCGCTCCGCCTTGAGCTGCTCCGTCTCCTCCCGCAGGGAGACCAGCAATGCATCCACCGCCTGTTCAGTAGGGCTAAACCGTGCCTCCGCCTCCGCCGCGATAGCGGGGTTGAGACCGAGCCGTCCGGCAATTTGCAACGCATGGCTCGTGCCGGGCATGCCGATGGAGAGCACGTACGTCGGCGCCAGCCGTTCCACGTCAAATTCGACGCTGGCGTTCTGCATGGACTCCTCCACGTGTGCCAACGCCTTCACCGCCGAGAAGTGGCTGGTCGCCACCGTCGGCACGCGCTTATCGCGTAGAGTGAGGAGAATCGCCTGCGCCAACGCCGACCCTTCCTGGGGATCGGTGCCCGCGCCAAGCTCGTCGAATAGCACCAATGATCGCTCATCGGCTTCATCGAGTATGGGAATGATCTTGGTGAGGTGCGACGAAAAGGTGGAAAGACTCTGCTCGATGCTCTGTTCGTCGCCAATGTCGGCGTGCACCTGCCGAAACACCGCCAGCCGCGAGCCTATCGCCACCGGCAAGTGCAGTCCGCACTGCCCCATGAGCGTAAGCAGACCGACGGTCTTGAGCGCCACGGTCTTGCCGCCGGTATTTGGTCCGGTAATTACGAGCACGTAGAAAGGTTGCGCCCGCTCCCGATGGGGGTCCTGCCCCAAGTAGACGTCAATGGGGACAACCGTACCGGTGAGGAGCGGATGCTTGGCCTGCCGAAACGAGAAACGGTAACCGGCAACGACAGTTGGCTGTTCGGCGTCAATTTTATCAGCATAGCGCGCTTTGGCAAGAATGATGTCGATTGCGGCCAAGGTGGCCACGTTTTCGTTGAGCTCCTGCTGGTATACGCCCACCTCAGCCGAGAGCGCCCGCAGAATGCGGTCTACTTCGCGTTTCTCTTCGCGCTGGATGCTGCGCCAGCGGTTATTAATTTCCACCACGTCCAGCGGTTCCACAAATACTGTCGCACCGCTGGCGGACTCATCATGCACGATGCCTTTCACGCGACCGCGAAACTCGGATTTCACCGGCAGGACGTAGCGGTCCGACCGCAGCGTGACAATCGGGTCTTGCAAGTAGGTGAGATACTCAGGCGCGCGCACCAGGGCCTGCATGCGGTCGAGCAGTTGGTTATGCACCGCGCGCACGTCGAGGCGCAGCGACCGCAGCAACGGACTGGCGCTATCCAGCACGTCGGCATCCTGTCCAATCGCCTGCTCGATGGCGCCCTGCAGGGGATCGCACCGCATGATCTCCCGCGCCAGCAGGCTGAGGTGCGGGAACGACTCTGCGCGCCGCACCAGCATCTCCCGCGTCATGCGCCCGCTCCGCACCGTGTCCGACACCTCCATCAATGCCGCCGGGTCCAGCACGCCGCCGCGGGCGGCATAGTCTACGAGACCGCGCACGTCATGGGCCGGGCCGATGGTGAAGTTCGGATGCAGGCGCAGCAAATCCCGCGCCTCGGCGGTCTCCGCCAAGAGACGCTCCACCGCTTCCGGCTCCGTCTCCGGCATGATCTTTTCCGCCAGCGCCTTGCTGGCAGAAAAGTGTGCTTGCTCCGTCAGGAGCGCCCGAATCTTGGGAAATTCGAGAAGTTCGAGTGTTTTTGAATTCATGGAGTTAGCTGGTTTTTCGATCTGGCTTAGTGGGCCCTTTGATCCGTCATTCCCGCGAAAGCGGGAATCCATCTTCTGATGCGTAATTGCCGCCCAACGCCCGTACCGTACCCGATTTGGGGTGAGAACTCATCTGTCTATGCGACATAATTACAGATGCGAGGGGGCGTCTGCGCATCCGTCATTCCTGTAAATGTTGAGTAATTCGTTGACCGAATTCGCTTTCCACCATGCAGCGTTGACCGGTTATGTCATTCCGAGCGGGCAGCGGCCCCGTGCGAAACACGGGGAGGAATCTGGAGTCCATGTCGCACCTAGTCCAGTAGGCTCAGCATTTTAGATTCCTCTCTGCGCTGCGCTCCGTTCGGAATGACATGTGTACAAGGCATGCACGACGCGTCGCTCATCTTCTCTTTTTTGAAAATCTGTCAACGAATTACCTGACACCTACAATTCCCCCGCAAGCGGGAATCCATCTTCCACGCAGGCCTCCACCGTGTGTCGGCTCCAAGGCCACCTTTCTAGTGTATCCTGCATGCGCAGCCGAGGGTAGAGTTTAAGTGGTCCTGCAACTGTGTCTGGAGTCTAAAACAAGAGGCGGGGCACAAGCCCCCGCGCTACGATTTCCTACCATTACCATGTCCTATTCAGATGTCATTCCGAGCGTAGCGGCGAACCAGAGTTCGAGGAATCTAGGAAGGGTCTGAACAACTCGGTGCAAGCGTGGCGTTATTGGTGTGTGCAGGATTGTGGGGGCGTTTTGGGGTGTGTTTTGGCGTTTGGGAGGGGCTGTTTTGCCCGTGTTTCGGCGCTGCTGGGAGCGTTTTTTGCTCCCACTCGTGTTTTGGGCGCACTGCTCCCGTGTCAAGCTGCCAACTGGCGTGCGGCCGTCACCACATTGGTCAGCCCCAGCAGCAAGGCCAGCCGTTGCCTGTTCTTGGCCAGACCCCGGTAGCGCACCGTGGCGTAGCCGAAGTGCCGCTTCACCCACAGGAACGGATGCTCTACCTTGGCCCTGACCGACGCTTTGCGCCGCTCTGCCAGCGCCGCCGCGCTCTCAGGCGCCAGTTTCCGCCGCTGCCCAGGCTTCAACGCCACCTGCCACGCTACGGCGCGCCCCTGATGCTCCGGTCGCTTCTGCACCCCCACGTACCCCGCGTCTCCCTACACCGCTTTCTCCGCGCCGTGCAGCAACGCCGCCGCTTGGGTCACGTCGTGCACGTTGGCCGGCGTCGTGGTGAAGCTGTGCACGAGCCCCGTCTCTGCGTCGGCCCCAATGTGCAGCTTCATCCCAAAGTAATACTGGTTCCCCTTCTTCACCTGCCGCATCTCCGGGTCTCGCTCCCCCTCGCGGTTCTTGGTCGACGTTGGCGCCGCGATGATGGTCGCGTCCACTACCGTCCCTTCTCGCAGCCGCAAGCCTTGCGACGCCAGATGCGCGTTGATCGCCTCCAGCAATCCCTCTCCCAACTTGTGCCGCTCCAGCATATGCCGAAAGTGCAGAATAGTCGTCTCGTCCGGCAGCGCCTCTGACAGCCGCAGCCCCACGAACCGCCGCACCGGTTCCACCTCGTACAGCATGTCCTCCATCCCAGGATCGCTCAGGTTGTAGAACAACTGCACGCAGTGTACCCGCAACATCACCGACAAGGGATACGGCCGCCGCCCACGCCCCGCCTTGGGATAGTACGGCGCAATGCGCGCCTCCAACTCCGCCCACGGGATCAACTCCTCCATGCGCTCCAAGAACTTCTCCCGCCGCGTCTTGCGCTTCTTGTGCGCGTACTCCAGGTCGGCAAACGTCGGCTGCTCCATTACCCAACTCCTCACCATATGCTGCTTTCTTGCTATGATACTATGCCAGAGACTTGTTCAGAGTGTTCTTAGAGTAATATTGATACGAGATATTTAGTCGCTGCGGCCACGTTCATGCCCCGCATTCACTGTGGCGCTACTATCCAAGGCAGCAGGACAGATGGATTCGCTAGACTCACAAACGAAGTGCAACACCATGCTAAGGTGTTGCCATGGGAACATACTATCGTCAACTTTCCATTGAAGAGCGGTGTGAACTGGCCCGACTTCACACCGCGGGGCACTCGTACCGGCAAATTGCTGCAGCTCTGGATCGCGCGCCATCGACTATTATGCGGGAGGTGAAACGGAATGGGTCTCGTACAAAGGGCTACCAAGCGACGTATGCAGATGAACAGGCATGGGCGCGGCGCTGGGTTGGCGGCAAGCTGGAACGGGATGCTGCGTTGCGCAAGACCGTGCTGGGGTACTTGCGACAGTGCTGGTCGCCGGAGCAGGTGGCAGGACACATGGCGCGGGATGCCGGTGGACCGGCCATCTCCCACGAGACCATCTATCGCTTTATCTACGGACAGGTGGCGCGCACCAAGGACTATAGTTGGCGGCACTACCTGCCGCGAGGCAAGACGAGACGGCGACCCCATCGGCGCAGTGGGCGCAGTCCGGCCTCCTTCATTGCCAAGCGCCGTCCACTGGCGGAACGGCCCCAGGCGGCGGCCGACCGCCAAACCCCCGGCCACTGGGAGGCTGACCTGATGCTCTTTGGCAGAGGCGGCCACGCGGTGCTCGCCCTGCACGAGCGCCACTCGCGCTTGCTCATCGCTGCGCGCCAGCCCGGCAAGGCGGCAGACCCCATCGCCAGCACCATGTACGATCTGCTCGCGGTCTTGCCTGAAGCGTGGCGACAGACCGTCACTTTCGACAACGGCACCGAGTTCGCGCGTCATTACCATCTCCATGACTTGGGCATCCAGACCTTCTTCTGCGATACCCACGCGCCGTGGCAGAAAGGAGGCATCGAGAACGCTATCGGACGCATGCGGCGGGTGCTGCCGCGCAAGACCGACCTGGCGGAGATGTCCGCAGAGCGCTTTGCGCAACTTATCCAAGCCTACAATCACACCCCGCGCAAGTGCCTTGACTATCAAACCCCAGCCGAAGTATTCCTCAAACAAACGTTGCACTTGAAATGTGAATCCACCTTCCCGCTTTCGCGGGAATGACGGAAACGGGAAACTCCCTTAGTTCCCGTGAATTGCTCGGCGGTGCCATCTGTAAGAGTGTCAGTCAAACTCGTAGTTAAACCGCGTCATTGGATACGATAGGTCACCGGTTCCCACCCGCATCCGCCAGCAAATCATCGCGCAGCTCGCGTTTCAGCACCTTGCCCATGGCGTTGCGGGGGAGTTCGTCCACGAAGTAGACCTCGCTGGGCACCTGGTAATCCACGCTGCGTTCGCGGCAGAAGTCGCGGATAGCGCGGGGCGTGGCCTCGTTCGCGGCGTCGGGGTCTTTCACCACCACGGCCACCACTTTTTCGCCGCGCAGGTCGTCGGGCAAGCCGAAAACGGCGGATTCCTTCACGCCCGGACAATCGTTGAGCACGCGCTCGACCATGGGCGGATAGACGTTGAAGCCCTTGGTGATGATGAGGTCGACTTTTCTCCCAATGAGTGTCAAGTACCCTTGCTGATTTAAAAAACCAAGGTCGCCGGTGGCAAAGTAGCCCTCGTGGGCAAACGCTTCGGCGGTGGCTTCCGGCCTATTCAGGTAGTGGGTGAAGATAACCGGGCCCTTCACGTGCACCTCGCCCACGGCATGCCCTTCTTTAGTCGTGGAGCCGTCCTCCACCATGGTCATTTCGACGCCCGCCAGCGGCAGTCCCACCGAGCCCTGCACGCTGGGACGATCGATAGGCAGGCTCGCGATCACGTGGCTCTCGGTCATGCCGTAACGATTAATGAGCGGATTATTTAAAATACTCTCCAACTCCGGAAGCACCTCGGGACGAATTGGCGCGGAACCGCACGTGAAGAGCCGCACGTGCGACCATTGCTTGGCGTGCTCGCGAAATTCAGGCCGATTTAAGAACTGGTAGTACATGGGCGGAATCGCCATGAAAACCGTGGCGCGGTCAATGAAGTCCAAGGTGCGCACCGGGTGAAATTGGTCCCCCATGAGCATGTGCGCGCCCGTGAGGAAATTTACGTGGCTGGCAAATGAAAGGCCGTGGATGTGGAAAAAGGGCAGCACGTTCACGAGCACGTCGTCCGGCGTGAACGCCCAGCAGTCAGCCAGCGAGCGCACGGCAGCGCCGAGATTGGCGTGCGTGTGCACCACGCCCTTGGGCTGGCCGGTAGTGCCGGACGAGTAGAGCAGCAGCGCCCAATCGTCAGCCGTGGAAGCGGGCAGCGGGGCCGTGGGCTGCGGCGCCAGCGCGAGAAACTCGTCGGCATGCAGCACGCCCCTGAGCGAATTCTCCTGATCCTCTACCAACGCCTGCAACACCGGCAGTTCGGCATCACCGCCTACCGCCAGCACTGAACCGCTGTCTGCAGCGTAGTAGCGCATCTCGCTGGGCGTGAACTTGAAGTTGAGCGGCAACGAGACGCCGCCCGCGCGAATCGCCCCCAGATGCGCCAGCAGGAGCGCGCGCTTGTCCGCCGTGTAGAGAGTCACCCGCTCGCCAGCGCGCAAGCCCTGCCGCTGCAAGTGCGCCGCCGCAGCACGCGTACGCGCATCCAACTCGGCATAGGTCCAGGTCTCGCCCTGATACGTCAGCGCCGGCCGCGCCGCAAACTGCACAAACGCCGCTTCAAGCTGGTCGCGAAACGGTTGAAATCTGGTCACCTTAGTAGGATTCACTGCCACCAACGTCCTCTTTTAGCAGGAGTTTGATATCGTTCAATCAATATTACGTTTCTGCTTCTTGCGCCGTTGTTCCTCTTTTTTCTGTTCACGTTCTTCCGGAGTCATGTATTCCCATATGTTGTTACAGTTCAGAGCACCCATGAATTTGCCGGTCTTGCCGACACCTATGCGGTGCTTCTTCGCCATCTCAATCACTTCGTCGTCGGCGTCTGCATGAGGCATAGCAATCACTACGTAAGAACCGGCTCGGAGCTGTTTTGGACGTGCATAAAACTCCGCTAAGCCGTAACGGTAGGCGTCAGTCAGATGGACGATTACGTCACTCTCGGAGCCAGATAGCGTACGTCTAATCTTGAACAGATACTCATGCTGGTTCTCAATGAGAACACAATTGGTAACTAGGCTGTGCTCACCCATCCGATCAGTAAAGAAGCCAAGGTGCCCCGGTCGTAAGGCCTTGCCCATGGTGAAACCGCCTCTAAATTATGCTCTGGTGAACACCTGCTTTGATTAGAAATCTATCCAGGGCTTTATTCTCAGTGGAAAGGAATGTTTGCACGTGGAGCTTCAGACGGTAAAATTCCTCGAAGCTGCTCTCAATTTTCCTCAGCCTATCACGACAGATGCACACTTGACGTTCATTTGACGAATCGAACTGAATAATAATGTCGACATCGCGGGTCGGATATTGTGCAACAACCGATCCAAACGCATAGCACCTAGCGACTCCGTACCACCGATCATTGAGAGCGTTGCGGAGGAACGTCTTCATCTGATCATCCTTCGAGGCGGCGATCTCATCGGTCATCTCTAGATGCGCGCTTGCGGATCGGTCTCGGCGCGCGACCTTGAAGACGTTCAAGGCCCAAAAGGGCACGAATACGACCACTACGCTTAAGAACCACACGATGGCCCTTATCAACCATGGCACGAAACCTGGGACAGTTTCAGATTCTGGAACAGGGAAGAAAACGGCAACTATGGTCGATATCCCTAAGCCAAGGATAACTAAAGCTACCGATGGGAAACTTAGCCCCAATTCTCGAACCGTCTCGTTTGCAGCCCTCCGCAATATGCTCATTGCCGTATTTGGATGGCTCCTTAGCGACCCTTAGTGAACCTGCAGTTTTCCCGTCAATTTCCGATGCACCTCGGTAGCGCCGCCGCCCACTAGCCGACGAGGCCGGTCTTATCACTTGGCGGGGTCGCCTAAATTGGGCAATTCACAAATACAGCGCGCTAATGTGCTAAGCTATTACCTTTTCACGTTCTTCCGGGGTTATCTGTTGCGGTGGCGCGTCGTAGCGGATTACTTGGTACCAGCCGGAGCCGAAGATCAAGCCATCGTGATTTATCACCCACGCGTGCTTGGTCTCCAGAAAGTTGCCTCTAGTCGGATTCTCGTAGACGTAGCTCACCCAGCCTCCCTGCTCGGTCGCGGCCAGCAACGCCGCGCCAAAGTCGTAGCCGTTCGCGTCAATTCCCAGCGGTTCTGTCACAGTCAATCCGACGTTTTCCGGGATGGCGGAATGTGCCAGAACAAAGCCCTCCTCATCGATGATGAAGAGGTACCACTCGCCGTCCATGCTCTCGGGAGAATTGTAGAAGGCGAGGGTGGCGTCACGCCCGTCGGCGTCGTAGCGCCGTATTGCCTCCGCCACGAAGGCCTTGGTGTAGAGACCCGGCTCGGCTTCCCTGGAGATGGCGTCCAGACCGGGCGGTGACGGTATCGACGGCTGTGGCGGCTGGGATGGCTGCGCGGTCGGTACGGTGCTGCACGCGACAAGTGCGACCATCGCCGCGATGACTGCGACACTTGTGACTATCCGACCGAACATCCGGCGACTCCTTTGTCCCGTGGTAGGCTGGATCTCAAAATCCTGCCTTCATTCATTACAGTATAGCACCGTAAACTGCGTGATCATTGCGGTTCGTGGAACCTTTCGCAGGGAAGCCTCCGGGGCGCCTAGCGGTCACTCATACCTACCCCTTGTGCGGCGACCCGCAATTCTCCCACACCAATACCATCTGCACGGGATGTCATTTGAGAAAACACGATGTAGTCAGGCAGCCTACCGGCCCCGCTTTGGGATTGGCAGGAATAGCCCCCTTGATTCACCCTCTAGGAGACTACTGCGCTACTCGATCAAGCGAGCGGGATTGGACACTACTGACGAAGACTCACCCTCACCCCGGCCCTCTCCCTCAATGAGACCTTTACGATACCCCTTCCCCCTCGACGGGGAAGGTCGGGATGGGGGTGAAAAGGGCTTCACGGCAAGGTTCCACTCACTTCCCGCCTCCTCCTGGATTCCGGCCCCGTATCGAGTACGGGGCAAGCTTTTCGCCGGAATGACGGAGTTATTCAAAAGTCTCCTCTATGGAGAGGGGACTCTGCGCTTCCACCCAGATTTTGCCTAGGCCTAATACGGCGCGTCCAGCACGATGGAGCGGGGGTCTCTATGCCTTAAACCCAGGTTGTGCAGCGATCGCTTAAGGCACGTCCAGCACGAAGGTGAATTGGGCCTCTTTGCCGTTCGCCGCATCGGCTAACGTCACGAGGAGGGCGGGATTGAAGATGCTGTCGCCCTGGTTGCCGGACTCTGCCGGAAAGTAGAGTTGGGTAGTGAGGATTGACTGGTTCGGCGCCTGCACGCGCACGTGAATGTGGCGCGTGCGGCCGGGATAGATGCCCGGCACGATGGTCTCCAGCACGAAGCGTCCCGCGTCGTCGGCAAACTGATGGCCGCGAAAGTTGTAGCCCTCGTTGTCGTAGGCGCCCGCGTGGTCGGTGTGCCAGAAATCAAGGAGCGCGCCCGCAATAGGCGTACACCGCGTCGAGAGCACCTGACCCGCTAGGAGCAACCGCGTACCGGCGATACCAGGCTCCAGCAAAGAGGTCCGCAACGGCGTGTTCGGCGTATAGAACGGCCCTGCCGTCTGCGGCGGCGTGGGCTCGTCGTCATCCTCACACGACGGTGTGGCAGGTAGCTCCGACTGTGTTGCAGACTTTGAATCCTCCGCAGGTTGCGTCGCGTCCGTCCCTTTAGAAACGGCCGCCTGCTGTTGATTAGATCTCCGTCCCAATGCGCCACAGGCCGCGAGCACCGCCGCCAACGGTACGAGCAGCGCCCTGCGCCAGATAAAGCGCCGCGAAAACCGCAACACCGTTCGCGTATCCACTCAAGTCCTCCGCCATTGCTTAGAATCCCTCTCCTATCCACTTTAGAACGATTAGGGTATTCGTTCCAGTCTTGGCCGGAGCGTCACCGCTGCAATAGCCTTCCACATTCTCCTGATACGAAACTCCGTTTTCGTTCTGGCGTCCAGCGAAGATGGTTTCCCGCTTTCGCGGGAATGACAGCGGATTGGCAACATTGACTATGCAAAGCGCGAGTACTCTCCGCAAGGCGTTACCACACCCCACAGGGCGTCAATTCTCCCCACAAAACGTCAGTACTCCCCGCAAAGCGCGAATACTCGTCCTAGCGGTTCAAGGAACCGTTCGCCCTGAGCTTGTCGAAGGGCAATTCAAGCGCAACTAGCTCCCTCTCTATGCCTCCCCGTCCCAGTAGTCAACCGCATCCTCTTTGCGGAAGAGTTGGCGCACGCCGCGCATGTTTACCTTGTCGGAGTTGGGGTATTCACTCACGTCGCCCGGCGCCACGTTGCTCAGGAGCAGCAGCGTACACGGCTCCGTGCCTTCATTGATGTACTGGTGATCGCTGTTCGGCCCGGGCGGAAACGCGATGAAGTCGCCCTGGCGCAGAGCGAAATCCCCCCGCGATGTCCTCATGGTGCACGTACCCTCCAATACGACTCCGAGCTCTTCTTCAAAGTGATGGAAGTGGAGCGGAAACCCCTTCTTGCCCGGATCGAGGCGGACGACCTGGTAGCCGAGGTGCCGCGCGCCGATCAGCGGATCGATGTTCTTGAACACGTAGCCAAAGTCGCCGGGAGCCTGCCGTGCCTCCCACGCCATTTCGTCCAGATTGATGCGGTTGATGTAGATGTCCGTGCGCGCCTCCAGCATTGCCAGCAACGCATCACGCGCGCCGCGACAGATCGAATGGCCGTCACCGAGCAGGAGCGCATCGAATTGCGGTATCGCCAGAAGTTTGCGGAGTTGCAGCGCCGCCTGCGCCGGGTCCGCTACCGCCGGTTCTGCGCCAAGCACCAGCGATCCCACGGGATGGCCCCAAACATAATCGCCGATGAAGGCCACGCTCCCGCCCCGCCACAGCAGCGCGATCTCACCCGGACTCTTACCGTGCGCCAGATGCAGCACCCGCAGATCGGGCACGATCTCCTCGCCGTCGGCTACGGTGCGGTCTACCGCGAGCGCAAAGAGCGGCGCATCGGCCTCGTGCGCCACGATCTGCGCGCCGGTGCGCTCCTTGAACTCCACCGCGTCCCGTTCGTGGTCGCGGTTGGTCAAGACGATGAGCGCCGCGCCGCCGAGCGCGTCCAATTGCGCCGCGTCACCGGCACTCATGGGTACCGGATCGATAAGAATATTGCCTTCTGCACGCACCAAGAGGAAACCGTTGAAATCGAACTGCTTCTCCTCGTTGAATACCGACCAAGAATAGAGATCGTCGAACATAACCCGCTTCACTGCCGTAACTCCTTACTCACGCTAAGACTGCCAAAGTACATGGTATACTGAAACACCATCGAACTGAGCGCCCCTTAGATTGCACGGCTGGCAGTGATTTCACACTTATGTCCGGTCAGAAGTTAAGGGCCTAAGTATATGGGTACTCCGTCCATTCATGCTTCGACCCTTCGGCAAGCTCAGGACAGGCAGGCTCAGCACGAACGGACGGGTACGCCGCTTGTATCGACCGCAGCCGTTAGCCCTGAGCTTGTCGAAGGGCGTTGAGTTAAATGGTCCATAGTGTTTGGCGATCTTGACCAAGTCGGCGCTGCCACCTTCGCATGAACGGACTTCAGCAAACACCGGAAAACATGCTTACCCCCGCTAGCCTCCCGCCGCAAATCGCCGATGAAGACTCACTGGAAGAGTTGCTGTCGCGGCCCAGCCGGGCGCTGATTGACGATCTGCAGCGACTCCATGGCGATATTCTCATTCTCGGTGTCGGCGGCAAAGTAGGCCCGACTTTGGCGCGTCTGGCTAAGCGTGCGGCTCCCACAAAACGGATCGTCGGCGTGGCGCGGTTTAGCGATCCTACAGTACGCTCGCGCCTCGAGGCATGGGGTGTCGAGACCATCGCGTGCGACCTCTTAGACCGTGCGGCGGTGGCCGCCCTGCCGCAGTTTTCCAACGTCATCTTCATGGCGGGCAAGAAATTCGGCACGGCGGCGGATCCGGCTTTCACTTGGGCTATGAACACGCATGTGCCGGCAATCGTGGCCGAGACCTTTATCCAATCCCGCATCGTGGCATTCTCCACGCTCTGCGTCTATCCCTACGCGCCGGTTGATGGGGAAGGCTGGGATGAGTCGGTTGCCCCGGAGCCGGTGGGCGAATACGCCAACTCTTGCGTCGGACGCGAGCGTATCTTCCAGTACTTCTCGCAGCAACACGGGACGCCGGGCCGCCTGCTCCGCCTCAATTACGCTATCGACATGCGCTACGGCGTGCTTTACGACGTGGCGCACCGGGTACTGGCCGGTGAACCGGTGCCACTGACGATGGGTCACGTCAATATCATATGGCAAGGCGATGCCAGCGCTCAGGCATTGCGCGCGCTGCTGCACTGCACCTCGCCCACATCTCCTTTGAATGTCGGCGGGCCGGAAGCTACCGGCATTCGCGCTCTGGCCTACGCTTTTGCCAAGCGGTTCAACCGGAATCCGCGGTTTGACGGTACAGAGGCCGAGACCGCCTGGATCAACAGCACGGCCCAAGCGCAGCAGCTCTTCGGCCCCACCATCGTGCCTCTGGAGACAATGATCGATTGGACCGCCGACTGGATCGAGCGCGCCATGCCGGCCTACGCGAAACCGACCCACTATGAGGTCCGCAACGGTAAGTTCTAGGCGGTTCTCGTTGGTACAAACAGTAAACAGTTTCGACAAGACACAATGCTTGCTGCGAGATGTCAAGCGCACCGCACGGTCCTGCTATGCGCCCACTCAGAAGGTTTCGCAAACCCAAGACTATAAGCGATGAACTCCCTCTCCCCACGCAGACCCCCGTATAAGGGGGGCATGCGCGGACTTCCAGTCCGATGCGTAACTTCGGCCATAGGCGCAAGAATTACTCCCTCTCCCTGGGAGTGTATAGACCGGGGTGAGGATGATCCATCTTTGTGCATGGGCACAGGATGTAGAGGCACGACATGTCGTGCCCCTACGGGAGATACATTACGGAGGGAGTTCGTCTGAGCAATATGATACGCAGGAGCATCGGTAAGCTCTTTCGCGTAAGATAATTTGTAGAGGAGCTGCAGGTAGTCGGTGGATTCCGCGGCCCAGTCAGCAGTGAGCAACGGCACACCAAGACAAGCGCTAGCGACAAATCACACCGCGCACACCAAGAACGGAGAACATCGATGGCAGACCAGAATCCCCCTAAACGAATCCTGGTGGTCGGCGGGCCTAACCTCAACCTCTTCGGACGCCGCCAGCCGGAAATCTACGGCACGGTGACGCTGAATCAGATTCACCAACAGGTGACGAAGGAGGCCGGGAAGCTGGGCTTCGAAGCGATTTGCTTTCAATCCAACCACGAAGGCGCGGTGCTCGACTTCCTGCACGAGAACATTGACAACGCCCAAGGCGCTTTGTTGAACCCGGCCGGCTTAACCCAATACAGCCCCTCGCTCTTCGATGCGCTGAAGGCCATGCCGTTTCCCGTGATCGAGGTGCATCTTTCCAACCTGCACGCGCGGGAAGCCTGGCGCGGGCACTCCATCATCTCGGCAGCGGCACGCGGCGTGGTGCAGGGCTTTGGCTGGTACGGCTATATCGTGGCGCTCTACGGCCTGGTGGGCTTGATCAATGAGGTCCAGCCCGACGCGTGAGCGACGGCCCGCTGTTCTAATCGTCACTCCCCCCGGTAGCGCAGGTTTGAAACCTGCGTCCGGCGGCGGGAAACTAGGGGACACAGAGAAGATGGATTCCCGCTTTCGCGGGAATGACGGATATTGGCCCTACTTTAAATGGCGGGGGACATGCCTCCGCGCTACGTTAAACTACGCATTGAGCGGCAGCCGGTCGGAGTTGCTAATCAGCGCATTTGGAACATTATCTCAATTAGATACCGCTCCGCCTATAATGCGGCATTCCCTACCGCCACACAGGGCCTTTCTCGAACATGCCCGGCTGTTGCTGGGCGCCGTCTACGGAGACATTGGTGCCGTTAATCCAGCTTCCGGCGGGTGAAGCGACGAAGACAATCGCGCGCGCCACCTCCTCGGATTTTCCCAAGCGGCCCAGCGGATACTCCTCGGTCTCGAATTTCCCAAATCCTTCCGGGTCGTCCTGCCGGCGCTTTCCCCAGCCGCCGCCGGGAAAGAGAATCGAACCGGGACTAACGGTATTCACGCGGATGTTGTCCGGCCCCAGTTCCATGGCCAGTGCGCCGCTCACGAAGACCTCAGCCGCCTTCGCCGCGCCGTACTGGCTGCCGGGCGCCGGTTTCAGACCCGATATGGACGAAATTGTCACGATAGAGCCACCGCCCCGCCGGCGCATGTGGGGCACCGCCGCCCGCGAGGTGCGCACGGCGTGAAAGAGGTTGAGGTCGAACGTATCGACCCACTCTTCGTCGGTAGAGCCCATCAGGCCTTTGCCCACAGAGCCGCCGACGTTATTGATGAGAATGTCAATGCCACCCAAGGAGTCGGCGCTCGCAGCGACGAACGACTCAACCGCCTCGCGTTGCGTCACGTCCACGGCCATGCCGAAGGCGTTAACACCGTGCGCACGAATCTCCGCCAGTGTTTTTTCCAGAGTTTCGCTGCCGCGCGCGCAGATGGCGACGGCGGCCCCTTCTTCCGCAAACGTGAGCGCCGTCGACCGGCCGATACCACGACTGCCGCCGGTGACGACGGCGACTTTTCCGGCTAAACCAAGATCCATGGGTGTGTGGTCCTTTCTGCAATTGCTACAAGACCGCGCGGCATCCAAGGCGTCAATTCGCACACATCCTGCACCGATTCAGATTCGAGGCAGGAATTTAAAATCTCCCCGTCCCTCTGGACTCCGGCTTTCGCCGGAGTGACGGATTGGGCACCTGCGTCCGCCTTGTTGGCTACCAGCCAGCGGGGGACAAGCCCCCGCGCTACGGCTTACCGTCCATCATTCCCGCTTGCGCGGGAATCCATCTTCTCTGTGATCACCTAGACTCCGGCTTTCGCCGGAGTGACGGATTGGGCGCCTGCGTCCGCCTTGTTGGCTACCAGCCAGCGGGGGACAAGCCCCCGCGCTACGGCGTACCGTCCGTCATTCCCGCGAAAGCAGGAATCCACCTTCTCCTAGTCTTACCGTTTTTGCCTGGTCAAGACTGCCGGGGACAAGCCCCTGGTGTTGCCCGCTGCATTTTCCGCTAGGAAAGCCACCCTAGCCGATCCGCTCCAGCACGGCTGCGCCCACTTCTTCCGTGCCCACTGCGCGTTCGCCGGGCACGCCCCGCGCCAAGTCCGGGGTGCGGTATCCCGCCGCCAGCACATCTTCCACGGCACTTTCGACTGCCGCCGCTTCCTGCTCCAAACCTAGAGAATGGCGCAAGAGCATGCCCACGGAGAGGATCGCCGCCAAGGGGTTCGCCTTGTCCTGGCCGACGATATCCGGCGCGGTACCGTGCACGGGCTCGTAAAGGCCGCGCCGTCCCCGACCCAGGCTGGCGCTCGGCAGCATGCCCAGGCTGCCCGCCAGCACCGAGGCTTCGTCGGAGAGAATATCGCCGAACATGTTCTCGGTCACCAGCACGTCGAAGCGCCGCGGCTCGTTGATCAGGTGCATGGCGCAGGCATCCACCAGGAGATGCTCGACCGTTACGTCGGGGTACTCCTCCGCTACCTGCACGGCGATTTCGCGCCACAAGCCGCTGCTTGCCAGCACGTTTGCCTTATCCACGGACGCCAGTTGCTTCCGCCGCTGCCGGGCGAGATCAAAGCCCAAGCGGATGATGCGCTCCATCTCGCCGCTCGTGTAGGTAAGCGTGTCTTTGACTCGAATGCCCTGCTTGTTGGTGGTCCGCCCGCGCGGACGGCCGAAATAGAGCCCGCCGGTGAGCTCCCGCAGCACCAGCAGATCGGTGCCTTCCACGATCTCTCGCTTCAACGGCGAGGAGTCCGCCAGCGCTGAGAACAGCTTCACCGGACGCAGGTTGGCGTAGAGGCGCAACTCTTTGCGCAAGCGCAGCAGCCCGTACTCCGGCCGTGCTTCCGGCGGCCCTACGTCCCACTTGGGGCCGCCCACCGCGCCCAAGAGGATGGCATCGGCCTGCTTGCAAAGCGCAAGCGAGGCGTCCGGCAGGGGCGAGCCGGTCGCGTCGATGGCGTTGCCCCCGATACTCCCATCGGTTATTTGAAAGGTGTGCCCGTAAGATGCCGCAACGTGCTGGAGCACCCGCGCGCCCCAGGCCACTACCTCTTTACCGATCCCGTCGCCGGGCAATACCGCGATTTTCGCTCTCATGTACCTCTCCGCACTGTGCTTATTGCGGGACGACACACCCCGCGCTGCTTGCTTTACCGGCTATCAAATGTCTGCCTATATTCTCTGCTAAGTCGTTGGCCCATGCGGAGGACAACCCCCCGCGCTACGGCTCACAGGCCCTCATTACACACGCACCCGCGCACGCGGGAATTCATCTTCACACCTGCCACGCCGTCGTCGCTTGCGGTGGGCATACCTCAATGCGACCCCATCAATTGCTGTGGAAGAACAGGGGCGTGAGCAACCATCCCCGGCAGCGCAGGTTTGCAACCTGCGCCCACACGGGGAGACGATCCCATTCACAGTTCAACTGCGATAGCGGCTACAAACTTGGCAATCGCCCTCATCCCCATATCAAGTACAGGGCAGGCTCTAACCCTCTCCCCCGGAGACCTTTGCGTAACTAACAGTGTAGGGGCGAAAATAAGGTAAGACAACCCCAAGCTGAGAGGAGGGCGCAATGCAGCGCGATATGGGCCGACCGTCATTAGCGGAGTTTTTATTGCCGGAGAAATTGGGACACAACGAGCGGCTGGAACGGATCGATGAGGCGGTGGACTGGGAGCGGTTGGGAGGGGTGGTAGCGGGCATCTATGCATCACGAGAAGGCAGGCCGAGCTATCCGCCGTTGACAATGGTGAAGGTGCTGTTGCTGGAGCAGTGGTACAACCTGTCAGACCCGCAGATGGAGGAAGCATTGGGAGATCGGCTCTCGTTCCGGCGCTTTGTGGGATTGGGGCTGCAAGACGACACGCCGGATCATGCGACGATCAGCCGGTTTCGGACGGAGTTGGCGCGGCGAGGGTTGAGCGAGCGGTTGTTTGGGGAGTTGGCCGCCCAGTTGGAGGAGCGGGGATTGCTGGTGAAGGCAGGGACGTTGCTGGACGCAACGTTGGTGGAAGCCCAGGTACGGCGACCGTCGACGGATGCGGGACTGGGAGCGAAGAGTGAAAGAGACCCGGATGCGGACTGGACGCGCAGTGGTAGATCGCGGCGGTCGCACTTTGGCTACAAAATGCACGTGGGAGTAGATGCAGGGACGCTGCTGGTGCGGCGGGCGGTACTGACGCCGGCGAAGGTGGCGGAGAGTGAGGTAGCGGACCGTTTGGTGTGTGGTGATGAACTGGCGGTGTATGGCGATCGGGCGTACGAGTCGAAGAAGCGGCGTGCCTGGCTGAAGTCACAGGGGATTGACGATTGTATTCTGCACCGTTCGCACAAGAACCAGAGCGGGTTACCGGCGTGGCAGGAGGAGCGCAACGCGGAGATCGGGCCGGTGCGGGCGTTAGTGGAGAAGGTGTTTGGCACGCTGAAGCGGAGCTACGGCTACCGGCGGGTACGCTACTGCGGACTGGAACGCAACGCAGTAGAGATGTGGTTGAAACTGATGGCCTACAACCTGAGGAAGGTGGTGGCACTGACGGCATAGGCAGGATAAAGCGTAAAGATAGGGTAAAAGCAGCGGGAACTAGGTCGCCTAGACAGCACAGGGCCTGGATAAGACCGCCCTGGCGACGACTCTAGGCCGCCCGCAGAGACCACAAGCTGTCTTTCCCCGCCTCAAAAGCCATGCAGAGAGCCACACCAGAGTTATGCAAAGGTCTCCCCGGGAGAGGGAATAACAATCGGTGTTGGATAGAAATGGAGCGTCACATCCACTTTGCGAAAGCCCCAAAGGACCGGCCCCGCGCAATGTCACTCCGCTTTGCCGTTCCCCAGAACCTTCACCATCATGCCACGCTCCTCATAGTACCGAGCGCGCAGAAAGAACGCCAGAGCAGCGTGGTTACCCTCGGCAACGTTGGTCGCAAGCCTCATCATGCCCTGTTCCCGTGTCCATGCCTCTGCTTCCTGCAGCAACCGCATAGCGATGCCCTGCCGGCGGTAGGGCGCGGACACCGCCAACGCTCGAATGTGGGCGTACGGTGGCTGGGTAGGACTCCCGGTACGCACAGTGAGCGCAATCATACCAATCACACCCGCTTCCGGGCGCTGGCTGCCGTCTGCTGCCACTGCCACGAGCCGCAGTGCATCCTTGACCGACGCGCCAACGGCATCTTTTGACGACATGCGGGAGCGCAATTCACGCACAATCGGGAGCGATGCCTCCACGATCATGCGCTCAAGATCGCGGATGAGCGGCGCATCGTCTGCGCGTGCCGGGCGAATCGTCACTGCCGTCATGCGTGTGCGGGTCTCTTTCTGCGCGCTAGCAACGCGTTCCTCGGCACGCGAAGCTCCGCTATGCCATTACCCGAACCGAGATTCTTCTTATCCACTCCAATAGTATATGAACGCCAGCGCCGCATTCAGGCGCTGCCCATTCCTTGACGCCCTGCACGCGCAAGTCCATCATGATGATAGGCCTCTAACTAAGAGGTACAAGAGAATCTCGACCCTCAATCTCGCGGAAGAATCCGCAGCGGAAATACCCCCTACCCTATGGCAGAAGACAAAACGCTTCGCATTATCCCCCTGGGCGGCTTAGGCGAAATCGCCAAGAATTGTATGGTGCTTGAATACGGCGACGATATCGTCCTCATCGACGCCGGTGTGATGTTTCCCGAAGACGACATGCTGGGCATCGACCTGGTAATTCCCGATATCTCCTATTTGGAAGACAAGCAGGATCGGCTCCGCGGCATCATCATTACGCACGGGCACGAAGACCACACCGGCTCGCTGCCCTATTTTCTACGCAAGATCAATGCTCCCATCTATGGCACGCGGCTCACCCTCGGATTGGTGGAGGTCAAGCTCAAAGAGCACGGCCTGGAACAGCAGGTTAAGCTGAATGAGATCGCCCCCGGCGATCAGATTACTCTGGGACCCTTCCGCTTCGAGTTCTTCCACATGTGCCACAGCATTCCCGACGGCGTGGGCATGGCAATCCATACCCCCGTCGGCCTGGTGGTGCATTCCGGCGACTTCAAGTTCGACTACACGCCGGTAGACGGCGAGCTCTCCGATATCTGGCGGCTGGCAAAATACGCAGAGGAAGGCGTGCGGCTGCTGCTCTCCGATAGCACCCGCGCCGACAGGCCCGGCTACACGCCGTCTGAGCGTGTGATCTACGACTGCTTTGCCGAGGTTTTCTCTGAAGCGCCCGGCCGCATCATCGTGACCACGTTCGCTTCTCTGATTTCCCGCGTCCAACAGGTGGTAGATACCGCCCTCGAATTCGACCGTCACATCTGCGTGACCGGGCGCAACATGGTGCAGAACGTGAACATGGCGATGCAGCTAGGGTATTTGGACGTTCCAGCAAACATGCTCGTACGCCCCGACCGCCTGCATGCGTACAAGAAGGAAGACGTTGTCATTATCACCACGGGCAGCCAGGGCGAGCCAACCTCTGCCTTGGGCCGCATCGCGAACCGCGACCATCGCCAGATCAACGTGGAGACCGACGATACGGTCGTAATTTCCGCCAGCCCCATTCCGGGTAACGAGGCGCTCGTGGCAAAGACCATCGATAAGCTCTTTCGCCAAGGAGCCAACGTGCTCTACGACAAAGTGGCCAACGTCCACGTTTCCGGTCACGGCGCGCAGGAAGAGCTCAAGACTCTCATTAGCATCTTGCGTCCGGAAGCGTTCATTCCCATTCACGGCGGGTACCAGCACCTCATGCACCACGCGCGCTTGGCGGGCGAACTCGGCGTGGATACCGAGAATATAATAGTGGCGGAAGACGGCGACATCATCGAGCTGTCCGCAGACGAGATTCGCAAAGTAGACCGGGTGCAGGCCGGCTACGTGTTCGTTGACGGCTTGGGCGTAGGCGACGTAAGCCAAAGCGTCCTGCGCGACCGCCAGCACCTCTCCCAGGACGGTATCTTCATCGTAGTCGTAACCATTGACCGCGAAACCGGCCACGTGCTTTCCGGCCCCGATATCATTTCGCGCGGGTTCACGCAGGTGGGTCTGGAGATGCTGATTGAAAAAGCCCGGCAGCGCCTATATAATAGTTTGGAGGCAGATCTTGGCCCCCGCGCCGAGATTCGCCAGGTTCAGGAACGTATCCGCGACGTGGTGTCCAAGTTCCTCTTCGCTGAGACCCGCCGCAGACCGATGATCCTCCCCGTGGTAACTGAAGTCTAATACGGGCTTAAGCCCGTCGGGCATTAGCCCGTCCGCCGTTAGCCCGTCGCGCTATTCTCAATTGTCGATACGGGCCTACACCCATGCTGATTCTCATCTTTCGTCTTTCACCGTACCCGCCTTCTTCTGCACGCTATGAGGAGTCTACCTATGGCAACCCGTCGTAGCACCGCAAGTCAAAAGCCGTCTTCACGTCAGTCCGGCCTGCCTCTCCCCTCGCTGCGCCTGCCCTCGCCGCTGCGGCGTGAAGTGTTTGGGGTAATGAGTATCGTCATCGGCTTGCTCTCGGTCATTGCGCTCCTCTCGCCCAGCGGCACGGTGAGCGGCTGGTGGAACGGCCTGCTCGTCGACCTCTTCGGCTGGATGGCGCCGCTGCCCGCGCTCGCCTTTATCGCGCTCGGCATTCAACTCATCCGCGACGGCATCACCCAGGAACGCTATGTCCGCTGGGAAACCCTGACCGCGCTGGCAGTACTCGTGCTCTCCTCCACGGCCTTTGCGCAGTCGGTTGCCGGTCGGCCGGAGATGGCAGAAGCATATCCTGTCGGCGGCGCAATCGGCCTGCAAATCCTAGAGCCGCTCACGACCGCACTGGGGTTTGCGGGAGCAGTGATCGTCCTCTTTGCCATGATACTTATAACAATAGTAATCACGTTTTCAATTTCGCTCGGACGTATCCGTAGCGTGCTGGGCGGATTCTGGATGTTGCTGCGACTGGCGGGTAAGGGGGCGGCTGCGCTCTTCGGAGCGGCCAGCGGCGCCTACCGCTACATTAGGGAGCGCACGGCGGAGCCCGAGGAGGAAGAGACGCCGCAGCCGCGTACGCTTGCCGTGCGTGTAGCCTCGAACGTCAATCCTACCAACGGAAGTACAGCACCTGAAATACCGCAAACGGCCGCAGACGCGCCGAATCTGGCAAACTATGCCGTCTCCGTGAGCGCGGTTGACGGTGCGGTCAGCGCGGATTCTGAAATGGCTACGGGAATGGAAGCGGATGAGGCCAACGCACCGCCGCGCTGGCAACTGCCCCCGCCTGAATTGCTCACACCCGCCAATCCCACGCACGATGCGGAAGAAGCAACCCAGGAGATCGAGCAGCGGGCGCTCATCATCGAGGAAGCATTGCGCAGTTTCAAGGTGGTGGCAGAAGTTGCCGAAGCCATCCGGGGGCCGGCCGTTACCCAATACCGCTTGACTCTCGGTCAGGGCATCAAGGTGAGCCGGGTGGTGAACCTCGCCAATGACCTGGCGCTCGCCCTCGCCGCGACGAGTGTGCGCATCGAAGCGCCGGTGCCCGGCTTCCCGTTCGTCGGCATCGAGATTCCCAACCAGCACACCACCATCGTCACGATGCGGGAATTCATGACCGATCCCGCCTTCGCGGAGCACAAGGGCGAGCTGCTGCTGGCGCTGGGGCGCGACGTCGCCAACGATGTCCGGGTCACGGACCTCTCCTCCATGCCGCACCTGCTGATTGCCGGTGCCACAGGTTCGGGCAAGTCGGCGTGCGTGAACGCTATCATCTGCTCGCTGCTCATGCAGCACACGCCGGAGATGCTGCGCTTCCTGGTGGTCGACCCCAAGATGGTGGAGATGATCGGCTATAGCGACATTCCGCACCTACTGCGCCCTGTTATTACAGACCTGGACGAGGTGGTGCCGACGCTCATGTGGGCCGCCGACGAGATGACGCGGCGCTACAAAGTGTTGGCCCAGGAAGGCTTCCGCAACATTCAGACCTACAACACCGCCAAGCGCGAGGCCGGCGAAGAGCCCATGTACTACCTCGTCATTCTGATTGACGAGCTCGCCGACCTCATGATGACGGCGGCCGGTGACGTGGAGAAATACCTCTGCCGCCTGGCGCAGATGGCTCGCGCCGTGGGCATCCACCTGGTGGTTTCGACACAGCGCCCGTCGGTGGACGTGCTTACCGGCCTAATCAAGGCCAACTTCCCCTGCCGCATCGCCTTTGCCGTCAGTTCACAGGCCGATTCGCGCACTATTCTCGATCGCGCGGGTGCGGAAAAGCTCATCGGCCAGGGCGACATGCTCTTCTCGCCGAAAGAAGCGACTCGCCTCACCCGCATTCAGGGCACCTTCCTCGCCGACGACGAGATTAACCGCATTGTGGCATTCTGGCGCGAGCAGGGAGCGCCGGAGTACATTCCGGAGAAGACCTTCGAGGAAGCCGTGGCCAACCACGCTGACAATAAGGACGACGATCTGGTGCGGCAGGCCATTCGGCTGGTCTCCCAATACGATAACGCTTCGGCATCCTTCCTCCAACGGCAGCTTGGCATAGGTGCCACCAAGGCAAACCGCATCCTGGATACGCTCGAGGAACGCGGTGTCGTCACCCCACCGGAAGGCTTGGGCCGTGTGCGCCATGTGCTCGTTACCGCCGGCGACTTGCTGGAAGACGACGGCGACGACCCACCCTTCGACCTGGATGACGAGGAAACCGCCGACGAGAAGGATGAGGAATTCTCCCGCTTCCCGGTGTAGGTTGCGAATCTGCGACGGAATTGCGCCGACGCGTATAATACAGGGGGACTCCTACCTAAGTAGGCAGACGCCTAGCCTGGCATTAGATTCGATTGAGGGCCATTTTGGGAGCTTGCTAGTTGATTGAATTAGACATAAGGCGTCAAATCGACCGTTCATTGGAGACAAACGGCTGGTTTCTTGATGCTCAAGATGCTAGGCGTAACGTCTATTTCGAAGGATCGGTTAAGAAATATCTTTCAAACCAAGGTGTTTCGAAACTTGGACAAAAGCAACCTGATTACACTTTGTTTGATGGAGCAATTCCCCTTGCCATCGTTGAGGCCAAGAAACCTGCGGTTACGAACCTTGACGATGCTTTGAAGCAAGCTGCAGACTACGCAGATCGAATTGGCATTGATTTGGTATTTGCGTGCAATGGCCCTACCTTGAAGACTCAGCACCTAAGCAACAACAAGCCGCTATATCTGAACGGTGTAGAGGTCAATGGATTTCTCCCTCTAGACTTGCTGAGAAGGTTCAGGACCCTGGAAACAAACGAGATATTTACAATTCCGCAGGAGGTCATAAAATCTCGCTCCCAGTTGATCCAGCTATTCGCTGAACTGAATGGCGATCTGAGGTCGGATGGGCTTCGAGCTGGCATTGAAAGATTCAGCGAATTTGCAAACATTCTCTTCTTGAAGTTACTTAGTGAACAAGGAGACTACGACATATGGGATGAGCTAATTCGAATACACGAAGATCGCCTCTTGCCATACTTGAATGACGTAGTCATGAAACGTCTTCATGAAGACTACGGAGGAGAAGTAATCACCAGATCGTCTATTCAGAATTCGGGAACTCTAAAGAAGATCGTAAATAAGCTAAACCCACTACGTCTCACAGACATTGATGAAGATGTCAAAGGGGTTGCATTTGAACACTTCATTCAAAAGACCACGGATACACAGAATGATCTCGGGGAGTATTTCACTCCACGCCATATAGTGCGGTTCATGGTCAGACTTCTCAATCCTCAGTTTGGCGAGAATGTCTATGACCCATTTTGCGGAACTGGTGGATTCCTGACAGAGTCCTTCAGGCATATTGGGCAACAATGCAACTTCTCAAGGAACGTCTCGGAAACGCTGTATAGGGAAACCGTCTTCGGCGGAGAGCTCACAACTACTGCGCGCATCGCCAAAATGAATATGATTCTGTTTGGTGATGGTCATTCCGGTGTAAGGCAACAAGATAGCTTGAGAGCAGTGAGCACATGTCAATACGACAATGTTCTATCCAATATTCCTTTTTCCCTAAGTCTGTCTCCGGAAGTTATGGACTCTTTCGGGGGTAGTGCAAGGGACGCGGACGAAGCCTGCGTTCTGGTTTGCCTTAACAGTTTGAAACCGGGCGGCTGTATGGCTATTGTCGTGCCAGAAGGATTGTTGGTTAATCGGATACACTCAGAGTTTTGGCGGTCCATATTCTTGAAATCCCGAGTGCGGCTCTTGGCAAGACTGCCGCGAGGTTGTTTTGCTCCCTACACAGACTCCAGAACTGCCGTCCTCTATCTGACAGATAAGGACATACGCCAAACCGACTGGTTCTACAACGTGACAATTCGGGATGACGGCTTTGATAGCAAGCGTAACCCCACAATTGGCATAAATGATCTTGAAAAGACACTTTTTTTCTTTCGTGATTCTGACGTTCCAGATTGCCACATACCAGCAGATTTGGAGATAGTTGTTACCAGAGTCAAGAACGTAGAAAGTAAACTATCATTTTATCTGCATGTGGACTGGAACACAGATAGTGACGGAGACTATGTTGCTCTTGAAAATGTGGCAATCTTAAAAAACGGCAAATCCATCACGGAGGCAACTACGACACCAGGAGACATCCCAGTCATTGCAGGAGGGAGAGGAACAGTCCCTTACACGCACGGTGCGCAAAATTACTCAGGTGGGATGTTTACCATCAGTAAATCTGGAGCGTATTCCGGTTATGTGTGGTGGCACGACGGGCCGATTTGGGCATCTGATTGTATCGCTATTAGGAGCAAAGACGAATCAAAATACTTAAGAACACTCTGAACAAGTCTCTGGCATAGTATCATAGCAAGAAAGCAGCATATGGTGAGGAGTTGGGTAATGGAGCAGCCGACGTTTGCCGACCTGGAGTACGCGCACAAGAAGCGCAAGACGCGGCGGGAGAAGTTCTTGGAGCGCATGGAGGAGTTGATCCCGTGGGCGGAGTTGGAGGCGCGCATTGCGCCGTACTATCCCAAGGCGGGGCGTGGGCGGCGGCCGTATCCCTTGTCGGTGATGTTGCGGGTACACTGCGTGCAGTTGTTCTACAACCTGAGCGATCCTGGGATGGAGGACATGCTGTACGAGGTGGAACCGGTGCGGCGGTTCGTGGGGCTGCGGCTGTCAGAGGCGCTGCCGGACGAGACGACTATTCTGCACTTTCGGCATATGCTGGAGCGGCACAAGTTGGGAGAGGGATTGCTGGAGGCGATCAACGCGCATCTGGCGTCGCAAGGCTTGCGGCTGCGAGAAGGGACGGTAGTGGACGCGACCATCATCGCGGCGCCAACGTCGACCAAGAACCGCGAGGGGGAGCGAGACCCGGAGATGCGGCAGGTGAAGAAGGGGAACCAGTATTACTTTGGGATGAAGCTGCACATTGGGGCCGACGCAGAGACGGGGCTCGTGCACAGCTTCACCACGACGCCGGCCAACGTGCACGACGTGACCCAAGCGGCGGCGTTGCTGCACGGCGCGGAGAAAGCGGTGTGGGGAGACGCGGGGTACGTGGGGGTGCAGAAGCGACCGGAGCATCAGGGGCGCGCCGTAGCGTGGCAGGTGGCGTTGAAGCCTGGGCAGCGGCGGAAACTGGCGCCTGAGAGCGCGGCGGCGCTGGCAGAGCGGCGCAAAGCGTCGGTCAGGGCCAAGGTAGAGCATCCGTTCCTGTGGGTGAAGCGGCACTTCGGCTACGCCACGGTGCGCTACCGGGGTCTGGCCAAGAACAGGCAACGGCTGGCCTTGCTGCTGGGGCTGACCAATGTGGTGACGGCCGCACGCCAGTTGGCAGCTTGACACGGGAGCAGTGCGCCCAAAACACGAGTGGGAGCAAAAAACGCTCCCAGCAGCGCCGAAACACGGGCAAAACAGCCCCTCCCAAACGCCAAAACACACCCCAAAACGCCCCCACAATCCTGCACACACCAATAACGCCACGCTTGCACCGAGTTGTTCAGACCCTTCTTAAGTAGGTATCTCTTTATGTGCATGAGGTTCAAACAAGAAGAGATTTACAATAGGCAACAAGGCACTGGCCAGCCACACATCTACATTAGCCACATCAAGGACTTCCCAATACCGGTGATGCCAATAGAGGACCAACGCGCTCTCTTTAATCAATTTGAAGATAGATGGGCCAAGAAACAGGAACTAAATGAAAGTATTAACAGTATTAGAGAACGCATCAGTTCGCAGTACAATTACAAGGTTTTAAGCGCAGGGACGGAGACAATCAAAGAGTAGCCGGAAGAGCAACGCCTAAGCCGCTCCAATTAGCCTACGGCAGGTGAAAGGCTACACACACTGATAATTCGAGTACATAATCCCTCTGATTTAGGCTGAAATCGAAGCATTAGACGTTGTTTGGTGGAAGGCACGCCGCGCTACGCACTCTTCTTTCATGTAGTAGTTCGAACAACGCAACTCATGAGTGAAACCTCGACAAAATACTCTCGCATTGCGGTGACAGGATTTGGGGCGGTGACCCCATTGGGGGCGAGCGTCGCGGAGTCGTGGGATAACCTCTGCGCGGGCGTTTCCGGCGCCGGTTACACTAAAAGCTTCGATATCACGGACTTTCCGGTAAAGATCTCTTGCGAGGTCGATGGCTTTGACCCGAATGTGCTCTTCAAAGGCCTGCCGCGCCGCATCTATAACGACGCGCGCCGACAGGACCGGACACACCAATATGCGTTGGCTGCCGCCCTGGAGGCAATTGAGGACGCCGGTTTGCCGCTGCCCTTGCCCGAAGAATTACAATTCCGCTGTGGCGTAGTGTCCGGTAATTGCCTTGGCGGCGCTCGCACAGTGGAGCTGGCCTCCCAGCGTACGGGCCGTGGCGAATTAACGTCGTTCCTGCCCAGCGAGGTGCTGCGCATCATGCCCAACGCTGCTACCGCGCTCATCGCGGCGGCTTTTCGCGCGCGCGGCCCAAACTTCACGCCCTCCGTCGCCTGCGCCACCGGCACGATTGCCACCGGCGAGGCCATGTGGATGCTGCAAACAGAACGCGCCGACATTATGGTGGCCTGCGGTTCCGACGGCGTGATTGTGCCCACGATTACGGCGATTTTCGCGGCACGCGGCGGGCCCATCAGCCGCCGGAACGACGATCCCCAGCACGCCAGCCGCCCGGCCGACGTGGACCGAGACGGTTTCGTGATGGGTGAAGGGGGCGCTGCGTTGATTCTGGAGCGGGAAGCCGATGCCAAGGCCCGCGGCGCGCACATCCTTGCGTACATTGTTGGCTACGGCTGCACGAACGGCACCGGCGGACGCACAGAGCCGGACGGCGACGCTCAGGTGCAGACCATGAAGATCGCGTTGGAAATGGCGGGCCTGGCGGCTGCGGACATCGATGCCATCAACCCGCACATGACCTCAACCGTGGTCGGCGATCGCGTTGAAGCGGCCGCCCTGCAAGAGATGTTTGGCGATAGGCCGTACGTCTCGGCGACTAAGTCCAGCACCGGGCACATGCTCGCTGCCGCAGGCGCGTTCGAGGCGGTCGCCTGCGTTAAGATGCTGCAAGAGCAGAAGGTGCCCGCGGCTATCAATACCGAGACCATCGACCCGGATTGCACCGGCATCAACTACGTGCTCGGCGAGACTATCGACGCCCCCCTGCAATTCGTGCTCTCCAACTCCTTCGGCTTCGGCGACCACAACGCCACACTCATCTTCCAACGCGCAGACTGAGAAGGAAGTCCGCTACCTATTGACTTTCTGCTGTAGCAGGGGGCAAGATCTGCTTGGCGATTGCTATCAGTTCCTCTGCTAACTGTTCGCCGAGTGCATTTGGATCCTCAGCTTTTGTTTCGCTTCGCTCCTTCACCGTGAAGGGTGTCACGCTGTCCTCTCTCTCTCTCATTCTGCGCGCGAATGTCCCTTTGTTCCCCAGCTCTCTTGCCACTGCGCACCTCCTTAGAAACTGATTGGAAGTAATGCGGATTGAGATCGCGCTCAAAGTAATGCTTGCGCTTTATCCAAACTAGGCCATCCCCTTTTGATATTAGCATCACGTCAATTGGTCCACCCACTGTCTCTTGTTCTTGCGATACCCTACGTTTGAACGATTGGAGGTTTACCAGAGCTTCCGCTACCGCCGGCAACTCGCTTTTGGGCATGCTCGCCACGGTGTTTATCACGGGTGCAATAAACGTTGTGCGACCAATGTCATTAAGCTTTCCAAGGAATTCTTCGAATATCCTCTGGGATGCCTTTGCAGTGTCATCCCTGAGACGCTTCCTCTCTTGCTCAGTGATACCCTTTACATTGTCAATAATAGTAGTTGGATAGTCCTTCAGCATCCCATTCACTGCGCCCAACAAGACACCCCTAAATTCAGGGTCAATTCCCACCATGAATGACTGAACCATTTCTTCCTGTGCAAAGGGGATGATCGCTGACCCGTTTTGAATACCAATGTCCGCAGACTTTCCTTCGAATTGTCGATACTTGAGCCGATCATCAGAGATTCCAGAGACGATTAATGCACTAAGGGAGGGAAAGAGTTGTTCTTCACCAAAGCCAGCAATAACAACGCCTGAGCTTTCGAGCAATAGGGCCTGCTCATCATATTTTGACAATACACAGCCCGCAAGCAACGTAACCATTCTTGACGTTCTAGGTGTCAAGTCGGAGCCAAAATACTTTCCCTTTTTTTCTCTAATTACTGCTCGATACCGCTTTCTCAGTGCGATCGCAGTAGCGGAATCCATGTCCACAGCATAGTCAGCTCTCCGCCAACGCTGATAGTTTGACGCTAAGACGTCTTCCTTCACTTCACGATATAAACGCCCGAATTCTTCATAGGTTCTTATAGACTCATCCTGAATCTCAATTTCGACCTTGTCCTCAATCTGCTTGGCCACACGCGCAAAATGAGAAGCTAAGAACCGAGCGACATAAACCTCTTGGCTCTCAACTGGCGCCAATGAAGACTCATTTTGGAGGAAGCCTATAAAGTCATCCGCGTAGTCATTTACGGTGGGATAGGCGGTATTCCCTAACCTTGCTCGATAGAGTTTAATGACCGTTTCCCACGGAATTCCCATGAAGCTGGCATTCTCATAGACCATAATTCCAATCGGATGGTGAAGAGAAAGCGCGAATAGCTTATTCGCAGATGCAAATATCTTTGGAGCACCACCTTGAGAAATCGTTACAGCACTGTCGGCAGCCAATGCAACTGCCTCTTTATTCATGATCGCGATTTCTGCGGTCATTCCGTCGCCTCGCGTGCTATTCTCATTTATGTCTTATTGACATATGACTCTCTGGCGCTACTTCCATGATACTAGATTCGTTGTACTATGCTTGATATTGGTCGAGCTTTTCTGCTCACGTGACCTGTAAGAAGGCTGGATGGGATATTAAGTGTACCACCTATCTGCTTCCACGGCATCATGAGAGTCATCCAAGTTTCGCCGGCGTTCTTTGGCGCTGACGGCGTGGTGGGAGGCGGTGAGCGCTATCCGCTGGAGTTGGCCAAAGCGCTGGCGGCGCTGACGCCGACCACGCTGATCTCTTTCGCGCGGCAGCCCCGGCGTTTCCGCGACGGCGACCTCGACGTGCGGCTCTATCGTCCATGGGGGTACGTGCGGGGCAAGAAGACCAATCCCTTCAGTCTCGCCTGGCTGCCGGCGCTGCTAAACGCCGACGTGGTGCACGTGCACCAGTACCGAACTGCCGCCGCCAATCTCGGCATCGGTGTGGGCCACCTCCTCGGCAAGCGCGTCTACGTGACCGATGAGGGTGGCGGCGGGCATCACTGGGGCAACCGCCTGCGCTTAGGCCGTCGGGTTGATGCACATCTGGCGATTTCGCAGTTTGCGGCAACTACCTTGCCCGAGGTTGGCAAAGAAAAGAACGTCATTTACGGCGGGGTGGACACAAGCCGCTACGTGCCTGCCGAAACCACCGTGGCGAATCGGGTAGTCTCCGTGGGGCGTATTCTGCCGCACAAGGGGTTCGACGTGCTTTTGCAGGCTGCGCACCCGCATTGGAACGTCCACGTCGCGGGTACCGTCTACCACGAAGCCTACTTCGCTCATCTTCAGCAAATTGCGCGCGCACGGAACCTGGATGTAACGTTCCACACGACTGCCAACGACGCCAGTGTGCTCAGCCTCTACCAGAGTGCAGCCGTGGTAGCAACGCCCTCTGTGTATAAAGACATGTACGGCAAGGAACAACCCTACACCGAATTGCTCGGCCTCACCTCGCTGGAAGCAATGGCCTGCGGCGTCCCTGTGGTTGTCTCCAATGCGGGCAGCCTGCCTGAAATCGTGACTGCCGGGGAAACCGGCTACATCGTCCCTCCCGGCGACCCGGCGGCATTGAGGGAGATGATCGACCGACTTCTCGCCGACTCGGCAGAGCGCAACCGGCTCGGCGCGAACGCGCGCGCCGTCGTGGAGGAGCGCTTTACCTGGCACAAAACCGCCCTACGTTGTCTCGAAATCTATCAGAAGGGGGAAAGTCGAGAGCAAGGTGCCCCCTCTCCCCGTGGGTGTACAGACTGGGGAGATAGGTAACAGTTGTTCGGGGACATAGGTTACACATTTTGTTCATTGAGGTCTAGGGTTTTTATCCGTTGGACGGAGAAGTAAACGTCCCATACGCCGTCGGTTTGGGTTGGTCTGAGCGCGACCCGCTTATGCGTGAAGGCCTTCCCCACACGCAGTGGTCTGCCCTGGAATGAGATGCGACCGGAGACATCCACAGAACGCACGTGGTCGTCGGGGGCGTAGTCGATGGCGGGTAGGGTCTCGGGGAAAGTTTTACCACTGGGTGTGTATCGGCTGACCGGGGTGTCGAGGTCGAGGGCATAGTGTGGGCGCTCCAAGTTGTAGAAGTCACGCCAGGTGTCGAAGGCACGTTGGCAGTGGGGGAGGTCGGTGAAGGTGCGGCCTGTAAGCAACTCGCTCTTGAGCGAGCGGTGGAAGCGTTCCAGCTTGCCGAGTGTTTGGGGATGGTACGGTCTGCTGTGGTGCACGCTGATGCCCAGTTGCATGAGCCAGACGGTGAGGGGAGTAAAGGGATGAGCGCTGTCGCTACCCCAGGGGGAGCCGTTGTCCATCAGCATGGCCTGAGGCAAGCTGTAACGCCGAAAAACGTGGGTGAGGCGGTCTTGGACCGTGTTTCCCTGCTCGTTGGCACAGGCCCGCAGCGCCAGGTTGAAGCGAGAGTGATCGTCCAGGAGGGTGAACGGATGGCAGCGGTGGTGTTGCACGGCAATGTGTCCCTTGAAGTCCATCTGCCACAGCTCGTTGGGTTCGGCACGCTCAAAGCGCACATAGGGTGTGTGCTTGGCAGCCTCGGATTCATCGATGAGCCCATGTCGTCTGAGAATGGCAGTGATCGTGCTCTTGGCAGGCACGCCCGTATAGCCGCGATCCTGCAACATCCTGGCCAGCACATGCGCACCCTTGGTCGGATGCGCCTGGCGCAACGCTACGACAAGCTCCTCCATCTCCCGGCTCGTCTGTTGCGGACTGGAGTGCGGGCGCCTGGGCAGATCGTGAAGGCTCTGCCCTCCGGCCTGCGCGTACCGCCGCAGCCACTTGTAGCCGGTCTTGCGGCTGATTTCCATGCGACGACACAACTCGCTCATGTTCACTCCGTCAGATTGTGCCAGAGCAATAAACTCTTTGCGCAAAGACATGGGTGTACCCACTTTCCAAGGCATGGTCCTCCTCCATCTAAAAGATTCTCCATGCCTTATGGTGTAACCTATGTCCCCGAACATGTGTAACCTATGTCCCCGGTCTATACACCGCGTGGGAGAGGGTTGGGGTGAGGGCAAATCTTGTCTTTCCAGCCCCATTGCGCCGGTCTTTATGAGAATAATGCAAAAGGCATGCAAGGCAGAATAGTCGGACCAACCGGTCCCAAAGGGTATCTATGAATACACCTCCTGACACACCATACGATCTGGTAATCCACGCGGGTCGAGTTATCTGCCCGGCAACCGGACTGGACGGGCCCGGCGCTGTGGCGCTGCGCGGCGACCGCATAGCCGCAGTGCTGGATTCCGTGGAAAGTGCCGCGCTGACGCAAGATTCCGCGCGGCAGACCCTCTCGTTTCCCGATGGTATCTTGCTCCCCGGCCTGGTGGACGCGCATGCGCATCCGGCGCTGTCGGGTTCCAAATACGGCATCGATCCCGATACGCACATCCTGCCGTTTGGCTCAACCACGGTGCTATCGCAAGGCGATGCCGGGGCAAGGAATTGGGCGCGCTACAAGGAAGAAACAATTGCGGGCAGCCGCACCCGCATATACATGGCACTGAATCTCTCCGCCTCCGGTGAATCGAATGAAGAGGGCTGCTTCGCCGACCTCTCCGATGCCGACGTTGACGCCTGCGTGGCAACCGTCATGCAGGACCCCGCGGCCATCTGGGGCATTGCCGTAAACGTGGGCCCGAACAACTGCCGGGAGAACGATCCCCGCGAGGTCATGGCCCGCGCGTTGACCGCCGCCGAACGCACCGGCAAGCCCTTGCTCATCGGCCAGCGCCGCCACGACGATTGGTCTCTGGCCGAGCAATTCGATTTGCTGCGCCCCGGCGACGTGGTGACCTATTGCTACCACGCGCGGGGCGGGAGCCTGGTGGCCGACGGACGCATGCAGAACTGCGTGTGGAACGCCCGCGAGCGCGGCGTCCTCTTCGATTTCGGCCACGGCATGGACTCTTTTAACTTCGACGTCGCTGAGGCTGCAATCGCCGCAGGCTTTCTACCGGATACGATCTCTAGCGACGTCTACGCGCGCCACGTGGATAGCTCCCCTCGCCATCATCTGCCGTTGGCGATGTCCAAGCTCCGCGCCGCCGGTATGCAGGAGGCCGACATCTGGCCCCGCGTGACTTCTCGTCCCGCCGCGCTCCTCGGCCAAGAAGACGAGCTTGGCGTGCTGACGCCGGGAGCATGCGCCGACCTGGCCGTACTGCGTTGGCACGACGAACCGCAGGCGCTCCGCGACGCCGCCGGCAACGAATACTACGGCGGCGTGTGGGAACCGGTGCTCACCGTCCGCGGCGGCGAAATTGTCAGCAGCCCGTAGTGCCCATGCGGGAACCGCCCTGCCGGACTGGCCCTATCTTCAACGCGGCAACTTCATAGAATTACGTTACCTTGGTAATTAACCGATTTCTTAGCACGGTCCGCGCATTGCAGTATGGAAGCTGAGAAGGGATTCTTGCGGAAGTGTTTGACACTTCTGATTACACTCCGGTGGCGCCGCATTATGATGCCAGTCGCAACATGCCCGAGGGCCTTCTGCTGACATGTTTCCGACGCATCTTTGCGATGACAGGATTTCCTAAGATAGGCCACATTCTCGACGCGGGCTGCGGCACGGCCCAGTTGTCCCTACCGTTGATTAAGAGCGGCCATAGCGTTGTTGGGGTAGATGTATCAGACGCTATGCTTGAAATTGCCCGTCAGAAACTCGCGCCGGGCGATGCCGGAGAGTTTAGACTGGGCGACGTTCGGTCTCTGGCAGACCCAGACGATTCCTATGATGCGGTGGTCGTTTCAAAGCTCTTTCAGCATGTTGGGAATTGGCGGTCAGCGGTCGACGAGCTTTTGCGGGTGACGAAGGACAGCGGCCTTTTCATGCACATCAATGAAAAAGGCGCTTTCAAGCATGCGGTACGAAGGCAGTTCTCCGCTGGTTGTGCGCAAAGCGGCTATACGGACCTCTATGTTGGCATCAAAGACCGCAGCCAACTTGGCGCGCATCTCATTGAGAAGGGAGCTACGCCGCTTGCCGTCGACACGCGCGATCTGGCATGGGAGAAGACCATCACGTACAGAGCCGCGCTTGACCATCTTAGCCTCAAATTGCACTCAGAATTCTGGGCGGTCCCTGATGAAGTGTATGCGGCGATTCTAAAAGAGGTGCGAGATTGGGTACACACTCAGCCGGAGGGCGAGGATACCGTCGAAACAATGCGCCCTTATCTGGCGGCTGAAGCGTTCACCGTCAGGAAGTGATACACGGCTGGCGATGGCCGGATTGCTCAGCGCCGACTGCAAACGGCTGATTCCCGCTGTGGCCGTACCTGCCGCTTGGCGCTACACCCCGGCCTGTACCCAGGCGCAGAAGCGGCGGTCGAGGAACTCGATAAAGGCATAGAGGCTGAGGCCCAGCGCGGCCATGGCAACGATGCCCGCGTACATGGCGGGATAGTCCACCCGTCCCCAAGACTGCACGACGATGAAATAGCCCAGGCCGCTGCGCGTGGCAAAGGTCTCCGTGAAGAAGAGCACCGCGATCGCCGTACCGCTGGTGATGCGCAGCGCACTAAGGATCGAGGGCAACACGGCTGGAAAGTAGACATGCCGCAGCAAGTGGCGGCGGCGCGCGCCCAGCGAGCGCACGGAAAGGATGAGTTCCGGCCGCACGGCATAGGCGGCGTCGCGGGTGAGCACGAGAATCTGAAAATAGAGTATCAGGCTGATGATGAAGATCTTCGAGGCTTCGCCAATCCCCAGAAAGAGCATGATGATCGGCAGCAGCACGATCTTCGGCACCGGGTAGATGAGGTAGATGAGCGGACTGGCGATGCGGTCGATCAGCGGCGCTTGGCCTACTGCCATCCCAACAGGCGCAGCGAGAATCACGGCAATGATGATGCTCAGCACCACGCGGTAGCCGCTGAAGAGCACGTGCTCCCAGAGTCCGGCAGACCACTCACGCATGAAGGCTTGCGCCACCACCCACGGCAGCGGCAGAATCGGATTCCCCAGCGCCAGCGCCGCTAGCGCCCATACCCCCACCAGCGCCACAACAGCAGCGAGCACAAACGGCGGCGTAACACGCGAGCGAGGAGCGATCATTGCAGTGCCGTTTCTATCTGGCTTGTCTCTACGACGGTAGCGATCTAGCTACTGCGCGGAGCTTTCTCTATTAGAATCCTTCTGCCCAGCACGCTCAAGGTCAGCTTGTACCTGTAACAGAGGCGGTTTCACGGTTGGCAGATCAATTGTGACTACCCGCCAGACGCGATCCACGATGACTCCGAAATACTAGTGAATCAGCACATCGCGCAAGCCAGAGATACTTCGCCATGGGACATCAGGATACTGTTCGCGCACTGCTTGTGGAACGTGTTTGGCGGCCTCGCCGATAACTTCCAGGCGGCGCACCACCGCGTCCTGCAAGAGTAAGTCAGCGGCAAAATCATCTGCTGTCACGGCTGCACAATAGAGTTCGATTCTTTGGTTGCTCTCCACCAAGTCTTGAACAAACTGTGCGGTGTCCCGTACTCTGCTCATAAGATCGGAACCTGCTCGCGGAGGATACGGTCGCGCAGGCGTGGCTTTATGGCAGCGTATTCCACAAGATCAACCGGCCGCCCCAGCACGTCCTCAAGATCAAGCTTTATCCCAATAAAATCGAGGAGGCTAAGCTGCTTGTCTAGCTCCACGAGTATGTCAACGTCACTCTCAGGTGCTGGAGTACCACGAGCGAATGACCCAAAGATACCGGCCCGCGTGATACCGTGCCGGCGTAGCACGGGCAGAACTATCTCCCGAATCTCGGCTACGGCCGTACGTTGTTCGTTGCACGCTTCAGTCTCCACGGCTTGCCTTCACTCACCGTACTGTTTAGCCAACAAGGACTCGCAAGAAGTCTTGCGGACTGAGAACGGTTACTCCCTGATATGTATTGAGTGCTTGGAGATCCTTATCGCCGGTAACCAGATAGTCAACTTTCCCACTCAGTGCGGTTGCTAGGACAACGTCATCTTCTGGATGCGAGGCTACCTTGGGTAGGTGGCCTGTAACCGGAATGACCGTAGACAAGCCACGTACGAGCTCTACGTAGCTTGCGATACTCTCGGCGCTTACTCGTTCCGCAAAGTAAGGTTTTCTAAAGACTCTCTCTAACTCGCCAAGAATGAACGGAGATAGAACTACAATGAAGTCACCATGAAACCACTCTTCGATAACCTGCCCCACAGCACCGTGGCTGGCAAGGGCACCAGACGCTAAGACATTCGTATCCAGCGTAGCTACGATCACGTGGCGGCGTTAGCGCTTGCTTCGATTCGTTTCTCGCGGCGAACTTCAGCAATTGCACTCGCGACCTCGCGCTCTATTTCCTCGCGCGGCACACCTTCGAAAGGTTCTCGCATCTGTGCAAGTATATTGAACCGTGCTTGCCGCTCCGCTTCTACCTTCTCTAAGCGATCAAGGTCGGAAGGCGAAACGACAGCGGCCACTGGGATGCCGCTACGTTCGATAATGACCCGAGCTTTTCGGTCGAAGACATCATTAAGTAGTCCACTCAATTGCTGTCGCGCTTCCGACGCCTTAACTATGCGACGTCGTGTCATCACTTGCCTCCTCCCGTCAGTACTACTATGTACAATATACTACAAGACTGTTCACTTAGCGATGAATGCGAGCGTGCGAACTCTGCGCTGCAAGGACGCCTATGTGATGCCGCCTTACTTCGCAAATAGCTCCGGGTGCTGTTCCGCAAACTCCCGGGCTAGCGCGACGGCTGTTTCAGTGTCGTCCTGGCCTAGATTGCCGTCGATTACGTGGTTGAGGAGGTGGTCTTTGATTGGCTTGATCCAGGGGCCTGGGCCGCGGTCGAACATCTTCATCAGGTCGTTGCCGTCGAGCGGGCTTTGCAGCTTGGCCACGTCCTCTTGCGCTTGGAGTGCGCGGCAGCGGGCTTCCAGATGGTTCACGCGGGCCACACCCGCCTCCACGCGGGAACGGCGGTAGCTGGTAATGTCGGCGCGGGAGAGGGCGAACAGGTCGTCGGTGATGCCCTCCGTCTCGCGCAAGAAGCGGCGCACCGCGCCGTCAGTCCAGTCCGGCGTGTAGAGATTAGGGCGCAGGTGCTCGGCCACTAGACGCTGAATCTGCTCAATGCTTTCCCGGTCGAAGCGCAAGCGCCGCAGAATGCGCCGCGCCATGCGCGCGCCCACGGTCTCGTGGCGGAAGAAGTGCACCTTGCCGTCCTGCTCCGTCTTCGTTTTCGGCTTGCCAATGTCGTGGAGCAGCGCCGCCCAGCGCAGCACCGGTGTAGCAGGCACGTTCTCCACCACCTTGAGCGTGTGGCCGAATACATCCTTGTGCCGCCGGTCGTCCTGGCTGGTGCCGCGCAACGGCAGGAGCTCAGGGAGGAAATGTGCCGCCAACCCGGAATCGCAGAGAATTTCAAGACTCTCCATCGGCCGATCGGCCAGCAACAAGCGGGTCATCTCGGCAGCGATGCGCTCCTCGCTCACGTGCTCTAGTGCGCCCGCCTGCTGTTGCAACGCTTCATGCGTGGCCGGGTCGATGCGAAAGCCGAGCTCAGCCGCAAACCGCACGGCGCGCAACATGCGCAGCGGGTCTTCGCGAAAGCGCTCCACAGGATCGCCCACGGCGCGGATGAGGCCCTTCTGCAAATCTTGCAGCCCATGAAAGGGATCGAGTACACCCCCTGTAGACGGCTCTTGCGCGATAGCATTTATCGTGAAGTCGCGGCGCGACAGGTCGTCTTCTAAATTCGTGCCGAAAGTAACAGCGGGCTTGCGGTTGGCGAAGGCATACTGCTCGCTGCGGTAGGTTGTAATTTCCACTACCCAGTCGCCAAAGATAGCGCCAATGGTGCCGAATTTCTCCCCCACGTCATAGCGAGAATCCGGTTTCGCTTGCGCCAGTAGGCGTTTTATAACCGGTGGGTGGGCATCGGTAGCCAGGTCCAGGTCGTGGGTCGGGCGGTGGAGGAGCGCATCGCGGACCGAGCCCCCCACGAGGTATAGCTCGTATCCCGCCTCCGCGAAGTGCGACGCCAAGGCTCGCAAAGTCGGCGCTGCTACGAGATTTTCCACGACGCTGGTACCGCGCACAGCCACTCCCACATTCTTGCTTATCTTCTGCTTCATGTTCTTTCATGCCGGACGGCATCCCGCCCGCAGGCGACCGGACTAGCAATCCCACCATCCCCTTGTCCAATTGCCGAGGCAACCAACGGCTGCGCGGAAGACGGGTTCGCGGGTACGATTAGGGGCACCGCTGCTCTTCCGTCCGGCCTCTTCTCGCGCCGGCCCACGCACTGCAGGGAGACGCTACACAATCCCATGATAGCACGGTGAAAGGTGATTTCGGCTGCCGGACGCATGGAGGCGAGCCCTAGGTTGCGTATGGTGTACCGGTCTGTACAATGGGAGTCGTTGCGTTGCGGGCTTTGCGGCAAGGTTTGCAGTAACTGGAGTGTATCGGTTCCCAGCCGGCGCAGGCACATTCGTCCGGCGGAGCCTGCCGGCACGCGCGGGATTGGGCGCGGGCACACTCTTTAAACTTCTGAATCATTGCCTCCATGCCACCATCAAGAGCTAAGGCTGTAAGCGATGCCACGTGATTTGCCGGTGGGCAACGGTCGTCTGCTCGTCTGCTTCGACAGCGACTACCGCATCAGAGACGTCTACTACCCCCACGTCGGGCAAGAGGACCACGCACAGGGCCACCCTTTCCAATTCGGCGTCTGGGTGGATGGACAATTCGCCTGGATCCACGACCGGTCGTGGCAAAAGTCGCTGCGCTACAAGGACGACACGCTTGTCACCCACGTCACGGCGCAGAATGACCGCCTCCAATTGCACCTTACGCTCAACGATGCGGTTGACTATAGCCACAACGTCTTCCTGCGTCGTATTGTCGTGGAAAACCAGACAGACACTGAGCGAGAGGTGCGCCTCTTCTTCCACCACAACTTCTCACTGGGCGGTATCAGCATTGGGGACACGGCCTATTACGATCCCCGGCACCGAGCGCTCATTCACTACAAGGGCAAGACCTACTTCTGGATGAACGTTATGAGCGGCCCTGAGATTGGGCTGGATTCGTATGCCACGGGCACGAAGAACGTCGGCGGGCTGGAAGGCACTTGGCGCGATGCCGAAGACGGCCGGCTGGAAGGGAATCCGATCGCGCAAGGCTCCGTGGACAGCACCGGTTCCGTCAGCGTCACGGTTGCCGGCGGCGAAACGGCTACTGTGTACTACTGGATGGCTGTCGGTTCTGACGCCATGGAAGTGGAAGGCATAGAGCGCCATATTCGCAAGGTCGGCCCCGCAGCGGTGCTTTACCGCATTCAGGAGTACTGGCGGCATTGGGTGCGGAAAGAGGGATTCTCCTTAGCCGACCTGCCAAAGGAAATAGGCGCCCTCTTCAATCGGAGTCTGCTTACCATCCAGACCCAAACCGACCATGAGGGAGCGATCTTAGCGGCCAACGACAATGATATTGCCCAGTTCGGCCGCGACACCTACTCTTACATGTGGCCGCGCGACGGGGCACTGGTCGCGTACGCGCTGAGCAGCGCCGGCTACGGTGAGATTTCACGCCGCTTCTTTAATTTCTGTTTGCGCACGATCACGCCCCAGGGTTACATGATGCACAAGTACAACCCTGACGGTTCGGTCGGTTCTTCCTGGCATCCCTGGGCCGCGCCGGACGGTTCCCGCCAACACCCGATTCAAGAGGACGAGACCGCCCTCGTCATCTGGGCCTTGTGGCAGCACTTTGAAAAATACTGGGACGTAGAGTTCATGAAGCCCTTCTACGCCTCCTTCATAAAGCCCGCCGCCCAGTTCATGAGCCTCTACCGCGACCTTACCACCGGCTTGCCGGTGCCCTCTTACGACCTTTGGGAGGAGCGGCACGGCGTGCATGCCCACACGGTTGCAACCGTGTACGGCGGCCTGCAGGCCGCGGCGAACTTCACGGAAGCCTTTGGCGAGAAAACCTATACCGACAGTTACCGCCGGACAGCGGCAGAACTCAAGCAAGCGGCCCTCGCGCATATGATCAACCCGGATACCGGGCTGTTCTCGCGCATGGTCACCCCTCTCCCCGACGGTACAGTGCGGCACGACCCTACTATCGATAGCGCCACGTACGCCCTGTGGTACTTCGGTATGCTGGAGCCTGATGATCCGCTGGTGATTAAGATGATGGAGACCGTGCGGGAGCGGCTCTGGGTGAAGACCGATGTTGGCGGGATCGCCCGCTATGAAAACGATTACTACCACCAGATAAGCAATAACATCGCCGTAGTTCCGGGTAACCCGTGGTTCATCTGCACGCTTTGGCTGGCAGAATGGTACATTGCCAAAGCTACGTCTCTTGAAGACCTGCAACCGGCCAAGGATATCTTACTTTGGGTGGAGCAGCGTCGCCTGGAGAGCGGTTGTCTCGCAGAGCAGGTTCACCCCTTCACCAACGCGCCCTTGAGCGTCTCTCCGCTCACGTGGAGCCACGCTACAGTTGTAATGACCGTCAATGCGTATGTCGGCAAGTATCACCAGCTCCAGCAAGCAGAAAACGCCGAAATCCCCACTCCCGCCCCAACCCATCACTAGCCTCTCCCCCCTCGCCCAGGTGCTCCACCTCAACATAAACTTTCGGCGTGTGTCCTTCCTTGCCGTCTCACTCGGAGGAACCACCACATGTGGATAACTATGACTTTTCCCGTGGATAAAATACCCGAAATGGGGATATCCTAGGCCTAGAGCGGAAAATTCGCCTTTTTCTCAACTTGACCGAAACCCTAAATCAGAACCAAAATAGCTAGCTTCCGGGGAAAACCAGGGACGTTTTCGGGGAAGGAGTGAGGTATGATTTGACTAACTTTTCCCCACTCCACTTCATCAATGCTACATACCCCCCGACTTGCTCTCTGTTTACGCCGTTTTGCGGTATTCCATCCAGAGAGATATCCTCACACCGAAGGCGCACAGGTGCTGGGGAATCAATACTTTTCCCCAATACTCACAGCCCTTATTAAGATGAAGATGAGACTTATAGACTTAAAGTCAGCTTCTATTTAACAGAGGGGTCCTGTAGCCGTTACAATGCGTAACTGTAGCGGGTTTGCCGTTGGACAATAGCCCTTGTTGCCAAGAGACAAGCGGTTTAAGTTCTGGCCGGGCTGAGTTCAGGCTTCCACTGGCGCAGGTCTCCAAAGGTGTCCCCTTCCGGTAGCCGGAGATTGACTGGTTTGGCCTGCGACCGTCATCTTAAATTAAGAGAAAAGGGCCGGGGCCGGTGGTGCCTGAGCTCACCTAAGGAAATCCAGCATGGATAGTGCCATCAAGTGTACGCGAGAAGGTAACCTCGCCAAGCTAGAGCTTAGCGATGGTGGGGAAGCCGTAGCGCGGTTGACGATCGTAGACAGCGAGATGCGTCTGTTGAAAACCTGGTTGCGCATGGGTGGGTTGGCCAGTGTTAGAACCAACCCGGTGCACCGCGGCAAAGGCTACGGGCGTCGCCTCTTGCTGGGGACCCTAGACTACATGCGTGAGGAGGGATACATCGTTTCTACCCTCTTTGGGATACCTGATTTCTACAGTAACTTTGGGTACGCCACGGTCCTGCCGAGGAAGAGTGTTGTTAGCGTTAGAACAGGGGCGGCGGAAATGTTGCCGGGGGCGTTAGGGGTGCGTGAAGCTGGGCCTGCGGATGCGGCGGCGCTGCTTGATATCTATCACGAGGCGAACGCAGAGCGCAACGGTCCTCTGAAGCGCAGCAAATCTTCATTCTCGCAATGGCCGGATAGGGCGGATGATTGGTTTCAAGAGCCACGGCGCATCCTTGTGGCGGAGGAAAATGGAGTGCCGGTCGCGTATGTTGTGGGCGAGCAACGGTGGCAGGCGGAATCCAAATGGGGAGTGCGACCGCATGAGATTGCAGTTGCACGCGCCGGCGCTGCCAGAGCAGCATCCAGTCTGATCCGGGCGCTTGCGCAAGAAGCTGCACAGCAACGCTGTGAGTGGCTGAAATTCGAGATGTTACCGGATTCGCCGTTGGTGGCGGTGCTGCGGCAAGTGGGCTTTAGCCACGAAATCGAATACTCACACGACCAGGGCGGTATGGGCCGCATCATCGACCTTGCCGGTCTTGCAGAGGCTCTCACTGAAACGTTAGCGACGCGGAATTTGGCGCTGAATGAGAGCTTGCGCCTCGGTAAGCTCTCATTTGTCTGCGAGGACGAACAAGCGGAAGTCGTGCTCGGGGTCGGGCGCACGGTCGCCATAGCCCTGCCCCAACACGCTCTGCTGCAGCTCTTGATGGGCTACCGCGGAATCCATGAACTGCGCTTGGAGCACCCAACGTGTGTTGAGCAGCAGGATGTCGCCCCAGTAGATGCCCTGTTGCCACAAGGCTACCCGTACATGTGGAACAACGACCACTTCTAGGCTGCTAATGGATATCGGCGGAGTTATTTTCGACGTAGACGGTCTCATGGCGGATAGCGAGCCACTGCACCGCGCGGCCTGGCACGAGCTTGGCCGCCAGTGCGGCTTTCCTACGTATGCCACCGATGCGGCGGAGAGCCTGGGCCAGCGCGTGATCGAAAACCTTCGTATGCGCCATGCGCAGGGGCGCTTTACGCCGGCCCCGGAGGAGATGCTGGACCACTACCATGCGATTCTCATAAAGCTCATCAGACTTCGCTTACGGCCGAAGCCAGGATTGCGGGAAGCGCTGAATTTTGTTCGCCAGCAGGAGTGGCGGTGCGGCACGGCATCATCCGGCGATAGAGTCTATATCGACGTAGTGCTAGACGTGCTTGGGATACGCTCCTGTTTTCAAGCTGTGGCAACCGGCGAAGAGGTGGTTGAGGGCAAGCCCCATCCGGCGCTCTATCTGCTGGCAGCAGAACGGCTCGGCGTGCCGCCGGAAGAGTGTGTCGCTTTGGAAGATAGCCCCCGTGGGGTCAGAGCCGCGAAAGCTGCGGAGATGCGCTGCATTGCGGTGCCTGAGGGGCCTGCGGACGTGGCTGAGGCTGACGCAGTTTGCAAGTCGCTGCTCACGACGGTAGACGTGATGCGCCTGTGGGGTGCACGGCAAGTGTGAACAAGCCGTACAGCGATGCCGGTAGTGAGGGTGGTTAGTGAAGCGTCTTGATGCACAGGTTCTGCTACACTGCTTCTAAAGTAAAGGCAAGCCGAGGTTCTAGAAATGTTGGGCATTGCACCGGCGGGCAGGGAAGAGCTAATGGACAGAGCAGCGTTACCGAAAGAACCACGCCAATTACGGGCGCGCATTCGCGCCGGAGAGTGGCAGACCACCACGGAAGGGCTTGCGCCGGGGTTTGTGCAGGCGAATCTAGCAATTGTGCCGAAAGACTTGGCATTTGACTTCCTCCTCTTCTGCCAGCGCAACGCCCAGCCGTGTCCGGTGCTGGAAGTGCTGGAGCCGGGGTCGCCCGAACCGCGCGAGACAGCCCCCGGCGCGGATATTCGCACTGATCTGCCACGCTACCGGATCTATGAGAATGGCAGCTTGGTGGATGAAGTCACGGAGATCACGGACCGCTGGCAGGATGACTTTGTCTCATTCCTGCTGGGCTGCAGCTTCAGTTTTGAATCAGCCATGCTGGCAGCCGGGATTCCCCTGCGTCACTTGCAAGAGGGGAACGACGTCCCGGTGTACGTCACGAATCGGGCTACCGCGGCTGCCGGAGCGTTTTCGGGCCCGCTCGTCGTCAGTATGCGCCCGATTCACCATACGCAAGTAGTGCGCGCAGTGCAGACGACCTCGCGCTTTCCCGGCGTCCACGGCGCGCCCGTGCACATCGGTGATCCGCAAGAAATCGGCATTTCGGACCTCGATAACCCGCAGTGGGGAGCGCGCACCGAAGTGCGGGACGGGGAAGTGCCCGTATTCTGGGCCTGCGGCGTTACACCGCAAGCAGTGGCACTGGCGAGCAAGCCGCCGCTGATGATCACCCACGCGGCAGGGCACATGTTCCTGACAGACCTGCAGGATGCGCATCTGGCAGTACTGTAGGAAGCACGGAGCCACCGGGCGCGGCCCCTTCCGTTCATACTTCGACAGGCTCAGTACGAGCGGAAAGGGAGGCTCCGTGCCCATGGAACAGGCTCAGCACGCACTTAGTGGTCAAAGGTCTCTCTAATCGCTGGCTGAGACATGTCCTTCAACGAATGAGAGGATGCGTTCGGCACGCTGCTCCCACGTGTAGGCTTGCACCTCTTCTAGCGCTTGCGCGGCCAGGCGCGCCGCCAGCGCGGGCTCCGCCAATAGGTGTTGGATGCCCTGGGCCAGCGCGGCGGGATCATCGGGCTGCACCAGCCAGGCGTTATCGCCGTGACGCAACACCTCCCGCAACGAAGGCAGGTCCGAAGCCACAATGGGCCGGCCGGCAGCCATGTACTCGAAGAGCTTCAACGGCGAGGTGTGCTCGCGGGAGATCGCCGCCTGCGCCGTGTTAGGCAGCACGAGCACGTCGGCCGCCACCTGGTAGAGAGGCACCCGTTCAGGCGCAACGTGGCCTGCGAACAACACATTCGCAAGGTTTAACGCGCGCACCTGCGCCCGCGCCTCCGCCAGTTCACGGGGAGCGCCGCCGACGAGGCAAAGCGCGGCTTCCGGCAGCGTCGCCATGGCCGCGATGAGCGTGTGCACGCCCTTCCAACGATAGAGTTGTCCGGTGTAGCAAATGAGCGGACGTTCGGTCGGCAGCTCCAAGCGCAAGCGTGCTGTCCTCTTGTCCGGGAGCTGTCCGTAGCGGGCAAGGTCTACGCCGTCCGGCGCCGTAAGCACGTTGTCTGCCGGGACGCCGAGCTGCAGATAGTAGCGGCGGATTGACTCCGTGATGGTAACGATTCCGTCGAGGCGGACTGCGAGCCGGCGTGCCAGGCGCCGCGACCACGGCGTTTCCGGCGTGGTGTGGGCCTCATAGAACAGCCGCCAGCGACGTTGGGGGTCCGCGGCGCGCAGCAGCGCTAGCGCGAAGAGATCGCGCGAATAGCAGATGCCGGCGCGGTGGGAATGCAACCGCTGTAGCGCCCGTAGAAGAAAGGTGCCGGTCTGCACATAGTGACTGAGCTGCGCCAGCGGCGTCTCGTTGAGCCGGGGATGGTCTATCGTGGTCGCTTTGATATAGTCAACGCAAGGCACCGGCTGCATGGAGAAGGAAGCAGGCACGCCGTAATAGGCGAATACGTCGCCGCTGGCGGCCCACGGCCCGTATGCCTGGCGTCGCGGATAGAAAAGGTCTACGTGTACGTTGTGCGCTGCAAACGCTGCGCACATTTGCATCACCTGGTAGGCGCTGGCGCGTTCGCTGGGAATGCGGGTGTTGGTGATGTAGAACAATTTCATGGGCGTAAACTTCGTTCAACAAGCAACGCGTCAGTGTAGCAGTTCCGTTCGGCCCGAGCGTGTCGAAGGCTGATCACAGGCGCTTCTGTGCGGCTACAAGTCGTCAAAGAGCAAGTGCCCAGTAAAATATTACCGTTCGGCCAGAGCCAGTCGAAGGCCGATTACAGGCGCTCGCGTACGACAACAATGCGCAAAAGGCAACGGCGCAAGGCATCATTACCGTTCGGCTAGAGCCAGTCGAAGGCCGTGCGCAGCCAGGCGTCCGCTCGCCTTGGCGCCATTTTCGCCTTTCGGCCGGCGAAAGCCGGAGCCCGAGCCGCTTTTCACCGCGCCCCTTCCTTCCTGGAAGGCAGACCGCAAGCAGCCACTCAAGCCGGCGCATACCTGTGATGTCGCCAACTTTACCGTATCACATCGATGAGTCTCTGATTGCTGTCTCTTGCCGGAGCAGCGCAATTTCGACATAATACTATGCAGTTTGTCAATTAGCAAAGTGAGGCAGCTATGGCACGGCGAGTAAGGATTGCCACCGTTTCTTTCCTAATGGGCGGCGGGCAGGTGACGCAGGCCGCGCGCTACGACCAGGCATTTCGCTACCTGGAGGCGGCGCTGGCGGACGACCCCGATCTCATTCTGCTGCCGGAGCTCTTTGAGACGATGGGTTGCGTGGAGTGGCAGCAGATTGCCCGATTGGATGATGCGCAAGCGCGCTTTGCGGCGGCGCTGGAATGCGCCATGACGGAAGAAGGGCCGGTTGCCGCGCGCTTCCGAAAGTTCGCCGCGCGGCACAACGTGACCGTGGTCTCAAACAACCTGACCCGGGACGGCGATGCGCTGTATAACCAGGCAACGTTCTACGGCAGGCAGGGCGACATCGTCGGGCGCTACCGCAAGGTGCAGCCCACGGAGAATGAGTACGAGGTGAAGGGGACCACCCCCGGTGACGAGATTGCGCCGATCGAGGTGGACGGCGTCCGCTACGGAGTCTTCATCTGCAACGATCAGGCGTTTCCTGAGATTTGCCAGCTATACGGCTTACAAGGCACTGACATACTCCTGCACCCTACCCAAGCCGCGGGGCCGACTGAGACCATTCGCTCGGAGATGCTGCGCACCCGCGCCCACGACGCTTCCTGCTTTCTGGCGACGTCTTCCTTTATCCAGGATAAGCCCCTTGGCTGGCAGTACCGGCAGAGCCACGCAACAATCTATGATTTCAACGGCTTCGTGCTGGCCGAGACCGGCCACCGCGACGGCCACGCGACTGCTACGCTCGACTTGGATGAAGAGCGCTGGACGAGTTGGTGCACGAAGTACGACCACCGTCGGACGATACTGCGCCAGCACCGCACAGACCTCTACGCCCGCGCCTACGCAAAGCTCGCGCCGGAGAAGGAAAACATGATTCCGGTGGAAGAATCAAGCGCAGTGAAGTCGTAGTGCCCGCCAAATAGGCCGTCGCTCTTGGAGGGCTAAGCACAGCAGTTGGGGGACGAGAGGCTCTGAATCAGCAGCCCGGTGGGCGAGTGAGAAGTCTCAGCGAGAGTACCCGTTCGTGGTGAGCCTGCCTGTCCTGAGCTCGTCGAAGGGTCGAACCATGAACGGTTACGAGGCAGTAAGGCGGGCGAAGACCTCCACGAACCGGTCCGTCAGGCCTGCCACGCTGTGATCGTCCACTACGATTTGCCGCAAGGTGCGGCCGAGCTTGCCGCGGTGGGTCGCGTCCAGCGCGAGCACCTGCCCGAGCCGCTCGGCAAGTTCCGCCGGACTGCTGGGGGCGAACATGAGCATGTCCTCGTGATTTGCCAGTACGGGCGCGAACGACTCATTGCAGGTGAGCGCCGGCTTTTCACACGCCATTGCTTCCAACACAACCTTGTCGATGGAGCCGGTATGACTGGCGTTGATGAGCACGTCGCAGCGCCGGTACTCGTCTACCATGAGGCGATTGGGTACCTTGCCGACGAACGTTACCTGTGCTTCCAACGCGAGCTCTCGCACCATCTCTTCTAGTTCGGTCAAGTAGGCGCGGTCGTCGGCGAAAAAGGGCGTGCCGATGATGCGCAGGCACACGTCGAGATCAGGCGACTGCGATCGCAGCAGGTCGAGGGCTTGGATGATCGTGCCGTAGTCCTTGGAGCGCGAGAGCCGACCCACGGTGAGCAAGACCTTGCTGCCCGCAGACGCAAGCGCAATATCGCCGTCCGTTGCCGCGTCGGTAGCGCAGATTTGCAACCTGCGGCTGTGTGTCGCCGCGTCGGTAGCGCAGGTTTGTAACCTGCGTCCATCTGCGGTAGCCGTGGGTTCCTGCTCAGCCGCAGTGAAGTAATCGGCGTCTATGCCGTGGCCGGTGACGATCCGCTTCGGACTGTTGATGCGGAACGATTCGGGAGAGGCGGTGACAACTACTGCCACCAGCCGGTGGGCAAGGCGGAGGTAGCGGCTCACGGTACCGTGGGCGTTCCAAAGCACTATCGGCACCCTGAAGAGACGGGCAAGCGGCGCGGCAAGAATGGCGTAACGCGGCACCATGTGCACGAAGACTACGTCTACTTCGCGCCGTCGCAGCAAGCGCCAGAGGTGGCGATAGAAGTTCTTTAGCAGAAAGAGCTTGTTGGCGCTGCGCTCTTTGCCCATGGAGTAGAGCGAGACGTTTGCAGGCAGGTTGGCCGCGCCAACACTGAGCGCCAAGACCGCCACGTGGTCCACCTTGGGGGCCAGGTGCCGAATCCAGGTCAGCGTAACGCCGAGCAGGGCACTATTCTCATCGATCTCCTGGGTAATCAGAAGGACGCGCATACGCTCTAGATTCCTCACTGCGTTCGGCATGACGTGGAGTCGCACGGCGCAGCGCCTATCAGGCGGAGATAGCCCTCCGCATACCGTCGAATGCCCGCTTCATACGCGAACGGTTGCACGGCTGCGCGCGCTGCCGCACCGAGGCGCTGCTGGAGAGATTCGCTTTCAAGCACGGCAAGGAGCGCTTCGCTCAGGCTCTCAGGAGTCCAGTCTACCAAATAACCGTTCTCCCCCTGCGCAATAACTTCCGGCATTGCGCCGACCGGCGTGCTGATCGCGGGTAGGCCGCATGCCATTCCTTCCAAGGTGGTGCGCGGCCCGCCTTCGTTGAACGAAGCGCAGACCACGACCCGAGCGGCGTTGTAGGCGCGGGCGACGGCCGCCTGATCGGGCAGCCAACCCAAAAACCGCACGTTGTGCTGGAGGCCGTGCTGTGCGAGGTGGCGGGTCAGCGCGTCCTTGAGGGGGCCTTCCCCAACGATGTGCAGGCTGATGTCCGGCTTGTGCCGTTTGGCAAGGGCAAGGGCATCCAGCAGCAGAAAGAGCCCCTTATTCTTCACCAGGCGGCAAACAATAATGATGTCGGCTTCTTTGGCGACGGGTTGCGGTGCAAACGCGTCGAGGTCCAAGTAATGAGAAGGCAGCACGAGAATCTTCTCTTGCGGCACGCCCCACGCGCGGTAGAGCTCCGGTATCTCACGTTCGTTCCCCGCGCGGAAGGCCGCGGCGCGGCGCTTCGCCCACTGGACGTAGAGCCAGTAGAGTCTCTTTTCCAGTCGCTCAGTGGCGTCTGCGGCGCGGGGATGCCCCGGCACGTGGAAGATCTCCGAAACATACGGTAACTCCGCGCTGTCCGCTAAACGGGACGCGGCGCGTCCGTTGCTGAAGAGGCCGTAGTCGTGGCTGACGATGAGAGCATATTTGCGCTCCTGCAGCAGCGTATCGGCACGCTGCGCAATGCAGCGCGCGCGGCTGAGCTTGCCGCCGCCGCTCGGGTGAATGAAGACGTTGGGAAAAGGCTGCTGCGGCGCGGCATCGGGCTGGGGCGGCACGATCACGTCTATGCGCTGCCAGTAGCGACGCAACGCCGCCAGCGTGTAGTAGAAAGGGCCTTTGCGACCACGAGAAACGTCCCGGTCGCCGCTGAGCATGAGAAGATTCGGCGCGCTGTGCTGTGTCATCGAGTCCATACGTATTGCTGAAAAGAAGCCGGTGTGTCTCCTGTCGAGACAAGCAATGCATGCCGGCGCCGCCATTCGCGCTTTACGCGGAACCTTCTCTCTCTTGGGGCATCTCCGGCAGCGGCTGTTCTCCGGCAAGGCGCTGCAAGACCGATTCGGTCTCACCGACCAGGCGCGACCACACGTAGTAGTCCAGCCCGTGCCGCGCCGCTGCGCTGAGCCGCTCGCCCTTCTCAGGAGTAGCCAGCAGTTCGTTGATCGCTGCCGCCATGGCGGCAAGGTCGTCCAAAGGAGTGAGAATGCCCGTCTTATCGTGTTCGATCACCTCGAAATTGCCGCCCACGGCGGTCGTGACGATGGGCACGCCCAAGGAGCGCACCTCCAGCAGCGTGTGCGATAGCCCTTCATATTGCGTGTTGAGCACGAATACGTCGGCAGCGCGCAGATAGAGCGGCACCTGCGCGTGCGGTACGCGCCCCACGAAAACGACGCGCTCGGCAACGCCTTGATCGCGCGCGCGTTGTTCGAGCGCGTCCTGTTCGGGTCCATCGCCAACGATCACCAGCTTGGCCGCCGGTTGAATCTGCGGGACAAGGTCGATGAGCTGGTCTACATTCTTCCACGCGTAGAGGCGCGCCACTGTCATGACAGTGGGAAAGTTGAACCCAAGCTGCGCTTTGGCGGCTTCCTGGGTTGCGTCCACGCGCACTGCCTCGGTGAGTGCGTTGTAGATCACCTGCACGCGCTCGTCCGGTACGCCCCACCCAACTACCAGCGACTTCACGTAGTTGCTCGGCGTGATGACGACGTGGGCGTTGCGGGCGTAGAAGCGCTGCAGGTTGCGGATGATCTCCACGCGCCAGGCGTGCCGCTCCGTCTGAAAGGCGTCGATGTGCGCCACGTCCCAGTTGTGGCGGATGGCGTATTCCCAGGCGAAATCTCCGACCACTTTCAAGGCGCGCGGCTTGCGCAGCAGCTTGCTCGCGATGATGGCAGGCAGGTCGGCGCCGTTGACGTACACCACGTCGGCATGGCGCGCGACGCGCACGGCCGTGCGAATGAGCGCCAAATAGCGCCGCCACACCGGCAATTGTCGTGAAACTTTGTAAACGGGGAAGGGGAACACCGCCGACGTGTCAGCAGGATCGTCAGCGGTGGCAATGACTGATACCGTGTGACCCCGCTCGTGCAGCTCCTCGGCAAGATGCGAGACGTACGTGGCCGGGCCGCCAATGTCAGGCGGAAATATGTTTGTGATGAAGCAGATGTTCACAGCAATCCTAGCCTCTGCCCTTGTATGCAGGCATGACGCGTAACCTTGGGTTGCCTGGTGGTTTCAAGAATCCAGCGCCTCGCTCCTGTTCCGGTAAGCGAATCCCGTTCCTGTGGCAGAAGGCAGAATCCTGTTCCACTGCCAGCAATCTGAATCCCTTGCCCTTTAGCGGATTACCGTTCCGTCATTCCCGCGAAGGCGGGAAGGTGGATTCACATTTCAAGTGCAACGTTTGTTTGAGGAATACTTCGGCTGGGGTTTGATAGTCAAGGCACTTGCGCGGGGTGTGATTGTAGGCTTGGATAAGTTGCGCAAAGCGCTCTGCGGACATCTCCGCCAGGTCGGTCTTGCGCGGCAGCATGCGCCGCATGCGTCCGATAGCGTTCTCGATCCCTCCTTTCTGCCAGGGGGCGTGGGTATCGCAGAAGAAGGTCTGGATGCCCAAGTCATGGAGGCGGTAATGGCGCGCGAACTCGGTGCCGTTGTCGAAGGTGACGGTCTGTCGCCACGCTTCAGGCAAGACCGCGAGCAGATCGTACATGGTGCTGGCGATGGGGTCTGCCGCCTTGCCGGGCTGGCGCGCAGCGATGAGCAAGCGCGAGTGGCGCTCGTGCAGGGCGAGCACCGCGTGGCCGCCTCTGCCAAAGAGCATCAGGTCAGCCTCCCAGTGGCCGGGGGTTTGGCGGTCGGCCGCCGCCTGGGGACGTTCCGCCAGTGGACGGCGCTTGGCAATGAAGGAGGCCGGACTGCGCCCACTGCGCCGATGGGGTCGCCGTTGCGCCTTGCCTCGCGGCAGGTAGTGCCGCCAACTATAGTCCTTGGTGCGCGCCACCTGTCCGTATATGAAGCGATAGATGGTCTCGTGGGAGATGGCCGGTGCTCCCGCTTTCTGCGCCATGTGTCCCGCCACCTGCTCCGGCGACCAGCCGCATTGCAAGTACTCCAGCACGGTCTTGCGCAACGCAGCATCCCGCTCCAACTTGCCGCCAACCCAGCGCCGCGCCCACGCCTGTTCAGCGGCATACGTCGCTCTGTAGCCCTGCGTACGAGACCCATTCCGTTTCACCTCCCGCATAATGGTCGATGGCGCGCGATCCAGAGCTGCAGCAATTTGCCGGTACGAGTGCCCCGCGGTGTGAAGTCGGGCCAGTTCACACCGCTCTTCAATGGAAAGTTGACGATAGTGTGTTCCCATGGCAACACCTTAGCATGGTGTTGCACTTCGTTTGTGAGTCTAGCGAATCCATCTTTCCTTGACCAGCAGCGCGCCTTCCCAATCAGCAGAGCGGTTCTGCCCCGGATGGACTCCCGCTTTCGCGGGAGTGACGATTGGCACGGCTCTTGTACGCCAGGGCAGAGTTGAAAAGCTCCGTCCCCGAGCAGGTACCGAAATCAGCAACTACTCCCGCCAGCACCCTCGACTCCGGGCGAGACTCCTTCTACCCATACCTCCCCGTCGTCGTAGGCTTCTTTCTTCCAGATGGGTACCGTCTCTTTCAGCCGATTGATAGCAAACTCACAGGCCTCGAACGACTCTTTGCGGTGGGGCGTCGCCACCGCAATCGCCACCGAGACCTCGCCGATCTCCAGTTTGCCGATGCGATGGAGCATGGCAACCCGGCAGTCCGGCCATTGGGCATAGACCTCTGCCGCGATTTTGCGCATCTCCGCCTCTGCCATCTCCGGGTAAGCCTCGTACGAGAGGGCGGTGACGTGCTTGCCGCGCGCATTGTTTCGCACCGTGCCGGAGAAGGTTGCCACAGCGCCGTAAGCGTCGGTGAGCACGTGGGGGATCAGTTCGTCGGCCGTAATCGGGCGCTCGAGAATGCGAAAGAATCCGGTCTCGATCTTCTTCGCAGCAGTCATCGCTGAAGTCATCGGTTAGCCGCTCCTATAGGGATTTTACCCGCCGCCGCTTACCGGGGGAATGAAGGCTACCTCGTCACCGGCGTGGAGCACCGTATCTGTCGCCGCGTACGAGCGGTTGACCGAAAAAGAAACCGCCGCTTCCGCACCTGCCAAGGCCGGAAACCGGTCGATGAGTTGGGCGAGCACCTGCTCCACTGTCGTTCCCTCCGGGACCTCTTGCGTAAGTGTGCTCGTGCCCAGTGCTTCCCGGAAGACGGCAAAAAGCCGCAATGTAACCAATATGGTCTCAGCCATAGCGCCCATTCTTGATGCGACGACCAATGTAGGGGCAATCCTTGTGGTTGCCCTCTTTCCTCTTCAGTATACCAAAGCCGCTCCCGCGCACCGAAGCGGCTACCGGGGCAGCAACACCGGCACCGCGGGGCAGAAGATAAGAGCGCAACGTGCGGGAAATTTTCAGGTACTTATGTGCTTAACGGAGCCTCGCTGCCGGTTCGTCTACGGCGCATACCGGTAAAGAGAAGCGAACAACGAAAATGAGCCTAACTTGGTACTATGCGGATAGCAGACGCAATACCATGTGCGAATTGAGCGTGCGGCAGACATCTACTCCGCAATAGGACTGAATCAGGCCGGTTACAGGAAGGGGTTTGGGCGATGGAACAGGATATAGCCTTTGAGATGGCAGCTTCCAGCATCCGTTTCGGCTGGGGAGTCACCCGCGAGGTAGGTATGGACCTGGTGGACTGCGGGGCGAAACGCGTGATGGTGGTCACGGATCCAGTGCTGCGGGAATTGCCGCCGGTAGCGACGGTACTCACTGCGCTCGATGAGGCCGGCGTGCCCCACGTGCTCTTCGACCGCGTGCAGATCGAGCCGACGGACGCCTCGTTCAAAGAGGCGATTGCGTTTGCGGTGGGCGAGCAAGTGGACACCTTCGTGGCGGTGGGTGGCGGCTCGACGATTGACACGGCCAAGGCTGCCAACCTCTATGCGACCTATCCGGCTGACTTTCTCGACTACGTCAACGCTCCTATCGGCAAGGGGCTGCCCGTACCGGGGCCGCTAAAGCCGTTGATCGCGATCCCGACCACCGCCGGTACCGGCAGCGAGACCACCGGCACTGCCATCTTCGATCTGGTGTCGATGCACGCCAAAACGGGCATCTCCCACCGCAACCTCAAGCCTACCCTCGGCATCATCGACCCCGAAAACACCGCCACCCTCTCGCCAACGGCAGTGGTGTCTACCGGCTGCGACGTGCTGAGTCATGCCCTGGAGTCCTATACCGCAATAGCGTATACCATGCGGCCCTATCCGGAACGCCCTATCCTACGTCCGGCGTATCAGGGCGCGAATCCGGTGAGCGACTTATGGGCGCGGGAGACGCTCGCCATGGTGGCGCAGTATCTCCCGCGGGCTATGGCCGACCCCGAAGATAGAGAAGCCCGGGAGAAGATGCTGCTGGCGGCATCGTTTGCCGGCATTGGTTTCGGCAATGCGGGCGTGCATCTGCCGCACGGTATGTCCTATCCCGTCGCCGGCATGGTGCGCGACTACCACCCGGACGGTTATGCCGGCGATCACCCTATCGTGCCCCACGGCATGGCTGTAATTCTCAATGCACCGGCCGTATTTCGCTTTACCGGTGCGGCGGGGCCGACACGCCATATTCAGGCAGCCGGGTTGCTCGGCGCGGACATCAGCCGGGCGAAACCCGGCGACGCGGGAACAATCCTCTCCGACCGCCTTATCGCTCTTATGCAAGAATTACAGGTCCCGAATGGTCTCAGCGCCATTGGCTACACCTCAGCCGACATTCCGGCGCTCGTGGAAGGCACGCTGCCGCAGCATCGCGTCACCAAGCTCTCGCCGCGTCAGGCCGCGGCAGAAGATCTGGCGCGCCTCTTCGAGGACGCAATGCGCTACTGGTAGTTCGCCTGTACCGTGGCAAGATGCAAGGACAGCTTTCTTGCCACAGCAACGAATCTCCCTTGACATACCAATATCTTGTGTTTTATACTCTCATCTACACAAGATATAGTGTGCGGTGACTATCATGCAGGGAATGTGTGGCTACGGCATAATGGGAAGAGAAACTGACGTATGCAAGTCATGTCTCCCTGTAGCTCAGATGGATAGAGCAGCAGTTTCCTAAACTGCGGGTCGGGCGTTCGAGTCGCCCCAGGGAGGCCAACCGAATCGGAACCGGTGTGCCACACTGGTTCTTACGGTAGATCCGATCATACGCTCATCCCGGCACTGTGGCAGTCCCGCTTCGCTGCAACACCCACGTGGAAGGATGGGACCCTATGGATTCGCTTAAGCGAACACGACGCTCGTTTTTCTGTTTATTGCTCGCCTTGGCGGCGCTGCCGGCCGGATGCTCGATGCAACCGGCGGCTGGCCCGCAGACCGAGGCAGCGGCCCCTGCTGCGGTGGAAGAAGCCGCGGACAGCCAGGGCTTTCCGCGCACGATTACGGATGGCTTGGGAAGCGAGGTTACGATCCCGCAGAAGCCCCAACGGATCGTCTCGCTCACCTTGGCTACGGACGAAATCCTGCTTTCGCTGGTCGCTACGGAGCGCGTGCGCGCCGTTACATACTTGGCGGGAGACTCAATTTGGACGAACGTGAGCGAGACCGCTCGGCAGGTCGAACACACCGTGCAGTCCGATCCGGAGCAGATTATCGCCCTGGAGCCGGACCTCGTCTTGGCCGCTACCTATAACAATCCCGACCATATAAAGCTGCTCAGAGACGCCGGCATACCGGTGGTTGTGGTGTCGCTTTTCGATTCGGTTGATCAAGTAGCGGACAACATTCGCTATGTGGCGCAGCTAACCGGCGATGAGGCACGGGCGGAAGAGTTGATCGCCGCCATGGAGGAGCGGCTCGCCGCCATTGAAGCTATGGCGGCCAAGGCAGAGACGAAACCCCGTGTATTGTTCTACACTGCCTTTGGCAGCTCTGCCGGTAAAGGCTCCACCTTTAGCGACATTGTGCAGCGCGCCGGTGGCACTAACCTCGGCGATGAGGCGCTGGACGGTCCCTTTGGCGAAATCTCGCTGGAGAAGATCGTGGAACTGAACCCCGACGTGATCATTACCGATGAATTTTCGCCGGAAGACAATGCCGAGTGGCAGGAAAACTTCAGCAACCATCCCGCTTTGGCGAACGTGAACGCCAAGAAGAACGGCCGGATATACACCGTGCCTGCCCGCCACATATCCACACTTTCGCACTACATCGTTGAGGGTGTGTACGACGTGGCGAAGCTGCTCCATCCCGATTTGGTGAAGTGAGAGACCGGTGCCGGACAGGCGGTTTCAATGCCCAACGTCGTCGCATTATGGTAGGGGCAACCCTTGTGGTTGCCCCTAAAGCCCAAGGCTGGCGCAGGAAATTAAGAGGGCAATCGCGAGGATTTCCCTCTATGTTGGGCCAACGTCGCCGCGTCAGATAAGAGGGCAACCACAAGGGTTGCCCCTACGCCGGGGGGAACGTGTTCGCATGAAACAAGAGAGTCACCACGAGGGTTGGCCCACAACAACGGGCGTATGTTGTTGCAACAGATAAGAGGGCCACCACGAGGGTTGCCCCTACATTGGGCGAACGTGGTCGTAACAAAGAAGAGGGCAATCACGGGGAATGCCCCTACGGCAGTCGCCGTATCAGAGAACATGGGCAAATGACGAGGATTGCCCATACGGCGGGTGGGCGCAGGTTTCAAACCTGCGCTACCGTGAGTCGAAGAGGAGGGCAACCCTCGTGGTTGCCCCTTCGTCAAGAAACCTAGCTTAGGAAGGCTCCTAATTACGTGCTGAGACGGACGTTGGATGTTGAAGCGCCGCTGACGTTGCGGCTGGCGCTGGCGGTGGGTGTACTCGTGCTGCTGCTGTTCCTGTCGTTTGTGGTGACCATGGCGTTTGGCGCTGTGGATGTGCCGGTGGGCGTTACCGCTTCGATTGTCCTGCAGCAGATGGGCATTCCTCTCGGCGCGACGGCTACCGACGTGCAATGGAGCATCATCAGCCACGTACGCCTGCCGCGTGTGCTGACGGCGGCGCTGGTGGGCGCGGCGCTGGCGGTAGCGGGGGCGACCATGCAGGGCATCTTTCGCAATCCGCTTGCCGACCCCGGTATCATTGGAGTTTCCGCGGGTGGAGCGCTGGGCGCGGTGATTGCCATTCACTTTGGTTTCCGCAGCCTGCACTACTTGGCGACCCCGGCACTGGCCTTTCTGGGCGCGCTGAGCGCCGTGATGCTGGTGTACGTGCTGGCTGCAACGCGGGGCGTTGACCCGCTGACAACGATGATCCTCGCAGGGGTAGCAGTGCAAGCCTTTATCGGCTCTGTTATCTCGGCGGTGCTCACGCTCACGGCCAATGTCAACTCCATGCGCGAGATCATATTCTGGCTCACGGGCAGTCTTGGCGCCCGCAGTTGGACCCACGTACAGCTCATCTTGCCGTTCATCGTGGTTGGGAGCCTGCTCTTGCTCTTCTTTTCGCGCGACTTAAACTTGATGGCGTTAGGGGAAGACTCCGCACGGAGCATGGGTGTCAACGTGAGGAGAGTCCGGTTGATCATGCTGGCGCTGGCGGCGCTCATCACGGCGGTTGCCGTGGCGGTGAGCGGGATCATCGGCTTTGTCGGCCTGGTCGTACCCCACATGGTGCGCTTGGTGGTAGGCCCCGACCATCGCATTGTGCTCCCCACAAGTCTCTTGACGGGGGCAGTACTGCTTACGTGGGCCGACTTTGGGTCGCGGCTGCTCTTGCGGCCGCAGGAGTTGCGGGTGGGACTAATCACCGCCTTCTTCGGCGCGCCCTTCTTCCTCTACCTGCTGTATCGCAGCAAGCGACAGGGCAATATTCTATGAGTATCCTGCCTGATTCCGATCGTATCGAAGGCGCCGCGCTCTCCGCCAAGGACGTCTCCTTTGCAGTGGGCATGGCGCGGTTACTGGAAGCAGTTTCCCTAGAGGTGCGGAGTGGGAGCCTGCTGGGCCTCATCGGCCCAAATGGAGCGGGAAAGTCTACGCTCCTCAAGTGCATCAGCCAGTTGTTGTCGCCCGCTGCCGGGCAGGTGTGTTTGGATGGCGACGACCTGCGAGGCCGGTCGCCCCAGGAGATCGCGCGCCACATAGCGCTGCTACCCCAGAGCATTACGCTAAATTTTGCCTTCACGTGCCTGGAAGTGGTCTTGATGGGGCGCAATCCTCATCTGGGGCGATTCCAAGCCGAGGGCGCGCGGGACCACGCTATCGCCCGGCAAAGTATGAAGAACACCGGAACCGAGGAGTTCGTCACGCGCCTTATCACGGAGGTCTCCGCCGGAGAACGCCAGCGTGTGCTTTTGGCGCGGGCGCTCACCCAGCAGCCGCGGCTGCTCTTGCTCGATGAACCGACCGCGGGACTGGACGTGCAGCACCAACTCCAGGTGTTTACGCTGATCCGCAATCTGGTGCGCCAAGGACTAACGGCCATTGCCGTGGTGCACGATCTCAACCTCGCGGCGCGCTACTGCGACCGCCTAGTGCTGCTAGACCGCGGCACGGTGCACGCGCACGGGCTTGTGGGCGACGTGCTTACGCCAAAGAACCTGGCGGACGTATTCAAGGTGGAGGCGACGGTTGAGGAAGACCAGGCGCTCGGGGTGCCTCGGGTCACTGTACTTGCCCCGCTTGACGAAGGGCAGAGTCCTGCCGCGGCGACAGCCGGCGGTGCGATTGACCGGGCTGCCGCGACTCTCGCTCATAAGTAGGTCGGCTCTGCCGGTTCGTGCTGCAATTGCCCTCTTTTTTTATGCGGCGACGTTGGCCTAGCGTAGGGGCAATCCTTGTGATTGCCCTCTTATGCTGGCGGTTATTTATCGGGTTTAATCTGTCGTTCACGCCGGCATAATGTGCTCCTAACATGGCACACGTAGTATCGTAGATGCCACCTAAGGCCCACTGTTGTGTGGCCTTACCCTTCGTCATAGGGTGGTTTCCATAATCGCCCTATGACGAATCCCCCTACCGCGCCCGTAAGAATCTGCGAAGTCTCGTAACGTGGATTGTGCCTCGGCTGCCAAAATTCAGTGCACTCGAGCGGGGGTATGGCACGTAAGGGAGGAACATCGCTCAGGCTGACCGCTGATCAGAATAGGGAGCTAGGGAATGGCGACGCATGGCAGCCACCTGCTTAGCGTTGTGCGCGTATGACATAATAGAAGCGAAGTGCGCGGGCATGCCCGCTTTTGAATGCACGAAAGCGCTACAGAATGAGCGACTGCTAAGGAGCCGCAATTGCCACGTGAGAAAGTGCTCATAATCGAGGACGACGACAATCTGCAGGAGGCGTTACGCTATCGCCTCGAGCAGGACGGTTATGTAGTGCATAGCGCAATGGACGGCGAGGAAGGGCTGGACCTGGCACGGGAGGTCTTGCCTGATTTGATTATCCTCGACATCATGCTGCCGGTGTTGGACGGCCTGGAGGTCTGCCGCATCATTCGCCGGGAGACCGCAGCGCCGATCATCATGCTCACGGCGAAGGGCGAAGAGGTGGATCGCGTGGTCGGTCTCGAATTGGGCGCGGATGACTACGTTGTAAAGCCCTTCAGCACACGCGAATTACTGGCCCGCATGCGCGCCGTGCGACGGCGCGCACGGTCGGCTGGGGAGGCTCTCCCTGCCGCCGATACGGCAACCGTGCTCAGTGCCGGCGAACTCCACGTCAACCTTTCCAGCCACACCGCAAAGCTTGGAGATCAGGCGCTAGCGCTCAAACCCAAGGAATTCAGTCTGTTGGCGTTGCTGATGTCCGGCCGCAATCGTGTCTTTACCCGCGACCAAATCCTTGAGCGCATCTGGGGATTTGATTGGGTCGGCGACAATCGCACAGTAGACGTTCACGTACGGCGACTGCGGGAGAAGATCGAAAAAGATCCCAGCGATCCCGCCCACATTGTGACCGTGCGCGGCGTTGGCTACCGGTTTGAGGAATGAAATTTCCGCGAACGCTGCAATGGCGCATAACGCTTGCCTTCACCGCGTTGATAATACTCACGCTGGGTGTAGCGAGCCTCTATCTCGTCACGTTCGTCCGCAGCAGCTACCTGACCAACCTCGAAACGCGGCTGGAGCACGAAGCGCGCCTAGTCGCCGAAGCCGGTGCCCGCTACTTCTCCGAGCAAGCGGATACTAGTGCGCTCCAAGCGGCCGGTGAGCGCATGAGCGCTAACATTGCGGCGCGCGTTACCCTTATTGCACGCGACGGCACGGTGCTCGCCGACAGTGGGGAAGACCCGGCGGGTATGGCGAATCAGGCCGTCCAACCCGAGGTAGCGCGTGCGCTAAACGCCGGAGTGGGAGTCAGTACCCGACGCAGCGGTGCTGCGGGCGAGGAGCTGATTCACGTGGCTGTTCCTGTGATTGCCGGGGAGAACGTGCAGGGCGTGGCGCGGGTTGCGGTGCCGGCGGCACAGGTGCAGGATAGCGTAAACCGCAGCATCACCGTTATCGCCCTGATAGGCATTGCCGGAACGGTCTTCGCGGTGCTGATTGGGTACGGCGTGGCGTCGCGCACCTCTCGTTCCATCGGGGCGCTCACCGAAGGTGCCCGCCAGCTTACGGCCGGCGAGTTCGACTACCGGGTGCAGGCGCAAGGGAGAGACGAAACGCAGGAACTTGCGCAAGCGTTCAACCGCATGGCGGTGTCCCTGCGCAATCTCGTACGCGATCTCTCGGTGGAACGAGGCAAATTGACGGCTGTGCTCAACACGATGGCGGATGGCGTCGTTGTGATCGACGGCAGCGGCGGGATCGTGTTGGTGAATCACGCGGCGGAAGAGATCCTCAACCTCACCGGCGGTGACGTCTTAGACCGCCGCTTTACTGAGATCATCCGCGACTACAACCTGCAACAGCTTGTCGCCCGCTGCACGGAGCAGCGCGAGGTACAGCACGGGGAGGTGGAGATACCGCAGTGGCAGCGGTATCTGAGTGTCATAACCACGCCCTTGGCCGAGCACGGCGATTCAAGCGTTCTGCTGACGATGCACGACCTGACACGCATTCGCCAGGTGGAAACGACCCGAAAAGAATTCGTGAGTAACGTCTCCCATGAGTTGCGGGGGCCGCTGGCGGCCGTGAAGATTCTGGCTGAGTCGCTAGCGAGCGGCGCTCTCAAGGAGAAAAAGCGGGCTAAGGACTTCCTGCGTCGTATCAACGGCGAGATCGACCGTATGACTGCCATGGTGAATGAGCTATTGGAACTCTCACGTATAGAAAGCGAACAGTCCGGTCTCCAGCATGCGCCGCTTGATCTGCACCCATTCATCGACGCACTGCGCGAGGAGCACTACGAGCGGACGGAGAAGCAAAAGATCGCTCTCGAGATCGCGCTGCAGGAAAACCTGCCGCAGGTCCGCGGCGATGAAGAGAAGCTGCGCCAGGTTTTCGACAATTTGCTAAGTAATGCTTTGAAGTTCACGCCCGAAGACGGCCGAATATCCCTCTCTGCGCAGCAGGAGAATGGCAGGGTCTGCTTGCGCGTGGCCGACACGGGCGTTGGCATACCGCGGAAGCACCTCCCCCACATTTTCGAGCGCTTTTATAAGGTGGACCGCTCGCGCCACAGCGAGGGGTTTGGCTTAGGACTGGCCATCGTGAAGCACATCGTGCAAGCCCACGGCGGCGAGATTCACGCGGAGAGCGCTGAAGGACAGGGCACGACCTTTACGGTTATCCTGCCTGCTGTGGCTGACGACGCTGCCAACTAAGGCGGCAACTGTCCGGCTCTCGATTCTGTCGCGCGCTTGTCCTGAATGCGCTACGGGCGTAGGGGCACGACATGTCGTGCCTCTACGCGTCACGCAATGAATAACCTGCCCACCTGCCAAGCCCCTTCCCCGTTATGGCGGCCAAGCGCTGCCTTTGGCGCCCGGCACGCTAACGTACAATTGTCTCCGGTTCGGCTTAGCGTACGTACTCTCTTTGACGCCCTATCTGTCACGAAGGATCGGGTGATAGATTGTATCATCGATCATCCCACAATTGTCGTGCGCGAAACGCACTACTGGTGCTGCCCCGTGTGCAATGCGGTTGCCGGCCAGGAGTCTATGCGCCGCGCGGAGGCAATTGAGTACATATCGAGCAGCGCCTAGTTTCCAGTTGTTCTTGTGCAGCGGCAAACAACGCATAACCGGCGCGGGCACAATGCAGTGCGGGCGTTTAGGCGGGAGTTCGCGGGAAGATGGGATATTGTTCAACTGGGACCCGGCAGGTGTACTCTTCCAGGTTCGAAAGAGAGCAGCAGCAAAGAGGGTTTCGACGGGCCGGATTCTCTAAGTCCGTGCTGCACGGGTAGGCAAATGCCCGTCAAGTGTGCAAAATAGAAGGGAATACGACCCGGGTCTGCGGTATGCGTGAGTCGTAAAGCGGAATTCGGAGCGCAGTGCGGCGATGCCGGTGCCCGGCATGTTTGTGCCGGTAGTCATAGCCGACGCTATTGCCGTCCGTGGAAAGTGAAGTCCGCCCGCGTAGAGGTGGTTGTCGAGAGAGTTGCCGGGCAGCGGTGGAAAGGGGCAGTGCCATGGTACGCACGAATATCGAGAATCGACTGAATGAGATCCAGGATGACGTCCTCGCGCTGGCGAGCATGGTGGAGAAGGCCATTACTCATGCCATCGATGCCTTGCGAGAGCGCGACCTGGAGGCATCGCAGGCCGTCGTTGCGTTCGATGACGTGATCGACGAAAAGCGCTTTGCCATCGAGGAAAGCTGCGTTGACCTGCTCGCTACCCAGCAACCGGCTGCCGGTGACCTGCGTTGGGTCATAGCTTTGCTCCACATAGCGGTCGAGTTGGAGCGCATGGGCGACTATGCGGAAGGCATCGGCAAGATCAGCCTGATGATGGGCGACGAGCCGCCGCTCAAGCCGCTCATCGACATTCCGCGCATGGCGGAAATGTCCATCAGCATGCTCCATCGGAGCATCGACGCGCTGGTGACCCGGGACATAGATTTGGCCAGAAAGGTGTGCGAGGCCGATGATGACGTCGATGCGCTCCATGAGCAAATCTATAACGAACTGCTCCTATTTATGATCAAAGACCCGAGGAGCATCCAGCGCGCAACATACTTGCTCTGGGTAACACACGACCTAGAGCGCACGGCCGACCGCGCGACGAATGTCGCTGAACGCGTGATCTACATGGTGACCGGCAAGATGCTGGACCTGAACCTCTCGAAGAAGGTGATTTGATCGCCAAGGAGGCGGTATCAGGGCGAGTGGGCTATGGCAGGCGGAGAGATTTAGAAGATTGAGAGAAGAGCGGCAATGTAGCGTTAGCGCAGTAGTGTTACGTGCTGTGACACGTCAAGCAGACCGCGCTTAGGGAGAAATCTCGATTGAAACGGGTACTCTTCGTCTGTGTGCACAATGCGGGGCGCAGTCAGATGGCGGAGGCGTTTCTCCGTCAGCTTGCCGACGGCAAGGCGGAAGCGCGTTCCGCGGGCACGGTGCCGGGCGAGCGGGTGAATCCAGTTGCCGTGCAGGTCATGGCCGAGCGCGGGATCAGTCTCGATGCCCATCGGCCCAAGTTGCTGACGCAAGAGTTGGCGGATTGGGCGGACAGAATTATCACCATGGGCTGTGGCATCGACGAGTCATGTCCGACAGTGCGAACAGAAGTAGAAGACTGGGGACTCCCCGATCCCAGCGGACAGCCGTTGGTCGTGGTGCGAGACATCCGCGACCAAATCGAGAAGCGGGTCAACCTTCTTCTACGCGAACTCGACGATTCATAGCACCGCCACTCTGGGTCTCGGGCTGCTGTACAGTTGATGATCTCTGTACATAGTCTTCCAAGTACTGGGATACCACCTTACTGATCTCCCGGTGGATTTTCTTCGGGCTGGGCGTCGCGTCGATCATTTTGAAGCCGTACTCGTCTGCGAGCCTATGGAAGTTCTTGCGCAGCGAGGCTTGGTACTTCAAAAAGCTCTCAAACATGCTGCTCCCCATTGACAAGTCCATGCCGGACTCCCAGTAGTTGAGCTCGCCGTACTTCTCCAACGTGCGGTGGAAGAGCACTTCCGGCTCCGCGTCGAGGAAGACGATCAAGTCCGGTTCCAGCGCAATGCCGAACAAGCGTTTCAGCCACTTCAGTTCGGCGCCGCGCGCCAAGTCGCGCGCCATGAGCGTGTAGATGTAGCGGTCGGCAATAATTACAAATCCGGCTTGCATCGCGGGTACAATGCGGCTTTCTAACTGATCGGCAAGGTCGGTTGCGTAGAGCAGACTCAAGGTCGTCTTTCCCAGCAGATTGCCTTGCTTCGCGGAGGAGATGGCCTTGGCCAACAGGTCCGACCGCCGGATGCCCATCTCCAGCACGGCGTGTCCCGCCGACTCCAGCGATTCCTTGAGCATCTGGGCCTGCGTGGAGCGCCCGGAACAGTCAGAGCCTTCAATGACGATCAGTGGGCCGCCGAGTTCGAGGTCGTCGAGGTACGGCAGGCCGCAGCCATAGAATCGTGCGCGTGTGGGTACTACAGTAGAAATTTGCTCATCCCCTTGTTGCTGCTGGTCGTCCGTGCGGTCTCGCGAGCTTAGTACGAGCAATGCGCAAGTCTATTGCCCGGCGGCGAATGAAGCGGCGCAGCCGCTGCTTCGGTCGAGTCAATTCTTCCGGGGCGGCTCATAGTCCGCCAGCTTCTCCTGCACCACTTTTTGCACTTCTCCCCAGGTCTCATGTATCGTGCGCGTTGCATCGATGACGGCGAACTGCTCGCTGCGCGCCATCTTGTCGTATTGGTCCTTTATTTTGCCCTGGAACAGCTTGAAGCTCTCCACCGGATCGAGAGAGAGACCGGTGTCCATGCCGGCTTCGTAGTACTTTAGCGAGGGCCGGCCGAAGAGGATCCGGGAGATCGATACTTCCAACGGCGCGTGGAAATAGAAGGCTATGGTCGGCTGCACGGCAAAGCTGTAAGTGTTACGCACCCACTGCAGATCGCAGCCCCGCGCCACGTCACGCGCGTAAGCGGTATAGACATACCTATCGGCCAGCACGATACACCCGGCGTGGAGCGGCGGGAGGATGACTTTCTCGTAGCGGTCGGCAAAGTCGCAGGCGTGGATGAGGCTAAACGTGGTGGGTGTGAGCTGCTCCTTCCGCTTTGCCCGACGTGTTGCCTGTTTGACGATGGCCGAGGAGTTCCACTCGGTAAAGACAACCGGGTACCCTTGCGACTGCAACCAGACGCGCAGGAGGTGGAGTTGGGTGCTCTTGCCTGAACCGTCGCAACCTTCCACGACGATTAAGCGGCCGGGGTACTGCTTGTTGAGGCCTAAGCCTCGGACCTTTTTCATTGCCATTTGTGGTTTCTCCCAACTCTTGGATTACCGGACGAATCACCAAAGGGGTAGAGTTTGCCGCTATTGGCGTACCGCCAGCAGAGACTGCTGTGTTTCACCGCTTTGAGCGTCAGCCAATCTGGTGACGGAAACTTGCTGTTCAGCACTGTCCGTAGAGTGTGGCAAACACTCAATACCGACATGCCGGCATTGAAGCCTGCCACCGTATCAAGTGCAGGGCCGGAGTTATATTGCTGACACGTTCCCGGAACCGGCCTGCGCCGAAATGACGTGTGGCAAGTATGCCCTCTATGCGACACTCGATCTGTGGCCCGGTACTGCCTGTGACGGCTTTCTCAGCGAACTCATGAGAAGACCATCTTGTGCACGTCAATGTAAGACAGTCTACCCTACAACCCCAGAGTATGGCCGCTTCAAGCGTCCGTGTGAGTCGTCAAGAGTAAAGTGTACACCAAATGCGGTTGCAATGTCATTGAGCGTCGCCTCCGTCTCGCGGAATTCGCAAACTGCATCGGGATCAGCAGCGAGGCTTAACGTTATTCCTCTGAGATCGCCTGAAATCGCACACGTGACGGCTTCCACAAGGCACGACTCGCTGCGATCGAGCGCCTCGCTGAGTTGTAAGACCGCGCCGAGCTTGGTCACGGTGTCAAGATCGTGCTTTTCCAAGAGCGAACGGTACTCCGGCTGGCGTTTCAATGGACCGCCGTTGCCGTTGTGCGCGGCCACGAGGCCTGCAACCATGAGTAACTCGCGGTGGGTCAGGCCGTCGATGCCCGTACGCGTGAGCAGGTAGAAGCCGTGCTCGTCGTGGTTGTAGAAATTTACGGCAATGCCCACGTCGTGAAGGAGCGCGGCGATTTGCAGCAGCCTGCGCGCTTCGGCATCCAGACCGTGCACCGGTGCGAGTTGATCGAAAATTGACAGTGCCAGGTCGGCCACGTGGGTGGCGTGGGTCTCGTCAACATTGTAGTAGCGCATGAGGTTCGTGGTGGCAAAGAGCGCCGGATCGGGCACGCGCGGCTCCACCATGTCGCCGCCCAGCACGTGGTTCAGGAACAAGCCCTCCCGCAGCCCTCTGCCGCTAATGGCAAGCGTAGTGGCGCCAATCGACTTCGCAAGCCCGCACACCACCGCCGTACCTGCGACGATGATGTCTGCCCGCTTAGTGGAAAGTCCGGGAACCTTGCGCCGCTCTTCGAGAGTTAACTTGCGGAGCATGGCGTAGATCTCTTCTACGGCGCCGATAGGGAGAATCATGCCGTGGAGGAGGTCCAGCGGATAGCCTGTTTGCCGCCGGTAGATTTTTGCCAAGTTGCGCACGGTGCCGCCGATGCCAATCAAATCCGGCTCGCCGTTGTGCGAGAATGTCCCATTGCGGCGCCCAGCGCTCCCGGACGCCGGTTTTTCATCAAGCGAGTGTGCGGCTGCTTCGCCCTGCCCATTGAGCCAGGAGAGCGCCCCAAGATTGGCCGCGATGTGTCGCTCCAGAGTGCGGATCTGCTTGTTCGTCGGTCTATCGCGATTGAGAAAATCGGTGGTGAGTGTGATGGCGCCAAGCGGCAGGCTTGTCTTGTGGGTAGCGGTGCGTTGATGGGCGCGCACGATTTGCACGCTGCCGCCGCCGATGTCTACCACCACGCTATCTGCCGCCGCAGCGCTATTGACCGCTGCCACATAGTCGTAATATGCTTCCTCATCGCCGGATATGATGTTGACGCGCAGACCGGTTTCGGCTTTGATGCGGTCAACCACCTCCGGCCCGTTGCGGGCGCGCCGCAGGGCGCTGGTGGCGACGCCGATGACGTGCGTGACGCGATGGGCTGTGCAGAAACGCGCCAAAACGCGCGAGATCTCCAACGTACGCTCAATCGCTTCCGCCGTGAGGTCGCCGTTTGCATCGAGCTGCTCGCCCAGCCGCAGCGTCTCGCGCAGCTCGTCTACGAGCTTGAACGCGCGGTCCGCATACACCTCAAGAAGCGCCAAACGCGCTGAATTCGAGCCAATATCAATGACAGCCACGCGTTCTCCGGTCATATACTCTCCTTGTTAGACTTCCTTTACCGGAGCCCAACCCGCGTTAGGTCGATGTTGACACGCATTCTCGCAGGCGTTGACGGAACTCGCAGCCGGTGAGGTGCTCCCAGGCGGCCGGGAACGTATGGGCGTTCGTCCGCACGCGGTCATCGCAATACGCGAGGTATCCGGCAAGCGCTTCCCTGGCTGCGGCCGGGTAACGCGCGTCGTCCGTTGCGTGCTGCCACTTTTTCATGAGCTTACGCAGGTCTTTACCGGCTACGTACGCGTCGTTTGTTTCGCCCAGGTGGTCTTGAGCATGCTTGAAGTCTTCGATGGCGGCTTCTGCCTGCGGGGAAAGAGTTTCGTTCAGGAATTCCAAGGCGTACCGCAGGCGCTTACAGTCGATACGCAGGGTGTGCAGCGTCTCAATCGACGCTCCGTGCAGAGAAGGCCCGTAGGCGAGGAGCTTCTGATAGCGCTTTGCGATGAGGCGCGGTGTCACGGTGGCAATGAGCGGTTCTTGCGGAGCCGCCGCTTGGCCGTTCAGCGTTCCTGAAGCCGCTACCGGCTGACCCACCAACTCTAGGAGTGGGCCAATCCGTTGCTTCAGCAGGCGATAGCGTTTGCCTGCCAGATACCTCACCATTGCATTGTGGAATCGTTCTCGCTGTCTCTGCCACCGCCGCACCAGCGGCGCGAACGCATCCTGTGTGGGCGCCGGCAAAGCCGCCCGGTACGCTTCTAGATTCGCAAGCATGACGTCGCAGTCGCGTGCCGGACCGAGGGCGCGCCCCAAACGGCGCAGGTCCCGGCGCAGGTAGGCGGCGTGCTTCCTAGGGAGGTAGGGTCGAAACAACTGTACCGCCGCCCGCATCCGGCGCACGGCAACACGCATATCGTGCAACTCTTCAATGTCACTGCCGTCGATGGAGCCGGCTTCGTGTCTCAGCATGCGGCTGAAGTGAAAGCGCAGGGTCTTGCGTGCGGCATCTGAAACAGTGTCGTGCCGCCCTATACCCGGACGTTTGGGCGATCGCTTGAGATCGGATGGAGTGGTGATGGCTCTCTCTTCAATGGTGGTAGAAGGCTGCGGTAGTGTTTGGCTTGGCTCTGATTCGCGTGATTTGGCGGTGCCTGCCCAGTGCTGGGCTAACGAGCCAGGGTGGGATTAACCGCGTGACCGGCGCAGTGGCGACTACTCCATTTGGCGTGTATTCACCTACCAGATCCTGACGCGAAACGGGCCTTCGCACAACATTAACCTACCAAGACTAGCGAGAGATTGCCAGACTTTGATCGCTGCATTGTGGCTGGAGGTGTTATGGGCATTGCGGCATTGCGCTGAGCGCGCCTCAACGCGCGGGCATGCTCCCCAGCGTGTCATATTCCTGGTGCATGCTTTTGTGTATGGTCAAGAGGCAAAGGATAGGGGGCGGTGTACCTGTTTTTTGGTCGCCTATCTGCCTAATAGTGTCGCTGCTTCACGCCTAGACCCTATCCCCAGGGCAATCGCGTCTAAATGAGGTTTATTTATTGACACCGGCTGACTGTACCTCTAAGCGCGCTCGTCTTTAGCCTGTCTACGGTGCGACTGCGCCAACCAGAGCACCTAAATCTATTGAAAGTCGGATGATATCACGGTTTCTTGTGACAAAGGTGCTGTGAAACCAACCAAAAATAGGACGCGATTTCCCTGTCCTATTCCAGCGTCCTATACGGCCAAACCTGTGATACTCTCAGAACAGAGGGCATGCTTGGTACGGAGTGAGAGAGTGGCTATGGTCTGGCGCAAGGGGGTCATACGGCGCGAAACCGGCACAGGTGAACCGGTCACGGTAAGCGGCGTGACGGTCGTGCCGCAATCCCAGGCCATCGGTGTGCGTTTGCCCTTCGGTGGTGTCCTGTGGAACCGGCCGGTCGGCGTCCTCATCAAGCGTGGCGCGGAGACTCGCCGCATATCGATTACGGATGTGAGCGCGACGATATGTCGGGTCCTATTCGGGATCGGTGTGCTATGTGTCAGTATCGCTATCATTCGGTTAATCCGAGAGAGGGGAGCACGCCCATGAGTAAAGAAAAGGACAGTGTACTACGCGGCGCGATGAGCTCGCAGGAGCAGAGTCAGCGCGTTCTCCAAGACTTGATCGCCGCCGCGCAGGCACGCTCAGTGTTCGGTGAGCCGGTAACGCACGGTGAGTACGCGGTAATCACTGCTTCTGAAGTGACGGTGGGGCTCGGCTTCGGCTTTGGTATGGGCAGCGGCTCTTCAAGCGCCGCGGTGGATGAAGAAACCGAAGCGAGTGGTGGCGGCGGGGGCGGAGGCGGAGGCGGCGGGGGCAGGGCGAGCGGCCGCCCGGTTGCCGTCATCAGCATCGGGCCTCACGGCGTGAGCGTTGCACCGGTCATAGACCGCACGAAAATCGGTCTTGCCTTCATTACCATGCTGGGCGGTGTGTTTTTGATGCTGCGCGGCATGCGGCGGCGCTAATAGAGTCCACCCGGAGACCAGGACATTTCGACTATGCGGCTGGCGCCAGTTTCAACGTTCGCTCTGAGTTTGGCCTGTCCTGAGCTTGACGAAGTGAAATCCGTTCATGCTGAGGTGGCCACGCTGACTTCGTCAAAGACGCCAAGCCCCTGTCGAACCATGAACGGACTTCCCAGCAGACTGTGATAAACGAAAGACCCTGCCTGCTGTAAGGGCAATCCTCGTGATTGCTCTTTTCTTTCCTGCGACAACGTTGGGGTAGGTGAGCGCCCCTTTAACCGCTATCAGCGGCAACCGCTGCTGCCAACGCCGCTTGACAGGACTCTACATCCGCGCTCGTGTTGTAGAAGTGCGGTGAAATGCGCACCCGCCCATCTTTGTACCAGACGTGCACGCCGGCAGTGTGCAGGGCCTCCCCGATTTGCTGGTAGTGCGGCGTTTCGAACGAGACGATGCCTGCGCGCTGCGTGGGGTCGCGCGGAGTCAGCGGCGTAATTCCCAGCCGCTCCAGACCGTCGTGCACCTGGCCCGAAAGCTCAAGCACACGCTCCGCGATGTATGGCATCCCAACTTGATTCAAGAAACCCAGCGCCGCGTGCAGTGTGTAGACCGCGGTGTAATCGAGCAACCCGGTCTCGAAACGGCGGGCATCATCATGGAAGGTATAGTCGAGGGTGTTCACCACAGAAGGAGGATCCACAGTGCCGCGCCACCCGGCGTAATAGGGCTGCACGGCGTCGAGACTCTCTTGTCGGCAGTAGAGGAAGGCCAGTCCGTGGGTCGCGAGCAGCCACTTGCGGGTGCAGGCGGCGATGAAGTCAACGGCGCCAACCTCCACCGGCACTGCCCCCACCGACTGTGAGGCATCTACGAGCAGCAGCGCGCCGTGATCGTGAGCGCAGTCTGCCACGGCCTCGAGGTCTGCCCGGTAGCCCGAGCGATAGCTAACGTGACTAATGACCACCAGCCGCGTGTGATCGTCTACGTGCTCGGCAATGGCCGCCGGAGTAACCGCACCGCCGGTATGCCGCACCAAGCGTACGTCGACGCCGAAGCGCCGGCCAAGGTGCAAGCATGCAATGATCGAGCTGGGAAACTCCAGGTCCGTTACGATCAGGTTGTCACCGGCTTCCCAGGGCAGACCGAACAGGATGGCGTTCACGCACTCGGTGGTGCTCGACAGCAACGCAATTTCCGCGGTGCTGCACGCCAGGAAATCCGCCACGCGCTGACGGCAGTCGGCCTCGACCACCTGCATTTCCGTGGGCGTGATCGCGCCCTGCAATTTCTCATCGGCGTACTGCTGTAAAGCAGCGGCCACCGTGCGCCCCATGCACGACCCCGCCGCGGTGTTGAGATAGACTCGCCCCCGCAGCCCCGGAAACTCGTCGCGCCAGTCTGTCATGGTTGGAAGACTCCGCAATGCAGTAATCTGCAGTGAATGGTGAGAGAGGAAAGAGCTTCTAGTAGCTAATCGGGAGAGCTATACGCCGCAATGATCTTATCTATCCCATCTGCGGCTTCTCTAGCAACGTCCATAGGGATGTGCGGTTTTAGCTCATTAACTCTTTGTGCTACTTGCTCTATGGATCTTGAATCGTCTTCCTTATTCACGTATAAAGCAGTTCCGAGTTGCTCCAAATCTTTCACCGATTTGGAACCAAGTTGCTTTGCAACAAAAGCGATCTGTTTGCGATGCAATTCTACAACAGAAGACAAGCGCTCTTGGAGTTTTTGCCCCGTCTCAGTGGTAACAAGACTGGGCCCGTAGGGGACAGGGTGTATAAGTAGCCTGAGCTGATAGTCTGCCCGCATTGCAGTTAGAGCGTCTCGCAAGTCAAATGAGAATGGCCCATGTTTGTAGAGGATGAAGTCAAATCCAAGCGGCACACGAGTGAGCTCTTGAAGAAGATAGACGGCTTTCTGCAAGTGAGTCTCGCCACACCAGCTTCCAGCGGATTTTAGTTCATCCGCAAGCGACAGCACTATTGCGTTTCTTCCAAGTCTATTCAATTGACCCACGGTCCTCCTCCTTTGCTCTTTCTATAATATCCTCCCTATTCTCATTGAGCCACTTGGTAGCCCTTTCCCGGTTGCTTGGTTCAACAAAGACGTAGTCAATTGCAGCCTCTGGAAGATTCCCCAAGACCTGTGATTGTGTTAATGACGAGACAATTCTGCCATCCTTGCTCAATACGGGAAACTCGGGAGTTCCTCCCCCCTTCTTGTCCTGGTCTAGGCGGACATTGTCGGAGCCGAACTCTGCGCATTTGGTGCCGAGGTCAACGAAAACCCTAGTGATGTGGGAACTTCATATCTGTGACATAGTCCCGCACATGAATTGCTTGGTCATTTGCCAAGTGTTAGTCTCCTTGTGTAGTTACCCCCTCCCACGTGTGCCCTCTTGCTGATTGGCGCACCTTATTTGAGCTAGACAGATGGATTACATGGTTGTGCTGTCCCAGGAGCGAACACATTGACCAGAGTACAGCGGCTGAGTTCTATTGGCATTGCTTTGGCGCTCTTCCTGGGGGCGCTCGATCAGACGATTGTCACCACGGCGTTGCCGCGCATTACGGAAGAACTCGGCGGGCTGAACTACTACGCCTGGGTGGTGACGGCGTACCTCCTTGCCTCGGTGATTGGGTTGCCGCTCTTCGGGCGTCTTGTGGAGCTATTCCCCGCAAAATGGGTGCTGCTTGCCGCTGTGAGTGTCTTTCTTGCCGGCTCCGCGCTTTCCGGTCTGGCGCCGGGCATCGAGGCGCTGATTGCCTTTCGTGCCTTGCAGGGCTTTGGCGGCGGCGGCATATTCGCCCTGGCTTTTTCGTTGATTGGCCTGCTCTTTTCGCCCCGCGAGCGGGGACGGATGCAAGGCATGCTGGGCGGCGTCTTCGGAATCTCCAGTGTGGCGGGGCCCTGGCTCGGCGGTTTCCTGACCGACCTGCTCTCCTGGCGCTGGATTTTCTATATCAATCTGCCGCTCGGTGTCGTTGCCATCATCTTTCTCGTGGGCTTCATGCCCCGGCTCCAGTCCGAACAGCGCGGCCGCTTCGACCTGCTGGGAGTGATCATGCTTGCCCTTTGGGTCGTGCCGCTCGTGCTTGCGCTCTCCCTTGGCGGCTCAACGTACCCCTGGCTCTCCGGACAGGTTTTCGGCCTGGCTGCACTTGCACTCGTCGGTTTGCTTCTCTTCCTGTGGTGGCAACGGCGCAGCGTTGATCCATTGATTCAACTGAAGCTCTTCCAGATCAAGGTCTTCCGCTGGGCGGTGGTGGGAAGTTTCTTCTTTGGCGGCGCGTTCCTCGGCTCCGTTGTTTTTCTGCCGCTCTATCTGGTGCACGTGAAGGGATTTTCGGCGACGAATTCCGGCCTTTCAATTACTCCCCTCGTATTGGGCGTGGTGGCGGGCAGCATGCTGGGCGGCCAGTTGGCCAGCCGCTTCGGCCGCTACAAGAAGCCGCTCTTGGTGTCGATCTGCTTCGGCATCATCGCCTTTGCGGCCTTTGCCTTCAATCTGCGTGTCGATACGCCGTTGTGGCAGGTGCTCCCGCTCATGGTAGTGATCGGCCTCAGCCTGGGACCGTCGCTGCCGCTCTATACGCTTGCCGTGCAGAATGCCGTGCCCCGCAACCGCCTCGGCACTGCCACGAGCACGCTGCAGTTCGTGCGCCAGGTGGGCTCCACAGCTTCCGTCGCCCTCATGGGCACCGTGCTCGCCGCGACCGTCACTGCATCGGCTACTGAGAATGTGCCGCTGGAATTGCGCGAGCAAATGGGAGGACTGGCAGTGGAAGATGGGAGCAGCATCGGCAACCTAGCCGCAGCGGTAGAGGCGCGCTTTGCGGCTCTGGAGCAACAGGTGGTCGCGGCGCTGATCGGAGATGAGAGCGCTCGCCAAGCGTTGCTGGCAGACCCGGCTTTGCCGAAGGAATTCGAGTCTCGGCTACAGGCAGGCAGCATTGGCGATCAGGTACGGATGGGGTTGGCGCAGTCGCTTGAGCAAATCGAGGCCGCGCTCGCCGGTGACACAACTGCCCGCGACGCGGCGTTGCAGAATCCGCTCATCCCGCAAGAGGTAAAGACTGTGCTCGCAAACCCGCCTGCCGCCGTTTCTGCCCGAGATGAGCTTCTGAAGACGATCCAAGCGCGTTTTCTGGCGCAGGAAGAGGCAATTGTCAGCGATGCGCAGACTCAGATAGTCTCCCAAATCCAGGCAGAGTTACGCAGTCGGGCGGCAGAGGTTGCGGCCGTGGTCACGCGCGCAATTCAAACCGGCATCACCACTGCCTTGCAACGCGTCTACACCTTCGCTACAGCTTATATGTTCTTTTGCCTCCTTGCGGCCCTGCTTCTGCCGGACCTCGAGTTGGGAGGCCCGCCGCAAGCGAGGCGCGAAGATGGGCCGGCGCCTGCAGAAGCGTTGCAATAATCCGCGTTGGGATGAGGGTTGGCGTGCGACGGTAGGGCACTGAGGGAAGAGGGTTCGCCCAAGGATCGCGCCTGCAACCGGCAGGCACAGGTTACAAACCTGCGCTACGAGGATGGACACAAGCTGCAAAACTGAACTACTGCAGATCAAAGTTGCAAAGCTGCTGTACGGGGAATGGTCGCAGGTTGCAAAGCTACCGTATGGGCAATGGACGCAGGTTACAAACCTGCGCTACTAAAGATTCAGGGGTCAATAGGCCCAGCCTTCAAGATGTGCTTCGACACTCCGTTAAGCTCAGGGCAGGCTCACCACGAACGGAGTCTCTAGTCACACGCGTCTGATAGTGTGCAACCATGCGACTGACAGTGCCTCCCCAAGAGAGACCCGGACTCGAATCTGCGCCAGCCGCCCAATCGAGAGGCCATAGCCGCCGCGCATAGTGACCGGACAGTGGCGTATGGTGTGTATGCTACAATTGAAAAGGCATCTCCCTGCCGACGTAGCTCAGTGGTAGAGCAATGGTTTCGTAAACCATAGGCCGCCGGTTCAAATCCGGCCGTCGGCTCCATTGGATACCGGCGTTGGCTGGGGAGGCGGCGTGAATTGACCCGGATAGCGACTACGCTGTTGCAACGGAGGCGATTGCAGGGGTGTTTCCGGTCCGGTTTTAGGGTGAGAAACTCTAGAAAGTACCATGGCGTAACGCGTGTACGAGACCATGTGCGCTGCGCGGGGAGCGGATAGTTTCCGCTCCTCCCTTTCCGCTTGATCCGCCGCTATGGAGTCTACTCAAGGATCGAACCGCAATCCCGATGCCAGCATCGTAGCGCTTGTTCTACTCTTGGCGTTACTGTGGGGCGGCAACTCCGTTGCCATCAAAATCGGATTGCAGGACATTCCGCCGTTGGCGCTGGCCGGCTTCCGTTTCATCATCGGACTGGCAGCGGTTACGGGCTGGGCCAGGTGGCAGCGGGTCCGGATCCGACTGGAACCGGGCGAACTGGTACCCCTCATCTATCTCTCGCTGATTTTTCTGCTCCAGATCATTGCCCTCAACGTGGGTACGCACTTCACTACCTCATCTCGCTCTGTCGTGCTCAACAGCACCTATCCGCTCTTTACTACCCTCTTTGCACACTACCTGATTCAGGGTGACCGGCTGACCGTCCTGAAAACTACGGGCATCCTGCTTGCCTTTGGCGGTGTCACCGTGACGTTTATGGAGAGTTTGAATCTTGGCACACGTGAACTCTTGATTGGCGATGCTATCGTATTGGCAAGCGGCGCTCTCCTGGGTTTGCGGGTAGTCGCAACCAAGCGGCTGGTGCAGAGCATCCACCCGTATCGACTCTTGATCTGGACCATGCTCTTCAGCCTGCCTTGGTTCTTTCTGTTGAGCCTTATCTTCGAGCAGGGCTGGGAGTATCAGCTAACACTTTCCAGCGTCGCTGCCATTCTGTACCAGGGCCTTGTGGTGGCCGGTTTCTGCTTTGTGGCATGGACGTCAGTGCTGCGGCACTACCGCGCGAGTCGACTGGTAGTGCTATTCTTTGTAACGCCGCTCTTTGGCGTTGTGCTGAGCAACCTGCTGTTGGACGAGCCGCTCGGCCTTGAGCTAATTTCGGGCGCGGTGCTGGTAGCAGCCGGGATCTATCTCGTCAATCGTACGAAGGAATGAGGCAAGGCATCACGCTTGCACCGCCGCTCCGCCCTTACTTTGCGCTTTGACTAGGCACCTGCAGGCGCCGTGCGGCCGTATCGCATTGGTGCCCCTGCTATGCTTGCAAGCTATCAGTGGGAACCTATGCGTTGAACACGTACGGACGACTGGGGGTGGTGACAAAGGGGGCTTTCACTGCTATACTGATTTTTAGGAAGCGAATACCTGCTTGCTGCCTAATTTATGGGTCGGTGGGCGAGCGGTCAAAACCACCAGACTGTAAATCTGGCGCTGTAATGGCTACGGAGGTTCGAATCCTCCCCGGCCCACCGCGACGGTTCTCCGCGTATGTGAGAACGTATTGGTCCCGTGGTGTAGTTGGCCCAACACACGGCCCTGTCAAGGCTGAGATCGCCGGTTCGAATCCGGTCGGGACCGCCCCCTGAATACAATATCCGGGCAGCGGCTTTCACTATACGCAACAACGTGTGAGGATCGTGATTTCACGGTCCTCCTCTTTATTTGTCTGAGTAAGGCACCTGCTACTACTGCACTTTCACGGCTAGAGTATGGTGTTCCTGCCAGGCCAATCCTTTAGACAGAAGAAGCCGCGAGCAGTTGGGCTCGCGGCTTCTTCAATTCCGTGCACTGTTTCGGTGCGTGACCGAAGACAGGGCTTGCTACGCGCTTCTAACGTCCTACCGGCTGGGCTGCAGTCTCGGTAGAATCGATCATCTTGCGCACGCGTGCTTCCTCGCGCTTCTTCTGGGCCCAGCGCTTGGTCGTGATGAGGCGCTTGCGGCGATATTCGGCATCGGTGTGGTACTTGTTGCGCACGTAGCACTTACGACAGCGCAGCGCACGCTGGACAACGGTACCGCAATCGGTGCAGAATTGTGGTTCCTTGGGCTTCTTGGGCTGCTTGCTCAAGCGGATGCGGCGCAACTCCGCCACGCGCTCTTTATTCTCCCGCGCCCACCTGCGATTCTTTTCAAGAATCTTGTCTTTGTTGCGCTGGTAGTAACGCTTGAAATAGGTAGAGAGCCGCTCCGCGCGGCCACAGCGCGCACACAGGCCGGCACGCTTGGATTTGCCGTCACGCTGACCGGAAATGTCAGTGTCACAGCGCGCACACGTTAGAACTTGAACTGTTGCCTCCATCAGATCCTCCAGCGAAAACTGAACACTAGTACCCGAATACCAAATGCATGCAGCACACGGACGCGGTACGCAAGTGTACCTACTAAGGCAGTAATTTCCTTCTTCTGAAATTCCTCGTACTACTACTTTGTGTGCACTTTCACATGCATTTCCAGGATATCTAAGAATGGCTGCTGCTGTCAAGCTTATGGAAAAACGATTGATGCGCGCTATTGCAGGGAAAAGTGGCCTTCCGCCCAAATCTCTTCCGCGAAGTTTCCTAAGAGCTTGATAAGAAACTGCTCTTGGGCGGCAGTGTAGCTCGTTGCTGGGTTACACCATATAGAGCACCGATAGACCGCATCGCTCGATTGTCGCATACTACAATGTGGGCGAAATTGACAATTTAATGATTGCTCTCCACAATGGGCGGTAGATACGGCCAAATCACCCTTCTTATCTGTATGCGCGGTTTTGGCGTTATGTGGCATTGACATGCTCTCCGCCGATTGCTACGGCTGTTACAACTATCACAAGCCGGTTTCTAAGCAGCTTGAGTGTTTGTTCAACACAAGGTAATAATCCTGCAATGACCGGTGTAGGCACGGGAATGCTCGTGCTCTCTGACCTGGAATTTCTGTGCTACCAGACGTAAAGGCCTTGCAAGTGGAGCTTTCCTCGACAGTCCAATCTCCCGCTTGGCCCACTCTGCCGCCCAACGGCTGGAGTTGGCCCGCGTTTGCGCTCGGCGCGATCTGGTATCTGCGGCAGGGAATAAGTGAAAAGGGGCGTGTGCTGCTTGTGCCCCAAGTCGCCGTGACTGTACTCGCGATTATCAACACGCTGTTCCTCATCCGCCAGCTCTCATTTCCGGCGGCCGTGCCTCCCGCGATCGTCGGTTCGCTCATACTCTGGTCGTTCTTTGGTTGCTATTGTGCCGCGTCGTTTCGGGGTGATGCCTATCGCCACTGGTGCGAGGCAAACGGACAAATGCCGCTTGTGCCGACACAGTGGCAGTGGGGGGCATTCTTGCTTACCGGTGGCTGGTATGTGGCCCAAGGTATGCGCGTGAAGGGCCTTTGGCTCTGGCTCGCCTTCTTTACGTCGGTGGGCAGTGTGGTCGGCATTCCTATTGGGTACGCTATTATGTGTTACTGTGGCGCGAACTCCCGGGCGGACCGGTTTCTGGAGAATCCTCCGGTGCACATCGGCCCCACGCCGCAAGAACACTGGATTCACCAGGACGTGCTGAAGGCGCTGACACCGGTTGCGAAGACTCCCCAAGCGTCGTTGCGTGCCTCGCTGCTGGAAGCTGCGGTGCGCGGGCTGCGCCGACAGGGATATGCGGTGGCCCTGGCTGACAGCCAGGATGAAGGGGCCGCCTCTCTTACTCTGGAGAGAGGCGCACGCTTCCTGGCCGTGCGCGTGGTGCCGGAACTGCCGGTGCCCGCAAGCGAAGTCGAGCAGCTTGTGGCGGCATTGGAGGGAGATACGCACAAGGTTGGCGTGCTGGTAGTGAACGGGCCGCTTTCCGGTCCGGCGCAGTCGGCAGCAGAGCAGGCGCACGTGCGTGTCCTAAACGTGCAGGAAGCGGAATCATAGTGTTACGTGCTGCCCGCCATCGCGCCGCATTGCGGCGACACCACGTGTCCGGGGTCCGCCACGCAAGCCGCAGGGCTATGGTAGCGGTAGGGCTGTCACTGTTTGAAACTGAGGAGCGACTCTTGTGAACGCACGGCGTCTCGGGGCAATTGCGCTCATTGCCGGGGCCGGCATCCTGCTCGTGCGTTGGTTGCGGCAGTGGGCTGGCGATCCGCCCCTGCAACGCACCTCGCATAAAGAGGCAATTGAGCGGCCGGAAAACGTAGCAAGTTACAGCCGCTTCATGGGGCTGCTGCCGTTGCGGCTGATTCGCGGCTACCTGGCGCACTACGCTGCTGCCGGTTCAGTGCAATGGCGTGTCCTCGACGTGGGGTGCGGGCCGGGGTGGTTTCCGCTCGAGTTGGCGGGCCAGGCCCCCGACGCCGTGGTCATTGGCGTAGACCTTTCATATCCGATGATTGCGGAGGCGGTTGGCCACGCGGAATTGAGCCATGAGAAGCAGCGCGTGCTCTTTGCGCAGGCTCGAGGTGAGACCTTGCCGTTCGCAGACGGCGCGTTCGACCTCATCGTCAGCACGCTGGCGCTCCATCATTGGCAAGACCCGGTAGCAGTCCTAGAGGAGTTGCGGCGTGTTGCGCAGCCCGCGGGCCGGATCGTTGTCTTCGATACGCGCCGCGATGTTCATCCCTGGCTTTGGACGGTGCTCAAGGCGGGCCAATCTGTCAGCGATCAGATACAGCTATGCGAGGACGGCGAGCCGTCGGCGTCCGTTGCCGCATCATATACTGCCTCTGAAACCCACCGCCTTGCGCTCCAAGCCGGCTGGGAACGGGCGCATGTGAAGGCAGGCTTTGGCTGGATTATGCTGGAGCGTCCCGCTGCGCGGAGGGCGACATTCGCGGCGCCGCCTGTGCCAAATCGCAAGCGGGATGATGTGTCATAGGTAATTGGGATCGCGACTGTTTATGGTCCCGGCAAAGTGTGCAGGGAGAGGCAGGGGCGGCCCGCCGCGGCGTGGCCTTACCTCCGCGTATCCTTCTAAATGCAGCTCTATTAGTTAGATCATTCATCCGGCTGCGTGCGGGATGCTGATCGCCGAACTGGCCGGGTGCAATAGGAAGACCCCTGCAGGCAGGCTTTTGCTAAGATTGTGGGCAGTGGTCCGGCTGGCAGCCGTCCCAAACGCAACGATCCTACGAATTTAGTAGACTTAAACGTGATCCTTTCGCTGGGTTGCGTTTCCTGTATTTCCGAGCGCAGCGGCGAACCAGAGTTCGGCGAACCGGAGTTCGAGGAATCGAGAATCAGTGCACACGAGATTCTTCGTCGCCTGAGTTTATCCTGAGCTTGCCGAAGGGCTCCTCAGAGTGACAGATTGAGGGGCCCGTCAGAGTGCGGATACGTATGCTATCTCGCATATCCGGACGGCCTAAGTCCAAACCTGCTATTTCCGTAATCTTATACACATGAGTGATTCTCGCCTCCAGAGTTCCGAGTTTTTGCAGCCTCAAGCCTTCCTATTAGGGCGAGAAGGGGTTCTCGCTATTCTGCGCGGAGTCTGCGCGGGCCCTTTTCTCGCAATGCTCTTTGTGGGTCGCGCCTGGCCGTGGCAAGCGTCGCTGCCGTGGTTGTTGGCGATTGCGCTTGCACCGGTTGGCGTTATCTGCTGGCAGTGGGCCTATTGGTGGGTGCTCCGACGCATGGGAGCGCAGGGCCCCGCGCTTGGGCGCGCATTCAACTCGTCTCTTGCGCCCTTTTGGCTGGGAGCACCGGGTCTGGCACTGTTCTATCTCACCGACTTCACCCACTACCTGCTCTGGCAAGTTGCGTTGCCGAAAATGCTTGCCGCATACGTGATCGTGGGAATTACGCTCGCTCTGCAGGTATGGGTGCTCGATACGGCGCCTGCGCTCGACCGCTGGCCGCCCTTGCGCCTGGCAATGCTCCTTCGTCAAGCGACGCCTTTCCGCCTGGCGACGCTTTTCCGCCGGACAACGCCATTCCGTCATTCCCGCGAAAGCGGAAATCCACTCTTGGTGAGTTGGCATCGGGTAGGGCAGTTCTTACGCTTGCATAGCGCTTTCGTGGTGCTGCTTGTGGCGGGTCTGGCGCTGCGCCTGCGTGATCTTCTCCTCGAGGGCGGCGACGTGCAGCACTTCTATTTCTACGCTGGCATGGTCTTCACGAAGACTCACTTCCTTTACTACCACCTGGCCCGCGACCTGCCCTGGCCGCAGGACCAACTGGCAACGTTCAATTTGATTATGGCGCCCATTTGGCGCGCGGCGTACCACTTCGACTGGCCGCAGATTCTCTCCATCAAGATTCCTACCTACACCGCAGACGTGCTGAGCACGATTGTCATCTATGCGCTGGCTTTGCAAGCGCAACGGCATTTCTCAGGGGGAGTTGCCGGTAACGCGGATAGCGAATCCGATGGTGAAGCTTCACTGTCTGCGCCCCGGCTGGGGTTGCTTGTGGCGCTGGTCGCCGCGGCCGTCTGGTACCTGCACCCCTGGCTGCTGACCGCCACCATCGATAACGCGCAGAGCCACGCCGTCGCCCTGCTCTTCTTCGTGCTGGCCGTGGCCCGGTGGGAGAAGCCCTGGCTGGCCGGCATCTTCCTGGCCCTCGCCGCTTCCACGCGCCTGGAGTTCGGCATTGCCGGCATTGTGGCGTTCTTCTGGTACCTGCGCTGGCGCGGCGTGCAGGACGCCGGCCTCTACGCGCTCACGTCGCTCGGTCTGTTGGGACTGATCGCAGTACCGTACGCCGCCGTTGACTTGACGGCTTTCCGCTGGGCGCTCGGCGGACACCTGCTGGACCGCGGCGAGCCGCTGCTCCTCGTGCAGGAGATGTACCAAGCATTCGGCGCGTCTGCCCCCGCGTGGCTAAATGCGCTCGACAACCGCTACGTGGGCCTGGCGAACGCGCTCTTCGCAATCCTGGTGATGTTCGATCCCAGCCACCGCCGCGCGCTGGCCAAAGCCGGGCTCTTCTACATCCTCACGCTGCCGGTTATCCACGTCCGCTACCTCCTGTTCGGCTGGGCCGCGCTCTTCCTCTTCGCGCTCCCCCACCGCCGCCGCCTGCTCTACCTCGTCCCCGGCCTGCTCTGGGTCACTGCGGAAATCCCCCGCCTCTGGCTCCTCGGCACATTCTTAGCCGTGTTCGTGCTGCTGTTCTTTGCTAGAGACGACCGCGCGAATTCTGAAGTGGGTTGAGCATCGGCTGGCTAGCAACTAAGGTTTCGATCTTTAGGTCTTGATCTGCTAGCTCTGGCTCTGACCAACACGAGAATCACGTGCAATTTGAAAGCGAACGAGCAGGTGAAGCGCCAGCCACCAAAGGTAGATTGCGTCTGTTCTAAAGAAATCCTTGTCGTCCATCAGGCCATGCGCCATTCGATTCCGAAGATTGTCTCCCACCCCTGTCTCCGACTTAACCAGTAGGCCCTGTAGGTCAAAAGCTATGTCGTTGCCCAAGATTTTCTTCAATTCAGGACGATGGAGCAATTTCCCCAATCCGTAAACTCTTTGAATACCTTTTGAATCCAGGCCTGAAGTGACCACTCCGCGTAGAGACAGAACATGCCTTATAGAGTTCTCCACTTCCGGGATCAGAAGAGGGACTGCAATTTCGAAGTCGCCCTCTAGGCCAGCGTGGAGACCGCGGACATACTGCGTTTCTCTGCCCTCCGGCACGAAGGGATTGTCAGCAACGAATGGTGCAAAGTCTTGCTCGCACATACTGTGTTCTTGATGAATCTGTCGCCGTGCTGGTTCAATGCGAGCTTGTACCATCAGCGAGCGCATTAGACTTGCATGTCTCAGTAAGTGAGAATGGGTTGCAGCCGCTTTATCTTCCGCGCTATCCGAGAGTGACGATGGAACAGAACCGAGTGTTCGCCCTGATGCATCTTGCTGAATCCAGGGCAGAATATGTAGCAAAGGAAAATCTTCCTTCTCCTGTTCAACGTGCTGGCGCAGAAAACCAAGGTAAGAAGGGTCATCAATCAAAGCCAGTGCACGAATTGCTTCACTTTTTGGCTTTTCCTTCACTGCGTTAATCGCAGATGCACTCAAGTCGTCTATCGGGATCTCCGCAGAGACTCGTCCCATTTGGCCTGTTCCCTTGCGCTGGTATTCCAGGAGTTCTCGATGCAGTTTCTCTATACGTTCCTCTTCTCCGCCAATGCGCTGATAGGCTTGAATGGCGCTCTTGAGGAGCTCCGCTGCCGTTAGGTAGTCTGGTCGTGCTCGGTTTGCTAGATCTCTTGCCGCGTGCTCGTATTGCTCTGCCACTCTAATGTGTGCTGCTCTGCTGCCCGTATTGTCCTTCGCACGTTCGAGCCAGCGAGCTTGCAACTCCAAGTAAGTCTTAGGTCTATACCAGTCCTCGTCACTTTCTGCGGCGATGGCATGCCTTTCTGCAAGCTGCGCGTACGTCGCACCATCTCCCACCTTCTTTTCTAGCAACATTTTCATTAATTCTGCGGACAAATACGAGGGGTCGTTCTCTTTGTGTCTTTCGAGGGTATCTTCAATGTGTGCTATGACCTGCTTGAACATCTGCGTTTTTCTTCCGTGCAACACCGCTAGGGTAACGGCACGTTTTATTCTGTCTATGCACGGTGGCTCGGGCACATCCGTGTCTTCTAATCTTCCTGCAGATTCCAAGTACGCGCCAACTGCCTGCTCTGCTACCTTGTGACTGCGGTTCCGTACCCATACGATGTCCGCGATGCGCGCACGTAGTTCTGGATCCTTGATTCTTGAGATTAGCTTACCAAAGACCTCTAGATGCTCATCCGTAAAATCATCCACTTCTGCAAACCGGAAACCAGTACCAGTCGCAATTGGACAAAACGGGTTAGATTCGTCGGAAGGATTGTTGAGATGAAGTGAAGTAGCAGCCCACATTACCGTGAATACGTTTTGCTGTTGCTCATCTCCTCTTTCAGCTGTTTCTGTAATCTTGTCTCTAAAAGACTCAAAGTAGGCTGAGCACTTCTTCGCATAGGCTGAATCAACCGCCTCTTCCCAGGCGCAATTGTCAAAGTCTGAGATTCTAGGTGAGGGCTTTAGAAAATACATGATAACAGCAAACTTCCCCCATATGCTTCTTGTGAGAGCGAGACTCTACTACTTAAATCATACAATACGAGTGCCAGTCACTTGGTCGTTGCTTTCGCAGGCTTAGCACAGTCAATAGAGCGTGCAGTATACTTTATTTGCCAACTCCCGCAATTACAGTAGCGCATGGAACAATTGGCATGAACACTGACCCCAACTTTGCGAACAGAACGATCTGGACAGGCGATAACCTCGACATCCTAAGAGGTCTGAATAGCAGTTGTGTCGATCTCATCTACCTTGACCCGCCATTCAATTCCAACCGAACTTATGCGGCGCCGGTAGGGAGCGTGGCGGCGGGCGCCGCCTTCAAGGACACATGGACGCTCTCCGATCTCGATGTTGCCTGGATGGGCTTGATCGCCGATGAGCAACCCGCCGTGTACAAAGTCATTGAGACGGCCGGCCTAACGCACGGCAAGGGAATGCAATCGTACCTATGCATGATGACCGTACGGCTGATGGAAATGAAGCGCGTACTGAAAGAAAATGGAAGCATCTACCTCCACTGCGACCCCACGGCAAGCCACTACCTAAAGCTGCTGCTGGATAGTGTCTTTGGCGCGGCAGACTTCAGGAACGAAATAGCGTGGAAGCGGACGACTGGACGGTCAGACGGAGAGCGGTTTGGGCGAGTCTACGATGTATTGCTCTATTATGCGGGCCAAGGGGCGACATGGAACAATGTATATGTCCCTCACGATCCCGAATACATCCGCAAGTTTTACCGCCACGAGGAAGAGCGCGGACGGTTCAGATTGTCCGATCTAACCGCAGCGGAAACAAGAACCGGGGAGAGCGGCGAGCCGTGGAGGGATGCAGATCCGAACAACAGCGGACGGCACTGGGCAGTTCCGAGCATTGGGTCCTACGCCGATTGGATTGAGGAAAACGTAATACCGGGTTACAAGAGCATCAAAGGGGTACATGACCGACTGAATGCGTTGGACGATGCTGGGATGCTCTACTGGCCGCAGAAGAAAGGTGGCATGCCAGCTTTGAAGCGATACCTAGCATCCACGCCGGGTCAGAAGTGCAACAATTTCATGAGCGATATACTGCCCGTGCAGGCACAAGCCAAGGAGCGCATCGGTTATCCGACGCAAAAGCCATTGGCGCTGTTGGAACGCATCATCTCGGCGAGCAGCAACCCTGGAGACTTGGTATTGGATCCGTTCTGTGGTTGCGCCACTGCTTGCGTCGCCGCCGAGTCGCTGGGACGTAGGTGGGTTGGTATTGACCTGTCGCCAAAAGCGGTTGAACTTGTGAAATTTCGGCTTGCAGACGCAATGGGCGGGTTGTTTCACGACCGACTAGTCGTGTCCCGTTCCGATACGCCAAAGCGAACCGACATCGACACGCCCGTTCCCTATCGCCAGAACAAGCACGTTCTCTTTGGCAAACAAGAAGGGCAGTGCAATGGCTGCAAAATGGAGTTTCCGTTCAAGATATTTGAAGTTGACCATGTCATTCCACGCTCACGCGGCGGTACAGACCATATGGAAAACCTCCAATTACTTTGTGGGCATTGTAATCGCACAAAAGGCGACCGGCCTCAAGAATTCCTCGTCAACGAGTTAAGTAAGATTAGGAGTGTAAGAAAGTTCGTTTAGGCGTATCGTACTTTGGTGGATCTTTCGTATAGGTGTGGACGTTTTATCATGATTGCGATTATTGACTACGGTGCCGGGAATTTGCGAAGTGTTAGCCGCGCGGTGGCGTTGTATACGCAGGACTATGTGGTGACGCAGGACCCGGCGGTGGTGGAGCGCTCTGCTGCTGTGATTTTGCCCGGCGTGGGGGCGGCGGGAGATACTATTCGCGGGCTGGCGCGGCACGGCATGACCGACCTGGTGAAGGCGACGATTGCGTCCGGCAAGCCCTATTTCGGCATTTGCATGGGGTTGCAGGTCTTGCTGACGGCGAGTGAAGAGGATGGCGGCACGCCTTGCCTGGATATCTATCCCGGCGTGGTGCGGCGCTTCCCCAAAGGGCTTACCGTGCCGCACATGGGCTGGAACCAGGTGCGCCAGGCGCAGGAGCATCCCATGTTCGCCGGTATCCCGGACGACGCCTACTTCTACTTCGTGCACTCGTACTACACCGATCCGGACGACGCCGCGCTTACGGCCGGTACGACCGACTATGGCGTGACCTTTCCCAGCGTGCTGGCGCGCGAGAACGTCTTTGCTACCCAGTTCCATCCGGAAAAGAGCGCCGCCATGGGCCTGCGGCTCTATGCGAATTTCGTGGCCTGGGCAACGGGCGCGACGGCATGTGCATCGAGTGGTCTGCACGCTAAATCTTGAGGTCAAGTGGGGCTGGGGTCTGCGAGTGCATGGCCTGGTATGGTAGCTATCTAAGTGCCAAGAAGCGGGGACAAGCCCCGTTCATCCTTCGACCCTTCGGCATGCTCAGGATAGGCATGCTCAGGACGAACGGATACTGTTCAGCCGCCATGACACGGTGCTGAGGAGCGGGGGACAAGCCTCCCGTTCATCCTTCGACAGGCTCAGGACGAACGGATACTATTTCGCTGCCATGACACAATGCCGGAGAGGCGGGGGACAAGCCCCTGTTCATCCTTCGACAGGCTCAGAACGAACGGTTACTGTTCCGCCGCCACGACACAATGCCGGAGAGGCGGGGGACAAGCAACCTCGAAATGAGACGCCAATTAAGAATGCGCTTGCGCAGCCAAGGGAACATAAATTGAGTTCAGGTGATAAGATTCGTGGAATTTCCCCGGGCAAGCGGCGTTCACGGTAGGTTTAGTAGATATGCAAGTTATTCCCGCGATTGACATCAAGGACGGCGTGGTCGTGCGCCTCTATAAAGGCGATTTCGCCCAGCGGACGGTATTTTCCCACGATCCCGTGGAGACCGCCCGCGGCTGGGAGACCCAGGGCGCGGCGCTGCTCCACGTGGTAGACCTGGACGGCACCGAGAAGGGCAGCAGCCGGAATCTGCCGGTGGTGGCTGCCGTGGCGGAAGCGCTGTCGATACCCGTGCAGATGGGCGGCGGGTTGCGCGACCTGACGGCCATCGAGGAGGTGATCGCGGCGGGTGTGGCGCGGGTTGTCTTGGGTACGGTGGCGTTGGAGGAGCCCGCGCTGGTGGCGGAAACGTGCGCACGCTACCCCGGTCGGGTGGTGGTGGCGCTGGACGCCCGCAACGGCAAGGTGATGACCCACGGCTGGCAGCAGGAAAGCAGCGTTGATATGTTCGACCTGGCGCAGCAGATGGTCGCCAACGGTGTGAGCCGCTTCCTCTACACCGACGTGGAGCGCGACGGCACGCTCTCCCAACCCAACTTCGAGGCAACAGCGGCACTGGCGCGGGCCGTGAGCGCGCCGGTGATTGCTTCCGGCGGGGTCGCGACTCTCGAACACCTCACGCGGCTGGCAACCCTCGGCGTTGAGGGCTCGATCGTCGGCTCCGCGCTCTATAAGGGCGCGTTCACGCTGCCCGAAGCACTGAATGTGGTGGGCATTCAGGGGCAATAAGCGAATCGGGGACTCCTCGTTTGACTCTTATTGTGCTAGGGCGGGCAATCGGGACGTGGGACCTTTGTTGGAACTAACAGCCTGAGTGAACTACAGAGGCGCACGAAAAAGGCCCCGGCTTGCTGCCTACAATCCCTTGACACCTTTTCGGCTACTTGCTAATATCTAGATACAGCCCCTATCGCTTAGGCGGTAGGGTTGAGGCCGCTCTCAGAGCGGTCTCTGTCTTTAAGTGGTCAGATGGAGTGTCAAGTGAAGACCAACGTCTACGTAGACGGTTTCAATCTATATTATCGTGCTCTAAGGGACACTCCCTTCAAATGGCTAAATTTGCGCAAACTCGCTGAGGTGCTCTTTCCGAAAGATACTATCAATCAAATCTGTTACTTTACCGCGATGCTCGATGCGCGTCCAAATGACCCTGGTCAGCCCCAGCGCCAACAGGTGTATCTGAGGGCGCTAGCAACTTTGCCGAACTTCGAGGCCCATTTTGGCACGTTCCGGTTGCGCACCAAACGTCGTCCGCTGGTCAGCCCAATAGCGGGATTGCCGGATTACGTGCAAATTAGAGAGGCGGAGGAAAAGGGCTCAGACGTGAACCTCGTAACCAGGCTTCTGGTTGACGGATTCAATCACGAGTACGAGCATGCTGTGATAGTATAGAACGATTCGGACTTTGCGAGCGCGATACAGTACGTGCGAGAAGGATTGCACCTTCGTGTTGCAGTGGTAAATCCAGACTCCAACAATGTCACCCACAGGGACTTGGTAGATGCGGCAACCTATGTCAAGAGGCTTCGAAAGAGCCATCTGCGGCGGAGCCAATTCCCGAACACGCAGACAGACGTGCACGGCACGATCAGGAAACCGCCTAGCTGGGGGAGCACGGAATAAGAAATAGCTGCTGGGGCAAAGAATATACCGTACTTTCAAGGGGCGATTGTCTTGGATACGAACGTGGTTTATTTGCGCTTAGTCGTGATGCATGAGTAGCAAAGATCCTGCCAGCAACGCACAGACTATTTTGACCAGACAACAGCCCTTGCCAGCGTGACGCTGCGATATGTCGTCAATTATCATGGTGGTGGCGACAAGAGTGCCAGGTGTTCAAGTGCGCCGTTCCAAGTGTGGGACGAGCGGTTCACGAATTGTGGATTGTTTCTCAAGGTCTTCGACGTAAACCGTATGCTCACAACACGCATAATCCCCTGTCTCGACGTGCATCGCGGCCGCGTGGTGCGCGGCGTGCAATTCTCCGCTGACAAGGACGCCGGCGACCCCATCGAGCTGGCTCTGCGCTACAACGAGCAGAGCGCCGACGAACTGGTCTACTACGACATCACCGCCTCGGCGGAAGAGCGCGGTATCTTCCAAGACCTCGTAGAGCGCACCGCCGACCAGCTCTTCATTCCGCTCACAGTCGGCGGCGGCATTCGCACGGCGCCGGACATGCGTCGCATGCTCATGGCGGGCGCGGACAAGGTCTCCATCAATACGGCGGCGGTGGAGAATCCCGATCTGATCAACGCCGGGGCCGAGGGCTTCGGCAGCCAGTGCACCGTGCTCTCCATGGACGTCAAGCGCGTGCCCCAAGCTGACGGCACCATCAAGTGGCATGTCTTTACCCACGGCGGCCGCCGCCAGACAGATGGCGAGGCGGTGCCGTGGGCGATCGAGGGCGTGGCACGCGGCGCGGGCGAGATCGTGGTCAACAGCATCGATGCCGACGGCACGTTGGCCGGCTACGACCTGGAACTCCTCGCTGCCGTGTGCGCCGCCGTGGACGTGCCGGTGATTGCCAGTGGCGGCGGCGGCACTCTGGAACACCTCTTTGAGGCCCTCGATCAGGGCCACGCCCACGCCGTGCTCGCCGCCTCCATCTTCCACTACGAGCACTTCACCGTGCGCGAGGTAAAAGAATACTTGGCCGCTAAGGGAATCCCAATGCGGCTGTCGTAAGCCAGATGCTATTACGCATGCACCTGATCGTGTGTCCATCAGAATGGTTAACAATAGAAGGGTATACAAGTGGTTGAACGTGAAACCAACGTGGTAGCGACAAGAAGTGTACTTCCCCTGAATGAAGTCATCCAAGGTGATTGTATCCGCATCTTGCAGGTGTTGCCGGAAAGAAGTGCAGACTTGATTTTTGCTGACCCTCCTTATAACTTGCAGTTGCAAAATGAACTCATACGCCCAAATCAAACACTTGTAGACGCGGTAGATGACAACTGGGACAAGTTCTCTGGTTTTCAAGAGTACGACAAATTCACGCGTGCATGGCTGGAAGCTTGTCGGCGTGTGCTAAAGGACGATGGCACAATCTGGGTCATCGGAACGTATCACAATATCTTCCGCGTGGGCAGCATTATGCAGGACTTGGGATTTTGGATACTGAATAACGTAATTTGGCACAAGTCCAACCCCATGCCGAATTTCCGCGGTACTCGCTTTACGAATGCCACGGAAACGTTAATCTGGGCAAAAAAGACGGAGGGCCAAAGACGATATACGTTCAATTACCACGCTATGAAAAACATAAACGAAGAAAAACAGATGCCAAATGTGTGGCACATTCCGCTCTGCACAGGCGCGGAGCGGATCAAGGTAAATGGGGAAAAGGCACACTCCACACAAAAGCCGGAATCCTTGCTGTACCGAGTGATACTCGCTTCGAGCAATCCCGGTGATACCGTGCTTGATCCATTTTTTGGTTCCGGTACAACCGGAGCAGTTGCCAAAAAGCTTAAACGAAACTACGTTGGGATTGAGCGGGAAGTGAATTATGTGCGGATTGCTCGCCAGCGCATCGAGAGTATCTGTCCCCTACCTTACGATGACAGTGTGTTAATCACGAACTCTAGACGTAATCAGCCACGCGTACGTTTTAGCGCGCTCGTCGAAGCAGGGTACTTGTCGGTAGGGCAGGTTCTCTACGCCCAGAGTCGAGAGTGTGAAGCTATCATTCATGCGGATGGTACACTTTCGTCAGGAAATGTAAAGGGCTCAATTCATAAAGTTGCGGCTAGCCTGCTTGGGCAGACCGCCTTTAACGGATGGGATTTTTGGTACTTCGAGAGTGCCAACGGCGAACGTATGAGTATCGACCGATTGAGGGAAAAGTACCGTGAGGAACACGGCCTGAAAGGATAGGCGCGGTTAATGGATGAGGATGTCCGTGCTATAGTCCGTACCGCTATCCGGACGATCATCGACCAAACTATATCAGAGAGGAATATTCAAAGGAGTGTCGCACTACACAAAGAGAAAATTCACTTTATTCCTCCGCAATATCGTGTGCTGGGCGGTTTGCTCCAATCTCTCAACATTAAGTTCGGGAACTTCATTGAAAAACTCATTGCTCTTGTGGTTGACTACGATACGAAGGTTTCGGCACTGCCGGAATCAGGCAAGAAGATCCCTCTCTCTATGACCGCAGAAACGGATAGCTTGATCGACGAATACATTACTTCTCGGCAGCTTCCAGATAGTCCAGATGGTTGCGACGAGGTGTTCCAAGAACTCCTCAACCGAATACTGTCAATTGAACGCGATTCACCTGCGCCGAAGCAAACCATTACAAAGGATGTGGATGCACTATTCCAAGTAGGAGGCAAGCAAAGCGTATATGTCGAGATTAAGTACAACGACGACCATGATACAGGCAAATTTGTGGACATTAACCGCAAATTCATCAAGACCTATGCTGGACTGATAAACCGCCTTGAGGTGACCGACGTTCATGCGTTAAGACCCGTTCTGTATTACCTCAACCCAGTTAAGCGTTACGGACCGATTTATGTTCCTTCGAGCAATATCTATCGTGGTGCCCAGTTGTTCGACCAATACTTCGAAATCCCTTTTGACGAGATTGACCGCTATTTGCGAATGCTAGGCAGTGACGAAGAAATAGTTGCTGTATTTGACAATCTGTATAATAAGGTTCGATACAATTACATGTAGCGCGCTAATTCCTTTGGTCTTCTCTTTACATTCATGACACTTGCCTAAATCGTGTGAAAACGATGGGGAGTGCGTGGTGTCAACTCATGACCGCTCAGCGCAATTGCGTTGCGAGCATCAGCCATTAACAAAATGACAATCCAAACCTACGATCCGCAGGGTGACGCGGCATCGCTGCTTGCGCTTTGGCAGGCGGTGTTGGGTGAGACGTGGCCCATGCGCGATGACCTCTTGCGGCGGCAATTGACCGATCATCGCTTCTATCGCGGGGACGATCACTTGGTGGCGGTCGCGGACGAGCGGATCGTTGGCTTCGTGGGCACGCAGATTGACCGGAGCGAGCCAGACGTGCAGGAGCGCAGCGGCGGGATATCCGTGGTGCTCGTGCATCCGGAGCGGCAGCGGCAGGGCATCGGCACGCGGCTGCACGAGGCCGCGCTCGGCCATCTGCGGCAGGCGGGCGTGGGCGCGCTGCGTCTCGGCGGTGGGGGCGCGTACCGCTTCTGGCCGGGGATCCCCACCGACTTGCCCGGGGCGTACCCGTTCTTTGCCTCCTGCGGCTGGCCGCTTGACCCGGAACAGCGGTCGTGCGACCTGGTGCGCGACCTTAGCGATTTTCAGATGCCTGCGGCGATGAGCGCGCGCTTGGCGCAGGAGCAGGTGATAATACGCCCGGCCCGGGAGGACGAGGTAGCGGACGTGCTTGCCTTTGAAGCGGAGCACTTTCCCGGTTGGGCCGCAGCATTCGTCTACACGGCAGAGCTCGGCGATTTCCAGAATATGCTAATCGCAGTCGACGAACGGAAGAGCATTGTCAGCACGCTCATGCTGCACACGCCGACATCCCGCTGGCTGGGGGCGAACATCACGTGGAAGACGTTGCTGGGGGACAACCTCGGCGGCATCAGCGCCGTAGGCGTAGCGGCGAGCGAACGGGGGCGCGGCATCGGCATGGTGGCAGTCGGCTCGCAGGTTCTGCGGGATCGTGGCATCGGTAATTGCCACATCGACTGGACGCGCATCGTCGACTTCTACGGCAAGCTCGGCTATACGGTCTGGCGCGAATACTGGATGAGCGGCAGGGCGCTCGTGTGAGCTGCGGTGGGCGTGACCACGGTGTGCACACTAAGCTTGTGCGGGTCTCACAATCAGCAACGCGCCTGAGTACGAAGTGCCTCGTTTCTCCCCAAGACCGCGCTGTGGTTCGTAAACGGCTGCCGGTCCGTGCAGATACTCGCGATCCCCCCGCAGTTGCTCCTCTCGGTCGCCGGAATCGTAGCCTGAGCATTTGGCTGGGGCCACTCAGCCGGCACAGCGCCCTACGGCGATACTCTCAGCCCATCCGGACCGTCACGCGAATTCCCTGTCACTCTTGCGTCTCCCGATTCAGGGTAGATCGAACAAAGTCAGGTACAGGATCAGTGGTATTCCTGTGGACTGCGTCCTCCCCGTAGAAACGGTACTTATACCCAAGTAGACCTCGCCGCGGGTTGCTGACAACTATTCCCAAAAAACGCACAGAAATCGCGCTTGAGGGTCTTGCAATCGCCATCTGCCGCGTGTATAATATTTTCCACACGGTATTGCTAATCATTCGCATTAGCTAAAGGCCCTAGGTTTCTTGGCGAAGGGGGAACGCAATGTCCGCTATTGTCACGCCTTCCAAGACGAAGCAGCGCGTGGCTATGATTGTAGTGGCCGGGCTGTTACTGGCATTTGGCACAGTGCGTTCGGCGCACGCCATGCACATTTCAGAAGGGTTCCTGCCCCCCGCGTGGGCGATACTTTGGTTCATTGCCGTGATTCCGTTCTTTCTTTGGGGATTGCGTTCCATTGCCAGGCAGGTCAACCGCTCCCCGCAGAGCAAGATCACACTTGGCATGTCGGGGGCCTATTCGTTTGTACTATCGGGATTGAAGCTGCCGTCCGTTACCGGTAGTTGCTCACATCCGACCGGCATTGCCCTGGGCGCAATTCTCTTCGGCCCCACCACCATGGTGGTGCTTGGCACCATCGTGCTCTTGTTCCAGGCCATTGTCCTGGCGCATGGCGGCCTGACCACCCTCGGCGCAAACGTCTTCTCCATGGCTGTGATCGGACCGTTCGTTGCGTATGGCGTCTTCCGGGTCTGTCGTGGTTTTGGATTGGCGTGGGCCGTCTTTCTAGCGGCCGCTCTTGCAGACTGGGCCACCTACATCGTCACGGCCGGGCAATTGGCGCTGGCGTGGCCGGCGGCGACTGGCGGCGTGCTTGAGTCGTTCGTCAAATTCCTCGGCATCTTTTCCATTACGCAGATTCCGCTGGCTATCGCGGAGGGCATCCTTACGGTAATCGTTTTCAACCTGCTCTTGCAGCATAGCCGCGAGGTGCTCGTCGAACAGGGCATTATCTCTGAGGAAGCTCCGGAGCCCGCCCCCGGTCCCACCGCTGCCACGAGTTGACGGTTCTCTTCGTGGCAACGTCGTACTGGAAGGGAACGTGCAGGAGTCAGCATATGTCACAAGCAAGACGCAATTGGCTATTGGCGGTTATCCTCATTCTCTTGGTTGTCGTGCCCTTGGCCTACCGGGGTTGGGTAGCGGAAGGCACGGAATGGGGCGGGGCGGACATGCAAGGCGTTGCGGTCGTGGAAGAGTTGGCCGGAGAAGACTTCGAGCCATGGTTTGAGCCAATCTTTTCCCCTAAAGACCTAGAACGCTACTTTTTTGGGTTGCAGGCGTTGCTGGGCACGCTCTTTGTGGCCGGCATAGTCGGCTGGATACTGGGCCGCTCTCGTGCCCGGCAAGGAATGGAAAGCGGGACCGATATGGCGATTGCAGGTGTGCTCTGCGCCATAGGCGTGGTATTGGCTATCGCGCTGTTCTTCGTGGAGACGGAATTTGGCGAGCTTCAGGCGACGATTTCCGCCTCACAAGGCATTGGTCTTGGGCTCTTGGCGTTCTTCATCGGTTATCCCTTGGGCCGGCGCGCCGGGGGAGAAATGAGCACACAGTAGGCAGCGGCCGCTATCGTTCCGCTCGCGCATGGACGTGACCGGCCGGTCTCGGCGGTTGAGGAGCAAGCGATGCATCCTTTTCCCATCGATATGTACGCCTATCACAATAGGCTGCGGGACGCACACCCGGCGGAGAAGATGTTATTTGCCGGCCTCACCATGCTTGTCTGCCTCATCGCCAGCTCGCCGGTGGTAGCGCTACTGGCGCTCGCCTTCGTGACGGTCGCCGTAGTCCGCGTAGCCGGTATTCCCCTGCGGGCTTTCTGGTTCTTCGTACGCCTGCCGACCGGCTTCATCCTGCTCGGCGTGCTGACCTTGGCGATTACGTCGGTAGACCCGGCCAACCCAGAGACACTGGTGGCGCTGCCTGTCGGCCCGTGGCACGTCGGCGTGATGGAGAGCAGTTTGGCGCGCGCCGTGCAGGTCACGTCGGTGTCCTTTGCGTGCGTTGCAAGTATGTTGGCGCTGGCGCTTACGACTCCGATGGTGGACATCACCGATCAACTGCGGAAGTGGCGCGTACCCCAGTTGTTCATCGAACTAATGGTGCTGATGTATCGGTTCATCTTCGTTTTCATCGAAACCGCGCAGGCGATGTATATCGCTCAGAATGCCCGCCTCGGCTACAGCAACTGGCGGCGGTCGCTGCATTCGGTGGGCATGCTCGCCGCCAATCTCTACTTGCGTTCGCAGACGCGGGCAGCGGCGCTGTATACCGCGCTGACGGCCCGGGGCTATAACGGTGAGTTGCGCGTGCTCACGGCGCAACCCACGTGGTCGCGCCGCAACCTCGCATTAATCGCCGGTGTCGAAAGCGTGCTGGTCTTGGCAACTATCGCACCCTGGTTTGGGGGAATTGCATGAGTCTCGGTGATACTGCTGATACGCATTCACCCAACGTTGCGCTCCCCACCGGCTTGCAGGAACCGGAGGAGTTGGTTGCGGCCGGACGCAACGACGGCAAACTCGCGGCGCACAAGACCGTGGCAACTGCGGCAAGTGCCGCGCCTCCCGTGCTGGCGGTTGAGGGCGTTACGTTTGCGTATCCCGACGGTACCGTGGCCCTGCGCGACCTTTCTCTGACACTGCCGCAAGGCCGCCGGATTGCCCTCTTGGGCGCGAACGGCTGCGGTAAGACAACGTTATTTCTACACTTTAATGGCATTCTGCAGCCCTCTGCCGGGACGGTTTCCCATAATGGCGATCCTATACGCTACAACCGTGATGCGCTCCGTGAATTGCGCCGCCGCGTGGGTCTGGTGTTTCAGGATCCCGATTCTCAGCTCTTTGCTGCCAGCGTCCGGCAAGACGTCTCCTTTGGGCCGCTGAACTTGGGGTGGTCTGAAGAGCATGTACGCGCCAAGGTAGAACAGGTAATTGCGGACACCAATTTGGTGGAACTGGCGGAACGGCCCACCCACATGCTGAGCTACGGTCAGAAAAAGCGGGTCGCGATTGCCGGTGTGCTCGTGATGGAGCCGGAGGTCGTTATTGCCGACGAACCGACCGCCGGCCTTGATCCGGAGACGACTGGACGCGTCCTCGACCTGCTCGATTCGCTGCACCGCAACGGCCGGAGCATCGTCATCTCGACGCACGACGTAGAATTGGCATTGGCCTGGGCAGACCATGTGATCGTGCTGGATAAAGGCCGGCTCCTTGCGGAAGGCCCTCCCGATTCCGTGCTTGCGGATGACCCGCTGCTACGTGAGGCCGGACTGCTGCAGCCCCTCGTGGTTGAGGCCTATCGCCAATTGTGTACTGCAGGACTGCTCCCGTCTTCAGCCGCCGTGCCTCGCACAGTGAATGACTTGACTGCGCTGCTGGTCAGGCACGCACAGAGGCGCACCTCCACCGACGGCCCGCCCGACTGATCCTCAAGATGGCGCCCAGGGGCTTCCTATCGGCCGGATCGCAGTCCGTCGGAGAGCGTGTGCGGTCACGAAGCGGTGCGCCTATCACACTCGCCATAACACGCTCTATAAAGAGCGCTCAGCCAACGATGCATTATAGAAAAAAGCACTCTCCGTTCGCCCTGAGCTTGTCGAAGGGTGAACGGAGAGTGCCTCTCATTCGGCGCTCTTATGCCATGCGATCGTAGGTTTCCAACGTGATGGGGTAGAGCAGCGGCTCGCTGCTAAGGGAGCGTTCCAACTCATCCACCATGGCCGCGCCCTGGCGCAGGCGCGTATCGTCGGAGAGACCGGCCATGTGGGGCGTCAGGAAGACGTTTTCCATCCCACGCAGCGGGCTATCCTCGCGTAATGGCTCCGGGTTGAACACATCGAGCACGGCGCGAATGCGGCCGGTAGCCAGCTCGGCGATCATGGCATCCTGGTCAACCGCCCGCGCCCGCGCATTGTTGATGAATACAGCCCCGTCTTGCAATGCCTTGAAGTGCGCGGCCTGCACCATGCCGTCCGTCTCCGGGGTCGTGGGCGCGTGATTCGCAATGACACGGCACGTGCTGAAGAGCTCTTCCAGCGAGACGCGGGTTACGTTGAGCGCGGCGGCGCGATCGTCAGGAAGATAGGGATCGTAGACCGCGATCGGCATGCCAAAGCCCTGCAGCTTCTTGATTACGCGCTGCGCCACGTAACCGCAGCCTATGAGGCCGACGCGCTGCGCTTCCAAGAGATTGCCGCCGATAGCGCGCGACTCCGACCAGGATTTACCCTCATGCATCAACGCATTTTGCCGGTGGGGCCAGCGCAGGCCCAGCAGCATGCCGAGCACGGTAAACTCGGCGACGGCCTCCGCAATCATCGGCGCGGCGTGGGTTAAAGCGATCCCTTGCGTGAGCGCCGCTTTGGGAATGAGTCGCCGGATGCTACCGGCGCTGTGGGCGATGATGCGCAAATCGGTTGCGGCAGCCAAGACCTCCGGTGTAATCTCCGGCGACCCCCAGCCCGTGATTAAGGCTGTGCATCCGGTGATTTGCTCTGTCAAGTCCGCACTCGTTAGCTTTCCGTCATGGTCGCCGCCGCGCACGGTGAAGGTTGTGGCGAGGCGCTCCTCACTTGCAGCCGAAAAGAGGCTTGTCCGCAGCGTTTTGGTGATGGCGATGAATACTTCCGGTTTTGGCACTGGATTGCTCCCTGTGGTGCAGCGAGGTACGAATCTCGTGAACTCTACCGTATGCTACCAGAAAGGAATCGTGATAGGGATGCCCGCAGCTCTTCCGATTTCGTGTCGGGTTGCCTGCCGGGTGGGAAGTGTAGCGTTCGGTTTAATCGTGGATCACCGTTAGGAGCACGGCCTGCCGTGCCCCTACTCGTTGCCGCTGCGCTGGGCCTAGCGTGTATTTCTACGCTAGCAATTGGCCCGCAAACTCCTTGACTACACCAATGACCTCTTATATGCTACTGCCATGTGACTGTCAAATAGGCGTCTACACGGAAGCGAGGAGGAATTCGCAATGTCGCGGTTCTTGCAAGTGTTGATTCTATCCATAACAGCAGTCGTGCTGATGCTGTTTACGGCTGCGTGCGCTTCTACGCCGGACGCAGAGCCGGAAGCTACAGAGAAGGAAGAAATGGCAGCAGCGCCAACCGTAAAGATTGGCGTGCTGCTTCCCTTTACCGGACCGCTGGGCGAGTTTGGCGCGGCGTTCCAGAAGGCGGCAGCCCTCGCCGAAGAACACCTAGCGCAAGGCGGCTATCCGGTCGAGATTGTGTACGGCGATACTGAGACGAACCCGACGGCTGCCGTCGGGGCGGCCCGCAAACTGGTAGACGTGGACCAGGTGCACGTGGTGATTGGCGCCGCGGCCAGTAGCTCCAGCCTGGCCGTCGCTGAGTCTGTGACGATTCCGAAGGGCGTACCCCAGATTTCTTACGCCTCTACGTCACCACTGCTCACGATACTGCCCGCTGATGAGGGCCAAGATTTCCTCTTCCGCACCGTGCCGTCGGATGCGCTCCAAGGGGTGGTGCTTGCCGGCGTGGCGGTCGAGCAAGGATACAAGAACGTTGCGATCATTTACGTCAACAACCCGTACGGCCAGGGTTTGAAGGATAACTTCCAGGCCGCGTTCGAGGCTGCGGGAGGAACGGTGAGCGCCGCCGTGCCCCACGATGAAGCGGTAGCTACCACCTATGTTGCGGAGCTGCGCAAAGCGATCGAGGGTGAGCCGGAAGTGCTGCTGGCGCTGAGTTACGCGGGCCACGCCACTATTTACCTGCGGGAAGCCATCGAGAACGACTTCATCACGAACTTTCTCTTCGTGGACGGCACCAGATCGGAGCAGATCATTGAGGCAGTTGGGGCGGCAAACCTTGAAGGAATGATGGGTACGGCGCCCGGCTCTGCCGAAACTCAGTCGCTTGAGTTCTTCACGGCAGACTACCAGGCAAAGTACGGCGAGTTGCCTCCGCTGCCGTTCATGACCAACGTCTACGACTCCATTGTGATTGCGGCCTTGGCGGCACTAGCAGCAGAGGTTTCCGGTGCAGAGGTTACGCCCGCTGCGGTGCGTGACATGCTGCGTACGGTTTCCAATCCTGACGGAGACGTGGCAGTGGCAGGCGCGGCCGGAGTAAAGGCAGCCATTGATGCGCTGCGGGCAGGCGGCAGCATCAACTACGAAGGCGCGGCGGGCGCGCACGACTTCGATGCGAGCGGTGACGTGGTCACCCCAATCGAGGTCTGGCGCTATGCCGGCGGCACCATCGAGAGTGTGCGCACGGAAGAGGTCACGTTAGAGTAAACCCCTATTGAGCCAATTGGAGTCATGCAATCGGAGGGCTGGCAACGCGCCAGCCCTCTGCGATTCTTCGGCCGTGAAGTTTTTCTCCGAAAGTCGCTAGAACTTGTCTCATAAATACATCGCTCTGTGTAGACCTGCCCTTCGACAGGCTCAGCACGAACGGAAAAGGCAAGAATCCGTTCGTGCTGAGTGCTGCGCGAAGCCCTTGTCGAAGCACAAAAGGTTCCGCTTCGCGCGCATCTTTCTGCAAGCTGTGCCAACCTGTGCCCACAAGCCATTCGTGCTGAGGTGGTTTCACCAAGGCTCTGTCGAAGCATGCACGGTATCGGCTTCACTCGCACTCTCAATCGCGCATTCCATTTGACCGCTTTACCGTAGCGCGGGGGCTTGTCCCCCGCTCCGAATCTAATTGTGGGCATGTTGTGCGTAAGACAGAAGAGTCTCGTTGCCGCTGGACCCTCGTATCGTCGATGGTGCCCTACCTGGCGTATTAGCATGACCGAGAAGCTACAGAATAGGACGTACGGGCAGACAAAGTCATTCAGAGGCCGCGCGCTTGAAGCACGTCACACCCCGCGGAGTCTATAATCGAATGAGAATAACGTGCTTTTGATCATTACACGAACGATAAAAAGAAGAGGAGAGATCGGCGCATGACGACGAAGTACCTATACGGCAAGATGACGTGGCCGGAGATCAAAGAAGCGGCGGCGCAAAAGCGAGTAGCCCTGTTGCCTACGGGGTGCATCGAGGACCACGGCCCGCACTTGCCCTTGGACGTGGACGTGCTTTTGCCCACTACCATCTGCGAACGCGCGGCAGAAATAGTACCCGATCAGTGCGTCGTAGTACCGGCGGTTGCCCACGGCTACGATCCGCACCACCTGGACTTCCCCGGCGTGATCCACGTGGACGGCCATGTCTTCGTGCGCTACCTCGTGGACATCTGCAAGTCGCTTATTCATCATGGCTTCACGCGCATCATCATGCTCAACGGTCACGGCAGCAATACCGCCTTTACCGAGGTGGCCGCCCGCCTGGCGGTAATCGAGACCGAGGGCGTGGGGCTGGTCTATGCGCTCAACCACTGGGGCATCGCCGAGGTGCGCCGTGTGGTGGCCGAATTGCGCGACTCACCTCATGGCGGCATGTCCCACGGCGGCGAGTTGGAAACAAGCCTCTACCTCGCCATCGATCCGGATAACGTCTACATGGACCTGGCGGCAGAGGAGATTCCGGACGATGTGCCGATGAGCTTGGGCGGGTGGAACGACCTGGTCGCAGGCCGCCATCCCGATGCCAACCACGTGGCGGCGATGCCGTACTGGAGCACCTTCTCCAAGACCGGCGTGCGCGGCGATCCCACGGTAGCGACTGCTGAGAAAGGTCGCAAGTTTCTGGATGCCGGCGCGCGCGGCCTGGCCCAGATGGTACGCGACCTGCGGGAGCTTGAGATTAACCCGCGCGTCGACCACCACTAGAAACGGCCTGCGCCGTATCCGATCGTAAGCCCGCGATTGCGGCGCGCTTCGGCTTAGAACTGTAGTGTCCCCCGCTTGGATGTCTGCCGAATTCGCTAGCAGTAGCCCGTGCCTCCGACGCGCTTTCGGTGCCGCGGGGACAAGACTGGTGCCTACGCGGGTAAACTGCATTGATACAAGGAGTACCGTCATTTGAAGACCTCTGCATCTTCCGAGACCCCGGCAGAGCCCTTTTCCCCTGAATCCGGCGAAGGACTCCTGCCCCGTCATCCTGGCGAAAAGTCCGTACCTTGCCATTCCAGCGAGGAGTCCTCACTCCGTAACTCCAGCGAAGCGTCCTCCCTCCGTCATTCCCGCGAAAGCTCGCCCCCTGCGGGGGCGCGGCATCCATCTTCTCCTGCCGCCAAGACCCGCGAGTGCGTGGTCGTGCTCGACTTTGGTTCACAGTACAGCCCGCTGATCGTGCGCCGCATCCGCGAGTGCGGCGTCTACGCGGAACTCATGCCCTACGACGCCGACGAGGAATCCGTGCGTGCCCTCAATCCGCGGGCCTTGGTGCTCTCCGGCGGGCCGGCCAGCGCCTACGCGCCGGGCGCGCCGCGCCCGCAGCCCTTCGTCTGGCAGGGCAAGCTGCCGGTCTTGGGAATCTGCTACGGCATGCAGCTCATGGCCCAGGCGTTGGGCGGCAGTGTGGCCCCCGCCGACAGGCGCGAATACGGGCACGCTATGATCCATGCGCAGCAGTCAGCCGGTGTCTTTGCCGACATCGCGCGCGAACAGGACGTGTGGATGAGTCACGGCGACCATATTACGGCACTGCCGCCGGGCTTTGACGTGCTGGCATCGTCGGCCAATTCGCCTATCGCCGCCATGGGAAACGCGCAAGGCATGATCGGCATTCAGTTTCACCCGGAGGTGGCGCACACGCCCCAAGGAATGGAAATTCTGCGCAACTTCCTCTTTGAGGTCTGCGGCCTGCGCGGGGATTGGACCCCTGCCGCTTTCATCGATGAAGCCGTGGCGCAGATTCAAAGCCAGGTGGGCGCGCAGCGGGTTATCCTGGCGCTTTCCGGTGGCGTCGATTCCACCGTGGCGGCGGTGCTCCTGCACCGCGCTATTGGCGACCGGCTCATTAACGTGTTCGTGGACAACGGCCTATTGCGGCTCAACGAACCGGAGCAGGTGGAAGAAAGCCTCACACAACTCGGCATTCCGGTCCGGCGCGTGGATGCCCGCGAGCTTTTTTTAGGAGCGTTAGCGGATGTCACCGATCCGGAAAAGAAGCGGCGCATCATCGGCGAGACGTTCATTGACGTGTTCGAGGAAGAGGCTACGCGCCACGCGCCGGTGGACTTCCTGGCCCAGGGCACGATCTATTCCGACGTGATTGAGAGCCGCGCGCCGGATTCGAAAGCCGCATCCCGCATCAAAAGCCACCACAACGTGGGCGGCTTGCCGGAAACCATGCGCCTGCAACTCGTCGAGCCGCTGCGCACGCTCTTCAAAGACGAGGTGCGCAATGTGGGCGAGGAGTTGGGGCTGCCACACGAGCTTGTCTGGCGGCACCCGTTTCCGGGGCCGGGTCTGGCCGTGCGCGTGCTGGGCGCGGTGACCGCCGCGAAACTGGAAATCGTGCGCCTGGCGGACGCAATTCTTACCGAGGAACTCCGCGCCGCCGGGCTTTATGAAAAACTTTGGCAGGTTCTTGCCGTGCTGCCTAACGTGCAGAGCGTCGGCGTGATGGGCGACGAACGCACGTACGACCACCTGGTCGCCCTGCGCGCCATTGAGAGCCATGACGCCATGACCGCCAACTGGGCCCACATCCCCCACGACGTGCTGGCGCGCATCTCCAGCCGCATCGTCAACGAAGTCCCCCACGTCAACCGCGTGGTCTACGACATCACCAACAAACCCCCAGCGACCATCGAGTGGGAATAGGCAACTTTGTCTGCCACCCCCAAAGTGATAGGTCCAGTGTGCCTTGCTGGGGATCCCCGTCTGCCGTTGGTGTTTCCGCATGAGTGAGACAATTGACCCGTAGGGGCACGACATGTCGTGCCCTTGCACCTCAGTACACCTGGAAAAGGCGGATTCAACCCTCACCCCGGCCCTCTCCCAGTTTTGGGAGAGGGAGAATATGGTGCGGATATAGGGAATGTGGGCACCCCTCGCGTATTGCCTCAGCGAGTGTGGCGGGGCTTGTAAGAATGTGCGGATTCAACCTTCGCCCTGGTCATCTCCCACTCTTAGGAAAGGGAGTAATTGGAGCGGGACGAGTGAGTGCGAGGGTCTCCCGTAAATTCCCGCTGCAAAAGAAAGGAACTTGGCTCGTGTTAGCGAACTGTGAGCAAGTATGCAGGTTCTACTAAGGCTCACTTACGTCGCCGCCAGAGTGGCTTCCATGCGGCGGCCGAGGGTGTAGACGCCGAGGAGGAGCACGGCGCAGATGGCGAAGCCGATGGCGAGTTCCAGCCACACGTCGGCGAGGCCCGCGCCGCGGATGGCGATCTCGAAGAGGGGCGAGAGGAAGTAGTAGGTGGGGAAGATTTTTGCGATCCACTGGGGCAGGTTCGGCCAGATGAAGAAGACGACGGGGGCCACAAGCACGATGGCCCCGGACTTCCAGATGGTATAGAGCGCCTTGGTATCTTTGGCGAATGAGCCGAGCATCAGGCCGACCTCTGCCGCCATGAGCGTTGCCAGCACGAGCACCAAAAGCAGGGCGGCGGGATTCGCGCCGAGCGCGCCGTTCAGCGCCAGCGTCACGACGCCGGTTGCCATTGCCAGGATGAAGCCCAACGCGCCCTTGCCGAGCAGGACGTCGCCCAGCCGGGTCGGTGTCACGAGCAGCGCCGTGAGCGTGCGCTTTTCTTTCTCCTCCACCAGGCTCGTGGCCGGGGTCAGCGCGCCGGCGATAAGCACCGCCATGAGCACGATCAACGGCAGCAAGCGGGAGACGATAGGCACGGCCTCGCCCTCGCCCACGGTGATGGTTTCAACTTCAATGGGCGCAGGTGAACCCGCGATTTCGCGGATGAGGTCTACCATGGTCACCCCCAGCACAACGCGGTTTGACGCCAGGCTCTGGCCGCCAAAGAAGAACTGGACGTTGGGCATCTGGCCGGCCTGCAGGGCGCCGTCGAAACCCGCCGGCAGCACCAGACCCGCGTCCAGATCGTTGTTTTCTACCAGCGTTTTCAAGGCGGTGGCGGACTCCGGAAACGTCACCTGGATACCCTCGACGTCGCGGACGTTCTGCACGACCTGCGATTCGCCTTCGTCAACGATGCCGAGCCGGGGGACGGGATCAAAGAGGCTGCCAAACACCACGCGAATCAAGAGCGTGAGGATCACGGGCAGGACTATGGCGTACAGAAAGATTGGCGAGCGCGGCCCGACGCCCAAGTCCTTGCGCAACAAGTGCCACGCGTTTACTCCGGTCATGACATTTCTCCCTCTCTCGTTGGCGCTAGCGACATGGAATGTGCGGGCGATTCCCCAACACATTCGCCCGGTTGTCTAAAGGTGATTACCTGGATTGCTCATTCCTTGGCTTTGCGCAGGTTACAAACCTGCGCTACCTGCGGGTGCATGGGAGCCTTTGCCAATTCTAGTTGCATTGTAGTGGTTGGGTTTTGTTATCCCGTTCGTGCCGGGGTAGCTACGCCAAGTCACCTGTCTAAGCACGAACGGGGAGTTGAGCGCCTCTACTCAGACTTGGTCTTACTACCAGTTCGCCCTTCGGCCCTTCGACAAGCTCAGGGCGAACGGTTCGGGTAAAGCTCATGGCATTAGACTTGTAGCATTTCCTTAACTCTTGCCCTAGAGCGTTTCCACTTTTCGCTTCAACACGACCAGCCCCGCCGCGAATGCGACCAGGCACCATACCAGTAACATGCCGAGATACGGCAAGACCTCCAGCCAACCGGCGTTGTAAGCGCTGGTCTGCACGACTGCTTGTATCAAGCCATAGGAAGGCAAGATCTTCACCCACACTGCGGCGGAACCGGGGAAGAGCACCGCAATCGCCGGAATCATCAGCGGGATCATGAAGGCCATGCCGTAGAAGAGCGTTTCGATGAAGTCCTTGCCGGCGGCGCCCGCAATTAGACCGAAGCCGGTCACCAGCACTGCGCCCAACAAGAGCGCGCACAGCAGGATGAGCGGTTGGTTGGCGAACGAGCCGATGATCAGCAGCAGAAGCACGGCTTGGGCGAAGGCCATCGCCGTGCCCAAGATGCCTTTGGCTGCCAGAAAGTCCGAGACGCGGGTCGGCGAGACGAGCACGGCGGTCACGGTGCGGGCTTGAATCTCGGTGGCTATCAGCGAACTGAGCGCAAAGGTCTCGATGACGAGCGCCAGAATTGCGAAGAGCGGGCGAATCTTCTCGCGGAACGGTACTTGATCGCCCACCCGGTCTTCACCGAGGACGATCACCTCGCGGTCCGGTTCCGCCACCGGCAGGGGATTGCCCGACAAGGCGTAGGCAATCTCGCGTACAAAGCTCGTCATAGCGCGGCGCATCTCCACCGGCACGTTGGCGTCCACATACACGCGCACCGTTGTTTTTTGTCCGGCGGCGACGCTCTGGAGGAAGTCGTCGGGGAAGGCCAGCCCAATCGCAAGCGGCATTTCCGGCTTAGCATCGCCCACACCCAGCGCTGCCTCCAGCGCCTCTATCGACTCAAACTGCACGATCTCGATGCCTGCGCTCTGGTCGCCCATGGCCTCCGTGAAGATTGCGTCCATGCCCGTCTGGCGTACGCCCACCGCAAACGACTCATTCACGCTGCTCGGCAGCAGCCAGAAGGCGAGGGCGTAGAATAAGATGCCAATCACGGTTATCACCACAAAGAACCGCTCACGGCTGTATTCCAGCATATCCTTGCGCACAATCGCCCAAAGGATGGCAGTGCGTGACACTTGGGTGCTCATTCTTGCAGTCCTCTGCCCATCATTCTTGCAGTCCCCTGCCCGTCAGCGTAATGAAGACGGCTTCTAGAGTCGCCTCTTCGGTGTGGATAGTCAGCAAGCCCTCCGCGCCCACCACGTCTTTCAGGCGGTCACCGGTGTCGCTGGCGTCGAGCAGCACCACCTGCTCGCGTACCTCATCATTCTCGCGGGTGCGCACCCGCACCGACCGCTGGCCGTGGGCGAGCTTGAGGTTCTCCGGCGTGTCCAGGGCCGCGATTTTGCCGTCATTGATGAATGCCACACGGTCTGAGAGTTTGTCCGCCTCGTCCATGTCGTGGGTGGTGAGCAGAATCGCGGCACCGCGCTCTGCTTCTTCCTCTATCACGCGCCGAATGGCCTGCGAAGATACCGGATCGAGCCCGTCGGTAGGCTCGTCGAGGAAGAGAATGTCAGGGGTGTTTAGCAGGCAACGGGCAACCATGAGCCGCTGCTGCATGCCTTTGGAGTAGCCTTTCACGCGGTCTTCGGCCCGATCGGCCAGACCCACCCGCTGCAGCAGAGGCGCGGCATCGAAGTCGCGTATGCCAAATAGCCTGGCGAAGAAGTGCAGGTTCTCCCGTGCGGAGAGATTGAGATAGAGGTTCTTTTCCTCAAAGCAGACGCCGATGCGACCTTGAATTTTGTCACGCTCTTTCGCCACGTTCATACCCAGAATTGAGATTTCGCCGCTTTGGGGTCGCATTTGGCCGGTAAGCAGCTTGATGGTGGTGGACTTACCCGCGCCGTTTGGACCCAGGAAGCCCAGCACTTCGCCCGGAGCAACGGTAAAGCTGACATTATCCACCGCCTTTACGTCGCCATAGGCATAGCTGATTCCGTCTACGCGGATAGCGTCCTCACTCATGTGCGCATTCTCCTTTGCCCTTCGTGCGGCGGGGCATCCTCATCCGCTAAAGGGTTTCGTGTAGGTCCGTCATTCCCGAAAAAGCGGGAATCTATCTTGCAGGCCTTTCCCTTTTAATGAGCGTGTAAGGAGGCAGGGGACAAGCCCCCACGCTACGTTAATTCTCCTTTGCCCACGGTGGATGTTACCTGCCGTAATGCAGTACGTCATTGCCCCTCGCCGGTCGAGCATTGTCCCGTCATTCCCGCGAAAGCGGGAGGGTGGATTCACATTTCAAGTGCAACGTTTGTTTGAGAAATACTTCGGCTGGGGTTTGATAGTCAAGGCACTTGCGCGGGGTGTGATTGTAGGCTTGGATAAGTTGCGCAAAGCGCTCTGCAGACATCTCCGCCAGGTCGGTCTTGCGCGGCAGCATGCGCCGCATGCGTCCGATAGCGTTCTCGATGCCTCCTTTCTGCCAGGGGGCGTGGGTATCGCAGAAGAAGGTCTGGATGCCCAAGTCATGGAGGCGGTAATGACGCGCGAACTCGGTGCCGTTGTCGAAGGTGACGGTCTGTCGCCAGGCTTCAGGCAAGACCGCGAGCAGATCGTACATGGTGCTGGCGATGGGGTCTGCCGCCTTGCCGGGCTGGCGCGCAGCGATGAGCAAGCGCGAGTGGCGCTCGTGCAGGGCGAGCACCGCGTGGCCGCCTCTGCCAAAGAGCATCAGGTCAGCCTCCCAGTGGCCGGGGGTTTGGCGGTCGGCCGCCGCCTGGGGCCGTTCCGCCAGTGGACGGCGCTTGGCAATGAAGGAGGCCGGACTGCGCCCACTGCGCCGATGGGGTCGCCGTTGCGTCTTGCCTCGCGGCAGGTAGTGCCGCCAACTATAGTCCTTGGTGCGCGCCACCTGTCCGTATATGAAGCGATAGATGGTCTCGTGGGAGATGACCGGTGCTCCCGCTTTCTGCGCCATGTGTCCCGCCACCTGCTCCGGCGACCAGCCGCATTGCAAGTACTCCAGCACGGTCTTGCGCAACGCAGCATCCCGCTCCAACTTGCCGCCAACCCAGCGCCGCGCCCACGCCTGTTCAGCGGCATACGTCGCTCTGTAGCCCTGCGTACGAGACCCATTCCGTTTCACCTCCCGCATAATGGTCGATGGCGCGCGATCCAGAGCTGCAGCGATTTGCCGGTACGAGTGCCCCGCGGTGTGAAGTCGGGCCACTTCACACCGCTCTTCAATGGAAAGTTGACGATAGTGTGTTCCCATGGCAACACCTTAGCATGGTGTTGCACTTCGTTTGTGAGTCTAGCGAATCCATCCTTTGGCTTCTATTGCGTGCGTCGTGTGGTATAGATCGTCGCCAAGACCCCCCTGTGCTATGCATTGCTCGTTTACCGCGTGCAAAGCGTTCTAGGAGGCGGGGGACAAGCCCCGCGCTACAAAGGAGTTTGTGACCCCTCACCCTAACCCTCTCCCTCAGAGGCTGTCTCATAATTGCCCTTACCGAGGTATACTGCCGTGCAGAGAAGCTAAGTGAGGTCTTGAGATAGACTTGTGTTGCTTTCTGGGCGTCGCATCAAGCCTTCAAAATACCGTTTCCATCACTTTTACCACTCTGTCAATACAATACGCCACTTGGCTGCGTTCCTCATTTGACCTATCGTGCTCTGTAGCGGAATTATGAGACAGCCTCCTCAGGAGAGGGAACAGCCATGCAGGGCCGGACACCCTACTGCGTTGACTCTATCACGAAGTCCGCAGTTGTACGGCGGCGATATGCCAGATTTCAGCGGCCACCTCATTAGCTTCACGCTGTGCGTCTACAATGCGCCAGCGATCAGGCTCTGCGCGGGCGAGAGAATGGTATCCGGCGGCGACCCTTTTATGGAAGGCGAGGTCGAGGCGGTCCATGCGATTGGTCGTCGCGGCTGAGTTGCCGGGGCTAAAGCGCCGCTCCAGACCGACCTCTGCGGGCAGATCAAGGAGAAGCGTGAGGTGCGGCACGAGGCCGCCGGTAGCAAAGTCGTTGAGAGCGCGCAGCGTCGCTAAGTCCTGTCCGCGGGCAAAGCCCTGGTAGGCGAAGGTCGAATCGCTGTAGCGGTCGCAGATGACGACGTGCCCACGTGCGAGGGACGGCAGGATCAGCTCATTGACCAGTTGCGCGCGGGCAGCGCACATGAGCAGCGCTTCGGTGTGCGGATGGATCTCTACCCGTGACTGATCGAGCACGACGGCGCGGATGCGGTCGCTGATGGGCGTACCGCCCGGCTCGCGCGTCGCAATCACCGGATACCCCGCTTGCCGCAGACGGTCGGCAAGCAATTCTACTTGGGTGGTCTTGCCGGAACCCTCCACGCCCTCGAACGTAATGAAGAATCCCGCCGAGGTACCTACCATACGATCTCCAACACACGTACCCTTTGGACTGTCATTTGTATATTGCCTTTTGGTGTCATTCCGAGCGTAGCGGCCCCGTGCGAGACACGGGGAGGAATCTAGAGTTCTGGCACTTCAGATTCCTCGTCGCTCTGCTCCTCGGAATGACATGAATCGGACGCCCTACTCTACACTCCCGCCAGCGCACGCGCGACCTGGATGAGGGACTGTACGCGTGCAGGACTATTCGCCTCGGCGTAGATGCGCATGATGGGCTCCGTGCCGGAGAAGCGGACACACACCCAAGCGTCGTCTTGCAGTGTGTAGTGGAAGCCGTCCTGGGCGCGGCACCGGACCACTGCACTATCGGCGAGTGTCGTCGGCACGTGCGCCTGCATGCGCGCCGTGATATTTTCACGTTCCTCCGGTGGGAAGTCCAGGTCAAGTCGGTCGTAGTGGTGCGGACCTACCAGGCTAAAGAGGTGCTCCACGAGTTGAGTCGGCGTACGGCCGGACTGCACCACGTAGTCCAGCAGAAAGAGCCCCGCCAGTATACCGTCGCGTTCAGGCACGTGCCCGCGAAAGGCATAGCCGCCGCTCTCCTCGCCGCCCAGCAGCGCATCGACTTCCAGCATCTTCGGTGCGACAAACTTAAAGCCCACCGGCGTTTCGTGCACAGGTACGTTGAATTGCTCGCCGAGGCGGTTGAGCATGGTGCTGGAGGTAAATGTCTTGACAATCGGTCCGCGCTGACCCCGCACCTCAAGCAGATAGAGTGCCAACAGCGACATCACCGTAAGCTGATTGAGGAACGCTCCACTTTCGTCACACGCGCCGAGGCGGTCGGCATCGCCGTCGGTCGCCAGGCCCAACTGTGCCCCCATCTGGCGCACGATACTGAAGAGGTCCTGCAAATTACCCGGAATCGGCTCCGGGTTATGCATGTTGGGGAACATGGGATTGCGCTCGTTGTGGAGATCGTATACCTCCAAAGAGCCGCCCTGGAGAATATTGCTGAACCAATCCAATCCGGCTCCATACATTGCGTCTACTACCAGCGTGCCGTCCCAAGCCCGCAGAGCTTCGAGATCGAGCATCCGGCCGATGTGCGCCAGGTACGCAGACGCGGGGTCGAACCGCTCGCACAGTCCTGCTTTCTCGGCTTGAGCAATGGGAGTAGCGCGCACGTCTCGCGGATGCAGCGCGTTGACGATGTTCTCTATCTTCGCCAGTTCCTCCGGCGGCGTGGCGCCGCCATATGCGGACCGCACCTTATACCCCTGGTAATCGAAGGGGTTATGGCTCGCCGTGAGCGTAATGCCGCCGCCGGCCTGCCGATTGACGATGGCGTGGGCGAAGACCGGTGTTGGAGTCGGTGCCACAGTGAGGGCCACGGGAATGTTGTTGCCGGCCAGTACCTCGGCCGCCGCCTCAGCAAACATTTCGGCGTTGAAGCGGGTGTCGTAGGCCACGACGAAGCCTCTAGCGGCTTCTTCCGTATGCTCACTTTGCCAGTACTGGGCTATGGCCTGCGTGAGCAGGCGGACGTTGGCGACGGTGTAGTCGGCGCCGATGATGGCGCGCCAGCCGTCGGTGCCAAACGTTATCGGTGATGACTCCATCCTGGTTCAGGTGCTCCTTGTGAATAAAGGCAATGCGTTTCTAGGAAGGGTCTGAACAACTCGGTGCAAGCGTGGCGTTATTGGTGTGTGCAGGATTGTGGGGGCGTTTTGGGGTGTGTTTTGGCGTTTGGGAGGGGCTGTTTTGCCCGTGTTTCGGCGCTGCTGGGAGCGTTTTTTGCTCCCACTCGTGTTTTGGGCGCACTGCTCCCGTGTCAAGCTGCCAACTGGCGTGCGGCCGTCACCACATTGGTCAGCCCCAGCAGCAAGGCCAGCCGTTGCCTGTTCTTGGCCAGACCCCGGTAGCGCACCGTGGCGTAGCCGAAGTGCCGCTTCACCCACAGGAACGGATGCTCTACCTTGGCCCTGACCGACGCTTTGCGCCGCTCTGCCAGCGCCGCCGCGCTCTCAGGCGCCAGTTTCCGCCGCTGCCCAGGCTTCAACGCCACCTGCCACGCTACGGCGCGCCCCTGATGCTCCGGTCGCTTCTGCACCCCCACGTACCCCGCGTCTCCCCACACCGCTTTCTCCGCGCCGTGCAGCAACGCCGCCGCTTGGGTCACGTCGTGCACGTTGGCCGGCGTCGTGGTGAAGCTGTGCACGAGCCCCGTCTCTGCGTCGGCCCCAATGTGCAGCTTCATCCCAAAGTAATACTGGTTCCCCTTCTTCACCTGCCGCATCTCCGGGTCTCGCTCCCCCTCGCGGTTCTTGGTCGACGTTGGCGCCGCGATGATGGTCGCGTCCACTACCGTCCCTTCTCGCAGCCGCAAGCCTTGCGACGCCAGATGCGCGTTGATCGCCTCCAGCAATCCCTCTCCCAACTTGTGCCGCTCCAGCATATGCCGAAAGTGCAGAATAGTCGTCTCGTCCGGCAGCGCCTCTGACAGCCGCAGCCCCACGAACCGCCGCACCGGTTCCACCTCGTACAGCATGTCCTCCATCCCAGGATCGCTCAGGTTGTAGAACAACTGCACGCAGTGTACCCGCAACATCACCGACAAGGGATACGGCCGCCGCCCACGCCCCGCCTTGGGATAGTACGGCGCAATGCGCGCCTCCAACTCCGCCCACGGGATCAACTCCTCCATGCGCTCCAAGAACTTCTCCCGCCGCGTCTTGCGCTTCTTGTGCGCGTACTCCAGGTCGGCAAACGTCGGCTGCTCCATTACCCAACTCCTCGCCATATGCTGCTTTCTTGCTATGATACTATGCCAGAGACTTGTTCAGAGTGTTCCTAGAATTTAGTTGCGTGAAGCCATGCATTGGCAATGAACTCATGTAGTAGCGCGCAGGCGGTCCCGCCAGTAGTCGAGTGTGTCCTCCAAGGTCTGTTCCAGGGGAATCTCGGCCCGCCAGCCGGTCTGCTCCTGGATCGCGCGCGGATCCGCCTGGAGTATCGGCAAGTCGCCCGGCCGGAAGAGCGCCGGATCCGTTTCCACCGCTACGTTTACCCGCGTTAGGCCCAGCATAATCTGCAGCATCTCATCAATCGAGCGCGCGTTGCCGGAACCGATGGTATAGACTGCGCCGGGCGTGCCCTTATCCAGCGCCAGCCAGTAGGCGTGGGCCACGTCGCGCACGTCGGTGAAGTCGCGCTTAGCGCTCATGTTGCCCACTTTCAACGTCGGCGGAATTGCTCCTGCCTCCATCTGTGCCAGTTGCTGCGCAAAGCGGGCGATGACGAAGTCCGGCGCTTGGCGCGGTCCGATGTGGTTGAACGGGCGCACACGCACGATGGGCAACCCGTGGCTCTGCCAGTACTGCAATGCCAGCATGTCCTGCCCCACCTTGCTCACCGCGTACGGATCGGCGGGACGAAACGGCGTTGTTTCGCTCACGGGCAGGTCTTTCTCGTCCACCATGCCGTAGACGTTGCTCGAACTCACCACGAGCAGCCGCGCCTCCGGCACGTGCCGCTGCATTGCCAGGATCACGTTCAGTTGCCCGAGGATGTTGGTGGTGAGGGTCGCGGCCGGGTCGCTCCACGCCGTCGGCACGTGGGCTTGGGCCGCGAGATGGAATATCCTATCCGGCTTGATCGCGGCAAGCGCGGCATGCATGCCGGCTTCGTCAGTGATGTTCGCAACGTGGAGTTGCACGCGATCGCCGAGGTGCACAAGGTTTGGATGCGGCCCCGGCGCTTGAGTCAGACCCCACACCTTGGCGCCCCGCGCCAGGCACGTATCCGCCAAATGACTACCCGCAAACCCGGTGATTCCGGTAATGAGTACGCGCATGGGGAGCGGCTTCTCGAATCATGTGAAGCGGTGGGATCCTGTGGCGATTATACGCGGCTCTGATTGCCTGCGGCAACCGCGCGGCGGGAGAATCGGAGCCCGTGATGCACGTGCTGCCGCACCCCGAGTGGCGCAGGTTCAAAATCAGTTCTCACCTGATGTTGTGGTGTAGGGGCAATCCTTGTGATTGCCCTCTTCTCTCTTCGTATCCGGGCGTTCACAGCCTCTGTGCCTCATAGAGGTCCTGGAAGAGGCCCGGCTGGGAGAGGAGCTCCTGAGGCGTACCTTCTTGGACCAATCTCCCTTCGTCGAGCACGAGAATCTTGTCGGCGTGCATCACAGTAACCAGCCGGTGCGCCACGACCATGGTGGTCCGCCCGCGCCGTGCCGTCTCGAGGGCGTCTCTTACTTTCCGGTCGGTCAGTGCGTCCAGGGCGGACGTCGCTTCGTCCAGCAAGAGAATGCGCGGCTGTTCGAGAATAGCCCGGCAGAGCGCTAGGCGCTGGCGTTCGCCACCCGAAAGCGCCAGGCCGCGCTCGCCGACCTGCGTATCATAGCCTTCCGGCAGCGTCTCAACGAAATCATGGAGTTGTGCCGCTTTGGCGGCTGCGATGACGCGCTCCCGCGACACCTCACGGGCAGGATACACGAGATTCGCGTAGATGCTGTCGTTCCAGAGGAAGACGTCCTGCGGCACGAGCCCGATCATCCCGCGCAGGTCTGTAAGCGGTAACGTGTCGATGGCCGTGCCGTCTACGCGAATTGCGCCCGAGAGAGGTTCGTAGAAGCGCATTAGGAGATCGATGACGGTACTCTTGCCGCCGCCGCTCAGACCAACGACACCGACAAAGCTACCGGGCTCGATCCGAAAAGACACGTCTTCCAGACCGAAACCGTCGCGTCCGTAATCGAAAGAGACATCGGCGAATTCGATAGCAGCGCCGCCTGAACCGACATCGGTACCCGCGTATCTGGCTGCACTCTTTTCCGTTCGTGCTGAGCCTGTCGAAGCATGAACGGAACCACCCGACTCTAGTGAAGACTCCGTAGATGACTGTTTAGATTGCTCCATCTGCCTAATGCCTAGCTCACCGCGGTCAGCTCCTTGCCCTGCCTGTCCCGCGGTACGTGCTAAAGTCTGTGCGGTGTCTTGCGCAGCATTCGAATTCTCTTCAAAAGGCAGAGCGAGAAGAGAGTCAATGCGCTCGGCAGCGGCCTTTGCCTGGCCGGTGCTGATGTGGCCGTCCAAAATTCCTTCCAAAGCGAAATAGGCGCGCGGTACGTAGATGATGAAGGCCACCAAGCCGCCGATGCTCAGCCGGCCGTTAATTACCTCGTATGCGCCGTAGCCGTACACCAGTCCAACGGCCACGCTCTGGATTAGGCCCAGCGGGAGCGTCCGCGCTAGATTATGGAAGATAATACTCTCTGCCTTGATACGCCAGTGGGTCTTGAGCCATTCCAGCCACCGCTTTGCTTCATAGGGCTCGGCGGTGTGGGCGCGCACGGTGCGCATGCCCGGTATTGCATCTTGCAGATAATTCATGCCTTGTTCTAAGACCTGAATGAACTCCCGATCGAGACTTTCTGCATAGTTCTGCATCCTTCGCGCAAAAAGGTAAGAGAGCGGAAAGGCGATCAGGCTGACCAGCAACAAGCGGCCGTTGAGAAAGAACATGACGCCCAACGTGCCGAGCAAAAGCACGGCGTTCGTGAACATGGGGAGCAACTCATTGCTCACGTACACTTCACCAATCTCACCGCAGACTTTCGTAATCGTCCGAATGATGCGTCCGCTTGCGACACGCTCCAGGTCTTGCATGCGCACGTACATGATGTGATTGAAGAGCGCCTGCCGGAGCGATTGCGATACCGCTTCGCCGATGCTGGCGCGCAGATAGTTCTGCACTGCCCCCAGCGCCATGGCGATCAGCGGAAAGGCAATGATGCCGACAAGCAGCAGCACGATCAGCGCCACATCCTGTGCCGAAATCGCGTCGTCAATCAGACGTTTGACGAGCAGCGGAGAGACGAGACTCACGCCGGTGCTCACAATGACGAGCGCAATGATGCCCGCGATGAGGTGCACGTGCGCGCGCAGTTGCCGCATGACAACGTGGTAAGTCGTGCGGTTTGGTCCGGTCATACTACCTCCAGTAGGGATGCAAAGCCCCACCTGGATCCGACTTCCCCAGCAGCAAAGCAGCGCTCGCATTGGTATCAAGGGCGAAGCACAGGGCGGCTGGGTGCGGCAGATGGGTGCATAGTTTACCAAGCGGCAAGTATACCTTCTCGGTAAATTCAGTAAAGAAACCCACACAAATACACCGTTCTTGCGGCAAATGTGTACGCTAACCGTCAAGATGGTATACTGTTAACACGAAAGAGATAGGCTGTAGTGCAGCACCAATTCTGACGTGACAAGAAGAGGAGCCCTGGTTTGGTACCAAGGCTCCTCTTCTTGTGTTCCCGATCGGAGTCTAATATACAGCCAGATCTATCGCTGCGATCCCACCAGCACCTTGGATTCCAGTAGCACTTCTAAGAGCGTCTCCAATCCGTCGCGCCATTTCTCTTCCTGGCGTGCCACGTGCCAGCGCACCACGTTGCGGGTCAGGCGCACGTCGGAGCCGAACTCCTTGAATATGCGCATGCGGTCGAAGACGCGTTCATCGCGGAAGCGGATGACGAGCACATCATCCTCGAAGGCCAGCGAGAGAATGCCGTTCTCCGCCGCCCGCGCGCGCAGCCGCAGCAGCGCCAGAAGACTCTTCACTGCCGGTGGCGGCGGGCCAAACCGGTCGCGAAGCTCTTCGGCGAAAGACTCGGTCTCCTCACGTCCCTTCAGCGCTGCCGCCCGTTGGTAGAGCTTCATCTTGGCGCCGACGCCTCCCACGTACTCATCCGGTATGTACGCGGCAAGAGGCAGGTCCACCACGGTTTCCAACGCCTGCTCCGGCGGCAGATCGACCTCGGGTTGCCGGCCGAGCATGGACTGCACCGTCTGTTGGAGCATTTTGGTGTAGAGGTTGAGACCCACGGCGTTTACGAAGCCATGCTGCTCGGAACCCAGCAAGTTGCCGGCGCCGCGAATTTCCAGGTCGCGCAGCGCGATCTTGAAGCCCGCACCCAATTCCGTAGCTTCCATGATGGCGTCCAGCCGTTTCTCAGCCTCTTCCGAGAGCTGCTTCACCGGGTTATAGAGAAAGTAGGAATAGGCCTGTACGTCGGCGCGGCCGACCCGACCCCGCAGTTGGTAGAGCTGCGCCAGCCCAAAGCGCCAGGCGTCGTTGACGATGAGGGTATTCACACGGGGAATATCCAGACCGTTTTCGATGATAGTCGTGCTGACCAGGATGTCGAACTCGCCTTGCACGAAGGCGTGCATCACCTTCTCCAGGCGGTCCGATTCCATCTGGCCGTGGCCGACGGTAACGCGCGCCGTGGGCACCAGTTCGCGCACATGGTACGCCAGCGAATAAATCGTCTCGATGTCGTTGTGCACCATGAAGACCTGTCCGCCGCGATTGAGTTCACGTTGGATGGCGTCTTTGACCAGATCGTCGTTGAACGTGGTGACGTAGGTCTTGACTGCTAGGCGGTTGGGTGGCGGCGTCTCGATAACGCTGAGGTCGCGGATGCCTGCCAACGCCATGTGTAGCGTGCGCGGAATGGGCGTGGCGGAGAGCGCAATCACGTCCACCTGCTTGCGCAGTTGCTTGAAGTGCTCTTTCTGAGCTACACCGAACCGTTGCTCCTCGTCGACGATGACGAGCCCCAGGTCTTTGAATTGCACGTCTTTGGAGAGCAAACGGTGGGTGCCCACAGCAATATCGAGCGTGCCTGCGCTGAGGTCCGCCAGATGTTTCTGGATCTCTTTCGGCGTGCGAAAGCGGCTGACCAGACCCACCCGGACGGGAAACGGCCGCAGGCGGCTGCTCAATGTCTCGTAATGCTGGAGCGCGAGCACGGTGGTGGGCACCAGCACGGCGACTTGCTTGCCGTCCGCGACCGCTTTGAAAGCGGCCCGAATTGCCACCTCGGTCTTGCCGAAGCCCACGTCGCCGCAGATGAGCCGGTCCGTGGGACGCGGCTGCTCCATGTCGAGCTTTACGTCGGCGATCGCTTTCTCCTGGTCCGGTGTCTCGGCGTAGGGGAAGGCCTGTTCAAGCTGTCGCTGCCAGTCGGTGTCGGCAGCAAAGGCGTGCCCCGGTTCGGACTCGCGGGCGACGGCGATGTCAACGAGGTCTTGCGCCATGTCCACGACCGATTGCTGCGCGCGTTGCTTGGCGCGAGTCCACTCCTGGGTGCCTAAGCGCGAGAGTGTCGGCACGCGTTCGCCCATGCCGACATACTTTTCCACCCGGTCCATGTGGTCGGTGGGCACATAGATACGGTCGTCGCGGGCGAATTCCAGCACCAGGTACTCGCGCTCGCCGGAGGGGCCGGGCATGCGACTTATGCCTGAGAAACGTCCAATGCCGTGGTCGACGTGGACAACGTGATCACCGACCTGCAGTTCATCCAAGAGCCGCTGGCCGCGCACGGAGGGCCGCAGGCGTGCGGCAGTTGGCGGCCGCTTCCAACCGAAGATCTCGGCATCCGAAAGCACGAGCAGACCCGCTTGCTCGCAGCGCAGACCTTCCGCCAAGGCGAGCGGCACGACGCTAGTACTGCCCGCTGGCGGCGGCGCTGGAAGCGCGGAGTGCACAGTGGGTCTGAGGTCGTATTCCAGGAGAATCTCGGTCACGCGCTCCACTTGGGTCGTTGCTAGGACGACGCGCATCCCCTGCTCGCTGAAGTGCTCAATGCCTTTGGCCAGCCGCCCCGGACGGCCCGCGTAGACGGGCAGCACGTCAAGTCCGTCACTTTCGCCGTCAGCTTGGTCTCGCACGTCCAGCACGGCGTACGCGCTCGTCTGCTCCTGAACTGTAGCGGCGGCATGGTAGGACTCCGGCCAGTCGGCGGAGAGCTCGCCGCCCGCAACCAGTCGACTTTTCCGTTCAGCGGTCTGCGTCTCCAGGGCGTGGGCAACGTCCTGCAAGTGCTCGGTGTCTTCCGCGAGCACCAGGCCGTGCGGCAGGAAGTGGAGCAGGTTGTGATTGAGAAAGGGCATGGCGTAGAACGAGGCGTGCTCGAAGTATACGCCCTCTTCCAGGAGGCGAAGATGGCGTTGCCACTGTTCGCGCACTTCCCGCCGCAGGCCGCTGTGGTCGAGCCCACGGACGGCGGCAGCGAATTCGGTGCTGCGCCAAGTGGGTACTTCGTTGGCGGGGAGGATAGCAAGTGAAGTATGTTGGGCCGTGCTGCGCTGGGTAGACACGTTGAAGGGGCGCACCGAATCGATCTCGTCGCCAAAGAATTCGATGCGAATGGGCTGGTCTTCCGAGGGTGGGAAAATGTCCACGATGCCGCCGCGACCGGTGAAAGTACCGGGCTCTTCTACTTGCGGCATGGGTTCATAGCCGAATCGGAGCAGACGGTTCTTGAGCGCCGCCGGATCGGTGCGCTGGCCCGGCGCGAGCACGAGCACGTGTTCACGTAACTCCGCTGGGGACGGCAGCCGCTCGAACAACGCCCGCACAGAGGTAACGACTACCGGGTAGTCTCCAGGCGGCAACTTGGCGTTCTGCCCCGCCAGCAAAGCGCCGAGCACCGCAATGCGCGCGCTGAGCGTAGTGGAAAAATGAGGCAGGTTTTCGTACGGCAGGTAGTCAAGCTCCGGGTAGAAAAGCACGTTTGCCGCTTGCGGCGACCACGAGCAAAGTTCCTGGTAGAAGCGGTGTGCGCGGTCGCGATCGGCGCAGAGAATGAGCAGCGGCTGCGTCGCTTGCTGCTGGGCCACGGCAGCCAGCACCGGACGCGCGCCCGCGCGTGCGGCTACCTGCTGCGATTGTTGCGCTCTTGTCCAGCGCTGTGCCGCCTCCGCCCATGGCAGAGGGGCGAGGAGCGCCCGGATGCCGTCAAGATTCATTGAAGGGTTTTCCTGAATTCACACCACTATCCTATGTAAGTTTCAAGCGTTGGTTGCTGACTGAATTAATCTGATGCCGGATCATGCCTTGTGCGAGCTCTTTTGTGTCATTTCGAGCGAAGCGAGAAGTCAAGAGATGTTAGCCCTTGAACTTGTGCCATTGTGTCCGGCAGACGATCAGGCCGAGAGACGTTTGATTATAGATGACTCTCATCGCAAGAGCCAATACTTTCTAGCCGGTGTTACGTTAAGTGCCGCTACACCTCCGGCGACGCTGCCGTTTGCGGCTCCTTGGGAGCGTCCGGCCGAGCGGGTGCGGTCGCGCGGCTGTTGAAGCGCGTCATGGTCCTTTCTAACCCCTCGGTAACAAGGCTCAACGCAGCATCAACGCCCTGTTCAATCGTCTTTTCTATCGCAGGCTGCTCATCAGGCGAGAAGTCGCTGAGCACGTAGTCAATTGGGTCCATGCCGCCCGGCGGACGACCCACGCCGATGCGCAGGCGCGGAAATGTGCGGGTACCGAGCGCTTCTATAACCGATTCCACGCCGCGATGTCCGCCGTGGCTGCCACCGGCGCGGATGCGCAGCCGGGCGAACTCCAGGTCTATGTCGTCGTAGACCACGGCAACGTTTTCAAAAGGAATCTTGTAGTAGTTTGCGGCCTTGGCTACGGCGGCGCCGCTGGCATTCATGAATGTGGTCGGCTTGAGGAGCAACATTGCGTGTTGCCCCACCGCCGCCTTACCGAACCTGCCCTGAAAGCGCCGATCCGTGATGGACACGCCGGTCTTGGCCGCGAGCCGGTCGAGCACGTGAAAGCCGACATTGTGGCGATTAGCGGTATACTTCTTCTCTGGATTGCCCAGCCCGACGATGAGCCAGCGAGTGGGATCTTCCGGTGTGAGAGTCATCTGAGTACCTGGATCAATGGTTCATCATCCTTGTTTTGAGGAGTCCCCCCACCCTAACCCTCTCCCTTGGGAGAGGGAACCAGAAGCCGTAGCGCGGGGGCTTGTCCCCCGCTGTTTTGCCCCACCAATACACACCATCTCGAGCACGAAATTCAGCCTCCAATGAGCAGTCCGTCGGCGCGCACGGCCTTGTACAGCGCATACCATTCATCGAGCGAAAGTTCCTGCGGGCGGCACTGCGGGGCTATGTCCGCTTCTTCAAGGAGCGCGCGCATGTGGTCGTCCTCAATGCGCAGAATTGACCGCACGGAATTGTGCACCTGCTTGCGTCGCTGGGAGAAGCCTGCGCGCGCCAGCCGCAATACGCCCTCTATCGCCTCTGCCGGGAAGTACGGCTGCTCGCGTTTGACCATTTCCACCACGGCGGAGTCCACCTTCGGCGGCGGAAAGAACGCTTGCGCAGGAACGGCGAGCAAGTGCCTAGCCTCCGAATAAGTCTGCATGAGCAGGGAGAGGTAGCTCATCTCGCCCGGAGCCGCGCAGACCCGCGCCGCGACTTCGCGTTGCAGCATCACGACCATGCGCTGCGGGCCAAACGGATGCGCCGCCAGACGCCGCATCACGGGGGTTGCAACACTGTAAGGCAAGTTCGCCGCCAGCATGTACGGCGTCTCTCCAAAGTATGGGTACGGATCGAACGCGACGGCATCCTGGTGCACCGTTTCGACATTCGAATGAAACGCGAGGGTAGAGTCCAGGAGGGCGATCATGCGGGCATCGAGCTCCACGGTCACCACGCGCCGCGCCACCGCCGCCAGGCAGACGGTCAGGCTGCCGAGACCGGGCCCAATCTCCAAGATATGGTCGTGGTCCGTGCTCTGCACGTGTTGCATGATACTGCGCAGCACCGCGGGGTCGGCCAGCATGTGTTGGCCCAGCTTGCGGCTTAGGCGCAAGTCCACGCGCCGCAGCAACGCCCGCATCGTGCTCGGTTTGCACAGGTCACGCGCCTGTGCAGGGAAGGATTCAACTTTTGAGTCAAGCATCTTTCAAATCTACGTGGTAAGTAGCACCCGGTAGCGCAGGTTTGTAACCTGCGTCGCGTTGATTATAGTGTGGTGCATGGTGCCTATAGTGCAGAACGCCCTTAGTTCTTATAATACCGTAGAGAGCTTAAGGGCATGACTAACGACTAAGGAGTGAAACCATGCGGGTGATGGCAATTGGCGCACATCCTGACGACATCGAGCTGCTCTGCGCGGGCACGCTGGCCAAATATGCGCAGCAGGGACATCAGGTGACGATGTGCTACGTGTGTAACGGCGGTCTGGGTCACGTGGAGATCATGCCGCCCGAACTGAAAGAGGTGCGTAAGCAAGAGTCGATAGACAGCGCCAACGTGATCGGCGCGCACTTTCAATGGCTCGACATCGATGACGCCGACGTGCGCCAGAGCACGAACGAGGCGATTGCGCGGTTGATCGATGCGGTGCGCGAGGCCCAGCCGGACGTAATCATCACCCATTCGCCAAACGACTATATGGACGATCATCGCCTGGTGGGCGAGTTGGTGCTGAAAGCGAGCTTTGACGCCACGATTCCCCATCTCGTCTCGAATCAGGAGACACCGGCGCAGCTCGTGCCCATTTTCTACATGGATACCCTGATGGGCGTCGACTTCCTGCCGGAATTCTGGGTGGATATCAGCGATACCATCGAAACCAAGCGACAGATGCTGGCGTGCCACGAGAGCCAATACGCGTGGCTGAAGGAGCACGACAACATCGACTACATCGATTCTATGGTCACGGTGGCAAAGTATCGCGGCCTGCAGGTCGGCACGCCCTACGCCGAAGGGTTCCGCCAAGTGCGCGTCTGGGGCCGCACCACCACCGTGCCCCTACTGCCGACAGACATCGCCCGCGGGTAGTGATGTGCTAGGTCTTGAGCCATCAATGAGGTAGCTGAGGGTATTTGAGAATTTGAATTGCGGTTCCCAACACAATCGAAACTGAAGTGTCGAATGCTATCGGTGATTGGTAGTCAGGGCGAGATGTCGCGTATGGTGTCCGGATTATTGCGCTGACAGCACTGTTGCAGTTGTAGCCGGGGCGAACATCACGGTTCGACAGAACTAGCCAAGGCTTCCACCCTGTTTGCAATGTCGCAACCGGAGGTGGCTGGTGGCAACGGCTTACCGTCAACTCGATAGAGCTCAATCACTTCGTCTACGATGTGGCAAAGCTCTTCGAACACTTGCCGCTCGTCCTCTCCATGACACCCACCGTATAGCAGGCCCGGAGCGCTGCCCACGTAACACTGATCGTCCTCGGACCATTCGACGACTTTGGCGTACCGAGCACTATCTTTCACTCCCGGCCTCCTTGAGCGCGGCCCTTACAGCGCGGACTTGGTAGCTCTTCGCATCACTTCCCGGATTGCCATGACTTTAGAACCTCGCCCGGTTCATGAAGTAACACCCGCCTTCGTTGCACTTGTTTGGGAAGAAGCACTCCCTTTCTGGGTTATGCGGGCACATTACTCTTTCCGCTTCTTCCATGCAGCGAGGGCATTCCCTTTCACCGTCGTAGTCAAGAAAATCACCGTGGGTCAAGCAAATCCGTGTTGCACATTTGTCGCATGGACCGTATGCTCTCTTCTCTGCCTTAGGCAGGTTATACCTGTCGTGAAATGGGTCCTGGTATAGATACCAGTTTCCTTGTATCTGGTCACAACTGGTACACACGTTAGCCAAGTATTTTGCTCCGACAGTGGCACTGAATCTGCGTTCTAGGGTCACACCATGCGCCCGGGCGAATGCTAGTTCGTCGTTGGTGAAGTCATCCTGCTCTAAGGCTTGGCCATCTTTGTCACCGATAGCAACACTGACGTTCTGGTCACACTTCCAACAGTCTTTCACACTGACAACTATCGTTCGCAGCGGTAGCGGGGTTGAGCAGACTTCGCATTTAGATCGCTGGCAAAGCAAATTGTGTGCGTCGATATCTAACCGCTTTGCGGCAAGATCCTCAAGCCTTGCCTTTACGGTTAGCGAGGCATCAAGAGCGCGGTTGCGTCTGTCTCCAACGAATTCTCGCTGCACATTCAAGTGGAACTCAACTACCTCAATGTTGTTATCCACTGCGAATTCGTGGGCATTACTTTCGGGGGTGTGCTTGTCAACTATCTCTATGAATCTGACTGGTTTCCCTTCCATATCAAATTCAGATAGATCGGGGCGAACTGTTCCTACTCTCTTGTTTCTTTCAACAGTTGCCGCATTCTCAACTAGGTTTATGGATAGCTCTTCTCTACATTCATTGCACATTGCGGTAGCTGGCAGGCTTCTGCCCAAGTTCTCTCTGATGTGGGTCTCAAGAATGGAGACTGCACGCTCGTGCGGCGTCTCTTGTGTCCGTGTTCCCTTACCCAGTGGTACGTCTCCAGCGAATCAGTCGCATCTCGATTCTCTGTTGTTGAATTACCGTAGGTGGATTCCATGACACCCACGTAGTTAGGCCGTTCCCTTTCCAAGCTGGAGACCGGCCTAAGAATATTGGGCGGCAGATTTGGAATCTAAATGAAAGGCATTCCCGAAGGGGCTAGAGCCGAGGGAAGGTATGATGGCTGCTCGGGCGCCGGACTAGGCGTAAGATCTTTAAATGTGGCTGGGGAACCAGGATTCGAACCTGGACTTATGGATCCAGAATCCACTGTCCTACCATTAGACGATTCCCCAAAGCGGTCGCCGCATGCGCGACCAATTTCATGGTACTAAGCTGCTCTGACTCGCGTCAACTGTTGGCGCGGTGCCGTGCTCTGCAATTGTCCGTCCCACGAGAGCCCTTAATTCCTTGCCATCAAGAGCGACAGGCAGAGCGGCATGCTAGTTCCCTCACATTGTCCACGGCGACAGGGAACCGAAAACTGCCATGCCCGCTATTTCCAGTAGCGCAGGTTTGAAACCTGCGGCCATGACATGCGATCACGTACGACGGCTCGTTCGTCGGCCATGCGGTGTACGCTGGTTACAAGTTTGGCGCCGCGTTATGCCTTACTCGAATGTGACGAGTGTACAAAGCCGTCCGTTCATGCTTCGACAAGCTCAGCACGAACGGACTAGCGGAGACTTAGCGTGGCGGCCTTAGCACGAACGGTCCAGCGGAAACTTGGCGTAGCGGCCTCGGCACGGACGGACTAGCGGAAACCTAGCGTAGCGGCCTCAGCACGAACGGTCCAGTGGGAACGTGGTGAAGTGGTTTCAGCACGAACGGACTACCGGAGACTTAGCGAGGCGGCCTTAGCGCGAACGGTCCAGTGGGAAATTGGTGAAGCGGTTTCAGCATGAACGGACTTTTCGGCACATTGTGTCTTGTAAATGTCTCCGCTTGGTGAAAAGACGCCCCTTTGACTAATCATGCCTCTGAGTCAAAGACATTGGTGGGAATGGGAATGCCGTGCTCGCCTTCGCTACAATATTGGACGGGGGAGACGGCACAGAAGGGGTGTGGCGAATCGGGCGGATTACGGCGAAGTTACGGTAGGGGTTTACAGGAAGGAATAAGCACGTGGGGCGATTTGAAGATCAAGTAGCAATAGTCACCGGCGCTGGCAGCGGCATTGGCTTGGGCATAGCGGAGCGGCTCGGGAGCGAGGGTGCAAAGGTGCTCATCACAGACATTGACGGTTCTACAGCAGACCGGGCCGCGGCAACGCTCACCACGCAGGGCATAACCGCGCTGGCTGTTTGCGGTGACACCGCAGAGGAGTCGACGGCTGAACGCGCTGTTGACCAGGCAATGGCGGCGTGGGACCGCATCAATATACTCGTAAACAACACCGGCATCATCGGCCAAACGGCGCCGCTGTGGGAACTGCCGGTGAGCGAGTTGGACCGCGTCTATGGGGTGAATCTGCGCGGTACGTATCTATTCTGCCAGCAGGCGATTCTCCACATGCTCGCCCGGGACTACGGCCGCATCGTGAACATGGCGTCGATTGCGGGCAAAGAGGGCAACCCCAACATGGTGCCGTACTCAGCAACTAAGGCCGCAATAATTGGCCTTACAAAATCACTCGGCAAGGAGCTGGCGGAGACCGGCATTCGCGTAAACTGCATCACGCCGGCGGTCGTCCGTACCCCGATTTGGGAGCAGACCACGCCGGCGCAGATGGACATGCTGCTGGCGCGCATTCCCATGAAGCGCAGCGGCGAAATTGCCGAGGTAGCCGCGCTGGCGGCCTGGCTGGCGTCGGCTGAGTGCTCGTTTAGCACCGGCGCCGTCTTCGATCTCAGCGGCGGCCGCGCGACGTACTAGCAGGTGGCCTCGCTAACGCACTCACGAACACGGAATGCGGTTGCATTGCGTAGGTGAACGATACCGCGTAGGCGGGGCACAAGGCCCCGCCCTACTAACCTAAGCGGTCGAACGGACACTTCACGAAGACTCCGTTGCCGCAATAATCGAGCCATCGGGAAGTCGCAGCCATTTCGGGTCCGGTCGGCCACTGCCGCCGATTTTCCCATCCGGCTGCAAGTACTGATGGACGAGCGCAACCGGACGAAGATTTCCACTTTGTAGGTCGTCGTAGTAGATTACCATTTGAGTAACGGTGTCTGCAGGCTGGCGAGCGGCTCTTGGAGCTAGGTGTTCATCTCGCACTATCGCGACCAATTCACCTGTTGCAGCTTTCTGGTATAAACGCAGTATTAAAGTGAAGTCGGATTTCAGCCTTTGACACGAAACGGTCAGGTTCATCCAGGCGGGTAGTAGGCATGAATGTGAATTCACCTGAGACAGTTGGCGAAAGGGTGCAAGCCTATCTTGACGAGGCACTCTCTTTACAGGCGCTGTCTGCGTGGCTACTGTCCAAGACTGCGTACTTCGCCGATACACCGCATCAGTCTTATGATGCCAGACTGTGGGCACGAGCGTGCAATCTGATTTCTCTCTTTGGTGACAGCGCTCTGTCGGAAGAAGAAGTGAGGCCCCCGCTCAGTGACTGGCTTGCCGAACACCCACGTGTCCTTGTCCACACGCTAACCCCGCGCTAGATTCCTTTCCTCAAGTGGACGCTGGCACCCGTCTGCATAGGGTTTGCAGGCCGGCCTAGATGAACGCCGTAGAACCGTCGGGGTTCACGTCGAACGGGCGGTGCCAGGAGCGGATGGGCCGGTCGCGAACGTAATCCTCATTCAACGTAATGCCCCAGCCGGGAGTTTCGGGAATCTCCAGGTAACCGTCCTTAAGCTTGACCGGCTCCTCTAGCATGTCGCGGCGCGGCGACTCGTCGTCGGCGTGGTACTCCAAGATGATGAAATTATGTGTCGCCGCGGCAAAGTGGACGTTTACGGCAGTCGCTACCGGCCCCAGCGGATTGTGCGGCGCAACTTTGACGTAGTGCGCTTCGGCGAGCGCGGCAATCTTGCGCATCTCGGTCAGGCCGCCGCAGACACAAATGTCCGGCTGGATTATAGTCGCGGCCTGCTTTTCCAGAAGCTCACGGAAGCCGAACGACGTGTAGAGCATCTCGCCCGTGGCAACGGGCACCGGCGACTTCTGCGCAAACCACGCGAGGGCATCGATGTTCTCAGGGCGCAGCGGCTCCTCGAAGAAAAACGGCTGGGAAGGCGCGACTGCTGCCGCCATCTCCAGGGCGCGGGCCGGCTCGAAGATGCGGGCGTGGGGATCGAGCCCAATGTCCACGTCCGGGCCCACGGCTTCCCGCACTGCCGCGATGCGATCACCGGCCGCAGCTACCACGGCATTCCAAGACATCTGGCTCGCGTTCGGCGGATGCGGCGCCATCTTGAGCGCTGTGTAGCCGTATTTCTCGACGAGCGCTTTCGCGCTCTCCGCGCAGGCTTCCGGTGTCGGCCCGCCGCAACCCTGGTACACGCGAATGCGGTCGCGGCACTTGCCGCCGAGCATGCGGTACACCGGCTGCCCGGCCGCCTTGCCGCTGATGTCCCATAGGGCATGGTCGATGCCGCTAATAGCGGCGTTGATCACAGAGCCGCCCGGAAAGCGCGAGTGCAGGTACATATGGTACCAAATGCCGTTGATGTCGCGGGGATCTTTGCCCACGATCCAGTCGGCGAAATCAGCGATCGCGGCCGCCACTGCCTGATTTGGCCCCACCGGATACGCTTCGCCAATGCCGCTGATGCCTTCGGAGGTGTTTATTTTCACTATAAGCACGTCGCGCGATGTGATCGGCGCGGCAAAGGTCTCGACAGACGTGATCTTCATTGCGTATTACTCCCGTAGCGTGGTGTGCATGGAGGAAGAGGACACGGAAAGCTGTTGTTGCCCTCACCCTAGCCCTCTCACACGGGGAGAGGGGATGATTCTGCTACCCAAAGTGTATACTATGGCTTCCCAGACCCGGAATCCAAAGTCTTTGGCCGCATGAGGAATTCGCAGAGCCGGGGACGAGGCACCGGGAAACGCACGGCGTATGCGCTTGCGGAGTGCGCGCTAATTAATGGTGATGAGATCCGACAGACGGATGCGCCCGATGCCATCATTCCCAACCGTGTGCACAAGCTCGTCACTCCCGCGCAAGCGGTAATCTAACTTCCATGCGCCGCGTGATTTGCGTCCGGGTCCGGAGCGGGGGAGAAGCCCCCGCGCTACAGATGCGGAATAGGCATATTGGGGTGGCGTGAATGCCAAGAATCACGTGCATCCAATGCCTTTATTCCCGCGCAAGCGGTAATCCAACTTCCTACACTGCGTAGTTTGCGTCTCAACCGGGGGACGAGCCTCCGCGCTGCGGATTTTCTAACCGCGAATGCGCGGTCCCATACGGCAAGAGCCCCTAGGTAAGCGCCAACCTGCTTAGGCACACACCGGATGGTCGGCGGACCAGCGGTTGAAGTTCTCGGTAGAAGAGACGGCCAGTTTCGGGCGGGCGTCCTCCCACATTTGGGTCCACGTTGTGGAATCGCGGAGTTCTAACTCAGGATTGGCGCGGCTGCGGGCCGCGAACCCGGGGAAGACTGGGCGACCGGTGGGTTGACCGATCGGCTGGTAGCGCAGGTCGAAGCTCCAGCGCACCTCGTCCTGGGTCTTATTGTCGTACGAGCAGTGCATGGTCTTGCTGTGCATGAGCAGAATGCTTCCCGCCTGCATGGGCAGCGGCACGGCGTTCGCAATGTCCACAAGCTTTTCCGGTATCCAGACGCCGCCGACGCCCGGGCAGTGTACTGCGAGTTCGTCGTCCCGGTGCGAGTAGGGCACGACGTTCATGCAGCTATTCTCGATGGTGGCATCGTTCAAGGGCAGCCACACCGTCAGCATCTCGGTCTCGTCCGCCTCTTCCACCACCACGCCGTTGTCCTGGTGCCAGGGCACGGCTACGGCGAGGTTAGAAGGATTCTTCACGTGGACGACGTGACGCGGCAGCTTCATGCGGACATGCTGTACGGGGTTGGAGAGAATCTCAGGCCCCAGAATGCTCTCGGCGCAGTCAAGCAGACGAGAGTTCACGAGCAGATTGAAGACGGCCTCGCCCGTGTGCATGGGAGCGTCGGCTCCCTCGGCTTTCTGCGGCAGTGAGATGTCGAATGCCTGGGTGAAGATTTGGCCGCTCTCATCACATACTTGAATGAGGCGTTGATCAAACGGTAAGTCTGCGTACGTCGAGGCAAGGACGCCCTCCGCATGGAGGTCACGGGCGATGCCGTCCAGCACGTCGGCGTATTCCGCTATCACCGGCGCTAGGTCTTCCTCCGGATCGAGGACGTTGTCTACGACCACGTACCCTTGTTCATCGAGGTGATCGAGCTGTACTCGCGTCAAGCCGGCCATTTCTTGCTGCTCCTAATCTTCCACAGTGAACCGTATGAAATTGCGATAGATGCCAAATCCGAATCTATTCGCATTCTTCTCCCTGTCTTGTACCAAAATAATACATCCGGAGCATTCTAGGCAAGCCCCCACGCTACGGTACCTGCATTAGCAACAATTGGTAGTGATACCCAAGACGCGAATCGGACTAACGCTATCGTCATTCCTGTAAATGTTGAAAAATTCGTTGACAGAATTCGCTTTCCACCAGGCAGTGTTGACCGATTGTGTCATTCCGAGCGGGCAGCGGCCCCGTGCGAAACACGGGGAGGAATCTGGAGTCCGTGTCGCACCAAGTCCAATAGGCTCAGCACTTTAGATTTCTCTCTGCGCTGCGCTCCGTTCGGAATGACATGTGTACAAGGCATGCACGACGCGTTGCTTATCTTCTCTTTATTGAAAATCTGTCAACGAATTACCTGACACCTACAATTCCCGCGCAAGCAGGAATCCATCTTCACGAGTTGCGCGGCCCTCGTTGGGAGCGGGGAAGAAGCCCCCGCTCTACGCCCAGATCACGTAAATACAGAAACCGCCGTTAAGAACGTCCGCACGCCAGTCAAACTACCTAAGCGCATACGGGATGGTCGGCGGACCAGCGGTTGAAGTTCCCCTTGGAGGAAGCGGCCAAGCGAGGGCGGACATTTTCCCAAAGCTGAGCCCACGTGGCTGCGTCACGGAGTTCCGACTCTGGGTTGGCCCGGTTGCGGGCCACAAAATCGGGGAAGAGCGGGCGACCGGTGGGTTGGCCGATGGGCTGGTAGCGTAGATCGAAACTCCAGCGCACCTCGTCCTGGGTTGTATTGTCGTAGGAGCAGTGCATGGTCCTGCGGTGCATAAAGAGAACGCTGCCGGCCTGCATGGGCAGCGGCACGGCATTCGCCAGGTCCACAAGCTTTTCCGGGATCCGGAGGCCGCCGACGCCCGGGCAGTGTACGGCCATGTCGTCCCGGTGCGAGTACGGCACCACGTTCATGCAGCTATTCTCGATTGTGGCATCGTTCAAGGGCAGCCACACCGTCAGCATCTCGGTCTCATCCGCCTCTTCCACCACCACGCCGTTATCCTGGTGCCAGGGCGTGGCGCCAGCGAGTCCGGACGGCCCCTCCGTGTGCACCGCGTGGAGAGGCAACTTCATCCGCACGTGCTGTATCGGGTTAGAAAGAACTTCAGGACCCAGAATGCTCTCAGCGCAATCGAGCAGGCGCGGGTTCACGAGGAGATTGAAGACGGCCTCCCCCGTGTGCATGGGCGCGTCGGCTCCCTCGGCTTTCTGCGGCAGTGAGATGTCGAAAGCCTGGGTGAAGAGTTGGCCGCTTTCGTCGCAGACTTGGATGAGACGCTGGGCAAACGGAAGGTCGGCGTACGTCGAGGCGAGGACGCCCTCCGCGTGGAGGTCACGGGCGATGCCGTCCAGCACGTCGCCGTATTCTGCCATCACCGGCGCCAGGTCGCGCTCCTGATTGAGCACGTTGTCTACGACCACGTATCCTTGCTCATCGAGCTGATTGAGTTGCGCTTGCGTCAAGCCGGCCATGGCGTACTGTTCCTTGTCATCGAAAGTGCTTGAATTCTACGTATCTATACACCTAAAATAGTACATTTCGAGCACTCTAGGCAACCCCTTCTGCCTGCAAGAGTTGGGAGATTTCGCGTCCCGGCATGCCACCTGGACTTCGTCAACCTACTCCGCTTCCACGCAATCCACTAGAGGCGCATCGGCTCTTCATGCGACAATAGCGGTGAACCGATAAAAGGCTCTTGCGCGTTCCCATAAGCATACCAGCCTTTCAAGACGCGGTCTTGCTTTTCGCCGCAATAGAGAGTGCTGGCCACGCACTCTACACTGCAGAAACGCACTACAAAACGGGAAGCAAGAGAAATTGGAGAAGCGCCGTGCATGAAGTGGCCCAACGCTTGACCCGTGTGCTATGGATTACATTGCTAGTCTTGCTCCTGGCTGCGTGCGGCAGCGGCCTGGATTCCGCTGGCCCCGAGTCAGGAGGGCAGCTTAGTGTGCAGGACGGATCCGGTACGCCGGTCGATACCGAAGAGGCAGCAATCGCGGCGGTCCGGGCGCATCTCTCCCACATCACCTCTTGTCGAACGGCGCGTGATAACTTGCAACAAGACTTCGCCGAAGATAGCTTCGATGCGCGCTTGACCTCGGCGTATTCGATTCGGTCGCTAAGTCCGGTATGGGAGGTGGGTTTTGCGGGAGACCTCCACATACCGTACGTCATCTGGTTTGTGGAACAGAGCGACGGCACAGTGCTGGCGAGTATCAGCGCGGCGACCTACTACGAATCTCCGCTCATTCACATGTGCCACCAAATCTGAGCGCCAATTGGCATGCTATCCTCGCACTCCTGGGTCCACGGGGAGAATCCCGCACTCGGGACGATACCCCGTTCGCTTGTACATGAGAAGATGCGCTGCAATTGCGAAACTAACTTGGCAGTTGTAGAATGGTACACTTCTGCGATTGCCGGGACATCTTGGGCATAGGGAGCAATCCTTGGCAAAGCGATCAACCTATGTGCAGAGGGCAGGCGAATACCGAGTAGGGTATGGTAAAAACGCTCCGATCCAAGAGTAAGCACACGAGGTAGTTATTTCATGGAGAAACCGGCGATTACAGACCATCCGATACATGACTTGATCCGACGGCGCTGGAGTCCGCGGGCCTTTGCGGCGCGTCCGGTGGAGGCAGGGAAGCTCGCGAGCCTCTTCGAGGCTGCGCGCTGGGCGCCGTCATCGTTTAATGGACAGCCCTGGCACTACATCGTTGCCGCCAAAGACGATGAGGCGGCGTTCGCGCGGCTCCTGAATTGCTTGCGCCCCCAGAATATCCAATGGGCGCAGCACGCGCCGGTGCTGATCATTGCGGTAGCACAGCTATCCATGTCGCCGGAGCGCGGGCCCAACCGCCACGCTTTTCACGACGTGGGTCTGGCCAATGAGAATCTCGTTCTCCAAGCGGTGGCGTTGGGGCTGGTTGCACACCAAATGGCGGGATTCTTTCCGGACAGAGCACGTGAGACTTTCGGTATTCCGGAGGGCTACGAAGCGCTCACCGCAATTGCTGTGGGTTATCCGGGTGATCCTGAGGAATTGCCGGAAGAGACGAAGGCACGGGAACTCCAACCCCGCGAACGCAAGCCGCTAAGCGCATTTGTATTCAGCGACGCTTGGGGACAGTCCTGGGCAGAAGAGAGGGGCGAAGAATGACTACACTGATTGCACTTGCATCTAAGCATGCTGTGGTGGTGGGCGCTGACAGTCTCGGAACCCAGACCCGCAATATGCTTGATCCGTTCCAGATGACAAAGTACTTCGACCCCAACAATGAATTCAAGCTACGCGTAAACCCTGATGGCGCTCCAGTATTGACCGACTTTCGCCAGTTGTATGAGGACTCGGAACCGGTACCATACAACCAGCTTCTTCACGTCAAGAAGCTGTTTAGATTGGGAAGACTACCAATCGCGGTTATGTTTACGGGAATCTCCTCTATAGGAACTCGTACTATCCGAGGGTTAGTTGCTGAGTTTTCTACCCAGAACCGCGAAGTTGTAGATCAAGACTATACTGTGTATGGCGTCGCTACGAATTTCTTGAAGTTCTTGCGCGTATATTACGAACGGGAGTTTCAGGAGCAAATTGAACAACCTGGACTAGAATTGATACTTGCCGGCTATGACAAGAGTGAGACATGGCCGGCTATCGTGAAAGTTGACGTTCGAGACAATTCTGTTGTTCAGAGTTTCTCAGCGGGTGAATTCGGAATCGCCTTTGCAGGTCAAATGGATTGGATACAACGGATCGTATTTGGTACTGACGTTATCAACAAGATACGTCTTATGGAACGTACCCGTTCACTCATGGATATGTATAGAGATAAACTGGTTGAGCACCTCAAGAGCAAAGGGTACGATGGGACATTGCCTAAGTCAACCGATCTTGGAGATGACTTAGACTTGTTCAATGAGTGGGATCTTGACCGGCTTCAGGCGTCATGGGAGGAGTTCTCCGAGCAGAACGCAATAAATTGCGTAGATTTCTTTCTTCGAATTATGATTCAGGCTCAGGATATCAGCTCGCAATTGCCAACCGTTGGAGGAGATGTGCATATTGCCGTAATTCGTAGAGATGGATACTATCAAGTGACCAAGGAAGTGTGGCACCATCAAGGGCATGAAGTTGCGACACCGGAGGATGGTCAATGAAAACGAAAAAGGGAAGGGGCTTTTCAATGCCCAAGCGTGACCGTCTCTATCCAACAAAGAGAGAATCAGACCGGATGCGGGAACTAAAAAAACAGTACGGAATTCGGGATGAGGTGGTCGTAAAGAGCGGTGAGGCGCCTAGTCAAAAGAAACCGAAAAGGCAGGACCATTAAGGATGCTAGACGCTGGGACATTGCTTTGTCATGCTGGTCTCGGCCAGTACTTGAACTAATCCTGCGTCAGTGGTGGAACAGCCGCAGTTCTGCAAACGCCATGACCATGCCGTATTCGTTCGCCGCGTCGATCACCTCATCATCGCGATTGGAGCCGCCGGCCTGCACCACGTAGCGCACGCCGCTGCGTGAGGCGCGGTCAACGTTGTCGCGGAACGGGAAGAATGCATCCGAGCTCAGCGCGACGTCCTGCAACGTATCCAGCCACCGGCGCTTCTCCTCTGCCGCAAGACGGTCGGGCGGTGTAGTGAACGCCTGGAGCCATGCCTGCGTTTCGGCTGGAGTGAGTTCCTCCAAGAGAAAGCGGTCGATGGCGTTGTTTCTCTCGGCGCGTGACAGTTTCGGTTGGAGGGCAAGCCCCAGCACGGTCGGATGCTGGCGGAGATACCAGAGGTCTGCCTTGGCGGCGGCGAGCCGCGTGCAGTGAATGCGCGACTGCTGGCCCGCACCCAAGCCGATGACCTGTCCGTCGCGAGCGAGGCAGACGGAGTTCGATTGGGTGTACTTCACTGCGAGTGTGGCCAACAGCAGGTCGCGAACCCCCGCAGTCGGCAACGCCGTCTCAGCGGTTACGATCTCTTGAAACAGTTCCGGGCCCGGTATGCGGTCGTTGCGGCGCTGCTCGAACGTGATGCCGAAGACCTCGCGCCGTTCGAGCATGGGCGGCGCGTAGTCCGGATCGATTTGGAGCACCAGGTAGCCGCCGCCCTTCTTGCGCCGGAGTATCTTGAGCGCCTCCGGTTCGTAGCCGGGAGCGATTACGCCGTCGGATACCTCGCGGCGGAGCAACTGCGCAGTCGGCACGTCCACCACGTCGCTGAGCGCGGCCATGTCGCCAAACGAAGAGATGCTATCGACGCCGCGCGCGCGCGCATAGGCCGTTGCAAGCGGCGTAAGCGCAATCTTGCCCACTGCATAGGCTTGGCGCAGGGGCTCACTGAGCGGTACACCCACGGCGGCGCCGGCCGGGCTGACGTGCTTGAACGAGGCAGCCGCCGGCAGCTCCAGAGTGTCGCGGAGCTCTTTGACCAGTTGCCAAGCGTTGAGCGCATCTAGCAGGTTGATATACCCGGGCGCGCCATTGAGCACGGTGAAGGGCAGGGGGTTGCTGCCTTCACCGCGCAATGCACGCGCCGGTGTCTGATGCGGGTTCACGCCGTACCGTAACGGTAAATCGTAGCTACTCATTGCGCTTTCGGTCCTTCCTCGGGAGCACTAGTCTTGGTCAATGCGCGCCTCAGGCTGGCGCGTTTTCCATCGTCCTCGCATGGCTATGCAAAGCCACTCCATTCGTACACCGTTGCAATATTGATGATTGCCGCGTCTTGCTTTTTTCGCACCCCGGCTTGAATGAACTACTGTAGGGTCAAGTTAAGTTGCTGTGTCGTAGTTTGGTTCTCCGCTTTATCGAAAGCAACGACGAAAAGGGTGTGGATGCCGGCGGCCCCACGGGGATTCCACGTTACCTCGAACGGTGCCTTGCGACGCTCGGCAATCGGTTCGCCGTCGATATAGAAGGCCACGGCGTCAAGCGCCCGGTCGTCGGTTGCGTTGGCTCTGATGAGTATAGGACCGAGCGGGAACGTGCCGTCTTCCCGCGGCGAGATTAATTCTACGTGTGGGTCCACGTTATCGATCGTGACCGGCACGGTCACTGTCTGCTCCTGGCCGCTGTTGTCCCGGGCAATCACGCGGATCGTGTAGACGCCGTTGAAAGGAAAGGTATCCCAGCCCATCAGCACATCATTCACGATCGGCTCTGTCTGTGTACCGATTTGCACCCAACGCGTCGGTTCGAGACCTTCACCGTATTCTACGCGGTACCACGTGAGGTTCGGGATGTTCACGTTGCCCCTAATTTCCAAGATGCTGCGCACGGGGCGGTCTGGTTGCGGCCAGGAAATCGCCAGCGGCGCTACGGGTGCGGGTATGTGCACCTCGGTCGGCGGCTGCGGTATCCCTTCCTGCTGGGCCCAGTCTCGAAAATCCAGCGGGACCTCGAAGAACACTTTCTCTTCTACTTGGTCGCCTGGCGTTTGCGGCGAGGCGAGCTGTCCTGTTTCTCTATGAATCAACTTCTGCACGAAGAATGTGTCTTCTTCTGTCGGTTCTGTGCCGGAGATGAAGTACTCCAAGTACGTGCCGCCACAGTATGGAATGGCTTGATAGCCGGAGACCAGCGCACAAAGGGCAGCCAGCGCTTCCTGATCGCGTGTTTCGTCGCAATAGGGTGTTGCCACCATGCCGGTGGCGCGGCACACTTCTACCTGGACCAAGCCGGGCGGTCGCTCAAACTCCTCTTCCGGTAAGGACTTTAGGGCTTCCTTCATGAAGGCGTTCCATATCGGAGCCGCGCCGGAAAGACCGGTCGTCTCCTTCATAGGGCGACCGTCTGAGTTCCCAACCCACACCCCGGTGACAAGGTTTGGCGTGTAGCCGAATGTCCAATTGTCTTTCGAATTGTCCGTGGTGCCGGTCTTGGCGGCTGCCGTTCTCTCGAGCCGTAGGTAACTTTCTTCGCCGAACAACGGAATGCGGGCTTCGTTATCCGAGAGGATGCTGGTGATCAGGAAGGATATTTGCGGGCTCAGTCGTTGGATGCCATCCGGGATGTTATATTCGTACAGTATGTTGCCTGCGGAGTCGGTCACTTTCAGGATAGCTTCAGGCGGGCGGTATAGTCCGTTGGTGGCAAAAACACTATATGCGCTTGCTAATTCCAGGAGTTGCACTTCGGCGCCGCCGAGCACGATCGCCGGACCGTAGTAGGTCTCATCGGCAAATGATGTAATACCAAACCGCCGTGCCATGGCAATGCCGTTGTTCACTCCCACGTCCAACACCACTTTCACCGCCGGAATGTTGAAGGAGTTTGCCAACGCCGCGCGCACCGGCGCGGGACCGTGAAACTTCTTGTCGTAATTCTTGGGCGCATAGACTGGGGATCCTGGAATTTCGAGAGTGAACGGCACATCCCAGATCAAGGTCGCAGGCGTCCAGCCCTTTTCGAATGCCGCCGCGTAGAAGAGCGGTTTAATTGCCGATCCGGGCTGCCGCAGCGACGTTGTGACGTTCACCTCGCCGTCGATGGACTGGTCGCCGTAGTCCACGCTGCCGAGCATGGCTAAGATTTCGCCGGTCTTGGGGTCCAGGGCGATGAGGGCGGCATTGCTGGCATCGCGCGCGACGAGCTTTGTAATCTGTTCCCGCGCAACGCGTTCAGCCAAGCCCTGCAAATCGAGATCGAGTGTCGTAGTTACGTGCAGGCCGCCACTGTAGAGTCGTTCGGCGCCGTACCGATCCTCCAGCAGCTTGCGTACGTAGAAGACGAAGTGGGGCGCGAGCAGAGGTTGGCTGCGTTGACTATATGCGGGCTCGTTAGCGTAGGTCTCCGCGGCTTGTGCCTCCGTAATGAAGTCGTTCTCGACCATTTGGTTCAGCACGTAGAGCTGTCGTTCGCGGGCGCCTTCCTTGTTTACGAACGGGTTTAGGCGGCTGGGAGCCTGCACGATGCCGGCGAGCATTGCGGCCTCCGCCAACGTTAGTTCTTGCGCCGGTTTATCAAAGTAGACGTTGGCTGCGGCCTCGATACCGTATGCCAGGTTGCCAAAGGCGATTAGGTTCAAATAGAGGGCGAGGGTCTCATCTTTGCTGTACCGCTGTGAGATCCCGTAAGCCAGGATGATCTCTTTCAGCTTGCGCTCCACGCTGAATTCAGGTGTAAGAAAGACGGCACGTGCGAGTTGCTGCGTGATCGTGCTGCCGCCACCCGCGTAGCGGCCCGTCACCACGCCGAGCACGGCGCGGGCGATACCGCGCAAATCGAACCCCGGATTGGAGTAAAAGCCACGGTCTTCGGCGGCGATGATGGCCAGCTTCATTACGCTCGGTATCTCGTCGAAGGAGAGTATGGTGCGCTGCCCCTCCGTCGGATTGTTTATGGTGTAGAGCAGTCTACCGTTCCGATCGTAGATCTTGCTGCTCTCAGAAACAGGAAACTCTGTTAGATCAGTTGGGTCGGGCAAGTCACTCGTGAGATACGTGTAGACGCCCCCGGCTACGGCGCCAACGGAAAGGGTGACGAAGAGTATAACGCCAAGTAAGACCCCCGCTACAATGAGCAGGAATCTCGCCACGGAGGGCGCTTGTTTGCGCCGCCGGAGACGCCTGCGCCGTCGTGCCGAATTCAGTGATGCCAAGGGAACGAATCCTTAACGTGCGACTGCTCTACCAGTCTTTTAACTTTACCACCGAGCCCGCACGCGTGTGATCGGAAAAGGGCGCAAAAATACGCGGAGCCTGTTAGCATCCGCGCATCTATGCATATAGTTAGCGGTTTGAAGAGATTGGGTCTACGGATGCGAGCTCACCCACCGCACTTCTGCCGTTCTGTCAGCCTTCATGGTGGGTTCTATGCGACTTCAGCGTTCACTAGCGCAACCAATTGTTCGGGTTTTCCGGGACATTATCCAACCGAATCTCGAAGTGGAGATGAGGGCCGCTGGTGAAGCCGGTCATGCCGACAAAGCCGATGCGTTTACCTTTATACACGTCTTCCCCCACCTCAACCGGAATCGCTCGCGTGTCGTCGAGGTGCGCGTAGAGCGACACTTCGCGCCAACTGTGCTGTATGATGACCATCATGCCGTAGGAGCTCCAGGGGTTCCCTGGAAAGGCGTAGTCGACTTTGATGACACGACCGGCCTGACTGGCGTGCACGGGCGACAGGCGACTGACCGCGTAATCTATACCGGTGTGGAAGCTCTGCAACCACGTGCGCACACCATAGGCGGCGCTGATGTACCCGCCTGCCGGGCGGAGCCAATCGTCCGGCGCCTCTTCGGGAAGCTCGAATAACCCTGATCGTAGGCGCTCTTTGGCCGCTTCGATATCGGCCAGAATCGCTTCATTTTCTGCATTCCTGCGATCTATCTCGGCCTGCAACGACGTGTTTTGCCGCGTTGCGCTCGCCGCTTGCTGCTCTGCGTTGGTGAGCAGAGACGCTCTCTCGGCTTTAAAACTCTCCAGTTGCGCTTGCTGATTCTCACGCTGCAGCCTCAACAGGTCGATTTCCGTCCGCTTTTGCACGAGCGCGGCGCGCTTGGCATCCAACTCCGCTTTGCGTTCCTGCGTGGCGCGGATGTGGCGGACGTCGTCACCCAAGATACGCTGGAAGATGGTAATGCGATTGAGCGCGTCCGAAAAGCTGGACGCAGTGAAAATGTACTCGAGAGGGGAGACACGGCTTAGCTTGTAGAGCGCCTGCAACCGGCCGCGGGCAATCTCTTGCTCATCCGTGAGAATGGCCTCTTGCAGGGTAATATCCTGTGTTAGGCTGTGGATTTCAACTTGGAGCCGGTCGATCTGGAATTGTGTCGCACTAACCTCCTCTATCTTGGCATAAAGCCTGTTTTCCACTTGTTGTAGATCGGCGGCGGCGGCGGATTGCACCCGCTGCGTGCGCACCACTTCCTGCTGGGCCTGCTCCTGCCTGCTCTTAAGCTGCTGCAGATTCTGTTCATTCTGCTGCAGCTCATCTTCAAGATGTTCCAGGAAATCGCTGCCAATGGAAGTGCCGGAATCCTCCGCGGCGAATATAGCTTTAGGGGCCGCTGCCAGCAAAGCAAGCAGTGACCCAAGTACGCTACGTCGTCGCATTAATTGAGTTCTCCTGGAACTTGCCGATCTGCACGTCACGCACGATGCGACCATTATCCAAAGCTACCACACGACGTGAGAAACCATCAACAACGTCGCGATCGTGCGTTGCCACGATTGTCGTGATGCCGAGCTGGTTGATTTCCATCAGGAGGGAGGTGATTTCCCATGCCACATCGGGTGAAAGGCTGGCCGTTGGTTCATCAGCGATGAAGATATCGGGACGATGCACAATCGCGCGCGCTATCGCGGCTTTGCGCTGCTCTCCGCCGGAAATCTGACCGGGGAGGAAGGAAGCTCTGTGCTGGAGACCCACCAATTCAAGCGCATCTGCCGCGCTGGTTCGGGCGCGCTTTCCCGCGCAACCCTGAATTTGCAGAGCCAGCGCCACGTTTTCCGCCACGGTTTTACCTGGAAAAAGCTTGAGGTCTTGAAAGACAATGCCAAAACGCCGTCGCAATAAGGGTATCTCAGATTCCTTCATCAGCGCAAGGTCTTGGCCGCCGACGAGCACCACGCCCGATGAGGCCTGATCTGCGCGCACCAACAAGCTAAGCAAAGTGGTCTTCCCGGCACCGTTATGGCCGACGAGAAAGACGAAGTCACCTTTCGGAACGCTCAGTGTAACATCGTCGAGTGCGGTGACGCGAAAGTCGTAGACTTTGGAGACGTTGCGCAAAACAATCATGAGAAACCGGTTAGCGTTGGTGCACGGGGCGTGTGTTTTTTAGGTTGCAGGGGCGCGACAAGTTGCGCACTTAGATGGTGAGGAACCGGCGAACAGAGAGGTAACTCCCAAAGCCACCAATCACGATACCAAAGAGAGTCAGGGTTAAGAGTAGACGAAGAAGGTACGTAATGTCAACTGACACGGGAAAGAAGCTAATCAACTGCTGGAGCAGCTCGTGTACCCAAAGGTACGCCACCCCGACCACTAAAGAAGAGAACAGAGCGCCAACCAGCCCGAAAAACACGCCCTCCAACAAGAACGGCCAGCGAATGAAGTGGTCGGAAGCGCCCATGAGTCGCAGCACTTCGATCTCCCCTCGCCGCGCATAGACCGTCAGCCGGATAGTGCTCCCAATCACAAACAAGGCAACCAAGGCCAAGCCGGCTCCGAGCGTAAAGCCGAGGAAGCGTATAACTTGCACAATCCGAATGACATTGTCGAGCACGTCTTTAGGAATTGTCACCTCTTTCACAATTGGATTGACCGCAAGCAGACTGGCAAGAGACAGGAGGTGGTTAGGATCGTCTGAGCGCACTTCGAGGCTGGCGGGTAAGGGATTGCGATTGCTTATCAGCGGCAGCAAGAGGTCCGGTTCGTCCTTAAAGTGCGCCCGCAGGCGTTCCAATGCCTCTTCCGGGGTAATGTACCCTACGTCTATGACACGAGGATCGTCGAGCAATTGCTGCCGCAATGCGAGTACGTCCGACGGTGGAGCGTCGTCCACGAGGTCAATGATGAGGTTCACCCGCTCCTCCATACTGGCAATCATGACCGATAGCGCGTTCTCCACGATGAGGAACATGCCAAGCGTCGTGATCATGAGCGAGACGATCAGCACCGTGATCACCGTCATGGTGCGATGGCGCCAGGCGTTCACGATCGCACTGCCGGACATTGTGGCAATGTAGCTAGGTCCGGCCATATTGATAGGTGCCCCTTAATTCGTCTCGCGCTATTTCCCCCCGGACCAGCTCGACTACCCGGCGGCGCGCGCGATTGACCATCTCTTTGTCGTGGGTGGCCATGACTACGGTAGTTCCCAGCCCGTTAATGCGCACCAGTAGATCCACGATTTCGGCTGAGGTCACGGGGTCCAGGTTGCCGGTAGGTTCATCGGCAATGAGCAAATCGGGTTTGCGAATTACCGCGCGGGCAATGGCAACCCGCTGCTGCTCGCCACCCGACAGAGTAAGAGGAAATGTCTCGGCAAACTGCGTTAAGCCGACCAATGCCAGAGTCTCCGGCACGAGTCTCTCAATCTCACCGCGCGAACGATTGGCCACGCGGAGCGCCATCGCCACGTTTTCGGCCACAGTCTTATTCGGTAGCAAGCGGAAGTCTTGGAAGATCATGCTTACTTTACGGCGAAATAGGGGAAGGTGACGCTTGGACAATTGGAGCACGTTGTGTCCGGCGACGATAATCTGTCCCGAGGTGGGAAGCTCTTCACGGATGAGCAGTCGCACGAGCGTAGACTTGCCGGCGCCACTGACGCCAACGAGAAATACAAACTCTTGCTGCGCAATCTCTAGGTCAATGTTCTTAAGCGCGTGGATACCGTTTGCATAGATCTTGGAAACATCGTGCAGGAGAATCATGGTGGGTCTTGTCAGCTAACAGTGAGCAAGAACGCTAGCGCCTGCGTGGCGTGCGATGGACGCTTTCGTGGTTGCACCGGAGTTAGTTCTCATTATACGAGGACGAGGGCATGTCGTCACTAGGCACGGCGGCCGTAAGCGCGAATCTGAGAGGCGATTCAAACACCTGGTGTGGGGTTTCGGGACTTGCTGCGGGGCCTACGCAGTCGGCGATGAACGGACCGCCATGCGCGCGCGGTACTTGCCGCCCTGCCGCATGAGCCTGAGGTAGAGGATGGACAGGGCAACGGGAAGCACCGGTGACAGCATGAGTACGGTGAACGCGGCGGGCAGACCGTAGCTATCCGCGAAGAGTCCGACAAACGGTGTGCCCATGCCGCTGATCCCCCAGGCGAAACCTACCATCATGCCCGATGCCATCGCTCGCTGCTTCGGCAGGAGCTCATGGCTCATGACCACGGTGACGGCGAATGTGGAGACGGTAAAAGCGCCAATGAAAACCAGCATGAGGGGCAGCCAAAAGCCGCTGGTGTGTAAGAATACGTAAACGAACAGCGGTACCGGCGCGAGCGACCAGAGGAGCAGACCCTCTTTGCTCGTGCGGTCGGCCACATAACCCCCCACGAGCGTGCCGATTGCGCCGCTGAAGAGCAGAAAGGGCAGTAGTCCCGCTGCCGCTTCCGGTACTGTCATTCCCAGTTCTGCTACGGCATAGAGCGGAATGAAGGTACCGAGACTTACCCAGAAGAAGGAGCGGAGAATGACAATGACCAGCAGGAGGACAAAGGGTGTCAGTACCGGCCGAATATCGAGTAAGGCTGCTTTGAGGTCCGGCGGCGCTATCTCTGCGCCAGTCTCGATTCGCGGCAGGAGCCGCCAGAGCACGAGCGCCATTATGACGCCCGGTACCACCAACAGTATGAGTCCGCGCTGCGCCTGCCAGGCATAGAGCACGGCCACCACCACGGGCCCCGCGGCGACGCCTAAGTTGCCGCCGACGGAGAAAATAGAGGTCCCGGTGCTTTGCCGGTCCCCGCTGTAGTAGCCGGCTGCTTTATACCCTTCGGGGTGGTAGGCAGCGATGCCCAAGCCGCCGATGGCGACCGCGATAAGCACAAGCCCGTAAAGCGGCGCCTGCGTGGCGATAGTGACGCCCAAGGCGGCAACAAGCGGTGAGAGGGGCAGCACCAGCTTTCCATTGAAGCGGTCACTCACATAGCCCAAGATCGGCTGGATTGCGCTGGCGGAAAAACTGTGCGACGCCGATACGAGCGCCACGGCGAAATAGGAGAGGCCGAACGTGCTAACAAAGATAGGGAGCATGGCGGGCAGCATACCGCCATAGATATCGGCGACCACGTGCCCCAGGCTCAGCGTGAGAAGCATGGGCGTGTTCATTCCACGCTTGGTTTTCAACGTGGCACACGCTTCTTTAGGCCATATGCTTTGATTGCCGACTCTTTCTCCTCTTGTTGAAGTAACCCGATAGCTGCGGTAATTGCTATGAAAATAGATGGTCTAGGCGGTTTCGCTCCGGTAGCGCAGGTTTGCAACCTGCGTCTACGCCCCGTCATTACCATGAAAATAGCCCGCGCCTGATTCCGTCATTCCCGCGAAAGCGGGAATACATCTGCGTCGCGCACACCCTGGATTCCGGCGCAAGCCGGAATGACGATCAGGAAGCCGGCCGCCATTTTCGTCCCTCTTATGTGGCCTGCGCCAGGCCATGGTAATACCGGAATCCACTAGCTTTAGGTAGGTAAGTTTCAGCAAGAGGCATACAGCGCTCACTCTAATTGGATGCTTGCTATCAAACGAAAAGCCACACCGTCCTGCTGGTGTGGCTCGGGACGCGCCCGCAGGTTGCAAACCTGCGCTACCGACGCTTTGGCAAGGCCAAAGGACGCGCCTACTCGCGGTAGTCCGTTTCCGTCAGTTCATCCACCAAGACGATCTTGTCCACCTTGGCATTCACCGCGTCGCGCGCCTCGAGCACAGCCTCTTCGCTCTCCGCTTCGTACAGGCAGTAGCATTTGCTCATGTCGTCAGAAAGGTAGGTGCTAATCCACTCGCAGTTGGGCAACTGCGCATAGATTTCCAGCGACTTCTTCTTGTTACTGTCATACTTGTCGCGGGTTAGCTCCGGCGGAAGGTTCCACTCGACGAGAAACTTGGGCATCCTCAGTTCTCCATGGTCATTGAATGGGTTTTTCGGCTAGCTTCTTTGTAGCAGGAAAGAAGCGTTCATGTCAAACTGCAATTACATCAGAATTCCAGTCGGGAAGGATCAAGAACTAGTCGTCTCGAAAGAAGCCCTTCGCTTTCAGCCTTGCAGACACTGCTCGATTGTATGCGAAGAACTCTTCCTCGGCTTTACGCCGGGTTGCCTCATCCGCATCGGCGGGATATCCGTAAGAATCTTGCATGGCTTCAAGACCTTCGATCCGGCCACTGGCGAAGATGCGTACGTGGCGATCGTTTGTCATGCGGTGAGCCGCGTAAAAGTCAAGAAACTCTTCGTTTTCAGTGGATCCGAACAAATATTCAATGACCCATCCCTGCTGCAGAATCTTACCCGGCCGCCTTGTCTCAATATCCTCCAAAGGTAATTGGATGTTCCAATGCTGAAAGTACCGAGCAAACGTGTTGGCAATCGCCGCTAGTGGCTCTTCCTTGTGGTTCTTAGCGATCGTCAGCCTATCGACTCCGGAATACCTTATTGGAGAGCAAAGAGACCTGCCTAGCCTTAAGCGGCGGCCAGCAATTGCTGCATTTGAGCGGGATCGAGCTTGATGGAAGGCCCCATCGTCGCGCACAGATGCAGGGAGCGGACATACGTGCCTTTGGTGCTCTCCGGTTTGGCTTGCATGACTGCTGAGTAGAGCGCGGTCAGGTTTGCAAGCAGATTCTCCACGGTGAAGGAAGCCTTGCCGATGGGGACGTGCAAATTGGCCGTGCGGTCGACGCGAAACTCAACACGACCGGCTTTGGCCTCTCCCACGGCGCGGCCGATGTCGAATGTCACGGTGCCGGCACGATTGTTGGGCATCAGGCCGCGGGGGCCCAGGATACGTCCCAGCCGGCCCACTGCGCTCATCATGTCCGGCGCGGCAATTGCCACGTCGAAATCCAGCCAGCCGCCTTCGATCTTCTTGGCAAGCTCCGCGCCGCCGACGAAGTCGGCGCCGGCCTCTTCCGCTTCGCGCACCTTCTCGCCTTGTGCAAAGACGAGCACGCGTTGCGCCTTGCCGAGCCCGGCCGGTAGCACCACAGTGCCGCGCACTGCTTGTTCCGCTTGGCGTGGGTCGACACCCAGGAGCGCGTGCATCTCAATCGTGGCGTCGAAGTTGGTGGTTGCGGTCTCTTTGGCAATTTCGAATGCAGTTTGGGGATCGTAGAGTCGTCCCTCTTCAATGCGTTCCAGTGCCTGCCGATATTTCTTGCTGCGCTGTGCCATTTTAGGTGACTACCTCCAAACCCATGCTACGGGCGGTGCCCGCAACGATTTTCATTGCCGCCTCGACGTCGTTGGCGTTGAGGTCCGGCATTTTCATCTCTGCAATCTCGCGCACTTGCCCCTGGGTAACCCGCCCGACTTTCTCAGTGTTGGGCGTACCGGAGCCCTTATCCACCTTGGCCGCGCGGCGCAGTAGGTCGGCTGCCGGCGGGGTCTTGGTGATGAACGTAAACGACCGATCTTCAAAGATCGTCATGTCTACCGGCACGATGTAGCCGGCCTGGCTTCCCGTGCGCTCGTTGAATTCCTTGACGAAGGCCATGATGTTCACACCGTGCTGGCCCAATGCGGGGCCAACCGGCGGGGCCGGTGTTGCCTTCCCACCCGGCACCTGAAGTTTGATTACTGCCCGTACTTTCTTTGCCACGCTAGTTTCTCATCCTTGCACAAAATGAACTACAAAACGGTCACAGAATACTAGATTCGTTCCACTTGCAGGAAATCCAGTTCCACCGGTGTCTCGCGTCCGAAGAACGAGACCATCACGCGCACGCGGCCGCGCTCTTGGTTGGCGTCGTCCACGGTGCCGTAGAACTCGGCAAACGGCCCGTCGACAATCTTGACGCGGTCGCCCTTACGCAGCACCATGTGCGTTTGCGGCGTCTCTTCCTCACCGCGCTTGAGTACCTTATCTACTTCCTCATCGGCAAGCGGCACCGGTTGGTGGTCGTCCCGGCCGGAGCTCACAAAGCCGGTTACCCCCGGCGTGTTGCGCACGATAAACCAGGATTGATCGGTCTGCTGCATGCGTACCAGCACATAGCCCGGGAAGAGCTTGCGTTCCACGTCGCGGCGCTGGCCCTGCTTGATCTCTACTTCTTTCTGCGTAGGCACTACCACGTCAAAGATCATGTCCTTGGCGTCCATGGATTCGATGCGCTTGAGCAGGTTTTCGCGCACTTTGTTCTCGTATCCGGAGTAGGTGTGTACCACGTACCAGCGGGGGGGTTGCTCTGCCTGCTGTTGGGTGTCTTCTATTTCCAATGCCATGGTGTTGAAGTCCTTTAGGTCCCCTGTTGGACGAGTAGTGCGAATAATTTGGCAAAGATATAGTCTACACCGCTCAGGAAGACGCCGGTAACCAAGCTGACCGCAATGACAACGAGCGTAAGGTTGAGTGCGGCCTCGCGGGTGGGCCAGTGCGCCTTCTTCAATTCGCCGTACGCTTCATGCAGAAACGTTACCGAAGGCCGAAGAAAGCGGGGCAACCGGCTGCTCGGCGGTGCTACCTTGCGGCTGCGAGAATGCTGCCGCGAAGCCTGCCCTCGGCTTGGTGTGGACCAGGGTACTCTCATCGTGTTTCTCGATGTGCGAGATGCTTCTGGCAGTAGCGGCAGTACTTGCGCAACTCCAAGCGGTCAGTGACTGTCCGCCGGTTCTTGCTCGTGGCGTAGTTGCGCCGCCGACATTCCACACATGCCAGTGCTATCACACTACGGTCTTCTCGTCCTTTGCGTGCCATGAACGTGCACTTCTCCTAATCGCGTATCGAGAACCTACTCCAGGATTTTAGTCACGACACCGGCGCCGACGGTACGGCCGCCCTCGCGGATAGCGAAGCGGACGCCTTCTTCGAGGGCGACGGGGTTGATGAGGTGGATAGTCATGGTGATATTATCGCCGGGCATGGTCATTTCGACGCCGTCGGGGAGGGCGATAGAGCCGGTGACGTCGGTAGTACGGACGTAGAACTGGGGACGATAGCCAGGGAAGAATGGAGTATGCCTGCCGCCCTCATCGCGGCTGAGGACGTAGACCTCGGCTTCGAAGAGGGTGTGCGGGGTGATGGACTTAGGAGCGGCGAGGACCTGACCGCGTTGGACATTATCTCTTTCGACGCCGCGCAGGAGGCAGCCGACGTTATCGCCGGCCTGGCCGGAGTCCAAGATTTTACGGAACATTTCGACGCCGGTAACGACGGAGGATTGGATATCGCGCTGGATGCCGATGATTTCGACGACCTCGCCGGTATTGACCTGGCCGCGTTCGATACGGCCGGTAACGACGGTACCGCGGCCCTTGATGTTGAAGACATCTTCGATAGGCATAAGGAAGGGCTGGTCCATAGCGCGGGCAGGAGTAGGGATATAGTCGTCTACGGCTTCCATGAGTTCGAGGATGGAGGCGAAAGCTGGGTCTTCGGGATCGTCGCTGCCGCTTTCGAGCGCTTGGAGAGCACTGCCGCGGATGACAGGGATATCGTCGCCTGGGAAGTCGTACTTAGAGAGGAGTTCACGGACCTCGAGTTCGACGAGTTCGAGGAGTTCCTCATCGTCGAGCATATCGCATTTATTGAGATAGACGACCATGGCGGGGACTTCGACCTGGCGAGCCAACAGGACGTGCTCGCGGGTTTGTGGCATGGGGCCGTCGGGAGCGGACACGACGAGGATAGCGCCGTCCATTTGCGCAGCGCCGGTGATCATATTCTTGATGTAGTCGGCGTGGCCGGGGCAGTCGACGTGAGCGTAATGGCGGTTATCGGTCTCGTACTCGACGTGAGCGATAGCGATAGTGATACCGCGCTCGCGTTCTTCGGGAGCGTTATCGATGCTGTCGAAGGGGGCAAAGTCGGCGCCGCCCTGCAGCGCGAGCACCTTAGTGATCGCTGCGGTGAGCGTGGTCTTGCCGTGATCGATATGCCCAATTGTGCCGATGTTTACGTGCGGCTTGGTTCGTTCAAATCGCTCCTTCGCCATCGTTTCCTTCCTCAACCTTATGAAACTTCACTCAATGTTCTACAGTGCGCGCAAGACATCGGGGGCCGCGCCCGTCGCTGCCTCTAAAGAATGCATGAACGGTAGGTGCTGCTCGAGAAACTTCCAAGTTCCCTCATTTGCGCGCTGCACTCTCTCCGCCGGAGCCCACAACCGGAATCGAACCGGTGACCTCGATCTTACCAAGATCGCGCTCTACCGACTGAGCTATGTGGGCGACTCGTGACGTACAGACCCTGGTCTGCTATTAATTGTCCTCATCAGCCCAGATTTGCAACTCGTTTTAGGCGCAGGCAATCCGGCCATGCCCATACAGTTGTTCCTGCTTCATATTGCGAATAGCACTGAGAGATAGAGAAGGCACGGTAACAGTCATCCGTGCCGTTTACCGCAAACCCAGCCTGTATGCTGCCCAACCGCGTACCTCGGCTGTTCCCGCTTTCTGGCCTCAGCCGGTCCGATAGTGCCTGCCGGCTCGTATGCGGCAGAAGACGCAACGGGTATCAACCTGCTATACGGATGGGATCGCAACGTGAATCCCATACCTCCCTAAGCCTCGTGCGGTTCGCAAAGGCAAAACCAATAGTAACAGAACTGCGCCTACCTGTCACGCATTTCATGATGAAGAATTGTCACCAGGAAGGCGGAAAGAGAGATGCGCCAAAGCCCGTCATTCCCGCGAAAGCGGGAATCCACCGTCTCAAACCTTGTAGAGTCCCGCTTTCTAAGGGCGTGAAGGTTGGAAGTTGATTGCAACTATCCACAGGTATGCAAAGAGACAGCTTTGAAGTCCCAGATTCTCCTCTCACCGAACATGGAACTGATTTAGGAACACTCTGAACAAGTCTCTGGCATAGTATCATAGCAAGAAAGCAGCATATGGTGAGGAGTTGGGTAATGGAGCAGCCGACGTTTGCCGACCTGGAGTACGCGCACAAGAAGCGCAAGACGCGGCGGGAGAAGTTCTTGGAGCGCATGGAGGAGTTGATCCCGTGGGCGGAGTTGGAGGCGCGCATTGCGCCGTACTATCCCAAGGCGGGGCGTGGGCGGCGGCCGTATCCCTTGTCGGTGATGTTGCGGGTACACTGCGTGCAGTTGTTCTACAACCTGAGCGATCCTGGGATGGAGGACATGCTGTACGAGGTGGAACCGGTGCGGCGGTTCGTGGGGCTGCGGCTGTCAGAGGCGCTGCCGGACGAGACGACTATTCTGCACTTTCGGCATATGCTGGAGCGGCACAAGTTGGGAGAGGGATTGCTGGAGGCGATCAACGCGCATCTGGCGTCGCAAGGCTTGCGGCTGCGAGAAGGGACGGTAGTGGACGCGACCATCATCGCGGCGCCAACGTCGACCAAGAACCGCGAGGGGGAGCGAGACCCGGAGATGCGGCAGGTGAAGAAGGGGAACCAGTATTACTTTGGGATGAAGCTGCACATTGGGGCCGACGCAGAGACGGGGCTCGTGCACAGCTTCACCACGACGCCGGCCAACGTGCACGACGTGACCCAAGCGGCGGCGTTGCTGCACGGCGCGGAGAAAGCGGTGTGGGGAGACGCGGGGTACGTGGGGGTGCAGAAGCGACCGGAGCATCAGGGGCGCGCCGTAGCGTGGCAGGTGGCGTTGAAGCCTGGGCAGCGGCGGAAACTGGCGCCTGAGAGCGCGGCGGCGCTGGCAGAGCGGCGCAAAGCGTCGGTCAGGGCCAAGGTAGAGCATCCGTTCCTGTGGGTGAAGCGGCACTTCGGCTACGCCACGGTGCGCTACCGGGGTCTGGCCAAGAACAGGCAACGGCTGGCCTTGCTGCTGGGGCTGACCAATGTGGTGACGGCCGCACGCCAGTTGGCAGCTTGACACGGGAGCAGTGCGCCCAAAACACGAGTGGGAGCAAAAAACGCTCCCAGCAGCGCCGAAACACGGGCAAAACAGCCCCTCCCAAACGCCAAAACACACCCCAAAACGCCCCCACAATCCTGCACACACCAATAACGCCACGCTTGCACCGAGTTGTTCAGACCCTTCTTAGATAGTTAGCGCGAGCACGTTGCTTGTGCGGTTGTCCTCATCTCTTGCTTTCGCCGTGAGAGTGAACATGACGCAAGCATAGTAGTGTCTAGCTATGTCGTAATGGAAAGTGGGTGTAGCTGTTTCTCCAGGGACTGCATTGGCAGCAGCCAATGATTAGTGTAAGACTTTGATTCGCAGGGAAAGCCGACCGCAGAGCTACTCTAGCCCACTTAAAGTCTTGAGCTCTCCTCCCGCCAGTGGAAAACGGCGCGAGGAGAGCTCCGAAAACACCTGCAAAAATACTACGGCGAAGCAGTCACTAGCCCATTTCGCCGTCCACGATGGTGTCCATGGCGGCCGTGGCCTCTTCCACGCTCATCTCGCCGGACCAGATATGGCCGAGATGCGTGCTGTACGCCGGGCCGTAGATGGCGATCATGTTCGGGTTCTTGGGCAAACCGCGCAGGTAGGTGAGGAACTTCAGCACATTGTCAATGCCATCGGGTTGGCCGTCGGCATTGCGGTACTCGTTCTCCGCAACCGGGGTGTACACCGGCACCGAGAGCGATACCGCCAACATGGCGAGGGCTCCCTCGCGACCGGTGACGTGCTTGAGCAATGCCCAAGCCGCGTCCTTGGCGCTGCTGTCGCTGAAAACCGCTTGCGCGTAGCTGCCGGCAAAAGTCTCCCTGCCTGCGGGCCCCTCCGGAATGCCGATCACGTCCCACGCGAACGACACCCGGTCGCCGCGGTAGCGGGACATGGCCGCGCCGGTGGTGACGATGAGGGGAGCCACGCCGCCGCTGAAGAGGTCGTCCTGCACCTCGCCGGGCCTCGGCGTCACCTGATGTACGTGATAGAGGTCGGAGACCCATTGCAGTCCCGCTCGCGTCTCTATGGAAGACATGGTGGACTTGGTGGGATTCTCTTCGTCATCGTAGGTGCTGCCGCCCGCCATCCAAATCCACGGCGTGACCGGGTTGAAGCCCCGGGGTATCGTGGCAAGAGCGAACTGCCTCTGTGAGCCGGCGCCGGTGGTCTGCCTGCGCACGAGCGTGAGGAAGTCGTCCCACGTCCACGAATCCTGCGGATACTCTTCGCCGAGCACATCCATCAGGTCCTTGTTGTAGACGGCGATGAGGCTATTGACGTAGTGCGGGATAGCTATCAGGTTGCCCTGGAAGCGGTGTGCTTCAATGGCCAGGGAGGCGTACTCGGTCATGTCCACCTGGTCGCGCGCAATCAGGCTATCAAGTTCCGCCGCCAGTCCGGCCTTGCCGATGTTCCCCAGCCAAATCGGACTGCAGTTGAAGATGCCGATGTCTCGCTCACCGGCGGCTAATCCGGTGCGCACTTTCTCAATGCAGCCCTGCTGGTTGCCGGGTACGATGACGTACTCGGCCTGAAACTGTTCGTTCTGCTCGTTGAAGCTGTCTACGAGTCCCTGTTGCACCGGGTCAAACGAACCGCCGCCGTAGGACGCGGTAAACCACTTAGCCACTTCAACTTCGGGCGCCTTGGGTTCTTCCGCTGCCGGAGCTGCCTTCTCTTCCATCTTTGCTTCCGTCTCTGCGGCGGGTGTTGCCACCGTGCCGCAGGCAGCTAGAGGCAGCAGGGCGGCGGCTCCAGCAAGACCCGCGAGTATGCGCCGACGGCTGAGGGTAAGCGATGTTGCTTTCATTCGAAGACTCCCTTTTGTGAAACAATAGATGCCAAGTGTACGTGCCAGGAGCATTCACTTGTCCTGCGTGTGCGAGAGATGCGTGGCCGCGCGGATTCTCTAGGGACGTTTGGTGGATTAGGCAAAAGGGCTTGCGGCAGAGCAACCGATCAGACGAGGCGATCTCCCTCTCACGCTGCACGAGCGATGATGCAGAAGCCTATGTAGCTATGCCTCCTTTCTGCGAGCATGCCGGCTCGTTTCCGCTGTACTCACTAACACTGAGAGGCAATACGATTGACTTGTAGTCTAGCGTACGCTTGAAGTCTTGTCTAGATGCGTAGTGCGAATTGGCAAAGAATCACCTTGGGTCGCCCGGCTATTCACTTTACGCGGCTTGGAGGGCAATTCTCCACGTGGGTAGTGCTATCATTGCACCGAGTGTGTATGAAGGCGGCAGGTAGAATGTTGAACTCTACGCCGGATAGGCACGAGTCACAGCGAAAACAGCTCTCCGGCGGGGCTGCTACGGAGGGCTAGGCACGATACTGTGAGCAACGCGACTCTCAAAAAGCATACGCAAAGTGGTGCCGATTTCTCAGAGTGTGGGCGCTACCGCTACAAGTTGTGGCGGACGTGGGACGATATCCGCCCGGTCGTCATGTTTATCATGCTCAACCCATCCACGGCCGATGCCACCGCTAATGACCCGACCATACGACGCTGCATCGGTTTTGCCCACGATTGGGGCTACGGCGGCGTGCGTGTGGGTAACCTGTTCGCGTGGCGCACGCCCTACCCGCAGGCGTTGCGGTCTGCGCTCGACCCCATTGGGCGGCACAACGACGGCGCCCTGTGCGAACTGGCCGAGGGTGCCGCGCTGGTGGTTGCGGCGTGGGGCGTACATGGGATGTGGCTCGCGCGAGCGCAGACGGTCCGCCAACGCTTCACCCGTCCTCTCCACGTGCTCGGCGTCACGAAGTCCGGTGAGCCGGCCCATCCGCTCCGTCTGCGGCGCACGTGCACGCCCTTCTTGCTCGAAAACTGAGGGCTTTCTGTTTGGACATCGTTGCTAGCACGCTAAGTCGATTGAACTGCCACAGTTGTAGTTCTAAGCGATACCTTGGTTTTGAGCACGCTGTTGACGGATAATGTAAGTAGAGCGTACGTTAAGGTATTCAGAGTCCATCAGTCGGCCTGGCTTGGACGATTAGCTAGAGGTTCCTTACTTAACGTAGCGCCGTCGCCTATCAGTGAGGATGTGCCACATGATTTCCCAAATTGAGCGAACACCTCAGAAAAGAGCAGGCAGACTGCGTGAACAGGAATCTGCGGTTTCAATGCCGTCAAAAGATGCTTTGCTGCGTGCCTTGAATGACCTAAAGGTTGCAGAGGAGTTTGGGGATCTCTCCAAACGTGAGGTTGACTTCATTACAAAATACCTCGTCGCGTTATTCGTGGTTCATCACTTGAGGGATGTTTCGGGCAAGCATCTTGACCAACTGAATGAGCGATACTTGACAGTCTTACGGGAGGTATTCAGTGACTGATCGGGATATGCGCAAGAGCGAAGTGGAGGAGTCTGCACCAGAAGCTGCCAAGGAAGAGGCAACAGAAGTTGAGGCTCAAGATTCCGATGAATCCGATGTACCATCGCTTCCCATCCCAAAGTCTGTCCGCCAGTTTATCCAGTCCTTCTCAATGACGCTGGGTGGAGGGTTTCCTGCCCTGGGGTTTATGGACAAGGTAAAAGATGAGCATATCACGCAGTTCTTTGATCATGTCGAAGAAGAGAGCAAACGGGAAGCTGCGGACCGTAAGAGCCAGCGCAGATACTGGTTTGCCACGTACGTATTCACAATTCTGGCGGTTCTTGGCTTTATTGCTTTTCTCGTTAACTCGGATAAGTCAGACCTTCTTGTGCCAGTTCTTACATACATTGCGACGTTGATTGGAGGCTTTGGTGCCGGTTGGGGACTAGGAAGAAGGGGCAGACCTTGATTGCTTGAGTGATGCTTGTATTGACCTAATTGCAGCTAGCGCCACACTATCTACTCTGGAATGCCTTATGGGGTAGACCTTTCCTACGATCTCTCACAAACGTGAATGCAACTCTCTGAACTCCTTGCGGCTGTGCCGGAAGCCGCAGTGCTCACCGGCACGCCGGATATCCCCATAACCCAGCTCTGTTACGACTCGCGCCAGGCGGAAGCAGGCGCGCTGTTCATTGCCTTGCAGGGATTGCAGCGCGATGGGCACGACTACGTCGCGGCTGCCGTGGAGAGTGGGGCAGTGGCTGTGCTGGTTACGCGGCCGCTGGCACTGCCGAAGTGTGTGACGCAAGTCCTCGTGCCTGATACCTGGGCGGCGATTGGTCAGGTGGCGGCAGCATTCTACGAGAATCCCTCAAGAGAGCTTTGCGTCATCGGTGTTACCGGCACCGATGGGAAGAGCACCACAGCGACCTTGATCGGTCACATCCTGCGCGAGTGCGGACATCCCACCGGCGTGATCACCACGGTTGCCTTTCACGACAGCCGGCAGGAGTTTCCCAACGAGACGCGCCTCACCACCCAGCACGCGTCCGACCTGCAGCGCATGCTGCGGACAATCCGGGAGCAGGGCGGTACTCACGCGGTGGTTGAGGCGAGTTCCCACGGCCTGGCGCTCCACAAGCTCGACGCGGTCCAGATCGATGCCGCCGTGCTGACAAACCTCACCCACGAGCACCTGGATTTTCATAAAACGCTGGCAGCGTACCGGGAAGCAAAGGGACGGCTCTTCGAGCGCGTGAATGCGCGTGAGCCGAAAACGTTTCCCCGCGTGAGCGTGCTCAGCGCCGACGACGAGCACTTTCCGTATTACGCCGGGCTCCAACCGCCGGGACTGCGTACGTTCGGCTTTGCGGCGCAGGCGGACGTGCGGGCCACGGACGTGGCGCTTGGCGCGGACTACACTGCGTTCACGGTGGTCACGCCTGAGGGGAAAGCGCAAGTGCGGTCGCCGCTGGTCTGCCGCTTCAACGTGGCGAACACGCTTGCCGCGCTGGCCTTGGTTACGGGACTTGGCGTGCCGCTAGACGCGGCCGCGGCGGCAGTAGCCTCGTTTTCGGGCGTTCCCGGCCGCATGCAAGTGATCAGTGCCGGTCAGCCATTTGCCGTGATCGTAGACTACGCCCACACGCCCAATAGCCTGCGCCTCGTGCTCGATGCCCTGCGCGGCGTGACGCCGGGGCGGCTCGTGGTGGTCTTTGGCAGCGCGGGCGAACGCGACGTGGAGAAGCGGGCACTCATGGGCGCAATCGCGGCGGAACACGCCGACTATTTCGTGATCACCAGCGAGGACCCGCGCAGCGAAGACCCGGACGCAATCTGCCGCGCCATCGAGGAAGGCGCTTTGCAGGTCGGCTGCGTGTTCGGCCGCGACTACAGCATGAGTGTGGACCGTACCCAGGCCTTCCGTATCGCGTTCAAGCAGGCGCGACCGGGCGATACCGTGCTCCTGGCAGGCAAAGGCCACGAGCATTCGATCATCTGGGGGGAAGAGTCACTGCCCTGGGACGAGGCGCGCATCGCAACGGAGATATTGAAGGACATGTTCACCTAGAGTTGCCTATACGTGCACCACGGGGACACGCCCACAACTCCTAAAATCTGAATTTCCAATGGACCTCAATTGCGGTGATAGTCTTGGAATCAGCCCGCTACGGCTGCAAAGCATCGGGGGCACTGCGGGCCCGTCATTCCCGCGTACGCGGGAAGGTGGATTCACATTTCAAGTGCAACGTTTGTTTGAGGAATACTTCGGCTGGGGTTTGATAGTCAAGGCACTTGCGCGGGGTGTGATTGTAGGCTTGGATAAGTTGCGCAAAGCGCTCTGCAGACATCTCCGCCAGGTCGGTCTTGCGCGGCAGCACCCGTCGCATGCGTCCGATAGCGTTCTCGATGCCTCCTTTCTGCCACGGCGCGTGGGTATCGCAGAAGAAGGTCTGGATGCCCAAGTCATGGAGATGGTAATGACGCGCGAACTCGGTGCCGTTGTCGAAAGTGACGGTCTGTCGCCACGCTTCAGGCAAGACCGCGAGCAGATCGTACATGGTGCTGGCGATGGGGTCTGCCGCCTTGCCGGGCTGGCGCGCAGCGATGAGCAAGCGCGAGTGGCGCTCGTGCAGGGCGAGCACCGCGTGGCCGCCTCTGCCAAAGAGCATCAGGTCAGCCTCCCAGTGGCCGGGGTTTGGCGGTCGGCCGCCGCCTGGGGACGTTCCGCCAGTGGACGGCGCTTGGCAATGAAGGAGGCCGGACTGCGCCCACTGCGCCGATGGGGTCGCCGTCTCGTCTTGCCTCGCGGCAGGTAGTGCCGCCAACTATAGTCCTTGGTGCGCGCCACCTGTCCGTAGATAAAGCGATAGATGGTCTCGTGGGAGATGGCCGGTCCACCGGCATCCCGCGCCATGTGTCCTGCCACCTGCTCCGGCGACCAGCACTGTCGCAAGTACTCCAGCACGGTCTTGCGCAACGCAGCATCCCGTTCCAGCTTGCCGCCAACCCAGCGCCGCGCCCATGCCTGTTCATCTGCATACGTCGCTTGGTAGCCCTTTGTACGAGACCCATTCCGTTTCACCTCCCGCATAATAGTCGATGGCGCGCGATCCAGAGCTGCAGCAATTTGCCGGTACGAGTGCCCCGCGGTGTGAAGTCGGGCCAGTTCACACCGCTCTTCAATGGAAAGTTGACGATAGTATGTTCCCATGGCAACACCTTAGCATGGTGTTGCACTTCGTTTGTGAGTCTAGCGAATCCATCTTCTTCGTGCGGTTTGCGAAACGTCCGGAGCGGAGGACAAGCCCCCGGGCTACGCATTTGCGGTGACCGAGACTCGCGATCATCGTGCAATGCCACGCCAAGGTTCTGGTGACTTGCGTAGCTTCCGCTCTCTTGTGTCTGACGAGTGCAAGGTGCAAGCCGATAAGACCCTGTCGGACATGTTCGCCTAGGTCTTTGCGTAGCCTATCTTGTTCACCGCCGCATCCACCGGACCATTAGTCGACTCTAAGATCAGACTCACCTACCAGAACTCGACTGGGCCTGGTTCAGTGCGGCGCTCCGTGGCTCCACCTGCCTGGATGTGCACGATATCGTTGGTCACGTCATAGCGGATGTCGGCATTCATGATCTCGCCCCTGTGACCAGAGTATCCGGTTTGGCCCAATGCCGCTCTCACGCCGTCGCCCACCGGCCGCTTGATAGAAACGTGCCAGGTTGGAATATCGATCGGCCTGATCCGCAACGCAGACTCTATCGTGCTGAACCCGTAAATCTCCATGGTGCTGTACACGGGTGCTTGAATTACACTCTTGCCGCCCTGCAGCGGGAATTTGAGCGAGCCGATCCAGGTTGTTTCATCCGAACTGAGGTCCGTAATCCAGAGCCCGAACCAAACGCCGTCAGAATCCGGCGGCGCAGAGTCATCGGGCGCCAGCCGCACGCGATAGTCTCCCGCCCCCCAGACGTAGGAGCGCCTCACGCCGATGAAGTCTCCCTCGTGGCCGGACGATTCAGTCCAGCCATCCTCTTGCGCGTAGCGTGCGTTCGCGAGGTCGCGGGTGCTCCAGCGGGAGAAGATCAGACCCTTGCCGCGCGAAAGCGAAGTTTCAGGATCTTTCATGTCAGTCTGCAATCCAAAGTAGAAATTCACACCTGAGATTTCGCTATAAGCAAGCATCAAGTAGAGGCCGTTGCCGCCTCCCAACGGCTCAACGTCGTTTTGGATCGTGAACTCTATCACCAACTCTTCAAACTCATCGAGCCTATTCCCCTCTGAATCACTGCGTTGAATCCACCCCCACCAGATATATGCCATATGCTCCGGCAGATCTCGCAACTGGTAGAGATCGGCGCGCCCCGGAATCTGCGTCGGCTTGGGCACGGCAGTGGCGGTTGCCGGAACCGAAGCAGGCGCGGCCTGAGCACACGACACGACCAGCAAGAGTGCGAGGAACCGGCATAGGAGATGTAAGCGTTTCATTGGGGACTCTTTCACGTTAAGGTGCTTGGGCGCATTATGCCACGATAGGTCGCGGTGGCTCGAACGCACGGTAGACAGCGCGCCGACCCGTATAGTAGAATGTTTTGCAAGAGAAAGGAGGTGATGCCCATGGATGTAAGTTGTAAATCCAGGGCCGCCTCCGTTAGGTCTCGGTAACGAGACTACGGAGCGGCCGTTGGAATATGAAGGAGCGCTTGCGGTGCATGTGCACCGGGCGCTCCTTTTGTTGTCTTGAGCGCAGGAGTTGAGAATTGGCGGGCTACCCGGCAAGCAATTTGCCAAGGTGACGATTCTTCTCGACGCTGGCTTGAAAGTGCGCCACGGTTAAGGCCCGTGGATTCTCCTGATCGCGCAATTCTATGTAAGCGCGGATGGCATCTTCCAGAACGTCCTGCAAGTGCCGCCCGTCTTGCTTGGCGAGCGCAGGGCAGCCAGTAGATCGGGGTCAACTTGGCTGGAGAATTTCTCCCGGGGCTTAGCCAAAATTCACTTCCTACCTAGATTACAGTAGGGGCGGTTCGCGAACCGCCCCTACAATGTTTATTCACTAACTGACGGACAGATCAACCAGGCATTTCGCGAGATGCAGAAGGCCCCCGGTCCTTATCCAAGTCTCTGCAGAAGCATGGAGGTAATGTAAGCCTGAGGCATCAGTTCAGGGATATTGGACTTCCATGCGCCTCGTGTTAGGTGTGCTGCCCATGCAAGTGACTAATACTGTAAACATGGTAATTGCATCGAAAAGCAAGAATAGTCTGCGCATGGCGCACCTCCCTTTCCTGAAAAGGTGCCCGCCCACAAGAGCTAAAACCTCTACGAAACAAATCGCCAGGGTAGCACCGGAACACCCGTATTGGCAAATTCGGTCCGATTATACCATTACATCGCTAATTTGTCAAGCCCCTGACTGTGGCTAGCGAAGGTTATTGCTCCCTTTCAGGAGGGCGCTACCTCGATGGGGGCGGATAGGTCGGTTTGCTTTCGTAGGGTTCGCCGCCGGTGCGGGTGAAGAAGCCGGTGGTTTGGGCGAAACCGGAGTCCTTGGCGTAGATTTCCATCTCAGGCGCGCGCAGGTTGCCCAGGTTATCGCGCACTGCCGCGATGCTCGGATACGTGGCGGCGACGGTCTGTTCGTCGATGCGAAATGCGTTCGCCACCGCGCTCATGGCGTCGGTCGCGCGTTCAGCGAAGGTGTACTTGACCTTGAGCGTCACCGGGCCTTCCATCTTTAGGGGTTCAACCACGCCGATCTTGCCCAGCGCCCGCACCGCGCCTTCTGCCGCCGCCTCAGCCGCGGCTTGGGGCGTCATAGAGATGGCGCTGAAGTGGCTGGTGCCCTTCTTCACTGCCACCGTCTTGATGCCGGGCACCAGGTCTTCCGCCTCAAGGCAGGCCCAGTAGTCCCCGGTGTTGAGTACCGCGGGCACGTTGTGTATGCCCGCAAACGCCACGAAGATGCCGATTTCGCCAACCAGCAGATCGTTAAGCCAGATGCCTTCCACAGCGCTATAGGCACGCGTAATGGGGTGAGGCAGAATAGAGTGCCGCCAGCAGCCCTTCTCGCGGTTTCCCGCCATCTCATGGAAGCCGACAAGCATGCCGGCGTCGAAGCTCTCATCGAGGAGTTCCGTGAAGATGTCGTGCCGGGGCAGGCCGTGAATGATCCGCACCGGCTTCGGCAGCTTGTGGTACTCCATGATATGGATGGTGTTCAGCACGATTTCGCTGACACCGTTATCCAAAAGCGCTTCGCAGATCGCCGCCAGTTCCATGGTGGCGTACTCGCTGGCGTTCAGGTAGCCTTCGCGGCGGTTGAAGACGCCTGCCACGCCCTCTTGGTCGGCAAAGATGTAGACTTTCACTTTGCTTTACTCTTCCCAGTCAAGCTGAGCCCTACCGCATGTAGGACATGTTGATGCCGTACATTGTCGAGGGGGTTAAGTTAATTGCCATGCTCCCTATGTATCCGGTGGCCGCAGGTTTCAAACCTGCGCTACCGGTCGGGGGACAAGCCTTCACGCTGCTCGGCGGGAAAGATTTCCCCTGCCACCGGGCGGGGACGAGCCCCCGATTTGTGTTTCGACATAACCGACGTGTTACGAAGCCTGCCGACCTAGGCTACTTTGCGTAGTGGGTGAACACCTTGCGGATGGCTTTCGCCATGTCGTGGACCATTTCCTCGGTGCATTTCTCATTGATGTGCCGCACGAGCATGCGCTTCAGAATGCCTTCCGCGTTCGGGCACATGCCCGTGTAGTAGCGCACGTCGCGACCGCTCGCGGGGTCAAGAAGCGGGAAGGCCGACTCGCCAAAGAAACGGCGGTTCTTCAGCACGTCGTATTCGTAGATTGGCGTGCGGGTATAGCCTGCGCCAAAGCCCACGCCCTCATGGGCGAAAGCCTGCGACAAGTCATCCAAACCGACAGTCAGTTCTTCCAGCTTGGCCAGCGGGCACCAATTCCAAAAGACGTGGGTGCTTTCGGGTGTGGGCGGACGGGGCGGAATGATGCCGGGCACGTCTTCCACCAGATCGCTCAGCAGCATGCCCCACTTGGTGCGGAGGCCCGTAATCGTCGGCAGTTTGCGCAACTGCGCCAGTCCCACGGCGCCTTGCAGTTCCGTCATGCGGTAGTTGGGCGCTAGGAAGGGCGGCTGCTTCTCGCGGCCGCCGCGCCCGCGGCCTTTGTTGTGCGCCAGCATGATGCGCTCGCCCAGATAGTCGTTGTTCGTAACGGTCATGCCGCCGTCGCCGGTGGTCATGTGCTTGCTCTGCTGGAAAGAGTAGCAGCCAATGTCACCGATGGTGCCGGCGTAGCGGCCGTTGTACGCCGCCATGTGCGCTTGGGAGCAGTCCTCGATCACGAGCAGGTTGTGCTTGCGGGCCAGTTCCATGATCGGACCCATCACCGCCGCGTTGCCCTGGAGGTGCACCACCATGATGGCAACGGTGCGTTCGGTGATGCAGGGCTCTATGGTCTCAGCAGTGATGATGCCTGTGAGCGGGTCCACGTCGGCGAAAATCGGCACGGCAAGCTGGTAGAGAATGGCAATGATGCTGCCGATGTCCGTGATCGGCGCGACGATAATTTCGTCCCCCGGGTTGGGGCCCACCGCCAACACGCCCACGTGCAGCGCGGCGGTACCGGAGGTGCTGGTGACCGCATGCTTGACACCAAAGGTCTTTTTCCACTCTTCCTCGAAGTTCTGTACTTTGGGGCCGCCGAGCACGTTCAAGTTACCCGACCGGATCACGTCGGTCAGTTCAGCAATCTCTTCATCGCCGAACATGCGTCCGCTGATGTCGCTGTTGGTCGGGAATTTGTAGTCTACAGTCCTAGGGCCGCCCTCAATGGCAAGTTGCTCTTGCTCTACGGTCTGCATGAGGTATTTCTCCTTCGGTCGCTGCGGGATTTATCGGGAAAGGACAAGCAAAGCGTTGCTCTCATTGTGGACAAACACCAAAAGGAGCGCAAGTGTTCTCAGACTGGGCACCCGTGCCTTAGACGGGAACAAGCAGACAAATCCCAGATAGTCACTCTTGCGCGTGCTGGCTAACTCGTTGACAGGCTTGGCTGACCAGTGGCAAGGACGGCGAGAAATGAACTGCCTCGACTCTTGTGGGGCGTATGGCAGAAAAGCTCTGTACCACGGTAGGTATCAGGCTCGGCGAGGCTATGGATAACTTGGATGTTAATGGGGCAATCTATGAGGTAAGGAACCCCGCGCTACGGCAGTATTCAGACGCGACCGGGCTGTAAAGCGCCCGTGTAGAATGCGGACAGTAGCACGGAAAGCACTTTCGTTCCGATTGAGCTGAAGGACCTTCGCTAGGTCCCTGTCGCAGCATGAAGGGAGACTATTCGCTGCATGCACTCGCTGCCTACCCCACGGCCAGGCCCAATTCCTGTTCCACGTAGTTCTTATTCGTTGCCGCGCTGGCTTTGGGCGTGGAGCGGGAGCGATCGAGTTCGATCATGAGCCACCCTGCGTAGCCGCTCTCCTGCAGCGCCTGAACGCATTCTTTCACCTGCACCACGCCGGCGCCAAGTTCTACGAAGTCGGGCAAGATGGCTGTCGCCGCATCCGCGCCCTGCGCTTGTTCTGTTTGGGCGTCGGAGAAGGCTTGTGGATCCCAGTCTTTCAAGTGGACGTACTTCACGCGGTCGGCGTAGGTGCGTACTACTGCCAACTCGTCGCCGCCGCCTTTGCGCACGTGCGCCGTGTCCGGGCAGAGAAAGACGTAGCGTGGGTCGGTGTAGTGCATCATAATCTCGATCTCTTCGTCAGTCTCCACCGTGGTGGCGTAATGCGGGTGGTAGCACGCGAGCACGCCGAAGTCGAGACAGCGGCGGCCGATCTCATTCATGCAGTGCGCTTGGTTGTGGAGATCGTCGCTTGAAGGCCCGCCCGGCGCGCGCGAACCGCCGCCAAGCACCAGCCGATCAGCGCCATGGGCGGCCAGGAACTTGGCAAAGCCCACGTTGCGCGCGATCATCTCGTCCATGCGGTGGGCCTCATTCATGGGTCCGCCGCCATACACGGTGACGAGCTCCAGACCCCGCTGAGCGATTAAGTCCTGGAACTCGCTGACCTTGTTGCCGTATGTGTCTACCACCGCCGCGAACGTCTCGAACCCCTTGAATCCCAGCGCGGCAATTTCGTCCAACGCCTGCTCGAAGCCATCCATGCCCCACGTGATCGTATGATAGCCGACCCGAATATCTGCCACGATTGCTCTCCTCCCTCGGTTGCTTGTCTGCCAAGCGACGGCAAGCACTTCTCTCAACTAACATATCTCCTTGCGACTTAGTACCATTATAGTAACAGCGGGCTTGGAAAGGTACGCGGGCTATAGCGAGTAGAGCACCGCCGCTTGGCTGGTTCGCGCGGCTTATCAGGACAGAGCCGAGGCATGGCGATGAGTGGCCTTAGCTGACCAGTCGTTACATACGCTGTCACAGACCCTTAGAGCGTACCTGTTTTCACGGAGCCCGATTGGTATTTGGACGGGTGGCACAACAGGAAACCTTATGCAAGAATGGCGTTTGTAATGCGTTCAACTACAGTCAGTTGAATGTGAACACTAATCGAGAATCCAGGTAGGGGAAACTGACTCGTGGCAAGAAACAGTCAATCTGCATGTCATTTCCCTCTACTGGCAGTGTTGGATAGTCCTTGAAGTTGAGATTTACAACCTGGGGAATGGCACAGTGACAGACTATGTAATCGGTGTCAACCCTGACGTGCTGCGTTGGGCTAGAGAGAGTTCTGGCTTCTCTTTGCAGGATGTTGCTAAGTTCCTGCGAAAAGAGGAATCCAAGATTTGTCAATGGGAATCCGGTGAAGCCAGTCCAACATACGTACAGCTAGAGAAGTTTGCATACGAGTTATATAAGCGTCCTGTCGCTGTTTTCTTTTTCCCGGAACCACCTGTTGAGCCTGATCCGGCAGAATCATTTCGAACTCTTCCTGACTTTGAAATCGCCAATCTCATTCCCGACACAAAGCACGCCATTCGGGAAGGACTGGCGATGCAGATTGCCCTAAAGGAATTGAGTAGAGGCATAGGTTTAAGTGGAAAACAGCTGCTTAGGGATTTCCAAGTCGATCCACGGGATGACATTGTCGCAATCACTCGTAGAGTGAGGGCTTACCTTCAAGTGCCTCTCGAACAGCAAACTGGGTGGCCTAGTGGGGAAAAGGCGTTACAGGAGTGGCGCGACACCGTGCAAGAATGTGGCATCTTCGTATTCAAGAGGTCCTTCAAACAGAAGGATGTTTCAGGTTTCTGCCTCCAAGATGACGACTTTTCAATTATCTATTTGAACAACAGTGCTGCCAAGAACCGGCAAATCTTCAGCCTCTTCCATGAGCTAGCACACCTACTACTTCGTACATCAGGAGTGACTAAGCAAAACGACCAGTATGTGGCTAGTCTTTCCGGCGAAGCGCAGGATATAGAAGTCTTTTGCAATAGATTTGCAGGCGAGTTTCTAGTTCCTGCTGCTGATTTCAATAGTAAACTCAGTGATGACGAGACCCCGGAGCAAACTGCGGAAAGGCTGTCCGATCACTATAAGGTAAGTCGGGAGGTTGTACTGAGAAGACTCCTAGACAATGGAGTCATCGATCATAGATACTATCGCGCTAAGGTAGCCGAGTGGCATGGGAGTTTTGAACAAGGTCGGCGGGAGCGAAGAGGTGGGGGGGATTACTATGCCAATCAGGCAACATATCTCGGCAAGAAATTCCTCACTCTAGCCTTCCGACAGTTCCATGAAGGTAACATCACACTTGAGGAGCTCGCGAGCTATACGAATGTAAGAGCGAAGAACGTGCCTGGCCTTGAGAAATATGTTCTCGAGAGCGTCTCTACTCAATGACTTACGTCATTGATTCCAGCAGCTTTATCGTACTGGGCCACTTCTATCCCGATCGCTTTCCTACTCTCTGGAGCTACTTCAATGGACTTACCGCCGATGGTAGGGTTATTTCTGTGAGGGAAGTCAATAGAGAAATCGTCAACCAGAGCACAAAACAAACCTTACTTGAATGGATAAAGGCAAACCCTACGATATTCTTGTCGCCGAGCGCTCGGGAAACTGAATTCATTCGACAAATGTTCTTGATCCCTCGGTTTCGTACGTTGATAAAGACACGTCAAGTGCTAAAGGGCGAGCCAGCCGCAGACCCCTTTGTGATTGCTTCGGCTTACGTGAGGAATGCTTGCGTCGTAACCGAAGAGTCAAGGAGACCGAACGCGATCAAAATTCCCGATGTATGTGATCGTTACAGCATAGACTGTACGAATCTCGAAGGATTAATGGAATGAGAAGGGTGGCGGTTCTGAGCTAGCCAGCTGAAAAGAAGCGACTAGAGCCGTCTCCAGTTTAGCTATGAGCCTCCAATCAATAGGTGGCCGAGATTATCGCTATGACTCCCGTCAGGTGCTTTCAACCGTATAGGCATCTTCTTCGGAGTAGGCGTCTTCCAGCTTCACGCGGAAAGGTTCTTGGGAGCGGGAGACGGCGGCGCTTTGGTAGGCGTGGTTATTGAGATTGTGCTCACAGAGCAAGCCCCGCATGTGGGCGGCAATGTCCGCGCGCTCCCCGCTCTGCGCCAGGTTGTGGATTTCGTCAGGGTCGGTCTCTAAGTCGTAGAGTTCGCTCTCACCGGTGGCGTAGTGGGCGTACTTGAAGCGCGCGTCCCGCACCATCTGGCTGCCCATGTTTTCGCTGAAGACGATGTCGCGGTGCGGAAGCGTGGGTTTAGTCAGCAATGGCCCAAGGCTCTTGCCTTGCAGCGTGTCCGGCGGCTCCACGCCGCAGGTAGCATAGAAGAGCGGCACGTAATCGAGGGAACTCACCAGCGATGCACACCGCGTCCCGCCGGCCACCTCCGGCCCGCGGATAATGAGCGGCACATGCGCCATCGACTCGTAGTAGAAGCCTTTGTACGGCAGGCCGTGGTCGCCGAGCGCGTCTCCATGGTCGGCGGTATAGATGATGAGCGTTTCGTCAAGCACGCCGTTGGCCTCTAGCGCGGAAAGTATTTTGCCGACTTCCTCGTCGATCAGGGAGATGTTGGCGTAGTAGTGAGCACGCCACATGCGATGTTGCTCTGGCGTGGCCTGCGAGGGATCCATGCGGTACATGGAGTTCTTGATATTCTCTTTCCCTGCCTGCCCCTGCGCGCGCGGCTTGTTTGCAAGCTCCGCGCGGGAACCGACAGGCGCAGGAATGGGCGCGCTATAGTACATGTCCGCCATCTCTTCCGGCGGATCGTAGGGATCATGCGGCCCGGCAAAACTCACCCACGCGGCAAAGGGCTCTTTGCCGTTGCGCGCCAGCCAGTCAGCGGCCTGGTCTCCAATGAATCCATCCACGTGGAATCGCTTTGGCAGCGGCGTCACTGAGGCGTTCAAGGTATCGAAGTAGCCCGGGTTGGCGGTAGGGTGCGCACGCTCGTGGCCGTGGGCGCGGAGAAACTTGCTATAGTCGTCGGGCAAGTACGTATGCCGCTTGTCTTCGGCACTAATGCGCTCCTGGAAGCCGTTGCGCGCATCCCACGGAAAGAAGTGCATCTTGCCGATCGCGGCAGTGTTATACCCCGCGTCGGAGAGCACTTGGGGCCAGACGGGAATCTTGCCCTCATCGAGCCAGTGCGCGTTGCCGAGCACGCCGGTTGTTGTCGGCCACTGCCCGCCCAGCAACGCCGCGCGCGTGGGTACACAGAGCGGCGCGGGCACGTAGCAGCGCTCGAACACCATCCCCTCCCGCGCCAGCCGGTCGAGATTGGGCGTCTGCATGAAGTCCAGACCATAGCACGGCAAGCTATCCCAGCGCTGCTGGTCTGCGGTGATGAAGAGAAGATTCATGAGTGCTCCTCGGTGCTATCCTTACTCTTTTGGTCGTGTGGGATTTCTTAAGAATCAGTCCCGGATCGCTATCGATGTGGGCGGCAGCCATTGTCATTGTTGTCGCACAAGAGATTCCATTGTGCACAATTGCAAGTGTGGTGCGATCGAGCTGAGCTAAGAAGATTCCCCCTCCCCCTAACCCTCTCCCAGCGGAGAGGGGACATTCTCGCCTCGACAAGGGTTATGCAAGGTCTCCGCTGGGAGAGGGTGCAATCGTTCCCAAACAATGTCACGCACGTCTTTCTACTAGGAACAGTTGATGGCAAACTCCCAGTCGCGGCTGTAAGTGAATCTCCACATCCGGGAATGCCACAGCTAATAGTTACTTCAACTATTATAGAGATGAATTCCTGCGATCGCAGAGACGGGATGTGAACTTGCCTTCTCGCTGGATATCAGTCTAGGCGGAGAATGCCGTGGCTACCGACAAACCGCAAGTGCTCTTAGAGGTCGACAACGTTGCCAAGTCGTTTGGGGGCTTACAGGCCGTGCGCAACTGCTCGCTGCAGGTGCGCCCAGGTACGATTACGGGTCTGATTGGGCCGAATGGCGCCGGCAAGACGACGATGTTCAATCTCATTTCCGGCTTCTATGCCCCGGACGCGGGCAGAATCGTCTTCCAAGGTAAGCGCATCGACGGGCTGCCGCCGCACCGGGTCTTCCGCCACGGGCTTTGCCGCACCTTCCAAGTGCCCAAAGAGCTTAAGCAGATGACCGTGCTCGAGAACCTGATGTTCGTGCCGTCCGGTCAAGTTGGTGAATGGCTGGGGGCCGCGTGGGTTATGCCCTGGCGTGTGCGACGGCAGGAGCAGGAAGCCTTCGACAAAGCGCTCAACGTGCTGGAGTTTGTGAGTCTGGCGCATCTGCGCGACGAATACGCGGCAAATCTCTCTACCGGCCAGAAGAAGCTGCTGGAACTCGCCCGGGCGATGATGACCGATCCCCAACTCATCATGCTGGACGAACCGGGTGCAGGTGTGAACCCAACCCTCCTGCGCAGCCTGATGGAGCAAATCGAGCGCCTGGTGGCCGAGCGGGGCATTACCGTACTGCTCATCGAACATAATATGGCGGTGGTGATGGGCATCTGCAACCCGGTGATTGTGATGAGCAACGGCGAGAAGCTCGCAGAGGGCACGCCCGCTGAAATCCAGCAGAACGAGCAGGTGCTTGCTGCATACCTGGGAGGCCAGAACCGGTGAATCTGCTTGAGGCTTCCGGGATAGTCTCCGGCTACGGCGAAATTGAGATCCTCCACGGCGTCTCTCTTGCCGTTGGCGCCGGAGAGGTGGTGGCCGTTATAGGTCCCAACGGCTGCGGCAAGTCCACGCTGATGAAGACGATATTCGGCCTTCTGCAACCCACCAAGGGTACGGTCACCTTCAGCGAAACCGACATAACCGGCATGCCGCCCCATGAAATCGTCCGCCGGGGATTGAGCTACGTGCCGCAGGCGGACAATACATTCCTGAGCTTGACGGTGCAAGAGAACCTCGCCATGGGGGCTTTTCTCCGGCCCGACATCTATGCAGAACAGGCGGCGATGGCCTTTGATCTCTTTCCCGATCTCAAAGAGCGCCGTAACGCCAAGGTCTCGTCGCTCAGCGGTGGCCAGCGCCAGATGGTAGCTATGGCGCGGGCGCTCATGCTCGAACCGCAACTCCTCCTGCTTGACGAACCCACGGCGGGCCTTGCGCCGGTATTTGTAGAGACAGTGTTCGCCCAGATAGCGCACGTCAACGCGCAGGGCATTGCCGTGCTCATGGTGGAGCAGAACGCGCGCATGGCGCTGGAGCACACACACCGCGGCTATGTTTTGGCCGGCGGGGAGAACCGCTTCACCGACGAAAGCAGCGCGTTACTGGCGAACGAGGAAGTAGCCCGGCTTTATTTAGGAGGGGCGGCATGATTGCGCTGATCGTTGACGGGATCATCCTCGGCAGCATCCTCTCCCTTGGCGCGGTGAGCCTCACCCTGGTGTACGGCATTGTCCGCTTTGCCAACTTTGCGCACGGCGACTTGATGGCCGTTGGCGCGTATGTAGCATTCTTTCTCGTGAATACGGCCTTCGCCGCGTTGGGCATACCGACATTCACGTTCGGGCCGCTTTCATTCGGGTTGCCGATGCTGCTCGCGCTCCCGTTGGCTATGCTCGCTACGGCCGGCGTCGCCGTGATCGTCGATCGGCTTGTGTTCCGTCCTATGCGCCAACGCCGGTACGCGACGGTGATGTTCGTCATCGGCTCTCTCGCCGTTGCCTTTGCGCTCCGTGCCTTGCTCTTCATCATCTGGGGACCGGAGTTTCACTTCTTCACCCAGGCCCTGCGTCCGGCTCTCCAGCTTCCGTTCGAGGTTCGCGTGAAGCCCGACCAGATCTTCATCCTGATTGCCTGCCTCGCCATGGTGGTGGGACTATACCTCTTCCTAAAACACTCGAAGATCGGCCAGGCGCTGCGCGCTACGGCGGATAACCCGGACCTGGCGCGTATCAGCGGGATAAACACTGAGCGGATGATGGTCTGGACGTGGGCAATCGGGGCAGCGATGGCGGCAACGGCAGGCATCTTGCTCGGCATCGACTCGCAGTTGCGTCCTGAGATGGGATGGAACTTGCTGCTGCCGCTCTTTGCCGCCGCCATTCTCGGCGGCATCGGCAACCCGTACGGCGCATTGATCGGCGGCATGGTGATAGGGATCGTGCAGCAAGTGTCGACGGCGTTCCTCCTGCCCACCTACAAGCCCGCCGTGGCCTTCGTTATCTTAGTGCTGGTATTGCTCATCCGCCCGCGGGGAATTCTTGGCAGCGAGCAGCGGGGTTTCTAGCCGTAATCGAGCGGTAGCGCAGGTTTGAAACCTGCGCCCACAACAATCGAGTTTTCGCTGCGGCGTGGCTTCACTATCGCCGAGCACAAGGGGAGCGCAAGAAGCAGAATGACACTTGAGACGGTCTTGAGCTCCGGCATACTCAACTACCTGGTGGGGTTTCTGATAATCGCCGGCATTTACGCTCTGTTCACGCTGGGGCTCAACGTGCAATTCGGCGAAACCGGTCTGATCAACTTCGGCATAGCCGGTTTCTTCGCCATCGGCGCATACACGGCGGCCTTGGTCACGAAGCCGCTGCCTACCGGCGAACTGGCCCGCTATACCCAGCAGGCGCTCGGCCTCAACCAGCCGTTTCTTGTGGGTGTCATCGCCGCGGCGGTAGTCTGCGGCATAGTAGCCGTGCTGATAGGCATTCCCACGCTGCGCCTACGTGAGGACTACCTGGCAATTGCGACCATTGGCATCGCCGAGAGCATTCGGCTCGTATTCAACAACGAGCAATGGCTGGCAAATGGTTCGAAAGGACTGGTCGGCATCCCCCGTCCGCTCTACGACCTGGTGCCGCCCGCCTACTACAACTACGTTTACCTTGGAATCGTCGTGCTCGTGCTTGCGTTCGTTGCGGTGCTGCTGGAGCGCATGATCCGTTCGCCCTGGGGGCGCGTGTTGCGGGCGATTCGGGAAGATGAGGTGGTGGCCGCCGCTTACGGCAAGAACGTGTTCGGCTTCAAGCTGCAGGCGCTCGTGCTCGGCGCGATGGTGATGGGCGTTGGCGGGGCGCTCTACGCCCACAACGCCGGCACTATCAGCCCCACGGTATTCGAGCCGGTCTTCGGCACCTTCATCGTCTGGGTGATGCTGATTCTGGGAGGCAGCGGCAACACGAAAGGCGTGATCCTCGGCGCTTTCGTATTCTGGGCGATCTGGGCGGGGACGCAGTTTGCTACCGATGCGCTCGTGCCGCCTGCCTTCAGCGCCCGCGCGCCGTACTTCAGGTTTCTCCTCATGGAGACCCTGCTCGTGCTGATGCTGCTTTTCCGTCCTAAGGGCATCCTGGGCGAGGAGCGATTCGTCTCTACACTGCGCCCGCAGTAAAGAGAGAGTGGCAGGGAGTACTGGCAGCACCTGTCATACCTGAAAGTGTCAGGCAATTCGTTGACAGAATGGGAGCATGAAACGGCAGGAAGTGTTGGCTACCAATCCGCTGCCTTACCCAGTAGGTATTTCTGTCACGAGCAGTGACAGCTCGTGTATGAAAGACGAACATGGTAGGCGGCACGAAAACCGTCACTCCGGCGCAAAGCCTGCCCCATACTTGATACGGGGCAGGAGTCTAGGGGGTGCAGTGAAGATGGATTCGCTAGACTCACAAACGAAGTGCAACACCATGCTAAGGTGTTGCCATGGGAACACACTATCGTCAACTTTCCATTGAAGAGCGGTGTGAACTGGCCCGACTTCACACCGCGGGGCACTCGTACCGGCAAATTGCTGCAGCTCTGGATCGCGCGCCATCGACCATTATGCGGGAGGTGAAACGGAATGGGTCTCGTACGCAGGGCTACAGAGCGACGTATGCCGCTGAACAGGCATGGGCGCGGCGCTGGGTTGGCGGCAAGCTGGAACGGGATGCTGCGTTGCGCAAGACCGTGCTGGAGTACTTGCAATGCGGCTGGTCGCCGGAGCAGGTGGCGGGACACATGGCGCAGAAAGCGGGAGCACCGGTCATCTCCCACGAGACCATCTATCGCTTCATATACGGACAGGTGGCGCGCACCAAGGACTATAGTTGGCGGCACTACCTGCCGCGAGGCAAGACGCAACGGCGACCCCATCGGCGCAGTGGGCGCAGTCCGGCCTCCTTCATTGCCAAGCGCCGTCCACTGGCGGCACGTCCCCAGGCGGCGGCCGACCGCCAAACCCCCGGCCACTGGGAGGCTGATCTGATGCTCTTTGGCAGAGGCGGCCACGCGGTGCTCGCCCTGCACGAGCGCCACTCGCGCTTGCTCATCGCTGCGCGCCAGCCCGGCAAGGCGGCAGACCCCATCGCCAGCACCATGTACGATCTGCTCGCGGTCTTGCCTGAAGCGTGGCGACAGACCGTCACCTTCGACAACGGTACCGAGTTCGCGCGTCATTACCATCTCCATGACTTGGGCATCCAGACCTTCTTCTGCGATACCCACGCCCCCTGGCAGAAAGGAGGCATCGAGAACGCTATCGGACGCATGCGACGGGTGCTGCCGCGCAAGACCGACCTGGCGGAGATGTCTGCAGAGCGCTTTGCGCAACTTATCCAAGCCTACAATCACACCCCGCGCAAGTGCCTTGACTATCAAACCCCAGCCGAAGTATTCCTCAAACAAACGTTGCACTTGAAATGTGAATCCACCTTCCGGCTTTCGCCGGAATGACGGAGCTGACCGTCCTCAACTTTCCAGGATATTAACTGGATTGACAAATCTGTCAACGAATTAGTCAACATATGTCATTCCGAGCGCAGCGAGGAATCTAGAATACGAGGAAATCTGTCGGAGATTCCGCGGCACCGAGCTTCCAGAGAGAGCCCCTCGCCTCTTCTGTTCGAGATTCGACCCTTCGTCACGCTCAGGACAGGCAAGTTTAGCACGAACAGAGGACCGTTCTGAGGTCTTCAATGCCACCGCGCTCTCAGTAGTTTGGTTCTATGACGGTTTGCAGCCGGGTACGCTACGAATGGTGAGGGTGACCACATAATTGCGCTCGACCTCAATGCCAGGCAACGGGTTTTGGCTGGCGACAGTGCCGCAGGTTCCGGGATCATCGGTTAGCGCGATTCCCAGCAGACCGCGCAAGCCAATGACACCGAGTTCTTGTGCCGCTATTGCGAATTGCTTTCCGCGAACATCCGGCACGGTCACGCGGTCCACTCCATTGCTGACAATCAAATGCACGGTACTCCCCGACTCTACCTGGGTGCCGGCGGGCGGCTCTTGGGCCAGCACGATTCCTGCGTCGACAGCGCTCCCTATTTGCTCATCCACCACGGTTACACTCAGCAGCACCAACTGTTCACGGGCGTTATCCACCGTTATACCTACCACGTCGGGCATCGTGGGGTTTTCGGGCCCCTTGCTTATCCGTATGGTGACGGCGGTGCCTTCATCTACTTCGGTATTTCGCTCCGGCAGTTGGCTGACAACCCGACCCGGCACCACACTATCATTGAAAACCGGCACAATATTCGCAGTAAGCCGATGTTGCTCGAGCAAGGCAACCGCCCGCTCCTCGGAAAGTTGGGTAAGATCCGGCACAGCCGAGCGCGGCGCAGGTGAAGCCTGCGCACCTTGGCCGCTGGATGTAGCGGGTACACTTGCAGGGGTAGGCGTGACCTTGGATACGGCACCGATCTGCAAAGTTGGGGTGGTACGCGGGGAAAAGAACGGGACGTCGCCCAAGAGGCCTTGCGTGTCCGGCACCAGGCGGAAACCGAGCCACAGCGCGAAGATTACTGCAAGAAAGATGAGCGGAATACCCCAGCGGGAAGCCGGTTCCGGCGACCGCCCGCCCGGCCTATCGCTCTTTCCCGTACCTCCCGCTCCCAAAGAGTCCGACATTCGTCGATCGGCCATCGTACCTTGTAATATCCACTTTCCATCATTCCCGTAAGAACGGGACCCTACTGCCTATGCCGTCTTTCTGTTTGTCCCTCAGCGTCCGTCTTTCGACAGGCTCAAGACAAACGGCATAGGATTGCCTATTGCGTTCGCAGCGCGAGGGGCGCTCGTAGCGCAAGGGGCGCTCTCATCCCGCAGGCGAAAGCACTTGCTCGCGCAGCTCCTCCAAATGGAGGGAAATCATCTGCGACACACCCTCTTCTGCCATGCTAACACCAAAGAGGGCATCTGCCATCTCCATAGTGCCACGATTGTGCGTGATGATCAGGAATTGGGTATCCCGACCGTACTCACGAAGCAGCTTGCAGAAGCGGCCCACATTCGTCTCATCGAGCATGGCGTCCGCCTCATCGAGTAGGCAGAGCGGCGTGGCGCGTGCACTGAGGAGCGCAAACAACAATGCCAATGCCACGAGCGCGCGTTCACCGCCCGAGAGGAGCGAAAGCGCCTGCCGCCGCTTGCCCGGGAGCTGCACGGTAATCTCAATACCGGTTTGATCGGGGTTTTGGGGATCGGTCAGGCTCAACTCGGCATCACCGCCGTCGAAGAGCACTCGTACCATCGTGCGAAATTCCGCCGCAACTTGCTGGAAAGTCGCATTAAAGTCTTGGCGAATAGTGCGACGAAGCTGCCGCTTGACTTCGTCGAGGTCTAGTCCGGCAGCTTCCAAATCGGCAATCTGTTCGCGAAGGAAGGTCGCGCGTTGCTCAAGTAGCGAAAATTCCTCCACAGCGAGGGGGTTGACCGGCCCGATCCGACGCAAGCGATTCCGCAAAGTCGCAACCCTGCGTTGCAACTCCTCCGGAGGCTCAGCAGAGGGCTTTGGCACCGGCTCCGCTTCCGGCTCATCGCTCAACCAACGCACCACCGTATCTTCGCGCCGCTGCCGCACGCCTGCCAGCACCTGCTCAGCCCGGATGAAGTCCCGTTCGCGCGCAGCCCGCTGATTTTCCAAATCGGTTCGAGTCTGAGCGAGCACGCCGTGCTGCACGCGCAATTGCTCCAGGACGGCACGCTGCTTCTTGCTTTCGGCATCGGCTTCCTGCACCTGGAAGGCAGTCTGTCGGGTAGCCTCTTCGGTTGCCGATAGTTCCTTCTGCAGCGCGCGGAGCGCCTCTTCTCGCTCGGAACGGGTGGCTGCGATCTTGCTGCGCTCGCCCAAGAGCCCTTGCCGCTCAGCGCGCAACTGGGCGATCGCGCGCGACAGATGCTCCTTCCGCTGCTGCTGGACCGCAAGTTGCGTCTGCATTGAGCCAATTGCGGCCCGTTGTGTTTCTACTTCCTGTTGCAGCACACCGGCTGTTTGCTCCCGTTCGCCAATCTCCCGCGTCAGCCGCTCCTTGGCGGCGACGGCCAACGGCGCTTCCCGCTCGCGCGCCGCGATGGTGTCTTCGATTTCCTCCCGTTGGACGCGTGCTTCCTCCTCAACCTGCTCCCACCACGCGCATTGCCGCGCTAGTTTATCATATTCGTGAGTCTGTTGCTGCAAGGCTGCATTGGCGGCACGCGCCGTGTCAGCGCACTGCGCATGCGCCTCGGCCGCTTCTCGGGCCTCGGCGCGCAATTGACCTTGTTGGGCGCGCAGCGCGGACTCTTCCCGCTCCAACTCCTCGCACTGACGGCGCACGTCGGCCAAGCGTGCGGTGAGTTTCCGATATTGCACGTGCTGTTGCCCGCGCTGCACAGACGCTTGCGTATAGCGGAATACGCCGTTGCTGTAGACCACGCCGTCCGCACTCACGATCAGCGGCCAAGAATACCGCCCAGCTACGGCGAGGATAGCGCCGATGTCCTTGACTACAAGAATTGCTTGCAGCACCGGCCTGAGGGCGGCGCTTTGCGGAGGCAGCGCAACAAGGTCGGCGGCACATCCGATAACGCCGGGCAGAGAGGGCACCGCGCGCTTTTCCGTAGCAAAGAGCTCGGCCGCAAGCACGGTTGCGTTTGCGGCGGCCGCGCCTACTAAGTGCGCTATGAGTTTCTCCGCATCCTGCGCACGGTCAGCGAGAAATGCTTCACTAGGCAACGCCGCCTCCAACGCGGTTGCAATGCTCTCGGGCAGGTCTGTCTCCGCGACAGGCGGCAACAACGTTACACTTAATTTCGCCGCGATCGCCTCAGGCTTGGCCTCCTCACCTGCCGCTGCGCCTGTCAGGAGTGCGCGCAGGGCTTCCGTGCGTCCTTCCAGATCGGCGCGCTGACGCAGCGGCTCTTGCCGTGCTGTTTCAAGCTGGTGTACGGCTTGCTCAACCGTCGTTAACGCAGATTCAGCTTGATTCCTGGCGGCTTGCCGGGTAGCTACCTCTGCTTGGAGCGTGTCCGCACTTTCCTGCAACGTTACCAGGGAAGCGGCGCGGTCGCGCTGCTGCTTGCGTGCGTGTTGCAGTTGCTCGGCGGCTTCGGCGGCGCGCGTCAGCACTGCTTCACGTTGGCGCCTTGCGTCATTAATCGCAGCGGTTAGGCTGCTCAGTCGCGTGCTAACCGTTACCCCTTCTTGCCGCAATTGCTGCAAGGCTGCTTCTGCTTCCCGACGCGCTTCTTCTTTTCGAGCGATGCCGCTCTTCGCGGACTGCCACTGTGCTTGCAGCGCGGTGAGCGCCTCTGACGCTTCCGCTAGGGCGGCTTCCTGCTCGGGTAGGCGTGCGGCGACAGCTTCCTGCCGTTCAGCAAGCTCCGCTTCCCGCGATTCCGCCTCCTCAACGTTTCGACGTAGATGTGTTTGTCGCTCCTGCTGCACTGCATGCCGCTGCGCGAGGTCGTTCAGGCGGTTGCGCAATCCCCGGAGGCGCGCTTCCAGGCGGTTCATGCCCTGTTCCTGTTCCTGCATAGCCTGCTCTAGACGCTCGCGCTCATGCGCCTGGCCCGCGATTTGCGTATCTAGCGTGGCAAGCGTCGTCTGTACCTGCGCAAGCTCCTGGGTAGCAGTTCGTTCTTCTGCGACAAGTTCCGCCAGTTGCGCCGCATACCAGGCATGCATCGCCTGAGCCAGTTCCTGCTGCAGCGTCTCCGCTTTCCGGGCCTCTCCGGCCTGCGTTTCGAGCATGGTGAGGCGCGGCTCCAATTCCAGCAGGATATCGCGCACCCGGTCCATATTGTCGTGCACTCGTCCGAGCTTATTCTGCGCCTCGTGTTCCTGCATGTAGAGCGAACGCACGCCGGCGGCTTCCTCCAGCAAGACGCGGCGATCCTCCGGCCGCTGCGCAAGCACTTGATCGACAAGACCTTGCCCAATCATCATGCCCTGGCCGATGCCGGCTTCCGCCAGGAGTTGCTGGATATCGCGCAGACGCACCCGATTGCCGTTGAGGAGGTATTCATTCTCGCCGGAACGATACGCCCGCCGCGCAATGCTGACCTCGGCCAGTTTCAAGGGGAACGTGCCGTCATCGTTGTCGAACGTGAGCACTACCTCAGTCATACTGCCGCGCGCGCGCCGGGGCGTGCCCGCAAAGACGACGTCCTCGCTCTTGCGGCCCCGCAACGCCAGCATACTCTGCTCGCCGAGCGCCCAACGAATGGCGTCTGCCAAGTTGCTCTTGCCGCTGCCGTTCGGACCGACAATCGCGGTAATGCCCCGGGGGAAAGCCAACTTGGCCCGGGTAGGGAATGTCTTGAAGCCGTTTATCTCGAGCTGTGTGAGGTACATAGGGGCTAAGTGAGTGACGAGTGACTTGCGGTAACCGGGTGTTCAGGTTCGATTTGTGCCAGGGCCCGCGCCGCGGCCGCTTGCTCCGCTTTTTGGGTGTTGGAGCCTTCACCGATGGCTAACAGGGCATCCTCTTGATAGACGCCGACGACAAAGTGCCGCGCGTGGTCGGCGCCGCTTGCGCCAAGCACCCGATACCTCGGCGTGGTGTTGCATTCCGCCTGCAGATACTCTTGAAGCTGCGTCTTGGCGTTGAGGTCGCCGGCAGTGCTCAGGATGTGCGCGATCGCTGCTTCGAGTTGAGGAATGAGAAATGCCTTCACGTGCAAGTATGACGTATTGAGGAACAGCGCGCCAATGACTGCTTCGAAGCTGCTAGCCAAGATAGAGTCGCGCTCTCTGCCGCGATTTGCTTCTTCTCCCTTGCCGAGGCGGAGGAGCTCACCCAAGCATGCAGCCTGCGCAAATTGGCATAATTGTTCTTTTCTTACCAGCGCCGCCCGCAACCGTGACAATTCTCCTTCGGTCTTGGCGGGAAAGCGCCGGTAGAGATACTCCGCGGCAACTGCGCCAATGATGGCATCTCCCAGAAACTCGAGACGTTCATTGCTGTCAAGATTTGATAGCCCGTGCTCGTGCGCATACGATCGGTGCGTCAGAGCTTGTGTTAGGAGTGCCGAATCCGTGCCGTGAACGCCAAGTTTCGTCCGGAGCGCGTCAATGTCATAGCTGTCATGGTCTACGGGCACAGTGCAATCCATTGCTGTCTATTCGACTATTAGTGTTCGTATGAATACCTTGCGCAGGTCATCTCACACGTCTGGTTCCCCGGTAGCGCAGGTTTGCAACCTGCGACCGCCGTGCGTTGCGGGGCAGTTCTGGTGACGACTTTCAAGTCCACAACAAGAGCGTTGGGCCCAATCCCCGGTAGCGCAGGTTTATAACCTGCGACCGCCGAGCGTCGCAGGGCAGTTCCGGTAACGACATTCAAATCTACTACAAGAGCGTTCGTTGGGCCCATTCCCCGGTAGCGCAGGTTTGCAACCTGCGACCGCTGTGTGTTGCAGGGCAGTTCCGGTGACGACTTTCAAATCCACTACAAGAACGTCGGGCCCATTCCCCGGTAGCGCAGGTTTGTAACCTGCGACCGCCGTGCGTTGCGGGGCAGTTCCGGTGACGACTTTCAAGTCTACTACAAGAGCGTTGGGCCCAATCCCCGGTAGCGCAGGTTTGTAATCTGCGACCGCCGTGTGTTGCAGGGCAGTTCCGGTGACGAATTTCAAGTCCACTACAAGAGCGTTCGTCGGGCCCATTCCCCGGTAGCGCAGGTTTGTAACCTGCGACCGCCGTGTGTTGCGGGGCAGTTCCGGTGACGAATTTCAAGTCCACTACAAGAGCGTCCGGCAAGTCCCCCGGTAGCGCAGGTTTGTAACCTGCGACCGCCGTGCGTTGCAGGGCAGTTCCGGTGACGACTTTCAAGTCCTATACAAGAGCGTTGGGCGGCGGGCTTCACCACAGTTTGGAAGCGGGAGACAAGCCCCTGCGCTGAGATTGCCGGCGTTGTTCGCGGCTGGTGTTTGCTATCTTTCGGAGAGAGCGCCATCTTGCCGCGTTATCTAGTCCAGGCACGAAAGCTCACCCCATGCACCGCGTTTATTGTTCTATCCGCGCGGCGCCGTTCGACTAGATGAGAGAGCGGGACTGGCACCCGTCAACGGGGATACAGGTGCCGTTTACCCAACTGGCACGCGACGAAGCAAGAAACGCGACCACGTTTGCGACTTCCTCTACCGTCCCAAAGCGACCGCCGGGGATCTCACGTTCCACGAACTCGGCCATGCCATCGGGGTCGGTTTGCACGCGCCGGTCCCAACTGCCGCCAGGGAAGCGAATCGAGCCGGGCGCAACACTATTCACACGAATACCTTGCGGCGCGAGTTCGCGGGCAAGACTGGAGGCCAAGCCGATGACGGCTGCTTTAGTGCTGACGTACACGGCGGGACCGCCGACCTCGCGGCCCCAAATCGAGGAGACAAATACAACCGATCCACCACCCGCCGCTGCCAGATGCGGAGTTGCAGACCGGGTCATCCGAACGCCTGAGAGCAGGTTTAAGCCGATGACTTCCTCCCACTCTTCATCACTCTGCTGTGGGAAAGGGGTGCGGTTATTTCCGCCGACGTTGTTCACGAGAACATTGAGCCCGCCGTAGGCTTCGATGGTGGCCGCGACAATTTCTGCCGCTGCATTGGGTTCCGTCACGTCGCGCGCAATGGCGCACACCTCTGCGCCGCTATTGCGCAGCGATGCTGCCGTCTCTTCAAGCCTCTCTTGACCGCGGGCGCAAATGGCAAGCTTGCAGCCCTCGCGTGCAAGCGCTGTAGCAATACCTTTGCCAATGCCGCGACTGGCGCCGGTGATGAGGGCAACGTGTCCGCCTAGTGCGAGTTCCATCTTAAGGGCAAGGGCGTTAGCCGGCCGCCTGCTTCTCGATATACGCTACCGCATCCTTGATGCTTCGGATCTCCTGTGCCTCTTCATCCGAAATCTGGATGCTGTATTCGTCCTCTAGCGCCATGATGAGCTCGACAAGATCAAGGGAATCTGCTTCCAAGTCCTCTTGAAAGCGGGTATCCTCTGTGATCTCGCCGACCTCGGCGCCGAGTTTATCCGCTACTACCGCCTTAATCTGCTCTAGCGTATCGCTCATTTCTCGCTCCTATACGATTTACAATACGATACTACGCAAGTGAGAAAATACTAGGACGCATGACTACCAGGCTACGCTCACTACGGAGGTGGAGTACTCTAAAAGACCTCGTCTCTAAACACCGTGGGCTGGCAAACGCGGAAGGACACTGCGTCACACTGACCGGATTGGGATAGCAGTGCTCTTCAGGAATATGGCTGCACTTTGCGCTGACAATCGGGGCTGCTCACTGACTGCGATAAGACACATCCGGTGCTTCTCTATGCCTCGGCAAACTGTGCCTAATGGTGATGCGCCTCCATCGAATCTCAGTGTGCATTACCCTCGTCACGCATTGCCTCCCATTATTGCTCCTTCCGCCTCTATCAAGTATATAACCACTGCTATTCATTTAGAAAGTGTGAAGGCACGCGCTTGCGCCATTCGGCCGCACCGCCAAGGCTTGAGCCGCCACTCGCCCGGGCATCAGACATCCCTTGCTGAGACTTTCCAGGCGGGCCTCAACTCAAGCCATCTATCACTTCTTTGCGCCGGGTAAGCTCAGACCCAAGCGCGTACCGCCGTACACCAAAATAACGGCAACGACTGCCTTAGCGATGTCTATCAGGACAAACGGTTCGACACCATTGCGGTAGGCGAGCATCCAGGGGCTCTGCTCGTCCCTTACCAAGAAGTACCACTGCGACAAGTGGTACCAACCAAGGACGTAGATGACGGCGATGCCTGCCAGTGCTGCCACGATAGACCAACGCTGCCCCAGCCAGAGCGCGAGAATTCCGACGAGCGGGGCGGCAAAGAGAAAGCCCCAAATGTATCCGCCGGTCGGCCCAAGCAACCAGGCGATCCCGGAACCGCCGCCGGAGAAGACCGGCAAGCCCACAATTCCGGCGGCAATGTATTCAGCCAAAGCGAGGAACGATTGGCGCGGGGTCAGGCTCAAACCGATGAGAAGTACTACCAATACTTGCAGCGTGATGGGCACCGGCGTAAACCACAGGTGTATTTCCGCCCGCGCCGACAGGGCTACCAGCACCGCCGCGAACGTCGCTAAGGCGACTGCCATGAGCGCACTGCGGGCGCGCTCGCCGGATAGAATCGTCTCTCGTGCCGTCATCCACCCTTCTCCTTGTTTATGAACTTACCCTGGCTTGTAAGAGCGTTCCCAGCTAAATGTCATCCCCAGAACCGTATTACCACTGCCCTCTCTACGCCTGGCTGCTGCTTGGCTTTGCCGTCTACCCGTCGAGGGCAATGAGGTCTTGACCGCCCTGCACCACGTCACCCGATTCTACCAGCACGGCCGTCACCCGGCCGGACAGTTCCGCGTGTATCTCGTTGAAGACTTTCATGGCCTCAATCATCGCGACCACCTGGCCTGCCTCCACCCGGTCTCCCACCTGCACGAAAGGCTCAGCTTGAGGGCTTGACCGGTCGTAGAAGATGCCGTTGAGAGGCGCCTTAATCGCGGTGCGCCGTGCCGGTTCCTCGCTGGTTGCACGGGCATCTCGCACCTGCGTCTGGAGAACGACGCCCGGTCGGCGGCGCAGAAACACTGCCGTTTCGCCAAAGCGAATCTCTACCTCACTCACTGCAGTATCTTGCAGGGCGGCGATGAGGTCGTGCACGCCCTCTAGCCACGCGGTGCTCTCTTCGTTCCTCACGTCATCGGATTGCTGTTCGGACGCCACCGTATCCGTTCCTTACACCCATTTTTCGCTATCTGTTCTGAAGATTCGCCCTCACCCTTACCCTCTCCCTCATGGAGAGGGTACAGCGCCGCAGCCTAGCTTTCTTCCAAAACTAACTGGAAGTTGCCTTACGCCTCGAATCGTCTAAAGATAAGACTCGCGTTGTGACCGCCAAAGCCGAAGCTATTGTTCATGGCCGCGTGAATTACCGCCTTGCGCGCGTTATTGGGCACGTAGTCCAGATCGCAGTCAGGATCGGGTTCTTCATAGTTGATCGTTGGCGGGATTACGTTGTCCGCAATTGCTTTCAAGCAGAAGACCGATTCCACGCCGCCGGCGCCGCCGAGTAGATGGCCGGTCATGGACTTCGTAGAACTCACGGCTAGGTTTCCGGCATGCTTGCCGAACGTTGCCTTGATAGCCTGGGTTTCCGCCCGGTCATTCAGCGGCGTGGAGGTACCGTGGGCATTGATATACTGCACGTCTTCCGGCTTGAGCTGCGCTCGTTCCAGTGCAATCCGCATGGCGCGGGCAGCGCCTTCGCCGTCTTTCGGCGGGGCGGTAATGTGACTGGCATCCGCCGTAGCGCCGTAACCCGCGACCTCACCATAGATGTGCGCGCCGCGGTCCAGCGCATGCTCCAAACGCTCCAGCACCAACACGCCCGAACCTTCACCGACTATAAAACCGTCCCGCTGATTCTCGAAAGGGCGCGAGGCCGCCGCCGGAGCATCGTTCCGACGGGAGAGCGCGCGCATAGCAGCGAAACCGGCAATCGTCATCGGGGTCACTGCGGCCTCGCTGCTGCCGCAGATCATCACGTCGGCGTCGCCGCGCCGAATTGCCGCCGCGCCCTCGCCGACGGCATGCGCGCCGGTGGCGCAGGCGGAGACGACCGCCAGATTTGGACCCCGCAGTCCGAAGCGAATTGAGATTGCTCCCGCTGCGGTATCCGTGAGCAGCATGGGAATGAGAAAGGGGCTCAAGCGACTGGGCCCACGCGCGGCCATCACCGCAAACTGCGACTCCAACGACTCGATGCCGCCAATGCCGGAACCAACAAACACGCCGATGCGATTTGCGTTTTCTGCGGTTATATCGAGACTCGAGTCGTCCATGGCCTCTTGGGCCGCCGCTACGGCGTATTGCGTGAAGCGGTCCATCCGCCTCGCCTCGCGCGCACCCACGTACAGCCGCGCGTCGAAGCCCTTTACCTCACCGGCAATCTGCACTGCGAAGCCCGTGGTATCAAACCGGCTAATGCGCGTGATTCCTGATGTTCCGGCACAGACGGCATGCCAAGAGTTGGCGGCGGTATTACCCACCGGGGTAACCGCGCCCATGCCGGTGACTACAATGCGCGAACGCGCCATGTACCCTTCCCTTGATCAATGAGGGGCCGTGCGGCCTCGGGACAAGTCACCGCAGTAGCGAATCTCGTGCGATTCCACTAGCGAGATTATACAACCTTGCTGAGGGGAACATGGATACGTGTCCCGTCCGCCTCTAGCCTGTCGATTGGGGGAACCACCAGCCCGTTCCGTTCGCCCTGAGCCTGTCGAAGGGTGAACGGACACACGGTAGCCCCCACACTGCAATTTTGCAAGGAATCTGCCAACTGAATCAGGTTCACGCACCCAAGAAGCGACTAGCCAGCCACGGCGCAAGATCGAGTTCGGTTTTGCCTTCCATAATCCACTTGGCGTTATATTCACCGAGTGCCACGGAGAATTTGAAGCCGCGGCCGCTCCACCCGCAATCGAGGAACAGGTTATTGTAACCTGCTATGTAGCCCAAGAGGGGTTTCAAGTCGGGAGTATCATCATAGCAGGTCTGGTATGCGCCCTGAAAGCGGCCGCGCTTCATCTTGGGGAGCCGCCTCTGTATCACCTCGGTCGTCCAGTCCACCATCCACTGTGGGGGAACGGCGTTCGTGGGGTCCGGTTCTATCTTCACCAGCGGATCGCGGCGGTCGCACAAGACGCGGAAGTGCTTATTGTGCCAGGGAATAATGGCAAGCTCCACGCTGAACACCGGCGGATGGTCGTAGAAATCGGGCGGCTGACGGTAGAACGACACGCCGACTTGCGAGGGTTGAATAGGCAGACGCAGACCGGCGGAGCGCGCTACTTTGTGACTCCACGGCCCACAGGCAAGCACGACTTTACCCGGCACAATAGCGCCGCCGGGGGTCTCCAGCCGTTCGATGCGCCCGTTCTTGGCGTGGATATGCGTGACCGGGGTGAATTCGCGAATCTCCGCGCCGTACGCCCGCGCGCCGGCCACGAACGACTGCATCGTACGGTAGGCGTCCACATTCCCGGTCTCGCCATAGAGGAGCGCAGCGCCCGCGCCCTCTACGTTGGCTTCCGGGTAATAGTCTTTGGCCTCGTCGAGTGTGATCGCGCGGGCGGCAGAACCGTTCTTTCTCGCCGCCGCGGCAGCCTTTTCGGCTGATTCCATCGAATCGCTGAGGTTTAAGATGCCATATTTAAAGAAACCGCAGTCGCCGCCAACGGCATCGGAGAAGTTATCGTAGATATCACGCGCACGTACCGCCAGCTTGGCGATGGTATCCGTCATTTCTGCCTGTTGGCCGCACATGGCGCCGGACATGGAACTCGTGCCGGAGCCAATTGTGTTCCGCTCGCAGAGAATTACCTTGCCGGCACCGGCTTTCGCGAGATGGTATGTGATTGTGGTGCCAACGATTCCACCACCGATAACGACAACGTCTGCAGTTTCCATATTATCTCCGCTCCGGTACTCCGTAAGGTTACGTCTACCTCGTAAGATTGCAGCTACTTCGCAAGAAGGCGTCTTCTTCGTAGAGTTGTGCCTATTCCCTGAAATTCGTTGCAACTCGGCCCACCCGAAAGCAACTCCGCTCCCGCAGCGGTGGCCTGCGCCCCGGTTGCAACTGTATTGAGCGCGATTCCGCCGGTCCATTCAGCGATCTGCAGGGGAGTTTGCCGCATTCGCGCAGAAGGCACGCCCTTCAGAACGTCAGTTATTATAAAAGTCCGCAATCTCGCGATTGGTCGTCGCCCAGCAACCGCCGGGCTTATCCAGCGCGTGGCGCAGCACGGCATCTACCATGTCGCAATGGGGATCGCGCGCAGCAATATCCGATGGATGGCAGCATAGGCTGAACACCTGATTGTTTTGGTGCGCGTGGTCCACGCCGGCCTTGATGAGATCGATGAACTCCCAGCGGTCCAGATCCATGTGGCGGAAAGCCCAGATGGACGTGATCCCCATGAGGGGGATTTCCAGCAGGCCGTTAGGATACCGGTAGGGCTGCAGTTTATCCAGACTGGCGCGAAATGCCGCCTCAAGCACCTCCGTGGGCTGGTGCCGTACTAGTCGGTCTACCGGATAGTGGTAGTTAGCCGAGGCAAACCGAAAACCTTCATCCTTCAGAACGTCCTGCACTTCCGGCACGTCTGAGAGCCCCCCATCGAAGCCGCCCGGCGTACGAAAGCCCTGGGGCTTTTCGCCCAGCTTCTCTTCGATTGCGGCACTCGTCTGCCGGATTTCCTGCCGAATAACCTCCAACGGGGATAGGCCCTCAGCTCGCCAGGGAGCGGCGGCGTAGATTTCCTGCAACCCGGCGATATCCTTGGCCTTCACGTTCACGTGGGTGTAGGTGTGGTTGTCGATGGCATGACCGTCTTCGACGAGCTGCTTTAGATAGTCGATATTTGGGTCTTCCAGCGCGCTGCCTACCAAGAAGAACTGGAGTTTGACCCCATAGCTCTTTGCGATCTCGCTCATCCTCTTTAAATAGAGCTTGGTGTCTTCGTCAATCGCGCCCTTGCGATGGTTCCACTTTGACGTCCAATAGGGAAAGTTAGGGGTCATCTCAATGTCGAACGTCAGACTGAGAGAGAACTCCGCACCGTTTGGAAACATGGGTAAGTCCTTATATATTGGATTACTTAGCGCGTAGGACAAGCGGCTATCGCTACAGGTTCTTGATCTGCCATGCGTTAGTTGAGCGTATGCGCTACTATCTCCCGGTTTGTCGAAATCCAGCAGCCGCCGGGCTTTTCCAAGGCGTAGCGCAGCACGCCGTCGAGCATGTCGCAGTGCGGATCGCGGACGGCGAGCACCGGCGGATGGAAGCAAAGGCTCAATACTTGCTGGTTGGCGTGGGCATGGTCGATGCCGCGCTTGAGCACGTCGATGAACTCCCATCGGTCAAGGTCCAGCACGCGAAACGCCCAAATATCCGTAATGCCCGCCAGCGCCAGCTCCGGCAGTCCATTGGGATAGCGGTACGGCTGCAGGGTGTCGATACTCGTCTCCATCGCCTGACGCAACGTCTCCGCCGAAGGACGCTTCTTCTCAATGTCTACGGGAAAGTAGTACCGCGCCGAGGCATACTGCATGCCCTCGTCGCTCAGCAGCTCTTGCACTGCCGGCACATCGTCCAACCCGTTGTTGAAGCCGCCGGGCGTGCGAAAGCCGGTCGGCGCAACGCCGAGCTTTTCAGTAATCGCGGCTGAGGTCTGCCGCACCTCGCGGCGGATGCACTCCAAGGCGTTCAGGCCGGCGGCCCGCCACGGCGCGTTGGCGTACACGGGCTGCAACCGCGGAATGTCCTTCGCCTTCACGTTCACGTGGTGGTACGTGTGGTTGTCCACCGCGTGGCCTTCCGCCGCCATGCGCTTGAGATAGTCGATGTTTGGGTCTTCTAAAGCGCTGCCCACCAGGAAGAACTGGAGCTTGACCCCGTACTTCTCCGCGACATCCAGCATCTTGCCCATGTAGAGCTTGCTGTCCTCATCGATGGCCCCTTTCCGATGGTTCCATTGGGAAGTCCAATACGGAAAGTTGGTGCACATCTCGACGTCGAACGTCAGACTAAGGGCGAAATCCGCGCCATTTGGAAACATACGTCCTCTCCTATACTTCGGAATATAAGCTGGGTGCAGGCTATTATGCAAACTATTCAGCTAAGTCCGGCCGTGGTGTTTAGGCATCTACGCGGGTATAGGCGCTATCAATGCGGGGCAAAGAATAGTGAAGAACGGAAAAACTATTCGCAAGGCCTGTCTGTTACGGGAATAGCTTCAGAATCGCAATTATCAAGCCGGATGCGGCAAATATCATCGTGCCCAGCCAAATCGTCATGCGTAGTTCTAATTCACGCAACTTGGCTTCGGTTGACTGCTCAAGGGCTTGCAGATCCGCTTTGGTCGCCCGTTCGTTGATTGCATGCTCAAGGGCCAGAAAAACTGCCTTGGTCTGCTGTCCAAGAGCTTCCAAGCCCGCCTTGGTCTGCTGTCCAAGAGCTTCCAGGTCCGCCTTGCTCGCGACGGCGTCGTGGGCCTCGCCAACCGTCTCAATCAGGGTCTCGGCTTGCGCTTCGTCAAACCCCCACACCCATCAATGCCTTTACGGCCTTGTGCGTGTCAACGCTCATGCCTATTCACTTTCAACGCTTGTCCGAACCTTACCGAATCGCCTGCCAAAGACCGAATTGCGGCAGGCACTCTGTGCTGCAACCTTGTGTATCCATTTATACTCACCACTCTGGAAACACGTGAGTCCTCTGGGTGCGCTACATCAGAATGAACACTATCGCGACTCAAGGATAAACTTGATTGCGGTGCGCTCGCCGTTCGCCACGGTGACCTCGATGAATGCCGGGATGCAGACGAGGTCAATTCCGCTGGGCGCCAGATAACCACGCGCAATGACGACTGACTTTACGGCCTGATTCACAGCTCCCGCCCCGATAGCTTGCACCTCAGCCCGTCCGGATTCCCGCACAACTCCTGCAATTGCGCCGGCCACGGCTGTCGGCTTGGATTGTGAAGCTACTTTTAGAATCTCCATCTGCTCCCCTCCAGCTCCGTTGTTGAGTGCAACGATAGTCGCTCAGGTGGGCCACAGCAAGCATTCTATAAACGCCTAGCCTCTTCTCGCTCTCCCAGAGCACTGCATCTGCAACTCGATATATGACACGCATCGGGCCGGATTGCCTCCTCACCGGCAAAATGCGCCGTTCCCCCCATGTTACTTTGCAAAGCCGACGACACGTGTCTCCCGAATCAGCGTGACCTTGACTTGGCCTGGGTAGTCGAGTGTTTCCTCGATTTGCTTACAGATGTCACGCGAGAGGCGTACGGCGCCTAGCTCGTCAATCTCATCGGGACGCACCATGATGCGAACTTCACGTCCCGCCTGGATCGCATATGATTTTTCAACACCGGAGAATGAATTGGCCACGGACTCAAGAGCACGCAGGCGCTGCATATAGCGCTCGATCGAATTCCGGCGCGCGCCCGGTCGCGAGGCAGAGATGGCGTCTGCCGCGGAAACGATGAACGCCTCCACCGTGCGCGGTTCTTCATCATTGTGGTGGGCGGCGATGGCATGAATGACTTTGGGTGACTGGCTATACCGGCGCACCATTTCCGCTCCCACGAGCGCGTGGGGGCCTTCCATGTCGGCGTCAACCGCCTTACCCACGTCGTGCAGCAAGCCGGCGCGCCGGGCGACATTCACGTCGGCGCCGATTTCAGAAGCCATACTGGCTGCCAATTGCGCCACCTCGACACTGTGCGACAGCACGTTCTGGCCGTAGCTGGAACGGTAGCGGAGCCGTCCGATAAGGCGGATCAGCTCAGCGGGCAAGCCGCGAACCTGCGCCATGTCTGCCGCCTGCTCGCCCTCCTCCCAGATAGTATCTTCGACCTCCTTATCGGCCTTGCCCACCATCTCTTCGATGCGCGCGGGGTGGATACGCCCATCCTGGATGAGCCGGGTCAGGGCCAGGCGCGCCACTTCTCGCCGCACCGGGTCATGAGCGGAGAGCACCACCGCCTCCGGGGTATCGTCGATGATAAGGTCCACGCCGGTGAGAAGCTCCAAAGCGCGGATATTGCGCCCTTCGCGGCCGATGATGCGGCCCTTCATCTCCTCATTGGGCAAGGTGACGACGGACACCGTCGTCTCGACGGTATGGTCGGCGGCCAGCCGCTGGATTGCCGTAGCGATCACCCGGCGCGCGCTGCGCTCCGACTCCTCGCGCGCCGACGCTTCGAGCTGCTTGATCATACGGGTGCACTCTTTGCGCACCTCCTCTTCAATGCTCTTCGTGAGCACCACTTTGGCCTCATCGGCCGTCATCTGAGCGATGCGCTCAAGTTCGCTGATCTGCTTCTGGCGCAGTTCGCTCACTACGTCTCGCTCGCGCTCTAGCCGCTTTTCGAAATCACCAAGTTTCTTTTCGCGGCGCTCGGCCTGCGTCGTGCGTTGCTCTAGCGTCTCCTCGCGTTGCTGCAGGCGGCGCTCCGAGCGGGTGAGATCGCCGCGCCAACGGCCAATCTCTTCTTCCGCTTTGGTCTTAAGCTTGAGCGATTCATCCCTTGCTTCTACTACCAGTCGTTTACGTGTTGTCTCTGCATCCTCCATGAGCCTCTGTGCTTCAGCCGCCGCCGCCTGAGTTTTCCGATGTTGGATCAACCGTTGTGACCAATAACCGACAACAAAAGCTCCAGGGATTAGGATAAGCAGAGGCACTACAAGCATCCATAGCTCCATGCCTTTTGCCTTCCATTCCGCGATTACATGCAATCAAGCAAAACATCTCTATCACCAGTTGTGGCATTCAAGCCTTCATTTCGGATGTGCTTTTGCCGCTAGCGCAAATACACTACTCCAACCTAACGGTACTAATTTGCCGTTCCGCTGTCAACGCGCTGACAGCAGATCGAACGACGAATACACGTGGAAGGCAACGGGCGGGGAAGGGTCGCAGCGCAGGAAGACACCTTAAGCAAAAGGACTGGGCGAATTGTGTAACCCGCCCAGTCCTGTCGCTTTAACTTGAAGCAAATTGAGGAGGCGTTAGGTGCCCAAATCCTCCAAAACGCCGTTGAGCAGTTTCACGGCCTCAGGAAGGGCCTCCTGCACGGTGAGTTCCTGCTTGTTCAGGGCTTCCCACACCGGCTTGGTCGCCTCGTTGCCCGCGGACGTGTGGACCCAGGGGTACGGACCGGAATTGTCGGCGATTATCTCCAGGTCCTTCAGCACCGGCCGCTCGTCAGTGCGCGCCTTCCAGGCTTCGCTCTGGTAGAACTCCTTGCGCCCGGCGTTGCGGGACAGGATGCCGGCGAAGTACTTCTCCAAGGTGGCCTCGCTATTGACCCAACTCATCCAGCTCCACGCCAATTCGGGGTCCGGGGAGACACTGAAGAGGCACCACTGGTTCGTCCAGGTCATGCTACCCGGCGTCGAGCCGTCGGGACCCTTGGGTAAGGGCGCAAAGTCAAACTCAAGGGTTTCATTCTTGCCGAAGATGACGCCGACATTATAGGAACCCTGTTGGGAAATGACGACTTGCTCGTTGACGAAGGTCGCGCCTTCCGGCAAGGGGTCGAACTTGTGCTTTATTTTCAAGTCTTCCTTGAACTGTCCTGCGGCAATGCCCTGTGGGGAATCGAAGGCCGCTGCCGAATTGTCCTCAGTATACAGGGTACCGCCGTTGGGATAGATCCACCGCCCAATGCCAGTCAGGCTGAAGCCGGTGGTGCGATAGCCCATGCGCGTAATATTCTCTCCATCCACCTCGTGCACCTTCTGCGCATATTCCAGGAACTGGTCCCAGTCCCAATTCCAGGTAACTTCGCGCGATGTATCGAGGCCCGCGTCCGTCAGCAGGCGCGTGTTGAGCCCAAGCAAGGTGGTTGAGGGGCCGTCGTACGGGATGCCATAGGTCATGCCGTTGTGCTGGTTGAAGAAGCGGCCGGAATCCACGAACTTGTCCGGCGCTGTATCAGGATCCTTGGCCTGGAACGGGTCGAGCGGCTGCAGAAAGTCTTTCAGCAACCAGTTGAGGATAAAGGCTACCGAAACCTGCGAAGAGTCTACCTGTTCGCCGGCAGCAATTATCGCAGTGACTCTATCCTGTATATTCCCGCCTTTTACGAAGACGTACTCAATGGTCGTGCCGGGATTGAGATCCTCGAAATCGGCCTTGATGCCAGTGAAGTACTCATCCAACGTCGGCGAGCCGCCAGGAACCCACCAGTCGGTGTGCACGAGCTTGCGTGCCTCCACCGGCTGATCCTTCATTTCGGCTTTGGGGGCCTCTTCCTTGGCCTCCATCTCGCCTTCGCCCTCCATGGCGCCGGTCTGCGCGCCACAGGCTGCCAGCAATACGCCGCCGCCTACCATGCCTCCCCAACCGAGGAGAGAGCGTCGACTAAATCGTCCTGTGCTTCTCATGGTATGAACCCTCCTGAGCACTACCAATCCACCTTCTCTCGGCACGTTCAATACAGAACGAAACCGCTGCCCTAACGGTACTAAGTTGCCGTATTGCTGTCAACAAGCTGACAAGACTCTGCTTTGCGATGGTTCTTAACATGAAGTACCACTCTCCCCTTCGAGAGCATGTAGGGCGCGGTCGTAGCAAAAGAAAACTGGGCGGGTTGCAAAACCCGCCCAGTTTTTATCGCTGTACTAAAGAGCAGAGGAATGAGCTTGCTTAGGTGCCCAACTCCTCCAAAACGCCATTGAGCAGCTCCGCGGCCTGCGGGAAGGCCTCTTGCACGGTGAGTTCCTGGTTATTCAGGGCATCCCACACCGGCTTGGTGGCTTCGTTGCCTGCGGATGTGTGCACCCACGGGTACGGACCGGAATTGTCGGCGATCACCTCCAGGTCCTTCAGCACCGGCCGCTCGTCAGTGCGTGCCTTCCAAGCTTCGCTCTCGTAGAATTCCTTGCGCCCGGCATTGCGGGAGAGGATACCGGCGAAGTACTTCTCCAAGGTGGCCTCGCTATTGACCCAACTCATCCAGCTCCACGCCAGTTCGGGGTCCGGGGAGACACTGAAGAGGCACCACTGGTTCGTCCAGGTCATGCTACCCGGCGTCGCGCCGTCGGGACCCTTGGGTAAGGGCGCAAAGTCAAACTCAAGGGTCTCATTGTTGCCGAAGATGTAGCCGACTGCCCAAGAACCCTGTTGGGACATGACGACTTGCTCGTTGACGAAGGTCGCGCCTTCCGGCAAGGGGTCGAACTTGTGCTTTATTTTCAAGTCTTCCTTGAACTGTCCTGCGGCAATGCCCTGTGGGGAATCGAAGGCCGCTGCCGAATTGTCCGCAGTATACAGGGTAGCGCCGTTGGGATAGAGCCACCGCCCAATGCCAGACAGGCTGAAGCCGCTGGTGCGATAGCCCATGCGCGTAATATTCTCTCCATCCGTCTCGTGCACCTTCTGCGCATATTCCAGGAACTGGTCCCATTCCCAATTCCAGGTGACTTCGCGATCGGTGTCGAGGCCGGCGTCCGTCAATATGCGCGTGTTAAGCCCCATCACAACGGTTGAGGGGCCGTCGTACGGGATGCCGTAGGTCATGCCGTTGTGCTGGTTGAAAAAGCGACCGGAGTCCACGAACTTATCGGGCGCTGTATCGGGGTCCCTGGCCTGATACGGGTCCAGCGGCTGCAGAAAGTCTTTCAGCAGCCAGTCGAGGATGAAGGCTACCGAGACCTGCGAAGTGTCTACTTGCTCGCCAGCAGCAATCATCACGGTAACGTGTTCTCGTAACCCTCCCGTGCCTCGCACGTGGACCGTCTCGACGGTCACGCCGGGATTGAGCTCCGCGAAGTCGCTCTTGATGCCGTCGAAGTATTCCTGCAATGTCGGCGCGTTGCCCGGACCCCACCAGTCGGTGTGCACGATGGTGCGCTCTTCGACCATCGCTTCCTTCGTCTCTGCCTTGGGCGCTTCCGCCTCGGCCTCGCCCTCGGTCATGGCGGCAGGCTGCGCGCCACAAGCCGCCAGCAGTACGCCGCCGCCGACTACTCCTCCCCAGCCGAGGAGAGAGCGTCGACTTAGTTGTCCCTTGGTCTTCATCGCATGAAACCTCCTGAGCACTACCTATCTACCTAACTCTCGGCACGTTCAAAGTAGAACAGAACCGTTGCCCTAACGGTACTAAGTTGCCGCTTTGCTGTCAATGGGCTGACCGTAGTTTTAGGAACTATTGTTCACTTTCTCATTGATCGTGCTTTTTGAGAACGGTTCGTCGAGGAAGGCCGTGACACAATAAAGAGACTGGGCGGGTTGTGCAACCCGCCCAGTCTCTTTTGCTCTGTTTGGAAGCAATTGGAGAAGAAGCTAGCCGCCCTGCTCCGCCAATACGCCGTTGAGCAGCTTCACGGCCTCGGAGAACGCCTCCGACACGGTGAGTTCCTGCACATTCAGGGCGTCCCACACCGGTTTGGTAGCTTCGTTGCCCTTGGACGTGTGCACCCACGGGTATGGGCCGGACGTGTCGGCGATCGTTTCGATGTCCTTCAACACCGGACGATCGGCCACGATCTTCTGCCACGGCTCGCTCTGGTAGAACTCCTTGCGACCGGCGTTCCGGGAGAGGATGCCGGCGAAGTACTTCTCCAGCGTGGCTTCACTGTTCACCCAGGCAATCCACGACCAGGCGAGGTCGGGATCCGGCGAGACGCCGAAGAGGCACCACTGGTTCGTCCAGGTCAAGCTGCCCGGCGACGCGCCGTCGGGACCCTGGGGATAAGGCGTAAAGTCGAATTCCAAGTCGGGATTCTCGCCTAGGAGGTACCCCACTCGCCACGAGCCTTGAATGTCCATCACTACCTGCTCGTTTTGGAATGTCGCGCCTTCCGGCACGGGGTCGAACTTGTGCTTGATCTTTAGGTCTTGCATGAACTCGCCCCCTGCGATGCCCTGCGGCGAATCGAAGACGGCCTCCGTATTATCATCGTTATAGAGCCTGCCGCCATTGACGTAGACCCACCGCCCGAGATGGTAAATGGAGAAACTGCCCGGTCTGTACCCCATGCGTACGATGTTTTCGCCAGACACCTCGTGCGCCTGCTGCGCGTACTCCAGGAACGTGTCCCAATCCCAATTCCAGGTGACCTCGCGTGCGGGATCCAAGCCGGCGTCCGTTAGCAGCCGCGTGTTGATCCCAACCACGGTGGTGGAGGGACCGTCGTACGGGATGCCGTAGGTCTGGCCGTTGTGCTGGTTGAAGAAACGGCCGGAATCCACGAACTTGTCGGGCGCCATAGAAGGATCCGCAGCCTGATATGGGTCCAAAGGCGCCAGAAAATCCTTCAGCAACCAGTTGAGGATGAAAGCCACCGAGACCTGCGAGGAGTCGACCTGCTCGCCGGCGGCAATCATCGTCGTTACGTGGTCCTGCAAGCCGATGGTCCCGCGCACGTGGACCGACTCGACGGTTATACCGGGATTGAGCTCCATGAAGTCGCCCTTGATGCCATCGAAGTACTCCTGAATGGTGGGCGCGCCGCCGGGCCGCCACCAGTCAGTGTGCACGACTTTGCGCGCTTCGGGCGCCTTTGCGGCCGTCTCAGCCTTGGGGGCCTCTTCCTTGGCCTCCATCTCGCCTTCGCCCTCCATAGCGCCGGTCTGCGCGCCGCAGGCCGCCAGCAGCACGCCGCCGCCTACCACGCCACTCCAGCCAAGGAGAGAGCGTCGACTAAGTCGTCCATTGGTCCTCATCGAGTGAAACCTCCTGAGCACTACCTAACTACCTATTTTCGGCCACGCTAAAAATAGAGCATAGCACCTACCGTGTCAAGTAACTGTGTGCCAAGCCTCTCTCGAGTGCGCATTTCTTGGAGGACGGCGTTTAGACTAGACAGCCTGTCTCTATAAGCTATGCCGGTACGCAGGCACTCTACGGACCGCCTCCCTGCCGTGCGATCGTCCCTGCCGATCGTGCTCTGCCAAAGAGACCGATTAACGTCCTTACCACGCAAAAGCCACGCCCAGCCAGTCCGAACCGCCGCGCGCAATCATCTCGTAGGTCTCCGGCGCTTCTTCCGGCGCCATGCGGTGGGTGATGAGGTGGTCGACGCGGATCGCACTTCGCGCAAGCAACTCCAGTATCTCGGCTCGGTTGCGCTCCTGCGTCCACGGGTAGTAGGGATGCGCGATCATTGGCGAGCGCGGTTGCAGCACGCCGATGATGCTGAGTTCCTTCGTCTGCAGCGGATCGAAGAGGGGAATTTCCACGATGCGCGGAATGCTGCCCACCAGTAGGATCTTGCCGCTCTGCGCCGCCATATCCATAAGCGTGCGGATGGCAGTCCCGCTGCGCGTGGCGTCGTAGCCATAGGTGACGCCCGCGCCGTCCGTGGCTTCCATCACCCGCTGCACCACGTCTTCTTCAGAGGCGTTGATCAGGACAGGGGTGCCGCTCTGCACACCCGCTTCTAAACGCTCGGGGAAAACATCGATGCCAATCACCGGATGGATACCGCTCAACCGGAGAAGCTGGCAAAGGAGTTGCCCCACCACTCCTTGCCCCACCACGGCAGCGGTTTGCCCGAGTTTTGGCTCCGCTTTGCGAATGCCGTGCATTGCCACTGCCCCCAAGGTTGTGAACGTCGCATCCGCAGGGTCGACGCCTTCAGGCACGCGGAGTAAGGTTTGCGGTGCGCCGGTGCGCTTGGCCGCGCGGCTGACTATGTGGTGGGAGACGTGTCTGCCGTTGCTCAAGACCCTGTCGCCAACTGCAAAACCCGCAACCTGGTCGCCCACAGCTTCCGCAACACCCACGTTGGAGTAGCCCGGGTATTTTGGAAAGGGCTGGCCCTTCATGTCGCCGAGGAGGTTCGTCAACTCCGTGCCGGCGCTGATGAGGCTGACCTCAGTGCGCACCAGCACGTCGTGGGACCCAAGCGGCGGCAGGGCGACGGTTTCGAGCGCCACCTTGTTCCGTTCAGGAAAGAATATCTGGGTCGCTTGCATGGCCGTCGCTCCTCTTCCGCGTTCAGCGAGGGACTAGCCCCCACGCTTCATTGCTCGTTTGCACTGCGCGCAAAAAAAACCATAATAGGACGTAGTCTTGATCCTTGTCAGGTTCAATTATACGGGAAAGGATGCAACCAAGAATGTTAGGTGTTGGTATTATCGGGTGCGGCGGCATTAGCAACGGTCACGCGCGCGGCTGGAACGCCAATAGCGACCGCGCAAAGGTGATCGCCGTAGCGGATGTGGTGGACGCAGCCGCACAAACGCGTGCAGCGCAAGTAGGCGGGGCCCAAATCTACTCGGACTACCACGAGCTCTTGCAAAACCCCAATGTAGATGCGGTGGACATTTGTCTGCCGCACCACCTCCACAAAGAGGCCGCGGTGGCTGCCGCGAACGCCAAGAAGCACATCCTCATTGAAAAGCCGCTCTGCTTGACTATGGACGAAGCCAAGGAGATTGAAGCGGCCGTTGAGGCGAGTGGCATCACGCTCATGTGCGCCCACAACCAGGTCTTCACGGAATCGGTGCAAGAGATCAAGCCCCGCATCGAGGATGGGCTGCTGGGGGACATCTATTGGATCCATTCCGCGGACTGCTTCTTGAGCCGACCTTTCATTAGAACAGGCTCTGCCGCGCTTGCGTCTCATGGGCCCGGCACGTGGCGCTCCAAACGCGAACTCATGGGCGGCGGCGAACTCATCGATACCGGTTACCACCCGACCTACCGTCTGCTGTATCTGGCCGGCGCAAAAGCGTTGACGGTTAGTGCGGTGCTTACCAACCATCGCTTGCCGCAACTCGACGGCGAGGACACGGCACAGGTGCTCGTGACCTTCGACAACGGCGCGACCGGCTTCATTCTCAGCTCCTGGGCTATGAACCTGCCGTCGGGCTACTCAATCCACGTGGTCGGCGACCGCGGCACAATCTCTGCGGGGCCGGGACGCATCGAATACAAGGTCAACGGCATGGACCAGCCGGCAGTGCGCGAGCTCAAAATCCCCGACACTTTTGCAAGGGAGATCGCCCACTTCATTACCGCGCTGGAGAATGGCGAGACCCCGGTGCAGAGTCTGGCCGACGGCATCGCCACCCTCCGTCTCATCCGGGGGGCGTACCTGTCGGTAGAACAACAGAGGATCGTGCAGCTAGATTCTGTCTAGCCCTGCAAGAAGCCTGAGAAGCGACGCAAGACGGGCAGTGTGCCCGTCTTGCGTCGCTTTTTGTCCGAGAGCTGCAAAGTTGCACGTTGTAATGACCAATCGCAGATGGCAGCACATGCTGTTGTGAATGCGTGGCAAGCACAAGCAGGATTGGCAAGAGACGAACTCTACCTACACCGCGCGTACGAAACTAAGCTCTTGCACTATTTCCAGAATTGCAGAGAAGATTGGTGAGGGATAGATACCAAGGCCGCAGCAAACCAAGGCAACGAGGATTACCATGGCTGATCCGGGACGCGAGAAGGGACGGATTCTGCCCGGGACTTGAACCGGTTGGAGGCAAGCGCGCAGCGCGCGAGCATACGCCAGCATCAGTAGTCCGCTCCCCGCGAGGAGAGTGAAGAGAAACCATTCGCCCTGTTGCGAAGCGGCCTGAAATACCAGCCAGCGCCCGGGAAAGCTGGCAAAGCCCGGCACGCCGACAATGGAGAAACTGCCCACGACAAAGGCCAGGGTGAGGAACGGAGCGCGCGTGGTCAAGCCTGCCAATTGCGCAAACGTCACGCCGCCGAGGCGCTCTTCAAGCACGCCGACGAGGATGGCGAGCAGAAAGAGCGCTGCCGCCATGGCGAGCGCCTGATAGAGAATGCCGGTGACTGCCAAGGCCGAGCGGGAAGCGACGCCTATTACAATGAAGCCACTCGCGCTCACCGTGGAATATCCTAAGAGTCCGCGCAGGTCGTTTGTACTGTACGCCAGAAGCGCGCCGAGCAGGACTGTTGCTAGTCCACCCACGGCAGCCAGGGCGTTCAATTGCACATCATTGGTAAGCCATGGAAACGAGGCCATTACCGAGACTAAGAATGTCGTCGTTCCAGTATGTAGAATCGCAGCGATCAAGATGAACCCCATCACCGGCGCCCGATAGGCTACGTCGGGCAACCAGAAGTAGAGCGGCGCCGCGGCAAGCAGGGTGCCGAATCCCACCGCAAGCACAGCGGCTATGGCCCGTGCACTGATTTCCGTTTCAGGACTCACGCGGTACTGGTCTACCAAGAGCAGGCCCAGCACAATCAAGGATCCTCCCAGAGTCATCATGAGCGTATAACGAATCACAGTGATACCAACTCGCTGCGTGGGCACCCTGCCCAAAATTCCCATGGCAGCCACAACATGCGCCAACTGGAGCAGAGCCGCAGCTACGACGTAGCGCGTATAGATCATTGCACCGGCGATGACGATAGCCGCCAACAAACACGTGGTCGCGGGAAAGAATTCGCCCTGGTTGTGAATGAGATGGAATACGAGCGCGAGGGAAAGCAACGTTATGACGAAAACCACCGGCAGGCGCGCCCTCGCCTCAAGTTGTAATGTCAGGTTTAGAATCGAGCTGTCAGACTGGGAGCTCAAGATTACCCCTAGGAAGAGTGTGAAGATTAGCGCACACAAGGCAACAATGCCTGCGAATGCCGTCCGGCGGCGAAAGAGTAGTGCAAGCCCTGCTGCGCCAAATGGCACTATCAGTAGGAGCAACGGTGTGATCAGCGTACTATCTGCTAACATTGCGCTCCAACACACCCTCGAAGTCGATGATTTGCACCAAAGTGACCAGGAATCCCACCCCGACCAGCACCAGGCCTTCTACCGATAACAGCGCCATGCCCTGCTGGCCTAGGAACAGACAGATCATAAAGTCCAAGCCATGGACTATTAGTAGCACGCCCATGCTCAAGCCAAAGATGCTGGTACGCAGCACTACCGTAAAGAAGCCAAGGAGAAGCACAGCGGCCGCTCCCATAGTGGCAATGGGCGCGATCAAGGGCGGCATGCGTTCGGTGAGCAAATACGCTGCCAAGATGCCCAATACAGCGACGCCAACCATGGTAGGGGTCTCGAATATCGCTTGATTTTGCAGCGGCCGCTCTCGCTCTACCCACAAGGCTACGGCGAGCATCACGGCGACTGTAAAGCCAATGATAATGCGCGTAGTCCCCACTACGGTGCCGGTGTATGCCATGAGTAGAAGCGAGGAACCCAAGTACACGGCGATTAAACCTGCAAATGCAGGCAGCCACTGGTGCACCACCAGCACCGTACAAGCTCCGGCGAGCAAGAGGGCAAGCATGAGGTGTTCCCAACTCATAGGGCAAGACCTTGCGTTTCTAATAACAGAATGAAGAGCGCAAGCAAGGCAAGCATGGCAATGGCAATGTAGTAGCGCCTTTCCGCTACCGCGGATGTCCTGCCAAGGAACGTCAGGCAGCTACCCAAAAGCACAAGTATGCCGTTTGGCGGTACCAGCAGGCGATCCGCAGCGCCGCCGATGGCGCGTGTTATGGATGCCAGTTGCCGCCGATCCCGGGGGTGCATGCGCCGCAAGAGCATTACTGCTATCACACCGACACCACCCACCAAGGCGGTAGAAGCAGCGCTAAACACTAACAACGAAGTCCAAGAGAATATCGCTTGATCCGGCACTGCGGCATGGCTAATCGTTGTGACTGCCGGCCACACGAGCACAGAAAACCGCCACTGCAATACAACCATGACAACTCCCCCCACCACCAGCAGCCACGCTAGGTTTCCTTGATCGAGCAAGGCGTCTCGACGCCGCACAGAGGTTAACGGAGGATTTACGAACAGCCGCTGCATCCAACGCCCGAAAGTGACGACGGTGGTGATGCCGAACAGGATGATGAGGGCTTGCAGCGGAATGGCCCAGGCCTCTCTTTCTACCGCGGTAAAGAGGAATGAACGCGAAGCGGCGCTAAGCGGGAGCACAACTCCGGCTAACGCCGCAATGCCGATCAAGACGACAACCGCCGGCAGGGCCCAAAGAGCGCGCTGGCTCTGGCGGTGAATTGCCAAGAGTGACGGTCCCGCTGCCGCGACGAACGCCATGCCGACGGTGCCGCTGAGGAGTATCAGCGCCGCTCCGGCCATGGCTTGATAGGTCCCAATGGCAACCGCCACCGCGATAAGACCGGCGTGACCGATCCAATTCACGGCAAGAAGCGAGGCTAGCCTTCCCATCGCAAGCATTGCGGCAATTGAAAGCGCCAAACTCAGTCCGCCGACAATCAGCAGTGGATTCGACCACGGTATGAAGGGATCAGGTCCGGCGAGCACCAGGAAGCGCGCAATCACGTACGTGGTCCCGAGCAGCATGATCCCGGCTACATTGGCATAGATCGGCGCCAGATGGCTGCGCAATGAGGCGGCCCAGCCGTGAAACGGCGGCCAACTTGCTCGCGCCGCCACCGCGGCCAACACTAGGCCGACTACCAACGCATCGAACACACCGGTGGGAATGTCGCCGTAGAGGTATTGATCGCTCCGGCGCGAGATAATGAGTATGGCCGCGAGCAGACCGTAGCCTGAAAAGTGGCTGACCATGAGGAGGCGCACGGCCGATGCACTTACCTGCGGGCGTTCCTCCCGAGGCAAGACGGCCAGGAAGTAGCTGGTCAAGCCCAGGGCTTCCCAAAATACGTAGAGAAAGAGTAGGTTCTCCGAGAGCACCAGGCCTCCATAGGCACAGAGCGTGAGCAGCACGAAGGCATAAGCCCTGCCCATTTGGTCCCGCGGCAGGTGGGCCGCCGGCAGAATCCACAAATGGCACAGAATTGCAGCCGCTCCCAGCCAGAGGAAGAGTATGCTCACGGAGTCCAGCCGGAAGGCCAGCACGATGGAGTTGTTGAGCAGCGAGAGCCAGGTGCCGACTTCCACTTCCAACGGGGTGTCGGGACGAATCGATGCGTAGATGCTGATCTGCGCCAGGAGCCCGGCCACGGCAACGGTCGCAACAATGGGATAGACCGTAATCCATGTGTTAGATAGGCGTAGCAAGACTACGAGGGGTCTTGTCCAACGCCAGCGCAGCAACCGCTGCTGCAGCCACGTGCTTCCGCGCACAACGAAGTCAGCACCGATGAGCAGCACACTGAGGATGAGGAAAATCGCCGCCGGCCCGAATAACCAGGGCAAAGGGGCATTGATTAGGAGATCCTGCACAACCTATGCGCTTTCACACTGGAGAGGGCATGCTGCTGTCTGACTCCGGCAGCAATGCGACTCTCACTACCTGCCGTGTATTGTACTGCGCGCAATAGGCCAAAGCCCATAGCCGCAGAGTCCCTTGCCACGTTCTTAGCCGGCGGAGATATTGGAATAACTACACGCGGAAGTACTCCCGCCAGCGGCGGGTCACGAGTTCCGTTATCTCTGGGTCCATCACAATGTCCGGCGGCCACTCGCGGGTAAAGCCCTCTTCCGCCGTCTTGCGCGTGGCATCCACCCCCATCTTACCGCCGTAGTTCGGCAGTAGCGATGCGTGGTCGAGGGAATCCACCGGCCCTTCCACGATAACCGTATCCCGCTTCCAGTCCACGTTGTTGCCCATGCGGAAGATCACCTCGGAGGTATCCTGCACGTCGATGTCGTCGTCCACCACCACGATGAGCTTCACGCACATCATCTGGTGCAAGCTCCAAAGTGCGAACATGGTCTTGCGCGCATGACCGGGAAAACGTTTCTTAATGGAAACGAAGACGATGTTGTGAAAGACGCCTTCGTCCGGCAACGCAATGTCGTGAACCTCCGGCACCATCATTTTAATGAGCGGCAAGAAGATGCGCTCGGTGGCCTTGCCCATGTAGAGGTCTTCCATCGGCGGGCGGCCTACGATGATGGTGACGTAGATCGGATCGCGCCGGTGGGTGATGGCGGTGACGTGGAAGACGGGGTACTCGTCTGCTGTGGAGTAGTAACCGGTATGGTCGCCAAAAGGCCCCTCCGTGGCAAACTCGCCGGGCTCGACATAGCCTTCCAAGACAATCTCACTGTTGGCGGGCACCATTACGTCTACGGTCTTGCCCTTGACGAGTTCCACCGGCGCGCCGCGCAGGAATCCGGCAAAGAGGAACTCATCGATGCCTTGGGGCAGTGGTGCGGTGCCCGAATAGACCGCGGCCGGCTCTGCGCCGAGCGCTACCGCCAGTTGCAGGCGCTCCTTCTTCAGCACGCTATCGTCGTAGTGCTCGCGTCCGCCCTTGTGCCGCTGCCAGTGCATGGCCGTAGTATTCTTGCTGAGCACCTGCAGGCGATAGACGCCTACGTTGCGCTTGCCGGTATTGGGGTCGTAGCTGCACACGAGCGGCAGCGTGATGTACTTCCCAGCATCCAGCGGCCAGCACTTGATGATCGGCAGCGTGCCCAGGTCCACCTCGTCGCCGGTCAGCACCACTTCCTGGCAGGGCGCAGAATCTACGACTTTGGGCGCGATGCGCGTCAACTTGAGCAACTCGCTGCCGGCCTGCAGCTTTGCGCCTAATCCCTCCGGCGGGCCGCCCAGCGCAATGCCGATCAGGTTTTCCAGCTTCTGCGGCAACTCTTCCCACGAGTCGGAACCGAGCGCCCACGCGGTGCGCTGCTCGGAGCCAAAGGTGTTGATAAGAAGCGGGATGTCCGAGCCCTGCACGTTCTCGAAGAGCAGGGCCGGCCCTCCCGCCTTGGTGACGCGGTCGGTGATTTCCGTAATCTCAAGCTCAGGGTTTACCTGCGCCGAAATGCGCTGCAACTCCCCTTTGGCTTCGAGGAACGTGATGAACTCGCGCAGGTCCTTGAACGTGGGTGGCATCTGTAGTGTGCGCTACTCCTTCTTGCAATGTGGAATGCCGCAGGTCTCAGACCTGCGTTTCCCTCGGGCATCTGCCAACCGCAGGTTACAAACCTGCGCTACACTGATTCTCTCGCCAGGTTGCTTGCCGCACTGATGCCCCCTGCCTCTTGGTGGGTCGCGGTGCGAGCGTTTTTGGCAAGCTAAGCGCAGTGCCGCGCCATGAAAAGCCGCAGGTTGCAAACCTGCGCTACCCGGTTCCATCCTCTCGCCGCGCCTGCATGACGGCTTCTCGCATCGCCCGGACGGAGGCGGTGACGCGATCAAACTGAGCATCAAGGCTTTGCCAGTCCAACAATCCGGCGCCGACGCCCAACGCCAGCGCGCCATGATGAATATAGGTAGCGGCGTTCTCGACTGTAATCCCACCTGTCGGCAGCAATGGAATAGGCCCAAACGGCCCTTGCAAGTCTTTAAAAAACTGCGGGCCGACGATATTCGCGGGAAATACCTTCACAATACTCGCACCGGCGCGCAGTGCCGTAAACACCTCCGTAGGCGTTAACGCGCCGGGAATTACCATGCAGTCGCGTTCGTTGGCAAGCGCAACAATCTCGGTGTCTAGATGCGGCGAAACGAAGAATTCAGCACCGGCAGCCAGCGCGTGCTCGGCATCTTCTACGGAGAGCACCGTACCGGCGCCAATGACCATATGCTCTCCCAGCGCCGCACGCAGCGCGGCAATCATCTCCAACGCCTGCGGCGTGTTGAGCGTAATTTCCATCACGTCCACGTCCGCCGCAAGCAGCGCCTCGCCGATGGGCACCGCCCAATCAGCGGGCACGCCACGGATGATCACCACCATCCCGGCTTCTCTGGTGCGCGCTACCTGCGCTTGCGTACGTGTGCTCTGCAGCGTCTGCATGGTCATGCCCCAGTTGGCGTCTTCGCCTGTTTCCCATATTTGGTCTTTTGCGGCCCGCAGCTTCCTATAATATAACGGAATTTGCAGGCCGTGGCTTGCGCCGATCCGACACGTGAGCTGTGTGCACTTCCATCCGCAACTGAGGCAGCCGGAGTCTGCGGACGTGGCGCACAGTTGACTTCGGTACCGTCCGGCACCGGAAAGACGGGGTTGGGCTATGTCCGTCGTTCTGGGGAGTAGATGGATCGCAGAGTTGGCTTCGGCAGCGGTCGGCGTATGCACTTTCGACGCAACTCCGGCCACGCTGCACGCAGCAAGATATCTACCATTCGCGCCCGCAATCATTGTTGTCTGAATCGAATCACGCCTGTCCTTCGGCCAGTACGCTGTGACAGACAAAGGTCCCTGCCGCGCAGCCCATCTCAAATTGACGCTCGTGGGAACGGCTCCGTATAATGCTAGTGAGTCACGCGTTTGCGCACAGCGGCGTGGCTAGGGCCCATAGCTCAGCGGTTAGAGCTGCTCCCTCATAAGGAGAAGGTCCCTGGTTCGATCCCAGGTGGGCCCACTTGTTTGCGCTTTACCTGTGCGTGTCCCCACAGGCAGACCGAAATAGCGCATACATGATCGGCGGGGTAGCTCAAAGGCAGAGCGGGGGACTCATAAGCCCTAGGTTGTGAGTTCGAGTCTCACCCCCGCCACCACACAACGCAAAAGCATGTGACCAACACGCTGCACCCCAGCGTGCTTTTGCGTTTAATAGGTATGGAGAACGCGGGCCTGATCTTGCAACTGGCTAGGCCTTCCGAGTAGCGCGTGTATTGTAACGCTGCAAAGCAATGGATTGTTGTCCACAATGGACGTAATGCAAGCCGCACGGACGACGCTAGCAAACTTACGCGCATTTTCCGCGGTGGAGGGCAGTTACATGAAACCATCCGGTCGAGGGACAAGAGCGGCATTTTTTCTTTTCTCCGCCCTGGTCACGGTCTTCAGCCTGGCGTGCGGCGGTCTGTCGCCAAGTAGGCCGCCGAATCTGACGCCGCTGCCCATAACCGATCTGCGCGTGGTGGAGTTGGACACGGTTGTCCTGATCTCGGACTCTTCCAATGGCGAAGCCGTTGGCACTGGCGAGGATGGCGAGATCTATCTGGTGACCATCGCAACCGGAGAAATCCGACAGCTCACCACTGACGGACACCATAAGTGGAATGCCGTGATTGCTGCCGACTACGTGGCTTGGCTGGACCGACGCCGTAAGCTCGCACTCCCCGACAGCACCAGCAAGACGCCCCGGTACGCCATCGACATCTTCCTGCTCGACCGTCGTACCGGTGAAGTCCGCCGCATCACCGACGAACCGGCAAGTCGGTCCGGTCTGCGAATCTCAGGTTCGCGCCTGGTGTGGCGGAGTGGCCGCAAGGAAGGCGGAGACGGCCAATGGGAGTATGACATTTATGCCTTCGATATAGCGAGCGGCAAGGAACTTCCAGTTGCCATGGCGACGGACGGTCATCAATGGCCGGCGATTCAGGGCGATACCGTCGTCTGGGCAGACAACCGCAATAGCCCGGTGCGGGGAACCGGCAAGTCGGGCTGCTCCAACTGCGCCGAAAATCCCTTCGACATCTATGCCTACGACATCACCACCGGGGCAGAAACACTGCTTTTTGCCTCGGGGAATTACAACGCGGCCCCGTCCATCCACGGCCAATACGTTGTATGGCAGGAGTTCTACGAAGAAGGCAAGTCGCGCATACACCTGTTGGACCGCGGCACCGGACAGCAGCGCACGCTCGCTGAGGCCGGGCGGACTGAGGCCATGCCCACGGTGTCGAACGATTACGTGGTCTGGACCGTCAGGCAGGCCTGCGACGTGTTCGGCCCCGATAGGGGCCGCGTCCGCACCGGCGCCTTCGCCTACAACCTGAAAACCGAGACGATCCGCCAACTTTCCAACTACATCGAACCCTACGCCTGGCTCCACGACAACATCGTCGTCATCCAAGAAGGCTGCCACGTAATCAGCCGCACCTACGCCGTATACTTGGAGTAGGTCTTTCCCCTAGTAGGGGGCGTCGAGGGCTGGTAACCCTGAACTACAAAGGACTGAGCACCTTCTGGCAGCGGTCTATCATGCTACTCTAGTTGGAGTTGCCAATTGGCGCTGTACCTAGGGCTTATTGTTGGCTAAGGTAGCCGGGATTGCACTTAGTGAAATCGTTGAGAGTGGATGGTTTAGAGAAGCAGTAGTATGAATTGGGCGTCAAGCGAAGTTGTCACGATACTCACGTTCTTGTTACCGGGTTTCGTGGCTACTGCTATCTTCCATTCGTTGACAGCACACCCCAAGCCAAACGAATTCGATCGTATCATTCAGGCCTTGATATTCACGACGGTTGTGCAAGCAATTGTAAAGGGAGTGCCGCTAGTTGGCAGTTTGGCTGGGGTCGCACCTTTATGGACAGGGGAATCTGAAATCGTAGTTGCCGTACTGGTTGCGGTGGCAGTTGCAGTAGTTGCGGTCTATGCTTCCAACCACGATACGTTGCTTAGATTTCTCAGGTGGATCGGTCTTACAAGAGAGACCTCATATCCGTCAGAATGGTACTCAGCTTTCGCCCGTAATCCTGAATGCTATGTCGTGCTACACTTGAAAGGAGAACGCCGCCTCTATGGGTGGCCGGAAGAGTGGCCGAGCCGCCCAGATCAAGGCCACTTCAGAATTGCTGTTGCGGAATGGTTGACTGAAGAGGGAAGCATTTCAGCAACCGGAGTTTCCACTATCCTCGTGCCTGGGGATGACGTTGAAATGGTGGAGTTTTTGGAAGTGGAATCCTCTGAAGTATCTGAGGAGTAAGTCATGGCTAAAGAACCGAACCCTGCCCCAAGCAGACGCGGCGATCCCAACGGTAAGACCTCCAATTCAGCAGCGCCAGGTGCCGGCGTCAACCCGTCGAGACCTCGGAATTCTGTCAAGCCGCCTCCACCCCCGCCCCCGCCGCCAAAGAAAAAGTAACCCCCGGCCCAAACTGGCGTACAGCCCGCGTTGAAATCCCGACACTAGCGCCCGCGCCTTCCTTTGGCAGCGGGGCGGACGGGGTATAGTGGCTTTATGTGAAGAGTTCACCGGAGGCCAAAATGGACGTTAGAGATGCAGTAAAGTCAGCGAAACAACATCTCTTGGAGCTCTTCAATAGCGAGCCGATCAGTTATGTAGGTCTTGAGGAGGTTGAGTTTGATGATGAGACGCAGGAGTGGATAATAACCATCAGTTTTGCGAGGATTTGGGAAGTAGGCCCTCTGACCACAACGCCCAGCGGGAAGCCTCCAGAGGATCGACACTACAAGATATTCCGCATCAGCGATCTTGATGGGCGTGTGAAATCAATCAAGGATCGTCCTCATACTGATTTGACTGACCTGCTGTAAATGGCGGGATTTTTCGTCGACTCAAGCCTTCTTTTGCTTCTCGTCGTTGGCAGATCTGGCAGAGACATTATCGCCAAGCACAAACGGTTGAGGCAATACACAGAAGAAGATTACGATATCCTGCTCGGCTTACTCGCTGGCGTCGACCAGGTGTTCGTAACTCCACACACGCTTGCCGAGGCATCCAATCTTCTCGCGCAACATAGAGACCCTGAACGTTCTCGCTTTTTCGACCAACTCCAGCGCCTCATCCACGAGAGCAAGGAAATTATAATCTCGGGTACGGATGCCTCTAATCACACCGCGTTCAAGCGACTTGGACTAACCGATGCGGCTCTCTTGAACGTCGTTACTAAAGAATTGCCACTGCTTACCGTGGACCTAGACTTGTATATGGAAGCGGTAAGGAAAGAGCCGAAATCTGCCGTAAACTTCACGCGTTTTCGAAAGCTATAGTCAACCGCTGGTTCTCTCATTCGCAACTAGCAGTATAGCTCCGGCGCGTCTGGCGGTGTCGTTGAAGTGCTGCACTTCTTCCGGTTAGAGGGGGCGGCCTAGGATTTGTAGTTCCCGGCATGGTGGGAAGCGAGACAACACGGGCATTCGTCCGTGTTGCCAATGGCAGCTTTGAGGGTGACCTGCCAGGGGTCAATTCGCGCTTACTTCAACCTCTTCCTCTAGCTCTGCTTGAACCTGTGACACTTGGACAACCGGGTCACCTACCTTCACGTAGCTTTCTTCTTCGTCAAGGTCTTCCCAAGTCTTCTCCTCCGTCTTGAGCGTCTCGTGTCTGGTCACCCACTCAGGTGGCATTAGTATTTTTGAAAAGCCCGATACATCTGGGCCTACCCCACCCACGTTTACTCGCCTTGTCTTGAATGTAGACGCAACAGACAGCTTCTCCTGAACCTTCGTGATTCTGACCCTGGTCTTTGACCTGTCAATACTTCCTAGCGACTCACCGCTATCAGGATCCCTTATTTCCTCACCCTTGGAGTCCAAGATGTCAAAATACATGCCGACTTCTATTCCACTGTCAGTACCAATACTCAGTGCAACTTCCCGTGAATTTAGCACGCGCGCTACTTTACCGCGAATTAGCTCAGACATTCCATTACCCCTCCTGTCGTTCAGACGGACGATGTAAGGTCTTCGTGATCTCTGCCACGGCCTCCGGAACCACGTCCTCCCAATCTGCCAATGCATCGTCCGCAGTGGAAATCTTTTCCACCACGATTGCCCTGATTACTTTCAGCTTCACCTCGTCAACTTCAGGTTCCTCAATGACGTTTGCCACTCGGGATAAGCCCTCATACAAAGAAATGAGACGCCGAAATGCGGATCGCGCATGTGGTTCCATCATCTCTCTTCCGGCATCTCTGGCTGACTGGCGACCAAAAAGATATGAGCCTCCAATACCTGCCAAAACCATGAGAATCTGTAGAGCAATAGTCTCTACTGGAGTTAGAGTGCGTTCAATTGCGGCGTACACAAGAAGACACATCAATAGAATTGATAGACCGATCAAGAGAAATACCGCGAGCTTGTCAGAGCTTATCACTAGCAAATCCCCGTACACAGTGTCTTATGGAGCGTCAGAACTCGTTATCTGTAGTATAGCCCCGATACGTCTGGCGGTGTTGGTGAAGTGCTGCACCTCTTCGGGCTTGAGGGGGCGTTTGAGGATGGTGTGTTCGCGGTAGGAGAGCCATTTCTTGAGGACTTGGTAGCCGCCGAGCTTGTAGCGCCAGACGTTGGCGGGCACGTTGCGCCAGTAGGCGCGGTTGTTGAGGTAGATGTCGAAGGTGGTTTCGCCGAGGATGGACGCGGCTGAGATGGATTCCGGGGCGCGGTTAGCGGTTTCTCCCTGTCCGAGTGGTCTGGGCTGGCTGGGGAGCTCTGTATTCCGGCTTGCGCCGGAATGACGGGAAGGGAGGGCGTCGCGTTCGGCAGGAGTGTAGGCGCGCTCTGTCACCTTGCCCTGGCCGGGCATGACCGCCTCACCGCTGCCATAGTGCCCCCAGCCTGCCGTGAGCGCAAAGTCTTTGCCGGTCATGTTGCGATCTTCGCTGGTGGCGGGGACGGCGATGGCGCCGATCTCAGTCCGCAACGTACCCGCGGTGACGCCGGGAACGGGCGTATCGGAGTCGAGCAGGTGGGCTAGTTGCCGGCCACGAGCGGCGGAAGCGGCTAGGGCTTGGGCCGCATCGGAAGGCGGATGGATTCCGCGCCCCGGCACGGGGCGAGTTTTCACGGGAATGACGGAGGAGTCTGCCGCGTCGGTGGGGGTCTGGATTCCGGCGGAAGCCGGAATGACGGATTGGTCTGCAGAGGGTGCGTTCCCATTTGCTGCGACCGTAGGGGCGGTTCGCGAACCGCCCCTACGCAAGGCCGGTGCGGAAAACTCGGTCCAGCCGGGCAGCGGGATACGCGGCCACTCCATGCGCAGGGCACCGGCGTTGTTTCGGCGGTAGGCGGGATCGTGGAGCACGGCGAGCGCGTGGTAGAAGAGGTCTTCCACGCCCATGCCGAGACGGTCGAGGTAGCGTTGCGCGGCAGGCGAGAGATTGGGAATGCGTTGTACGCCGGTCGCGTCAGTGCCGAGGCCGGTGTCACGAAGCCAGGCAGGAACACAGGTCGCACTACGATCCATTAGATCGAGACAACCGAAATGCGAAATGACTTGCGGCGGCGACCATGCCCGGCGCGGTTTCTGCTGCGTAACCAGCCACAGGTTCCCCGCAAACACGTGCGGCTTGTAGTCGGCGCGCTTGTCGTTCAGCAGCTTGGTTTCTGATTCCCAATAGAGCCAGCGCGTGTCGAAGGGCCGGTAGGCAAATTTGACGAAACCAGCCTCACTTGGTCCGCCTCGCTCAAGTAGCGTATTGCGGGTTGACCGCGCGTCGAAGTGTTGTACGGTGTTCATGATGATTGGATAGCGCCGGGCCATCTCATCGTGACTCAGGCTTACATCGAAGTAGTCAACGATGCGCTCCTTCAGTCGGCCTAAGTCAATGTCAACGAGGAACGAGTCACGGTTGGTCTTGGCTCCCGGAAATAAGGCCGGGAAGAGATCGGGCAGCGCGGGCCAGCCGAACCAGTCGTCGCTGACCGCGGTTGGCTTGAAAGGCAATCCAAGACGAATGTCGGGTTCAGTCTTCGTGTATCCTGAATCGATTGTGGCAGCGTTGAGACTTTCCATCAAAGCTTGTCGTCTTTCGTCCGCCCGTGCTTGGTGAAAGTCGCGGTACAAGACGTGATTGCCTTCAGTTGAATTGACAGACGTCTTTGATAGCATCGTGATACTTGTGCCAATCTTAATGCCTGGTGACTTTCCACGAATCGAAAAGACTGTTTCACTTGTCCGGCCGTCAGGCGCATATTCGGAAATTATACGGTCACCGTGCAGGTTATCAATGCGGATAGTGTCGAACGCTTCCAGATAGCGTTCCCGCATGCCCGCGAACGAGAGCCCGTCGAGCCAAGAGTAGTTGGAGATGAAGCAGACGATCCCCTGGCCGGTCTTCTCGGCGATGCGGCGTTCGGCCATGCGGAAGAAGCGGACGTAGAGGTCAGTCAGCCCCTTGCTTTCATGCAGTTGCACTCTGCGTGTCTTGCGATAGGCTTCAAAGAGTTCGCGTTCTTCGTCCATGGCCACACCCGCAAAGGCGTTATAGGGCGGATTGCCGAGTACCACCAGGATAGGCGCATCTTGCTTTACCCGATCGGCGCGCTCGCGCTCTTGCTCCAGTTCAGGAAAAGGCAGCGGCTTCTGCGTCTTCGGCTCCCAACCGGTGAGGGCATTGGTGAGGAAGATGCCTGCACGTTCGTCCCCTGACTCCGCAAGCGGTGCGTCGAGGTCTTGCATGGTGAGGCCGACTTGGAGATGGGCCACGACGAATGGCGCGGGCATGATCTCGAAGCCGAAGACTCGCGACGTGGCGGCCTGCTTCACCCGCGCGCCGGTGAGTGCGCCCAGGCCGCGGCTCTGGAGATTCTCCGCAATGCGGCGCAGCGTCTCCGCCAGGAATGCCCCGGTGCCGCAACAGGGATCGAGCACGTAGACGTTCTCTGCCGCCAGTCCGTCCTCAATCCCGAGATCGTCCTTGAGTGCCCTGTCCACACGCGCAACCATGTAGCGCACGACTTCCGTGGGCGTGTACCAGACGCCCAGTTGCTTGCGCAGGGCGGGATCGAAGGCTTCCAGGAACGGCTCATAGAAATATGGCACGGCCTCGCCCTCGCTAAAGCTGGCGAAAAATGCTTCCCGGTCCACGCGGTCCAGCGCGGCGGCAGTCCAGTCGAGCACCTCGACCAATCCCAGCGGTTGCAGGCGGCCGGGATCGGAGAGCTGCTGAAAGAGCGCCCGCAGCACCGGCGCGCGCAGGTGCCAGACCGCTTCATGCCAGTTGAAGCCGCCCACCGGCGGCGGCAACTGACGCGACCACAACACCCAAGCGGAAAAGACGCCGTAGAAGAGCGTCTGCACGAGCGTAGAGCGGAAGAAGGCCGCGCCGCGCTCGCCCTCAAAACGAACGCCGAGGGACTCCTCCAGCGCCGTACGCAACGTGTTTAAGGATGGAGAATCGCCCGCCGCCTCGACACGGGCCAGACCGTCGCGGGCGTAGGAGGCGAGCAGCCACGCCAAGTCCCGCGGCTCGGCGAGCACGGCCCTGTGCGCGAGCGCGCGGCAGAGGTATTCAGCCAAACCGGGCCCGACATCGCGTGCAAAAGCGCGCGGCTTCTGCAGCCGTTGCTCGAAATCGTCCGCGCTGCCCGCCAGCCGGAAGGTCTCCAGTGGAGTGGGATGACCCTGCGCATCCTCGCCCAACAGCACAAAGTCGCGGTAATTCGTGACCAGCACAAGCCGGTACCGCTCCCAGTAGCGGCTTACTTGGACGCTCTCGGCAGTCACCCACGCGTCGTCAGTCAGGGGCTTAACCTCGACTACACCCCGCTCCGGCGGCGGGGCGTCGGGTGGATGAGTGCCCGGTGCCGGGTGGGGAGCGGATGGATTCCCGTTTTCACGGGAATGACGGACTGGGCGCTCTGTGTCCTCATGAGTCTGACGGCCGGAACGCCGGCCCCGCTGGGCTTGTTTAGCGGTGTAGAGGCCGAAATCGGGATGCCCGGCGCCTTGGTCGGCCATGTCGCTAACACAGTGAACCTTGGGCTTGAGCGTGTCACCGACGGCATTTATTAGCGCAGACAGCGGCGGGTACAAAGAGCGTTCGTCAGTCGCCCCGCCGGAATCGCGTATCTCTCGCAAAGCAGCAAAGTACGATTCAACTGCCGCGGTGAGTTTGTTTGCGGTCATAGGCGTTGCTCAGACCTCTCAAGAAGGCTTTTCTGTGCAGTCAACCCATTCGAACATATTGTACAGTGATGTCGAGGCCGGGTGCGCGAGTGAGGCGGGCGTCGGCGGTGAGGAGAGGGAGGTCGTGGGTGCGGGCGGTGGCGACGTAGAACGCGTCGTAGGCACTGAGGTTGCGGTGGTACTGCCAGGCGATAGGCGCGAGGTTGCGGTGGGAGATGCGCTCGACGGGCCAGTGGACCAAGTCGTCGACGGCCAGCAGCGCTCGCGCTTCCGCTAGGTGTCCATGCAGCACCGCGCGGCGTAAGACCGACAGCACTTCAGCGTCCATTAACTCCGGCGCGAGCAACACGGCACTCTCGAGCAATTCCGCCACCGATTCGCCCACGGGAGTCCGCAGGAGATACTCCACCGCCACCGAGGCGTCGACAACGAAGCGGGTCACTCGATCTCCCGCTCGCGGTGCGCGCGCTCTGCCTGTAGCAAGTCTGCCGCCGCCACTCCGAGGTCGGTCCGAGGGCGCTGGGCCAAGCGCTCGCGCCACTCCGAGCGGGACAACTCACGTTCCACGGCAATCAGCACCACCGCGCTCATGGTGCAATTTTGCTCACGCGCGTGGCGGCGCAGACGCTCGTGCAGTTCGTCCGGTATGTTCTTTACTTGCAGGTTCGCCATAGCATGACAATAGCATGCTATAAGCATGCTTGCAAGATGCAGGACTTCCTTTGGGTGACCTCCGAATTAGATATGGGAGAGGCTTTGCACAGCTTAGCCGACCGCGGTGATGTGGGCGAGATTGAGCAGAATTCGCCCTCATCCTAGCCTTCTCCCCCGGGAGAAGGGATTATCGGTCCGATGGAAGAGATCTCTTGCTAAGGAGAGGGGACTACTGTTTATGGGAGAGGGCTCTTGCCCGGGAGAAGAGACTATTGCTCAGAATGGAGTTCTAAGCCTAGGGAGAAGGAGATTGTCACCCCAGGGACAGTCTAGGCAAGGGTCTTCTTTGGAAGGGTTTTTCTATGAGCGGAGGCTCTTCCGGTCTCATTCGCTCTGGCGGCCTCTTTTTGGAATAGTCCACCCATGCGCGCTGTCTTTCCGATATTGGTCTCTCTAGCGGCCTCCTTGACCAACACCGACCGTGCAGCAACGGCTCGACCTAGACCTTGTGGCATTGCGAAAGAGGGCTGGTTACTTTGTACACCACGTACTTGACGGGCGCGATGAATCGTGTACACTAAGGGCGTGGTACGTGAAGGTGCAGCGGTTCCTCGGAGGGGCAGGACCGGCGCGGGGATTAGGCGTGGAGATGGACTTCCCGCATTTGCGGGAGTGACGGAACGAAAACGCCGCGCGGGCTCAAGCGACGAGGGATGCTGCTAAAGCAATAGTTATGCAAAGGGAGGGATCCCAGTGATTAGATCGCTTTGGATGAGAGCGGCCATTTTTGTGCTCGCCGCCTTTATGGCGGTGGCGCTCGCGGCGTGCGCGCAGCAGCCGCCGGCCGAGCCGGAGGCCGCGGCCGTAGAGGAAGCAGTTGAAGCGCCTGTGGAAGAGGCCGGCCCGCAGATTTACAGCATGGGCATCTTCGAGGAGCCGATCACGCGTAACTTCTGGAACTATTACGGCGGTCCCGGCGGCTCGGTCTGGACGCAGTATGTCCTGAGCGGCTGGACCGGAGCGCTCTTTGGCTACTCGGATCAGAATTTCGAGTGGGTTCCCGGTGTGGCGGCCGATTTTCCGACGGATCTGACTAAAGAGACCGTCGACGGCACGGAATACTGGACTACCGAGGTGCCCATTAGAGCGGGCATCCTGTGGAGCGACGGCGAGGAACTGACGGCGGACGACGTTATCTTTACGGCGCACACCGTGCTCGAGATGGGCATTAGCGGCAACTTTGGCTCAGTCGTGGACCCCGCCTTCGTCGATCGCATTGAAGCCATTGACAGCCATCGGATCAAGATTTTCTTCAAGTCTACAGACGCAGAAGGCAATCCGCAGACACCCGGCCTAAGCGTCTGGCAGTTTGGGCTGGCCTTCATGCCAATTCTGCCGGAGCACTATTGGGCCCCCGTGGTCGCCGAAGCCCAGAAAGCCGGCGAAGCTGAGGCTCAGATCGAAGCGCTGATGGCGCACGTGCCCGAGAATGATCCCACGCTGGGCGGCTTTATGTTCGGCAAGTGGGAACCGGGCGCATTCTTCGAAAACAGCGCAGTCGAGAACTACTTCGCCACAGGCTCAGTCATCACGCGGTACGCCAGCGGCACCTTGGTGGAGGCGAACGAGCGGCTCGGCTACACCGCCACGTATTTCGGCGAGCCCGGCGGTGACAAGGAGCTGGAGTATACGGTCGGCCCGCACGTGGAAGCCGCCCTCTTCAGCATCTACGGCAACCAGGATGCCGCCATTCTGGCCCTGACCAAAGGCGACATTGACTACGTCTTCAATCCCTTGGGGCTGGAGAAAGGTTTCCGTGAGCGCATCCAAGCGGCGGGCGACCTTAATATCGTCACCAATCTGGATAACGGCATGTTCTACCTTGGGTTCAACGTGCGTAAGGAGCCCATGAGCATCCGCGAGTTCCGACAAGCAGTGGCGATCATGATCGACAAGGAGTTTGTCACTCAGACCGTGCTGCAGGGTGCGGCCATCCCCGCGTATTCCATGGTGCCGTCCGGCAATGCGGCGTGGCACAACGCCGATACGCCAAGCCTCGGCGCAGGCCTGAGCAGAGGCGAAAGGCTGCAAAAGGCCGTGGAACTGCTCAAGAGCGCCGGCTTTACCTATGAGGAAGAGCCGGAGATCAGCGAAGACGGCAACTTCGTCGCCAAGGCGGGCAAGGGCCTCAAGCTGCCCGACGGCACGGACGTGCCGGCGCTGACAATCATTGCTCCCAGCGCAGGCTACGATCCTTTGCGCGCTACGTTTGCCATCTGGATCGAGCGTTGGTTGAATGACGTCGGCATTCCGGTGCGCGCAAACCTCACTGGTTTCAACGTGATCGTGGGCGTGCTGTTCAGCGAGACCGTGGGCGAAGACTTGGACATGTGGATCCTGGGCTGGAGCTTGAGCCTCTTCCCAGACTACCTGGAGGTCTTCTTCAACGGTCGCCACGCGCCGGAGAATGACGGCGGCTACAACTGGGGCGGCTATGCCAATCCGGAGTTCGACTCAATTTCATTCAGTCTGCTCTCCGAGACGACCATCGAGGGCGCTCGCGACAAGGTCTTCCAGTTACAGAATTTCCTTGCCGAAGACCTGCCTTACGTGACGCTCTTCACCATTCCCAAGCTGGACTCGTATCGGCCCTCTAGTGTCGAGTTTCCGTATACGGAGGTTCTCGGCGGACTGGAAGGCGTGAGCGGCATGCAGACGTCAGTAGTCATCAAGTAAGTAACAGGCGCTAACCCGCGTCAAATTGGGAGGCGCTGGACGTTCATAGCGTCCAGCGCCTCTCTTATTGCAATTCCGTCGCCGCAGGCGGAATTGTCCGGTGTCCTCACAACGTGCACTCCATCGATGGAAGCCATGAAACGGCGTGGACAGAAGCACTCTCGTTGCTGGAGCTACAACCGAAACGGGCTGCCTCTGAAAAGTCATAGACTTTCCCGCATCGGGAACTCTACCTATCCCATTGGTAGTCGGGATGGATTTGGTTTTCTTCTTCTCCCTATTCCGCTGAGCAGTTTGACGCCAAAGCCGCGAGCGTGAATAATGGGGCGCAATAGTCAATCGCAATGGGTGGTGACCGCGGATGGCTTCCTATCTTCTTAGCAGGACGATTCAGATGGTGCTGACTCTGTTCGCATTCATCTGCATCGTCTTCTTCCTGGTTAACGCCCAGCCGGGCGACATAAGCAACGTGTATGCGATGAATCCGGAATTGCCGCCGGATGCCCGGGAGCGGCTGCAAGCCCAATTCGGGCTCAACCAGCCGCTGTGGCAGCAGTTCCTCGTCTATGTCAAGAATGTCTTCACCGGCAGCTTTGGCGTTTCCTTTAGCCACTACCCCCGCAGCGTGGCCGACGTCATTGCCGAGCGCCTGCCGCGCACCGTGGCGCTCTTCTTCACCGCCACCGTGTTTTCCTTCTATTTGGGTTTCTTGCTGGGCAAGATCATTGCCTGGAAGCGCGGCGGCTGGACCGAATACGCAACCACCCTCGGTGGCGTCACCCTATACACGGTCTTCACGCCCTGGTTCGCTCTCATGATGATCTGGCTCTTTGCCTTCAAGGCGGGGTGGTTTCCCATCGGCAAGTTCCTGGACCCGATTCTGTGGCGGGAGGCCCCTATCGACGCGAACACCCTATTCGGTCGCATGATGCTCACGGCGTTGGCGCTTTCCATCATCGTGTTTGCCGTCTTCATCGTTACGACGCGGCTGCGAGTGGCGGGAGCGCGGCTCATCCAACTTGGCAGCTTGGTGGTAGCCGTCGGCGTGATGATCGGCGTTTGGCGGGCGACCGGATTCGGTGACCTTGCCTGGGACATCATCAAGCACATGATCCTGCCGGTGTTTACACTGACTTTGATTAGCTTTGCCGGCACCATGCTGCTCACGCGCAACAGCATGTTGGAGACCATGCGCGAGGACTTCGTGCTGGCGGCCCGTGCCAAAGGCCTGCCGGAAAAGGCAGTGCGCGATAAGCACGTTGCGCGCAACGCCCTGCTGCCGGTGGTGACCAGCCTGGTATTCAGCCTGGCGTTTGCCGTCGATGGCGGCGTCATCATCGAGTCGGTCTTTTCGTGGCCCGGCATGGGGCAGACGCTGGTGTCGGCGGCAGTAGCGGAAGACCTGCCCCTGGCGGTCGGCGCGTTCGTCTTCGTAGGCATTTTCGTACTGCTCGCCCACTTGGCCGTGGACGTGATTTACGTCTTTTTGGACCCAAGGATTAGGTACTAGTGGCTGTGGACGTTGCCCCCCAAAGCGCTGCGCCTTCGCTCAGGAGAGTGCGGCTCGCCTTGGCCATGCGGAGCCTGCGCGAGAACTGGTCGCTCTTTCTCGGCACGCGAATCGGCGTAATCGGCCTCGTGATCATCGTTTTTTATCTGGGGCTCGCCCTTGCCCATCCGATTCTTATGAACACCGTTTGGGAGGAGAGAGTCTATGATCCTGTTGTCGGATACGCGTTTGATGAGACCCGCCAACCCGCACCGCCTAGCCGAAGCCATCTGCTCGGCACTGATCCCCTAGGGCGGGATGTCCTGAGTCAGCTTATGCATAGCGCCCGGTCCGAGTTCTTGCTGGGTCTGCTTGCCGCCGTGGTCACCGTCACCATTGGCACGACGGTCGGCGCAGTCGCGGCGTACTATGGCGGCGTGGTTGATACCATACTGATGCGCTTTGCCGACCTCATGGTTATGATGCCGGGAATCAGTATCCTCATCGTCTTGAGCGCACTGATCGGGGTGGAGCACTTCGAGTTGGCGCTCATCATCGGCATCCTGTCGGGATTTGGCGGCGCCAGCATTCTCTTGAAGTCCCAGGCGCTTGCCGTGGTTGTCAAGCCATATATTGAGGCTGCGCGCGCCGCCGGCGGGGGCCCGGCGCACATTATCTTCATCCACATTGTCCCCAACCTTCTGCCGCTCTCGTTTCTCTACATGATGTTTACCGTAACCGGCGCCATTTTTGCGGAAGCAGTCTTGAGTTTCTTGGGGCTGCTGGACATACGCATGAGTTGGGGCCTCATGATCCACACCACCGAAGCGGCCGGCTACCTGCTGCAAGTCGGCAAGTACTGGTGGCTGATATTTCCAGCTAGCCTCTCCATCACGCTGCTCTGCTCGTCGTTCTATTTGGTAGGGCGAGCAATGGATGAAGTTATCAATCCGAGGTTGCGGCGTCAATGAACGGCTCCCCTCTACTTGCCGTCGAAGACCTGACCGTACACTACAACACACGCGCCGGTGTCGTGCGCGCCGTTGACGGCGTTTCTCTCATTGTGGAGAGAGGACAGGTACTGGGACTAGTGGGAGAGTCCGGTTGCGGAAAGTCGTCACTGGCCCTGGCCCTCCTGAGGCTTCTACCGGAAAACGCCCAGATTCTTGGCGGCAGGGTTGTGCTGGACGGCACCGACATCATGACGCTCTCCGCGGAAGAAATGCGCGCCTACCGCTGGAATCGCATTGCCATGGTCTTTCAGTCCGCGATGAACGCCCTGGACCCGGTGTACCGAGTCGGCGACCAGATCATCGAGGCGCTGGAACAACACGTCAAGTCCGCTCGCAAGGATTTGATCAAGCGCGTTCACGAATTATATGAACTTGTGAATCTCGACCCTGGGTACATCCAGCGCTATCCGCATGAGTACAGCGGCGGCATGAAACAGCGCGCGATCATCGCCATGGCGCTTGCGTGCGATCCCGATCTCATCATCGCTGACGAGCCCACTACCGCCCTGGACGTCATCGTCCAAGACCACATATTGCGCGAACTGCGGAAAATCCGGCAAGAGTTGGACATGAGCATGCTCTACATTTCGCACGATATGGCCGTGATTGCCGAAGTTAGTGACGTGGTTGCTGTGATGTATGCTGGCAAGATCGTGGAATACGGCGACGTCGAGACTGTTTTCAAGCGCCCCATCCACCCCTATACGCGCGCGCTAATGTCGGCGTTCCCCAGCGTGACCGGTGAGAAACATGAACTGGCGACGCTTGCCGGGGATCTGCCCAATCCGCTGGCGTTGCCAACGGGCTGCCGCTTCCATCCGCGCTGCCCCTACGCCACGGACGTGTGCGCCGAGCAAGAGCCGCCCACTGTGCGCCACGGCGACCAATGGGCCGATTGCTGGAACCCACCGGGAGAATAGGACGATGCGTGAGACGGCTCAACCGACGCCCTCCAGTGATGCCCGCCCCTTGCTCCGGGTAGAAGGTCTGCGCAAGCACTTCCCCGCCGCCACGTCCCGCTTTCGGCGTAACCGGCGCTTCATTCATGCGGTGGATGACATCAACTTCACCCTGGCAAGAGGTGAGAGCTTGGGGTTGGTCGGCGAATCCGGGTGCGGCAAGACCACCACCGGCAAGCTGCTGGTGCGCCTGGTGGACCCGACCGGCGGTCACGTCATCTTTGACGACGGCGCGGGCGAACCGACAGACATTGCCACGCTGCACGGCAAACCGCTAAAGGCCTTCAGAAGGCACGCGCAGATCATTTTCCAGGACCCGTACGAATCCATGAACCCCCGGCGCACGATTTTCGATACCATAGCCGAGCCGCTGCAGGTGCAAGAGATCGGCAGCCTGGTGGACCGCCTCGACCGCGTAACCGAGATGCTCGCACTCGTCGGCCTGACGCCGCCGCGTACCTTTCTCTTCCGTTTCCCCCATGAACTCTCCGGGGGTCAACGTCAGCGGGTAGCCATCGCCAGGGCGCTGGTGGTAGAGCCTTCATTCGTCGTTGCTGACGAGCCGACCTCGATGCTGGACGTCTCGGTGAGAACCGGCGTTATGCGTCTCATGGCAGAGTTGGCCGACCGCCTGGGTATCAGCTACCTCTACATTACCCACGACTTGGCGGTGGCACGCTACATGTGCAGCCGCATTGCCGTGATGTATCTCGGCAAAATCGTCGAGATCGGCGACACGGAAGCGATACTGCGGCACCCACAGCACCCCTATACCAAAGCGCTGCTCTCGGCAGTGCCGGTCCCCGATCCCACGGTTACGCGCCCGCCGGTCTTGATCAAGGGCGGCGTTTCTACGGTGGTAAACCCTCCGGCCCAGTGCCGCTTCTACGAGCGCTGTCCCCAAGCCGATGAATTCTGCGAGACCAATGACCACCCGCCTCTCGAACAAAAGGGCCAAGTCCAGGTTGTGGCCTGCTACAAGGCGTAGAAGAGATTGCTCACCGCAGCGTCTCTCGGCCACCGAGGCTAGCCGCAGCATTCAATATTGAGCCTTGTAACACCCATGCCGGGGAAATCGCAATGCAGTTTCTAAACCAGTACTCGTATCTCTTTCTCTCGCTCTTCGTTCTGCTCGGCAGCATCGTGGCCGCTTCTCTTTGGTTTCCAGGTTTCGTTGGCTTGATGGTCGTCCTGCTCGTGGCGGTCGGTCTCGTTGTGGTAGGCTCGGTCTTTCAGTATCAAGATACTGATGCTTCCAGCGGCACGGTGCCGGATGCTCTGATCGGCAAGGGGCTGCCGGTCCTGTTAGCTGTGTACTCCAACTTCTGAGCGGGCTGCCTTGTGGCCCGTCCCATCGTCGATGGGATTGAACGCGACCTTGGCGCGGCAGCGCGGGTCATCCGCCTGAACCGGCACACGCCGGTCGGCAACGCAATCACCGCCCGTCTAGGCTTGCGCCTGGTGCCGAGTTTCGTGGTCTTTGACGGGCAAGGAGAGGAGCGCTGGCGCCAGGATGGATGGGGGATCAACCGGCAAGCCGTGGTTGCTGCGCTAAAGCAGGAGTAGGGCTTGGGTTTGAAAACGCATCCAAGAACCGTTCGCGGTGAGCCTGTCGAACCGTGAACGGCCGCTCGGTATAGGCAAGGCTCGCGTTGAACCGACGCGCCTAACGCCAGTAGCTCTCTCTACCGCTCACGGTAAGCTTCTCCTGCCGTTCGCGGTGAGCCTGTCGAACCGTGGCCGCTCGGTACAGGCAAGGCTCGCGTTGAACCGACGCGCCTAACGCCAGTAGCTCTCTCTACCGTTCGCGGTGGGCCTCTCCCACCGTTCGCGGTGAGCCTGTCGAACCGTGAACTGCCGCTCAGTATAGGCAAGGCTCGCGTTGAACCGACGCGCTCATCGCCAGTAGCCCTCTCTACCGTTCGTGCTTCGACAGGCTCAGTACGAACGGGTCCGCGCTATCTGTTGTCTTCTTAGCTCTCCACAAGTAAGCTCTTTCAAATCCTGGAGAGTAGCAGCGGACTGTCTGCTATACAACGATCCCAGTCCTCCAAGGCATAGTTACGCAGGCCGCCCCGTGGTGAAGAAAATGTGCCGCGCGAGCGTAGGTGAATGGTGGCAGGCTTTCTTCTGCGGTCAGACTCTTGCCTTACGCTATACTGTAGAAAAACTTTCCTTCGCCTAATAGGAGCATGTCGTGAGCAAGAAAACATTGCTGCCGCCGTTGCGGACTGAAGCAGAACTCATGGCGCAGATGACTGAGCCCACGCCCGCCGTGTGTGAAGCGGTCCAAGCGCTGGATGGCGACATTATGGTGCTGGGCGTGGCGGGCAAGATGGGGCCCACGCTCGCCGAGCTGCTCGTGCGCGCCGGCGCCAAACGCGTGATCGGCGTGTCGCGCTTCTCCTCGCCGGAGTCGCGCCGCTACCTGGATGGAGTCGGCGTGGAAACGGTGGCTTGCGACCTACTGGATGACGACAGTGTCGCCAAGCTGCCGGATGCGCCCTATCTCTATCTTCTCGCGGGCTTCAAGTTCGGTTCCAGCGGCGCGCCCTCCCTCAACTGGGCGATGAATACGCTCGTGCCGGCCAAACTCATGGAGCGGTTTCCCACCTCCCGCATGGTTTACGTCTCCTCCGGCAACGTGTACCGGTTCATGTCGATTGATGGCAGCGGAGCAGCGGAAGATGCGCCGCTTGGGCCGGTGGGCGAATACGCCGAGTCGCGCTTGGGCGGGGAGCGCCTGGTGGAATACTACGCCGCCAAGAACGGCACGCCTACGCTCATCGTGCGCCTCTTCTATGCCACGGAACTCCGCTACGGCATTATCCTGGACATTGCTACCAAGGTGAAGGAACAGACGCCGATAGACCTGTCTATGGGCTACGCCAACCAGATTTGGCAGGGCGACGCCTGCGACATGCTTGCGCGCTCGTTCCCGCTCTGCGCCAGCCCGGCCGACGTGATCAACTTGACCGGCACAGATACGCTTTCCGTCCGCGCAGTCGCCGAATCTCTGGGCGAGCGCATGGGTGTGGCACCGATATTCACCGGAGAACCGGAAGAAACGGCACTGCTCGGCGACGCGACGCGCTACGTGGAAACGTTCGGCCCGCCCCGCGTGCCGTCGGCACAGATCATCGAGTGGGTCGCCTGGTGGGCGAAACACGAGGGCTCGACGCTGGGCAAACCGACGAAGTACGAAAGCAGAACCGGCAACTTCTAAGGTATGAGAACCCGCATGAGGGAGGCGGCAACGGGAGTTGTGCTGCCGCATCCAGCCTGGGCTCGGTTGAGAAATGCCGTCTATAGTCCCAGACACCGAATTCTCGCAGCCCTTGATGGGGTCGCTGCTAGATGCGGTACAGCTTCTTAGCGTTCTTTGAGAACAGTGCCACTTGCTCATCCCGGCTGAAGTCGGAGACAATCTCCGTGTAGGCGCTTAACAGCCTGTCGTAGGTGCTCCAGAGCCAGTCAACCGGCCAGTTGGTAGCAAAGATGCAGCGGCCCACTCCAAACGTCTCGATAGACGTGAGCACCCAGCGCTTAATGCTGTCCACCGTCCAGCTTTGGTCGCTCATACCGAGGCCGGAGATCTTCCAGTGGATGTTGTCGCACGCAGCCGCTACAGCCATGCCGCCCTTCCACAGCTCGAAATACTCGTCCGTGCGTTCCGCGGGCAGTCCCGTGTGATCCACCACGATGGCAATGTTGGGGAATCTGTTTGCCAGTTCCCGGAGCTTTGCCATGTCCTGCCAACCGGCGGCTATGCTAGAGACCAAATTGTACTTCTCCAGGAGCGCAAAGCCCCGGTGAAAGTCCGGCTCGACAAGATAATCGCCGTAGGAGAAGTCCCGGATGCCGCGCATATTAGGAAACCGGCAGTGCCGCTCTAGCACGCCCTCCACGCCGGGGTCGCGCAGGTCGGCGTGCGCCACGATGCCGTGAGGAAACCCCGTGCGGTCGGCCGCTGCCTGGAGCCACTCGGTCTCGGTGACCGGATCCGGGCTGCCGATAGCGGCCTGCACGTGCACCGCCTTCGTGACATTCGCGTTGCGGGTCTCGGCGATGTAGTCTTCGGCAAGATAGTTCCGCTCGGCGAGTCTTTGAATCTGCTCCCCCAGGGTCTCATGCGGCACGCCGGGCTGCCAGTGGCCGTAAACCAGCTCCGGGTGCTGCATATCGTAGAAATGGACGTGCGTATCAACGAACTCCAGCTTCTCCATGAGCAAGTCTCCTCAGTCCCAGGGCCTCTCGGCGCCGCCCGCAGCTTCTTCGTCATTCTCGATTCTCATCCGTCATTCCCGCGAAAGCGGGAACCCATCTTTGCCGCGCGCGCCCTGGATTCCGGCTTTCGCCGGAATGACGGTCAAGGGCTCGCACGCCTATTTTTCTGTTCCCTTGTGTGGCTTGGGCAAGGCCATGATGATTCCCGCGAAAGCGGGAATGACGGAGGTGGGACGTTTGTTCTCACGTTAATGAAGGACTAGAGCGCTGACCGTTCTCCTCATCAATATGAAGCTGCCGCGCATTAGCGCAGAGATTCGACCTTGACGGCCTGTCCTGATGCCGCGGACCGGTAGCCAGCCTCCAGAAACTCGACCACCCGCGCGCCCACCTCGCCCGGGGCGCGATTCTCGCCCTCGCCCAAGATGATATCCGTCAGTCCACGCGACGGCAAATGCGCCGGATAGCGCTCCTCTTCCGATAGTTCCGCGAACTCCTCGGAGGTTCCATCGTTGTACTGGGCCTCCAAGCGGCCCCCGGCCATGTCCTGGCGTAAGACGCCTTTGCTGCCGGTGTACACAAATCCCTGGTCAAGCCGTTGGTGCGGTCGCATGGCACCGGTGGACGCCATGGTGCCCATCGCTCCGTTGTCCAGCCGGTAGCTGAACGAATTTACCAGGTCCACTGCCAGGTCGAAGTTTTCCATGAAGGCGAAGACTTCCACCGCCCGCCGGTCGGTCACCCAGAGCGCCATGCCCATCGGGTGTGTCACCTGAAGATGGCCCTGGCCGCCACCGGCAATCTTTGGGTCCGAGTAGCTGTTGGGTTCGGGACCGGTCACAGGAAAACCAAAGGCCTCGGCATAGTCCTGGGGTCTGCCGCGCAGGTAGGACTCGACCCAGGAGGTGAATATGCCGGAAACGAGCTGCAGTTCGCCGATCTTGCCCGATTGGACGATCTCGCGGGCTGCCTGCGCGTGCCGCGTGAACTGGCAGGTGTAACCGACCATCAGGTGCAACCCGTTGCGCTTCGCACGAGCCACGAGGTCCCAGGCGTCGGCTGCGGTCAGGGTCATCGGCTTCTCAACCAGAACGTGGACGCCGGCGTCCAGCGCGTCGCGGGCAGCCTCGTAGTGATAGGCGTGCTGGACGGCGATGACAACGCCCTCGACTCCTGCGGCAAGCAAGTCCCGGTGGTTGTCATAGGTATTGCGGATGTCGTAGTAGTCGGCGGCGGCCGCGGCCTTCTCCGGTTTGATATCGGCAATGCCGATGAGGTCCGCCTTCTCGTACGTCTTCAGGCTGGGGATGTGGTGCTGTGTCGCCCACCAGCCAGCGCCGATAACGCCAATTTTCGCCTTGCTCATTGCCTTGCCTCACCGTATTGAGGATGGAGATGAAGCCAACTGCGGCACCTAGACCAACGACTCGCGGTCAAGGCAAGTGCCGCTCTACCGCCGCAACATCCTATTAGAAACGCACCAAGCTGCGGCATGATTCGCGCCATCCCGCAGCTATCCTTCGGATCCATGCGGCTATTCTAGCATGTCAGGTTTGCTGCGGTGCCCGACAGTCGCCCGCCGAACCCGGTAGATGAATTCAATCGCCTCTGCGAGTCAATCGAGCGACACATCTTGACGCCGGTGCAGTCCTGTGTGGCCCACCGAAGCCGATTCCTATTTCAAGACCTCGCGGAGCCGCTCAGCGACTATGCTATCTTCGCCGGGCTCCAGGGTCATGGGGCTGATCAAGATTCCAGCCTCGTTGAGCCGCACCTCGATGGCAGGTTCGCCCTGGCGGAGGGCGTGCGCAACGTCCGCGGCCTGCATGGGGCTTGAGTCCGCGAAGCTAATCTGCGTATGCGGCACGATGTCCCAACTGGCGCCTTCATCCTTGCGCAGCACCTCTCCGGTAACACCGTCAATGCCGTCCGCAGCCGCTGCCACCGTGCGCATCTGCTGCTCCCAGCACGCGAGTTCTGCCGCCTCGTCTTGGGCCAGGTAGAGTTCAACCGCCGCCAGCAGCCCCATGATTTCTTCCTTGCCCACCTTCATGCCTCTGCCTACCGCGCTTTGCGGACTGCCGTTGAGACGTGCCGCTTCCACAAGCTCCGGTTTCCCCAATACCAGACCCGTGGCCTGCGGACCGCGCATGCCCTTGCCGCCGCTAAAGACGACGAGATCGGCACCCAACTCCACAATTTTCTTGAGGTTTGCGCGCGGCGGGAGTTGCGCCGCTGCGTCCACCATGACCGGCACGCCCCGCTCGTGCGCTCCGGCTATCACTTCCAGCAGTTGCGCTTTGGTCTGCTTGCCGAGGAAGTGCACCACGGCCGCCGTGCGTTCCGTGATGCGGCCTACGAGGTCCTCCGTCGTTACTCTCTCTTTGCTTCCCGCGGGCGCCAGCTTGCCGCCAACGATCTCAATTCCCTGATGAATGTACGTGTGCTCGTCCACGAAGCTGATGACGAACTCATTCTTGCCGCCGGCAACCTGCGGCAGCGCCCGGACGCGGTCCGTGTCTGTCCCCGTCATGCAGGCGGCGGCTGCAAGTTGCATGCCACTGGCGGCTCCACACGAAATGAAAGCCGCCGGCACGCCGATAAATTCCGCCAGCCACGCGCCCGCCTGTTCGTGAAGCTCGTTGAGGTCTACGAATGTGCGGGCAGCGCGCGCCATCGCCTCCACTACAGGCGTCGGCATGAGACTGCCGCCCAACGTCGTGACAGTTCCGCTCGCATTGATAAACGTGCCGACTTTCAGGTCATCATAGGTGATCATGTCTTGCTCCTTTTGCTGTGGGCGGTTTCTACGCGACAGCGACGCTCGGCGGCCCGATCGGCCATCTGCCTATGGAGAAGTGTCTTCCGGGCGCGCATTGCTGTCGTGTTCAGTATAGCAATGAGCACAAGAGGTCAACACACCAGTGATCGCAGAGCCGCCCACAAGAATCGTATTAGCCGAGCTGACCGAAGCGGCGGCTAACTAGCCGCTGTCCCATTCACTAGCACAATTTGTAACCTGCTCCTGTGCCCACAACTTCCCCGGTAGCGTAGGTTTTCAACCTGCGCCTCTTCTTCTAACGCCAAACCAAGCCACTGCCACTCTTACGCAGATATGACCACGGACGGGGTGTTTACACACGAAACCCTGCGACCTGCTTCATTCGCCGATGCCGCATCCCGGGCATTGAGGCACGCTATGCTATACTCTGCGTATCCGTGGGCGGGGCTGGGGTGAAGCTGTGTTGCCTCTTGCACGTGCAATACGCACCGCAAAGGTGAAAAGGGGCACGTGGGCCGGTTCACCGTCCACGCAATTGCGGTGAGCGGACGACAAGGCCGGCATCCGCATTGGGCTATTGGCGCGTTAGGGCGGCGTTACAAAGTCTTGGAAAGCACGATAGCTGATGGCAAACGTGTACACGGACCCGTTTCTGAGCAAATTCGACCCGCTGGGTCGTATTCTGTTTGCCGATAACTTCGACAACGGCATGTGCGGCTGGAGCGAGTTGATCGGCAACTACGAAGGCAGCTTGGATACCATCCTCCCGCCCTTTCGCGACCACCGCCCGCCCATGCTGAGCAGCGCAACGATGTGGGACACGGGTACTGCCGGTGCTCTCTCCGGCACGTACTCGTTAAAGCTCGCCACTCGCGCCCGCGCCGGGCACATGGCGGTGGCCATTAAGCGTGCTACGTGGCGCAAACGCGGTCGCATCCAAATGGAGTGCTACTTTGCGCTCAAGCCGGAACCGAGCACTCTTACCCTGGGCGATCACGACGTAGGCGGTTTTGGCGTGCTCTTCGATCTGCAGGACAACGAACAGCGCGCCATGCCCCACTTGCGCTACTGCAACACGGTAGAGGGCACGCCGCGCTACCAGTGGCAATACCGTGACGAGTTGCCGCAACGGCACGTCGTGGGCGAGAGCGGCGAGATTCGCTCTTTCTACCACCTTGATCCACGGGGATGGAAAGATATAGCAAAGGCCCAGCAGCGCCTTTGCTACAATGAGCTGCCGACCAAGATCAACTGGCACTACCTGCGGTTTGCGTGCGACCTGCATACCATGAATTACGCCGAACTGCAGTGCAATGACCGGACGTTTGTGTTGACCGACCTGTCGCCGATTCGCGCCCCGAACGATGCCGATCTGTGGTGCATGCTCAACACCGCCTTCTTCGTCGAGACCGCCACCGACAGACGAGCGTTCCTCTACCTGGATTCTGTCGTGCTCTCGTTGGAGGAGTAGAAGCTAATTTGTAAGGCAGGCGATGCACGCCGTTTGTAGAATTGGAACGTGAAGAGGCGCGGACGCGGTCTATAGCGCTCATGTGCCGCGAATGGGGAACTGACGTAAAGAGGACGCAGGGTGCAAAGCTGCGCTACCAAGAGCGGCATGCGAACAAGAGAAGCACCCGGCACAGGCTGTGTGTCAGGGTGGGGCCGCGACTGAAGCCTGAATGGGAGGGGACGCAGGTTGCAAACCTGCGCTACCGGAGCAAGACCGTTTATAGTTTACTCTCACAGGTATCGCAGCCATCCTTGCCGAGCCACACGAGAAATTGAGAATGGCCTGTAGTTTCGCTCTCGTCGCGAAGATGGATTGCCGCTTGCGCAGAAATGACGGAATCAGCCGCCGCTTGTTTGCGCGGAGTAGGGGCACGACATGTCGTGCCCCTACGAAGTTGGTCCCAAAGTAAGGGGTTATGAGAAAAATGCCGCGCCAGGTCTATACAGCGGTTGTAGAACGCAACGTCACGTGGGAAGGCGCCTTTGCCACCGAGCCCTACGAGGCCGGCTGGGCAGCCGAGGCGCTCATATTCATTCGTGTCCTCAAGGGTAGCGTCTCTCAGCAGAGCGCAGCGGTACAAATCTCGCCGGACGGCATCCATTGGCTCGACGAAGGCACCCGGATAGCGATTCCCGAGCGGCCCGATGGGCTAACGGTTGCGCGCGTAACGCACTTCGGCAATTGGCTGCGGCTTGCGGGCGAACTCCCGCCCGGCCAATCATGCACGGTGTTGGTCTACTTCGTGCTGAAAGACTAGGGAGGATTATAGATGCGGGCACTTATCCAGAGGGCGGTTCGGAGGGTGACTGGTTAAGCAGGCTATCGAGTATCTTGCCTATCAGGAATGTAATAACTGCGAACAAAGTGATTAAACCCGTCAATATCACGCCTGCGGGAGTGTAACCAAACACGACAAGAAGTATGCTCGCGAGGATTCCTACGAGGGTGATTGAGTGGCGTGCAACAAGGTCAACCCAAGCTCGTTTTGACTCGCCATCGACCACCCTCTTTTCAATCTCCATGCGGTGATTGCCCTGCTTTTCAACCATTGTGATCAATCTGTCAGCAGAGCCAGGGACGATTTCTTCGAACTCTCTTAGTGAACTTGGTGAAGGTAGAGGGCCGCTCCAAGAAGAGGCTCTTGTAACGATCTCCGCCTCTTCATCCTCTTCTCTAGGAAAAACCTCGCTATCTTCCTTGCTAGGTAGCTGGTTATCCTCTTCCTCACTCACGCATCAGGCTCCTTGATTTATCCTAAAGCCCTCTATTGCTTTACGCATATCGTTTCCGATTGCGATCCAATCACCTCGGATTGCAGCCTGATCGGCATCCGAATTATCTGAGATTCTAATCTCCACCAATCCATCCAAGTAGCGCACTTGGTATCGAATTGGATATGTGGAGATATGCATCCTAGCCTTGCGTGGGCGAAGTGCTCTAAACAAACTTCGAACTACTGGTAGCTTATTCATCACAACTATGGGCACAGAACTTGCTGACCACATTCCTCCCTACTCATTGTACACTGCAACTACATTCTAAAGACGCTAGCGCAAGAAACCTCTTTCCTAGTCATTGTACAGCTATCATCTGACAGTTCAATGAATGCCTATAACTCTAGGCAAACTCTCTCGGTTCTTGTAGAAACCAAGCGACGGGCAGTCAGGCTGTCGATCCCTCACCCAGTTGTTCCAATATCTATGGTTGGCGATCGGGTCGGGCAGCACCGAGCAACATGAGATTACGTGCCGTCATACTCCACCGTCTGCGCCAAGCTGCGGAGTTGGGTGAGGTATTCATCCTTCGTAAAGGGCGGTTTGGTTTCTTCCATTACCCTATGCGCCGTTTCCGCGCCGTTCGCCAGCAGGTCAATCGCCGTCTGCGCCATGAGCTTCGCCGGCATGATAATGGCGTGATCGGCGTCATGGAGTAAGAAGTCGTTCCCGTGGCCGGTTCCCGTCGCGCCGCCCGCAGCCGGCTGGATAGCGCGCACGACGTGCATTACGTCGCCCATGTCTGTAGAGCCGGTACTATGGGCTCGCGTTGAGATCTGCTCTTCTCCCACTAGGGCGGCGGCATTATCACGATAGAGATCAGCCAGCGGCGGATGGGGAATCATGGGGAAGTAGCCGGGAAACGTCTCGATGTGCACGGTCGCTCCCGTAGCCAGCGCTCCGGCTTTGAGCGCGCGTTCCACTTTCTGGCTCGCTTCCAGCATGACATCCATGGTCTTGCCGCGCACCTTGCCCTCCATTTGCACAAGGGCTGGGATTACGTTGTTCACCTCGCCGCCGCGCGTGATGATGAAGTGCGCGCGCACGGTGTCCTCGTCACGGAAGGTTTCGCGCTGAAACTGGATTGCCGTGAAAGCCAGTGTCGCGGCATTCAGGGCGTTGATGCCCCTATGGGGCGCACCGGCGGCATGCGCCGCGCGGCCGTGGTATGAGACGTGCTTGGCAACCGTGCCGTTGCTCGTCTCCGTCATACAGACGATGCCGTCTTCAGCGCGGCTGCTCGTGTGCACCAACATGGCGAAATCCACGTCATCAAACGCGCCGAGGCGAATGAACTCCGGCTTGCCGCCCAGGAACTCGATTGTGCCCTGGTCGCGCAAGGACTGCCGAAAGCCCACCTCCACATACTCTTCCGCCGGCACCGCCATGAAGACGAGCTTGCCGCACAGGTGGTCGAGCACGCCGGACTGCGCAAACCCAACCGCGGCGCCAAGCATAGTCGCTATCTGATTGTTATGACCGCACGCGTGTGCGGCGCCGGTCTCAGGATGCGCATACGGGTGATCCGGTACCGGCAGCGCGTCCAACTCGCCCATAATCGCCACACTCGGCCCCGGTCGTCCCGTATCGAGCACGGCCTTCACACCCGTGACGGCGATATCCGTATGGTGGGGAATAGCGAGCTGCGTCAGCCACTCATCAACCACTCCGGCGGTCTCGAATTCCTTGTACCCCGTCTCCGGGTGCCGCAAGATACGGTCGGCAATGCCGGTGATCGCATCGAACTGCGAGTCTATCGTCTCACCCAACGTCTGCTTGAGTTGCGCTGGGGATGTGCCGTTCGCTGTAGCCATCTATCTTCTCCTCGGAAAGTCACAGGAATTACATGGAATTTTGCCACTTGCTTTCGACGTACACACCCCAGAAGCTAATCTGATACTCTCCGTCGCTCCGGCGCACGCCAAATTCCTGGTTACTCGGAGCGGATGGATTCCCGCGAAAGCGGGAATGACGAGTCTCAAGAGCACGTACTTTCTTGAAAGTCAGTAAGCTCAAGGCTTTCCGCAATTATATACGTGCCGGCGCCATGATGCGCGGAATGGTGGACGAGGCTCGCGGCATGATACCGATGCGCGGACGGCCTTCGATGTCACGCAGCGCCGCCGCTAGCGCGTGCTCAATCGTTGGTGCGGGGATTAGGTGGAGCTTATGTGCTTGAGCGGGCGCAATGCCACGGGAGACGAGATAGGTCCGCGCCTTGAGCAAGCTGCGGGCAAAGAGGAACGCTTTGTGCGCGCCCATGCGAAAGCCCTCCCGCTCGAACCGCGTCACCACCTCTTGCGGCGTCCTGGCGGCAGCCATCCAGGCCTCGTAAAGATCATCACCTGCGCCTTCGCGGCATTCTGCCACCAGAATTACACTGCCGCCTGGGCGCACCAATTCGCAGGCATGGGCAAGCGCCTTCTGCGCCTGATAGAGATTGATGTCTTTGGGATAGCCGCCGGGAGACGCAATGACCACATCCATGGAGTGGGACACTGCCGTCTCGCACACGTCCTGCACCAGCGGCACCGCCGCCGCGAGCACGTCATGCGGATCGCCCGCAAAGACGCGCACTACCTCGTTCGCAGTGTTGAGCACGACGTTGATGACAAGGTCAATCGAGAGAAAGTCAGTGAGTTCATTAATATCCTCACGGACCGGATTGCCATTGCAGACGCCCAGCTTTGCCGCCGGATCGCTGAGCATCGAGTGGTTTGCAGAAATGGTCTCGCCGCCCGCCAGGCCGATGAACGCGCCCTTGCAGCCGCCGGTGTAGCCGACAAACTGATGGGGGTCAATCATGCCGACGATAATGCGCGTATTTGCCTCAGCAAACGTCCGATTGATGACCACCGGCGTGCCGCGGCTCGTCTCACCCAGGCGAACAAGCTGCGCCGGATCGTCGTAAACGTGGGAGAGTACGCGGTACCTTCGGGCAATGTCAGCGCCAACGAGTTGCGGGAGTTCTTCCGGCGTCGCCGCGCGGTGGTTGCCGGTGCCAACGATGATAGAGATGTTCTCGACGCCAACGCCTCGTGCATGGAGCGCGTTCAGCAGCGGCGGCAGCAGAGTGTCGTTCGGCACCGGACGCGTCGCGTCGCTAATGGCGATGGCGGTCGTACCCGGCCGTACCAGCGTACCTCGGGCCAGCGCGTCGCCCAGGGCCTGTCGCACTGCTGCCGCCGGATCAGCCACGCCGGGAACCGCGCGCGGCTCAATCACCGTCGCGTCCACCGCATCGGGCAGGACAAACGTAAGGGCTCCTGCGCCGTATTTCACTGCATAGTCCACTGATGCCACGTCAGATAGACCTCACGGTTAGCGCGGATCGCCCCGCTCACCGGAAACTCTCGGTTGATTTCGCGTAAGTCTGCGACAAGAGCATTAGCCCCCTCTCCGGAAGAAGAGGGCCAAGGCGAGGGTAAGTCCCCATTGAACTTACCGCGTGTCTATAGGTCTGGCAGAGCAACGCAAAGCTTGCCGCGCATTCTAGCGGGACTCATTGCCCCCCGTTACCCCAATGCATGCGAGGCGCAATTGCTCTTTACGGCCACGTGCCGGCGAGGGCGCGCTTGAGCGTATCGCCCCGCATGCCGCAGCGCAGCGCCTCCAGCGCCAGGATATCTTCCGGCGGTATGTTGCCCAAGTTGACGTTTGGGCCGAATTCCAGGATGAGCCACTGCTGTTGATTCTTAATCGGCGCTTCCCAGATAAGGTCTTCTACGTTGTTGATGCCACCCAGAATCTCCTGCACCATTTCGGTCTGTACATCACCGCCGGCATCGAAGATTCCGACCCCGTGACCGGATTCCCGTGCCTCGACAATCACCTTAGCTGCGCCTTGTGCAAGATCGGCGGCAATCTGCTCATGCATGGTGGAGGTGGCAATAGCGTCTTTAGGGTCCTTCTTCCCCACTTCAGTGAGCACTTTGAAGCCGGTGTCTAAGACGCGCTTGATTATGTCGCTGCGGGTGGCAGCATCCATTTCGATCGTGCCGTCGGAGACCTCGATGGTGTTAAATCCCAGGGCCTTGGCACGCACTACATATTCCGGCAGTTTGCCTTGGGCGACCGCCGCCTCCAGGAACGTACCTCCAGGGTAGATGTCCACGCCGGCCGCTTGGACCAGCGCAATTTTCTCCCGCAGCACGTCTTCCTCGTAGAATGCCGACGTGCCAAACGTCAGTTTTAGGGAATCGATGACATGATGCGCCATCTGCATGAGATCGGTGGTGCCGTGCAATCCAAGCCCCTTATCCAGCACCATCGTATACCCGGTGTTGCGCGGTTTCTCGGTGACGCGTGTCCGTACCGGCGGATCGACAATTCCTTCCCAAGCTTGTGGCATATGTTGTTCTCTCCTTATTTTCTTAAGTCAGATGTTCTACCAGGTCGACCACTCTAGATTCCTCGCTTCGCTCGGAATGACAATGGCTGTCAATGCGCTAAACTCACTCAGCTTCGCCTAGAGTCCTTCCATACAATTGTGTGTGCCGGCCAGAATATCCTTGGCGCGGATGATCAAACCGGAATGATCGTGCACCAAGCGGTTCATGCCTTCTAACCGCTTTGACGCTATGTCCGGCGCGTCGGCGCCCGCGATAGGGATGCAATCATAGAGCAATGCCGTGCCCCCTATCTTCTCGGATGCGTTGTCAAACAGAAGCTTGACCATCTTGGGGCCGGGCTTCACGTCTGAGACTACGGCAGTCTCGCGTCCCGATTCGATCTTGGGGAAGAGCAGCGAGAGTCTAGGATTGACCAACTCGTCAGCCTCCGGTGCAACCGGCGCGAGGTCCACTGCCAACTTATGCGCCCAAACATTCTCCACCGCGGGCAGGTCGAGGCCGAGCCGCTCCGCAGCGTCCGGGAAATCATAGACGAAGTTGCCCTGGCGGATGTTGTCCACCAGCGAACCCTTGTGAAAGACCACATCACCCCCGCGAAATTCCAGATGGGTCATCTCCGTGCTAAAGACCTGGTAGCCGCGCCGCAACCCCTCCAGCAAGAACACCGTCTTGCCGGCGCCGGCGCCGCCCACCACCAGCATCAGCTCGTTTCGCTCGGCAATATACATGGCCGAGGCATGGAAGCTGAATATCCCATGGCGGCGCTCCAGCAGCGCCAATGCAAAGCGAAAGAACAAGCCTAAGTTGCCGAAGAGCGAGCAGCGCCGGTCCGAGCATGCCGCCTCCAGCCGGCTAAAGTCCGCCGCGGCAAAGACTTCCTGTTCGCCAATTCTGACGGACGGCGTCGCCTGGGGCACATCCAGAATGTACATGTGTGCGTCAAGCGGCTCGGTAAAAGGAACCTCCGGCACCGCGAATACGTTCGTCACGAGCGATTGAATGACCGTGCGGCTTTCGAAGAACTCCGGGTTACTGATGAGTCCCCGATTATTCGAAATCAGCCCAAACCGCGCGTGGAGAATGCGCACAGCGCGTCGCGTAATTCCATCGACTTCCTGCACAGCCCCAAACAGGCCGTCTGCGCGCTCTACGGTCATGGGGACGCTTTCCCTCGCACAAGACGTGGCATACTCAACTGCGTTTTCGCTGCTTCACTCTAGCATGGCAAAATCACAGGTTCAAGGAAAAACCACGGCTGCGACTATGCCGTTCAGTGCATGGGGAAATAGCATGTGTTGCAGCAGGCTAGCGATCGATCGGCTAGAGGTAGGTTCCTGCGTCCCGCCTGCAAGTAAGCTGGTTTGGAAATGTCCATCGCGCAGACGAGGCTATTCGCTCCAGCCAGACGTCTCTTATTGAATTTCTGCCACTGGAGCAGTGGCAGAAATTCCCGCGGCCTGGTGCAACGCAGCCCTGAACGCTGTGGAGCAGCAGTTGGTTCCCATTGAAGAATCACGGCACTCCACTGCCAGGACGCAAAGATTCTGTGTACTTAAGAGTTTTCTCCGTCAAATACTGCATTACTCCCAAATAAACGTACTTGCAAAACCCACAGAATGTGGTAAAGTAGATGGAGTACAAATGTAGGCCTGGTATGGCGTCGGTACTAGATAGAACGCGAAGAGGTTGAGTCTGCGGTCTCGCCTTACCGCGTCGCCAGATTGCGATTTTTCGTTTGAGGATTAGTGTCCGTTTACCTTTCCAGGCGTGTTGTAGGAAAGGAGTGTTGATACCGCAGAAGGATTTTAGCGCATCGCTGGGAGCGTAGAATGGCTACCCATAAAAGTGTGGCGGTCACTCTCTCCAAGTGTAGCGCACCGGCAGCGCCGTGCAGGGTAAAGGTGCATTAATTGCACTACGATGTTTTTTTGTAATAAGAGATTGGGTCTGCTGACCGGCGGCGTCAGGTGGCAGTCTGAGAAAAGGAACCGACAGTGAATATCTATGTAGGGAATCTTCCCTATACGACGAATGATGATGAACTACGAGAGCTGTTTGCCGAGTTTGGCGACGTAGCCTCGGCTTCCGTCATTATGGACCGTGACACCGGTCGCTCACGAGGCTTTGGCTTTGTCGAGATGTCAACCCAGGCAGAGGCCGAAGCAGCGATTAGCGCCCTCAACCAGAAGGACATGGGCGGTCGCGCGCTCAATGTCAACCAGGCGCGCCCACGCGGCGAGCGGAAACCCCGCGAATTCAGTCGACCGCGTTCCTGGTAGTACGCGACAACTCAGCGAGTAGTACGCAACTACTCAGCGAGGCAACGATCCCTTAAAGGCTCGCCAACTCGCATTTCAATGTTCCCTGCGAAGGGATATTGAATTCCTCTACCACATGCAAGGTACGGGAAATCGAAAGGCTGTGGGTCTAACGACCCGCAGCCTTGACGTTTTTTGTCCAACATTATCCGTGGGCACGTTGATTCAGCGGGCCGCTCCCCGAATGAATTGGCCGCCTCATGGCTCAGCCTCAGCCCCTAGGCTACGCCAATACCGCCCCTCTGCAACGGTACAGTTGTTCAAGCGCGCTCTGCCGAATCACCGGCTCGGATTCCGGCGTCAACGATGTGAGCGCCGGCTCCATGCCGCCTTGGGCAAACGCGCTGGGCACAGGCACGTAGCCCACGTCGCGCGAGGCCCGGCTGAGCACAATCGTGTGGGCAAATGGCGACGCCTCTTGAATGGCGAGCACAGTTTCATGGAACATCTCGCCGGGCAGCGCTACGAGCGCAAGCGCATCGCCGAGCGTGACCACCCGGATCGGGTACGAAATGGCAGGGTTCTCGTGGAAGCGTTCATAGAGGTACCGGCGGTAGCGAGCGCGGGAGTTGCGCAGGTCTAAGCGCATTGCTTCCGGTTCCTCTGCCACCAACCGCGCCGGAACGGTTGCGTCCCCGCGGTGAATTCCCAGCACCGGTGTCTCACTGGGCGCGATCTGCTCGAAGACATAGAGCGCTCGGGCGCCGAGCGCATGACCGATCCGGCGGGCGGAGTGAGCGCCTTCCGCTTCAATCGGTATTTGTTCGCCGATGCTGCCTTGCGTAAAGACCACCGGTATGCCCGCCACCTTGCGGAACACTGCCGCCACGTGCTGCGGATAGTCGGCTGTAATGTGCCCATAGCGATCATCCGAACAAAGCGCGTGGCAGCCAAAATTCACGAGCGCCCCAAGCTGCTCCCCTGCCACGGTATCGAAGCGCACCACACGCACCGTATCGTCGATGCCTTGTTCGCGCCAATCGGTGTTGGTGGGAATCGGCGACTTCAACCCCACCATCTCCACGGCGCCATTGGGTTTGAGCCAACGGCGATTGCGGGTGAGTTCCGGCGCATGCCCCACCCCCACGGAAACTCGCACGGCTGTAAGGTTGTGCAGCGCTTCGCGGATGCCCCCGGCAATCCGCGAAGCACACTCCGCCTCAAAGTCGTTGATGATCAGGTCTTGGGCGAAGACGATAATGTACGCGCCGTAATGCGAAATCGGCGACATGCCCACGTGGGAGGGTGAAAAGAGTAGCGACGAGCTGCAAATTCCGGTTCCCGCCAAGTGGGCGCTCACCCGCTCCTCGAAGCCGCCGCCCAGCTCGAATACGTCAACGCCCGCCAATACCGCGGTCTGCTCGCCTTGCCGCAGTACGCACAGGCGTGCCATGAGCGGATCGTGCACGGTGAAGCTGCGCCGCCGCCGTTTACCGTTCTGCGTCGTCTCTACGGCGGGAGTGATGTCAACTTCAGCGAACGCAGCCAAGAGTGGTTCAGTCATGCGAGGCTCTTTCGGCTCGAAAAAAGATCCTTCAACTGCGAGCGCAGACCGCTAACAGGCCCGACCGCGCTGCACGGGAAGTGCCCTGCCAAGCGACCGACCGTTCTTCCCGGTAACTTGGTCTTGCAGCGTTACCGCGCATCCAACGCTCCTACTTCGGCTGCTTCTAAGCCTATCACTCAATAGGCGTGCATTCAATGCGTGCTCGAGCAGAATCTAGGAACCTTCCCATCGTGACCGAGAACTGCATGCAGGGCGTCAACGGCTACAGGCCCGGCTGCCCACTGCGCCTGTTGACCGTTCATGCTCAGGTGTCCCTTCTCCGTTCATGCTCAGGTGTCCCTTCCCCGTTCGTGCACAAGTAACCCTCCACCGTTCGTGCACAGGTGTCCCTTCCCCATTCGTGCACAAGTAACCCTCCACCGTTCGTGCTGAGCCTGTCGAAGCATGAGTGGTGGAGCGCCCATATCCCCCGTTATGCCAACGCGACATTTCCCCCTTCGGAGACCTTTGCGATACCCGTTCCCCCTTGACGGGGGAAGGTCGGGATGGGGGTGAAGAATGGCTTGACGACGAGCAACCACGAACTACCCACGCACCTCTGGATTCCGGCTTTCGCCTGAATGACGGGGTTACTCCAGGGTCTCCTTCGGGGGATACTGGGCGGATTACGTTCGAGACAACCACTGATCGGAACGAAGAGCCAGCTACCCGGTTCTGAAACAGCGGCATGGCCGCTGCGCGAGCGGGGCGCGGCATGCTAGCCATCCGGTGTGGAGACGAGTAGGCTAGAGATGGCACAGCAAGGGCGCGAAGTGAGCGTAATTCAGTTGCAGACCGCCGACGGCAGCGGCCTTTCATAGATGGGTAGCTGCGCCTCCAGCGCAGAATTCGATTTGTGGGCAAATACCATTCGCCTACATAAACTGCTGCGCGATTGGTGTTCAATCGGATCAATACAAGGGCGTAGTCAAACAAAAGGAGCACCGCATTGCCACAAGACTTCCTGGAACGCCTGCAGCAGGGGCCGGTGCTTGGCGATGGCGGCTACTTTCTGGAACTAGAGCGCCGCTGCCTTGGCAGTTACAAGGATGGCGTCCCGCGCGCCGTGCTCAACAATCCCGACGGCGTCTTAGAACTCCATCGGGAGTTTGCCCGGGCGGGCGCCGAGGTGTTGCAGGCCATGGCGTGGGGTGTGGGTAAGATAGACCGCGAAGAGGAGTTGCACCGCACGGCGGTGGCGTTGGCGCGTGAAGCCGCCGGGCCGGACCGCTATGTGGCCGGCACCCTCAGCCCCTATTTCGGCAAACGCCGCCCTCAACTCAGCGCCGCCGACCGCCGTGAAGTCGCGGCATTCTTCGACCGGCGCGTCGGCCAGCAGGTGTCCGAGGGCGTTGATCTCTTCATCGTCGAGACGTTCCATACTGTGGAAGAGGCGAGTGTGGCGATTCCCTTCGTAAAGCAGGCCGGCATCCCCGCCGTCGTCACGCTCACCTACCAGGAGCGCGACGTCACACGCGACGGCCTTTCACCGGCGGAAGGGGCCAAGCGGCTCGTAGATAACGGCGCCGACGTGGTGGGCATCAACTGTCACCGACCGCCCCAGACTCTCCTGCCGCTGGCGCGCGCCATGCGCAAAGCCGTAGACATGCCCATGTGCGTGCAGCCCACGGCCTACGAGCTGGAACCGGGTGCAATGTATAACCGCGAGATCGTCGTGCCCGGCCTCTGGACCACTGTCGAGCCGCGCGTGCTGACGCGCTTCGCGGTGGCGGAATACGCCAAGGAAGCCGAGAGCATCGGCATCGAGTTCATTGGCGCATGCTGCGGCATGCTCCCCTACCACATCCGCGCCATGGCGGACGCGCTTGGGAAGCCATCCACGCTACCGGACAGAGTACGGCGTTAGCAACGAGTGACCACGAAGAGAACGCGCCTGAACAACGGAGCGCTTGGCGAAACACGCCCCAGGGGGGACTTTGCACAACCAGAGCCTGGAGGCGAGGAGACCCCTCTCACTCGGAAAAGGGTCGGGATGAGGGACCTAGCCAAGCCTCCTTCTCCCCACATGAGAGGGTCGGAGTGAGAGACCTAGGCAAAGCCCTCTCCCGCGGGAGAGGGTTGGGGTGAGGGGGAATTCGGCTTGTTCCAGCCCAGACACCACCGTTCTCGCACAGTTACGCTAAGGTCTCCTAGCGAGTGTGCACGACCTCCGGCCCCGAATTACAGCCAATACCTGAGCGGAGACGGCACTCTTTCCGTATCGCATATACGTCTCAGTGGCGGGAGGCAGAACACCTTGTGATGGGTAGCGAGTTCGACATCCTCCGGTTGCTACAGGCGACCAAGCATGCCCTCAGAGGGTTTCGTGACGCATTCCGCAGCCAGGTATCCATTCGTCAGGAAGTGCTCATAATTCTGGTCATGACTCCGATTGCCCTCTGGCTGGGGGGAAACGGTGTCGAGCGCGCGCTGATGATTGGCTCGCTCCTCCTCATACTCCTGACTGAGCTGATGAACGCCGCGATCGAGATGACTGTCGACCGCATCGGCACCGAGCACCACGAACTCTCCCGCAAGGCCAAGGACATGGCCGCGGCGGCAGTGCTGGTCTCGTTAGTTACTGCTGCCACTGTATGGCTGCTCATTCTGCTCGATTGAACGCTGCCACGTCGATTCAGGGAAGAGAGAAGCCGCTTAAAGCGCGCGTCTGACATGGTGGGCTGCAGTCACTTCCCCTAGAACTCACGGAACACTTGCAACCGGCCCAAGCTCAATATTCCAGCACCACCGCCAGCGCCTCATCGGGATGCTCGATGAGAATGTCAACGGCCTTGGGCGCATCGGCAAACGGGAAGCGGTGCGTGAGGAGAGGGCCGACGCGAACGCCGCCGCTCGCCTGCATCTGCAGCAGTGCGAAGAGATTACGCTCTTGGTCCCACTGCACGAAGCGGTTGGGATAGTCGGTGCGGGCGTGCAGGTACTCCTGGTCGCGGCTGCCCGGCCCGCGGCCGAACACCCAGCGAATGTCGATCTCTTTCGTGTGAGGGTTGGCGTCCGGGTGCGCTACCGTGAAGTCCGGCACCAGACCGCCAATCATCATTACGCGCCCGCTGGGCCGCACCAAGCGGATACCCAAGCGACCCGGCCCCGGCCCGCCGCCCGCAGCCACGAATGATGCGTCCACGCCCAGACCGCATGTGAAGTCCGCCACCGCCGCGGCCAGCGTGTCCGCGTCGCCCTGCAATGCCAGGTCTATGCCCAACGCCCGCGCCTTCTCCAAACGAAAGGGGATGAGGTCGATGCCGATGGCCTGACCGCCCATCATTCGCACCATCTGGGCGATCATCTGGCCCACCAGCCCCATGCCGATCACGGCGGCAGTCTCCCCCGGCAGCAACTGCGCGCGGCGAATGGCGTGCAGCGCGGTGAGACCGATGTTCGCGGTGGCGGCTTCCGCCGTATCCAACGCGTCCGGGATCTTGGCGAAGTTGTGCCGTGTCAGAAAGGCGCGTTCCGCGTGGGGCGCAAAGCCGCCACCCACCGCTACCACCCGGTCGCCCAGTGCGTAATGAGACGTTAGATCAGAGGTAACTTCCACTACGCGACCCGCCGATTGGTAGCTCATCGGTTGCTCTCTCAACGCGCCGGGATCGCTACCCTCTTGCACGGCCCGGCGGGCGCGGCTCACGTTACCAACTTCCGATCCGGTGCCCAGCACCGAGGTAACGGTCTCGATCAGGACTCCGGTTTCTCCTAGCTTGGGGTCCGGCACCTCTTTCAGGTAGGTTTCTCCGCGGTTATTTGCATACAGTGCGCGCATGTGGTCTCCTCATACGGTACACGACACCCTTTGGCCGTTGTTTTGACTATGGTTCTTCATATATGTCCAAATTGAATGAGACTACGGATTGAGCAAAATTAGACTTTATTTCGGGACAGCCTTTATGTCATTCCGAGCGCAGCGAGGAATCTAGAGTGCTGAGCCTATTGGACTAGGTGCGACTTGGACTCTAGATTCCTCTCTGCGCTGCGCTCCGTTCGGAATGACATGTGTACAAGGCAGGCTAGGTTTAGCCATCCCGTTCTCCTTCCATCAAGACTGTCAGCGGTCTACCGCACACATGTAGGAGGGTCAGACCAAGGCAATGCACACAAGTCTGCAAATTCCCTCATTTCTCGGCACCGCTATCGTCTAATTCCACTGGTTGCGTTTCATTGCCCTGTCGGCCTACGGCGACTTCGACGAAGTCGCCGGCCACCGCCATGCGGCCTGACGGCGCAATCCGGCATCCCACGCTGCCTTAAACTCTGCCCGCTGCTCCGCAGGCAGGTAGGAATAGCTTGGTGTGGGCATTCCTGGGATTTGGATCAGTGGGGGTGTCTCGGTTTCCCACTCGTCGAGTCTCGCTGCCAGCGCGCGGAGAACGGAGCTGTGCGCAGGATCGTCAGCCAGATTGTGCATCTCCTCCGGGTCCTTTGCCATGTCAAAGAGCTCCCACCGCGTGCGGAAGTCGGCTCCGTAATCGATCAGCTTAAACTCCGGCGTACGCAGCATGCGCTTCCTGCCAAGCATGTACGCTTCTTGGCGCGTATACGGCACGCCGAGCATCCACGAAAACGCTTCATTCGGCCAACCCGCGCTGTTGCCGGCGCACAAGGGCGCAAGACTCTTGCCCTGCACGCCTTGCGGGACCGGCAGGCCGCACAGGTCGAGCACGGTAGGCACAATGTCAACGTGCCCGGTCACCTCATCCACCACACGTCCCGGTGTCAGCGACGGAAGGATGGACTCAGGCGCCTGGACAATCAACGGCACGTGCGTCGCGCCTTCGTGCATCACCTGTTTAAACATGCGGCCGTGGTCGCCCATCATGTCGCCGTGATCGGAGAGGAAGAGGATGATTGTATTCTCTGTCAGGCCGCGCTTGTCTAGTTCAGCTAAGACAATGCCGATGTCATTATCCACGTGCGTCGTCGCCGCGTAGTAGATCGCCGTAATCTCGCGCAGCATCTCAGGATCGTCGATCAAGTGCGCCACTTCCTGTGTGCCGCGCGCCTGCCTCCGTAGAGTGCCTATTTCGGGCGGAATCGACGGCAGTGGGATGGACTCTCGATCATACATTGAGTAGTAGGGCTCGGGCTCGACGAAGGGCGAGTGGGGATCGTGGTAGCTCGAAAAGAGGAACCACGGCTTGCCGGTCTGCTCCAGCGCATCCAGAGCCTCGAGAGTCTGCCGTGTAGTCCAGCTTGTATCGTTGTCTTCCGGCGGATCGGCGAACAACCCCACGCCTCCCCCGTGCGGATCGCCCGGCCACGGGCAGGTGCCTTCCTCGATTCTATCGCGCTTCCATTCGCCGTACTTCCCCTTCATGTACGCTTCGTACCCTCGTTCCGGTGTCGGGCCTTCGGCGCGAAAGGTGCGAAAGTCGTCGAAGCCAAACGAGTCCTCAACCGGATCGAAATGCAGTTTGCCCGCAATAGCGGTCGCATAGCCGTAGTGCTTCAAGATCGACGGCAGAAAAACCTCGCCATCCCGCGTAGGGAGGCCGTTCCACCAGCCGTCATGGACGTCGACGTGGCGGCCGTTGAATATCGAGTAGCGGGCGGGAGTGCAAATCGGCGCCGCACTATAGAAATTGGCAAAGCGCACGCCGCGTGCGGCCATGACGTCGAGCACGGGAGTCTTACAAATCGGATGGCCCGCGCAACTGAGCAGGTCCCAGCGCATCTGGTCCGTCATGATCATGAGCACGTTCGGCGACCCGGTCGCAGACCGACACTCTTGCACTGGGGAGGTGCCTCCGCCTTGACCGTTGCCGGTTTGCTCGCTCACGTTCAAGCTCCTTGATGGGGCGCACGTACTCTATCTGCGGGGCCCGCACATAACTGCGGGCATCTGCAAATCGACAGCATGTTGCACTCAGTCAGAATTCAAACCCAATCAGTGCGTCTCGCCTTCCTGTCGGCCTACTGCGGCCAGCGCCGCGCCGCCGAACGGCGCATGTTAGCCTCCCAAGCCGCGTCCAATTCCGCTCGGCGTTCCGCAGGGATATTCGAGTAGCTCGGTGTGGGCATGCCGGGCACTTTTACTGGTGAGGGCGTTTCCGCCTGCCACTCATCGAGCCGCGCCGCCAGCGCGCTCAGAACGGACTCGTGCGCAGGGTCGTCAGCCAGATTGTGCATCTCTGCAGAGTCCTCAGCCATATCGTAGAGTGCCCACTGCGTGCGGAAGTCCGCTCCGTAATCTATCAATTTATACTCAGGCGTGCGCAACATACGCTTCTTGCCGACCATATACGCTTCCTGGCGCACGAACGGCGCAGCCCGCACCGATGAGAATGCCTCATTGGGCCAGCCTGCGGCGTTGCCGGCACACAGTGACACGAGGCTCTTGCCCTGCACGCCCTGTGGGATGGGAAGGCCGCAAAGCTCGAGCAGGGTAGGCACAATGTCCACTTGGCCGGTAATCTCGTCAACCACACGACCCGGAGTCAGTGCCGGGTGGATGGACTCTGGGACCTGCATAACAAGCGGTACGTGCGCCGCGCCTTCGTACATCACCTGTTTATTCATCCGCCCGTGATCGCCCATCATGTCGCCATGGTCGGAGAGGAAGAGGACGATTGTGTTATCTGCCAAGCCGCGTTCCTCAAGTGCAGCCATGAGGATGCCGATATCGTGGTCCACGTGCGTGGTGGCTGCATAGTACATCGCCGTAACCGCTTGCACTACTTCCGGATCATCGATCACGTGGGCCCGTTCCTGGGTGCCGCGGGCGTCCCTGCGCAGCCTGCGTATTTCGGGCGGAATCGTACGCAGCGGGATGGATTCCCGATCGTACATAGAGAAATACGGCTCCGGTTCGACGAAGGGCGAGTGGGGATCGTGGTAGCTGGAAAAGAGAAACCACGGCTTTCCGCTCTGCTCAAGCCCATCAAGGGCGTCGAGGGTTTGGGTCGTAATCCAACTCGTATCGTAATCCTCCGGCGGATCGGCAAAACGCCCCACGCCTTTGCCCCTCGTACCTTCTTCGATCCTATCGCGTGTGTACTCGCCGTACTTCCTCGTCATATAGGCGTCGTAGCCTCTTTCCGGTGTCGGACCCTCGGCGCGAAACGAACGAAAGTCGTCAAAGTCGAACGATTCTTCCTTCGGCGCAAAGTGCAGCTTGCCCGCGATAGCCGTCGCGTAGCCATAGTGCTTCAGGATGGAAGGTAGGAAGATTTCGCCATCCTGCGTGGGCCAGCCGTTGCTCCAGCCGTTATGGACGTGGACGTGCCGCCCATTGAAGATCGAGTAGCGGGCGGGGGTACAAGTCGGGGCCGCGGTGTAGAAGTTAGCAAAGCGCACACCTCGTGCCGCCATGCCGTCGAGCACGGGAGTCTTGCAAATCGGATGGCCCGCGCAACTGAGCACGTCCCACCGCATCTGGTCGGCCATTATCATGAGCACGTTCGGCTGCTTGTGGGCAGCGTTGCCGCCAACATCCCCGTTGCCGCTTTGCTCACTCACAGATGACCTCTCTCGCTCCGTCAATAATCATGATCGTCCTTGGGAAAGCCATGCCGGTACACGCGCAGGCGCTTCCTCTCATTAGCGCGGGGGCTAGTCCCCCGCCAAGTGCGAACATGTTCACGGGATAAGATTCTCTTTCCCAAGGCCAAAGAATTCATTGGCATTGTCGTGGAGCAGCCGGGCGCCAACGATTATGGCTTGGTCTACAGAATAGCGCCCTTCCTCCACCTTTTCGCTCAGCACCCGGGCGACGTTTTCCCGCGCCATCACACTATGGCCGTACGCCAGCTCCACAGGCCCGTAGTCACCCCCAAAGCCAAAGATCTTGTTGTGGGGTATCGTTTCCAGCCATTCGTGCAACGTCGCCCGCGCGACGTACGGGCTGATGATGTGTACCCAGCAGAGGTCGACGTAGACGTTCTGGAAGTTCTTTCCGAGCGTGGCCAGTTCGCTCTGGTACGGGTAGCCCGCGTGGAAGATGTCGAAACGCGCCTGCGGATACTGAATGAAGAGGTTTACGAGGTGTGTCGGGTTGCTGTTCGTGATGATGTTGCCGTTGCCGGCGTGCAGGCCGGTATGGATTTGCATCGGAGTACCGTGCTCGATGCAGAGCCGCACCACTTGGTGCATCATGTAGTCCTGCAGCGGCTTACATTCCGTAAAGGTTAAACCGTCTTGGGTCATGCCGCCGCCTTGCGCCCTGGTGCCAGCGACTACCTGCGCGAAGAGTTGCTCCGCGGCAGAGCGCGGCACGTTTTCGTAACTCAGGATCCGCCGGTAGGCCAGCCCGCTCTTGACGGTTACCATGCCTTCTTCCTTGGCCTTGGCAAAGGCAACGCCCAGGGCAGACACAAAATCGTCGAGATCGTAGATGCTTTGGCCGGTCTGGCGCTCCAACGCCGAAACACCGGCACGGCTTCCCGCAGTTATAAAAGAATCGAAGCGCATGGCCGGCGCAAACAGCGTTTTGTCCACTTGTGTCGACTGCACGTCGGGAATCGCCAGCACGATGTTCCCGCGCTCGCGCAGGATGTGTCGGTACCATGCTTCATGCTGTTTCGAAGCTGTCAATTGCTCATTAACGCGCCGATAGCCGTCAAGCGACGGCGCCGCCGACATGAGATCGTCCACGCCAAAGAGATCGCGGCACGCAATGTGCAACGCTTTGCCGTAACCCGTCGTCCGCGCATAGCGCCAGTAGCGCAAGAAGATTTCCCAGCGGTCGGCGAGGTCCCGGTTTTGGTCGTACATCTGCGCCTGTTCGGTCGGTGTCAAACCGGCGGAAACAAGGTCGCTGCCGACGTAGTGATGCATTTCAGAGGAAAGAAGATCGAGTGACCGTTGCCGCCTGTTGTCCTCGGAAAACGTGTGCTCGTGCGTATCGATGACCGGCTGCGTTGCAATGGCCTCTTCTACTTCTGCAATAGCCGCTACCGCCATGGTGAATGCTCCTCAGTTCATTTTTGCGCACTTGTACTGTACTCGTTCATTGACTGGCATTACAAGCAAGGGCCTCTAAAGTAAGTACGCCTGCGAACGAGGAATTATACCTGCCGTGTGAGCGACTTGTCGTCATTCCTGTAGGTGTCAGGTAATTCGTTGACAGATTTTCAATAAAGAGAAGACAAGCGAAGCGTCGTGCATGCCTTGTACACATGTCATTCCGAACGGAGCGCAGCGCAGGGAGGAATCTAGAGTGCTGAGCCTATTGGACTTGGTGCGACATGGAGTCCAGTTCCTCCCCGTGTTTCGCACGGGGCCGCTGCCCGCTCGGAATGACATAATCGGTCAACGCTGGCTGGTGGAAAGCGAATTCTGTCAACGAATTATTCAACATTTACAATCCTGCGCAAGCGGGAATCCATCTTCACGGAGGGCACAAACTATATGATTGAGCAAGCCAGAGGCGGCTGCACTTTCTAATGCAGACACGTTCGCTATGGGTATGTTCTTTTCACTCTTTTTCTGCCCACTGCCTAGGCGCGCCTTAAACTCAGAGACGAGTAAAGCCCCAAATTAAGAGCGTTAACGGGCTAGTAGTGCCTAGGGGTGCCGCACCGAAGGGCCTCACTCAATTCGCCTACAGTGCCAGTGCCCGTTAGACTAGGTTGAGTAATGCATTCGAGAGGTCGATTCTCATGCTGATTTGGTCCGAACCGGCTGATTGGGAAACGTGCGCGCGAGACAGCGGCATTGCAATCGATGACATGGGCGCGGTGCGCCTCGCCGCCAGCCACTTGATCACCCATGGGCCGGGAGCGTTTTCCACGCAACACGGTGAGGAGCTATTTCAGCACGTCCAGGCCCAAGTGTCCTTTACGCTGGGACAGACTCTTCCCCAGTGGGTTGACTGCTACTTCTTTGGCCGCGAGGAGCAGGACAATCGCTGGCCGCTGCTGGTCACGGTCAACGGTCATACCCAAGCCGTGGAACGCGGCACGCCATTGGCCGGCGAATTTGCCTGGTACCACGTGGGGATACCGGAAGCGTGGCTGCTTCCGGGACAAAACAGCATGCGCTTTGCTTGCGAGAGTCCTGCCGCTCAGGCCTGGATTCTCGCGGTCGATACCAGCGTGCCCAACGCGCACAGCCGCAAGAGTACGGACGGTGGACGGTCATGGAGCGCAATGGGCCTCGGCTTGGAAGGCGCGTTGTGCGGTGAGTACGTAGTGCGCGTGCGTGTGTGGGAACATCCGGCGCAAGGTGTGCTTACAAGTCCGGTGATTGACCTAGAAGAAGCGAGGGTGTTCTCGAATGAGCACTCTGCTCCAAACTCAATGCCGCAGCAGCGCGAGCCCGGCGGAACCGACGATCAAGGCCGTGCGAGCGCCACGCCGCCGTTAGGCCTCGAGTGGCGCGCCGACGCTCCCCTCAATTCCAGGATAGTGCTGCGCTATCGTAGTGGTGGACATTCCGCGCTAGAGCATTCGCCCTGGATAGACGTGAACGCAGCCGCGCCCATGCCGGAAGGTCAGATGGATTCCCGCGAAAGCGGGAATGACGGTATCCCCCACACAGAGGTGCTTCCTGTTCTGGGAGCATTCATTCAGTGGCAAGCCGAGCTTACTCCTCAGAACGGCTGTGTAAGCCCTACGCTTCATAGCATTGCGCTTAGTTCAACACGCCCCTTCCACGACGAACCGCCAAAGCACGCACACACCCTGCCCTCATCGCTTTGCAGACTTGTGCCTTCCTACCTCTTCACACACCAGGACCCAGCAGAGCCGAAGTTAGGTCTTTTACGCGAACAGGAGCGGCTTGATGAGATCATTGCGGGCGGAGAGACGCAATGGGAGCAGATGCTGGCGCTGCGCGCCTGGGTAGCGGTGCAATGGGTGCACCGGGCGCCGCATGAATTTCGCCGCTGCTGCCCGTGGGACGCGCTGACAATTCTCGCGTGGATGCGCGCCGATCGGGGCCACGGCCAGCCGCAACCCGACGCCTATTGCACCCACTACGCGGTGGTAATGGCACAGTGCGCCTTGGCCCTCGGCTGGTCGGCGCGCCTCTGGGTGATGTCCGCCGAGCCGACTCTCCACGACAACGGCCACTTTGTAGCCGAAATCTGGAGTACTGTGCACAAAAAGTGGGTGATGCTGGATGCCGATACCGATTCGCACATCGCACGCGCGGGTGTGCCGCAAAACGTACTGGAAATCCACGACGCCTGGCGGGACGACGCCCTTGATTGCCTGAAAGTCATCGCCGGGGCAAACGCCGACAAGGTTAAGATTGGGCCGGACTGGATTGAGGAGATGCTGCCCCTGGGCCTCTATCGCTTCTGCGGTCTCGTGCTCCGTAACAACCACCTGTCCACCCTCGTTCCGGGGCCGGTCGAGCACGGCTGGACCACTTACAAGTGGGACGGCTTTCTCTGGTGGCGCGACAGCAATGAACCTGAACTGGCGTTCTTCTCGCTTTCCTCCAACCGGCGAGCAGACTTCGAGTGGGAACCCGGGGACTAGCGCAGCCCCGGTATTCGCATCGGAATCGCGTTGGAGCGTTTATCCTGCCCAACGATGCTCCTGCGGTCAGCCTCTGAATTGTCATTCCCAGAGTGAGTCGGATAATTTACCGGTAAGATTTGGTAGAAAGAGCATGAGCGCTAGACACTAACCTTTGCGGCATCCGATGCGCGAAAATCGTAGTGACCGAGCACCGTCGCGGAACCACGGTCAAGAGTGGCGGTATCTCATGAGGGAGTACTAACGAGTTAAGCCCAATCAGCATCCGCAGTGACGCAATTCTCTACAGGGCGGGGATCTTCGCCTTCAGGATTATGGTCTTCCGACTCCGACAAAATAGTCCCAGCAGGGCATAACTCGGCACCCGCGCCATTTATCGCCAAGAGCGGGATTCTTAGCACTTGCGGCGGAGGGGGAGGGATTCGAACCCCCGGACCTTTCGGTCAATGGTTTTCAAGACCATCTCCATAAACCACTCGGACACCCCTCCGAAATCGCGGTTCTATTAAATTATACCGCAGCACAGGTTGCGCCAAGGACAAAGGTGCACCCGCGCGCATAGAGTTCAAGTCGCAGGATACTGAGAATACGCTTGTTACCTAAACCCCCTAGCAGCAACTGACTCACAAACCTCTGCAGAAGTCCTTTCACTGTTTACACGAGCGCAGCCGCCAATCACTCCGACCCGGCGGTGACAACTGGTTGCAGTGCCTAAATGTCCACAACCGCGCCGGTGTCGTCGCGGAGGTTCTTGAAGTACGGGAAAGAGCGCGGCGGGTTGGCGGCGATGACGTCCTCGTCCAGGTCTACGCCCAGGCCCGGGCGGTCCGGCACGTGCATGTAGCCGTCCTTGATGGACCACGGCTCTTTCACCACCTGGTCGCGATAGGGCTGGCTGGGCACGTACTCCAGCATGAGGTAGTTGGGGATGCTCATGCCGATGTGCGCCGCGGCGGCTGTGGAGAGCGGCCCTTGGGGGTTGTGCGGCGCCACGAGCACGTGATGCACCTCAGCCAGCGCGGCAATCTTCTTGACCTCGGTTATGCCGCCCGCGTGGCAGAGGTCCGGCTGGATCACGTCCACGTACTGTCCCGCCAGCAGGGGCGCATACTGCCACTTGGTGAAATAGCGCTCCCCGGTTGCCAGGTCTATGCCGAGTTCGCGGGCGGTCTCGCGCACGGGCCGAAACACCTCGATGTTTTCGGGCGGCACCGGCTCCTCGAAGAAGGTGATGTGGCTATCCTTGACGGCGTGCAGTTGGCGGATGGCTTGCGCCGGTCGGCTTCTGCCGTGGTTGTCAATCATCAAGTCCACGTCCGGCCCGACAGCCTGGCGCAGGGCGGCGATGCGTTCGCCCAAGAGCGCCGCAGCCTGATGATCGCCCAGGTGTTCATCCGTTGCCCACGCGCCGGTTTTCAGAGCGGTAAAGCCGGCCGCCACGTGATTCTGCGCTTCCGGCGCGATGCGGTCGGCCTCGTAGATACCAACGTGGGTGTAGAGGCGGATACGGTCGCGGGCGGGCCCGCCGAGCAATTGAAAGACCGGCGCATTATAATGCTTGCCCTTGATATCCCACAGGGCTTGGTCTATACCCGAAATAGCAGTGTTGATCACCACGCCGCCCTTCCAAAAGCCGTCCTTATAAAGCGACTGCCAAAGGCGCTCGGTCTCCAGCGGATCCTTGCCGATTAGGGTCTCGCCAAGCTGCCCGATTGCCGTGCGAATCGTGGCATCCTTGCCCTCCAACGTAGCCTCGCCCCAGCCAAAGAGCTCCGGCTCATCGGTGGAGATTTTCACAAAGACCCAATTACGCGGATTCCCCCACATGATGAAGGTGTCAACTGCAGTAATGCGCATTTGTACCTCTCTCTTCTCTAGTTTGAGTTGAGTTGACTAGTCATCAACCTCAAGAGCATTAGGTGTAAATTCCGTCATTCCCGTGAAAACGGGAATCCATCTTTAGGCAGTGTGCGGGTGGGTTGCGACACGGGGTAGCGCGCGGTGACGGCCGCAGTATCTCTTTTCTTACTGCTTTATTAGTCACGCTGCGGAGCAAAGCAACGGTGATTTCCTTTCAAACACTTGAGATTCCTCGCTTTCGCTCGGAATGACATGGGGTTGCCTTTAATTGACCTGATCCGGTATCAGCTTATCCTTGCGCCGTTACATGACTAAGTAGGAAATGCCCAGTCATCTGTAACCCAATACTCATTTTGCCGGTATGCTCACCCATTCTCCCGTTTCTGCCGCGGCTTTGGCGTGCAGCGTCACCGCCATCGTGCGGAGCACCTCTTCCGCGCTGGCGTAGGGTTCGCGATCATTGACAAGAGCATCGAGGAAGTCGCTGGTAGGCGTGTGGGTCAAAGGGGGTATTTCAAGGTCGAATGGCCCCTTATCGTTCAGCGCCATGCGCACGCCGCCGCTCTTGTTGGGGCCGGAGGGCTCGAGTGTGCCGGCCGTCGCGATCTCCGCCGTGCCGCGCGTGCCCGTGACGTAGAGCCGATAGTCGCCGTGGTAGGGCGCAGCGTCGGGCGTGAGCCAGTCGGCGACCACGATGCCCTTCATGCCGCCATCGAATTCCATGAGCGCGTGGGCGTGATCGTAGAGTTGCGGCAGCTCGGGAAAGCGTGTGTTCCCCTGCGCCGCAGCCACACGTACCGGCTCTTGACCGGAGAACCAGCGCAGCGAATCGAAGTAGTGGACACCGAGATCAACCAGCACGCCGCCGTTCTGCGCCGCGTCGAGTTCCCACGGATTGCGCGTCTCCGGATGCAGCTTGTGGGGACCGAAGCCGTACATGTGCACAATTTCGCCCAAAGTTCCCGCATCCACCTGCGCCTTCAAGGCGCGATGGGTGGCGGAGAAGCGTTGGCTGAGCATCATCCCAAGCCGCGCCTTGCCCAAGGCATAGGCTGCCTGCACCTGCTCAAGCTGCTCCATCTCCGTGAGCAGCGGCTTATCGGCGATGGCATGAATGCCGCGTTCCAGGCAGGCGGTGAGCGCCAAATGCTTGGTGGCATTCGTTCTCGCCACGCCGACGACCTGCGGCCGCTCTTTCTCAAGCATCTCAATGAAATCCGCATACACGGGCACGCTGTGCTCAGCTTCCACTCTAGCGCGAACCGCCGGTTCGTCTTCCGCTATACCCACGAGGGTTACTGCCGGGTTTTCTTCTGCGGCCCGCACAAACTCGCTGATGTGTCCGTGCCGCATGCCCATTACTGCTGCGCGCATAATCCTTTTCTCTCCTTTGCTCAATGATTCTCGTTGCTCAATTTGAAAACGCTAGGCGGGTGCGGCTCCGCGTGGTTCCCTACCAGGGAGGCGGGGGACAAGCCCCCGCGCGACAGGAATTCGCCGCGACCGGACAGAATTGTCTTCGGTCACAGGCAAGTCCCCGCTACAGGAATTCGCCCGTCCGCCGCTGCCAAGACGCGAGGCATGACGCTATCTGTTCCGGTAGCACAGGTTTCAAACCTGTGCTCCTAGCCCACCGGGCGCTGCCTCTTGCTTCTTTCACTCCGAGAGCGCCTTACGAACGTTTGCCTTCCGGGTCGTACACCCAGTTCCCTATTTTACTGGCCTTCATGACCCTTTGCAGCGTGCACTCCCGTCAGCACCTGATCCGGCTCCAGCTTTTCCATGCACTCCACCGTGCCGTAGCGGCAGGTGGCTGCTTTGCCGGTTTCCGGGCGGTAGCATGGACTGCAGAAGATGTCATGGCGCTTTACGGCGTTAGGCTGTCCGAACGGTCCGTAGCGCACCGGACTTGTGGGGCCGTACAGACCGACGACCCGCGTGCCCAACGCAACGGCCAGGTGCAGAGGGCCGCTGTCGCTCCCGACCATAAGGGTGACCTGCGCGAGCACTGCGGCAAGTTGACCGAGGGTCGTCTTGCCGGTGAGCACCAATGGCGCTTTTTCGCAGGCCTGCGCAATTGACGCCGCCGCATCAAGCTCGTCGGGGCCGCCTACCAAGACAGCGCGATAGCCTGTCTGATGTAGTTGGTTTATCAGCGAAACCCAATGGCGCTGCGGCCAACGCTTGGCGTAGCCGTTTCGAGAGCCGTGCCCGCAGGCCACCCACAGCGCATTCCCTTCCATAGCTAATGTCTCTTGAGCCCAGGCCCGATCGGTCGTGTTCACCCACGCTTCCATGCGATCGGGCGTCGCCGAAACACCTGCGGCTTGCGCCACGGCGAGGGCGCAATGCACCTCGTGGCGGTCCTGCGGCAGGCGGCTGCCCGCTGCCGGCAGGGAAAAAGCACCCGGTGGCGCTTCGTCAGCGAAACCCGCCCGGTGGGGCGCACCGGTCAGCAGGCTGACGGTAGCCGCAGGCACGCCATAGAGGCTCAGGCAGAGCTGATAGCGCTGCGCACGCAAGTCTTGGACGAGATGCCAGGCTTGCCGCCATCGAGCAAGTGAAAAGATGCCGGGAATGTGGGCGAGCGTATGCGCGTCGAGGGTATATACACGGTCAACGTACGGGCATTCGGCAAGCAACGGGGCCGTGCCGGGCGCCACGAGCACGTCAAGGCGCGCGTGCGGGAACTGCTGCCGCGTATTACGGATGGCCGGGACTGAAAAGAGCACATCGCCGATGAGATCGAGGCGGATGATGAGAATGCGCTCCACGCCGTCCGGCCGATAGGGTTGATGCCTTTGTCGGAGACGAGCGGACAGGGCTAATGCGGCACAAAACAGCCACAATGTGACTCCAGCGGCACGTCGCGCCATGCGCTTGAATACCGTGCTCATGCGCCGGCGCTCGCTGCGGTCTTCGCCAGCAACTCCTGCGCCACAGCCGTTACCGCGGCCGGCTCTATGAACTGCATGCACGGGTGTTGCGGCACATCTGACGTGGGCAACGCAAGGTATCCGCAGTGACGGCAGGGAATGGAAGTGGTTACTGTGCGGTGCCGGACGGCGGACCCCCAAGGCCCGAACCGCACGGGGTCGCTCGCTCCGTAAAGGGTCACGCTCGGTGTGCCCACGGCTACCGCCAGGTGCAGCGGGCCGGAGTCCGGCCCGATTACCAAGGCGCAACGGGAATAGAGCGCGGCTAGTACTCCCAGAGAGGTCTCTCCTACCAAAACGGTGCGATCCTGCGGCAAACCGGCGGCGACTTCCTGCGCGAGATCCCGTTCAGCGGGACCGGCGGTGACGAGAAAGTGTATGCGGTCGTCTTGCGCCAAGGCGTTGCCTACGGTGTGCCAGCCGGAGGCCGACCAGTTCTTGATTGCCGCGCCGGAGCCGGGGTGGATGGCGACGAGTGTGGCAGCATTGGGTATTTCAGCACCCTGCAGAACGGCATCAGCCGCTTGCGCGTCGTCGCGAGTGTAGTCGAACTGCAAGTGGGTGCCACTATCCTCAGCGGGACTGCCAAGGGCTGCAGCATGGTGCGCCAAGCGGAGGTTGGCGGCCGCCTGGTGCTCGTCTTGCTGGACCGGCAACGCGTGGGTCAGAAACGGCGCGCACTCCGGCACGTGGAAGCCCCACACGTGGGGAATGCCGGCAAACGCGGCCAACGCCGCGCCCCACCAGAAGTCCGCACGCAGGTTGAGAGCAAGCTGGTATTCTTCCCCGCGCAATCGCGCGGCTTCCCGCTTCAATTGCGTGTACGCCTGCAGGCCCTGCCGCGGTTGGCTGCGGTCGAAGCCTGGAAAACGGCAGGTCTCGATCCTATCGATGTGTGGACTCTCCGCGAGCACTGTCTCCGACCAGGGACCCACCAGCGCCGTAATCTCAGTCTCAGGAAACGTCTGTCGCAGCAATCGCAACGCGGGCGTGATCAACAGCACGTCGCCAATATGGTCGGGGCGGATAACTAAGATGCGCGCTATGTGGGGAGCAGGAAACCGATAAGGGCGAAAGAATCCGACCATCCGCAGCAGGCCGCGCCGCAACCAGCGCTTTGCAGACGACTCTCGCGGCAACAGCGTGCTGGGCAAGGGGCTAGGGACTGCGGGTAGCTTATCCGAGGGTTCCTCCTTACCCATAACCACCCCTCACTCATAGCGCTAGCAGAAAGTTCTTTAGTGGATCGAATACCGGCGAATCCAACCGCCAGACTCCGGCCTGTGCCGCTTCGCCCACGCGCAACTCAGGCTTGGAACGTGAGGCCAAGAATGCATGAGCACGAGCCTTGTCGGGATGCTTGGGAGGCATACCCGCACTGTCTTCAAGACATCGAAGATACTGCTCCACGCACGGCATCGCCGGATCATCCTGCACGGCGGAGAGACAGAGCGTCTCTAGCATTCCGGCACTCTCGCAATTGGGAAGGATGAAGACCGAAACCCGTGGCCTGCCCCGGGTTGCCACCATTGGCTCATCCGGCGCATCCAGTCCGGCACTCATGAGCAAGCTGCGGACCGACTGAAATGCGGAAGCCGACGACTCATCCGCGTCGCATGTGACGCCGATAGAGTCTACCATTGGGTAGTCTGGACTGATTTGCAACAAGCGAAGGAATTCCCTAAGTGCGAACTTTCCTCCGTAACGCTCGACTTGAATGGTTTCGGTAGAGAAGAGCCTCCCAAGCAGAGTTTCAAAGAATCGGAGATCACTTTCCCCTTCTACCAAGAGCATCTTGGGCAACTCAATCTTCACTTGGGTCTCGCCATCTCTTGCCGACCTGGCCACTAGCGCACCTCGAAGTTGAATTCTATAGCAGTGTCCAGTTGCTCTTGGTCGTACGTGAGCGCAACAACCTCACCATCCCTGCGCTCCAAGCGATGCAGGCGGAAGTCGTCCTCATCGCTTTCCGCAAAGGCGCGGTGGGCCGCTAGGACACACTCCCAGCTATGCGTCGTTGCGAAAACTTGCACATTCGACTGCCGCGCAGCCGCGCCGACCGCCTTCCAAGCGTCCACTAGCGCCGAATAGTGCAGGCCGTTTTCAAACTCATCGATGAGCACCGTGCCATTCTCATAGGTCTTGATTACAAGAAGCCAAGAGAGTACGAGAGTAATCCCTTCTCCCATATGAAAGAGCGGCATCAATGGGATGTTGCCGATGTCAACGTGGAATACTGGCAGGTTCCCACGATAGAGCAACTCCAGACGGCGGATTCGCGGGTCTAGAGCCTGTAATGCAGATAACAGCTCCGACTCCCGCCCTGCTTCTACCAAGGCACTATAGAGTTCCGCGTAAGCATCGGGAAACCGCAGATGCTTGAGCACACGCACAGCGCGCCCGAATGGTTCGACATTGGACGAAGAAAACTTGATCTCCAATGGATCAATATTAGACGAATACGACATTGTTTCCACTGGGACCAACCGGGCGCGGGAAGTGTATTCCTCTCCTTTGCGATCCTCATAGACCATTGTTAGTTCATTGAGTCCAGCGGTGGTCGCACCTACATTCAGGTCGGATTGGGATTCCCCATTTGCTTTGGCAGGTAAGAGCGATCGCTCCTCAGGTTGGACAAGCCGGACTCGTAACTCGCTCTTTCCGGCCGCGTCGTGGACGCTTTGCAACTCAATCTCATCTTTGATCCGTTTTTCGTAGAACAGCCAATCCAATTCTCTCCAAATAGCTGCGTTGCTCCCACTAGCACCTCTGAGGAAGTTCGCGCCAAATGCATTTTCCGTCACGCTTGGCAAACAATGCAAATTCAGTGCCTCTAGTAGCGCTGTCTTGCCGACATTGTTTTCACCGACAATAAGGTTGACACGCGCAAGCGGTTCGATTTTGAACTCTTGGAAGCAACGAAAGTTTCTCGCTGAAAAACTGCGGAACATCACGTCTTCTCCAGCTTGGACTCGACATGTCTTTTCATTCCAATGATCCCTTGCTGCTGGGCACGGAGTGTTGGCGGCGGGGATCGAGCTGGACAGCTTGTGAAAGCGCGCGGGCGAGGGCTTTGAAGACCGCCTCGGCTTTGTGGTGGTCGTTCTCGCCTGACAGCAGACGCGCGTGGAGCGTCAGCCCCCCTTGGACGGCGAACGTATCCAGGAAGTGGCTTATCATCTCGCTTTGCAGTGTGCCCAGTCTATAGCCGGTGAGCGGCACATCCACCGTAGCCGCCCCGCGTCCGCTCAGGTCCACGGAGACCAGGGCCAGCGCTTCGGCCATGGGCACGATGGCCCAGCCCATACGGGTGATACCGGCCTTGTCGCCCAAGGCCGCGTCGAGCGCGCGTCCCAAGCAGATCGCCACGTCCTCGACGGTGTGGTGCGAATCTACCTCCAAGTCGCCGCTGGCGCACACGTCCAAATCGAAGAGTCCGTGGGTACTAAGCTGGGTAAGCATGTGATCGAGCATGCCGATACCGGTAGCGATTGCCGCTGCGCCGGTGCCGTCAAGCGAAATCGTTACGGCCACGTTGGTCTCTTGCGTCTGGCGTGCGTGTTGTCCCGTGCGTGTCATTGGGGTACTTTCTACGACGGTGGATTCTTTGTATGAGTACCCAGCAGTAAGCTAGGATTGGGTGCGCTGCGGCAGCATGTCTTGCCCCGTAGACACTTTTCAAATGTCATTCTGAGCGGAGCGAGGAATCTAGAGTTCTCGCCCAATGCGACCGTTGCCCAACTTGTGGCGCTTTAGACCCCTCACTCCGTTCGGGGTGACAATCGAATGGCTCTGCAAACTTCAAACTGATGACAGTGTCCTCGCGACGGTACTGGGATTCCCGAAACCGGCATCTGAATTCTCAATTCATTCAACCTGGGCCCGCTTTACAGTGCCGCTCCGGCCTAGCACTTTGTGAGGATGGATTCCCGCGCAAGCGGGAATGACGGCCCAATGCCAGCGACTGCGGTATTGTTACGCCCCTCTAGCTAAGGTCGAATTCAAATACCAGGTTGTCGCTCTCCTTGAAGTCATAGCCGTCGGTGTAGTGGCTTACTTGGTCGCCCTGGATATTGATGTAGTCTGTCGCTTCGGTCACGGCAAAGGGAGCGACGTGCCAGGTGCCCACGTGCATCCGGATTGCGTGATCGCCCGGGAAGTGGAAGAGCGCCACCTTGTCCGGGTCGAAGGAATCCGGTGTCTCGCTCGGCGGCCCAACGAAGAAGAGGCCGTCCTTGCCGCCCAGCGGCACGAAGACTTGCGTCTCTTCCATGTGACGGTTGAGGAAGTGCGGCTGCAACGCACTGAGATCGCGCAGCGGCGCGTGCGTAATGCGGGCCGTAAGCACACCCTCCGTGCAGACGATTTCGGAGCGGTCCATATTCAGAATATTGCCGAACGGCGCAAAACTCTCCGGCGTAAGTGGCTGCGGCTTCAGGGTAATCACTCGCATGGGGTGCCTCTTTCTATTGGCTGGTGGTATTTTCTGCTTGTTCCTATGATACGTACTCTGTAGGCGCAGCCACAAGTCTCAGGAGGATTCCAGTGTTTACGCCTGTGCATACATTGACCTTGGAGAAAGGGATCGCCGCATCAACGCGTTCCTGTCCACCATGGAGGGGTTAGGAATCTACGCACTATCGGCGCAAACGCGATCAGGCTGGGCTCTAGGTCTGCCGGGCGCGCCTACGCGCGGCCTGGGCATGGGCGAAAAAGCCTTCCGCCTCGGCCAGCGCGGCGGCGGGTTCCGCTAATGCGGCGGCAGCCTTCGGGTCGAGCGCGACGATGCTAGTGCTCTTGTAGAATTCTTGCACGGTAAGTGGAGAAGAAAAACGGGCCGTGCCGCCCACCGGCATCACGTGGCTGGGACCGGCGATGTAGTCGCCCAACACTTCCGGTGAGGCGCTGCCCACAAAGATGCCGCCGGCATTGCGGATCTTACCCACCCATTGCCACGGTTCCTGGGTCAGCAGACAGAGGTGCTCCGGGGCGTATTCACTGGCTGCGTCTATGGCCGTCGCCAGGTCGTCCACCACCACGATGCCGCCGTTGTGCTTAAGCGAATAGGCGGCTTCTTCCTGGCGCGGCAAGTTTGCCAGTTGCGATGCCAGTTCTCTCTCCACGCGCACGGCGAGATCGGCGCAATCCGTGATGAGGAGCGGTGTTGCCAGCAGGTCGTGCTCGGCTTGAGCGAGCAGATCAGCCGCTACTTCTGCCGGATCGGCTTTGGCATCGGCAACGATGAGCGTCTCGGTAGGCCCCGGCAACTGATCGATGCCAACGTGTCCATACACCTTCTTTTTCGCAAGTATTACGAAAATATTGCCTGGGCCGAGAATCTTGTCCACTTTGGGCACCTGAGCAGTACCGTATGCCAGCGCCGCAATGGCTTGCGCGCCACTAATCTTGAAGACCCGGTGCACGCCTGCGATTGCAGCAGCGGCCAACTTGAGCGGGTGCACGCTGCCATCAGGTCGGCAAGGTGTGGCGAGGATGATCTCTTCCACACCCGCCACGCGCGCCGGTACCACCGACATCAGCACCGATGACGGATACACCCGCTCTGTGCCCGGCGAATAGATGCCGACGCGTTGGAGCGGCCGCACCATCTCGCCAAGGCCCGTACCAAAGTCCAGCCACGAGTTGCGCCGCTGACGCGCATGGTAGGCGGCGATTCGCGCCTCCGCTTGCTGTAGCACTCCCCAAAGCGAGTCGTCGATTTGGCACCGTGCTGCGGCGATCTCCGCCGGCGGCACCTCTAAGGGCTCCGGTACAACACCATCAAAATGCTGCAAGTAGCGCCCTAGGGCAGCGTCGCCCTCGGCCTGCACGTCCGCCAGAATGCGGTCAACTACCTCGCCGGGTGTAAGATCGGCCCCAAAGACCGCGCGAATGCGCGCCGCTACGGACGCAGGCACATCTTCGCTGCCCAACGGCCTGCGCTTGAGCACGGTCCTGCGTGCTTCTTCAAGATCGGTAATGATGCGGGTTATCGGCATGCTGACTCGCTAAGAGTTCTACTTTTCACATAATGATTGCCGCTGACTAGCGGCCCGTAGCGCGGCGGCTTATCCCCCGCCTCTTGGGTCATCGTTACTAAGCTGTAGCGCGGCGGCTTGTCCCCCGCCTCTGGGCGCGATAAACAAACACAATCCCTGGGATCAATCTCCTAGATCACATACTCCGCTATACGTTCCAAGTAGCGGCGCGCACTTCCGGCATCCGGCGGCACTGCAGCCAACATCTCCCGCACAGCGCGCGCGCCGTCGTAGGGCACCGTGCAAAACTCCACATCCCATACGCCGTGCGCATGCGTCAGAATGGCGTAACTGGCGTGTGGGTCGTGCTTGCGCTCATACGTATGGCCTACCGCGCCGGGGTTGACCACCAATATTCCATTATAGCGGCGTTCCAGCCGACGGTGGGTGTGGGCGCAGAGCACGAGGCGGGCGGTCACGTCTTGCAGCCTGGCTTTGAGTTCGTTGTCAGACGTGCTTGGTTGGTCCGGCCCCGGCGGTCTGGCGTCGGGCGCGGGGTAGATCGCCTCGGTGAGATGACCGGGAGAGCCGTGACAAAGCAGCGTATCCTCATTCCCAAGCAGAGACAAAGAACGCTCGGCAGGCAATTCCCGAAACCGCGCCACACGCTCCTTGCCGAGCTCCGCGAGTGCCTGCTGCTTGAGGTACGTGGCCCCTTTGCCGGAGTCGTACTGCGTCAGATCGGCGCACTCGTCTCCGAGCAACGTCTGCAGGCCCCGTTCCATGTTGCCGGCAATGCCGACATGTGGGAGGGCATCCAACGCATCCAACACGGCGCGATTTTGCGCAAATTTTACGACGCTATCGCCCAGCACCACGACCACATCCGGCGCCTGCTGCTTGAGGTCCTCCAGCACCGCTTCTAACGCATAGATGTTGCCGTGAATGTCTGCAAGGACAGCAAGACGCATGGCTGTATTCCAAATTGTTTTCTAGGGAGAAGTAGTTCCTGTGCTTCTCTCGAGAATTAACCGCGGAAGGCGAGGTAACATGCTCAGATCGTGTAGGAGTCTGTGCCTAGGACGTATAGTTCCGGTTGGTCAGGCGGTGTTCTGATCTCGACAAGCTTGCGGGTGTATAGCTGGTCAGTCAAAGCGCACCTTGAATTGCGCCGGGTCCTGACCGACATGCCTGATGATCGTGCGGGCATTCTCGGCTAGGTTGGGGATTACATAATCCTTTTCAATCCATACGGTCTCCACCTGCTCTGGGTCACGGAATTTCTTGCCAGTTGAATGAACGGGATCGTTGGCTACCAAGAACCACGTACTACTATCACTCTGCCGGATCGGGCAAAGACCGTCATGCAGGTGCTTGTTCTGTTGGAGCCACCGGGTTATCTCTCTCACAATACCTACCCAGAACTTGACAGCCTCGCGTGAATTGTCGGGGAAGAGTATTTCAACTGGTGAGGGGGCTCCTTTCGGTGGCTGAATCTTCGACAGCGGTTGCCAATCCTTCTCAACCGAAATGACAGACGCAGTTTCAGCAGGCACGGTTTTTGGCTCAGTTGCATGTGATAGCGACGGCTCTGATTGGATAAGAGGAGGATAACCAGGAACAGCTCTACCCGCCTCCAAGCTCGGCCGCCAGAGCGCTAGCGCTTGCAAGCACACCTCTGCGGTTAGCTGTGTGGTTACGTTGAATTCGACAATCAGCTTTTCGTCTATGGGCACAGCGCGGTACGTTTCGTATACTTCCCAGCGCTTGCCGTCGGTGATGGCAAAATACTTGGTTCCTAGTTCAATACAGTAGGTTATCCCCTGGGTGAGCGCCGCGTCTCTCAGCGACGAACCTAGGCTTTTTGCTTCTATCATCATCGCAGGTTTGCCGCCGCTGCCCAGAAGCGCGTAGTCAGCCCGGCCCTTGCCCGATTTATATTCGGGTATGACCATGGACGGGTCTGCAGTGTCCCAGCCGAGTTCGCGCAAGAGGGGGTCAATCAGGGCGTAGCGGGTAAGCGTCTCGTTCACACTGAGCGCGTCGCTGTGGTCCTGAATTCGCTCTTTGAGCACTTCAACCAGCGAGTGCATGCTTTCCAGCGGCATGATAGAGACATTCCTCTTGCAAAGCTCAATCAATCAATCCACTTTTACCATGAAAGCAGCAAGACCCAATACATGCAAGTAGGCACAGGTTTCAGACCTCTACTTGCCGGATGAACGTGGGTGCGGCCCATCCCTTCGCTAGCGAATTACGCGCGAGCCTGCTTCCCACTCAGAGAATTGGCCACGACCAGTCCGTCTCTAAGTGAACCACGCGAAGAGCGGGGGACAAGCCCCCGTGCTACACTCTTTTGTCTTGGGAATTGGAAAGAAGGGGTGCCTAGTGTTCGTAGGCTCTAGATTCCTCGCTCCGCTCGGAATTGTAAGTGTCAGGTAATTCGTTGACAGATCTTCAATAAAGAGAAGATAAGCGACGCGTCGTGAATGCCTTGTACACATGTCATTCCGAACGGAGCGCAGCGAAGAGAGGAATCTAGAGTGCTGAGCCTATTGGGCTTATTGCAACATGGACTCCAGATTCCTCTCTTCGCTCGGAATGACATAATCGGTCAACACTGCCTGGTGGAAAGCGAATTCTGTCAACGAATTACTCAACACTTACAGGAATGACATGAAAAGTTGCCAAACGACACGCAAGGCCACTCCACGACACGCAAACCCGTTCAACTCAGCAAAGAACACTGGATGCTACACTTAGTGGTCATGATCTCTCGTGAAGGCGTCTAGGAGTCGTTCTCCTTAAGGTATTCGATCGCGCTGCGCACTATGCCAAAGCGGCCTTCGCCGATCTTCGACATGCGTATGTCGCCCTGCCGGTCGATGAGGTAGAGGGTCGGCCAAGCGCGATTCCCGAATGCGCGCCACACCTTGAAGTCGTTATCGATAGCCACGGGATATGGCACGCCCAGCCGGTCCACGGCATTGCGCACGTTTTCCAATTGCTTTTCGTGGCTAAACTCCGGCGTATGGATGCTGAGCAGCGTGAAACGATCGTCCGCGTAGGTTTCATGTATATCCACCAGACCGGGGATATCGTTGCGGCAGTTAATTCAGCTGTAGGTCCAAAAGGCAATCCCAACGGCTGAGTTTCCTCGAAGACCCGCCAGCGTGATGGGTTCCGAGTTGATCCACGTCGTCGAACTGATCTCCGGCGCTTCGCCGAGCACGGGAAGCTCGCCGACGACTGCCGGGGCCTCCTCGGTCCTCATCAATGTTTGCCCGCAGGCGCTCAATCCGAGAGCGGCAGCGCCACCTGCGATCCCGTGAAGTAAACGTCGTCTTTGCATCGCTACGCTCCTTCTTAACCCGAAACTGTGTCCGGTCTCGTGAATGTTGCTCACTCCGAAGTCCGCCCTTCGATCCTCCGTCAAGCTCAGGACAGGCTACTCAGGGCGAACGGATCGTACATTCACCTAGGCTTATGTGTCTTCAGTCTGCCTAGAGCCCACAAGCGACAAATCTGAAGGCAAACTTTGCCAGGTACTTTCCGATCTAGTTCCAGAATACAGGGGTAAACAGCTAAGGAAAAGTATTCAAGGCTACAAGTCGCGGAAGGAGCGCAGTATTGTGACGGTCCACCTGCCGAAGAGGCGCCTCTGGCGAAGAGGCATCTCTTACCCACGCGGAAGCGTGTTAGCCTACCACCACGTTTATCAGGCGCCCGGGCACGTACTTCACCAGCTTCACTTCTTGGCCGTTCAGGAACTGCTGCACGCGCTCGCTTTCCAGCGCCAGTTCACGAGCGCCTTCCTCATCCAGCGCAACGCTGGCCTCAATGGTGTCGCGCACCTTACCATTCACCTGGATAACGAGGGTAAACGTCTCCTCGTGGATGAGCGACTCGTCGAATTCCGGCCAATCCTGCTGGTGGACGGAGTATTCGTGCCCCCAGCGCTCCCAGACTTCTTCGGCCAAGTGAGGCGTTACCGGCGCTAGCACGAAGAGGAACTGTTCCATGGCTTGCTTCCAGGTCTCGGTAGCCGCCAACTCGGGCGTGTAGACCTTGTAGAGCCAATTCGTGAACTCCATAAAGTAAGCGATCATGGTGTTGAACTTGAGCGCGTCAATGTCCTCATCGGCGCGCTTGATCACGCGATTGATCCAGCGGGTCAGCTCCGGCTCGGCTTGGTCTACAGCCAAGGGTTCGCTGCCCTGCTCAACCCTACCCAGCAGCATGTTCCACACGCGCACCAACCAACGGCGAGACCCGGAAATGCCCTCGCTGTTCCAGCTAATGTTCTGGTCGAAGGGACCCATGAAGAGTTCGTACACGCGCAAGGCATCTACGCCGTGCGCCTCCACCATTTCGTCCGGACCGATGACATTGCCGCGACTCTTCGACATTCTGCTCCCGTCCGGGGCCAAGACTACGCCTTGATGCCGCAGCTTAGCAAACGGCTCGTTGAAGTCGATCAGCATCGCGTCCTTGATCACCTTGGTCCAGAAACGCGCATATATCAGGTGCATTACGGCATGTTCGGCGCCGCCGACATAGAGGTCTACCGGCAGCCAGTAGCGCGCCTTATCCAGGCCAAACGGCAACTCATCGTTATGGGGGTCGGCAAAGCGCAGGAAGTACCACGACGAGCACGCAAAGCCATCCATCGTGTCCGTCTCGCGCTCGGCGGGACCGCCGCAGTCGGGGCACGCGGTGGCAACGAATGAACCCACCTTGGCGAGCGGCGAGCGGCCGTCGCCGGTCGGCTGAAAGTCGTCGATTTCCGGCAACAACACCGGCAGTTTCGGCGTTGGCATCTCCACCCAGCCGCACTTGGGGCACTTGACCATGGGAATGGGCGCGCCCCAGTAGCGCTGGCGCGAGATCAACCAGTCGCGCATGCGGAACTGCACTTTGACGCCGCCCAGGTCACGCTCGTTCAGCCACTCCGTTATTTTTTCTCCACCTATTGTGGATGTTTCACCGTCGAAGCTGCCGGAGTTGACCAACGTACCCTCGCCCTCGTAGGCGTCCGAGACATCCCAATCGACCTCGTAAGGTGGTTGCACGACCACGCGCACGTCCAAGCCGAACTTCTGCGCAAATTCGAAGTCGCGCTGGTCGTGGGCGGGCACGGCCATGATCGCGCCGGTACCGTAGGTCGCGAGCACGTAGTCGGCGATCCAGATGGGGATGTGCTCGTCGTTCACCGGATTGATTGCGTAGGAACCGGTAAAGACGCCGGTCTTTTCGCGTTCGGCAGATTGGCGTTCGGTCTCCGCCGTGCGTGCCGCGGCGGCCACGTAGCGGTCTACGGCTTCCTGCTGGTCCGGCTTGGTGAGCTTCGCCACCAGCTCGTGCTCCGGAGCCAGCACCATGAACGTAGCACCGAAGAGCGTATCGGCGCGGGTTGTGAAGACCCGCAGTTCGTCGCCGAATTCCGTGAGAAAGACCGCCTCCGTGCCCTCGCTGCGGCCAATCCAGTTGCGCTGCATCTCTTTGGTGGATTCCGGCCAGTCAATTTTCTCCAAGTCGTTGAGCAAGCGGTCGGCGTAGTCCGTAATCTTGAAATACCACTGCTCCAAGCTCTTCTTCTCCACCAAGAAGTCGCAGCGCCAGCAACGCCCGTCGTGCACTTGCTCGTTTGCGAGGATGGTCTGGCAAGAGGGGCACCACCACTGTTGGCCCTTGGCCTTATAGGCCAGGCCGCGGCGGTGGATCATCAGGAAGAGCCACTGGGTGAACTTGTAGTATTCCGGCGCGCTGGAATCGATCTCGCGGTCCCAGTCGTACGAGCAGCCGATGAGATCGAGTTGGCGTTTGTAATTGGCGGTGTTTTGGTCTACGGTCAGCCGGGGCGCGATGCCCGTGTCGCGGGCGCGGTTCTCGGCGGGCAAGCCGAAAGCGTCCCAGCCCATGGGGTGCAGCACGTTGAAACCGCGCATGCGCATGTGGCGGGAGATAACGTCAGTCGGAATGTAGTTGTGGCAGTGACCGACGGAGAGACCGTCACCGGAAGGATACGGGAAGAAGTCAAGACAGTAGAATGATTTCTTCGAAGTATCATCCTCAGTCTTATAGAGGTTCGTTTCACGCCACCGCGCTTGCCAGGCGTGCTCGAATTCCTGCGGCTGGTAGTCTTGCGAGACCGCTTTCTCTTCCACTTGATCGACGGCAGCCGCGACTTCCTCTTGGGCAACGTCTACCAAGGCCTCCGTTGAGGCGGCTTCCGCTGACGCATCCGCAGGGGATTCTACCTCACTCGTCGTTGCCGACTTCGTCGTAGACGCCGGCTCCGTCACAGACTTCGACTCCGTCGCAGACGTCGACTTTGTCACAGACGCCGGTTCCTCCGCTTGGCTCATGTTTTCCCACGCCTCCGCATGCAAAATGTGTTAAATGGTGTGAATCTGCAGGTTGAATACGCCCATTGTAGCACAGAAACGGGCCTCCGCCCGCCTTGTTCGGCACGCTAAGCACGTCCACGGAGTCTCGATTGTAGGTGCGGCCATAACAGTTCCGAATGGGAGGATATGCGATTTAGGGCACGTGCCCTAAATCAAGCGGACGCAGGTTGCAAACCTGCGCTACCAGATCAAATGGGGCGCACTGTTACGTGCCTGCTGCGTGATTCAGGACGCAGGTTGCAAACCTGCGCTACCGGATCCAATGGGGGGCATTGTTACGTGCCTGCTGCGTGATTCAGGACGCAGGTTACAAACCTGCGCTACCAGATCCAATGGGGCGTACTGTCATGCGCCTGCTGCGTGATTCAGGACGCAGGTTACAAACCTGCGCTACCAGATCCAATGGGGCGTACTGTCATGCGCCTGCTGCGTGACTCAGGACGCAGGTTACAAACCTGCGCTACCAGATCCAATGGGGCGCACTGTTACGCGCCTGCTGCGTGACTCAGGACGCAGGTTACAAACCTGCGCTACCGGATCCAATGGGGCGTACTGTTACGCGCCTGCTGCGTGACTCAGGACGCAGGTTACAAACCTGCGCTACCGGATCCAATGGGGCGCACTGTTTACGCGCCTATGGCGTGATTCAGCGAGAGACAATGCAGGCCGCGGCGACGCGCTACAGGAGTCGGGTACACTCTCCGGGACATGCTGCTCCAATGGTTGCTTGGCGAACGAAAAGGGACCAGATGGAAGAGAAATCACGGTACATAGCGAAAGGAGAGGCGCTCAAGATGGTAACCTACTAGGAAATTGACCGATGGCATGAAGCAGCAAGGAGCAGAGCAATATGGGCGCAGCGCCGAAGATTACGCGCATTGTGGTGATACGTTTCGCGCACGAGATTCAGAACCTCACGCTGGAAGACATGTACGGCTTCGACATGGTCTATAAGGAAGGCAGTCGTTTGGGCGGCGGCGGCAGCATCCTGATTGTCGAGACCGATGCGGGCGTGCGCGCCGAGATACCCGGCGGCATCGACGACCGCACGGCGCACTATTTGCTTGGACGCAACCCGCTGGAACGCGAGATCATCTGGCAAGACCTTAAGCGCCTCTTTCGCGGTTCCACGTCCACACCCCCCGGCGATCATGACGTTGCCCTGTGGGATATTGCCGGAAAGATGGCCGGTGTGCCGATTGCGACTCTGCTCGGCGGCTGGCGCACGCGCCTGCCCTGCTACGCCAGCACCTACCACGGCGATGACAACGGCGGCCTGAGCACGCCGGAAGACTACGGGGAATTCGCCGCACACTGCAAAGAGGAGTACGGCTATCCGGCGTTCAAGATTCATGGCTGGATCGGCGCGCCTATTTCGCGAGAGGTCGCGGCGGTGCTGGCAATTCGCGATGCCGTGGGCGATGACATGGACATCATGCTCGACCCCGCTGGAGCGTTCGGCACGTTCGATGATGTCCTGAAGGTCGGGCGCGCTTGCGATGAGGCGCGGTACTTCTGGTATGAGGATGCCTTCCGCGGCGGTGGCGTTTCCCAGTTTGCGCATGCAAAGCTGCGCCAGTTCATCAAGACGCCGTTGCTGATGGGCGAGCACATCCGCGGATTGGAGACCAAGGCCGATGCCATCCACGCCGGCGCCGTTGACTACCTGCGCGCCGGTACCGGGCGAGACGGCGGCATTACGGGCGTGATGAAACTGGCGGTGCTGGCAGAGGCATATGGATTGGACGTGGAGTTGCACGGCGGCGGCTTGGCCCATCGGCACTGCATGGCGGCGATCCGCAACACCAATTACTATGAACTGGGCCTGGTGCATCCCAACGTGCCGCATACCAAAGCGCCGATCTACGCCGATCCGCGCTGGCGCGACGAACTCTACTCCGTGGACTCTGAGGGCTGCGTGGCCGTACCGGAAGGTCCCGGCCTCGGCGTGGAGCTCGATTGGGACTTCATCAACGCCAAAAAGACGGGCGAAACGGTGTATGAATAGGACCCGCTACAGTTAGCCCCTGACATTAACGGGCCATGCGTGTAGGGGCGGTTCGCGAACCGCCCCTACCCCTGCCCGGACACGCCGGCCAAATCTACACATCAGCAGAAGCACGCTATACTCACATTAGCGACGCACTTGCCGCCCGAACTTCACTTAGAGGAGTCCCATGCAAGAAACTGCCGGCGGCACTCCTGAAGAAATCGCACAGAGTGCCTTTGAAAACTCTCCCAATGAGCGCGAAATAGATACGCTCGAGATGTCGCTGCGCATCGCCGCTTCACGGGAGCGCGTCTTTGCACTGCTTACAGACCCGGATCGGATTGAGCTTTGGTTTGCGCAGGTCTCCGGAGTTGAGCCGCACCCGGGCGGCGCTGTGGAATTCGTGTTCTTCAACGAAAACGGCACGGTCAGCGTATTCTCCGGGGAAGTTACGGACTATGTCGCTAACCGAAAGTTTGGCTTCACGTGGCACAATCCGCATTGGTCCTTCCCGCCGCTCCACGTGCTCATCACCCTTAAAGACGTCGGCGGTAGCACGATCTTGATTCTGCGACAGACCGGTTTCACTGCTACGCCTCCCCAAGAGCGCGATATTCACGACGAGGGCTGGTGGCGCTACCTCCAACGACTCGCGGCAGTTGCCGACGGCACCCGTCCCGCAGGCTGGAACGCGTGATGGACAAGTGGGGCAAGCTGGTAGAGCAGCGGCTGCAAGACGCGTTCGCTAAAGGGGAATTCGCGAACCTGCCCGGCAAGGGCAAGCCTCTCGAACTGGACGAGGACCCGCTTGCCGAACCGGCGCAGTGGATGGCGCGCCACATCCTGCGCAATAGCGGCATGAGCTTGCCCTGGGTCGAGGAGCGTCAACGGATCGAAGAGGCGCTGGCTCTAGCGACGAAACGCTTGGAGCGCGCGTGGTCGGTGTATGCAGGCGACCGTGGTGGAGAACTGCCGAGCCCAGCGGCGGAATCACGCTGGCAGAAGGCGCTGGCGACGTTTCGAGAAGATGCCTCCGCGCTCAACCGCCGTATTCGCACCTACAACCTGTCCGTCCCCCACGTGCGCTTTCAACGCTGCTTCATCGAGGTAAGGCGCGAAGTCGCCCGGTTACGGCGATAAAGTTCGGCCCAGTTAAGTATTCTCAATAGCCTAACTAATAAGTGATATAGTATAAAATATATCCATGACGCAAATAGGCAGCAGTGAGACTGAGGGCATATCGTGGCTAGGCAAGTCAACAGCAGAGACGGCAAGGTAGAAGAGCACGTGCGCATTAGCCGTCAATTCATGCGTCAAGCGGAGGAAGAGTTTGCTAAAGGCGACAAGCTTCAAGCCTCAGAGAAGGCCTGGGGCGCGGCTGCGCATGCGGTGAAAGCCGTTGCTCAGTATAGAGGGTGGCAGCACAACGGGCATCGATACCTCTTCGAAGCAATCGATAGAATATATCGCGAGACGAATGACTCTCAAATTCGTGGCCTATTCAGCACAGCCAATTCGTTGCACATGAACTTCTATGAGAATTGGCAAACGGACAATTTCGTACAGGACGGTATTGAACGAGTAAAGGTATTGCTGGGGAAGCTGGAGCCGCTAGTAGCCTGATCTATCGTAGACTGATTCAAGGCCGCATTACGTCCACACGTTCACGAATTGCCAGCCGTCAACGGGCCTTGTCCGAGATAGCGCACTAGACCAAAACCCCCGGCAGGGCGTTCGCCACGGCGCGGGTGGCGCGCTCGGTGGCATCGACCAGGGTGCGTTCGCCGGTGTAGAGCGGCCGGATGAGGTTCCTTTGCAGCAGCGTACCGATCTCCGTCCAGGGGAGAGTCGTCGTGCCCCGACCGCTGCGCAACACCTCCAATACCACGGGAACGCGCTCTTCCACCATCGCAAGTTCCGGTCGTTCGCCGGAAGGTTTTTCAACGTGCTTGAGGGCCGGAATCCAGGCCGGCACCATCGAGCGCTCCGCCACATAGGGCGCGAGCACCTTGATAGCCTCATATGCCAACTCGGTCTGTATCGACTTGCCGTGGATGCCCAAAACGTCCATCACGTAGAGCGAACTGTTGGCATTTCCGGCAAAGGATGGCGAGTGCTGCACTTTCCAGTCGCGGCCGATGTTTTCGCCGGAGTAGATCATGGCGTGATGGAGCGCGGCCTCGCTGCGCGGCACCAAGCGCGTCATGTCATGGTAGGTCATGTCGGCGCTTGTCGGCATGATGCGGTGCGTATAAGCGAGATCGCGCCACAATTCAAGCGCTTCCTGAGTCTGCGCAGACGTGAGGCTCAGCCGCCCCTCGCTCATGTCCAACACGCCGCCGCCGGCCTGCGTCATGAGGTGTGCCCAGAGCGCCGTATAGACACCCTCGCTAATCGCCCACCACTTGTCTTTGTTGCGCTCACGCGCCGCAGTCATAAACTCTTGGCCCATCGCCACCAAATCGTTCCAGGTCCACGTTGCGGGCGGCGGCGGCAGGTCGGTATCATCGAAGCGGTCCTGGTGCCACGCCATCACACCGGCGCCGAGCACCACCGGCACCGCCTGAATCCGACCCCCAAACGTTGTCGTCTCCACCGCCTGGGTGACAAACTCGTTAAGAAAGCCCCGGTCGCGCTGCACGTAGTCGTTGAGCGGCCCAAAGAACGGGCTGGCAATACCCGGCAGCGTAAAGATGCCGCCGGTAAGCATGACAATGTCCGCCGGACGCCCGGCTGCGGCCTCAGCGTCGATGCCGCGGCGAAAGTACGTCCACGTCGGCGGACTGCCGCTGGCGGTTACACCGCCGTCTTCACGGACCTTGATGATCTGCAGGGAGATGCGGAAGCGTTCTCGCGGTCCGGCCGTTTCAATGCCGCCGCCGTTCCAGGCCTCAATGGCGCGGATAAGATTGGTAGCGGAGATGAGGGTGATGTTCGGCGCTACCACGTGCACTGTCGGCACGTTGTCATCACCACCGGGACGGATGGCATCGGGAATGCTGCTGCCGCAAGCCGCCAATAGCGGCAGCACCGGCAGCGCGCCCGCCGCGAGCAGGAATGTTCGGCGTGATATGCTCATCGCGTTTCAACCAGCCCTAAGTCCACAGTAGCCCTTTGCCTCTATTCTAGACCCTACCCAAGCGCTGAGAAACATGCATCTGCCACCGCGCTGCTAACACGTGATCGCGGCGCTCCACAGCAGTGCAACTCGACGGTCATGGTATCGAATTTTTACCCTTTCCGTTCGTGCTGAGCACCTCGACAAGCTCAGCACGCGCCTGCCGAAGTACGCACGGAAATAGCTAGCCACGCTTACTGCGCGATCACTTGCCATATACAATGGCAACTCGCTTCACCAGTCTTGCTACACCTGAACAACCAAGCCATCATACGCGGGCTCGATGCCGTGGGGCGCAAAGAACTCCGCACATTCCAGGTACGGCGGCGTGCGGTTGTGGGAGAAGTGCGTGGCGTAGCGCCGCGCGCGGGGCTGCAGCAGGCCCTCGTTTTCCAACATCTGATGGTGCTCGACGCATTGCTGCATGGAGAGATGGTGAGTCCCCGGCGGGCCGATGCCCATGGTGGACTCAACAATGGCGCAGTCGAACTTGAACTCCCGGAGCTGCTGCCATGTTTCCGCCGGGAAGGGACCGGTGTCGGACGCATAGAGAAGCGTGCGGCCGTTCTCCTCCACGGCAAAGATCACCGGCTCCAGCTCCTCCGCGTGTGCGGCCTGAAACGCGGTAACGCGATACCGTCCCGCCTGCCAGGAATCGCCGGGCCGGATGGTGTTGAGACGCAGGTGAAACTCCTCTTCGGATAGATTGCGCTCTCTTGCCGCAGTTGCAATCGCTTCGATTGTGGGAGGAGTGCCATAGACATCCATCTGCGCGGGTGTCGTGGCGCAGAAATTGCTCCGACGCATGTAGAGATTGGGAAGGTGGAAGTGATCGCCGTGGGCGTGGGTGATGAGCATGGTGGCGACCCGCCCAAGGTTCGCGCCGGTAGCGTGCATACTCGCCACCAGATCGGGGCCCATGTCTATCAGGAGATCGTCATTCACCAGCAACGCGGAGCGGCGGCGGAGGTTGCGCCCGCCGCGCGCACGCGCCGTCGTACAGTGCGCGCACTCGCAGAAGACTGCCGGATACCCTTCAGCCGCCCCTGTTCCGAGAAAAAGCACTCGCATTAGCGTACCTCACCGATTCATTTCGCGCAGAATATGCGCTAGCTCCGGAATGAGAATCTCACTGAGCGCCAGACGGACGGCGCCGGACGAGCCGGGGCAGCAGACGACGAATTTGTTCCCGATGCGACCGGCGGTGGCGCGGCTTAGAATAGTAGCGGCGCCGATCTCCTCATAGCTCAAGATGCGGAAGAGTTCCCCAAAGCCCGTGAGCTCTTTTTCTAGCAGCGACTGCACCGTTTCCACTGTGATGTCCCGCGTGCCGGGGCCGGTACCGCCGGTCAACATGACGAACCGCGCGCGGCCCGCAAGCATGTGGGTCAGCGCCTGCGTGATTTGCTGCGCGTCATTCTTTACCAACCGGTAGCCGACGACCTCGTGGCCGGCCTCCTGCAACATTGACTGGATGAGCGCCCCGGACTTGTCGGTGAGTTCCGTGCGGGAGTCGCTCACCGTAATTACCGCGCACTCGATAGAAGGAAATTGCTCCGCGCCGGCGCGGCGATGCTCGTCGGGGGACGACAATGCAGCGTCCTCGCCTTGACGGTGTTCATCGTGGGCGTGCTCTTCAGTCTCAGCGGCTTGCTGGTGCTCGTCGTGCGCATGTGCGTCGTGTTCGTCGGCATGACCGTGGTCGCCCGCATGGCCGTGCGCGTCTCCGCCATGAGTTTCGCCGGCATGCTGCTCTGCCGCCGCTTCTACCTGGTCGTCTGCCTCGCAAGGCGGCGGACGGTACGGCTGCCGGGCAATAATTGAGCGCCCTTGTTGATGCTCGTGGTCGTGATCATGGGTCTGGTCACCATTCATGCTGCGCATCCTTCTCGTATTTAAGAGCTGCTGTGTGGCTTGTCGGTAGTAGGCGGCGATCCGCACGTACTATTGTACCGCGTATAGCGCGCCATGCGGCTGCGATTCAGAGAAAGCAGGTTGCGCCTTGAAGCATTCGTGGCCTGCTGCTACCATTCTGCTTGCGATGTTTCAACAAAATTCTCGCGAGCCGCAAGGAGGCATCTCTATGCGTACGCTTTTTAGGCGTTCGCTTCCCATATTCATTCTGTTGCTGCTGCTAACTCCAGTAGTTGTATTTGCGCAAAGCGGGACTGCAGCTCAATTGATTGAGCTGGTATTCTCCGACGATGAATCGTCAGTCCAGATTGAAGACACTATTCAAAGCGTGGCGCGCGTGACCTTTACGCACGACGGCAAGACCTATGTGATGAAGGCCCCCGTGACAATCGCAGTGGATTCCACAATACCACTCGCTGAGAGCATGTTGACCACTGACGCCGCCGCGCGCGTTGGCGTCTTTGCCGTGGAAATCCTGAAGGTAACTGAGCCAGAAGAGATTGAAGGATTACGGGGCGAAATCACCCCCAGTGCGTCCACGAACAAGCTAATCGCTGTATCTTTCCGTGTAACTAACCTGGGTGACCAAGCGCGGGAGTTTCCCGATAAGGCGTTCAGGATTTATGAGTCGGTAGATGACTATAAGGAACTGGTTGGCATTGACGATTTGGGACGAAGATTTAACTTCGAAGAGATACTGGGTTGCGGAGAGGTCAACCCCAGCGGACATGCGGATTGTGTCGCCGTATTTGACGTTGCCAACCAAGTCACCTTTTCAAAGATAAAACTTCACGTGATGGATGAGGGCGTGATTTCGGTACCGCCTGTGGAAGACAGTGAAGAGGAAGAGGAGGAATAGCATGTCTACGCCGGTCGTCGTGCAAACGAGGGCGCCCAACATCATCATTCGGTTTCTTTACTTCATCTTCGTTGGGTGGTGGCTCGGGCTGATCGTCTCCGCGTTCGCCTGGGCCATAAACCTGACAATCATTGGCCTGCCGCTTGGCCTCTACATCATCAATCGCTTGCCCACCATGATGACCCTCCGCCCGCAAAACCCGTGGAATCTGGAGGGCGGCGTACTTTCGCAGGGAGCGGAACAGCACCATTTCATCCTGCGGGCGCTGTACTTCCTTCTCGTTGGATTCTGGTTTAGCGGGATATGGATGGCGGTTGCCTATGTGTGCCTCCTCACCGTAATCGGTCTGCCGCTGGCGTTCTGGATGTACGGGCGCGTGGGGGCGGTGACGACGCTGCGCAGGCAGTAGCGCTGCGGCATGAGTAGGCAGCTTGAAACATGCTCCGGTTCAAGGCGCCGGGGCGTGTTTCCAATTGTCAAGAGTCTGCTACCCCGGAAATAGTCGATTTAGGTTTGCCTGTTTCGTTGTCCCCGTGTCAAGCACGGGGCAGGGCCAGCTTTCCTGTCATTCCGAACGGAGCGCAGCGGAGTGAGGAATCTCAAACGCTTCCCTTACGCGCTATGCTTGGCAAGGACTCTAGATTCCTCGCATTCGCTCGAAATGACAGTCGACGCGCCCCTCGCGCTGCTCTCTCACATTTGCCAATCTACCTGCCTTTTGCAGCATATGAATGACACTCAGTGTAAACACACCCTATGCGACGGTACTGTTAGGCGGGCCATTGAATCAAGTCTACTTCACGTAAACGCGCGCTACCCCACTAACCCCCGCAAGAAGGGATTGTTGGCGCGCTCTGTGCCGACCGTAGTTGCCTCACCGTGGCCGGGAAGCACGTGGGTCGCGTCCGGGAGTGGGAGGATTTTCCCAGCTATCGCTCGGAGCAGCAGTGCTCCATCGCTGTCCGGGAAATCGCTTCTACCGATGGATCCGGCAAAGAGCGTGTCACCTGCAAACAGGTGGTCTTCCACCAAGAAGCAAACGCCGCCGGGGGAGTGTCCCGGCGTGTGGAATGTCTGGAGGGTAAGGTTGCCGAGCGCCAACTCTTCGCCGCCGTCCAGGAGCACATCGGAGGACACTCCTGCCAGCTCTTCAAGCACCGCTGCATCGGCGCGATGCGACACAACATTTGCGCCTGTTTGCTCTCGGAAGAGAGCGACATTATCTATGTGATCGAAGTGAGCGTGGGTAACGAGCACGTAGCGCAGACGAAGCTGCTGTTCCTCGATGTTCTTCAGCAGATCGTCGCTGCCAATCCCCGGATCGATGATTGCCGCTTCGTTGCTGAGCTCGTCGCACAGAAGGTAGACGTTGTTTTGCAGTGGACCCCGCACGAAGGTCTCCACCCTCATGGGGTAGTCTCTTTCTTGCCGGAGCCGACTTTGCTAGTCGCGTCACCATCCGCCGCAAGTTCAGCAGCCGACGGTTTCGCAACAGACGCCTGAACGGTTGCGTCGTCGGTGCGATCTCCCGGCATCTCTTCTGCTTCCGCCGCATCGCCCGGCGTATCCACGGCTGCGGCTTCCGGCCGGCCCGTATCCTCTGCAGTCTTGCCATATGCCTGTGCGAGAGACGTGAACTCAGATCCGTCGGCAGGGGCAGAGTCGGCGGCGCTATCCGTTGCTTGCTGCGGTGCCGTTGATGGCGCTGAAACCGTAGATGCGACAGCATTGTCCCCATTGGCAGTAGCAGCGGGTTCTGCCTCTACTTCATCACTTACGGGTTCCGGCTTTGGCGGTGGGGGCGGCTTCGCAAATACCAACTCGCACCAGGGATCGCCTGCGGTCAGGTGCGACTCCCACTTCACTTCGGCTGCCCGCTCTTGCAAGAATGCCAGGTCATATGCGCCGCACGACTGGCAGAGTGCCTTATCGTCGGTATCGGCAAAGCCAAACGGGCATTGGCGCATGCGCACGCGGTAATCTCTGCCCGTCTCGATGATTTGCAGGCTGCCATCGGGAAGCGTGTTTCGGTGCATATCCGCCCAGGTGCGCACCAAAGCCGCAATGTCCTGCCTAGCACTGCCGTTTCTTTGCGCGGCGCGCGTGCCGAGGTCTCGATAGATTTCCGCCTGCTCGACTAACCAATCGTCGCCCAGCCGCACCTTGAGGCTGCGTATCAATCCGGCAAAGAGGTCTTGCTGCACCGGCGAACCGCTGCCGGTCTGGCCCCCCTGCGGTGTCCAGGCAGCGCCGCGGTCGCTCAGATTGGGGCGCGGAGAGGTCTCGGTAGTAACGGCCAGTGGCGGCGCACTGGTCTCCGCCCCGATCTGGTCTGGGCGTGTTCCGGCAGCCTCCTTTGTCGTCTTGTCGAGGTCGCGCTGTATTTCCACACCGGCAGACTTCACCTCGCCCTCAACCTTCTCCACATCCTTTTGTACGTCTTCCGCAGTAGAGCGGAATTCACCCTGGATGGAGGAGATTTCACCGCGAATGGCGTCGATATCTCCCTGAACGTCGCCGAGTTGGTCCTTGAAAGTAGCCAGAGCGTCGCCATAGCTCGAGCGGAGCTTTCGGATAACGCCGGTCACCTGACGAATCACCCCAGGCAGGCGGTCCGGTCCCAGCAGGACCAGACCCAGCAACAGGATGATCATAAGTTCCGGCAGGCCGATGTCAAACATACTTGCTCATTTTCTGCGATGAGTACTTAACGCGTCTTTGCTTTATTCTATCCCGCGCGGCCTGCTGGAGCAAAAGGACTTACTCGCTTTCCGGTAGCGCAGGTTTGCAACCTGCGTCCTTTAAAGGACTGTACGCGGCAAGCTCCGCACAGTATCATGTCTGATGAGTGCTCTGGCAAGTACGTTAAGTAAGGGAGCATAACTGATGGCAGTGCGACGAAAAGTCTGGCAACCGGAGTTGCCGTGGCGCGCCTTTCGGAGGGAACTGCCCAATGATTGGTGCCTCCGCATCAACGAGCGCTATACGGTGCCGTTTGCCAATGGGTACGTTCTCCAAATAACGCGTGCCGAACACAACGACGATGGCTGGGAGTGCGCGCTCGAACGCCGCGGCCGCGTAGCAAAGCACGCAGACTTCCCCCATGGGCCGCAGTTGATTATGGAAGAAGCCGCGGTAGATGCCCTCATTGAGAAGGTCGCCGCCTATCCCAGTAGCTAGCGACCCCTGTTCGCGCGAGCACTCGCTCGAACAATCGTGCGCTCGATCACAGCCATTAGACTGTCGTAGCCGCTCAGCCGCCCGTTTCTTGATGCCAAAAGGAGCCGTTTGTGCCTACCGTCACCGCTGACGCCCTACGCTGCATCGGCCAAGAATTCTTCACTGCTCTGGGCTGTCGTCCCGACGACGCCCAAATCGTTACCGATCACTTGGTGCAATCCAACCTCTACGGCCATGATTCCCACGGCCTCCTGCGCATGTATGAATATGCGCGCGCCGTGAGCGAAGGGCGCGTTAATCCCCAAGGTGCACCGGAAATTGTGAGCGAACGCGCCTGCACAGCGGTGGTAGACGCGCACAGTGGGTTTGGGCAGGTGGGGGCAGTCCTGGCTACGAATTTGGCAATAGAAAAGGCGCGGCAGCACGGCCTGGGGAGCGTGTCGCTGCGCAGGGCGAGCCACATCGGCAGGGCAGGAGCATACGCCATCATGATTGCCCAAGCCGGCATGATCGGCCTGGTCTTCGTAAATTCCGGCCGCTTGGGCATTCAGGTAACGCCGTTCGGCGGCATTGACGGCCGCCTGGGCACGAATCCGCTGGCGTTTGCCGCGCCGCGCCGCGCCGACCCTCCCATCATGGTGGACATGACCACCTGCACCGTCGCCGATGGCAAAATTCGCGTTGCCACCAATCTCGGCAAGCCGCTGCCGGAAGGTTGGATTGTTGATGCGGAAGGTAGACCCAGCACGGATACACAGGACTACTGGGACGAGCCGCGCGGCGCCATCTTGCCGCTGGGCGGCCCGCTCGGCCATAAAGGCTACGCGCTGAGCATGATGATGGAGCTCTGCGCCGGGGGCCTGAGCGGTCAGGGCATGTCGTCCGGCGACAGGCGCTCACCCGCCAACGGTGTGCTGTTTACCGTTTACGACATTGAGTGCTTCTCGGACATGGATTTCTTCTATGACGAGGTGGAAGCCCTGGTCAGCCACGTCAAGTCGAGCCGCACCGCGCCCGGCGTCGCGGAAATACTCGTTCCCGGTGAGCCGGAATTCCGCTGCGAGCGCGAACGCGAACGGACCGGTATCCCCATTGACGACACTACCTGGGAGAAGCTCTGCGCGTCAGCGCGTCAAATCGGCCTCGATCCAACCGCCTGGAAACTCTCCTAGCGTGATCACGCGGCCCAGATCGCGGCAAACGAGGCGGGCGGATGTAGGGTTCCAGGTGCGATGGCGCCTATTTCTAAGGCAGGATACGTGCATCAGTTAGCGCTGCCCGGTGGAACTCCCACGTGGAGACCCCCGCATCACGTGCGGGGCAGGCGCGGACTTCCAGTCCGATGCACTACCGGGTCCGACAAGCGAAAACACACCCTCACCTTGGGGAGACCTATGAGCCACTCCGTCATTCCGGCGAAAAGCCTGCCCCGTACTCGATACGGGGCCGGAATCCAGAGGGGTGTGGGTGGTTTGGGAATTCTAGCCGTGAAGCCGCACTTCACCCCCTTCCCGACCTTTCCCATCAAGGGGGAAGGGGTGTCGCCAAGTTCTCCACAAGCAAGAGCGAAACATTCAATACTTACGCGATGCCGAAAGGAGCCGTCTGTGCCTACCATCACCGCCGACGCTTTGCGCTGCATTGGTTACGAATATTTCACCGCCGTGGGCTGTCGTCCCGATGACGCCAAAATTGTAGCCGATCACTTGGTGCAATCCAACCTCTACGGGCATGATTCCCACGGCGTGGTGCACATGGAAAGGTATGGGCGCGCCGTACGGGAAGAACATCGTGTTGACCCGCGAGCGGTACCGGAAATCGTGCGTGAACATCCCTGCACAGCGGTGGTGGACTCGAACAATGGGTTCGGTCAGGTGGGCGCGACCTTCGCAACCGAGCTCTTGATAGAGAAGGCGCAAAAACACGGCATAGCCAGTGTCTCGCTGCGCAATACGAGTCACATTGGAAGGGTAGGCGCGTACCCACTCATGGTGGCAAAAGCCGGCTTGATCGGCCTGATTTTCGTCAATGCCGGTCGGATGGGCTTTCAGGTAGCACCCTTTGGCGGCATCGACGGTCGCCTGGGCACGAATCCGCTGGCCTTTGCCGCACCCCGCCGCGCCGACGCACCATTTCTGGTGGACATGACCTCCTCCACTGTCGCAGACGGCAAGATTTACCTCGCCGCCAACCAGGGGAAGCTATTGCCGGAAGGCTGGATCGTCGATTCAAAGGGCAATCCCAGCACGAACCCGCTTGACTACTTTGGCGAACCGCGTGGGGCCGTGCTCCCGCTTGGCGGCCCCCTGGGGCACAAAGGCTTTGCGTTAAGCATGATGATGGAGATTTGCGGGGGAGGACTGAGCGGTCAGGGCATGTCGTCCGGTGACATGCGCTTTAGCAGCAACGGCGTCCACATTACGGCCTACGACATCGCACAGTTCACCGATACGGAGTTCTTCTACGATGAGGTGGAAGCCCTGGTCGGCCACATGAAGTCTAGTCGCACGGCGCCGGGTGTCGCGGAGATACTTATTCCCGGTGAGCCGGAGTTCCGCACCGAGCGCGAACGCCAACGCAACGGCATTCCCGTAGACGACACCACATGGGGGAAACTCTGCGATTCGGCCCGGGACATGGGGCTGGACCCAAACGCCTGGGAACTTTCTTAGCGTGACGCCGCAGCCCTGAACGGAATACCGTCTCGCTTGCACGTAACCATTCCGAAGTTTCTGCTCAGATACGACCTGTGAATTGCTGAAAGGAGCGGTCTGTGCCTAACGTTACCGCTGATGCCTTGCGCCGCATCGGCTACGAATTCTTCACGGCTTTGGGCTGTCGTCCCGATGACGCCCGGATTGTCACCGATCACCTGGTGCAGTCCAATCTCTACGGCCATGATTCCCATGGCGTGGTGCGCATGGAACAGTATTGGCGCGCCGTGCGGGAGGAGCAGGTTGTTGATCCGCAAGCGGTACCGGAAATCGTGCGCGAACATCCCTGTACCGCGGTCGTGGACGCCAACAATGGGTTCGGTCAGGTAGGTGCCGTGTTTGCCACGAAGCTCTTGATAGAGAAGGCACAACAATACGGCATAGCCAGTGTCTCGCTGCGCAATACGAGCCATATCGGCAGAGTCGGCGAGTATCCGCACATGGTCGCGCAGGCCGGCATGATGGGGCTGATCTTCGTCAATGCGGGTCGGCTGGGCTTTCAGGTAGCGCCATTCGGCGGCATCGACGGTCGCCTGGGGACGAATCCGCTGGCTTTTGCGGCGCCCCGCCGTGCCGACCCACCATTCTTTGTGGACATGACAACCTCCACCGTTGCCGACGGCAAGATCAAAGTGGCCGCCAACCAGGGCAAGCCATTGCCGGAAGGCTGGATCGTCGATGCGGAAGGCAACCCGAGCACCGACCCCAGCGACTACTGGGACGAACCGCGTGGCGCTGTGCTCCCTCTCGGCGGCCCTCTGGGACACAAAGGCACTGCCCTCAGCATGATGAATGAGATTTTCGGCGGCGGCCTGAGCGGTCAGGGTATGTCCTCCGGCGACATGCGCGTGGATAGTAACGGCGTCCACATTTCGGCTTATGACATCGCCCAGTTTGTCGATCCGGAATTCTTCTACGACGAGTTGGAAACCCTCATCAGCCACGTGAAGACGAGTCGCCCGGCTTCCGGCGTGGACGAAGTCTTGGTTCCCAGCGAGCCGGAGTACCGCGCCCAGCGCGAGCGTGAACAGACAGGCCTCCCCATTGATGAGACCACCTGGGGAAACCTCTGCGATTCAGCCCGGGAGATGGGCCTGGACCCGAACGCCTGGGAACTTTCCTAGCGGACAACACGTAGCGCAGGCGCGACCTTCTGCCAAATCGCAAATGGGGCAGCAACTTCCCTCTCCCGCCGGAGACCCCCGTATTGGGGTACGGGGTATGCGCGGACATCCAGTCCGATGCATAACTCCGTCTTTCCGGCGAAAGCCGGAATCCAGGGCGGGGGAGGTGGGAAGTGTGCGGAAACTTGCCGTGAAGCCCTTTTCACCCCCATCCCGACCTTCCTCCGTCAAGGGGAATTGGGTTTCGCAAAGGTCACGGCCGAGAACGGGCAAGAGCCTGGCCCGTACTCGATACGGGGTGAGGGCGTATCCACCATCATTAGATCCCCACTCTTGCTTGCTTCCGCGCACTCCCCTAAAGCTCATCCGCCGGCAAGCATTCCCCTCACATTCACGCTAGCGCGACATCACCCTTCACAAGCCCAATTACGTCCCGGCCTCTGCTGCGATCTGATTGATCTCTTGCATCTGCTGCGACGTAAGCATCCAGTCGCCCGCGCCGAGCCAGCCTTCCACCTGTGCGGAACTCTTGGCGCCTACCAATGCGGTGGTTAATGCCGGGTGTGCCAGCACCCAGGCCACGTCGAGCTCGATGAGCGTATGGCCGTGGTCGCCGGCGTAGGCAGCGAGCTTCTTGGTCATGCGGATCGTCCGCCTGAACTGGTCGCCTGTAAAGTCATCGCGTCCGCTGCGGATGTCGTCAGCACCGAAGACGTGGTCTTCTTCATACCTGCCGGTGAGCAGGCCCTGGCCGAGCGGCGCGTAGGCCAGCACACCGATGCCCTGCTGCTGGCAGAACGGCAGGACTTTCTCCTCTATCTCGCGGGCCACCAGATTGTACTTGGGTTGCAGAGAATCCACGTGCCGCACCTGCAAGCACTCCTGCATTTGCTCCACGGAGAAGTTGGAGACCCCCGCGTAGCGCACCTTGCCTTGCTGCACCAAGTCATCGAAAGCTTGCATGCTTTCGGCGAACTGCATTTCTTCAGTGGGCCAGTGGATCTGGTAGAGGTCGATATAGTCGGTGTGGAGATGGCGCAAGCTGCGCTCGGCGGCGGCGAGCAGATCGTCGCGGCGGCAATTGTGCGGGCTCACTTTCGTGGCGATAAAGACCTGGTCCCGCCGCTTGCTGATGGCTTTAGCGACCAGTTCTTCAGAGAGACCGTCGCCATATCCTTCCGCCGTGTCGATAAGGGTTACGCCGCCGTCTACCGCCCGCTGAATGGCCGCTATCGCGTCGCGCTCTTCCACTAGGCCCAACTTGCCGGCAATCGGCCACGCCCCAAATCCAAGCACCGAGACTTCCGGACCGTCCTTGCCGAGTTTACGTGTTTGCACTCTGTATCCTCCTGCCATGCGTGCGTTTTCCCTAGCTTACCGTATTGCGCACGAGGGCACATCGGGCCATGCGTAGCAGGACTTAAGGCTATTTCTGAGGGGGTAGATTCAAGACTACGCTTGTGAGCAGTGGAAGGCGTGGTCCACAAACACAATAGCGCTCTTCGCCTTCCCACTTGGCGTTAGTATCCTCTTGCAGTGGCTAAGCGGCCAAGAGTACAGGCGGGGTGGGGGAAGTACTGGAAAGCGCTGGCAGGTTGTTAAGCCGAATCGTCACCGATCACAGCGAAGGTTTTCGGAAGACGTGCTTGCTTAGAGCCTCTGGGCTACCTGTGGTCTCGTGAGGCCAAGCCGTCGCACCGTTGGGGTAGCCTCTTCGAGCTTACGGAGGAGCGTGCTGTAAAGGGCTTGTTGCGTAGAAGTCATTTCATGCGCATGAAAGGCGCGATCCAAGCTCTCCATGCGCGCCATCATCTCATCCCATTCCAGTAGGAAAGCAGCCTGATGGTCATCAAGCATGTGCGGCCATTCTTCTGCAATAGCAGGCAGATTATCTATCTCGGCTGCAATAGCGCTCAGTTTGAGGTCAATCCGCTCATTAACCGTGGCCTGCGCAGCCATTGCTTCTCCCTCCGACCGGGCCGATCAAAGTAGCTAAGACCCTCTTCGAGCTGGAACGCAGTAGCGATATTACCGGTAGACACTCGGTACTCTACAAGCAGCCATTCGTATCCGCCAGGGCCTTGCAACTCTCTCGAACGTCGCACAATGCTGAGATGGCAGCCCTTGTCACGATATGTGCTTGTCAGAAGGCCGCTATCAGGGTCACGTATCACCTCGCGCAGGCTCTCACGATAACCGGCTAGCGTCATGCCGGGAGGCCACTCTTGCCGCACCACAACGTGCTTCAAGTAGTGCACCACGTCAGTCGGGCACACATCGTATGGTTGGAGAACACGTCCTCCCCATTGAGTACCGACAACGTCGCGGGGAATACGTTGCTCCCGAGTAAGATTATACCACGCGTCAGCTACGTGCTCCTGAATCTCCCCTAACTCATCTGGGGCAAGCAGCCGCTCACCCCTCGACGCTTCCAGGATGTATCGGGCAATCTTGGCGTCGGTCTCATCTGTCAGTGACACAGCTATCCTCAACCTTACGGTAAGCCACAGGAATCGTGTGAAAGACTACTTTGTAACGCAAGCAAGAGGTTTGCAGCCTGGGGCGGATCAATTATGACGTGCCTCTTACATACTGTCTACCGGTGGCCGCATGAGCCAATCGGGAGACTGTCTCAGTTCTTTCTTGTGACTTAGTCACGCCCTTTCACAGCAACGGCGTTCAAACAAAGCCAGCACTAGGACATAGCCCTTTCCTCATTGGAGGAAACACGCCCTGCTATAATCTGATTGCGAATGGGTAGTCTAGTACCCCCTTAGTACTCCACTTTTAGACTTGAGATAGCAGAATAATGACAATGGACACGCAGATTGCGAACTATTGGGACGATACCGAAGCCGCGCAGCACACCGGCGTAGGGGAAGTGGTATATCGCTCGCGGTTGCTGGGGAAAGACCCTTCCATTGTCAATTGGGGTGGGGGCAACACCTCCATGAAGCTTACGGAGACCGACTTTCGCGGGCGTGACGTGCGGGTGCTGCGGGTGAAAGGGAGCGGCTACGATCTGGCCACTATCGTGCCTGAAGGCTTTACCGGCCTTTACCAAGACGCCCTTGAGGACATGCTGCGCTCTGACGACATGAACGACGAAGCGATGTCTACGTACTTGGCGCATTGCTACGTCGATCTCGATCCGCCTCGGCCCTCCGTCGAGACCACCATGCACGCCTTCTTACCGTTCGCGCACATCGACCACACGCACCCCGACGCCATTGTCTCGCTCTGCTGCACGGAGAACGCCGTAGAGCTGGTAGAGCGTATCTTTGGGAAAGAAGCGATCTGGATGCCGTTCTTCCGTCCCAGTTTCCGCAGCGCCAAGGAGATGATGGACCTGGTTGCACAGCAGCCGGAAGCCCGCTGCGTGCTAATGCAGAAGCATGGCCTAGTTACGTGGGGCGAATCGTCGCACGACTGCTACGTTAGTACGCTAGCGATGGTAGAGCGCGCCCAGAGCGCAATCGACGAGGCAGCCCGTGGCAAGCGTGTGTTTGGGGTGACCCGGATCAAGCCGTTGACCGCCGATGAGCGGCGGCAGATTGCCCGGCACGTCTTGCCGGTGGTTCGCGGCGCGGTGAGCCGGCAGCAGCGCATGGTGTTGCGCTACGACGACTCGGCTGAAGCGCTCAACTATGTGAATAGTGAGCACGCAGCGGCACTCTCCCAGCGGGGCGCGGCCTGTCCCGATCACCTCGTTCACACGAAGCACCGACCGCTCTTTGTGGAGTGGGACCCGGTTGGGGAAAATGTGTCGGACCTCAGCGCGCGCATACGCAGCGGCGTTGACACATATGCCCAAGACTACACGCAGTATTTCGCCGCTAACGCGCGGAACGGCGAAGAGATGCTTGATCCCTATCCACGGATCATTCTCATTCCCGGGTTGGGCATGATTACTACCGGGAAAGACTTGAAAGGCGCAGGCGTTGCCGGGGGCCTCTACCATCGCGCCATTGTCGATATCGCCAGCGCCGAGGCCTTGGACCGCTACACCTCTATGACCGACCCCGAAGCGTTTAGCATTGAGTACTGGCCGTTGGAGCTTCTCAAGCTGACACTCGCGCCGCCGGAAGCGGAGTTTTCTCGCCGCGTGGCGCTCGTGACCGGCGCTGCCAGCGGCATTGGCAAAGCCATCGCCGAGCGACTCGCCGCCGCCGGCGCGCAGGTGGTGATCCTTGATATCGATGCGGCGGGGGCCGATCAGACTGCCGCCGCGCTCAACGAATCCTACGGTACCGGCCGCGCGCTTGCTGCGCCCGCCGACGTGCGGGATGAAGCCAGTGTAAAGGCAGCCTTTGAGACTGCGGTGCTGGCGTACGGCGGTGTGGACGCGGTGGTCTGCAACGCGGGCGTGGCTGCCGCGTACCCTGTGGAAGAGACAACGGTCACGGAATGGGACCGCATCCACGCGGTACTCACCCGGGGCTATTTTCTCGTGGCGCAGGAGGCGTTTCGCGTGATGAAGCAGCAAGAGCTTGGTGGGTCATTGCTCTTCATCGCCTCCAAGAACGCGGTGGTAGCGAGCAAGAACAACAGCGCCTACAGCGCGGCCAAAGCGGCGGAATTGCACCTGGCCCGCTGTCTGGCTGAAGAAGGCGGCGCTGCGGGTATTCGCGTGAACACAATCTGCCCCGATGCGGTCGTACACAACTCGAAGCTCTGGACGACGGCATACCGGGGGGCCCGGGCGCGCGACCATGGCGTAGCGCCCGAGCAACTCGAAGAATTCTACCGCAACCGCACAACTCTCAAGGTCAGCGTGGTGCCCGCCGACGTGGCCGAAGCCGCCGCATTCCTGCTCTCCGACCGCGCCGCCAAGACCACCGGCGCAGTGCTCACCGTGGACGGCGGCATCACAGCCGCTTACGTGCGGTGAGAGTACGGACGTACTTTGAAATCGGCTGACGCCATGGGAACAATCGCTCTGTGCTTGGCAAAAGGCCAAGAGGCGTAATGGACAATCCGTAGCGCGCTTACACCGCCAATGCATGAACGGCATTGGCGGTGTATTGGCATCCGTTACGAAGCCAGCAATATCACCTCAGCACGAACGGCTAAGAAGCGCGCCGCGAAGTTGACCATTCAACCAACTCTGGACAATAGGCGAAAGACTCAGCAGTGCCTACGGGTTTGAGCCGGTATTGATCTCGGTGTCTTGGCGGTTGCCCCACTCCGCCCACGCGCCGTCGTAGTTCTGGACGTTGTTGTAGCCCAGCAGCCGGGCGACGAAATAAGCCACCGCTGAACGAACCGCGGTCTGGCAGTGGGCATAAACCACAGAGTCCTCTGTAATCCCGGCAGAATTGAAGAGCTCCGTGAGCTCCGCAGCGGACTTTAGGGTGCGCGCGTCTGTGCCGTTGAGGTAGATGACCCAATCCTGGTTGATGGCGCCCGGAATGTGACCGCCGCGGTCGGCGCGCACGTCGCGCCCAGAATACTCGCCAGCAGAGCGGTTGTCCAAGATTACGGCATTGCTGTCTCCACTCTCGATTGCCGCGCGCACTTCTTCGATTGTGCCCACCAGGAACGGATCGAAGTCAGGCGTAAACGTGACGCTCGGGAACGTGGTCGCCTCGGTGGACAACGCTCGCTCTTCCTGGCCCCATTTGGCAAAGCCGCCGTTGAGCACCTTGGCATTCTTGTTGCCGTAGAGCTCAAGCGCCCAGAAGATGCGGGTAGCCCCAAGGATATTGCCCCTGCCGTACACCACAACTTCGCTATCGTTGCCGATGCCAAAGCTGCCTACCAATTCCGCAAACTTGTCCGCAGGCAGGACCATGCCGCCTACTTCATGTTCGGCATCTCGGAAGCTGGAGGACGGAATGTTGATGGCATTGGGAACGTGACCGGCAGCATAGTCGTCTGCCGAGCGCACGTCAATGATGCGCAAGCCCTCTTTGCCCAGGTTGGCCTCCAACCAATCGGACTCCACTAAGAGTTGTGGGTTGGCGTAGGCCAACGGCCCTTCTTGTGAGTCTGCCTGCTGTACCGCAACTTGACCGCAAGCACTTGCCAGCAGCGCGCCCCCGGCAGTGAGGCCGGTAAGTTGTAGGAACGTCCGGCGTGATAGTCCTTTTCGCATTGGTGCATACCTCCTGTGATGGCTTTGTCCATGAACAATAGCATAGACGATGTACAATCATGCCTATAATAACTTCACTAGTCGATTAAGTAAACTAAGTTGATACAGTTTATTAACTCAATATCGGAAAATGCAGAAGACGATTGGGAATTCCAGGCTCGGAACCAAACAAAAGACGGTTCCAGCGACTCCCAGTGGCTTGCACCGTAGCGCTAACCGGTGAAAACGGAGCGTACGTCTTCAATAGCGGTCTCTACTGGAGGGCGGGTCAACTCGCGCTCCCCGCACGGATGGTGCCGGCGTTCTTAAGGGCTTCGCGCTTAGAGAGGGTGCTGAGGCGGTCGGCGTTGCGGGCCACGTAGTCTTCGACGGTTTGCAGATCGGACCAGGCCAGGTCGCGCAGGGCCCAGCCGATGGCTTTGCGGATGAAGAAGTCGGGATCGGCCAGGTTGGGTTCGATGCAGTCGCAGAGCAGCGCCAGGTCGGTCGCCTCCTTGCGCTTCACCTGGCAGATGATGGACGAGCGGCGTTTCCACAGGTCGGCGTCGCGGCTCCACGCCCGCATGTGTGTGGCCATCTCCTTCGGATAACGGTCCACAAGCTCGCGAAGCTTATGGGTTGCGATGTCGTCCACGTGGTCCCACCACGCGCCGCTGACGACCATCTCTTCATAGAGCGGTAGGGCGTCTAGGGTGCGGAAGGCGTGGAACTGCGTCTCTCCGGTAATATCCTGGGCGGCGTAACGTTCCTCGCGATAGGCGGCGCCGCGCCAGAGCTCGCGCACGGCGGCGAGCCAATCGTCCCTGGATGCAAGGGGGTGCGCACGCAGAGCGGTGCGGACGAGCTTGCGGCGGATAGGAGTCTGCACGCCGCGATAGGGCATGGCCGACTTCATGTACGCCCGCATGCCCGCGGCCTTCTCAGGGTTGGCATTGTCAGCGAGACCTTGCCGGATTGCAGTTATGAGTTCAACGCTCATGGCATGGTGTGGGTTTGGTAAACGGCAGATCGGACCCGAATTGGCGGCCATCCGGATTGAAGGAGATCGATCCAGATTCCTTCAGCCTGCGAAAAACTATACCAGACTAGGTCTCGATTAGGTGACTTCAATGGTCAAATTGCGCCTTAGCATGATCCACTGGCAGAGACTTTAGCGAAAGCACACGTTTCACGCGAGCTGCTCATTTGACCCCGCCGGGCGTAGCATGAAGAATGGTGTCCCGCACACCCAATGGCGGAGCGAATTCAAGCGGTGCTTCAACTAGATAGTGGCCCTGCAATCCCTGCCGCCCCATGGTGAGGGAATGCATTTCAAGAATGTCGGCCGGCTTTGCTACGGAAAACCGAAAGCATGCTTAAATCGGCCATGGCGCAGGGCACGGGCGCATGGTTAAAACAGCAGAGTCTCTGATACGTGTCTCATGATCCCGGGTTGCATCTGCAAAACCAAAATATGGTGAGGTCCGGCAATACTTGGCTACTTGTGTAGTTCTCTACATGAATACATTTTCTGGTATTATGCAATCGTATTGGAACGATGATGTTCGAAGAACGGCGCTGTTCAAAGAATAGGGTGGTGAATCCGTGCAATACGATTGCAAGGAGCAACTGACCGGTAGATTCATTGCGGCAGTTGAATACCTAAACCGTCAGATGCACACGTGCGGCCTTGACGACTGGGAAGGTCTGGATATGACCATTCCCCAAATCAAGACGTTGGTCTTGCTGGAGCGATCGGGTCCCTTGCGCATGGGCAACATCGCTGCTTTTCTGGACCGGGCGCTCTCTGCCACGACGACGGTCATAGACCGCTTGGTAGAAAAAGAGCTGGTTGATCGGGCCTGGGACCCAGGCGATCGAAGAGTCGTGATCTGCAGACTCACCGACAAAGGACAGCAAGCGATGGAATGCTTCTGGAAGATTCGTCGGGAGCGACTGCAGTTGATGGCAGACATTCTTGAAGTGGAAGAGTTGGAAGTCGTGGTGCATGGCTTGGAAATGATGCGCTCGGCGGATAAGAAGATTCAGAATTCAACCGCCTCCATACAATCTGCAGGCTAAGATTCACGCATCCGTCTCCTTCCGTCGTGTATAAGTAAGTTTCTATCCGTCTGATTGAATGGCCAATGATTCTTAGCCCTTAGCCACATGTGTCCGCGCGGAACGCGTGGCTTGACTACTGTGACGGACCTCTTGGCCGCAGCGCGCGTGGATGCGGGCACACTTGAACCCCGGCTCCAATCTAAATGGTCGGAAGAAGTGCCCCTGCCATCTTGCCGCGTCTCCTAAAGTGATCCACCTCGTTCTCACTCTGTATTCGGCGTAAGATAGAGTACAGAGAGTAGCAACCGCGCTGAACCCGGGCAGGAGTTCTGCCACGCAGCCAACAGCCGTCTGCCCAGGCCTAGGTGTACATGTAGTCGCCAGGAGTATAGACTCGTTCCAATCATGGAAAGACTCTGAACGGCATCCACTAAAATGGTCGAATCGCCGCTGCGGTAGTGTATAATGCAATGAAAGCTGCGGTGAGCGCCTTGACACAGGAATAGTGGGGCGCTGCTGCAGAGGGGGAGAAGGGAATAGGCACTCATGGCAGCCACGGCAGACGCGCTATCGCCGCGCGACGCGAAATCGCAGCGCGACGCGAAATCGCCTCGTGAATACCGGCGTATACATCAGCTTCTGTTGCGCAGTCGGCGCACTGCCGGCAGAGAGAATGAGCCGATTCCAAAGCACTACCTGCAGTTGCCTGCTGAAGAAGTGGACCAACGCATCGACGCCGTGCGGCGTAAACTCGGCGAGCGCGTGCTCATCCTCGGGCACCACTACCAGCGTGACGAGGTCATCAAGTACGCCGACCTGCGCGGCGACTCTTTCAAGCTAGCCACTTTTGCAGCTAATCAGCGCGATTCCGAATACATCATCTTCTGCGGTGTGCACTTCATGGCGGAAAGCGCCGATATTCTCACCGCCCCGCACCAATCGGTGATTTTGCCCAACCTTACAGCCGGTTGTTCCATGGCCGATATGGCCGATATCGACGATATCGTGGAGTGCTGGGAGCAACTTACCGACGCGGTGGGCGAATCGATCGTGCCGGTTACGTATATGAACTCCACCGCGGTGCTCAAGGCATTCTGCGGCGCGCACGGCGGCATTGTTTGCACCTCTTCCAACGCTGCCGCTGTTTACGAGTGGGCGATGGAGCGGGGCGAGAAGATACTCTTCTTCCCAGACCAGCATCTGGGTCGCAACACTGGTCTGAAGTTCGGTATTCCACAGGATGAGATGGTGGTCTGGGACCCGGTGCAGCCTGTGCTGGGCGGCAACACAGAAGCGGACGTGCGCAACGCCCAGGTCGTCCTGTGGAAGGGCTGGTGCTCGGTGCACACGCGATTCACGGTTAAGCAAATAGAGTTTGCCCGCAGGCAACACCCGGACGTAAACGTAATCGTCCATCCGGAGTGCCCCATGGAAGTGGTGCAGGCCGCCGACTATAACGGCTCCACCGAGTTTATCCTCAAGACCATTACTGAAGCGCCTGCAGGTTCGGTCTGGTCGGTCGGTACCGAAATCAACATGGTCAATCGCATGGCCGACGAAAATCCCGCTAAGAAGATCTTCAGCCTCGACCCCATTGTCTGCCCTTGCTCCACGATGTACCGCATTCACCCTGCCTATATCGCCTGGGTGATGGAAGACCTCCTGGAGGGCAAGGTCACGAACCAGGTGAGCGTTGACTCCGATGTGGCGCACTGGGCGGTGGTTTCCCTCAATCGCATGCTCACGGTGCACTAGTCAGTATTTTTTGCTGGTCTCGGTGCGAAAATTATCCCTCCCCGCAACGATTCTAGATGGTCGATTGAAGGAATCGAGTGGCTCATGGATACGGAGCAGTCATCTCTTGAACATGTGTAATCCTCTGTTGACACGTATTGATCGACAAGTAATCTGAAATGATGGGAAACTGACTGATGGCTGTCAACAGAGACAAGCCTGACAGATGGAACCATGACATTGCAGAGTCGGTGGATATGTACAACGATTGGTTCATACGGTTTGCGCCAGAGGCTTACCGAGCTACCCGTGTCAAGACTACTTCGGATGTCGAAGCAACTCTTAGAGCGACACAATATCTGACCGGCGTTGGATCGGTGCTGCTCAAGTCTAATCCATCTGTGCTGCCTACTTTGCGGATGTCGGCATGTCCTCCCTTGGCCGCAGATCGACTCATTGGGCTTTCCGGTGTGCCTCCCAATCTGATCAAGAGCATGGAAAAGCATGGTAGGTTGCCACCGCGGATGTCCAAAAGGGATTTGGACTGTGCCCTGGAGAGAGTCGCAACGGTAATCCTAAGGATGGCCGACCCAGACATTTTTGTGTGGCTAAAGCGCAGAGATATGCCGTCGGAGCGGGAACTCTACAGGGCAGCAACGATCGTGGCGGACCGCCTTACTGGCGCGGTAGCGAATCCTGTGATTCGGAACGCGCAGGAACGGCGCCAGCTTGACGCTATAGCGCTATGGTTAGAGGAAAGGGAGTATTCGAAACTCCCGACAGGAGCGGGAGAGGCCTTTAATGAGCTGTCAGTAGGCACGTTTGCATTTCGACTGAATGTGCCAGCCGAGCATAATGGAACGGGGAGGCCAATCAACATACCAGTCGACTCGGTCGTAATGCCAAAGAATGCTAAGCCAGGTGAACTACCGTTGCTAATAGAGGCAAAGTCAGCAGGAGATTTCACGAACGTGAACAAGAGGCGCAAGGAGGAGGCTGTAAAGATTAGTCAGTTACGCCGTACTTATGGGCAAGATGTACGATATGTCCTGTTCTTGTGCGGCTATTTCGACAGCAGTTACCTGGGCTATGAGGCAGCAGAAGGCATTGACTGGGTGTGGGAGCATCGTATTGATGATTTAGAGGAGTTTGGATTGTAGATGTCGGGGGTTGTCAGGGAATTAGAACAGCGTCGGCTTGCTGTGCAAACTAAACTGGATGCGGCCAAAGATCAAGCCGAACGGAATCGCTTGGGCCAGTTTGCAACCCCAACGGGACTCGCCGTTGAAATGCTCCAATATGCCAGGGAGCAACTTGATGAAGCTCTGTGTATCCGGTTTCTAGATCCAGCCATTGGGACTGGTTCGTTTTATTCAGCGCTATTAGGAGTTTTCCCCGAAGAGCGCCTGGCAAGTGCCGTTGGCTATGAGATTGACCCGCAATACGGCTTGGCAGCGGCGAAACTTTGGGACGGTGCGGGCCTAGAAGTCCGTCTGGATGACTTTACCCGATCCGACCCAGCATCGAAATCAGAAAAGTTCAACCTGCTGATCAGTAATCCTCCTTACGTCCGGCATCATCACATAACAAACGACAATAAGAAGCGCCTCAAGGAGCGGGCATGGAGGGCTTGCGGCGTAGAAGTCAATGGGCTTGCCGGCTTGTACTGTTATTTTCTATGTCTAAGTCATGTTTGGATGGCGGAGGGCGGGCTAGCCGGTTGGCTGGTACCCAGTGAATTCATGGACGTAAACTATGGCGTATCGGTGAAGAGTTACTTGCTTGACAAAGTAACACTGACGCACATCCATCGCTTTGATCCGGATGAGGTGCAGTTTGGTGATGCTCTGGTCTCATCGTCTATAGTTTGGTTTAGGAAAAAATCTTTGCCCAGAGACCACGAGGTGCTTATGACCTATGGTGGCTCTTTACTGAGGCCAAAGTTGGAGCGACTGGTACCAATCGAGGTATTGGTCCACGACCGTAAATGGACTAAGTACCCAAGAAACGAGATCCGCGAAAAATCGGATGCACCTGTGCTATCCGACTTCTTCAATATCAAGCGCGGATTGGCGACGGGCAGCAACCATTACTTCATACTATCAGTCGAGCAAATTGAAAGTCGGGGTCTGCCTCTCGAGGCGTTTCGACCGATACTCCCAAGTCCCCGATACTTGCCAGAAGACGAGGTTGCGTCGGATGAAGCAGGCAATCCTATACTAGAACGACGGTTATTCCTCTTGGACTGTCGATTTTCGGAGGGTGAGATTGAGAAGTGCTATCCGTCGCTGAAAGACTATCTTGAGCAAGGTAAGGCACAAGGTGTGGCTAATCGTTACCTGTGTAAGCACAGGAGGGTCTGGTACATGCAGGAGAACAGGCCAGCGGCTACCTTCCTTTGCACCTACATGGGGCGGAATGGCGGCAAAAGGAAAAAACCATTCCGATTCATCTTGAATCACTCTGAGGCGACAGCTACTAATGTGTATCTGATGCTATACCCAAAGGAACCGCTCAACCGGCTAATGAAGGAAAAACCTGAGTTCAAACGGCGGGTCTGGAGGCTGCTGAACGGAATATGCTCGAAGGCGATGCTCGGCGAGGGCCGAGTGTATGGCGGTGGACTGCACAAACTAGAGCCTAAAGAGCTGGGAAATGTGCCAGCCGTAGCACTCGCGGAGATGCTACGGGGGATGGGATTGCTATACGAGCAGCAGAGGTTAGAGTTGTTTCAGATAGTAGGGTGATTCGCAAATCCAGTGACAGTTTCTCTGTGCCTTCAAGCAGGCCAGAACTGCATTCATTCTTTGCCCTGTCAATACTCATAGCTGCATAAGGATACGTTGCACAAATCGGAGTTTTCCGGTATGACGAATTGGCCATTCAGGCGCTCGCTAAGCATTAGTAATTGAACGCTTTGGATCTCACGCTCATACCACAAAGGCATTGGCAGTACATGTTGTATACCGTATACTGGCACGAACGTCTCGTGTCCTCGCACAACCTGTGGACACCCTACAACTCTGGAGGAACTGAACATGCAACCGAATAGGATTCGCGAGAAACTGAACGCCGGTGAGCCCACGTTAGCGACGCACGTGCATACTACGTGGCCCGGGATGATCGAGGTCATTGGCTTGACCGGAATCTACGACTACGTGGAGTTTGTCGCCGAATACGCGCCTTTTGACCTGCACGACCTGGAGAACTTCTGCCGGGCGGCGGAACTGCATAACCTCTCGACTATGATCAAGGTCGACCAAGCGCCCCGCAGTTTCCTGGCCCAGCGTGCTATCGGCGCCGGTTTTCAAAGCGTGCTCTTTGCCGACAGCCGCACTGTCGCTGACGCGGAGGAGTGCGTGCGCGCGGTGCGGGCGGATACGCCGGAGGCCCGTGGGATTCACGGGGTGGCCATGCGACGCGCCTGGTATATGTCGTACGGCGCCGGGCCGGATTACCCCCAAGCGCTGGATGACATCGTGGTGGCGCTCATGATCGAAAGGCAGTCCGCCGTAGACCATCTGGACGAGTTTCTGGCGGTCAAGGGCGTCGACATGGTGCAGTGGGGTCCCGCTGACTACGCCATGAACATCGGCCGGGCCGGTGAATTCCAGCACCCGGACGTGAAAGCCGCTGAGAAGAAGGTGTTCGAGACGTGCCTGGCAAAAGGCATTCCGCCCCGCGCCGAGATCAACTCTGTGGAGCAGGCCCAGCGATTCCTCGATATGGGCGTGCGTCATTTTTGTATGGGTACCGACATCAACATCATTCACGACTGGCTTAAGCAGCAGGGCGATACGCTGCGCAACTTGCTGAGCTAGACGTGAGCACTCCATTGGCCCGTCGGCAGCCGCTGGCGCAGGGCCGGGTTGCATGCCGGGGACACAGCCTGGCTAACAGGTGAACTATTGTGGGACACGTAGGGGCACGACATGTCGTGCCCTTACGTCAGTTAAGTCGTGCCCCTACGTCTGTTAAGTAAGGTAGCAGCACACAAGTTGACTGGCTCTCGATAAGTGTGTCGATACTGAGAATAATGACATCTCACACTATTGCCAACACACTCTAGTTAGGATAGGATTATTGGCAAGACCAGTATTTCATAGGAAAGGGGGGTGTTCACAAGCTCAGGTAGCAACGTGGTGTTGCCTATACTGAATGTGATCTATGTGCAGTCTCTTCATTGAAGGTGGTGTGGCGAAATACCGCACCGCAAGGGAGTGAGAAGCATGAGTTTCCAGACGAGCAGACGTGCATTTCTTGCCGGAACGGCCACGACTATCGGGGGAGTTGTCCTAGCAGCGTGCGGTCAGGTAGCGACGACGACCGAGATGATGGAAGAAAAACCGGCTGAGCCCAAGGAAGAGGCAAAGGCCGTCGAGGAGCCCGTAGCCGAGCAAGTGACCATCCAGTTCCTGTGGCCGCCCTATTCGCCGGCCAAGGAGCGCTGGCACGACCGCTTGGTCGACGCATACATGGAGAAGAACCCCAATATAACTATCTCCACGATTCTCGATACGGCGCTCGACGATCGCATTGGCACGAATGCCGCTGCCGGAGGCGGCTTGCTTGACGTGGCCTGGCACGGCTGGGGCTGGGCGCGCTGGGGAGAAACAGGTGTCTTCCTGCCGCTCGAGCCGTACGTCAAGGCGTCGAGTCTAGACCTGAACGAATACTATAAGTCCGCCATCGACGGTGTCACCTGGAACGGCACGTTGCATGCGCTGCCCCTGGGCATTCTAACGCCGGTAATGGCGCTTAACCTCGATTCGCTCGCGGCGGCGGGCATTGAGGTGCCGTCCGACGACTGGACCTTCGATGACATGATTGATATTGGCGCCAAGCTCACCGATGCCGCCAACGGCAAATGGGGCGTGTCGACGCGCTTCTGGTATTGGTCAACCTGGTACGTCTCCTATGGTCGCGATCAGGGTTCCGTGAACAATGAGTGGCAGACAATGAGCTGGGAAGCGCCGGTGCGCACCGAACTGATTAGGACGCGGGCAGACCTGTTCCACAAGCACCAAGTCGAAGCCTACGGCGACGATGCCAAAGAAGAAACGATCTTCGATCACTTCAAGAACCAGAATGTTACCATCTACTCGGGCTACAACTGGCTGGTGCCCAGCTTCCGTACAGACGTGCAGTTCAATTGGACGTTGCATCCCATCCCGTTCATCGATTTCGAAGGTGAGCCGACGCGCAACGGCGCGCTCTACACCGAGGAGATTGCCCTGGTGGAAGGCAGCAAGGTGCTGGACGACGGGTGGGACTTCGCCTCGTGGATCTGCGGTCCGGAGCAATTGGATACGGCCGCCCGTAACGGCGACACGACGCCGACGATCAAGTCAATTGCTGAGAGCGAAGCTTTCATCAATCTGGACCTGCCGCCCGGTGAGAGAATCGTCGAGTACCTGCGGGCTATGGAAACCGCCATTCCGTTCTTGCTCCATCCCATCGGACGCGATCTCGCCACTCCCCTGTGGAAGAACGCCCAACAGGCGACGCAAGCCAGTCCGACCTTGACGCCGGAGGAAGCTGTGCGCACAGCCCAAGGCGAGGCCCAAGCCATCTTGGACGAGTACAACGCGAGCAGGAAGGAAGCTGGGCGGTAGGAGGTAGGCGGTAGGTAAGCGGGGGTACGGCAGGACCGTGCCCTTGCTTGTATTGCTTTGGAAGTAGGTGCGAAGTATGAGCATGTCTGGTGTATCGCCTGACGATGCGGAAGAGATTCGCGTGGAGCAGGTAGCGGAAATAGACCGCTATTACTCCGCTCTAGTGTACGCGGCGGCAGAGACGCGCGAACGCGCTTGGCAGCGCGACACGAGATCGCCTGCTGCCTATCGGCAATCGGTGACGCCTAACCGCCAACGGTTTCTTCAACTGTTGGGAGGCGTGCCGCGCGATGCGGTTCCTCTGGAGCCGCGATGGGAGGACCTGCCTGAGCATACGGGGATTACGTCGCGGCGCGTCTGGATTCCGGTGGATGAAGGCGTCCACGTTTATGGCGTGCTGCTCGTGCCGGCACAGCCCGTCGGCCCGAAACCGGCGGTGATCGCCCAGCACGGCTTTTCCGGTTCGCCGGAGGCGACGTGCGGCTACTACGAATTGGAAGAAACCGCCTACTTGCGCTCTTTCGGCCTGCGGTTGGCCGAAAAAGGCTACGTTGTTTTCGCTCCGCTGGTGATGAACAACACGCCGGACCGGTCGCGAACCAACCGGAAGGCGGTGCTCATTTCCCAGCAGCTCCTGGGGCTGGAAGTGGGCAAGATGATGCGCGTAGTAGACTACCTGCAGACATTGCCGGAGGTAGACAACGACCGCATCGGCTACATGGGTATCTCGCAGGGCGGGATGATGGCGCTCTGGGCCGCGGCCGCGGATGAGCGCATCGCCGCCTGCGTCTGCTCCGGCTATTTCACCAACCGAACGCCGAAGATGATCGACCCGTCCCCGCATTACACTTCCTTCATCAAGACCGCCGATGATGACAAATTCTTCTGGGGCCAGTTGAACGAGTTTTCTGATAGTGACATCGCCTCGCTCATCTGTCCCCGACCCTTCTTCGTGGAAGCCGGTACGGAAGACCGCGTGTTCTGGATGGAGCACGCGAAGGAGGAGTTTTCACAACTCCAATCAATCTATGCGGAGCTTGGAATTGAGGAATGTGCCGAGCTTGGGATCTTTGAAGGGCCGCACTTGATTCACGGTGTTGAGTCATTTGCCTTCTTGGACCGCTGGCTCAAGGGATGATGCGTGCTCTATTCAAGCAATGACTGACGTATGACGTTTGAAACTGTGCCGTCGCGCAATATTATCCGTTCGCCCTGAGCCTGTCGAAGGGCAGTCTGTGGTTCGACAAGCTCACGACGAACGGTCTTCGCAGACTGGGCTGCTGCAATCCCTAATCTAGGAAAAACCCCCACGTAATGGGCGTTGGAGTCTGCGAGAACTGGCATGTTCCATTTGAGCGGCACTATTGACTTGTAGGACTAAGTAATGTCGGTCCCCGTCACGACACAGCACACGGTACTCAGCGATGACCAGGTCGCCTTCTATCAGCGGCGTGGCTATCTGATTCTTGAAAACGTCCTGTCGGCGGCTGAGCTACAGGAATTGCGAGCAGCTACGGAGGGGTTACGAGTGGAACGCGCCCGAATCGCGGGCGATGACCGGATCGCCTCTATCATGGACTTTGCGCTGCTCGATGATTCCTTCATGCAAGCCGCGCACCAGCCGACAATGCTGGCCGCAGTCACGCAACTCATTGGCGAGAACTTGCGCTTGCAACACTGCAAGCTGAACTGGAAGCCCCCAACCAAGGGCACCGGGGAGGTGGACTGGCACCAGGACTTTCCTTTCTTGCCTCACACCAACTACGATCTGCTGGCGTGCATGATTCTCTTGGACGACTCCGTGCCGGAGAATGGCTGCATGCGTGTAATTCCAGGTAGCCACTTGCGCGGCCCGGTCGACCATTTCGATGCAAATGGGGTCTTTGCGAGACACTGTACCGATCCGGCAGATTACGAAGATGATCTGGCGCGGGGCAATGTGGTCGATCTCATCGCGCCTGCCGGCTCGATAACGATCCACCACTGCTGCATCGTGCATTCTTCCTACCCCAATAACAGCGACACGCCGCGGCGGGGCCTGATCTACCAAGTCGCCGCCGGTGACAGCATCCAACTCGGCGGCCACCTGTATAAAGTCTGGCCGATTTGGCTCCAAGGCCAGGACCCATTGCGTGCCCGCATGGGCGACGGCACGGTCTTTCGGCTTAGCAGACCGCTGACCAACGTCGGCGGCCTAGAACCGAGCGAAGACTAGGCCGAGTCATGGATTTGCGTCATTCCGAGCGGAGCAAGGAATGTAGAGCGTCTATCCTGCTTGTTCGCCAATTTGCAACGCAGAACGACAGCGTGAGCGTAGCGCGGGGGCTTGTGCCCCGCTCGGGACCGTGTGCACGTGATTTGGGACGGCAGAATTCCTGACCCGAATCAAGAAAGGGATGCGCTCTGCGCGCAAGTGACAGGCTAAGGTTCGGCCGATTTCCACTTTTTACACGAAAGAGCCAGAACTCTACGTGATACAGTATCAACACAACCTAGCCAAGTAAGTGTAAACGCGCCGAATGTACCTGCTATTAGGAATAGAGGAGCAGAAGACCCATGGCGACGTCTCCCGCAACCCAGGAAAAGGTCCTTAGCGACGACCAAGTCGCCTTTTACCAGCGACACGGCTACCTTGTCCTGGAAAACGTGCTGTCGGCGGCTGAGCTACAGGACTTGCGAGCCGCTTCTGAGCGCCTGCGCGACGAACGCGCTCGCCTGGCCGGAGACGACCGCCTGGCCGTCATTCAAAACGTGGCGCTCTTCGATGACGCCTTCATGATGGCCGCGAAGCATCCGGTGATGCTGGGTGCGGTCACGCAGCTTATTGGCGAGAACCTGCGCCTGCAACATTGCAAGCTGAACTGGAAGCCGCCGGCCAAGGGCAAAGGGGAGGTGGGCTGGCATCAGGACTTCCCTTTCTTCCCGCACACCAACTACGATCTGCTGGCGTGCATGTTCCTGCTGGATGATGCCGTGCCGGAGAACGGCTGCATGCGCATGATCCCCGGCAGTCACCTGCGCGGGCCGGTGGACCACTACGACGATGATAGCGGCAAGTTCACCGGTCGTTGCACCGAACCGCGCGAGTACGAGGACGACGTGGCGCGCGGCAACATAGTGGACTTGATCGTACCGGCCGGCTCAATGACCATCCACCACTGCTGCATGCTTCACGCCTCCTATCCAAACCACAGCGACACGCCGCGGCGAGGTCTTGTCTATCAGATTGCTGCCGGTGACAGCATCCAACTCGGCGGCAACCTGCACAAGGTGTGGCCCATCTGGCTCCAGGGGGAAAACCCGTTGCAGGCTCGCATCGGCAACCACACGGTCTATCGGCTCAGCCAGCAGATTACAAACGTCGGCGGCCTGGAACCCAGCGCCGACTGGCAGAAGGTAACCGAGGATTAGACCGACCATTGACACCTGCTCATTGCATCGAATATTGTTGAAGACAGGGTCATTTCCACTGTATGCCTAGGCATTGCCCAAGACAACTATCTGAATATTGTTTGATTCCTGCAAAATCTTGAATTAGCGACTTTTCACATGAAATTGGAGATTGAAATGAGTCAAGACAACAGTCGAACCGTATCGCGTCGCGTTGACGGTAGTTGGCAAAATAGGCGAAATGGAACCAGCAAAGCAAGCAGCTTACATGAGACGCAGAGGGAGGCTCTCGACGCCGCAAAAGAAATGTTAGAGAATCAAGGTGGCGGAGAACTGACGACCATGGGCCGTGATGGTAGGATTCGGAGCAAGGACACCATAGCGCCTGGCAATGATCCCAATCCACCAAGAGATACTGAGAATTAGTGGATTTGGGATACACATAAGAGACTCAAGAAAACCGAGAATAGTTATTGATAGCGTGATGATGGGCTCACATTGTTTCTCGCTCAATTTGACACCAGAATAGTATATCTGTAAGATGGACTAGCGGCTCTATAATTTGCCGCACATATATTTATCCCGTAATGGGAGTGGGGGGTACATTACCCCCCTCTTTTTTTGTGGAAAAGAGTAAGTCAATATGGCTCTAAGGACAGCTGTCTTCATTGATGGAGCAAACTTTCGTGGTAACCTTCGGGACTTTGGGTTTACTTCTGAGCTCTCAAACGGGCGTGTTTATAGACTTGAAGAGCGTCATTTCAATTGGGATGAGTTCTTCTCTGGCGTACTTGATAAGTTCAATGCCGAGACTGGCTGGGAACACCAGCTAATTCGTGTTCATTGGTATTCCGCGGCGACCATTTCGCCATGGCCGCGAAAGTATGAATTTCCACTGTCTCAGAAGGTCGTTACGGAACACTCTGGTATAAAGGGTCTTACCACGGACGTCGTTTTGGAAAAAGCTAGAGATTGGTATTCCAGAGAGAGGAGTTATTTTGAGCGCCTAAGGGAGGATACCTTCGAAAGAATACAACGTGAAATAAACTTTCTCGAGTTTAGGTATGTAGGGCAATACAAGGTTCTCCCCTTGTAAGCATCTAGCATACAAGAAAGGTCTGGCGAGATACAGTATAGAGGAACACGAGTGGGCGAGAAGGGGGTGGACTTAGGAATAGCCGTGGACATGATTGCGAAAATGCCCTACTACGATGTTGCCATTCTTGTGAGCGGAGATGCAGACTTCCTACCGGTGGTCGGGTATTTGAAGGACCACCTCAAGTACGTATATCAATTCTCTATAGCGAAGGGAGTTCCCCCTTCAATTCGTTACCTTTCTCCCTATCTAAAGGGAAAAGTCGATTGCTTCGAATCCTACAATGAACTTGAACTCCTCGATAAGTTTCTCTTGCGAGAGAAAGGAATACCACCCGATATATTGGTGGCAATCGACAATCGAATCACTCAACTTTCGGATGGAACTTATCAGCCAACCATGTTGGTGCCCGATCGTTGAGCCGGTCACATTCTCAACCCACCCACGCTCACCGCTCTGCCGTGATTGGCAGTCTCATACGCCGCTTCCACCAACTCTAAGGCCCGCGCGCCGTCTTCCCAGTAGTGCTCCGTGCGTGCTTGCTGGGAATTGGAAAATTCTACTAAGGCTGGTACAGCACTTGGCAAGCCGCAAACGACGACCTCGCCGAGATGGGCCGCCTTAATGCTGAGTGTAAATGCTCCGCATCTGCCAGGCGTCGAGGGAGCGGAGTTGGGCGGGGCTGCCCTGGGCGCGCAGGGAGACGCCGGTGCTGTCGCCCCGTCCGGGGTAGACGCGGACTGCGACGCATTGCTTGCCGTTCGCGAAGACCTCTACCACGCTGCGGTCGACGAATACCCGGAGCCTGAGCGGCTCGTCCGGGTCGAGCCGGATAGGGGCCGTCTCGGGAGCGCGGGAGAGTGCGCCTGGCAGGGCTGACGAGTAGGAAGAGTCGAGGGTCAGGAGGCTTTCGAAGCGATCGACGGTCCTCGGGCTCTTGTAGCCGCGGATGGCGACTTGGCCGGTGTGGTGGACCGCGCCGGGCTGGACGGAGAGGTTCTGTACCTTGAAGCCGCGGTCCTTGTAGAAGGCGATGCGTGTGTACTCCTCTCTGCCCGGGGACCGGAGGACGTTCAGCTCGACCATAGGCGCCTCGCCGGGGTCGAGCTCGATCGCCAGCTCCATCGCGCTGCCCTCGATGCCTTCCAGCACCACTTCCTCGTTGGCGGGGAGCTCCGTCGGCCCGACGTGCCTATGGTCATGCCTGAGGGACTCGATGTCGCCGGCGGGCTCGACACGCACGTCGTCGTCTCCCGCTAGGGTGAGACGCCGGGGGAGGGTCATGATCTGGTTCCAGCCCTCGGTGGGGAACCCGGGGTTCATGTTGAACAGGACGATGATGCCGCCCTGTCCGTCGGGCGTTGCGGATGGGGCATGGACGCCTGACGGGACAGCCGGACCGAAGTTGAAGAGGCCGTGGGAGGTGACGACCAGCTTGTCGCGGTCCTCGTCGTAGTCGCCGAGCAGGTACTGGCCGCCGCTCATGTGGCTGAAGAAGAGGAGCATATAGCGGTCGCCGATGGGCCAGAAGTAGGGGCATGCGCCGTCGTCGCCCACCAGCGTGTACATGTCATCCTCGGTGAGGGGGTGCAGGTACTCCCAGGTCTCCAGGTCCTTCGAGCGGAATACGAAGTCGGCGGCAATTCGCTGGCCGCCGGGGCCGTCGGTCAGCGTGCCTCCGGAGAGGGAGTAGTAGACGCCGTCGCGCTTCCAGATACAGGGGTCGAAGACCGTGTACTTCCTGGGCGAGCCGTCGTGTTCCGGAATGGGGATGATCGGCTGGCCCGTGACCTTCTCCCAGTTGAGGAGGAGCTGGTCGCTGGAGACGGCGACCATGTTGCCAACCTGTGTCCCGTGGTAGATGGCTATGACCCGGTCGTCCTCGACGAGGGCCCCGCCGGAGAAGCAGCTCTCCTCCGGGTCGGGGTAGATGGCATACGGCAGGTCGCGCCAGCGGATGAGGTCGTCGCTGACAGCGTGCCCCCAGTGGGGCCGGGGGTCTTCCGGTGGGTAGCCCTGGTAGAAGAGGTGCCAGCGTCCCTGCCAGAAGCAGAGCCCGTTGGGGTCGTTCAGTGTGTTCTCGGGACTGACGAAGTGGTACAGCGGGCGGTGGGGGTCGCCCTCCATCGCCTTTCGGGATGCGGCCATCCGCCGCACCATCGGGTTGTCGCGAAGCTGGGCTTCCTGCTCGTCGAGGGTGTCTGCGAAGGTGTACCTGGGAGCGCGGGATGCACGGTCGGAAGTGGTCATTGTGTCTCCTTGTGCTCAATTGGTGGCTGGGGCGGCTCCAAGACCCAGAGTCAGCCGGATCAGAATCAGTAGCCCGGCGGAGCACTGTGCTTAGACCCTTCGACAAGCCTGTGCTGAGCTTGTCGAAGTGCTCAGGGCAGGCGGGCTCGGAACCGGCTTGCCCTTTGACAGATGTTGCAGTCTGTCGCTCAACAGAGAGATACAGGGTTTCTGCAAAAGTCATTCCGGCGAAAGCCGGAATCCATTTTCTCTGCGTGCCCTGGACTCCGGCCCCGTATCAAGTATGGGGCAGGCTTTTCGCCGGAGTGTTGGACTAAAAGGCGCAGCCCTGCCTAGTACATAGCCAGTGCCGTCTGAGATATTCACACGTAGCAGATTCTCTGCTGGCCTTCACCGCTCTCTCCGGTGCCAAATATGTCAACGAATTACCTGAAACTTGCAGGATTGACTATGTCTCGCCAATCCGGCAAGAGCGATTAGACAAGCACCGCTCTGCCGTGCTCCGCTGATTCGTACGCCGCTTCGACTAGCTCTAACGCGCGTACACCGTCTTCCCAATCGGGCCTTACCGGCGCGCCGGTGACGATTGCCTTAAGAAAGGCTCGCAGTTGCGTTTCAAATGGGTCGTCGGCCTCTAGAACTATAGACTCCCACCCGGTCATGGGGTCGGCCTGGAGTTGGGTGGGATCGTAGCGAAAGCCGGGGGTGCCGGACTGTAGCTGCCGGTGCATCGCGTTGAAGCTGAAGATCAGGCTGCCGTCCTCACCGTCGATCTCGAAGTACGGTACCTCTTCATGCTTGCGTCGCGCCCAGGACACGAACACGTCGCCCAGCGCGCTGTTTTGAAAACGCAACTGCACCGTTGCCGCGTCTTCTAACTCCGCGGAAAAACGCTCGCCGTCAGGCGTTTCACGTTCCGGAAATACGGTTGTCATGTCACACGATACACGAGCGATGGGGCCGATCATCCACCCCAGCAGGTCGAAAAAGTGCGCCATCATGTCGTGCACGATGCCGCCGCCCGCCTCGGCTTTCTGATAGAACCAGGCCGGACGGTTCTCCACTCGCTGCGGCACGAAGTAGCCGAAGACCCCCCGCACGTGGAGGATGCGGCCAAGCGCGCCCGAGGCGATGATCTCTTTGGCTTTCGCCGGACCCGCTTGGAAGCGCATATTCTGCACTATGCCGTGGTGCACGCCGGCTTGACGTGCTGCGCGCAGGAGATACCGGCCTTCCGCGGCAGTATTGGTCAACGGCTTATCCGTGTATACGTGCTTGCCGTTCTGAATTGCCTGCAGGAGCGGCGTGAAGTGCAAGCGGTTCACGAGGCAGTTATCGATCACGTTGAGCGCAGGGTCGTCGATGAAGCTCTCCAGGTCGGTGCTCGTCTTTGCCGCGCCGCACGCTGCCGCCAGCGGTGCGACTTTCGCTGGATCACGCCCATAGAGAGCGATAGAAACGTCATGGTTTTCGTCGTTTACGACCAGTCCTTGCTCTTGGATAGCGCGCAGCGCCGTGCTGTGCAGTTGCGCCATGCGTCCGGTGCCCAGTACGCCGACGGTTAGGTCCATAGGTGTGATTTCCTCCGGTTCCGGGTAGTTCTTGCCGTAGTGTGCTGCACGCCTTGGCCGCCATGGCGTGCTTTTAGTATAGCGAAGAAGGCCGACAACCGACGACGCTTGCCGCGCAGCCGTTTCCGCAGTGTGTAAGCAGGTTTGCTATAGTTGCAGGAGTGAGTCGGGCAACGCCTGCCGCTCTCAGCTGCGGCAGGCGTTGCCCGAGGCGAGAGTACAAACGATTGAAGCAGATGACGTAGGAGCGGCTATGGGGCTGTGGTTTTGGATTGGCGTTGCCTTTGTTTCGTGGGGCCTGGCATCATTCTTCGGCAAGATGGTCGCGCCCTACTTTGCACCCACGTACCTCCTTTGGATACGCAGTATTATGACGATTGTGCTGCTCTTGCCAATTGTCTGGGTCCAGCGTGCCAACTCGATTTCGATTACGCCAACGTGGCAAGTTTGGGTACTTGTGGTGTTGGTAACTTCATTTACGGCCAGCGCTGTGATTGGCTTCTACAATGCCTTGCGCCTGGGCGACGCCTCTCTGGTCACGCCCGCGAGCGGCACCTATCCCGTGCTGACGGCGATACTGGCAGTGCTCTTCCTCGGCGAACACATGTCGGTCACGCGGGGGCTGGGCATCTTCTTCGCGGTGGTGGGTATTGTGTTCCTGACTCGCTAGGCGCGTAAAGGGCTGGCTGCTTGCTGCCGGATTGCATGATTTGGGCGGCGGGTACACCAGCGAATGTACCAACAGTGGGTAATTTGGCGAAGATTGTAGTCGTGGTCACGAATCTGAAGAATGTGTAAGGGGAACCGTGGGCTATGAAGCTTGAAGATAAAGTAGCGGTCATTACCGGCGCTGGGTCCGGTATCGGGTACGAGATGGCGACGCTCTTCGCACGTGAAGGCGCGCGCATCATGGGCGCGGACGTGGATGCGGACGGTCTTGCCAATACGGCGGCGGCTGTAGAAGCGATCGGTCGTCCAATGCGAACGTTCGTGGCCGACGTGACCGATCCTAGCGCTGTGGAAAACCTGATGGCCGAGACGGTAGAGGCCTTCGGCAGTATCGACATCCTCTGCAATAATGCCGGCATCGGACACGTGGGCAGCGTGCTGGACGTCACCCCCGAAGAGTGGGACCGGGTGATGGCCGTGAACGTGCGCGGCGTCTATCTGGGGTGCAAGTACGCGGTCCCGTACATGCTGGCGCAGGGCGGTGGCATTATCGTCAATACGGCGTCGGTGGCGGGTCAGGTCGGTCTGCCCAAGCGCGCCGTGTACAGCGCTTCCAAAGGCGCGGTGATCGCCCTCACAAAGCAAGTCGCTATCGAATATGTGGACAAGAACATCCGCGTGAATTGCGTCTGTCCCGGCACGGTGGAAACGCCCTGGGTGCAGCGGCTCCTCGCCGTCGAGGACGACCCGGCAGCAGCGCTCGAAAACCTCCGCCTGCGCCAGCCCATGGGCCGCCTCGGCCAACCCGATGAGGTGGCAAAAGCCGCCCTCTACCTAGCCTCCGACGACGCCGATTTCATCACCGGCATAGAACTGGTCTTAGACGGCGGCCTCACCGCGCGGTAACGATGCTTTTTAACGCCTGGACAGAGACGGAATTGCGGTCCTTGGAGGACACTATTGAGTGAGCAGGCAAGGCTCTATGAATTGGCGGCGGATGCTTGGCGAGCATTTGGGAACGCAGCTTCCCTGCCTTCACGCGTAAAAAACGCTATCCCAATACTGTTCTTCGGCGATCTACGCGCATACTCCTCATCAAAAACGCGAGTTGTGACCGTAGGGCTAAACCCATCGTCAAAGGAGTTTCCCGCGGACTGCGCGCTTCAGCGATTTCCACTTGCTGAGGGAATTTCGGCAAGTGAGCAGGGCCGCTACCTCCAAGCGCTCTCGGCATACTTCTGCACCTGTCCATATCGCAGATGGTTTAGTGGGTTCGAGCCGATGCTTAGAGGTATGGGGGTTAGTTACTATGAGGGGCAACCATCAACCGCACTGCATACCGACATTAGCTCTCCCATTGCTACTGAACCAATGTGGAGTCACCTTGATCTGGAAGTGAAGAAGACCCTCGAGAAGGACGGTCGACCACTCTGGCATAGCCTGCTGGAGGTGCTACGACCGGAAGTCGTTGTCTTTTCTGTTGCAAGTGATCATCTATCGAGTTTCAAGTTTGAAGCCGTGACTGAGTGTTATCTCGTTCACGTGTATACAAAAACCAAGAACGGTTTGGATCGAAAGCAGCCTGTAAAGGTCTGTGCTCAATGGTTCGAGATATGTGGTGATCAGTCACTCTTCTTCTTCATCAAACCTGCTGCGGAGACGCCGCTTGGTCGTCTAGACAACTCTAAGAAGCAAGAAACAGGTGTGATGGCATTAGAGGAACTGAGACGTGGTCCCATAGCCCCCGATTAGTCCAATTCTCCTAACCAGACTGCGCGAATGAGTATTCCGCTTCCCGGGCAAAGCATTGGGATACTCTCGGGATGGTCAATGGTTCGGTGCAGATATCTTTCGTAAGTGACAACCTCGCCAAGAGGCTGAATGTTACACTAACTATGAACTTACTCGTTTCTAGTTCCCTATATTGCAGCCTGCTAAAGGACTTCTAGGTAAGTAGTATGTTCGGCGAATCGCTCGACCCAGACTTCGACGCTCCCAAGGATGAAATCACTTCTGTCCCCGACATCATTACCGACCTGGTAGGGGATGCAGCCATGCTAGGCATCCCCGCTCCGGTCAGGCGAAATCTCTTTAAGGCCATCGGTCAATTGAGTTCTGCAGTAATTGATATCCCCGTTGCATATCTTGAAGGAATAGCAGATGAGCGACGTGCAGAAACAGCAGCGCGTATCAGGTTGACTAACAGGTCTGCAGAGCAAATCGCTCAACAGATGCAGACCGATCCTGAGTATGCACGGGTAGCGGCACAGAAGTTTGGGAATCGGGTGATTCGCGAGCAGGTTAACTTAGGAAGGGTCTGAACAACTCGGTGCAAGCGTGGCGTTATTGGTGTGTGCAGGATTGTGGGGGCGTTTTGGGGTGTGTTTTGGCGTTTGGGAGGGGCTGTTTTGCCCGTGTTTCGGCGCTGCTGGGAGCGTTTTTTGCTCCCACTCGTGTTTTGGGCGCACTGCTCCCGTGTCAAGCTGCCAACTGGCGTGCGGCCGTCACCACATTGGTCAGCCCCAGCAGCAAGGCCAGCCGTTGCCTGTTCTTGGCCAGACCCCGGTAGCGCACCGTGGCGTAGCCGAAGTGCCGCTTCACCCACAGGAACGGATGCTCTACCTTGGCCCTGACCGACGCTTTGCGCCGCTCTGCCAGCGCCGCCGCGCTCTCAGGCGCCAGTTTCCGCCGCTGCCCAGGCTTCAACGCCACCTGCCACGCTACGGCGCGCCCCTGATGCTCCGGTCGCTTCTGCACCCCCACGTACCCCGCGTCTCCCCACACCGCTTTCTCCGCGCCGTGCAGCAACGCCGCCGCTTGGGTCACGTCGTGCACGTTGGCCGGCGTCGTGGTGAAGCTGTGCACGAGCCCCGTCTCTGCGTCGGCCCCAATGTGCAGCTTCATCCCAAAGTAATACTGGTTCCCCTTCTTCACCTGCCGCATCTCCGGGTCTCGCTCCCCCTCGCGGTTCTTGGTCGACGTTGGCGCCGCGATGATGGTCGCGTCCACTACCGTCCCTTCTCGCAGCCGCAAGCCTTGCGACGCCAGATGCGCGTTGATCGCCTCCAGCAATCCCTCTCCCAACTTGTGCCGCTCCAGCATATGCCGAAAGTGCAGAATAGTCGTCTCGTCCGGCAGCGCCTCTGACAGCCGCAGCCCCACGAACCGCCGCACCGGTTCCACCTCGTACAGCATGTCCTCCATCCCAGGATCGCTCAGGTTGTAGAACAACTGCACGCAGTGTACCCGCAACATCACCGACAAGGGATACGGCCGCCGCCCACGCCCCGCCTTGGGATAGTACGGCGCAATGCGCGCCTCCAACTCCGCCCACGGGATCAACTCCTCCATGCGCTCCAAGAACTTCTCCCGCCGCGTCTTGCGCTTCTTGTGCGCGTACTCCAGGTCGGCAAACGTCGGCTGCTCCATTACCCAACTCCTCGCCATATGCTGCTTTCTTGCTATGATACTATGCCAGAGACTTGTTCAGAGTGTTCTTAGATTTGATTAGTCAAAAAGCTGCGAGCGAAATACGAGACGCCTTTGAGTCCACCGACCAGTCAGGTCGGGACCAGTCAGACGACACAGTCAACGATGATTGGCTGAACGCTTTTGAGACGGAGGCTAGGCTGAAGAGTACTGAAGAGATGCAGACTCTGTTTGGAAAGATTCTAGCTGGGGAGATCAGGAAACCAGGTTCCTATTCGACAAGGACAGTAAGGATCCTGGGCAGTCTTGACCAAAGTGTTGCTAATCACTTTATGACATTGTGTTCCATGTGTATATCAGCGCAGTTCCAAGATATCAGAGCGTCCTCTCTAGGCGGTAATGCAAGTGACAATGCCCTCAAGGAATATGGGTTAGACTTTGCTACGCTAAATCTATTGAATGAACATGGCCTAATAATCGCTGATTACAATTCTTGGTATGAATTCAAGCCTGGGGTAGCTTTTTCAGGTGCAGGCCAGCAGGCAGTTTGTTTTCCTTTGAATTACCTAGGAAGGCACTGGATCTTGATGCCGGTGTCCGAAGATAGGATAGGCAAGACACTCAGAATACATGGCGTTGCTCTTACTCAATCTGGCAGAGAACTGTACAAAATTGTAAGAGTCAAACCATTAGACAAATACTCGCAGGAATTAGCACAGTTTCTTAAAAAGAGAGGGTTTCGGATGATTGAAGTTAGCGGGGGAGAACCGCGTGTCGTAAGCGTCAATGCTGTCTCGGCGTTTGAATCGCAGTGAGCATCAACGGCACTGTATGAAGTCCGTGTCCTCGCATCAAGCTTCTGACTTCTCCACTCAGTAGCCTCTACCGGGGCGACGAAGAGTGCATCAGCCGCGGCGGTAGTTTGTAGAATGCAAGCCATCTCAGTACTGTAACTGAGCAGAATTGCAGTCGGCCAACCCTTTTCATAGATTCTTGGCATACTTCAGGAATCACAAGATAAGTGGAGTCTTCAGATGTACCACCCCGGTGGAACAATCAAAGATACATTGCGGTGCATTGAGAGGAATGAATACGTACTCCCGGCCATCCAGCGGGAGTTTGTCTGGAGCCCCGACCAGATCTGTGCACTGTTTGACAGTCTGATGCAGGGCTACCCTTTTGGAGAGTTCTTATTTTGGCAAATAGATGCCGAACGCTCAGCAGAATATAAATATTACGGATTTGTCACCGAGTACCATCAAAGGGATAACCCTCATTGTCCTGTAGCAAGTGTCATGCCAGGCAGCCCGATTACGGCAGTGCTCGACGGGCAGCAGCGTTTGACCGCATTCAATATTGGCCTGCGCGGGTCAATGGCAGTCAAAGTGCCCTATAAATGGTGGAGTAGTCCAGATGCGTTTCCGCAGCGAGTATTGGCATTGGACTTGCTGGCATCGGCTGAACCAGATGAGGAAGGTAATCGCTACTCTTTCGATTTCGTTGAGAAAGAAAGGATCGAAAGTGACAATGGGCGCCTATGGTTTAGGGTTTCCGACATTCTAGCAATGCAATCCGGACCACCGATGCTCAAGTGGTTGACAAAAAAAGAGCTTGGCGAAGCGGAATTGAACTTAGCCTTTGAAAGGCTAGATCGATTGCATGAGGCAGTGCACAAAGACCAGACCGTGTGCTACTACGAGGAAAGAAACCAAGATATCGAACACGTCCTCAACATTTTCATTCGTCGCAATAGCGGAGGCACGGTTCTGTCTTATTCTGATCTCTTGCTGAGTATAGCCACCTCTCAGTGGGAAGAACTGGATGCACGAAAAGAGGTTCACCAACTAGTCGACGAACTGAATCACATTGGACCGGGACTTGGCTTGACGAAAGACTTCGTATTGAAGGCAGGACTGATGTTGACCGATATAGCCAGTGTCGGCTTCCAAGTTCGAAACTTCAACCGGGCGAATATGGCAATACTCGAAAGGAATTGGTCAAAGATTAGCTCGGCCCTGGTAGAGACAGTGCAATTGGTAGCAGGTTTCGGATTTGACAACAACAGTATCCGAGCCACTAGCTCGCTGTTACCGATCACATACTACATTTACCAACTTGGAGCACCCCCGGAATTCGATGCCCACAGCCGGTACCAAGAGGACCGTCAAGCAATTCGAGGCTGGCTCATTCGCTCCATTCTCAAGGCATCAGGCATTTGGGGAAGCGGACTCGACACATTGCTTACAGCACTTCGTGACGTACTTCGCGGAAACACTAGCGGCCAATTCCCAGCGGCGGAATTGCGGCAAGTGATGGGACAGCGAGGAAAGAGCTTGGACTTTTCGGAAGAGGAAGTAGAAGATCTCGCTGACATGGCCATCAGCGACAGGCGAGTATTCGCTTTGCTCGCGCTGTTGTCTCCGCATATAGATCTGCGTACTAACAAATTCCACATCGACCACATTTTCCCCAGGAGCCGCTTTACAAAAGCCCGACTGCGCACAGCAGGGATTGGCGACGAGTCACACGAAGCCTTTGCCGACTACGCTAACCGTCTAGGAAACTTGCAGTTGCTTGAAGGTATTCCGAATGTTGAGAAACGCGATAAACTGCCGGCGGAATGGCTGGGCGAGCACTTCGCAGACGGACAGACACGCAAGCACTACAAAGAAATGAACTCTCTGGGCGATGTACCAAAGAAAATGACAGACTTTATGGCTTTCTATGAGGCGCGGCGAGAAAGGTTACAAGAGAAAATAGGAAAGTTAGCTAATTCCGTTTGACAGATCGGATTTTCTTCAAGCATTGCCCTAGGTAGCGATTACAAAGTTGTTTAATTAGAGGCAAAAGATATGGCGGAGAGTCAGTGTCGTATAGTTCCTATACGATCTTGCTGCTGGTATGAATCGGTCTACTCATTGGAGAGGTAAATCTTCCGCCGATCAAAGCAGTTCCCTTTGGAACGACTCGACCCAACGGCGCTGGTGGTGGGGGAGGCCGTTGATGCGGACGTTTAGGTCAATGGAGACGTGGAAGGCGTCCTGGGTGCTGCGGACGTTGGCGGACGTATCCACGTTGATCACGCTGTCCGTGCGGGTGATGGTCCTGAAGTGTCGGCCGATGGCCGTAGTGTCCGCGGGATTGCGGTTGTTGGCCCACACCTCCAACCGAGATTCCGTCTTGACGGTCATATCGGCGCTGGCCCGGCTCTCGTTTACGAGATGTAAGCGTAAGCCGGTGCGGTCTCGCAGCATGTCCTGCGTAATCTCCCAGGGAACGACGCGCGGCGACGCCTCCGGGTATGTGCGCGGCGCGGCGGAAGACTCATACGCCATCTCGTCGGGCGGGAGTTCTCCGGCAGGAGCGTGCCTCGTGGGCACAACCGGCAGCTCCAGGTATGACTCGCGTCCGCCATCCCGGTACACTCGGTTCGTGCCGTTATAGGGAGTCGGCCACAGGTTGGGGAAGTCCGCGCTGCTGATGGAGAGCCGGACCCTGTGCCCACGCTGGAATCGCCATGCCGTAGCGTCCAGGTCCACGTGCAGCTCGTAGACCTCCCCCGGTTCCATAGGTTCAGGGTCTGTGAGCGAGTTGCGCCGCGTACCGTTCAGCACGCCAATTGCGACCTGCGCACTGGTGCCATCCGGCGCCACGTCTGAGAGCCGAGCCACGAATGCCATGACGGGTGCCGTGGAACTAACGTGTACCACGGCCTTGCTCGTGCCGATGATCTCCAGCGGTTCGTCCAATGGTGCGGAGGTGTAGTTCGCCGCGTAGATTTCGTCCACGCGCTGGTCGCCGGGCAGGCCGAAGGGCACGCCTGCGCTCCACAGGCCGCTCGCAATACCCACGGACGGCCGGTATTCGTACTCCTCGTAGCCGTGGCGGGTCATGTCCGGGTTGTCCGGCGTAAGCTCGCCGCCGAGTTGGAGGCGGCGCGTACGACCGCCGGGGATGGGGAACGTTGGCTCCGTACGCCAGTAGCCGGATGTATGGGTCCTGGAGGCGTCCGGCACGTCGAACGTTTGGACGTAGACGTTGACGGCCGGCTCGTCCATGATGCCGTTGTCTATCCCCTTGAGCCAGTAGTCGCACCAACGCACGGTGAGATGCTCGCGCGCCAGCGACGGTCCGGGCGTTTCGCAGTCCGGGCCGGAGTGGTTCCAAGGGCCGATGAGCACCTTGCTTGGCGCGGTCAAGTGCTGCGCCGTCCTGAGCGGGGTGTTGCAGTAGCCGTCGCGCCAGCCGCCGATGAGGAGCGCCGAGGCCTTGATCTCGTGGTAGCGGCCCCGAATGCTGCCGGGCCGCCAGTATTCCCCGTCTGTCTGGTTAGCCAACCACGTGAGCAGGTACGGGTTGTTTTGCTCCAGACGCTGCTCCCAAAGCTCGGCCCAACGGTCGCCGCTGTACTCGGGATAGGGCGGCATAGCGTTCATGCCTACCATGGAGCTGCCGTATGCGCCTATGTCGTAGTAGCAGCGCAAGGCTCCACCACGGTAGTGACAGTCGTCCGTGTACCGGTCGTCGGTGAAATTCCAGGGGATGATCGTTACCAGATGCGGCGGCGCCAAGGCAGCGACCTGCACACTGGTAAACCCGCCGTATGAGCCGCCGGTCATTGCCACTTTGCCGTCGCACCAGTCCTGCGCGGCGATCCATTCGACCACGTCGTACCCGTCGCGAATTTCCACGGGGCGGTACTCGTCGTCGTTCGCGCCTTCGCTGGAGCCGGTGCCGCGGCAGTCGACGCAGGTGCCGACGTAGCCGTGCTGCGCCCAGTGGTGTTGCATCCCAACTAGGGGCTCCTGGTCGTCCTTACGGTACGGGATGTAGGTGAGGGTCACGGGCCACGGACCTTCTCCGGCCGGCACGTGAATGTCCAGCGCGAGCTTGGTACCGTCACGGGTGGGCGCCATGATGTTCTTTACGAAGCTGATGCTTTCCGCACTGGCTGCCATTGGCCGGACGCCTGAGTAGGTCTCATCTGCCACGTACATGTCTCCCATCTAAGTGAGTCCGTCTAGTGGAATACCGGCTGGTAGTGGAATACCGGCTGGAGGTCCCGGTTAACAAACTCGAGTATTCGTACCGCCCGCGCCACCGAGCTGTCTGCGAACCCGTCTTACTTTTCGCTTTCCTGACCCTCGTACGCTTGGCAGAGCGGGCAGTGGCCGGGGGTGCTGACGTGGACGCCGCACAGAGTGCAGCGGTCCGACTCTTGCGCTTCTTCGCCAGCCAGGCGAGCGAGGGCTTGCTGGCGAACGGCCGGATTCTCGATGAGGTCGATGGCTTGGCGCAGCCGCCGTTCGCGGTCGGCATCGTCGACTGTGGCGGTCGCCTGGGGCGAATCCTTCTGTGAGGGTGGGAGCTGTATTCCCGTTGGTGTGCGGGTTGGCGGCCGCTGACCGCGGACGCGGAGTTCGAGTTTAGTGACGAGCGGACGCCCTAGTTTCGTATTTAGTTCACGGGTGAGTTGCGGCACGCGCATGTGCAGCTCGTGCACGGCGGCGGAAGAGGGGGTCTGGATCGTCAATGTGCCCTGCTGGAAGCGGAGCGGACGGGCGTCTCGGGCATGGGCAGGGAGGCCCGCAGCGATGGTACGCCACGCGGCAAACACCGCCGACCGCATGAGCGGTTCGGAGATGCCAAGCTCTTCGATCATGCCCGGCAGCACGTCTTTAAGCGCCTTGAACATGCCGTATCCCTCCCTCCTGACAGCCTAGCACAGCCCGGCAAGAGTGCGCTCTATTGTGTTAAGGCCAATCAGATTGAAAGTGAAGCGCGGCATAGGGGATAGTGCACAAGACCAAAATGGCGGCGAGAGAGACTAATGAGGGTGGCGATACGCATGCATTGCCCTAGTTCCCGGCAGAAGGTCAAAAGTTCCGCCGAAGCTTCTCATGCCCTTGTAATTCGGAGCTGAAAGGATTGGACTTAGATTGGGCAAGAGTGAGCTATCGGTTTTACCCATGCCTAGGCGGTCACTCAATCTGTCATTCTGAGGAGCCATTCAGCAGGCTCTGGATAAACTCTGCGACGAAGAATCTAGAGTGCGGGGATTTCTAGATTCCTCGAATTCTGGTTCGCCGCTGCGCTCGGAATGACATGAAATGCAGTCCTGCAAAGCTATCAAGTCTAGGTCCACTAACTCCGTTGTAATTTAGACTTGCACTACGGACGAGGCATTGCGTATAATGGTTCAGACCAAGAGTAACTATACCCATGGTCATCCTTTTCAGTTCTCTTGTCATGTTAAGTTCCCCGTCCTAAATTCCAGATTTCCGTTATACGAGCCGATTAGTTCTACTACCTAAGGCGGGCTGTTTAGGCCGGTCTTGGAAATCAACTCACTCTTCATCGCATCGTTCTACTATCCGCTCTACAACGGAGACCCTTTGTGCGGCTCCTCCTCGCGTCTCTCTTTCTGCTGCTCCTTGTTGCTTTCTCTGCCAGATCGGTACACGCCACAGACTGTCAGTTCGTGCTCGGCTTCGAGACTTTGCGCGACTTGATCGGTCACGACGTAGTTGGCGAGTGCCTGGAGAACGAGCACTACGAAGCCAACGGTGATGGACTGCAACAGACCACGGGCGGCTTACTGGTATGGCGCAAGGCCGACAACTGGACCGCTTTCACCGACGGATACCGCACCTGGATTAATGGTCCCAACGGTCTTCAGCAGCGACTCAACACCGAGCGCTTCGAGTGGGAGTATGACTACGCACCGGGCGGCGGCATTGCCACGCCGACGCCTACTCCAATGCCAACATCGCTCGAATTGAATCCTGAGCAGGTCTTGGCTCCCGCGGTTGAAGTGCTCCGGGGTACGCCAAGTGGTGAAGAGGCCTTCCAGGACTTACTCCGATTGGGCGTCGGTATAACCTTTGGCGGCAATCCGCCGTGGGGAAAGTACATATTTGATGTGCCAAGCAACCGCATAGTGCTTTACGGAAACTATGTACACGAGGCACCGGACACAATTGCTCATCTCGTGGCTGAGGCGGCTGAGCTCGCAAAGTGGTTCCATGTACACGGCGAGCCAACGACTCCCGAGGAATGCATCGAACGTAAGTATCTAGTCTTGACGTCACGGGAGATATGGTTGACAGAGTTTAACGGTCACTCTCCAGTGTCAGATGTGGAGAGGCGTTTGCGAGCGCAAGAATACGTGCATCACCGAATCCACCGCGATTCGGAATTCTGCCCTGCCGTGCCAAGAGCGTCTGCGCGAGATGCGGATATTGCGCGAGCGCTTGAGACCATGAGCCAGACGGCGACCGGTAGGCGGGTACATGATTGGTTCGTAGAATCCGGCGTGAGTGCGTACTTTGATCAGATAGATTACCTTGGTGGTGTCTTCTCTCCAAGGTATAACTACATTGCAATCAACGATGCCCACCGCAATAGCCCGGTGAACGCCGCTGCCTGGTTCGTACACGAGACCATTCATGCGATGACACACGATGAACCAGAGTCTCAGGAAGAGTGCTATAAGCAAGAAGAGCGTGCGTTTAGTTGGCAAGCCCAATGGTGGATGGAGTACTTTGGCAATGGCGGGAGCGGGTTGCAGGATGAGGACTCTAAGTCACAGGACTCTATCTTGAGGGATTACCTCAATGGAACACTTCTCAACGCTATCCGGGGTACGCGGGCCTACCAGGACTATTGTGGCGCTTACCTCGCCGGCGACTTTCCCTTGCAAATGCATTGACTGCAGCGGAAGACACATACTTAGTGGCTGTACTGGACACTATTTCGCTGCAAGCTAGTTGTTTCGTGTAGCTTCTTACGGCGCACTTTTCCTGGGAGGGGGCCGCGGGAAAAGAGGGTTGTATGACCTTGCTTCCGAGGGAGCCAGTTGACACGTTCAACAAGCTTTGGGAGGATGAAGCAGAGGGAGTATTGTATGGATGGCCTATCGGACTGGGTTCAAGTGATTGTCGCTATCGTGGCGCTCTTGGGTCTACTTTGGCGATTTGAGACCCGCATCTCAGGATTAGAATCACGCTTAGGTGAGCGCATTGCCCATCTTGAAGCAAGTTCCGATGGCTTGTCGAGTCGGCTTTCGCGGATTGAAAACGTGCTGGACCAGTTCTTGATGCGGACTGGCAGGGGGGAGCAATGAAAGTACCCAGTGGGGATAGCATGCTGGAAGAGGTCACCGGAAATATCATAGAGCTTTGCCAGCATAATGATGTTCCTCATACAACTGGTATCATTCACAGCGATGGCAAGAACATTGACTTCGAGATATATGGGGTGCCTGAGAATCCTAAGCACCGGAATGCTCGTGATGCATACGCTGCGAAGCGTGTCGTTACCTTAGTAGGTTTATTGCTGAGCTATTTGAAAGAGTATGAATCTGTGCGCACATACGTAACAGCCGGGAAATTCATGGCTGAATTTTCTGGAGAGCCGACGACTTACCTGGATGTCTCAGAAGTGCGTATACTGTAGTCCCTGCACAGACTCCTAGGCTGGGGTAGCATAGTGGGCGCAGGAAATCTGGATTTGGTTGTCCTTGTGGCAAGGCCGTCTTGGTGGTCGACATTGGCCGAGTTGTTGCTAGGCCGGTAACATTGTGGATCTCTGGCAGGAACAGGTTGTTTCTGTCGCAAGTGTTTGCGGCGCCATATTCTCCCTTTCCCTCTCAGATTCAGGCTGTCTTCTCTTGGCTACTCTTAGGCGCATTGTTCCGCAGATAAGCTAACCGCTTTATTTGGTGGCTCTAGCCAGACCTACTCAGTCTTGAACTACTGATTGCGCGGAAGTTCTACGAAACTATGTGCTCTTTGCAAGATAAAACGGACGCAGTGCGCCCCGCTAAGAAGAAGAACTTTGGATGATGTTCCACCCGAAGCGCCAGGAAATGTGTCAAATTGCATCATATCTTCTGGGTCCAGAACGCGTATTAGCGGCTCGCCTAGGCGTAGAATGCTTGGGCGGGTGCTCTTGAGAGTGGGGGGCAGTCCCAGGTAGAGGTGCTCATTGAGGGAGAGTCACCGTATCGTCCGCGACCTGCAGAATTTGTGCTGAATCCAGGACGTTCTGCGAGAATTGCCGGAGGTCGGAGGTGGTGGCGAACACTTGGACGTTGGGAGCGAGGGACGCGAGGACGTGTTGGCGGCGCTGGGCATCCAGTTCGGAGAGAAAATCATCCAGAAGAATGACCGGCCATTCGCCGGACTCCGCATGGAGCAGGGCAACCTCGGTGAGCTTGAGGGTGAGGGCTGCCAGCCGTTGTTCGCCGCGCGAGCCGAAGGTAGCCAAAGGGTGGTCGCTGCGCAGGAAAGTAAGATCGTCACGATGGGGGCCCACGACCGTGACCGCTTGTGCGCGCTCGCGGGGCGCCTGCGCCTCGAGGGCGGCGGCAAACGCTGCCTGAATCTCTGCCAGCCAGGCTTGCGGTAAAGCGCTGCTGCGAAGCTCGGCGGGGAGGGGCGGAGTCGCCGGGAGCGGCACGGTCGATTCGTAGCGGAGGCGCAGGTCGGTGGCAGTTCCTATGAGCGTGTCGTAGCGGGTGGAGAGTGGTTCTGCTACGTGTTCAACGTAGACCACGCGGAGGGCAGTAATCGATGCCCCCAAAGTCGTAAGCTCACGGTTCCATGCTGCAAGCTGGCGCTGGTCGCGGGTCGATCCGTCGCGCAGGGCGCGCAACAGCGCGTTCCGCTCCGCCATCACGTGCTCGTAGCTTTGCAGCATGCGTAAGTATTGCGAATCAATGCGACTGAGCAGGTAGTCGAGATAGCGCCGCCGGCTACTGGGTGGACCGTCCACCAACGCAATGTCATGGGGCGTAAACAGGACCACGTGCAGGTGTTGCAGGAGGCTCGAAGCGCGGCGGGGCACGCCGCCAATGCGGATGCGCTTGCTAAACGCGGAGTCTGGTTGTTCGGCGGCCCAGATTACCTCTAGCGAGGTTTCATGATCCCCGGCCCCTACTTCTCCGGCCACCCGTGTGTAGGGGCGCTCCGGATCGGGCGCGAAGCTGCGCATTTCCGCATCGGAACGGGCCCGGAAGGAACGGCCTGTGGCTAGGCAGTGAATGGCTTCAAGGATATTCGATTTCCCAGCGCCGTTTGGACCCGTGAAGATCGTCAACCCCTGCGCGAGCGAGAGCGTGGCGGAGCGATAGTTACGGAAGTTGGTGAGGGAAAGCGCGCTGAGATACACGGAGCGTCCTTCTGACTGCTGCAGAGTGAACTGGGCAATGTTTCACGTGAAACATACCGGGTTGCCGGTGCGGCAAAGCCGGCGCAGACCGGCTAACCCTCGCGCCAGGGCGGCACGTCCCAGGTGTTCACCCACTCCCATTCCCACTCTATGCGCTTCTCCGGTAGCTTGAGCGCATATTCGATGCCGGCCGTAAAGGGGAGCACCTGGGTCCGCGGGCCGACTTTCTCGCGGTAATACTCAATGAACGCACCGACGTCACTCGCGTTCGGCGGCCAGTGTCCCTCCGGCACCGGATCAGACTTGCGGTCGGTGCGGTAGTGCACGGGGATCACGGCGTAGGGCCGAATATAGTCCACAAAGTTCTCGAGTTCGGTCGATTGGTGTTCCGCACTCGTCGGCGAGAGGCCGAGTTTCATGTGAATGGCAAAGTCCACCCGCCCGCGTAACGCCCGCATCGCCGGATAGGCAGCCCACGCGTCGCCAATGTGCAGAAAAGAGAGATTCAAGGCTTTGTGGGTAACCAGGAATCCTAGGTTTGGCAGATCGGGGCGCTGGTTCTCGCCACTCTCGATGGTTTCCACATGGAGCGCGCCAAGGTCAACCTCGGTCGGGCCGGGAAACTCCCGCACGTGAACCGTGCCCGCCCACGGCCTGCCCCGCTGCATTTCGTTCTGATGCTTTGGATACATCACCTGTATCTTCTCCGCCGGCACGTGCTTCGTAATAGGCAGGTCGCGAGAAAACGCGGCGTCGCCATACTTCTCATCGATTGGCTCGTCCGGCCACAAACAGCCCGGCGGCACGAAGAGCGTCTTAAAACGCTCGCCCTGGCACAGCTTGCGGAGAGTCTTCGGATGGCAGTGGTCGAAGTGCTCGTGACTGATGAAGATATAATCGTAGATGGGCTGCGCGTTGTCGAGGTTTTCGCCAAAGAGATACGGATCGAACGCGATGTTCACGTCGCCAAAGCGCACGTCAAAGGCCCCACACCCCCACCACCGCAGCCAAATGCGTTCCATGTGAATCCCGACACCGGTTAGTACTCGCGACTTAGGTTTCTTAGCCGATCCATGAGTTTTGCATTAGACCCGTCCGCAAGGCTCTGCTCCTGCCATCCCTTTGCTACCTAGCCTGGCTGTGGCTGCAGCACTGAGATAGAAGGCGCATTCAGCATAGCACAATAGTTGGCGCGCTTTGGCCCTACTCCAAACCTGCTTCATTCTTGACTTCCTAAGAGGCGATAGCGCGAGGTCAGTAGTCCCACTCGACAGACCGAAAGTGGGCTAACAAATCCTGCGCTACGAATTCTTCCTTAGGAGGTCTCGATTTCTGTGCGCGGGACGATCCACACGAACACCATAGAGGGATTCTGGAGTTTGGTGAAGCGAGCGATTGCCGGACAGCACCACCAGAACACGGTGAAGCACGCAAGCATGCACATCGACGAAGCGACGTACAAGTACAACACACGGAAGTCAGAGACACTCTGGAATGACTTTATGTTGAGGGCTTTAGGAGTGGATTAGTCAATTAGGAAACTTGACAAGCCTTCGCATTAATGGTACCTTGCCTATAGAAAAGCCAATGGCCGAGAGCCTGTTCTTTCCCGACTGACTCTCGACCATCTAGGGCGGCAACCGCCACCGCTTTTTGTATGGTAGCACCCCGCCTCGAAGTAGGTCAAGGAAGGTGATGTACCGATTTGTTTTCAACCATGTCTGTAGGGCAGACCTGGCAACGAAAGGATACATCCAATGGATTATTCTACGCAATTAGTAGATTAGGACTTGACGCCATCTTGACGGTATGAGATAATATCTTCAGGAGGTAGGTCATGAATATACTAGAAATAGCCCGTAAGTTTCCCACGCAAGAGTCCTGCATCGAGCACTTGGAACGCATCAAGTGGGACGGCAAGCCACGCTGCCCATACTGCAAGAGCTATGAAGTAGCGCGAAAGAATGAAGCGCATCAAGTGGGACGCTGGAACTGCCACAATTGCCTATCTACCTTCAAGGTGCTGTCCGGTACCATATTCCAAGGCACTAAGGTTCCCTTGCAAAAGTGGTTCGCGGCAATCGCAATCTTACTGAATGCTAAGAAGTCTGTCTCTAGCTGCCAGCTTGCCCGCGATCTTGACTTGAACCAGAAAAGCGCGTGGTACCTCGCAATGCGCATCCGCAAGGCCATGAATGACGATAGTGCATTACTGAGCGGCATAGTAGAGGCAGACGAATCCTACATAGGCGGCAAGCCACGGGGCAAGAACAATCCCCGTGGCGGGACTAGTACACGCGGGCGTGGTACTAAGAAGCTGCCAGTACTTGGAGCGGTAGAGCGTGGCGGCAAGGTCAAGGCATCACCTTCACCGCGTGTCACTGCGCGACATATCAACGCCTTCCTACGTCGAAACATTGATCCTCGCGCCCTGCTAATGACCGACCAATTCGCGGGATACAACGAAGTGCGCGACTGGATGATGCATTTCAGCGTAGACCACTCCAAGCGATATGTGGACGGCGCAATCCACACGAATACGATTGAAGGCTTCTGGGCATTGGTGAAGCGCGCTATCTCCGGCCAGCACGATCACTACACGGTAGAGCACGCTAGCGACTACATCAATGAGGCGGCTTACAAGTACAATACGCGGAAGTCCGAATCACCGTTTGCTGACTTCATGATGCGGGCTGTTGGGGCGAGTTAGACAAAGCAACACGCCCCGGTATGGTTTACCGGGGCGTGTTGAATGCTAAGAGACCTATTCGTTGGACGGCGGATTCGGGGACTTGGCTTTCACTTCGTCCGGCACTTCAACACCCTTGGCTTCAAGCTCTTCTATCACTTCCTGCCGGCCTTGAGACAGTGTTGCTTTAGTCCTTGCCTCGGATTCCCTGCGCTTCTTCTCTCGCCATTCGTACACTACGGTTGAGATACCCATAATAATCCCACCTATTACGTCAACTACAACAAAGGAGATTGCTGCTGATGAAAGAGCGAAAACACCGGCATTACGGTATATATTTACAATCACGGCAGCAATGTTTTCACTAGCACTCGTTTCTTCCTTCCATGCACCCAAGGCGAGAAACGCAATCCCTAAGATGGTTAAACCTGAGAACAAACCGAAGTACCAAACCTCTGTCCCTTTCGGTATTGTCCATATAGGTTTACGATCCTCAACGGTTCACCGCCTGGCTCATGGCTTTGCCAAGCGGTATCGGACAGATGAACACATGTGTGTGAATTTTCACAGTAAGACCTTTCCAGTTCCAATTTAGGCAATCCCTTCGTTGCCACTGGGTCTAGTGTAATATGGGGTGCAACCAGTTGACAATAGCAAAAGCCCCCCACTCGCCATTGAGCGCGGGGCTTTGAAATTAAGGATAGCCTGTTCTAGCGATACGCGCTAACCTCGCCGACTTTTGCCAGTTGCGCAACCAGGTACTCCATCGGTCTATCGCCTTTGATGCGATTGCACGAAGAGCATAGCAGTTGCAGATTGTCTATATGGTCGGTTCCGCCCCTAGATTTCGGTGTTCTGTGGTCTACATCGAATATCTTGAATGGGAAGTCCATTTTGCAACCCTTGCAGATACCTTCTTGTTGACCGTAGAGCACGTGCTTATTCTGTCGATAGTGGATAGGTGCATCAATGTCTGTGCGCTGTGGATTGTCTGCACGGGCATGGATTTTGATGGGCACAGCAGTGAGGGCGTCAACTCGTTGTTTTACCAGGTCAACCGCTTTCAGTGATAAGTCTATGCCTACCCACTGCCTGCCTTCTGCTTGTGCGGCAATAAGCGCAGTAGCACAACCCGCGAACGGGTCAAGCACAATATCCCCTTTGTCCGAACTTGCTTTGATGATGCGTTCAAGCAAGGCAAGTGGCTTCTGAGTAGGATAGCCGGTTCGCTCCTTGGAGCCAGACTGGAGACTGTTTATATCGGACCACCAGTCTTCGGGGGTTTTCGGTTCGTCGAGATAATATCGGTAAATCTTTCCGGTTGATTTTACAATCTTGTCTTGATACCTGCGTCCGTGCTCATCAACCCCAATTTTTCCACCGAAACTCTTAGCTCCTGTGTCCCTACTTATTCCCACTGCTTCGCCGTCAAAGAAGTAGGATTTTGACTTTGAGTAAAACAGCATACAATCGTGCTTCCTTGCCCACCAGCGCTTCCCCTTCCCCCCAACGTTATAACACCACACGATTTCATTCCTAAAGTTCTGCATTCCGTAGATGGCGTCCATCAGCAGCTTCAAGTAGTGGCTTGCCGTAGGATCACAGTGTAGATAGACAGACCCCGTATCCTTGAGCAATCTCCGCATCTCTACCAAGCGCACCGCCATCATGCAGAGGTAGGACTGCATTCCCTTGCCGTGTGTTAGCCTGACGGTCTCTAGCAGCTTGTATATAGCAGGCTCTTGGTCGGCTATCAGACCCATCCACGCTACATCTAGGTCTGATAGCGTCCAGGTGTCCTTGAATGCTGCACCTGCGGCTTTAGAGCCTACTGGAGCGGAGTAGTTCTTGTTGGAGTTGAAGGGCGGATCGAGGTATATGAGGTCAACCGTCTCCGCATTCATGCCGCGCATGATATCGAGGTTATCGCCGGTGAAGATGGTGCGGTTTGCCCAGTTTGGAGTAGCCATAGTACATTGAGAGTACCTACGCGCTAAGAGGAAATGACAAGTCCGTATCTACTAATTGCTTTATTCTAACCCATTTCTCCTGAAATGCAATAGTCAGCATTCCCACGACGAAGTTGTGGCGACGTTGGAGTACCTCGATCGATACAACATTCACTGGCGAGAAGCAGTGCAGTATGTGGAGCAGAAGGGCACACATAAGTGTTTGGTTTGCGACGCGAACTCGTGCGTGTTGTTCGTGGCACTGTACAAGCAATTCCTGTCTATGCATCGCCTCACAGCTTCCTACTAAAGACAGCCATGAACCAACAAAAGAACCCCCCAGCGCTGGCCGGGGGTTCTGCTTTAAGCCAGCGATACCCCACGCTCGCCATTGAGCACGGGGTCTCTTGGCGAGATGCGGGTCACTCCTTGTCCAAGAACATTGCTGCGGCTCTCTCAAAGGCGTTTTCTGTGGCTTCCTGCAAACCGCCGTCGCCAGTGCGTCTCACCTGGGCTATCCCTGCTCGCGTAACGCCATTCACTGTGATGCGGACAGTTACAGAATCTATAGCAGTATTAGGCCCTGCTTGGCGATAGTGTTCTTCAATCTCATGTGACCACTGAGGATCAAGTACTTCTAGCCTTGCAAGTGTTGATGTCATACTCCTTTCAAAACTGCTCATGGTCAGTATAGCGCGTAGCCAGCATCGACGGTTTGGAGATAACGGCAAGGCCAATCCCGTTGGAGACTGGGAGCCCCATTACAACGATCTTGTGAAAAGGCTGCTGCACGGCATAATCGAAGAGTCGGTTCGTTCCGACCAGTTCTACCAAGAGGTCTGCGCGGCGTGATGCAAAATAGGGCTGAAAGCCTGATATAATCGGAGTCAATATAAGGCACCGCCCCTGTGTAGTCAGAACCGGGGCAGAAATCTCCCGTTTAGGAGGGTGGTTAGCTGCGTCTTTCGTATGGAGTTGTCCCGTCCGTGTCAAGAAGCGCCGCGTCACCACTTAAGGACGCAAGGCCAGAAAAACCAAGCCTGAGAAGCTCCAAACTCAGTGGTCCAAGTATCCCAAATAAATGCGCGTGAGCAGTTTAGTTTTGCATGGAAGCAGAGTGCGAATGGGTCCTTCACCCAAGGCCATTTCAGCCTCTCGCGCTGCGCTTCCGCCCAAGAAGGTTTGCAACAGAAATGTCTTCTATTTCGTATGATTCAGTCCCGTTCTTGAAGGATATTCAACGCATTAAGGCTGAAATGAAAGGCAGGGAAAACAGGGAAATTGCCACTGCTATTATTGCCCGTTGCAAAGTAGAATTTTCTACATTGCAACAATACTTTAATGTGGCAATAGTTCCAGAAGATGCAACTTCCGTTGATCGTTACTTAGTTCTTCTCGCAGGGACAACACATGTTCACACACAAATGCTTTCTGCCTTGGATCTCAGAACAAAGCATCTTTAGCATTTTGTCTGAAGCGAATGAAACTTCGAGCACAACGTCAGTTTCTTCATATGACTCGTAGGTAGTGTTTTCCATCTGTGATTCCTCCCCAGAACCCTTCAGGCATCCCAAGTCATCATCGACTTATCGCCGCAATTTATTGTAGTGAGGACTAAACTCCGCGCGCGACGTGATTCGTGCTGGCTCATCGGGTATCAGAACAATCCACTGAGGGCATCCTGGGGAGCGACGGCACGAATTGGAGAACGTGCGTAGTCCCTGCCGTTCCTTGTGACAATGTGCCTAGCCCCGCAGGCACGGGCGGCAGCCACCTGCATAGCGTCCTCGAAGTCAGCCATTGGTAGCTCGGCGGCATAGCGGATGCTTTCGGTGTCGGTCGTAGCTACCGCCACGAAGCGCGTAAGCTCGACAATGAAGTCGCGCGCGCTCACGCCTCCAAGCGCTGGAGACACGATGTAATAGAAGTTGGATATGGAGTGCCACGCGATGAATGCCGCCTCCGCGCCCTGCTCAATCCGGTCCAGAAGTTCCGACGCTGGTGCGGAGTGCGGATGCCTGTCGAGTGCGATGTCTATGAGTACGTCGGTGTCGAGAAGTATCATCGGAGGTACTTAGCGGCCAGTGCATCGTAGCGCGGATCATCATCGCGCTCCGCCGCCCGAAACTTGCCTCGCCACCGCTCGGAAAAGGACGGCTCGTATTCCCCCGCCATTTCCCTGAGAGACTGCTCAACCAGTGACGAAAGGGACACGCCGCGAGATCGGGCGTAGCGTTTGGCCACCGGCAATAGGTCGGCGTCCACTGTGACTGTGAGCTTCTGTTTCATAGTGGCTTGGTGCCTCCCGAGTTAGTATACTGATGCTTCATATAAGTATACGTGTCCTCGTAGCGGTGTTCAAGAGTTCCAGTCCCAAATACTGTCTGTATCGGCGTTGCTACGGTGATTCTAGGTTTCCCGGCATTTTTGCAGGCAAGAAGACACATGGAAATTGACTGGCGTAGAGCGAAACTAATGGCTAGTTTCTCTGGTTGGTGCTGCGGTTTCGCCATAATTCGCGCTTGTTGTCTTTCTCATGCTTCAGTCACCTCTGCCGGAAGTGATCTCTTTCATGGGAAAGTTCAGACGCAAGGACCGGCTGGTGGATGTCAGACCGATCTCTTGGGAACCCCCCGAAAGAGCGAGTTCACCGGAATTGGTAGAAGAAGACTGTTCTTTTAGTTCCACCTTCCCACGACGGCTGGATGATCAAGAAGGAGCAGGCACCGTCAGGCGCAGGAGGATGGTGTTGTCTATTTCCAAGTCGCTACCCCAGATCAGTTGGGCGGATTCGTCCCATTGGACCGTGTTGTAGCCGTCCCTGGGGCGCACAGCGGCCTCCGACCACTCGGTGGCGGGGCTCCACCGGCTGGCGTCAAAGTCGGCTCCGGTCCAGCCCGGAGGGGCCTCCTTGCTCTCGAACCGGCAAGCGGTGTTTGGGTCTGGGGAATTCTCGCACCCGGGGTTCAAGGGAGCGCGATGGATCACCATCAGTTGCCAACTCCCGTTGGTGACGGCCACAATCTTGCCGGTACCGAGGTCGGTGATTTGCGCAATGATGCCGCCGTCGCCCATCTGCTGGTTGCGCTCTCCGATGTACTCGAGTCCCGAATTGGTTTCCTTGAAGTCTTTGGCTTCGATGCCGATGGTCAGGGGATAGGCGGCGGTGAACGTGATGGTCTCGGCGTTGAAGGAGCGCTCTGTCGTGATGGGCGTCGAGTCCTCACTGACTAACTCCCCATTAACGTAGAGGGCGAACCAATTGTCGGCCCACACCTCAGCCACGAATTGAGACGTTGGGCTTTGGCCGGGGGATGGTGCCGTTGCATCGGAAACCGGGGAGGCGACCCCGACCGCGCCGCCATCGTTGCCGGAGCCACAACCGACGGCCATCCACGCCACAAGCAGCAGCGCTGCTATCCTCTTGACGACAATCATAGACATACGTCTCTCTCTTTCACTCCGTTTTGGTTGGGTCATGGTCATCCGGCTCCACTTGTTCCGGCGCCAATCCATGGCTCTCTAGTCCGATTGGAAGGAGCAACGTCGCCGCATGGATTCTGCAGACATAGGGAAGCCCGAGACACATTTCCCGCACTTAGTACATTGCTATTGTAAACAGCATGTTTCAAGGAAGATTGAACATCGCCCCCCTTAGTATTGAGCTGCAACTCGCTGGGGCTTTAGGATATGGACTAGAGTACAATGAGATGCGTGTGACTGGGGACGATATTCGGCTATGGGTCCCGATTATTCGTGCTATGTTGAGCGAACTGGGGGCCTTTGCATAGTGTGCAAGAGTCTGCCGGCGCGTGTCCTGAACTCCCGGCTACGCATTGACGAGGATTGCGCGAATGTGTTGCTCGGAGGGCTTTCCTGCTTGAATTGCAGCCCGGCGGCTTAAGTGGAGGGGCTTCGTGCGGGTGAAGAGTCCTTCGTAACGCCAAACGGCCATCTTCCCATTCATCATTGGTTACAACCGACACACGTTAATGTCCTAAGAAGAGAAATACAAGAGGTAGCACATCTATGTTCGAGAAGACCGCACTGGCAAACGGAATGCGCGTGGTCACCTCCACACTGCCGCATACGCGCTCGGTATCGGTGATTGTATTGGTCCGTGCCGGTTCACGCTACGAAAACGAGCCCGAGGCCGGCATTGCCCATGTCTTTGAACACATGCTCTTCAAAGGCAGCAAGAAATGGCCGACGGCGCAGATCGTGAGTGAGTCCATCGAGGGCGTTGGCGGATCGATGAACGCCAGCACCGACAAGGAAGTGGTGGACTACTGGTGCCGGGTTGCCCAGCCGCACTATACGCTGGCGATGGAATTGCTCGCTGATATTTTTCTCCATCCGCTGCTCGAAGATGAAGAGCTAAAGCGCGAGCAGGGCGTGATCTTGGAAGAGTTGCGGATGTATCATGACGATCCTCGTAGCTGGGTGAGTATCTTAAGCGACGAAATCTGCTGGCCGGGACACCCGCTGGGCCGAGACATCGGCGGCAGCCCCGAGACTGTGCTGGGCATTACATCGGACATGATCCATGATTACCGCGGTCGCATGTACAGTCCGCAGAACACCGTGCTGTCGGTAGCAGGCAACGTCACACACGAGCAAGTTGTGGCTGATGCCGAACGTCTCTACGGCGCTTGGACGAACGGAGCGCCGGGAGATTTCTTGCCCTGGGAGGGTAACGGACAGGAGCCGGTCGCAATCGGCGAAGGGCGAGAATCGGTGGAACAGATGACTATGCTGCTTTCGTTCCCGGGCCTTTCGATGTTCGATGAAGACCGCTATGCTCTGGGCCTCCTGAATACCGTGCTTGGCGAGGGCATGAGTTCTCGGCTCTTCCTGGAAATCCGCGAGAAACGCGGTTTGGCATACAGTGTTGGCTCGTATCCGCGACACCAGCTCGACACCGGTATCTTCACGGTGTATGGCGGCGTTGATCCGGACAACGCGCCGGATGCTCTGCGCTGCATCATGGACGAAATCAGAGGCCTGCAAAATCCGGTGCCGGAGACGGAACTGCGCAAGGCGAAGGAGTTTACCAAGGGGCATCTCCTGCTTGGCTTGGAGAGTACGCAAAGCGTGGGCGGATGGGGCGGCGTGCGCGAGCTCATTCACGGGGAACTCATCACGGCTGATGAGGCAGTGGCCCGCGTCGAGGCGGTGACCGTGGACGATATTCAGCGGGTTGCCGCGCGCCTCTTTCCTTCTAATGCCGTCAAGCTCGCCGTTATGGGCCCGCGCGATCTCAGCCAAGAACTGCTGCCGATAGTGACACAGTGATCTGCTGACACCAGGTGCGGCGCCACGAGAATTATGAGTTTCGACGGAAAGGCACGTCCATTTCGCCAAGGGCACTGCTTCAAGGTCTCGGCTGCCTTGCTGGGAATCTTCGCGGTCGCGTGCCTCCTCTTGGCGGGATGTACGCTCGGTGGCGATGAGGGCCCACGCTTGGAATTCGGGAGCAGCGTGCGTCTTAACAGCGGCGGCAATACGGCGATTACAGTTGTGGTGCGGAACGTCAGCGAACGACTCTATACCGATGAAGAGGACATTGACGGGCGCGGCGAAGTATTCAATGGCGCGGAACAGTTGCTGGCGCGGTTTGCGCAAGTACCGGTCGAACGGCTCGCGGCGGGGGAAGAGGCGACAATAGCCACATGGCAGGGCGTCCTCGAAGAGGGCACCTATCTCATGCGCTGGACCACACCCCGCCACGGTGGGGTGGAACTGGAATTCACTTTGCTGAAGCGCTTTGGGGTTCTGGAAGTCGGCGCCTATCGTGAACGGCCGATCGCGCCTGATATTGCTGCTGCGTCTGCGCCTTGAGTTTAGGAATGGTCGCACTCTTCTACACTGCACGCTTTGGCGGAAAGTTACAGAGAGCGCGTCACCTTAGTAGGAAAAGCCAAGATTGCGCTGTTTCATCAGTCTAGGCAATGGTCCGTCAATCCTGAGCTATCTAGGCGGCGCATCCTAGCTTACGGGCCTTGAGGACGATACCCACTGAGGAGGTTTCGTCGGTACGCGCCTTTGGCGGATCATCAAACGTAAAGAGCAGACTGCGTGCCCACCGAAGCAAGCGAGAGTTGCCTTGCTCTTGATCAAACCGGTTGCAGGAGGGCAAGAAGCCTCGTTCGATGATGTTCTTGCCGATCCCATAGAGCAAGAAGTGGGCGAATGGCAGGCAGCGCGGGGTCGTGAACCACAGGTTTTCGAGCGCAAATCCGGCAGCGCGCACACGGCCGCTTAGTTCTGGCGCTGTATAGAGGCGCACGTGATCCGCCCAGATTCCGGCAAGCCACCAGATGTGTGCCGGCACGTGCGTACCGAAAACACGCTCTAACACCCAATTGAGCGGGTCCCACATGAATGGGTACTGCCGGTTGGGGACTGATATGAGAAGCGACCCTCCATCGCGGAGCACGCGATTCAATTCCGAAAGCACAGCACCGTCTTCGACGATGTGCTCCAGGACTTCGGAGCACACAATCGCGTCGAACTCGCCTGACGCAAAGGGGAGCGATCGAGCGTCTGCACGCGCGAACTGCACGGCCATGCCGCGTGTGTGCTCTGCGGCCGCGGTGAGATAGTCGTTGCTGTAGTCGACGCCGACCACGGCTGCCTGGGGATAGAGGGCGGCAATTGCTCTGGCGTAGAACCCGCGACCGCAGCCCACGTCGAGAATTCGGCCGGCGCCGGCAGGCTGAACGTGGCGCAGGATCAGGGCGGCTCTTGCGGCAAACGCCGGATCGAGTTCATGCGCCAAGAGAGCGGCTATGTTGCTGTCAAAAGTAGTATTCAAGATTTGCTAGCTTCAGATGCTGGCTTGCAAGTGACTGCTTTGGCATGAGCCTTGCATCGAGTGAGCGATTGTCTGCAGCGAACGCGCTGAGCTCAAGCATAGAGTAGGTAGCCATCTTGCGACATCCCTAGCTCCGGCTGGTTTACAGCGTAGCGTCGCGCCTACAATAGTAGTAGCATACGTGCAGTCTGCCGATAACAGTCTACCTTACGTCACTCTACATGCTCTCCCTAGGTTGCCGAACGCCAAACGAGCACGCGCACTCTGGGGTCGATTGACAACAATTCATGCCGTGAGTCGGCGCCGTTCCCTCTAGAACACATTCTGGAGGGTATGCACGTAGATAGAACACCATGAGAATACTCTATCTCACAACTTACTATCTGCCGCACAGCAGTGGGATTACCGCTTACATGCACCGCGTCGCGCGGGGGCTGGTGCAGCGCGGCCATGCGGTCACGGTGCTGACGTCCCGCCACAATCCCGCATTGAGTGAGGAAGAGTGGCTGGAGGGAGTTCACGTCATCCGTTTGCCGGTACTTTTTACCGTTAGCAAAGGGCCGGTGATGCCCGCGTTCTTCAGGGTGTTGCGCCAGTACCTAGAGGCACACGACGTTGTGCACGTCCACCTGCCCTTCTTTGAAGCAGCCTATGCGGCCATGATGAATCGTGGTCGCATACCGCTGATTCTCACAGTGCACACTGATCTCCACCTGCCCGCGGGTATCATGAATCGGCTCGCAGGCACAGCGGTCAACGTAATGCAGCGTTTCGCGGCGGGCCGCGCGGATTGGCTGTGTTCCTATACCTGGGACTTTGCCCAAAACTCCTACCTCTTATCCAAGTTCCTTGACAAAGCGCTGGTCATCCATCCGCCGGTGGAAGTTGCCGCCGCGTCGCCCTCTGATGTGGCCGCCTTCCGCAGGGAGAATGGCTTCGAGGGCGCGCTCATCGGGTTTGCGGGACGATTCGCCGAGCAGAAGGGGCTCCACGTACTGTTCGATGCTTTGGATGCCATACAGCGTCGCATGCCTCATGTGCGCTTGGCGCTTGCGGGAGAGTACCGCAATGTTGTTGGCGAGAACTACTATGCGCGGCTGCGTCCGCGACTTGACGCATTTGGGAATCGCGTCGTGCTCTTGGGGCATCTGGAAGGGAAAGCACTTGCCAGCTTCTATGCGGCGTGTGACGTCCTTGCGTTGCCGAGCATCAACCCAATGGAGTCGTTCGGCATCGTGCAAGTCGAATCCATGCTCTGCGGCACTCCCGTCGTCGCTTCTGACATCCCCGGCTGTCGTCAAGCGGTGCGCCTCACAGGCATGGGCTGTATTGTGCCGCCTGGTGATGGCGCTCTGCTGGCGGAATCTCTACTTTCAATGCTGGAAGATCCCACCCGGCATGCAAAGTCGCGCGCAGAGATAACCCGGGTTTTCAACTACGAGCGCACCGTAGACTTGCATGAGGAGCTTTATCGCACGAACCGGATCGTCCAAGATGACCGTGCTTTCGAGTTGAACGCCGCAGCCCCGTAGTTACGCCGAGAGTCTATAGTGTAATGATTCGCCCGGACACTTCAGAAGCAACGCCCCGGCGCGAGCGCCCTTCAGGTCGCACACTGGCTCAATACGCATTTGCGTTGGGACTATACGTGGTCTGGCAGCACGGCGCGTGGCTGCTTCTCGCCTTGGCGTTGCTAGTGGGGGCGTGGTTTCGGTTCACCGGCCTGGACTGGGATGCGGGCACGCACCTGCACCCGGATGAACGCCACATCACCATCACTACGGCGCAGATCCAGTGGCCGGAATCCATCGCGCAGTACTTCGACACGGAGACCTCACCGCTCAATCCCTACAACCAGGGCATCGGTTCATTCGTCTACGGCACGCTGCCAATGTTCGTCACTAAGGCCGCAGCCGGCATTGTGGACAAGGATGCCTACAACGGTATTCACCTCGTCGGCCGCTTCATAACGGCCCTGCTGGACACTCTTACTATCCTGCTTGTCTTTCTCATAGCGCGCCGGCTCGGCGGGCTTTGGGCCGGTGCATTGGCCGCCGCGCTCTATGCGTGTGCTGTGCAAGCGATCCAGCAGGCGCACTTCTACACCATGGATGCCTGGGTTACGTTTTTTGCTACGTTTGCGCTCTGGTGGGCACTCCGATGGCAGGAAGAAGGCCGCTGGTACAACCTCGTCGGCGTTAGCGTCATTGCCGGCATGGCTTTGGCAAGCAAGCTCGGCGTGGCGACGCTGGCAGTGGCCGTCGGAGTTGCATTCTTGCTGCGAGCCTGGCGGGAGACGCGACCGCCGAGCCTGGCGATCACCTTCCGCCTGCTCGCGCGTCTTGCCGGCCGCGTGCTTCTCGGAGGAGCGATTGTATATGTCGCCCTCCGCCTCTTCTTGCCGTATGTCTTTGCATCCGGCTCCATATGGGATCCACGGCTCAATCCCCGTTATACTCAGGACATCGAAACCCTGCGCTATCTGGCCGGGGGCACTGCGGACTTTCCGCCGTCGTATAGCTGGTCTGCGACCAATTACGCGTTGTTTCCTATCGAACAGATGTTTCGCTGGGAGATGGGGTGGGCGCTAGCGACAATTGCGTGGCTGGGGCTGCTCTGGGGTATCTGGCGCATCGTGCGGCACGGCAACCTGGTTTTCGCGCCTGTCGTGGTGTGGGTGATAGTGCATTTCGGATATCAAGCGGCCCAATTCGCCAGGCCCGGTCGCTACTTCCTGCCAATCTACCCGGCTTTTGCCGTGCTTGGCGGGGTGTTTCTGTGTTGGTTCGTTTACCAACTCTCCCAGGGGAATGTCCACGCCTGGCTGCGGCGCATTGGACGACAGTCACGTTTTTTCCGCGGCAAGCTTGCCCAATACTTGATACAGGGCGGGAATAGACCTCGCCCACGCTGGCTGCCCTATGGCGGCCTAGGCCTCGCGGCCGTTGTGCTGTTGGGCACGTTTGCATGGGCCTTGGCGTATTCGCGCATCTACGCCGAGCCGGTGGCGCGGGTGCGGGCCAGTGAATGGATATACCAGCAGGTACCGGCGGGCGCGGTGCTCGCGGAGGAACACTGGGATGATGCGCTTCCGCTGCGGCTTCCCGCGCAAGACCGCGCTCCGGAGCGCTTCCAATACGTCCAGCTCCCTGTTTTCGCCCCGGATACGCGCGAGAAACTGGAGCAAATGATACAGGGGCTGATTCAGGCCGACTACATCGTCGTTAGCAGTAACCGTACCCACGGCGTTATTCGGCAGCTTCCCGCGCGCTATCCCATGACAGCGGAGTACTATCGTCACCTCTTTGCGGGCACGCTCGGCTTCTCCCCCGTAAGGACGTTCACCCACTTCCCTCGCCTGTTTGGCTGGGAGATCGACGATAGCGCGGCGGAGGAGCAATTCATCGTCTTCGATCACCCCACGGTCCATTTATTCGTGAAGACCGATGGCTTTGATCCGGAACGCGTGCGTGAACTGCTCGCGCCGCACCTCACGACGCTGCCCCAATCGCTCACACCGGGGCAACTGACCTATAACGGACTCTTGCTTACCGCAGCGCAGAGCGAGGGTCTTAGAGAGGCCGGCACGTGGTCGGACTACTTCAACCGCAACAGCATCGTGAACGCCGTGCCGTGGCTTGTGTGGTGGCTGGCTATTCTGCTCCTGGGCTGGACAACGTGGCCGCTGCTGTGGCGCATTCTGCCCATGACTCCCGACCGCGGCTATCTGCTGGCGAAGAGTATCGGGCTACTCTTGTTCGCGTACATTCCTTGGCTGTTGGGCAGCAGCGGCGTGCTCGCGGCCGGTCGTGCCAGCACCTGGCTTGCTATCGCCCTGCTCGCAGCGGCCAGCGCCTGGATTCTCAGCCGCACGTGGCAGCGATTCGTGGACTTCTTGAAAGAGCAGCGGACGGAAATCATCATCGGCGAAGTAGTCTTCACCGGCGTCTTTGTCTTCTTCCTCTGGGTGCGCCTGACAAATCCCGATCTCTGGCATCAATGGTATGGCGGCGAGAAGCCCATGGACTTCGCCCACATGAACGCCCTCGTCAAAGCCGGCGGGTACCCGCCCTATGACCCGTGGTTTGCGGGCGGCTACATCAATTACTACTACATGGGGCATCAGGTGTTCAGCACGCTGATCCGGTGGCTCGGCATCGTGCCGTCGGTGGCCTACAACCTGGTGGTGCCGCTGGTGGCCGCCTTGCTCGCGGCGAATGTCTATACGTTCGGGAGTACGGTGTGGCGAAAAGCAAACCGCAATATGCGGCTTCTCGCGGGGCTTGGCGGTGTCGTCTTCGTTACGCTCCTCGGCAACTTGGATGCCGCGATGCAATGGTTCTTGCGGCTAACGGCAAATGCAGCGCCTGATCGCTTGCCCGCCGGCGGCGCGTGGCTGGGGCAAACCTTGGGCAACATCGTGGGCGGCGAGCCGCCGCTCGGTTTCGATTACTGGCATAGCACGCGCCTGATCGAGGGCGCCATTCATGAATTCCCCTTCTTCAGCTTCTTGTACGGCGATCTGCACCCCCACGTGCTGGCGCTGCCGTTCACCATGGTATTGCCGGTGCTTGCCTTAACGTTTGTCTTGAGCTACCGCAATAACGACGCTGACGAAACTCAAGCATCCGGAGCCGCCGTGCTCGTGTGGCTGCGTCCGCTCCTGCGGTTTCCCACGTTGCCGCTCTTGCTTCTTGCCGGTTTTGTGCTGGGCTTTCTGCGCACCGCCAACACGTGGGACTACCCTACCTACGCCTTGCTCCTCGGTGGCGCGGTGGTGCTGGTCGAGCGCCGCGGCCTTTTCCGCATGGAGATTCCGGCGCGGGTGCGCATCGGCACGGCGGCTATCGGGCTCTTTCTTATCGGACGCATAGCCTTTGCCCCCTATCTCGACCATTACCAGTCGTTCTTCCTCGGCGTGCACAGTACCGACTTCCAAACTCCGCTCTGGCAGTACCTCGTAATTCACGGCGTGCTGCTCTTCTTTGTCGCGCTGTTCCTGCTGCGTGAGCTGTTCCGCCGGCGCGCCGCGTTCGATATCCGGCTTGTGGGCATTTTGATCGTGCTGCAGATTGCGGTAGCCAGTGTACTGTGGCAGCGGCCCATCGTGCTCTTGCTTCAGATCAGCCTCGTGCTGGCGCTGCTGGTGGCGCTGCTTCCCCAAGCGAAGCGTCCCACCCGCCTGCTGGCCGGCATGGTCGCTCTGGCGGCGCTGTTGGGAATCTTCCCCGAATTCTTCGCCATCGACGGGGATGTCGGACGCATGAACACCGTCTTCAAGTTCTATCTTCAGTCTTGGAACCTGCTGGCGTTAGTAGCCGCCGCGAGCTTGCCGTTCCTCTGGCAGCAGATACACTTGCGGCGTTTCATCCTGCCTTTCGGCGCGCTGCTCGTCTTGTTGGCGCTTATCTACCCCCTTTCGGCCATACCCAGCCGTGCCCAGCACCGGTTGGTGCCGGACCTCGTGACGTTGGACGGCGCGGCATTCATGAAAGAAGGCGTCATTGTCGATCAGGACCGCGAAATACCGCTGAAGTGGGACATGGAGGCGATTCACTGGCTGCAGGACAATGTTGAAGGCACGCCCACGCTGCTGGAAGCGACTATCCCGTATTTCCGCTGGGGCGCGCGCGTATCCATTCACACCGGCCTGCCCACGGTGCTGGGTTGGGATTCTCACCAGTGGCTCCAGCGCTGGGAATACCGCCCCATGATCGAACAACGCCGGGCGGATGTCCAAACCATCTACGAAACTGCGGACTTCGAGCTGGTGCTCACCCTCCTACGGCAGTACGGCGTGGACTACATCTACCTGGGAGACCTGGAACGTGCCTATTACTTTGGCCCGGGCCTGGGGAAATTCGAGCTGATGGGCGAATTTGGGGTCATGCCGGTCTACCGCAACGAACGGGTAACGATCTACCGCGTGGAGCAACGCTAAGCGCGGCCAAGTAGGTCACATTAGACGTGCACTGGTGCTTGTCCGTTTGACAATTGAGAAATAGGCGCTCTTTAGTCCGTCATTCCCGCGCAAGCGGGAATCCATCCGGTCTGCGCCATAGCGACAAAAGTAGGGGCACGACATGTCGTGCCCCTACGAATTATGCAGTGTGTACAACCTGACTGGCTCGCTTCAAAGATGCTCGTGTTTGAAGCGGCCACCAGGTTTCAACCTAGTGACTATGACCTCACGCCTGGGCGGCGACCATTTCGCGCAGGCCTATCTTGGCAATTGCCGCGTGCACGGCGGCTTTGTCCTCGGGCGCCAGCTCGGCGAGCGGCGGGCGCACTGGGCCGCCGGCCAGGCCGATGGCCATCATCACCTCTTTCATCACGGTGACCTCGTAGCCGCGCACCTTATAGCGGATGTTGTATATCGGCAGGGTCTCGCGCTCGATTTTCTCCTGGAGCTCGCTGAACCGGCCCGCGCGCGCCAGATCGAGCGCCTCGATTGCTGATTTGGGATTATAATTGGCGTTGCTGGAGGTATACCCCTCGGCGCCGGCCGCAAAGTAGGCGTGCAGCAGGTCGTCGCCGACTCCGGCGAGCCAGAGCAGCCTATCGCCCACGTGGGAGCGGATGCGCTGGAACATGCGCACGTCGCCCTGGCCGTCCTTGTAGGCCACGATATTGGGAATGTCCGCGAGACGGTCGACCAACTCCGGGCTGAGTTTGGCGTGATCGCGGGCGTAGGGGAAGACGCCCAGGCTGGTGGCGTCCGCGATTGCCTTGTAATACTCGTAGAAGCCGTCATCGCTCGCCTGCCCGTAGTAGGGCGGCATAATGAGGAGGCCGTCCACGCCGGCGCTCTCGGCGAACTGCGCCATCTCCGCGCCCACCGCCGGATTGACGCCCACACCCGCCAGCATGAGACAGCGGCCGTCTGCCGCCTCGACGGTCGTGGCGACCACGTCCTGCCACTCGGTAAACGTCAGCGAGAAGAACTCACCGGTGCCGCCCGCCGCCAACACGGCCGGAGAGCCTTCACGCGCCAGGAAGTCTACGTTGCGGCGCAGGCCGTCGAGATCTAGGGAATAATCATCATTAAACGGGGTTACGGGAAACGGGATCACGGTGCGCAAGCGTTCGCGCAGTTCCACTGGACTCATCACTGGTCAATGCTCCTTCTTTAGCTATGTGAGCGCTTTCATGCCATTACAATCACAAGAATGCTACGTAATATCGTACCAATGCGCGCCGGCAAATACCACCTGTACCGAGCGCTTCCCTGCTTCTGTAAAGCGATGCAGAAAGACATGCACCTCGGACGATTTCTCAGGTACTCTTAAGTCTGAGCGCATATAATTAAGGGGGATTATGACATCAGGTAATGAGAGAAGCGTAAGGAGCCAGACATGCGGAGATTCTTTGTACTCGTATTCGTAATCGCTCTAATACTTGGTTTGACGGCGTGCGGCGGGGACGAGCCGGAGGCGGAACCCACTGCAGCCCCGGCGGCGACCGAAGCTCCGGCAGCGACGGCTGAACCAGCGGCAACCCAGGCACCGGAGCAAAAAGATAGCAGCACTGCAGCCAATGTTGTCTTCACCATCGATCCGGCGCGCTCCACCGCCCGCTACCTCATTCGCGAGCAACTCGCGAGTGTGACCTCGCCCAGTGACGCCATCGGCGAGACCATGGACGTTACCGGCACAATCGTGCTGGATGCAGAGGGTAACGTGGTGAGCGAGGATTCGCAGATAGTTGTAGGACTGGCCGGTCTGACCAGCGACTCGTCCCGGCGCGACAGCTACGTCAAGCGAAATACCCTGCAGACGGACCAGTATCCCAATGCTACGTTCGTGTTGAAAGAGATTCAGGGACTGCCCTGGCCGCTGCCGACGTCCGGTGAAGTGACGGTGCAGATGGTGGGCGACTTCACGATCCAAGAGCAGACCAGCGAGGTGACCTGGGAGACGGTCATTCAGGTCGGAGCCGGCGAGTCAACTGGCACCGCCAAGACGACTATCACCTTCGAGCAATTCGGCTTGACCAAGCCGCGCGTGGCCGTGGTGTTGAGCGTGACCGATGAGATTCGCCTGGAGATTGACTTCACCGTCGTGCGAGAGAAGTAACAGGCTCCGGGAAAAGTAGCGTAGACAGCCACATTGCCCTTCGAATCCTTTTGATCGTTCGGCTGGTGCATTACCAGCGTTGTTGAAGTTGAGTTGGGCGTATATGTGTAGGAAAGACCCGTTCGTGCTGACCCTGTCAAGGTTCGGTCGGGTCTATCTTATCTGTGGGATTCGTATTCGTCTCCCAGGACACTTATGAGGATTCAGAAAAGACGAAATGCGGTTTTTCTATCCGGCGCTCCTGCAACGTGTAAGCGAGGACGAGATTGTTGTCTCTTTCCGTGATTTACCAAAATGTCGGACAGCCGGTAGTGACGAAGCCGAGGCGTTCGTTGAGGCCCAAGATGCGCTAGCTGAAGCGATCGCCGGACGGATCGATGATGACGAAGTGATTCCAGAACCTAGCACACAGGTCGGCGACGAGCACTACGTCGCTGTTCCTGCCGAAGTTGCTGCTAAGGCTGCGCTCGCAATCGCGTGCCGGCAAAGCGGACTGCCTCTAGATGCGCTCACGGGAGTCCTTGGTGTGGATCAGGAAGCGGTCCGCCGATTGCTCGACCCGCGACAGAGCACAAACACAGACAGCATAAACCGGGCACTGCGAATCCTTGGCAGCGAACTCGTGCTCAAGGTGCGCGCACTCGCCCAGCTTTCCGGCGAGCGGAGCGCATAGCAGCACAGAAGCGTCGATCAGCCTACGCGACAGACCCAACTCTCATTCCCTAGATACCTAAGACACGCTCGGCGTTGCCTTGCGTAATCGCGTGGTATTTCTCTTCCGAGTCGCAATACTCTTTGAGTAACGGCAGCGTCTGTGAGGCAAAGCATGGGCGTGGCGTCACGCTTTCCCAGTTGCCTTTGCCGTCCAGGCAGTGGCAGTCGGTGGCCCAGAGCAGTTGATTCCAATGGCGATTCACGAACTCTGCGCCGAATTCCGGGTCGCGGGAGATCGCATTGAGGCCGGAACCGGCTGACATGTCCCCATAGAGATTCGGGTACTTAGACAGCCATTGGTCTGATAAACCGCCGCGCACCACCGGACCCGGCGGATAGCTCGTATAGCCCTCGGCCCGCCAATCACGGGGCACCTCAGCGCTCACATTCGCCCACCACGCTTGCGCGTGGGCCACGAAGACCGTATCGGGAAAGGACTCGAGCACCTGGTCAAACACCTCGAAGTTGTAGTTATAGTTACGGTACTCGAAGTGAAGGAGCACCACCCAGCCCAACTTTCCGCAGAGCTCGTAGATGTCCAGGCTGTCCGGGTGGTCTACTGGTAGCCGCACCTTATGTTCGCCGAAACCCATGCAGCCCGCTTCGTGGTAACGGTGAATCTCATCCAGAGCGTCGGGGTGCAGGGGGTCTACATGGCAGAATGGGATCACGACGTCGGGAAAGCGGTTATAGGCCTGCAGCGCGTAGTCCGTGCGCATGGCAGTCTGGTCCCTACCCCACTTCTCCTTTGCCATGGCCGTGCTGTTGCCTTTGGCGAGGGGCAACACGACCGCCTTGCCGCCGCCGTGGGCATTGATGTGCGCCACCACATGCTCGCCAATGCGCGGATTCCCGGCGTCGTACTCCGTCGGCACCATCACGTGTTGATGAAAGTCAATCGGCATAATCTATTCTCCTTGGGTTGCTGAATACGGCAATTTAGCTCTGACATCATCCAACACTTATTACCTATCACTTGAGATTACGCAATCTCCTGTAAATGAACCACGCAGTTAATGCACTACCTGAAACCGCTCCCGTTGCTGCGTCTTTGAGCGCGAGCGCAGCAGGCAACAGAGCTTCTAACTGTTCATCCGACATCCAACTCTTAGGCAATGTCAGGTGAACCGTTACACTGACAATAAGCCATCCCGCCGCAAGCCCTATTGGAAACAAAAGGCACCAAAAGACAATCCGTATTGTACGGGACTCTATAGCGTGTAGAGCCTCTCGCATCCCCCTTCGTAATCGAGACTCTTGTTCCTCTTCTGATTCCTGTTCAATTTCCTCGTCGCCGAGATCAGCAACACTTTCGATCTCCTCGGCATCCTCCGGCCTTGCGCTGGGGGCATCATCACTATTCGCCATGTGGCTTCCTCTTACGGCGCTGGGCATAGTATGCCTGGATAGACTTGTTTGAGATCGTGCTTCCAATACCCTTTTCTAAACGTGCTTTGAACCAAGGACCTTCAGGTATGTGCGTCAAGCCTGACAACACCCAGCCATCAAAACCAGAATACTCGTCGAATACCTTGTCCAAAACTGCAATTTCCTCCGGGTCAAAGTTGTGGTCAGCGATACCGTCTATCGCAATAGTGTCAGCGACGGGATTCTTGCCATACTGCTTGAGCGCGTGGTAAGTCTCTGGCACAACCGGACCATACTTCCACACCTTGAAAGTCTGCTTGAACAAGGGGCGGTGATAAATGGCGAGCATCCATGCGTGACTGAAATAGAGCAGCTTCATTATTTGCAGAGGTGTAAGTGGCACGCCACTATTCAGGCTCTTGTCGATAAGACAGTTAGTAACTGATCGCACATCGTGCGTGCTATCTCGGTCGAGAAAGGGAATACTCATACTCAATCTCCCCTGCTTCTAAGCTCTTCCAAATACCTAATTTGGTGATGCAGTTGCCATCCGTGGGCTAGGTTGTTCCCAACCATGTACACTATAACATTGGTAGATTAATTCTATGATATCACGTAAAGAATCGCCTTCACCCCCATGCCTTCCCCCAACAGAACCGACCACATCCCCGAGGACTTCGTGTCCGGCATCCTTTAAGACCACAGGTTCGAATGCATCTGGCCGCCCATGCTCATCTTCGCCATGCGCGATATCGATCATCCGGTTTACGCCAAGGAAGTCGAATTTGAGCGCACATCTACGGCAGGGAACGCCGCGTAGAATTCCTGTTGTCTAACCCTACCCGACACCCAAACGATCTTGTCATTCAGTGCAAGTTGCAAGCGTCAAGCGAAAGCATAGACTAAAAATACCCGCTTGACGTGCTGAACATCAATATAGACGAATTCGACACGATCATCTTTCTAGATGGTGGGGGATGTTCGCAGGGAGCAGAAACCTGGCTAGGAGGGCAAACCGGAGTCAATCGATTGAAGCATGTGTTCAATCAAGGGGAATTCCAACGGCACGCTTCAGGGGCAACCTTTAGGGTCGTGTAGCATGTAGCTCCAGAAACTAGTGTATCAAGAAATCGCCAGGGAATCGGTACTAATGCAGACTCCGAAATCGCCGCATCGCACAACTCGCATGCACTATCGTGCTCTCACCGATCCGCGTCTTGACAAGCTCTACGTAATGAAGGATATCCTCACTGAAAGAGGCCCTGCGGTTTCCCGGTCTCTATGGACTTGAAGAAGGCGTGCGCCAGGGCGGTGGCGCGGCGTCCGGCGTGGTGGTCGGCGCCAATGCGCCAGGGCGCGCCGGTCTGCAAGCAGTCGGCGAACTCAGCAAGCTCCTGGTGGAGTCCTTCCGGGTCTTCGTTGTCCGGCGCCTGGAGCGCCTCGATGCCGCCGGACTGCGGACCGGAGACCGTCGCGCGGTGGAGGCGGTCGTAGAGTTGCACGCTGATGCCGTCGGCCAAGACCTGGAAGAAGAACTTGGAAACCAGGCTCGTATCCGCCGCGTCGCCCTGGGTGACATTGGCCGCAGCACCGTTCGCAAAGCGTATTACGCCTGCCATGTTGTCAGGATAGGTCTTGTCCGCGTGGGTATAGTTGCCTCCAACGGCGAAGACCTCCACCGGTTCCGCGCCGGCCAGGTAGCAAATGAGGTCGAAGGTATGGCAACCCTGAGAGAGGATATTGCCGCCGCCCTTAATCGGATCAACCGCCCAAAGCGTATCGGGCCAGCGGTTGCACATCATCTGCCCTACGAGCAGAAAAGGCTCCGGCACCAGCCGCCTGGCCTCCTGGACGAGGGGCGCAAAGCGCAGCTTGAAGCCCGACATCAGGCGGACCCCGGCCTTTTCCACGGCTTCCACCACCGCATCGCACTGGGGTACCGTCATGGACATGGGCTTTTCCATGAGGATGTGCTTGCCCGCCTGCGCCGCCGCCACGCCGAAAGTGACGTGGGTATCGTGATTCGTGGCAATGAGCACGGCGTCGATGGCGTCGTCGTGCAGCACCCGGTTTGGGTCCGTCGTGGCGTAGGCCCCGCCGAATTCGTTGAGAAACGCGGTAGCGGCATCCACGCGAACGTCAGCAAAGCCATGCAGGCGCACGCCGTCCAGCACAACCGCGTTGCGCATGTGGCTCCGCGCCATATTGCCGCACCCAATCACACCCAGCGTAATCATGGCCTTACTGCACTCCTCTAGGGTTCGCACCCCAATAAACGCCCCGGCACCGGACCAGGCGTGATATGCATTGCTTGTGCGCTGCTACTATTCAGTGTGAGCATATCATAGCCGCGGCACCGGCAGTTAGGACGAGAGAAGGTAGTTTTTGGGGTAGGGTGGGACATAGAGTGATATCTGCACTGTAGATTGTGTGAGTGACAACAGCCGTATTCATGAATGTGCAGATTACGGCCCAACCGCAAGGCAGGATGACTGATAGGCACAGGTTATTGCTCTCTTGAGAAAGGGCTCGTGAAAAAGATGGAATTAACATCTTGACATTCCCAATTCCACACATTGTATGGTATACTGGACGCAGTATGCCTCCCGCGCGTGACTTTCGGCCTAGGCGTTTGCAGGCGCGAACAAAGGGGGGTTCTAGAGACGCCGATAGGCTGGCGGAGCTTCCGCAATTCGAGGATTTGCGCAACACGCGGACGGCAATGCAAGAGGTCCAGAAGTCTCAGGATCGGGGTGGTGTTGCCCATGGTTCGATCCTGAGCCCCCGCATAGGGAATGTGAGGAAGGTAACCACACTCGTATGGCGTTGCCTATCGAGGATGTAAAAGCGCAAGTTCCCTTGGTGGACGTGGTGAGCGCGGCGGTGCGGCTGCAGCCCAGCGGCCGCTACCTTAAGGGACTATGCCCTTTTCACGAGGAAAAGACGCCCTCGTTCTTCGTTTTTCCCGAACGCGGCACGTGGCGTTGCTTTGGCTGCGGTCGGGGCGGCGATGTGATCTCATTCGTCATGGAGCGCGAGAAAGCCACTTTCGTCCAGGCAGTGGAATCGCTTGCGCGTGAGGCCGGCATAGCCCTTTCGCGCCAAGATGAAGTCAAGCGGAGCCGCAATCAGGTACTCGCGCAGATCAACGTGGAAGCAGCGGAGCTCTTTCAACGCCTGCTCAACGAGTCGCCGGAAGCGGCGCGAGCGCGAGAATACCTGGCAGCGCGCGGCCTAGACAGAGATACTATGGCACGCTTCATGTTGGGGTATGCTCCTAACCGCTTCGATACCGTGCGCTCGCACTTGGGCCAGCTTGGCTATTCACCTGAGGACCTAATGCAAGCCGGACTGCTCACTCAGGGTAATCGCGGGCCGTACGACCGGTTTCGCGGGCGGATCATGTTCCCCATTCGGGACGCGCGCGGCCGATTTTGTGGCTTTGGCGCGCGCACGCTGAGCGCCGAGATTCAACCGAAGTACCTCAATACGGCCCAGACGCCGATCTTCGATAAGAGCGGTCTACTCTACGGCCTGGACCTCGCACAGCAGTCCATCCGCGAACGGAAGCAGTGCATCATCGTGGAAGGCTACACGGACGTTATGATGGCGCATCAGCACGGCGAGACGAACGTCGTCGCGAGCATGGGTACCGCCCTGACGGAGAAGCACGTGCAAGCCGTCAAGAGCCTTACCACGAACCTCGTCTTGGCGCTCGATCCCGACGCCGCCGGTAGTGCCGCCACCATGCGGGGACTAGAGGTAGCGCGCCGGACCTTCGATAGGGTGGACACGCAAGTTTCTGTTGGCGACGTCATGCGACTTGAAAGTACGCTGGAAGCGGATATTCGCATTGCCGTGTTGCCGGAGGGAAGAGACCCGGACGATTTGCTGCGCGAGGATAGTGCCGCGTGGCAGAACTGTGTCAACAATGCGGTGCCTTTCGTGGACTATGCGTTTCGGCTCATCGCGCAAGAGCATGACCTCAGCAGCACGCAGGGCAAGCGCGCGGCCGTGCAAGCTTTGGCCCCGCTCATCAACGATATTGGCGATCCTGTGGCACGGCAGCAGTATCTCAAGCGCCTGACGCAGGTACTCGACTTGGGCATTCAGAGCGAAGTCTTGATGAACCTCATGCACACGCGCCGTCCGACGCGACGTTCGCCGGCGCCTACGAGGCAAAATGGCGAGGGCCGGACTGCCACCAATGGGCAAGAGCCGCCGGCAGACAGATTCGAGCAGTACCTGCTAGGATTGCTGTTTATGCATCCCGAGGCACACCATCTGGCGGCAGAGGTGATTGACGCTGAGGACTTTCGCCATCCACTCCATAGGCAAGTATACGAGCACATGGAAGCAGGGCAAGGAAGTGGCTCTGCCTCTCTAGAGGAGTTAGGGGATGAGACTATGCTCCGGCTGCTCGACGGACTGCGCCGGGACCGGAGCAATGAGCCGCAAATCGATGAAGAGTATTTGCGTCCAACCGTGGTGGCGGCCGCCTTGCGGCTGAAGCGACGCAACGTACAGGAGGGGTATGAAGACCTGCAGCTTCTTCTAGCGAATGAACACGCCGACGAAAATAAGGCGCTTGGATCGCAGATTCGGCAGGAAATTCGCCGGATCGGCGAACAACTGCGCCAAATCAACCGCGCGCTAAAGCAAACGAGCTTCATCCGAACATCGTAGACGTCATGCTTTAGCGAAGACTCAGAGAATAGAAGCCGGCACACTTTGCACAGGGAGACCTGTGAAGGAGGAAAGATGGCAGCGAATACAACTCAAACCGTTGTCCGGAACAAATCCGCCGTCAAGGGCAAAGTAAAGAAGGTTACGGCCAAGGCCGTGGTAACACCGGCTGAGGCTGCCGAGCCGATCGAGCTGGAAATCACCGAGGAAGACATCCGCAAACTCGTGAATCGCGGCAAGCGGCGCGGTCACCTGACGCAGGAAGAGTTGCTGGAGGCGTTCCCGGATATCGAGGCGGGCAGTGAGGAAGCTGAAGAACTCTTTTCGCAATTTTCCGACCTCGGACTGAAAATACTTCCAGCCAATGAGGTTGACGATGACGACGATGAGGAGGATGATCGTTCTTCACCGAGCATGCCTGAGATCGTGGCCTTAGAGCGGGCGGCGCTCAAGGCAGCAAAAGGCACAGATGATGAAGCCGGAACGCTCGATGATCCGGTGCGCACCTATTTGCGTGAGATTGGGCGCGTCCCGCTACTCAACGCTGCGCAGGAAGTAATGTTGGCCAAGCAGATGGAGAAGCGACTCTTCGCCGATGAGAGGCTGGAAAACCGCGACGGCATGCCCCTGGAGACAATTCGGCGTCTTGAGCGCGAGGTTGTTGTCGGCATAGAGGCGCGCAAACGCTTGACTGAAGCGAACCTGCGTCTCGTGGTGAGCATGGCCAAGAAATATGTGGGACGCGGCATGTCGCTGCTGGACTTGATCCAGGAAGGCAACATCGGCCTCATTCGCGCAGTGGAGAAATTCGACTTCCGCAAGGGCTTTAAGTTCAGCACCTATGCGACCTGGTGGATTCGGCAAGCGATCACACGCTCCATCGCCGACCAGGCGCGCACAATTCGCATTCCCGTGCATATGGTGGAGACGATCAACAAATTGGTGCGCATCTCCCGACGCCTCGTCCAAGAGAAGGGCCGCGAGCCGACCTCGGATGAGATCGGCGGTGAGATGGGTATTCCGTCGCTAAAGGTGCGCGAGATCATCAAGGTGTCCCAGGAGCCGGTGAGTTTGGAAACACCCATCGGTGAGGAAGAAGACAGCCACTTGGGAGAGTTCATCCCCGATGAGGCGACGATGTCTCCGGCGGATGCGGCGTCATACCAGATGTTGCGGGAACAAGTGGAAGCAGTCCTCAACTCGCTCTCCGATCGCGAGCGCAAGGTGCTGCGGCTGCGGTTCGGTCTGGAAGACGGCCGCACCCGCACCCTGGAAGAAGTGGGTCGCGAATTCAGCGTCACGCGCGAACGCATTCGCCAGATCGAGGCCAAGGCCCTGCGCAAACTGCGCCACCCGGCCCGCAGCCAAAAACTCAAGGACTACCTGGACCTGTAGCGGTTTTGCTTACTCCCCTGCTATGTGAGCCGGCATAGCGCTAGAGGTAATTCGCTCTGCGATTGTAGATCCGTCATTCCGGCGCAAGCCGGAATCCAGGGCAGGTAGGCGATAGGAATCTGCGGACCGACCAGCCCGTCTACGCAAGTAGGCGGGTCTTGCGCAATCCCTGCAGAGTACTTGGGATGGCGATTCTCCGATTTGGCTTAGTGTTCAATTCACGATTGCGTACCCACCCCAGCGATTGACGAGATGAGGTCGTGAGAATGGCCAGCAATCACGGTGCTCTGTCTTGAGATGTATCTGTTGATGGTTTGAACGACATTGCCATCCGCTAAAGCTAGCCGCTCAGTTCGGCCACCACAAGGGGAAACTGCCACATCAGAAGCGAGCGGAAACCAGTATTCAACGCTTGAATCGCTAAGGTGTGCCCGCCCCGGGTGTGAGAATTTGACCGTAGGATGGCTTCCAACAATAAAGCTGTGTTCCAGATTCTGAGCGACCACAATGCCTAATCCCTTATTCATCAGAACAGAAAGAACGTTCTTACTTGAATTAGGCAAACTCTCCACCCATACGTTCTTAATGTTCCTATTCACCTCTTCTATCGAACCAAAGTACTTCGACAATTGCATCTTCAATTCTTCGGGAACTACTTTGGAGAGGACTTGATCACGAACCTCCGGCACGCGGCGCCACTGCAAGTAAAAATACTGGCACCATGCCTCTTTTTCGGCATGGGTCAAATCGGGTGTCTTTTGCTGTCGAGCGGCGTCAACGATCTTGTCGATTACCTCACTAACCGGTCCCTCAAGTTCAGCAAGCAATTCTTCCACTACCACATTCTTATTTCCGCCGCTGTCTACAGATGTGTGCAAATGGCTCTTAACAAAGAGATTCGTCGGAGTTGTCACTTGAACTCCGCGATTTGCGCGACGTTTGTCGAAGTAGTAAAGCTTCCCATCTAGATTCGCAAATCGCTTAGATAGCATACTCGGAATATAGTGATGACGTTTTGGATAGCTCAGCTGACGTTCATCTCCCTTTTCGCTAGCTTCGGCATCATTGCATCTTACTGGGAGGCGAGCCCAGAGCTATCGGCTCTAGTTGCCTCCACTCTCGATAGAGCGGAGGCAACTACCTTCGAAATACAGTCCAATACCTCGGAGTAGGCGATGAGGCTTGCTTCTTCAGTTTCAGCGACGACCGCCGCCCAATGCAAGTAATTGCGGTTGAGGCCTGGGACCGCTGTCCTGTCCGATTGCGCCGAATAGTCATGACCGCTAAGTAACTATTCTACGAATCGAGGGCCGTTTCCCCTGGTGTCGCGAACATAGAGAGATGCATTTGGGGTCAGAAGCCATCCGGCACATAGAAAGCTCGTGCCACTGAAACCGTCAGTGCGTGGGGGAGCTCAGCGATTTCTTCCTGCGAACGAACTGGCAACCTGGGACTGGTTCTGCGCTGTGGATTCTTCGAGGCGGACGCCTTCTACGGGCTGCAGGTGCAGGATGCGGGAGGCCCCGGCCAGGCTGAGTTTGTCGCCGAGCTGCTCCGGCTCCGGGTGCAGCGCGATGATCGTGCCGCCGTCGCCGGCTCCGGCCAGTTTTGCTCCCAGCGCGCCGTTATCCAAAGCGGCATTGATGAGTCGCTCGTTTTCTTCGCCGGAGCCGCCGAGATCACGCTGAATCGCGTGATTCTCATTCATTAGTTTGCCCAGGCGCACCCAGTCACTTTCCAGCAGAGCTTTCTTGCCCTCGCGGGCCAGGCCTGCAATGGCGTCATACGCTCTTACCACCTCGCGCTCGCCCTCCAGCCAACGTTCACGAATGGGTCTATGGACAACGTCTGCATGGTGCTCTATTCCGGTATGCGCCAACACGAAGGGCAACTCGTGTACGTGTGACACGAGTGACTCCACGGATGCATAGGGTTCGCTGTGCACTTCCCGGTAGAACTCTTTGTCGCGGAAGTCCATGTAGTTTAGTCCGCCAAACGCCGGCATATAGAAGTCGTGGTAGCCGCAGATGACGCCCATTTCGTTGAGCTCGACACCGCGGGCGGTCTCCGCAAAGAGATACTCGTTCATCGTGCGGCCTTGATAGCGCATGAGCGCGTATAACGCAGCAACGACCAACGATGAGGAGCTTGAGAGGCCGGAGCCGATGGGCACGTCGCTCCAGCACCTGAAGTGGGCTTTCATGCCGAGACACTGCTGCTGGGCAACCACTGCGCGGAGGATGTCGAAGTGATCCCCCCGCTGCTGCAAGTCGTCACGCGTGCGGACGGTCACCACACCTTGGTCGGATTCAAGTGTAAGCCGGTCTGCGGGACGAATTGAGACGTAACCGCGCTGGGGAATTGTGCAAGACAGCACGCTGCCGCCGTACATATCCGTTGGGTTGCCGATAATGCCACAGCGTCCGGGAGCAGAGGCGACAACGGTTGCCTGTTCGGTGTCCCTATTTTCAGCCGGTGTCATAACGTAGCCGCTTTGCGCAGCAGGTGCTGCCGCACTAGGTAGCCGTACTTTTCATCGGAGAGCGCGAAGTCTATGAACGCCTTGAAGTAGGTTTCAAAGTTGCCAATGTCGTACCGCACCTCTTCGGGTGCAAGCGCGACGCAGCGCACCAATTGTTGCTGCTTTATGAGCACCTCGATGGAGTCTGCGAGCCAGAGTTCGTTGCCTTTGCCGGGCAACGTGAGCCGGATCGCTTCAAATAGCTCACGATTCATCACGTAGCGGGGCACAACGGCGTAATTGCTCGGCTCGGTGCCGCGCGGCGGCTTTTCTACGATGCCCTCGATGGCAAACTCGCGTCCGATGGTATCCTTGGGCATCACGACGCCGTAGCGATGGGTATCCTCCGGCGCCACTTGCTCCACAGCGACCGTGCACACGGCGTCGCTCTGCTCGTGGCTCTCGATCATGCGGCGCAAGAGATTGCCCCCCTGGATGATCGTGTCGCCAAAGGCCACAACGAAAGGCTCATCGCCGACAAACTCTTGGGCGAGACGCACGGCATCTGCTTGTCCCGTCTGCTGGCTCTGGCGCGTATAGAAGATGTGGAGCAAGGTGTCGAAGTTCGGCAGCTTGTCGCTCAATTCCAGGTCATCACTGCCGAGCCGTTCTTCCAAATCGGGATCGCGATCGAAGTGGTCTTCGATAGAGCTCTTCTTGCGGCCGGTAACGAGAAGCACCTGGTTAATGCCGGCCTGCTCCATCTCCTCCACCACATACTGCACCACCGGCTTGCGGCCGACCGGCAGCATCTCTTTGGGCTGAGACTTGGTGGCAGGCAGCAATCGGGTGCCTAAACCGGCAACCAAGATTACGGCTTTAGATACTTTGGAGCGTTGGGCCATGGGAGTCAATGCTCAATTGAGAATGCCTACGTTACCTTAAACAAGGTAGCGTGGATTTCACAAGGTTGTCAACAGTCAATGTTCGGTCTCGATGTTGGTTTGGCTACTCCTGCTCGTGCTGGCGGCGCATTTCGTCCAGCTTTTCTATAGTTTCTATGATGTAATCGGCTTGGCGTTGCACGCCTTGTTTTGTGCGCTCTTCGCCGGCGTCCCGGTTGGCCTTGGTGGGGAAACCCCATACACCGCTCGGTGTGTAGTATTCGGTCGGGATCATATCCACGAATTCGGAGCCCAGGTCGGGCGAAGAGTCGACCACCTTTTCGGTCCGCATCAACTCCGGATAGGCGTACATGAGCCGCGAGGTCTCGCTCTCGCCGGAGTGCCGGTCCTTGCCCGGACCCGAACCGCCCGCGCCGACGGGCGCGCCCCACATCACCATGAAATCCGGGTCCCACATATTGAGCTCGCGAATAGTCGGCTTGAGGATCCAGTTCCCTCCGTGGGAGCTGGTGACGATCATGCGCTTGAAGCCCTGGCGCTTGAGGCAGGCCGCGATGTCTTGCAGAATTGACGCCACGGTATTGGGCTTGAAGCTCAACGTGCCTTTATAGTTGAGGAACTCGCTGGATGTGCCGATAGGTATCGGCGGCAAGAGATAGACTTTTAACCCGCGCTCCGCGAGCTCCCGCGCCAGCAGGCGGCTGCCGGAAAGGCCGAGCAGCCAATCGGTGCCGAGGGGCATGTGGTAGGAGTGCTGCTCGATGGCGCCGATGCAGAAGAGCGCCGTGTCGCATCCGCTCTCCTCCAACTCCTCGAAGGTAGAAGCCCAACTTAAAAAATCCTCATCCTGCAAATCATCGAACCAGTGATTTTCGCTCATCGTCGCCTCTTTCATTTGTGGCATTTCTTCGACACACGCGGCGAAAACGAACATTCTTTGCTGCCGCCGCTCCTGTGAACTCTACCAGCATGACTGCAAACAGTGCCGTCATGCCTGACAAAACCCTCGCCATCCCCACGAACTCTCGTCCTAATCACGAACTCACTCGTCCTACCCGCGAACTCACTCGTGATTTGCGCGCACTCACTCGTCATTCCCGCGAAAGCGGGAATCTATCCTCCTCACGCAAGACGGCGGGCGCAGGTTGCAAACCTGCGCTACCGGCGGATCGGCCAGTTGCACGCCCGAGTCTTCATCCTGCATTTTGTGGCCCGTGAAAACAAGAACGAACCGGCTATGAACCGCCAAACTGCACCGGTATCGTCACGCCTTTGAATGCCCCATCCTGTGCGTCAAAGTCGCCGACGAGCAAAGTCCCCGTACCCGTGCGCGCCGGAACCGTTAGTTGGACAGAGAAATGTCCCCACGTCTCGATATAGTCGGTGGCAGTGGCTATGGCACGGGCCAATTCATTGCCCTCGCTATCCTGCAAGATAATGACGTTATTCGCCTCGAAGTGCCGTGAGTACCCGCTGACCGTCAACGTGCCTTGCACGGTTGCGCCGGGTCGCGGCGCGATGAGCACCGTGTCCTTGGCTGTAGCAGGGAGTATGAACGTTTCCGTGCCGCCGGGAACCACGTCAATCACCAGCCGCAGCGGGTCGCGAAGCTCTTGTACGCGGAACTGGTAAGCAGCCGGTATGAATACGTCCACGAACAGACTGCGGTCCGGCGCACGGACGACGAAAACCTGCGTGAACCATATGTATTCTCCCGCCAGTTGAGCGTCGGTGAACGCGGTCTCGGTCGCAGTGGGGAGATGAATCCGCAGCACGCCCTCCCCTGTTGCCTTCTCGATTCGCCAATGCGGCACTGCGCTCGCAGACTCTGGGTCGATAGCAAAATCGATCACCAGGCGCTCGAAATCGGGATGCTGCCCAAAGCGGATGTCCGCAATACGCGCGGCCGGCGTTTCTTCCCCACCTGTCAACGTTGGCGCTGCCGTAGGCGTGGCCTGCGCCGCCGGTGCCGGAGTTGCCGACGCGGTTGCGCTCATTTCGTCGGACTGCAACGACTCGCTTTCCTCCCCAACAATGCACGCACTCAGCAAAAGAGTAAGCGTAAGTGCCATAAGTCCGGCGATCCAACGCAGACGGGAGATAGTCTTAGAAGGCGCGTTATTTCCGACGATTTGGGAAAGCTCGGCATCGTCATTCCGGTGCAAAGCCTGCTCCGTAACTGATACGGAGCAGGAATCGAACTTGTCGGTCCTTTCTGGATTCCGGCCTCTGCCGGAGTGACGAAGCAGTGCAAGTAGAGCGCTGTCCGTTAGCCTGATGCCCATGTTATCCCTCCTCGGGACGCGGGCCGTACCAACGGCGTGCCGGCCGGCCGGCCTGGTTGTACACGTCACCGGCACGTAGCGTATAGGTTGCCGCGAGGCGCCGGTCGCCGGTGAACTCACTATTTTCGGCATCCCGCATGGGGTACGGCCCGTATTCTAGGCGCAGCACCGTAATGTCGGCGCCGCCGCCAACGCGCAGGCGCCCTAGTGAGTCGGCACGGCCAATGGCAGCAGCGGCGTTCTGAGTCGTTCGCGCCACCACGTCGGGAACGTCCCGGCCGAGGAAGAGGAATTTCGACATCACGTCAGGCAGGCTCTGCGCCGTGAAGTGAGACGAATAGGCGTGGAGATCGGTACTAAGCGTATCCGGCAGGAAACCATCCGCCAACGCCGCGCGCGCCACCGCGAAAGAGAAGCTCCCTTGCCCATGTCCCACGTCGAAGGTGATGCCGTTCTGCTGTGCGGCTCGCACGTCCGGCAGCACCGTGCCCCGCTGCTGGTCCAAGATCAGTTTTCCTCGTCCCGTGAAGCAGTGGGTGATGATGTCGCCCGGTTTCAGGTAGCCCAGAATCTCCTGCACGGGTTGTTCGCAATCGGAAATGTGCACCATCATGCGCGTGTTCGTTGCATCGCGTACTTCTGCTGCGCGGCGCAATGGTTCCAAGCCATTGGGGCCGCAGATTTTCTCTGCAACGCGCACCTTCACGCCGAGAGCCACGTCGCGATGTGCTTCGATTGCCTTAATCGCGTCTTCAACACCGCAGTAGGCAAGGTTTAGGTTTTCACCCACGCGCATATCGGTAATGCCAATGCTCGAAATGTTGACGAAAGCGAAGGCCCGCGTGCGGGACTGCCCAATGACGAAGTGCCGAAAGCCGGTAAAGTTCGCCCAGCCCGCGCTCCCCGCGTCTACTGCCGTGGTGACGCCGCTGGGAAGGCACGCCTGGTCGGGCAACACGCCAAGATTGGTGCCGCCCCAGTAGATATGCGTATGTAAGTCTATGAGACCCGGCGTTACGAAATGATCGGCGACGTCGAGCACGAGGCTAGCGTCGTCGGCTGGGAGGTCCTCTTCTAAGGCGGCAATGCGCCCGTGCTTCGTGCCGATATCCAGCGTGGCGTCAATGCCCTGCGCGGGGTCGAGAACCCGCCCTCCCTTTAGCACCACGTCAAAGGTTGCCATGGCAGTTGCTTCTTTCTGTTTTGGCTGCGCCCTCACGTCAACAAGTCGATGGGAATCATGGTAGGCTGTGCGATGGTATTCGTCATTATATGCTGGAAGCATTAAGAAATGAAACTTAATACACAAATTGGTGCTTCGACAGGCTCAGCACGAACGGGGAAAGGTTGCTCTCTGCGCGATTGGGATAGATCACCCTTTGCACGAGCGCAAAGTATCATTCTCCGCGCAGACTGCGACAGACCGTCCCAAGCGGTTTTCTGTCACCGTGAACCGGTCGCCGACTTCCGTTCGCCCTGAGCTTGTCGAAGGGCAAGTCCCTAGAGGCCAATCTGGTTACCGATAGAATCTCGCTCAGCAACTCGAAATTAGAGAAAAAGGGTATTATATTTGAAAGTAGACAAAGGCAGTCTCTCAAGGGTCCGAACACTAAGTCTGTATTCCTGCGTCCGGACTGTGAGAAATTGTCTGGCTATGCCTCGTTGCATTTGGAGGCGAGAAGCGTTAGATGGTAAACGTAGACGAGTTCGGCAATGTAACCGTTCAAAAAGCATGACAGGGGATTGGCTCACTTTAATCTGTACCTGTTGCCATACACGCGCCGCATCCAACTTTGCCTCCTGTTAGAATGATGCACGCCGCGCCGTTCCTTCCTTGCTTTTGCTTCTGCAGCGAGGAAGCAGTCGCGGTACTTGCAGGGCGGGTAATTGCCGGGCGTAGATTCGCGAGCATAACCCTGCCTGACCAACCACAGATTAACAAACAACTCTGCTAGCCACACATAGTGACGATGCCTTCCGTAGCCGTCAGTTTTCCGTCCGTCAGGTATCAAATAAACTGTCTTGCCCAATAGGAGGCTGCTGACCACTCCTATTGCTTCTGATCCCAGGTAGCTTGGATACACATTTTCTTCGTGAGGTATCTCTGGAGCATCTATTCCAATGAGGCGCACCCGCTTCTCCGTTGCAGTGCGGACGTGCCGAACTTCAATCGTATCGCCGTCCAGAACGCTAGTCACAAACCATTCTGGCGGATGCTCTAAGAACTTGGGTCGTCTTGGATGTGTCATGACTGAGATTTGCCACCCTTAGTATAGGTGCTAAGCAAGGCAGTTAGGAGGAGAACTATGGAGTTTTCGCGGGATGGTTCAACACGCCGTTGATCATTCCCGCAGTACTTGTGCTTGGCGACGCTCTAGTTGCAGCAATTGCTTGGAAAGTCACTGTTTGCTGCCGTTTGTCAAGTTTGGAATAAGGCTGATAGGGATAAGGCTGATAGGGATAAGGCTGATAGGGATAAGGCTGATAGGGATAAGGCTGATAGGGATAAGGCTGATAGGGATAAGGATACATTCCGAGAAGATACATCATGAAGATTACCGACGTCAAGACTACCGCCGTCCGCGTGCCGCTCAGCGAACCCGTGAAGTGGTCGGGAGGCACCCGGGGCACGGCGCCGGCGCTCATTGTAGAGATTGAGACCGACTCAGGCATCGTAGGTCTGGGAGAGTGCGCCGGACCGCACATCCCTGTCATCCGCACTGCCGTCGATGCCGAGCTCCGGCCCCTGCTCATCGGCCAGGACCCGCTGCGCACCGAGTTCCTGCTCCACCGCATGGATGAGCACGTCATCCACTGGTTTCGCACCGGCAATCACGCCATCGCCGGTATCGAAATGGCGTTGCTGGACATCAAAGCTAAGCACTTGGGTACCAGCGTTTCCGACCTGCTGGGCGGTCGCTACCGAGACGCCGTGGAGTATATGGGCTATCTCTTCATAGACACGCCGGAACGGAATGCCGCCAAGGCCAAGGCGTACGTGGACCGGGGCTTCCGCACATTGAAAGTCAAAGTCGGGCGCAGCATAGACCAGGACGCGGCGAGCATTGCCGCCATACGCGAAACCGTGGGGCCCGACGTACGCATTCGCATCGATGCCAACCAGGGGTGGAGTGTGCCTACGGCGATTAAGGCCATCCGCGCCATGGAGCCGTATGACTTAGAATACGTGGAGCAGCCGGTAACGGAGCGCGACTTCGACGGTATGGCGCAGGTCGCCCGCGCCGTGGAAACACCGATTGCCGCCGACGAGAGTTGCAAGACCGTTCTTGACGCGCTGCAACTGGCGCAAAAGCAGGCGTGCAGCGTGTTCGTCATCTATGTATCGGAGGCCGGCGGGCTGTTGAAGTCCCGGCAAATCGCTGATATTGCCTATCAGTCGGGCATCACCTGTGCGCTGGGCACGTGGGCGGAGCTCGGCATCGGCACACTTGCGGGGGCGCACCTCATTGCCAGCCATCGCAGCTTTGCCCTGGCAAACGACACGCACTATCCGATCCAGGAAGATGACGTGATCACGCCCCTGTTGCAGATTGATGCGGGAATGCTGCGCTTACCGGACGGGCCCGGCCTTGGTGCGACACTCGACCGGGAGAAACTCGCACACTTTGCCAATTATCCGGCACGTGAGACGGTGTTTGGCGACCCCGAAAGCCCGGAGACAATCCTGCGCCGCGGGCAAATCCTCTGATTGGTGTCATGCCGTGAAGCGAGGGCCACCGAGCACATCAGCGAACAGGGCTCGGCAAGAACTCAGCCTACCGCGTTCACGATCCTTCCGCGGGCTCCGTCTCTTCTCGGATAAGCTGGTCCGGTCCCGCACCGTACCAGTTGAGCTGGTGCTCTACGCTTGTCCACGGTTCCCAGGCTTCCACTCGGATGCGGCGCAAGGCATAGGGCGTCTCCGCCGACTGGTGCACACCGGGGCCGATGATGACGGCGGCCTCGTACCCGGCATCCTGCACCAACTGTTGTATCTCCTCATCCTGGCGGCCTAGAGGATAGTCGAAGTAGCGCAGCGTCTTACCGAGACGTTCCTCCAAGAGCTGCTTTGAAATCACGACTTCCGCCAACACCGCGCCCCAGTCAGTCCGTGCCAGCCGGGGTAAGTCAGCGTGATTGATAGTGTGTGATTCCACTTCCATGCCGAAGTCCGAGATTTCGATGATTTTATCCCAATCCATATACCCTTCTTGCAGTTCATGGAACCCGGGCATTACGAAGAAGGTGGCCGGCACCTTGTACTGCTTCAGCACGGGAAATACCGCGTCGTACTGGATCTCCCAACCATCGTCGAAGGTGAGCACGATGGGCAGATTGGGAAGCTCCTCTTCCCCAAGGAGTCCTTTCAACGCGTTGTGCAGGGAGAGGGGGCTGTAGCCCGCCGTAAGCATGCCTACCAGTTGCGCCTCGAAGACTGCGGGCACTGTGGCCCGATGGTACATAAGGATCGGCAATATTTTCGAGTTTTCAGGTGGGGGAGGTTCGTACCGGTAGGGTGGCTGCCACGGTATCGGCGCTGCTGGAGGCGGGCTCTCTACCGGCGCCACAGGCGCATCCTGATACCCCGTCGACAAGCCGAACACGGGGACGGTTTCATCGGTTTCAGTAATCGCGAGTGCGGAGAAGGACGGCAGCAGAGGCATCGCTACCGCGGCCCCGCACAGCCGTCGGAGCACCTCGCGGCGTGTGCTTGTGCCCTTTTCCTGCCGGACTAGCTCTTTGCTGTTGCGCGCCATTTCGTCGAAAGCCCTCTGCTAATTTCCCAGCACCTTACTCAACATTAAGCATACTACGCCCGATTGTAGCTTGCACGACGTAAAGCCGCCTTCTTGTGCCGCCATGAGAGCAATGAAATCGGGTTGTAGAATTCGCATCTGTAATTCCTTGGTACTGCCTTGTTTGGGTAACGGATGCGCAGTTCTGCTTGATTTCTCAGGTAATCTAGCCCGCTCTCATGTAAGATTGACACAATAAGCCTTAAGTTGGCGGTCTCCGGGGAAGGGCTGCCATTCTCTCGTGACCTTGTCGAGATTCGGAGATGGCTTCATGCTCAGGATGTTTCGACTGTTTACATCGGCACGAGGCAAACAAGCAGGCATGCGATGGCGCGGGCTATTCGGCCTAGTCCTTGCCGCGGGTATCTTGGCAACCGCCTGTGGCGCGGGAGCGGCGCCGGGTAGCAACATTGTGACCGACGCAGACTATGCTGCGTGTCTCGACAAGATCCGGAATCAGGCGCTGCCGGAAGTTAGCTACATCTACGACCGCCACGACACTCTGCTTGCGACCATTACCAATCCGGACGAGGGCCTGCGGATCGTCTTAACTTCTGACGAGATTCCGCCCGTCGTCAAGCAGGCCACCGTTGCGGCCGAGGACCGATTCTTCTATACGCATCCCGGGTACGACATGCGGGCGATTTCGCGCGCTTTCGTGCAGAATCAGCAAGCCGGAGAGGTCGTTTCCGGCGGGAGCACGATTACCCAGCAACTCGTCAAGAATATCTGCCTTACTTCTGAACAGACCTACGAGCGCAAGCTGAGAGAGATAAACCTCGCCGCGCGATTGACGGCAGAATTCAGCCGGGATTCCATCCTCACCTTCTATCTCAACAAAGTCTACTATGGCAGCCAGGCCTATGGCATCGAGGCCGCGGCCATAGTGTTCTTCGGCAAGAACGCGCAAGAACTCACCCTCGCTGAAGTGGCGATGCTCGCCGGCTTAACCGCATCGCCATCGCGCGACAACCCGTACTCCAATGCCGATCGCGCCAAAGCCCGCCAGCGGTATGTGCTTGAGCAGATGGTGGTCGCCGGCTATATCACGCAATCAGAATTAGAGGAGGCCTACGACAAACCGTTGAAATACGCGCGTTTGGAGGAAACGCCTGCTGACGCGGAGGTTGAAGCACCGCCGGAGAATCTGACTTTGGCGCCGCACTTCGTGCAGTACGTGCGTGAAGAATTGGCTGCACAATACGGGGCTGAGCGGGTACGTCAGGGCGGCTTGCACGTTTACACCACGCTTGACTTGAATCTTCAGACGCTTGCCGAGGAAATTGCGCGGCAACACATTGCCACCCTGGAAGGTTTCAATGTTTCAAATGCCGCGGTCGTCGCGATACTGCCGAAAAGCGGCGAAATCCTCACCATGGTCGGCAGCTTGGATTTTCACAACGAAGACATCGACGGGCAGGTGAACGTGGCGTTGGCGCCGCGCCAGCCGGGCTCTTCGCTCAAGCCGCTCTTCTACGCTGCCGCGTTTGCCAAAGGCTGGACACCCGCCACGACCATCTGGGACATTCCGACGCACATAGAGATAGAAGGCGAACCAGACTACACGCCGCGCAATTTCACCGGACAATTCAGGGGCCCGGTCACCGTGCGCCACGCCCTGGCAAACTCCTTCAATGTCGCCGCAGTGCGTATGGTCACGTTTCTCGGTCTGGATACGGCCATCGACACCATGCAGAACTTGGGCATGACCACGTTTGAAGACCGCAGCCGCTTTGGCCCCAGCATTGTGCTCGGCGGCGGGGAAGTGAAGCTGCTCGACCTGACGAACGCCTATTCTGTGCTGGCACGCGGCGGCACATACATACCCGTCTCCGCAATCCGCCGGGTGGTCGATGCCCGTGGCAACGTGCTGCAGCGCTATGAGTTGCCAACTGAGGAGGAGGTGTTCGATCCGCGCATCGCGTACCAAATTACGAGCATCATCTCCGACAGCAAGACTCGGGCAGCGGAATTCGGGCCGTACACGCTACTGGAACTCTCCCGTCCCGCAGCGGCGAAAACGGGCACCACCGACGACAACCGCGACGGCTGGACGATTGGCTTTACGCCGCAGCTCGTGACCGGCGTTTGGGTCGGCAACTCCGACGGTTCTCCGACGCTTAATCTCACCGGCATGCGTGGCGCGACGCCTATCTGGAATGCCTTCATGGAGGCTGCGCTCGCGGATGAGCAGGTGCTTGAGTTTGAGAGGCCGCGAGACATGGTGGAGTTAGAAGTCTGCAGGCAGACCGGCATGCTGCCGACGCCCTACTGCGGCGAAACCCATGAAGAGATATTTCTCCGAGAGAATTCACCCAAAGTGGTGGATAACATCTTCCTGCCGTTCCGGGTGCACAAGCAGTCCGGCTTGCGCGCCGGTCCCAACGTGCCGGCATCGCAATCGGAGGTGAGAGTGTTCATGGTCGTACCGGAAGAGGCGAAAGAGTGGGCCGAGGCGGAAGAAATGGCTAGTGCGCCTACCGAAGTGTACAATCCCCCGCCGCTCGACCCTGTCCTCATCGTCTATCCGCGTCAAGGCGACACGGTGCGCAGTATTTTGGAAATTCGGGGCAATGCGTTCTTCCCCGGCTTTCAATCCTATGAAGTCTCCTATGCCGGACAGGCTAATCCGGATATGTGGGTGCGCATAACGCACTCCACCGTGCCAAAGGCAAACGCTGTGCTTGCCGCCTGGGACACGGCCCAGAACCCCGACGGAGTGTATACGGTGCGTCTAACGGCGCAGGACACCGCAGGTCGGCAGAGAACGCAGACGGTACTGTTCGCAATTCAGAACAGCCAAGATGCGCAAAGCGACGTCGCGGCGGAAAGCCCGCCCTAGGCAGAAGTTTCCCTTTCATCTTGCTATACTATGGATGGCTGTCCGCCAGACCGGATGGCTGCATCATGGTGTTGAAATTGCCTCAATCGGAAAAGTGTGAGCCTCCATTACAACGGGAGCACGTACGTGCTTAGGCAGGCAGGCGAAAGCGCTCCAGTCAGCCGGAAATGGAGGGTGTTCGAGGGGTGACGGCGACGTCATCCGTTAGAGTGAAGGGAAAGCGGCCTTGCCATGGCGACAAAAGTAATTCCCGGCCTCGAAGGTGTTGCCGCTGCAGAGACGCGGCTAAGCTACGTTGACGGTCTCGCCGGCCAGCTAACCATCGGTGGGCACCCGCTCATGGAACTTGCTCCCAACGCGACCTTTGAAGAGGCCGCGTTTCTCTTGTGGCACGACCGTCTGCCGAATGAGAATGAACTTGCGGCGTTAGAGGCTCGGTTTCGTGTTGGGCAGCAACTGCCCGACACGACCCAGCACGTACTAGAGGCCGCCGCCGCACGGAATGCGCCGGTTATCGACGCGCTCCGTATGGCCTGCGCGACTCTCTCCCTCGGCGATCCGGATCCCGATGACATTACCCCGGATGGGCAACTCCGCCGCGCGGAGAGAATCTGCGCGGCATTCCCCGTAATCGTGGCGCATTACGTCCGTGTTAGAGCGGGAAAGAGCGTTGTCGCGCCGCGGGATGAATACGGCCAAGCCGCAAACTATCTTTACATGTTGACCGGCGAAGAGCCCCATGCCGATTTCGTGAGGGCCATGGACACCTATCTCGTCACGGCCATGGACCACGGCATGAACGCTTCTACTTTTACGGGTAGGGTCATAGTTTCAACCGAATCAGACCTCTACTCCGCGATTACGGGCTCGATCGGCGCTCTTAAGGGGCCTGCCCACGGCGGCGCTCCCGGCCCGGCACTCGACATGGTGTTTGAGATCGGCACGGCGGACCGCGCCGAAGCGAACATACGCAATCGTCTCGACCGGGGCGAGCGCTTGATGGGGTTCGGCCACCGCGTCTACAAGGTGCGCGATCCGCGCGCCGACGTGCTCTCGCAAGCGGCGGAACGGCTTTACGACCAAGCCGGCGATCGCACCCTCTATGACCTTGCCCGTGCGGTTGAGGAGACCGCGCTGGGCCTCCTGGAAGAATACAAGCCGGGACGAAACCTGCAGACGAACTTGGAGTACTATACGGCCCTGGTGCTGCATGGCGTCGGCCTCTCCGCCGAACTCTTTACGCCCACGTTTGCCGTGGGCCGCGTGGGTGGCTGGTCCGCGCATTGCCTGGAGCAGCTCTCGCACAACCGGCTTATCCGTCCCTCGTCCGTGTACACGGGTCCCACAGACCGCCACTGGGTGCCGCTGGATCAGCGCTAAGCGCTTGGGCTCGGTTTATTGCTATTTTCCACCACATGGACGCACGCTCCAGGCCAGCACACCTTAGGCTCGCCTTGTCCTCTGCTCTAGTGTGCAAAATTCAGGTTCTAGAGCTTCGGAGCTGGCCCTTTCTTGGAACTGAACGCCACTAGTTTTGGCCAGTCTATCGCCCCATCTTCTGCGCAGAACCCATCAATGAACTTCTGGGTCATCTGGTTCACTACGGCCCCATATTGGCTGGCAAAGTCCCGATTGCGCTGCTTCGCTTCATGCCCCAGAGGCTCGATGATGCGCTGGTAGAACTCGGTATCTCCGGAAATCAACTCCCAGAATTCCTGGCCGCAATACTTGAAGAATCCTGCTTTGTCAGGGGAAGCGTTTCTACCGTAACAGCAACCGTTTACAGCGATGACGTTAGCGGTACGATTTCCTTGGCGAATAAGTCGAGTGGCAGTAGCAAAGTTGTCTCGCATTTTCGAGATCTGTGAACTGTTGCCCCAGTTGGGACCGGACTTGATGGAGACGATATAACGAACATCCTCTGCGGTGAACTCCAGGTCTATACCTGTAGCAGCGGATTTCTGTCCACCATGAACAATCTCTGCTACATAGATAGCGAGACCTTCCAGGAATTCGCCGAATAGGGTTTCTTCCTGAGAGCTCAAGTGAGCGGTCAACAGAGAGCGGATTAAGTCGGACGCTACGGTTAGATTCTTGCTCTTGAACAAGTAGGGATTCTTGCGACGCAGCAGCTTTTCGAGACGCAGCTTTTTCAGGGCCTCAAGGCGTTTGCTGTGGAAAGCCCCGATATTGGCTTCGACGTAGGCAGTTACCTGTGCATCGGTAATTGCGTTCATAGTGCGAGAGCGCTAAGGGGGGACAATTGCTCCTTCAGTGTCTCAAAGTACGGCTCATTAATTTCAATGCCAAGACCATTGCGACCCATGTTCAGGGCTGCAAATAGGGCTGTGCCGGAACCGGCAAAGGGGTCCAATACCATGTCGCCTGGGTCAGTGAACAAGCTAATGAACCACTCAGGTAGCCAGTAGGGGAATACTGCGCTGTGCTGGCGGTTGCCGCACTCAGTGGCGCCATGCAAGACGTTAGTTGGGTATACCGTGTCACGACCCAGCCAGTTTTCGACTCTCTTGCCAAAGCCGCTGCCGACTTTGGATTCGTCGCGCACCTGGTCCGTCTTACTCAGGTTGCGCATCCGGCTATCGTACCAATCTCCCACTGGCACCTTGACAGCTTCTTGGTTCATCTTGAATTGGCGTTGTTTGTTGAACTGGTGGAGTCGTTCCCAAGCGTCACGGAAGCGATTGGGCCATTTACCTGGGTAGCAATTCTTCTTATGCCAGATAAATTCCTCAGTCCAGAGCCAGCCGCGCTTTCGCATTTCCAGCACGAGTTCTAGCGTACACGTGTGCCGCTCGCCATTGATTGCAGGCTCTTTTATGTTGAGGATGAATGTGCCGGTTGGTTTGAGCACACGATGCATTTGATCGGCAATAGGAAGGAACCAATCTACGTACTCATTGGGCTTGATTCCGCCGTAGGTAGCAGATCGTTGATTAGCATAGGGGGGAGACGTGATAATCAAATCAACTGATGCGGGTGCAACAGTCTCTAGTACTTCCCTACAATCACCTAAGAGTACAGTCGCCTCGGGCAAGGTTTGGCCGCTCTTCCTTTACTCCCCATCCTATTGGGATGGTAGCAGTATTGTTATTCCAAGTCTACAAGTATTGGTTCTGATTTCTTGTTTTCTTGACACCAGCCTTACTTCACTGCAACCTATAAGGCAGCATTAACAATGTATGCCGCGTTCGCAGACAGGATGCTAGCATCGTTGTGGGACGGAGCATACCAGAAGGAGACAAATGAGAGAGGAGCATTTTCTCATGTTGGCTAAGCGTTATTCACGGCGAGCCTTCATTGGCTCTGCCACGGCGGTAGGCGGTGCGGCGTTCCTGGCCGCCTGCGGTGGTACTCCGGCCGCAATGACTGAAGAAGCGGCGCCCGCGAAGGAAGCAGAAGCGCCAAAGGCGGAAGCAGCCCCGGAAGCTGAGCCGGTGCAGCTCATCTACCTCTCGCGCGATTCAGCCTCAACCACGGAGAAGGTGCGCGCGTACTTTGACACCTACGAGGCCGAAACTCCCAACGTCAAGATCGAGCTCCAGAACTTGCCCAGTGTCAATGAGGCGGAGACGAAGCTCAGGGTAGCCGCGGCGGCCGGCGTGCCCATCGACTTTCTGCGCTGCAGTTGGGGCTCCTATCTCGACCTGGCAGAAGCCGAAGTGCTTTCACCACTGAATGACTACTTCAAGCGCGACGGCTTGTCTGCCACGGAAATCTTCTTGCCCGCCACGCTGACGCAATGGCTCGACAAGGGCGTGCTGTGGGGCATGCCGGCTTCCGGCAACTGCGACGCTCTGCTCATGAACAAGCAATTGCTGGATACTGCCGGACTGGAAGCACCATCCGTTGACCCGTCGGACGCTTCCTGGACGATGGACAAGTTCCTCGACTACGCCCAGGCGATGACGCAGGGCGACGAACAGTTCGGTCACACCGGTGGGGTTTCCGCGTTCAATGTTTCCGGTATTGCTACCGGCACCTACTTCGGCCAGTTTTGCTGGAACGAGGAAGAGAAGCGCGGGAACATGGATCACCCGGAATTCATCGACGCGTTGCAGTACTGGTACGACCTGCGAGAGAAGCACCACGTGGTGCCCACCGCTGACGAGTCTGCCTCGCTCAGAGGCGAGCAGCACATCTGGCAGACCGGCAAGGTCGGCTTCCACATTACCAATGGCTACAAGCCGGCGGTCGAGTTCGAGGTGATCGGCGCTGCCCTGCCGTACACGGGCGAAGCGCCGAACACGTCAGGACGTGCCTGGTACCCCGCCATTCTCATGGGCGTCGGCGACAAAGTGGAGCACGCCTGGAACGTGATGAAGTGGATGATGTCGGGCGAAAACAGCGTCGGCTACACTCTGGCCGTAAACCACACGATCAGCCCCGTCGCGGCAGTCTCCACGCTGCCCGCAGAGAGGTTGAAGGCAGAGACGGGCTACGATTCGGTTGCCCACGCCAATCAATCAGCATACAGCGGTCCGGCCGGCTGGGGCTTGCTGCGCTACACGACGTGGGGTGAATGGCGCGCCGCCATCGATCCGATCTACAAGGAGTTCAACGCGGGCAACATGACCACCGAGGAATATGGACGCACCGCCACCGATCTGCTGAATGCGCTTATTATTCCAGGATAGGGACGGCAGGACTGTTTGTTCCCGGCGTAATTGAATGAGCAGTCGCTCTGAAGACGGCAAGTAAAGAGGCGGGAGGTCAAGCCTCCCGCCTCTTTGCCGAAGTCATCGCGCAACTGAGGTGATCATCGGAGTCGATACTCACAATGATCAGCAAGTAGCTGTGGCCATTCACGGGCTAGGTGTCCGGCTTGGAGAGAACCATGTGCCTGGGACCACCTGTGGGTACGAAGAGATCGAGAAGCGATTCCAGAGCCTCGGAGATGTTCGCGACTTCGGGATAAAAGGCACTGGCTATTACGGTGCCTGATTTGCCCGGTCCCTGACCGGCCAGGGCCATACTGTCGTCGAAGTGAACCGGCCTGACCGTTCAGCCCGTTATCGAAATGGCAAGAGCGACCCCACCGATACTGAGTCGGCAGCGCGCGCCGCTTGTTTGACGTCAAGCAGAAGGTTCCGTTTCTTCTCCATCCTCCGACTGAGCCTTTACGCTCCGGTACTCCTCCAAGCAATCAAGGACAATTCTGTTGACCTCAGGGAACTGGCATTGGGCAAAGTCCTCGAGTCTACCGGAAATGGTCTGGCGAATCCTCTCCTCGTCCCACCAGTGCTCGTAGTCCGAACTCTCCAGTATGCTCCCCGCAAAGGGCAGATCGATGTAGCCTTCAGAAAATCCCGGCAGCGGGCCTTTGAACATCCAGGGGTCTGCCGCGACTCGATCGAATATCCTCTTCTTCAGATCCTCAGGGCCTCTCTCGGCGATGAACAGGGACAGGTCCGCCCCGTGGTTGGTGACATGAATCTGGAAAAGCAGTAGGCTGTATGGCCAAGAGTCAGTCTTGAGCACCTCGTACCCGTCCCAATCGGCGGAGACAAACCGGGCATACGGACGATTGCACCTGCCTTCCCTCCATTCCTTGTGAGTGCTGACCGCTTCGCGCACCATGCGGAATCCCTCGGTCACGTAGTTGGGCTCGTACCGGTCCCGGTGCTTGATAATCAGATTGATGGCCTTCTTATGCTTCCGGTAGATCTTACAGGCCAGCTTGTGAACGTCGTCGCTGACTTCAGGCACGATATTTCTCCTCAAAGTGATCCCGTATTGACGTAGCGTGGCGGCAACGTCCTGGTGAACAGAGGCACCCTTTTCCTCGATGGTCCGATGAAGAATTTGCGATATGCGCGAGTAGTCAATCGTAATCCAATGGTCCCTTTCCGTTTCGTCTTCGGGGACATCCCCCCTCGGGGTGAGAAACACCAGGCGAATCGTGTAGCCCGAGTAAAGCGCCTTGAGTGCCTTCCGATAGAAGGCCAGTTGGCTCCCGCTTTCCGGCGACCATACTTTGTTTTCCACCGCGCACAGGAATCTGGCCTGCTCGTTGAGGATGCAGATGTCCAACCGGCCGCTTTCCCCGTCAAGTTCGAGATATTGCTCCCGGCGCACCGTCGTGCCCATCCGGGCACCGGCGCTAACTGCGCGGGGGGCGCCGAATTCGGCAAGGAACTCCCTGAGGAAATAATCGTCGAGGCCGTGATTGCCTCCGGGGCACAACAGCCAGGCGAGAAAATTGGAATGAAAACTCTCCAATCCATCCAATCGCAAGGTCCTGAAGACGTCCACCTCCTTTTGCCACCTTGGAGCGATGGCCGCCAACCGCTCCATATCCTCTCCGTCCTCCTCCAAGCGCCGCAAGAACCGGCGAGCGGTTTCATCCTGGAGGATGAAGAGTTGCTCGAGGTCTCCCAAGTCGTCCTGCAGTTCTTCCAAGGCCCCAGTCAGCCCAGGGCTTCGACTGCCGTGAGTCGTCATAGCGTCCTTAGAGCCTATTTGAAAAAAACACCTGCGTGGTGGGATGGGAGGTGTCCGCCAAACTCACTTACCAGGCAGGAGGATACCATTGTCGCACAGCGAGCGGAGGTATACCAGTGATCTGACGGACCAGCAGTGGGAAGTAGTGCGTCCGCTGTTGGTCCCGCAGTGGAAAGGGCCCGGACGCCCACTGGCAATGGCAGTGAGGGGAATCCTGGCGCTTCCCCTCACTGTCTCGTTTTGTGCACACTTTGTGTATTCGCCCTAGCCCTCAATCGCAAATGACAGAAAGGGCGGCCCTTAGTGCCAGCGTTGCTTGCCGGTCTAACAACTCAATTGCTTCTATATCTCCGAAGTGGCAGCGAAATTCCTAGCTTTGCCACGCACTCTCTATAATGGGTGCAGTACGATGATCCCCTTGCCAATAGCGAGTCGTGCGCAACCACGAGGAAGAGAGAGCGCCCACTGTGGATTCAGCACTGTGGCAAACAGAGATTACTGTCTCCTGGGCCGGAACTGACCGCGTCGTGCCGCTCACGAATTGGGCGGGGCGCTGTTACCCTTCCTTTCCGGGCGGCGACGAGTTTCTGGCTCGTGTGCTCGGCATTACGCCGGAAGACCCCGTGTTGGACGTGGGCGGTGGGGCGGAGCCGTTCCACTATGCATCCGTGGTTTGCGAGAGAGACCTGCGGGGCACGGACCAAAGGGCCGGTCGCAGCGCGAAACTAGACCGACGCTTCGTTGCCGGTGATGCGCAGGCACTGCCATTTCCGGACCGCAGCTTCGACTTTGCGTTCTCGCGGCACGTGCTCGAGCACGTGGCCGACCCCAAAGCGGCCTGCGTGGAGATGATGCGCGTGGCTGCGCGCGGCTATATCGAAACCCCCTGTGCCCTAAGCGAATACCTGGTCGGCGACCCGACGCATCGCTGGCTGGTGCGTGCGGACGACCGCACGCTCGTATTCACGCCTCGCCCCTTTGTCGAGCATCCATTTGGCAATGTGTTGCGCTGGCTGCTCCACGCAGACAGCGAACTCTTCTTCCAGTGGGAGATGGCGTTCCGCAACGTGACGAACACACAGTTCTACTGGGAAGAAACCTTCGACGTCGTTGTCGAACAAGCGGCGACCTCCGACTATCGGCTTGCAGATCCAGGCCAACTCCTGCGGTCGTACGTCGACTTTGCGCGGAATGGAGTTGCCCACGACTCTGCAAACACCGCGGACGTTATTGCCGCCATCAAGTCCGCTCTGGAGTTAGCGCCCGACCATCCGGACGTACAACCACTGGCGGGATTCGCCTACCCACTGCGTTACGCCGGGGATATCCTTCACGCTGAACGGGTCACACAGAGTGCGCTCGTCATGGGCACGAACGAAGTGTCCCAGCTTGGCGGCGGGTGGTTTGGCGTCGAGCAATGGCCGCCGGCGGTGCGCTGGACCGGCCGCGAGGCAGTCGCTTACATGCGGCGGCAGAAGGAGCGGCAGCTTTCGTTGCGCCTCTTCACCGGGCCGGAAGCGTTGCGCCGCGCCGTTACCGGTACGCTTTATGTGAATGAAGCCGCGCACCCGGTGGCACTCGAGCCCGGAACGTGGGTAGACCTCTCGTTTCCATTGCTCGCCGACGCCGGTGATATTGTTACCGTGGGCATGCGCTGGGACCTGCCGTGGACGCCGCAAGAGGTGCACGGCTCTCCCGATACGCGCCAACTCGGCGTGGCCGTGCACGAATTACGCTTGCATGATGCGAAGCGCTTCATGTTTAGGCGCTGATCTGGCGAAGCCATGCCACAAACGACTCCGCACACCAGCGCGCCGGATCAGCCTCGGCGAGCTCCAGCCACGCGTTGATCATGGGCCGCGCGCGGGTACAACGGACGGTAGCTGCGCCAATCGTTCCATAGCGCAGGAGACCCCTCTCCGCGAGAATTGACTCGATCGCTTCGCGCGCCGCCAGACCGATGCTCGGCCACACGCCCGGTTGCTGCCACCCCGTGATTTGCGCTGCCAGCTTGTCGCGCTGCTCCGGCGCGGCTCTTTTCAATGCACGCTCTACCAGCAGACTCTCTACCAAGTGCACCATCGTGTTGAAGTGGAAGTTCACGCCCAGGAAGCAATAGGCCACGTTCCAATCGTAGAACTTCTGCCAGGGGCTTTCCCGCGCAAAGGCGCGCGGGCCCCATGGTCCCAGGCGAAAACCGGAAGTGCCGTGATCCGCCGTCAGTTCCTGTGCTCGTGGGCCGATAGCCGACACGGAATGAGTCCCATGGTCGCTGCGCACGGCGTCGGGCCGGTGGCGAAGGACCTCGGTGATATGGCCCACGCAGGAAGGCGACGTTGCAATGTTCCAGCGCGCGAAGGTCAGATGTCGCTCGCCGTCCGGCATGCGGCAGAGGGTCGGTACGGCAACGGTGCCGTTAGTGCCAACCGCAGCCAGGAATCCTTCAATCACCGTATCCGCGCCGCCCACGACCCAGCCCATGCTGCTCAGCGAGCTGTGGAACATTACGGTGTCGTTACACCGGACGCCAATTTCCTTCAGTGCGGCGGCGATCTCCTCACGGGTAACGTGAATTCCCGTTTCGCCAGCGTCAGACTCCATGTGCGCACTCCCTCCACATTCTCCCAGTCTCGTACGCGCCTATTCTACTAGGGGCATGGCAATGCTAGTATAGTGTTAGTCACGTGCGGGAAACAGTCACTGCGAGCAAATCAGCCATCCGGCTTAGGGACTTTCATGGCGGTTTTGCATCCAGGAATAGGTGTTGAAAAGCTCCTTCACGAAAGAGTGGCGCCTTGCCGGAAGGGATCGGAAAAAGCATGTACGGCGTAATCTGGACGTATCCCTGGGACCTGCTCGACGAAGGTGTCGATACGGCTTTGGCGCGGATCGCCAATGAGGGCGGCATGAAGGCGGTTTCTCTAAGCCACAGCTACCACAACGTCAAGCACCTGCGGCCCCACAACCCTAAGCGCAAGCTCTTTGTCGCCAACTCGTCAGCAATCTACTTTCAACCTGATCTCGAGCGGTACGGCACCATCAAGCCCATCGTCGCCCCGCTCGTCCAGGAAGACGACGTGCTGCGCCGTACGCGTGACGCGGTAGAGAAGCACGGCCTTGCCTATCACGCCTGGACTGTCACCTTGCACAATAGTGCGCTCGGCACCATCTACCCTGAAATCAACACGCTCAATTCGCTGAATGACCGGGTCCCGCACTATCTCTGCCCCAGCAATCCCGACGTACGCGCGTACATTGCGGCGCTGGTCAGCGACATTGCTGATAACCTCGCTCCGGCTGCGGTAGAGCTGGAGTTCCTGCATTTCGGCGGCTTCGAGCACGATGTCCACCACGCGATCGGAAGCGTAGAACTGGACGCCTTCACTGAGTATCTGCTGGGCCTCTGCTTTTGCCCGCATTGCATGGGACGCGCTCTAGCGGCAGGCGTGGACGGCGCAGCCGTGCGGCAGTGGGCACGAGGACACCTCATCGACTACTTGGAAGGCGATGATGTACCTCCGCTCGGCCGCTTGGGCGACAACATCGCCGGCCACGCGCTGACATTCCCCGCACTCGACGGCTACCTGCGCATGCGCATGGATACCGTCATGTCGCTCTGGGCGGAGTGCAAGGAAGCCCTGGGCGGAAAATCGGACTTTGTGCCCATCGTAAACATGGGCGGCGTCTCGCCGGATCAAGCCGCCGTGCTCCAGGCGCTGGACGGCGTTGACGTTGGACGGGCCCTCGATGCCGGCATTCCGAATGAACTCCTCGACTGCCAAGGTTATTCGCTGGATGGTCTTGTTCTCGCGCGCGCCGTCCACGATTTGCAGCGCCTTGTGAATGGTCGGGTACCGATCCGCGAGGGACTGCGCCTCATTCCGCCCCAGGTCATCACGTCGGCGGACGTGGCCGGGCAGATTGGAAAAGTGCGGGCGCTTGGCATAGACCGGGTGAGCGTCTACAACTACGGCCTGATGCGGCTGGCAAATCTGCGCGCGGCAAAGCAGGCGCTGGCGTAGGCAGTTTGCGCGCCGCTCTCCTTTCCAAAGCATGGTGCAGAATTGTGGAGCGGCGTAGGGGCACGACATGTCGTGCCCCTACAATGAAAACGCTTGATTCACGTATAGCCGCAAAGTTTACGTATTACGCACACTGAGAGGATACACATGGTAAACACTACACAGTGGAAGTACGGCAAGCAGTGGGTATACTCCACGACCTACGACGAAGTGGTGACCTCGACGGTCCAGAACGGGCTACCCATTCACGAGCAGTTTGGCGTGCCCGGGCACATAACAGTAGTTGTGGGACAGATGGGAGAACCCCGCGACGTGCAGGGCAGCGGCTACGATGCTACGTATAGGCACATCTCCGTTGAAGAGTGCAAGCTCGCCCAGCGCTACGGCTGGACGGTTTCCAACCATTCCATGACGCACAACAAGCTGCCCGGCAGCATGGCCGTGCCGGAGAACGCCCGGATCGAGGTAGTAGACGCCGCGCGCCTACTGGAAGAGCGGCTCGGCACCCTCGTAACCACGTTTATTGCGCCGGGGAGCGATCACTGCCTACCGTATGCCTGGCCGCTGGCGGAGGAGGCCGGGTGCCTGAGTATGTTCGGCGTACGCGATCGGCTTAACTATCCCGACACGGACTTGATGCAACTCTGCCGCCCGGTGGTCTACCACAAGCTCGACGAATACAACCGGCGTTACGATCCGTACCGGCTCGTGTACCGTGCCCGTGAGACGAGCGGGTGGATAGTGGACTACACGCATGCGGTGCAGGACGAACTCGTAATCCCCAATCGCGAGTTGACGCCAGCGGAGCTCGGCACTCGACTGGAAGCCGTGACGCGCGTCGGCGGGGATAGCGTCTGGCTGGCGGTGCCCGAAGAGGTGGTGGACTACCTCATCATGGCACGCGAGACGACGGTTAATGACGAGCAAGAGACACCCACCGCGATCACCTACCGCCTGGATGCGCCTGCCATTCCAGCGCGCGTCCAGTGGCGCACGGTTACGTTCACCTGCACGATCCCCCAAGAATGGTCGCATGTTGACGTACAGGTTACGCATGCGGATGGATGCGAACCGGTCGCTCTTGAGCGTATCGACGACACGACCATCCGCTTCAGTCATCGCGTGTACGACGGCCAACAAGTGAAGATCGAAGCGAAGTCATAACGTCTGGCCGTAGTTGTGAGCCGTGTTCGGAGCCATCTAAGAACCATACTTGCCGCAGCGCACTGAATCCAGGAGCCACTGCCATGTCGTCTCAGGACCCACCTGCCGCAGCCCTAGCCGAGATTGCGCGCCAGGCAACTGAAGCGCAGGACGAAGCTACCACCTTCCTGCGGCAACTCGTTGCCTGCGAGACCGCAGTGCGGAGCCCTGTTACGCCGGAATTCCTCGCTGAGACGCGCAAGTGCCGCAGTCTGGTGGCGGGCATGCTCGAAGGGCTTGGCTGCGAGGTGCATGAGTGGGATACGCAGGACGGCTACCCTACCCTGGCGGCGCGGCTTCCCGGCAGCGGCGTCGGCAGGTCGCTAACCTTCAACGGCCACATAGACGTTGTCCCCGTGGGAGATACGTCGGCGTGGTCCCACGCCCCGTGGGCGGGGGAGATCGTGGACGGCAAGCTCTATGGGCGCGGCACGGCTGACATGAAAGCTGGGCTCGTGAGCATGATTTACGCGGCCAAGAGTGTTCTGGCCGCCGGTTACCGTCCGGCAGGCGACGTTTGGTTCCACGTGGTGAGCGATGAGGAGCTGGTAGGCTACGGCACGCGGGACTGCATCGAAAAGTTTCCGGCTACGGCTGCCGTGCTCGATGCCGAGCCGACCGACTTGACGATTATCCCCACAGAAGGCGGTTTGGAGCACCTGCGTATCGAGATCGAGGGACGCGAAGCCCATGCCGGCAGCCGCTGGCGGAATTTGGCTCCAGGCGAAAACGGACCCGGCGTCAATGCCGTGGAAAAAGGGGTGAAACTCGTCACCGCTATCCAGGACTTGGAGCGTCAGTGGGTAAACCGCAAGTCGCACCCGCTCTTTCCGCCCGGGTATAATTCGCTCCTGCCCGCTATCTTCATCGCCGGTCCCGGCGGCGGTCAGGACGGCCAACTCAATGTGGTCAACAATCCCGGTACCATGGCAAATTACTGCGCTATCGAATACAACATCTGGTATTACCCGGACGAAACGTGCGAGCAAGTTAAAGCAGACTTCGAGGCGTTCGTTCACGCGGTCTGCCAGACCGACGAGTGGCTGCGCGAACATCCCCCGAAATTCACCTGGGGCCTGCGCCACGTCACCTTCCCGGCTTTCGAGACCGCGCCGGACCATCCCTTCATCGAACTCCTCATGCAGAGCGCGCAAGACGCCGGCCTAGAATCCGAGATCAAAGGTTTCTCCGCCGCGAGCGACCTGGCCTGGTATGCACAGCAAGATATGCCCGGCTGCCTCTTCGGCCCGGGCGGCATTGCCCAAGCGCATAGTCCGGATGAATTCGTCTCGCTCGCCGACTTCGCGCGCGCAATCCAGATTTGCGCCGCGCAACTCGCTGGCTGGTGTGGTGTGGAAAAGGTGTAGGGGGTGCGTCGTTGGTTCTAGTCTTGCGTTGGGTCTTTTACATTGGGACTAGGGAGCGCTTACGCGGAAGTAGACCGTCTAGAATTGCGCAATGATCTCTAGCGACTCTGGTTATTCAAATGAATCCTTCAAAAGGCTCAAGACAATAGCCTCCGACCAAGAATCTCGAATGCATGAATCGTAGATTCCTCACTGCGCGCGGAAGTGTAATTGTCAGGCAATTCGTTGAAAGAATTGAGACAAAAAGAAGGTAAACGGAGCGCTGTGCATACCTTGCAAACATGTTGTTCCGAACGGAGCGCAGCGCAGTGTCGCTAGGAGCGCGGAATCTAAAATGCTGGGCCTATTGGAGTATTAGAGGCAGGGACCCCAGATTCTTCCCCGTGTTTCGCACGGGGCCGCTGCGGTCGGAATGACATAAGCTTTAGAACTGCGATAATTTCCCGGCCAAACTCAGGGTTCTTGGCTTGCTACCTGCGCCCACGCTGAGGCAGCCTAGATCACTTTGGGCAAGCCAAGCGAGGACGCAATTGCAGTAAGGAGTGTTCACTATGGCGCAAGAGCGCAGATTGCCGGAGGACTTTGACAGATTCGAGCGAGAGACCGTGCAACGTGCGACAGTGGGCTTTCCGCTGCCGGACGGATCGAAGGTCGAGATTCCCCTGACCCGTGTCTTTGGCCGGTGCCCCGAACCGAGAGTGGTGATTGTCGCAGGCGTCCATGGCGATGAACTGGTGGGGCCGCATGCGCTGGTTGAGCTGGTGCAGGAGCTTTCGCCCAGCGAGTTGCGCGGTACGGTCGTGCTGGTACCGAGTGCCAATCCCCTCGCCTTCGCTGCCGGACTGCGCAAGGCCCCGGAGGATGGTCTCGACCTGAACCGCATCTTTCCCGGCAACCTTGGCGGAACGGCGACCGAGCGTGTCGCCGGTATCTTCGTCCGCATGGTCATCGACGGCGCCGACCTGGTGATCGACCTCCACAGCGCCGGTCGCGAAGGCAATTTGGTGCCGCTGAGCGGCTTTCGTGAGGCCCACAACGCGTGTGCTCTACGGTCAGCCCTGGCGGCTGCGGCGTTCGGGCTGCAGCACTATTGGATGATGCGGTGGTCGCCGGGCACTCTGTCGACAATGGCTAACCAGCGCGGTATTGCGGCAGTGGGCTGCGAGGTGGGCGGTCGCGGCATGGCCTCGCGGGATGAAATTGACTTTTACAAAGACGGTATTCGCCGTTGCCTGCGGCATCTCGGCATGCTCGATCCGCCGCTGGAGGTCTCGCTGCCCCCAAAGGTGTGGACGCAAGAGCACCTTGCCGCGCCATGCGAAGGCTTGCTGGAGATTCTTGTAACGCTGGGCCAAGAGGTCAAAAGCGGGGAGAGACTGGCCCGCGTGCGTGATCTCTATGGAGCCGTGTGCGGCGAAATCACCGCGCCGCGCAACGGCACAATCATGTACACGCGGGTAATGCAGTCCGTGGGTTCCGGCGAGAACGTCTTCTGGCTGGGAAGCCAGGAGGACAATCCATGTTATTCATCCCCGTGAGCGACCTGGCGGGCACTCAATCTTCGCCACGCCGAACTGCTGGAAGCGCGCGCGTACGTCGTCACGTGATCTCTTTGAAGTACCGTGCGATGTGGGTATCGTAACTTGCCGTGTGCTGGAATGCTTTGGCCGCGAGCCGCATGCGCAGAGCGGCATCCGTCTGCCCGGCCTCCAGGGCGGCGAGCACCGGAGCATAGTCAGTCGGATCGATCACCACCAGCACTGAATCAGCGTTCTTGGCGGCGGCGCGGATCAGCGTGGGTCCGCCGATGTCGATGTTCTCGACGATTTCCTCATGATCGGCGCCACTTTGCAGAGTCTCCACAAAGGGATAGAGGTTTGAGGCCACCACGTCCACGGGCACGATAGCGTGGTCGCGCAGGGTTTGCACGTGTTCCGGTACGTCTTGTCGTGCCAAAATACCGGCGTGCACCGCCGGATGCAGGGTCTTCACGCGCCCATCGAGGATTTCCGGAAAGCCGGTTACATCGCTAATGCCGGTTACGGGAATGCCCGCTGCTTCTATCGCGGCCTGGGTGCCGCCGGTAGAGACAATTTCGTATCCCAGCTTGGCTAGACCTTCCGCAAACTCGACGATGCCGGTCTTATCGAAGACGCTCAGAATCGCCCGCATGTGCTCTAACGCCCCTCTTCGCATTTGAAGAGATAGATTCTCGTTTTTCCCGGGAATGACGGTCGTTGGCAAAGCGGCGAGCCCCACCGTTTTACCCCTCGCACCAGTGATTATACACGTGTTAGGGCAGTACCTTCGTAATACGCTTCCCGCATACACACCAACAGCTAGAGCGTGATTCGGATTTCACTGAGTTTCAGCATGCGGCATGGGCAAGGCGCACACAGGTGGCAGGGACTCGACGGTCAACTGCGCAAGCAGTAAGATAGCCAAGAAAGGGCACCAAAGCCGACCGGTGGCGGAGGGCGTCCGAGCTTAGGCTAACCCAGTTGCAGTTGTCCCTAAGGTATTGTCTTCGAAAACAACCCTCCCATTCCTATGAATTCGAGTGACAATGATGACCTGCGCCCATACGTCCCTTTCCCCACGCAAATAACAGAGTTCCGAGCGCACAGTTCAACCCAAATGAGGATTTCACCATGACGGAGAAGCGGCTGAAGTTCGTCGTTCCCGGGGACTTCCCACCCCAAATTCAAGGATCGCCACACCTCGACCGGCTTCAGCCGTACGGCGACGTTGACCTGTACCTCGACCGGCCGCGGGACATGGCAGAGCAACTGGAACGCGTGCAGGGCGCCCACGTCATCTTAAATACGCGAGGGGCTATCAAGTGGTTTGCGCCTGCGCTCCAGGCTCTGCCGGACCTGCGCCTCATCGCCACGTGCTCCATTGGCGTCGACTCGTACGACATTGAGGCGGCGCGGGCATGCGGTGTGGCCGTAAGCAATCAACCGGGTCGAACTGCGGCGGTGGTCGCCGAGCACATCATCGGCCTCATGTTCGCCGCTGCCAAACGGACGGCGTTTCAGACCGGCGAGCTCAAGGCCGGACGCTGGACACTCAAGCAGAACGTGACGCTCAGCGGCAAGACGCTCGGCGTGGTCGGCACGGGCAACGTGGGACGCGAGGTGGCACGAGTGGCCAATCTGCTCGGCATGCGGTGTCTGGCGTGGACGTATAATCCGTCGCCGGAGCGGGCACGCGAGCTTGGGGTCGAGTTCGTTGAACTTGACGAATTGCTAAGAGAATCCGACGTGGTGAGCCTGCACGTGCGGCTCAGCGATGAAAGCCGGCACCTCATCGGTGCACGCGAATTCGGCTTGATGAAGCCGGGGGCACTCTTCATCAACGCCGGTCGCGGCGAGCTTGTGGATACCGCTGCCCTCGTTGACGCCTTGCAATCCGAACACCTGGCCGGCGCCGCTCTCGACGTGTTCGATCAAGAGCCGCTTCCGCCCGATCACTCAATTCTCGGGTGCGATCAGGTGGTGCTCACGCCGCACCTTGCCGATCAGACCCCGGAAGGCATCGAACTGCTGAACGAAGGCGCGGTCTCGAACGTCATTGCCTTCTTGGAAGGGCGTCCGCAGAACATCGTCACCTAGGATCTCGCGTCCCACTTGCAATCGACATTCCCTCGCAAGCGGTTAATTGACACCTTGGAGCCGGGCCATGGATAAGCGAATCGAAACGAACCGCACCAACTGGAACGAAAGAACCTCTGTGCACGCCGATTCCGCCTTCTATGACGTAGCGGGCTTCAAAGCGGGCGGCATAACCCTCAAAACGCTCGAGCGGGAAGAGGTCGGCCCTGTAGCCGGCAAGAAGCTGCTCCATCTGCAATGCCACTTTGGGCTGGACACCATGTCGTGGGCGCGGCTTGGTGCGCAGGCAACGGGTATAGACTTCTCTGATGACGCAATAGAACTCGCACGCGCGTTGAATGCTGAAGTCGGAACGGACGCGCGCTTCATACGATCCGACGTGTACGATCTGACGAACGTCCTTGATGAAGAATTCGATATTGTGTTCACGTCGTATGGCGTCTTGGTGTGGTTGCCGGACCTTGACCGCTGGGCCGACGTGATTCGCCGTTGCCTCAAACCGGGCGGCACGTTCTACATTGTGGAATTCCACCCACTGCTGGCAACGCTGGAACCCTCCGCGAGTGGTGACGCGCGCCCATTCTATAGCTATTTTTGCGAAGAGTTGTTCTTTACGGGCGATGAGCCGTCCTATGCCGGTGACGAGCACATCGCGAGTCCCAATTACGAGTGGCAGCACAGCCTTGGCGAGATCGTCACAGCCTTAGTTGATGCCGGACTCAGGATCGAGTTCCTCCACGAGTTTCCCTTCTGCCACTTTCGAGCGCTGCCCAACATGGTGCAGGGCAAAGATGGTTGGTGGCGCTTCCCGGAGAAAAACAGCTCAATACCGCAGATGTTCTCTATTCGGGCCACTAAGCCGCATTCCTAACCAGATTCCCCTTAGAAATACTCCAACTTGGCGAGATGATTCCACCAGTGTCTCGAAGAGGTACCGTCTGCTGCTGCGGGCTCTACTGATTGGGGGCGTGTTTCCAAGAGTGCCGCAACGGCTTGCCAGGCTCGTTGCAAGAATCCAAAGCTAAACCTCAGAGTTTGTTCTGCGGCGAAGAGCGAGTAGGTTTCGGCACGGCATCTTTTGCACGGCCGCGCCGCCTGCCCTGCGGATGATTAACTGGATTAGCGCCGGGATGACGAGGGGAGTGGGAAGGCGTGTCCTGAACCTAGCCTGAAACGGCATGTCTCATACTTCGGATATCCCAGCTTATGTAGGAGGGATAGCGTCCTCAAGGGAAGCGTACAGAATCCGGTTAGGCCGGCCGTGTATGCGCCAACGCTGGAGTACCGTTTCCGTTTCGAGAGAAAGGTGTGAGGCTAGATCGTTGATCGTTGGGCAATTGACTACCGATTGCGGCGGCGGCGCAAAAATGACGGGACGTCCAGATCCTGAACTTGCACGTCTTCTACTTCCGGCTCGCTGGTGGGCCGGTCATCAGATGGAGGGGGACGCCTGCCAACACGCTGCGGCTGTTCATCGGGGAGGCCGGTCGCAATCAGCGTCACTTGCACCTCTTCCAGATTTGCTGGATCAATAGACGCACCGACGATGATGTTGGCCTCACTGTCTACTGTGTCGCTGACCATCTCCGCGGCAGCGCTGATCTCCTGAATAGTCATATCGGGACCGCCGCGGAAATTTAGTAGCACGCCGCGAGCGCCTCTAACGGGCTTATCGGAGAGCGGGTCTTTCATCGCCTCTTCCACTGCGAGCAGCATGCGATTCTCGCCGGACCCAATCCCAATCCCCATCATGGCTGCGCCCGCATCCTGCATGACCGAACGCACGTCGGCAAAGTCAACGTTGATGATCCCTCTCGTTGTCACGAGTTCAGTGATTGACTTCACTCCGTTAACGAGCATTTCATCTGCCAGGGCAAAAGCCTCGGTAATTGGCGCTGAATGCGGCACCGCAGCAAGGAGACGATCGTTATGAATAACAATCAACGTATCCACATGCTGTTGGAGCGCTTGCAAACCGGCAGCCGCGTGACGTTGGCGCGGCCTGCCCTCGAACATGAACGGCAGTGTGACAACGCAGACCGTGAGCGCACCATGCTGCTTAGCGAGTTCGGCAACCACCGGTGCCGCACCGGTACCCGTGCCGCCACCCATGCCCGACGTTACGAAGATCATGTTTGCGCCCTTGACGAGCTGTTCGATTTCCTGCAGGCTCTCCTCTGCCGCTCGCTTGCCGAGATCAGGGTCTCCACCGGTCCCGCGGAGCCGTGTAATGCGATCGCCAATGGCGAGTTTCTCGTCCGCGCGCGAGATTTGGAGGGCTTGAGCATCCGTATTGATAACCGAATACGAAGCGCCGGCGACACCGGCTTCGATCATGCGGTTCACCGCGTTGCTACCGCATCCACCCACGCCGATAATGCGAATCTGAATGAGGCCCTGCGCGTCGCGCGATTGCGGGCTCGTGCCTACCATATCTGGAACCACCGGGCGGGGGCGCGAGCTGTCTTTGACAGTCTCTAACCGTTCGGGATCAAAGCCGGGCCGCTTCGACACGGTCTAACACCTCTCTGGCTAGTAGTTGATACGCATTCGCGGCTTTTTTGGCGCCAGAATAGGCATTTACCGGGACGCCCGCTGACGCCGCTTCCAAAATTTTGCTGTTCGTCCCAATTTCCGTGGTAAAGACGCGATCGCCCCAACGTTCATGAAGGTATTGCCAAACCGCTTTTTCTTCACGCAGACGGCGGTCGTACTTGCTCAGCAGCACACCTAAAATCTCGATATTCGGGTTGAGTGCTGCGGCCTCGGCTATGGTCTCTTGCAACATGTACAAGCCTTGCAAAGAGAAGAAACGCGCTTCGGTTGGAACTATCACACAGTCCGCTGCCACCAGCGCGTTTATCGTGAGCAAACCGAGCGAAGGAGGTGTGTCGATCAGGATGAAGTCGTAGTCATCTCGAACGCGTTCCAAGCGCTCGCGCAAGCGGAGTTCCCGTCCAATAACCGCGGCCAATTGAAACTCTACGCTGGCAAGCTCCAACGACGCGGGCACAACGTCAATCACTGTGCCAGCGTCATCCTCAATGCGGTATATAGGCATTTCCACCTTGCGGTCCCGCAGTGCGCCTGCAATCGAAGTTTCCAACTCTCGCTCCAGACCAAGGTGGGCGGTCAAATTGGCCTGTGCATCCATGTCTACTGCCAAAATGCGCTTACCCATCTGTGAAAGAGCAGCACTCAAATTCGCAGTGGTGGTTGTTTTGCCAACACCACCCTTTTGGTTAGCGCAAGCAATAATGAGAGCCATAATACTTGTTTTGCTGATTCCCACGCCCAAGGTTTGCGCTCCATGCCCGTAGTGTATCATAACAACTATACACCCACAAATAACCGATTGACTAGCGATTCTGGGCGTATTGTGAATGCGGTTTGTGCCCCAAGTTTGCGCTCCGGGAATGGTATGCTACTAGGCGATCTACATCTCCACGGCGGGTTGAAGAGCACAGTGAGATGCCAATTCCGTAGGATGACTTGTCTCTGCGGTTCCGCTTTCGTTCGGCCCCCGTTTCTTGCTCTTAGCAAGTGGTGCGAAGCATACGGTGGACGGGTTGCACCATTCCCCAAACTTGACGGATGTGGGGGCATAGCACCGGATAGCACCCGTGCCACGCTAGAGCGCAAGTATGCAATCCATTGAGGCCTGTCTCGTCGCTCATGACCGGTAAACGCGCACTCGATCTTCGTCTCTACGTCGTGCTTGACCCGGCATTAGCCCGGGGGCGATCGGTGGTAGAGATTGCCCGCCATGCTATCGCTGGTGGGGCTACAGTGCTACAGTTGCGCGACAAACACTCCACCGACCGTGCAGTCTTGGCCGCGGCAACGGAAATTGCGCACCACTGCCGCACTGCACGCATACCCTTCATTATGAACGACCGCGTGGACATTGCTTGGGCGTCCGGCGCGGATGGCGTCCACCTCGGTCACGATGATCTGCCGCCTGCTCTAGCTCGCAAGCTGCTGGGAGAACGGGCGATCATCGGCATGTCAGCGGGAAGTGAAGCAGAATTGAAAGTAGCGTTGCCTGCGCAACCGGACTATCTTGGCGTGGGCCCTATGTATGCTACGCGCACGAAGAGCGATGCCGGTGCACCGGTAGGACCCGCCATGATGCGCACGCTGCGGCAGGCCGCGCCCGGAATCCCCCTGGTGGGTATCGGCGGCATTACGCGGGAGAACGCAGCGGCAGTGATGGAGGCAGGCGCTGACGGTATTGCCGTGGTTTCGGCGGTGGTGGCAGCGCGCGACGTGGAAGCCGCCACGCGCGCCCTGCGCGGTCTATAGCGTGCGAACCACGCGCTTTGTCTCGCTTACTATCGCTGCCTCTCTGCGGATCGCTATGCCGACACCGACCTATCATTGCCCCAGCTATCCGCGCTTGTTTCTAACGCTAGGCGTCGTTTATGCTCGATAGAGAAGGGTATTGTTGCAGTTCCCCGGCTCCTTATCCCTTCGCTTGCTTGGCAAAGGGAAGACAACTCGATGACCTCCATGAATGAGAACAATCAGCGTACACGCTATGACGTAATTGTCGTGGGCGCCGGTCATGCCGGCTGTGAGGCGGCGCTGGCGGCGGCGCGTATGGGCTGCAGGATTCTCGTCGTGACCGGTGATCGCGATCGCATCGCGTTCATGCCCTGCAATCCCTCGATTGGCGGCCCGGCTAAGGGACATCTGGTGCGGGAAATCGATGCCCTTGGCGGCGAAATGGGTAAGAACACCGACCGCACCCTGATCCAGATTCGCCTGCTCAACAGCAGCAAGGGACCCGCCGTACAGGCGCTGCGCGCCCAGTGCGACAAACACCTTTACGCCCAGTCGATGCGTCAGGTGCTGGAGAACCAGCAAAACCTGACGATCCACGACGGCTTGGTAGAAGATCTGCTCACGGGCGATGCGCCGGAGGGGCGCCGGATTACCGGTGTGGAAACCAAGGACGGTCGCGCTTTCTACGCACAGACTGTGGTGCTCACCACCGGCACCTTCTTGCAGGGCATGCTGATCACGGGAGAGAAGCGCATTGGCGGCGGCCGCGAGGGCGAAGCACCGGCGCAGGGCCTTTCGCACGCTTTGCGACGCTTGGGCTTTCGTCTTCGCCGCCTGAAGACCGGCACACCGCCCCGCGTTCTGGCCGAAAGTATCGACTTTTCGCTCACAACGCCGCAACCCGGCTCACCGCAGCCGCTGCGATTCTCATTCACGCCTCTGCGAGATGAGGAACTCCGGCGTGATGTGCCGGACCCGGTCTACCCCTTTCAGATTGATACGCCCTGGCGGCGGCAGATGGTCTGCTATTTGGTGCACACGAATCCGGCAACCCACGCCATTATTCGTGCAAACCTCCACCGGGCGCCTATGTTCAATGGCGGTATTAGCGGTGTTGGGCCCCGCTATTGTCCTTCTCTAGAGGACAAAATCGTGCGGTTTGCGCATAAAGAGTCCCACCAACTCTTCCTCGAGCCCGAGGGCTTCACGACCCATGAAGTGTACGTGCAGGGGGCGAACACCAGCTTGCCTGAGGACGTGCAAGCAGCCATGCTGCGCACCGTACCCGCTCTGCGCCACGCGGAGATCGTGCGCCACGGCTACGCTGTGGAATACGACCACGTGGTTACGGACCAAACGAACGTCACTTTGGAAGCCAAGTCGGTTTCCGGTCTCTTCTTTGCGGGGCAAATAAACGGCACGTCCGGCTATGAAGAAGCAGCGGCGCAAGGGCTCATTGCCGGCATAAACGCCGCGCGGCGTGTGCAAGACAAGCCGCCCATCGTGCTTGGGCGCGACCAAGCGTACATTGGCGTGATGCTGGACGACCTAATGAGCCAGGAGCACCAGGAACCATACCGCCTCTTCACTTCCCGGGCGGAGTACCGGCTGCTGCTGCGGCACGATAATGCCGACCTGCGCCTTACGCCCCTGGGCTACGAGATCGGCCTGATTAGCTCCGAGCGCCATGCCGGCGTAGTGGCAAAACGGGAGCAGATTGCGCATACCCTAGACCGTTTGCGCCGACACCGGATTACCCCTTCACCCAGCACGAATAGCACATTGACCGAAGCCGGCGTACAACCACTCAGCAGCCAAACCATGGCGCTGAGCATTCTGCAACGTCCGGGCGCGCAATACGCCGTTGTCGCCGCGCTCATGGGCGATCAGACTGACGGGCTCGATCCCGAAGTAGTAACGCAAATCGAGCTTGAAGCACGCTACGCGGGTTACGTGGAACGGCAACAGGCCCAGGTACGCAAGATGGCGCGCATGGAAGGCCTAGCACTACCGCAGGACATGAACTATGAACAACTGCCTTCCCTGCGGGTGGAAGCGCGCCAAAAGCTGGGACAGTTCCAGCCGCGTACAATCGGGCAGGCTGCGCGTATCGCAGGTGTTACCCCGGCGGACATAGCTGTCCTAATGGTGCACGTCCGCCGGCATATGGCAAGTACAGCAGCGCGGTGAGCAGCGATCAGACCAAGCGCGAACGCCGCCGTGCCGGTGCAATACGACTGCACGAATTGCGTTGACCTGATCGCGCAACATGTGGCTCTGGTCGGCCGCTTCGAATACGTCATTGTGGCGTCCTATCCGGACAAGCCACACCGTATCACACTGACTGCCTGGGGCCGTATACAGACGCTCGACGCCTACGACGAGGCGCGAATCAAGGCTTTTATCGCCGCCTACGCGGGGCTCGACCACCACCCACGCGGCTTCTAGTACATGTTCCTCGGCCGCATCCGGTAGACAGCGCGTTTTGTTTGCGCCAGGCTGCGGCTCCGTCCGGTTTATAGCAGACATGAAGCGCGGCGTGTGCGCATATATAATGTAGTCAATGAAAACCGAAACCCAGCATGAGGCGCTTCAAACGTGAGTGTTCGCGAACTTCCCTTGGCAGAAATATACCCAAGCGGACCCGAGGCGGATGCGCCCGGTGCAACGGCTCACTCTGGTGAGAACACCCGTGCCCTTGCGCTTCTTCTTGGCGCGGCCTTGGCGTTGATGCTTGTTTGGACGGCAGTTGTGCCGTTTGACAAAGGCCCCGACGAGGCGGAACACTACCGGGTCGCACACTTCATCTATGCGAACGGCCGCCTGCCCGTGTTCGCCGCCGACGGCGACATGTACGGATATGTAGTAAATGCCAAAGAAGCGTTTATATCCTATGCCGCGCTTCCCGGTTTCAACTACATTCTCGCCGCGCTCGCTATGCGGCTCGTTCTGACCGATGATCCGTACGCACTGCTCTACGCGGCACGGTTCGTCTCGACTCTAGCCGTATTAATGACAATCTACCTAGCGTATCGCACAGCGCGCCTGCTTTTCCCTAAACGTCCCGACATAGCACGCGGCACGGCGCTAATACTTGTGCTCATTCCTCAGGTGACTCTCACCGGCGCCTACGTGAACCAGGATGCGTATACAATGGCGGCGAGCAGTTGGGCGGTCTATCTCTTGCTTGCCGGCTGGAAAGAGGGTTGGACTGCAGGCCGCGCCGCATGGCTGGGTGTAGCCTTAGGACTGGTGCTGCTGGGCAGGCTGAATGGCTACGTGGTCATTCCCTTTGCGGTGCTTGTCGCCGTTGTTTCGCTGCGTGGCGGCGTCGGATTCGTCCTGTTACGGATGTTCATCACGGGCTCGGTGGCTACGCTCGTTTCCGGTTGGTGGTTCGTGCGCAGTTACTTGCAGACCGGCGATCCGATTGGCATCCAAGCGGTTTTGGAAGCTTGGCGCGCCCTCGCGCCGCTGCGCCGAGCTCCACGCGAAGAAGGAATCTCTTTCCTCGATGTCCTGCGGGGCGATACCCCTTACTTAGTCTTCCGCACTTTTTGGGGCGCGTTTGGGCAACTGGAAGTCTACTTTCTCTGGCCCTACTACGCGCTTCTCGGCCTGCTTACCCTCGGCGTTGGGGCCGGTCTAGCGTGGAGTCTGGTGCAGTGGTTTGCCGGTCCGAAACCTTTGCATGCGTTGTTTGATCGCGAGTATGCGCGGAATCAGGCGTTTCTAGCGGCAGCCGTCGCACTCCTCGGCGTGCTTGTGCTTGGCATGGTAGCGCTCGTGTTCTGGCAAGCGTGGGCCACGTCGTTTGCCACCCAGGGACGCTATCTCTTCCCTGCCATTGTGCCGATCGTGCTCTTCATTACGCTTGGCATCACCGCGCTACCGTTGGGTAGAGTGCTCCAGCCGCTGGCCCTAGGGTGCGCCATTGCCTTCTTGTTCGTGCTAAATCTAATCGGTCTCTTTGCGTACACGGTACCGACCTACTATCTTTAAATGCTCTACCGCGTTTTCATTGTCATCGGAATGCTGGTGTCCGCAGTGTTGTGGGCGGGGTTTGGTTGGCAGGTGCTGGGCAGGCACCATGTCATTCCGTACGGCCCGCCGCTGCGGTGCTTGCACGTAGCGCTTCCCATCGCACCGGGCCATACGCTTTCGCAGACAATCCTCGGGCGCTCGCACGGTCTCAGCGGGGTCGCTTTGGCATTTCGCACAACGTCGGCTGCGGCGGTAGCTGTAGCAATTCATGAAGAAGCTCCAAACGGCAAGACTACTCCCTTCGCAGCAGCTACTCTGGCACTGCCGGCCAACCATCCTTTCTACACGGTTCACGTCGTCTTTCCCTCTCAACTTGAATCGGAAGGCAAGACGTATGCCGTGCTCATACGAGGATTGGATGAACAGGGCGAGACAGGCGGGGGCCTGGATACCGCGCCGTTGGCGTGGTCGTGCTGGAGCGATGCGTTCGCGTACGGCGAATTGCTGGTGGATGGCGAGCTTGCCCACGGCGATCTGTTCCTCCAACCGCTCTATCAGCGTGGCGCGGCCGGCGCGGTGCAGACAATCGTGGCACGCTTTCAGGGGATTCGCGTCGGCGTGTTCCCCGCTTGGCTATGGTGGGCCTGCCTTATCGTCGCACTACTCGGCATGCCAACGCTGGTAGTCTGGGCTGCGGGTGGGCGCGTGGAGTCACTACCCAATCTCATTGCACTGCTCATCGTCCTCCCTCTCGTGGGCCTCGCCGTGTATTGGGGCGATCCTCGGCTGCACCGGCCGGTGGTACAGGCCGGCGAGCCGGCAAGTGTTGTCGAGGCATCAACGCCGACGACGGTTAACCTACTTCACGAACTAAGGAAGCTAGCGGTGGGGGAGATTGCGCCGCAGGAAACGTGGGACCGGCATCTCACATTTGCCTTGGAACCGGTTGCGCTTGACGACGGAGAGCGCCGACTAGTGCTGCGCACGAGTGTCAACACCACGGTGACGTGGCGCAACATTGCGGTCCCGCCGGATGCCGTGCTCTCACTTGAGGCTGTTGTGGATCAGGGACAATGGACGACAGACGACGGGCCCATTGTCGTGCGCGTTACTGCCGTAGTCAATGGCGTCACCCTCTTGGAGGTGCAAGAGAACCTCATCGACGAGCAGGGAGAGTCGCATCGCCTCACGCAGACACTCGACCTCTCAGCCCACACCGGCCAAACTCTCACGCTGACACTCGCCACGCAGGGCGAGACGCGGAACAGCGCTAACATGGTGATCTGGTCCGGACTACTCCTGCAATAAGCAAAACAGAGTGCGCTCGATCGACGCATTTCGCCGATAGACAACGCGCTAGTTTGCGTGCCGTACTGCCAGCCAGAGGCGGCGGAGGGTCATGCGCTGGCCGTAGATGAGGATGCCGGCGCGGAAGACGCGGGCCGAAAGCCAAAGAAGCGCTAGGCCGCTCGCGACGGTCACGCCCAGACAGAGCGCGATTTCCCAGAGCGCCACGTCGGTCACGCCAAGCCGGATCATCATGGTGGCCGGGGCGGTAAAGGGGATAAAGGTAAGTATCCGCGCGAATGCGCCATTTGGCGCGAGTGAGATTAGCGATGCAAGAATGAGCGGCGCCAGCGCAGGCAGAAGAACAATCGAGGAGAGTGAAGACGCCTCACGCGCCGAGACCGTGGCGGCACTGATGCCCGCCATTACTACGGCAAAGACGAAGTACCCGGCCAAGAAGAAAACGACAATGGCCGCTGCCAACCCCGGTGAAAGCGCGAGATCGCCGATAGCCGGAAAGGCACTCACGACGCGCGGGACGAACAATGCCAAGGAGACCAGCCAGACGCCCACTTGCAGCAGGCCGGTAGCGCCCAGTCCAAGCACCTTGCCGGTCATCAAAGCCAGCGGCGAAACCGACGTGATGAGCACCTCTACGACGCGGTTCTCCTTCTCTTCGGAGACGCTCTGCAGCAGGGTTCCGCTGACCATGTAGATCACCATGATCATGATCCACGCCGATAAGAACGGCACCGTAAAGAACGTGAGGAATTGCCCCTCTTCTTCCGCCGCCACGTCGCCCTCGCGCGTAACCTCGAAGCGCGTAAGGTTCAGGGGGTCTTGCAGGCGTGCAATCCGGTCTGCGGATAGGTCGGCAGACGTCAGGGCTTGCAGCAGGATCGCGCGCATACGGTCTTCGCTTTCATCGCCTGCGATGATGCTGCTCAAGCCGCTATCCGTGTGGAGCCACTCCACGCGGCCGGTCTGGAGAAAGTCCGCGGGAATGATGTAGAGGTCGTCCACACGACCCTCTTGCAGCGCGGCGATACCGGCTTGGCGATTGGAAAGAACCTGGAAGTTAGCAGAATTCTGCGGCGCAAAGGTTAGGTTGGGGGAGTCGTTGACCACCGCGATGACTCTCCCGTCGTCAGCAGTGTCGGCGCCTGCGCTGTCGCCGCTGAAGAGACCGCGCACAAGCGGCATGGCGAGCGCCAACACGAGCACAATTACCACCGGCGTAAACGTGACAATGAGGTATTGCTTGCGCCGAATATTGCGCCGGAATTCTTCCGACAGGACGATGCTTATTTCGGACCAGAGTCTTTGCACTAGTCATCCCTATTCCAAAGACAGGCGCAGGCATTGTGTCGTGTGGGAAAGCGTCGCTTCTTATTGTCGCTCTGCGGCGAGGGGGAAAGCGAAATCGCTAGCAAGTTCTTCTTTTGATTCCTCACCAGAATCGCGTGCAGAAGTCGGTGCGCTCTTCGGCATAGTAAGTGTGAACGAAGCCTAGCGGGACAAGATCTCCAGCGCGGCGAGGATGGCCACACCCGCCGCAATCATGCCTCCCAGGTGCAGCGTCAGTTGCAAGCCTAGTTCGCGCAGGCGCGCGTCCAAATACTCTTTGGTAACCAACGCGCCGAAGCCTTCGCGTCCCACGTCCAGCAGGGCTTGGGCTTGACGCTCCGTAAATCCGGCCTCGACGAGCGTTGTAAACGCCTTGTGCGTGTCGAATACTGCCATGGGTCTTGCTTCCTCGCTTTACGCGGTCTAATCCCGTCAATACGAATTGTACGGCATACCGCTTCCGCGTGTTCCTTGTACGGTCGCTCAGCCCCCATAGCGCAGCGCCGCCCATGCCGCCCGCAGGCTCATGCGCTGGCCGTAAAGCAGCAAGCCGGCACGGAAGATGCGGCTTGCCAGCCAGAGCAAGAGTGCCGCCGTCACCATCATCAGACCGAGGCTGAGCGCAATCTCGCTTGGGGCTACCTGGCTGGTCGCCAGGCGCAGCATCATGGACGTTGCTGCCGTGATAGGCAGGAACGAGAGCAAGCGAGGCAGCCAATGATCTGCGGACGTCAGGAACAGCGGCATGGCGTAGAAGGGCGCGACAAGGGGGATGATGACCAAAGCGGTGAGCGGACCCGCCTCGGTAGTCGAGGTAGTAGCGGCGCCGATGCCCGCCATGAGCGCGGCCGCAATTGCATAACCGGCAAGATAGAACGCCAACACCAGCAGCAAGAAGCCAACGTCGATGGGAATGTCGCCAAGATCCGGGAGAACGCCCGCAAAGCGGGGCACAATTAAGATCACCGCGGCAATCCACACCGACATCTGTATCAGGCCGGCCAGACCCAGCGCCAGCACCTTGCCCGTCATGATGGCCAGCGGCGAGGCGGAGGTTAGCAACACCTCTACCATACGGTTTTCCTTTTCTTCCGAAACGGTCTGGAGCAGGATCGTGCCGTAGGCAATGAGGGTAAAGATCAGGGCGATGGCGAAGCCCTGACCTACCAAGAATGAAACAGCAACGGCCGCGCCGCTTTCCTCCTCTATCGCACCATCATCTGACACCGTGACGCGCTGGAACTGCGGACGGGCAAGTGCCCGCTCCCTGTACTCTGGCGACTGAGTTTCTCCTAGGAGTGCACCGGTCAGGATGAGGCGCAGTTGCTGCCGGCCGGCTCCCTCATCGTTGGTGTAGTAGTACTCGACATGCCCGGTGGCGACGTAATCGGGTAGGATGACGAAAAGTTTGTTGGTCTCCCCGGCTTTCAGATCGTCCAAGCCCGTCGCCGTCTCGGTGTAGACTCGAAACTCCGGAATTTCGCTGAAGTCTACGGTGAGGTCGGTCGCCTGCATGACAATGCCGACGGGCGCATCGGAAGCGCCTTGGCCAGACTCATTCGCGGTAGTGCTTGCGCTGCTACCGGCGGCACCAGAGTCTGCAATGTCATCTTCCACGAGACCTCTAATTACCGGAATTGCAATCCAGATGAGGAGGAGCAACACCGGAATCGCCAGCGTGGCGATCAGGAACCCCTTGCCGCCTATTTGTTTGCGGAACTCGTGCGCAAACACGATGTGAGTGCCTTCAAGCGCTGCGGGCACGGCTCACCTCTTCGATGAACATTTCGCGCAAAGAGGGCAAAGCAACTTCAAATCGCTCCACCGGAATGCCGTTATCCAAGAAGGAACGGAGAACCGTATTGGGGTCAACGCCATCTGTAAGCATGTACTCAAACTGTCCGTCCGCAACCTTGGCGTTGCTGACGCCGGGCACGTCTGCCGGTTGCCGCGGCGCAGTTACGCGAATGCTCTGTATGCCGCGCGCTCGCTTTAGCTCATCGAGCACGCCGTAGAGCAACACCGCGCCGGAACTGATGAGCACGACACGCTCGCACATCTCCTCCACGTCTTCCATGTCGTGGGAACTGAAGATGATTGAGGCGCCGCGTTGCTGTTGCTCGCTGATGATCTCCTTCATCACCTGCACGTTCAGAGGGTCGAGCCCGGAGAAGGGTTCGTCCAGAATGATGAGGTCTGGCAGGTGTAGGAGCGCGCTGGCAAACTGGGCAAGCTGGCTCATGCCGCGCGAGAGCGCCTGCACCTTCTTGGCGCGGTGTTCGTAGAGGCCGACGCGTTGTAGCATGGCATCGGCCCGAGCCTGCGCATCTTTATTGCTCAGACCCTTTAATCGCCCCAGGTAGCGGAGCACATCACGGAGGACCGCCTTCTGGTAAAGTCCGCGCTCCTCGGGCAGGTAGCCGACCCGCTGCAACGCCTGTCGCGTGGGCGCGCTGCCGAATAACGCAACCACGCCGGTATCGGGGTGGATGATGTCCAGAGCCATGCGAATAGTAGTAGTCTTGCCGGCCCCGTTGGGCCCCACGAGACCCAGAATCTCCTGCGGCTCCACCGTGAAGGAGACATCATTGACGACCGTGGTGCGGCCATAGACTTTGGTTACGCCCTCAATTGCGAGTGCGCTTGCCACGAGTAGGGCTCCTTTGTCGCAGGCTTAGCGGAAATTGTTGGTTTGTATTTATTATACCGTGTATAAAGCATGTTTAATACACTTTTCGTAATGCCAATGGTGAAACTTGCATATCGAATTAGGGCTTACGCTTGGTGGCATTCCAAAGTTCGCACAATCCCGCAGGCAAGAGACAACGGCCCCAGATGTGTGAAGCCGACCACAGGCTCACTAGGTGCTCTGTAGCGCGGGGATGCAGTAATCAGTGCAAGGAGGAATCTCTGGGAAAAAGCGGAGTCCTGATAATGGAGACGTTGGCATGCCGCTGATTGAAGCGAACTATTCCATCTCCCTGTGAGGGAGTGGGCTAGAGCCTGCCCCGTACTTGATGCGGGGTTGAGAGTGAGTCCAATCAATCCGATCGGATAAAAGCCGACAATTGGCGGAGCCTAGGTTCTGCTTGCGCGGGAGAGGACGGGAGGGCCAGACGGCACTGACGCTGCGGGGCTCAATGTGCCGGCCGTAGAACTTACTCTCTGCTTTCTTCCTCCGCAGCCTGTTCGCCCTCTTCGCCTTCGGCTTCCTCGCCCTCTAGTTCTTCGTCCTCTTCCGGCGTCTCTTCCTCCACTACGCGCGGGTGTTCCGCCCGCACCACGAGATCATTGGGGTCAGTTTGTATCGTGACCCCTACCGGCGCAATGAGGTCGCTTACGAGCACCGCATGATCGAAATCGGCGAGCACCACGATATCAACTTCGAAGTTCTCGGGTATGTCATCCGGCAAAGCAGAAACCGAGACTTCGTTGACATGCTGGATGATATTGGCGCCAAAGTCCACGGCGGGCGCTTGGCCGATTAGAAACACCGGCACTATCGCGCTTACGGGCTTTGTCAGGTCTACCTGCAAAAAGGTCACATGCAGCACGCGACTGGTCGGCGGATCGTGCTGCACCTCTTGCACCAGCACCGGCAGCGCATCTGCGCCGTTGACGGCTAGGTCAATGACGCCGGTAGCGCCCACGCTCTGATGCACGGAGATGAACTCACGTCCGTTAATTGTGAGGGGAATCGGATCCATCTTGAGTCCGTAGACGTTCCCCGGGACGTTACCGTCGCGGCGGAGCTGTGACACTTTCTTGCCAAAGGTATCTCGCCTATCTGCCTGTAACTGTACATGTTGTCTGGCCATGCGCCCGTTATTCTCCTGCGTCGTCTCGCGGCCTGCCGCTGCTTGCCCTCTGTTCGGTTACGATAAATAAAGGCACGCTCCTCGTTGCGCTCTACCCTGGGTAGGAATGCGTGCCACCTACCTACTTTACACGCTTGGCAGACGCACGCCAAGTGCTGCGGTCTGATTCTCAACGACTCATACGGCAGAAGAGACCGTCCAGCGCACACCACAGGCTATGTGTGAAATCATGTGCAGGCTAGGTGGCATATGAATGGGTGTCAGGTACAATACTCGTATGGGCAAAGAACCTTGTCTTGGACTCCATCACTGGAAAGGGCCTCTGTGAGCAGAGTCAGTATTAGCTCCGAGTTTGATCCTAGTGCGGACTTTGTAGTTCACGAGGGCGACTGCCTTGATCTACTAAGAGAACTCCCCTCCGGTCTTGCAAAGTTGATTGTCACTTCTCCCCCCTATAACTTGGGGAAGTCCTATGAAAAGCGTCTGGAATTAGACAGCTACCTAGAACAGCAACGCAAAGTTATCGAACAGAGTGTGCGGATACTCCATGAACAAGGAAGCCTGTGCTGGCAAGTTGGAAATTTTGTAGATGATGGCGAGATAATTCCACTGGATATAGCCCTATATCCGCTCTTTGCATCGCTAGGATTGAGATTACGAAACCGAGTTGTATGGCACTTTGCGCATGGTCTCCACTCCTCCAAGAGATTCTCAGGACGATATGAAGTAATACTGTGGTTCACCAAGAGTGAGGAGTACACATTCAATCTTGACGCAATCCGTGTTCCGCAAAAATACCCGCGGAAAAAGTATTTTAAGGGGCCTAAGAAAGGGCAATACTCTGGCAATCCTTTAGGGAAAAACCCAGGTGACCTTTGGAGCATTCCAAACGTCAAAGCGAATCATGTTGAAAAGACCTCCCACCCCTGTCAGTTTCCAGTCGAGCTCATAGAAAGGCTCGTGCTCTCTATGACGGATGAGAAAGACTGGGTGCTTGATCCATTTATGGGTGTTGGGACTTCGGCAATCGCAGCGCTGATGCACGGGCGCAAAGCCATCGGTGCAGAGATTAAGTCCGAATACGTCCAGATTGCCAAAGACCGAATACGCGCTGCCGAGCAGGGCAGATTACGTATTCGTCCGTTGGACCGACCTGTTTACGACCCTGCCAATCCGGGAGTACAGGTCCCACCGCAGAATGTACACCTTAACCTGCCGTCTGCTCAAGATAGGCTATTTGAGAAACCCACTAACTACGGTGTTTCAGAGCGATCCCCAAGTACCGAATGAGTAGGTTGACTGCCTTCTCGTGTTGGTTTTCTTGCACCACGCCTCTATCGGAATAGAGCAAATGAGAATCGTTACCTCATACTCACACCTTAATGGGCTTGAGTTTCTGCTCGTCCACAAACCTCACCTTTGGAATGAGATAAAAGCGGCAATCGCGGCCGTTGATGCTGAAGAATGTCGAACAAAGGTCTCTGCCGAGAAACCGATGCGCGGAAAGGTGCTATACGCGCCGATCGAGATGAATAAGAAAATGAAGGATCAGTTCGAGAAAGCGAGTTGGGAAGAAAGAAGGACGAACTACTGGGTTACAGAGGACGCTCGTCTTATCCGAAAGACGATGCACATGACGCCAGACGATCAGAAGAGAGTTATTGAAGAGGCAAATCAAACGCCTTTTCGATCTTACAATCAGACCGACTTCGTAAAAGAGCGAGTCGCTGTAGAGGTGCAGTTTGGAAAGTACTCCTTTGTAGCCTATGATCTCTTTGTAAAGCATATGGCGTTCTTTGTGGGAGACATAATAGATGTGGGTGTCGAGATACTCCCGATGAAAGAACTGCAGTCTAATATGTCATCAGGACCTTCATACTTTGAACGCGAACTCTACAATCTGATTCGTGAGGGACGCGGAGTGCCTGCTGTTCCACTTATCCTTGTCGGCGTAGCCCCAGATTAGCTGCACAGTTAAAGGAAATTGGGCGATTGAATTGAATGAGAATTCGCAACCGCTGGTGGGTATCATCATGGGATCGAAGTCGGACTGGGAGACGATGCGCCACGCGGTGGAGACCCTACAAGAATTGGGTGTGCCGCATGAGGTGCGGGTGGTATCTGCGCACCGGACTCCCGATCAAATGTTCGCTTATGCCGAAACGGCGGCGGAGCGCGGCATTGAGGTAATTATTGCCGGGGCCGGAGGCGCGGCCCATCTGCCCGGCATGACGGCAGCCAAGACGAGCCTGCCGGTACTCGGCGTGCCGGTGCAGTCGCGGGCGCTCAGCGGCATGGACTCGCTCCTCTCCATCGTGCAGATGCCTGCGGGCGTACCGGTCGGCACGTTGGCGATCGGCCGCGCCGGTGCGGTGAACGCGGCGCTGCTCGCCACGTCTATACTTGGCAACAAGTACCCCCAATTTCGTTCGGCTTATAGAAGATTCCGGCAGCAGCAGACCGGCGACGTACTGGCCCACCCCGATCCGCGAGAGACAGAATGACTGTCGGCATTCTGGGAGGCGGCCAGCTCGGCCGCATGTTGGCCCTGGCGGGATATCCACTTGGTCTGCGGTTCCGCGTACTCGACACGTACCACGATGCGCCCGCCGGAGAATTGGCAGAGATTGTCGTCGGAGAGAGTTTTGACGATCGTGAGGCGCTCGCGCGCTTTGCGTCCGGCCTTACGTTAGTCACTTACGAGTTCGAGAACGTGCCGGTAGACGCGGCGCGCTATCTCGAATCCCGAGTGCCGGTCTACCCACCGCCCGCGGCCCTCGAGGCCTCGCAGGACCGCCTGACCGAAAAGGCTTTCTTTCGGCAACTCGCCATCCCTACGCCCGCCTTCAGTGCGGTCGAATCTCGCGAATCTTTAGAAGACGCCTTACAGACGCTTGGGACACCCGCCGTGCTCAAGACCCGGCGGCTGGGCTATGACGGCAAAGGCCAGCGTATCGTCCGCCAGGCGGCTGACGTCCAGGGTGCCTGGGACACCCTAAAAGGGACACCCCTCATCCTGGAAGCGTTCGTGCCGTTCGACCGCGAGGTCTCGTTGCTCTCCGTCCGCGGGCGGGACGGCAGCACAGCGTTCTATCCATTGGTCGAGAATTACCATCATGAGGGCATTTTGCGCCGCTCCATCGCGCCCGCTCCCGCTACTCCGCCGACACTGCAAGCGCAGGCAGAGGACTACGGCAGGCGGGTGCTCGAGGCGCTGGACTACGTGGGCGTGCTGGCTATCGAGTTCTTCCAGCAGGGGAGCAAGTTGCTTGCCAACGAGATGGCCCCCCGGGTGCACAACTCCGGCCATTGGACCATTGAGGGCGCGGAGACCAGCCAATTTGAGAACCACCTGCGCGCCGTGCTCGGTCTCCCCCTTGGCACCACCACGCCGCGCGGTCACTCGGTGATGCTCAATCTTATCGGCACAATTCCCCACCGCGCTGCTGCGCTCGCTGTGCCCAACGCCCACGTGCACCTCTATGCCAAGGAACCCCGCCCCGGCCGCAAACTCGGACACATCACCCTGCAGGGTGACGATGAGGATGCCGTGCGGAGAGCGGCAGCGGCACTCGCGGACTCCCTGGGGGTTCTCTAAAGCACCAATCTCATAGTCCGATGCGCCACTGAAAACTGCGTGTGCCCGCAGTTAAGGAGATTGGCAGGGGAGCTGACCCCGAGTCGAGAGCTAACTCTTTGGCAGGGCTCTAGATTCCTCGCTACGCTCGGAATGACGCTTCTTTGCTGCTTTTAAGTATCATGGAATGTCAGCGACGGCTCATGCGCAAATTGGGATCCGTTGCTGCTTCATCCACCTTGCACGGCACCATCCATCTTCCTCGCCACACACGTTCGAGCGGCGTTGGGATATAGTGAGAATATAGAAGAACCTGCAAGCGAAGCGTTCCAGGAGTGACCTTATATGGATGTCCAGGTATACGGTGTTAATCACGTCGGCATCGAAGTTGACGATGTTGAAAGAGCGGTGGCCTTTTATGAGGACGTATTCAATCTCGAAATGTTGCGCGGAGGAGAAGGGGCGGCATGGTGCCAGCTAGGACACCATCAGTTTCTCGCTATCTTCGAAGTGGATGAACTGCAACCGGAGCGGTCTCGCCACATCGGCATCATGGTCCGTGATGAAGAGCAGCTAGCGAGCGTTCGCGATAAGCTGCGCACGAAGTACAAGCTCGACGTCATGTCCAATGACTACATTCGCTGCGACTTCAGCGATCCCTGGGGCAACCGTATCCAGGTGGTTGACCTGCATGACGAGTCCTTGGTGTGGCTGCTGCCCTACCAAGAGGTGCAGGAAGCGGGAATTGTCTTTCCGGCTCCGGACTCTAACGCCACCACCGACGAATGAGAAAGAGCGCTACTACGCACGCAGTGTAGAATCTTGTCGCAGAATGGCGTCGTGTACTGCTCACTTCTCGCAGAATTCGGCAGTAAATGCAAAGAAATCCGGTGCGCTGGGCTAGGCTCTCGGCAATAGCCCGCACCAAGGGCAAAGTGGCATAGCATTGGGATGAATCTCTGCTGTGGTCCAAAGAAACGTGCCTATGGACCGTGCATGTGCTAAGAATCTACCTGATGAACACGAGCGGCTGAGCGCGCCTGAGCCTTTATCCGACACAAACGAGGAGCAATATATGACCCCGGCAGACGTACGCGACCTCTTCCCCATACTCACTGAGCGCGCTTATCTCTTCAGCGGCGGGATTGCGCCGGCATCCACGCCCATGCGCACGGCGCTCGACCACCATCTCGCCGCACTCACCCACAATGCCGGCGATCTCTATCCGCGCTTCATGGACGAGACTCGCGCACTGCGCGAGCGTTTTGCGGCGTTGATGGGCGCCGATGAGGATGAAATTGCCGTAAATGACAGCACGTCGACGGGGTCGAGTCTCGCCGTTAGCCTGATTACTCCCAAGCCGGGCGGCAATGTCGTGTTTGATGGCTACCCGTATCCATCCAGCGTCTATCCCTGGATGGTGCCGCCGCGAGACATGCTGGAACGCCGTTTCGTGCAGCCGCGCGACGGGCTAATTCACCTGGAGGACATGGAGCGCGCTATCGACGACAATACCGTCGCGGTAAGCGTTTCGCATGTTACCCCCGCGCAGGGATTTCGCCACGATATCGCCGCGCTGGCACGGATTGCGCACGACCACGGCGCGTTACTCCTCGTGGACGGCGCGCAATCGGCCGGTGCATTGAACATCGATCTCCACGCCACCGGCGTAGACTTCTTCGCCACCACTGCCATGAAGTGGTTGTTAGGCGCCGCCGGTGTGGGCTTTTTCTACGTGGCCAAACGCCATCTGGACCGTCAGCCGCCGACGGCGGGCTGGGTGAGCACGACCCGGACCGACCTGGAGCAACTGCAACTGCTGCCCAGCGCGGAGCGCTTCCAGCTTGGCATGCCGAACCTGATGGGCGTCGCCGCAACCCTTCCCGGCATCGCAGTCCTACTGAATACCGGCATGGCAGCCGTGGAGGCCCACGTGCTCGATCTGACAGAGTACTGTATTGAGGGGCTGCAAGAGCGAGAAATCACCGTGCGGACGCCGCGAGATTCCACCCGGCGCGCAGGCGTGATTGCCGCCGAAATCGACGAAGCAGGCGACCTGCAAGCCTACCTGACCGCGCATGGCGTGGACACCTACTTCCTCCGCAATCTCTTCCGCGTTGACCCGCACGTGTTCAACGACCGCACGGACATAGACCGCTTGCTCGCAGGCATCGACGCCTTCCGCGCAGGCCACTAAGGCACGGCCACACCCAGCCATGGAGTGGTTTGGGTTTGAAGCAGCGCGTTCTCGCTTTGAGCAGTCTCAATGGCCCACGATGTACCAGCCTGGTGCAAAGTGCTGAGAATAGTAATGCCCATTCGTTGGGGACGTTCGTGAGGCCCTAAGGAGAGGAACATGCGGGTCGGTCTAGTTGGCGCTGGAAACATGATGCAGATTACGCACCTGCCGTCTCTCTTGCAGATAGCGGATGTAGAACTGGTTGCGCTTGCCGAGTTGGACCGCGCCCGGGCGGAAAAGCTGGCCGCAGCGTACCGGATACCGCGCATTTGCGGCAGTGCCGGGGATCTCGCTGACTACGCCGGCGAGTTAGACTGCGCAGTGGTCGTGACCCTCAAGGAGCACCATGCCGCTGCCATCATCCCGCTGCTGGAAGCCGGCGTGCCAGTCTTTACCGAGAAACCCCTGGCAGGCTCGCGCGAAGACGCGGAACAGATCCGTGCGGCAAGCATGCGCACCGGCACCCCGGTAATGGTGGGGTATATGCGGCAATTCGATCCCGCCGTGCAGCTTGCCAAGAAACTGCTTGCGGAACAGCAAATCGGCGACGTGCGTTTCGCCCAATTTCGCGACTTTGGCGGAAACTCGCAGATGGGCGCGGCGACGCTCCATGCCCTGCCCATCGAACCGCAACCGGACGTGACCGCCCCGGCCTCAACCGCGCGCCCTTCTCCAGAGGAGTCCCTCCAACGCACGCTGGTCGAGTGGATCGAATTGTGGGTGCATGACGTTAATTTGATGCGGCACTTGCTCGGCGATCCCACCGGAGTCCACTACGCCTCGCTGGGACCGCCGCGTTTGGCCGTGCTCGACTACACAACGCATGAAACCGTCCTGGAAGTCGGGAAGTTGGCGTATGCGAATGCTCCCTGGGACCAAGCGGCCACCATCTACGGCACCGCAGGGCGCATCGAGCTTGTCCACGCGCCGCCGCTGCTCTTCCGTCAACCGTCCGCCGTAATCCTGCACACCCCGGCAGGTTCCACGCGACTGGACGTGCCGGTCCGCGAGGCCTTTACAGAGGAAATCCGCTACTTCCTGCGCTGTGTTCAGCAGGGCGTCGCGCCAACACCCGACGCAGCGGAAGGCCTGGCAGACATTGCGCTCTGCGAGCAGATCGTTACGGCCGCAGCGCAGGCGTGAACAGAATACTCCCCGTATCAGAACAATCCCCATAAAGGGATGCTACCCTCTTCATCCCGTCCGGCAATGAGGATAGTCTTCCCGGGCCGGTGTCTCACTGACCGGATAGGCGGGGCCGATCTCGACTTGCTCGAAGAAGCCGACATCCGCCATGGTCATATCGCACTTGTAGAAGCCCAGTGCCTGGAACGCAGCCTCATCCGGCACGCGCCGCCACTTCTGCAATGCGGCGTCGTAGGCGAAGATGGGATCGTCTTCCTTGCCGAAGTAGCGCACAAGCTGGTTTGGCTCAGGGAAGCGGTGGTCGAGCGGCACGGCAACCAGCACGGCGGTTGGGACACTGAAGTCGCGGATGACGGTATCCCAAGGGATGTTTGCAGTTAGATCGCTATCGGGGGGCACCCAGCGGCGGACGATGCGGCCGTCGGACTCATGACGCACGATGATGTAGACACTGCCCAACAGTTCGTCCCGCAAGAAGCTCACCACCACCTGTTCGGAGCCGTCCTTGGAAATCCAGCCAATGCCGAGTTCAACGTAAGCGTCAGGATCATCGTGGCGCTGGAGCAAGAGGCGGTCGTCGGGTAACGTCAAGGCGGTAGCGTCAACCGCAGTTCCCGTGCTGAACTGATTGCCGTACAGAGTCAAGATTCCTACACCGGCAAGGACTCTGATTTCGCTTGGAATGGTGCCAGTGAGTTGGTTATCGTGAAGTTCTAGCCGCCGCATATTGCTGAGATTGCCAAAGGAATTCGGTATGTTGCCGCTTAGCTGATTCTCGGACAGATCAAGGTACAACAGGTCGGGCAAGTTGCCGATTTCGGGAGGTATGGCGCCGGTAATCTGGTTACCCCGTAGGCCCAACAGCAGCATGCCGGAAATGTTGCCGAGCCCTGCTGGAATCGAGCCACTGAGAAGATTGTCGCTGAGCCCCAGATATCTCAATTTGGCGAGATTGCCAATTGAGACGGGGATGGTGCCCGTAAGTTGGTTCCCCCCTAAGTCCAGCCCATCCAAATTCTCAATCCCGGTGAGTGCAATAGGGATCGGGCCGCTGAGCTGATTATTGCCCAGGCCGATCGACCGTATGTTAGCAAGATCGGCAAGCTCCTCCGGTATGCTGCCGGTAAGTTCGTTGGAATCAAGATATAGCGTTTTCAAGTTGGTGAGATTGCCAAGTTCCGGGGGTATGGTGCCGCTTAGCCGATTACCATTCAGATATAGTTCCTGAAGGTGGGATAGATTGGCCAAGGAGGCGGGAATGCTGCCGGTGAGTTGGCTATCAGTCAGGTGTAGGTACCGTAGACTGCTGAGGTTGCCGAATTCGGCCGGGATGCTGCCGGTGAGATGGTTTCGCCCCAGGTTTAATGTGTACAGGTTGGTGAGGCTACCTAGCTCTGCGGGAATCGCGCCGCTAATGTCGTTCTCGCGAAGGTCAAGATGTTGTAGTCCGGTGAGATTGCCAAGTTCGACCGGAATGCTGCCGCTAAGTTGATTCCTGCGCAAGTTTAGCAAGGCCAATCCACGAAGCATGCCAAATTCAGGCGGGATCGCACCGCTGAATTGGTTTTCTTGCAGGTTCAACCCACCAAGAGAAGTCATCCTGCTTAGCGCAATCGGGAGGGGACCGCTGAACTGATTGAACGATAGATTGAGGTCGTCCAGGTTGCCGAGGTCAGCAAGCGCATCGGGAATGGTGCCGCTGAGCAGATTCCCGCCTAAGTTTAGGCGGACAAGGCTATCTAGGCGGCTCAACTCAGGCGGAATGGTGCCACTTAGTCGATTGCCGTATAGTCCCAGGTTCTCTAAGTTGGTGAGTTGGCCTAGTTCCGGTGGAATGGCACCGCTGAGACCATTGTAGCTAAGGTCCAAGGCGGTAAGATTGGTCAATTGCCCTAATTCCGGGGGAATGCTGCCACTGATTCTATTGGCGTACAAGGTCAGTACCTTTAGGTTCGACAGATTGCCCAGTTCGGGCGGAATAGGACCAGTGAGCTTAGTGCTCAGTAGTTCCAAGTTCTCCAGTTTGCTGAGGTTGCCAAGCGCGGCGGGAATTCTGCCGTCAAAGTCCCATGCGACGAAGTATAGGATCGTAACCCTGTCTTCACCGTCGACGGGAGCAATAGTCACGCCATGCCAGTCAAACATTGGCAGATCCGCGCTCCAATTCAGGGATTGGGTCCCCCGCAGCTCGTCTTTCGAACCCAGCAGCGTATTGCAGTCGGCCACCAGACCGATGTTCTCGTAGGGGTTTGGCACGGCCTGTCCGCTGGCACAACCGAATGGATCCTCTAACGCCTCACGAGAGAATTGGTTGGAATGCAGACGCAATATGCGCAGTCTGGGGAGGGTCTCAAGTGCCGAAGGGACATCACCGCTGAGCTGGTTGTTGGATAGATCAAGGTGCTCCAAACTGGCGAGGTTGCCTAAGGTGTTGGGAATGGCTCCGCTGAGTCGGTTGTAGCCGAGAAGCAGTTCTACCAGGGCAGGGAGATTGCCAAGTGTTTCGGGAATGCTGCCGCTCAACTGATTCTCGTGTAGGTGCAATTCGCGCAGGTTGGTAAGATTGCCAAGGGTAGCTGGGATTTTGCTGCTTAGCCAATTGCGATGCAGGTCGAGCGTTTCCAGCCGCGTGAGGCTGCCGAGCATTGCCGGAATCTCGCCGGAGAGTTGATTTCCAAATAGCCAAAGGTGCTCAAGTCGAGAGAGGTTGCCGAGCGTGTCGGGGATGCTGCCGGTGAGTTGATTGCCATCCAGATGAAGCTTCTGTAGACCCGTGAGATTGCCTAATTCCGGCGGTATGATGCCATTTATATTCTTCTCCCAGAGCGATAGAGCTACGACACGCTCAATACCATCCACAGAGGTAACGGCCACTCCCTCCCACTGCCAGATGGGCGTTTCCGCGTCCCAGTCCAGTGGAGCCGAACCGCGCAAGATGTCCTTCAATCCCAGGAGCGTTTCGCAATCCGCGACCAGGGCGGCGTTAGTGGTAGGATCGGGCACTGCCCCACTCGTCGCACAGCCGTGGTCGCTCTGCGCCAGTGCGGACTCAGGGTTGGCAAACAGGAGGGCGAGCAGCATCAATCCCAAACAGAAGAAACGTGCGCAATCCCCTACAGCATCTCTAGGAGATGGAACCACGGCCACTCCTTCCGGGCACCTTGCTCAAGCCCTTGTCTATGCAATGACAGAAGTATACACTTCCTGTCTGGCAATTCGTCATTTCGTCACGAGGGGTTCCTGGCTCGGTTGGAACTGCAATGCAAGTGTCCATAGCCGTTCCTTCATGACAGGTAAGGTTTCGGGACAGATGTGTACGGTATATACTTAATGGCTCAGTGCGGAAGCGAGTTGTAGCGCGATTGCGGCCATTTCTATTCTAAGGCTCGCAGCAATAGACTTCCGGAAGAGCCACTTCTGTGATCGTTCGGCTCCACAGGGCAAAGAATTGGCGCACAGACACCTTCGCTGCAAGTGACCGCACACGATAGTGTAGGCGCGCTACGTTCGTGCCGCGCGAATGGGAACGCATTTGTGAACACGCCGATTGCGTCATTCAGTCGACGCAATCGACTCAAGAGATTCGGTCAGCGATATCGTTTGGGCATACCGGATCTGCCAAGTGGAAGTTTACGTGAAGGATGGTAAGTGATGAAACGTGTTGGCATCATCGGTTGTGGGCGGATTGCGGAACAAGGACACCTGCCGGGCTATGCGGAGCTGGCGGGCCGTATTTCCTTGGTGGCGGTGGCGGATCCGGCGGCGGAGCGGCGGGACCTGCTCGGTGACCGCTTTCGGATACCGCCAGATTCGCGCTATGCGGAGTACCGCGACCTGCTCGCACGCGACGACCTGGATTACGTAGATATCTGCCTGCCGCACCACCTGCATCATGCGGCTACGATTGCGGCCGCTGAGGCGGGACTCAACATTCTCTTGGAGAAGCCCATCGCCGCAAACGAGGACGAGGCCTTGGCGATGATCGCTGCCGTAGAGAAGGCCGGTGTGGTCTTTTCGCTCATTCACAACTATTCGCGCCAGCGCGTGCCCAGCCGCGTGTTGGAACTGGTGCACGCAGGCGCAATCGGCACGCCCTATCTGGTGCGATTCGAAGGGTTCGGCAGCTATCACTACCAGGGCACGGCGGCCTATGACCCGGGCTGGCGCGCCAAGGCCGGGCGTGGCGGAGGCGGGGCCTTGCTCGACAACGGCTACCACAGCATCTACCTGGCGCGGTACGTGCTGCAGTCCGAGGTGCGAGAGGTATTTGGCGCGGTGGGCACCTTTGCCCGCGATTTCGAGGTGGAAGACACCGCCTTGGCGATACTGCGTCACGCCAACGGCGCCATCACCTCCATTCAAAACGGTTGGGGCGCTGACCGGAGCATGCCGGCCCGCGAGATTCAGGGCTCGGAAGGCTCAATTGTGCTGGGTGGCGGCGAACACTCAATCGAGCTATGGAAAGGGGAGCACTGCGAGTATCCCGCGCCGTGGTCTGCCGAACCGGGCGCCTTCGCGCGGGTCTTCAGCGCGTTCTGCGACGCGTTGGACGGCAAAGGGCCGGTGCCGACCCCGGCAGAGGATGGCCTGATGAACCTGCGCATTATCCTGGCCGCCTATGAGGCCAGCCGCACGGGCAGGGTGGTTACGCTCTAGTGCGCCGAGGCTCATAGCGGTTGGCATGCCGAAGGCGTCCTTGGGATCGGCTGGTTTGCCGGTAAGGCCGGTTGAAGACCAAACGCACTTCATATATGGTGCGGGCCTCGCCATGTGCGTTACCGCTTGTCCTTGGGATATACATTGCCGCCTCACTCTTGAGACCCCGCCGGGCCGTAGCGCTGCGTGATAAGAGCATGGAAGTGGGTTTGGACTGCCGAGAACCATAGCACCTTCCAAAGAGTTGCACGGTTCGAAGGCGTATGGTATATCCCTTAACTTAAGAGGATTGCAGTTCCCTTCTAACTTTCTGATATGCTAACTGTATAAACTGCAAGAATGAGGCGATACGGTTAAAGAATTCGAAGGGTGCTCTATGGTTGCGGATAAGCAAGAGAAGGCAGACCCGCCGAGCGACGCGCAGTTGCGTCGGGAAGTGCAGGCCATGGTCGCGGCGCATCAAGAGTTGGGTGAGCGATTCGGCACCGAGCTAGCCGACTCGTTTGTAGAGCGCTTGCACGCCACCATTGACCAGCGTGTCGAGGCGAGGCTCAAGAACCGCGGCGGCTCATTCTCACCGGTGCTGCCAATTGCTTCCCTCATCGCTGGCTTGTTGGCAATGGCCATTGTCATCACCGCAGTTGGCCCCTTTCTTTCCACTGGTGCTCTCCTGTCCCCCTGGATCGCCATTATCGCTATCAACATCGTCTACGCGATCCGCGCGCGACATTGAGGCCGGCGCAGCAATGGGTGGTTTTGCCTCCCCATTTGTCATCTTGTCTCCCTGGATCGCCATCATCGTGCTCAACATCATCTGGGCCGTAGGCAGACGAGACTAGGGCTGACATTGCCGAACTTATCGGTGGGCTGGCACTACGGCAGGGCGACTAAAACAGCGAGAACTCGTTCGCGCAGATAGGAATTCAAGGCTCACCGCGATTGGCAATTAGCGGGAAGTGTGCCAACACGAACACTATTAGTCCAGGCGAGAGGGAAGCAGATCATGAGCAAGAGTGGGGCTGACAAGAACAAGAAAAAGCGCCGGGAAGCCAAGAGCACCCGCGAGGAACTGGATGCCATCCTCTCGGCGCGGCAAGAACTCGGCGCGGAATACAACGAGGAACTGACTGACATGCTCATGGAGCGTCTGGATGCCGTGATTGACCGCCGCGTGGAAGCGCGCCTGCAGAATGCCCCAAAGAGTTCTCTCTCCCCAGCCGTGCCGATAATCTCGATAGTTTTCGCGATTCCCTTGACCGCGATTGCGGCCGCTATGCTTGGTATTAGGGGTGTTCTCATCGTCTGGGCGGCGTTGATAATTGTTAATATCCTGTATTCGGGTAAGAAGATTAGCGATATTTTCTAGTCTCGCTGCATAATGCCGATGAAGCGGATCTTCTGCATCGTGGTCTTTTCCTCGCAAGCGGAGCGAAATATCTGGAGCCTTAGCTCGAAGAATAGTGGTCGGATTGCTTTGAAATTAGGGTAGGGGCACGGCATGCCGTGCCCCTACAATAGGCGATTAGCAGGAAATGTGCCGGCGCAAACACAATTGATCCAGGCGAGAGGGAAGGTGAGCATGAGCAGTAGCGGGGCAGACCAAAACAAAGCAGAGCGCCGGGAAGCCAAGAGCACCCGCGAGGAACTGGATGCCATCCTCTCGGCGCGGCAGGAACTGGGCACGGAATACAACGACGAATTGGCCGACATGCTGATGGAGCGCCTCGATGCCGTAATAGACCTCCGCGTCGAAGCGCGCCTGCAGGACATCCCACGGGGCAGCATGTCGCCTGCCGTGCCGATTTGCTCTTTCATTTTCGCGATCCCGGCAACAGCCATTGTCGCCTCTCTTACAGGCTTCGTTGGTGTGGCTTTCGTCTGGGCCGCAGTGGTCCTCGTCAATGTGCTCTACTCCGGCAAGAAGATTAGCGACATCTTCTAGCTAGATGCCAGCAACCGGCATTGACGGCCTTAGTGTTCTGAATGTCTTGTCATTTGAAAGTTGCTTATGAGTGTCATTCCTATAGGTGTTGACTAATTCCTTGACAGACTTGTCAACTCGGCCCATGCATGGCATGGAGAATACATTCGACTCCGTCATTTCCGCGCAAGCGGAAATCCATCTTCGCCGCACCCCCTGGACTCTGCCCCCTACTGCTGCAGGGAAGGAATGGCTGTTCTGCCATTAGGACGGCGTCTTGGCGTGCAGCGAAAATGGGGTTAGTCGGAGTGATGATTCACGGGCCGGCCGCTCAAGTCTCTCTTGTTCCCTGGATCTGCCGCGTAACGCCAAACTGCTATCGGTAGCACTGCCATGTCGCCCTTGCCCCCTAACGTCATGTTGTCGTTGTACAACGTTCACGTAATGGTTAATATAGATGCAGAAGCCAATGGGCCGCTTCTCGCCTGCACGGTTAGAGGTGGGAGAATTTGCGGGGATAGAGGACTGCGAGGGCAACCGTAAATCGAGGTGCCGTGTCCGACAATCTGTTAGTCGCTACACATGTGCCTTCCCTTGCTCCTTTGGACAGATGCTAAGTAGAGCAGACGCAGGTTACAAACCTGCGCTACCGGAAGGTGTCGACGGTTGCGGACGGGCATACAATCTGCGGCGAGATGCCTAGGGCTGCAAACGACTCCGCGTAGGAAAGCGGCCATGCAGACGCAGGTTACAAACCTGCGCTACCGGAGGGTGTCGACGGTTGCGGACGGGCACATAATCTGTGGCGAAAGGTATTGGACTGCACACGTTCTGTGGCGAGATGCCTAGGGCTGCAGATGAATTTGCGTAGAAATATGACGAATACGGAGCAGCGCGCATGATGTATGGTGGCGGCGGATGGGGAATGCATCGGTCGTATCGTGATAACGAAGGTCAGCCTAAAGTGCCGCTGACTGCCGCCGGCTTGCGGCGTATCTTTCGTTATCTTGCGCCGTACTGGCAGCATGAAATCGTCATTCTCGTCTGTGTGCTGGCTGCAACTGGGCTCGGCCTGATTCCGCCGCTGCTGACGCGCAGCATCATCGACTCCGCCATTCCGGATAGGGATTTCGGCCTGCTCAACGTGCTGGTGTTCGGCATGATTGCGCTGCCGTTATTGTCCGGCCTGATAGGGATCCTGCAGAGCTATCTGAACGCCTTGGTGGGTCAGCGAATCGTATACGACCTGCGCAAGCAGCTCTTTCGGCACATGCAGCGCATGTCGCTGCGTTTTTTCACCAAGACCCGCAGCGGCGAGATCATCTCCCGCATCAACAACGATGTTGCCGGTGTGCAGAGCGTCATTACCGGCACGATTATCTCGATCATCACCAACATCTTCACCGTCTTGGGCACGATCATCGTACTCTTCTTGATGAACTGGCAACTCGCGCTCATCGCGCTGGTGGTGGTTCCGGCATTCGTGCTGCCGACCCGTCGGGTGGGGCGTTACCGGCGTCGGGTTTCGCGGGAGACGCAGGAGAAGCAGGCCGACCTCAGCGCCTTTCTGCACGAGATGATGAACATCAGCGGCTACCTGCTCATGCGCACCTTCTCCGGCGAGGGGCGCGCGGACTCCCGCTTTCGCAACATTGGCAGGGACCTGCTGCGCTTGAACATCAAACAGGCGATGGTAGGCCGCTGGTTCTTCATGTTCTTGGGGCTCTTCGCCTCGATCGGACCGGCGGCCATCTTCTGGTTCGGCGGCCGCCAGGTGATGCAAGGCGATTTGACCCTCGGCACCATCATCGCCTTCGTCGCCTTCCTCAGAAACCTTTACGGCCCCTCGTCGCAACTGGCGAATATCTATGTGGACGTGCAGGGGGCAATGGCCTTGTTCGACCGCATCTTTGGGTACCTAGACCTGGAACCTGAGATTGCCGATGTGGCGGACGCGCGTGCAGCCACCGATGTTCAGGGAAAGATTTCTTTCTCGGATGTATGGTTTCGCTATAACGACGAGGCGGCCTGGGCGCTGGCTGGCATCTCGTTTACCGCCCAGGCGGGCGAGATGATCGCCCTTGTCGGCCCGAGCGGCGCAGGCAAGACGACGCTGACCTACCTTATCCCGCGGCTCTACGATCCGGTGAACGGCCAGGTGCAGTTGGACGACGTCAATCTGCGTGACCTGCAGTATCTGTCGCTCATGCAGCATGTCGGTGTGGTGACGCAGGAACCGTTCCTATTCCACACCTCCCTTCAAGAAAACCTGCTCTACGCTAACCCCGATGCAAGCACCGAAGAGATGATGGCGGCCTGCAAGGCGGCGCAGATCCATGATTTCATCATGAGCTTGCCCGAAAAGTACGAGACGGTGGTCGGCGAGCGGGGATTTCGGCTCTCCGGCGGCGAAAAGCAACGCGTGGCCATTGCCCGCGTCTTTCTCAAGAACCCGCGCATCATCATTCTGGATGAAGCCACATCTTCGCTCGATTCACAGTCTGAAGAGTTGATCCAGGCGGTGCTCAACACCCTGCGGCAAGGCCGGACGAGTTTCGTCATCGCCCACCGGCTCTCTACCGTGCGGGCGGCCAACCGCATCCTGGTGCTCGACCAAGGCCGCGCGGTCGAGTCCGGCACACACGAGGAGTTGCAGGCGCAAGGCGGCCTCTATGCCAAACTGCACAGCATTCAGTTCCGCACCGAGCCGGAAGCGGAACAGGCAGACGAATCCGATACCGACCCGCCCATGCCGCCGTTCGGCCGCCGCAGACCGGATGGCAGGGGAATGCCTGGCTTTCAAGGCTCCGGGCCGTTCACGGGCGGAGAGCCGGAATAGGGTGTGGGCGGCTGTATGCTCGATGCGCTTGGTGCCGATCAATGCAATATTTCCCAGATTGCGCCATGAAGCGGGATAGATGCCCCAATGTCACCGCATGTAACAAGGGTCGATCACAGGGACTACACCACACCACGAGGGCACAGGTTTCAAACCTGCGCTACCGGGGATGGCGGGACATGTGAGCGCTAGGATTGTTCCGGCAGCGGGTGTGGGGCGAGGGCGGCGCGAGCATGGATGACGTCCTGCTCCATCTGGTCGATCAGGGTCTCAACAGATGAAAACTTCAGTTCGTCGCGGAGTTTTGCCACCAGGTGCAGGCGGAGGGTCCGGCCGTAGAGGTCGGCGTCGTAGTCGAGCAGGTATGTCTCGATGGTTTGCGCGTTTGAGTCGCCGAACGTGGGGCGCACGCCGATGCTGGTTACCGACCGGTAAACTTCGGATTCGCCTTCCGGCGCGAGCGTCGCGAAACTGGCGTATATACCGTGGGCGGGTACGGCGAGCGGCTCGGCGAGGTGCAGATTGGCCGTTGGAAAGCCGAGGTCTTTGCCGCGTCCGGCACCGCGCACTATAGTGCCGGTAAGCGTCGGCCAGCGGCCCAAGAGTCGCGCCGCCTGCGCCGCGTCGCCTGCGGACAAGTGCCCGCGAATACGCGAACTACTCACAGCCTGACCCTCATGCACGTAGGGCGGCGAGACCTCCACGCCAAAACCGAGCTCTTTCCCTAGCTCTCGCAGCACGTCGGGCGTGCCGCTGCGCTGGTGGCCGAGGGCAAAATCGCTGCCGATGACCAGCAGACGCAGGTCGAGGCGGCGGCGCAAGAGCCGCATGAAGTCGCGGGGGGTGAGGCGAGAAAGCTCAAGCGTGAAGGGCCAGAGGATGAGCAGGTCAATGCCGCTGGCGGCGATGGCTAGCTCTCGTTCGGCCAGCGTAGAGAGGCGGGGTATCTGCGCGCCCGGCTGCAGCACTTCCTGTGGCGGCGGCCAGAGGATGATGACGGCGGATTGCCAGTCATTGGCGCGCGCCCGCGCCGCAACGGTTTCCAATACGTGCCGGTGCCCCCGGTGTATGCCGTCGAACTTGCCGATGGTGAGCACAGTGGGACGATCAGACTTAAGAGCCTCCGGGTCTCGGCGAAAAACCTCCACTGCGTTTGCCTATCCTTACGCTTGCCAACATCCTGGCGTGGCAGGCAATTGCGGCGTGCTTCTTCATGGATTATAGCGAAAGACTTTGACCGGCTGCCAGAGCGGCGTAGGGAAATCCACTGCCTGCAGCACCGCAAGCAGGCGTCCTTGCGGATCGTAGGCGCGCGCGAATTGTCCCGGGCACACTGCGCCGGAGACTGCGACGCGCATACCGTTCATCACCTGTGTTGCTTCCTCAGCGTTTAAATGGCAGGCGGGCCAGTGCCTCAAGGGCCAATCCAAAGGCAGCATGACCGTGTCCCAGCCTTGATCGGCCGCACGGTCTGCGAGCGCGTGGAGGGGCACGGCTTCTTCCAACGCGAATGACCCAACCTGTGTGCGCGTGAGCGCTTCCAAGTGGGCGCCGCAGCCAAGCGCTTCTCCCAGATCACGGGCCAGGGCGCGCACATAGGTTCCCGTCGAGCACTCCACCTCGAGGCTGAGCCGTGGAAGCCGCAGCTCTAAGAGTTCCAGACCAAAGATCGTCACGTGTCGCGGCGTGAGCGTTACGGCCTCGCCGCGTCGCGCCCGCACGTAGGCGCGCGTTCCTTGTACGTGCGCGGCAGCGTACGCGGGCGGCACCTGTGCGATGGTGCCGCTGAATTGCTCCAGAGCGGCATGTACGGCCGCTGCGTCGACGTTTACCGGTCGTTCCTCCAGCAGGTCGCCGGCGCTGTCGTCGGTGGTCGTTGTGCTGCCGAGCAGGATACGGGCGCGGTACGTCTTGCGCGTGGCGGCGAGATATTCGATGAGACGCGTCCCATGCCCAACGCCGATGACGAGCACACCGCAGGCGAGCGGGTCAAGCGTACCCGCGTGGCCCACGCGTCGTTGCCCTAAGAGACGGCGGATGGCGTCTACAACGTCGTGGGAAGTGCAAGCGGGAGGCTTGGCGATGTTTAGAAAGCCGTGACGCACGATCCTGCGCTTCTGCGGAGCAAGTCAACATTCCCTCGGAACAAGCCAATGCTCGTTCCAAGCAAGTCAGAGTTGGTCCCAGGCAAGCCGGCGGTCGCCTTAGCTAGGCCGGGTTTCGCATCGCACAGGTCAGGCGAGGTGTGCCTTTGCTGCTTCAACAGCTTTGCGCAGACCCACGGCGAGCGGCTCGGCAAGAAGTGCACCGGCGGCGCCGGAGTGGCCGCCGCCGCCAAGCGTCTGTGCAATGGCGGCCACGTTTACGGTGCGCGACCGCAGGGAGAGCCGTGTACGTGTGGGGTCTTTCTTGCTATCCCACGCCAGGATGACAACATCCACACCCTCCATATCTTCGATAAACGAAGCCAGTCCTACCAAGTCGCTCTCTTTCGCGCCTAATTCCGTGCGCATTGCGCGAGGCAGTTCCGTCCACACGATGCGCCCGTCTTCCGTGCGTTGCAGGTTGGAGAGGCCATATCCCCAGAGCCTTAGTTTCTCGTACCGCGTGGCGTGAAATACGCGATAGCCGATCTCGTTGAGCGGCGCGCCGTGTTCCAGTAGGTGCGCAGCAAGTGTTAGCGTGCGCGGCGTAACGTTACCCGTACGAAACCCCAACGTATCGGTAACCAGGCCGGTCATCAGCGCCGTGGCGATTTCCTGCGTAATCGTTACGTGCAACCGCTCCAACAGCTCGTGGGCGATCTCGGCCGTTGCGGCTGCGGTCGAATCAACAAGATTGACCCGACCGAACCGCGAATTGGTCTGGTGGTGGTCCAGGTTGAGAATCGGCGATGCTTCAAAGCATGACTGACTCTCGGTATACACTGCGCCGAGGCGTGCCAAGCTGGCGGCATCGCATACGATGATAAGGTCGGGGACAAAGGGTAGTTTGGCGAGATCGTGCAAAGCCCGGACTTGGTCCGAAAGCGGCACAAAGGTGAGATCTTGCGGTACCGGATCGCTGCAGACCATTGCCACCGTCTTGCCCATTGCACGCAGCGCGATAGAGAGCCCGACTATACTGCCGATGGCGTCGCCGTCAGGGCCGGCGTGGGTGGTGAGAAGGATGCGTTGCGCCTCCAGCACCAGCGCGCAGGCCTTTCCCCAATCCACGGATGAAAACGCTGAGTCCCGCGGTTCTGCAAGAGCCGCAGGAGTCGCCGCATCCGACTGCGTTGCATATGCCAAACGACTATCCATCACTGGGGAGAATGCTCCTCGGGGCGCTCGTTACCGGATTCGCCGGCAACAGGTCCCGAACCGTCTGCTTGTGCAGGTTCCTCTGATTCAAGGTCGTTGAACAAAGCGAGAACGCGATCGCCCTGCTTCATACCCTCGTCAAGCTGAAATGTTACCTCCGGGGCCTTGTACCACGAGAGCCGTTGCGCCAAGCAGCGACGCACATAGCCCGCAGCGCGGCGCAGGGCGGCGAGTACGGCCTGTTCTTCTTCCTGTCCTTGTTGCGCCGCGATCACAAACACGCGGGCGTGTCGCCGGTCGCGGGAGAGGCGCACCGCCGAGACCGTTACTTCGTTAAGCCGGGGATCGCGCACTTCCGAGCGCAAGATATCGGTTAATTCCTCGCGCAACAAAGCGGTTGACCGCTCCAACTTTCGCAAGTCCATACGATACTCCCTTCACGTGCACGGAATGCCGCGCAACAGCGGCCCGTCTCGCGCATCTTTCGCTATTCGCTGTACCGTTGCGGCCAATTCGGCGCGGTTTGCAAGAGCGAGTCTTGGGTTTGCTCGCCGCTACGTAGCATAAAGCTGCGGGCCTCGAGGCCCGCAGCTTTATGCTTGCTCCATGCGAAGAAGAGCAAGCCCCTTTCCTATGACGCTAGACGCGTGCCTTCTCTTCGATATGGAATGTCTCGAGCACATCGCCTTCGTGCACGTCATAGATTTCGCCAATGCCGATACCGCACTCGTAACCGCTAGTCACCTCGCGCACGGTATCTTTGAACCGGCGCAGGCTTGTGACAGTGTTCTTGAGCAATTGCCGTTTATTGCGCAGCACACGCACCTGGGCCCCGCGGCGCATTGTGCCCTCACGGACGATTGCGCCAAGCACCGTCTGCCCACGCACTTGGTTGAAAACTGCCCGCACCTCTGCCTGCCCATCTATCACTTCAATGATCAAAGGATCAAGTAGTCCGAGCAAGGCTTTCTGCATTTCTTCGATGAGGGTGTAAATCACGTTGTAGTAGCGGATTTCAATAGTCTCCGAGTCCGCCAGCGAACGAGCAGCGACGTCTGGGCGCACGTTGAATGCGGTAATCAATGCGTTCCCGGCGATGGCCAGTTGCACGTCTGTCTCACTCACAGGGCCGACGCCGCTGTAAATGACTCGTACGCGAGTTTCTTCGGTTGAGAGTTGCTCCAAGGCTTGTTGGATGGCTTCAACTGAGCCGCGGATATCGGCTTTAAGGACAATATCCAACTCTTCCACGCCCTCACCGGCAGTCGCGCTGAGCGTATCCAGCGACATGCGCTCCGTATCAACCCGCTCGCGCTCCGTGAGTTCTTGCAGCAGAGTCTTCGCGGCCTTCTCGTCGACCACGACGATGATCGTATCTCCGGGAGCGGGCAGCGCGCTGAGTCCAAGTATCTCGGCCGGCACGGAAGGGCCGGCTTCGGATACAGATGCGCCACTTTCACCGAAGAGTGCGCGCACACGACCGGAAGTCTTGCCACAGACCACCGTATCGCCCACGTGAAGTGTGCCCTCCTGCACAAGCACCGTTGCCACAGGGCCGCGGCTTTTGTCCATGTTGCTCTCGATCACAACGCCCCGCGCCGGAATACGGGGATCGGCGCGTACACCCTCAAGTTCGGAGAGGAGCGCAATCATTTCCAAGAGGTCGTCCAAGCCTTCTCTCGTCTGGGCGGAGACCTCTACCAGCACCGTTTCGCCGCCATACTCTTCAATGACGATTTCGTGTTCCGTAAGCTGTTGCTTCACGCGATCCGGGTTGGCGTTCGGTAGGTCGATCTTGTTGAGAGCGATGAGGAACGGGACCTTTGCCGCCCGCGCGTGATTGATGGCCTCGATGGTCTGTGGCATTATCCCGTCGTCAGCCGCGACCACGATCACGGCCAGGTCCGTTACCTTTGCGCCCCGTGCGCGCATGGCCGTAAATGCCTTATGACCGGGCGTGTCGATAAAAGTAACGGTGGCGCCGTTGTTGGTTACCTGGTAGGCGCCAATGCGCTGCGTAATTCCGCCCGACTCGCCTTCCGCCACGTTGGTCTCACGCAGCGCGTCCAGGAGTGAGGTCTTGCCATGGTCGACGTGGCCCATCACGGTGACGACCGGAGAGCGCTTTTCAAAACGCCGCCGCCGCCGCTCGGTTGTACCCGTCTGCTTGGCAATTTCAAGCAACACGTCTTCTTTTGGCTTGGCCGCTGCCGGTCTGACCTCTTCTTTTACTACGCTATGACCCAACGACTCAACGACAACTGATGCGGTGGCGTAGTCGAGTGTTTGATTAATGGTGACGGCAGTACCGCGTGTGAAGAGCTCTTTGATTATGGCTGTAGGGCTCAATTCAAGGCGCTCTGCGAGTTGGGCGACGGTAATGTCTTGCGGGAGCTTAATCTTGCGTGCCGGCTCCGCTATGGTGGCGGCAGTCCCATGTAAGGTGCCTGCGGTGCGGTCTTGCTGCTCCGACGATTTACGGCCGGAAGATCGCCTGCGCGCCCCGCCTCTATATCTAGAACCTGTTCTCATTGTTGTTCCACCTCTCGCGGAATGCTCTCTCACTGCAGTGGACGGAGGGAGCGTTCCAGGATTTGGACGGTTTAGAGGGTGCGTCGACCTATTCTGCTAGTTGCTCGGCCCACGCCAGCAATTCTGCCAGCGCCGCATCATCTACGCTGGTTCGCAACGCCCGGTTAAGGGTGCTTGCTTTGAGCGCTTTTCTCGCACAGTCAGCATCGGGACATAGGTAGGCGCCGCGACCACGCTCTTTGCCTGTGGTGTCAATTATTACGCGCCCTTCCTGCGTGCGCACAATTCGCGCCAGAGCTCTCTTAGGTTTCGTTGCCCGGCAGCCGAGGCACGTACGCTGGGGTATGTGCTTTTGCTGTGACGTCGCTGTCAGATTCACCGCACCCACCCTCAAAGACTGCATTCTCCCTTTTGTTCTCGTGCAAGTGGCCGTCACCATGCTGCCGGCCACGGCTGCTGTGCAAGGCGCGCTTAAGGAACTTCCTCACTGCGTGTCATGCACAGAGTTTAGCTAGTGCTACTCGTTGACTCCTCTGTCTCAAGAGATTCCGCAGCATCCTGCTGTGCGGCCGCTGCTTGCGCCGGCGCGTCTTCTACCTCGGCTGACGCCTCCGCTGAGACCGCGGCCGGTGCGACGGCGGCTTTCTCTTCTTCTAGTGAATGGATATTGATCTTCCACCCGGTGAGTCTATTGGCGAGCCGTGTGTTCTGGCCGTCGCGGCCAATAGCCAGCGACACCATGTCCGCCCTGACCTGTACGGAGGCTATTTGCTGATCGTCAACCTCGATGAGTTCCACCAGTTGAATCTCAGCGGGGGAGAGCGCATTCTTGATGAACGTGGCGGTATCCGCGCTCCACTCGATGATTTCCACCTTTTCATTGCCAAGTTCCCGCAGCACGTTCTGGATGCGCGTTCCCCGCATGCCGACGCATGACCCAACCGGGTCAAGCCCCTCCTGTTTAGCGAATACAGCCACCTTTGTGCGCGATCCCGGGTCGCGGGCAATCTCCTTGATTTCTACAGTGCCGGATTGCACTTCGGGGACTTCCTGTTCGATGAGTCGCCGGATGAAGTCCTTGTGGGCGCGCGAAACGCGAACCACGGGTCCCTTCAGGTCCTTCCGCACTTCAGCTATATAAGCGCGCAGCCGCTGGCCCAAGCGGTAGCGATCACGCTCACCCGGTACCATGTCTGCGGACGACATCAGGGCTTCTGCCCGGCCGAAGTCGAGCACCACGCCGCGATTGTCTACCCGCTGCACCCTTCCGCTCACAACCTCGCCCACGCGATCGATAAATTCATCGTAGACGTGGTCGCGCTCCTTCTCCCGCAACGATTGCAGCAATACCTGGCGTGCGGCTTGGGCGGCAATGCGTCCCACGTTGGGAGGCGTTATCTCCACTTCAATTTCGTCGCCGGTTTCTGCCTCGGAGTCAATTACTTGCGCTTCGGCCAGGCTGACCTCGGCTTCGGGGTCCTCTACGTCTTCTACAACCAGTTTGGGCACGTATATCTTCGATTCACCGGATTGCAGGTCAAAATACGCTACGGCATTCGGCACCGGGTCGCCGCTGACTTTCCGATATGCAGAAAGAATCGCAGTCTCCAACGCGCTGATCACGTCCTCTTGGTTCAATCCTTTTTCACTGGCAATCTGCGCGATCGCGGATCCAAAGTCGTTCTTCATTCGCGATACCTTCCCCGTCTGCCGACAATATCCTGGGTCTGCCGCCAAGAATTAAGAAAAGTGGGCTTTCCCACTTCCGCAAACACACTCATTATAGCACCTTGCATTCATCAGCGGCGTTGGCGTCTTGTGCATTATGTAGTGATTCAGAGTAGTATGGTAGCAGGTAGTAGAGTATAGGAGGGGGAACATGAGTTGGACGTGGGTCATTCGAATGCTCATCATTTTGATTGTTGTATTGGTGGTGGTTGCCGGAACGGCTGTGGCTTTGCGGCTGACAGACCCCGGTGCCGATGAGGTGGTAGAAGCCACGCCAACGACGGAGGCTATGGAGTTGGAGCCGACGCCCTCAGTTGCTCCCTTTCCTACGCTTGGGACTCCGACGCCTCTTCCAATACCAACGCCGCCGCCTGCGCCAACGCCGGAACCGGAAGGGACGCCGGCAACGGCAATTGCGGTAGGCGATCCCTGTACATCTGATCTTAGCGGCGCGATTGTTGCGGCAAACGAGAGCCAGGCCGCGGTCATGCGCGGTGAGCTGGATGCGGCACAACTCAGTGCCACGTGGGGAGAGGTGACGGCACGCGCCCAAGCCTCTGCTGCATATCTGGTGGGCAAAAGTACCGATACTTATAGCGTAAACCGAATCACCGCCATCGTCCTGCAGTTGAATACATGCATTGTGCAAAGTGTCTCAGAAGACGAGAGTGAAGTGGTGGTCGAGACCCAAGAGGTGTGGACCTACGAAGCTGTCTTGAACTGTACGGCCAGCGATGAAGAACAAACGTCGCGAGAAGTCGTGACCTATCCCGGTCAGCAATATACGTTTGCACGCGAAGGCGATGGCTGGCGAATGCAGGATTGGAGTCTTGGCGCGGTGAATATCGATCCGGCCTGGCAGTGTACGTAGTGCGCTGATTCGACTACGCGTGTACGCACATCCATACTTCCTAAATCGGCGCGCCTCACGGGCTATTACAGAGCCGGTCTTTGCGGCATAGGCGCTCAGGGTCGTGACCGGTCCGACAGACAGCGGGCGTCAAGTAAAGAGGCCTGCGTCCCATTTTTGCGCAGACGAAAGCGAGGACACACATCATAGTGTGTCCTCGCTTCTTCATTGACTTCGTTCGATCGACGAGCAGAAGACGAGCGCAGTGAGAAGCTACAAGCATAGCCATTGCAACTCCTGCGGCTCCGCATACCCCGCGGCAAGACTATGCGCCGTTTCCACCGGTGAATTCCAACACAATGGCGAGAATTCCGGCGATGCCGACGACGATATACAGAACGCGGGATATGCTGTTGACTTCACCAAACTTGAGGCCGCCCGCGATGAGAGCTACGAGATCGATCTTAGCAAGGCCGACCAGGCCCCAGTTTATGGCGCCGATAGCCGCTACGACGAGGGCCACCAATTGCAGAGTTTCCACTACTTTACTCCTTAAGTCTGCGTGCAACTCGTATCTCTAAGACCCAATCCTCCTCCTCTCGCCGACGCGGTCGCTCGTGAAGGCTGTCCACTGCCAGCGTGCTATCCAATCAGCTCCCTGCGAGCGCAGTCGATTCCCTGGAGGCGAGGGGGCGTATCCTCCATCGGGTCTTTCAGATCCCGCACTGCGTGCCGAGATTCCGGCGGACCTCGTTTCCGGCGATCCCTTGGAGGCAATTAGCGTAGCAAACCGCCTTCTGAGCGTGGGCGAGGAGCCGAAGACCGCCGCAGACTACTTGGGTGCCCTGGGACGCAATGTCCAGCAACTGCGCAAGCAGAGAGGGTGGAGCCAACAGGAACTGGCTGCGAAGGCTGGTCTCGACCGTGCCTACCTCAGCACGGTAGAAAAAGGTAGGCAGAACATCACCATCGGCGCGGCGGCGAGAATCGCGGCAGCCCTCGATACCTCGCTCAGCGCCCTGATCGGCGAAGAGGGTCTCGATAGAGACTAAGCAAGGCCCCTACCAAGAGGCCATTTGGTTGCTTTGACCGAAGAACACGACGGTCACCATAGCACTTGGCACAGAAAGTTCAACCTCTCCCGGGCAGACCCTTGCACAAACCGAGGAGGGTGTAAAAGGCTCCCTCTCCCGGGGGAGAGGGTCGGGGTGAGGGCGAATCCTCTCGACCCAGCTTAGTAGGGTCACGACATGTCGTGCCTCTACACATTTGTATTCCTAGAGGGTGGGAATCCAAGAAAACCCGCCACACCCACTACAGTCTCGCAGAAGTTTGTGGAGGTCTGCTACGCCCCCAGAAAGCCCTCATTGTACAAGACCGACTTGTAGCCGTGTTCGGTCGCCCAGCGGATGGCCGCCTCGGTCTTTGCGGGCACGTTGGGCTGGTAATGCCGCAGCTCTTTGCGGAAGTACTGTTCGTGGACCATTAGCTCCATGATCTCACTGCGGTGGGGGTCTTGCCCCACGGAGTCCAGATGGGCCGTCACTTCCTCCGGCGTCTTGTGCGAGTTAATCACCTGATCGTGGGTAACGAAGAGAATATCCTCGCTGTAGTCCATCCAGTAGTCGTGGGTGTGCAGGTAAGCGGTGGTAGCGTGATCAAGGTAGTAGTTCACGCGCAGGTCAGGAGCGGGAATGAAGTAGCCCGCCAGGCCCCAGATACCCTCCTGGCGCAGCGCGCGGCAGCCCAGGCGGGTGCCCTCGCCCCAGTGAATCGTAGTGAAGAGCGACCAGCTTTCCTCACCCGCAAAGCGCAGCGTCTCGTCGCGCACCTGCCGGTAGTCCGTAAGAATCTTCTCCGCAGACGCTTCCTTATACGGATCGCGCGGATGGTCGGTCCGGGCGTGGAACGAAAGCTGCAGCCAGTCGGCATTGTCGCGCCACTCGGACTTATACGTATCCGGCATCTGCCGCAGGTCGAAGTCCTCGTAGGCGTAGTAGATGTTGATGTGGGTCTTGGTGCCGTAGCGATTGCGGAGGTCGCGCATGAACCCCAGGTAGAAGTTGTCGAAGAGCGACTTCGGCCGTTCCAAGGCGATATCGCGCAGGAACAGCACGTCGTCATCTAGCGAGAAGCGGTAGCGCGGGAACGAACGCTGGTCCCAGAGCACCGTTACGGCGTGGGTTAGCGTCTCCCCGCCGCGTTCCGCCACGGCCGTAAGCACCGTCTCGTGGACGTCCAGGGTATAGTCCGCTGTGAACGTGGCGCCGATTATGGTGGCCGCCACGCCGTTCACCGTCACTGTATCGGCCTCGCTCACCACGCCCTGCACCGTGATGTGCAAGCCCGAGTCGTCCTGCCGCCCGTCGTGCCGATTGAGGATCGCGCCATGAATTGGCGCGGTAATTTGCACCTGCATGGTAAAGTCCTGCCTCCTACGCTGCGCGACAATTGATACCGTATACTAGCATAGACAAGCAATCATTTGCAGATGCCGTATCGATGCCACGCTTATTTGCAGGAAGCGACGTGCGGCGCACGGGAGCGAAGCGACTCACAAGGACAAAATGCGGCTACATGAGACACCGCGTGAGGAATGGACGACGAGCGTGTGAGGGACGGTTTTGTGCGACCTGAGGGTTGCGCGGCAGCACGAGAGTTACCGCTAACGACGGAAGACTTGGGTCGAGTCTAGGTTGGTGAACTGTGGATGAGCACGCGCCCAGAGTGACCTTCGTAGATCATCGTAAAGTCGCGGAGAAAAGACCTGCCGAGCACAGCCAAGCATTTTTGATTTCCACTAGAAAGATGCGCCCCTGCGAATTGACCGGTCATCGTGTAATCCAAGTCGATTACGTAGACTTGGGCGGCGTAAAGAGGAAGCTCGCCGCTGCCATGGGCGCCCGATACGCGCGTATTGCCTACACGCGGCAAGCCAAGATACGCCCCAAGTCCTGAATCGATAGCACTATACGTCGCTCCGGTATCTACGAGCGCCGGAAGGTCCGTCGGCGGCAAAGACGGAGAAGGATTCTTGCCAAGAAAATAATCCGGGTCGAAGCCTATCCGCACACGCAACATCGGGCCCTCTACCATTAGAGTACGGGAGTCGCCGGCCCCGCAACTTACCTGCTTCATCAATTTGCGCTATAGAATGTGGGGAATACCGACTCTGGCACAGGCAAGCCTATTTCCTCGATGAGGTAAGGGCCTCTGCCGAATCGCTTGACGGCAACGCGCAGCGCATTGTCAAGGGAGTCATAGGTGCCAACGACCTCGTTACCCTTGATGAGTACATACTCGCCTGTATGAGCGGCCTCTAGCTCCTCTCGTTGGGACTCATAGACGGCATACTCTTGAGCAAGATCATCCATCACCTTTGCTCCTTACACGCTCCTAAATGTGCTGTACTTGAAAGTGTACCCTGTACCCTTACTCAATTCAATTCTTCAACAGTGCGATGAGAGCTCTCAGTTTTTCACAAGAGCCACGTGTAGCACCACTGTGACCGGTCGCAGCATGTCAAAGCCCGACTGTAGCGATCTATCGCAATATGCCAATTGCTTTTTCAATTCAAAGGCACCTCAATGTGTCCGATGGCCGCTCTGTTTGCGGAGCTTGCTCAGCGCCGTCAGTACGCCGCCGTGATGATCTGCATGCCCGCGCGCAGGCGTACCCGCCAGTGGTCTTCGAGTGACTGGGTCCACTCCGGGTCGAGGGCTTTTACCGTTTTGCAGATGCTGTCCAGCCATAGTTCGTAGAGCATTGGCGCGATGTTGCGCCCGGCGCGGCTGTGGAGGTCGCCAAGTTTGTTCAGTAATGCTCGCATCTCCGGGTCCGAGATGTCCTGGGTCACCATCAGATACACCGAATCCCGGAGCAGCGTGCGTTGGCGTGCGAACTCCGTCTTGGCAAAGAGCGGGGCAATCGCGGGAGAGGCACTCATAAAGGCTTCGTAGAAGGTTTCAGCGAAATCGCCGGCGGCCTCGCAGCGCGCGAAACTTTGCCGCACCTCATCGCCGGCAAAGCTGCCCGGCGTGCGCATGGTGGAGTCGTCGTCCAACTCTCGAAAGAAGTCAACGCGGCATTGTACCGGCCCGGTGAGATGTACTCTGTGCGGAGCCTCCGGGTGAATGATCACGTGATCGGGCGCAGAAACGTCGCTCTCTTCACTGGTCTCGAGGTTCACAAACCGCACGCTGCCTGCAAACACGTGGAGGACGCCCCAACGTCCTGCCGCCAACGTGTGTTCCTTTTGCAGGGCTGCTGGGATGGTGTCTTCCGTGAACGTGAGTGAACTGCCGCTGGGAACCAGTCCTTCCGGGAGTTTTTCGGTTGCCATCGAGGGTTTCTTTCTCCTTTGAAAGGTGCCACGCTATCATGTTAATTGGGAGTTCTGCGTAGTATTACACTAGCCAAGAGCGTTCGGAGGCCAAGCGGTTACCGAATACAACTACCATGCCATGGCTACGCTAGAGGTACGTGTCGGCAAGTTGGCATGGGTTAAGTTAATTGTACAGCTTGTCTATCGGATGTTGCCTATGTTGGGTGCTCTAACCGTCGGGATTAGTAGATTTGGACTTAGGCCGTGCAGATACGCGAGACATCGCGCGCACCTATACCCAAAGCGCTCCTCACTCTGTCATTCTCTGAGGAGCCCTTCGGCAGGCTCAGGATAAACTCCGCGACGAGGAATCTAGAGTGCGGGAATTTCTAGATTCCTCGAACTCTTGTTCGCCGCTGCGCTCGGAATGACATGAAATGCAGTCCTGCAAAGCTATCAAGTCTAGGTCTACTAATTGCGCTAAACGTATCGTTTGACGAGCTTGCGGGGCTATGTTAACATATCCCGTGACTGAGATGCAGGTAGGTGGCGAGTGAGCCGAACGCCTGCGCTCGTTAACAATTGAATAACCGGTGCCTTATCAAGAGAGGTGGAGGGAAACGGCCCTGTGAAGCCCGGCATCCCGGTGGACGCTATTTGAGTCCACGACAGGGTGCCAATTCCGGCCCCATGCGCATTGGGGCAAGATAAGGGGAAATATTGCGACATACGACCCCTCTCTATAAGGAAAGAGAAAGGGGTTGTTCTTATTTAATGGGAATTTTGATTTCGGATGAATGCGAACGGCTGTTCGTACCGGGAGCGTTGGACGGCACTCGCTTAATCTATGGGCACGCTGCCAGGCGCGCGGGGACGCACACGTACGGCAGAAGCGTGACATCGACGGACGTTGGTGGGTTGCCGTGCATGCCCCGCTGCGGGCAATATCTTAGCGAACACAATTCTTGAGAAGCTACGTCAGGTGTCGGAACGCAGATGAGCGCAAGACCCTCACCCCAACCCTCTCCCACGGGGAGAGGGAGTAAGAGACAATGGCAGAGGGAGCAAGACGCGGTGGGAGAGGGAGCTAGGTAAACGACATACCGGAGATGGCGCCGGGCTGGTCCATGAGACGGCGCACGAGTGAAAAATGTTAGTTCTGAGCTAGTCGAAGCAAGTGAGACGCCGAACTATGAACAATGTGGAACGAATACGGGGACTGAAGTGTCGGGAGTGCGGGGAGCGCTATCCCGTGCAACCGACGTACGTCTGTTCCTTCTGCTTCGGCCCTCTGGAGGTCGAATACGATTACGATGCCATTCGCGAGATAACCAGCCGCGAGAAGATCGCGCAGGGGCCGATTTCGCTTTGGCGCTATAAGGACCTGCTCCCCGTGGAGCATGGGGAAGACCTGGACTGGCGGGTCGGCTTTACGCCTTTGCAGCGCGCCCACAACCTGGGCAAGGCTCTGGGCCTGAAGGAACTCTACGTCAAGAACGATAGCGTGAATCCAACGTTCTCCTTTAAGGACCGGGTGGTCTCGGTGGCGGTAGCCAAGGCCAAGGAATTTGGGTTCGATACGTTTGCGTGCGCTTCCACCGGCAACCTGGCGAGCGCAACGGCCGCCGCCGGTGTGCGCAACGGCCTGCGCACCTTCGTCTTCCTGCCCCACACCGTGGAGCACGGCAAGGTGGTGAACGCGGCGGTGTATGGCGCTACGGTGGTCTCGGTGGAAGGCACCTACGACGAGCTGAACCGCCTCTGCAGCGAGCTTGCCGACCGCTACGCTTGGGCCTTCGTCAATATCAACATCCGCCCCTTCTACTCGGAGGGATCGAAGACGCTGGCGTACGAGGTGGTGGAGCAGTTGGGCTGGCGCGCGCCGGACCACATCGTGGCGCCCATTGCCTCCGGCTCGTTGTACACCAAGGTGTACAAGGGGCTGAACGAGTTGTACAAGGTGGGGTTGCTGTCGGGCACGCCGCACACGCGCATTTCCGGCGCACAGGGCGAGGGATGTAGCCCGGTGGCGGAAGCCTTCGCCGCCAATACTACCGCCATCAGGCCGGTGAAGATGCCGACCACGATTGCCCATTCGTTGGCTATCGGCAATCCCGCCGATGGCTACCACGCCGTGAAGATTGCGCAGGATACCGGCGGTATCATCGAGTCCGTCACCGACGAGGAGGTGGTGGAGGCAATCAAGCTACTGGCATCGACGGAGGGCGTATTCACCGAGCCCGCGGGCGGCGTGACGATTGCCACCCTCAAGAAGCTGGTCGAAAACGGGCAGATCGCGCCCGACGAGGTCACGGTGGCTTATGTCACGGGCAATGGGCTCAAGGCGCAGGAGGCGGTCTCAGATACCCTCGATTTGACGATTCGGATTACGCCGCACGTAGAATCGTTCGAAGAGGCAGTGCGCGGACTGGAACGCGCCCCCGTAACGGTGTGAGTTTCTAGGAAGGACAAGACAGAATAATGGCAAATACCGTGAAGATTCCCACCCCGCTCCGTCCCCTGGCCGGCGGCAAGGCCGAGGTCACTGTGGAAGACGCGAGCACTATCGAAGAACTGATTACGAAGTTGGACGAGGCCCACGAAGGGTTCAAGGCGCGCATGTGCGATGAAGACGGCGAACTGCGGCGCTTCATCAACATCTACGTGCGCGGTGAGGACATCCGCTTCATGGATGGCCTGGCAACTGCGCTCAGCGACGGCGACGAGGTCTCCATCGTGCCCGCTGTTTCCGGCGGAATGGCCTGAAGACTTCCCAGTCTGACCTTCTCATACTGGCCGACAACAATAGGCGGCGTGCGACGAGAAGTTGCACGCCGCGTCTCCCGTCATTCCCGCGAAAGCGGGAGGGTGGATTCACATTTCAAGTGCAACGTTTGTTTGAGAAATACTTCGGCTGGGGTTTGATAGTCAAGGCACTTGCGCGGGGTGTGATTGTAGGCTTGGATAAGTTGCGCAAAGCGCTCTGCAGACATCTCCGCCAGGTCGGTCTTGCGCGGCAGCATGCGCCGCATGCGTCCGATAGCGTTCTCGATGCCTCCTTTCTGCCAGGGGGCGTGGGTATCGCAGAAGAAGGTCTGGATGCCCAAGTCATGGAGGCGGTAATGGCGCGCGAACTCGGTGCCGTTGTCGAAGGTGACGGTCTGTCGCCAGGCTTCAGGCAAGACCGCGAGCAGATCGTACATGGTGCTGGCGATGGGGTCTGCCGCCTTGCCGGGCTGGCGCGCAGCGATGAGCAAGCGCGAGTGGCGCTCGTGCAGGGCGAGCACCGCGTGGCCGCCTCTGCCAAAGAGCATCAGGTCAGCCTCCCAGTGGCCGGGGGTTTGGCGGTCGGCCGCCGCCTGGGGACGTTCCGCCAGTGGACGGCGCTTGGCAATGAAGGAGGCCGGACTGCGCCCACTGCGCCGATGGGGTCGCCGTTGCGCCTTGCCTCGCGGCAGGTAGTGCCGCCAACTATAGTCCTTGGTGCGCGCCACCTGTCCGTAGATAAAGCGATAGATGGTCTCGTGGGAGATGGCCGGTCCACCGGCATCCCGCGCCATGTGTCCTGCCACCTGCTCCGGCGACCAGCACTGTCGCAAGTACCCCAGCACGGTCTTGCGCAACGCAGCATCCCGTTCCAGCTTGCCGCCAACCCAGCGCCGCGCCCATGCCTGTTCATCTGCATACGTCGCTTGGTAGCCCTTTGTACGAGACCCATTCCGTTTCACCTCCCGCATAATGGTCGATGGCGCGCGATCCAGAGCTGCAGCAATTTGCCGGTACGAGTGCCCCGCGGTGTGAAGTCGGGCCAGTTCACACCGCTCTTCAATGGAAAGTTGACGATAGTGTGTTCCCATGGCAACACCTTAGCATGGTGTTGCACTTCGTTTGTGAGTCTAGCGAATCCATCCGCTCTGCGTTTCTTGAACGTCAACAAGCGCGGGGGCTTGTCCCCCGCGCTACAGTCAGCAAATACGCGCGTGAGCGATACAGCGGTCCCCTCTGCCCTCCCTTGTACTAGCGCGCCATCCGGTCAGACCACTATGAACTTGCGTTGTCTGGCCGCTCTTCCTTTAAGCAAACCGCAAAGAGTATATAATCACGTGTGAGCAACCCCTTCCGTTAGGAGAAATGAGCACAAGGAGATACCGATGGCGAGCAAAGTGGCAGCGCAGTTGTACACCGTACGGGACTTCACGAAGACCCGACAAGGTCTGGCGGAATCGCTCAAGAAAATCAGCCGGATGGGCTATGAGGCTGCCCAGTTCTCCGCGGTAGGCGCCCTTGAAAGCGCAAACCCTGAGATCACCGTGCAGGAAGCGCGGCAGATGCTGGACGATGTCGGCATTCGCTGTATTGCCACGCATCGCAGTTGGGAAGACTTGGCGCAGAATACCCAGGCCGAAATCGACTTTCACGGCGCTTTGGACTGCAACTATGTGGCGATCGGCGGCATTCCGCAACCTTATCGCAGCCAGGGCGAGCAGGGCTACCGTGATTTTGTCGAGGCGGCACGACCGGTTATCCAGAAGCTTAAGGCCGGCGGCCTGACCTTCGGTTACCATAACCATTCCCACGAATTTGAGCGCATCGCGCCTGGGCCGAAGACCCTGATCGACATCTTCATTGAAGAAGGCGGGCCGGACTTTACGCTCGAATTTGATGTCTATTGGGTCGCGCACGCCGGAGCCAATCCAGCGCGGCTGCTTGAGCAGGCGTCCGGCCGGGTGCCGGTGATCCATGCCAAGGATAAGGAAGTAGACGCCGATGAGGGACCGGTCATGTGCCCGGTAGGTGAGGGCAATTTGGACTGGGACGGCATTATTGAGGCCGGAAATAAGGCGGGCGTGGAGTGGTATGCCGTAGAGCAAGACACCTGTCGGCGCGATGCCTTCGACTGCCTGCGGTCAAGTTTGGAGTTCCTGACATCAAAAGGCGTGTAGGCCTTGAGGGTGCCCGCAGCGGACTGTTGGGAGCTTTGTTGAGAGCGCTGAATTAGCCGGCGTATTGCGCGGAGCGGATGTTTGAAGGGCCTTTCGGCAATCGCAGTTTGTGGTTCGACAGGCTCACCACGAACGGGAGACAGGCTCGCCAGGAACGGGAGACGGGCTCAACGCGAAAGGACGGCGGGCTTACTACGAACGGAATACGGGCTCGCCACGAACAAAAAAAGAACGAATCGGAAGATAAGAACAAGCTGGGAGTAGAGGAGATACGGTTAAGCAGAGCCGAAATCGCGATTGCGACTTGAGACCATTAGATTTGGACCGTTAGAAGAATCGCTACCCGTTCGTCCTGAACCTGCCTGCCCTGAGCTTGTCGAAGGATGAACGGATGCTCTTATTTCACGCCCGCTTACAACCGCACATAGCGGCCGGCATCGACGACAAAGGCCACGCCGCGATTGTTGCCGGTTTGGCCGCGGCCGGTGAGGGGTTGGCCGCTCACGTTTTCGCGAATCACGTCAAGCGTCTCATCGACCTGGCTGGCCGGCACGCCGACGAGCAGGGTCACGTTGCCCCGGCGCAGGACGCCTCCGGCTGTATTGATGCGCGTATTGCCGATACGCCGCTTGACCAGTTCTTCCACGATAGTGTTGGCGTCATCGTTGCGCACCACGGCAATGACGAGCTTATCTACTGCCGGTTGTTGCGGTTGCTGCTGCATTCCAAACCTCCCGTTGCTGATCAGCGGCAACGGCTACACTGCCTCTCGCTGAGCGCGCGCAACTGCGAGCGCGTACTACATGACCGCTATGCGGACGGTGGGATAAGCAATGGTAGACGACACGGGCAATTAACGAAGTCTTCGTCTCACTGCTTGGTCGGGGCGGGCGGATTTGAACCGCCGGCCTCAGCGTCCCGAACGCTGCGCTCTACCAGGCTGAGCCACGCCCCGCTCACGAGGTCATTCTAGCAGGTTTGCCCGCTCTCCTCAATAGTTGGGCGGTCGCGCACCTTCCGGCACACGTGCCATCAGCTACATCCTCCGTTTACTGCCATGACCACTGAAGGGCCGGTCAGCGGGGGTGTGGCGGGGCAAGACTGCGGTTACGCTGCAGAAGCAGAATAGGTACTCTGCCGTTATTCCAGTATGATATGCATGCGTGCAATTGTAACCATGAGGAGTAGGCTGGTGAAAGCGGATTTTCTCGAGCGTCTCGCGCAAGGGCCGCTGCTTGGCGACGGCGCATATTACCTTGAGCTTGAGCGCCGGGTAGTGGGCAGCTATGCCTCGCATATCCCTATGGCCGTGCTGAACCATCCGGAAGCCGTGTTGGAAATGCACCATGAGTTCGCCCGTGCGGGCGCGGAGCTCTTGCAGGCCATGTCCTGGGGTGTGCGACCCTTTGGGCGCGAGGCGGAGTTGCATAGAGTAGCGGTGGAATTGGCCCGCGAGGCCGCCGGGCCGGACCGCTACGTGGCCGGCACCGTTAGCCAGTTCATCTATTCCGGCTCATCCAAGTGGGAGCGGCTAGACGCAGACGACCGCAAACGGGCACAGGAATTCTTTGCGCGGCGGGTTGCAGAGCAGATGGACCCCGGTGTTGACGTCTTCATCATTGAGACCTTCTACTCGGTAGAAGAAGCGAGCTTGGTCATCCCCTTCGTCAAGGAGGCGGGCGTGCCGGCCGTGGTTACGCTCACCTTCCGCGACAGCGAGTTTACGCGCGACGGTTACGATCCGGTGGAGGCGGCGCAACGCCTGGTGGATAACGGCGCTGACGTGGTGGGGGTGAACTGCATGCGCCCCTGGCAGACCATGAACGACATGGCGCGGCGCATTCGGGATGCGGTCTCGGTGCCTGTTTGCGTCCAGCCGACGGCGTATCAACTGGAGCCGGGCGAGGTATTCAATCAAGCCATTAGCCGCGCCGGTCTCTACCCGCGCATCGAGCCGCGTGTAGTCACCCGCTTTGTCATGGCGGAGTACGCTAAGGAAGCGGAGGGCATCGGTATTGAATTCATCGGCGCGTGTTGCGGCGCGCTCCCCTACCACGTGCGTGCCATGGCGGAAGCGCTGGGCAAACCGGTGGGATTGCCGGATGTCAACCGCGGCTACCAGATGAACTAGCCAGTAGCGCTAATTTGTGTCACGCTGGAATTAAATCACAACACTAGGACGAAGAGCTTTCTAAAGCACAAGACTCCTTCGCGCTATAGAACTGTTTAATACTTGTGCATATGGCACAAATGTAGTATAAAGAATGTCGGGATCGTGCATAGAAGGAGGTCAGGCGTTGGCGACGGCGGAGCAAACAACTTCACTCGGTGAACGGGTAAGCCGGATTGAAGGCGGCTACGAACATTTGGCGACGAAGGCCGACCTTGCGCAGATGAAAGCCGAATTGAAGGCTGACATTGCTAGACAGGACGGTGAAATCCGCGGCATAAAGTGGTGGATCCTTTCAGTCGGCGCTGCCGTCGTTGCGTTATCTAGCCTCGCTGAACTGTTCCCGCTTGGCGGCTGAATCCCCGAAATATTTTAGAAAACGCGCATGTGGTCAATGGGGACATGAAGGGCCTGCATTCAGGAGATCGCACGTGGCGACGGCGGAGCAAGCAACTTCACTCGGTGAACGGGTAAGCCGGATTGAAGGCGGCTACGAACATTTGGCGACGAAGGCTGATCTTGCCCAGTTGAAAGCTGAACTGAAGGCTGACGTTGCCAGGATGGACGGCGAGATTCGCGGCATAAAGTGGTGGATCCTTTCAGTCGGCGCTGCTGTCGTTGCGTTATCTAGCCTCGCTGAACTGCTCCCGCTTGGCGGCTGAACCTCGCGAACGACACCTAGGTTTTTCCCACGTTACATGTGAAGCACGCCTTGGGCGCACTTTGCCCAGGCGTGTCTGCGTGTGTAGAAGCACCTAACGAGTACCTGATTGAGCGGCGATTACGGTACCGCAATCGTCTTCTCTCAATAAGCGCAACACAGGCGATTTCCCCGAACACTCTTGCAGATCGCTCGGTGTGGATCTGGTGATGCGGCAAGTCCCGCGTCGAGTGTGCCGCAGGCGCAGCAGCGGCTTGCACCATTCCACGGGCGGTATCTTTCCTGCTGATTATCTTGACTGCACTTTGCGATAGGGCTTAGAGTATAAGAAGCGTGCACTGAACGGTGCGGCCTGACGCGAAGTGTGTGCCCATCGGCGTTCGCCGGGGGAGTTTTTTGCCGCAACAGTGTAGAGACATCAGGTGTTGTAACGACAATAGCCACAGGAGGCAGAAGAATGGTTGAGCGTGATGAATTGCATTTGACCCGACGTGGAGTGCTTGTGGGCGCTGGGGTGACCGGTGTCGGCGCGCTGCTTGCTGCTTGTGGGCAGGTGCCTATGGCGGGCCCCGAGGCTGCCAAAGAGGAAATGACAGAAGAAGCCAAGCCGAAAGCCGAAGAGCCCGCTCCCGAGAAGGAGCCGGTACACATCCGCTACGGCACCTGGCTCAATGCCCGTCAGCTAGAGAACTACCCAGACACCCTCGTAGCGCCGTTCGAAGAGTCGCACCCCGGCGTTACGGTGGAAGTCATCCACAATATGCACGCCTATCAGGAATCATTCCGGACGGCATTTGCGGCCGGAGAGCAACCCGATGCTGCCTGGGAAGCGGATAACGCGACCTATTTGCTTGGCTACTTTGTTGATCTCGCCGATTATATCAAGCGCGACAACTTCGATCTGAGCCACTATCCGCAGAACATCTTCAACTCGATTAGTCGCATCCGCAATGAGATTAACAGTCTGCCCAACCAGACTGGCGGCAACATGATGGCGTTGCCGTATAACCGGGAAATCCTGGAGAAGGCCGGTCTCAATGAGCCGTCCGCCACGTGGGGCGACCCGGAGTGGAACTGGGATGCCTACATTGACATGGCGAAGAAGACCACCGTCACCGAGAGCGGTACTGTTGCGACTGTTGGCGCTTCCAACATGGGCACCGGCGCGCTCGTGGGCAATCTTCCCTTCCTCTGGGGCGGCCAGTGGGTTTCTGATGACCGCCGGAGTGCCGTTTGCGATAGTCCGGAGACGATCGATTGTTACCGCTCCTACTTCTCGATGGTGCACGAGCATGGCGCCATGCTCAAACCCGGTCAGGGCGCGGACCTGTTCGGCGAGAGCAGCATCGTCAAGCTCTTCTACCAGGGCAAGTTGGCGTTCTTGAATACGCTCTCCAGCGGCACGTTCGGCGATATGATGCAGCGTATTCGTGACGAAGATTTGCCTATCGATTTCGCGCCATTGCCGACTGTGAAGAACGTGGCCTCCTTCCAATGGACGGATGCCAACGGGGTCGTGACGAATGCGAAGCACCCCGAGGAAGCCTGGCAGTATGTGGCGTGGCAGGGCAGCACCCTTAACTGGGCCGTGGGTAAGGGCACGATTCCGCCGCGCGCCGACCTGATGGAGACCTGGGCCAACGAGACCTTCCCCGACCTGAAGGATAAGGTCCGGCTGAGCGTGATAATCGACGTTCTCGATTACCCCGGCGGCTACGACCCCGGCTGGGTCGTTCCCAATTTCGCTTTCAGTGGTTCTGCAGAGGTGAAGGACTGGGTCAATGCGGTCTACGCCGGTACCGCTGGCGTGGATGAAGGCCTGCTGGCGTTGAAGCCGCAAATTCAGGCCATCCTCGATGATACGGAGGAGAAGTACAAGGGATAGGACTGACAGCATAGCAAATGCAACTTGCGCGACATCTTGCGGATGCAAGGACGAGGGGATAGTACTTGGCAAGATTGTGTCTCTTTGTCGATGAATTGCGGTCGCAGATAGTGTTTCGGTGTGAGCCCTAGCGGCAACCTACCGCAGAAAGCGATTTACAATGTAGGGGCACGGCATGCCGTGCCCCTACGCACTTTAGGGAGCCACAGCACATTTGGAGATATAAGAACAGTTGGGGAGCCAAGAGAGAGGAGATTGCCCCTTATGTCCAGATATCATGAGCGGTACGGCCTGACGCCAATCATCAACACCGCAGGGACACAGACGACGCTCGGCGCATCTTCAATACCCCCGCAAGTGGTTGAACGGGTTGTCGAGGCGGCGCCGGAGTTCGCGCGCATGTCGGAGCTGCTGGCCGCCGCCAACGCGGCGATTGCGCATGCCACCGGCGCGGAGGCCGGCACGGTGACCCATTGCGCGGCTTCGGCGATCACGGTGCTGTGCGCGGGTGCCATGACCGGCACGCATCTCGGTAAAGTGCTGGCCCTGCCCGATACCAGCCGCATGAAGAACGAAGTCATCATTCAGAAGCGGCACACGGTTGGGTTTGGCGCGCCGGTGACGCAGATGGTCCACCTTAGCGGTGCGAAGGCTGTGGAGTTTGGCGAGGCCAACCGCGCGCTGCCCGCACAAATGGAGTATGCAATCACGGAGGAGACCGCGGCGGCACTATACGTCATCTCCCACATGACCGCCACCAGCGGTCAGCTCTCGCTGCCGGCATTTGCCGAGATTGCCCACCGCCACAATATTCCGGTGATTGTTGACGCCGCTGCCGGGGCATTCTTTGCTCACCGCTTGCTGGCGGAGGGCGCGGACGCCGTCTGCTTCAGCGGCCACAAGCACCTCTGCGGCTTCACGTCAGGCGTGATCGCCGGAAAGCGCGACTTGGTTGCGGCCGCGGCCTTGCAAGGCACCGGCATCGGCCGCGCTATGAAGCCCTCCAAGGAAGGCGTGGTGAGCGTCATCGAGCGCATGGAGTGGCTGGCGAACCTTGACTACGCCGCGTGGGAAGCCGGGCAAAACGCCAAGGTGGACGTGATGGTGGCGGCGCTGCAGGGCATACCCGGCGTCAACGTCTTTGCCGAGCGGGACGTCACCGGCAATCCGCAGACCCGCACCAAGATCGTGGTTGATCCCGCAGTCGCGGGCATGGATGCCGTGGCCGTGTGCGAGGCGCTCATAGACGGCAGCCCGCCCATCTACACGCGCGACCATTACGCCGAAGAGGGCTTCCTCTTCATCGACCCGATTACGCTGCGTCCCGATGACGTGCCGACGGTGATTACCCGTTTGCAGGAGGTCCTGCAGCCTGTCAGCGCAGCAGCGGGCTAAAACTTGGGTTTTCTCCCTTTTGAAGACCATTGCATAACCGGGCCCGGAGGTTCAGAATCCCCTCTCCATTGAGGGAGAGGGCTAGAGCCTGCCCCGTACTTGATACGGGGGTGAGGGGGAATCCTCGTCATTACGACCAAACCCCGCTCGCCGGCTCGAGTTACGCAAAGGTCTCCTCTTCGGCCTATGTCCGTTCGCGCTGAGCCTGTCGAAGCGCAAACCTAAGGTATCGCTACCTATGCGGAGCGCAAACGTACGCCCTAAACGTGCCTGTCCTGAGCTTGACGAAGGGTCGAAGGGTGAATAGCCCTGGAGCGGCATGGCGGTTAATCAGTACATTTCACTCCGTTCATGCTTCGACAAGCTCAGCACGAACGGAGCAGGACTTTGCTTGCGGGGAACGTCACGGAGCGGAGCTCTACCCGCGCGGAGCGTAACCGTTCGCCCTAAGCTTGTCGAAGGGTGAACAGCCTTGGTGGCGGCATAGCCGATATTCGGCTCGCGTCGCTCTGTGTTTACTTCGAGAGAGCCTACCCCGAACGTGCCGAAGAGGAAATTGGGTCTAGTTTCTTACGCGTCGCCGTTAGGTCAAGAGGGCTCCAAACGTTCGGTGGGGGATTGACTTTTGTAGAGGCGTGATGTACAACTACTCTAGGTGTGGAAGAGTAGCCCGATTGACGGAAGGGAGGATTCGCTAGCCAGTCTCGAGTGAGAGTTAGTTAGCGTCGTCTCAATAGTCTGAGCATACGAAGTGCGGAACTCATGGAGGCTTAGCTATGGCAAAGACACTCTCGCGTCGCTCCCTGCTTTGGGGATCGGCAGCCCGCAAGCGCAGGTTCGGTGTGGCTCGCGGCGTGCGGTCAGGTGGCGGCACCTACAGTGGAGCCTGCTGCCAAGGAGGACGCGCCCAAGGCCGCTGAAGAGGCGGCCAAGCCCATGGAAGCCCGGCCCTGTTCATATCAAACGACCAGTCCGCCGTGGAGCCGTTCTGGGGCAAAACGGTGGTTGACCGCTTCCAGGAGCAGAACCCCAGCATCACGGTTAATTGGTCGGCCCCGATATATCGTGAAGTGTCGGAGAAGGTCAATACACAACTTGCGGCCGGTGCTGCCCCGGACGTTTTCCATCATGGCATCGTGCTCTATCCGCAACGCCGCGACGCCGGTCACTGCTTTGAACTCACCAACTATTACAAGCGCGATGCCGCCGACTTCGAGGACGTCATTGCGCAGGATTGGGGTCAAGACCCTGACGGTACCTACTGGGTGACTCAGATCAACCAGATTACTACGGCCACGGCTTACAACAAGTCCATCTTCGACAAGTACGGCTTGAATCCGCCCGGAGGCTCCCTCACCTGGAACCCGGACGACGGCGGTGAGTTCGTTGACGTGGCTCGCGAGATTACCCAACGGTCGAGCGTGGAAACAGACCAGATTTGGGGTTTCTTCAACAACAAGCAGGTCACCGCAGACGTCTTGGGCTTCCTGGGCCAGAACGGGGCGACGTTCCTTTCCGAGGACCATACCAAATCCACGATGCACGAGCCCGAATTCATCGAGGTCATCCAGTTCCTTTGGAACTTGGAATTCAAGTGGCGCGTCTCACCCACCGCAGACGACGTTGCGGCCATCACGGAGAATGTTGAACCGGGTAAGGCGTATCATGCGCCCTTTGCCTACCAGCGCACCGCGATGATGAACCTCCTGCTCGGTCAGGAATCCGCTTGGGGTTCGCCTCAGGTTGAGGAATTGCCCATACACGCGGTTCCCATGGTAAAAGGCAAGGTCGACAAGGTGCCGGCGGTCGGCGCCTGCTTCTATCTGTGGTCGCAGACCAAAGTGCCCGACGAAGGTTGGGAACTGATGAAGTTCTACGTCACAGACGACGAGTCGCAGTTAGGCCAGTACACCATCAACAACTATGGCTTGCCGGTCAAGCGGACCGTGTGGGACAATCCCCGGTTGCAGACCGAGAAGTCCCGGCCGCCGCGGGAGCTGGACGCCTATCTGGAGCCCTTGCGCAGCGGCGCTTTTTTCACCTTCCAGATTAACGCCGTGTGGCTGCCGTACATTCGCGCATTCGGCGCGCATCGGGCGCGCGCCTGGAACCAAGAGGCAACGGTCGAGGAAGCCATGCGCGATGCCAGCAAGGAAGTGCAGGCGCTTCTCGACGAATACTACGCAAGTAAGTAGCAGAAGGCTTTGGCCGACCCGGGCCGCTGGCCTATCACGGTGTTGACGACTCTGTCAGTGGGGCGTTGCATGCGGCGCTCTTGGCTCTGAACTGGATACACGCCAAGAGCGCCGTGTCGCCGTGTGATAAGCAGGATTGCGTGTAGAGTGTCGTTGGAATGCCCCATCCGTTCGTGCTGAGCTTGTCGAAGTATGAACGGATGGGTTGGCTGCCGATTACTTGCACACTCTATCTGACTAGCCGGGCACTATTTCGAGACAAGGAGAGAAGCTTATGGTAGTTACGCTATTGAGCAAGAACGGACTGCCCCAGGGTGTAACCGCGCCCTATGACTGGGCGCTCGAGCAGATGCGGGTGCCGGAAGCGCATGCCGTCACGCGCGGCAGCAAGGACGTCATCGTGGCCGTTATCGACATTGCCTACCACTACCATCCGGACCATGCGGGCCACCTGTGGGTCAATCCCCGTCCGCTGCGCGGCGACGTGCACGGCTGGGACTTCGACCAGGAGGACGCCACATTGGAGTACGAAGGCCCGCCATACGATGCCACGAAGCACTACTTCCGCGATCACGGGTCGTTTCTCGTGGGAGAGATTGCCGCGGTTGCGCCTGACTGTCGCATCATGACGCTGCGGGCTGCGTATAATCGCACCAATCAGGGCGGCTGGGTGCGTGCAATTGACTATGCGGTTGCCCACGGCGCACGGATCATCGTGCTCTCCCACTGTTACATTGCCAAGAATAGGGAATCCGGTGAATCGCTGTTCCACCAAGGGACTGATTTTACCTATCCCACCGAGAATCCCGCGCTCATCGACGCCTTCGACAGGGCATATGACGCCGGTTGTTTGGTATTTCGCGGTGCTGGCGACAATCGCGGCCGCCGCATGGTATCACCCATCTCTGCCGTTGACAGTTCAATCCCTGTGGGTTCTACCAACCGGCACGGGAGAGCGGCCAGTATTGCCCCCGCTACCGCGTATACCGAATTCGCCGCTCCCAGTGGCGAGGGTACGGATGACCCCCGTGACACCATTTGGGGCACGGGCGGCAACGGCGAGTACGTATCGTTTCACGGAGGGTGTATGGCGAACGGCTTCGGCGCGGGCGTCGCCGCGCTTCTCTTCTCTCAGTATCCACAGTTTTCTAACGAGGAAATCCGCCAGATTCTACGTAACACGGCACGGGGCGAGGGCTGGGACCCCTGGCTGGGTCACGGGATTGTGGACGCCCACGCGGGAGTTTCCTTGCGGCCGGAGCAGCTCTGCCGCAGGCTTGAGGTCCGCGCGGAACAGTGCGCGCTCCGACGCGACGCCGGACGGCCTATTCTGGACGTGGCAGTGGAGAATAGCGGCGTGGTTGACATAAAGCGGGCGCTGGCGGTCGTGTACACCGGCGATCCCCTCACGCCGGCCGATCCCGCGGCCACCATGGAAGAGCCCAACATACTAATCCGTCGCCAACTGGGCCATGCAATTGCGCCCGTGCCGGGGTTGGAGCGTGTGCGCATCCCGGTGGAGATGGACGGCGACACTCTGCCGGCCAAATTGTGGGTGCAGGTGAGCGCTTTGGATCGCGGCGCAGCCGGTGTTAGCGCAACCGCGCGCCTGCCGATTTCCAATACTAACGCGTGAAGCCGGCATAACACGGAGCAGAAACACATGGCTGACTTTCCTTTGATCACACGGCTCATGGAAGAGCAGGGTCTGGATGCGTTGCTCACGCTCGGCATGCGCAACTGCGCCTACTTAGCAGGAGATGTTACGGAAGAGCCGTGGCTGAACGAGCCGCAGGGCCTGGGCGCATGGATGACGTGCATCGCGCCGCCGGACAAGTCGTTTGCGATCGGCGGCAGCCGCATGGCGGATTTCGACATGCCGCTCGACCGATTTCGGCCGGACCAGACGCGGGACGCGCGACTCCAGGTCGTGGCCGAGGAGATACAGGCGCGAAAACTTGGGCAGGCGCGGGTGGGTCTCGACATGGACTATGCTGCGATAAGCGACCTGGCAAAGCTCCGAGAACTCCTGCCAAACGTGCAGTTCGAGGCTGCGGACATGCTGTTGGCGCGGGCGCGCAGTATGAAGACGCCGCGGGAGCTAGCTTGGATAGAGAAGGCCGTCGCTGCCTCCGAGGCTGGATACAGGGAGATGCAGAAGGAGATACGAGCCGGCATCTCCTTCCGGGACCTGAACAATGTCTGGGCCGCAACGGTGCTCAAACACGACGCGCTTCCCGTCTATGCCGCCCCCATATCCTGGATGGTGCCGCGCCGGGGCCAGTACAAGCAGCCGGATTCCGTGCTCGTGCGCGGGCCGGAAGTCGTTGAAGAGGGGTTGGTCTACCGTGTTGACTACTCAGCGGTGGCCGGCGGCTACTTTTCCGACCAGAAGTTTAATTTCTGCCTGGGCACGCCGCTCAAGGAGAGTTATGCCGTTTGGCAAGAACACCGCGATCGCCAGATATTCATGGAAAACTTCATCCGACCCGGTATGAGCAAACGCGAGGTCTTTGCCGCTTGCCGGGCAGAATTCAAGAATGTCGAAGAGTACATGTGGTGGATTCACGGGGTCGGCATGGAGGTGCACGAGGAACCGCAACTCGGCAGCTTGTTGCCGCATAGCCTGGAGGTTAAACCGGAAATTACGTTTGAGGAGAATAATGTATCCGCCCTGGAATCCTCCTGGCTCGTGGAGGACATTTACGTGCTGAAGGCCGACGGCTTCCAGCGACTGGGGACCATTCCCCAAGAGGTGGCGCTGTTTTGAAGGTGAGGCTTGCTTAGTGCGGGCAGGCCAGCGCAGGTGCTAATCCTTCGACGCGACGGGGCTGGCAGTTAGGCCGCGGAGCACAGGGATTTATCAAGACCAAGAGTTGCATTGAGGTAAACCAGAGGAGGGTCACCCAGTGGGTGCCCCTCCTTCATTGTCGAACTCCTACAAACGCTCGTGAAAGTGAGCGTCTGGTAGCCGTTGCCGTTCCTACTCGACCCTGAGGTTCTCGTTGATGTAGTTCTCAGCAATCGGCAGGAACTCTTCTACGGTATTCTCGCGATTCTTTACGGCCGCATACTGCGGGCCCAAGACATCGTTGATTTCGTAGAAGTTTGCATACTTGAGCATGCCGTGGCCGGACTGCGGCGTGTGCTGGGCTTCCAGGAAGAACGCCGTGCCGTCTACAGTGCCGCTATGCTTCTCTTCAAAGTGCGCTTTCGCCTTGTCGAAGAGGTGCAGCATGGGGGTCACCACGTGGCCGGTCAGCTCGAGATAGCTAAGGCCGTTCTCGCCGTCCAGCAGCCATTTCAGCACTTCCCACGTCTGATCGACATGGTCGGTGTTGCCCACGAAGGTCGCGTGCGTGTAGTGGCGGCCGGAGTGGTTTGGCGGATCGCCCGTGTACGGCAGCGCGCCAATACCCCAATCGAACGGAGCCTCGGCCGCTTCCGGCGGCACCACGTACATCACCGACATGCCAAAGGCGCCGGTGGAGTAGAAGTAGTGACCGGTCCTGCCGCCAGTGAGGTTACCATGTTCCTCTGAGGTCGGCATGACGTGGAACTTGTCGACGATGTCGATCCAGAAGTTCTGGCCCTGGCGATAGTGCTCGTTGTTCATGGTCGCCTTCTGGTTCTCGGCATCCCATGCCAGACCGCCGAAGAAGGTACCGTCACCAATGCCAAAGGTGTTGAAACCGGTGTAACCCCGGCCCATGCCAAACTGCTCGGTGCCGTTGGTGAGCTTCTCAGCGGAGTCGATGAACCGCTCCATCGTCCAGCTTGGATCGTCTGGATCGGTGGGCGGATACTCCAGACCCGCAGTCTCAAAGAGGGTCTTGTTGTACGCCCACGTGTCCACCGACATGCTGGCCGGGAAGCCGTAGGTCTCTCCCCGGTGGGAGACGAAGTCCACACCCTCGGCAATGAAGGTAGCGTAGGGATCGACCCCGTCACGATTCATGAACGGGGTAAGGGAGACGATGAGGTCTCCTTCCACGAACTGCAGCCAGGTGCCCCATGTATTCTCGAAGAGGCCCACCGGCGTGCCAGCGGCGAAGAGAATCGGAATGTTCTGGCGCACGCCGGTGCCGCCACCATCAACGATCTTGAGGTCCAACTTGATACCGGGGTTGGCTTCCTCGAACGCGGCATAGAGCGCTGTTTCGGCCTCGTTGCGGGCCGGCCGCGTGTAGGTGAGATAGAGAATCGAGACATCTTCGGCCACAGGAGCCACGGTCTCGGCCTTCTCTGCCATCTCAGCCTTTTCTTCGGCAGGCATAGCGGTAGTCGTGCCACCGCACGCTGCGGCGAGCACGGCCCCGGCCCCGACGGCAAAGCCACCGAGGATCTTACGACGGGTGATGCTACTTACCAAGGTGTTTATGTCCATTCAATTATTCTCCTTGCCCTTGCATGCGAACACGTCACCAAAATAAGATTGTGCAGCATTGCACAAGAGAATGTCAAATCCGCGGGTAAGAGCGTGGTTCTGCCCGAGACCATCGCTTTGATGAAGTTGCATTTTGGCCTATTCCCCTTTCTTGAAGGACCCAAGATGAGGTTTGCAGTGCAGCCTTGAATACCAGGCTTGTCATTTGGGCTTCTGGGGGAATCTATTGCTATTGGGTCAATGGGGACGCCTGGGTTCGCGCTCTCTTGGCTTGAACTAGCCCGAACCTCAAGCCATGCCTGCTTCGAGGATTTCGGCTTCTTTGTGCCAACTGCTCATTTCACTGCCCACGGCACCATTACTCAACGGTAGCAATGTGCTGCTATGCTGCGCTCCCGTATTGCGCGCTTTTCAATTCGGAATTAGTAGACCTAGGCTTGAAGCCCTTGCGAGGTAGCGGTTCTTGTCGTTCCAAGCGCAGCGGCGAACCAGAGTTCGAGGAATCTAGAAATCCCCGCACTCTAGATTATTCGTCGCGGAGTTTATCCTGAGCCTGCCGAAGGGCTCCTCACTCTGAGGAGCCCTTCGGGTGTAGGTGCGCGCGATGTCTCGCCTATCTGCACGGCCCAAGTCAAAAATCTACTAATACCGAAAAGCGCAACCGTCAGCCTGCAATGAGGGCGTGTGTGTACAAAGAGTTAAACCAAAGGAGGGTCACCCAACTGGGTGACCCTCCTTTATTGTCGAACTCCTACAAACGCTCGTGAAAGTGAGCGTCTGGTAGCCGGTGCCGGTACTACTCGACCTTGAGATTCTCGTTGATGTGGGTGTCGGCAAAGGGCAAGAATTCTTCTGGTGTTGTCGTGCGGGCGCGGATCTCGTTGTAGATCGGCTGGAGCACGTCTCTGACCTCGAAGAAGTTAGAGAACTTCAGCATACCGTGGCCGGATTGCGGCGTGTGCTGCGCTTCGGCAAAGAAAGCAGAAGCGTCCACCTTGCCGCCTTGCTTTTCTTCCCAGTGCGCTTTCGCCTTGTCAAAGAGGTGCAGCATCGGGGTAACTACGTGGCCGGTCAGCTCGAGGTAGCTAAGGCCGTTCTCGCCCTCCAACAGCCACTTCAGCACTTCCCACGTCTGATCGATGTGATCGGTGTTGCCCACGAAGGTCGCGTGCGTGTAGTGACGGCCGGAGTGGTTTGGCGGATCGCCCGTGTACGGCAGCGCGCCGATACCCCAGTCGAACGGAGCCTCGGCCGCTTCCGGCGGCACCACGAACATCACCGACATGCCAAAGGCGCCGGTGGAGTAGAAGTAGTGACCGGCCCTACCGCCGGTGAGTGCGCCATGCTCCTCTGACGTCGGCATGACGCGGAATTTGTCGATGATGTCTGCCCAGAAGTTCTGGCCCTGGCGATAGTGCTCGTTGTTCATGGTCGCCTTTTGGTTCTCGGCATCCCATGCCAGACCGCCGAAGAAGGTACCGTCACCAATGCCAAAGGTGTTGAAACCGGTGTAACCCCGGCCCATGCCGTACTGCTCGGTGCCGATGGTGAGCTTCTCCGCAGTGTCGATGAACCGCTCCATCGTCCAGCTTGGATCGTCTGGATCGGTGGGCGGATACTCCAGACCCGCAGTATCGAAGAGGGTCTTGTTGTACGCCCACGTGTCGACCGACATGCTGGCCGGGAAGCCGTAGGTCTGGCCCTGGTGGGAGACAAAGTCCACACCCTCTGCAATGAAGGTAGCGTAGGGATCGATCCCGTCACGATTCATGAACGGGGTAAGGGAGACGATGAGGTCGCCTTCTACGAACTGCAGCCATGTGCCCCAGGTATTCTCGAAGAGACCCACCGGCGTGCCAGCGGCGAAGAGAATCGGAATGTTCTGGCGCACTCCATGACCGCCACCATCAGTGATCTTGATGTCCAACTTGATGCCGGGGTTGGCTTCCTCGAACGCGCCATAGAGCGCTGCCTCGGCCTCGTTGCGGCCCGGCCGCGTGTAGGTGAGATAGAGAATCGAGACATCTTCGGCCACAGGAGCCACGGTCTCGGCCTTGGGCTCGGCCTTCTCTGCCATCTCAGCCTTTTCTTCGGCAGGCATAGCGGTAGTCGTGCCACCGCACGCTGCGGCGAGCACGGCCCCGGCCCCGACGGCAAAGCCACCGAGGATCTTACGACGGGTGATGCTACTTACCAAGGTGTTTATGTCCATTCAATTATTCTCCTTGCCCTTGCATGCGAACACGTCACCAAAATAAGATTGTGCAGCATTGCACAAGAGAATGTCAAATCCGCGGGTAAGAGCGTGGTTCTGCCCGAGACCATCGCTTTGATGAAGTTGCATTTTGGCCTATTCCCCTTTCTTGAAGGACCCAAGATGAGGTTTGCAGTGCAGCCTTGAATACCAGGCTTGTCATTTGGGCTTCTGGGGGAATCTATTGCTATTGGGTCAATGGGGACGCCTGGGTTCGCGCTCTCTTGGCTTGAACTAGCCCGAACCTCAAGCCATGCCTGCTTCGAGCATTTCGGCTTCTTTGTGCCAACTGCTCATTTCACCGCAAACGGCACCCTATCCCAACAGTGGCAATGCGCTGCTATGCTGCGCTCCCGTATTGCACGCTTTTCAATTTTGCGTTTCCAAACCCATTCCACGCGTACTATAATGACAAGAGCGAATGTGATTGTATCTTTAGGATTGTCACCGTGCAGCCCCACGTCAAGACTCACAATCTCCGTCACGCCTATGCCGACGGCACGCAGGTAGACCTGGCGGGGTGCGATCTTGCCATTTGGCCGGGAGACCGCGTGGCGGTGGTAGGGGCGAACGGCGCGGGCAAGAGCACGCTATTCCTGTTATTGCTCGGCATGCTGCGGCCAAGCAACGGTGCTGTTGAGGTGTTGGGTCACGATCCTGCCGCGGACTACGCCAAGATCCGTCAGCGCATCGGCGTCGTCTTGCAGAATGTGGAATACCAGATTCTGGCCCCGACTGTCTGGGAAGATGTCTCATTTTCGCCGCGAAACTACGGCTTGCCGTCGGATGAGGTCCGACGCCTGACTGACGCCGTCATGGAGACACTCCGCATTTCGCATCTCAAGGACAAAGTGCCCCACTACCTCTCGGCCGGGGAGAAGCGCCGCGTGGCCCTGGCGGGCGCGTTGGTGATGCAGCCTGACTTGCTGGTGTTGGACGAGCCGTTCGAGGGTCTCGATCCGGCCTCCCGCGTCGACCTTATCGCTCTGCTTAACACCCTCAACCGCGAGCGCGGGACGACACTCATCATCTCAACGCATCACCTGGACCTGATCCCGGCGATTTCGGACGGCGTGTACGTGCTGGACGGGCAGCGCGGCATCGTGTGCCGGTACTGTGTGGAAGACCTCTTCGAGCAGGATGAGATGCTGCGTGAAATTAATGTCTCGCCGCCGATCCTGAGCGAACTGTTTGGCGAGCTACGCCAACGCGGTGTCGACGCGAAGACGCCGGTCACGGTCTCGCAAGCTGCCGAGAACCTCATGGCCTTAATCCGCGACGGCAACGGGCGCTCGGAGGACAATTCCACCCCGAGCCCGTAGCACCGCGGGCGTCAGCCTCTCTAGCGTTCCTCCCGTGGGTGAGCCGTGTACCTAGCTCTCGCATTGGCTAATTGATCGATTGCGCTCACTTCTTTGCTCCTATACTTTTGACACTAGTGGGGCGGGTCTATACTCACCCTGTGCCGGAGGCACTGAAAGCTGCTGCAGACGCAGTCATGGCCGAGCGTCCGGATGATCTCTAAATAAGTCCTAGTCTGGCGCAGTGTTTGCAGACTCAGCGCTCTTCTCCGCGTCCTCAGTGGCGCGGAGAAGAGCGCGTTCACTTGGCTACCGCTACGAGTGCCCGGCCCCTTACGGCAAGCGTACCGCTGCATATGGATCAAGCACAGCGGTAACTAGGTTCTGGCAACACCTTAGCATGGTGTTGCACTTCGTTTGTGAGTCTAGCAAATCCATCCTAATTTGCTGTCAGGTATTGCTGCTTCGCGGGGCGGCGAGCGACCACATACGCAAGTCTTATCTTTTTCAAATGCTTTCCTTGTCACTCTGAGAAGCAAAGCGACAGTAAATGCCGCACAAGCGCATGAGATTCTTCGCGTTCCCTCGTAATGAAATTAAATGTCAACAGGGCCTGGCACACTACTTAATCAGATTCCCCGGTTCTATTTGCAATCATACTCTTGACACTGTGAGATAAGAGGGCTATACTCACGCTATATTGTGTTGGCAGACCGCATCTGTCAGGAGGTAGTGAGCGATGAGACGTGCAAGCGCGACGAATTCTGTCACGAGGCGTGGCTTCCTCGCTGTGGCGACGACAATGGCCGGTACTTTCTTCGCGGCGTGTGGCGCGGTGCCGGTAGCGGCGCCGGAAGAAGCGCCTAAGGCCGCAGAGCCGGAAGCCAAAGAGGCGGCGCCCGAGGCGACCGAAGTCACCGAAGTCATATGGGCCTGCTACAACTTGGGCGAGGAGCGCAACAAGACCCTGGGCGACATGGAAGTCGCTTCAAACGACGTCCTACAAGGTGAGCGCGTCAAGTTGGTGATCACCCCGCCGGGCACCAACCTGTGGGAGAAGCTGCAGACCGAGTTCGCCGGCGGCCAGTCAACCTACGATATTGTCGTAAACCAAATCAACTGGGTGCAGGTTGGCGCTGCACGGGGCACGTTTGCGTCGCTCGACGAGCAAATGGCCAGGGACTATATAGCGCGTGAGGAGTATCTGGACACGGCGTCGTGGCTCTTCAAGAACAAGCTCTATGCGCTGCCGTTCCAGGTGAGCGGCGAACTGCTCTTCTACAACAAGGCGATCTTCGATAAGGAGGGCATGGAGCACCCCACCCCCGAATGGACCTGGGACGATGTCATCACAAATGCGACGAAGCTCACCAAACGCATGGGTGACGATACCGAGCAATGGGGCTACAACTTCGGCTACGGGGGGATAAACGTGGGACTAGGCACCTTTATCCTCAACAATGGCGGCCAGGTCTTGAATGAGGCGCGGGATATGGTGGTGTATGGGGAGAACCAACTCGCCATTGGAGGCGCGCAGGTATTCGTGGACTTCATCCTCAAGCACAAGATCGTTCCCTGGGGAGAGGAGCAGGGCGAACTGCGGACGCAGGGCGGCGGCTCGGTGATGGGAAGTGGTGTTGCCGCGATGGACTCTTTCCACATGTATCCCCTCGTAAACGTGGTGGGAAAGATTGGCGACGACCTCGGCATGACCGCCATTCCTAGCGGCCCCGCGGCGCGGACGGTAGAGGTGCACAGCAACTCCTGGTCTATTATGGGACTGAGCAAGGTACCGGACGCTGCCTGGGAGGTGATGAAGGTCATATCCGGTGAAGTGGGACAGACGCTCTGGACGACCCAGAACTATCCCGGCCTGGCGAGCGTCACCGGTGAATTCCAGAAGAACTTCCCTAACTTGGACTTCGCACCTATCATTGAGCAATGGCAGCAGCACGGCCGGGACTTCTTCATCACGCCGGACGTAGATGCATGGCGCAAGGCCGCCAGTGCTGAGCTTGTGCCGATGTACACCGGCGAAAAGACGGTACCGGAGGCGATGAAAGCCTCGGCAGACGCCGCCAACGCCGTCTTGAGCGAGCGTCCGGATGAACTAAAGTAATCCCATTTGGCGCATGGTTTGTAGACTAACCGCTCTCCTCCGCGTCCTCAGTGGCGCGGAGGAGAGTCTTTTTTGGTTGCTAATACTAAGCGCCTGGACTAGGTTGATGGGCTCTTGCCTGCGCAAAGGCGAGCCCCGCTAACTAGCCGTAGCGCGGGGGCTTGTCCCCCGCTCTTTGGCGCCAAAAGCATACACCGACCCGGGCAAGAGCTGAGTATAGGTACAGTCACGGACTACGTAGATTCGGCGTATGCCGTCTAAGCGCAGTGGCGATTTGGGAAGATCGCGCAGCTACAAGGGGTGAGAGCTGCGCTTCCCTACCGCAAGAAGCGGAGAAAGCGTGCGGCACGGGCGACTTTGCGACCAAGCTGGATGGAACGGTCAAAGTCTTCCTTGATGGTGGGATCGCTCTCGTACTGTTCCTTCACATCCTTGACGAGGGTGGATCCGCTCGCTTTCAACGCGCGGAAGAGCTTTGATCCCGCGATTGGCTTCGGTACCGGAAACGGTTCCTTTTGCTCCCGCTTTAGATCGTAGGCGGCGCGGTAGGCGGGATTGGAAAGAACCTCATAGGCTTCCGCTAACATCCGCATGCGGGCGGCGACGTCAGCGGTCTCGGCTTCATCCGCTTCAGACTGTGCGAACGCGAGCGCGCGCCGGAATGCCGCTTCGATCTCCTCGGATTCGGCATCCTCTGAGACGCCGAGAACGTCATAGTACGTTTGCATAGCTCTACGCTCGGTAGTCGCTTCTGTTAGTGTCTCTATTTCTCGTGTGCTAGTAAAGACAGAGCATCCTAGTTTCCGTCATTCCCGCGAAAGCTTGCCCTGTACGTGATACGGGGCGGGAATCCATCCGTTGCCTTTTCCCCTAGACTCCGGCTTCCGCCGGAGTGACGGCGAGGAGCCCTTTGCCAACTTCCATCGCGCGTACGGTTGCACTCTTGGGCCGTCGGTGCCTACCGCAATCATACACCCAACCCCTAGCGATGCACGCCCTATGTTACTAGATTACGGAGCGGCCTCCTCCGTAGTCGTCGCCCCATCCGGCCCCGGCGGCTTCGCCGAACGCGTCATTAGCTTGATGACGAAGAAACCGCCGACAAGCAGAATTATAAAGACAATAAACAGAATGTCAAGGTACTCATCGATGAACGCCGCAATCGGTTCGCCGAAGAAGGCGATCAGTAGGCCCACGGCGAAGAAGCGCGCGCCGCGTCCGATCAGCGACGCCAGCATGAAGCGGCCGAAGTGCAACCGAAACATGCCGGCCGTGATAGTGAACACCTTATAGGGTATTGGTGTGAGCGCGGCGATAAGAATCGCCCACACGTCGTAGCGCTGGTATTTCTGTTCGACGAACTGAATCTTCTCCTGCGAGAAGAGGCGGTCCACCACCGGGCGCCCGCCCCACATACCAATGACGTAGCCGACGCTGGCGCCGAGGAGCGAACCGGCGAGACAGATGGCGGCAAAGACCAAGGCAAAGCTCGGTTTGCCCACGCCCAACGCAATCAGCAAGGGGTCCGGCGGAATCGGAAAGATAATCGACTCCGCAGCCGACAGCACAAAAAGGGCCAACCCACCAAACGGCGAGTCCGCCCAGGCGAGAACCCAGTCTACGAGGTCATGGAGAAGGTCCATAGGATTCATAGGGTCTCTTGACTTTCAGATGAGTCTATAGGTGCTGAATCTCAACGTCGCCCCACTGTCGTTGGAATAACTCCGCCACCAGCCGACGGTGGCAGTGATCGGGTTCATGCTCGCTGCACAGGAGGCAACTGTTGGCGATGGTAGCTTTTAATCTCTTCGTGATGCGTCTTCCTCCAGTGGGGCGTATGCCTTCTGCAAAGATGCGCCGTTCGTCCAGCAGGGCAAGGAAATCGCGTTCGTAGACTTCCCAGTCGATGTCGCCGCCGCGGTAGCCATCCAGCAGGGCCTTGGCGGGCGCAAAATCCGGCGCATGAATATACTGCATCCGGCAAATCCTCTGTAGAAGATACGGCAGGTCGTCGCCATGAGCAAAACGCGACAGTTGCGAGGTATTGTGCAACCGCACGTCCACCACGCGTTTCGCGCCGGATGTCCTGAGCAGGTCAAAGAACGTTGCGGCCGTCTTCTTGGTAAAGCCGATGGTGTAAAGTTTCAGAGCGCACGCCCCCAATCAGCGCCGCCCGCGGACGGATCTCGCAAGCGCGCGCCGACCCGCTGCGCCCGGCGCGCGACGGCGTCATCAATTACCGCCTCACGGGAGCGGAAGAGATCACCGTTGTACGGCAGTTCGAATGAGTCGAGCAAGCGGTTCATAGCGTCGTCGTGACTCTCCAGGTGTCCGTCTGCGCGAATATGCGCCACGGCAACACCGCGCTTCACAAGTACCTGGCTGATCAGCAACGTGCGGTGGCAGTCTAGCGGCTCTTTTTCGCTACACGTCAAGGCGATGCGGGACGCGGAGGCGTTGTGCACGACGTACTCAATGCCGTTGCTGAAGGCAGCGGTTTCCGCTAGCTTGTCATACATGATGCGCCCGTCGGCGTCGTAGCAGGCGCGGTCCCCCGGTTGGCCGCCAAGCTCCTTGCCCAGAAAGGCATAGTCAATGCCGGCGTTGCCCAACGTTGCTTGCAAGACTTCCTTGTTGAAGTGGGGTAGGTAGCGGCTGTACGGCGCTGAACGGACGTCCACCACCACATTCACGCCATGCTGCCGCAGCAGCGCCAAGAATTCATCGGAATCGTGATTAGAATGGCCGATGGTGAACACTGAATGGCGCTTTGCACTCACGTTATGTTTCTCCACTAAAGCTCAATGATGGCGGCGATGAGCTTATAAGCGTGGCCCTGGTAAGGCTCGCCCAGACTCACCGTAAGGAAACAATTGCCCAGAGCATAGGAATTGTTCGGCCGGTTCAAGTAGATTTCTTCATAGACAGGATCGGTGACCCAAAGCCGATACTCCTCACCAGTATATTGTAACCGGCCCTTGATCCGCCGCTTAAAGTCACCAACGTCTACCCTGGGTGCAAACACGTCGAGCTCCAGCGCGCTAACGCGTATAAGTCGTAACGAACTATCCAGCGACTTGGCGGGGTCAAGCGGCACCCTATCGTTCCGCCCGTGATTCGTGTGGTAGCCATTAACCCAGAGCGGCTCAGCCGGTTCAGCAAAATCCTGTAGTGCATCCGGCCCAATTTGGTGAATTCGCTTCCAACGTTGGCTCGGATCCAGCAGCCAGTTTTCCTGCTGGTAGCCCTTCGGGCGTGCCTTGAGCAGCGGCACATCGACAACATCAAGCACGCGCGGCTCATCCCCATCTTCGTACTGCCGCTCGCTTTCATTGACCGCTTCATCTTCGCGGTCGCTGACGGGCCGCACCCACCCGCCGGGGCTTTCATCCTCCATCAGTTCTATGCCGGCGATGCATCGGTCACCCTCTTTGCGTGAGTTGGCGAGGCACACAATGCGCTTTGTCATGTTGTCTACCATGGCAGCAACTTACCCGTAGTGCTCCGACGCGACTACCCAACGCGATATGTTAGAGGGTGAACAGCGGAATCTGCGCTGTGTTCTCAATTGGCGTGTCCGCTGTGGTTAGCTCCGATGGTGCAATGATAGCGGCGATGAGTTTATAGGCAAAGCCTTTATGCGCCCCGCCGAGACTAATGGTAAGAAAGCAGGTGTCAAGCGCATAGCTGGTGTTGGGCAGTTCTCCGTACGCGTGCTCATAGATGGGATCGGTGACGCTCAGCCGATACTCTACTCCATCATACCGGAATCGTCCCTGCACTTTGTACAGGAAGCGCCCCTGCACTTTCAGCTTGGATTCTGCCTTAGCCGTGGACAGTTCCAGCCGGTCAACCTGGATGAGACGCAGCGAACTATCAAGGGCATTGGCAAGATAGAGCGGGATTCTGTCGTTCTGTCCATTGCTGCCGCTGTGTCCGTTAATCCATAGTGGGCCCGCCGGGTCGGCGAACTGTGGTAAGTTATCCAGGGTGACGCGGCACACTTTACTCCAAAAGACGGGCGGATGAGCAGGATGTGGGTCAAGCAGCCAGTTTTCCGACTGGTACGTGTTTGGCCGCTCCTCAAGCACCGGCACGTCGATAACGTCCAGCACGCGCGGCTCGCTGTGGTCCCGGTACTGCCGCTCGAATGAACTAACTGCTTCATCCCCTCGGTCGCTGACGGGCCGCACCCATGCGCCGGGCCGTCCATCTGCCAAGAGTTCTTTGCCCGCGATGCAGCGGTCGCCCTCCTTGCGTGAGTTGGCGAGGCACACAATGCGCTTTATGGTATCAGTCAATCTGCCAATCCTACGCTGCCAACTCGCACGAAGCCGAAATACTTGCTAGCAATTATTGCAGAGTCGCAGGGATTTCAATGAGCACGGACTTATCGGATTCTACCTCGTCAACACGCCGGTTAAATTCATGAAGGAGCGCCTTGAAACCTGTCAAAAGTTGGCCCTTCGCAAAAAGAGACAGTTCATCTATGTTTTGTGCCACAAAGTCCTCAATGGCACACACCGCAATCTGAAAGGACTGACTAAGAAGTTGCTCTTCAGCGTAACCCCGAGCCAAGGCCACTTTATCGTCAGGAACGATGACATAGACACGTAGGCCATGCTGGATGTTCTCTTTGACTCTGTCGAACAGGTTGTCTCTAGATGGGGCAACTGTTACGTGGAATGCGGTGTCTCTAATCTGGAAGTCGCCGTCGCGACCCGTTTGCTGGTCAGCAGCGCTCGCGGGATTATTGGGAATATTCAGTTTTGGAAAACGCAATTGCAGTTTCGCTCCCACAAGATGCTGTGCCACCGGCCCAGACTTGCCTGATTCCTTTGCCTCATGCAGAATCTGATTGATAGAATGCCAAGTGCTCGCCGCTGGATCGTACGGAGGCGCCAGACGCCTGCTGTTGAAGTATTCCACGACGCGCTCGACGAGAAACATCTGCACGGCATTGAGGACCTCGTTTCGTTCCATGTGTGGCAAATTCTCTAAAGCTAGAGGCTTCAGCGACTCTAGGAGATCTTCCACCGCGCGTCGTGACCCTCGATTGGTTCTTCCGCCTTCAGCTAGGTACTTTCTCGTCTCCCCGTAGCGCGCGAGAATCTTTGCAACACTTCCAGGCGAAAGCCCACGAACCTGTGCTCTTCCTTCTGCAATATGATTGTCAATGCTAAGTATGTAGTTCTCTCTAAGGTGCTCAACCGTTACCAATGCCGCTGCGATGCTTCCTCGCGCTTTCCCACCCGGATAGTTGCGAAGATCGTTATGCCATGCCTTTATGGCAGCGAGGGCAGACTCATGGGAGTTGGCACTTGTCATGGTTCTAGGGCTAGCCGTAGGGGATTTCCGCGGATAAGTTCATTGACTACTGGATTAAAATAGTGCTCGGCAATCCACTCAATCACTGACACACACACGGCGTCCCCAAATGCGTGAAGCGCTTGGTTTTGTGGTACGTCAATGGTGAAATCATCCGCTCCCATGAGTCGAGCGCATTCTCTTGGTGTCAGCAATCGTGCGAAATAGCGCCCATAGCCAGCCTTGAAGAGAATTTGTCGACCGCTCCCACCGAGCGTGGTCCGCAAACAGCCTGCAATTCCATCGGTACGCAGTTCCGCCATGGATCGGCCATAGCGCACCCGTCGGAAAACCGTTCCATATGACCAACAATCATCGCCAATCATGCGGTCTGCTATCGCCCGGTGACGCTCGCTCATTTGGTTTAGTAAGTAGGTTGCCCTTTTGTCACTCCACCATTCTGGAGCGTCGTCAGAAAGCTTTTCCAAAACCGCTTCAAGGTCTTGTGCTCGTCGGGGCAATGCTGGTAGAGGTCGAAGTTTCCACGATATTTCAGGATGCGCTGCGATAAACGAGAGCAACTGTTTTGGCCGCGCAGTGATTATGGCCGAGTCTTGGAGCAGACTAGCCTCTTGCTTCTGGCGTTCTTTCCACAACTGACCCACCACAAACAGACGTGCGCGGCTCTGAGGAACAAAGTGAGACGCATCTACTACAAACGAATCAACAGCATACCCTAGTCTATTGAGTGCTGCGAGCGCTTGCCTAAAGTCCTCGCCTTGGTGCGATGTCAAGAAACCAGGCACATTCTCAATAAGAACTAAAGGCGGCTTCCGATCTCCCATGTCTTTCAAGACGCGTACGAATCCCCAAAACGCTGAAGACTTCTTGCCTGCGAGGCCTTTTCTCGCACCTGCTAGTGACAGGTCATTGCATGGGAATGAGGCGGTAGCGAGTGTTACTGTCGGCAATTTCCCGGAGTCAACCTCGTGTATGTCGCCGACCTGCAAACACTCGGCAGTATCCCCAAATTGTGCCGTATACATCTCCGCTTTCTTTGGGGCAATATCGTTAGCATACTTGACCGACCATCCTTGACGCTCAAGCCCCAAACGCACAAGCCCCATGCCCGCAAAGAATTCAGCGACGGTTCGTTGCGGCAGAAGGGCCAAGTTCGATGGTTCAGCCCCGTTTCGGCACACATCTACGACCGTCTCAACTGATCCGGTTAGATCATCCTTGATCTCACTCTCCCAAAGCCGCAAGACAGTCCAGCCCTCTTCCAATAGAGAGGCCGTGGTTCTTGCGTCTCGATCCATATTGCGCCTGATCTTTCTCATCCAGTAGCTTTTCGTCGAGGTGGCCCGAAACTGCTCGTGAAGCGCCGTAAGATTACGTTTTCGCCATTGTCCTCCATGCCAGAAGTCACCGTCAATGAAGACTGCAATTCGCTTCTTGAGTAGCGCCAAGTCCGGTTTGCCTGGTAGGCCTTGCACGTGCAGTCGATACCGTATCCCCTGCAACCAAAGAGCTTTTCTGATAGCAATCTCTGGTGCCGTGTCGCGCGATTTGACCCGTCGCATAATCGCTGACGTGTCGCGTGTTGTGCTTCCATTCATTGAACCACACTCCACAGCAATCCCATAATTGCTTTGAACCATCCGTTACGATTGTAAGCTAGATTAGAATCCCATTCGATAGCGAAATGCCTTCAAGAAACACACTGGGTTTACCACAGCAATGGGTTCTATTGTCCTGCTCCGGCATTTGGATTGAAGGCACTGCGCTAATTCTGTCTGGATTGGCTCAGCAATTTGAGTCCTCGCACTGATAAGCGAGGAGAGTCAACATCCTGCTGGGTTTTCCGCTATTGCGCTGCAATCTAATACGCGGCTGGGGCGTAGACATTCAGCGTGCGTAGGGGTTCGTCGCCGGTGCAGCGGAGTTCGTGGGGGTCGCCGGCTTCGATGATGAGCACGTCGCCTGGGGCGAGGGGCGCTGTTTGGTCGCGGACTGTCGCCTCGCCGTTTCCTGAAACGATGTAGACCACTTGGTCGGAATGCGGGTGGTCGCTGGCGTGCAGGCCGCCGGTCTTCTCACCTGGGCCCAGCACCAATATGCCGACCTGACTCTGCGCTGTGCCGGCAACAATGCGAAAGAGCGAATCTTCCGCAAGAATCGGCGCGACGTTAACCGGTCTCATGCTCTGCCTCCACAAGTAGTGACACTCTCTCGGAAGATCTTTTCAAGACTTTGACGAACACGCGGATTCCGGCTGGAACAGTGAAGATTTCCCCTCACCCCGGCACTCTCCCCAAGGAGAGGGAGTTAGTCATTTGCTTCTGACGAGGGTTTTTCGATGGACTCCCAAAGAGAGAGACTCTTGTCGCTCGTCGGCCTGGGGGATGTGTATAGCATGCCCCGCACGTGGTACGGGCCTCCCAGGGAGTTGGTTGCCGTTTTGCGCTGGTGGCACAGCGCGTGTCAAATGCTTAAGGATCTACGAGGAGGCTTCTTCCTTCTCCCGCTTGTGCGCTTCAACCACCTGTTCCTGCGTGCTGGCAGGTACCTGCTCGTAGCCTATGAACTCAGAAAAAAAGGTAGCGCGTCCCTGGGTGAGCGAGCGCAGGTCGGTGGCGTAGCGCAGCACCTCTGCCTGGGGAACTTCCGCCTGGATTTCCATCGTGCCGGGAGACACCATGTCCATGCTGTGTACCTTGGCGCGGCGGCTGGTGAGGTCGCCGATAACGTCGCCCATGCGGTCTTCCGGCACGCGTACCCGCACCTGCAAGATCGGCTCCAACAAGACCGGTCTCGCCCTGTCCATGGCCTCCTTGAGCGCCATGGAGCCGGCAATCTGAAATGCTAGGTCGGAGGAATCGACCGTATGTTCCTTGCCGTCTACCAGCCTCACGCGCAGGTCTACCACTTCGCCACTGGCGAGCGTGCCCTCTTTCATCGATTCGCGGACACCCTTGTGCACCGCTTCGCGGAACGGGGCCGAGATCGAACCGCCGAAGATCTTGTCCACGAACTCGAAGCCCTCCCCTCTTGCCGTGGGCTCGATCTCGATGTTGCAGACTGCGTATTGTCCGTGGCCGCCGGTCTGGCGCACAAAGCGGCCCTCCGCCGCTGCGGTCTTGGTGATCGTTTCCTTATACGGTACTTTCACGGGGATCGTCTTAACGTCGGCGCCAAATTTACGTTTCATACGCTCCAGGGCAACGTTGATGTGGGTTTCCCCGATGCCGGAGAGGAGCGTTTGTCCCGTGATCGGCTGCCGCTCGACGTGTAGGCTGGGGTCTTCCTCCGTGACGCGGGCCAGCGCACTGCTGAGTTTTTCCAAGTCTTCCTTCGATGTCGGCTCGATGGCGGCGGTGAAGAGCCACTGTGGAAACGTGACGGCCGGCAACGCCAGCGGTTGCTTGCGCTCGCCCAGCGTGTGGCTGGTGAGTGTCTGAGTCAGCTTTGCCACCGCGCCCATATCACCGGCAGCGATGTGCTCTGCCGGTGCCTGTTCGCGACCGCGCACAAAGAGCAACTGACCGATACGCTCCTCAGATTCAGCATTGACGTTCCACACTCGGGAGTCCGAGCGCAGCGTGCCGGAGTAGACTCGAATAAAGGATAGTTTGCCAACGTAAGGATCACCCAGGGTCTTGTAGACAAACGCCGCAAGCGGTCCATCCGAATCAGCGGGAATCTCCTGCTCTTCACCCGCATGGGTTGCGGTAGCGGCAGCAGTCTCCGCCGGTGACGGGAGATAGCGGATGATGGCGTCGATGAGCGCCTGCACACCGACGTTGCGGGTTGCGGCGCCGCACAGCACCGGTGTTAGTTGGCCGGTGAGCACACCTTCGTGGACCGCGGCCTGAAGTTCCTCGGCGGTGATATCCTCGCCTTCAAGATACTTCTCCGTCAGTGCGTCGTCGAGTTCCACCACATTCTCGATGAGCGTCTGCCGGTACTCCTCGACAGTATCTTCAAGATCGTCGGGAACGGGGGACTCGGTTATTTCGTTTTCGGTGTAGAGATAGGCAGTGTTCGCCAAGAGGTCTACCACGCCCTTGAAGTCGTCTTGGGAACCGATGGGAACGTGGAGTGGCGCCACACTGCTGCCAAAGAACTCCTGTAGGCTCTCCAAGGTGGCAAAGTAGTCGGCATTCTCGCGATCCATACGATTGACAAATATCAACTTAGGAAGCTCATTTGCCGTAATCCGTTCCCATGACTCCTCAGTGCCTACTTGCACACCGCTTGACACATCCACCACCAGCACTGCGCCATCCGATACGTGGAGCGCGCTGGCTACCTCTCCGGAAAAGTCCGCGTAGCCCGGCGTGTCGAGCAGATTGATCTTGGCGTCGCCCGATTCCACGGGAATGAGTGAAAGATTGAGAGAGATTTGGCGCTTGACCTCGTCTGGATCGTAGTCTGACACCGTGCTGCCGTTGTCCACGGAACCAAGACGATTGACTGCACCGGTAGTAAACAACATCGCTTCCGCAAGAGAGGTCTTGCCCGCGCCTACATGTGAGAAGAGCCCAACATTACGAATTGAACTCGTCGCATACGCCTTCATACGGTTGTACCCTTCATGGAGAAAGAGGTATAGTGCTCTTAAGACTGGCATTATATACCAGAGCGTGGCAGCGCATCAAAACTGCTCTGGCACGAGCGCCATAGCACTTCAACAATTGGGCTTTATGTGGCTCTCTCTTTGACCGGAATGCCCTGATTTTCCGGAGATACGTCTCTAGCTGTTCGTGTGGAGACGTGCCACTTTGCAAGTGAGTAGTTCTCCTGCGATGTATGGAATCCTGTGCCGGCGCCCGATCTCGCAAGCAGCAGCAGGATGAAATGCACGAATTGTCTGCCGTCGTACATCACCGGCAGGAAGAAAGCGAGGTACAGGAGCCAACATGAGGATGTTTCGGGTCGTAGTGCTCGCGCTGGGAGTGATCCATGCCCTCTTAGCAGGATTGACAGCCCTTACGGGCGGTTTTGCTGATGGAGGAGACCTCTGGTCGCGCCTCACGCTTATGCTTATCCATCCGGTTACGGCGGCTGTGCTCCTCTATATGGTTGTGCTGAACACGCCTTCCCGCCGGCTGCTCATGATTGGGTCGGCAGTTATATTGGTCAACGTGATCGCCGATGCATCACTCGCGCTTTCAATCCTGGCGGGGAATATGAAGGGCGATTGGTGGCTGGCACTGGTCTTTTCGGCAGTTCCGCTTATTGCACTAGTCTACGCGGTGACGTTGCTTTCTCGTCGGGCCGATTAACATCAATTGCTACACCATAGGGCCCAGGTATTCCAAAGCGGTTCAATAGGCCCTTCAAGCGGACTTGCAGGGCAATTGGGCTGAAAGCATTCATCCTCAGACTAATCAGCAGTTTCTCTCGTCCACCATAGAGGATAGGGGTTATGGCTCAGATCGATAGGTTAGATCGTCCAGAAGCTGCACTCTTCGCGGGGGCGTATACCTTGCGGGAAACTGCGGTGCTGCTGCGGGCAACCACACCTCCCCCTGACACAAGTCTGAGTCTGTGGAGGCGGCGCCACGATACGTTCATTGAGGCTACTGCCAACCACTTGGCTCAATGGATTCGTCGCGGCATGGGATGGGAGGAACCAGTAAGGGTTTCAAGTATAGATCGGGTGATTACGTTTGCTGATCTCGTGCGTCTGCGCATGATTGCCTTATTCCGGTCACGTGGAATAGCTTACAAATCCATTTTGGCAGCCGAGGACTATGTCCGCCGCCTGTGTGGAATCCCACAGCCCTTCATTGCCGAGGAAATGTGGACTGCACGTTCCGACGTCTTTGTTCGATTTGCTAGTGAGCTCATTGCGGCGTCGCAGTATGGTCAGCTTGCCTTCGAGGAATTGATGTCTGAGTTTCTGGCTCCCGCCAATCACGGTCTCATGTTTGCGTCTGGTGGGAAGCCTGTGCAGTGGCAGCCTTCCCCAGCAGTGCTCATTCATCCTGAAATCCAATTTGGAGCTCCGTGCATTGAAGGCACGCGCGTTGAGACACGCTCGCTTTGGTCGCTGAACCAAGCTGGGGATAGCATAGAGACTCTTGCCGAAGCGTTTCAGTTGCGAAAGGAGCAAGTAACAGACGCGATAGAGTGGGAAAAGTGGCTCTCTGAGGCCACCGAAACCAATGCAGTTTTTTCTCGATGAAAACCTGCCGCCTCAGGTAGCACGTGCGCTGGCGCTGGTGGGCTATCCGATTACGCATCCCGATGAACACGGGAAGCGAGGTGAAAAGGACCCGGATCTCATTGTTTGGTTGGCCCAAAACCAGTTCGTATGGGTCACGAAAGACGATGATGCGAGAAAGAGGCATATTGGACAGATTGGACAAGCAGGTGTCTCGGTCGTTTGGGTTCGCGGACTTGCAGGCAGAAAGAACGCCGTCTCCATTCAGCAAGTGCACTTGATGCTGACTGTGAAACTTGAAGAACTCATTGAGAAACTGGAGGAGAGTACCGGCCCACGGCACTTCATGCTATACCTGTCAGGTAGGCGGCCGGTCCTAAAGCCGTTGCAGTCTGACACTATCCAACCCGGCAAACCTCTAAGGGCCCGGAGAATTCACTAACGTACCTTAGTTTCTGCCACTTGCCCTATGTCGGGCACGATTGCACATCTGCCAATCGTGTTCTCCTATCGGCCTAGCACATTGCGACATTTGACGGATATACATTGTGAGAGCATACGTCACGCTATTTCAAGCGGACTCAGAGTCACAAGGCTAAGGAAAGTACCCTAATTGGGCGGCGATTGCTCCATGAAGTCGAAAGGTGTGCCTGATGGCAAGCCAACTCGTCGGATCGTTTCACACGCGGAATGCGGCGCTCCAAGCGGTAGAGGAGTTGGCGGTGCTTGGCTTCGACGTGGAGATGGTGCCGATCGAGCACGAAGGTTCACGGGCCGCTCTGTTCCGCGTCTTCTTACGCGGAGCGCAAGGGAGCGTCATCGGCGGGGCGCTGGGTCTGGCGACAGTATTCTTCGTGCCGAGCGAATTCCTGCTGCCGGTCATGGTCATTTGTGGCGCGGCCGGTGCGCTTTTCAATACTCGCTTGACCCGTCAAAAGGCACCCCCGATACCAGTGGAAGATTCGAGCGTGCAAGTGCTTGTGGTCGTACAGGGCGCTGACCTGGACACGGCGAGAATGATCCTCAGAAAAGAGGGGGGCACCGCGATTCAGCATGCTGATCCCGAAACCGACGCAACCGATCGTGCTTGACCGGTCTCTCGCGCCTTGCAGAGCGGCGCGCGGCGCAGTGTGTGGCTAGAGTTCCTCGTCCTCTTCCCGCTCCGGCTGCACCTGCTCGAAGATAGCCGCGAGCTCCGCCGGTGTCGCAGCCCCAGCCAATTCCCTCTCGCCTTCATAGACCCGTGCCGCAGGTGTCGGGTCTCCCACCGCAATCCCGCGGGCCGCGAGCAAGTCCGCGTCATGCTCCGGGTCAAGCCACTGGATGATCTGTGCCGGTGTATGGATGCGCAGGGCTTGGTGGAACAGCGCTTGGGCCGCAGGCGAATCGTGGGAGCCGATCACGACGACATGCGTGGGCGCGCGCAGCAGCCGATCTACCGCCTGTCCGTAAAGCGCGCCGAAATGCGCAAAGTGCCGAAACGTCATTGCATAGTTCGCCAGGGCGTCCTGCGCCACCGTGCGATAGTGCTCGCTATTGGTGAGGCGCCACATCCGAACCAGGAGTTCAGCCGCCGCAGCCGTATCCGCCATCACCTCCTGGCGATGGGCCAGTAGCCCCAGCGTCGCCTGGGACCGGTCGCTGTCAGATGTCTTCACGCGGTCAGGTGCGCTATCCCAGAAGCCGCCGGTCTTGGGATCGTGATGGACCCGCAGGATGTGCTCGGTAACGGCCTGGGCGCGGTCGAGATACTTACGTTCGCCGGTGGTTTCATATGCGTGCACGAAGGCGCGGGCAGCGGCAGTTTGGTCGGGCAGCCAGCCCCAACCGCAGGCTGTCCCGTTCCAATTACGGGCCATACCGCGCGCGGCATGCCACATGCTCCGCCACAGGTGGTCCAAGACCGTAGTCGCGTGGTCGCGGTACGCGGCATTTTCCGTCATGCGGTAGGCATCCAGCAATGCCTGTGCTGCGAGCGCGTTCTCCTTGGCGTGGATTACGGGGTCAACGCATGTTTCGCCATACGCGCTCCGTTGCGCCGCAGGCAGCCGGAAGAACTCTTCCGGGGCAAAGAATCCCCCGTAGAATGCGCCGGTGGCGGGATCACGCAGCTTATTGAGCATGAATTGCAGTACACGCACAGCAGTTTGGGTAAAGTCTTCCTCACGAAAGACATGCGCGGCTTCCACGTAGAGCGAGACCAGGGCCGCATTCTCTTCTAGCGTGCACTCGCGTTCCGGGTTCTCCCATTGGGCATCGTTGGCGAAGCGGAAGAACACGCCGTCTTCGCGATCGAAGAGGTTGCTAAGGGCCATAATATCGAGCGAATGCTTGACCAAGGCGGCTAAGTCATAGTCGAGCGTGTATTGGCACCACTCCAGCGCAAAGCCCAGCGCCTCGGTATGCGTGAATTTGGGCGCGTCTCCCAAGCCGCCGTTCACGCGGTCGAACGCGGACATGATGAAGGCCATTGTTTCAGCGGGGATCGCGGGTGTCAGCACGCCGTCCGTGGCTTTCTCCGCGGCCTCCGCCTCACGCCGCTTCTCTTCCAACGCGCCGAGCTTCTCGCGGATGATATCGCGATTCTTGCGGTACTCTTCAGCGAGTTCCACCAGAAAGTCGCGCATCTCCTGCACGGGGATGTAGGTGGCGCCTGCCATCAGTTCGCCCTCCGGCGTGAGAAAAGCCGTGGTGGGCCAGCCGCCGCGATTGTAGCGCCGGTCGATATCGGGCCGCTCGGCGGCATCCACCCGGACCGGCACGAAGTCGGTCTTGACGAGATACTGCACCGTATCGTCGGAATAGGCGCGCTCATCCATCAGATGCGACCATTGGCTCCACGCCGTAGTGATGCAGAGCAAAATGGGCCTTTTGCGCGCTTGCGCCTCGGCAAAGGCTTCACTCGACCACGCGCGCCAAGGAATGCGCCGGGCGCTGTTGGGGCGCGGCGAGAAGCGAAAGAGTGCTGAATTGGAATCCGGTTCCATGGCGTGTCCGATTACGGAATGTATTAGGCGGTGACTTCATTATACCGAGAGATGGGCGCGCCGTTCGCATTCCACGTCCCGCATGGCGGATGCCTGCCCGCGGCAGGTATATCCAAACAGGATTATCGCGCGGCGAAATGCTTTCCCGCGGGGGAAGCGGGGATAGTCCAGCTCTCTCGCACAAAAGCATCACGCAGTAGTGAGAATCGTCTTCAGGCGGCGAACAAACTGTTGGCGGGAAGACCCTTACTAAAGCTTAGCTCAGCGCATGACCGCCGATACATTGAATGGCGATCATCTGCTTGAGCCAGGATGGTGGTAGGTGGGATAGAAAGAACGGGCGGGTGGGGCGTGTTCAGGCCGCGTGCTATTTATAGCGACGCGAGGTGGATTCCTGCCAACAGAAGATAAAGAATAAGAGGGGTGCGGTTTACCGCACCCCTCTATCACTTGTGTCCACTCATTCGTGCGCGACCGTCCACGTGTCGGACGTGCGGCGCTGGCGATCAGTTCTCGACAATCGCCTGCAGGACCGGCTTCAGTTCCTTCAACACCGTCGCCACGTCGTCCTTGCCGGTGTAGACGCGCTCATTGAACTGGTCGCGCATCACCGGATATACAGCCGACCAATTGAGGCGGAAAAGCCGGGTTTGCGGCACCGCCGCCTCCAAGCTGTTCGTGGCTGCCGCCAGGTTTACATCCGGCAGATCCTTGAACTCTTCCTCTAACCACGATAAGTGCAAGCTGGTCTGGGAAGGAATCTTGCCAAAGAAGATAGCGTAGCGCCCGTCTTCGAGCAAGTACTTGATGACTTCCCACGACGCGTCCGGGTTCTTTGAACCATTGATGATACCGAAGCTGTGCCAGTTCACATCAGGCACGGAGCGCTTCCCGATTGGCGAGGGAGCGAGCACCAACGGCACCTTCTGCTCGACGCGCGTAAACTCCGTGATGGCGTAGGGCGGCATCCGTTCCACACCGGTAAGGCCGTTATTGAAGACTTCGTAGCGGTTCATGCCGTGCACTTCGTCGAGTTCGCCAGGCTTGGGAACTGTGCGATACTTCACTACCATGTCGAAGTAGTTGGTCATCCCTTCGATCATGTCCGGGTTGTCGGACGTGATCGTTTTCAAGTCCTCGCTCACCCAGTCGGTATCCCAGAGCAGCGTATGACTCCACCAACCGCCCTGATCAGCAATGCCGAACCGCTCGACAGTGTCGCCCTGGCGCTTGGTGAGTCGCAACCCCGTGTCGATCCAATCGTCCCAGTTCCACGTTTGGGCCAGGTCGGCGCTCGGTATGCCGATGCCGGCCTCATCGAAGATCTGGCGGTTGAGCGCCATGACGAACGTATTGCCGCCGTGCCCCCAGGGAATGGTCCAAAGCTTGCCATCATAGCGGGTATAGAAATCGAAGAGCTTCGGCGCGAAGACTGTGAGATCGTACTGATCACGCGCCACGTAGGTGTCAATGGGAATCAGCCAGTCGTTCTCCGCCATCGTCTCCGCAATGGCCGCATACTCCCACACGTCCAGCGGCACGCCGGCCGCGAGCTGAACCTGCAGCTTTTCGCGCATGCCGGCCGAGCCTCCCGGTTGCGGCGAAAGCTCGAGATTGATGTTCGGATTTTCGGCTTCGAACGGCGCTACGATCCCCTCTTCCCATTGGGCGATCGAGTCTCCCGAAACACTCAAGTAGGCAACGACCGTGGTGACTTCACCGGATGAAGCCGGCTGCTCCGCCGCAGCCCCCGGCGCGGCTTCCTCCTGCCCGGGTGTAACGGCCCCGGCAGCCCCGCAGGCGGCCACGAGAACGGCGCTGCCAAGCAGCCCGGCGCCAGCCAAAGCGGCCCGACGCGAAACGTGAACATCGGAGAGAGGATGTTCCATAGTAGGGTACTCCCTTTGTTGGAACGACTCTAGACACGATGCGGTGCTCGATGGGAGTAGTATAATGTTAAAATGTAGCTGTTGTCAATAAGAATGTGCGACGAGGTGAGATTCTGATGCGCGCGATTGATCTCGATCACCACATGCGGCAGGTCGGTTCGTGGGTGGATTGGTCCCACACCGTGGATACATTTAAGTCGGGAGAGCCCGGCACCGACGTGCAGGGCATTGCCGTCGCTTGGCAGAGTCAATGGTCTGCCCTTAAAGCAGCGCATGCGGCCGGCTGCAACCTCTTTGTTACCCACGAGCCGACGTTCTACGTCCACCGCGACGATGATCCCGGTCCATATGCCGACGCGCACACGGCAGCGAAACGCGCCTGGCTGGCAGAGACCGGCATGGTCGTCTACCGCTGCCACGACGTTTGGGACGTGATGCCGGAACACGGCATACGCGATAGCTGGGCGCGCGGTCTTGGTCTTGGCGGCCCACTGCTTGCCGCGGATGATCGCGGCTGGTACGGGCTCTTTGATGTGTTGCCCCAAACGGTCCACGCCCTGGCGCAACACTTCGCCTCTCGTCTCGGCGAAATCGGACAGGACCAGGTGCAGGTGCTTGGCGACGCCACGCGCACGGTAGAACATCTCGCCATCGGTACGGGCGCCGCCTGCCGGGTGCCCCAGATGGCGCAACTGCGAGCACCGAACGGATCGGGTCCCGATGCGCTGCTCGTGACCGATGACGGCATGCGCTTCTGGGCGGACGGGAGCTGGGCGCTTGACCGCGATTTGCCGCTGCTCGTCGTGAACCACGCCACTGCCGAGGAGTGGGGTATGCAGTCGCTCGCAACGTACCTCCAAGTGCACTTCCCGGGCATACCCGTGCACCACTTTCCACAGGGCTGCCAGTATCAGAGCGTCCGCGCTGCGAATAGTTGACTGCTTTGGGGGCAGGCGGCGTGCGGAGGTTGTCCTGCACGGCACTTCAGATTGCCTCGTGAAAAGGTGAGAAGAGCGGCGTTGATTCTGTAGGCTTGAGTGGAGGATCGCGCCGGATCGCTGTGCGTTCCCCGTTGCCTTGACACCGCAACCAGACCCTTACCATACTGAGAACGTCGCTGCGGTTTGAGAAGTGGCAGGCGGCGGACTATTCACGCGGCAGGTTGCCAAACGTAAGGAAAGCAAGAGCATGGCAGGCACGATGGAGGCGGTGGTCTGTTACGGGCCCCATGATTATCGCGTAGAACAGGCCCCAATGCCGGTCATGACGGATGCCTCCATGATTCTGCGCACGGCTGCTTGCGGCATTTGCGCCAGCGACATCAAGTGTTACGACGGCGCCGGGCACTTTTGGGGGAGCGATACCCGCCGGCCCTACGTGATCACGCCGGTGGTTCCCGGGCATGAATTCAGCGGGTACGTAGAGGCTATCGATCCGGCTGTGGCGGAACAGCAGGGCATCCAAGAGGGCGACCTGGTAGTGGTGGAGCAAATCGTGCCCTGCTGGCAGTGCCGCTTCTGCACGCGCGGCAAGTACTGGATGTGCCAGGTCAATCACATTTTCGGTTTCAAAGGTGGAATCTGCGATGGCGGCATGGCAACGCACGTGCGCGTGCCGCGCAACGCCATCGTCCACAAGGTGCCCGCAGGTCTCAGCGCAGAACAGGCCGCGTACATCGAGCCCCTGGGCTGCGCGCTCCACGCGGTGGAACGCGGCGAGATCAGCGTGGGCGATACGGTGGTGGTCGCCGGACTTGGCAGCATCGGCCTCTGCATGCTGCAGGCGGCGCGACTCTATTCACCGGCCAAACTCATTGGCGTAGACCTTCACCCCAAACGCCGGGCGCTAGCAACCGAATTCGGTGCGGACTTCGTGTTGGATCCCACCGGCCCTGACGCGTTGGAGGCTGTTCTCGACCTGACGGACGGCTACGGCTGCGACGTGTACATCGAGGCAACCGGCCACCCGTCCGGCGTGACGCAAGGGTTGGACATGGTCCGCAAGCTCGGCACGTTCGTCGAGTTCAGCGTGTTTGGAGAGGATGTGAAAGCCGATTGGACCATCATCGGCGACCGCAAAGAGTTGAACATCCACGGCGCGCATCTCAGCCCCTACACCTATCCGCTGGCAATGGACCTGCTGCTGCAAGAGAAGGTCACTGTGGACCCACTGATCAGCCACACCTTCCCGATCAGTGCCTTCCCGGAAGCTATCGAAGCGGCACACAAGGGTGCTGAGGGCATGAAGGTGATGCTGGTACCGTGAGGGCTTCAACCGCCTTATGGATGATGAAAATGTAGCGCGGGGGACATGTCCCCCGCATCTGAAAGAGTTGATGTACTGTAAATGCCCGATGGTTCCAAGTTGGGTTCCATCGGCGGGCCCATAGTGGAGAGGAGAATTGGTCTCGTGAAGATTGCCTGTCAGGAAAACAAAGTGCCTGGAGATACCTTCCAGGAGAAAGTCGACAACCTGGAACGCTTTGGCTTTGCGGGCGTAGAGTTGATGCACGGCCATTTGGCGGAGCGCCTATCGGAGGTCAAGCAGGCGCTCAGTAATAGCAGCGTACAGGCCAGCACGATCTGCACCGGCAACGAGCACGATCTGCTGGGTGTGACCAAAGATGACCGCGCCGCGCGCATGGAGCGTTTTAGAGGGTTGCTGGCCCTGGCCGGCGAACTGGGATTGGTGGGTGTGATTGCCGTACCGGTCAGGGGCCGCACGCCGATCTTCCCCGACCTTTCGCCCTATCAGAGCGGCGCGGACCTCGAGCGCCATCTCTACGTCGAATTGCTGCGCGAGGCTGGTGAGAGTGCCGCGCGCGAGGGTACGAACATCCTCGTGGAACCGCTCAACCGCTATGAAACCCACCTGGCCAATACACTTGCAGACGGCGCTGCCATCTGCGCGGCGGCTGACCATCCCAACGTCAATATCATGGCGGACTTCTTCCACATGAGCATCGAAGAGGCGGATATCGCGGCCAGCATTCGCGGGGCGGCGCAGTATGTCAAGCACGTCCACCTTGCCGATAGCAACCGCACCGAACCGGGTACCGGTCACACGGAATTTCGCTCCGGCTTTGCCGCGTTGCAGGAAATCGGCTTCGACGGCTTCATGGCGCTGGAGTGCGGCATTACCGGCGATCCGGAAGAGTCGTTGCCCGCCACGGCGGCCTACTTGAAGAGCTGCATGGCGTAAAACTTTATTTTTCGATTTCTTGCTCCTTTAGGGAACTATTACACAGTCTAGACTTGAGACCAAATGTCCCCTCTCCCTGTTGAGGAGACCTTTGCATAACTCTGGTGTGGCTCTCTGCATGGCTTTTGAGGCGGGGAAAGACAGCTTGTGGTCTCTGCGGGCGGCCTAGAGTCGTCGCCAGGGCGGTCTTATCCAGGCCCTGTGCTGTCTAGGCGACCTAGTTCCCGCTGCTTTTACCCTATCTTTACGCTTTATCCTGCCTATGCCGTCAGTGCCACCACCTTCCTCAGGTTGTAGGCCATCAGTTTCAACCACATCTCTACTGCGTTGCGTTCCAGTCCGCAGTAGCGTACCCGCCGGTAGCCGTAGCTCCGCTTCAGCGTGCCAAACACCTTCTCCACTAACGCCCGCACCGGCCCGATCTCCGCGTTGCGCTCCTCCTGCCACGCCGGTAACCCGCTCTGGTTCTTGTGCGAACGGTGCAGAATACAATCGTCAATCCCCTGTGACTTCAGCCAGGCACGCCGCTTCTTCGACTCGTACGCCCGATCGCCATACACCGCCAGTTCATCACCACACACCAAACGGTCCGCTACCTCACTCTCCGCCACCTTCGCCGGCGTCAGTACCGCCCGCCGCACCAGCAGCGTCCCTGCATCTACTCCCACGTGCATTTTGTAGCCAAAGTGCGACCGCCGCGATCTACCACTGCGCGTCCAGTCCGCATCCGGGTCTCTTTCACTCTTCGCTCCCAGTCCCGCATCCGTCGACGGTCGCCGTACCTGGGCTTCCACCAACGTTGCGTCCAGCAACGTCCCTGCCTTCACCAGCAATCCCCGCTCCTCCAACTGGGCGGCCAACTCCCCAAACAACCGCTCGCTCAACCCTCGCCGCGCCAACTCCGTCCGAAACCGGCTGATCGTCGCATGATCCGGCGTGTCGTCTTGCAGCCCCAATCCCACAAAGCGCCGGAACGAGAGCCGATCTCCCAATGCTTCCTCCATCTGCGGGTCTGACAGGTTGTACCACTGCTCCAGCAACAGCACCTTCACCATTGTCAACGGCGGATAGCTCGGCCTGCCTTCTCGTGATGCATAGATGCCCGCTACCACCCCTCCCAACCGCTCCCAGTCCACCGCCTCATCGATCCGTTCCAGCCGCTCGTTGTGTCCCAATTTCTCCGGCAATAAAAACTCCGCTAATGACGGTCGGCCCATATCGCGCTGCATTGCGCCCTCCTCTCAGCTTGGGGTTGTCTTACCTTATTTTCGCCCCTACACTGTTAGTTACGCAAAGGTCTCCTGTTGAGGGAGAGGGCTAAGGTGAGGGTGATTTCAGTCGGCGCATTGCATGGACATGCAGGCCGTCGTCGGTCAAGCTTGATTTAGTGCTAAGGAGGACTACTAATGAGAGTAGGGTTCGGTCAATTCCGTGATCCGTTACCGGAGTATCTGCAATTCGCAGCGCAATTTGGCGCGACGGACGTGCTACTCAACACTGCGAATCTGCCAAGCGATAACGGGCGCTGGGAACTCGACGACCTCGTGAAGCTTCGCAAGGACATCGAGCAGTACGGGCTGAAGCTCGCTGCGCTCGAAAACGTGCCGGTCTCCTTCTACGACGACGTGATGCTGGGCGGCCCGCGCCGCGACGAGCAGATCGAGAACATGGTCTACACCATACGCAACATGGCACGGGCGGGCATTCCCATCTTTGGCTATCATTGGATGCCATCCCACGTCTGGCGCACCACACCCGCGGAGATCCGTTGCGGAGCCGTAGCGACGGCATTCGACTACGCCGAGGCCGAGCAGAAGCCGATCTCCCATGGGCGCGAGTATAGCGAAGAGGAGGTTTGGCAGAATCTCGAATACTGGATCAAGCTCATCACACCCATTGCCGAGGAAGAAGGCATCCGCCTGGGCATCCATCCCTGCGACCCGCCGATGGAAAGGCTTGGCGGAATTCCCCTGCTCTTCCGCAATTTCGACTCTTATAAGCGCCTCATCGAAATTTACCCATCCGACTGTAACGCCGTCGAGTTCTGCCAAGGCACGTTTGCCGAGATGCAGGGCGAGGACATCTACGAGATGATCCGCTACTTTGGCGAGCGCAAGAAGATTCTCTACGTGCACTTCCGCAACGTCTCAAGTCCTGTGCCGAAGTTCCAGGAAGAGTTCATCAATACCGGCTACGTGGACATGCACAAGACAATGCAAATCTACCATGAGGTCGGCTTCGACGGTTTCTTCATCGACGACCACGTGCCGCAGACCGACGGCGATTCCACGTGGGGCCACCGGGGCCGCGCCTTTGCGAACGGCTACATCCAAGCGCTGATCGACGTGGTGACGAAAGAGGGCAACTAGCGAACACTTCTTTCCAATGCTCCCGCAACACCGTTTAATTTTGCGCACGACGTGGTAATGGTCAGTGCGTGAGTGCCGCGGGTGCCTCGACCGTCATTCCGGCGAAAGCCGGAATCCAGTGGAGCTGGTTAGGAATAGTCTGGCGACATGGGCGTTGCACGGTATTGGTTGGATATACCTACAATCAAGGAGAACTCCCGCGCAGATTTCTCCCGTGTGGTAATCATCGGAAAGCGGTAGCCATGGGCCCAGATGTGATTCAAGGGGTGCATTACTCTATTACACCCCTTGGGGTTTAGACTATCAGCAGCTGCCCGAAGTGGGTTACTGATGCCGCCGATGGGTTCATATGTTTCCATTCTAGCATTGCGCCGCGTTCAAAATCACTGGGTGTCTCATTGAGTGCATAAGGAGCAAGCATGGCTACTGAATCTACCGCCTCTGCGTTGCACAAGTCGTCCCTTGTCATCGATTCCCACAATGACGCCATTGTCGCCTACATCCGGCGCAACGGGGAGAGTATTGCCGGTCCCGAGGCGCCGGCCCGCACGGAGCCGGAGAGCGTCGTGGCGTTCTTGCGGGGTACGGCGGTACCTGAGGGGCACGAGATGCAGGTCAACCTGCCCAAGCTGCGTGCCGGCGGCATCGACGTGGTTTACTGCGCAGTGGACGTCACCCGCGCCTGGGGTAATCATCTGTTGTACGCAATGGATGCCTTTGGCTGGTTCCTGGCTGAGGTGGATGCCTATCCCGATCAGATTGCGGTGGCGACTACGGCAGACGAGATAGAAGCGATCGTGGCGAGCGGCAGGATCGCCGCTGTACTCACCATTGAGAACTCCGAGGTGCTGGAACGCAGCCTCTGGGTGCTACCGGTGCTCCATCGTCTCGGCGTGCGCTCCATGACGCTCACGTGGAGTTACCGCGCCCATGCTGCCGACGGCGCGTTCGAGAACGTCACCGGCGGCGGCCTGACGCACTTTGGGCGCGACCTGGTGCGCTTGATGAACGAACACGGCATGATCGTGGATATCTCCCACATCAGCGACCGGGGCTTCTGGGACGTGATGGAGGTCACGACCGCGCCGATTATCGGCTCCCACAACGCTTGCCGCGCCCTCTGCGAGCATCCGCGCAACCTCACCGACGACCAGATTCGGGCCGTGGCCGCCAACGGCGGCGTGATCGGCGTGACGTACGTGCCGGCGTTCGTGGATGCCGATGAAAGCAAGCGCACCCTGGAGCGGCTGCTCGACCATTTCGACCACATCGCTCAGGTAGGCGGCACAGACTGCATCGGCCTGGGTTCGGACTTCGATGGCGGCGGCGACGTGCTGAAAGACGCCACCGTGGTGCCGCAGATAACTGAGGGCTTGCTCGCTCGCGGCTGGAAAGAGGACGACCTGCGCAAGATGCTTGGCCTCAACCACTTGCGCGTCTTCCGCCAGGTTTGTGGGTAAGCAGGTACAGTAACCGCAAGTGCTGTGCTAATCTGGAGATACGTGGGGCTGTGCCTCGCGCGGTCAGGAGACGCTAGGCAATGTTGCCACGCTAAATGATAGGGCGAGCGCGCCTGACCGGCGCCTATGCCGGATGACGCAGGTTGCAAACCTGCGCTACCGGAAGGATGGGGCTTACGGGCCGGTTGGGGTCATCCGGCCGGAGCCGGTTGTGTTTATCCGGCCGGACTAGTGAGCCGGACAGGCTGCGCAAAATGAGCGTCCGTTCGTCCTGAGCGAGCGTGCAACTGAGGATGTCGGAATCTGTTCGTCCTGGGCGTGCGCGCCTTGAGGAAGTCAGAATCCGTTCGTCCTGAGCCTGTCGAAGGATGAACGGATGTAAGCGGGTACATTGGGAGTGGGACCCTTCAGCGCCGGAACGAACAGTGCAGATGCGGTTGCTATTCGAAAGCGGCCAATTGGGGAAGACATCGATTAGCCTTGCGGCAGGTGTGGACAGGAGGGAGAAGCACAATGGATTTGGGACGGTTTCTCGCAGGACTTGGTAGGCAGGGAGATGACAACACGGCGATGCCGGAGAGCGTGCGCCAGGAGGCCGCCGACGCGTTGGACGCTCGACCCACAGACCTAGCGCGCGTACCGCCGGGGCAATGGGTCACGCGCGGTTGGCCGGTGCTCACGTATGGCTCCACACCCCGTTTCGATGCCGCCAGATGGGATATCCGCATTGTCGGCATGGTGGAGAACCCGCTCGCCTGGGACTACGAGACGTTCATGGGCCTGCCCACGAAGAAGGTGCTCTGCGACATCCATTGCGTCACCACGTGGAGCCTGCTCGACAACGTGTTTGAGGGTGTCCCGGCCCTGTACGTGGCGGAGCAGGCCAAAATCAAGCCAAATGCGACCCACGTGATCGCCCATGCCGAGCAGGGCTACACCGCCAACCTGCCGCTGGCGGACTTCCTGCGCGACGACGTGCTGCTGGCGTACAAGCACAATGGCGAGAACCTTGCGCTGGATCACGGCTGGCCGCTGCGCTTGATGGTACCCCACCTCTACTTTTGGAAGAGCGCCAAGTGGCTGCGCGGCCTGGAGTTCGTTAACGCCGACTCTCCCGGCTTCTGGGAGCAACGCGGCTATCACATGCGCGGCGACCCCTGGACCGAAGAACGGTACGGGTAGCACTGGGGTTTAGTAATTTAGGCCAACAATATCGAGTTGTGGAGTATAGCGGGATTCTTACTCCGGTAGCGTAGGTTTGTAACCTGCGCCCGCCGCTCCCCGGCGGTGGCGATTAGCTTCGCGCGCCGCTGCCAATAGCGTATTCCCGTAGGGGCACGACATGTCGTGCCCCTACGTCCCAGGTTTAGGCGGGACACGGCCTGTTTTTTCTGCGCAAGAAGGCTCTTGGATTACGTGGGCCGGAAATAGATGTGTCTGCTTACCCACAGTTCTATCTCAACCGAGAATTTTGGTCGCACACAGTCGTCGCCCGTAACTTAGCCGGCCCGATGGCGCGGGCACGAGGAGCCATTTTATGAAGAATACAAGCTGTACAACAGCACTTTTTACTGACCGTGACCTCGCTGCCGCCCTAGACGCTATCGGCGCGGTTGGCTTTCCCCAAGCCGAGATCAATGTAAGAGAGCCTCATGTGCGCGCGGCAGACATGCAGGAGCAGCGTCGTCTCGAAAGGCTATTCGCTGCGCACGCCGTCCGCGCCAGGACGATGCACGCGCCATCAGGCCGCTCCATCCTCGCCGCCCTGGATGAGGATTGGGCCAGGGAGAGCGTTGGCGTCTTGAGCCAATTCGTACGCATGGCCGGCCATCTCGGATTGACTGAGGTAGTCATTCATCCCATCCCAAGCCCTACCCTAGTGCCCGATACGGATGATCCGACGCTGCCCCAGCGGCTACGAGAGGCGATACAGCGTTCGCTGGATGCCCTGATGCCCGTTATTGAGGAGGCCGGCGTGCGCGTTACGCTGGAGAACCTCCCTTATCCACAGATGCCGCTCAACAACATGCGGGAACTCCGCGAGGTAATCGACCCTTACCCCAGCGCGGCGGTGGGCCTCATCATTGACCTGGGACACGTCGGCAGGGTCGAACGCGATCCGGCAGATGATATCCGCGCCGCCGGCGATCGATTGTGCGGCACACATATGCATGACCTCAACGTGCGGGAGGACCGCGGCGACCACCACTCACCTACCCTGGGTTACTTTGATTGGCCCGCAATTCGCGCGGCGTTCGCAGAGATCGGCTATCTGGGCCCCTGGACGATGGAAGTCACCAGACCCAGCCACGGCGAAAGCCCGGAAGAGTTGGCACAGGAGATTAGCGTCTGGATGGCTGGCTGGCTAAGGGGTTGAGAATCGTAGACACAGTTGGTTCTACATTGATCGACAGGAATTCTTTTGATCATGGAAATCTGTGAGTGTCTTCGGTCAGCATCACGACGCCATGGTCGAACAAAATAGTGCTTTTGTTGACGATTAGGTGCAAAAGTACAATACTGGGATGTCAGAGACACTTGGGAGAGAGTTGGACGGGTGGTGTGAGGTCCACGTGTATTAAGTAGCTGGCAAAAGGAAATCACCTCGTGCCTTCCAACAGTCTGATAGACCGACCGAAGTTGCTAGACCTGTTCTCTTGCGCAGGGGGAGCGGCAGTTGGATATCACCGTGCCGGATTTGAGGTTACTGGCGTCGATATTGAGCCACAGCCAAATTACTCCTATCAATTCATAAGAGCGGATGCGCTCGAACTGAGCCCTAAATTCCTTGGACAATTCGATGCGATTCACGCTTCCCCTCCTTGCCAAGCCTATTCTGACTTAGCGAAGCGAAACGGTAATGGGGATGATTGGCCCCGACTGATTGAACCGATTCGCCGAATGTTGAATGAAACCGGAAAGCCATGGGTAATTGAGAATGTTGAAGGGGCCCCGTTGCTTTTCCCCATTGTCCTTTGCGGGACTATGTTTCCTAATCTGCGTGTTATCCGGCACCGTCTATTTGAATCAAACTTTCTAATTGCCCAGCCTTATCACATTCCACATGGTGAACATCCACTAGTGCATACGCTTGACAAGCGCAAGAATCACTACGGTAAGACCTGCGAATGGACGGACTTTGTGCAGGTTACTGGTGGTGGCAACTCATCGGTTGCTGCAGCAAGAGATGCTATGGGGATAGATTGGATGACTAAGCGGGAGCTGAATGAAGCGATACCTCCAGCTTACGCGCAGTATATCGGTAACGAGATTTTGAGACATCTTGGGGTGGTGGAAGATGCCTCGCATTTCGGCAAAAGAGAAACTACGCCAATTCTTTCGAACCCGAGTTGGTGAAGTCGTAACTAGTGCGGAGCTTCAGGAAGCTGCAGGCCCTGTCACTGAGTGGGCGCGAAGAGTGCGCGAGTTGCGCCGCGAAGAAGGGTGGAACATCTCCACCCACAATGACCGTGCAGACCTTAAGCCTGGTGAATATGTCCTTGAGGAACAGCCACCCGAACCAGGTGTGTATAGCTTTTCGAGGGCACTTTCGGCGCGATTGCGCGCTCAAGTGCTCGAACGCAACGGATACACCTGTCAAATGTGCGGGATTGCAGCAGGGGATCCAATGGACGATGAAAGAAAAGCAAGGCTTCATGTAGGACACATTGTTGACAAAAGCCACGGCGGCGCCGACATACTAAGCAATCTTCGCGCCCTCTGCAGTCAATGTAACGAAGGGGCGAAGAACGTTACTCAAGAACCGCCAACTCATGTTTGGCTAATGAGCCAGATTAGGAGAGCTTCAGAAGCAGATCAACGGAAAGCACTTGACTGGCTTCGACACAAGTTCGAGAGAAACTAGAGAGCAGCGTGCAGCCTCCGATCGGTTTCCCCGATTTACTCTGAGAGTGGTTCTTTGCAAGGAAATGGATACTCTTAGCAAAGAAAAGCGCAGTCGGAATATGGCTGCAGTTCACAGCAAAGACACCGGCCCCGAGGTGCTAGTGCGTAGATTTCTGTGGTCTAAGGGTATCCGATACCGCTTGCATGCGACAGATATTCCAGGTAGGCCAGACATAGTCCTCTATCGGTGCAAGTTAGCAGTATTTGTGCATGGCTGCTTCTGGCACGGTCACGAGGGCTGCTCTAGAGGTAGACCCCCGAAGACCAATTCAGAATTCTGGCGTGCTAAGATTGATGGCAACAAGAAAAGAGACTCCTCAGTTGCAGAAAAACTGAAGCAGGTAGGCTGGAGTCAGCTGGTCATTTGGGATTGCCAGCTAAAGACGCAAAAGGCCGCTGCTGTTGCTCTACCCAAGTTGCTAGGCGACATTCACTCAATGTGTCCGGAACTCGCCCTGCGCTCTTCTCTCAAAGACTGCACCTAGCATTTGCCTTCCCGCCAATTGTCTAGCATTTCCGCGCCTACGGTGCCTTCGAAGACGTGGCCTTTGTCGAATTGGTGCAGGGTGAGGTTATCCGGCTCGCCGGAAGCGGCGTAGGCCTGGCGGATACGGGCGAGGCCGCGTTCGGCCCACTCGTGAGGGATGAGCTTATCCTGCAGGCCCCACTCGATGACCATCGGGCGCGGCGCGATGAGCGAGAATATCTCCGGTGTGTCGCCGTAGAGGAGCAAGCTGGGAATGAGTTGCGAGCCGCACTGTTTTAGATTCTGGAAGCGTTCCTGGTACATGTTCAGGCAGCCGGAGGGCACGCAGACCTTGATGCGGGGGTCCATGGCGCTGATCACCATGGTCATGCGTCCGCCGTAAGAAAGCCCTGCCGCGGCCAGCTTTTCGGAATCGACGTACGGCAGTGACTGCAGCACGTCCAGCGCCGCGTGCAGGTCGCAGAGTTGGTAGCCGACCACGGTGCGGCCCAGCAGAGTGGCGGCCATGTAGTTGCGGCAGCAGTAATCGGGCTTGGGGTCGGGGTAGTGCGGCTGGCGCTCGCCAAAGCCGCGCAGGTCGGGCGCCAGCACCACGTAGCCCTGCTCCGCAAAGCGGCGGCCGAAATCGTATTGCAGGCGGTCTACTTCCTCCGCGCGCTCCGGCGTATCGTCAATGCCGACGACGCTGTCTTTGCCGAACCGCCCGTGCCCGTGCAGGCAGAGGATCGCCGCCGATTTCTGCGTTGCAGACACACCCTTGGGCACCAGGAGATAGGCCGGCACCCAGACGTCGCGCTCAGTCTGGTAGCGGATCTTGTGGCGGATGTACGTGCCGCAGTCTGTTTCTGATTCAAATTCGACGACGAGCGCGGCGCGTTCGGGCAGAATACCCAGCAGGCTCAGCACCTTGGCGCGGAAGCGTTCTTGCCAATCGCGAAGCTCCTCGGCGGTGGAGCCGTTAAAGAGCATGGCGGGCTCCGCTTCATCGACGTGCTGCGAGAGGTCGTATTCGAAAGCAAGGGGGCGCATGACGTTTATTTCCTTCCTCTGCGGGAATGACGGGGTACTCATGGGTATGTTCCTCTAAGTATAGGTTCTCGCTTGCGCGAGAATGACGGAAAACCTACGGATTCACTCCTCCAGCGCTAATATCAGGCCCCGTATCAAGTACAGGGCCGGACTCTAGGGTGCAGTGAAGATGGATTCCGGCCCCGTATCGAGTACGGGGCAGGCTTTTCGCCGGAAAGACGGAGCCGACCGTCTTCTACTATCCGGGGTGTCAACTGGATTGACGAATTAGTCAACGAATTAGCCAACACTTACAGGAATGACGGTCCTCTTGGCGAGATTCCGGCCAGTATTGTCTCCGTCAGGCTAGGGGCGGTTTGACTTCCGCCGGTTCGGTGATGTTGGTGGGTGTCGGACGTGCGCCGAAGTCCCGCCAGCCCCAGTCTAGGTGCAGTCGGGGCAGGTCGAATTCGTAATACCAGCGGATGCTTACCGGCCAGCCGTCGGGTGCAAAGAAAGCATAGAACAAGGCGGAGCGGCCCGTTGCTTCTTCCAGCAGCTTCACCGGCGTCAGGTCCTGGAAAAGCGCCGGGTCTTCCTCGGTTTCCAGGTACTCCAGGAGCGCGGATTTGTACTGCTCGGCGGCGTTGGGGCGCAGTTGCGCCAGGTCAACCGGCTCGTGGGCGTTCCAAAGCGACAGGTCTGGGTCGGGTGTATTGCTGCCGTGGGCGCAGGTGACCCAGACCGGTGTGCTCCAGGCAAACTCACCGTCGGTTTGGCGCAGGCGCACGTAGTAAGCCCCCTCGCGCAACGGCTGCGCGTCGGTGAAGTCAAGCGTGGTATCCAACGTGTCGGGCAACCAGGATGCCAGACAGCGGTCGCCTCTGATCAGGTCTACCCGCTCGACCGGCGCGCAGGCATGGGCGCGAATGTTAATTACAACAGGCCCTGACGACTCGATAATGCTGCCGCCTGCTTCCCCGTTTACGCTCACGTCCAGGATGATGCGGGCGCCGGTTGTGGCGAAGGTGCGGCGGTTTTGGATTGCTTGCCAAATGGACTGCCGCTCACAGGCTGCCGCATAGACCCCGGCCACCTGTCCGCTCCCAAAACCAGAATCGCGGATATTAAGCTCTTTGTTGAAGCGTCCCCGGAAGCAGTGGGCCGCCATCGGCGCACCGAGGGTCGGCAGGTGCACGTCGCTGGAGCCGATTACCGCCGGATGGTAGCCGTGGCGGAGGGCCCGTTGCAGCACCCACTCGAAGGCGCCGTGGCCGCTGGTGACTTCCAGCAAGGGCGCTTCCTTAGTGGGGTATGCCGTCCAGTTGGGCGGGCCGCCGCCGATATGGGCCTCCAAGAGCACGTCATCGCGCCCACTGTAGGCGGCCATTACGTCGTCCATAGGGGCTTTCATGGGGATGTGGGTGTCTTCGTGCGTGTAGAAGACGACGTTGCGGTCCCCGCCTGTGCCCGGATGCGCCTCGTATGCCAGAAACGGCACGTAGGTCCCCGGCTCGTCGTTGGCGTGAAAAGCATCCCGGTGCGCCTGCCAGACCTCGGGGCGGTCTTCGTCGTTTGGCGCGGACATCGGTCCGGGCGAGCAGAAGTCCAAGCGGCCCACCTGCCGCGCTTGCTCGTGCCGCCGGGCGGGATGCACCTTGAAATTCGGTTCGCTCATCAGCGCGAGCGTCGTGTCGCCCCAGCTATGGCAGTGCAACTCACCCCAGAGCAGACGTCGCTTTGGCGCGACCTGGCAGAGCATAGGATTGCTCAGCGCCTGCAAGCCGGTCTTTTCGTCCGTGGCGGTAAAGCGGTAGAGTCCGGGCGTGCCGAGGCGCACATTCTCGATAATGTGGATTCCCTGCTCCCGCGGCGTGAATGAAACCGTTGGCGGGAGCGCGTCGCGTGCACCGTCGGGGGAGGTAAGCGTCACCGTTCCCCGGTACTGGGCGCACACGTTGCGATGCTGATCGAAGGCTATGAGGTGCAGGGCAAAGGGTTCATCCGGCGCGACTACCGAGGGGCCGAGCACGCGCAGCATGTCGACGTGCGGTTCAGAAGTAATCCGAATGCTCGCGGGGCTGCAGGCAAGTGTGCGATACGTCCCGCTGCCGTCGCGGTCTACGGCAAGAACGAAGCGCCCCAATGTCGTCGCATCGTAGACCTCACTGCCGGCGCCGCCCTGACGCCGGTCGCCTACCCGCAAGGTAAAGCAATCACCCGCCGCGAGCACGCCGTCCGTCACGATCACTTGGGCAAAGCTCGGTCGGTGGGACTGGTTAAGCGAGTTTACGACTAGGCGCAGTTGCGCCGCCGAATCTGTTTCCAGCGAGACGTAGTCACGCGCCGGCGGGTTATAGTCCTGCACGCGGTGCGCGAGCAAGAAGCCGTGGCGTTGGAAGAGGAAGCCGCCGCCGGGACGTACGGTATCGCGGACGGTGACCGTGAGCTCCCAGGCGCCGACCCTGCCCGCCGGCAGGGTTAGCGCCAAGCCACGGTCTACCAAGCCGTCAACACCGTGGAAAGCAATGTCGCACCGGTCAGGCTCAGCGCCGGACTGGGGGTCAATCTCGATCGTTACACGCTCGGGGGTTGAACCACTCACGTCTCACCTCCCTACGGTTGTGTAATGTCGCAGCGGTCTCTCGTGAATTGCGATAGCGTAAGCGGCTCCGCGCCTGCCTCTGCAGGTCTGCAATCCGCTCCGCATCCAGAATGGCTGTCTTGGCGTTCCTTAGCCGGCTCGGAGATACTTGAGAGGACGTTCGCAGCAAGCGGCACGTTCTATCGGACAGCGACTGCTGCGAGAATTGGCGACAACAGCGCAGACTCGACGCGCGATAGTGACAAGGCGGGCGCGTCAGCGTAGTGACCACCCGCCCTAGATATCCTCGACACCAAGTGCAATCGGAGCCGACGAAGGGAGTCGAACCCATAACCTGCGGTTTACAAAACCGCTGCTCTGCCGTTGAGCTACGTCGGCGCGTACTTCGGTTTTGCAAACCGCATACTTCGGCCTAGCACCGCGTCCTGGTTCGGTAAACCACGTAATCAGTTTGAAAACCGTCCCATCAGGCACACTTGAATTATAGGTTTGGCGTTGACAGAGGGTCAAGCATGCAGCGCCGGATTTGCCCGAATTGGAGGTCGCGTGGGACACTTGGACGGTCTATACACTAGGCATGTTCTGGGTGCCAAACATGCATTGGGTTGCACCGGTGCGGCGGGAAGTAGCGAGCGCAGCAATGCGCTAACTCGTAGAGGGCTATGGAACAACACCGCACTCGTTGGGCGCAGGCTGCAATCCTACGGCGCACTCGTTGGGCGCAGGTTGCAAACCTACGCTGCGCTCGGTGGGCGCAGGCTGAAAACGTTCGCCGAATTCGTTGGGCGCAGGTTGCAAACCTACGCTACCGATGATAATGATGAGCATGCAGCGGCAAGTTCTTGCCCGGGCCGTCGACACAATTAAATTGGGTGAGGGATGAAGCGGTGGATGAGGGATGAAGCGGCTACGGCGTGTGTTTCAGTCTGAAGGCGTATGATAGAGAGGGAGGTTTGAACCGTGTATGGCGTTGTAGGCTACCTCGATCGCGCCGGCGACGGCTATGCGCCGATCGGCCGCATCGCGCTCAAGATGCTGCGTTCGCTTTCGCCGCACACGCCCGATTCTACCGGGGCTGCATTTTTCGTGCGGGAGACACGCGGCCAAGTGCTGGTCTCAGTGAAGATTGAAGGCGATGACGGACGCACGCTGAGTGGGCGTGTCGTGCGGCGCGTGGGTCGCAAAGCCAACGTCGTCAAATCGCGCATGTTGGGCCATTCGCTGCAACTCGTGCTCGATGAGGTAGAAGACGTGCATGGGATCGTGGACGTTGTCGAGAGCGTCGGCGAAGTCGAGTGTTTCAGCGTCGGTCGGCGTCTCAGCATCATCAAGGACGTCGGCTCAATCGACCATCTCGAAGAAGAGTACGCTCTCTCCACGATCCAAGGTACCCACATGATCGGCCAAGCCCGTCTCGCCACTGAGAGTCGGGTAGACGTGAGCCACTCGCAGCCCTTTTGGGCGCACCCTCGGCCTGACATGGCCGTGGCGCACACGGGACAGATCACCAACTATCACAAGCTCCGCCGCAAATATCAGGCACAGGGCCATCGTTTCTTTACGACGAATGACGCGGAGATTATCGGCTGTTTTCTCGCTATGGAAATGCAGCAAGGGGCTTCGCTGGAAGAGGCGATGCGCGCCTCTCTCGACGTGCTTGACGGCACCTATGCTTATGTCGTTGCCACCGAGAAGGAGCTTGGCGCAGCCAAAGACTTCATGGGCGCCCGCCCGCTTGTTATTGCCGAAACCGATGAGTTCGTGGTAGTAAGCTCCGAAGCCGCCGCCGTCTGCGAAGGGCTGGATCAAGATTTGATCACCTGGGAGCCGGACGCTAAGGAGGTGCACGTTTGGGCCACGCGGACACCGAGCACTTTGGAGTCTTCTTAACAGTTCGCCTTACCCTAAGTCGGCACTATGTTCTTCATTGAAGCTGTTGATCGTTCTACGCGAGAAGTCAACCGGCTCATTCGTCACGCGATTGAGCAGGGGCAGCACGATATCCACGTTTACGACCCGCGCGGCCGGCACAGTCTCGGAGTGGCGTTGTTTGAACCTGTGCACCTTATCTTTGCGGGAAGTGTGGGCTTTTACTGTGGCGCAATGGGCGACGGGCCTACGATCGAAATCCACGGCAGCGCCGGGTGGAGCACGGGCGAAGGTCTCCAGAGCGGGAGCATTGTCGTGCGCGGGCACGCGGGCAATGCCACGGGCGCCGCGATTCACGGGGGCAAGGTATGTGTGCAGGGAAATGCGGCTGCCCGCACCGGAATCGGGATGGTTGGTGGTATGGTGGTAGTAGGGGAGGATGTGGGATACATGAGTGGCTTCATGATGCATCACGGTGATCTTGTCGTTTGCGGCAACGCCGGTGAACGGCTCGGTCACGGCATGAATGGCGGCCGCATATTTGTGGCAGGGCTAGTAAAGCAGCTTGGCGAGGGTGTGGTTGAAGCAGAACCGACGCCGGAAGAGCGCGCCTACGTCGCAGAGACTGTCGCCGCGGCCGGCCTTTCGCACACGCGTCCGTTTCGCAAGTTTTGCGCCGGCGGCACGGAGAGTATCCTGCGCACTGGAGGATAGAACCAGTTATGGACTCGCTTGAGAGGACTGAAGGCACGCCTTATTCCCCCCAGGTATATGCTGAAATACAGGAAAAGGCTGAAACCGGGCGCTTTCGTTTGGGGCGCTCCGAACGGTCGCGGAGCCTTCCCACGTTTGACGACCTCTCGCTAATACCATGCTCGTTGAGCCGAGTGCCGCTGGAAGCCTTCTACGAGCAATGCACTACCGAAACGACCCTAGGGATGCGGTTTGCCGCGCGACCGCTTGTGCTGAGCACCCCGATAACTATTGCCGGTATGGGCGCCAAATTGCTGCCGCCGGCGGTGCGGGCCGCACTGGCATACGGAGCCTCGCGCGCCGGCATCCTCTATACCACCGGCCATGGCGGCATGTTGGCGGCGGAACGGGAGTGTGCAAAGATGCTCTCCTATGAAGTGCTGCCAAACCGCATCGGCTTTAATCCGCGGCATCTTGTGCAGGCCGATGTCATTGAGCTCGTCAGTGTGCGGGGCGTGAGTCCGAGCATCGGCATGCCGTATCGAAGCGGCAATGAATCACCGCAGGCAGCGCGCTTGGACCGTGAAACGGCCTACTCGCGGCTTTCTCATTCACCGACGCGGCATCCCGACTGGGTAGGGCCGGATGATCTGCCGAAGAAGGTGGAAGAATTGCGGGAAGCGACCGATTGGCAGGTGCCCATCATCGTCAAGATCAGTGCCGCGCACGTCTACGACGACGTCCAGCTTGCGGCGAAAGCGGGTGCGGATATTGTGACTGTAGAGGGGATGGAGGCCGGCGCTTCTACCGGCCCGGCAATCCTGAATGAGCACACCGGCGTGCCCGGTATCGCGGCAGTTTGCCAGGCGCGGCGCGCGCTAGAGGCACTGGGGCTAGAAGACGAGGTCAGCCTCATACTCTGCGGCGGCATCCGGAGCGGCGCCGACGTTGCCAAGGCGCTGGCGCTAGGCGTGGACGCCGTTTCGATTGGCACTGCTGCGCTCGTTGCTTTAGAACCGTGGGCACAGCAAGTAAACGCCCAAAGTGAACGGGACGGCACGACAGATGGATGGGATGAACGTGAACGCGCTGATCCCGCGCTCGAATCAATAGCCAACCTGTCGGGATTCGAAGACGCAGCACAGCACCTGGCGAACTTTATCGCTACCTTGACGCAGGAAATCCAACTGCTTGCGCGGGCGTGCGGCAAAGCTAACGTCCACGATCTTGAAGCTGAAGACTTGCGCGCCCTCAGCCTTGAGGCCTCGCTGATCACGAACGTACCGCTAGTGGGTATGGATACCGTGGTCGGGCGCTGACACAATCTGATCTTAAGAGTTAAGATTATGATTGTGGGCGCATACGAGATATCATCTATTGTCTTAAAATCTATAGTTTGCATTTAATAAAGATATACTTTACATTGGATTCAAGACACGGCTGCACAGCACAGTGTTTGCACATGTCACCTTATCTAGTGGTCGGAAGTAATCCATGGCAGCTACAGCACTAGAGCCGCCTCCAAATCGCCAGGAATCCGCTGACCGCATTGTGCCGGTCGTAAACCGCGTGCCACGTCGCAAGATCAATCGGCTCGTTCTGCGAAAATATCTGCGGCGTGTGGTCACGCTTGCGCTCTGGCCCTCTATTGACATAATTGTGACTCTGTTTTCTAACTTCCTGATCTTGCAGTTCAATGGGTTTGTTGCCACGGCAGCCACAATCATGGTGATGATCGTCCTCAATGGCGCGCTCCTCTACCTGCTCTTGCTTGAGCTAGACTTCTCCGACTGGATACGCGCCAAAGCCGAACGTTTGCAGAGGATCCGCAACTTTGTTTACGCGTCGGAAAGACGGCGCGACCTCATGGTTCTTCTGGTATATACGTTCTCCGGCCCCACCATGGCAGGCTTACCGCTCATCTGGCTGATGGGGATCACGGGGAGGCGCGCGTATTCCTTAGTCGTAATCGGCACCACCCTGAACGGCATCTTCTGGGTGGGCGCTGTCTACAGCAGCATCTGGGCGGCTCTGCGGGCAATCTTTTCCTTTAGTTTGCCCTTCTGAGCAGCGGATTCGCGCCGCACTCATTCCTCGCTTAGCGTATTGGGTATCTGCGCCATTTATCCGGAACCTGGACTTTGCTATGCGTGCAATACCGGGCTTCATGGGTAGACAATTCATCACCGCGCGGCGTAGCCGACTGCATCCATCGCGCGTGATCTCTTGCCTCGAACACAGTTAACTTACTTACAAGCATTGTGCAAACAGTCAATAGCGGTGTATACTCTTGGACAACGAGAGAGACTGTTGTAATTGCACACAGGAGGGGTACCCAAGGCGATGCTTGTTGCGCGTAGAAGGCTGTTCGCAGCCTCTGGTGTCATGCGTGGAGGGATCGTACTCGCTGCCTGCGGTGCAGTACCCGCGACTGCGCCCACATCTGAGGGCGTTGCGCCTGCTGCGCAGGAGTCTGCGCCCGAATCCGCTGAACCGGTGACCATCAGCTACTGGGCCTATGGCGGTTTTGCCACACCCGGCGGTCATGGCTACGCCATCATCGAGGCATTCCGCGAGGCGAACCCGGACATCAATGTAAGAGTCCTGCCAATCCCAGTGGGCTTAGGCGCCAGTGCGTTATAATCTTGACAAGAATGCAATGCAGGGAAAGGGGGAAAACCGACAGGCTACCGACCGGTAGTGTCCTATTGATCCAACGCACAAGAAACATGAGTTACGCTGTGGCGAAAGGCAGTGAGTGTGCCCTGTGTCACACAAGATGCCGCCGAGAGCCACGAGAGGAGATTACGATGAACAGCAAAACCAGTCGTAGAGCAGTGTTGCGGGGTGCAGTGCTAACCGGAGCCGCAAGCCTCCTGGCCGCCTGTGGGACCGCCATGGTGCCGACGGAAACGATGGAAGAGAAACCCGCGGCAGAGCCGGCCCCCACGGAAGCGCCCGCCCCTGAGCCCTACGCGATTACGATCTTCACCGTTCCGTTCTGGACGCTCAGCGAGGGGCTGGGCGCTGAGGTTGTCGCGGAATTCGAAGAGCAAAATCCCGGACTGACTGTAGACTCCACTATTCCCGAGGGCAACCGCGTCACGAAACTGATCGCCGCTATGGCGGCGAATAGCGGGCCCGACATCGGCCAGTCCGGTTCGTGGCAGGCGCAGACCCTGGCGGCGCTGGAAGTGGGCCAGCCGCTCGATCCCTTCATGGCCGCCTCGAGCATCGTGCGTAGAGAGGACATATGGCCGTCGCTCCAGCGCGACCTCACCTGGGAGGGCCAAATCCAAGGCATGCCGTTCGGCCCGGACGTGCGGCCGGTCTTCATGAATGACACCGTCTATTTGGAAAACGGTGTGGACGTCGAGAACCCGCCGGAGAGCTGGGAAGCGTTAGAAGACGCGATTCCTAAGCTCACGCGCATCAGCGGTGATACGACCGAGCAGGTAGGGTTTGCGCCTCTCTGGCAGATCAACAGCATCTGGATGGTGCCCATGTGGCAGTTGGGCGGCGAGACGCTGAGCGACGACGGGCGCACCGTGACCATCAACACGCCGGAGGCTCTGGAAGGCCTGCGCTGGCTTATGAAGATATACGAGATGCAGGGAGGCTGGCAGGCGCTGGAGGACTTCCGTAAGGATACCCGTCCGCACCTCCTCTTCTACGACGGCCACGTTGCCAACCTCTACTGGCCGAGCACGCTCCACGGCATCATGAAGAGAGACGTGCCGGACGTACAATACCACGCTGCCCATTGGCCCAAGCCGCCCGGCGGCCGCCACATGACCTACGGCGGTTGCCATACGTGGATTCTGACGACCCAAAGCGGCCAACCGGAGAGTGCCTGGAAGTTTCTCGAACATTTCGGCAGTGGCAGCGTGAACGTGCGCTGGTCGCACAATTTTAATACGCTTCCGATTCGCGCCGACGTGGCCCGGTCGGAGGAATATCATGAGAACGACCCGTTTCGGACGCTCACGACTGAGATGATGGAGAATCGGCGTTTCGTTATTCCTGCGCCAGGCGCGCCTGAGATGCTTGGGGCTACGCTCAGGGTAGTTCCGACCGCGCTGGGCGGCGAGAAGACCATCGAGGAAACCCTGCGGGATACCGAGCAAGAGCTCCAAACCATCATGGATACGTTCCTGAGCAATCTGGGCGGCTAACGGCTAAATGCTGCGGGGGATGTGAGTGATGCAGGGCGGCACCTGTAATGCGCGTGAATGCCCACACGCAGACTTGTGCGCGGGCGTTTGACCTGATTTCTAGAGTGCACAGGCAATGTCGAAAGAGTGCGGCAAGTGGGCGAAAGGCTTGTTAAAAAAACCTTCGCTTGCTTGCCGCGCTTGCTATGCTACTATCGTCTCAAGAAAGCGGCCCAAGGTGGATGGAAGGCATGTCTTAGCCCGTGTTGGCAGTTTTGCCGCAGGTCAGTAAGCAACTCCAAGGAGAATGCGTATGTCCACAGAATCGTCCGCGCAACGTCCCAACCTGCTCTTCATCATTTCGGATCAACACAATCCCAGTGTGACGGGCTGCTACGGCGATCCCATAGTTGAAACGCCCCACCTGGACCGGCTCGCTGAGCGCGGCGTGGTGCTGCAAAACGTTTACTGCACCGCTCCGCTCTGCGTGCCCGCCCGCATGTCGTATATGACGGGGCAGTACCCCACCGACATCGAGACGTGGGACAACCGGCACATTCTCGACACGGGCATCCCCACGTTCGCCCACGCGCTGGGGGCAGTGGGTTACCGCCCCACGCTCATCGGGCGTATGCATTTTGTGGGGGCGGACCAGCTCCACGGCTTTGCCGACCGCATCGGCGGCGACGCTTCGCCCAACTACCCCGGCGGCCGCGGCATAGACCTGGGCATGCTGGGCGGCGGCACGGCTGGGCCGTATCACCTGGCGCTGGAGCGGTCCGGAGCCGGGCAGAGCGGCTACGAGGTGATCGACGAGGATACGACCGCCGCGACAGTGGACGTGCTCAACCGCTTGGGAGTCCACAGGCGGGCCGGTGTGCTCACGGAACCATTCTGCCTGACCGTAGGCTACCTGCTGCCGCATCAGCCGTATGTGGCGCGCAAGCAAGACTACGACCGCTATTGGGGCAAGGTGCCGCCGCCGACCCACCCTGAACCGCCTACCGATCCGCACCCCTACATCGGCTGGTGGCGGGAGCAGTGTGGGCTCGACCGCGCCACCGAGGATGAGATCATGCGCTCGCGCGCGGCCTATTGGGCGCTGGTGGACCGCATGGACGCCATGATCGGTCAGATTCTCGATGCCTTGGAGGCAAACGGCCTGGCGGACAACACCCTGGTAGTCTACACCTCCGACCACGGCGACCAGGTGGGCGAGCACGGCCTTTGGTTCAAGCAGACATTCTACGAAGGTTCCATCAGGGTGCCGGCCGTCCTCTCGTGGCCGGGCGTGCTGCCGGAGGGGAAGAATTGCCCGCAGGTGGTGAGCACAGTGGACGTGATAGCCACGGTGGTAGACGCGCTCGGCGGGAATCCCTTGCCCCAGGCGCGGGGGCAGACGCTCTTGCCTCAGTTGCGCGGCGAGAACGATGCATGGAAGGATCAGGCGCTGGCGGAATATGCGCCCCACGGGCGTTTCCAACGCATGGTGCGGCGCGGCCCTTGGAAACTGAACTACTACGCGGGTGAACCGACGCAACTCTTCAACCTGGAAGACGACCCCCACGAGACCAACGACCTGGCCGGTGATCCGCAGTTCCGCTATATACAGGAGCAACTGCTCTCAGAGGTACACGTGGACTGGAATCCCGACTACATCGCCCGCCGTCTGGAGCAGAAGGCGGCTGACCTGGAACTCATGGCGCGGTGGACCAGGCAGGTCCGCCCCCCGGAAAAGTACCACTGGCCGCTCACCGGCGACATGAACTATCTGGACGACTACGACGGCCCGGCAAAGGATACGCGGGCCTTTGCCGATCCGCTCTAGCCGGTGGGTCTTTCCCTGGATGGCCCGTGGTAGCGTCTACGGCGAACGGCCAATTGTTTAAGACGGGGGATTCTTGGCGCAGCTTTACAAAGCCTGCGTACAAAGAGCAACTCAATCTGCCGTCTTCCCGCGGGTGAAGAAGCCAACTCCACGCGATGGCACTTATGTAGGGAGATGTAGGGGCACGACATGTCGTGCCCCTATTTTGTGCACAAAGGGTTGTATTGGCAAGTAGTTTAAAATCTGCTATACTATGTGCGCCAAGGCTGGTATGACACGTCGCGAGACATGGAATACGCTTTGGCAGGGTAGTGCGGGTACAGTAGTACGGATTCACACAGAGGAGGAGACCGATGGAGTCACGATTTACACGCAGAATGCTCATTGGCACGGCGGGCGCGTTTGGTGGCGCAGCCTTGCTGGCCGCGTGCGGCACGGCCCAGATGGCCCCGATGGCCGAGGGCGAAGCACCGGCCGACGATATGGGCGAAGCCGATTCCAAAGAGATGATGGGCCCTATCGAAGTGAAGTTCTGGACGTACCAAGACTTCTTGCTGGAAGGCCACATTGGCAACGTGCTCCTTAACGAGTTCGAGGAGGCGAATCCCAACGTCACGCTGGCGCTTACGCCGACCCACATCGGCAGTGGCAGCAAAGAGAAGCTCATTACCGCGGCGGCGGCCGGCGCCCCACCGGACGTCTTCTACATGGACCGCTATCTGGCCGGCCAGCTCTCCGCGCCGGGGTTCCTCTTGAACCTGAACGAACACATCAAGGCAACGTCAGCGTTTAGCTGGGACGACATCTGGCCCAAGCTGCGGGAAGACTGCACGTGGAAGGGCAACATCTATGGGGTAGGGCTGCATACCGACGCCCGCACGTACATGTATAACGTGGACCACTTTCTAGAAGTGGGCCTTGATCCGGAAAGGCCGCCCACCACCTGGGACGAGCTTGCATCGGCTACGCTCCAGCTCCACAAAGCGGGGCAGGACGGCGTGATCGAGCGTCTTGGCTACTCCACCGGCTCGCCGGGCAATCCGCCGGTCGGCTTGCAGTGGTACATCCACTTCTGGCAGCAGGGCGGCGAATATCTCTCGCCCGACAACAAGAGTGTCAACTTTGACAATGATAAGGGTGTGACCGCGCTCAAGTTCATGATCAACATGGTCGACCTTACCGGCGGCAATGTGCGGATCGACGAGTTCTTGGGCCAGCAGAGGCCCGATCGCAACGATGCCTTCACCAACGGTGGTGTCTCTCAGATGATCGGCGGACACTGGTATGCCGCCACGTATCGCAAGACGTGGGAATCCGCGGTGAACTTCAAGTCGGCGCCCATGCCGCTGCCGCCGGATGGCGTGGCGACCAACTACCAGGGTGGCTGGGCACTGGCACAGCCGCAGGGCGCTGCCAATAGTGAAGGGGGCTTCTCCCTCATCGAGTTCTTCCTGGGCTCGGACGTGAACCTGCGCTGGTCAATTGGCGCCGGTGACTACATCCCCGCGCTCCAGTCAGCTTCATACGGCGGCTACCTGGAGCAGGTGCCTGAGGCTGAGGCCTACCTGGCAGAGCTGGAGCTCGCCAAGTGGGTGCCGGTTATCCCCGGTAACGATGAGATCATCGGCATCAACATTGACATTTGGTTCAAGGCCTATGCCAAGGAGCTGACGCCCGAAGAGGCCAATAAGCAGCACGCTGAGCAGGTGCAAGTCGTCCTCGATAAGTGGGCCGACCAACTGTAAACAGCGTATGCGCCTTGTGCACTGATTGCCTGCGCTCATAAAGAGCCTAGGGAACTTCACTGTTCCATCGAGCGAAGAATAGGCTGCTGTGCCGTTCACCCGGTTGATAAGTGGGTGAGCGGCACAGTGCTCTTAAGTCAAAACTGAACGACGAGTACCTTGAGAAGATACGGGGGACAAGCCCTCGCGCTACGATGACTGCAAAGCTTTTCGATTGCCTTGAACGGGATGAAAATTCTACACCTACTCCGACCTGGTTCTGCGCTGATCAAGGTGACCGTAAGTGTTGTGGATAATGAGGATGTGCCTAGTGTGTCAGTGCCCGCATTTCGTCCGTTTGGCCTGTCTTTTATCCGTCATTCCCGCGAAAGCGGGAAGGTGGATTCACATTTCAAGTGCAACGTTTGTTTGAGAAATACTTCGGCTGGGGTTTGATAGTCAAGGCACTTGCGCGGGGTGTGATTGTAGGCTTGGATAAGTTGCGCAAAGCGCTCTGCGGACATCTCCGCCAGGTCGGTCTTGCGCGGCAGCATGCGCCGCATGCGTCCGATAGCGTTCTCGATCCCTCCTTTCTGCCAGGGCGCGTGGGTATCGCAGAAGAAGGTCTGGATGCCCAAGTCATGGAGGCGGTAATGGCGCGCGAACTCGGTGCCGTTGTCGAAGGTGACGGTCTGTCGCCACGCTTCAGGCAAGACCGCGAGCAGATCGTACATGGTGCTGGCGATGGGGTCTGCCGCCTTGCCGGGCTGGCGCGCAGCGATGAGCAAGCGCGAGTGGCGCTCGTGCAGGGCGAGCACCGCGTGGCCGCCTCTGCCAAAGAGCATCAGGTCAGCCTCCCAGTGGCCGGGGGTTTGGCGGTCGGCCGCCGCCTGGGGACGTTCCGCCAGTGGACGGCGCTTGGCAATGAAGGAGGCCGGACTGCGCCCACTGCGCCGATGGGGTCGCCGTTGCGCCTTGCCTCGCGGCAGGTAGTGCCGCCAACTATAGTCCTTGGTGCGCGCCACCTGTCCGTATATGAAGCGATAGATGGTCTCGTGGGAGATGACCGGTGCTCCCGCTTTCTGCGCCATGTGTCCCGCCACCTGCTCCGGCGACCAGCCGCATTGCAAGTACTCCAGCACGGTCTTGCGCAACGCAGCATCCCGCTCCAACTTGCCGCCAACCCAGCGCCGCGCCCACGCCTGTTCAGCGGCATACGTCGCTCTGTAGCCCTGCGTACGAGACCCATTCCGTTTCACCTCCCGCATAATGGTCGATGGCGCGCGATCCAGAGCTGCAGCAATTTGCCGGTACGAGTGCCCCGCGGTGTGAAGTCGGGCCACTTCACACCGCTCTTCAATGGAAAGTTGACGATAGTGTGTTCCCATGGCAACACCTTAGCATGGTGTTGCACTTCGTTTGGACCCTCGTGCATGCATCAGCGCTTGCTCCCGTCATTCCCGCGAAAGCGGGAATCCATCTTAAGAGATTTCGTCGTACAGGTCGGCCCAATTTGGATTAGAATTCTCAATCAACTCAACCTTCCACGCCCGATTCCACTTCTTTAGCGCCTTCCCTTTCAAGATGGCACTTTCCATAGTCTCATGTATCTCATACCAGACCAGCCTGTGAAGGCGATATAGACTGGTAAATCCTTCTACCAAGTCGTTCTTATGCTGCCAGACTCTTTGGGCGAGGTTGGATGTTACGCCAAGGTAGAGTGTCTCTTTGGGGTTGTTTGCAAGTACATAAACACAAGGCGATTTCCTATTTGATGTCTCGGAATCCCGGCCTAAATGGGATTCGTGCGTGGCCGCACTACGACCAATTGTGGAAGATTATTTATCACGATCTGCTTCCCAATTACCGCGCCGGTTAGTGCCGAAGCCCAAGATCGGATGGATTCGCTAGACTCACAAACG